>OY760143.1:0-2518691 GCA_963663245.1 Paludibacteraceae bacterium | reverse complement strand
GATGCAATTAAACAAAGACAAAATACTTTGCTTGTGACGATGAATGCAATTGTGAATTTTCAAAAAGAATATTTTCTTGAAGGTGATGAAACCATGCTTAAGCCAATGATTCTAAAAGATATTGCAGAAATTACGGGATTAGACATATCAACAATATCTCGAGTAAGTAATAGCAAGTATGTTCAAACTGATTTTGGTGTTTTCTCAGTAAAATATTTCTTTTCTGAGTCAATGCAAACAGATTCTGGAGAAGAAGTTTCTTCTCGTGAAATAAAAAGCATTCTTCAGAAATGTATTGAAGAGGAAGATAAAAGAAAACCGATCACAGATGAACAACTAGCTGGAATTCTTAAAGGGAAAGGATATATTATTGCTCGTAGAACGGTTGCAAAATATAGAGAACAACTGGATATATCTGTGGCACGACTTCGAAAAGAATTTTAAAATAACAGATTAATATTATATATTAAAAGCATGAATAAACTTGCTCAATTACTTTCAAATATTCTTCAACCAGTCTTTTTTCCGACCTATTCGTTAATTCTATTGTTCCAAGTAGGTAAATTTTCTTTTCTTGATATTCAACATAAGGTCTATATTGTTGCTTCGGTTTTTATCCTTACTGCTTTTCTTCCTTTAATTGTGCTTTTGGTTCTTAAAAAATTAGGTTTAATTACTTCAATTCAGCTACCAACTAGAAGGGAACGGACTATTCCATATCTTTTTGTTGTTGTTTTATATATAGCCACTGTTATTTTTTTATATAGAATATTTATGCCTCTTTATATTGTATCATTGATGACTGGAGTCGTTGTATCTACAATTATAATAATGTTGGTTAATTTTAAATGGAAAATTAGTGCTCACCTATCTGCTCTTGGAGGTTTATGCGCAGCTATAATTATCGTATCTTATCGATTGAATATTAACCCGTCATTAATCTTATCTATTGCATTTATTCTTTCAGGTTTATTGGCAGCTGCAAGAATTACTTTGAAAATGCACACTTTACTACAAACAATTTTTGGGTTCCTTACGGGTTTTGCTGTGTTGTTAGTATTTGGCTCTTTATTTTAAATTAGCTTTTATGTTTGATGATAATTATTATATGAAACAGGCTCTTGTTGAGGCCCAAAAGGCATTTGATATGGATGAGGTGCCTGTGGGAGCAATAGTAGTATGTCAGGGTAGAATTATTGCTAAAGCTCATAATTTAACGGAAAGGTTAACAGACGTAACAGCACATGCAGAAATGCAGGCAATTACTATTGCTGCAAATTCTTTAGGAAGTAAGTATTTAGGAGATTGTACTTTGTATGTTACCCTTGAGCCTTGTGTGATGTGTGCGGGAGCCTTGGGGTGGACTCAGATCAAAAGAGTAGTATTTGCAGCTAGAGATGAGAAGAAAGGATTTAAGAATTATGCCTCAAAAGCGTTACACCCGAAAACTGAGTTAGTGGGGGGGGTGTTGGAAAAAGAATGTTCAGATTTAATAAAAACTTTTTTTAAAAGAAAAAGGTGATAGTTTAATTCTGTTGATGTTTAGTTGTAATGTTCTTGACTCTAATCAATAATATTTAATTTGCATTTCCTCTTGAAAAAACTATTTCAAGTAAAAATTTATTTTTAAGGTAGAATTTATTTTAAAATAACCATCATAACCATTGATTTTAATCAATGGTTTTATGAGTGTTTTTTATGCAAATTTGTAACACTCTTAATGAAGATAGTTTATTAAGTAATTTTTTGGTTGGGATAAAAAAGGGTTCTGTTAATCAGAACCCTTTCCTTTTTATTTATTATTTCTTTTTTGCACATTTTGATATATTTTCATCTGATTTCCTAGGATCTTAGTAAAGCCTTTTACATCTTCGGCTGTCCATGCTTTATTAACTTCACCATACTCTCCAAAATCCGTTTTCATTAAATCGAAATCACTTTCAACTCCCACAAGAGTATAATTATAAGGACGTAAATTAATAATTACAGACCCATTTACATTGCCTTGTGAGTTTTGAAGGAATGACTCAATGTCGCGCATTACCGGCTCTAGATATTGAGCTTCATGAAGAAACATACCATACCAATTACCTAATTGATCTTTCCAATATTGTTGCCACTTGGTGAGGGTGTGTTTTTCTAACATTTTGTGTGCATTTATAATAAGTAAAGGAGCAGCAGCTTCAAAACCTACTCGACCTTTTATGCCAATTATTGTATCACCAATATGCATATCACGTCCGATTCCAAATTTTGAACCTATCTCTTCAATGGTGTTGATGGCTTCAATTTTATTATCATATTTCTTACCGTTAACAGCGATAATCTCACCTGCTTTAAATTCAAGAGTTAGCTGTTCTTCTTTCTTTGTTGTTACTTGGCTTGGGTAGGCTGATTCTGGTAAAGTTTGTGCTGAATCAAGTGTTTCTTTTCCTCCAATAGATGTACCCCATAATCCTTTATTAATTGAGTATTCCATCTTCGTGAAATCAGCCTCATAGCCATGTTCTCTTAAGTAGTTTATTTCATATTCACGAGTTAAAACCATATCGCGAGTTGGGGTAAGAATTTTAATCTCAGGGGCTAAAATTTCAAACGTAAGATCGAATCGTACCTGGTCATTTCCAGCTCCTGTAGAACCATGGGCTACATAGTCGGCTTTCATTTTTTTAGCATGTTCGATAATTGCAATAGCTTGAAATACACGTTCTGAGCTAACGGATATTGGGTAAGTCCCATTACGAAGTACATTGCCGAATACCATGTATTTAATACTCTTTTCGTAATAAGCTTCTGTAACATCAAGTGATACGTGAGACTTTGCTCCTAAGCGATACGCTCTTTCTTCAATAGATTTCAGTTCTTCTTTATCAAAACCGCCAGTGTTGGCTACGGCTGTGTGTACTTCGTATCCTTTGTCTTTAGCTAGGTGCATGGCGCAATATGAAGTGTCTAAGCCTCCACTAAATGCTAATAATACTTTTTCTTTCATTTGGTATTTTTATTTTTTATTGTCTTTAAATGGTGCAACAGGAAGTAGGGCAATTTTTTTCAATACCTCTTTCCAGGTAATTTTAGTTTTCTTTTTTTCTTTGGGGTCGTATAACATGCCTGTGCACAAGCACATTTTGTTATTGTTGCGTTGCAAAATGTCAAAGTTTACGCACTGCTCGCAACCTCTCCAAAATTCTTTATCGTCTGTAAGTTCAGAGAAAGTGACAGGTTTATATCCTAATTCTGAATTTATTTTCATAACAGCTAAGCCTGTAGTAAGTCCAAATAACTTTGCATCAGGATAACGTTCTCTAGAGATTTCAAATGCTTTCTTTTTAATAGATTTTGCCAGACCATGTCCTCTAAAATTCTCAACTACGATGAGTCCAGAATTGGCTACAAATTTTTTATCTCCCCAACTTTCAATATAGCAAAAGCCCCCAAATTCATCGTTTACAAATGCTATTATTGCCTTCTTCTCTTTAATTTTGGAAAGTATATATTCCGGAGAACGACGAGCAATACCAGTACCCCTTTCTTTAGCTGCTGTTTCTATTGTTTTTAGAATAGCTTCTATGTAAGGAATATGAGAATCATCAGCTAAGCTTATATGTATTTTTTCTTTTTTCATTTTTTATAATCTAGACTTCAAAAGAGTTGTTATCTCTTCGTTAGTTACGCCTTCTTTTACTATTAATAATACTGTATCATCACCTGCAATAGACCCCAGTATTTGCGGACTCCTTTGTTCGTCTATGTCTGAAGCAATACTTCCAGCATAACCGGGTCGAGTTTTTATTACAGCTAAGTTCCCTGAGAAATCGATAGTTAAGAACCTATTTTCTGTATTGTTATAATTCTCATTTGTGTCAGATGTGATTGAATTAGTTGGTAATACATAAATATATTCTCCATTTTCTGTTACTTGTTTTGCAACCTTCATTTGTTTTAAATCACGAGATAAGGTAGCCTGAGTTAGATCAAACCCTTTTTTTATAAGTGATTGAAGTAGCTCTTCTTGATTTCTGATTATGGATGAACTTATCACATCAATAATCATCTCATGTCTTTTATTCTTATGTCTCATTTGTATAAATATGCATAAATATTTGCAAATATACATAAATATACAGAAATGGGCAAAAAAATGAGCTGTATTAATACATTTTCCGTATATATACAGCTCATTTATTATTAGCTAGATATTATTTGAAATTATTTTTGAACATGCACATCCATTTGAGGAAACGGAATGTTAAGCTTATAGTCTGCAAATCTTTTGTATACTTTTTCATTCATGCTGAAGTATACATCCCAATAGTCAGCAGAATTTACCCATGCTCTTACTGCAAAATTAACTGAGCTGTCAGCTAGTTCAGAAAGGCCAACAAAATAAGCAGGATCTTTTAAAATACGCTCATCTTCACTCATGAAATCTGCCATTGCTTTTTTGAAGTCTTCTATATCGTCACCATATGCTATGCCAAATGTCCAGTCAACTCTTCGTTGAGGCTCTGTAGAGTAATTCGTTAGAGAGCCTGTAGAAAGTGGTCCATTTGGAATAATAACGAGTTTTTTATCTACAGTGTTTATGGTAGTTGTGAATATAGTTATTTCTTTCACAATTCCTTTATATCCTTGCATTTCTACAAAATCGCCTACTTTAAATGGTCTGAAAATTAAAATAATAACTCCTCCTGCAAAGTTTTGCAAAGTGCCTGAAAGAGCTAAGCCAATAGCTAGTCCTGCTGCTCCTAAAATTGCAATAAAAGAAGTCATCTGAATGCCAATCATTCCCATAGCACTTATAATAACGAGTGCTTTTAGCATGGTGCTAATTAGCCCGTTTAAAAAGGGCCTTAATGTTGGGTCAATTTTTCTTTTTTCAAAAACCTTCTCAATGCTTTTAGATACTATTTTAGTTAGCCATAGCCCAATGATTAGAACTACAATAGCTCCCAGTAGTTTAGGCCCAAATTCTACGGCCAATAAAATAGCTTTGTCAATGTACTTGTCTATATTAATTACTTGAGTATTCATACGCTGTTTTTTTTTAGTTTTTTATTTTTTCTTAAATAACTCTTCTAAATAGAAGTTCTTAATGCCAAATAACTCTTTCAAGTTTGATATTTTCTTTGCATTAGTTTTTCTATTTGGTTGAGTATTGTTTTTAATCCCAACTATCATCACATTTTTGTGTGTGTGTGCATCAGCTATAAATTCAAAAATCTGAGAGCTATAGCCATGGCTTTCTAAAATAAGTCCTCTAAGTGTATCCGTAATAATTTCAGCTTGCCTTTCTTTTAAAATGCCGTATTTTGCTATCTCGTTTAGCTCGCTGCTGATGTTCAATTCTTTTCTAATTTGCTTGTGGCAACACGGTGCTGTTATTATTACTGATGCATTTAAATTGATGCCTTGAAAAATGGCGTCGTCCGTTGCTGTATCACATGCATGTAAGGCAATTAATACATCAGTATTTCTCTCAGATTGAAAACTTTGAATGTCACCTTGGTGGAATTTTAAATTTTTATAGTAGCATTTTATAGCAATATCATTACAAATCTTGACCAGCTCAGCTCTCAGCTCTACGCCAATTATATTTGCTTTAATTCCTAAAATATTATTTAAATAATCGTAAGTAGCAAAGGTGAGGTATCCTTTCCCAGATCCCATATCAACCACATTAATTTCTTTTTTTGTGTTTAATTCTGAATTTTTAATTACAGAATCAATTGTTTCAATGTATTTATTTATCTGTTTAAATTTACTTTGCCTATTGGGAACAATTTTATTTTCTTGCGATACAATACCAAGTTCTTTTAGATAAATATTATTATCGATAGCTATTGATCTCATTTTTTCTTTATTATGATCTAGCGATATATTATCCAAAATTGTTGCTTTGTTATATTCTAAGTGTGATTTCCATTTTTTGTTGAAGCTTAGGCGGATGTCATGCTTTTCTGTAAAGAGGATGCCGTTTTTGAAATCATTCCCTAGCAACTCCCTAAGTTGATTTGTGCTTTCTTCAATGGAAAAGTTCTTTGTTATATTTTTTGTCTCATATTCAAATACAAACGATATTTTTTTTTCGTTTTTAATTTCTACAATTCTTCCTACGATTTTTCCTGCGTTGTTCTCCGTTGATGAGGGCTTGCTTAAAAGAATTCTTTTAAGATTGTTGTTTTTGTACGCTTCAGCTAATTCTTTAAGAAAGCTTGATAAGTTTGAGTCCATGTAAAAGAATAATAGATTTTATGCTTCAATCTGATTTAATTCAAGATTTTCACCATCCCATACAGCGTAAGAGAAATTATGTAGCCAGTCGCCAATTATCATCATACGACTTTTGTTTGCTAATTGTAAGTCAAGTAAGATGTGGCGATGTCCAAATATGTAATAATCGATTGGGTTAGATTGACTATGTTCTTTTGCAAAACGCACTAAACATTCGTTATTTTCTCCCTGGTATTGATAATCTCTTGCAATATCTTTTTTTCGATTGCTTTTTGACCAATTATTGCCAAAGCTTAAACCAATACGAGAAGGTACTAATGAAAAGAGTTTTTGTAATGATTTGCTATGGAAAACCCAACGAATAAATTTGAATCCTGCACTTTTTTCGTGCAATCCATCACCGTGAGCTAGGAAGAATTTTTTACCATTTAGCTCAAAGGTTTCAGGTTTCTTATGAACAATTAAGCCAAGTTCTTTTTCAAGGTACCCAAAGGTCCAAATGTCATGGTTCCCAATAAAAAAATGTACTTTTATTCCTTTGTCTACTAGTTCAGCAAGTTTCCCTAAAAAACGCACATGTCCTTTTGGAACCACGTATTTATATTCGAACCAAAAGTCGAACATATCTCCTAAAAGAAATATCTCAGCGGCATCTTCTTTTATGGAGTCAAGAAAGTTGACTAGCTTTAGTTCGTGTTCGCGATGATTCTCTATTATTAACGAGCCTAAATGTGCATCGGATAAAAAGTATGTTTTTTTCATTTATAGAAATCCTAGTTCAAGTTGGGCCTCTTCGCTCATCATTTCTTTGCCCCATGGTGGGTCAAAAACTAAGTTGATATTTACAGTTTCAATACCATCAACACTTTCAACTTTATATCGAGTATCTTCTACAATGAAATCTGCAGCTGGACAATTAGGAGCAGTTAATGTCATAGTGATATCAGCAGTAGTCCCATTAACTTCAACTTCGTAAATCAGCCCTAAGTCATATATATTTACAGGTATTTCTGGATCGTAAACTGTTTTGATCATTTTTACGATTTGTTCTTCTTTTTCTAGTAATTCAGACATATTATTTTTATTTTTTTTCAGTAACTAAAGCATCTAATTCATCACAAAAACTAAGTCTGCCATTAACTACTGTAACGGCTTCCACTTTTGCTTTGATAGATATTTTCTCATCTGATAAACGATAAATATTTTGATAAAATACATATTTAATCCCTTCTTTCTTTACAAATAAACGACAGACGCATTCATCACATGGACGAAGCGGCACTTTATAGTCGATACTTATACGAGCAACCATTGGGTCGATACCTCTTTCGTGTAATTCAGCAAAGCTGATGTCGTGTGATAATAGAAACTCATGACGAGTGTGCTCTAAATAGTTTTGATAAACAGCATTGTTTAATACCCCTTGTATATCACATTCATAGTCTCGGACTTTAAATTTGTGTTCAAATACGTAATCGTTTTTCATAAATACAAAGATAGTTTTTTATTTTTTTCTAATAATAGTTAATCCGTCTCTAATGGGAAGCAGAACTGTTTCTACTCTATTGTCATTTGCAACAAAATCATTAAAAGCAACTACGCCAATGGTTTGCTTGTCATTAGGGTCAATCTTTTCTATTACTTTTCCATCCCAAAGAGTGTTGTCTGCTAAGATATAGCCGCCTTTATGTATCTTCTCAAATATGGCATGATAATATTCTAAATATTCTCTTTTATCAGCATCAATAAAAACTAAATCAAAAGTCTCATTCAGGCTGCTGATAATTTCTAAGGCATTTCCAGTATGTTGTTTTATTTTCTTACCATAAGGTGATTGTGAAAAGAAACTTTGTGTGAAGTCCTCTAGCTCGTCATTGATTTCTATAGTATGAACAATACCATTACTAGGAATCCCTTCTGCTAAACAAAGTGCAGAGTAACCTGTAAAAGTGCCTAGTTCTAATACGCATGTTGGCTTAAGCATTGAGCATATCATTTTTAGCATGCGTCCCTGCACGTGTCCAGATAGCATGCGTGGGTTTACCACATGTAAATGTGTTTCTCTGTTTAGCTTTTTCAGCAAGTCGGGTTCACTGCTGGTGTGCTTTTCTATATAATCATCTAATTCTGAAAACATATTTTTATAAATAGATTAAATTGCTGAAATTCTTTTCGTCAAATATTTCATTAGCAATTTCTTGTAGTGTTTCTGTTGTAAGTTGATTTAATTTACGTTTTGTTTCTTCAATGCTTTCTATGCGATTAAAATGCAAAAAACTTTTCCCAATTCCCAGCGCTACACTTTCTTTGTTTTGAGATGATATAGTAACTTGTCCAATTAGTTGTTTCTTGTATTTTAAAAAGCTTACCGCACTCATTTTTTCTTCACGGAGCTTTTTCAACTCTTTTTTTATTAAGCGTAAGCATCGCTCTTTATTTTTAGGGTCAGAGCCAAGGTAGATAGAAAAAACTCCAGTATCTGTAAATGCTGTGTAGTTTGATTCTACACTATAGACTAATCCATTTCGCTCACGTAAAGATAAATTTAGCAAACTGTTTAGTCCAGGTCCTCCAATAATATTGTTTAGTAATGATAATGCTAATCGTTTTTCATCAAATAATGAATAAGCTCTATTGCCCATCATCATATGTAGTTGATGCGTGTCTTTATTTAGAGTTAAATCTTGTGGTGAATAGCTAGTAGGGCTAATCCGTTTAGAGCTTCTTAATGAAGAAGGATAACAAGCTAAGTATTTTTCTGCCCAACGAATGATTTTTTTGAAACTAATTTTTCCCAAAGAAAAAAACACCATTTCATCAGTGTGGTAATTATTGGATATAAAAAGATCGGCATCGGTTTTTTTAAAGTTTTTTAAAAGATCTTCTTTTCCTAAGATATTTCTTCCAATTGGAGAGTTAGCAAAAACAAGTTCTTCAAAATCATCGTAAATTAATTCAGCAGGAGTGTCTTTGTATGATTGTATTTCATCCAGAATGATATCAACTTCTCTTTTTATTTCATTTTTTGGAAAGGAGGCATTAAAAACAATATCAGCAGTTAGTTCCATTGCCCGTTCAAAATCTTCAGTGAGTACGGTGCCATACACAAAGGTCTCTTCCTTGCTTGTATAGGCATTTAATTCACCACCTACATTTTCTAAGCTATTTATAATATGCCATGCCTTGCGTTTATTTGTGCCTTTGAAAAACATGTGTTCAATAAAGTGAGCCATGCCTTGCTCATGTTCACTTTCATCACGTGTCCCCGTGTTAATAGCCAACCCACAATAAGCTACTGGTGAATCGTCGGTTTTATGTACCAAGCGAATGCCATTAGAAAGAGTGTGAGACTCGTATATCATAGTTGTAAAAATTAATCACAAAGATAACTATTAGAACACAAAATCTGCAAATAAGAAGCTTCAACACAAATGATGCTATAGTTTTTTTGTAAATTTGCACTCTAATAATTTTATAGATGCGTATAGATATTATAACTGTTTTGCCAGAATTGCTTGAAGCGCCACTTTCACATTCTATTGTGAAACGTGCCCAAGATAAGGGTTTGGTAGAGATACATATTCATCGCTTGCGTGATTATACAGAAGATAAACACGGTAGAGTAGATGATTATGCATTTGGTGGTGGAGCAGGTATGGTCTTGCAAATTGAGCCAATCGAAAGAGTTATATCTAAACTTAAAAGTGAAAGAGCATATGATGAGGTGATATATACTTCTCCTGATGGAAAACAGTTTGATCAGAGAACTGCGAATCAACTTTCTTTATTTGAAAATATTATTATTTTATGTGGACATTATAAAGGAATAGATCATAGGATAAGAGAGTACCTAATAACAAAGGAGATTTCTATAGGAGATTTTGTATTGACTGGAGGTGAATTAGTTGCGGCCATGATTTCGGATGCTGTTGTTCGATTAATTCCTGGAGCTATTGGAGATGAGCAATCAGCATTATCAGATTCTTTTCAAGATAATTTATTAGCTCCACCTGTATATACTCGTCCATCAGAATATAAAGGATGGAAGGTGCCTGATATATTATTATCAGGTCATGAGCGTAAAATACATGAATGGGAGATGGAGCAATCACTGGAGCGTACGAAAAGTTTACGTCCAGATTTATTGAAATAAAAAACAAGAGTCAAAAATTAGACTCATAGCAAATATTGATATGATTAAAGTAGGAATAATAGGAGGTGCAGGATATACTGCTGGTGAGTTATTACGTATTCTAATAAATCACCCAGAAGTAAATATTTCTTTTATAAACAGTAGCAGTAATGCAGGAAATAAAATTTCGGATGTACATAGTGGTTTGTATGGAGAAACAGATTTAGTGTTTACAGATCAGCTGCCCTTAGATAGCATTGATGCCTTGTATTTTTGCACAGCACATGGTGACACAAAGAAATTTATGGATGCTCACTCTATCCCTGCTGGAGTAAAAATAATAGACCTGTCTACTGATTATCGTCAAAAATCATCGAATCACAATTTTGTATACGGATTGCCAGAATTGAATAAAAGTGAGATTCAATCAGCAGAGCGTGTTGCTAATCCAGGTTGTTTTGCAACAGCTATACAAATAGCCTTACTACCTCTAGCAAAAGCAGGCCTCCTTAAAAACGAAATCCATATTAGTGCTATTACCGGTTCAACAGGAGCAGGTCAAAAACCCTCTGGAACTTCACATTTTAGCTGGCGTAATGATAATGTGTCTGTTTATAAGGCATTTGAACACCAACATTTGGCTGAGATTACACAGTCTATGAAGCAGTTACAGCCTGATTTTAATGCTAAAATTAATTTTGTTCCAATTAGAGGAAACTTTTCTCGTGGAATTTTTGCTACTCTTTATACAGAGAGTAATTTGTCATTAGAGGAAGCTGAAAAGCTATATGCCGACTATTACTCGGATACAGCATTTACTTTTATTTCTGAGAAAAATATTGATTTAAAACAGATTATTAATACAAATAAAGGTTTGGTTTACTTAGAGAAACATGATAACAAAATATTCATAGTTTCTTCTATTGATAATTTGCTTAAAGGGGCTTCTGGGCAGGCTGTTCAGAATATGAATCTTATGTTTGGGATAGATGAAAAAATGGGTCTAAATTTAAAATCAATAGGTTTTTGATGTTGTAAAACTATGCTTTAGAACATATAATTAACATTATTTAACCTTAAAAGTATGTTTTATAGCATAAAATCGCATATATTTGTACTGTGTTTTTCATAGTATTAGATTTAAGGTTAATAAAGCGGATAGCCATTTATGGTGATTCCGCTTTATTTTTTCTTAATAATTGAAATTACTATTTCAATTTATATAAGTTTCCGGGAAGACATTTGACTACTCCTAAAAATTCCATTTCGAGTAAAGCTGATGATGTTTTACTTACAGCCTCGCCAATTGAAATTGCTATTTCATTTAAGGAAATGCTCTCTTTCATTCTAATTGCATTCACAATATTTTGTTGTTTTTCTGTTAAGTCTATAAAAAGACTTTGTTGTATTGGCAGCTTATTCTCATTGGAAATATCCCAGCACATTGCATCGACTAAATCCTTAGCTGATTCAATTAAGCCAGCTTTGTTGCTTTTTATTAAATGATTGCAGCCTACAGATTGAGTGTCATTAATTCTACCAGGTATGGCATACACATCTCTGTTGTAAGAATGTGCCATATCTGCTGTAATTAGTGAGCCTCCTTTCCTGCCAGATTCAATCACAATAATTGCATCACACATCCCTGCTATAAGACGATTTCGTTGCACGAAATTTTGTCTATCAGGGTTTGTTTCTGTTAGATATTCGGTTACTAAACCTCCATTGTTGAGCATTTGAATTGCAGTTGCTCGATGAATAGAGGGATATATTCGATCCATGCCATGTGCAATAGAGGCAATTGTTGGTAGGTTTGAGCTTAAAGCTGCTTTATGAGCACAGATATCTATACCGTAAGCTAGTCCACTTACAATGCATGTGTTAGGTGCAATGTTAGAAAGGTCATGGATTAGTTGTTGGCAATTTTCTTTTCCGTATTCACTGGCATTGCGTGTGCCAACAACTCCAATGAAGCGTGAGGTGTTAAAGTCTATATTTCCTTTCGAATATAATATGATAGGGGCATCTATACATTCTTTAAGTCTAAATGGATAAGATTTATCTGTGTAAAAATGTGCTTGAATACCGTTCTTCTTAATAAATGCAATTTCTTTTTCAGCACGTGCATATAGATTTTGTGCTGCTATCTTTTTTGATAAAACAGGGCCTATTTCAGGGATTTTAGCCAAGTTTGAAGGAGATTCTTTAAATACTGCCTCTACATCTCCTAAATATGCTATTAGGTTTTTTGCTAATACGGGTCCAATTCCTTTTATAAGAGAAAGTGCAATTTGATAACTTAATTTCGACATAAAATACTATTTAGTCGTAAAGTTAGTTTTTCTTTTTGAGAATTTGTAAGTGTAGCTTTAATTATTTCTTTGTTTCCAAAGTTTAAATAGAAAGAAGGCACTAATAGTACCTATTGAATTGGCAAGGAAGTCAAGCCAGTCTGCTGTTCGATAAGTTAGAATATATCCTTGAATTAGCTCTATAATACCGCCATAAAGAATAGAGATGCCAATAAGAATAGATGTTCTCCATTTTTTTTGAAAGACAGCCTTAGAGCTACTGTAGTCTTTTAAAAGGAAGAACGTGAAAATGAAAAACAAGACAAAATGAAATATTTTATCTTGATGAGGAACGATAAAAACTTTTGGGGTATGTGTTGTTTGTATTATCGTTACATAAAAGATAAATACAAAAATAAGGAGTGATTTCCAGTAGTTTTTAAGCAATTGCATCTTATTTCTTAGCGTTAGCTTTGAGTCCTTTAATAACAGCATTTGTAAAGCCATTGGCTTCTAATTCATTTAAGCCGTTAATAGTCCACCCTCCAGGAGTAGTCACCTTATCAATTTCTTCTTCTGGGTGAGAATTGTTGGTTAATATCAGTTCAGCAGCACCTTTCATTGTTTGAGCTACTACCTTAGATGCAACATCAGCCGTAAAACCAAGTTCCACAGCACCTTCTGTTGAAGCTCTTAAATAGCGTAAGGCATAAGCAATTCCACACGAAGCAACTGAAGTGGCAGCCCCCATCATTTTTTCCGGAATTATCATTGCTTTTCCTAGTTTTGAAAATATATCTAATAAGTATTTTTCTTGTTCTTTAGATGCATTTTGTGCAGCAATAAGTGTCATGCTTTCTCCAATAGAAATTGCGGTATTAGGCATTACTCTAAATGCAGTATATTCTTTGCTTACAGAGTTGTTAATAAACTCAAAGTCGATACCAGCTGCAATAGATACTAAGATGGTGTTGTCTTTTAATAGCTTTGAAATTTCAGATAATACTGGTTGAATGAGCCAAGGTTTTACTGCTAAAATAATCATTTCAGCACTTTCAACAGCTTCAATATTATTAGAGCTAACAGCTATCTCGCTATTAATTTTTTGTATGCTCTTTAAGCTTTCTTGGTTTATATCTGCAACAGTTAAGTCAGATGCTTTAATCATTTTACTGTGTAATAACCCCCCTGTAATAGCACTACCTATATTTCCTGCTCCAATAATTGTTATTTTCATAGCTGTTATTTTTGATTTCTATACTGCAAAGATAATGAAAGCATCTTAATTAAGTGATATAGCCAAAAGTTTGTTAATTAAATATAGGGAAATAAATGCATTTTTTTTATCTTTACAAATCAAGGATTTTTTTCAATTAAAAGCTCAGCTTTTTATGAAAGAACGATTCCTTAAACCCACATCATTTTCAATTTAATTAGCATATGGATATTATCAACCAGATGATGGTTCGTGCACAAGAAAATTTGCAGCGAATTGTTCTTCCCGAAGGAGCTGAGGAGCGTACTTTAAAGGCTGCCGATATACTTCTTTCAAAATCAATAGTTAATATAATCTTAATTGGAAATAATAAAGAAATTCAAAATCAAGCGAGTTTGTTAGGATTAAGAAATATCAATAAAGCCACAATTCTTGATCCGGAGACAGATTCTAAAATGCCAGTTTATACTGACTTATTATTTGAACTGCGTAAAAACAAAGGACTGACGCAGGATATTGCTAAAGAGTTAGTAAAAGACCCCTTATATTTAGCTTGTTTATTAATCAAAAATGGAGATGCGGATGGTGAAGTAGCAGGAGCTCAGAATGCAACTGGGAATGTGCTTCGTCCGGCATTTCAAATAATAAAAACTAGCCCCGGTATTAATGTAGTTTCTGGAGCATTTTTAATGTTTACGAAAACTCCAGAATATGGAGAGAATGGTTTATTGGTTTTTGCCGACTGTGCTGTTCATCCAAATCCTAACGCACAAGAATTGGCACAAATAGCAGTATGTACAGCTGAAACTGCTCGTAATATTGCTGGATTTGAACCGCGTATAGGGATGTTGAGTTTTTCAACGAAAGGGTCAGCTAAACATGAAATGGTTGATAAGGTAGCAGAAGCTACTCAATTGGCTAAAGAAATGCTTCCTGATTTGCAAATTGAGGGAGAGTTGCAGGCAGATGCTGCCTTAGTTCCAGAAATTGGACAAAGTAAAGCTCCAGGAAGTGCTATTGCTGGAAAGGCAAATGTATTAGTGTTTCCTGATTTGCAGTCGGGGAATATTGCCTATAAACTAGTACAGCGTTTAGCAAATGCAGAAGCTGTTGGTCCGGTTTTGCAAGGAATGGCTGCTCCAATAAATGATTTATCTCGTGGATGCTCGGTCGATGACATTGTAAAATTGGTTATTATTACGGCAAATCAAGCTATAGGAAATAAGTAAACCCAAATGAATATTATAAACACATAGGTATGGCCAAACTGAAAATAGAACCTATTGAGAAATATGGTTTAAAAGAGAAAAAGAGAAAAAGGACACTCTTTTCAAGAATAGGTGTTGTAGGATGTGGAAAAGAAGGAAGTCATATTGTAACTGCTGCTGCTACTAAAGGCATGGAGGTGGTTTTTCTTGAGCCATCAGATGATAGAGTATCAGATGCTTTTATACGAGTAGAAGAAAAACTGAACAATAGAGTTAATAATTGGGGACTAACAGAATCAGAAAAAAAAGCGATACTTGGCCGCATTAAAGGATCTACTAGCTTTAAAGACTTGTCTGAGTGTGATTTTGTGATAGAATCTATTCGATATGATGATATGGGTGTTAGAAGTGCTGAAAACAGAAAAGAAGTTTTTAGACAATTAGAAGCATCATTAAAAAGTACAGCAATTATTTGTTCTAATGTATCTACTATTTTTGTAACAGAACTATCACATCAACTAAAATATAAAAGCAGAGCTATTGGTTTTCATTTTTTGTCAAATACACCTGATTCAAATATATTAGAATTTGTCCCTGGTATTCATACTTCAGATGAAACCTATGATTATGTTTGCAAGTTTGCTAAGTTAATTAACCATGCTTATGTAACTCTACAAGAATCTGTAGGGCTTGTTAGTTTACGCTTATTTTTTGTGCAGTTAAATGAAGCTTGTTCTATCTTAATGGAAGGTGTTGCTAATGTAGTTGATATTGATAAAGTGTTGACTGTAGGTTACGGGCACAAGCAGGGCGTTTTTCGTACGGCAGATCAAATTGGAATTGAAAAAATTGTGCATTTAATGGAGCAATTGTTTGAAGAATATGGTAATATGAAATATAAACCTTCGCCTTTATTAAATCGTTTATATCGTTCAAAACAATATGGAATTAGTAGAAAAAAAGGATTTTATATTTACGATGAAAATACAAATATTATCACGGTGAATGCAAGTATATTTAGAAAATTAAGCAGCCTTAAATAAATAAAGAATGAAAATATTAGTCTTAAATTGTGGTAGCTCTTCCATCAAGTACAAGTTATTTGATATGAATAGAAACATTGCTTTAGCGCAAGGTGCTGTTGAAAAGGTTGGAATGAAAGGTTCTATACTTACACACAATAATAATGTAAGTGGGAAGAAGGTTGTGTTAGAAGGGGAAATATTAGAACATCAGGTTGGAATTGAATATGTTTTAGGGGTATTAACTAGTGATAAACATGGTTGTATTAAGTCGTTGGATGCTATAGATGCAGTTGGTCATCGTGTAGTTCATGGGGGTGAGAAATTTACTAAGTCTGTTCTTATTACAGATGAAGTTATTGCTCAGATGGAAGATTGTATTGATATGGCTCCTTTGCATAATCCGCCTAATTTAGCGGGTATCTATGCCATTTCAGATTTAATGTCAGATATTCCTCAGGTTGGTATTTTCGATACAGCTTTTCATCATACAATGCCAGACTACGCCTATATGTATGCTATACCCTATCAACTGTATAAAAAACATGGTGTTCGCCGCTATGGTTTTCATGGTACTAGCCATCGTTTTGTAGCTAAAAATGGTGCTGAATGTTTAGGACTTGATCCTGCAAATTCAAAAATTATAACTTGCCATATTGGGAATGGTTGTTCAATTACAGCAGTAAAAAATGGAGAATCTATTGATACAAGTATGGGTTTTACTCCTATTGAAGGTTTAGTAATGGGAACTAGAAGCGGAGATATTGATCTTGGAGCAGCATTCCATATTATGTCTAAAGAAAAGATTGGAACAGCAACAGCTTCTACCTTATTTAATAAGCATAGTGGAATTTTAGGAGTAACAGGCGTTTCAAGTGACATGCGTGAAATTAGAGCTGCTAGTGAGCAAGGGAATGAGCGTGCCATATTGGGACTAAAAATGTATGCCTATCGTTTAAAAAAATATATAGGCTCATATTTAGCCGTTTTAGGAGGAGCAGATGCTATTATCTTTACCGGAGGCGTTGGTGAGAATAATGTGCTAATTAGAAGTATGGTTTGTGACAATTTAGAATATGCAGGCATAGAGTTCGACCCTAAGCTGAATGAAGAGGTAGTAGGGAAAGCCGGACTAATTTGCAAAGCAGACTCTAAGGTAAAAGTACTAGTTTTTCCAACAGACGAAGAACTTTTAATAGCTTCAGATTCATTGAGAATTGTAAACGAAATGATTAAATAATTTTCTTTAGAGCAATAGTTATTAAAGACATTTCAAAACCTCTACTTAAAGCAAAACGAATTAGTTTTGCTTTTTTGTCATAGTTATCTTTATATTTTATTGTTTTACTTTTATTTGTAAGAATAGAGAGTAAAATTGAAAGAGTATCTTCTTCATTTATTTCTTCTAGTGCTTGCTCAATTAAATTGCTATTTATCTTTTTCCCACGTAAAGCATAGGCAATTTTTATCTTTCCCCATTTATTAAAACGGCTTTTATCTTTTACAAAAAAGGAGCAAAAGCGCGCATTATCTATGTATTTTTCTTTTTTTAGATAATTGATAATTTTTGTGCTGTTCTCTTCTGATATCTCCCATGCAATAAGCTTTGTGTGAATATCAAACTCGCATTTTTCTGAGCGAGTGCAAAGTGCAGCCGCTTTATGAAGAGCTTCATCGTATGTAAGAGGACGTTTCATTTTTTGATAGCGCTAATCATTCTGTCTTTACCTGAAATATCTTTTCGTAAAGTAGTATTTATAAACCCTATCTCCTCAAGTAAATCAAGGGTTTCTTTTCCATAAGATTGGTTAATCTCAAAATAGAGTTTACCATTAGGAGTTAAATGTTTAAGTGCGAAAAGTGCGATATGGCGATAAAAAAGTAGGGGGTCATTATCTTCTACAAATAAGGCTAAATGAGGCTCGTTGTTTAGTACATTATTAGCCATGTCTTGCTTTTCCCTTTCACACACGTATGGTGGGTTGCTAACAATAATATTAAAAGAATTAAGAGAGTCAGATTTTTCTGATAAGATATCGATTCTTTTAAAACCAACATAAACATTATTGTTGTCTGCATTTTTTTGAGCAACCGTAAGCGCTTCATTAGAAATGTCGATAGCATTTATTGTTGCCTGTGGCATATTCTTAGCTAAACTAATAGCAATGCAGCCACTGCCAGTTCCTATGTCTAAAATAGTAGCTGTTGATTTTATGTTGTCATTTATAATCCAGTCGACTAATTCTTCTGTTTCTGGTCGAGGAATAAGAACATTCTTATTTACAAGAAAAGATAAGTTGTAGAATTCCGTTTCTCCTAAAATGTATTGAATAGGCTCGAAGTTTTTAAGCCTTTTAATAATAGTTGCTAATTGTTGGTTTTGTTCTCCCGATAAAGTGTTATTTTTGTTCGAAAGAATTTGGCTGCGATTAAGACCAGTAAGCTGTTCCATAATCAATAAAAAGAAACTGCGAATTTCTGTTTCAGGATAAATGTTTAAAAGGGCGGTTTCAATATGTTTCTTTGCTTTTTCCAAGTACTTTGTTTTTCACAAAAATATAGCATTAATTATTAAATGTGAATTATTTATACCTTTAAATGACTACCGACGAGAAATATATGCATCGTTGCCTACAGTTGGCAAAAAATGGCATAGGGAATGTAGCCCCAAACCCCATGGTGGGATCTGTAATTGTACACAATGATGTAATAATTGGAGAAGGGTATCATGTGCAGTACGGACAGGCACATGCAGAACCAAATGCAATAAATGCGGTTAAAGATCAATCATTACTTCAAGAATCGACACTATATGTTAACCTAGAACCATGTTCACATTTTGGTAAAACACCCCCTTGTTCTGCTTATATTATTGAAAAAAAAATACCACGTGTTGTCATTGGGAGTATCGACCCAAATCCTGAAGTATCAGGACGTGGAATTAAGATGATGCAAGATGCAGGCATTGAAGTAGTGTGTGGATTACTTCTAGATGAAACAAGAGAGTTAAACAAACGATTCTTTGCTAGCCAAGAAAAGAAACGTCCATATATTTTTCTTAAATGGGCACAATCTGTTGATGGATTTATTGATGGAGATAGAAATGATAAAGAAGTATTACCCGTTCAATTCTCCACTACTTTCACACAACAGCTCAACCACAAATCTCGCTCAGAAGAAGGGGCCATATTAGTAGCTACTAATACTGTACTAATGGATAACCCTCAATTAACAACTAGAGAATGGGATGGTGAAAATCCATTACGTTTAGTAATAGATAAAGAGGGTAAAATTTCGGACGACTATAAGGTGAAAGATAATCAAGTGCCTACTCTTATTTTTACTGAGAATCCCTACGAAGGAAAGGAAAATCTTACTTATATAATAGTAGATTTCTCACAAGATATTATTCCTCAGATATTAAAAGAACTATATAAAAGGAAAATAAATTCTTTAATAGTAGAAGGCGGTAGAACTCTTTTACAAAGTTTTATTGATGGAGGTATATGGGATGAGGCTCGTGTAGAAATTGCTCCTGTAAAATTGAGAAAAGGGATTTCTTCTCCAATAATATCTATGGCAAACTTTGATAAAGAACTTTCTGTTGATGGAAATAAAATTATGTTCTTTAAAAAAGAAATATAGAAGGTAATTTTATGTAAAAAGTATAATAAAAGGCTTACAGATTCTGTAAGCCTTTTGTTGTTGTAAAACATTTGGTTAAACTTTTCAATAGTTACTTCATCCAACTGTCAAGTGAATGAAACATTGGATTATGAACTTTGTAGCGTGAAAATGAAAATAGTTTTTAATTAAAATTACAATTATGGAAAGTTTATTAAGTATTATCACAGCATGCATTATTCTTTTATTAGGAATAATAGGGATTATTATCATAAGTAATTTGCCTGGAAATAAATCAGGACAAAATGCAGATTGCTTATGATGCATTTTACTCCAATAGTATTTATTTTTTCAATTGACCCCAAATCGTCTCGAGACGATCATTATTTAAAGCTTTAAATTTTTTCTCTTCTGCTTTTTGTTTCATTGCTTCAATCCGTTTCATTGTTTCAGGATGTGAACTCATAAACTCAGGCAACTCAATTTGTATTTTGCTATCCTCTTGAAGAGCATTCAAAGTCTCAAATAACCAAATCATTCCTTTAGGATTAATTCCTTCGTTGTGTAAAAGTTGATAAGCATAATCATCTGCTTGCACTTCCATTTCACGAGAGTATTTCATGGACATAATAAAATCGGCATTTTCTACGATAACACCTGCTAAACCACTTACGTCTCCAATTACTAAAGAAATGAGAGCATAATTTGCTAAAGAACGAGCCATGCTTCTCAAGCTATGTCGGTAATGAATATGTGCATATTCATGTGCTAGCACACCAGCTAATTCTTCATGATGGTCCATCTTGTCTATTAAACCAGTAAATATTACTATGTAACCACCAGGCATAGCGAAAGCATTTACCATCGAATTATCTACTACAGTTATAGTAAGATTGTAGGGAGACTCAATGCCTAAATTATTGAAGTAGTCTGTCATCAATTCTGTTTTAATAGAATCTTTAGTGAAAGGCAACATATTTTGATGATAGATTTTTTCGCCCAATTCCATTTCATACTCTATTGGAACAGCTTGGGCGGCTTTGTCAGCAAGTTCTGGAATTACGTATAAATACATCGCTGCTGAAAAAATTCCGACGAGTATTAATGATATGATAATTGTTTTCCAAGTTTTATTTTGGATAAGTTGATTGGTTTTGTTTCCAAATTTTAATTCTGGATAGAAGGTTTGCATGTGTTTAAAAAAATCAGCATCTACTTCTATTGTTTCAAAAGGGAAATCACCATAAGTTAACTTGGGCTCAAAAGAAGCGCCATATTTTTTAGGTGTAATTTTATCGATATCCCAATTAATAATTTGAGTGATATTATTCTCATCAGCATATTTTATACTTAAAGCATGCGATAAAAAAACAAGCTCAGCGGAGTATAGTCGAGATGTTTTTCCATTAGAATATTTTACTTGAAAGCTATCCATATAAATTAGTTATTAGAAGAATATACCACCTAAGTCTAACATTTCGCCTAGTTCTTCTCCAGTAGCATTGGTGTATGCATTTTCTGTTTGCTGTATGCTATTAGCATCAATTTCGTTAGGGATTATAATATTGCGTGTTATGAATCGTGCCGTACGACAATAAGTCCATGAATAAGCCAAGCCTAATGTTATAACCAACAACAGAATATTTCCCACTTCAAGCCTAAAAACTTGTTTGGCGCTAATAGTAGACTTTGTATTGTACTCGATGCCATTTTGTTCTATCCAGCAATTTTGGATTAAAAAATTGTATATATCTCTTTTTAGCCAGAAATAATAAATCCCAAGGGTGATACTAGATAGAATACCACCTATTATTTGAATTCTAAATAAGCTGGCAGTTTTCCCTTTAAAGTTTAATTTTAAATCGCCT
Organism: Paludibacteraceae bacterium; assembly: GCA_963663245.1. Taxonomy (GTDB): domain Bacteria; phylum Bacteroidota; class Bacteroidia; order Bacteroidales; family Paludibacteraceae; genus JAFGVL01. The sequence continues at coordinate 2,497,096 of OY760143.1, read as the reverse complement.
AAGCGTAAGTTGCCGTAGGTTATAGTATATAATTTTGTTTGATACCATGAGATAGAGTAAATAAATAATATCATTATGGGAATAGATAAAACCGAAGTGATAATATGAATTGTATTTGCTTCGCTTCCTATACTTTGCATGAAATTGTTAGAGAGTATAAATACAATAATAAAAAGCATATACGATAAAGCCATAAAGTAAAATGCTTTTAGAAAAGTTCTGATAAACTCTTTCTTTTCTGCGTCAAAACCACACAGTATGCCTCTCCATGAAGAGCGAGCCGCACGATAACGAAAGGTTCCGAAAATAGCATATGCACTAAAGAATGGCATTCCTAATAGAAATAGAAGTAGAAAAACAACAATGAATACAGCCATAAAAACTTCATTTTCCCTTATTTGAGGTAAATAAAATTCTAGAGTAAAAACTATTGCATAAAAAGCAGCTATTATTAATAACGCTTTTATAAAACCCCTAAAAATTTCTTTTCCTGTACCTAAGAAATCAAACTTGCTATCAGAGAAGCTTGTGTTCTGATAAACGTATTTTAGTTTTTTTGCTTTTGCCCAAGGGTAATAAAGTCCTAATGTTAAGGCTGTAAGAATAGTGTTTACTAAATCAATAGCAAAAAGTTGTGACCCTCTGCCAAGAAATTTTACAGTGTTTTTGTTTTTCACTTCTTCTTTAGCTACAATATCAATATGGTCCATAATCTCTTTCTTTAATGTTGTAGTGCAAATTTAGGGAAATTTTAATCTTAACAAAATCAGAATCCCCTCAAATAAATGCAGTGTTTGAGTGTCATTTTTAGGAATAACTCCTTTTTAAGGATAAATACCAGTTTATTTATCGAAAATTGTTCGGTAAGTTTTTGTAAAATTCAAAAAAACATCTACATTTGCATCCTCTTAACCGAAAGGTACCATAGCTCAGTTGGTAGAGCAATGGACTGAAAATCCATGTGTCCCAGGTTCGAATCCCGGTGGTACCACAAAAAAGCCTCTTATTTTTAAGGGGCTTTTTTGTGTTTTCATATACTTTTATTTCCCTATCTTTTTTACCCCCCCCCTTTTTTTTTAAAAAAAAACTATAAAATTTGTATAAGAATCTTTTTAGTTGTTACTTTGTGGTAGTATGCTAAATTTTTAAACTAAAAATAACGATGAAAACAATTTTAAAAACCAGTGCAATTTTACTTTTTGTATTTACAAGTAATCTCTTTTCACAATTAATCTATATTCCTGGAGGTAATATAGGGATAGTGTCAAACGCAAATAATGGTGTTGGTATAGGAACAGCTACACCAACCTCTAGATTACATGTATCTGAGAATCTGCCAGGATTAAATACAATGTTTATATTAAGAAATACTAGCACTTCAAGTGGATCTGGAACTGCAATCCGCTTATTCTCATCTACATCTGAAAACAACCTTCCATCCTTACTTAGTAATGTTCCAGATTCGTATGGCTCTAATTTTATATTTAATCTCAGAAAGCTTGATGGGTCTTATCATGATGCAATGAAGATTAGAGGAGATGGGAATGTTGGTATAGGAACAGATGCGCCTCAAGCAAAATTAGAAATATATGACTCTAATCCACTTAGTAGTAATCTTAATGATAATAAATTATTGTATAGCTTAAAAGCTCATTCTGGTGGAAGTAATGTGATGAATAATATCTGGTTGCGTAGAGATAATGCAGGTTCAGATTGGCCAACAACAAGATTTCACGATGGTATATCAGTAGATGTGTCATTTTTAAATCCAGGTACTGATACGAAAACCTGGTGGGAAAGAGATCCATATAATAATATTCAATCATGGGGTAATGAGGATCAAATCTGGATGACATTAAATGAGGGCAAGCTTGGTATTGGAACATCTAATCCTCAAGCAAAATTAGAAATAAATGCAGAGGGTAATGCTTTTAATTTAGAAGATAATACAAACAATGCATTGATGTTAAAAGGGACAGATCAAGTATTGTATATGGGAGTAAATTCTGATGATCATATTAGTTATATACAATCTGTAGATTATGCGACTGCTGTCGCTCCTTTAATTTTAAATGCTCGTGGTGGTTCAGTTGGCATCGGAACTACAACTACCGGCTCACACAAATTAGCAGTAGAAGGATCTATAGGAGCAAGAGAAGTAAAAGTATATACCGGCGAATGGGCCGATTTTGTATTCAATAAGAACTATCAATTACCAAGTTTAGAACAAGTAGAACAACATATTGATAGAAATGGACATTTGGAAGGAATCCCTACAGAGAAAGAAGTGATTGAAAATGGGATAGGCTTAGGAGAAATGAATGCTAAACTCTTACAAAAAGTAGAAGAGTTGACTTTATATATGATTCAGCAGAATAAAGAAATGTATAGTTTGAAGGAGGAAATGAGAGTGTTGAAATCATCAATAGGGAAATAGTATAACTATTCTAAAACAAATCAATCATGAATAAAACAAATATAATAAAAGGATTTTTTTTAATTTTCTTCTCAACTATTTTTCTAATGCCAAGCTTTGCTGTGAAAGATTTTATTTTCACGTATGATGCTGCTGGAAATAGAATACAACGCTCGGCTCCCACACTTCGTAAAGCGAATATTGAAAATGAAAAGCAACAAGAAGTAATTAAAGATAGTTCTATTGAAGATAATGAGATTAGTATTTTCCCTAATCCTACAGCAGGAAATTTAAGCATCGATATCTCTAGTTTAGAAGAAGAGCAATTAACAAGTTTAGTACTAATGGATACTAAAGGAAGAGTCTTAATTACTAGATCAAACTTGAGTGCATCAAATAGTTTAGATATTACCTCTTTTCCATCTGCCACATATGTGCTTAAAATAATGATTGACAAACAATCTACTGAGTGGAAAATAATTAAAAAGTAAGTTCCTCTTACATCTTTTTTTAAGAAACACCTATAAATAATACAATTATGCGTATTCTAAAATATATTGGTTTGTGCTGTTTTTTTGTTGTGCAAACTGCTTCCTCTCAAACAATTATAGATTTACATGAACCAGCTACTGGGACTCAAACTCACACCGCAAGGGATACTGTTGTAATGGGTGAAGGGTTTGAGTTTAATGCAAGTACTGGTGGTTTTCTTGCCAATGTTGATAAAACGCAAGTAGGGGATCCTTTATATATTGGTAATTCTCCTAATTATGATGAAAGTGCTCCCGATAGAGTTTTAGATAAAAGTTTACATTTTGGATCATTGCCTGGAAGTATTAATGTGTCTCCAACTGGCAGTGCTAATTATCAAATACCTCTTTCTATTCCCGCAGGTATAATGGATATGCAACCAGATCTTTCATTTGTATATAGTAGTAGTGGTGGTGATGGTTATATGGGAATTGGTTGGAGTTTATCTTGTTCTTCTGCAATAACTAGAACGGGGAAAGATAGATATCATGATGGAATTCAAACAGGTTTATTATTGTCAGATGACGATCCATTAAGCTTTGATGGTATGCGTTTGATTTGTAAAGATGCTGGATTTAAAGGTTTAGCCGGGACTAATTTTGGAGCTGAAGTTGAAAACAATAATATTATTACTAAAAGTGGTGATGGTTTTATTGTACAAACTATTGATGGAAAAACGATGGAATATGGTATTGATCCATTAGCTCGTTTTGAAGCTAGTAACGGAGTTAGCAATAGTGTTATTTCATGGTTTGTAAATAAGGTAACTGATGCAAATGGGAATTATTTAACTTATAAATACGCCAAAAATATTGACAATGGGGAGATATATCTACAAGCAATTGAATATACTGGAACTCAAGATATCTTACCTAGCCATAAAATCCAATTATTGTATATGGAGCGTTCCGATAAATGGACAGGATTTTTGTTAGACAATAAAATTTCCAGAACTGTTTTATTAGAGAAAGTAGAAATATATACTAAAAATATATACAGAGGGAGTTATGATTTAAAATATAATAATGATAATTATGTAACACAACTTACTGAAGTAAGTCAATCAAACGCTGAAGGAGAAAAAATTAACCCTACAGTTTTTAAATGGACGAAGCCAGAATTCACAGGAATAACAAATAATGTAAATGGTATAGAAACAGTTGCAAACGCCATTGATGAGTACCTGCCTGGAGATTATAATAATGATGGATATACCGATATGGTAGTATATAGGAGAATAAACTTTATTCCTTCATCATACACAGGTCATAATCTCATACTTTCTAATACAGACGAACATTATAGTTATGCCTACGAACATAAACTTATTTATTATAAAGGATCCTCTGAAGGACTTAATTTTGTTGATGAGATTGATGTGCCAAGGTCAGATTTCTTTAATCAATTTATTGAAGATGGAGTATATGGATTTTATAGTTATATGGAAAATTATACCACATGCATTTCTCATTTAACTGGATCTCTTGAAAATAACATTTACCCTCTTAGACATTACCTAAAAGATATAATGTTTATTAATAGTGGCGATTATAATGGGGATGGTCAACTTGAAATATGCATAGGAATAAAAAATCTTGATTATCCATCAACAGATGGATTAAAATGTAATCTATATGGTGAATGGGAAGCAATAGAAGATTATTTTGATGCTGGCAGTAATCATCAGTATCCAAGTTTAGGCTATAGTGCCGTAAGTTATTCCTACTTTTTTGCAAATATCTCACAATATGGATTCACGCTTTTTAATAATGATAAAGATAATTATGATAACCCATTACCAAGTTTTACTTCTACTGTAAAAGTTGATGATGCGGTGATTGACCATAATCAAGATGGAAAAACAGACCTGAAGTTTTTAAATGCATTATACAATGTAAATGCTGACTTTTCAGATTTTGTTCAACTACAAGGACCAAACTACACCCAATTATATGAATTTTTAAATCAAGATTTATATATAATAGATGGAACTACTGAATTTATTTATGAGAATAAAATGCAACCAATAGATTTTAATGGAGATGGATTAATTGATTATGCAAGATTAGATAAATTTGATCATGTAAATAGAGGAATCTTCACTAAAAACTTAGATGGAACATATGCTGAGGTTACTCCTACTTACAAAGGGCGATTTAATGGAGTAACAGATTTTAATAGTGATGGAAGATCAGAAATAATTACTGTCTTACCAAATACAGTTACTAGGACTGTTAATTATAGCGATGTTTACTATTATCCTTGCTCAGATAGTCATTGTAGATTTGAAGATATACCAGAGATGGAAGATTCTCCAGAATATAATGTAGGAGATTTAATTTATGATGTACCTCCAACAGGAACATATAGATTATATACTATTTATCCATCAGGATTTGATCATTTTTCTCCAGATCCCAATACAAGAATAAATGATATTAAAGTTGAGATAACAGAAACTTTAGGTTATACTGTTGAATTTCATGATAACAAAACATTTAATGTCGAATCAACAAGTCCAATTTTTCATGAATACATTCAAGCACCTGAACCTTATTTATTATCCATTGATGTTAATGGAGACAGACTTCCTGATTTGTTATATGTTGAACAAATTAAATTTAATACATCTAAAACACTAACACAAATCTGGATAAACAAAGGATGTAGTTCTGGGTCTCCTATTTATGACAAGATAACTTTATCAGAGTCTATTAATTTAGGTGAATATTATGATATTGGTGATTACAACGGAGATGGGAATTTAGATTTATTATGCGCTGGAGGTATAAAATATTTTAATTTAGGCAAATCAGGCTATAAATTAGCTGAAGTTTCAGATGGATTAAATAACCAGATACAAATTAGTTATGACAATTTAAATAATTCATTAGTTTATGAAAAAGAATCTGGGTTTACTTGTACATATCCGATAACAAATGTGAAATTCCCTTTTTATGTAGTTAATGAAATTAAACAATCAACAGCTTTAAGAGATGCTAATAAAAAAGAAATTTGGGGAACAACAGCCTATTACTACAAGAATCTTTTAGTTCATTTGGATGGGAAAGGTTTTCTTGGTTTTGAAAAATTCAGAACAACAAATATTAGTGATAACATACAACAAACACAAATTTTTGAGATTCAAGAACCTTTTTATAATTTAGCTCTTAAAAGAACTGATCTTGAAAGAACAGATATAAATAACCAACCTACAGGTGAAATTATTTCTACGGTTATAAATACTAATAATATAAGTAATCTTGGTAATTTACAATATCGATCTTACATTTCTCAGATAAATATTGATGACAAATTAAAAGATATTGAAACACAAACAAATAATTATTATGACAACAATGGAGACTTAGTTCGTAGAATTGCAGAAACCCAAGATGTTAAAAGTGAACAAAGTTATTCTTATACAAATATTGGCAATAGTAATATTTTTAAGAAGATTGATGAAAAAATAAATACTATTGCGTATAATGGTCAGCCAACATATACTAATAGCACAAAATACACATATGATTCTTTTGGAAATTTGCATACACAAGTGGAATTTGCGAACACAAGCGAGCCAATAAATACTACATATTCAAATTACAATAATATTGGATTGCCAGGGCTTGTTGAAATTACTGCTTCAGGAATTAGTGCGAATCGTAGTATAATAAATTATGATGATTATGGAAGGGTGTTAAGTAAGACAAATGTACTTGGTCATACTTCAAATATAAAGTATGATAAAATTACTGGAAATATTATCTCTCAAGAAGATCACTTGGGAAATATTTCTTATGTTAATTATGATAATTGGGGTGAATTAATAGAAACAACTAATTTATTAGGTTCAAAAACCTATACTATACAAGGTTGGGCAGAACAACCTTCTAAGCCAGCGAATGCAATATATTTTAAATCAACATATAGTGAAAATAGCTCTATTCATACAACTTACTTTGATTCAAAGAGAAGAGAACTTAAAAACGAAGGCCTAAATACATTTGGTGTTCAAATGTGTTCTGAAAAATCATATAATGATAAAGGTCAGCTAATAGTGATATCAGAACCTCATTTTGTGAATGAAAGCCCTAGATTTACCACATTTGAATATGATGAATATGGCAGAAAAAAAAGTATTTTAACACCAACAAGTACTACCACTATTTCTTATAATGGAAAAGAAACCACCTCTACCGTAAATGGAAAAACAGTAATTAAAAGTGTAAATTCTCTTGGAGATATATTAATAGCAAGCGATGCTGGAGGAAATTCTATTATTTATACTTATCATAGCTCAGGCCAACCACTTAGTATTACTACAGCTGGTACTACAATAACTTTTGAATACGATGAAAAAGGCAATCAAACAAAATTAATAGATGCTAATTCTGGAATAACAGATTATGAATACGATGCTATAGGCAGACTAATAAAACAAACAGATGCTTTAGGCTCTGAATTTAACATGACTTATGACACTTCAGGTCGTCTACTTACAAAAACATCTTCAAATAATGAATCTGAGAGTTATTCATATTTCCCAAATGGCTTACTAGATTATGTCGAACATTCAGAAGATCAAGGTTATCATAAAAGATATTTCAATTATGATAACTATGGTAGAATGTTATCTCAGACTGACGAGATAGCTGCCGGTGAAAGTTATACATCTACATATTTACTCAATGATTTTGATCAGGTTATTCAGAAAACATATCCTTCAGGCTTCCAAATTAAATACGAGTACAGTGCACATAATGGAGATTTAATTAGAGTTAAAAAATCTGATGGGTCATTGATATGGGAGTTGCAAGACACTAACAGTAAAGGTCAAATAACTAGCATTAAGTGGGGGAATAATTTGCAAAATATTAATGAATATGATAATAATGGATTCTTAATACGTCAAAGTGTTAATGAGGGAATCTTTGATATGCAATATTCATATAATACATCAACTGGCAACCTTTTTTCAAGACAAGATAATATCACTGTACAGCAAGAAGAATTTGAATATGATAACTTTGATAGATTAACCTCTATATACCCGTATTCAATTGATGATAAAAGTATTACTTATGATATAAATGGAAATATTACATCAAAATATGATGCTGGTACATATGAATACAACGATGCTAATCACCCTCATGCAATATCAGGAATCACAGGTAATACATCTATTCCATCATTAGAACAAAATATTGTCTATAATTCAATTGGAAAACTGGAATCAATAAACGAAGGATTAAAAAGTTTAAATATTCGTTACAATGCTGATGGTGAAAGAATTGAAGGGAAATGGTATGATGATGGAATATTAGTTAGAACTAAAAAATACTTAGATGATTATGAAATAGAAATTGTTGATGGAGTCACTAAAGAATCTCATTATATTTACACACCAAGTGGACTCGCGGCAGTAATGATTCGTAATGGCAGTATAGATAATTTAAATTATATCTGCACCGATCACCTTGGAAGTGTTGCTGTAATGCTTGAAGAGAATGGTTCTGTAGCTGAAAGACGTAGTTTTGATGCATGGGGTCGTGAACGAGACCCTTATGATTGGAATAGTTACATAGTGGGAAAAACAATTTTTGACAGAGGGTATACAGGACATGAATATTTAATTGATTTCGGAATTGTAAATATGAATGGTCGTGTTTATGACCCAATTCTTGGTAGATTTCTAAGTCCAGATAACTATATTCAAGATCCTTTTAACTCTCAAAGTTACAATAGGTATTCATATTGTTTGAATAATCCATTAATATATTCAGATCCTTCAGGTGAATTTTGGAATATAATTATTGGAGCTGCAATAGGAGGAGGAGTTAATTGGGCTATGAATGGAGCTGAATTTACTTGGGATGGATTGGGAGCATTTGCTATTGGCAATGTAGCTGGAGCACTAACTGCCGTAGGAGGAACGGGAAATATAATAGCAGCAGGATATCTTTCTAGTTTTAATAATGCTATATTGGCAGGCAGTGATAATCCTGGTTTAGCAGGAGCTTATGGTGCAGCAAGTGCAGTATGGACTTCCTTTCTACCATCATTAAACATCTCATATGGAGAACACTTTAGTGGGACAATAAGTCCAACTGTGAATTTTGGAAAAGATGGAGCTTCTGCTGGGATAAATATAAACCCTTCTGCTTCAATTGGAGGCAATAATAAAGCAACTATTGGTTTTAATTATGGAGTGATATTTGGAATAAATGAATTTACAGGGAAATCTGGAATTGAACAACGACTATCTGCATCTGTAGGATATGAATATACTCCATGGGACGCTCGGGCATCTTTATCATCCAGTCAATTCTGGAGTGGAGAAACATCACAACGAACAGGCATGTTAACTATAGGTTACGGAAAAACTTCCTTCTCATATGAAAATGATGGATTCCCTTTTTCAGGATGGCTTGGTGATGGTGGAGATAGTTACAGAACAGCAGCAGCACGTTTAAGTTATGGGGATTATTATGTTGGATTTCAACTCTTCACCGGGTATAGAGAATATGATGATGTGAAATATAATGAACCTGGATATCCCTATGGAAAAGTAAATAACCCAGAAATAAGCAAGTATAATTCAGGGGTTTTATATGTTGGATACAAAAATTACAGAGCTGGTTGGAATAGCGATGGAATAAGGCATGCAATTCAAAACAGAGCAGCACATTCACCTATTAAAATTGGTAATTGGACAATAAAGGAGGGTCAAGCATGGATTCCAAGACAAGGAGGCCTAAATGAGTCTTATGGTTCTTATACCACCACCAATCCGTATACACTTTGGTAAAGATTTATTATCTCTGAAATCAAATATTATGAGAACATTATTAATTATATTGTGTTGTTTTACAATTTTATCCTGTAAAAGCAGAGAAGATTTAACCCTTAAGCAACAAAATTACTTAGGGGATAAGTTGAGATTTGATGGGTATTATTACACTCAAAACAGTGTGAATGACATTGATTGTTTCTTTTTTTACAGAAACGGAATAATTCACACTTCAACATATGGTAATAGTATCGAAGAAATAGATGTATATTATCAAAACAACACTCAAAGCATATACAACATTTCGTATAGATGGGGCGTTTACAATGTAATAAATGATGAAAGCATAAAGTTCGAGAAATGGATTTCTTCTGATGGAGGTCCAAATCCGACAGTATTATTCAATGGAACTATTATTAACGACAGTACTTTAATAATTGAGAATCCAGCAAGTTCATTTGGTACATCTACTTATCAGTTCCATAAAACACCGTACAAACCAGATAGTAGCAGGGTAGACTTTTTTGATTAGAATAGTTAAGTAAATCCCCCGCTGGCACGATTTTATCGTGTGAAAAAAAACAGCTTAACTAATGAATAAAATTCTAACTTGATAAATACTTGTTGTTTTTGATGAATCACACGATGCAATCGTGCGAGAGCAGAGGTTAAAAATAACAAATCATATTATAGAACAACGATTATGGAATCCCCATTAAGTGTAACAAGGTTTTATCATACACACCCTTTATCTTCTTATATTAATACAGACGACTTAGATGTGCTAAGTAAAATGAATGTTAAAGGAGGAGCTATGGGTTGGGATGGTCATTATAAAACAAAATTGTGGGATAACGAGAATGATGGCATGCAAAATGTGACTCTACCCGAATTTGTTACTCCTTAGTTCAAAATAATTATATATATTATGAGATATTTAATTGTAACAACAATGCTATCCTTATTTTTTCATCTGAGTTTTGCTCAGATGGATAGCCTGAAGATAGACGCATTTTTTTTTCCTGCTAATAGTTTTAGTGTTAATAAAAAGTCTGATTCTATTCAAAATGTTTATTTTAGTAGAATTCTTAGAGCTGCTAATTCTGAAAGAGTGTATAATGACTTATCGATAAATGAATGTTATCGATTATTCTATTCTGGAGATTATTTCTTAGTCGTTGAAATAATAAAATATAAAAATAAATATATTATTAAAGCCGATTCTTTAGATTTTAGAAAGAATATTATGTATTCAACTGTTGATAAAGTTTTAGAAACTTCAGCAATAGAGTTAATTCGAGATGAATGTAACTTGATCTGGAATATAAATCCCCTTGAACCAGAATTTGAAGAGGTGATTATGTTTGATGATTCACCAAGATGGATCCTTGAGTATAAGATAGATAATAAGTATAAAATCATTAAGAGGCAGCGCCAAGTTTGTGATATAAGGGATGTGATTTCTGCTATTAGAAACACAAGTAATGTTTTTAAATATAGTCTCGATAATAAAGACTGATTTCTGTTGTTCCAATCATTTTTGAAGTTGAGATTTCAATAGTAATTTTCCTTATCTTTGTAAAGCAAACCCAAAAGAGAGTTTTGCAAAATATTGAATATTAAAGCATACAGAAGAACAAAAAAGGTTGACTTTTGGGTTGACTTAGCTTAGCGAAAACGAATCACTTCCCTTTTGTAGAAGTAAAACTAATAAATCACCAATAGACCCGGTGGTACCACTTCGTAAAGCACTCAAAATAAATATTTTGAGTGCTTTTTTATGTCCGCATTTTTCTCCTTTCTTTTTGCCGTTTTAGGTTGATTCAACAGTCTCATGTAAACCAGAAATCACATGGATGTTACGGTTAATGTATTCTGTTGTAGCTGAATTCTCTTTTTATTTGGAAGTATAAAGCCTCTTAAGATACTAATTAATTTGCTTCCTAGTTTTAATATTTGTTACTTTACCCCTAATAAAATACTTACTTGATAAATCACACGATGCAATCGTGCGAGAGCAGAGGATTGATGTTAATGGGATGTTTTTAGAAAAGAAGAAAGATAAGCAAGTGTTTTTCTCGAAAAACTACAAGCCTAAAATAAAATCCATAATTAAGTTTGATAAAGAAGAAGCTTATAAGAAATATGGTAAGTTAGGTAAAAAAGGAGTGTTACAAATCAATATAGAATAGAGAAAAGCCTGGCAAGTCCGGTTTTTTTTACTTTATAAGCCCCCGCTGCCGAACGATTGCATCGTGTGAAAAAAAACAGCTTAACTAATGAATAAAATTCTAACTTGATAAATACTTGTTGTTTTTGATGAATCACACGATGCAATCGTGCGAGAGCAGAGGATTTTTAAATTTGGCAGGAATTCGGAAGATATTCGTTGTTATTTTCAAAATGAGTTAGCTCATGATAAAATAACTAAAGGAAAAGCAAAATGGTTTAGAGTGATGAAAGATGAATATCCTGATTCATATTATATGGGTGTTGGAACAGGTACAGGTAGTTCTTTATGGTAAAATAAATATATGTTAAAATGAAATACATCAATATTATAAAAATAAGCGTACTTTTCTTCATCCTTGTTTCTTTTAATGGCTGTAAAGATGAAGACATCTCGTTAACAAAATCTCCTTATTATGGTGCTGATTTAAAAATTGACGGGTATTATTATGTACAGGATGTTGAACAAAATTTTACTAATGTTTTCTTTTTATATAGAGATGGAATAATATTACACACCTATGGATATTCATCATTAGATTTAAATATTGTAGAACAAGAAATTATTGAAAGGTATTCTATTATTAAAGACACAAAAGATTGTTGGGGTGTCTTTATCATAACTGGAAATGCTATTGAGTATGAAAAATGGGGTCCTTCTGTTGGGGGAGGTTTGCCTACATATAAATGTATTGGGGAAATTCTAAACGACACTACATTTATTATTACAGAGTCTGTTGAGGATAATAAAACATCTTATAAAGATCCAATAGATGTTTATCATTATAAGCATTTTTTGCCGAAGCTAGACAGTACCAATATTTGGATAAAGTAATAATTCAAATTATTGCTTTTGAAAAAGTCCCCCCGCTCTCGCACGATTACATCGTGTGGTAAAAAACAATTAGATAAATTAATAAAATACTAACTTTATAAATTCTTGTTATTTTTGATAAATAGCTTGAGAGCAGAGTGTTTTTTTAGTTTATCTTTTTCATTTATATTCACAATATTGATACGATCATCAGTAATTATTCAACATCTTTTCCTTCTAGTTTTATTCTAAATAAAAGCAAGCCAGCTTCTCATTTCAATTCCCCCACAAATTTCCTTATATTTGCTAAAATTCAAAATTACGTAGCATGAAGAAATTATTAATCCTTTCTCTTTTCATTTTAGCAGCATTTAATTTAGTAGCACAAAGAGTACAGCCCAATAAGAAAAATTTAGTTCCATATGTGTTGGAGCAAGATAGCGTAAAGGGTTATCAGATTTTTATCAATGAGAAAAACGAATTACAGTTTATATGTATTATAGACAATATTGATCTTTTTAAAGATGAAATGTATAATAAGCTAGTGACTTATTTTACACCACCCTATAAAGACGCAAAAAGTGAGTTAACGCTTAAAGATAGAAAATTAGGAAAATTAGAAGGGAATCGTTTTTTAAAGAACTATTCGAAAACAGGTTATGAGTATATGAACTCAACAACCAAAACGAATAATGTATACACCTTTAGTGCCGATTTATTGTACAGAGTTGATATTAAAAAGAAGAAAATTAGAATAAAATTTACGGTGCAACGCTTTAAAGTTGATGTGCAACAATTACCTATTAGTTCGGTACATATGGATTATGCAAAATCTATTGGACGAAGTGCGCCATTGCAATTAATGCGTATTACAGATTCAGAAAAGGTAATATCTGCTCAATTAAAGAACTCATTGAATAAAGGCAGCAATATTTCAGAAACAAAAGCTTTTGATGACTTAACTACTATTTGTATTACTACCATAGAAGAAGTAAAAAAGATTATGTATGGCATCGTAGATAATAAAGCAAATACAGATGATTGGTAGGGTTGTGTAGAGGCTTTGGAGATGTAGCTGCTCTTTGGTGGAGACGTAGCATGCTACGCCTGTACTGATGCTGAGCCATCCCCTTTTTCTATATTCCTCTTCATCCGATCTTCTGCCCATTTCCCTGGGTTGTTAATTATATAATCAGTTATGTGAGATTATAAAAATTGTGATAAACTTGGAGCTTGTACCAATTATTGGTATATTTAAGGAAAATTATTTATTATGAATAGAAATACATCAATATCAATCGGGAACTATTTTGACAAATTCATTCAAGGTAGAATCTCTGAAGGACGCTACAAAAATGCTAGCGAAGTAGTTCGTGCTGGTCTTCGACTTTTAGAAGAAGAAGAAAATAAAACAATTGCACTAAAAGCTGCAATAAATGAAGGAATTAATAGTGGAATAGCTAAAGATTTTAATCCAAAATCTCATTTAGAAAGAATCAAAAATAATAAGAAAGTCAATGGCTAATTATAAACTAACAGTTAAAGCCGTAGATGATCTTACTGATATCTGGAGTTATACTTTTGATAGTTGGTCAGAAGAACAAGCTGATAAATATTACAATTTAATCGTTGATGCTTTTGACGATGTTGCTTCCAAACCTTTTCTTGGTAAAGATTATTCTGAAATAAAAGAAAAATTAAGAGGATTAGGAATTGGGAAACATATCATTTTCTACCGTGAAATTAAGGAAAATGAAATTGAGATTATAAGAATTCTTCATGAACAAATGAATTTAGAGAATCGAGTAAAAGAAAAATAAGCTCACATACCCCAACCGTTATCCGTTGATACGATAGTTCATTGCGGATGATGTGATCGTAATACAATGATTGCCATTCAAATTCATATCCTAAACGGTGTGCGTGTTTGGTTACGGCAGATTTGTATGATTGTATAATGGATGATAGGGTATTTTGTTTAGGAGATATGTTTGCTATAAGGATATTTTTCGATAGAGGTCTTGTGTGCAAGGCCTCTAAATCAACGCCATCCCCATCCAATATAATGACCCCATGCACATGATTCGGCATTGCCACAAATGCAGCCAATTGGATGTTTTGTACATATTGTTATAAAATAAGCACCCTTCGATGGATAATACCAATTTTGTAAACGGATGGATGTAGTGCGATATTTTTGTTGGTATTTCTCAGGCATTTTTGTGCTGATTAATGTAGTATAAAAATACTATAAAATATAAAACAACAATTCTGCTTGAGTTTTTTTAAGATGTATTGTAGATAGGGTGTATTATTTAATCGCAGCAATCAACAAGAATCAAGATGGAATAAATAAAGAGAGCGCAGAGTTATAAAATCTCTGAGCTCTCTTCGTATATTACCTTTGCGCTTTTGCCTGAAATTTCTCTTTAATTTATCCCTGCAATCAGTTCTCGCATTATTAAAGTCATTTTTGGCTGTACCTTATTCGCAATCTCTTGCACTTCTTCGTGCGTGACTTCTACAATTTTACCAGGAACTCCTAAATCAGTAATAATAGACAGGGCAAAACATTCCATTTTAGCGTGGTTTGCAACAATTACTTCTGGGACAGTACTCATACCAACAGCATCTCCTCCAATAATATGAAAATATTGGTACTCTGATGGTGTTTCAAAAGTAGGCCCTTGGGTTCCTACATATACACCTTGTTGTACATTAATATTATTTTTTTTAGCAATTTTTTTTGCTTTGGTAATAAGGTTTTTAGAATAAGCCTCGCTCATATCTGGGAAGCGAGTTCCTAATTCAGTATGGTTTTTCCCACGTAAAGGATGCTCAGGAAAGAGGTTAATGTGGTCGCGAATAATCATAATGTCTCCAATTTCAAAAGCAGGATTCATACCGCCAGAAGCATTGGAGAGTAATAAGGTTTTGATGCCTAATGCTGCCATAACTCTAACAGGAAAGGTTACTTCTTTCATCTCGTAACCTTCATAATAATGAAAACGGCCTTGCATGGCTAATACTTTCTTTTCTCCAAGTTTCCCAAGTATCAGTTTTCCACTATGACCTTCTACAGTAGATACAGGAAAATTGGGAATGTCTTCGTAAGAGACTTCTTCTTTATCTGTAATTTGAGTTGCTAATTCACCTAAGCCTGTGCCAAGAATGATAGCTGTAGTAGGGATTGATGAGAATTTATTTTTTAAATAATCCGCGGTTTGTTTTATTTTTGCTAACATAGCCTAATATCTGTTCGTTAAAACTTTTTTCTTGATCGAATAAGAAAACTACTTCCACAGGAACTGAGAAGATATTGTTTTTAATAGTTTCTGAAACATGCGGATTGCTAATTAAACGAGCAGCATCTTTTTCAGTGGTAATAATAATTTTGTTTTTGTTTTCTAATGCATCAAATTTCTCTGTAATACTGTTTAAATCACTTTTAGAATAATTATGATGATCAGGATATTCAATACTATGTAAACTATTAGTGTATTGAAGCAAATAATCCATAAAATAATTTTGCGATACTATACCGGTAACTAAAAGCACATCATATTTTTTTTCTAATAACTGTTCTTTTGTAATGCTTGTTTTATTTGAATCATTAAAAATAGCTGAAATTTTACCGTATACATACTTAGTAAAGTATAGTTTCTGATAAGGGAACAGATTTAAGTCTTTGGTGATAATACGGAAATCTATTGGTTGCGCTGATTCAGGACATTTACTTACAATAACTATATTGGCTCTTTTTCTATTTCGAGCAGGTTCTCTTAAGTTTCCTACAGGCAATAAATTATCATTTGTCATTATGCGATTAAAGTCTGTCAGTAAGATGTTTATCCCCGGTTCTACATAGCGATGTTGATAAGCATCATCAAGAACAATAGCACCTAACTCTGTGCCGTATTTAGAATCTATAAGACTTTCAATTCCTCTACATCTATTTCCATCTACGGCAACTACAACATCATTTTTATACTTGTGTAGTATTTGAAGAGGTTCATCGCCAATACTTTTATAATCTGAATTTGCATCAGCTAGCACAAAACCTTTAGTAGTTCTTTTGTATCCTCTGCTTAACATAGCCACCTTCATTTTTGGAGATAATAATGAAAGTAAATATTCAGTATGAGGAGTTTTTCCAGTACCTCCGACAGTAATATTCCCTACAGAGATGATGGGTAGGTCGTACTTCTTTGATTTAAGTATGCCTGTGTCAAACATCCAATTGCGAAGCCCAACACCAAATTGATATAAGAGCATTAATGGGAGTAAGAGTATTTTCATACAGCGTTTTTCGGTTGGATTCTTTTAATTCAAACAAATATAACGTTTTTATTTAAATATTTTATTAGGGATCCTATGAGTATGCATTATGCATTATCTCAGATAGTTATGATTGAAAATAAATGTTCTTATACTAATTTTATATCGAAAAAATTATTATTTTTGTACTTCTTTTAACAAATATTAGAAATCTAAAATTTAAAAAACACGAAATGAAAAAATTATTAACTCTTTTATTAGCTGGAGTATTGCTTTTCGTAAGTTCATGTAAAGATGACGATGAAAACTCAATATCTCCAGATGAGGCTGCTGCATTAATAGCTGCTGCTGTTGGTGACAATAGTGGTGGGGCGGTTAGTTATGTTGGAACAACTGTAGATGTTGCTTCTAATGATAATCAATTAAAATCTACGAATACAGAGATTACATTAGTTGATAGTTCGTATACTGATTCAGGTACATTTACTTCTAATACGGATGGCGTTATTGGTGATTGGAATTATTTTTGGTCATTTACTCACATCTTAGAGTACGCTTCAGGTATAGCTCCAATATATCCTGTAAAAATAAAAACAGATTTCACTTATAATGGAGCCGTAGATTTACCTCGTTTTAGTTCTTCGCATAATGGTAGTGGTGAATTGTCTTATACAGAGCTAGCAGCAAATGCACAAGGTTCAAATTTTGTTTTGGATTCTTTGTGGTTGTTTAATGGTACTTTTGTTAAAGAAGCTACTTTTATTAATAAAGTAAACCAAAAAACAATTACTAGTAAAACGACACTTAACTTTGATGATTGTCAGGTATATACTGATGGGAGTAAGAAAATTAAGACTGGTTTTGCGCGTGTAACCATCAAAGGAGAAGTTCCTAATAAAGGTGAGTTTGAATATAATGCTACTTTGACATTTGGTATTCCAATAAAAGGTCAAGGTGTATTAGAGATAAATGGAAATATATATACTTTTTCTGTAGAGAGTGGAGAGATAGTAAAATAAAACGCCTCAATATTTAATAAAAAAGTCCCGATAATAAATCGGGACTTTTTTATTTCTTTTTTTCTGCAATAGCTGTGAGCTGCAAGCCTCCTCGCACATTTTGGGTAAGCGTAATTTTCACCCAGTTTGCTTGCAAAGCATTAAAAATATCTTCTGCAATCTCTCCGGCAAGTGCCTCAGCAAATTTTGCTTCTTCACGAAACGACCATAAATACAATTTTAAACTCTTGCTCTCTACACATAGCTTATCCGGACAAAACTCAATCAAAATATGATTGAAGTCTGGTTGATGTGTTACGGGACAAAAGCTAGTAAGCTCATCGCTTTCAAATTTTACGATGCCTACATTTGCTGGAGCAGGAAAAGTGTCTAGCTGTTTGCTTGGCGCATTGCTAGTTTGACCTAAGTGATTAAATTTCATTTTCTTTCTTATTTTATTGAGGAAAAACTTTTGCTGCACTGGTGCACGTTTCATTTATTTCTATGCAAGCTACTCGAATTCCCTCTTTATTAAAGAACTCTTGTGCTTTGATAAGTATTAATTCAGCAATATGTTCGGCCGTTGGGTTCTTTTTTGTTATTAGCACCTTGTTTCCAAAAGATTTCAGGCTTTCAATCATAGGGTCTTCTTCCCATAAAATAGTTGTGTGGTCTAATGTGTCATCAATCCAAGTTTTTAATAGCTTGGTTTCAGTAAAGTCCATTAGCATGTCCTTGTTGTCTAGTTGTTCTCCTTCAATATGCAATTTTACATAATAAGAGTGCCCATGATTATTGGAACATTTACCCGTATAGTTTTTTAGCAATCGATGTGCTGCTTCAAATGCAAAATCTTTGGTTATTTGGTATTTCATAAGTTTATTTTTTTCTTTTATTGCCCCATAATAATACATGTAGACGGGGAGAGAAATTGTATCCGTTTACTATTATTTCATCTACTAAGTTTGCATTAAGTTGCGATTCTTTTGTAACTCCCTCTATGCCAAGATAAACTTTTTCTTTAGGTATTGCAAACTGCTTTACCGTTTCATTTATCTCTTTTATGTCGTCCGAATTACTAATGATAAATTTGAAAACACAGTAGTTTTTGCTAGCCCAATACTGCATTGCTCTTTCGTTAAGTTCTTGCTTTGCATTGCTCATTTTTGGAGAAACCACCCAGTTAAAGTTTTTAATAATATTTTCATCCATAGCAGCACGTTCTATCTTGTAGCCATCATCTAGATTTGTTTCAAGAGATTCGGTAGGAATAATAGTGCCATTTGTTTCAATATGATATTTTTTCCCTTCTACCACTAATTGGTCTAGCTGATATAAGGTGGGCTCTCCACCAGTAAGAATAATATTGGGAGAAGATGAAGCTTGAATCAATTCCTTTACTTGCTCTGGAGTTTGTGCCTGTAGGTTTTTGTTTTCTCCCCAAGAGAATTTAGAATCACACCATGAGCATGTAAGGTTGCAATACTGAAAGCGCACAAAAAAACTTAAAGCTCCAGCGCAGTTCCCTTCACCTTGAATGGAATTAAATGATTCTGATATGTAAAAAGAGTTGTTCAAAATTAACCGTTTATCATTTATCATTAACCATTGATATATATTCTAAATAGCCCTTTTCTCTTAAAATACATGCAGGACAGTTTCCACAGCCACGCCCCCAATCATGTTGCTGCTCATCGCCATTATAACAAGTAAGAGTTAACTTAATAAGTTCTTGTAATTTTCCTGCATTTGCAGCCATTTCGAAAGTTTGTGCTTTGTTTTTCCACATCAAGGGAGTATGGATTGTTACATCGCA
Organism: Paludibacteraceae bacterium; assembly: GCA_963663245.1. Lineage (GTDB taxonomy): Bacteria > Bacteroidota > Bacteroidia > Bacteroidales > Paludibacteraceae > JAFGVL01. Next base: position 2,477,218 of record OY760143.1, on the reverse strand, counting down.
ATCGAGACCTAAAGAAAGCTCTTTTGCTTTAGCTTGAATATATTCATCACGACAATCGGGGTAGCCAGAAAAATCTGTTTCACATACGCCAGTAATAATTTGAATATGTTTTTCATTATTACGGTAAGCATGGTTCGAAATAATAGTCAAGAATAGTCCGTTACGATTAGGAACAAAACTAGCAGGTAGGTTATTCGCTTGTTGGTGATGCGTATTATGATTTCCATTATTCAATAAAGAACTGTCGGAGATTGCACTTAAAAAATTATTGATATTGTAAATGGTGTGCTTAACGCCAAAATGCTTAGCTACCTTTGCTGCATATTCCAATTCTTTTGAATGACGTTGGTTGTATGCTATACTAATAGTCTCAATTTCATCGAAGCGTTCCATTCCCCATGTAAGACATACAAAGGAGTCTTGTCCACCAGATAATAAGAGATATGCTTTTTTCGGCTTTGTCATTTTAAATAAAAATTAAAGTTTACAAAGATAAAATATAGGATTGTATTATTAAACACAAATAAGCTAATATTATAGAACAGGTAACTTTTAATCACTTTAAACAGTCATATAATAATACAGGGTTGGATTATTATGAACAGATAGCATGTTATTGTTGTTTGTTTAAATGAATTTTAATATGGTGTCAATATAGTCCGACTGGAAGCATAAAAGGTGCCCATTTAAAGAAGCTAAGTTTATATTAGAAATGAAGAAAGAGCAACACGCAATTTCTTCACATATTTTAAATTCTTTTCGTTTGGTATATAAGCTTTAAAAATTTACCTTTGTGCCTCTATCAAAAATAATCATTTAATAAAAATAAAATCATGGTAAGTTACAAAGAATTAGGCCTTTCAAACACGAAAGATTTGTTTGCAAAAGCACACGCAGGGAAATATGCAATTCCTGCTTTCAATTTCAACAATATGGAGCAATTGCAATCAATTATCCAAGCATGTGTTGAAACAAAATCTCCAGTTATTCTACAAGTTTCAGCTGGTGCTCGTAAATATGCAAATCAAACAATGCTTCGTTATATGGCACAAGGTGCTGTTGAGTATGCAAAAGAATTAGGATGTAATATTCCAATCGCTCTTCACTTAGACCACGGTAACTCTTTCGAATTATGTAAAGAATGCATTGATTCTGGTTTCTCATCAGTTATGATTGATGGTTCTCACCTTCCATATGATGAAAACGTTGCATTAACTAAAAAAGTTGTTGAGTATGCTCACTCTAAAGACGTAACAGTTGAAGGTGAGTTAGGTATTTTAGCTGGTATTGAAGATGATGTAGTAGCTGAGCACCACACATATACTGAGCCTGATGAAGTAGAAGACTTTGTTGCAAAAACAGGTGTTGATTCATTAGCTATCTCAATTGGTACTTCTCACGGAGCTAACAAATTTACGCCAGATCAATGTACTCGTAATGCTGATGGTGTTTTAATACCACCTCCATTACGTTTTGATATTTTAGAAGAAGTTGAAAAACGTATTCCTGGTTTTCCTATTGTATTGCACGGTGCATCTTCAGTTCCTCAAGACTTAATTGCTAAGATTAACAAATATGGTGGAACAATGAAAGACGCTATTGGTATTCCAGAATCTGAATTACGTCATGCTGCTACATCTGCTGTATGTAAAGTGAATATTGACTCTGACGGTCGTATTGCAATGACGGCTGCTGTTCGTGAGGTGTTGGCTACTCAAACAGATGAGTTTGATCCTCGTAAATATTTAGGACCAGCACGTGATGGCTTAAAAGAAGTTTACAAAAATAAAGTTGTAAACGTACTTGGAAGTAACGATAAAGCGTAATAAATTTTATACAATATTAAATGCCCTATACATATAAGTATAGGGCATTTTTTGTTTCAGTACCTAGTAGATCGTTGTTTAATAACTTGATTTATAAATGCTAAAATATGTAAATTTAGTACTGTAGGGCTTGTTTATTATACTTTAATATGTATTTTTGGTGCCAAATTTAATAATACACAACACAATTTGCCTATGCATATTATTACTCTATTAGGTATACTTCTACTTATAATTGGAATTCCTATGATTTTATTAGGGTTTAAAATTATTAACCCTTTTAAACAAGAAAAGAATCCTGAAAAAGAATTTGTTTTTTATAAAACATGCGGTTTAATCCTTCGTGTTTTTGGAATAGCTTTAACGATAATTTCCTTCTTTTTTTTCTTTAATATCGTTTCGTGAGAAATAAGGATAATTTACTTGGAAACAAATGAAAAAAATAGTTGTTTTTGGCGGTACTGGTTACATAGGATCATTTTTATGTGCTGAACTTGTAAAAGAGGGGTTTGAGGTTATTAGTATTTCAAAATCTGGCATGAATAAATACCATAAAGAACCTATTCCAAATGTAAAGTATATTCAAGCTAATATATTCAAAGATGTTGAATGGAGAGAAGAATTGAAAAATTGTGATGTCGTTATACATTCTATAGGTTTACTTTTTCAGAAAAAGAAGGCCACGTATAAAAAGTTAATCTTTGAGACTACTCAATTAATAGCAGACGCATCTGTTGATAATAACATTAAAAATTTTGTTTATATATCGGCTGTAAAGCCACCTTTCTTTTTATTTAGAAAATATCATAAAAGTAAAATGGAGGCTGAAAGCTTGTTGAGAAAGAAGCATTTTAATCTGAAAGTTGTTAGACCTCGCATTGTTTCCTCTGAAAAGAAACCCTTATTCTTATTGCTCTATAAATTGCAAGAATTTTCTCATTTTCCTTTTAAACAGTTTTGTTTAATAGAAGATGTGATAATACAAATTGTAAAGTTTTTAAAATAGCTTAGAATTATGAATGAGAGTAAAGTATATATGGGGATTTAGTGCCTACAAATCAGAGTTATAATTTGATGTAAAAATTTGCAGAAACAAATAATATAGTTACATTTGCAGACGATTTGAATGGAAGTAGGGGGACAGTTTGTCCCCCTCTTTGTTCATTACAACTAAAAAATGATAGATAAAGCACTTCTAAATCAGGTTGTTATAGATAAAATAATAGATACAGATTATTTTATTGTAGACATTAAAATATCAGTAGATAATTCAATAATTGTAGAATTAGATTGTAAAGAAGGAGTAGATACAGATTTTTGTGTCAGCGTGTTGCGTCATATAGAATCTGTTTTTGATAGAGAAGAAGAAGATTACTCTTTAGAAGTTGGCTCTGCTGGTCTAACATCTCCTTTTAAAGTGTTGAAACAATATCAGAAGAATTTGGGTAACGATGTTGAAGTGCTCTCAAAATCTGGCTTGAAACTAAGTGGTGTTTTAATTGAAGCAGATGAAGATAAATTTGCAATTGAAATAGAGAAAAAAGTAAAGCCAGAAGGTGCAAAACGAAAGGTTATTATTACAGAACGGCTAGAGTTTTTATACGAAGAAGTTAAATATACAAAATACAATATCAGATTTAAGTAACCATGAGCAAAGTAGAAAATATCAATTTGATTGATACCTTTTCGGAATTTAAAGAATTAAAGAACATCGATAGAACCACTATGGTTAGTGTGTTAGAAGAGTCTTTCCGAAGCGTTATAATTAAACTGTTCGGTAGCGACGAGAACTTTGATGTTATTATTAATCCCGACAAAGGAGATTTCGAAATTTGGCGTAACCGAGAGGTAGTTGCCGATAAGGAAATTGAAGATGAAAACACTCAAATAACGTTAACCGAAGCAAAAAAAATAGCTGAAGATTACGAAATTGGTGAAGAAGTAACAGATGCAGTTGAAATCTTAAAATTTGGTCGACGTGCCATATTAACCTTACGTCAAACCTTAGCATCTAAAATTTTAGAACTTCAGAAGGATAGCCTATACGCTAAATATAGTGAAATGATAGGTGAGATTGTTAATGGTGAAGTATATCAGGTATGGAAAAAAGAAATTTTATTACTTGATGATGAAGGTAATGAAATGTTATTGCCTAAAACAGAACAAATACCATCTGATTTTTACCGTAAAGGAGAAACAGTAAGAGCCGTAATAGCTAAGGTTGATAATAAAAACAACAATCCTAAAATTATGCTTTCGCGTATATCTCCAGTTTTTCTTCAACGTTTATTTGAATTAGAAGTGCCAGAGATTCACGAAGGTTTAATTACGATTAAGAAAATTGCAAGAATACCTGGTGAGCGTGCAAAAGTAGCTGTTGAATCATATGATGATAGAATTGATCCCGTTGGGGCTTGTGTTGGTGTTAAAGGAGCTCGTATACATGGTATAGTAAGAGAATTACGTAACGAAAACATTGATGTTGTCAATTATACGCCAAACTTAAGCTTGTTTATAGCTCGTTCATTGAGCCCAGCTAAAATTTCATCTATTCGCTTAAACGAAGAATTGAAAAAAGCTGAGGTATACCTTAAGCCAGAAGAAGTTTCACAAGCAATTGGTAAAGGAGGGTCTAATATTAAATTAGCAAGTATGCTAACGGAATATGTATTAGACGTATATCGTGAACTTGATGAAGAAGATGAGGAAGATATTTACTTAGATGAGTTTACTGATGAAATAGAAACTTGGGTAATTGATGCTTTAAAAGCTATTGGATGCGATACAGCAAAAAGCGTATTAACGCTTTCAAGAGAAGATCTAATTAGCCGTGCTGACTTAGAAGAAGAAACTGTTGATTATATCCTTTCCATTCTTAAGGCAGAGTTTGAAGAAGAGTCTAAAGAAGAAACCGTTGCTGAAACGTCAACTGAAGAAGCTGTTGAAGCACCAAAAGAAGAAGCATCAGTAGAAGATGTTAAGCCAAAAGCTAAAGCAGCACCGAAAGTTAAAAAAGAGGAGGCTCCTATAGAGCCGGATCACGCGAAAGAAGATGACGCGAAATAGATAAAGAATTTTAGAGAAATATTTTAGAATATAGTATGTCGATTAGATTAAGTAAAGCAGTAAAAGATTTAAATGTAGGCCTATCTACAGCAGTAGAGTTCTTGCAAAAGAACGGCCAAAGTATTGATGCTAATCCGAACAGTAAAATTACGGATGAGCACTATGCTTTGCTCGTTAATGAATTTAGTACGGATAAGAATCTAAAAATCGAGTCTGAAAAATTTAGTCAACAACGACAAGAAAAAGAACAGGCACCAACTGTAACTTTAGATGGTTTTGAGGAAGAAAAGCCATTAGAGAAGAAAGAAGAAGTTAAGGTTGAAGCTCCTATTCAGGAAACAGTTGCTCCACAAATTAAAACGGTTGGTAAAATCGATTTAGATAAGTTGAAGAAACCTTCTAAGAAAGTTGAAAAACCAGTTGAAAAGAAAGAAGAGAAACCAAAGGATCCTGTAAAAGAAGAAAAAGTAGAAGCTGCTGTAAAAGAAGCTTCAGTAAAGATAGAAAAGCCAGTAGAGAAGGAAGAAGTTAAAGAGCCTATAGCTCCAACTAAAGAAGATAAATTGTATTCTTTAGGTTCACCTAAGGTGCTAAATTCCCCTAAAATAATTGACAAAATTGACTTGTCGGCGATTAATGATAAAACCAGACCAGACAAAAAATCTAAGGAAGAAAAAAGAAAAGAAAGAGAAACGCGTGAGCGTGTATCAAATTCAAAGAAAGATCAAGCTAAAGGAAATAAGCCTGTCGGAGCTTCTGATAATACAGGGGTAAAGAAAAAAAGAACACGTATCAGTCAAGAAAAGATTGATGTTTCTAAAGGTCCTGGTAATGGAGGAGGACAAAGACAAGCTAACAGGTCAGGTGGTGGAGGTCAAGGAAAACCGAAGTTTAAGAAAACTGTTAAAACAGAGGTTAGCGAAGAGGATGTACAAAAACAAATAAAAGAGACACTTGCTCGTTTAACACAGAAGAAAGTTAAAGGAGGAAAATATCGTCGTGAGAAACGTGATAATGTATCTCAAAGACAATCGGAACAAGCAGAGGTAGAGAAAAAAGAAGCAGGAACACTAAAATTAACGGAGTTTGTTACAGCAAGTGAATTAGCATCTATGATGGACATTTCTGTGAATGAAGTTATTGCTACATGTATGAGCTTGGGAATTATGGTTTCTATTAATCAACGTTTAGATGCAGAAACTATTAATATTGTTGCAGAAGAATTTGGTTTCAAAACAGAATTCGTAAGTGCAGAATTAGTAAATGCTATTGCAGAAGAGGAAGATGCACCTGAACAATTAAAAGCTCGTGCTCCGATTGTAACTGTAATGGGACACGTTGATCATGGTAAAACATCATTGTTAGACCACGTTCGTAAAGAAAATGTGATTGCTGGTGAAGCTGGAGGTATTACGCAGCATATTGGTGCTTATCATGTGACTTTAGATGATGGTAGAGACATTGCATTTTTAGATACTCCAGGTCACGAAGCCTTTACTGCGATGCGTGCTCGTGGAGCAAAAGTTACTGATATTGCAATTATTATAGTTGCAGCAGATGATGATGTGATGCCACAAACTGTTGAGGCTATTAATCACGCATCAGCAGCAGGAGTACCAATTGTATTTGCAATTAATAAGATAGATAAAGACGGAGCAAATCCAGAAAAGATAAAAGAAGCCTTAGCCAATATGAATTATTTGGTGGAAGAATGGGGTGGTAAATACCAGTCGCAAGATATTTCTTCTAAACAAGGGATCAATATTAAAGAATTACTTGAGAAGGTATTGCTTGAAGCTGAGTTGCTTGATTTAAAAGCAAATCCAAATAGAAAAGCAGTAGGTTCTGTTATTGAATCGTCGCTCGATAAAGGAAGAGGATATCTTTCTACAATTTTAGTAGAGAATGGTACTTTACGTATTGGAGATGTAATTCTTGCTGGACCATATTTTGGTAAAGTCAAAGCAATGTTTAATGAGAGGAACCAACGTATTGAAGAGGCTGGACCTAGTGAGCCGGCATTAATATTAGGTTTAAATGGTGCTCCTCAAGCTGGAGACAATTTTAATGTGTTAGATAGTGAACAAGAAGCACGTGAGATTGCAAATAAACGCGAGCAGCTACAAAGAGAACAAGGTTTACGTACTTCGCGCCACTTAACATTAGATGAAATTGGTCGTCGTATTGCTTTAGGCAGTTTCCAAGAGCTAAATATTATTGTTAAAGGTGATGTGGATGGTTCAATTGAAGCATTATCTGATTCATTGATTAAGTTGTCTACTGATGAGATTCAAGTTAATGTAATTCATAAAGCTGTAGGTGCTATTTCTGAATCTGATGTAATGTTAGCAACAGCATCCAATGCTATTATTGTTGGATTCCAAGTGCGTCCATCTATGGCGGCTCGAAAAGTTGCTGAGAAAGAAGAAATAGATATCCGTCTATATTCTATTATATATGATGCAATAGAAGAAATAAAATCAGCAATGGAGGGTATGCTTTCTCCAGACATTAAAGAGGAAATTGTTGCTACTGTAGAAATTAGAGAAGTCTTTAAAATTAGTAAAGTAGGTACTATTGCTGGTTGTATGGTTAAAGAAGGTAAGGTTAAACGTAGCTCTAAGGTTCGTCTAATTAGAGATGGTATTGTAGTTTATACTGGCGAGCTAGCATCTTTAAAACGATTCAAAGATGACGTGAAGGAAGTAACTCATGGATATGAGTGTGGACTAAACATCGTTAACTATAACGATATTCGCGTAGGAGATTTGGTTGAAGCGTACGAAGAAACAGAAGTGAAAAAAACATTGTAATATTATAAAGGAAGTCGGATTTAATATCCGACTTTTTTATAGACTTTTTTATAAATGAACTTCATTGATATTGTCATACTAATCATATTATTATTTGGACTAATAAAGGGTGTTGTTAGAGGATTTGTTCTACAGCTTTTTTCTTTGTTAGGTATCCTAATAGGCATTTATGTCGCTAAAATGTACATTGGTACATTAACTTATATAATAATTCAATGGGTCGAGATTGAAGAAATGTATGCTAAACCAATAGCTTATCTACTGATATTTTGTGTGATAATTTTAGCAGCTCATTTGATAGCAAAACTCTTAGATAAATCAATAAAAATCTCTTTGCTAAAGTGGATAAACAATTTGCTAGGAGCAGTGCTGGGCATTTTGAAATATGCATTGGTGCTAAGTATTCTTTTAAATGTTTTTCACATAATTGACTCCAAAAGTCGAATTATTAAGCAAGAAAAGAAAAATGAATCTTCTTTGTACTCTCCTGTACTCAGTATTATTCCTAAGATTATGCCTTATGTAAATACTGATTTTCTTGAGAAATAATTAAAGTAATTTAAGTATCCTAATACTTAAATAAAAATTATTTTTTGTATATTTGCAATTCAAAATTGGTATAATGGCTGAAGAAAAGGATAAAATATTAGATGAGGTAACACAGGGAGAATATAAGTATGGCTTTACAAGTGATATTCCGACTGATTATATCCCAATGGGACTTAGCGAAGATATTATTCGCCTTATTTCTTCAAAAAAAAATGAGCCTGAATGGTTATTAGAGATTCGCTTAAAGGCTTATGAATATTGGCTAACTCTTGAAATGCCTACATGGCCACATCTCAAAATTCCAGAAATAGATTACCAAGGTATTTACTATTATGCATCTCCTACCAAAAAAGAAGGTCCTAAAAGTCTAGACGAGGTAGATCCTGAGTTATTAAAGACTTTTGATAAACTAGGAATTCCATTGAATGAGCAAAAAATGCTTTCAGGAATGGCTGTTGATGCTGTTTTAGATAGTGTATCAGTAAAGACTACTTTCAAAGAAAATTTAGCTGAATTAGGAATTATCTTTTGCTCTTTTAGTGAAGCAGTTAAAGATTACCCTGAGTTGGTTCAAAAATATATGGGTTCGGTAGTTGGGTATAAAGACAACTTCTTTGCAGCACTTAATTCAGCAGTGTTTAGTGATGGTTCTTTTGTTTATATCCCTAAGGGAGTAAGATGTCCAATGGAATTATCTACTTATTTTCGTATAAATGCGATAAATACAGGTCAGTTTGAACGTACTTTAATTATTGCAGATGACGATTCATATGTTAGTTATTTGGAAGGGTGTACCGCGCCAATGCGTGACGAGAATCAATTGCATGCTGCTATTGTTGAAATTATTACACACGAACGTGCTGAGGTAAAATACTCTACTGTGCAAAATTGGTATCCTGGAGATAAAGATGGAAAAGGGGGAATTTATAATTTCGTAACTAAAAGAGCTCTATTGAAAGGTGACCATTCTAAAGTATCTTGGACACAAGTGGAAACTGGTTCAGCTGTTACATGGAAATACCCTAGTTGTATTTTACGTGGAGATCATACTGTAGGAGAATTCTATTCGGTAGCAGTAACAAATAATTACCAACAGGCTGATACAGGAGCTAAAATGTATCACTTAGGAAAAAACACACGCAGTCATATTATTTCTAAAGGTATCTCTGCTGGACATAGTCAGAATAGTTATCGTGGTTTAGTTAAAGTTATTGGGAAAGCAGAAAATGCCCGTAACTTCTCTCAATGCGATAGTTTATTACTGGGGGATAAATGTGGAGCACATACTTTCCCTTATATGGATGTTCACAATGAAACTGCTATAGTAGAACACGAAGCTACAACTTCAAAAATTAGTGAAGATCAAGTATTCTATTGCAATCAAAGAGGTATTGGTACTGAAGATGCAATTGGATTAATTGTGAATGGCTATGCTAAAGAAGTACTCAATAAATTACCAATGGAGTTTGCTGTAGAAGCACAAAAACTATTAGCCGTTTCTTTAGAAGGCTCGGTAGGATAAATTGAAATTATTAAAGCTATGTTAGAAATAAAAAACATACATGCCAATATCAATGGCAAGGAAATATTAAAAGGAATAAACTTAAATGTTAAGCCAGGTGAGGTGCATGCTATTATGGGACCTAATGGCTCTGGTAAAAGTACTCTTTCTTCTGTGCTTACTGGAAATCCAGCGTTTGAGGTGACAGAAGGGGAAGTTATTTTTAACGGGAAGGATTTATTAGATCTTTCTCCAGAAGATCGTGCTTGCGAGGGTATTTTTTTAAGTTTTCAATATCCTGTAGAAATACCAGGAGTGAGCATGGTTAATTTTATGCGTACAGCTGTAAATGAGCAACGCAAATATAGAAATGAAGAGCCAATGTCTGCATCAGATTTTTTAAAATTGATGCGTGAGAAAAAAGAATACGTTGAGTTAGATAATAAACTGGCTAATCGCTCAGTAAATGAAGGATTCTCTGGTGGAGAGAAGAAACGTAATGAAATATTTCAAATGGCAATGTTGGAACCTAAATTAGCCATATTGGATGAAACTGATTCGGGCTTAGATATTGATGCTTTACGCGTTGTAGCAAATGGAGTGAATCGTTTAAAATCTTCTGAAAATTCAACAATAGTTATTACTCATTACCAACGACTGTTGGATTATATTGAGCCAGACTTTGTACATGTTCTATACAAAGGGCGTATTGTGAAATCAGCAGGAAAAGAGCTTGCTTTAGAATTAGAAGAAAAAGGTTACGACTGGATTAAAAAGGAACTAGGAGAATAAAAGAATGTCTGTAGAACAACAATATATAGATATCTATAAGCAACATAAAGAGTTGATTAATAAGAACTCTTCAACTGTGTTGAATGAGGTGCGTGAAAATGCCTTTGCAGATTTTGAACGCCTTGGTTTTCCTAACAGTAAACAAGAAGATTATTTATATACCGATATTAGTAAGTCTTTTGAAGCAGATTATGGTTTAAATATTAATGCTGTTGAATTTCCAGTAAATCCCTACGAAGCATTCCATTGTACCGTGCCAGGAATAAATTCACATTTATATTTTGTCGTTAATGATCATGTTTATCCAAGTCTAACGCAGAACGAACCTCTTCCTGAAGGAGTATTGGTCGGAAGTTTGAAAGAGTATGCGAAGTCACATCCTGAACTAATAAAAAAATATTATTCTAAGATAGCTGAAACGAAAAAAGATGGGACTATTGCGTTCAATACTGTTTTTGCAGAAGATGGCTTTTTCTTGTATGTGCCTAAGGGAGTTGTAATTGATCAGGCAATTCAGTTAATTAATATTACTCGTGCAGATGTTGACCTAATGGCCAATAGCCGTAATCTAATTATTCTTGAAGAAGGAGCGCAGGCTCAAGTTCTAGTGTGTGCACATACTATGGATAAAGTTAGTTTTTTATCTAATAGAGTTACTGAAGTATATGTAGGTGAGAATGCTTCTTATGAACATTATGGGCAAGAAAGCACACATAATAAAATGACGAATATAAGTTCATTGTTTATTGATCAACAAGCAAATTCTAATGTTTTGGTTAATGAAATTACAATGCATAATGGACTAACTAGAAACAATGTTAGTATCGCATTAAATGGAGAAAATGCAGATGCAACTTTATGTGGTATGGCTATCGCTGATAAAAAACAACATGTAGATAATCATACACAAATAAATCATAATAAACCTAATTGTAGAAGTAAAGAGCTATTTAAATATGTGCTCGACGATACTTCAAGAGGAGCATTTACAGGGAGAATATATGTAGCTAAAGATGCTCAAAAAACAGAAGCATTTCAGACCAACAAAAATATATGTATGACCAAAGATGCACGTATGTTTACAAAACCTCAATTGGAGATTTATGCTGATGATGTAAAGTGTAGTCATGGTGCTACTGTTGGTCAAATTGATGAAGGAGCATTGTTTTATCTTCGTTCACGAGGGATTCCTGAAGCTGAAGCACGTATGTTGTTGATGTTTGCTTTTGTAGAAGATGTAATAGAGCTTATTAAATTACCTGCACTACAAGATAATATTAGAAGCTTGATAGAACGCCGTTTTCGTGGTGAAATTTCGAAATGTGCTGGTTGTGCTAATTGTATATAATAATTGATGTTAGATACTCAAAAAATAAGAGCTGATTTTCCTATTCTGAATGAAACAGTATACGGTAAGCCCTTGGTGTATTTTGATAATGCTGCAACTACTCAGAAACCGAAGCAGGTTGTTGCGAAAATTGAAGAAGGATATTTTAAACGCAATGCTAATATTCATCGTGGCGTACATTTCTTAAGTCAAGAAGCTACTGAAGCACACGAAAATGCACGTGAAGAAGTGCGCACTTTCCTTAACGCTAATTCTACATCAGAAATTATATTTACTAGAGGAACCACAGAGGCCATTAATTTAGTTGCTTCTTCATTTGGGGAATTATTACAAGAGGGTGATGAGATTATCTTAACTCAAATGGAACATCATTCTAATATAGTTCCGTGGCAAATGTTGCGTGACAAAAAAGGAATTGTAATTAAAGTACTTCCGTTTGATGAAAAAGGGGTGTTAAAGATGAACGAATTAGATGCTTTAATTACCGCAAAAACAAAACTGATTAGCTGTACACATATTGCAAATTCTTTAGGAACAGTTAATCCAATCAAAGAAATAATTACCAAAGCACACGCGCAAGATATTCTTGTTTTAGTAGATGGCGCACAATCGGTGCCGCATGCAAAAGTAGATGTGCAAGATTTGGATGCCGACTTCTTTGTATTTTCAGGTCATAAGGTATACGGGCCAACAGGAATAGGTGTGTTATATGGAAAAGAAGACTTGCTAGATAGGCTTCCTCCTTACCAAGGTGGTGGTGAAATGATTGATAAAGTGAGCTTTGAAAAGACCACTTATAATGTACTGCCATTTAAGTTTGAAGCAGGTACGCCAGACTTTATTGGATCAACGGCTTTAGCTGAAGCCTTACGTTATGTGTCTGCTATTGGATTAGATAATATTGCTGCCCATGAGCATCAATTGCTACAATATGCTACAGAGAAACTACAACAATTTGACAATATCCGTTTTATTGGACAAGCACCCCAAAAAAGTGGCTTGGTTTCTTTCTTAATAGGAACGGTACATCCGTACGATTTAGGCTCCATATTAGATAAGCTGGGCGTAGCTGTACGTACCGGACATCACTGTGCTCAACCAGTAATGGAAGCCTTCGGAATAGAAGGAACAGTAAGAGCATCCTTCGGAATTTATAATACTACAGAAGAAATTGATATCTTTGTGGCTGGTATCGAACGTGCCAAGAAGATGTTTAAGCAATAAATTCTGAGATTTCCCATGACCATAAACGACAAACAAGACGAGATAATAGCCGAATTTGAATTCCTAGAAGATTGGTTGGATAAGTACCAACAAATCATTGATAAAGGAATGGAATCTAAAGGTGTCGATGCACAATATAAAACCCCCGAATATTTGATTGAGGGTTGTCAGTCTAAGGTCTGGCTAATAGCAGAGATGCAAGATGATAAGGTGATGTATCAGGCTGAAAGCAATACGGATATTGCTGGAGGTATTGCTACTATGCTAGTAGAAGTTTTATCTGGTCATACTCCTCAAGAGATTGTAGATACAGACTTATATTTCGTTGAACAAATAGGTTTAAAAGAACACCTTTCTCCTACACGTGCTAACGGAATGTTAGCTATGATGAAGCAAATGAAGTTGTATGCTTTGGCTTTTCAGGCACAACAAGTATAATGTTTTTTCCTTTCTTTCCACAATTAAATAAGAGTATTTTTCTTCAATCTTTGAGCTTTCAATTCATTCTTCTTGAAAGCATTTTATTTTACATTTTAGGGGTGAATTTTCATCTGGCATTCGTGATTTTGCTAATTCTACAAATAAGATTTTAATTTATTTAAAAATTAGGCTGTTGACATATGTCAACGTTATTTTGTTTTTAAATATTTTAATTTGTAATAATACTTTTTTAAGAATTAAACCTAATCTCTAAATGTTCTATTATATTATATTAAATTGCCAATGTTCTCACACATCCTGAAAAAAAATATGAGAAAAACTGGAAGTGTTAATAATTATATGACTCCATATATTGATAAAATAATATCTCTTTTTAAAGAGATTGAAGAGAATATGAGTATTGATTGTTTTGAAGAAATAGTTAGATTAGAATATCCAAAGGGTAGTTTTTTGCATCAAGAAGGTTCGGTGCCACGATATATCTGGTTTCTAGAAGATGGTTTAGCACGTAGTTTTATGAATAAAGATGGTGTAGATATAACACATCATTTTTTTTGTTCGGGAGAGTTTATTTTTTTTTATGAAGAATCAACTCTTTTAACTTCTACATTTCAAAATATTCAATTATTACAAGATTCTGTTGTATATGCTATAAGGTGGGTTTTTATTGAGGGCTTAAAGAAAGAATTCCCATTGTTGAATCAGATTGAAGTTATTATTCTTTCTTCGTATATTGGATGGCTAGAAAAGAAGATGTGTATGTGTAAACATGCTTCTGCAAAAGAGAGATATCAATATTTAATGCATATGCAACCATATTTGTTAGAAATGGTTCCACATCATTATATTGCTTCATATTTAGATATAACAAGAGAAACTTTAAGTAGAATTAGAACAGAATATAAAGAAGGAAATGTAACTTAATATTATTTGTTAAAGGATGTTTATTGTGATATTTATCAATGCATATAATAAACGAAATAGTTTATTTTGTTTATTATATGGGAAATTATATTGTGTCTGAAAGTAATTTTAAATTTTCTATTCCAGAGAAAATTGTTCACTATAGATATGTCTTGATAAAGATGGAAGAAAATCCTCTTTTTAATTCTTCGGCTTCAAGGTTAATTCATATGTCTAAGTTTGTAGATATTCTTGAAAAATTTAATATAATTTTAGAGGAGAAAAGTCAGAGGGAAAAAATATTGTTTTGGGAAAAGAAAACGGATGAATTATTTAAAGAACAAGCAGAGTATATAAATAATTTGGCAAAAGGAGACATTAAAATAATTATTAGAAGCGGTTTTCATCCAATCTTAACAGACTGAAAGAATAAGTGTTATTTCCTTATAAACTACTTACATCCAGCTATTTTACAAGCTCTGCGTATAATCAAAAACCCTACGACTCCTGCTGTAAGTGAAGAAAATATGGCCCCCATTTTTGCTTGTTCTAAGAGCACATAGTCAGTAAAAGCTAGTCCTGCAATAAACAAAGACATGGTAAATCCTATTGCGGCAAGAAATCCTCCACCTAAGAGATGCAATTTAGTCATCCCTTCAGGTAATTTCACCCATTTTAGTTTTAGTAAAATAGCAGATACGCCATAAACTCCAATTACTTTTCCGCCAAGCAATCCGAAATAGGTCCCTAAGAAGATTGGTGTTTGAACAATATCAAATATGTTTTTAGATATTTCAAATCCAGCGTTGCTTAAAGCAAATATTGGTAGCACAAAGAAGGCTACAAAGGGGTGCATGCTATGTTCTAATAATTGTAATGGTGTTTGAGCTTTTTTAGTCAGACTACGAATGCTTTCTAAAATATGCATCTGATTATCAGTAACTGTAGGTTTGTTGTTCGGGTTTTCTTTTTTAAAGGCAGAGAGTAAGCCTCCTAGCTTTTCGCTGTATTCATTTTCATCTACTTTTACAGAAGCAGGTATAACCATTGCAGATAATACTGCAGCAATGGTAGCATGTACACCAGACATTAAAAAGGCTAACCATACACCAGCAATCCCAACGCTAAAATAAAAGACTCTATTTCTAACTCCCAATAAATTTCCGGCTACCATAACGCCAATAAACAGCATACCCATAAATAAACTAGCATAGTCTATTTGGGATGTGTAAAATAAAGCAATCACTAAAACGGCTCCAATATCATCAACAATAGCAAGAGCGGTAAGGAATATTTTTAAGGAAAGAGGCACCTTTTTACCTAAGAGGTATACAATACCTAAGACGAAAGCAATGTCAGTAGCCATCGGAATACCCCATCCATTAGAAGCAATTCCTTCTTTGTTAAATGCTAAATAGATAATAGCAGGAAAAAGCATTCCTCCTATGGCGGCAACAATAGGTAAAATCGCTTTTTTAGGGTCACGTAATTCTCCAGCGATAATTTCTCTTTTTAACTCAAGCCCAACTACAAAGAAGAAAACTGCCATTAATCCATCATTAATCCAGTGATGTAAACTTTTTGAGATGGCATGCTCACCAAATCCAAGCCCTAATTCAATTTCCCAGATGTGGTGAAAATCATTTGCCCAAGGAGTATTCGCTATAATTATTGCAATAAAGGCAGATGCAAATAATACAATACTACTGGCGGTACTATTACCCATAAACTGTTGTATGGGTTCAATAATAAATTTATCAGCGGCCGACCTTTTTTGCGTTCTTATTTTCATGCTTGTTTTATTTTTCTCGAAAGTATAAAAAAAAACGCAAGCCAACTAAGGCTCACGTTTTTTTTATAAAACTTTAAATGCTTTACTATTCTGTAAATTCATTTCCATCGTCATAGATATCCTCAGTTTTTCCAAATAAGGAAACAATTTTACCTGTGAATAAGCCAGATAAGATTGCAAGAACTACTGTAACTGCGATGCCTTTTAGTTGAGCACCTACATCTAGTCCACTAACTACAACAATAGCAGCTAAACCTCCAAATATTCCTGGTATACCATGAAGATTTGAAACACCACAGGTGTCTATGATTTTATGTAATTTTTGTTGTTTTTCTTGAAGGATACCAAAGCCAATAGTTGAAAGAACTCCAGCAATAACACCAATTAGAATCGCTTGTGGATGACTAGCAAAATCACAAGTAGAACCAATGGCAACACCACCAGCTAAAGCTGCATTTGCAATATCTGCAGCGCCAATTTTACCTCTTATTTTTACAGAAACAATATAAGTGGCAAGTGTTGAACCACATAGTGCTAGAAATACATTTACAACTGTCACAGGAATAGCTTCAACTGGGACTAAAGCAGCGCAGAAGCTTGGCCAGAAAATCCATAGAATCATACTTCCTAGTAATGAGAAACGATCACTAGTAGCATCAGCTTCTATAGGAGTCTCCATATGTTTTTTAGTTGTTAAGAAGATGGCTGCTGAGATGCCAAAGATTGCACCAAAGGCATGAATAACTACTGATCCACCTGTATCAGCAATTTTACCTACAAAGTTGAAACAATCATCTAGTACAATCATTTCATTTAAGATATAAAATGGAATAAATAATAAGCCCAATACAATGTATTGGTACATCTTTATTCTACCTAATAAAGCCCCTGCTGCAATAAGTAAACTGGCAGCACCAAATTCTGCTAAAATAAATTGTTCAATTTCGCTAACTCCTTCAGAAACTCCAAGCCCTTTAATTACTAGATAAGTTGGGATAGATACACTTACTAAAAGGAAAGTTGCTGTAATGGCAGAGCGACCGTATTTTTTTACAAATACCATTAAGAAACCAAAACCAACAAGTAACATTGCCATAATATGAATGGCTCTACTGTATTGGTCAACTTCTAAGATAGAAGCAATTTGTGATTGGTCAACTTCTTGTGCATTGACACTAAGTACTGAAATAAAAAGAAATGAGGTGAAAGCCCATAACTTTGTTTTAAAATTTTTCATGAAATTCTCGTTAATTGTTTAGATGATTTATAATGTATATTTAAAATGATGTCAATTAGAAATAAAGCATTGAGATTATGCTTCTTTATGATTGCAAATAAAAGGTTGCCGTAGCATTATGACACAAAAAAAGCAGACTTACTAAGTCTGCTTTTGATTATTGTTTGTCACAACATTTTTTCTTTTCTTTTTTACAGCAATCTTTTGTTGCTGTGCTGTCCTCCTTACAGCATTTCTTTTTTTCTGCTTCTTTACAACAAGCTTTTTTTGTAGAGTCAGTGCTTAGTGAATCACAACAATTTACTTTAGTTGTATCAGCAATGCCTGTTTGATCTCCGCATTTTTTTGAATTGCAATTACATCCAACAAGAAATGCTAGGGATAGAATTAAAATAATATTTTTCATTATGCTCTTATTTTATAAGTTTAGGAAACAAATATACAAATAAAATAAGGATTCTTATTCAAAATGTTTGCTATTCTATTGACTTAGAAAACTCTTTGCGTTCTTTTTCTATTATAGAACTATCAGAAACACAACACTTAGATTTTGTAAGGGTGCAATCTTCTTTTACATTGTTACAACATGTTGTATCAGTAAGATATTCAGTTATAGAATCAATAATTATATCTGATTTTATATTCTCATTTGGATTTTTCTTGTTACTACATGCTACAAGAAAGAATACGGTGAGAATTAATAGTAAGTGTTTCATAGTGTAATCAGTTTTAGGTGGTTATTTTTACTCTTCAGCTTCTTCAATAATATTTTTTACTCTACCTACTTCTCCAGTATTTAGCATAACTTTAATGCCATGTGGATGATTAGCAGATTTCGTTAGGATTCGACTAATTTCACCTTCTGTGAGTTCGCCACTTCGTTGGTCCTTTTTTAATACTATATCAACAATCTGACCAATTTTCACATGAGACCTTTTACGTCCATCTAATTTTTCTTTTTCCATAAGGAGTAATATATGCATAAAAAAAACGCAGACCAAATAGCCTGCGTTTTTTTATATTGTGATATTTCTAGAACTTGTAACTGCAAGAGAATAAACCTCTAAAATTTGCCACTTCGCTAGAATTAGCAACAGTACCATCAAGGTTATTTGTTCCGTATGCAGCAACGGTATATTCACCTTCTATTGCTAAGGTTAATTTGCCTGCAGGGAATACAATACGTGGAGAAACACGATATAAATAATCGATATTGTTGCTACGTGCAAAATAGTTAGCAATATCTTTCTCTCCTCCTAAGTTTTGAGCATAACCACCAAATAATCCGAACTGTACTTTTTTCCCTTTCGTAGCAATGTCTAACCACCCAGAAGCAGTTGTAATATTTGCATAAGAGACTTCACCTGTGATGGGGTCTGCAATTGCAGTTGTTTGTCCATAACCACCAATCATTGTTAAATCATGTGCGTTTTGGGCAAATACACCCTCTAGTTTTATTGATAGTTTTTTGAAGTCTAATTTGCTGTATGCTATAGCAGATAGACTATTAATTCTAGCAGTAGCTTTATAGGTTCCACCTCCAACACCAGTACCAGTTGTACTTGTTAAAGGAAGTAATGATTTATAATCAACACCTACACCAAATGCATGATTAGTAGAATCTGGATTGATTTGTATTTGCGCATGAAACATTGGTATTGCTGAGTTTCTAAGAAACTCACTACTTACTATTGGTGTTGTAGGTTTCGATGCCGATTCAGGACCCTTACTCGTAAAATCTCGTTGTGTTGAAGCAGAGATAAATAATTTTGCACTTTTACCTAAACTCTGAGTAAATCGAATTTGTGGGTTTCGAGAAAATGGCTGGAAAGGAACACCAGTGTTAAATGAAACGGTTCCAGGGAAACAGTCTGTAACAAACATTGGGTGCCAATATTGCCCCATTAATAATTGATTAGACTTCCATGTTAATTTAGCAAAAGCATGGCGTAAACGGAACCCATTTACATCGTCAAAATTTCCATTAGCATTTCCAAAGAAATCAGCCTCTAAATATCCAGATGTTTTTGCGCCAAAAGCGTTAGGTCCAGATAATATTATACCGATTCTAGACTGAATAGCAAGGAAGTTCGTGCTTGGAATCGAATTGATATCTTTTCCTGCAGCATCTAAGTTTTCAGCTTTTGGGTATAGGTTAAAATGTCCTTCTCTTGCATCTACTACATCTCTAGTATCTACAAAGAAGTCCGTTTTAACAAAACCTTTAAATTTTACATCAAACTTTTTTTCTTGTGCAATTGCAGATAGTGATATTAATGCAATTGCAATTAAAAGTAGTTTTTTCATATTAGATAGTTTTTAATTAAATTTATTTTTTTCGGGTGGAAATAGTTCATCAATAATAGAACGGTCTTCGGGTTCATTGCCCATTAAGACATTGAAATTATTACGAGCTGTATAGTTATCTTTCCAAAGTTTAATTGCTTTTATATAACTAGCTAAAGCTTTATCTTGCTTGTATAAATGTCGCTGAATAATTCCTAAGTTAGTATAACTAACAGATAATCTTCTGCTACATTCTTTCTGCGCCAAAAGTAAATCATCTACTCTTTTTTGCAAAATGTTTTGATAGTTTTTACCCTTAAATGCTATGTCTTCTTTTGGAAAGAAAGGTGTGATATTAATCAAGAGTTTCTCTTTAGATAGATTTTTATTGATATTAAGCCATTTGGTGTATATAACAATACTTGAATCTATATGTTGTTGGGCAATTTTAAGCATGTTAGTTTTTTCAAGACTATCTTTTATAGAGTAGATAGCAATACTTAAGCAAGCTGATGCTTTGTCGTTATAAACAATACCCATTTCGTATGATTCACTGTATCCTGGTGTTGATTGTAAGGTTGTCTCGATACTATCAAGAATAGGTAAGGCTGCAGAAAAATTGCCTTTTTTCATTAATTTGTCGTATTCTTTGAATTGCATTTTTGTATGCACAACACGAGGGTCTTCTGATTTGTTTTTGCTATTGTAATATAAGTAAGCAACAAAGAAGCTTAAACAAACTAAAATAAGAATGCTAATTAAAACTTTCTTTGTTTGAGGATATATAGTGAGTAATTTTCCCAAGGTTTATTTTTTAAAATAAAAGACAATCTCGATACTATCAAGATTGTCTTTTAAAAGTTTGAATTGGAGATTAGGTGTGTACCTTTTCGATTAAGAATTTTTTGATTTCGATAGGAGTAGGTTCTGTATATTTAGAAACTACAATATTCACTAAGATTGAAAGTGGAGCTCCTATCCATGCAAAATACCATACATTTAACCAGAACTCAACAAAGTCAGTGCCTGGAAGCACTATGCCCATTTTACTTGTAATAAAATAGGTGAGTGAGAATAAGGATATAACAATCCCTGTAGTCATGCCTGCTATGGCTCCTGACTTATTAGCACCACTCCACCATATTCCAAGTAAGAAAAGAGGAAAAATAGTACAAGCAGCCATAGAGAAGGCCACTGCAACTAATTGAGCAATCATTCCTAAATTAAGCATAGCAACAATCCCTACAGATATACCAATAACCACTGTTCCGATACGTGCCATTAACAACTGTTTTTTAGGAGTGCAGTCAGGTTTAAGAATTTTGGCATATAAATCATGTGCAAAAGCTCCTGAGCTCGCAACTAATAATCCCGAGATAGTAGAGAAAGCTGCAGATACACCACCTGCGGCTAAAAAGCCTACCACTAATGGAGGAATATCACCTAATTGTGCAGTATATACAACAATAGCATCTTTAGCTAAGTTTCCTACTTCTGGATTAGAAGATAAAATCTTACCAAATGCACTATAGATAGGAGAGAACCAATAAAGGATACATATAAAGAATAGTCCCCAAACACAAGATAAACGTGCATCTCTAATTGTTGGAGTAATATAGAAACGGGATAATACATGTGGTAAACCAGCTGTTCCTAACATTAAAGAGAAACAAATGGCAATCCATTGGAAAGCAGATTTTCCTGTTGAAGCATCCCATGGCATAGCAAACTCTGGACTCGGAACAATTGAAACATGATGTCCATAAGCATTTAATAATGAAACTCCATCTGCAATGTTTGGAGCAGGAATTCCTTGAACGATATCTGTTACTACCGACCCATAACCAAATTGAGGTAATAGCCAGAAGTAATCATATTTATAGGTAAGCATAAAGGTAGGTATCATGAAGGCAATAATAATAATAGTGTATTGCACTACCATATTTTTAGTTACACCCATCATTCCTGAAATCATAGTATAAAAAATTACTACTGAGGCACCAATTAGTACTGCCCATGCATAATCAATACCTAGAATCCATTTGAACATTAGTCCTACTCCACCAAATTGTCCTACCATATAAGCAAAAGAAATAAATATGGTAAATATAGCACTTGTGGCTCTTAGTCCTTGAGAATAAAATCGGTCACCAATAAAATCGGGAGCGGTAAACTTACCATATTTACGAATTTGACCAGCCATTAGGATTAGCAATAAAACATAACCTCCAGTCCATCCTACGACATAAGATAAACCGTGATATCCAGTTCCATACATCATGGCAGCCATCCCTAAGAAGGATGCGGCACTCATCCAGTTGGCAGCAATGGCCATCCCTGAACTTACGTTTGAGATTTTTCTTCCTGCAGCAAAAAAGTCAGTGGTGTCTTTTGCTTGTGAAAAGAACCCAACCATTATAAAGGTTATCAGAATAGTGATAAGAATTATCGCTGGTCCAACTTTGAAGCTACCTTCTAGCTGGGTTAGGTTTCCTGCAAATGTTAAAGCAGGAATTCCAAATATACTTGATGTTAATAATATCTTTTTCATATTTATATCTTTGTCTTATTTAATTTATTCTTCCTCTTTAATATTATATTTCCTCTGTAGTTGTGTGATTTTTATGCTGTAAACCAGACAAAGCAATACAAACAGAATCAATAAGAATTCTGCTGAGTAGAAATAGTGAAATGGGAAACCAAGAAAAGTGGTGTCTGTTAGGAATGATTGATTATGCGTTAAGTACAATTTCATTGTTACAGGTAAAGCTTCCATTTCCTCTTTACTTAATTCGTTATTTTCAGCATATAAGTTATAAGGAAGAATAATAGCCTTATTATTAGTAGGTTCAATCCCTGTTTTCTCATTTGCAATAGTATTAATTGCGGCTTTAATTGTTATCAGGTCAGCTTGAAGCGCTATATATTCTTCATCAACTGCTGTAGTAAGTTTTTCTTTGGTGTCTGCCAAAAGTACTAATTGATTAGATAGTGCAACTTGCTCAGTTTCACTTAACATGCTATTTACATAATATGTTAAGGCTTTGTTTACAAGTGAATCTGCCTGTGGTTTAAGCGACATTTTCCCTGTGGTAAGAACTAAAGAAGTAACCAAGTCTTGTTTTTCTTTAATCGTAGCTTTTCCAGTTTTTACATTTTCCCATACGGATTCAAAAGTTACTAACGACTTTTCTGGCGTAGGTTTTTCAAATATTAGTAGTAAAGCTTGAAATCCGAAAATGGCTACAGCCCAAATAGTTACCAAAGTGAGTATAAGATTCCTGTTTTTTTTACCGTACTCGGTAGCAGGCTTAAACAAACTAAAGTTGTAATCGTTGTTCGTTGTTCCCAATGTGACCTCCTTTTTATTAAATGATGATTATTTTTTTAGTTTTCAAAAGTAAGCTTAATTATATAATACTGGATTATCTTAAAAGTTGAAATATAACATTGATATAGAACAACTTTTTATTAGTTTTGTACTTACACTATTTTAATATATTAATATGCGGTTTACAAAGAATACAAAATGTGATGACTGTCTTTTAAAGTGTGATATACACGAGGTTTTGTGTAAAACACAAGGAGAAAGGGCAAAAGTAAATCACTTGCATGCACATTTTAAGAAGCATGATATTATCTGTAAACAGGGTACTGAAGTTACGCATGCCATGTTTTTAGTAAAGGGATTTGCAAAGATGTTTATAGAAGGCTTGAATAATAAAAATATCACTTTGTATCTTTTAAAGCCTCCTGCTTATATCGGATTACTTTCATTTTTTGACTCTCCAAAATATTCTTATTCTGTTGCTGCGATAGAAGATTGTCAGGTGTGTTTTATTGAATTAGATTTAGTGAAAAAAATGTATGTAGATAACCATGATTTATTGTTATGTTTGAATCAAGCCTTTGGTAAGTCGGTAACTAGCATTTTGTCAAAAATAATTTCACTTAATCAAAAACAAATTCGTGGACGAATAGCGGAAAACTTGATTTATCTTTCAAAAATGTATGATAGTCAAGAGTTTCATCTTAAGTTGTCTCGTAAAGAGATTGGCGAAATGGCAGCTATTTCAGAAGAGAATACGGTGCGTTTGCTTTCTGAGTTTGCTAAAGAAAGCATTATTAAGATTAATGGTAGGGATGTAGAAATATTAGATATGCCTTTGCTGAAGAAAATTAGTGAAGTTGGCTAATTTTCTTCAGCATTCACTTGTTGTAAGGCTTCTTTTGTTCCACTTACTAGCAAAACACAAATTATGTCTTGGCAGATATAGAGCAGTGTTTTTTTGTCTTGTTCCGATCACAAGCTGTGATGTAAATAAGAAAAAGCGAGGTAATTGTCATGTGTTAGGTTTAACAAAAAACGCAAACCATTATGGCTTGCGTTTTTATTCTAAAATAAAGAGTGTTTTACTACTCTACATCGTTATCAGTTTCCACATCATTCTCTGTTTCAGTTTTTTCTGGGGGTTTCGTTTCAGTTTTTTCTTCTTTTTTAATGACATTCCCTTTTAAGTCAATAAGCACTTCTAGTACGTTCTCTGGAGATTCAAGTTCAAGCTGATAAAGGGTAACAGTTTTGTTTTTAATTAATTGAAAATCCACTACATAATAATTAGAGAATTTTTCCTCTAATGTTTTGTTAATAGCTTCAGGAATTTCCTCCTCATTTACTTGATTTGTGATTGCATAAGTCGCTGTAAATAAGAAAAATAAAACGAATGAGAAAACGGTTTTTTTCATGATTTAATTTATTAAAGTTTACAAACCAAATCTAAATGCATTTTTAATTGAGAAGCGTTAAATTTTAGTTAAACTTTAATAGTATAAATGCTGTTATAAAACATCAAATTAGATATTTATTATAGTTGTATTTTTTTATCTTTTTAAAATTAATTCTACTCTTCTATTAGCGGCTCTTCCTAGCTGAGTTTCATTATCAGCGATAGGAATTTCTTCTCCCATGCCAAATGCTTCTAGTCGTTCATTTTCAACTCCTTTTGTTACTAAGTATATTTTTACACTTTCAGCACGTTTAGTAGATAAGCTTTTATTGTATTCAGCTGAACCTTGACTATCAGTATGTCCATTAATATTTAACTGCATGCCTTTGTTATCATTCAACATGTCAAAAATTTCATCTAAGGTAGTAAACGATTCTGGTTTTATGTTCGCAGAGTTAGTTTCGAAGTTAATGCCATATACAGTTAATTTTCCTTTTGCTTCAATTTCCTCTTTCAGTTGATTTTGTTTTACGGTGTCTTTCTTCACTTCTGGCTTTTGATAACATCGTGTTGGTTTTTCTCCTTTGCGTTTAAATACCCATGTGCCGTATTCACTCAAATCCTCGCCATAGCACCATATTCCATTTAAGCGTGTGCCTTCTTCATTTACGACAAGAATTGCTTTCCCTAATGGTCGCTTACCTTCTTCTTCTACCCAAGTGAAATTTAGAATACGTCTATCCATACCTGCGTTTTTAATAATGCCATTACGGTATGCATAGCAACCTTTTATTGAAGATCCTTTCTGACGAATAGAAACAGTTCCCCAAGTAGAGCTCCAGTCTCCTGTAAGGTTAATAGATTTAATGTCATCAACAATATATTTACCCCATGCTTCAATTTCCATAAGTTCAGTGAATTTTTTGTATCCATGATTGGATAAAATAGTAACTTTTATCCAGCGAGCTTCAGTAGGCTCAATCTCAAAGTATTTTGTAGGGGCGAATTCATCTAATTTTTCAGATAACACTGTTTTATAGTTGTCAACTGGACTAGAAGTTGATATTTCAACTTTAATTTTTTTGGCACAAATGCCTGGATAATTTTTTTCACACTCATTATTAAAGCCAAATTTTTCAATTAGACATTCCTCTGAAAGTTCAAAGACAAATTCCATTGGTTCACTGTACTCTTCAGTGCTACTCCATCCTTTTAAGTTTGAACCATCTATAATAGCTTCTTTACTCCATTTAGAGATCTTGTTGGCCGATTGTGCGCTTGAGTTATAGGTTGGAGGTGCTTTTAATACATAGGCTCCATTAGGAATTGAAAGAACGTTAAAGGATTGTTGTTCTGGTGTCTCTTCTTGTGAAAATGCTCCTGCGAAAAATAATGTTAACGCAATTAGTAGGTTTGTTAGTCTTGTTTTCATAGTATATTTAAGTGGTAATAATTATTTATTTTTCAGATAAAGAATTTAAAACATCCTCTATAACAATTGGGAAATGCTTGTGTTCAAGCTGATGAATTTTTTCAGCTACATCTTTGGCTGTGTCTGTTGCTAGGATTTCGCATTTCGCCTGGAAAATAATATTTCCTTCATCGTAGTTTTCGTTCACATAGTGTATTGTTATGCCACTTTCCTTTTCTTTATTGGCAACTATTGCTTCATGTACATGACTACCATACATCCCTTTCCCTCCATATTTTGGTAATAAAGCAGGATGAATATTGACAATTCGGTTGGGAAATGCGGTAATTAAATTCGCAGGAACTTTTAACAAGAAGCCGGCCAGAATAATAAAATCAATTTTGTTATTCTGTAAAATATTTAATACATCAGCAGTCTTACTTAATTCAGTTTTAGTAAAGCTTATTGAAGGTATATTTAGTTTTTTAGCTCTTTGGTGAATATAGGCGTCAGGTTTGTTTGACAATATCAACATGATATTAACAGAGTCGTTAGAGGTGAAATGTTGTATTATAGCTTCTGCATTTGTTCCTGAACCTGAGGCAAATATGGCAATGTTCTTAGTCATTCCTTGTGTGTTTTTAGATGCTTGATGTTGATAAAATATAAACTATAGTTGTGTTTTTATCGTTAAAAAATTATTTTTTATCGAGAATAATTTATTCCTTTGCAGCGCAAATTTAAAATAATATTTTATTAACTAAAAATTAAAAGTTATGTCAGACGTTGCATCAAAAGTAAAAGCTATTATTGTTGACAAATTAGGAGTAGAAGAATCAGAAGTTACTACTCAAGCTAGCTTTACTAATGATTTAGGAGCAGATTCACTTGATACTGTGGAATTAATTATGGAATTTGAGAAAGAATTTAGTATTTCTATTCCAGACGATCAAGCTGAAAAAATCTCTACAGTGGGAGAGGCTGTTTCTCATATTGAAGCAGTTACAAAATAATTAAAAGAACAAAACTTCTTTATATTCTTATATGGAATTAAAAAGAGTAGTAGTAACAGGTATGGGAGCCATTTCCCCGCTTGGTAAGGATGTTCCTGCTTTATGGGATAATCTTGTTAAGGGGGTAAGTGGGGCCGCACCTATTACTCATTTCGATGCCTCGCTTTTCAAAACAAAGTTTGCTTGTGAAGTGAAAGATTTCGATCCATTGCAATATTTTGATCGAAAAGAAGCCCGTAAAATGGACTTGTATGCTCAATATGCTATGGTAGCTGCTAAGGAGGCTATAGAGAATTGTGGAGTTGATTTAGACAAAGTAGATAAAGATGAAGTTGGAGTGATTGTTTCTGCCGGAATTGGCGGTATCGGCACTTTCGAAAAGGAGATTTCTTACTACTATGGAAACAAGGAAATTGGCCCAAAATTTAATCCGTTTTTCATCCCAAAAATGATATCGGATATTGCTGCAGGACAGATTTCAATTGAATACGGTTTTCGTGGTCCAAATTACAGTATTACTTCAGCATGTGCATCTTCAACACACGCCCTTATAGATTCATTTAACCTTATTCGTTTAGGGAAAGCAAATATGATTGTAGCTGGTGGTGCTGAGGCAGCTATAACTCCAGGAGGAGTTGGTGGTTTTAATGCATTGACAGCGATTTCTACTCGTAATGATGAGCCTAAAAAAGCATCTCGTCCGTTTAGTAAAAGTCGTGATGGATTTGTTATGGGTGAAGGAAGTGCTTGCTTAGTATTAGAAGAATTAGATCATGCACTAGCCCGTGGAGCAAATATACTTTGTGAAGTAGCTGGAGGAGGAATGTCTGCTGATGCATATCATTTAACGGCAACTCATCCAGAAGGACTTGGAGCGAAGTTAGTAATGGAAAGAGCATTGAAAGATGCAGAGATGAAGCCTGAAGATATTGATTATATCAATGTGCATGGAACATCTACTCCAGTAGGAGATATTTCAGAACCAAAAGCAATTGTAGATGTATTTGGAGAGCATGCATTCAAATTGAATATCAGTTCGACGAAGTCTATGACAGGTCACTTGCTAGGAGCTGCTGGAGCTATTGAAGCTATTGCTTCAATTATGGCTTTAACTAATGATATAGTGCCACCAACTATTAATCATGAAGAAGGTGATGTAGATGAGGCAATTAATCCGAAACTAAATTTCACTTTTAATAAATCTCAAAAACGTGTTGTAAACGCAGTACTATCGAATACATTTGGTTTTGGTGGACATAATGCTAGCATAATAGTAAAAAAATTCACAAAATAAAGTGATAAGATACTTTAAACAAAAAGTGAGGCTCCTTACGATTAATCGTAAGGAGCCTCACTTTTTGTTGTATAAAATAATGGGTTTTTACCCTAAGAATATTGATTTATATGAATTAGCTCTCTTGCATAAATCGACAGCCGTTAGAAATGCTGATGGGCGTTATATTAATAACGAACGGTTGGAGTTTCTAGGAGATGCAATACTTGGTGCTGTAGTAAGTGAGGTTATTTATCATAAATTTAAATATAAAAGAGAAGGGTTTCTTACCAATGTCCGTTCAAGAATTGTACAAAGAGAGTCGTTAAATCAGATATCACTTAAACTAGGACTAGATAAATTAGTAGTTGCGGCTCCGACATCTAATCCTCAAAGTAATAATATTTGGGGGAATGCATTTGAAGCTCTAATTGGTGCAATTTATTTGGATCAAGGATATGAGAGATGTTATCAGTTTATCGAAAAACGTGTTTTAGAAGAACATATTGATTTGCAAAAAACAGCATATAAGGAAGTTAACTTTAAGTCAAAGCTGATTGAATGGAGTCAGAAGAGCAAGGTGTCAGTTGATTTTCATGTTATTGAAGAATATCTTAGTGCTGATAATAATCAGGTATTTCAAACGAGGATACTTGTTAATAGTTGTCCTGCGGGTACTGGAGTAGGTCACTCCAAAAAAGAATCGCAACAGAATGCTTCCAGATTAGCACTTAAAAAAATAAAAGAAGAACCTCTCTTCTGGGAAAGTACTGAGATAAATGTTTCAGAAGAAGAGTTAACTCCCCTTAAAGAATTATAATTATTAAATTCTTAATAAATAGTCTTTACGTCTGTAAAACTAATTAGTGTTTTTGCTATATTTGTATTTAAGTACCAACCCCAATTTTCAATAATAGACGCATTTAATTCAACTTAAAGTAATGAGTATGAGCTACCCTCACTTTGCTGAAATGGTATTTCTTCAAGCCCAGAAGTATGGAGATAAAAACGCCATGTATTATAAGAATATTGAGAATAACACATGGGAAGGAGTGTCGTGGATTAGCTTAGCCAAGCAAGTAAAATCGGCATCGAAGGCTTTGTTTGATATTGGATTGAGGAATGAGGATAAAGTCGCAGTTTTTTCTCAGAATAAGCCTGAAACATTTACAGTCGATTTTGCAATATTTGGCATTAGAGGCGTAACTGTACCAATATTTGCAACAAGCACAGAAAGTCAGGTGGAGTTTATATTAAGAGATGCTGGTGCTAGGATAATTTTTGTAGGAGAACAGTATCAGTATGATATTGCTTATGATATAATGAAGACTTCCGCTCTGATTGATTACATTATAGTATTTGATAAGAATGTTTTAATTGCTGATGATGAGAATGTCCAATTTTTTTCTGATTTTGTAAAATTAGGAGAATCCTCTAATTCTCATTTTGAAGTTGAAAAATGTAGAGAAGATGTTTCTCTAGAAGATGTAGCTTCTATTTTATATACTTCAGGGACTACTGGTTCTTCTAAGGGAGCAGTATTAAGTCATAAGAACTATTTAGCAGGTCTTCGTTTAAATGATTACCGTTTAAATTCTATTAATGACCAAGATAAATCAATTTGCTTTTTGCCCGTTTCTCATATATTTGAACGTATGTGGTCGTATTTGTGCTTTTCGAAAGGAGTTGAAATATATGTTAATCTTGTCCCTCAAGATATTCAACAAACAATTCAAGAAGTGCGTCCTACTTTAATGTGTTCGGTGCCTCGTTTTTGGGAGAAAGTCTTTGCTGGTATAATTGAGGTAGTGGATAATTACAATCCACTTATGAAAGCCGTTGTAATGTGGGCTGTATCTGTTGGTAGTCGATATAATTTAGATCACTTAAGGTTGGAGAGGAGACCTTCTTTCTGGCTTCGTATGAATTATCGCTTAGCGCATAAATTCATTTTTTCTAAAGTAAAAAAGAAGTTAGGACTTGAGAATGCAAGAATTCTTCCTACTGCTGGAGCAGCCTTATCGGATGAAATGAATATCTTTTTCAGGAGCATAGGAGTCCCAATCCTCTATGGATATGGTCTCACTGAAACTACAGCAACGGTTACTTGCTTTACCGAAACTAAATATAAGATAGGAACTGTCGGTGAAGTGCTTCCTGAGTTAGAAGTGAAAATTGGACATGATAATGAGATTTTAATTAAAGGAGATATAGTAATTCAAGGCTACTATAACAACCCAGAAATAAACAAAGAAGCATTTACTGTAGATGGTTTTTTTAGGACAGGAGATGCTGGAAAAATAGAAAATAATATACTTACTCTAACTGAAAGAATAAAAGATCTTTTTAAAACATCTAATGGGAAATATATTGCCCCTCAGTATATTGAGAAAGTTTTAATTGTAGACAAGTATATTGATCAGTTAGCTGCGATTGGAGATCAACGTAATTTCGTTTCAGCTATTATTGTTCCTAATTTTATTGAATTGATAAAATGGGCTAAAAAAGAACAGCTTGATTGCGAAAGTGTTGATAAACTCTTGAAAGACAAAAATGTGATTAGTTTTTATGCTAAAAGAATAAATAATTTACAGAAAGATATGGCAGGGTATGAGCAAGTGAAACGTTTTGTACTTATTAAAAAAGTATTCTCTGTAGAAAATGGAGAGCTAACCAATACTCTTAAATTAAAAAGAAAAGTTATTTCACAGAAATATAAAAAACTTATAGATAAGATGTATTTAGACGGCTAAATGTTACAGGCTAAAATAGTATTTGTTGAAAGGCCGTATTTTGCGGTCTTTTTTTTATGCTTATCTTTGCACCCCAAATAAATAATATATGATAACAATAGAAACACTTAAGAATATTCAAGAACGTGAGTTAGCGTTGAGGAGGTATCTTTGACATTGATGCTAAGTTAATTGAAGTTGAAGAAGAAGAGTTAAGGACACACGCTCCTGATTTTTGGGACGATCCTAAAAAAGCAGAAGTGCAGATGAAAAAAATCAAATCAATTAAACAATGGGTTGATGGTTATGGTAAAGTTAAAATAGCTTCTGATGAATTGGTGCTAGCTTTTGATTTTTACAAAGAACAGGCAATCTCTGAGGAAGAAGTTGATGTGGCATATGAACAAGCTCTCGCTTTATTAGAGGGTTTAGAATTGAAAAATATGCTCGGTAAAGAAGAGGATAGATTGGGCGCTGTTTTAAAGGTTGTCGCAGGAGCAGGAGGCACAGAAAGCCAGGATTGGGCTGCAATGCTATGTCGAATGTATCAACGATGGTGTGATGATAAAGGATATAAAGTTGATATTGTTAATTGGCAAGATGGAGAAGAAGCAGGCATTAAAACTGTAACTATGCAAGTAGAAGGTGATATGGCATTCGGTTATTTGAAAAGTGAAAACGGAGTTCATCGCTTAGTTCGTGTATCACCTTTTAATGCTCAAGGAAAAAGAATGACATCTTTCTCATCTGTTTATGTGGTGCCTTTAGTAGATGATTCAATTGAAATTGATGTTAATCCTGCAGATGTTACTTGGGATACATTTAGATCTTCAGGTGCTGGGGGGCAGAATGTAAATAAAGTAGAAACAGGAGTTCGTTTGCGCTATACTTATAAAGATGAACTTACGGGAGAAGAAAGAGAAATTGCCATAGAGAATACAGAAAGCCGATCGCAATTTGGAAATAAAGACAATGCAATGAGACTATTAAAATCTCAATTGTATGAGATGGAGCTTGAAAAAAGAAGAGCCGCTTCAAAAGAAATTGAAGCAGGGAAAAAGAAAATTGAATGGGGTTCTCAAATTCGGAGTTATGTGTTTGATGATAAAAGAGTAAAAGATCACCGTACAGATTATCAGAGTTCCAATGTTCAGTCTGTTATGGACGGAAATATTGATCCTTTTATTAAGGCATATTTAATGTCCTATTCAGAATGATAATATTTTTTATTTTTTTTTCAATTTATAACCATCTGAAAATTAGAAGAAAAGCAATTTATTGTGGTTTTTAGTCAAAAAAATATTGGGGTAGC
Source organism: Paludibacteraceae bacterium (assembly GCA_963663245.1). Classification (GTDB taxonomy): domain Bacteria; phylum Bacteroidota; class Bacteroidia; order Bacteroidales; family Paludibacteraceae; genus JAFGVL01. The sequence continues at coordinate 2,444,972 of OY760143.1, read as the reverse complement.
TATTGCTAATGTAAAATATGTATCTATCTTTGCAGTCCGATTTACTAAAATATAAGCAGAAACCAACGGGTTTTTCATTTGGTAACGGGCATTTAAAAGAAAAGTAACTCTACTCGAACTTTGGGAAAAGTATAGAAATAGAGCAACCGATAAGGGAACCTTATTTATTATCCAGACACATCATAAACCTGGGTTTTAATATAGGGAAACAATTTCCTAAGAACGATCTTTGTAAAATTGGAACAACAGACAAAAAAAAGTAGTGTAAAAGAGAAATCAATTTCAACTATTTAAATCTAGGTGTCTTGAGCAAATTAGGATTTTTATACAACGAAGAGTTTGATCCTGGCTCAGGATGAACGCTAGCGACAGGCTTAACACATGCAAGTCGAGGGGTAACGATGGTGCTTGCACCAGGCGACGACCGGCGCACGGGTGAGTAACGCGTATGCAACCTACCCATAATTGGGGGATAACCCGGAGAAATCCGGACTAACACCGCATAATATGATTGAATGGCATCATTTAATTATTAAATATTTATAGATTATGGATGGGCATGCGTCTGATTAGTTAGTTGGTGAGGTAACGGCTCACCAAGACAACGATCAGTAGGGGTTCTGAGAGGAAGACCCCCCACACTGGTACTGAGACACGGACCAGACTCCTACGGGAGGCAGCAGTGAGGAATATTGGTCAATGGGCGCAAGCCTGAACCAGCCAAGTCGCGTGAAGGAAGACTGCCCTATGGGTTGTAAACTTCTTTTGTATGAGAGTAAAGTGCTATACGTGTATAGTTTTGCAAGTATCATACGAATAAGGATCGGCTAACTCCGTGCCAGCAGCCGCGGTAATACGGAGGATTCGAGCGTTATCCGGATTTATTGGGTTTAAAGGGTGCGTAGGCGGGATTTTAAGTCAGTGGTGAAAGTTTGCGGCTCAACCGTAAAATTGCCATTGAAACTGGAATTCTTGAGTACAAATGAGGTAGGCGGAATGTGTTGTGTAGCGGTGAAATGCATAGATATAACACAGAACACCAATTGCGAAGGCAGCTTACTGGGATGTAACTGACGCTGAGGCACGAAAGCGTGGGGATCAAACAGGATTAGATACCCTGGTAGTCCACGCCGTAAACGATGAATACTAACTGTATGCGATATACTGTATGTGGTACAGCGAAAGCGTTAAGTATTCCACCTGGGGAGTACGTTGGCAACAATGAAACTCAAAGGAATTGACGGGGGCCCGCACAAGCGGAGGAACATGTGGTTTAATTCGATGATACGCGAGGAACCTTACCCGGGCTTGAAATGCAAAGGAATAATTTGGAAACAGATTAGTCAGCAATGACCTTTGTGTAGGTGCTGCATGGTTGTCGTCAGCTCGTGCCGTGAGGTGTCGGCTTAAGTGCCATAACGAGCGCAACCCTTATCATTAGTTACTAGCAGGTTAAGCTGAGGACTCTAGTGAGACTGCCACCGTAAGGTGAGAGGAAGGTGGGGATGACGTCAAATCAGCACGGCCCTTACGTCCGGGGCGACACACGTGTTACAATGGGAGGTACAGAGGGTTGCTACCTAGCGATAGGATGCTAATCTCTTAAAGCCTCTCTCAGTTCGGATCGAAGTCTGCAACTCGACTTCGTGAAGTTGGATTCGCTAGTAATCGCGCATCAGCCATGGCGCGGTGAATACGTTCCCGGGCCTTGTACACACCGCCCGTCAAACCATGGGAGTCTGGGGTACCTAAAGTCCGTAACCGCAAGGATCGGCCTAGGGTAAATCAGGTGACTAGGGTTAAGTCGTAACAAGGTAGCCGTACCGGAAGGTGTGGCTGGAACACCTCCTTTCTAGAGAAGATACTCAAGATTGAATAGAAGATGGATGGAATCTTTTATAATACTTTTTCTGTTGTTTTAATCTTACAATTTTAAATTGTATGCCCGGTAGTGGCTAGAATTGACAGTCCTATAGCTCAGTTGGTTAGAGCGCTACACTGATAATGTAGAGGTCGGCAGTTCAACTCTGCCTGGGACTACTAGTAAAATGCAATGGCATTTTTTTATTAAGCTTTTCAATATTAAATTATTGATTAGTAACAAAATATAATGTACCCATTTAGTTTACTGTTTATATTTAAGCAGGATTACTAAGAATGGAATAAGTATATTATAATAGAGATCTTTGACATATTGGAAAGAAAAAGAGTAGTAAAAAATAATACGATAGAAATCTCATTATTTATCATTAGATAATGAGTTGAAAGAAAGTAAGCAAGAGCGAATGGTGAATGCCTAGGCTCTCGGAGGCGAAGAAGGACGTGATAAGCTGCGAAAAGCTGCGGGTAGGTGCAAATAACCTTTGATCCGTGGATATCCGAATGGGGCAACCCAGTACAGTGAAGCTGTATTATTCTAATTTATTAGAAGGCGAACGTAGGGAACTGAAACATCTAAGTACCTATAGGAGAAGAAAATAACAATGATTCCGCTAGTAGTGGCGAGCGAACGCGGATTAGCCCAAACCAATTTTGTCTAGGCAAAATTGGGGTTGTAGGACTACGATATGGACTATAATTACGAAGTAGAATATTTCTGGAAAGAATATCCAAAGAGAGTGAAAGACTCGTACACGTAAGTAATTATTACCTAGTAGTATCCTGAGTAGTGCGGGACACGAGAAATCCTGTATGAATTTGCCGGGACCATCCGGTAAGGCTAAATACTCCCGAGAGACCGATAGTGAACCAGTACCGTGAGGGAAAGGTGAAAAGTACTTCGAATAGAAGAGTGAAATAGAACCTGAAACCGTTCGCTTACAAGCGGTCGGAGCAGCATTTATGTTGTGACGGCGTGCCTTTTGCATAATGAACCTACGAGTTACTGTCATTAGCAAGGTTAAGCACTTCAGGTGCGCAGCCGAAGCGAAAGCGAGTCTTAACAGGGCGCATAAGTTAGTGGTAGTAGACGCGAAACCAAGTGATCTACCCTTGAGCAGGTTGAAGGTTGGGTAACACTAACTGGAGGACCGAACCCGTTGACGTTGAAAAGTCTTGGGATGACTTGAGGGTAGGGGTGAAAGGCTAATCAAACTTGGAGATAGCTCGTACTCCCCGAAATGCATTTAGGTGCAGCGTATGTATAGTTTATAAGAGGTAGAGCGACTGATTGGATGCGAGGGCTTCACCGCCTATCAAGTCCTGATAAACTCCGAATGCTTATAAATGTTTACATGCAGTGAGGGCATGGGTGCTAAGGTCCATGTCCGAGAGGGAAAGAACCCAGACCATCAGCTAAGGTCCCCAAATATATACTAAGTTGCAGATAACGAAGTCGAACTGCATAGACAGCTAGGATGTTGGCTTGGAAGCAGCCATTCATTTAAAGAGTGCGTAACAGCTCACTAGTCGAGCGGTTTGGCATGGATAATAAACGGGCATTAAGTATATTACCGAAGCTATGGATTTACAGATTTATTTCTGTGAGTGGTAGGGGAGCATTCTTGTCTGCGTTGAAGGTGTGTGGTAATGCATGCTGGAGCGTCAAGAAAAGCAAATGTAGGTATAAGTAACGATAAAGGGGGTGAGAAACCCCCTCGCCGAAAGACTAAGGGTTCCTGATCAACGCTAATCGGATCAGGGTTAGTCGGGGCCTAAGGATAATCCGAAAGGAGATTCCGATGGAAGAACTGGTTAATATTCCAGTACTACCTTATAGAGTGATGTGGGGACGGAGTAGTGAAAGTCCTGCGATCTGACGGAATAGATCGTTGAAGGGTGTAGACGTTGATATTAGTAGGCAAATCCGCTGATAGAGTCGAACCTGATAGTATCGTAAGCCCTTGTGGTGAGCGAATATGGGCGTAAACAGACTTCCAAGAAAATCCGCTAAACTTATCTATAAGGTACCCGTACCATAAACCGACACAGGTGGTTGGGTATAGTGTACTAAGGCGCTCGAGTGATTCACAGCTAAGGAACTAGGCAAAATAGTCCTGTAACTTCGGGAAAAAGGACGCCTCCCTCATTTAAAAGAGGAGGCCGCAGAGAAATGGCCCAGGCGACTGTTTATCAAAAACATAGGGCTTTGCAAAATCGAAAGATGACGTATAAGGCCTGACACCTGCCCGGTGCTGGAAGGTTAAGAGGAGAAGTTAGCTTCGGCGAAGCTTTGAATTGAAGCCCCAGTAAACGGCGGCCGTAACTATAACGGTCCTAAGGTAGCGAAATTCCTTGTCGGGTAAGTTCCGACCTGCACGAATGGTGTAACGATCTGGGCACTGTCTCAGCTGTGAGCTCGGTGAAATTGTAGTATCGGTGAAGATGCCGATTACCCGCAACGGGACGGAAAGACCCCGTGAACCTTTACTGCAACTTTACATTGAAATTGGGTACTTGATGTGTAGGATAGGCCGGAGACTATGAAGTGGGCGCGCTAGCGTTTGTGGAGTCGTCCTTGAAATACGGCCCTTTAATTATTTGATTTCTAACTCCTTATGGGAGGACATTGTATGGTGGGTAGTTTGACTGGGGTGGTCGCCTCCAAAAGTGTAACGGAGGCTTCCAAAGGTACCCTCAGGCCGATTGGTAACCGGTCGAAGAGTGTAATGGTATAAGGGTGCTTGACTGTGAGACCGACAAGTCGAACAGGTAGGAAACTAGGGCATAGTGATCCGGTGGTTCCGTATGGAAGGGCCATCGCTCAAAGGATAAAAGGTACTCCGGGGATAACAGGCTGATCATTCCCAAGAGCTCATATCGACGGAATGGTTTGGCACCTCGATGTCGGCTCGTCACATCCTGGGGCTGGAGAAGGTCCCAAGGGTTGGGCTGTTCGCCCATTAAAGTGGCACGCGAGCTGGGTTCAGAACGTCGTGAGACAGTTCGGTCCCTATCTGTTGTGGGCGCAGGAAATTTGAGGAGATCTGACACTAGTACGAGAGGACCGTGTTGGACGAACCGCTGGTTCATCGGTTGTTCCGCCAGGAGCATTGCCGAGTAGCTACGTTCGGAAATGGATAAGTGCTGAAAGCATCTAAGCACGAAGCCGACTTCAAGATTAGATTTCCATATTAGGGAGGTTGGAGACTACGACCTTGATAGGCTGCAGGTGTAAAGGTAGAAATATCAAAGCCGAGCAGTACTAATATCCCGAAACTTTCTAAATTCTTCTATCTATGGTATTTTTTAATATTACTATTTTTTCTTTTCCGATAAGTCATTTTTGTTAAGTTAACAGTTGAAAATCAGAAGTGTAAGCTGATAGTTGCTATCAATACATTTGCTTTTTTTAATTCAATACTTTTCACTTAAAGAAATTTAGGTGGTTATAGTGTTGGGGTTCCACCTCTTCCCATCCCGAACAGAGAAGTTAAGCCCAATCACGCCGATGGTACTGCGTAAAAGTGGGAGAGTAGGTCACCGCCGTTTTACAAATCCCCTCATCATTTACTTGTTGAGGGGATTTTTGCGTTTGGTACTTTTTACTGATCGGATGACTTTGAGTCATCCGATCAGTAAAAAGGTATTTTGTTCATATCTTCTACATTTATTTATCATTTACTTCTTCCTCTTTCTTTATCTTTATTGTCTTTCACTTTCAATTTGATAATCTAGTTATATGAGTTTCGTTCATCTTCACGTCCATTCCCATTACTCCCTGTTAGATGGGATGTCATCAATTCCTAATTTGATTAATAAGGTGCAAGCCTCTGGAATGCCAGCTGTTGCACTAACTGATCATGGGAATATGTTTGGGGTGAAAGAGTTCTTTGATTATACGAGTAAGGTTAATAAAGGAAAAGATCCTGCTGATCAAATAAAACCAATTATCGGATGTGAGGCCTATGTTGCAAGAGTAGCTCGTGGCAATAAAAAGGAAGATGTTGATAGAGGAGGACATCACTTAGTAATTCTTGCTAAAAACAAAAAAGGGTATCAAAATCTTTGTAAATTAGTTTCAGAATCATGGATTAATGGATTTTATTACCGTCCAAGAATAGATAAGGAGATTTTAAAAAAATACAGTGAAGGTCTAATAATATCTTCGGCCTGTTTAGGGGGTGAAATTCCTCAGCATATAATGAAGGGCAACTTAGATAAAGCAGAAGAGGCTGTATTATGGTTTAAAGAAATATTTGGAGATGATTATTATTTAGAATTACAGCGACATAAAACTACAAAACCTAATGCCGATTATAATACTTATGTAAAGCAGATGGAGGTGGCAGAGCATTTAATTGCTATTGCTAAGAAAACAAATACTAAACTAATTGCGACTAATGATGCTCACTTTGTGGAGGAAGAACACGCAGAGGCTCATGAACGTTTAATCTGTTTAAGTACAGGTAAAGATTTGGATGATCCAAATCGAATGCGATACACCAAGCAAGAGTGGATTAAAACGCCGGAGGAAATGGCTGCCATTTTCTCAGATATGCCAGAGGTTTTAGCCAATACTCTTGAAATTGCCAATAAAGTAGAATATTATAGTATAAATTCAGATGCTATGATGCCAATGTTTCCTATTCCTGAAGGATTTGGAACTGAAGAAGGCTATAAGCAAAAATATACAGAGGATAAATTACAACAAGAATTTGCCGACAGATATGAAAAAATGGGTGGCTATGATAAAGTTATTCGTATAAAACTAGAATCAGATTATTTACGAGAGCTTACCTTGTTAGGAGCTAAAAAAAGATATGGAGATAGTTACCCTGCAGAAACTCAAGAACGCATAGATTTTGAGTTAGATACGATGAAGAATATGGGTTTTCCAGGCTATTTCTTGATTGTGCAAGATTTCATTCAAGCTGCTAGAGATAAAGATGTATCAGTAGGCCCAGGAAGGGGTTCTGCAGCAGGTTCTGTTGTAGCTTATTGTTTGCGTATTACGGATATTGACCCATTAAAATATGATTTGCTGTTTGAGCGATTCCTAAATCCAGATCGTATTTCCATGCCTGATATTGATATAGATTTTGATGATGAAGGTCGTGGAGATGTATTAACATGGGTAACAGAAAAATACGGTAAAGAAAAAGTAGCTCAAATTATCACCTATGGTACTATGGCAACTAAGTCTAGTATCAAAGATGTAGCTCGTGTGCAACGTTTACCTTTGCAAGATGCAGAGAGAATCACGAAACTTATTCCGACAAGTTTTCCTGAAGAAAAAGCTACTGGGAAAGCCCCCAAAGTTAACATAGCTAATTGCATTAAGCATGTTCCCGAAATACGAAAAGAGCTTGAACAAGGTGATGAGAACATGAGAAGCACAATGAAGTATGCTGAAATGTTGGAAGGTACCGTTAGGCAAACAGGAGTGCATGCTTGTGGAGTAATTATTGGTGCTGATGATTTAACTAATCATGTTCCCTTAAGTACGGCAAAGGATAAAGATCCTAACAAGCCAGATTTTTTTGTTACTCAGTATGAGGGCTCGGTGATTGAAGATATTGGTCTGATTAAGATGGATTTTTTGGGCTTAAAAACACTTTCTGTTATAAAGGAAGCTGTTAAAAACATAAAGTTGTCAAAAGGAGTAGAAATCGATATAGATACTATTCCTATAGATGATGAAAAAACTTACGAGCTTTTTAGTAAGGGGCAAACCTCTGGTGTATTTCAATTTGAGTCTGCAGGAATGCAGAAACATCTAAAAGATTTACAACCTACTCGCTTTGAAGATTTGATCGCGATGAATGCCTTGTACCGTCCTGGTCCTATGCAATATATTCCTCAATTTGTTAACCGTAAGCATGGGAAAGAGGAAATAGAATATGATTTTCCAGAGATGGAGGAGCGGTTAAAAGATACTTATGGGATTACTGTTTATCAAGAACAGGTCATGCTTTTAAGTAGAGATTTAGCCGGATTTACACGAGGGCAATCAGATGAATTGCGTAAAGCAATGGGTAAAAAGATGATTGATAAGATGGAAGCCTTAAAGGTTAAATTTATTAATGGAGCTACAGAAAAAGGCTTTACACCTGTAGCAAAGTTAGAGAAAATATGGGCCGATTGGGCCGAATTTGCAAAATATGCTTTTAATAAATCTCACGCTACTTGTTATTCTTGGATTGCTTATCAAACGGCTTATCTAAAAGCGCACTATCCAGCTGAATATATGGCGGCAAATTTAACACGAAATAAAGATGATATTTCAGAGGTTACAAAATTTATGGATGACTGTAAATTATTGGATATACCTGTACTTGGTCCAGATATCAATGAAAGTGCTTTAGATTTTGTGGTGAATGCTAAAGGAGAGATTCGATTTGGTTTAGGTGGAATTAAAGGTGTTGGAGCTGGTGCTGTAGAAGCAATTGTTGATGAAAGAATAAATGGTGAATATAAAAGCGTTTATGATTTTGTAGAGCGAGTTAATTTAAACTCATGCAATAAAAAAGCATTTGAAAGTTTAGCTTTATCAGGTGGTTTTGATAGTATTGAAAATGTATCTAGAGAACAGTTAATGGCGATTAATCCGGCTAATGATGAATTGTTTCTAGATACGATTATTAGATATGGTAATAAGATTCAGAATGATACGGCAATGACAAGCAATACACTCTTTGGCGATAGTATGGATGTTGAAGTTGTAAAACCAGAATTGCTTAAAGTACCAGAATGGTCATCAATTGAAAGACTAAAGAAAGAAAAAGAGTTAGTAGGAATTTATCTTTCTGCTCATCCATTGGATGAATATTATATTGAATTGAATAAATACTGCAATACAAAGACAACTGACTTAAAAGAGTTGCCTAGGATTAAAGGAAGGAGTGTGAAGATAGGAGGCCTAATTACATCTTTTAGAGAAGGTGTTTCTAAAAAAGGGAACCAATACGGTGTATTTATATTAGAGGATTATCATGGCACATATGAATTTTTTCTTTTTGGACAGGATTATATTGATTATCATAAATATTTTAAGAAAGATTTAAATGTTTTGATTCAAGGAATAGTTCAAGAAAGAAGATGGGGTAATCGAAATGGAGATGAACCTGAGTTAGAGTTTAAGATTAATAATATTAGTTTGTTGAATGAATTAGATAGTTCTTTGTTGCAGAAGTTGGTCATTAATTTACCTCTTGAAAATATAAATACTCAGTTTGTTGATGAGCTATTAGACATGGCAAATAATGAAAAAAATAAAGGTAAAATAAACCTATATGTAAATGTAGTAGATAGTGAAACAAAAATAGGAGTAGACATGTATGCTCGTAATTTTAAAGTAGAGCTTAATGATCAGGTAAAACAATTTTTAAGGGAAAAGCAAAAACAGAATCAGTTTGATTTTATTTTGGAGTAAGTTCTGTTTATAACTTTTTTTTTAGATCTGATAGATTTTTCTTTTTTTTGTATGAGTAGAATGTAACTAAATAATAATATCATGGCAGCAACAATAACAGATGCAAATTTTAATGAATTAGTGAGTGCTAATCAAGTAGTAGTAATAGACTTTTGGGCTGAATGGTGTGGTCCTTGTCGTCAAATTGGACCGATTATAGAGGATGTTGCAGGTGAGTATGAAGGCAAGGCTCTAATTGGAAAATTAGATGTAGATGATAATCCTGAGGTAACAGAGAAGTATGGCATACGTAATATTCCAACAATATTACTTTTAAAAGATGGAGAGGTTGCAGATAAGATTGTTGGTGCAACATCAAAAACAGCTTTGTCTGAAAAAATTGATGCCTTATTGTAGAAAGTATAATAAAAAATCTGCCTAAGAAAAGGCAGATTTTTTATTGATAAGTTGATAATAGCTAGTTAAAGCTTTTCTAAAAGCTTAATTGTTTCTTGACAATTTCTTTCAACTTCTAGAATAATACTATTTTCATTAGCCTTTCCTCTAATCTCATTGAACTCCACTTCTTTTTCTTCTAAAGACTGATCTAAACCAAAACATATTTTAGACTCAGATGAGAACTCTTTTTGTGCATCTGAAACTAGAATATTTTTATATTTTTCAATTGCTGAAATAGCATTTTTGATTCTTGTTGACTTGTCTGAAATAAATTTTTCTTTAACCCAATTACTTTCAATTAAATCAATTTCAATATGTATCCTATACAAAGCTTTATTTAGTTTATCAATGCTAAAATCGGTTTTAATATTATTTATAAAATCGTTTAGTTGATTTTTTGGAAGTGTTTGACCGCCAGCATCAACCCATGCTTCTGTGCCTGTTGTATTGCTTGACTGTTCTTTTTTTAATAGTTGCTTGCCTAAATAAATATCTATCATCATCTGATATAATGAGATCCCTTTTTCAATAAAAGCTACAGAGATTCTACACCCTTTGTAATTAAGGGAGATAGCTTTGGGATTTTTTTCTTTTAGTTCTGTTAATGTTTTTATACCCTCCTGAAGTTGACTAATAATATAGGGATTTAAAAAATCAAAATTAATATTATCAAGCTTTTCTGTGTTTTTTCTTCCATCTCTTTTCTTCCATTTTTGACTATCACGGTATGTCCCTATAGATGTTAGATTCATCCCAGGCATAATGTTGTATTCCCCTTTGTTGTCAATTATATACGAAAATGGAAGCTTAGAAGTGTCAATGTGTTTTTTTATTTTCCCAATTATAACAGAGAATACCCCAATTTTTCCTGGCCACATTAAATAGGAGTCACTAGACATTTTACAGCCTCTTTGCATTACACCATAATGGATAGGTCCTAATTTGTACATGTGGTTACTCATATTGCTTCCACTTCCTGCATTAAAGAAAGAGAACATACCTCCAATTAATAAGGTTGATTTATGATGAGAAACGCTAAACGGACCGGCAAAAACCGAAACAGCCTCACCATGTAACATCTCACAGTTGCTAAAGAATAAACTGTGCATAGCTGAAAACTGTTTGCCCATTAAACAAGATTCACCTATGTAGCATGCATCAATCTGACAACCATCAATTATAGTAGAGCCTTTGCCAATTATAAAATCTTTGGCGATAACTTGGTGTCCTACTGTTGTTGGAGCATCTGCGTTGCTGCATATTGTTCCGTTTTTTAAGAGAGATACGCCTTCTATTTTACTAGATTCTCCAATATTTACATTAATAATAGTAGTGCAGTTTTTTATTTGAGCAGCACTCTTAATATGTCCAATATTTGATTGTTTCTTATTGCATTCGTTTTGAATGATTTTATTAAAAGTATTGTTTATAGTAGTATTGTGCTTATAAGTGCTAAAGAGGTAAGCAGTTGTTGACGTAATTTTTTCAAATATGGTTACTTCACGAGAACCTGTTTCGTCTAGAACAGCAACCTTAACTCCGTTTCCAAAAGTTGATTGAGGGAGTGTTTCTAATAAATCAACATTTTCTATAAAACAATTAGCATCAATTTTATAATTAGCAATTTGGTTAGTGATATGACTGATATAAACATCATTACCTATCTTACAATTATGAATAGAAGCATTGTAAATTCCTGCTTTTTTAACAATTCCACTTTGTAATGTAAATTCTTTTTGAAAAACACCTAATTGTATTTTTCCAGAAAAAGAAACTCCAACTATATTCTTAGGAGTAAAACTTTCAGCTACTTTAATATTCTCCCAGTCATTACAGGTGCATAACTGTTCTTCTAATGCCTGAATTTCTATCGTAGATAAAGGACGGTAATTACTCATAACTAGTAGTTTTATTTATTCTTTACCATCATATTGTTGGTAAAGGAAATCGTTATAAGGAAATCTTTGAATATGAATTTCTTTTATTTTTTTATAAAAGAGATCTTTTAATTCGTTGATGTTTTGTTTTTCTTTTGCAGATATAAAGATACAGTTATCTTGCATTTTACTCATCCAAGATTGCATAAATTCTTTTAAAGGAATATTCTCTTTTGTTCTAGGAGTTAAATCATCATCATCTTTTGGAGTATATGAAAATGCATCAATTTTATTAAAAACCATTATTACAGGTTTCTCTGTTTTGTCAAGCTCATTGAGTGTTTCTGTAACAACATCAATTTGTTCTTCAAAGTTTGGGTGTGAAATATCTACAACATGAACAAGGATATCTGCTTCTCTAACTTCATCAAGGGTTGATTTAAATGATTCGACTAAGTGATGAGGTAGCTTTCTAATAAATCCAACAGTATCACATAAAAGAAAAGGGATATTTTGTACTGTTACCTTGCGCACTGTAGTGTCAAGAGTTGCAAAAAGTTTATTCTCTGCAAAAACTTCAGACTTGCTTAGTAATGTCATAACAGTAGACTTTCCTACATTTGTATATCCTACTAAAGCCACGCGCACTAATTTTCCTCTATTTTTTCGTTGTGTTGCCATTTGTTTGTCAATCTTTTCTAACTCCTTCTTTAATAAGGAAATTCTAGATTGAACAATTCGTTTGTCTGTTTCAATTTGTGTTTCACCCATACCACGTGATGTTGCACCTCCACCTCTTTGTCTGTCGAGGTGAGTCCACATGCGAGTAAGTCGCGGCAGCATGTATTGTAGTTGAGCGAGTTCAACTTGAGTTTTAGCGTAAGATGTTTGAGCTCTTTGAACAAAGATATCTAGTATTAAGATGGTTCTATCTATTACTTTCGTGTCTAAGAACTGTTCAATATTTCTTAGTTGTTTTGGAGATAGTTCATCATCAAATATTACTAAGTCAATATCATTTTCTTTGATATAGGTTTTAATCTCAGAGAGTTTTCCTTGTCCAACATAAGTGTTCTTGTTGGGAAATTCTAATCGTTGTAAAATCTTTTTTTGTGGTAGTATAAAGTTTGTCTCAGCTAAAAAGGCTAATTCATCTAAGTATTCGTTAGCCCTCTCTTCATTTTGTTGAGGTGTAATTAGTCCTACTAAGATTGCTCTTTCTTCACTGTTGTCAGTAATGTCTTTTCCCATGCAGCTTTACAAATAGATTGTTTCCTGCAAATATACAGTTTTATGCTGAAACCCTATGATAGGTGTAGTATAATAATATACCTCTGGGTGCTATTTTAAAATAGGTATAAAAAAACCGCTTGTATTAACAAGCGGTTTTAAAATATATGTATTCTGTGTTTATTGAATCTTAAACACAACTGGAAGTGTATATTTTACACGTACCTTCTTTTTGCTTTGCTCTCCAGGATTCCATTTAGGCATCATTTTGATAACCCTAACGGCTTCGTTGTCTAGAGCTGGATCAACTCCTCTAACAACATTTACATCTACAATAGATCCATCTGTGTTTACAACAAATTGACAAATAACACGACCTTGAATACCCATTTCTTTTTGGGCAGAAGGGTAGTTTATTTTTTTCCCTAAGAAATTATATAACTCTTGTATCCCTCCTGGGAATTCTGGCATTTTTTCTACTGCTACAAAAATCACATCATCATCTGGTTCATCAACAATAGGCATTAAGATAGGTTGTATCTCTTCCTCTTGGTCTGTTTCTGAGTTTAAAGCATCTGTACTTTCTGTTTCAACGTCATTCTCAACTACTTTAATTTCGGGTGGAATTATTGGCTCTTCAACTTTTGGTGGGGGAGGTGGTTTTATGCGTTGTGTAATAATAATAGTGTCCTCATCCATTGGGCCACCATCCCCAAGAGTAGTTTCATAAACGGTAACTTCTTGTTTTGCCCATTCAAAAGCAATAAAGATAAAACCGAGAATCATTACAAAACCAATCAATAGAAAAAATGTTTTTTGTTTCTCCAGATTAGCAGATGTTTTCTTTTTTGTTTCCATATAGTATCTTACTTTTTATAAGGCAAATGTAGCATAAATTTTTTACAATTTTTTTACAGAAACAATTTTTTGCTTATTTTTTATGATTTATTATTTCTCTTAATATAGAAATGCTTTATCATATTTGAAAATCCCTCAATGTGTCTAGAATATTCTGTAATGATAAGTTTGAGAAATATAAATACGATTGAAAATTGGAGAAATAAGTAGATAAAAATGTATCTTTGATTTTTAAAAATTAATTCTATGAAACGTATTCTAGCTAGTATTCTATTATCTGCATGTTTGATTTCCTCTATTTGGGGTCAAGCAGGAGAGTCGGTATACACTTTTCTAGAATTGCCGATGTCATCTCATATATCCGCCTTAGGTGGTTCCAATGTATCGTTGAGAACAAACGATGTTAATTATGCACTAAATAATCCTGCCTTATTAAGTGCAAGCACAGATAAGCAATTAGCTTTAAGTTTTTCTAATTATATCGCTGATGTTTCAGCAGGATCAGTAGTGTACGGTAATAACTGGAACAATAATTTATTTGCCTTTGGAGTACAATATTTTGATTATGGTAGTTTTGACGGAACGACATTTACAAATCAATCAACGGGATCATTCACGGCTAAAGATATTGCAGTGAGTTTTATTTACGCCAAACAGTTAGAGAAGAATTTGCAAGGAGGCGTGAGTATTAAGCCAATTTATTCAGCATATGAAACTTATACTAGCTTTGGTATAGGGGTAGATATAGGTTTAAGTTATGCAAAAATTGAGAAGGGTTTATATTGGGGTTTAGCATTTCAGAATATAGGAAGTCAAATAGTTTCGTATAATGAAGAGAACGAGTTTTTGCCGTTTAATACGCTTTTAAGTTTTTCTAAAAATTTCACTCATGCTCCTTTAAGAGTTTCATTTACAGCTCACCATTTACATAAATGGGATTTGAATTATATAAATACTATTTATACAACTACACTTGAAGGAGAAAAAGTATATGCTGATATTAGTTTTATCGACATGTTATTTCGACATATGATATTTGGAATTGATTTTCTGCCCTCAAAAAATCTTTATTTGACCGTAGGTTATAATCATCAGAGAGCTGCAGAGCTACGAGTAAGTGGAATTAAGACGATTGCAGGCTTGTCTTTTGGTGGAGGTTTAAAAATTTCAAAATTTCAGCTTGGGTTTTCCGCTTCTCAGTTTCAAAAAGGAATTATGACCTATCAAGTATCCTTAAGTACTCAGATTGATTCGTTTAAGAAGAAACAAAATAAAAATAAAAATGAAAAAAATAATAGTAGCAATTGATGGTTATTCGTCATGTGGTAAAAGCTCTATGGCTAAAGCCTTAGCTGCTACTATAGGGTATGCTTATATTGATACCGGAGCCATGTATAGAGCAGTGGCTTTGTATTGTTTGCAAGAAGGTATTATGAATGTTGGCTGGGAGATAGATAAAGACAATCTTGATAAAAGCATTGCTAGTATCAATATCCAGTTTAAAGCAAACGAGTCAGGTAAATCAGAAACATATTTAAATGATGTTAATGTTGAAGGTCAAATTCGCAGCCTTAAAGCAGGAACAGGTGCCAGTAAAGTAAGTCAATTACGTGTTGTTCGACAAGCCATGGTTAAGCAGCAAATTCTTATGGGGCTGCATAAAGGAATTGTAATGGATGGGAGAGATATTGGAACGGTTGTTTTTCCAAACGCTGAACTTAAAATATTTCTAACAGCATCACCAAAAGTTAGAGCTCAGAGACGTTATGATGAGTTACAGGCAAAAGGCGAAAATGTAAGTTATGATGAAGTTTTACAAAGCACAATTGAAAGAGATAAGAGCGATGTGAATAGAAGAGAGAGTCCTTTAAAACAAGCTTCCGATGCTTTAGTTTTAGACAATAGTCACTTGACAATTGAAGAACAATCTAAATGGTTGTATGATGCTTTTATAAACGCACAGAGTAAGGTGTCATGAAAATTGAAATAGATAATCATTCTGGTTTTTGTTTTGGAGTTGTGAATGCAATTCAAAAAGCAGAAGAGGAGCTTCAGAAAGGAGAAGTGTTATATTGCTTGGGGGATATTGTGCATAATGGAAAAGAGGTTGAGAGACTTGAAGCTCTTGGTATGATAACGATAAGCCGTAATGAATTAGAGCAATTGAAAAATGTGAAAGTATTGCTAAGAGCTCATGGAGAACCACCAAGAACATACGAAATTGCAAAAGAGAATAATGTCACTATAATTGATGCAACTTGCCCTGTGGTATTAAAGCTTCAGAAAAGAATTCAGCAACGATATTCAGATATGCCTGCTAATACACAAATTGTAATTTTTGGTAAAGTCGGTCATGCAGAGGTGAATGGATTAGTAGGACAAACCAACAATAGTGCTATTGTTGTTGAGAATGAAAATGATTTGTCAAAGATTGATTTTTCTAAGAATGTGCGTTTGTTTTCTCAAACAACAAAATCACTAGAAGAGTTTGATGCATTAGTAGCTTTAATAAAAGAAAGATTAGATTCTAAATGCTCATTTGAGTTTAACGACACTATATGCAGACAAGTGTCAAATAGGATTCCTAATATTAGAATATTTGCAGCCAAACATGATATCGTATTGTTTGTAAGTGGGAAGAAAAGCTCTAATGGGAAGATACTTTTTGAAGAATGCAAAGGAATAAATAAGAATACTTATTTTATCTCTAAGCCAGAGGAAATAAATCCAATATGGTTTAATAGTATGTATGAATCTGTTGGAATTTGTGGAGCTACCTCTACCCCTAAGTGGTTAATGGAAAAAGTAGAAGAGCGGGTAAAGGATATTATTGCATAAAAAAGGGAATCTAATTGATTCCCTTTTTTATGCAATATGTGATAACTACTTCATTAATATCTTAGCAATTCGTGTGTTGTTTTCTGTGTATACTTGAACCAAGTAGACTTGGTTTTCATTAAATACAGGAATGTCTACATCATACGTATTTCTAACACATAGATGTTGAACAGTTCTACCATCCATATTTAAAACAATCACTTCTTTAATTGGGTCGTTTGGTATAGACTCTACACGAATAGATTTTTTGTTCGTTGCATAAACATGAATGTTATGGTCTATACCTATCGACTCAGAGTTGTCTGTTGTTACGCTAGCACTTCTAAAAGATACAAATAAACTTCCTTCGTCTTTATTTGTTCCAATTGCATATTCGTAGTTGTTTTCTTCTCTTAAATCTAGAACTTCACCAGTTTTTGCGTTAATTAATTCTACAATTACATTAGAGCCAAATGTGTCAGCACCATTAAATCTTAAATTAATAGACTCGTTTGCATCTGTTTTTATTCCTAAAGGAATTGTAAATGGTAGAGCATCAAATTGATTTATATCTAATGCAACACCATCGGCTAAAGTGTATACCTCAGGCACTTCTTTTATTTTAGAGAACATTTTAAAGGCATCGTTTTTTTCAAACCTATTCTCAGCATATTCTCTTCTAGCAATAGCAGTTGAGCTTTTGTAGTTGCCGTTATCAGATTCGACATGTAGTAAGCATTTCTCAACAGAAGCTCCCCTTAGATTCATTTGGTTGTTAGCAACAAAGTCATTATCTAAATCAAAGTTTAAAGTTCCTCCTGAGCCAGATATTACAAAGAATGACTGCATAGGTGGAATAATATGTGTTGATGCAGTTGAGCTTGAAATAGAGCTTGCAAGATCGGAACCTGCCATATATGTCACAAATGTTGTTCCGTTCCAATATTTTATTTGATCTGATATGTCGGAATTATGTGCGTATAATAAATCAAAGTCTAAGTGTGTCATTAATGGATTACCTACTAAATTAATGCCTGGTGTTAAAGGTGTGTTTACATCTACTAATTGATTTGATGCGTTTTCTGCTGCAAAACGATACGCTAAATTTTCGTCTTTAGTAACGGTCCATGCTGGAGAATATGTTGGTGATAATATCATTCCAGAATAGGTGCTATATGGTTCGTATTCTTTTTTTAGAGACCCATCATTGTTTGTTCTAGGGAAGCTTATCTCTACATCAGATGTCTCATAGGTTACAGGGTCTGGATAATTAAATGTGCGTTGATGTACATAGTATGTAAAACCACTGCCTGGCGCAAAAGCTACATCAGGAGATTGAAATGGTCTAGTCCAGTCTGCAGTGTATGTTATGCCACCAGTTGCTATAGAATCAGGATTGACTGCATCAAACAAGCGCATTTGAGTTACAGGTCTTCCGCTAAATGAGTAATCTCCAGCATACATCTCTTTTAATGGAGGAGTGAGTGTATACCACTTTTCGCGTTGAACTTCAGTTTTTACAATCGCTTGATGGTATGTTAGATTTTCTAATCCAAGAACAGCAGCACCAGGCTCAAAAATTATAGTATCACAATCTGCAGGAGCTGAAATAATTGGATAATTTACACCTGTCGTGCTTACGTCTGGTATTGTCGTGCTAGTATTTGTGCACGGAACTCCATCTGACCAATTTGCTGAATTATTCCAATCGCTATCAACTGTTCCTGTCCATACTGTTGAGTCAATACAACCTCCACTAACTGTAGCTGTTGCCATGCTCCTTGCAGAAGTACATCCATTATACGTTGCCTCTGCATAAAAATCAGTAGTAACATATAGAATAGGGGTAGTGTAAGTGTCGTTAGAACCTAAGACGTTAGTGCTAATATCTGTTTGAAACCATTCAAACGTACTACTTGGAAGGTCTGTGCATATTGCTTCAAAATTAACTGTACCTCCTACAGTTGTATTACCATCTGCTATTAGTATTGATGATGGTGTTGGTTTTATAGTTTCAACTACTGAGAATGCTGCTCCATAACAAAATTCACTTAATGGAGTTACAGTATAAGTAGCTGTTTGGTTTGATGTGTTTGGGTTGTTAATTGTGCCTGAAATATCACTTAAGTCTGATCCTGAAGTGCCGCCTGTCATGCCACCTGTTACTGTAGGAGTGTTCCAGCTGTAGGTAGTGCCTGTAGGGACAATTCCGTCAGTGTTATTAGTAGGTATAACGTTAAAAGCGCTTCCAGAACATGCGTTTGCTGCTATTGGTGAAATAGAGGGTGTTGGATCAACAGTTACTGTTTCGTTAGTTGTACTAGAACAGTATCCATCAACACTAGTAAGTGTTATGTGATATATTACATCAATCGGAATATTTGTAGTATTTGTTAATGTTTCTATTGGCGCTGATGAGCCACTTCCAGCTAAGTTGCTAATGCCACTAACAGTAGCTCTTATCCAGCTTAATGTTCCTGTTGGTGACCAGCTAACAACTGGTGAGAATGTTGTTCCACTGCAATAATTAGGTCCGTAGTTAAATTCAGTTAATGCAGGAGCAGGAGGGAGTACTGTTGCCGTTACAGCTGTTCTAGGTGACTCTCCGCAAGGATTTTCATCTGATACGTAATATGTTGTATTATTTGTGAGGCTTGGAGTTGTATAGGTTACTCCAGAACCTAAGTATGTTCCTCCTGAAGCTGCATCGTACCAATTTAGCGTGCCACCACCGGCAGCACCTAAAGTTACTGTTCCTGTTCCGCAAGTATAATTATCAAAGCCTAGTGGCGCTGATGGTGTCCCTTTTGTTGCAAAAACAGGTGTTCTTGTAGGAGTTGTACCACAAGAATTTGTGGCATCTACCCAAAATATTTGATCGCTATTATTCCAAAATTGATAACTACTACCTGTATTTATACTACTGCCTCCTGTAGAGTTGTTATACCAGTTTATCGTACTGCTAGCATCTGACGCAGTAGCACTTAGAGTTAATCTCCTCCATCCTCCACTGCAATCGTAATCACTGGTAACGCTTGATATTGTTGGGGCAGCACCGTATGATATAACTATCTCATCACTATAAGTTGTGCCATAAGTATTACTTGCTTTGTATCTTATTTTTTTTCCATCATCTGCAGGAAGAACTGTATAAGGGAAAGTTTGTGATGCAAATATTCCATTTCCTACAGCAGTTTCCATTTCCCATCCTTCTGATGTAATTGTCGACCCATTATTGTTAACCGTAATGCTCGGGTCTAGGTCTCCACCACCACAAGCAGAAGTGCCTGTTATTGCAGAGAAGGTTGGTGCTGAATATCCTATTATTGCTAAATTATTTTTTAGTTGCATGCCTCCATTATTACTTCCTGCATTCCATCCTACTAATCTAAAAGTAACTACGTCCGTAGCAGTTATGTTTTGTAATTCTGTATATGAAGTTAAGTCTATTTCAGTTTGTCCATAGCTTGATCCTCGACTTAAAGTAAGGGTTGAGGTAATATCATTCCATCCATCACTGTTTTTTTGAAATTGCCAAATAGCTCTTGATGGACCGTCTTCAGAGAGGACTAAAAACCCCCAAAACAAAGAATATTCGGTAGAATAAATGCTATGCGCACCTAATTTATCTATTCTCATTGTCGTGTTTGTAATTGGAGATACAGTAAAATAGAAGTAATCAGAAGCACTAATAGCACTTGTTTTATTTCCAGGAGAACCAAAACCACGACCACCCCATGCATTTCCTTCAATAACTATAGCACCTCCTGTTGATGTGCCTGATCCACGAGTTAATCCAGAGTGGACTAAGCTTGTATTATCGCTTGTAGGATCAAAAGGAGAATCACCGTAATCACTAACACCGTTAAAATCCCAAGCAGTTATATTCACTGGTTGAGCGTATGTAGCAATAGATATAACAAATAAGATTGTCGTTAAGATAAGTTTTGAAAAAAGAGGAGTAGAATTATACTTCATACTTTATTGTTTTGATATAGTTTGTAATTTAAAAGAGAGATATTCTCACATGAAAAATGGAAGTCATATGTACTTCTATTTAAATCAATATCAAAAATACTAGATTCAGTATTGATGTCTAATATTTATGTGGTTTTTTTTTCTTGTTTTAGAACATGCATTGCAAGCAAAACCTCATGTATTTACTAGTGATTATATGTTCTATAAAACATTTCTCTTTTTATAGAAACTTGATAGTTTTTAAATATAAATTCATGATGGAATTTTAACACTTATTTTACACAGTATTTAATTTAAAATTTTTAATAAATTTAAATATTGTTGTAAAAATAAAACAGTTTAAATCTTAACTAATAAAATATTTTAACAACTATTAAGTCTTTAAAAAGAGATGTAACATATTGAATTATAGGTAAATATTAATACAAATATAAAAAACAAAAACAACAAAAACAACAAAATGTTAATGAAAAAATAATTACGCACTAGATTACTTTAATTGTCTGTTTCTAATGCTTAAACGTAAAAAAGGAGAAAAAGTTTTGATTATTTTTCAAGTCTTATTTTAAGAGCTTAAAGTGAGGAGGTTATCTTTAATAAAAAGATATTATTGATAAAATTATTGCATTATTTTTTCTGCTAAAAAATTACCTGAGTAGGATGATTTACATTTTAATAATGCTTCGGGAGTTCCTTCAATAATTAATTCTCCGCCTTTGTCTCCACCTTCTGGTCCTAAGTCGATAATATGGTCAGCACATTTAATTACTTCCATATTATGCTCAATAATAATGATAGTATGTCCTTTGTCAACTAAGGCATTAAATGCTTTAAGTAGTGTTTTTATATCGTGGAAGTGTAAGCCTGTAGTGGGTTCGTCAAATACGAATATAGTGGGCTCTGATTTTTCATTAGCTAAGAAAAAAGCTAGCTTAACACGTTGGCTTTCGCCTCCTGATAGGGTGCTCGAAGATTGACCTAGTTTGATGTATCCTAATCCAACATCTTGTAAAGGCTTTAGGCGTTTTACTATCTTTTTACAGAAAGTGCAGTCTTTTACATCAGTAAAGAATTCAAGAGATTCGTTTACCGTCATTTCAAGTATATTGTATATGGATGCACCCTTGAATTGTACTTCTAGTATGTCTTCTTTGAAGCGTTTGCCGTGACAACTTTCGCACTCTAATATTAAGTCGGCCATGAATTGCATTTCTACAGTTACCGTTCCTTCCCCTTGACATTCTTCACATCTTCCACCGTCTACATTGAAAGAGAAATAGGCTGGCGTATAGCCCATTTGTTTGCTCAATTGTTGATTGGCATAGAGTTTACGAATTTCATCGTAAGCCTTTAGATAGGTTACAGGGTTGGAGCGAGAGGAACGACCGATAGGGTTTTGATCTACAAATTCTATGTCTTTTGCCAAGTGCATACTTCCTTTTAGAGCTCCAAAAGAGCCTGTTTTATCAGCTACACCTCCGTAATATTTTTTTAAGCCAGAGTAATAAACATCTCGTACCAAGGATGATTTTCCAGAGCCACTAACTCCTGTTACAACAGTAATTACGTTTAAAGGGAATTTTACGTCTATTCCTTTTAAATTGTTTTCGCTAGCACCAAGCACTTCAATATAGTTGTTCCACTTACGACGTTGCGTAGGTACTTCAATTTCATCGGCACCTGTAAGGTATTTAATAGTGTAGGAGTTTTTGTTCTCTTTTTGTTGAGCAATATCTTTATAGTTGCCTTCAAAAACAAGTTCTCCGCCTAAGCGACCAGCTTTTGGACCAATATCAATAATATAATCGGCAGCTCTAATAATATCTTCATCGTGTTCTACTACTATTACTGTATTGCCTACTTGTTGTAATTGGCGCAGTACCTTTATTAATAATTGTGTGTCGCGTGAGTGTAACCCAATGCTTGGTTCATCTAATATATATAAAGAGCCTACTAAGCTACTACCTAATGATGTTGCTAAATTGATACGTTGACTTTCTCCTCCTGAAAGTGTGTTGCTTAATCGGTTAAGGGTAAGATATCCTAAGCCAACATCTAACAAAAACTGTATGCGACTATTGATTTCTGTTAACAGACGTTTAGCAGTAGTTGCTTCAACTTTAGTTAGTTTAAGTTTTTCAAAAAATGGTTTTAAGTCGCTAATTGGCAATTCAACTAACTCGTTGATGGCTTTATTGCCTATTTTCACCCAGCTGGCTTCTTTTTTTAAGCGAGAACCTTTACATTCTGTGCAAGTAGTCTTTCCTCGGTAGCGAGCTAGCATTACACGGTACTGAATTTTGTATTGGTTTTCTTCCAGCATTTTGAAGAAATCGTTTAATCCTTTAAAATATTTATTTCCTGTCCACAGTAATTCGGTATGCTTATCCGTAAGTTGATAGTATGGTTTATGAATAGGAAAATCAAATTTCTCAGCAACGCTAATTAATGCTTTTTTCCATTCGCTCATGGTTTCACCCTTCCAACAGGCTACAGCATCTTCGTATATGGATAAGGCTTTATTCGGTATTACTAGGTTTTCGTCGATGCCAATAACGCGACCGAATCCTTCACACTTAGGGCAGGCGCCTAAGGGGTTGTTGAAGCTGAATAATTGTTCGGATGGCATCTCGAAAGTTAATCCATCAGCCTCAAATTTTTTAGAGAATGGCTTGCGGATAGTTTTTTCTTTGTCGTAAATAAGTAAATAGCACTTGTCTTTCCCTTCGTAAAAAGCCGTTTCTATGGAGTCGGTCATTCTACTTAAAGCTGACTGCTCACTATTAACAGTAAGGCGATCAATTACTAAATAAACAGTCTTGTTTTTTTCTAGCAGTTCAGGCTTTTCTATCGCTTCGCTGATGCGTAGTATGTTTTCGTTTACTTCGATACGACTAAAGCCCTGTTGTTGAAGTATCTCTAATTGTTGCAAAAGCGAACGCTCTTCTGGAATATGAATTGGAGCAAGAACAATAAATTTAGTGCCTTCGTCGAAACTTAGTAGGTATTTTACGACATCTTCAGGCGCGTGTTTTTTCACCACCTCACCAGATACTGGCGAATACGTTTTGCCCACACGAGCATATAATAACTTAATGTATTCGTACACTTCTGTGCTTGTTCCAACAGTAGAACGAGGGTTTCGAGTGCTCACTTTTTGTTCTATGGCGATGGCAGGTGGAATACCTTTTATATAGTCGACCTCAGGCTTGCTCATTCTCCCTAAAAACTGACGGGCATAACTGGATAAACTCTCTACATAGCGGCGTTGTCCTTCAGCATACAAGGTATCGAAAGCTAAGGAAGATTTTCCTGAACCTGATAAGCCTGTAATTACCACCAACTTATTGCGTGGAATCTCGACATCAACATGTTTGAGGTTGTGGACGCGAGCGCCTTTTATGATGATATCTCCTTGTTTTGCCATGATATTTTGTAGAATTTGCAAAGATAGGAAAAATGAGTGGTAAATGGTAGGGGGCGGGTAGTTAATTTATGCTTTATTCAAAAGGTGTTTCTTAAATAAATTTCTTAATAAAGACGATAAAAGTGGAAAAGAAAAAAATACTAACCAAATAACGGTACCAGAATTTAAAAATGAATAGAAGTAGTTAAGACTATATAGTAAGCTACTATAAATAAGACAGAAAATAGAGTCTGCTATTTTGATCTGTTTGTCAGAAACTCTATCAATATATGGTTTAAAATGATTCTTTAAATTTTTTCGCTTGATGTTAAACTTAGGGAATAAGTCCATTAATAGTTTAATATTTAGAACGATATAAATAGATGAAACCCCAATAAAAAAAGATTGAACTATAATAATGACCGTATTCAATGTATTTAGCTCTATTGTTTTATTATTATTGATTAAGAGATCTAACAGATAATATATAGAAAGAGATATGTAAACTAAGTTACTCCATAAACTCAATAGAAAGCGATTTAGGGCTCCTAAATTGATTTTTGAGAAAGCATTGAGGAATGATAATATGATAAGGAAAGAAATAGGAATACTAATAAACAAATATGTTTTATTGAAAAAATCAATCTCTTTAGTGTAAATAAAATATATTACAGCAATGGACTGCATAAAAACAACACCTTCAGTAATTTGTTTTTGAATCTTTTTCCAATTTTGGTTTAGAACCGCAGAGATATAAACAATAATTATAAATATTGGCCACAAGGATAAGTGCAGCCTAAGGTTATATGGGTTCTCATTTCTGCCAGCAAAAAATGAAAATAAACTAATGCTTATTGAATAAAAGGTGTTTTTTATTATTTCATTGGAATCTTTTGAAATTCTATAATTCTCGAACATCAAACCAAGCAAGACTGAAATAATAAAGAAAGCTGTATAAGTGTCAAAAACAAATTGTAGTATATCGAATAGAACGACAAAGGATATTAGAAATGTTAGTTTTGCTAAATTTCGAAATATTAATAAATTTTTTTCTATAAACTTAGAAATAGATTTTTTCATAATTTAGTAATGAAGGCATAATGTGTCGTTTCGTAAAACCTTTCCATTCTCGGCACAAATAAATTCATCCAAATATAAAATTTCTTTAGGCATCTCAAATTTACCCAACACATGTTTTAGTTGCTCTTTTAGATTTGCAATAGGAGTGTCAGCTTCAATAATTAAAACTGCTTTTTGACCTAATTTCTCATCGGGTAAAGATGATATAAAAAAGCGATAAGGAATTAGTGACTCTATTTTTTTCTCTAGTAGTTCAGGATGAATTTTAATCCCCCCAGAATTGATTACATTATCAATTCTTCCTAACCAACGGAAATGCGTCTCGTCGATAATTTCCACCATATCATTGGTGATGATATCTTGTTTGGATAAATGAGATGCAGAAATAACCAAGCAATTTCTGTCATCTTGAAAGATGCTTATTTTATCTAATACCTTGAAAGCTTTCTCCTTGTTTAATTCTCGTAAAGCAATATGGGTGCAGGTTTCTGTCATGCCATATGTTTCATAGATATTGGATGATAGGGATTGGCATTGTTTTTCTAGTTGCGATGAGATGGGGGCGCCGCCGATTATTATATTGGTGGTTTTTTGTAGAGACGGAGCGTGCACCGTCTCTACAAAATTCAAAATCCGATCCATCTGATGCGGTGTTACCGCCATAAAATCAATGTCCTGTTTTAAATCTAGAATAGGGTTAGCCGATGGTTCTGTGGTCAATAAATTATAGCCTCCTACTATGGCACGAACTAGCATCATTTTTCCGGCAATATAGTTAGCAGGCAAACAAAGTAAAGCCGTTGTTGATTTGTCTAAGCCAAAGAAATTATTTGTTGTAAGAGCAGAATCTCTCATGCTCTTTTTGGATAATTCTATATTTTTAGGTTCTCCTGTAGAACCTGATGTTTGAACCGTAATCGTTTCATTATTATCAAACCACAGTTTAAGAAAATCAACAATGGATTTTTGCCAAGGAGCTTTGCTTGGAATTTGGTGTAATTCTTCGGCAGTATATCTTTGGTTATTGAGCGTTATTTGCTTCATTTCATTAAAATCCTAAATCCCACTTTATATCTTTTCTATAATATAATTTTCCATTGCTTATTTGTAAGGGTGATGGAATATTGTTGCGGTACAATTCTCCAGTGCCTAGGCCTTGAGGCATGCCAACACCTAAGCTTGCTGTCCATTGAGCAATTGCATTCAATCCAATGTTCGATTCTAGAGCAGATGTAACCCACCATCCTATACTGTGTTTATCGGCTAAGCGTATCCATTCCATACAGGCTGTAATACCTCCTAAAATACTTGGTTTTAGTATGATGTATTTAGGTTGTGCAAGTATAAGTAGATTTTCTTTTTCTTCAGAAGGAATGCCAATTAGCTCTTCGTCTAAGGCAATTGGTATTGGTGATTGTCCGTATTTTATTAACCAATCTTTACAGTTTTTTACTGGCTGTTCTATGGAGTGAATGTCAAAAATCGAAAGCTTCTGTAGTTTAAGCATAGCCTCTGAAGGAGAAAAAGCTCCGTTAGCATCTAAGCGTATTTCAATAACTTCTTTGGAATATTCTTTTCTTATATTCGCTAATATCTCTAACTCAGTATCGAGATCTAAAGCTCCAATTTTTAGTTTAATACATTTAAATCCTGCCTTTATTTTTTCTTTAATTTGATTCTGCATGAATGATTTTTCTCCCATCCAAACTAAACCATTAATGGGGATTCCTGCCAAACTGCGACTAAAGGCACTGTCGAAAAGAATTTTTGATTCCTTGGAGTGAAGGTCAAGCAAAGCTGTTTCTAAACCAAATATAATAGAGGGGTATGCTGATAAATCTACCGAATATGGATGTTGTCCATTATTTATAGCCGTACAAAGTTCATTTAATTTATTCTCGTAACTATCTTCAGGGTCTATACTTAAGCCAGGTATCGTAGAGCATTCTCCTATTCCTATTTGGTTATTTTCTTCTAAGAATAAAAGGGAAGATGGTTTCTCATCTAAAACACCACGTGAAGTTCCTGCGGGAAACTTAAATTGTAGACTTATATTTTTAAATGTAGCTCTCATAAACTCAAAATCCTTAGAGGAGAATTAAAGTATAATACCAATGCTAAAGCAGATAGCAAAGAATAATGTCGCTAATGATAATTTTTTCAAAAGTGGATATAGTTCAGTTACTCCTTTGTGATAGTATACAGCTTTTGCATTAATAAATAGTAATGGCGTAGCAATTAAAAATAGCCATTGCCAAGGAGATTGATAGTTTAGTAAAGTATATATGATTACTGCATCTATAGCAGCAGCAAGTAATAGTAAATGATAGTAAATGGCATTTTGTTCCCCCATTTTCACCACCAGCGTGTTTTTGCCTGCTTTTTTGTCTTGCTCGTAATCGCGTAAATTATTTAGGTTGAGTACGCCAGTGCTTAAAAACCCAATTGCAGCAGCAGGGAGTAGAATGTCAAAGCTAATTGTTTGTGTGTGTAGGAAGTAAGTGCCTGTTACACCTACTAGTCCAAAAAAGATAAAAACGAATATATCGCCTAAACCTCGGTAGCCAAATGGAGTTTTTCCAACGGTGTATTTTATTGCAGCAGCAACGGCAGCTATACCAAGAATTACAAAAATTAAGATAGAATTAATGGCTAGTCCTTTTGTGCCTAGGTATATTAATGCGATACCAGTTATTCCAGCTAGAATGCTTGTTGTAATTAATGCGATTAGCATTGCTTTGGGAGTAATTTCACCTGATTGTACCATGCGTTTGGGACCAACGCGTTCTTCTGTGTCTTTTCCGTTTACAAAGTCGCCATAATCGTTCGCTAAATTAGAAAGTATTTGAAGTAGTAAAGTTGTAAGGGCTGCTAAAATAACTATTGTCCATGAAAATGCACCATAGGCATACGCCAAACTCGATCCAACTATAGTATTTGCTATAGCTAAGGGAAGTGTTTTGGGGCGGATGGATTGTAGCCAGGGGGATGTCATATAGCAATTCTTTTGTTAGAGACGGTGCATGCACCGTCTGTACATAATGCCGTTTTAAGGTAATTTCGGAAATTTAGAATAATCAGGTTTTCGTTTTTCTAAGAAAGCATTTTTTCCTTCGTGCGCTTCTTCGGTCATATAATATAACATAGTTGCATTTCCTGCTAATTCTTGTATGCCTGCTTGTCCATCTAATTCAGCATTCAATCCAGCCTTAATCATACGTAAAGCAAGTGGAGAGTGTTGCATCATTTGCTGGCACCAAGCAACAGTTTCATCTTCTAAAATATCAAAAGGGACAACAGTGTTTACTAAGCCCATTTCTAAAGCTTCGTGTGCCGAATATTGTTTGCATAAAAACCATATTTCACGTGCTTTTTTCTGCCCTACGATACGTGCTAAATAGGATGAACCAAAGCCCGCATCAAAGCTACCTACTTTAGGACCTGTTTGTCCAAAAATAGCATTCTCAGACGCAATACTTAAGTCGCAAACTACGTGTAATACATGTCCGCCTCCAATTGCATAACCATTTACCATGGCTACTACTGGTTTTGGTATACTGCGAATAAGCTTTTGTAAGTCCAATACATTTAAACGAGGAACACCATCTTTGCCTATATAACCTGCAATATTTTTCACATTTTGGTCGCCTCCAGCACAGAATGCTTTGTCGCCTTCGCCAGTTAATATGATGGTAGCAATATCTTGACTTTCACGACAAAAAACCATGGCTTCAATTATTTCCTTAATTGTATCAGGAGTAAATGCGTTGCGATAGCGCGGACGGTTAATCGTTATTTTAGCTATTCCTTCGAAATATTCAAATTTGATTTCTTCGAATTTTTTTATTTCGTTCCAAGTTCTCATGTTATATGTTGCTTTAATTTTATAAAATAACTTTCGTATAATTTTGTGTTTACTTCAGCAGATGTCATTACTTCTAATACAGTACAAGTTGTTGATTTGTACAAGTCTCTTAAACTTATGTTTAATTGTGCTTCTGTAATGCCTTGTAAATAATTAACGCCATAAGCTGTTGTTAAGGCTTTGATATTTATTTGATGTGGGGTAGTTAAAAATTCCTCGCAATCTTTGGTGAGCTCTTTATCGCCAATTAAACGGAAGATGTTACCTCCGTTATTGTTTAAGACAATAATTTTTAAATTGTCAGGTAAATATTTGTTCCATAATCCATTCGAATCGTACACAAAGGATAAATCTCCACAGATAAAGAAAGTAGATTTTCCTGTTTCGATAGCAGCACCAACCGCTGTAGATAAACTACCATCTATGCCAGAAGTTCCTCTATTGCAGTAATAGGCATTAGCTGTTTTCGAAGGAAATAGTTGAGCTATGCGAACAGGGGTGCTGTTAGCCAAATGGATGTCAGCATCTGCAGGTACAGTATTCAAAAATTTACGTATCGTTAACCAGTCAGAATGAGGTAGTTTTTCCATATAAGCACTGCTGTGATAATTAATATTTTTGTTGTGCTTTAGACAGATAGATGCGTACTCTCCTTTTTTAGTGCCTAAGGGCATACTATTGAAAAAAGAAACGGCATCAACTGGAATAGTAGTTTGTAAACTTTGATAGCTATCTACATAAGGTAAAGATGAGGCTAGTTGCCATTGTGTGCCAGCTTTGTATTCTTTTAAGAATAATTTTAGCTGTTTGCATATAATAGAATGTCCTACTGTAATTAGCAAATCAGGTGTGAAGATGGGTTTTAGCTCTGTATCTAAGGATGCAAAAAAGTTTTCAGGAGTACTGATGATTTTCTCGCCGCTGATATTGGATAAATTTTCTGCAATAACAACCGTATCTGGCTCTTCTGCTAGTTGATTCGCTATTTTATTTAATGTTTCATCTTTCCCATGTATGCCAAATAAGACTAGCTTCTTTTTATGTTTCTTCCATTCTTTTTTAAATACAGCTATGCTTTCTTTTGTGAGTTCTTGTTCTGCCTTTGCAGTAGAAATGATCTTTGGACTTGAATGTTTTTTAGGGAGTTCAGCGTAGATAGGTTCACGTAAAGGAACATTGATATGTACTGGTCCTTGTGGGTAAGCTAATGCCGTATCAATAGTCTGAGAAATTGCTCTGTCTGAATGCTCTAGGACTTCAACTTTTGTTGTTTCAATAGGTAAATCGATGCTAGATTTGATATAGTTCGCATACATTTTAGATTGACGAATGGTTTGACCATCAGCTTGGTCTATTAATTCATTTGGTCTGTCTGCTGTGAAAACTAATAGCGGTAAGTTTTGGTAATATGCTTCTGCAATAGCAGGGGCGAAATTCAGAGCAGCAGTTCCTGAAGTACAAACCAAGGCAACTGCCTTTTTGCTTTGCTGTGCTATTCCTAAAGCAATATATGCAGCTGATCTTTCGTCTGTTATGCTCAAGCATTCTAAATCAGAATCTGCAGTAAATGCTAAAATTAAAGGCACATTACGAGAGCCTGGAGCAATCACGACTTTCTTAACTCCATGTTGTTTGCATATCTCTGGTAGGTTTTTTATACCCTGTCTGAAATGTATTTTGTTGCTCATTTTTTATTTATAACGTTAAGAAGCGTCAATAGTTTCTGTTCAGTTTCGTTCCATTCTTTTTCAGCATCTGATGCAGCAGTAATTCCTGCTCCACTATAAAGAATTGCTTGTTTTTTATGTATTTGTAAGCAACGCAAATTTACAAATAAATGTGTTTCGTTGGCTATGTTTACTGGACCTAAATAACCAGCGTAGTATGAACGCTCATGAATTTCTTTATTTAAGATAGATTGTAATGCTTCATTTTTAGGTAATCCACACACAGAAGGAGTAGGGTGAATGGCTTTAATAAAGTCTGCTATTTTTCCTTTTATAAGTGCTTCAGGGAAATTGAAATCAGTTTTTAGGTGTACTAAATTTCCTGCTTGTGCATTGTAGGGTCCTTTTAATTTATAATTGTCAATTTTGAAGGATTGGATTATTTCTTCTATATATGAAGTGACAATTGCTTGTTCTTCTTTTTCTTTTGCACCCCATTCAATAGCACTAATGTTGTCAGTAGCCTTTTTAGTGCCTGCTAGCGAAACAGTTTTAATCTCTCCATTTGCAATGTCTAATAGAGGTTCTGGTGAGGCGCCAATCCAGCAGCCAACAGAAGGGAGTTGAATAAATGAAACAAATGCCTGTGGGTATAATTGACATAATTCAATAAAAAGTGTGCTTGGGTTAAAATCTGCACTTATTTTGTTGAGTTGAATTTTTGACAAGACAATTTTTGAACAATTACCGTTAGCAATTTCTTTTTTTACTTTTTCTACTTGCTCAGTGAATTGTGTTTTAGTTGTGTTCGTGTTTTTGTTTTTTTGTGCTACATCGTTTTCTAAACTTGAATTCTTGTTCAGCTCCTCTAAAATGATATCTGTAATAGTTCCATCTTGAAACGATATAGTAGGCTCTAGTAAATAAGGTTTATTGTGTTCACTTTCTGTAAAAGGAGCTACGATAAAACCAGTCTTTTTTTCTAAAATATCAAGAGAATTAATTCTTATGGGGGTAGATGTATGTTGGATTAATGTGCTAATTCCAGCTTCTTTTGGTAGACGATATGAGGCAAATGCAATGTTTTTTTTTAAACAAATTTCATGAGCTGTAGAAAGCGGTTGATATAATTGATTGGTCTTCATATACGAAGCATCAAGCTTTAATAGGGATGATGCGGTTGGTTAATCTGCTTATGTTTATTAATGTCCCATTTTTATCAGAGATTCGAATTTCCCATACATGAGTGCTTTTTCCTTGAAAGAGGATTTTGGCTTCAGCAATCACATAATTTTCTTCTGTGCTGCCAACATGGCTGCCATTTATATCTACGCCTAAAACAGCAAATTTAGTTCCGTCAACTAAGGTAAAAGAACCAGCTCCACCAACACTTTCGGCAAGAGCCATGCTTGCTCCTCCATGTAATCTCCCCATTATTTGTTGGGTGCGTTTATCAATCGGCATTGTCGCAACAACTCTTCCTTTTTCTACTTTTATAAATTCTATGTCGAGATGCTCCAACATAGTGTTTTTGCTTATCTCGTTAAACTCTTTTAGCTCAAAGTGCTTTTTCATTCTTTGTTTATTAAGATGAAACACAAAGATAAGAAATGAAAGTAGTTATAAAATAAAAAAAGCCTCTTATATAATAAGAGGCTTGTGTGTTTTTCTTAGTGTTTTAATTAATTAATACAGTTTTTTAAGTCCTGACCAGCTCTAAACTTTGCTACTTTTCTAGATGGAATTTTAATTGCTTCTTTAGTAGATGGAATAATACCTTCTCTGGCAGTTCTTTCAATAACGTGAAAAGAACCAAAACCTACAATTCGAACATTGTTTCCATTAGATAATTCATCAGAGATAACTCCTAAAAATGTATCTAACACTTTTTTTGTTTCTGATTTATTGTAGCCCGCTTTTTGAGATACCGCTTCAATTAAGTCTGCCTTGTTCATAACACTTCGTTTTTTAAGTTATAGTTTAAATAGATTGATATTCTATTTATAAGACAGAGAAAAACAAAAAGGTGTCATTTTTAAATGTTAAAAAATGACTAAGAATGGTGTTTTTTAACATTTAAAAACTCTAAGTCACTCTTTTTCAATACTTAGAATTGCACCCGATTTATTGTCATATTTTACTTTGCTATTCTTTTTAGTCACTTTGCAAGGTAACTTTTGTAGGCTGCCATGTTGAGATATTTCTAATTCTTTATTTAAAAATTCTTTTTCTTCAGAGTATACACTGATGTTAGCTATGCCAGGAAGGTTGTAAAAATACCCGTTCCCTTTTTTTATTTTTGCAGGAGGCGTTGCATTTTTAGTATAGCTAGCATTTAAATATACTGGACTACCACTTAAATCATCTTTGTCAACAATGCCATTTAAAGCTGAAATTCTAAAGAGTACATATTTTTCGAGATTTTTGTCTGGAGTAATTCTATACTCTTCTTTAAGAATTTTTATGATGCTTTTTCCTGTGAAAAGAGTTAGAAGAGCTTTCTCTGTTTGGTCCAGCTTTTTAAGCATCACTTTTAAAGACTTTCCATCAGCTGGTGTTCTTTCACTTTCCCCTGAAATTAAATTGATTCTGTTTTCACGAATACGATAGATTTGTTTTGCTGCATTCTCTGCCATTTTAGCTGTTGAGTTAGCAACTAATTGGTCTTCAGTTAGTACAGTGTTCGCTATAAAATTAGCATATGATTTGTTTTCTCTTTTACATTTAGTTTTCTCTTTCTTACAAGATTTTTTGCTTCCAGTATTAATACCACAAATAACACCTCTTTTGTTTAAACTAATAAAGCCATTTTGGACTTGATAAGTTCTATTCTCATCAGCAATTCCTTTGCGGTGTATTTCTACTTTTTCTACTTCATAATTGGTCTTGTTCTCTGTAATCACATCCTTTAAACCTAAGAAACGTTCTGCATAACGATAATATGGACCAACTTCTTCTTTTATTTCTTTTACTTCTACTTTAACAAGGAGTATTGTTTTTGGCAAAGAATAAATAATAACTGGCTTGTTATTTTTTTGTTTCTGAGCAAAAGAACCAAGGCTTATAAGGCCAATAAGTAATGTGATAAGTAACTTTTTCATAGTTAGGTTATATTTATTTTTATATTTTGTCAATAATGTCACTGGCAATCATCATCGTTTGTCCATTTTTGTTAGCTGCTTTGTCTCCAGCTACACCATGTAGGTATACACCCAGTAGAGCGCTTTCTTTTGGAGAGTAGCCTTGTGCTAAGAGAGAAAGAATTACTCCACAAAGCACATCGCCACTACCACCCTTAGCCATACCTGGGTTTCCAGATGTGTTAAAATGAACTTCTCCATCAGGACAGCAGACTGCTGTATGTGCTCCTTTAAGGACTACAAATATATGGTGTTTTTTGCTTAAAACAAGAGCTTTCTCAATTTGTTCATATCGATTTTTATATGCCCCTGTTAGTCGCTCAAATTCTTTTGGGTGTGGAGTGATAATTGTGTTTTTGGGTAGTAAATTAATCCAACTAGGATTATCTGATAGTATGTTTAATGCGTCTGCATCTAATACTAAAGGTTTTGAAATTCGTTCTAATAGATTTTTTAAAACTTTAGCTGTAATAGGTTCCGTTCCCATTCCACATCCACTTGCAATTGCAGAATAAGAATTTATGTCTTCTGTTAGTAAACTAATGTATGAGTGCTCTTTGTCTGGTATACACATAGCCTCAGGTACTGTTGTTTGTAGTATGTCTACACCACAGGAAGGTGTTTGTATGCTCAATAAACCCACACCAGAACGTAAACAGGCACGTGTTGCCATTACAACAGCACCCATTCTGCCATACGTACCTCCTATAAATAAGGCATGTCCATAAGAACCTTTGTGTGTAAATTTACCACGTTCTTTTATTGCTGGAGCACTGTTTTTATCGATAAGAAAATAGGGCGATTTTGTGTTGGAAATAGCTGTTGGATGAATACCAATATCAATAACTGAAAATTGTCCTATATAGCGTTCATTTTCTGGCAATAAAAAAGCAATTTTTGGGAATTGTAGCGTAAGTGTATAGTCTGCTTTAATAATTGTGTTAGGGTTATTATTGCTGTTGTCTTCTCCAAACAAACCAGAAGGGATATCGATAGAAATTACTTGCGCTGCAGATTGATTAATGGCCTGTACTGCTTCAGAATAAACTCCCTCTAAGGGCCGGTTGAGGCCAGATCCGAAAAGGGCGTCTATGATGTAATTGCTATTTTGTAGAGACGGTGAGCTCACCGTCTCTACGGTGCGTACATTTTTAATGTTTTGTAATTGTTCCCAATTGGCTGCACAGTCTGGTGATAAGACGGGACGCATTCCGTCTGTACAGGGTTTAATTAAAACTACTTCTACTTCAAAACCACATGCTGCTAATATTCGGGCTACGACTAAACCATCTCCACCATTATTCCCCGTACCTGCAACTATTGTAATTGCTTGAGGTGTTTCAAAGAAATGTAAGAGCCAGTCGGCAATAGCCACAGATGCTCGCTCCATCAAATCGAGGGAAGAGATAGGCTCGTGCTTTATGGTGTAAGCATCGAGTTCTTTTATTTGGGAGGTGGAGAAGAGTTTCATTGTAACTAGCAGTTAGAAGTATTATCTTTTTAAATAGACAGGTTTCTTTTTGACAAGCTTTATGATTTCAGCATTTAATAGAACGGACAAAGATTCGATTTCTTTAGATGCTTTGTTTAAGTCATGAAATCGTTTAATCATTATCTTCTTCTTGTTGTTTATTAAAACAATATCATGTACAAGTTGATTTGAAGTTACTCTATTTACAGTAGAACCTGCAACTGCTTTAGAAACTTTATGTGAGCGGATAGCAATTTGTTTGTATACATTAGGTTTCCATTTTCCCAGATAGAAGAAAAAGAAAATGGAATAATATTTACGATAAATATTCTCTTTTGTGTTAATTTGAATACCTGTTGTAGTGGTTGCAACAAGACCAGATCCAATTAAAAGCAAGGGCGATATTACTATGCCAAAAGTGGTAAGTTCAATAGTTGGACTAAATATAATATATAGCATGCCAACCATGATTGCTATAGCTGGAATAACAAGAGGAGGTGGGCAAAAACGACCTTCTTTTATTTTTATAATATTTTCTTTATTCATGTTGATCTTGTGTAGTTATTATAGCTGCTTCTTGTTGTAAGAATAAATAATTTCGGCAAACCAAAATTAATCTTTTATCTCTATAAAACTATATCTGCCAAGTAAATTAAAAAAAGAAGAGATGTTTTTTTGTCCAAAAGGCTGAATCACCTTCTTCTTAAACGAGGATTTGTTAGTGGATTGTTTTTGCTGTAAATACCTCCTTTAGGTTTGTATTTTGTTTTCTCAAGTCCTAGTTCTGAAGCAAGATAATCTAAATCTTCTTTTGCTTCATCTAAAGTGTTTGTGCGTTTGATTCTAAATTGTTTTAAATGAGACTTATTTAATAGGGTGATATCATATTTTGTGTATTTGTCTGTTTTGATTTGCGGTGGTTTTCTGGTAAGTATAGTTATATATTGAAATTTATTAAGGGATTTCCAACGTCCATAC
Source organism: Paludibacteraceae bacterium (assembly GCA_963663245.1). Lineage (GTDB taxonomy): Bacteria > Bacteroidota > Bacteroidia > Bacteroidales > Paludibacteraceae > JAFGVL01. The sequence continues at coordinate 2,408,854 of OY760143.1, read as the reverse complement.
TTGTAAATAAAGAATATCGTGATGTAGTTTCTTAGTTGCCTTTTTCTAAGATCTATTTCAACTCCTGCTTTTGTAAAGCAATTAAAACTAAAGATAGCAACAAAGATTATTGCTAGTGGAGATATCATTGTTGCAATTAGTGAAAATAGCAACATAAAATAACTCATTATAATTACGTAAGGCTTAAAGAAATAACCGGACTTAATATTAAGTGTCATCATTAATAATTTATAAAATAATTCCTCCTTGAGGTTTAAAATGGGTTGTTTCTACATTTAAATTTTCTGCCCATACTTTAAGTTTATTATTTGCCTCTTCTCGTGTTGGGTATTTTTTTATACTGATTTTTTTAAGGTGAGATTTATTGAGCAAGACAATGCTATAGTAGTTGTTTTTTCCAACTAGTGTTGCTTGAGTTGATTTAATTACTGCTACAAAAGGATAATCCTCATAAGATTTCCATTTTCCAAAACGGAGAAAGAAATAAAAAAGAAAATAATTCTTGTATTTTTTTTCAATTGTGTTGAATGTTATGCCAGATTGGGCAAATGTGAAAAATCCAAATATTAAAAGAGTCAAGAGGATTCCTAATTTACACCTACTACCACAAGAGTTTATGATTTTCACGACATCGTATTCTAACTCAAAAACTTCTAGACACATAAGTAAGAGAACTAACATAAAGGCATATGCTGTGGCTACTAAAAAGAAAGGAAAAAGTTTACCTTCTTTTATTTTTATAATATTTTCTTTATTCATGTTGTTTGTTCAACAAAATTAAAAACTTTTTATCATTAACACCATTTATCTTTTAGAATCTCTATTTTTGTCATTCAATTAAAAACTATGACAAACCCCAAAGCACACCCCAAAGGATTATATCTCTTGTTTACCGTAGAGATGTGGGAGCGATTTAGCTACTATGGTATGCGATCATTTCTTATTTTTTATTTAACTAAAAGTTGGATTGAAGGTGGCTTAGGTTTTAATGAACAGGTAGGAAACTTAATTTACGGTTATTTTATTGGTTTAATGTATTTTACACCTTTAATTGGAGGCTGGATTGCTGATAGATTTTGGGGGCAAAGAAAGGCTGTTTTTATTGGTTCATTCATAATGATAGCAGGTCATTTAATTATAGCTTCTCAGCGTACTAATCTTTTTTTATTTTTAGGGCTTTTTTTGTTAGTAATTGGTGTTGGTCTATTTAAACCTAATATTTCAACTATAGTTGGTCAATTGTATGATAAGAATGACAAAAGAATAGACAATGCATTTACTATTTTTTATATGGGGATTAATGTAGGAGGACTATTAGGCGGTATTGTAATGGGTTATGTTTGTAATGAGTTAAATTATAGTTACGGCTTTTTAGTTGCCGCAATTGGACTTGTTTTGGGTCAGATTATTTATATAGTTTTAGGAAATAGATTTCTTGGAGACAAAGGTAAGTTTCCCCAAAAGCTTGTAGAGAGATCAACTCTTGAAACTAAAAAGATACCACTTACAAAAGAAGAAAGGGATAGAACAAAAGCAATATTTATTATCGTATTTTTTGTGATATTCTTTTTTGCCGGATTTGAACAAGCAGGCAGTTCAATGAATCTTTATACGGAGAAATATATTAATAGAGAATTCTTTGGTTACCTCATTCCTGTTGAATGGTTTCAATCTCTTAATCCTTTATTAATAGTTACTTTAGCTCCTTTATTTACTGTTTTTTGGACCTATTTGTCTAAAAAGAATAAAGAACCCAATATTCCAGTGAAAATGGCATGGGGTATGATTCTATTAGGAGTAGGTTTTTTCTTTATGTTAGGAGCTGTGATGGAAAGGGGCGGTGAAAATCCAGATATTTCATTAAAATCTAACCTTGCTTGGTTGTTGTTTGCATACCTTCTTCATACAATGGGAGAACTTTGTCTTTCTCCTTTAGGACTCTCAATGATTTCTAAGGTTGCTCCTGTGAAGTTAGTTTCTATGTTTATGGGAATGTGGTTTGTAAGTATTTCTATAGCGAATATAGCAGGTGGATATATGGCCTCTATGATTCCAAGTTTGGGTGCATTTACAATCTTTGGTGGTATTGCTTTATTATCCATATTTTTTGGGGTAATTTTATTGCTAGTAAATAAACGCATTTACAAGTTAATGCATTTAAAAAAATAAGCCTTGCATTTCATTGACAAATAATTAACTTTGTTTTTTCCTAAAAAAGCATGAAATCAGCCATTCAGATTAAAGATAAGAGTTTTGAGATTTCAATTCCATCAGCAGCTATATTGAAGGAAGTGAAACGAATGGCAGATGAAATAAATAAGGACTTAGCAGAGGCTAAACCCTTATTTTTGGTAGTATTAAATGGAGCGTTTATGTTTGCTTCCGATTTAATGAAAGAACTCGATATTGAATGTGAGATTTCGTTTGTGAAACTAGCATCTTATCAGGGCACAGGCTCAACAGGAAAAGTGAAAGAGTTAATCGGCTTGAATGAAGATATTAAAGGGAGAACAGTAGTTGTTGTCGAAGATATTGTAGATACGGGCATAACGATGGAGCAAATACTTCAATCATTACATGCACTACAGCCAAAACAAGTAAAAATTGCCACTTTTTTTCATAAACCAGAGGCTTTGCAAAAAGCATTGTCTTTAGATTATGTTGGTATGAACATTCCTGACAATTTTATTGTTGGATATGGACTCGATTACGACGGCTTAGGTAGAAATTTAAAAGACATATATACATTAATATAAATTAAACAATCATTATGAAGTACATAGTATTATTTGGCCCTCCGGGATCAGGAAAAGGAACACAAAGTGAAAACATTATTGAGAAATATGGCTATGGTCATATTTCTACTGGAGATGTATTAAGAGCTGAAATGTCTAATGAAACTGAGCTAGGGAAAACAGCGAAAGATTTTATTGAAAAAGGACAGTTAGTGCCAGATAGCTTAATTATCGATATGTTGGCTAAAACATTAGATGGAATTAAAGATGCTAAAGGTATTATTTTCGATGGTTTCCCTCGTACAACTGGTCAAGCGGCTGCATTAAAAGAAATGTTACAAACTCGTGGTGGTGATGTAAATGTAATGTTGAACTTAATGGTAGATGAAAAAGAATTAATTGCTCGTTTATTAAAACGTGGTGAGACTTCTGGTCGTTCAGATGATAATTTAGAAACTATTCAAAAGCGTATTGATACATACAATAGTCAAACTGCTCCTGTAATTGATTTTTACGAAGGAGAAGGAAAATTGGCCAATATCGAAGGTGTTGGTGGTATTGAAGATATCTTTGCACGTATTTGTAAAAACTTAGACTAGATTAAAATATTAAAAGAGCTTTGATTCAAAGAGTCAAAGCTCTTTTTGTGTCTTTGACATGGCAAGAAAATTGCCTCTTTGATTTAAAACAACTTAAAAAATTACTAATATGAAACGTATCTATTTATCAATTGTATTGTCAATTTTATCACTTAGTGTGATATTTGGACAATCTATTCAAGATGAGGTAAACGCTCATTTAAAAAATCTTCCTTTTGAAACTTTCTCAATTACAGTTCCTACCTTTCCTAACAAAACTTTTAATATAAAAGATAAAGGAGCTATTGGAAATGGAGTATTTAAGAATACTGCAATTATTAACTCTACTATTCAAGAATGCTCGAAAGCTGGAGGTGGTGTTGTGTTAGTTCCTCCAGGAATTTATGTGACGGGTCCAATTACAATGGCTAGTAATGTAAATCTTCATATTTCAGAAGGTGCAACTATTCTTTTCAGTGGAGATATTGAGGATTATCCTCTTGTTGAATCTGGTAGTGGTAAATTTCGTATGCCTTCTTTAATTAATGGTTCAGGGTTTGAAAATGTGGCTATTACTGGAACTGGTATTATTAATGGTAATGGAGACAAGTGGCGACCTATTAAACACGAGAAACGTAACGAGAAACAATGGAAAGCATTGGATAAAAAAGGTGGAGAATTTAGTGCTGACGGAAAATTCTGGTATCCAAGAAGAGGTACTGAAGCAGCTATTAAATTAAAAAAATCGCTAAACCAAAGTGATATGACTCCAGCACAATGGGAGGAAATTAGATTAACGATGCGTTCGTATACTTTAAATGTAGAGAAGGTGAAGAATATGTTGGTAGAGGGTATTACTATGATGAATTCTCCTCATATTACTAATATGCTTCGTGAAATTGATGGTTTAGTAATGAAGGATGTGAAAGTATTAAATGAATGGTGGTATCAAAATGCTGATGGTTTAGATATCAGTCGTTGTAACAATGTATTACTATATAATTGTACAGTGAATACTGGGGATGATGGTATTTGTATGAAATCAAGTGGTGGAGAGCCTGGTAAAGCATTATTAGAAAATATTGTTATTAAAGACTGTAAAGTGTACCATGGACATGGTGGTTTTGTAATAGGTAGCAATACCGACGGAGGTATGAATAATATCTATGTAAAGAATCTTACTTGTTCTTTGACAGATGTTGGTTTACGTTTTAAATCTGATGTTGGTCGCGGAGGTAAAGTGTCTAATGTATTTATTGAAGATGTATTTATGACTGATATGCACCGTGAAGCAATTACTTTCAATTTAACTTATAAAGATAGAGGAGCAATCACGACTAAAGATTTTAGTGAGTCTACGGCAAAAGTGCCTGCTATTGATGGGATACATTTTAAAAATATTTATTGTTACGGAGCTAAAGAAGCTTGTGTAATAGGAGGTGTAGATAAAAACTTAAATATTAAAAATCTCACTTTTGAGAATATGATTATTCAAGCCTCTCAAGGTGTAAAAGCTTATTATTCAGAAGGTATTACATTTGATAATGTTGATATTGTAACAGATGCTCAACCAGCATTCTATTTGAAGAATGTAAAAGGATTTACTTTTAAAAATATGAAAGGTGTGCCAGAAACAGGCGCGTTTATTAAAGTGTTAGGTCCTGAAACGAAAGGGATTGTTGTTGAAAACTCTCCAATTAAAGCAGCTCAAGTAGAAATGATAAATGATGCACCTGCAAGTGAATTGAAGATTAAGTAATTGACTTTATATAATAAAAAAGCCCTTGTGAGAAGTCACAAGGGCTTTTTTATTATAGTTCTTATTTTTAAAATCCACAAGCCTCTTTACAAGTAGAAAGAGGGAATATACACATCCTAATTTGAACAACGGCATCATGTAGATTTCCATTCATAGGATAGGAGAACCCTACAGAGAAATCAATATTTCTTGCTACTTTATTCCCTAATATTAAATCAAAAGTTCCGGGAACAGAAGCGCTATCTTTTCTTAATACATTAAAAGAAGCACCTAGTCCAATAAAACCTCCTTGACGGCTTGATTTAATTATTCCTTGTAAAGGGATTAGTATTTGTTCGTTGCTTTGAAAAACAGCTCCTGTGCGTATAGAGAAATCACGACCACCATATTCAATTAGTGGACCACCTCCATACACAACAGTAAAAGAGTCTAGCACAGCATCAGTACTTTCACTGCCAATACCTACACCTCCAATTGCTCCAAATTTGAATTGAGCACTCACTGAAACAGTGATAAATAATAAAGTAAGAAGTAGTAACTTTTTCATATTTTTATTTTTTGAGATTAGTGCAAAGGTAATTATTTTTAAATAGATAGTTTCTTGACTTATTTTTTATTCCTTAGAATATATTTGTTGTTTGTATTTGAGGTGATTATTTTGTTGTCTGTAAGATATCGCATAACAGAGATTATCTTGTTCTCTTTAATTTTTGTTTTCTTTATTATTTCATTAATACTTAATGCTTCATTGCGAAGGATTTCTTTAATACTATTAATAACGATTTCGAAGTCTTTTTGTTCTATGTTTTGTTCATCTTTTTTTAAACACACATCACATACTTTACAAGCTGCTACATTTTTTTCTCCAAAATAGCGTAGCAAATACTGGCTGCGACATACACTATCTTCGCTAACATATGTGAGCATTTTTTCAATTCTTTTTTTGTAGCGAGTTTTACGTTCTTTGTACACCTCGTTTGTGAGAGTAATATGTTTGGTGTCTATTCTATTACAGCTGTATATAATAAAGGGAGTTTTTTTAGCAGGCACATAATTTATCACTCCTAATCTTCCTAATGTAAGAAGCTGTTCATAAACTCGATCTCTTGTAGATTGCATGCGTTTAGCTAATATTTCTTCATTAATATGAGCATATTCTGAGAATAAGCCAGTGTAAGATCGAAGTAGTATCTGAATAAGTTTGTCTAATTCAGGATTTTTGGTCTGAAAGTAATATAAATCATCACGTTTAATTGTAAACATGAGACGAGACGGATTATCTAGCTCTTCTGTTAATTCAATGTATTCAGCTTGCTCTAATATTTTTAGGCTATTATAGGTGGGCAATAATGGAAGTTTAAATTTATTGCAAAAATCTAGTAAGTTAAAAGGGAAAACAATTTCTTTTCCACTACCAACAGCTACTTCATAATAAAAACTTAATTTCTCATAAACTTCAATTACTTTTTCTTTTTCGGGAAAGGTGTCTGTTATTCGCTTTTTTAATTTTGTTGCATCGCTTTTATTATGAATTACTACTGCATACGCTTTCTTCTCATCTCTACCCGCTCTGCCGGCTTCTTGAAAATAAGCTTCTATTGAGTCAGGTAAATCAAGATGAATAACTACGCGAACATCAGCTTTGTCTATTCCCATCCCAAAAGCGTTGGTTGCAACTATTACACGAGTCTTATTTTCTTTCCAGTTTTTTTGACGATTATCTTTATTGATATTGCTTAATCCTGCATGAAAATGCTCAGAAGTGATACCATTATCATTTAGAAATTCTGCAATTTCTTTTGTTTTTTTACGTGATCGAGTATATACTATTGCAGAATCTTTTACTTTATTAAGTATGTCTAGTAATTGTTTGTTTTTATCTTCAGCATAACGCACCACATAAGCAATGTTTTTTCTTTCAAAACTCTTCTGAAAAACATTCTCTTTTGGGAAGTTTAGTTTTGACTGGATATCTTTAACTACTTCTGGCGTTGCAGTAGCTGTAAGAGCAATTATAGGAGTGTCTGGTAAATGATTTCTAATATCAGAAATACGTAAATAGGAGGGTCTGAAATCGTATCCCCATTGTGAGATACAATGTGACTCATCAACTGCAATCATTGAGACATTCATGTGTTGTAGCCGTGAAAGAAATAATTCAGTTGATAATCGTTCAGGAGAAACATATAAGAATTTAAAATCGCCATAAATACAATTTTCAAGAGTGACAATAATTTCATTTTTTGTCATCCCAGCATAAATGGCGGCTGCCTTAATTTTTCTTTTTTTTAGGTTTTCTACCTGGTCTTTCATTAAAGCAATTAGCGGTGTAATCACTATGCAAATTCCTTCTTTTTCGATTGCAGGAACCTGAAAAGTAATAGATTTTCCACCCCCTGTAGGCATTAATGCAAGCGTATCTTTTCCATCCGAAATTGACTGAATAATATCAGCCTGTAAAGAACGAAAATCTGAATGCCCCCAGTATTTTTGTAGTATGTCAATGTGTTTTTTCATGCTTCCAAAATCTTTTCAAAGTTACAATTTAATCCTTGTTTTTGAATGCTTTAAATTACAGTTTCTTCTTAATGTTTTTCACAATAAAAATCTGTTGTTAATTATCATGTTATTTTTGTACCTTTGTGACAACCAACCAACTACTAATGAGATTATTTTCCCTAATATTACTTTTTTTTACTGCAAGCATTCTTGTTTCCTCAGCAAATGATTTTAAGTATTGGGTAGAATTTTTAGATAAGGATAGTACACAATACTCTCTTAATAATCCCGAAGAATTTTTATCTGATAAGGCAATAACCCGCAGAATAAAGCAGGGGATTGCTATTGATTCTACAGATTTACCAGTTAATCAGCTATATATTGACTCTGTTATTGCAAAGGGTGTTAGTGTTTTAACTAAAAGTAAATGGTTAAATGGTATTACAATCTCTGTTTCTGATACATCTATAGTCTCAAATATATATCTTCTCCCTTTTGTTAAAAAAATAGAAGTATCTTATGTGCCTAATTTTTTAAAGAGAGCAAAATTAGATCCAGATAATTATCCTTCACGTAGAGTTGCGCTTGCAAATGATGGCTATGGAAATGCTTTTGCACAAATAAATATGCATAATGGAGACTGGTTGCATCAGGCTGGTTATAAAGGAGAAGGTGTTGACATAGCAGTACTTGATGCTGGGTTTCTTAATGTAAATGGAATTACTGCATTTTCTCAAGCATTTAGTAATGGACAGATATTGGGAACTAAAGATTTTATAGATCCATCATCAGATTTTTATACTACACATTACCATGGAGGACAAGTTTTATCTGTAATGGCAGCGAATGATTACAATACCTATATTGGTACTGCACCTGATGCATCTTATTGGTTGTTGCGTTCTGAGGATTCTAGCTCTGAATTTCCTGTTGAAGCTGATAATATGGTAGCTGCCATGGAATTTGCCGATAGTGTAGGCGTAGATATAATCACCGCTTCGTTAGGCTATTTTAATTTTGATGATCCTATTATGAGTTATACCTATGAAAATATGGATGGTAAAACTTCTAGGGTGTCTATTGCCTCTACATTGGCTGCTCGTAAAGGGATGATTGTCGTGAATAGTGCTGGTAATGAAGGAGAAAAACCTTGGCATTATATTACTTCTCCTGGAGATGCAGATAGTATCTTAACTGTAGGCTCTGTTACATCAACTTTAGATAGAAGTTCTTTTAGTTCATGGGGGCCAAGTTCTGATGGTAGAATTAAACCTACTGTATGTGCATTGGGCTCTGGTACTGCAGTTATAAATAGTGATGGAAATCCAGCGGTTAATAATGGGACTTCTTTGGCTTGCCCAATTATTGCTGGCTTAACAGCTTGCTTGTGGCAAGCACTACCTGAGTTAAGTAATAGAGAAATTATGGAGCTAATTCTTTCTCATGGAAATCAATATGATAATCCAGATTATGAACTTGGATATGGCGTGCCCGATTTTTATGCCGCATATACTGAGGGGAGTGGTATTACTCGTAGTTTAGTGCTGAAAAAGGAAGATGTTAAAATATATCCTAATCCTGCCAAAGATGGAATCCATATCGAAATAAAATCTACTGTTTTTAGAAAAAAGTTAAGCCTAATTCTTATAAGCTTGAATGGTAGAAAAGTCTTGTCACAAAGGATAAAAGCACCCTCTTCAGAGATCTCTTTAAATCGAATAAAGCCAGGTGTTTACACAGTGTTGATAAAATCTATAGAAGGTAATGTTCTCTATCGCGAAAAGCTGATTAAGAAATAAGTATGAACTCTTCCTCTTTTTCTCTTCAAGAATTAAATATACAGGTGAAAGAAAGTATTAAGCATGCTTTTTCTTCACCCGTTTGGATACGTGCTGAAATTAGCGAATTACATGAAAATGCTACTGGTCACGGTTATTTTGAATTAATAGAGAAAGATGAGGATACAGATAATCTGCTAGCAAAGGGAAAAGCAAATTGTTGGGCTTCAACCTTTCGAATGTTGAAGCCATACTTTGAAAGCACTACCGGAGAGCAACTAAAAGTTGGTTTGAAAATACTTGTTTTATGTAGTGTGGAATTCCATGAGTTATATGGGATTAGTTTAAATATAAAAGATATAGATCCAAGCTATACATTAGGAGACATGGCGCTTAAGCGTTTGGAAACAATTAAGCTTTTGAAAGAAGATGGGGTATTCAATATGAATAAGGAAATCCCTTTGAGTAAAACTCCTCAACGCATTGCAGTTATTTCTTCTGAAACTGCTGCAGGTTATGGTGATTTTATAGATCAATTGATGAATAATGCAGAAGGTTTCTCTTTTTATACAAAGCTTTTCCCATCTATAATGCAAGGCGAACAAAGTGTTGATAGTATTATAAAAGCCTTAGATCTAGTATATTCACATCAAGAAAAATTTGATGCCGTAGTTATTATTAGAGGTGGTGGAGCTACAGCTGATTTAAGTACATTCGACAATTATGATTTAGCTTTTAACTGTACGCAGTTTCCCTTGCCTATTATTACAGGTATTGGTCATCAACGTGATGAATCAATACTTGATTTAGTTGCACATACAGCTGCAAAAACACCAACTGCTGTTGCTGAGTTTTTGTTGTTCTGCATGAATGATACAAGTCAATATTTATTAGATATGCAAGCAACAATAATTAATTTTGTGGAAGGGAAACTGCAACAAGAGACAAATCGTTTGCATCAATTATCAGTTCAATTTCCTGCTATTGTAAATGAAATTGTTTACAAACAGAAATTGAAAATCTCTTTACAAGGACAAGGAATAAAGAATGCTGCTCTAAGTCTACTAAAAGAAAAAAGAACAGACGTATTAATGAAAGAAAAGGAACTGATACTCTCTTCGCCAGAGGTGCTGCTGAGTAAAGGATATTCTTTAACGTCAAAGAATAATAAAATTGTAAAAAGCATTACTCAATTAAAAAAGGGAGATAAAATTACAACGCAATTGAAGGACGGTGATGTTCAAAGTATTGTAGAATAAAATAGATTATTATGGCTAAAAAAACAGAAACCTACAGCAATTCAATTAAAGAGATAGAAGAAATATTATTCTCAATTGAAAATGATTCATTAGATGTGGATCTTCTTGCAGATAAGGTAAAGCGTGCATCTGAATTAATTAAAGTTTGTAAAGCAAAACTCCAAAAAACGGATGTTGAAGTGCAAAAGATTTTGGATGATATAGACTGATTAGGTTTATTTCAAATAAATGCCACTTAGCATTCTTCCAGAATCACTCCCTTGTCTGCGAGCTGAGAAAAATAATTCATCATCTCTAAATGTGCAGTAAGTAGAAACGTCTATATTTTTTACACCTCCTACAATTAATTGCATACGTACTGCTTCTCTAATATCAAACAAATACTTACCTTTTGTCGTTGCTTTAAATAATTGTTTAGAAGCAAACCCTTTAGAGAAAAATTTTTCATATACATCTTCTCCAACTTCATATACTTCTTTTCCAATGCAGGGACCAATAGCTGCAATTATATCAGCTGCATTTGTTCCAAAATTATCTTGAAGAGAATTGATAGTTGCTTGTGTAATGTTTTCTAACGTGCTTTTCCATCCAGAGTGAATTGCCGCGACAGTGTTTTTTGCTTTGTCGTATAAGAGTACAGGTACGCAATCGGCTGTAGTTGCTGTAATACAACAACCTGAGATGTTTGAAATAAATGCATCATATCCTTCTAGTTCTAATTTTCGGTCTTTCTCTGATAATTGGATCAAAGCTTTGTCCACAACTTTTACTGCTGTTCCATGTATTTGGTGGGCATTAAAAATTTGAGTAGTGGAAATGCCTAAATTGATAGCTAATAGTTCGCGGTTTTGTTTTATGTTACTTGCCTTGTCAAGAGTGTGTGTGCCTAAATTTAAAGAAGCATATTTCCCCTCACTTACACCGCCAATTCGTGTAGAACTAAAATGAGCAATCCTTTCAGAATGCTCATTTAAATTATTATATGTAATTATTTGTGTCATTTTTTATTGCTCGTCCCAGCCAATTCCACCCATGCTAAAGCTATCATCTTCTTCCTCTTCTTCTTCAACAATAACGTCCTCAATTGGTCTTTCTACAACTAAGGTTTCGATAGGTCTATGAGTGACAGTCATTACACGGTTTTCTTCTTTATTAATCTCTGTCCATAGCATATCTTTTAATTTCGTTATGCCAATATTTGCTACAGAAGAAATAAAGATATAGTTAATGTCTTCAGGCAGTTCTTCAGTTAAAGCTTCTGTTAACTCTTCGTCTAACATATCACATTTTGTAATTGCTAAAAGACGTTGTTTGTCTAATAACTCAGGGTTATATTGAGTTAATTCATTGAGTAGTATTTCGTATTCTTTTTTTATGTCATTTGCATCGGCAGGAACCATAAATAATAATATAGCATTACGTTCAATGTGTCGTAAAAAACGAAGTCCTAAGCCCTTTCCTTCATGAGCTCCTTCAATAATTCCAGGAATGTCGGCAATGCAAAATGATTTGTTATCTCTGTAAGGAACAATCCCTAAGTTAGGAACTAAGGTAGTGAAAGGATAGTTGGCGATTTCTGGTTTTGCAGCAGAAACAACAGATAGTAGGGTAGATTTTCCAGCATTTGGAAAACCAACTAAACCAACATCTGCTAGTACTTTTAATTCTAATACAACCGCGCGGTTTTCCATTGGTTCGCCTGGTTGAGAGTAATGCGGAGCCTGATTAGTAGATGTTCTGAAATGCCAGTTTCCTAATCCACCACGACCTCCTTTGCATAAGTATACTTCTTCTCCATGCTCACTTACTTCGCATATAAATTCACCAGTTTCTGCATCGTGTGCAACAGTTCCTAGAGGGACCTCAATGATTTCGTCTTTACCTTCTTTACCAAAACTACGACTTTTGCTTCCACTTTCACCATGTCCAGCAAATACGTGACGTGAAAACTTAAGGTGTATTAAAGTCCATAGTTCTTTGTTCGCACGCATTATAACGTGACCACCACGACCGCCATCACCACCATCGGGTCCACCTTTGGTAGTCCAATTGTCACGATGAAAGTGCTTAGACCCTTGACCTCCCATTCCTGAGCGACAAAATATTTTTACGTAATCTACAAAGTTTGAACCTGCCATAATATAATATTTGAATTGCAAAGATAAGTAAATATATACACAGTCTTTACTATAAGAGTTTTCAAATTTTTTAAGAAAAAACTGCAACCTTTTTTGTTTTTTGCATCAGTAGAGTAGAAAAGAATTAAGGAGTTACCTGAAAATCCAATAAAGAGTAGGGATATTAAATACTTAAGTTATGAAAATTAGAAATTTGTTTTTATTAGTTACACTTGCTTTACTTACTGTTTTTTCCTCTTGTAAGGATGATGAGAAAGATGAGCCAGAAGCTCCCGTTGTTTCAGCAAATATAAATGGAAATATATGGTCATCAATATCTAGAACGGCGACATATGAAGATGGTTTGTTAGAGGTTACTCTTGTTGGAACTGATGGAAGTGTTATTCGCTTAAATGTAGAGCCTTTATTAGAAGGTTATGAGGAAGATAGCTACAATTTAACTTATAATTCAACAGCAAATTTCGCTACTTATCAAGCAAGTCCAGGAGGCGCTTTATACTCTACGGCTGATAATTCTGATAATACCTCTGGTTATCCATCATTTAATTGTCAGAGCACACTTGAAATTACAAGTTTTGATTCAGATGCTAAAGAGCTTAGTGTTACTTATGCTTTTTATGTAGAGGATCCAATAAGTTCATCTGTAAAAGTAATTACAGGAGGAACTTCTGCAACTATTATTCCTGTTGAAGACGTTCCAACTACACCTACCACACCAACTACACCAACTACACCTACTACACCTTCAAATTCAGGGTCTTTAACGCTTGATGGTGGTAGTTTTTCAGCAATGTATATTACAGGAATGAGTTCATACGGTATGTTACAAGTGAGTTTTTTATCTACAGACTTAAAAACTATTTCAATTACACTCTCATCAACAATAACACCAGGAACATATAATTTTTCAGAAATAGGCTTTCCTAGTGTTTCGTATACGAATAGTAGTTATCAAAGTAGTACCGCTAATGCTGGTAGTATAACAATTACAGAGCATGATCAAAGTGCAGGAGTTTTAAAAGGTACATTTAATGCTAGTTCCGATGGTACTAGTAGCTATTCACAGTCATTTGTTTTTGCAATAACTAATGGTTCTTTTGTAGTGACTTATTAATATTGTGTTATTTTGAATTGCCTAAAAAGCCCGATAGTTTTTGACTGTCGGGCTTTTTTATTTTCTTAGTAAAGGTTTTATTTTATTAGAGACACTGCTTTAGTAATAGCTTTGTCAATTCCAGCCACCTTTTTACCTCCTGCAGTAGCCATAAATGCCTGTCCACCACCATTGCCGTCTATTTCTTTGGCAGCTTCTCTAATTAGTTGGTTGGCATTGTAGCCAGCATCAACTAAAGGTTGACTTAAGGCGATAGTAAGTGATGGTTTCTCGTTAGCTAAAGCACCAATGACTAACAAAAACTTTTCTTCTGCAAATTTATTGCGTAGTTGTGACGCGATACCACGTACTATATCAGTCGTGATTTCTGCTTTGTATGTTATTATTTTAACACCATTTTTTTCTTCTGCTTTTTCTGCTAATTCATTAGCAACTGTACTCACACGCTCTTGAGCAAACTGTTCTACTTGTTTCTTTAAATCGGCAGCTTCTTCAACGGTCTTTTTAATAGTAACAAGTAGGTTAGGAGCATTGTTAAATATTTCTTTTGCTTCACGTAGTAAATCTTGTTGTTCGTCTACAAATGCTTCTGCTTTTTCTGCAGTAACGGCTTCTATTCGACGTATACCTGCTGCAGTAGAAGATTCAGAAAGAATGCGAATAAGACCTATTTTTCCACTAGCTGAGACATGGGTTCCACCGCATAATTCTATACTGCTACCGTATTTAATAACACGAACATTTTCTCCGTATTTTTCGCCAAATAAGGCCATAGCTCCCATTGCTTGTGCTTCTGCAATTGGCAGTTCTCTTTCTTCTTCCAAGGTAATATTTTCTCTTACCTTTTTATTGGCTAGTTTTTCAATGGTACGTAGTTCTTCGTTACTCACTTTTTGGAAATGAGAGAAGTCAAAACGTAAGCTGTCGGCAGCAACTAAGGATCCTTTTTGCTCTACATGAGAACCCAATACTTCGCGTAAAGCTTCGTGTAAAAGGTGTGTTGCGGTGTGATTGTTTTCAATAGCAATACGATTTTCTTTATTTACCTTAGCGGTATAGCTATTTGTAATGTCTTTAGGCAAGGCAGTACATATATGTATACTTAATCCATTTTCCTTTTTTGTGTCAATAATTTGTATCGTTTCACTATCAGAAATAAGTTGTCCTTTATCTCCACTTTGACCTCCTTGTTCTCCGTAAAAAGGTGTTTTATCTAATACGAGTTGATATAATTCTTTCTTTTTCTGAGTAACTTTTCTATAACGAGTAATTTCAACATCACATTCTAATAAGTCATAACCTACAAATTCCGATTCTCCTTCTTTTACAATTATCCAGTCTCCTGTTTCAACTGCTGCAGCATTAC
Source organism: Paludibacteraceae bacterium (assembly GCA_963663245.1). Lineage (GTDB taxonomy): Bacteria > Bacteroidota > Bacteroidia > Bacteroidales > Paludibacteraceae > JAFGVL01. The sequence goes on along the minus strand of OY760143.1, from coordinate 2,393,628 downwards.
GTGCTCGGTCTTTCTGAATTTTCATCGCAGCATCAAACTCAGCAATATTTGCTGTCATGCTGTTTTCACGTAAAATCAATTCCGTTAAATCTAATGGAAAACCATAGGTGTCGTATAGTTTGAAAACGATATCGCCACTCACTTCTGTTTTATTATTTTCTTTTGTATCAGCCATCACTTTATCTAATAAGCGTATGCCCGTTTCTAAAGTACGTAAGAAAGACTCTTCCTCCTCTTTAATTACTTTTTCTATCAAGGATTGCTGTGCTCCTAATTCTGGATATGCAGCACCCATACTTTCAACAAGTGTTGGAATCAGTAGGTGCATGAATGATGAGCGTTGATTTAAGAATGTGTATCCATACCTTACAGCACGACGCAAAATTCTACGAATTACATATCCTGCTTTTGCATTAGATGGTAATTGACCATCAGTAATTGAAAAGGCAATTGTACGAACATGATCTGCAATAACACGCATTGCAATATCAGTTTTTTCATTATCCCCATATTTTATTTGTGCTATTTTTCCAATTTCAATTATTATGGGTTGAAAAACATCTGTATCGTAGTTCGATTGTTTTTTTTGAATAGCCATGCATAAACGCTCAAACCCCATCCCTGTATCTACATGTTTAGCAGGTAATGATTCTAGCGAGCTATCTGCTTTGCGATTGTATTGAATAAAAACATTGTTCCATATTTCTACCACTTGAGGGTGGTCGTTATTGATTAAATCAACACCAGGAGTTTTTGCACGTTCTTCATCTGAACGCAAATCGATATGAATTTCAGAGCAAGGTCCGCAGGGGCCAGTATCGCCCATTTCCCAAAAATTATCTTTCTTATTGCCATTGATAATCCGCTCTTTTGGTAAGAATTTTTCCCAGATACCAGCCGCCTCATTATCTCTTTCAAGATTTTCGTTTTTATCTCCTTCAAAAACAGAAGCATATAAACGTTCTTTGTCTAGTTTTAATACATCAGTTAAATATTCCCATGCCCACTCAATGGCTTCTGTTTTAAAGTAGTCGCCAAACGACCAGTTTCCTAACATTTCAAACATCGTGTGGTGATAGGTGTCATGACCTACTTCTTCTAAATCATTATGTTTGCCACTTACACGTAAGCATTTTTGCGAGTTGGCAACACGTGGGTATTTTGCAGGTGTATTTCCTAAAAATATTTCTTTAAACTGATTCATCCCAGCATTAGTAAACATAAGGGTTGGGTCGTTCTTAACTACCATTGGAGCTGAAGGAACAATATGATGGTTTTTTGAAGCAAAAAAATCAGTAAATGATTGGCGAATTTCTTTAGCGGTCATAATTTTCTTTGGCAATGAATTAATATGCTGATATGTTAATGAAAAGCATGTCTAATTGTTAATTTTTGTAGGAATAGATAATAAGCACAATGGCATATTAACATATTGGCAAATTATTCTTCCATACGGTGCGCAAAAATAACAGAAAAATCCTTACTTTTGCCAAAATAGAACAGAAAAAGAGCTGTTCGCATATGCATTTTTGTGTAGCAATTGAGATATGGGTAAAGCGAAGTATTATTTTAATCCGGAAACATTAAATTACGAAAGGGTAGACACTTCTTTTAAAGGAAGGTTTAAACGTATCCTTTTACACTCTTTTACGGGCTTATTTTTAGGCGCTATTTTCTTTGTTGTTTTTGTATTTACTGTTGAATCACCTAGTCAGAAAAATTTACGTAGTGAGAATAAAAGTATTCGTGCACAATATCGTTTATTAAGTCGTCAGTTTAACGAATTAGAAGATGTATTGTCTGATTTACAACAGCGCGATGATAATTTATATCGTGTAGTCTTTCAAGCAGAACCAATTCCTTTAGCAGTAAGAAAAGGAAGTTATGGTGGAACTAATCGTTACGATTATATTCGAGATTTCACCAATTCGCAGATTGTATTGAATACAACTAAAAAAGCTACTGAGTTAAGCCGTCAGGTCTACGTTCAGTCTAAATCTTTTGATGAGATTGTTCAATTAGCCAAAACGAATGAAACTCGTTTAGAAAATATTCCGGCCATTCAACCTATTTTCAATAAAAATCTAAAGCGTATGGCTTCTGGTTATGGCTGGCGTATAGATCCTGTTTATCATGTGCGTAAATTTCATCATGGGATGGATTTTACCGCTCCTACAGGAACAAAAATTTTTGCTACAGGTAATGGGACTGTGGCTTTTGCTGGCTGGAAACAAGGCTATGGTAATTGTGTAATTATTGATCATGGTTTTAATTATAGAACTTTATATGCTCATATGCATCGATTTGTTAAAAATAGAGGCAATAAAGTAAAAAGGGGAGAAGTAATTGGTTTTGTAGGAAATACTGGAAAATCAACAGGACCTCACCTTCATTATGAGGTGCGTTTTAAGAATAAGCCCCAAAATCCGATTAACTATTACTTTAGAGATCTATCTCCATCAGAATATGATAAAATGCTTCAGTATACTAACAATTGTGCTCAAGTTTTTGATTAAGATAGATAGGAAAATTATATACTAAGTGGATACAGAAAATACCATATTATCAGATGAGGATTTAATCAAGCAAGAATATTGGTTTTTAATTGAAGACTACAAAAAGACAGTTCATAAACTGAATTTTGAGTTGGTTGATAAAGCCTTTCATTTTGCTAATAATGCTCACCAAGGAGTTCGTCGTCGTTCGGGGGAGCCTTATATGATGCACCCTCTTTCAGTTGCTCGTATTGTGGTAAATGAGATAGGCCTAGGAACTACTTCTATTTGCGCATCTTTATTGCATGATGTAGTAGAAGATACAGAATATACTGTAGAAGATATTGATAATTTATTCGGTTCAAGAATAGCCGGAATTGTAGAAAGCTTGACTAAGATTTCTGGTGGTGTATTTGCAGAGCAAGCCTCTAATCAGGCAGAAAACTTTAGGAAATTATTGCTTACCATTTCTGAAGATGTTCGTGTTATCATGATAAAAATAGCTGATCGTTTGCATAATATGCGTACGCTCAGTTCTATGCCTCCAGCGAAACAATATAAAATTGCAGGAGAAACTACCTATATATATGCTCCATTAGCTTACCGTTTGGGTTTATATAAAATTAAGATTGAACTTGAAGATTTGAGTTTGAAATATGAACATCCTGAAATCTATCAGCAGATTTTTGATAAGTTAGCTGAAGGAGAGATGCAGCGTGAGGAGGTGTATGCTAGATTTATTAAGCCCATAGAGAATCAGCTTGAGCTAACTGGCTACGAGTATGATATAGAAATGCGTATTAAGAGTATTGCATCTATCTGGAATAAGATGAAAACGAAGAATGTGCCTTTTGAAGATGTTTTTGATTTATTGGCAGTTCGTATTGTTTATAGAACCAGATATGATATAGAAGAAAAGAATCAGGCATGGATGGTTTATTCATCAGTGACTAGTAATTATAGTCCACATCCTGAGAGAATTAGGGACTGGGTGAGTACGCCTAAGGCAAATGGATACGAAGCTCTACATGTGACTGTAATGGGTCCTGAGGGTATTTGGGTTGAAGTGCAAATTCGAAGCGAAAGAATGCATGAAATTGCGGAAAAAGGGATTTCTGCGCATTGGAAATATAAAACAGGTGAAAATCCAACAGAAACAGAATTAGATAATTGGATAAAAACAATTAAAGAAGTGTTTGAGAATCCAGAACCAAATGCAATAGATTTTCTAGATACTTTTAAGCTGAATCTTTTTTCTACTGAGATATTTGTATTTACGCCAAAAGGCGAAATTAAAACGATGCCTCAGGGTTCTACGGCTTTAGATTTTGCTTTTTATCTTCATTCAGATTTAGGATTCCATTGTATAGGCGCAAAAGTTAATCATAAGTTAGTGCCATTGAGTCACGCATTGAATAGTGGAGACCAAGTTGAAATTATTACCTCCAAAAAACAACAACCACAATTGGAGTGGGTTAACTTTGTTACAACAGCAAGAGCTCAATCGAAATTGAAAGCTGCATTTAAAAAGGAAATGCGCATTTTCGTATCAAAAGGAGAAGAATTATTGAAAGAGTATTTTGAGAAGAATGAAATGCCTTCTGATAGTGATAACTTGGCTTTATTGTTGAAATACTTCAAACTTGAAGAGGAAGACTTTTATTTTAAGTTAGGAAAAGAAAAAATAAGCTTACAAGACTTAGATAAAAAAGTGTTTAAGCAAAAATCTGGACTTAAATGGAAAAATTACTGGAAGCTTCAATTTACTGGTTTAAAGAAGAACGATCACGCTGATGATGAAAGTGAGACTCTTGAAGAACATCCTAAAATTAACAGAAAGAAAACGTTAAAATTAACTGATGATAATAAAGATGATTTATATACTATAGCTGATTGTTGTAATCCAATTCCGGGGGATGATGTTTTGGGTTATGTGAATGATGACGAGACAGTAACCTTACATAAGCGTCAGTGTTCAGTGGCTGATAAATTGAAAACTAATTTTGGAGAGCGCCTTGTTTCTGCTCAATGGGCAAGTAAACAAATTCTTTCGTTTCCTGCTATAATTGAGGTTGTTGGAATAGATACTCAAGGAGTATTAGTGCAAATAATTAAAGTTCTATCAGATGACTTTGGTGTAAATATTACGAAGATTAATTCTGTTAGTAATGATGGAATTTTTGAAGGATATTTCTTAGTTCATGTTCATAGCACAGAACAAGTAAATAATATTTGCATGAAGATTTTAAAAATTAAAGCTGTAAATTCTGTTCAACGTGTGGATGAAGAGAAAGATAAAGAGTCGTAAAATACTTATCTAAACTATTCTGTTAATCCGTTTGAACGCGTATCAAGCGGTTTTTTGTTTTTAATGGATTGATATATTACGTCAATTATATTTGTTCGCACATCCATTTTCATAAGTTTTTTATTCCAACTATTTGGATTAACTCTGTTTGAAAGAAAGATATATATAAGCTCTTCGTTAGGGTCAATCCAAATACAAGTGCCAGTAAATCCATAGTGTCCATATAAAATTCCACCATCTTTATCCAAACGGTCAAAGCCTAAGCCTCTTCTGCTATTTTCACTTTTAGTCTCGGTGAAATATTGGCATGTTTCAGGAGACATAAATTCTTCTCCACCGTATGTACCTTTGTTTAGATATAGCTGACTAATTTTTGCTAAATCATTGCAGTTTGAGAAAATTCCAGCATGACCAGCAATCCCACCCATAAATGCTGCATTCTGATCGTGCACATGGCCTTTTAATAGCTGTTTTCGTAAAAACTGATCTTTTTCTGTAGGAATAATTGTAGAAGAATCAAATCGTTGCAAGGGTAAGTAGCCAGTTTTTGTAGCTCCTAGTTTATTGTAAAAATCATTAGTTAATTCATCTATTGGTTTTTTTTCTAAATTCTCTATAATTTTTTGAAGCATTAGAAAGCTTAAATCACTGTATTTGTATTTTTTATTATCACTAAGTGGAGATTCAATTATTTGTTGCCAAATACTATCTCTAAATGCATTTGTAATAAATAAACTGTCTGCAATTTGAAGAGGGTGTTTGTTGTCTAAAGTATTGCTAATCAAACCAGTTTTATATCTATAATCTTTATGTGCAAAGTATTTATCTGAAAGTTGCAGCTTGTATATATCATCTTTTTTTCTTTGCATTAATAGACCATTAACGCTATTACTGTCAATAGCTTGACGATAAAATGGAATGAAAGGTTTTAGTCCTGCTTCGTGTGTTAGTAAGTCAAGTGGAGTTATATCTTTTTTATCAGTATTTTTTAGGTCTGGTAAATAGCGACTTATTTTTTTATCCAATTTAATTTTCTTTTTATCATATAACTGCATAATAAGTGGCAGTGTAGCTGATATTTTAGTTACTGAGGCAATGTCATAGATATCAGTATTCTTCACAGGGATTTGATTACTATAATCATGGAAACCAAATGATTTATGATAGACTATGGTCCCTTTTTTAGCAATTAAAATCTGACAACCAGGCATAGCTTCTACTTGTATAGCATCTGAAACAATGGCTTCAATTCCTTGTAAAATTGAAGAATTCATATCTACACTTTCAGGTATGTTGTAGTCTAAACGAGTTTTAGGAGTATTTATGCCATCATCTTTTTTAGCAATGTTAGGGCTGTTGATAGGGTATTTTCCTTGAGCGGGCACTCCTCCAAAAATAATTTCTGCACACGCTTTCTGCATCATATGTAGGTTCTCATATCCCATAACAAAAGCTTCAGCTATAGTGGTGCTAATGGGATAGTTTTTTAGTTCGTAAGGAGAGCGAAAAGAAACAATAATTGTTTTCTTATCACCACAAGCTAAAGCAATAAGGCTGTCTGGTATTTTTTTACTGTGTATAGCTAGAATTACTAAGTCAGCACTTTCAATTTTACAAGCAATATTTTTGATTGAGTCTGCAGAGTCGTATTCTGAGAAACTATAATTCTCTGTTTTAGCATATAAGGCACAAGTTTGAATAAACTGTGTGTGGTTTGATGCTCCAGCAGAGATAATAGCGATACGCTGTTTGTCCAATTGTTTAATGGGAAGTATCTCTTTATTGTTTTTTAATACAGTAATGCTTTGATTGATTGTTTTCTGTTGTAATATCTTTGCTTGAGGCGTATTGATTCGTTCTTCAATGCTATCTATATTTATTGGGAGATAATTATTGAGCTGGCATTTGTATTTGTAATAGAGGATTTTTTTGCACTTTTGATCAATCAATTCCATGCTAATTATGCTATCCTTTAGAGCTTTTTTGATGTTATTAACTTCTTCTTCAATGTTTATAGGGTCTAGTAGAATATCATTTCCAGCTAGAAGAGCACGAACAGAGGAATTTTTTTCTTTGCTAACCCCTTTCATTTTCATAGCATCTGTAAAAATTAAGCCTTTAAACCCAAGTTCTTTTTTTAGGAGTCCGTTTATTATTAGTGGGGATAAAGAAGCAGGTGCTCCAGTAGTATCTATGGCAGGAACAGATATGTGTCCTATCATAATTCCCTCCATCTCTTTGTTAATTAAATGCTTAAAAGGTGCTAGGTCAATGGAGTGAAGTTGAGTAGAATCGTGTGTTACAACAGCAAGTTCGTGATGTGAGTCTTGAGACGTATCGCCATGTCCCGGAAAATGCTTTCCTACAGATAATATGTTTTTGCTTTTTAATCCAGCAACAAAAAGAGCAGCTTTGCGAGAAATCTCTTGAGGGTTGTCTCCAAAAGATCGGGTATTTATTACTGGATTTTCAGGATTGAGATTTACGTCTAAAACGGGGTCGAAACTTACATTGATGCGAAGTTCGTTACATTGTCGACCTAGTTCCTCTCCAAATTCATAGATTAATTTTTCATTTGTAAGGGCTGATAATGTTGTTTTTTTAGGATATCTTATACCATCTTCTAAACGCATAGCTAATCCCCATTCTCCATCCATACTAATCATTAAAGGAACTTTAGATTTTTCTTGGGCTAAGTTTGTTAGCTTAGCTTGTTCTTCAATAGTTCCTTTCCAAAATAAGATACCTCCAATATGTTGTTCATTTATAGCGAGAAGTAGTCTGTTGGTGTTTTGCATATTAGCCGTGGCCGGACAATTATAAACAAATAATTGTCCGATACGTTCATCTGGACTTAAGGTAAAAAAAACAGAATCTACCCACTGTTTACTTTCATTCGTTTCAATAGCAAAAAGGCTTCTTCCAATTAGGAGAAATATAAAAAGGGTGTAAGTGGTTTTTTTAAGAGACATTGTGCATGTTTATCTATGATTCTGAATTCTAATGCAAAAATGGCGCATTTTTCTAGAAGTGGACAAAGATAAGAAGATTTTGTGAGGAATATTATTAGTTTTTTTATTTCCTTTATTTGATAATATCTTCCAAAATAAATCAAAAAAAGACAGTTTTTTTGTTGAAAACATTGTCGGGATGAAAAAAATAGCTAAATTTGCGCTCCGTTTTGGGTAACCTCTGGCAGAATAAAGTGAGGTCTGTGATATGTTGCTTATAAATGATGTACAATAAATTATTTTAGAAAACATGGATTTAATTAAAGTTGCTGAACAAGCATTTACAACAGAAAAAACGCATCCTTCTTTTAAAAGTGGAGATACAATTACAGTTGCTTATCGTATTATTGAGGGTAGTAAAGAACGTGTTCAGCAGTATCGTGGTGTAGTAATTAAAGTTGCTGGTCATGGTGAGCAAAAACGTTTTACTGTTAGAAAAATATCAGATAATATTGGTGTAGAACGTATTTTTCCAATGGACTCTCCTTTTATTGAGAGTATTACCGTGAATAAAGTAGGTAAAGTTCGTCGTTCGAAATTATATTATTTACGTGCTCTTACTGGTAAAAAAGCTAGAATTAAAGAAAAAAGAGTTAAGTAGATTCAAATTAATACTTATACTAAAAGAGGAATCAAACTTGTTTGATTCCTCTTTTTTTTGGATAAATGTTGTAAAACACTATGTGTAGGCTTTTTTTTACTTAAAAAATTGCAATTCTTTTTAAGAAAACGATTAAGTTTGAAAACTTTTTATTATTCTCTATTGTTATTTCTTTTTAAACCTTCTTGATGCTATAGTATGGGTTATTTAAACTTCGACAAAACGCTTTTAATCAATCTTGAAAAATCGCTAACTAAAGAAATGTTACGCACGAATAAATCTGGTGCTTATAGCGTAACAACTGTTATTGATTGTAATACAAGAAAACATCACGGATTATTAGTAGTCCCTCTTCCTGAACTAAGCGAAGATAATTATGTGCTTCTTTCATCTTTAGATGAAACTGTTATTCAACATGGTGCTGAATTTAATATGGGAGTACATAAATTTGCAGGAAATAACTACAGTCCTAAAGGTCATAAATACATACGTGAATTTAATATTGAAACGGTTGCTTGTACTACTTATAGAGTTGGAGGTGTTATTTTTTCGAAAGAACGAGTGTTTATTTCACACGAAAATAGGATGCTTATAAAATATACCTTGTTAGAAGCACGTTCTCCGGTAACAATGCGTTTTAAACCTTTGTTAGCTTTTAGAAATGTGAATCAGCTTTCTAAAGAAAATGCAGATGTAAATAAAGAGTATCAAGAAGTTCAGAATGGAATCTCTACGTCTCTATATCCTAACTTCCCTAATTTATATATGCAATTTTCTAAAGAAGTAGACTTTATTGCCAATCCAGATTGGTATCGTGGGATAGAATATTATAAGGAGCAAGAAAGAGGCTACGATTATAAAGAAGATTTGTATGTGCCTGGTTATTTTGAAATGCCATTGAAAAAAGGAGAAAGTGTTTTCTTCTCAGCTGGTGTTTCAGAGTCAGATCCAAAGAAACTTAGAAAACTATATAGAGAGGAACTTGCGAAACGAACTTCTCGTTTAGATTTTTATAATAGTTTGAAAAATGCAGGACAGCAATTCCATAATAAAATTGGAGATGGTCATTATTTAATGGCCGGATACCCATGGTTTAAATGTCGTGCGCGTGATCAATTTATTGCATTGCCTGGAGTCTCTTTAGCAATTGATGATATATCTTATTTTGAAGATATAATGAGTACAGCTACTCAAGCAATAGAGAAATTTATTTTGCATCAAGATCATGAAAGTTATATCTATGAAATAGATGCACCAGATGTGCTGTTGTGGTATATATGGGCAATACAACAATATGCAGAGAAAACATCTTTGAAGAAAACCATCGACAAATACGGTGATATTCTTTTCAAAGTATTGAGTTTTATACGAGAGCAACAGCACCCTAATCTTTCTTTATCGGATAATGGCTTGTTAGAAACCAATGGTTATGATGTGCCTGCATCATGGATGAATGGTGTTGCTTATGGGAAACCAACAGTTCCTAGAACAGGATATCTTGTAGAAATAAATGCTTTATGGTATAATGCTTTGAAGTTTGGTTCGGAGCTAGCTCGTAAAGGTCATAATGATTACGAAGCAGATGTGTTAAACTATCAAGCAGAGTTTGCTCATCAATCTTTTTTGCGTTTGTTTTGGAATGGTAAATATTTGTACGATTATGTGGTGAATAATTATCGCGACTGGGAAGTACGACCAAATATGTTATTTGCTGTTTCTTTGCCTTATTCTGTTTTAAACAAAGAACAGCAGAAACTTGTGGTAGATGTTGTTACGCGCGAGTTATTAACACCTAAAGGTTTGCGTAGTTTAAGTCCGCAAAGTGGTAACTATAAGCCTGAATATAGAGGAGATGAAGTTGGTCGAAGCTTCAGCTATCACAATGGAACTGTTTGGCCATGGTTAATGGGAGCTTTTGCTGAGGCTTACTTAAAAGTGTATAAGCGCAGTGGTATCTCTTTTCTTGAAAGAAGATTAATTGGGTTTGAGAGTGAAATGAGTGAATTGTGTATTGGTACTTTAAACGAACTTTTTGATGGTAATCCGCCATTTAAAGGACATGGAGCTATGTCTTTTGCTATGAATGTAGGGGAGATACTTCGATTATTAAGTATTGTAAAAAAGTTTGAAGAAGAGCAAAAGAAAATGAATAAGCCAGATACATCTCTAAAGTTGAATTTTGAATAGTATATATAGATGAAAGCACTAATGTTTGGTTGGGAATTCCCTCCCCATATTCTAGGAGGTTTGGGAACCGCAAGTTACGGTCTTACTAAAGGTATGTCTTTACAGCCGGACATGGATATAAAGTTTGTTATACCTAGGCCACATGGAGATGAAGATAATAGTTTTTTGAAAATAATTGGAGCCAATAGTATTCCAGTTGTTTGGAAGGAAAATAGCTGGGACCACGTAAATAATTTGATAGGAGATAAAATGCATCCCGATGAGTATTTCTATTATCGTAATCATATTCGTTACGATTATCGTCGTATCAACACATGTGAATTAGGGTGTATTAATTTTTCAGGAGTTTACCCAAGTAATTTGTTAGAAGAAATTTCTAATTATGAGGCTGTAGCAAGTGTTATTGCTCACGCTGGAGATTTTGATATTATTCATTCACATGACTGGCTTACTTATCCAGCAGGTATTTTTGCGAAAGAAATATCAGGAAAACCTTTGGTTATTCATGTACATGCTACAGATTTTGATAGAAGTAGAGGTCAGGTAAATCCTGAAGTATATGCTTTAGAAAAAAGAGGGATGGATGCTGCAGACCATATTATGGCTGTTAGTAATTTGACCCGTCAAACAGTTATTGAGAAATATCATCAGCCTCCCAATAAAGTTACTACGGTTCATAATGCCGTTTCTCCTTTAGAGAATGTAGAGCGCTTTTCAAAAACAGAACGAAAAGATAAGGTTGTCACCTTTTTAGGTAGAATTACCATGCAAAAAGGTCCAGAATATTTTGTAGAAGCAGCTGCTAAAGTATTAGAAAAAACTGATGGTGTACGTTTTGTAATGGCTGGTAGTGGCGATATGATGAATGATATGATAAATTTAGTGGCAAAACGGAGTATTGCCGATAAATTTCATTTTACGGGTTTTCTTCGTGGAGATAAAGTGCACGAAATGTTAGCTGAAAGTGATGTGTATGTGATGCCATCAGTATCTGAACCCTTTGGAATTTCTCCTTTAGAAGCTATGCAAGTAGGTACGCCAAGTATTGTTTCACACCAATCTGGTTGTGCCGAAATCTTAAATAATGCTATTAAAACTGACTACTGGGATATAGATGCTATGGCAGATGCTATTTATGCTATTGTAAGGTATCCGGGAATGTACAAATGCTTGCATGATGAAGGTCAATTTGAAGTAGATAATATTACCTGGGAAAAAGTAGGTCATAAAGTTCGCAGCATTTATAATAGAGTTTTAGGCTGGAGCTAATTGTAACAATAAATAAGTAATACAACAATATATTATATGAAGACTATTTGTTTTTATTTTCAACTACATCAACCATTAGAATTAAAAAAGTATCGTTTCTTTGAAATTGGAAATGATCATTATTATTACGATGATTATACCAATGAGATGGCTATTCGTAGATTGACCGAACAATGTTATTTGCCAGCAAATGAGACTTTGTTGGAGATGATAAAGAATTCTAATGGCAAGTTTAAAGTTACTTTTTCTATTTCGGGTATAACATTAGAACAATTGGAACAATATGCTCCTGAGGTAATTGATAGCTTTAAGGCATTAGCTGATACTGGAAGTGTTGAGTTTTTAGCTGAAACATATGCTAATTCTTTGTCATCAATATATGATGTTGATGAGTTTAAGCTGCAGGTAAAAAAACATTCAGAAAAAATAACGAATCTTTTTGGCAAAAAACCGACAGTTTTCCGTAATACAGAATTAATATATTCGGATGAAATTGGAGATATGGTAGCTAAAATGGGTTATAAGTCAATGTTTACAGAAGGAGCTAAGCATATACTTGGTTGGAAAAGCCCCAATTATTTATATGCACACCCTTATAATTCAAAACTTTCATTACTATCTAGGAACTTTAAGTTAAGTGATGATATTGCATTTAGGTTCTCTAATTGGAGCTGGGATCAATATCCATTAACAGCTGATAAATATATTAAGTGGATAGCCGAAGCACCTGAGAAGGAACAGTTAATAACATTAGGGATGAGTTATACAGCTTTGGGAGAATTAAACCCTGCAGAGAACGGTATTTTTGAATTTATGAAAGCTTTGCCTTATCATGCATTGGTTAATAAAATTAGTTTTTCTACTCCGTCTGAAGTAATTGAAAAAACGAAACCGACAGATGTTTTAACAGCAGCTTATCCAGTTTCTTGGGCCGATGAAGAAAAAGATTTAAGTGCATGGACTGGTAATGACTTGCAAAATGAAGCTTTACAAAAATTGTATGAAGTTGGAGAGCGAGTACGTTTGTGTAGAGATAGAGCCTTGCAATATGATTGGTTAAACTTACAATGTAGTGACCACTTTTACTATATGTGCACGAAGCATTTTTCTGGAGGATCAAGTGCACATTATAGTCCATACGAATCCCCATACGAAGCATTTATGAATTACATGAATGTTTTATCAGACTTTCTTCAGCGAGTTGAGGAGCAATATCCAAGCACTATAGATAATGAGGAGTTAAATTCTTTATTAAAAACAATTAATAACCAAGAATCAAAGATTGGAAGGTTAGAAAATCAATTAAAAAAGTTGAAGTCTAATTTAGTTGAACCTACAGTCAAGAAAAAGAAAGTAACTCCAAAGAAATAAGTTAAACTCGATGATAAAACTAAATGCTTTTTTGTTCTTTTTTTTGTTTCTCCTTTTGAATATTACAGCACAATCAGATTCTGTTGTGACTGAAGGTGTTGTTTTGTCAAATCAGGAAGAAGTAGAAGCATTGCTTCCTAATCACTATTTACTGTCTCAAAAACTATTATGGAGTGAAAATGGGTTAATGCGTAAGTGTAAATATTTTGATTATACCTATGAAAGCAGAAAAAAAGAAGTAGAGATTAGACGTACTATGATTAAGGCACATAGACTTTTAGGTTATGTTACTGTGGCTGCTATGTTAGGTCAAGCTTTTGTTGGAGCAAAGGTGTATAGTGATAGACAGAAGTTCCCTTCTCAAGAAAGTGAATACAAAAGTTTACATGCAGGATTATCAACTGCAATTAATATTGGGTATTTTACTACTGCTGGCTTAGTGTTTTTTGCACCTCCAAGTTTTAAAGATAGGCCCAAAGGATTTAGTACCGCAAAATTACATAAATATATGTCTGTATTGCATCTTTCTAGTATGATAACAGCTTTAATTACGGCAGATAAAGCTGGAGAGAATGAAACTATAAGAAATATTCATCGAGCATCAGCTTTTACTGCTTTTGGCTCGTTTTATGTTGCAATGGCAGTGATTCATTTTTAAAAACACACTTATGGAAGACTTTGATTTTGTAAATTTGCTTTATCAAGTGGCTCTTTATTTGGGTGTCGCTGGTTTTTTAATGTTTATATTTTCTTTCTTGTCAGGACTAAGAATTATCAAAACAAAACCAAAGTTGCGATTACATAAACGTATTGGAATAATTGGATTTCTAGTTGTTTCAATACATGCTCTTACTATGATGTATTTTTATTTTTTATCTTAAAAAAACAAGAACTATGAAAAAATTATTATTTCTAATTGCGCTAGTTTTAATTATGCCGTTATCGTTAATGGCAGATCCTCCTAAAAAAGTTACTTTAAGTTATGCTAAAGAAACTAAAACACTTAAAGTTATAGCAGTTCATAAAGTGAAAGATGCAGCAGATCATTTTATTGATAAAATGGTAATTAAAGTTGATGGTGATGAAGTAAAAGTTATTACACCTAAAAAGCAGTCGAGTTTAGAAAAAGAAATAATAGAAGTGAAAGTTCCTGAAATTAAAAAAGGAAGTAAAGTGGAAGTTTCTGCTCGTTGTAATAAATTTGGAACTAAAAAGGCTAAAATTATAATCGAATAATACTCATTCTTGAGTATAAATAAAGCCCTGCTTAATTTAAAGTAGGGCTTTGTATCTATATTATGTTATGAAAATTAAAACTATTCTTTCTTGTATCTTAGCAATCTTTTTTTCGAGTATCTATGCTCAAAGGGGAGCTTCTGCAGAAGTGGAGTTTGAGTATTTCTATCAAGGATATTCAGAAGAGGAGCTTGAGTATCTGCCTCAGAAGTCTGTTTGTTTAGTTAGTGGCAGTAATTATAAGAAAATTACTGTTGATGATGATTCTACCTTCACTCAAGTTATTTTTAATGCTGATAGCCTATTTATGGCGGAATTAAAAGATATTGATGGAAGGAAAGAAGCCTTTATCTATCATAAAGATGATATTGAAAAACTGACTTCAAATTTGAAAATTAAAGTAAAAAAAACAAAGAGTTATAAATTGATTAAAGGATATTTATCCTATAAATACCTCGTGACAATTAAAAATACAGAAACGAAAGAGAAGAAAATTGATGAGGTTTATGCAACAACAGAGATTGGAGGAAAAAATTTAAATTTTGTACTTTATGATGGTGTCGAAGGTTTTATTTTAAGTAGTAAGAAAATGGAAGAAAATAAAGTGATAAAAATGAAGGTCGTGCAAATTGAGAAGAGACCAATTTCAGATAAAGAATTTCTCATTTCTGATGATTATTCATTAACCACATTTAAACAACAAATGCGAGAAAAATAAAAAAATGAATTTTTTTTTTTTCATTTTTTTTATGGTGAAAATAGCAAATAGGTACCAAATTAAATAACCTGTAACTCAATGTGTTATTATTTTTTTAAATCAACCTAAATTTCATTTAACTTATTGGTCTTCAAATATTAACATTTGATTTGAAAACATTTTTAGGTTTTTGATGTTATACTAATACAAAGCATTACTACCAACCTAAAATATGTAATTATGATCAACAATATTGGAAAAACCTCAGGTGTTATTAGATTAACAGTAGGACTTAGCATTTTAACTATGTATTTCACACAAGTTTTAACTGGTTCTGTTGGTACCGTTTTATTTTCATTAGCAGGAGTGTTGTTAATTTCAGGTATTTTTAGATCCGATCCTGTAATTTATCTTAGAAAAGTAACAAGTAAAAAAACATTCTGATTGAATTCTAAAACGTCTGTCGTATTGATAGACGTTTTTTAATATATAAGTGTTTACTTTTTTAAGTAAGCACTTTTTTTATCTACATTTATTAAAACGACACAAAAAAGTAATTAAATACTTAATAAGCGTATTGATTTTTTTTGTATCTTTGTGTTCCTTATATCATATCAATTCTCAAAACTTATATTTATGCTTTTTGATTTACCTATAGTTGAGACCTTCTATAAGCATTATGCAGATAATGTTGCTTTATCAAGAGAGTCTTTAAAACGTCCCTTAACCTTTAGTGAAAAAATATTGTATGCTCACCTTTCTCTGCAAATGGACTTGCAGGATTTTGTGCGTGGGAATGATTATGTATTGTTTAATCCTGATAGAATAGCTATGCAAGATGCTACCGCTCAAATGGCATTATTGCAATTTATGAATGCAGGTAAATCTCAAGCAGCAATTCCTACTACCGTCCATTGTGACCATTTAATTGAGGCTGATTCTGGAGCTACAAAAGATTTAGGTGTTGCCTTAACTCAGAATAAAGAAGTGTATGATTTTTTAAAATCAGTTTCTGCAAAATATGGTATAGGATTTTGGAAGCCTGGTGCTGGAATTATTCATCAAGTAGTTTTAGAAAATTATGCTTTCCCTGGAGGAATGATGATAGGAACAGATTCACACACTGTAAATGCAGGTGGATTAGGAATGGTTGCTATTGGTGTAGGAGGAGCTGATGCTGTTGATGTTATGGTGGGTATGCCTTGGGAATTAAAAATGCCAAAGCTTATAGGTGTTAAATTAACAGGGAAATTAAGTGGCTGGGCATCACCGAAAGATATTATTTTAAAAGTTGCAGGCTTACTTACTGTTAAAGGAGGTACTGGTTCTATCGTCGAATATTTTGGAGAAGGAGCAGAATCACTTTCTTGTACAGGTAAAGCTACAATTTGTAATATGGGAGCAGAAATAGGAGCAACCAACTCTATATTTTCTTATGATGATAAAATGGGCGATTACCTGCGTGCTACAAATCGCACGGAAATTGCAGAAATGGCTGATGCCAATAAAGCTAATCTAGCATCCGATGCTGAAGTTCTAGCAAATCCAGAAAAATACTACGACAGTGTTATTGAAATCAATTTGTCAGAATTAGAACCATTCATTAATGGCCCATTTACACCTGATTTAGCTACCCCATTATCAGAGTTTGCTGACTTTATTAAGAAAAATAATTACCCTGAGAAACTCGAAGTAGGTTTAATAGGTTCGTGTACCAACTCATCTTACGAAGATTTAACGCGTGCAGCCTCTTTAGCTCGTCAAGCAAAAGATAAAAATATACAGGTAAAAGCAGAATTTATTATCAACCCTGGTTCAGAACAAGTGCGTTACACAGCCGAACGAGATAGTTTATTAGCAGACTTTAATGCCATAGGAGGAGTTGTTATGGCTAATGCCTGTGGTCCTTGTATTGGTCAGTGGAATCGCCATAATAACCCAGATAAAGACAATAGTATCATTAATTCTTTTAATAGAAATTTTGCTAAACGAGCAGATGGAAACCCTAAAACACACAGTTTTGTTGCTTCTCCAGAAATTGTTACAGCTTTAGCTATTGCAGGCTCAATGACCTTTAATCCGTTAAAAGATACGCTTACTAATGAAAAAGGAGAACAAGTTAAACTAGAAGAACCTTCTGGATTTGAGTTGCCAACAAAAGGTTTTGATGTGGAGGATGCTGGTTTTTTAGCCCCTCCTGAAAATAGTGCTGCCATAAATGTTGCTGTTAGCGATACAAGCGATAGATTACAATTATTGAATCCTTTTGCTGAATGGGATGGGAAGGATATTTCTAATATGAGCTTATTGATAAAAGCTAAAGGGAAATGTACTACCGATCATATTAGTATGGCTGGAAAGTGGTTGACCTATCGAGGTCATTTAGACAATATTTCTAATAACCTTTTAATAGGAGCAGTTAATGCATTTAACGAAGAAACCAATAAGGTGAAAAATTCTATTTCAGGAAAATATGAACAAGTGCCTGATTCTGCGCGTTTGTACAAAGCAAGCAAGATCGCTACAATTGTAGTTGGAGATGAGAATTATGGCGAAGGGTCTTCTCGAGAGCATGCTGCTATGGAGCCTCGCCATCTAGGAGTTAAAGTTGTTTTGGTTAAATCGTTTGCACGTATTCATGAAACAAACTTGAAAAAACAAGGGATGTTGGCGCTTACTTTTGACAATAAAGCTGACTATAATTTAATTAAAGAAGACGATACTTTTGATTTAAAAGGATTGACTTCATTTAATCCAGAAGCTCCTTTTTCATTAAGCATAAAACATGCTAATGGAAGTGTTGACACAATTCAAGTAAATCACACTTATAATGAAAGTCAATTTGAATGGTTTAAAAATGGTGGTGCCTTGAACCTAATTAGAAAACAAAATAAAAATTAATATAAAGAATGAATAAAATTAAAGTAAACAACCCAGTTGTTGAGTTGGATGGCGATGAGATGACCAGAGTAATTTGGTCCTTTATTAAAGAAAAATTAATTCTTCCTTACCTAGATATCGATATCAAATATTATGATTTAGGTATTGAAAAACGAGATGAAACAGATGATCAGATAACTATTGACGCTGCTCATGCTATTAGAAAATATGGTGTAGGGATTAAATGTGCAACTATTACTCCAGATGAAGACAGAGTTGAAGAGTTCGGATTGAAACAAATGTGGCGCTCGCCTAATGGGACGATTCGTAATATTTTAGATGGAACTGTGTTTCGTGAGCCAATTATTATTAGTAATGTGCCTCGTTTAGTGCCAGGTTGGACAAAGCCAATATGTATCGGTCGTCATGCTTTTGGAGATCAATATCGAGCTACCGATTTTGTAACAAAGGGAAGAGGAAAACTAACAGTCACCTTTACACCAGAGAATGGAGGAGAAGTTCAATCTTACGATGTATATGATTTTGAAGGAGATGGAATTGCTATGACTATGTACAACAACGATGAGTCTATTAAAGGTTTTGCTCGTTCTTGTATGAATACTTCTTTAGATAAAGGTTGGCCTTTATATATGAGTACTAAAAATACCATCTTGAAAAAATATGATGGTCGTTTTAAAGATATCTTCCAAGAAATTTTTGATGCCGAATACAAAGATAAATTTGATGCAGCTGGAATTACCTACGAACATCGTTTAATTGATGATATGGTAGCCGCTTGTCTAAAATGGGATGGTGGTTTTGTATGGGCTTGTAAAAATTACGATGGCGATGTACAGTCAGATACTGTAGCACAAGGTTTTGGTTCATTAGGGCTAATGACCTCAACCTTAATTACACCTGATGGGGAAGTTATGGAGGCAGAGGCTGCACATGGTACTGTAACACGTCATTATCGTATGCACCAACAAGGAAAGCCAACTTCTACTAATCCTATTGCTAGTATTTATGCTTGGACTAGAGGTTTAGAATTTAGAGGCAAACTAGATAATAATCCTGAACTAATTACTTTTGCTAAAGCTATTGAAACTGTTTGTGTGGAAACTGTTGAAGAAGGTAAAATGACCAAAGATTTAGCCCTAATTGTACATGGAGATAAAATGACAGAGTCAGACTACTTAACAACAGAAGGTTTCTTAGAGGCTTTAAATCAGAATCTTCAGAAAAAATTATCGTAGATGTAAAGACGCAATGCATTGCGTCTCTATCACAATATTAAACGAAAACAAAAATATATAATTATGGATAGATTAATTAAAGACATTACAGGGATTGTGAACGAAGCTTCTCAGATTGAGAAGGGTATGTTTGAGAAATTTGATGTAAAACGAGGCCTACGTAATGCTGACGGTACAGGAGTATTGGTTGGATTAACGAAGGTGGGTAGTGTTGTTGGATATAGAAAAGAAGACGATGGAAAAGTAGTTCCTGTTCCAGGAGAATTACGTTATCGTGGATACACTGTCAATCAATTGGCTGATGGTTGTAGAGCAGAGAAAAGACATGGCTTTGAAGAGACTGTGTTTTTATTAATTGCAGGTAGATTGCCAAATGCTGGTGAGTTAGAAGAAATAAAAGAGTTCTTTGGGGAACATTCTGATTTAGATGAAAATATTACTCAAATGATTCTTAATTTGAGTGGTAAAGATATGATGAATATGTTGTCTCGTTCCGTTTTAGGAATGTATACTTTAGACGAAACGGCTGAAGATTATTCTTTACCTAGTTTAATTCATCAAGCATTAGATTTGATAGCAAAACTTCCAGCAGTAGTAATATATTCATACTATGGAATGCAACACAGATACAATAGAAAGACATTAAAAATTAGACATCCAAAAGCAGAGTTAACTTTTGCGGAGAACTTTTTATTTATGTTGAAAGGAGCTGACTATACAAAAATTGAAGCAGACTTATTGGATTTAACTCTGATTCTTCATGCTGACCACGGTGGAGGTAATAACTCTACTTTTGCTACTCGTTTAATTTCTTCAGCTATGACTGATACTTATTCTGCTATTGCAGGAGCCATTGGGTCTTTAAAAGGTCGTTTACATGGTGGAGCTAATCTGAGAGTATTAGAAATGATGGAGAACATCAAGAACAATGTGAAGAATTGGAAAGATGAAACAGAAGTGAAAAATTACTTATTAAAGATTCTTCGTGGTGAGGCTAACGATGGTTCAGGTAAGATTTATGGAGTAGGCCATGCGGTATATACTATCTCTGATCCTCGTGCTATTGTTTTGAAAGATAGGCTCGTTCTTTAGCAGAAGAAGCCGGATTAGAAGATGAGTTTAACTTATATTGTTTAATTGAAGATGTTGCAGCAGAAACCTTTAATGAGTTTAAAGGCGGTGGTGTTAAAACTGTTTGTGTAAATGTAGATTTCTACTCTGGCTTTGTTTATGAAGCAATTGGAATTCCAAAAGAATTATTTACGCCTCTATTTGCTATTTCACGTATGGCTGGTTGGTCAGCACATCGATTGGAAGAAGTAACTTGTGAATCAAGAAGAATTATTCGTCCAGCATATAGAAATGCATTACCTGATGCTGATTCTTATACGCCTTTAGATAAACGATAATATAAAAAAGCCTCTGAAATCTCAGAGGCTTTTTTATTGTCTTCCACAAAGGTCTTTAAAATCGCACCATTTGCAATTGTTTTTTTCTTTTGTTTGCTCGAAAGGAATGTCTGGATTAAATAATTCAGATAGCTTTTCTGATAAAGCTTCGTCAAAATCAGCTTGTATTTCAATGAAATTAGTGAGCTGTTTTTTATTGAATTCTATGGTTGGGCTGTAATCCGTATCCGTTGCTTTATGCACATAAAATAATGCGGGGGAAATAGCTAAAGATTGTTGTTTTGCTTGAATTGTAGAGTAGATGAAAGCTTGTAAGATATAATTAGGTCTCTTATTTCCAACCTTAAATAAATCACTTATCTGTTTACACTCTTTTGGGTTGCCTCCAGTTTTATAATCAATCACATCTAATCGATTATTCTTTTCATCCAATCTATCAATAATTCCTCCGACTTGTAACTTCACATTATCAACCTGAAGGATGTAGAAGACTTTCTTTTCTAATCCAACTATTTTAAATGGCGCTTTTATTTTGTCTAATTTTAGAACTCTTTTTATAAATTGTTTGGCTACATCAAAATAGACTAATTGCTCTCCATTGAAACTGTCTTTTGAAACTTCTCTTCCTCCAAATAACTCTTTTTTAAATGCCTCTACAATAGCTTTGTCAATTAAGTGAGGAAACTCAAGGTATTTCTCAATCATATCTGACTGAACTGTGAAAGCAGGGATTTTTTTTTCTAAATCTACACGCCCTATTTGAGCATAAATAATTTCCATGGCTTTATGAAAAACGCTTCCTAAAATAGAATTGTCCATCTCGTCACTCAGTTCTTTCGGAGCCCTAAACTTCATGATGTATTGCAAGTAAAAGCGCAAGCCACAATCGATAAAGTTATTAATAGCAGTAGGAGACAATCTTCCTGCTTCTGAATTAGAATTTAAATCGTATTGTTGTTTAATTTTCTCTATTAATGCTGGAGATTTATGAACCAATAAGTCACTATTCTTATGGGCTTGCATTTCAGATTTTAATTGAATGCGTTTTATAGGCAAGCCACTTTCAGTTAACAACTGTAGTAGATACCTGCTTTTTTCCATTTTGCCCGTATTTGTTGCAGCTGTATTGTATATTAAAGCAATGTTTTCAGCACGTTGCAACAGTCGATAAAAGTAATAAGCATACAAGCAGTTCTGATGCTCTATAGTAGTCATTTTGAAAAAAGTTCGAATAAAATGAGGAATAAAAGAAGAGTCGTTGTCCGATTTAGGTATAACTCCTTCATTCGTACTCATTATCAATAGGTTTTTAAAATCCATATTGCGAGTTTCCAATAATCCCATAATTTGTAACCCACGTGCCGGTTCTCCGTGAAAGGGGACTGAAGTTGTAGAAAGCATACGTTTCAATAAACTCAAATAGGTTCGTGGTTCAATGACTAGTTTCCCTGCCTCGATTAAATCATGTAAGCGATTTAGACTTTGGAAAGTACGGAATATAGCTTCACTGTATAGTTGGTAAAAACCATCGTTCTCCAAGGCCTGCTCTTTAAATTTAGTCGCTAGTTTTTGGGTTAGTGCAATTAAATAAGAAGAGATATCTAAGCTAGTTTTAGTAATCTGGAAAATATCTTTGTTAATTAATTCTTTCTGATTAGGGAAGAAGATATTATTTTTGATTACGCTTTCTTGTACTTCTATCGCTTCTGGGAAAATTATTCGTATATATGGGTGACGCAGTACGGGTAAAACATATTTAAAACGGTATTGCTTTTTTCGTTCAACAACTCCTTTTAGTTGTAGTTCGGCAAGGGAGTAGATAAAGCTAAAAACAGGCGTTTGAGTTAGTGGAAAGCCCATAGTGATATTTGCCGAAACCTTTTCATTTTCGTTAGTTCTCTCAGGGGTAGAATGCATTACCGCTTGTAGGTTTTGCTCATTACAAAGTACAATAGAAGTGTCAGGAACCTTATCAGTGTCTTTGTATTTTATTTTATTTAAGAACTCCTGAATGTATCCAGCTTGAGCTGTTTCTGATGGACTTTCTATAAGAGTAATAGTTTTCTTAGAAGATAAGAAGTTATCTCTTTGAATTTCTTTTAACTCATCACCAAAACGCATTAGGTTGTCTTGCATAAAACGACCAGCCTCATGCTCTGCTTTCATATAATAGGTATCATAATCCCAGTAAAATAAAGCTTGATTATTCCGTTTTAGCTCTTTGAATAGTTGTCGTTCACATTCGGTTAGTACATTGAATCCAACAAAGAGATACTTCTCTTGATTAAAAGCTGATTTTTCTTCTTGAATTTGCTCAATTACAGATCGGGAAATCATACCGTCATAGCCTACTTTCTGTTCTTCTAGTTTCTTTTTAAATTCATGGTATACATCTCCAAGCATACTCCAGATAGAATAAAAGGCATCTTTTAAATCTGTACGGTTTTCCGAAATATCATTGAAAAATCGTTCCACTGTTTTCCATTGTTCTTGATCAAGGTGCTCAAAATTATCTTTTAATTTATCTAGTTCTGCCAAGTTAGAAAACAAGGCAGTATTGTCGACCAAGTTTTTATCAATATCATTAAAATCGCTTAGAAGAATTTCTCCAAAAAAGTAAAATTCATCAAATGTTTCTGAGGAAATACTGTTGTGTTTTTGTTGGTAAACGTATTGGTAAGCATTGTATAATTCTGTTTGTAAATAAAGAGGGTCGGCTAATTTTAAAACACTATGTTCTTTAAATAATTCATCAATGCTAGCATATTGAGGAGCCCAAATTGGATGGTCAGAAAGTTGTACTAAATATTCATTAAAGAATAAACGCGCTCTTCGGTTAGGGAATACTACCGTAATACGAGAAAGGTCGTTGCCAAATTTCTCTATAAGATTATGAGCTACTTGTTCTAAAAATGATAACATTGTTATTTGTTTTTATAATTCTCTTTTACTGTTATTATTGCCTGCTGTGAGTTAAATCTGCTACTTTTCTTAATATGTAATACCACATTTGTATCTTCTGTTTGAAAATGATATTCTAATGAAGTATAATACTTGTCTTTTAATTTAGTCTTTACTAGTTCTAAGTAACGCGTAATAAATTGAGAGTGATTATTAAGATCTCCTTTCTTTAATTCAATAGTTTGTTGATAGTTAATTATGCGTTTATTTTTTCTAGTCTTTCTGTATTTGCTATATAGTTCCTCTTCACCTTTATCATCTATACGCACAATTCGAAGGGTGTCTCCTTCTGGATTATAATAGGTCTTTATTTGATATTCTTGTCCATGAAGTAGACGTGCATAAGCTTTAAAAGCTATTGTAGTTGAAACTTTCCCCTCATTAGTTATGCTATCTTTATGAATAAAGCGATAGTAGCCTGATTTCTCCGGATTTACTAAATCATCAACCTTTGATCGAGAAAGTAGTCCTTGTCTACTATATATAAATTGTTCTGTTTTAAGTAGGCTATTATTGTTATACCAGTTACTAATACTATCTAATCCTTTAGCATTTTTAATTATTTCTTGTTGACTATAAATACTTCCTTTGTTAGAAAATTTTCTTATTACCTCTATGTTGTTTTTGCAATGGATGCAAATGATAGAATCTATTAAGTTGAGTTGAAATGAATTCTCTTTAATTTCATATTTATAGCGATAACAGGTCTCTTTTTCTCCCAATATACAAGTTTCTCCAGATATTGTTTCAAGAGTCTGTGATATACCATGTAAACTTATTAATAGCAATGTTGTAATCAAGCTTATTTTCTTTCTCATCTTATACATTTACTACTTTATTTTCTTCTACATACCAGATATATCCTTTTATATTTTGGTAGCCCATTGCTTGTAAAAGTTGTTTGTATTTTTGCACTTGTTTGTTGTAAGAATCACGAATTTCTCCAAATTTATAATCAATTACAATAACTTCATTGTCGGTCATTATTACTCTGTCTGGTCTGCGTTGCTTTAGCTTACCATTGTTGTCTTTTTCTAAAATGTCACATTCATTAAATATTTTTATTTTTTCATCAAACCAATGGGTCACATTTGATTTCTTAATAGCAACTTCTATTTTTTTCTGATAAGTGGGTTTTTCTGATTGTTTAATAATACCCTCAAAAATCATTGCATCAATGGCTGCTTCAATATCATTTATTGTATTGATTTTTGAGAATAATTCGTGCATCAAATTACCTTGTTGTATATAGCTGTTTTCCGTTGGTTGTTCTCCTGTTTCGATAAACTGCTTAGATTTATTCGATTGACGAAATTCTAGTTTTGAAAGCAAGTGTTGATTGGAATGAAAGCTATTATTTATGCTGTTTGTTTCTTGTTTATCTTTCAATATATTCTCTTCCGAAATCTCAATAATTTTTTCTGTCGAAGGCACAATTATACCATAACTATAGCTATTTTCTTTAGCTGTTAGGGGTAAATTTTTTGATAAAACTTCATTGATGAGGCTTGAGATTGAAAGTGAAGTAGAACCGTTCGATGGAGGTGGTTGTGAATAAACACATAAATTCTTTTCTGCTCGTGTAAATGCTACATAAAGCATATTTAAGCTGTCCATCCATAATTGCATTGTTTCTTTTTTGAATTCCTCTTCAAAAATGGACTGATGCATTGTTTTCGTATAATTTATCGGTAAAATTTCTAATTGAAATGGAGCTTCTTTTTTGTCACACCAAACGATACTTTCTTGTTGGTAGTTAGATGTTTTTGCCATATTCCAATCACAATAAGGCAGTATAACAGAGTGAAATTCTAGTCCTTTTGATTTATGAATAGTCATGGCTTGTACACCCATTATCTCTGTTGTTTTGGGTACTGTCATTCTGTGTAATTCTTCTTCCCAATAATGGACGAATTCCACTATGTCAGCCGGATTATTTTGTAAATACTGAATTACTTTATCAAAGAAAGCAAATAGAAATGCTGATTGACTTTTGCCAGCAGCAGTTTTTTCAATAAAGATATGGTGGATGTATAGAATTAAATCATAGAGAGGCATTAGCTCCATTTGAGCCATGTCTTTCTTTTTAAATCCATCAGGAAAAATGTCATCTAATTCTTTTTCTTTGTTTAAAATTTCGTGCACAGCGATGCTCTCTTTGCTGTCAATCTGTTCTTGCCATAATAGTAATAGTTGAGACTTTGGAACAGGGTTGTCTTTGTCTGAAACAACACGTAACGCTTCAATGATAATTTTGATGGCAAAAGACGAAGAGAATTGAAATGCCTCGTTAGAGATAATGCTTAAATAGCCGTTTTTATGTAAATCAGGATAGCTGTTTTCTTGTTCAGAAAAGAAACCAGCAAGTTTTTGTATTTGTTTGTTGGTGCGTGTTAAAATGCAAATATCTTTCGCTTTAACGCCTTCTTTCTGGAAGCTAACTAACTGCTCCAATAAGTATTCTTCAAGTTCATCTTTTTTTACTTGAGATACCGATACAAAACCTTTTTCTTTGTCCTTCGGATATTGTGTTACTGCTTCCGAATTGTAGGCTTTAGCAAAAGGATTGTTCTCTTCACCATTCAATTCATGGATGTACTTTTCATCTAATATTTTACCTGCTTCAATAAAGAAATGATTATTGAAATCTACAACTCTAAATTCACTTCGCCAATTTTTATTTAATGATTTTAGTTTAACAGGAAACTCATTTTCAATATTATTTAAGATGCTCCAGTCACCATTTCTCCACCTATATATTGATTGTTTTACATCACCTACTAATAAACTGAAGTTGTTATTAGCAATAACTTCAGAGAGTAATGATTTAAAGTTTTTCCATTGTAAACGAGAGGTATCTTGAAACTCATCAATCATCACATGTTTTATTTCAGCGCCTATTTTTTCAAATACAAAAGAAGCATCAGAGTCTTTGATGATTTTATTCAAAAACAAGGCTGTTTGGGAAAGCATAAAGCGATTATTTTCCTTGTTCTCCTGCTCTAGTTCTTTAGAAATATCCGTGAGTAATCCTAGTTGATGAATGTTTTTCAATAATAAATTAGCAGAGTTGTAATCGAATAAGCCTTTGCTTCGATAGGCTTCTGTTGTTTGTAGTAAAGCTCTTAATTTCGTGTCAGCCAAACTATCAATTTCGTCTTTTTGATAATTTTCTTTGCTAGTGTTAGTCCAACTTTCTTCTGGGTCTAAAAGTTTAGCTATCGATTTTATGAAAATATCATCAGAGAATTGATTGTTTAATATTCTGTTGTAATAGTTAACGATGCCTCCAAAATTCTTTCCTCCTCCTTTAAAGTGATAGGGAGAGATGTTATTATCCTCTATAATTTCAAAGAAGTTTTTGGCAAAAACCTTCATCCCATTTTCAAATGCCTTTTTTGTTTGGCTGTGTTCTTTGATAAGTTCATTAATTAGCTTAGGATGATTCTCTAATTGGTCGCGTAGTTCTGTTTCATGTTCCTGAAAATATTCATTGAAAATGTTTTGCCCAAAGCTTTTTAATTCATAGTCGATTCGCCAGCTTTGACCGTGTTCTATTTTGGTGCTAACATAGCGTGTAATCCATTCCAATAAGTTTTTATCTTCGTGCGAGCGCTCAATCATGTTTTGAACCGCTTCGTCAATAACTTTTGTGGTATTCAATTCAATGTTGAAACGAGAGCCTTTGCCTAGTTCTCTTGCTAGGTTACGCAATACACGTTGAAAGAAACTGTCAATAGTTCCGACATAAAAACGACTGTAATCGTGTAATATCTCTGTAAGACAGTGTTTTGCTTTTTTCTGAATATCTTCTTTCGAAATGGATATCTTCGATTCCTTAAAAGAGTTCATCAAAGAATCTAAGAACCCATTTTGCTCTTGTATGTCAGCTGCTAAGCTATACAGTTCAGCTAGAATTCTATCCTTCATTTCGCCTGTAGCATCTTTTGTGAAAGTAACGGCTAATATATGTCGGTGTGCATTAGGATTATCACTAAGCAAGAGTTGCTTAATGTATTCAAGGGCAAGGGTATATGTTTTACCAGAACCAGCAGAGGCTTTATATGTAATGAAGTTGGACAACTGTTTTGACGAATTTCTAGTGTATTTATATATTCTATTATAAGAGATAAATATTAGAATATTTCTTTGCAAAATAACAATAAAAACCGATATTTACCGTAATTACTTATAAACAATAAGCTTATGGATTATATCTTAATTATTGCTGGGACGATTTCTATTCTTGCTGGTGTAATAGGGTGTTTTTTGCCTGTTATTCCTGGACCTCCAATAAGTTATGTAGGTATTCTATTGTTGCACTTTACTGATGTATCTCATTTTTCAGTTGAATTTTTGGTGTTTTTTGCGGTAGCTGTTGTGATAGTTCAAATCTTAGATTATTACTTGCCAATATTGGGAACGAAAAAGTTTGGAGGAGGAAGTAGAGGAGCTTGGGGCAGTGCTATAGGTGTTGTCGTTGGCTTATTTATAATACCCCCTTGGGGAATTATAATTTTCCCTTTTGTTGGAGCAGTGGTAGGTGAATTAACAGATGGAAAAGAATTTAATGCAGCTGTTAAATCAGGTTTTGGCGCGTTTATTGGTTTTGTTGGAGGTATACTATTTAAATTAGCCGTTTCTCTTGCAATAGCCTTTTTCTTTTTTAAAGATGTTGGTTATTTTTTATGGCAAATGATCAAATCTATTGTGTAAGATACTTATGAAACAATTTCTTTTTAAAATTACAATAATTTCTGTTTTTTATTCTGCAACACTTTTTGCTCAAGATATTTCAGCACCTGCAAAATTTATTCTGGGTGATGATTCTATGTATCAGGGTTCTAAAAACTACAAAGCTGTAGAATTCTATAATAAAGCTGTAATTGAGCAAGGAAAAGATAGCATAGAGAATGCGATTGAGTTTTATAAAAAAGCGTTGGAAATTGATTCAAACTATGTTCTTGCTTTGGATAATATTGGAATTTGTTACCGTCGTCTAGGTAAAGCTGATCTTGCTATTGACAGTTATCAGAAATCTATTGCTATTTTTCCAAAAGGAACATTTGCTCATGTAAACCTTGCATTGATATATTCTCTTCAAGAGAAAACAGACTTAGCAATAATTGAATATGAAAAAGTAGTTAAATTAAATCCATCTGAGCCTGAAGGCTATTTTGGATTAGCTATGATGTACTTTAATAATAAAGATGCAGATAATGCTATCCTAAATGCAAAAGAATGTGTTCGTTTGTATAAAGCGAGTGAAAGTGGAATGGAAGGTGATGGTGAATATTTATTAGCACAATCTTATTACTTGAAAGAAGAAGATGAAAAAGCTAAGTACTGGTTTAAAAGAGCTAAAGAGAATGGGGTGGATGTGCCTGATGAATTTATGAAATTTGCGAATGAAGAATAAACCTTGTAAAATTTATTTATTTCACGATCATTCCTTTATGTAAAGTGCTTGCTAACTCTTTTCCTTTCAGAACTTCTACTATTTTTAATCCAAATTCAATAGCAGCACCAGGACCTTTTCCCGTAATAATTTTCCCCGATTGAATTGTTCTTTCTTTTGAGACAATAGCCCCATTTAGAAATTTTTCAAAACCAGGGTAGCAGATAACTTCTTTACTTTTAAGCAAATTCATTCTGCCAAGAATCATTGGTGCAGCACAAATAGCAGCTAAGTATTTGTTTGATGTATGATATTCTTCTATTAACTCTATTAGTGGTTTAAATGTATTTAAATTAGAGCTTCCAGGCATGCCTCCTGGGAGGATAAGCATTGTGCCATCGCTATAGTTTACACTTTCAAAAAGCTCATCTGCTTCAATAGAAATTCCTTGAGCACCTTTCACTTTCTTTTTTCCTGTTATTGATACAGTAGTTGTGTTAATTTCAGCTCGACGCAAAACATCTATTGTTGCAACAGCTTCAATTTCTTCAAAGCCGGTTGCTAAAAAAACAAATACTTGTTGCATATTATTGTTGTCTAAATCGATAAGTTATTTCGCCAATAGAATTTCCTACTTTAGAGGTATTGGAGAACTTTAGTTTCTTTGCAGCTTTTTTACACTCTTCTCTAAGTCCTTGCTCAGAGATAGTAGTTCCTTGTTTTATGCTGGCAGATATTACTGTTCCTCCTTTGTTTACCGTAATACTCACAACAATTTTTCCTTCTTGATTACCCACATAAGGAGGTTTGTAGAAATTGCTACTTAGGTTTCTGCCTGCTAATGACCATGAGTTCCCTCCTGATGATCCTTTCCCTAAAGGATTCCCAGGTGTATTTGAGTCTCCACCACCACTAGGACCAGAGCCTTGTTGGTCGCTTCCTTTACCACCAAAAGCATTTTTTGTCATTGATTTAGCTTTCGCTTCTTTTGCAGCTTTTGCATCTGCAATCGCTTTTTCCTTTCTAGCTTTCTCTTCTTGTTCGCGTCTAATTTTCTCTTTCCTAACTTTTTCTTGGCGTATTTGTTCCCTTTTAGCTTTTTCTTCTTTTCTCTTCTTTTCGGCTTCAATAGCAATTGAAGGGTCTACTTGAGTAATGGCAGCAGGTGGTGTGGTTTCAACAGGAGGAGTAGGAATTGGCTCACTCGCTTCTACAGGTTTTTCTACTGCTGTAGGCTCTTCAGATGGAGCTCCTGGAAGTCCGCCACCAAAATTAATTTCAATCCCATCTTCTTTTTCAATTTCTTCTTTCGTTATTGATAAGCCGAAAAGGATGAGTAACAGTAAAATCAATGCACTGATAATAATAGTTCCTATTATGCCATATGTTTTTGATTTTTCCATATTATAACTAGTTGCTTGCTGCCGGTTTAGTGGCTATTACTAGCTTGAGTTTATTTTGATTAGCGATGTCTAGTACTTTTACAATTTCTTTATAAGCTAAATTCTCATCAGCATGAAGAGAAACAAATGTAGAGGTGTCTTTTTGCATAGCAGCAGTAAGATATCCTTCCAATTCTTCAAAAGCAATAGGAGAAGCTTTTCCATTTCCTTCTGCTACAGAATAATTTCCTATGCTATCAATATTAACTTTCACTAGTACAATACGTGTAGAAGCTTTAGATTTGCTTTGAGGAAGTTTGATGCGCAAATCATTTGGTGCAGACATTGTTGCAGCTATCATAAAAAATAGCAATAACAAAAACATCATGTCCGTCATAGATGACATATTGAAAGATGCTTCGAATTTGGTTCTTCGTTTTAAAGCCATATTGTTGAGGCGTTAATTTAGTTTTTAATTAAGCAGGTTCGTTAAGCATATCTAGAAACTCAATGTTTTTAGCTTCTAAATTACGAATAACTTTATCTACACGTGATACTAAGAAATTGTATCCAAAATAGGCAATAATACCTACGAACAGACCAGCAATAGTTGTTACCATTGCAGTATAAATACCACCAGCTAAATCGGATAATACGATAGTGTTATCACCTTTGCTTGCCATATTAAAGAAAGCATTTACCATTCCTATAACTGTACCAAAGAAACCTAACATCGGAGCACCGCCAGATATAGTAGCTAATATTCCTAGTCCTTTTTCCAGTTTTCCAATTTCCAGATTACCTACATTTTCGATAGCTACTAGCACATCATTCATAGGTCTTCCTAAACGACTAATGCCTTTTTCCACCATTCGTGCAGATGGGTTGCTAGTTTGTTTGCAAAGATTAACCGCAGAATCTACTTTTCCTTCAAAGATATAATCTTTGATACGGTTCATAAATGACTTGTCTTCTTGCGATGCTTTGTTAATTACAATCATTCTTTCAATAATTATGTAAACAGCAAAAATTAACATCAAGGCTAGAGGTATCATTGTAATTCCACCTTTAAGAGCCATATCAAGAAAACTAATCTCTTGAGTTACTTGTTCAGTTGCTTCAGCAACTTCAGCCACCGGAGCAACACTTTGTAAAATCAACATTAAATTCATAGTGATTGATTTAGTTTTATAATTTGTTTGTTTTGTTTAATAGATGCATGAAAAACTAGTTTTCCATAAGATTATATGCAAAAATAATAGAAAACCCCAAAGATTAATAAGATAGTTGATAACTTTCTATAAAACACAAAAACCAGCTTATGAAGGTGAAGTGAAATGCTAAAAATTTTTAATGTGCTTTGCGAAAGATGAATAAAAATTCTGTACTTTTACATCATACAAATACACCTAACCCTCAAAAATTAAATAGATGAAGGTAGCTATATTCGGAAATACATATAAAGAGGAGAATCTTCCTTTGTTAAAGACATTGTTCGATGTTTTAGAAAGAAAAAATGCATCTGTAAGTATAGAACAAGAGTTTTATGATTTTATGATTCAGCATATTGATTTTATACCTGATGTGCACGTATTGATTCCGAATGAGATTTTTAGTGCAGATTTAGCTGTTAGTATTGGAGGAGATGGTACTTTTTTAAAAGCTGCAGATAATATTGGTAATACAGGAATTCCTATTATTGGAATTAATACTGGTAGATTAGGTTTTTTAGCAGATATAGCTGTTGATGATATTATTGAGCCATTTGAAAAAATATTAAACAAGGAGTTTTTAATAGAAGAACGTTCTATGTTAGAAATGACCTGTGGTCAACAAAAACAATGCAAGCCAGATTGTAGAAACTTAGCCTTAAATGAGATTGCTATTTTAAAACAAGATAGTTCTTCCATGATTTCTATAAATGTTTTTATTAATGACGAGCATGTAATATCGTATCAGTCTGATGGACTTATTATTGCTACACCAACTGGCTCTACTGCATACTCCATGAGTAATGGTGGACCCTTAGTTGCGCCACAAGCAAAAGTGATAATTCTTACACCTGTAGCGCCACATAGCTTAACTATGCGACCTCTTGTGTTAACAGATGATTTAGATCTAAGAATTGAGGTAGATAGTAGAACAAATTCTTTTTTAGCCTCAGTAGATGGACGTTCGGAAGTCTTTGATAGTAAAAATACTTTGCATATTAAAAAAGCAAAACATGCTATAAAAGTAGTGAAACAGAAAGATCATGATTTTTTCAATACTTTACGCAATAAGTTGATGTGGGGAGTTGATAAAAGAAAGTATTAGAATGAAAAAAGATTTACGTGTTGTTTTTATGGGGACTCCAGATTTTGCAGTGGCTAGTTTAAAAGCTTTGCATGAAACTGGAGCTACTATTGTAGGAGTGGTAACAATGCCTGATAAAGCTTCGGGAAGAGGCCATAAAGTTAAGTTTTCAGCTGTTAAACAATATGCCTTAGATAATAATTTACATTTACTCCAACCTGAAAAATTAAGAAACGAAGATTTTCTTTCTGAACTACAATCTCTTCAAGCAGATTTGCAGATTGTTGTAGCATTTAGAATGTTGCCGGTAGTAGTTTGGGATATGCCTCGTTTAGGTACCTTTAATTTACATGCTTCTTTATTGCCACAATATAGAGGAGCTGCACCCATCAATTGGGCTGTAATTAATGGTGAGACTGAAACAGGAGCTACGACATTTTTTCTTCAACATGAAATTGATACGGGAAATATTATTTTACAAGAGAAGATGCGTATTTCTAAAACTGAGAATGCTGGAGATGTGCACGATCGCTTAATGTTGATGGGTGCAGACTTAGTTGTAAAAACGGTAGCTTTAATTGCTCAAGGGAAAGCAGAAAGTAAACCTCAACTTCAGTCTTCAGACTTAAAATTAGCTCCTAAGATATTTAAAGAAACTTGTAAAATTGATTGGAATAAATCGAGCGTTCAAATATATAATTTCGTGCGTGGTTTATCTCCTTATCCAGCTGCTTGGACTGCGTTAAAAGTTGCGAGTGGCGAAAAACTTATTTTTAAAATTTATGAATCAGAGATTGAAATATCTGAGCATAATGATGAAGTAGGAGTGTTGCAGACGGATAATAAGACTTTTATTAAAGTAAGCACAACTGATGGATATTTAAAACTGAAGACCATTCAATTGGCGGGTAAAAAGCGAATGAAAACGGAGGATTTTTTACGAGGTTATAAAATACAGCCTTAGATATTCAATAAAAAAGAGAGCTCTGTAAATATAGAGCTCTCTTTTTTTAAAAAGTAATTGTTTTTTTACTCTTCTTTATTATTGCATATAAATCAGCCATTGAGGCGATTGTACACATGCCAATTTCATCAGTTTTTCTTTGCTTGGCACAAGTACCACAAGCAATGGTTTGTCCGCCATTTTCAAAAAAAACATCTTTCATTCTGTCTAAATCGAAATCAGGATTTTTTGTTTGAAAACCATCTAAACCTTTAGCAAGTAAGAATATTACAACAGAGTCTCCTTGTGATTGAGAGTAGGTTGCTAAACGTAAAGCATTCCATACCGTTTCAGCATCGTTAGAATATATTACAATACCTAAGTCTGGTCTAGAACTTTTATTGAAGACACTATACTGTTCGCAATCAAGTGTTTCTTGCGCATATATAGACGTAATTATAAAAGTAGATATGAAGACAATTAGTATTTGTTTCATTCTTTATTTTATGATTTCTATATATTTAATCATTAGGTTGTACATGCCCTCAAAACTTGTAAGAGTTGCATTGTCTGGAGTGTCTTGTATGTTGTGATAATTTCCTCCAATGGTATAAAGCCAATAATTAGGGACTTCATTTTTAGAAAACTCACAATGCCCACTAAAACAGACTTCTCCTCTTGCAGTTAAATCAGAGACATATTCATACCGTTTGTTGATATTGCTAAGTGTTTTAAAATTACCTTCATACTTAGAGCCATTTACAACTTTAGTTCCATTTTTACCAGTTCCAATAACATCGAAATTAAGAAGAAATTTAATATTACTTATAGGAATAGGAGAGGAGTTTACAAATGCTTTAGAGCCAGCAAATCCTAATTCTTCACCACCTAAGGCAACAAAAATAATGCTGTATTTTGGACGAATCATATAAAAATGTTTTGCCAAGCTGAGTAACATTGCAACACCAGCAGCATTGCTATTGGCACCAGGGAAAATAAGCTCATTACCCATCATGCCTAAATGGTCGTAATGTGCTGTAATAACAATTGCAGAATCTTTAACTCCACTACCTTCAACAATTCCAATAACATTTTGTGTTTCAAAACCAACTTTGTATTCAGCGTCAATCTCAATTTTTATTGAATTAATTTTATCTGATAGTTCTACTTCACTTGATATGAAAATTACTGGTCGTGGGCTTTGATTAGTAGAACTACTCCATCTTAGATTCATTTTGTCATAAATAATAACACCTTGAATTTTAACTTTCATATCGGTTTTCATCTTATCTATATAGGTGTTTAGTTTTTTTGTTAATGCTTCAGTTTCACCTTCTTTCTTAGTGTTGTCAACTATAATAAATCCACCTTCAGCATCACGAAGCTTATCCATTAATACCAAACGATCTTTCATTTGTTCTCTGCTTATATATACAGCATTAAATTCACCTTCTATTGGAGGACAACTAGGGCTAACCCAAAAATCAAAACCTGGTTGTAGCGATGATTTTTCTTTGCCTAAAGTAAGAGACATTCTTCCAGGAAAGAAATTTGCATCTACGGTAAAATCTTGAAAATAAGTTTCTCCCATAGGCATTATTCCAATTGAACGCATTTCTGTAAGGATATAATCTGCTGCGAGTTGTTCGCCTCCCTTAGCAACTCCTCGTCCATTCATGTTGGGGTCACAAAGTTTATTTATTACTTCTCTTGCATAATCAGTTATTGGTGAAGACTCAGCCCAACCATCATTTGTTGTAGGGAAAGTTTGAGAAAAAGAATTTGTGAAGATTGTTACTAGTACTAGGATAGTCGAAATTCGTTTCATGTGCGTATGTTTTGGTTTATTACAATACCAAAGCTAATCAATATCAACGGTAAAAGCAATAGAGATTCTGAGAAATGTATATAAAAAAAGCCGAACAATAAGTTCGGCTTTCATATTTGTATTGTAATGTTTTAGTCAACTTGTACAACTAGGTATCTTGAGACACTCCAAAATTCAACATAGTTTTTGATATGAATAACTTTAGTCCCATTTTCTGTAGTTATAGTGTATGATTTCATTGGGTGGTTAGTTAGTACTTTTGCTTTTTTACTATACAATGGAATTGTTGTAGTTGAACGAGTATCTATTTTTACAAAATAATCTTTGTTGAAATCTGTTTGTAAAATTTGCGTACGACTAAAGATCCCAGTTTTAGTAAGTATTTTTTGTGATTTAAGTTCTCTTTTTGATCCAAATACATACCAAGCAGTGTGCATTAACTCTTCTTGTCGTTTAATTTTGTCCGTTTTGCTTTGATTATCTTTTGATAAAATGTTGTTTGATTGTGATAAAACACCAACTTCTTGTCCAAGTTGAAATAGTTTTTCATCTTTATATGCAAGTTCAATTTTAAGTGAATCCATTGCTAATGATCTATCTTGTAATGTAGAGTTAAGCCTATCTATGACTTTCTTTAATTGAGAGTTTGAGCCATTTGAACGTTTAAGCTTTTCTTCTAATTTAGCAATCTCTTCTTTATTCTTTTGAAGAATGTCAGTCATCAATTGAATGTTTTCAGTGATTCTCTCAACAGCTTCTTTAGATAGCTTTTCACTGTTAGCATCTGTATTTACATATTGTTCTGCAGCTTTAAGTTTGTCAAAATTATCTGCTATTTCGTTAATGCGTTTTAAATAATTCTCAACTTCTGTTGTCTTTTTTGAATTCATTGCAGATAACGAATCTTTTTCTGCTTTTAAATCTTTATATTCTTTAGAGTTTTTTACACAAGAAGAAATAAGGATTAAAAGAGATGCTATAAAAATAAGCTTTTTCATGATGATTGGTTTTAGCGTTTTTAAGAGATTTTATATATTCTCGGTGTGAGACAAAAATAATGTTAATTATCAACTCCTGCAACAATTATAACAATTTCTCCCTTTGCTGGCTGTTCAGAGTATGATTTAATTAGATTTTCTAGTGTTTCTCGTCTTGTTTCTTCAAATTTCTTAGATATTTCTCTAGAAACGGAGGCTTTTCTCTCAGAACCAAAGAACTCGCTAAGTTGAGTTAGGGTCTTTATTAAACGAAACGGGGATTCGTATAGTATTATTGTGCGTTTCTCAGTTGCTAGTTCTTTTAAACGTGTTTGACGCCCCTTTTTTACAGGTAAGAATCCTTCAAAGCAGAATCGGTCATTTGGTAATCCTGAATTTACTAAGGCAGGAACAAAAGCTGTAGCACCTGGCAAACATTCAACTTCAACATTATTTTCAGAACAAGCTCTAACTAGTAAAAATCCAGGGTCAGAAATTGCTGGTGTTCCAGCATCAGAAACTAAAGCAATGTTTTGCCCCCCTTTAATTCTACTAACAATGTTATCTACCGTTTTGTGTTCGTTGAACTTATGATGCGATAACATATGAGTATTTATTTCGTAATATTTCAAAAGAAATCCTGTTGTACGAGTATCTTCAGCGAGAATGAGGTCAGCCTCTTTGAGCATTCTTATTGCTCGAAAACTCATATCTTCTAGGTTCCCAATAGGTGTTGGAACTACAATTAACTTGCTCATTAAACAAAAAGTCTTTTTACAAGAATCATAAAATCTTCTATTGTTTCATTTTCTTTTTTCCAATCAACAATGTCTTTTAAATAGTTTTCTGCTTCTTCGAAAGTATTTAAACTATTTAAAGAACTCAATGCTTGGTTCATCTTCTCGGCATCGTTTGAGAATATTTCTCGTTGAAAACGAAAACGGTCAGCAATATTAATTGCTTGTTTTAAATCAGTTATTTTTTTATTTGCAAGTGTGCTTGCGAAACTGTCTCCTTTAGCTTTTGAAACGCCTTCGATTTTTGTTTCAGTTTTCGTTATTATAACCTTCTCTGTAGATTTTTGTTCAGGAGCAGCTATTGTTTTTTTTTCTTCTTCTATTTCAAGAGTAGGAGTTTCGATAACTTCTTCTATAATAGCAATTTCTTCCTTAATAGTTATTTCTTTTTCTGGGATTTCTTTAATAACTTTTTTTTCCTCGACGAGTACAGGGGGGGCAATTTCTATAATTTCTTTTATGGGAGTAGGAGCTTCTACAGGTTTTATGTCTGATAAATTTTGTAAATTATCTACTACTTCTTGAGCTTTTGAAGATGCTAATTTTAGAATCGTGGGAGATAGAATTTCGGTTTCATATAAGCCTTGTGTAATCATATCTAGCTCTCTTATATCTTTCTGAATGAGAGCAATAAAAACTTCTTTTGTCATATTGTAATTGGTTTCCTTTTTTGAGCAATGTATTTTATTACCTTTGTATAAGGCATGTAAAAATAAGAAAATTAATCTAATTGTAATTTGCAAATAGTAAATAGTTATGAATTCATCATACGAAAAACCATTCACCTTTGATCGCGTAGTACGAATTGTTATAGGTTTGTTAGTCGCTATTGGGTTGTATTTGTTAGTAAATAAGCTTAGTGCAGTGTTGTTGCCATTCTTGGTTGCTTGGTTGTTGGCTTATATGATTCACCCAATTGTAGGCTTGTTTCAGAGTAAACTGAAAATTAGAAATAGAGTTATTTCTATTGTGTTGGCATTAACTACAATTACAATTATTGTTGTAGGGGCTTTATTGTTAATTGTGCCTCCCGTAGTTGCAGAAATTCTTCGCACTAGTGGCTTGGTTGAGCAGTACATTCATCATATACATTCTGTTTCTTTTCTGCCAGATGAAATTAAAAGTTTTTTGACAGACTGGATTAGTAAGATAGATATTGAGAAGTTATTAAATCCAGAAACTTTATCACAAGGTGTGGATAAAGTTATCCCTCAATTATGGTCATTAGTCTCTGGTTCTATCAATGTTATTCTAAATATGTTTGTGCTAATAATAATATTTTTATACACCGTATTTATTTTAGTTGATTATGATAAAATTACTAGTGGTTGGAAAGAATTTGTTCCAACAAAGTTTCGCGGACGTATTTCTCAGATGACACAAGACTTAGAACTTGGTATGAATAAATATTTTCGAGGTCAAGCTGCTATTGCTTCAATTGTAGGTGTCCTTTTTGCAATTGGTTTTGAAGTGATTAATTTACCTTTGGGTCTATTATTAGGTTTAATGATTGGAGCATTAACGATGGTACCTTATTTAAAAGTAATAATGATCCCTCCTGTATTATTCTTTGCATTGTTAAAATCTATAGATACAGGTCAAAATTATTGGATAGTTATATTGATAATTACTATCATATTTGTTGTTATTCAGTCATTTGAAGATTTAGTGTTAATACCAAAAATTATGGGTAAAGCAATGGGGATGAATCCAGCTGTAATTTTACTCTCACTGTCTGTGTGGGGTGCTTTGCTGGGTGTAGCAGGTATGATTATAGCTTTACCAATGACAACGATAATTGTTTCTTATTATAAACGCTTTGTGTTAGGAGATGAGTTGTTATTTGAGTCATCATCTAAACCAAAAACTGTAAGAAAGACAGCTGTAAAGAAGAAACTTTCGAAACCAAAAACAACAATTAAGAAATAAAAAAAGCCACTGTTAAACAGTGGCTTTTTTATGAAATATGTATGCCATTTATGGTAATACTACTGTTCCTGAATTAATAATAGTGACTCCATTTAAAAGTTTAAAGGTATAAGTGCCAGCTGCAATTCCACTTCTGCTAAACATAAATTTACTATCGCCTGCGGTAAAGTTACCTGTAGTAAGTGTTTTAATCTCAGTTGTTCCTGTAGCATCAAATAGTGCTAAGCGGTAATTGCCTGCTGGAGTCAGTCCTGTAATATTTAAGGTAGCAAGGCTTGCACATACCATGCATGTTATGCTGCCACCTGAAATAATTGGGCCACCAACACCACCAATAGTAGTAATAGTATAGTTACTTGTGCCTACAGCAGAAGGTGTGCCGCTAATAGTAACAGTTTTAGCTCCCATATCTTTAACTGCAGTTACACCTGTAGGTAATCCTGCTACAGTTACATCTGTAGTTCCACCAGACCAAGAGTACACTATATTAACGATAGCGTTTGTTAATTCAACAGATTGAGTGTTATTACTTGGGGTGTTTAATGTAGCATTTGGATTTACTTCTGCCGGTTCGTTGTAGTTTTTAATATAAAATTCTAATCCATCTACACGGTTACCATCAGTTCCTGGCTCAACAATATTAATTGAGAAATCATAACAACCAGTTGAGTTATATGTTTTTACTAATAAACTATTTTCTCCTTCAACTAAGTTAATATTTTGTGTTGCTATAACTATTTCAGCATTAGGTCGTGAGCCAGCGTAACTATAAACTTCTACTCCATTTAAATAAATAATAATGTCTTCTTCAGAATTTATCCAAAGCTCTTTATTGCTTAAATCGGCAGGAGAATATACACTAGTAAAAGCGTAAGTGACAACAGTTCCAGGGTTGTTGT
Source organism: Paludibacteraceae bacterium (assembly GCA_963663245.1). Taxonomy (GTDB): domain Bacteria; phylum Bacteroidota; class Bacteroidia; order Bacteroidales; family Paludibacteraceae; genus JAFGVL01. Next base: position 2,353,499 of record OY760143.1, on the reverse strand, counting down.
GGAAGCTGTTTAAGTCAATTCTGTCATCAAAAAAGTAGTAGGGAATGGACCAATCTGCATCTCCATTTGATGGACTTAAAGTAGCCTCACTAGCTAAATATTCAGTTGCCATGTTTATATAAGTGAATGGGTCTGAAATTAACCATGTTCTGTTTCCTTGTCCGTATTCAGAATGTAAACTGCCACTTCTGTCAAAACGATAAGTATAACGAGAAATATTTTCTCCAAGTATGGTAATGCTGTCAGCATCGTTTGTTCCTAAACCAATTTTGGCACTTAAGGTTTGTGTTACAATGTCATCAGGGTTGCTTCCTATCATTTTTAAACAAACATGATCTACTGCTACTGGGTCAGCTCCTGCAATAATAGTGTTTAATCGAACTTGATTTCCACAGCCACTAGTGCACGTTTTTTGCGTTTCTAAACACCAAATAGCATCAACAACGTTTAAATCAAATTTATCTATACAACTACATAAGTCAATAATTTCTTCGTCTTGCCAAGTTTTATAATTGTATGTATCAATAAACTGCCCATGGTGAATAAGCTCATTACCACCAATACCACCAGCCATTTTATTATACCCGTAGTATGCTCCAGCGGCAATTCCAATTTGATTTTTAAGAGCATTAGTAATTCCTGGTTGGTGCATTTTTAACACAGGAACATTAATGAACTTTACATTAGGTGACACTAAATATTTATGTATCCAGTAAGCACCACCTTGATCCACTGCTAAATCATAAGGAGCATCAGCATGTACGCAGTCCGTTCCTGTAGTACCATCGTTTAAGTCTAATAATTCAAAATTAATTCCTGCTAAATCAGGGTCTGCGCTAAGCAATGATTCTGCATATAAAGTGTTGTCCCATAAGACACCTCCAAAAGTAGCAATGTCTCTTGCTGAACCTTCACCAATGTATATTTTACAAGCATTTCCATACTCATTGTATATCATTCTGATAATGGCTTTTACTACACGTACGTCTGTGTTTTCACCATTCCCAGAGTTTTCCGCATCAACAATATTAGGTTTAATAATTACCGTATCTCCACTTTGTACATAAGCTGTAATGCCACCTACCATATTTATGGCCTGTTGAACCATGTCTTCAACTTGTGCAAAAGTGATTGCTGCATTCGTAACTGCCGTTGGGCTAGCAAGTGCTACATTGTCTGAGGCAATTACAGCTACAGATGTTGCGGGAGCAGGAGTGCCATTTAATAAATTGTCAGCTCTAAATGAGCCTGCAACAACTGTTTCTGTATTGTGAAAAGCCATGTCAATTGCTACTAAGGTGACTAAAGTAATAGCTACAAGCGTCCATTGTAGCGATTTGGCTTTTGTGAAAAACTTTTTCATAATTTGGTATATTTGGGTTGAGGTATTTATACAATATTATATATATAACCAAGTAGTATAGAACCTATCAGTACAATACTGAGACATATAGATAGTATGCGCCAGTTAAAGATAGATTTTAGAATTACGAAGTTTGATATACGCGTTGATGGGCCTGAAATAAAGAAAGCTAATACCGCTCCTTTTGTCATACCCAAATCAGCAAGTTGTTGTAAAACTGGAATAGCGGCTCCACCACAAGAATAAAGAGGAATCCCTGCTCCTGTAGCAAATACTACAGATACAAAAGACCCATATCCTAACATCCATTCTACTTGTTCTGCAGATACCAAATTCTTAATGGCAGCTGCAATTATTATCGCTATAGAGAAATATTTCGACATGTAAATTGAAGAGCCCTTAATCTCTTTTAAGAACTTTTTCCAATAGCTACTTTCTATAGTAAATAATTTATTTTTTGTTTTATTATTTATTTCAGCCACTTTCCCAGTTCTATTTCCTAGAATAAGAAATGTATAACCAGCAGCAACTCCTAATAAAATGCCTGAGAGTAATCGTAAAATAGCTAATTCATATCCAAAGGCACCAACCGTTAACATAAAAATGGTTGGGTTTAGTATAGGCGATGCAACAATAAAAGCCATTAATGGAGCAAGAGGGGTGCCTCTACGAAATAAGCTTCCTGCCATAGGGATACATACATATGTCCCTAAGGGGGAAATAACACCGAAAATTGCTGCACCAATGATAGAAATATGCGAATGAGACTTTACCCAATCGCTCAATTTATTTTTGTTTATAAATGCTTGAAAAAGTGCTGTAAGTACTATTCCTGCAAACAGATATAACCACAATTCATTGAACAGAGTCAATGAATCTATAAAAATACTATAGGTGTAGGAGTGGAAAAACTTAGCTGATAAAAATTTAAAAAAATGTGTTCCTTCAGCAAGCATCATAAAAGCAGGTATTTGTGTTCTCCATTCATCTATAGAATCTAGTTCTTAGAATCAAGGTTTTAAAGTTGCTAAAATTTATCATATTTCTATATAAGTTTTAGGATTTTAACATTTTAGAAATAGATAAAAAAAACGCCTTGTGTGACTACAAGGCGTTTTTAAATATGAATATTTTTTATTTTCCTAGAGCTTTAATGTTGTGAATGCGGAATGTTTGTAAAGCTTGTTCGTCTTTACCACACATGGTAGCCACAAATTTTAATGAAACTTTTTCAGCATTAATGGTGATTTTGTTGGTGAAACCATATTGAGAATCAAAACCTTCAGCTTTAGATCCAATATATTCTCCTACTTTTATCCAAGCACCACCATCAATAGATTTCATTAATGCATATCCACGAACATCTCCTGTTGCAGAAGCTGCAATTTCAATTGTGGAAATATAGTCCACTTCAGAAATAACAAGTTCAGCATTTTTCTTGTTTATTTCAACATAGCCTTTGGTTACGCCAGAAGCCATCGGTGTTTTTTTAGATTCACAATCTGGAGTTACTGAAGCACGCATAAACTTATACTCTACTTCTGTTTTTCCATAGGTCTTTTTTACTTTAAAATTAGCTTTTGAATCTGTTTTTAATTTGTTACAAGGAACAGTATCTGTTCTCCATCCATTTTTTTCAAAAGATTGAAAATTTTCGTCAATAACTACATCCTGAGCAAATAGACTTAGTCCAAATGCTAACAAAGTAAAGCTGATAAGAAATTTAATAGATTTCATAATGTTTGATTTTTTAATAAATTGTTTTGCTTTTTGCGATGACAAATATACAATACTTAGACCAAATTTATATTTTTTTGAAAGAAAAATAGTTGACATCGAAATCTTTTTTTTTAATCCCTCGATTAGAGGCATTTTAGTGACCTTATTATAAACTTTGAAAAGTAGATTTTTAATCTTAATTTTGCACGCTTTGTAGAAAATAAACTAACTATATCATCATACCAAGTTATGAGTAAAAAATTTCCTGAATATCAAGGTCTTAATTTGTCAGATGTCAACAAAGAAGTGTTGAAAGAGTGGGATGAGAAAGCTTTGTTTGAAAAAAGTATACAAACCCGAGAAGGGGCACCCTCTTTTGTGTTTTATGAAGGCCCTCCTTCTGCTAATGGCATGCCTGGTATTCACCACGTTATTGCCCGTACCATTAAAGATATTTTCTGTCGATATAAAACTATGAAAGGTTTTCAGGTAAACAGAAAAGCAGGTTGGGATACACATGGTTTGCCTGTTGAGCTAGGTGTAGAAAAATCATTGAATATTACGAAAGAAGATATTGGAAAAAAAATATCGGTTGATGAGTACAATGCCGCCTGTCGTACTGATGTGATGAAGTACACTAAAGAATGGGAAGACCTTACTTCAAAAATGGGCTACTGGGTAGATATGAATGACCCGTATGTGACATATGATAATAAATTTATCGAGACACTTTGGTGGTTGTTGAAGCAATTATACAACAAAGATTTACTCTACAAAGGTTATACAATCCAACCATATTCTCCGGCTGCAGGAACAGGATTAAGTTCACACGAATTAAATCAACCAGGCTGTTACAAGGATGTGAAAGACACGACCTGTGTTGCACAGTTTAAAGCAGAGAATTCTGCTTTAGGTAAATTAAATTTATCAGCATGGGGAGATGCTTATTTCTTAGCTTGGACCACTACTCCTTGGACATTGCCATCCAATACCGCACTATGTGTTGGGCCTAATATAGAATATGTAGCCGTACAAACATACAATCCTTATACTTCAAAAAAGCAAACAATTATCATGGCGAAAGCCTTATTGAATAGTTTGTTTAGCGAAAAAGCAAGTGAGCTTCAATTAGAAGACTATAAAGAGGGAGATAAATTGATTCCTTTTAATGTAGTGGCTGAGTATAAAGGTTCTGATATAGAAGGCTTGGCATACGAGCAGCTAATTCCTTGGGTAAATCCAGGCGAGGGCGCATTTAAAGTAATTACGGGAGATTTTGTTACCACCGAAGATGGAACAGGAATCGTACATATTGCGCCAACTTTTGGAGTAGATGATGATAGAGTGGCTAAAGCACACGGTGTGCCGCCATTAATGCTTACTGATGTCGATGGAAATCAACGTCCGATGGTCGATATGACTGGAAAATTCTATCTGCTAGATGATTTAGATACAGACTTTGTTAGTAAAAATATCAAGGTAGATATATACAAAGAATTCTCAGGTAGATTTGTGAAAAATGCCTTTGATAAAAACCTAACAGATAAAGACCCAAGTTTGGATGTGGATATATGCGTTATGCTGAAATTAAACAACCAAGCCTTTAAAATAGAAAAACATACCCATAATTACCCGCATTGTTGGCGTACTGATAAGCCAGTGTTGTATTATCCTTTGGATAGCTGGTTTATTAAATCGACAGCTGTACGCGATAAAATGATAGAGCTCAATAATGATATTAACTGGAAGCCTGCCTCTACTGGAGCAGGACGTTTTGGTAAATGGTTGGAAAACTTAAATGATTGGAACCTTTCTCGTTCTCGTTACTGGGGAACTCCTTTGCCAATCTGGCGAACAGAAGATGGTACAGAAGAATTATGTGTTGGTTCGATAGAAGAGTTGATGCAAGAAATTGAGAAAGCTGTTGCTGCTGGATTGATGAAAGAAAATCCGTACAATAAATTTGTTGTGGGCGATTATTCTCCAGAAAACTATGCGCATCAAAACATCGACTTACACCGTCCATATGTTGATAATATCATATTGCTTTCTCCTAAGGGTGTCGCTATGAAACGGGAGTTAGATTTGATTGATGTATGGTTCGATTCAGGAGCTATGCCATATGCACAATTACATTATCCTTTTGAAAATAAAGAAAAGATTGATAGCGGTTCTAATTTCCCTGCTGATTTTATATCAGAAGGAGTAGATCAAACCCGTGGTTGGTTCTTTACCTTGCACGCTATTAGTACAATGGTAAAAGAAAGCCCTGCCTTTAAAAGTGTTATTTCTACCGGTTTAGTGTTAGATAAGAATGGTAATAAAATGTCGAAACGTTTGGGTAATGGTATCGACCCATTTTTAACTATTGAAAAATATGGATCTGATCCATTACGTTGGTATATGACAACTAATGCTTCTCCTTGGGATAATCTAAAGTTCGATGTTGAAGGAGTAGAAGAAGTAAGACGTAAATATTTTGGAACTTTATATAATACCTATTCTTTCTTTGCCCTTTATGCGAATGTAGATAAATTTGATTTTTCTCAGCCTGAAGTTTCTTTGGATAAACGACAAGAAATTGATAGGTGGATTATATCTTTATTAAACACTCTTACTAAAAAAGTAGACAATGCTTATAACGATTATGAACCAACGAGAGCTGGTCGTGCTATTGCCGATTTTGTTAACGATAATCTTAGTAATTGGTATGTGCGTTTAAATCGTAAACGTTTTTGGGGTGGTGAGATGAATGAAGATAAATTAGCTGCATACCAAACACTATATACTTGTTTGGAAACAGTTTCAAGACTGATGGCGCCAATTGCTCCGTTTTATGCTGATAAGTTATTCTTAGACTTGAATAATGCAACCAATAAAGATGCTAGTGAATCAGTACATTTAGCTAATTTTCCACTTTGTGACGAGACAGTTGTTGATAGTGCTTTGGAAGAACGTATGCAATTAGCGCAAGATATTTCATCTATGACCTTGGCATTGCGAAAGAAAGTTAATATTAAGGTTCGTCAGCCATTGCAAAGTATTATGATACCAGTGCTTGAAGAGAAGCATAAATCATATATTCAACAAGTTCAAGATATTATTTTAAGCGAAGTAAATGTAAAAGAAATTAATTTTGTAGATGATTCTGCTGGTGTTTTGGTGAAACGCATTAAACCAGATTTTAAAAAGTTAGGTCCGAAATGCGGTAAAAACATGAAACAAGTAGCAGCTCAGATTCAAGCCTTTACTCAAGAACAAATTACTGCTTTTGATAAATCAGGAGTGCATGTGTTTTCAATTGATGGTCAGTCAATAAAAATTGCAATAGAAGATGTAGAAGTTATTTCTGAAGATATACCTGGATGGTTGGTCTCAAATGAAGGTAGTCTTACAGTGGCTTTAGATATCACTATTTCTGAGGAACTACAAAAAGAAGGATTAGCACGTGAGTTAATTAATCGTATTCAAAATATCCGTAAATCTAGTGGGTTTGAGATTATAGATAGAATTAATGTACAGGTCTTAAAATCACCTCAGTTAGATAATGTAATAAAAGATTTTAGTGCTTATATAGCTACACAGGTACTTGCTAATGATATTGTTTTGGTAGATGCTTTGGATAGTCCTACTATTTTAGATTTTGAAGACTATAATGTAAATATTAGTGTGAGAAAATTGGAAGTTTAATTCAATTTGCTACTTTTGCGTCTGTAATTTTTAAATGTGATATCATGATAAATACACTTCTAAAATATATACTAACTGTTTTAGTGCTAGTAGGGATGTATTCTTGTAAAGAAAATACAAGTGCCGAGATAACTAACCTGTATGTTAGTAAAACCGTTGATGTAGTGTTCTCTGAGGAGCTATCTCTAAGAGCAACAGCAAAGGACGAAGAAGAAGACCCTTTAACCTATACTTGGGAATGTTCTGGAGGAACTTATGTTGGAACAAATAGTGAAGTTAAATGGATATCTCCTTCAAAAGTGGGCACTTATACTTTAACAGTAAAAGTAAGTGATGGTAGTGAAACTGTTTCGAAGTCCAAGGATGTAAATGTAGTAGGGAGTTATTTTTATGATTTCCTTAATACCTCTTCTCAATGGGCAAAAAATACTTCTTCAATAGTAGAAATAAATAAACAAACAGGTATAGTATCAATAACAAGTGGAGACCCAAGCTATGCAGGCTCATTAAGTTATAATTTACCAGATTCTTATGAATTACCCTACTCATTTAAATCGAAAGTTGCTGTTAATTCTCCCAATTTCATAGGTGGAGAGACCTATAGAACTAGTTTTTATATGTATTTTGAAAATCCTAATCCAGCAGAGTTATCTAATTATTTGTATTCTCTCTGTTTTCATATTCGTCCATGTATCAATGCTTGGGAAATTAAGGTTGGTATTTATGATGCAACTAAAGGAGAAGTAGTATATCAATTGCTGGAAACAAATTCAATATCATCTTCAAAAGCGATATTTACTCAGAATGATGAATATCATATGGTGGGAGTGTCAATTGCTAGCGATAAAACATTAGCCGTAAATATTGATGGAGAAATTTTATATAGTTCTACAGCTTTAAGTACAAACGCTACTTATAATTCTGATTTAAAAATATTTAGAATAAAGCATGCTGTAGATCCAGGTTTAAGTTTTTTAGTTGATAAATTTTATTTAACTAATGATGGTGCAGTTTTAAAATAGGCTGTAAAACACCTTTTATATTTATCAACAGAGGGGTTTATTTATTGAAAAATGATGTATATTCGCAAGTAGTAAAATACTGTGAAAAGAGGGAATTAAATAACTAAAAAATTACCGTTATGGGAGAGAAATTAAAATACACAGACGAGGATCTTGCTGAATTCAAAGCAATTATTAATGAAAAATTAGAAAAAGCGCATGCAGATTATGATTTGTTAAAGGCAAGCTTAACTAACTTAGATAGTAATGATACTATGGACACTTCACCAACCTTTAAAGTATTAGAAGAAGGTGCAGCAACATTAAGTAAAGAAGAAGCTGGTCGTTTAGCACAGCGTCAAATGAAATTTATTCAACATCTACAAGCAGCCTTAGTTCGTATACAGAATAAGTCATACGGTATTTGTTCAGAAACAGGAAAATTAATCCCAGCAGAACGCTTACGTGCTGTTCCTCATGCAACTTTGAGTATTGAAGCTAAAGATGCCCGAAAATAGTATTATAAGTAATAAAATATTAATAACATTCGACAATTAGGGAATAAGCCTGGTTGTCGAATTGTTTTTTTTATTAGTTTTGTTTCTCAATTATGATGAATAATATAACAGCCGTAAGAAAAAAATCACAGTTACTAATAGCCTTAATTGTTTTGGTCTTGATTGTTGATCAATGCAGTAAATTTTGGGTTAAAACTCATATGTATATTGGTGAAAATATAGAAGTTTTTTCTTGGTTTCATATACTGTTTGTAGAGAATAATGGCATGGCATTCGGTATGGAATTAATAGGGAAATTATTTTTAAGTATATTCAGAGTTGTCGCAATAGGAGCAATTATTTATTTGTTATCTAAACTGATAAAAAAAGAGTATTGTTTAGGTTACCTTTTATGTATAGGACTAATATTAGCAGGTGCTCTTGGAAATCTTATTGATAGTGCTTTTTACGGACTTGTTTTTAATGATAGTGTTGGTCAGGTTGCTACGTTTCTTAATCATCCTGAAGGCCAGCCTAACTATGCTCCATTTTTATATGGAAAAGTAGTAGATATGTTGTATTTTCCTATTATATCTAATGCTCGTGGAGAAACATTGTTTTTTAGTCCAGTATTTAATGTTGCTGATTCGGCAGTTTCAATAGGGGTATTTACAATTCTCCTATTCTATAGAAAAGAGTTAAATGCAAGTTTAGAATCTAAGTCAAATAATGAAAAAAGCATAGATGAAAAATAAGGTGTGCATATTTCTTTTGTTCTTAGGGTTTTTGTTCTCAGCGTGTGATGAAAAGCCAAAATCAGTTCTTTCTGATGAGAAAATGGCTGCCGTTATGGTTGATTTGTTTTTGTTTGATGGGGCTGCTTATGTAGAGAATCTCTCTCATAGTGATTCTGTAAAAGAGGAATATTATAATCAGATTCTTAATAAACATGGTATAAGTATAGCTGAATACGATAGTTCTGTAGTGTGGTATCTGAATAATATGAAACGTTATGAGTTCATTCAGAAAGAAGTGATGTCTCAGTTAAAAATACTTGAAAAGGATATACAAAGTGAAAAATATAAGCGACCTATTGCAGCTAATGATTCCTTAGATTCCTTAGTTATTAATGTAGGAAGACGTGATTTGTTTATTGTGCATAATAGCCCTCGAAATACATCAGAATTTAAAGTAAAAAATACAGACTTGGAGAAAGGGGATTTGTTGAAACTAAAATTTCAGATAAGGACACATGGTGAAAAAAACCAGATAAAAGCAATAGCAAGTATGGTTGTTTATTATGCTGATAGTACAAAGGAAAAACAGCAACTTCCCGTTAAAGTCTCTTTGAATACAAGCACATATATGCTCGATATTTCAATACATAAAGATATTCCAGTTGATTCTGTTAAATTGAATTTGTTCGAGAGTAGTAAGCCTCTTTCATTTAAACAAAGAGTTTTAATTGATAAAATACGAGTACAGCGGGTTTATAATTCTTATCGAAAATAGCTTATGAAGCGTTTTGCAGCTCATTATTTGTATTGTAATCCTCATCAAATTATTTGTAATGGCTTTGTTGAGGTAGATGATGACGCTGTGCTTTTGGACATTTATTCTTTAAATGACATACCTCAAGAGAGTCATTCAACGGTATTTTACAACGGTATTTTACTTCCTTTTAGAATTGATTTAAAGAAGGCTATTGCTTCTGAGTCAAATATGTTTGATGTAATAAGAGATCAGTATTCTAACGAACATATTAATCTAATAGCAGGAGAAAAGGTGGAGATATATTTACTTGAGAACTTAGATTTAGTAAATAAACTGTTTCTAAAAGAAACAGTTTTATCACAATTGTTGTGAGTTTCTACGTCTAAATTCATTGCAAACAATAGCTGTAGCACTTCCTACGTTTAAAGATTCTGAGGTGTTTCTATTTTCTGGAAAGCTAGGTATAAATAAAGCTTTATTTATAATTAATTCAATCTCTTTGCTAATCCCATTTCCTTCATTTCCCATTACAATAATACCATTGTTACTCAACGTTTCTGTGTACAAGTTTTTTCCATTTAAGAATGTGCCGTAAATTGGTGTTTCATTTTTTAGGTCAGATAAAAAATGAGCTAGTTCAACTGGTATTGCTTTTACTCGTGCGATAGCACCCATACTTGCTTGAATCGTTTTTGGATTGAAAATATCAGCACAATCTAGCGAACAAAAAACATGTTCGATACCAAACCAGTCTGCAATTCGTAAAATTGTTCCGAGATTTCCCGGGTCTTGAATGCCATCTAGGGCTAAAGATAAGCATGAAGAAATTGTCTTTTTGTTGAATGAAGTTGCCGGTTTTTCAAAAATGGCATATACATCTTGCGGTGTTTTTAAAAGAGAAATCTTTTTAATGTCGCCATCTTCTGCAATAATTATTTCGTTGGCTTTTGGCTTGTTTTTTGAAATCCAATTATTAGAGGCAACAAGTGTTTTGCAAGTAAAAGTAGGTATTAAATCTGTTACCAGCTTACTACCTTCTGCAATAAAAACATTTTGATGGTCTCTATGCTTTTTAAGATGTAGAAGAGAGAGTTCCTTTATTTTATTTTTACTAAGCATAGACCGTGACTTTTAGGATGTTTTTTCCATGATTCGATAAATTTGCAGAACAAAGCTAAAAAAGAAATTGTGAAACCACTATATTTGCACGTAATTATATTTTTAATCAAGAACAAACACGATGAAGGTTACATATTTCCTTTTTATCTCCCTTCTTATATTACTGCTTTCATCATGCAGTTTGTCAAAATTCGTTCCTGATAATAAGTACCTCCTTAATCAGGCAAAAGTTAGTTCTGATATAAGTGATATTGGAAAAGAACAGCTGAAGCCATATATGCGCCAGAAACCTAACCCGGGTATTTTTGGTACTTATCGACTGCAGTTACGTATCTATAATATTTCTGGAAAAGATACTTCAAAGTGGTTTAATCGTATGTGGCGTAAAATGGGAGAGCCTCCTGTTATTTTGCAGAATAAAGAGACTGAGCTCACCCGAGTTGAGATGCAAAAGTATTTGTCTAATAAAGGATATGTAAATTCAGCCGTGAAAGTTAAAATGGATTTACATAAAAAGAAAGCTAATCTAACATATATTGTTGTAGGTAATAAACCTTATTCTATTCGTAATATATCTTACCAGATTGACGATGATAGCATACGATCATTTATTTATGAAGATACCATTCATACCTTGCTGAAATCAAATGATCTTTTAGATGTAGATAAATTAGAAGCTGAAAGATTACGAATAGAAAACCTTCTTAAACGTAAAGGCTTTTATTATTTCAATAAAGATTATCTATATATAGAAGCAGATAGCACATTGAACACCCATCAAGTTGATATTACTTTTAAATCACGACCAATGTTAAAAAGTCGTCGTGATGGTATTATTGAAAGAACTACTCATAAACGTCTGGTTATAAGAACTGTAAATTTTGTGCCGTGGTATAATCCTGATAAAGGTTTTAGAGAACAGATTAAAGATACTGTCTATTATAGAGGATATTCCTTTTTTTATAATGAGAAAAAACAATTACGTCCTTCTATTTTAGCAGATAAAACATTCATTGTTCCATATGGGTTTTATAATCAAAAGGATGTGGAAAAAACGTATGCTGCTCTTAATAACCTAGGAGTAACAAGGTATGCAAATATTGTTTTTCGTGAACAAAGAGATGGATTTTTAGATTGTTTTATTATGCTTTCTCCAAATAAGATAAAAGGTTTCTCTATAGAGTTAGAAGGAACAAATACAGACGGAGACTTAGGGGCTGCAATAAATGCTAATTATCATCATAAAAATTTATTTAAAGGATCGGAACAGCTTAATATTAAACTTAGAACAGCCTACCAGCCAATGGGAGACTTAACAGATCTCTTGTCCAATAATGCTTTTGATTTAGGAGGTGAAACATCTATAACGTTTCCAAAATTCATGTTCCCTTTTATAAGTGATAAGGTAAAACGTAGAATACGTGCCACAACTGAATGGTCTGTTGCCTATAATTTTCAAGATAACCCATGGTATGTTAGAACAACTGCAGGTTCAGCATGGAAATATATTTGGATGACAGGTTCTAATAATAGCGAACGATATGTTTTTGATTTAATTGATGCTAATTACGTTTACTTACCTCGAATGTCAGATAGTTTTAGGAGTGATTATCTTGAGTCGAATACCGTATTAAGGTATAGTTATGAGAATCACTTTGTAACACGAACAGGATTGAGTTATTTTAAAACAACTCAAAAAGCTAGTCAACCACATAAAAATTACTATTCTTATAAAGGGCGTATTGAAACCGCAGGCAATGTATTATCTGGCTTATCTAGCTTATTTGGAGCAGAAAAAGAAGATGGCGTATATAGAATTGGAGGAATTCGTTTTTCGCAATATGCGAAGGCAGAATTTGATTATTCGTTTAATCGAATAGTAAATACTAATAATACCTTTATTTATAGATTTAATGTTGGTCTTGCATACCCTTATGGGAATGATGATGCTGTACCTTTTGAAGAACGTTTTTTTGGAGGAGGAGCTAATGGTGTTAGAGGCTGGCCTGTTCGAACATTAGGGCCAGGTTTGTACCAATCAGATAAAATAGGTGTTGATTTTTACCAATCGGGAGATATTAAGTTAGACCTCAACTTTGAATATCGTTTTAAGTTATTCTGGTTGTTAGAAGGAGCCGCATTTTTAGATGCTGGAAATATATGGACTATTAGAGAATATAATACTCAGCAGGATGGTGTTTTTGACTTGAATAAATTTTATAAGCAGTTAGCTTATTCTTATGGTTTAGGTCTTCGTTTTGATTTTTCTTTTTTTCTTTTCCGTATTGATATGGGAGTTAAATTATATGATCCAACGCAAGAAAGATTATATCAATGGCGCTTACCTGTTACTTGGGATGATACAGCCTTCCATTTTGCAATAGGTTATCCATTTTAACTGTTGCTGTTGTTTCATATTTTATGCACTATGTTGTAAAACATGTTTGGTTTTAGATGTCTTTGTTAGATGGGAATACAGAGTCGTATTTTGTCGATTTTAACATTTTAGATATTTGTTAAATCTATAGAAATAACTTGCATAGATGGCTTTAAATGATATCTTTGTTTTGCGCTTAGATATAAATTTAACATTTAAACTCAATTGCCTATTGTTATAACTTTACTTTGAAACTAGAAATAACAAAGTAATGAAGCACCAAACTTTATTAACCGATGAACAATTGGTTAAGTTATACACAGATGGTAATAATAGCGCTTTTGAAACTCTTCTGAATCGATACAAAAGTCGCGTTTATTCTTACATCTATTTTATTGTTCGTGATAAGAATGTTTGTGAAGATGTTTTTCAAGAAACCTTTATTAAGGTAATCACAACTATTAAGCAAGGAAGATATACTGATAATGGTCGTTTTTTAGCATGGGTTAATCGGATTGCACACAATCTCATTATTGATTACTTCCGTCGTTCACAAAATGAAAATACCTCTCCAACAGAGAATTCAGATTTTGATATTTTAACCACAACAAAATCGTCAGATAAAACGATAGAAGATACGATGGTGCAAGAGCAAGTAATGACAGATGTAGCTCGTTTAGTAGATTATTTGCCAAAGAATCAGAAAGACGTTATTCGTATGCGTTATTACGATGATTTAAGCTTTAAAGAAATTGCTGAAAAAACAGGTGTTAGTATAAATACTGCTTTAGGACGTATGCGTTATGCCGTATTAAATATGCGTCGTATTGCTGAAGAAAATAATTTGCATTTAGAGTTAAATTAATTGACCAACTTTTGATATAATTAATATATAAAAAGGCGGCTATTGAAAGATGGCCGCTTTTGCTTTATGTATTAGTTGCAATTTCTTTTGAAGGATGTATTCTTAAGAATTGTTGAATTAGATATTTAATTTCTCGTAAGTCTTTCTCTGAGTAATCTTTATGTAAATTGTTTATTATAAATAGAGTAATATAGCTAGTGCCAATTATCTGATAATAAAACTCCAATTGTTTTTTCTTCTTTAGATTTATCATTAAAATATCTGATTCTTCTATTTTAATTACTTTAGAATATTTTTTCTTGTTCCCCTTTATCTTTACTGCAATTATATTGTCATTAACATCCCAAATGGTATAACACTTAATGAATAGATTTTTATTATAGACCTTTAAACTAGGAGCTTCATCACCAAATTGACCTGACCATTCTTTGGGCATATAAATACTCCAATTTTCTATATTGTTTTTAATTTTGTTACACTTTGCTGTGTCAATTAATGTTGCTGTATTTTCAAATGTATAAAAGATGCTTTCTTTCGTTTTTTTCTTCTCTCCAAAAGCACTTGCAAAAATTGCTAGCAATAGAATACTGCAGTATAATTTTTTAATAGATTGTAGCTTATCCATAATTATTTTTTCTGCTCTTCTTTATCCATTAGCATAAAGTGTAATCTATTGTGTACATTTACCTCACTGGTTCCGTAGTCGAAGTCTAGGAATAGAAGATTGATGTTTGGGTATTCTTTTTTTATTTTCTTTTCGATTCCCTTTCCTACAACATGGTTGGCAATACAGCCAAATGGTTGAATGCAGATAATGTCTTTGATGCCTTGTTTGGCATAACCAGCAATTTCTCCTGGTATTAACCAACCTTCACCGTATTGATTTAATAGATTGACTGTTTTAGAGGCTAATTCAGCTTCTTCGCGCACATTCTCTACTGGTCGATAACGTACGAAGTCTTTTAATATTTTCTCGTAACGATCTGCCATTTTATTAATAACAATCTCTGTTATTTTACTTAGTCCATTCCAGTATGTTTTATGTTCAATATATTGCTCTTTTTTTGTTTCGTTGTTAATGAACATTTGCATAAAGAAATTGGTGATAGGTGGAATAGATACTTCTACCCCTTGTTCTAATAGCCAGTCGATAATACCATAGTTCCCAAATGAGTTGTATTTTACATAAATCTCACCTATGATACCAATAGTCTGAACCTTTCTATTGCTAACAGCAATTTGGTTAAATTCTCGCACAGCTTCTTTTAATAGTTCTTTTAGTTGCTTGTGTTTTTTTTCTGTTAACAAGTTGGCTGATTTCTCAAGATACTTATCACGTAAAGCTGCTGATTGTCCACTTACTAACTCACGACTTACTGTGCTATAATATAAGCGAGATAAGGCGTCACCAAAGAATATTGAATGAAGCACTGTGAATAAAACTTTTTTAAAGTCGAATTCAAAACCAGGCTGATTATTAATAGTACCAGCTCCCGTTGTTATAGCAATTACAGGTATGTTTTCAAAACCATTATTTACTAGAGCTCTTTTTATCATGGCTATATAATTGGTAGCACGACATTGACCTCCTGTTTGCGTGATGCCAATAGCTATATCATTTAAGTCATAGTTGCCGCTTTGTAAGGCACTTAAAATATCTCCTACAACTAATAAAGCAGGGTAACATATTTCATTATTCATTGCAGTAAGTGCAACATCCAATGATTTTTTTGATGATTTTGGCAGGTTCTCAATTTTATAGCCCATTAATCCAAAAATAGCAGGAACATATGGTGAATAGAAATCTCCAAACCATGGTGCTAAAATAGTTTTCTTTTTATCCTCTTTAAGAAAAGGTCTAGTAGAAATAAACTCTTTTTTCTTTGTGTGAGTTTCATGTTTAAGTTTAATAGACTCAACTAAGGAGCGAAGGCGTAATTTAATAGACCCTGTGCTTGCAATTTCATCTATGCGAATAATAGTGTATGACTTATTACTTCGCTTCAAAATATCCTTTACCTCATCTACAATAATGGCATCAGGGCCACAGCCAAAGGAGTTCATTTGTACAAAATATACAGGAATGTCTTGTTTTGTAGCCCAGTCGGCAGCTTGTAAAATGCGATTTGGATATGCCCATTGTGAAATTGTAAAATAATCCGTTTGGAATGAATTGTTTTCTTTTTCCACACTAACCTCTTCATTAATCACATATACACCTAAATCTGAAAGTATATCTGATATTTTTTGATGAATAAGAGGGTCGGCATGATAAGGGTGACCAGCTAAAAGTATAAGAGGTACATTTTCTTTTTTTGCCTTTTCTAGTATCTCAGTGTTTCTTTTTTCGATTGCATTTTTATAATGGTCTTGGGTTTGATAAGCTTTTCTAAAAGCTTGTTCAGCAGTTTTCTTATCTACACCTAATGTTTGTAGATACTTAACACAAGCCTTCTTAAGTAAATCATCATCTTTAAAAGTGATGGCTGGGGAATCAATAGGGATACCTGTTTTTATATTGTGTAAAACCTCAGAATAAGCTGTGACGATAGGGCAATTATAACAGTTGTGTGCATTATCATATTCTGCTTTTTCAAATAAAATAAATGGATAAAAAATCCGATTTACTCCTTGTTCTGCTAAATCCACAATATGTCCATGTGAAAGTTTAGCCGGGAAACAGATGTTATCAGACATGATTGTTCCAGATCCTTTTTCATATAGATTTACCGTACTTTCATTAGATAATACAACTTCTACTCCAGCATTATTAAATAGGCTTTGCCAAAACGGAAAATTTTCGTAAATAGTTAATATGCGTGGTATGCCAATTTTAAGTGTAGCCTGTTTATCGTTTTTGTCTTGTTTAAAAAGAATTTCTTTTTTGTAGTCAAAAATATTTTCACCTCGTTTTTGTTTCTCTGGATTGTTCGTAAATACCTTTTCGCATTTGTTCCCAGAATAACATTTTTTCCCATTAGGAAAATTGAATACTGTAATTTGACAATTGTTGGTACAAGCTTTACAATGTGTATATTTTGTTTCGTAATTAGATGTGGAAGCTAAGTTGTCAAAACCAATAAAAGTTGAAGGTTTATCTGTTTTTTTTGATATAGCATACAAAGCAGCTCCATAAGCACCCATAAGTTCGGGTTTATCTGAGCAACTTACGGTTTTTCCTGAAAGCATTTCTAAAGCTCGGAAAACAGCTTTATTTTTAAAGGTGCCACCTTGTACAACAATATTGTCACCTATTTCTTTTAAGTGTTCAAGGTTCAATACTTTATATAGACAGTTTTTTACTACTGAATAAGCTAACCCAGCTGATAAATCTTCTACTGTAGCTCCATCTTTAATGGATTGACGCACTTTAGAATTCATAAATACGGTACAACGAGACCCTAAGTCACAAGGAGAATTAGATTGACACGCTAAATCAGAAAATTGTTGTGCCGTATAGCCTAAGTTTTTTGCGAAACCTTCAACAAAAGAGCCACAGCCAGATGAACAAGCTTCATTAATTTCTATATCAGTAATAGTGTCATTTTGAGCAAAAATTGCTTTTATATCTTGACCTCCAATATCTAATACAAAGGATACTTGAGGATCAATTTTTCTTGCTGCAAGATAATGGGCAATTGTTTCAACAATTCCATTGTCAAAGTTAAGTGCAGAGTGAATTAAATCTTCTCCGTAGCCTGTAACTGCAGATCCTAGAACATTAATTTGATAGTTTTTCTCTTCTACTTCTTTTTGAAAAAGAGACATGCCTTTAATAACTGTGTTTAACGGATTGCCTTCATTGTTGGAGTAGAAAGAATATAGAATTTTTGCATCAGGGTCAGTTATTATAATTTTTGTTGTTGTAGATCCTGAGTCAATTCCAATATAAGCGTCTTGTACTTTTTCGCAGCTAGTTTGAGGTATGCATACTATGTTTCTTTTAAGCTCCCAATCCTGAAGTGTATTTTCTTTTGAGAATAGAGGGTCGAGATGTTGACTTACCATTTTTAATGTAGAAGAATAGTGAGCTAGCTGTTCTATCAACTGACTGATAAGAATTGTTTTATTATTTTCTTTCGCAGATATTGCAGCACCTAATGCCGTGAAAAGTTGTGCGTTTTTAGGCATTTCATAATTGCTGTCTTTTAATTTGAGAACTTCTATGAATGCTTGTTGAAGTGATTGAATGTAAGTCATTGGACCACCACAAAAAACAACTGTTGGCTCCATCTCACAACCTCTAGCAAGAGAATTTACTGTTTGTAAAGCCACCGCATGAAAAATAGAGGCAGAAATATCAGAAGCACTAATTTTTCTAGCGATTAAATTCTGTACATCTGTTTTTGCAAAGACACCACATCTTGACGCAATAGGGTAGATTGTTGTGCTTTTTTGTGCTAGAGAATCCATCTCTCCTATAGGGATATTTAGTAGCGTAGCCATTTGGTCAATAAAAGAACCAGTACCACCTGCACAGTTTCCATTCATGCGTATATCAGGTGCTTTATCATCCTCTAGCAATACTAATTTAGCATCTTCACCACCTATGTCAATTAAGGTTTTTGCTTCTGGGTAAAATGTTTTGAGAGATTTAGTTACAGCCACTACTTCTTGTACGAATTGTATCCCCATGCGTTCTGTCATACCCATAGCTCCTGAGCCAGTCATGCATATGTTTAATTCCTTGTCGCCAAGCTCTTCATTTAGTTCGTTAAGGATTTCTGTAATGGTCTCTATTAAACGAGTATAATGTCTGCGATATGATTTGTAAATCACATTGTTGTTCTCATCTAGTGCTACTACTTTTGCTGTAGTAGAACCCACATCAACTCCTAGTTTTATATAATTATTATTCATCAATACTTTATTAATATTCAATATTATTTCACTGATAACCAGCGAGTAATCATCTCTCCAACTACTTCTTTTCTATCATTAATAAATGAGTCGAAAGACTCTGGTGCCTCTGTTGATAAAAAAGTATCAATTATTGGTCTACATATAAATGGGAAAATACATAAGCTTACAACACATATTACTAGTTGTGAAATCTGAAAAGGTCTAACTTTTCCTTCTGCGACTTCTTTGTCTATTTGTTCTCTTACGGAAGAAAAATTTATTGCGTCAGATTTCTCTTTAATAAATTCTATAATTGCCGTAGGGTCACGCTGAATTTCTGTTGCAACAAAACCAGGAAGTTTATCGTTGTGGTGTAATAAGTCTATATAATTATGAGCTATTTCCACCATCTTGTCTGCTAAAGGCATTTCTTTGCTGATTGTTTCATTTATCTTCGGAATCGTATTGTTAATTGCTACGGTGAAGAAGGTTTCAAACAATTTATCCTTATTTCTGAAATAATAATGCAAGGCAGTTCTACTTATACCAGCCTCTGCTGCAATATCTTGCATTGTGGTGTTTGAAAGCCCTTTTTTCAGAAAAACACTCTGTGCTGCAGAATTAATTCGTTCTTCTTTGCCAATTTCTTTTATAGTACTCATGGGGTGTAATTTGACTCCTGTGTTTGACGGAGGTGTCTGACAGGGGTGTCAAAAATAAGTAAAATATTTTGATTATGAAATAAATGTATTTTTAAGTTATAGCTTGTTGTGAACTTGAAAGCGGAAACGTATAATTTGGCACCTTTTTTTATTACTTTTGTCAGTAATAAATAATATATAAATATGATACAATTTAAACGCATTTTGCTAAAACTCAGTGGTGAATCACTGATGGGAGATAAACAACACGGAATTGATGATGTACGCTTAGATGAGTACGCTCAACAAATAAAGGAAATTGTTGAATTAGGAGTTCAAGTAGGAATCGTAATAGGCGGTGGAAATATTTTTCGGGGTTTAAGCGGTGCATCTAAAGGCTTTGATAGAGTTAAAGGAGATCAGATGGGTATGTTGGCTACAGTGATTAATAGCTTAGCACTAAGCTCTGCTCTCGAATCTAAGGGTGTTAAAGTAAATGTACTAACTGCCATTCGTATGGAACCAATAGGGGAGTTCTATAGTAAGAAAAAAGCAGTAGAAAGTTTAGAGAATGGTGAAGTGGCTATTTTCTCAGCAGGTACTGGAAATCCTTATTTTACGACTGATACGGGTTCATCTCTTCGAGCTATCGAAATCGAAGCCGATGTAATGTTGAAAGGTACGCGCGTTGATGGTGTATATACTGCCGACCCAGAAAAAGATAAAACGGCTACAAAGTTTGATGAAATTACTTACGACGATATTTATATCAAAGGCCTAAAAGTGATGGACCTAACAGCAACAACTATGTGTAAAGAGAATAATATGCCAATTTATGTTTTTGATATGGATACAGTAGGTAATTTACAGAAAGTAATATTAGGAGAGAAAATTGGGACTTTGGTGAAGAATTAGAATTGATAAAAAACAATTGTAGTATTGTTTATTACATATCATTCCTTATTTTTGCAAGCAACAAAAACAAAACATTATGCCAGAAGTAAATGATTATTTAAAATCGGCTGAAGAAAACATGGAAGCATGTATTCTTTTTCTTGATGAGGCTTTAGCACATATCCGTGCAGGAAAAGCAAATGTACGTATTCTTGATGGAGTAAAAGTTGATTATTATGGTGCAATAACTCCTTTAAGTGGTGTTGCTAATATATCAACTCCTGATGCTAAAACAATTGCGATTCAAGTATGGGAAAAATCAATGCTTCCGATAGTAGAAAAAGCACTGATGGACTCTGATGTTGGTATAACACCAATGAACAATGGTGAAATTATTCGTTTACAAATTCCTCCTTTAACTGAAGATCGTCGTAGAGATTTGGTGAAACAAGCTAAGCAAGAAGGTGAAGATTCAAAAATTAGCATAAGAAATGCTAGAAGAGAAGCAATAGAAGGTTTGAAGAAGGAAATTAAAAACGGATTGTCTGAAGATTTAGAAAAAGATGCGGAAGCAAGTGTTCAAAAAATTCACGATGTTTTTATTAAGAAAGTCGAAGAATTACTAGTTGAGAAAGAAAAAGAAATAATGACTGTTTAATTTTGTATTAAATTGACAATTAACTATTTATATATTTTTAAAGATGCCATTTCGTGTTTTCGAGGTGGCATTTTTAGTTTGAAAGTAAGCGCCATTATTGTTGCTTCTTTTTTGATTTCTTCTGTTGCTTTTGCACAAGATAAAGATTCTATTGAAGGTAGTAAGCGTAGTGTTATTGTTGTGCCAATAGGGTTTTATCAGCCAGAAACAAGTGTTGGTTTAGGTGCTGCTGGTGGGTATTATTATAAAAGTAATGATTTAAACAAGATTAGTAGTGTCTCATATAGTGCCATTTACACCTTCAAAAATCAATTTATTTTTCACGTAGCGCCTAAGCTATATTCTAAAAATAAGAAATATTATTACTATTCAGATTTAGGTGTTAATTATTATCCAGATGTTTTTTATGGAGTTGGAAACAAAGATGTGACAGAAGGATTAGATTATACAACTCGCTATGTAAAGCTGTCATTTCAACCTCAACGATATATAAATAAATCATGGTCAGTTGGGTTAAATTATTTTTTACGTTATGAAGAGGCTGATTTGTCAGAAGTGCTAGTTGCTGGTGGTTTTTCTTTGTTAGATGGAGCGACACCTTTTTTTGTGCAAGCTTTAGGATTTGTGAGTACGTATGATATTAGAGATAATCACTTTTATCCGGAAAAAGGTTTTTTTGCTAAGTTTAGCTCTTGGTTTTCATCGAAGTCATTTGGTAGTGATTATCTATCTAATTATTATAATTTAGATATTAGACACTACCTCCCTTTGGGTAAAAAACATATCTTTGCCTCTCAGTTTTATTCTTCATTAGTGACAGGAGACGCTCCATTTCAATTTCTACAAACAATTGGAGGTAGAGATAGAATGAGAGGTTTTAGAGAAGGTATGTTTATGAATAATGCTAGTTTAATATGGCAGTCTGAATATCGTTTTCCAATTTATAAACGATTAAAAGCAGCGGCATTTGGAGGTGTTGCTCAAATATTTGATTATCTTAATTATAAGGAGGATAAGCTTAAACTATCTTATGGAGTTGGCTTGCGTTATCGTTTAAATGATGCAAGAGTACATTTGCGTTTAGATTATGGGTTGAGTAATTATGGAACTCAAGGTTTATATATTACAGCGTCAGAAGCATTTTAAATATCAACATGAATAAAGGCTTAGTTATAAAAAATACTGGAAGTTGGTACTTGGTGGAAACTGAAGATGCTAAGCAAGTTGAGTGTAAAATTAAAGGTACTTTTCGTTTAAAAGGTATACGCACCACCAATCCCTTAGCTGTTGGAGATCGAGTTGTATTTGATATTGGTCCACAAGGTTATGGCTTAATCTCAGAAATTGTAGATCGTAAAAATTATATTATTCGTCGTTCTTCCAATTTATCAAAGCAATCTCAAATAATTGGAGCCAATTTAGATCAGTTATTTTTAATTGTTACGGTAAACTACCCAGAAACATCAACTATCTTTATTGATAGATTTTTAGCATCAGCCGAAGCCTATAATATTCCATCAAAGTTAATTTTTAATAAAGTAGATTTGTATTCAGAAGCCGAATTAGAATATATGGAGGCTCTTATTAATCTCTATGATTCATTGGGTTATCCATGTTTCAAAGTGTCGTCGACTACTGGTGAAGGAGTTGATAATTTACGTGAGGAGTTGAAAGAAAAAATTACTCTGTTTTCAGGGCATTCTGGAGTAGGAAAATCTACAATGATTAATGCTATTGAACCAAGTATAGAAGCTAAAACGAGTGATATATCTTCTTATCATAACAAGGGAATGCATACCACGACTTTTTCAGAGATGTTTATTTTGAATAAAGAAACATATTTAATTGATACTCCTGGAATAAAAGGATTTGGTACTTTTGATTTTAAAACAGAAGAAGTTTCTCATTATTTTCGAGAAATATTTGCTGTTTCTTCTCGTTGCAAATATAATAACTGTACGCATGTGCACGAGCCAAATTGTGCTGTTGTAAAAGCTGTTGATAATAAAGAAATAAGTAAGTCGCGCTACAATAGTTATATAAACCTCTTAGGAGATGATGCCGATGAGAAATATAGATAGAAACTGTTAGAATTTAAATTTTGTAAATTAAAAAATAGTATGTCCTTACATTACGAAAGATATAATAGATTGAAGCTGCTTTTTATAGTGCTTTCTGTTTCTGTTGTTTTGGTAGCTATGTATTTTACAAACGTAGTTGTTCAAAATTTATCAAAGCAGGAAAAAGCCAATATGGAAATTTGGGCTGAAGCAACTCGACAATTAATAAGTGCTGATGAAGAGGCTGATATGACACTAGTTTTAAAGGTCTTAAATAGCAATGCTACTGTTCCTGTTATTATTATTAATAGTAAAGATGAGCTTGTTAGTGAAGATTATGGAATTAGGAATATAGATTTGCCTGAAGAGGGTAAAGCTGAATTTTTAGAGAAGAAAATTCAATATTTAAAAAAAATACATAAGCCAATTATTGTTGAAATTGATGAAGAGACAAAATATTATGTTTATTATGATAGATCATTTTTAATTAAAAATCTAAACTTATTTACATTTATAATTTTAGCAGTAAGTATTGTTTTTTTAATAGTTGCTTTTATTGCTTTTGCAACTACGAAAAAAGCGGAGCAAAATCAAATATGGGTAGGGTTTTCGAAAGAAACAGCACACCAGCTAGGAACTCCAATTTCTTCATTGTTAGCCTGGACAGAGATTCTTAAAGGGATGGATATAGACAGGCGCTTAATTAAAGAAATGGGGGAGGATATTAATAGATTAAGCGTTATAGCAGATCGCTTTTCTAAAATTGGTTCTAAGCCAACTCTTGAGGAGGTGCCATTGGTAAAATCTTTAGATAGGTCAATTCTTTATATTCAAAATAGGTCTTCAAAAAAAGTAGAATTTATTACATCTTATAATATTCCAATTGATTTGAAGGTTAATTTAAATGTGTCTCTTTTTGAGTGGGTTATTGAAAATCTTTGTAAAAATGCAATTGATGCTATGGACGGAGAAGGTGTTATTGATATTACTGTAAATAATAATCATGAACATTTTGATATTGATATAAAGGATACTGGTAAAGGAATTCCAAAATCAAAATATAAAACTGTTTTTAATCCTGGTTATACAACAAAAAGGAGAGGTTGGGGTTTAGGTTTGTCTTTTGTAAAAAGAATAGTGACAGATTACCATAATGGAAAAATATTCGTTAAAAATTCAGAGCTTAACGTTGGAACTACATTTAGAATACAATTGCGTAAAATTGGAGTTTAATAAATAGATATTCAGATAGTTATATTATAATTTCATAAAAAATCAGTAAAAAAGCTCAAATGTTTTTATTTGTATAGTAGAAATATGTAACTTTGCAC
The DNA here is from genome assembly GCA_963663245.1 of Paludibacteraceae bacterium. GTDB lineage: Bacteria > Bacteroidota > Bacteroidia > Bacteroidales > Paludibacteraceae > JAFGVL01. Next base: position 2,328,948 of record OY760143.1, on the reverse strand, counting down.
CGTTTTTCTAATAGAACAGAGTACTCAATGGGAAAATTTGATAGTTATAAAATTCCCTTAAAATCTCTTTCGGATGGGAAGCATTCATTTGAATATCAGATGGATGATGATTATTTCAATAAGATTGATAGTCCGGAAATTGAGCGAGGTGATGTAAAAGTTGAAGTGACGCTTAATAAAATAGCTTCAACCTATGCATTGCAATTTAAACTTGAAGGCTTAATATTTATTTCTTGCGACCGGTGTTTAGATGAGATGGAGCAAGAAATTTCTTACAACGGTAAGTTATATGTAAAATTTGGAGATGATCTTTCACAAGAAAGCGATGAAGTAGTAATCATTCCTGAAGGTGATGGAGTAATAAACTTAGCTTGGTATTTATACGAGTTCGTAGTTTTAAGCATCCCTGTAAAAAAGGTTCATCCTCTTGGAGCTTGTAATAAAGACATGGCTTTGAGATTAGAAAAACATATAATAAATAAAATCGCAGATGAAGATGATGATGAGTCTGCTGATATTGGTGATAGAGACACAAAAAGAGAAATAGATCCCAGATGGGATGCTTTAAAAGATATAAAAGACAATAACTAACAAATAGAAAAATGGCACATCCGAAGAGTAGAATCTCTAAACAAAGAAAGCATAAAAGAAGAACTCACATTAAAGCTGCAGTACCAACATTATCAGCTTGTTCAAACTGTGGAGCAATGCATATTTATCACACAGTATGTGGTGAGTGTGGCTACTACAGAGGGAAATTAGCTGTAGAAAAAATGGCATCTTTATAAGATAGATGTAGGTTTAGAGAAAGATTAAGTTGCCCTAAATATATTTTAGGGCAAATTTTTTTAAAGAAATAAACAAAGAGCTTCATGATAAATGCTGTAATTACAGGGGTAGGTGCGTATGTACCTGATTATATTCTTGATAATGATGAGTTGAGTCGCATGGTTGACACAACCGATGAGTGGATTATGACTCGTATCGGGATAAAAGAACGACGAATACTGAAAGGAGAAGGTAGGGGTGTTTCTTTTATGGGTGAAAAAGCTATCAAGCAATTGTTAGAAAAAACAAATACGAAGCCTGAAGAAATTGAGGCTGTAATTTGTTCTACAACAACACCAGATCATTTCTTTCCTTCAACAGCAGCCTTAAGTGCTGATAAAGCTGGAATAAAGAATGCTTTTTGTTTTGATATCTCTGCTGCTTGTTCAGGCTTCCTTTTTGCAATGGAAATAGGTTCGTCATTTATTAAAACAGGGAAATATAAAAAAATAATTGTGTTGTCTGGTGAAAAAATGTCAGCAATAACAGACTATACAGATCGCACTACTTGTCCATTGTTTGGAGATGCAGCAGCAGCAGTTTTGTTAGAGCCAACAGAAGAGGAGTTAGGCCTAATGGACTCTATTCTTCGTACTGATGGAATAGGTTATCCACACCTTCAAATGAAAGCTGGAGGTTCTGCATACCCTTCTTCTGAAGAAACAGTAAAGAATCGCGAACATTTCGTCTATCAAGAAGGACAACAAGTATTTAAGCATGCTGTTACTAATATGGCAGGCGTTTCAGCTGAAGTTATGGAGAAAAATAATCTAGGCTCTAATGATGTAGATTGGTTAGTTCCACATCAAGCTAATCTTCGAATTATTGATGCTACTGTGAAAAGAACAGGTGTTGGTTATGATAAAGTAATGATTAATATTGAGAAATATGGTAATACCTCTAGCGCAACTATTCCACTTTGTTTGTGGGAGTGGGAATCAAAATTGAAGAAAGGTGATAATTTAATTCTTACTGCATTTGGAGGAGGATTTACATGGGGTGGTGTATATCTTAAATGGGGTTACGATACAAAATAACAACAATAATAATATAATAAAAACACGATCTTTTTAGGGTCGTGTTTTTTGTTTCACATGATATGCTGTAATTCATAAAATATCAAGCTAAATTAAGCTAATAATTAGATTCTGATTTTTTAGCTATCTTTGTAACTTATTCAATAAAAATGCATAAAGCCGGTTTTGTAAATATAGTAGGGAATCCAAATGTTGGAAAATCGACCCTAATGAATGCCTTAGTAGGAGAAAAAATTTCTATTATAACGTCTAAATCTCAAACTACCCGTCATCGTATTATGGGTATTGTTAATGGAGAAGATTTTCAAATTGTATATTCTGATACTCCAGGTGTTTTAAAACCCAATTATCGCTTGCAAGAATCGATGTTGGGGTTTTCTAAATCAGCCTTGTCTGATGCTGATGTTTTATTGTATGTAGCAGATGTATTTGACTCAAGTGAGAAAAATGCTGAGTTTGTGCAAATGGTTAATCAAAATGAAGCTACCGTTATAATGGTATTGAATAAAATTGATTTGATTGATCAAGAAAAGTTGGAAGAAAAAGTTGATTATTGGAAAAACCAATTGCCATTAGCTGAAATTCTTCCTGTATCTGCTTTGACTAAGTTTAACTTAGATCCTCTATTGCGTAGAATTAAAGAGTTGTTGCCTGAGTCGCCTCCATTTTTTGATAAAGAAGTATTGACTGATAAACCAGCACGATTCTTTGTAACAGAAATTATTCGTGAGAAAATATTGATGAATTATAATAAGGAAATTCCTTATGCTGTTGAAGTTGGTGTAGAAGAATTTACGGATGAAGAAAAAATAATTCGTATTAGAGCAATAATATATGTTGAGCGTGATTCTCAAAAAGGAATTATAATTGGTCATGGAGGAAAATCATTGAAAAAAGTAGGAACAGAAGCTCGTATAGATATGGAAGAGTTTTTTGAAAAAAAGGTGTTTTTACAATTATATGTTAAAGTTGAAAAAGACTGGCGTAGCAAAGCTAATAAATTGAAGAGCTTTGGGTATAATTTAGATTAAGTAAGAGATGTAGATGTAGAGGCGCACGCTTGTGTGTTTGTACTATGAGAATATAATCATCAGAGGGCTGACAGCTTTGTCGGAAACTCTCAAAAGTTTTATTATGGGTAATATTGTAGCAATAGTAGGTCGTCCAAACGTTGGAAAATCGACCTTGTTTAATCGCTTAACGCAAAGTCGTAGAGCAATTGTAACAGAAGAAGCCGGTACTACACGCGACCGTCAGTATGGTAAGTGTGATTGGACTGGGCGTGAATTTTCTGTAATAGACACAGGTGGTTGGGTAGTAAATTCTGACGATGTTTTTGAAGCAGAAATTAAAAGACAAGTCCTTTTAGCTGTGGAAGAAGCAGATGTTATTGTTTTTGTTGTAGACATATTAAATGGAATTACTGATTATGATGAGCAGGTTGCTAATTTGTTGAGAAGAGGAAATAAGCCAGTAGTCCTTGCTGCAAATAAAGCAGATACGCATGAGTTTCAATTTCAAGCAGCAGAGTTTTATGCTTTAGGTTTAGGAGATCCTTTTGTTATTTCTGCAGTAAACGGACTCGGTTCTGGAGAGTTTTTGGATGAGCTACTTACGCATTTTAAGGAAGATACAGTTGAAGATATTGATGAAGAATTACCTCGTTTTGCAGTAGTTGGTAGACCAAATGCTGGAAAATCATCAATGATTAACGCTTTCTTAGATGATACACGTACAATTGTGACAGATGTTGCTGGTACAACTCGTGATTCAATTTACACACGATATAATAAATTTAAGAATGATTTTTATTTAGTTGACACTGCTGGTATTCGTAAGAAAGCAAAGGTCAATGAAGACTTAGAATATTATTCTGTTATTCGTGCTATTCGTGCCATTGAAAGTTCGGATGTTTGTGTGTTGATGATTGATGCCACTCGTGGCATCGAAAATCAAGATTTGAATATATTTTCAATTATTCAGAAAAATAAGAAGGGGCTAGTTGTATGTGTTAATAAATGGGATTTGGTTGATAAAAAAGAAACCAAAGATATAAAAGCTTATGAAGAGAAGGTTCGTAAGCGTTTGGCTCCTTTTACAGATTTTCCTTTAATTTTCACTTCTGTTACAACAAAGCAACGAATTTTTAAGGTAATAGAAATGGCTGTTGTAGTATTTGAAAACAGAAAAAGAAAGGTGGCTACTTCAAAATTAAATGAATATATGCTACCCTTAGTTGAAAGCTATCCGCCACCAGCATTGAAAGGAAAGTATATTAAAATTAAATATGTAACTCAATTACCAAATACACAAGTACCAACTTTTGTGTTTTTTGCGAATTTGCCACAATATATTAAAGAACCTTATCGCAGGTTCTTGGAAAATAGGATTCGTGAAGAATGGGATTTTGAGGGTACTCCTATACAAGTATTTATTCGTCAGAAATAAAAAAAAAGAAGCTTTTAATAAGCTTCTTTTTTTATTGAAAAAAAAGTATAATGCTATGAACTAAAGTAAAAACTATTTTGTTGTATGTAAAACATATGGAATTCCCTTATACAAGGGTTTTTTTTACTTGTGCTACTTGATTCATAAAATTAGAATATATATTTTTACTAAAATTTAGTATTATCAAATTCAACCTCACAAATACATCCAACACAATGAAAAAGTTTATTCTTCTTATTTTTAGTTTATGCATTAGTTTAATGTTACAAGCTAAATTGACAAAAACGGTTAATGTTAGTTCACCCGGAGAACTATCATCTGCATTGAATTCTGAAGATCAGAATAATGTAACAGATTTAGTTATTACTGGAACCATTGATGCGAGAGACTTTAAGTTTATGCGCGATCAATTACCTAAATTAACGACTCTTGAGCTTAAATTAAAAGCTATAGCTTCCTATACTGGAGAAGAAGGTCCTTATGATGATGCTAGTAATATTTATAATGCGAATACAATACCACAAAGAGCTTTTTATAATGCAAAAACATATTCAGGAAAAACTACCTTAACGTCAGTTTCGTTTGGAGAATCGGTAAGTGGCAACTTGCTTTCAGAGATTGCTATTGATGCAGAGGCATTTAGCAATTGTACGGCATTTAGATCAATAAAGGTTCCTAAAGAGATGCCTTTTACTTCAATTGGAGTTTCAGCTTTCTCTGGCTGTTCGAGTGTCGATTCAATATCAATTCCAGAAACAACTATTTCTATTGGAGCAAGAGCTTTTTCTGGATGTAGTAGTTTGAAATCAATTTCAATTCCTAATTCAATTTCTTTTATTGGTAGTTCTACATTTGCAGATTGTACTGGTTTGAAGTCTGTAACAATATCTTCATCTGTTTCTTTTATTGCTGAGGATGCATTCCAGGGTTGTGTCGTGTTAACAGAGCTAACAAGTCCATTTGTTAAGAATGAGGGGGTAAATATTTTTGAGTCAGCGGCTAAATTAACGAAGGTTATTATACCCGAAGGTGTAACTTCTATTGAGGACAATGCATTCTCCGATTGCAGTAACTATACATCTATAACAATTCCAAAATCTGTTGTTACAATAGGAAGAGAAGCTTTTTTAAATTGTAGTGCACTTTCAGAAATTAAAATTCCTGCATCAGTTTCATCAATTGGGAAATTAGCATTTGCAGGCTGTTCAGGAAAGATTACGGTTGATGCTACTAATAAAGATTACGCTAGTAAAGACAATGTTTTATTTAATAAAGAAGAAACTACCTTAATTCAATGTTCATTATCTAAAACTGGCGATTATATCATTCCTAGTACAGTGAAGTCTATTGATCCATCTTCTTTTTCTGGCTGTAGCTCATTAAGCTCAGTTGTAATACCGCAATCAGTCACTACTATTGGAATGAAAGCTTTTTATTATTATAGTGGTATAATAGATGTTGAAACAACTAATCCAAATTATTCAACTATAGAAGGTGTTTTATTTAATAAAGTACAAACAACTTTGATTCAGTGCCCTATCTCAAAATCGGGTAGTTATATCATTCCTTCTACGGTAACAACGGTAGGTAATTTTGCTTTCTCTGGTTATAGTGCTTTAATGTCAGTTACTATTCCATCATCAGTAACATCTATAGGTAGTCACGCTTTTACTGATTGTAGTGGTTTAATGTCGGTATCAATTCCGAGCTCTGTTATCTCAATAGGAACATCTGCTTTTTCTGGTTGTACCAGTTTAACTTCTCTTGAATTGCCATCATCTGCTACATCAATTGGAAATGAAGCATTTGAAGGTTGTAATAGTATTACAAGTATTGTTATACCTCCTACTGTAACATCTATTGGTAGTAGTGCTTTTAAAGGTTGTAGTAGTTTAGCTACTATTTCAATTCCTTCTTCTGTAAGTTCTATTGGTAGAAATGCATTTGAGGATTGTAAAGGGATGACATCTGTTGTAATTCCAACATCGGTTATTTCGATAGGGAAATCCGCTTTTAAAAACTGTAGCAGTTTGGCTTCCATATTAATTCCAAGCTCTGTAATTTCAATTGGTGTTTCTGCATTTGAAGGTTGTAGTAGTTTAACTACTGTAAATATTCCAACATCTATTATATCTATAGGTACTTCTACTTTTGCAAACTGTACAGGTTTAACATCTGTGAATATTCCTACTTCGGTAACATCAATAGGTGTTTCTGCTTTTGAGAATTGTGTGGGGTTAACTGCTGTTACTATTCCATCATCAGTAACTATTATGGGGACTTCCTCTTTTGCAGGCTGTAGTAGTTTAGCTTCGATAATACTATCAGATAAACTAACAAATATTGGCGTTAAAACTTTTGCAGGCTGTAAAGGTTTAATGACAATTTCTATTCCATTGTCTGTAGTGTCTATTGGAAGTAGAGCCTTTTATGAATGTAGTGCTTTAATTGCTGTTGATGAATCTAATACAAAATATTCTAGTAAAGAAGGTGTGTTGTATAATAAAGATCAAACCGCATTGTTGCAGTGTCCAGTTTCAAAATCTGGCGTTTATGATGTTTTATCTAGCGTAGAGTCAATAGAATTATCTGCTTTTCATGCTTGTAATGCATTAGCAGCAGTTAAGATTCCTGCCTCTGTAAAGAAAATTGGTGAAGGTGCTTTCTATTTATGTAGTGCTCAATTAGAAGTTGAAGAAGGAAATGCAGCATATGCTAGTGTTGAAGGTATATTATTTAATAAAGAAAAAACCACTTTAATAACTTGTCCAATTTCAAAAGCTGGAATTTATTCTATTCCTTCTACTGTAATTGAAGTTGAGAACGGAGCCTTTATTGGATGTGTAAAGATGACATCAGTAAAAATACCAGCTTCAGTTGGAAGAATTGGGAGTTATGCTTTCTCGGGTTGTAAGAATTTAATTTCAATGTATATTAAATCCTCCAATCCTGTAAACCTTAGATTTGAGAAAGAGGTCTTTGAAGGAGTGAAAAAGAACTCTTGTATATTATATGTTCCTGTAGGGGCTAAGCCTGCCTACAAAGGAACTAATCAGTGGAGAGACTTTAATAATGTAGTAGCTAATATCCCTGTCACACGATCTGGCTCGGCTTCTGAATAAAGTTAGCTCTTAATATATAGAAAAAGGAAACTCAAACGAGTTTCCTTTTTTGTTAATGTAGTATTCAAATTAAAACAAAGATAGATAATGGGTAGATAATTTTTTGTGTGAAGATATTTAATTGTTATCTTTGCAGCCGCTAAACAGTAATGGCGAGGTAGCTCAGCTGGTTAGAGCGCGTGATTCATAATCACGAGGTCGGCGGTTCAAGCCCGCCTCTCGCTACTAAAAAAGGAAGCTCTTATGGGTTTCCTTTTTTCGTATTCCATAATAGAATACAAATCTTATTTCTTTAGTTGTGAAAAGGTATTGGGGTTACTATTTTGTTTTGCTCCGAAAAAAAATATATCTTTGTGTCGGTATTTTTTTAGAGTGATTATTAAAATAGTTTTTATATGTTGAGTTTGCGATTATTTCTTATGTGTGTATTATTTTCTCCGATACTACTTGTAGCGAAAGATAGAATTTTAACAAAAAGTGGAACTAGAATTATCTGTAATGTGACTAAAACAGATTCGTTAAATGTTTATTTTGACTTTACAAATAAGAATGATGATGAGGTAAGTACGTATATTTTAAATGCTCAAATAGAACTTATTGAACTTAATTTTGATAAAAGGCTACCTCGAGTTAGAAGTGAAGATGAATTAGCTAAAATCAAGATTAAACGAGAAAAAAAGGCATTGATAAAGAGTGAGCCACTACCAAGGTTGATGTTAGGTTTAGGAAACGGAGTAAATTTTCAAACAGGTTTTTGTGGTGTTGCTGCAAGAATTACATTCTCAGATCATGTTTCATTACATCCTGTTTTTGGGATAAGTGTCTGGGGGAATAAATATTCATTAAATATACAATATAATAAAAGAGATAATGGGGGGCTTTTTTATGGTATGGGATATACTTATTGTTCAGGTTTAGAAGATGTGTTTATTGAATTAAATACTCCTAATTTAGAAGAAAAGACTTATGTTGATTTTTTAGCTCTTAACACAACAAACATATATATGGGTTATGAATTTAAGATTGGCAGAATAAATAGTTTATCCTTACATTGGGGTTATGCTTTAAACTTCGATGATGACCCTTGGACAGTTAATTCTATTACAAAAAATAGTGTAGTGTCAGATACACCATCTTATACTGAGAATACTATATCAAAAGACACTAACAATATCTTGAAAATACTGCAACCAGGAGGTTTGATAATAGGAATTATCTTTAATTTTGGAGTTTATAACTAAATCCCAGCAATCCTTTTAATCTCCTCAATCACAGCCTGAGCAAAGCTGTCAGCTTGATCTTGCGTTGGGGCTTCAGAGTAGATGCGTATAATCGGTTCAGTATTTGACTTGCGTAGGTGTACCCATCCTTGTGGGAAATCAATTTTTACACCATCAATATCATTAATTTTGTATTGTTTGTACGAGCCTTTAACTACAGCAAGTATTCCATCAACATCAATTTGAGGGGTTAGTTCTATTTTGTTTTTTGAGATAAAATAGGGTGGGTAAGTAGCACGTAATTCAGAACATGTTTTCCCAGATTTTGCAAGTTGTGTTAAAAATAAAGCAATGCCAACTAAAGCATCACGGCCATAATGACTGGCAGGGTAGATAACACCACCATTACCTTCACCTCCAATTATACAATTCGTTTCTTTCATGGCAGTGACAACATTTACTTCTCCAACGGCAGAAGCGGTATAGCTACATCCATATTTTTCAGTTACGTCACGTAATGCACGTGTTGAACTCATGTTTGAAGCAGTATTGCCCGGTGTATTTGCTAACACGTAGTCAGCAATAGCTACCAAGGTATATTCTTCTCCAAACATGCTGCCATCTTCGTTGACAATTGCCAAACGATCTACGTCAGGGTCAACTACAAAACCTACATCAGCTTTATTGTTTTTGATAACAGAAGATATCTCTGTTAAGTGTTCTGGTAATGGTTCTGGATTGTGTGGGAATTGACCATTTGGTTCACAATACAATTTCTCTATTTGTTGCACTCCTAAGGCTTCTAAAAGTTTAGGTAGTGCAATTCCTCCTACGGAATTAACACAGTCAATAGCAACCTTAAAATTCGCCTTTTTGATTGCTTCAACATCTACAAGGTCTAATTGCAAAACACTATCTATATGTTGTTGTGTATAACTAAAATCTTCGCTTAGTTTTCCTAGGGCATCAACTTCCACAAATGAAAATTCACTCTCACTAGCTATGCGTAAAATTTCTTCTCCTTCAGAAGCATTTAAAAATTCGCCTTTTTCGTTTAAGAGTTTTAAGGCATTCCATTGCTTAGGGTTATGACTAGCAGTTAGTATTAGACCGCCGCTAGCATTTTCTTTCGTTACTGCAATTTCTGTAGTTGGCGTTGAAGCTAAGCCGATATTTACAACATCGAATCCCATACCTAATAGCGTACCAATAACTACGTGGTTTACCATTTCTCCTGAAATTCGGGCATCTCGACCGACAACAATTTTAGCTGGTTTCTCTTTTATGCTTGCTTTATTCCAAGTAGCATAAGCAGCAGTGAATTTTACTATATCTAGAGGGTTTAGTCCTTCGTTGGTTTTGCCGCCTATTGTTCCGCGGATACCAGAGATTGATTTTATTAAGGTCATTGTTTTATTCGGCAAGTTTTATTTTGAAGTGGTAAAAGTAGGCTGTTACGGCATTAGCATCAATATCAGTTCCCAATTTTGATGGTGCTATAAATTTAGCTTCAGAATTATGTCTTTTCATTATTAAGATAGCTCTTTGTATTGCTGGGCTTGGTTTATAAGAAGTATAAGGACTAAATGTTATTTCTTCAGGATATGTTTTTTCAGAAGAAGTCCATTTTCTTAAAACGGTATCACCAGTCATTGTAATTTTATAATATCTAGCGAGTACTAATTGTGATATTTTTACTTCGGTTCCGTATTCGCCGGTATCCACAATATGAATATAAAAGTCATCATCCATTTTATAATAATCATTTTCACCCCAAATATTATCACTTGGTAATGCGCTAATAATATTAATGTTGTTTTTCTTTATGAAGTCTGATACTAAAGATTTTTCAGCGTCTAATTTTTTTTCGTATGTATCGCTGCTTGAACAAGCCGCTAAAATAATAAGGCTGAAAGAAAAAAGTAAAATGTATGTTATCTGTTTCATTATTTTTTATTTTTAATAGAATATATTTTGTATAAAAGAGTAGCTCTTGGTGGAATTGAATTTAGATCTCCAATTGCCCCGTAAGCTAAGTTTGATGGTACTATTATAGTTGCTTCATCTCCTTCTTTTAAATGAGTTAATGCTTCATTGAATCCTCTTTGTTTTTCTAATTTGCCAACAGCAAATAATTGTGTTTGTTTGTTTGTGTATGTATAGCAAGTGTCTCCTTTTAGAGTTTCTACTTGATACCTTATTTCTATTAAATCATTTTTATTTATTTTCTTTCCGCTTCCATTTTTTGTAATTGCAACTAGATACCCTAATTTATTTTTAGTAAAATTTAGCGAGGAAGAATCAAGGTATTCTTGGATATTCTTAAGCTCTACTTCTATTAATAACTGATTAAGCTTAATCATATCAATTGAAGTAGAATCTTTCTTTTCTAGTTTGTTTGCCGGAAATTGTGTTTTCTTGTTGTTACAAGAAGTTGCTAATCCAATTAACAATATACTACAAATGATATGTTTAATGTTTAATAAAGAAAGCATTTATCTAATGTTTGCAATGCTTATTATGTCTGCAAAAACACCCGCCGCAGTTACGCTAGCACCTGCACCATATCCTTTGATTATCATAGGGTATTCAAGATAACGCTCAGTAGTAATCATTATAATATTGTTACTTCCTTCTAAATCATAGAATGGGTGATTATTATCTACTTCTTGAAGTCCAACCGAACATTCTCCTTCATCCATTTTTGCAACAAAACGATATTTTTTATTTTCAGACTCTAAGCGTTGACGAATAGTTTCAAACTCATCGTCCAGTTCATTAATAGTATTCCAGAAATCATCTAAAGAACCATCAAAATATTTATCTGGCACAAAAAGATTTTTTATTACATCATCTTGTTCAACCTTGTAGCCTGCTTCACGAGAAAGAATAACTAGTTTTCTAATTACATCAGTCCCGCTTAAATCAATACGAGGGTCTGGTTCCGCATATTTAGCTTCTTTCGCCATAACAATGGCTTTGCTTAGTGGAATATCGGCACTTAAAGTATTGAATATGTAGTTTAATGTTCCAGAAAGAACGGCTTCCATTTTTAAAATTTTATCACCAGAATTAATTAAATTATTCATGGTGTTAATAATTGGAAGTCCAGCTCCAACATTTGTCTCAAATAAATATTTAATACCTTTCTTTCTAGCTATTTCTTTTAATTCAGCATAGGATGCATAGTCAGATGATGCGGCAACTTTATTAGCCGCAACAATAGAAATGTTATTTGATAATAAATCTTTGTAAAGAGTAGCAACTTGGTAGCTTGCAGTGCAATCAACAAAAACAGGGTTGAAGATATTCATATTGATGATTTCTTCACGTAGTAAATCTATAGATGCTGGTACGCCATCAGACTCTAGTAATGATTGATAGTTGTTTAAGTCTATACCCTCTCTGTTGAAGAGAGCTTTGTGTTCATCTGCAATACCTACTACTTTAATTTTTAGCGCATTTTGTGCCATTAACTTAGGCTGTTGTTGTTGTATCTGTTCAAGTAATCCTCCTCCTACAGTACCAGTACCAGTTAAGAATAAATTTATCTCGTGGTATTCTGATAAGAAGAATGATTCATGTATAATGTTTAAAGCTTTACGAAGCGATTTCTCTTCTGTAACAAAAGAAATGTTAGTTTCAGATGCGCCTTGAGCTATAGCTATTACGTTAATTCCACTTTTACCTAAAGTGCTAAATAGTTTTCCTGAGATACCAGGAATCCTTTTCATATTATCACCAACGATGGCAATAGTAGCTAGATTTCTCTCGGCTTTTACATCATTTATTTCTCCATTCTCTAACTCAATAGCAAATTCTTTACTAATAACTTTTTCTGCTAAATCAGCCTCCCCATTTTTAATTCCAATAGAAATAGTATTTTCTGATGATGCCTGGGAAATGAAAAATGCACTAATACCATTGTCAGCTAAGGTGCTAAATAAACGTTTGCTTACGCCAATTACGCCAACCATTCCTAGTCCTTGCATCGTTACTAAGGCTGTGTCATTTATAGATGAAATACCTTTTATAATACGCGCACTCTCATCTTTACTACGAGTTATAGACGTGCCTGAGGCTTCAGGGTTGAAAGTGTTTTTAAGTTGAATAGGAATGTTTTTGTGGTAGACAGGGAATATTGTTGGAGGGTAAATGATTTTTGCCCCATAATTACATAGTTCTATTGCTTCTACATAACTTAATTTTTCAATAACATAAGCCTTGCTAATTGTGCGAGGGTCGGCTGTCATAAAGCCATCTACATCTGTCCATATTTCTAAAATAGAAGCGTCAAATACAGCAGCGATAATTGCAGCAGTATAATCAGAACCACCTCTGCCTAGGTTTGTAATAATGCCTGAAGTAGTATCTGTAGCAACAAAACCAGGACAAACAGTTACTGAACTATTTGTATCGAAACTGCTTTTTATCAAGTTGTTTGATGTTTCTAAATCGACATGGTGTTTGTCAAATTCAGTTGTCGTTTTAATACATTCAAGGGTGTCTACATAATTTGCCTTTTCAATAACATTGCAAATTATGATGGATGAAATACGTTCACCATAACTAAGAATCTCATCGTTTGCTGATAAGCTTAATTCTTTAGTCGACATTACTGTTGATAAAACAGCAGTTAGTTTATTAAATAAATTATCAACTTTAGTCTGTACATCGGTTCTTTTATCAGAAGTAACAACTTCATTGATAAATTCTTTATGGCGAATAGCTAAATCTGCTGCCTCTTTTGTGTAAGAAGGGTTGCCTTCTTTGGCAAGTTTAGAGATAAGAAGTAATTTATCAGTTACACCGCCAAGGGCAGAAACTACAACAATTACGTTCTCTTTTTCTTTCTCAACAATTTCTTTTACGCTAAGAATGCCGTTTACGGAACCTACGGATGTTCCGCCAAATTTCATTACTTTCATTCTGTAATATTTCTAGAGAGTTTTATTATAATTTTTAAAGCGTGTAAAGGTAGCATTTTTGATGTTAAAAATTAAGTTTGATAATGGATAAATTCGAAAAGACTTGCAGGAGTGTGTAAATTTAGCTTATTTTGCATCGCTTTTAAGCAGAACGGTCGGGTAGCTCAGCTGGATAGAGCAACAGCCTTCTAAGCTGTGGGTCATGGGTTCGAATCCCATCCTGATCACTTTATAATCAGCCATTTAACAATAAAATGTTAAGTCGCTGATTTTTCTTTTTTATGACGGTTTTAGGGGGCTGTAGCGTTGTCATGTAAACTGAGATGTAAACCAGTTTATTTATGTGAGAAGGTGGGTTTTAAATCATTTATATCATTATAATCATTTTAGGGCACAAAAAAAAGGACAACCAAAGTTGTCCTTTTTTATAAAATCATGTAGATTCTTATTTAGCTACTGCACCAGCTAGTTCAGCACCAGCTTTAAATTTTGCAACTTTTTTAGCTGGAATCTGAATCGCTGCTTTTGTAGCAGGATTGATACCTGTGCGAGCTGCTCTAGAAGCAACTGAGAAAGAACCAAAACCAACTAAACTCACTTTGTCACCTTTTGCTAAGGTTCCAGTTACTGCTTCAACGAATGCATCTAATGCTTTTTTAGAATCTGCTTTGCTAAGACCGGCTTTGTCAGCCATCGCGTTAATTAAATCTGCCTTGTTCATAATAACGTATTATTTTAGTTTAACAACAATAAAAAATTCTCTTGAAAATTAATTTCGTTATGCAAAAATAAGGGATTGCTAGATGTTTCCAAATATTTAGAGACTTTTTTTTAAAGTTTTTTCATTTTTTCCTTAAAATATGTTTCAAAAATCCTCTTTTGCCATATTTTCAGTACTTTTGCGATATAAAATTATATATTATTATGTTCGCAAACAGACCTTCTTTTTTGAGTAATTTGCCCCCAGTAGTAAGAAACTTGCTTATTATCAATGCCCTTTTATGGCTAGCTACTTATACGCTGGGTCATAAAATTGATTTAAATTATTATCTAGGAATGCATTATTGGCAATCTGAAGAATTTAATCCAGCTCAGTTTTTTATTTATATGTTTATGCATGATAGTTCATCTATTTGGCATTTGTTTTTTAATATGTTTGCCTTGTATATGTTTGGGCGTGTGCTTGAGCAGGCTTTTGGTTCGAAACGTTTTCTTTTTTATTATATAATGTGTGGTATTGGGGCAGCTATAGCACAGCAGATAGTGTGGACTTTTAGAATTGACACCATCTTAAATCAGTTAGCCTTGTATGGTGGAAATATGAACCATTTAATTACTGTTGGTGCTTCGGGTTCTGTTTTTGGTCTTTTATTAGGTTTTGGATATTTATTCCCTAATCAGCGTATAATGTTGTTAATTCCGCCTATTCCGATTAAAGCTAAATATTTTGTAATAATTTATGCTTTAATTGAGCTTTTTCAAGGAGTGAGAAATTCTAGTGGAGATAATATTGCACACTTTGCACATTTGGGTGGCTTAGTTGCTGGCTTACTGTTGTTGTGGTATTGGAAGAAAAATCCTTTGGATAGATTTAAACAACAATAAATAATGAGTATTAAAACAGAACTTTTAACTTCTTTTAAAAAGGGAGATACAGCAATAAAGTTAATTTATTTTAATTTGGCTGTCTATCTTTTAATTAAGCTAATACATATTGTTTGTCAGTTAATGTTAGTAGATGATAGTTTGCTAATCGATTATTTGGCTGTACCATCAAGTCTAGAGATTTTAATATATCGTCCGTGGACCATTATTAGTTATATGTTTATACATACAGGGTTTATACATATACTATTTAATGTGTTGAACTTGTATTGGTTTGGACGTATTTTTTTGATGTATTTTAACCAAAAACAATTAGTAGGTGTTTATGTGCTAGGTGGTATAGTAGGAGCCATGCTATTTATTATTTCTTATAATGTCTTTCCATACTTTCAAGAAGTAGCGCCATACGGAACTTTAATTGGAGCTTCTGCTGGAGTGATGTCGATTATTATGGGTGTTGCATTGTATCAACCCAATATGTATATTCAACTAGCTTTAATAGGAAAAGTGAAGTTGAAATATATTGCCGCTGTTTTATTTCTAATAAGCTTCTTTTCTATTGCAGGAAAAAATGCAGGTGGAAATATAGCTCATTTAGGAGGAGTGTTAGTAGGGTATTTATTTGTAATTTCGATAAAACGAGGCAAAGATTTAACAAGGAGGATAAATCAAATTATTGATTTTTTTGTAGATTTGTTTACTCGAAAAACAAAAATGAAAGTTACTCCAGGGAATCGCCCCGTAAGTGATGCTAGTTGGAATGAGAATAAGAAAAAAGAAAATGAATTAATTGATTCTATCCTCGATAAAATAAAGAAAACAGGCTACGAGAGTTTGTCCTCTGAAGAGAAGAAGAAATTATTTGAACAAGGATCTAAGAAATAGTGAAAAGATTTTTTATCATATTAAATTTATCTGTAAACAGTCTGGCAGTGGTATGTCTGTTGTTGTCTACCTATTCTACTCAAATTAGTCCTGAAAATTTTGTTATACCATCATTTTTGAGTTTGTTGTTTTTACCGTTAGTATTAGTGAATGTTCTTTTTGTGGCCTTTTGGGTAGTTGAGATGAAATGGTTTTTTGTTTTATCATTAATGGCCATTGTGTTGTCTTTCGGAAACTTTAAAAACCTTATTCCTTTAAAAAATAAGCTTGATAATGAATTTCCTCTGAATGATTCAACACAGTTTACGGTACTTTCATATAATGTGAAACTATTCGATTTTTATAAAAAAAACAACTATAAAGAAGACTGTAATAAAACAGTTAATTACATACTAGAGCAAGATGCAGATATTGTTTGCTTACAGGAATTTGGATATTATAATTATGAAGGATATTTAGATGCGGTTAGCTTGTTGTCAACCATGTCTCAAACATATAAATATAAGCATGTACAATATCATATGAATCCGTATGGTTATAGTACCTATGGTGTTGCTACTTTTTCAAAATATCCTATTGTAAAAAAGAAAGTGATACAATATAATACGAAGTATAACTTTACCATTTGTACTGATATCAAAATAGGAGAAGAAACGATACATCTCTATAATTGTCATCTAGAATCAAATCAATTGACTTTGAATGACAAGAAAAAAATGTTTGAAATGGTTCAAGATGTGAACCAAAATAAAATTACTAAAACAACAGGAATGCTTTTGAGAAAGCTTGGTTCAGCAGCAAAAGTAAGAGCTAGCCAGGCAGATGCAATAGCTAGGTCAATTAAAAAATATGATTCTTCAGTTGTAGTTTGTGGTGATTTTAATGATTCTCCCATATCATATACTTATAATACTGTTAGGGGTGATTTGGTGGATGTATTTACTAACTCATCTTCTGGTTTGGGAATAACGTATAATGAAACACCATTTTTATTTAGAATAGATTATATTTTACATAGTAAGAACCTTAGATCAGGAATGTTCGAAATAGATAAAATACATTATTCTGATCATTATCCTATTTCATGCGTAATAGAATTAAATAATAAAATTAAAAAATAATGAATCCACAAGTAAGTATTATAATGGGTAGCACTTCTGATTTACCCGTAATGGAAAAAGCAGCACAATTGCTTAATGATTTTAAAATTCCTTTTGAAATTAATGCATTATCTGCACACAGAACTCCACAAGAAGTAGAAGTTTTTGCAAAGAATGCGCAAGAACGTGGTATTAAAGTAATTATTGCTGCGGCAGGTATGGCTGCTCATTTGCCTGGTGTTATAGCATCTATGACAACACTTCCAGTAATTGGCGTACCTATTAAAGCTTCGTTAGATGGGATGGATGCTTTATTAGCAATTGTTCAAATGCCTCCTGGTATTCCTGTTGCTACAGTAGGTATTAACGGGGCATTAAATGCAGGTATACTAGCCGTACAAATGATGTCTGCTGATAATAAAGAACTACAACAAAAATTAGCAGCATACAAAGATGAATTAAAAAAGAAAATTGTTGAAGCAAATCAAGCTCTTGAGAAAGTTTCTTTCGAATTCAAGACTAATTAAATTAACCAATGGCATTGGTATTTTTAGGCTTGGGGAGTAATGAAGGGAATAGATTAGTTTTTTTGTTAGCAGCTATTGAAAACATTCGTCGTGATATAGGTGTTATACAAACGCAGTCATCCATTTATCAAGCAGCACCATGGGGTTTTTCTTCAGGGACTGATTTTTATAATATGGTGTTATCTGTTTCAAGCACTTTATCTCCAGAGGAATTAATTGATGCTTGTTTGAATATTGAGAAAAAAGCAGGGAGAGTAAAAAAAAACCAACAATCCAAGTACGAAAGCCGACCTATGGATATAGATATTCTTTTTTATGATGCTGTTGAATTAACTTCAACTAAACTAACAATACCACATCCAAGAATCGCAGAACGAAGATTTGTGTTGGAACCACTTAAGGAAATTGCCCCAGATTGGGAACACCCAGTATTAAAAAAGACAATTAAAGAATTAGCTGAAATATGTAGTGATACTTTAGCTGTGAATAAATTAACCACTTAGAGAAGTTTTTAGAAGATGACAAAAGAAATTACACCAGATTATATTTTTGAGACCAGTTGGGAAGTATGTAATCAAGTAGGAGGAATATATACCGTATTGTCTACTAGAGCAAAAACCTTACAGGCAACACATAAAGATAAATTGATATTTGTAGGTCCTGATTTTTGGAAAGAAGAGGCTTGTCCATTCTTCACAGAAGTCCCTTCTTTATTAAAGCCATTTAAAGCTTATATTAAAAAGAATAGTAATATTGATGTTCGTGTTGGGCGTTGGGAAATACCAGGAAAGCCATTGGCTATTTTAATTGATTATGCTCCTTTTTATAAAGAAGAGTTTTGTAATGAGATTTATGGAAAGATGTGGGACTCGTATGGTGTTAATTCTCTGAATGGTTTTGGAGATTATCATGAGTCTGCTGTATTTGGAACGCTAGTAGGTAAATTGGTTGAAAGCTTTTATACTTTTAAAAAGTTAGATAAGAAAACTAATGTTATTGCTCATTTTAATGAATGGCAAACTGCATTTGGTTTGTTATACTTGAAAGAAAATGTTCCTGCTATAGGTACTGTATTTACTACACATGCAACTTCTATTGGTCGTTCAATTTGTGGAAACGGGAAACCATTGTATGGCCACTTGAGTGCCTATAATGGAGATCAAATGGCAGATGAATTAAATATGAGTGCAAAACACTCTGCAGAAAAAAAAGCAGCTCATATGGCCGATTGCTTTACAACAGTAAGTGATGTTACTGCAGTAGAATGTACGCAGCTCTTAGAGAAAAAACCTGATGTGGTAACACCAAATGGTTTTGAAAATGGATTTGTTCCAACAGGAAAGAAATTTGATGAAGGGAGAAAAATTGCTCGTAAAACTTTACGCAAAGTGAGTGAAACCTTATTGGGGTATAAAATAAGTAAAAATGCCATTTTCTTAGGGACTTGTGGTCGTTACGAATACTTAAATAAAGGATTAGATGCTTTTATAGAAAGCTGTAAACAGTTGTCTGAAAAATCGGAACTAAAGAAAGAAATAATTGCCTTTATAATGGTTCCTGGATATATGAAGGGACCACGAATAGATTTGCAAGATAAGCTGAAAAATAAATCTAAAGAAGATTTGCCAAATAATTATATTACTCATGATTTAGTTGAACCTGCCAATGATCCTGTAACTTCTGCGATTAAATGGTTTTACATAGAAAATAGAAAAGAAGATAAAGTTAAAGTTATATTTGTTCCTAGCTATTTGAATGGGAATGATGGTATTTTTAATAAAAGTTATTATGAATTGTTGATAGGCTTTGATATTACAGCATTCCCTTCTTATTATGAGCCATGGGGTTATACTCCATTAGAGAGTGTCGCTTTTTCAATACCAACAATTACAACGAATCTTTCAGGTTTTGGTCAGTGGTCAGCACAAATAATGGAGTCTAAAGGGCAAGACTTAAGCGAAGGAGTTGGGGTTGTCAATAGAACCGATGAAAACTATCATGAAATGGTAAATGAGATGACCAAGAATTTACTTGCATTTGCTTTAAATAGTGCAACTCAAGTAGAAAAGACTAGAGCCGCGGCACATCAATTATCACAGCAAGTATTGTGGAAAAAATTCATTGTATATTACAAAGAAACATATACCTTTGCGCTTGCAAAAAAATAAAAGATTACCAAACTATAACAATTTATAAAACTACAACAATGAAAGTAAATGTTAGTAATGCAAACCAACCAAACTGGAAAGAAATCAATGTTTCCGCAACTATTCCTGCAGGTTTAGATAAGTTACAGGCGATTTCACAAAATATTTGGTTTGTTTGGAATGATGAAGCACAAGATTTATTCAACGATATAGACAAAGATCTCTGGGAAAAAAGTAATCAAAACCCAGTATTATTTTTAGAACTTCTTAATTATGAAAGGATGGAAGAAATCGTAAAAGACGATACTTTCATGAAGAAGATCGATGAAGTATATATCCGTTTTAGAAAATATATGGATACAAAACCAGATCCTAAGAAGCCAACAGTAGCTTATTTTAGTATGGAGTATGGTTTAACTCAAATTCTAAAAATATACTCTGGTGGTTTGGGTGTATTGGCAGGTGATTATCTAAAAGAAGCTAGTGATAGTAATGTTGATATGACTGCTATTGGTTTCCTATATAGATATGGATATTTCACACAATCACTTTCGATGGATGGAGATCAGTTGTCTGTATATGAGCCACAGAATTTTGGACAACTACCACTAGAGAAAGTGAAAGATGAGAATGGAAATCAGATTGTGGTTGAAGTTCCATTTTTTGATCATAGTGTGTTTGCAAATATCTGGAAAGTCTCTGTAGGTAGAATTAATTTATACCTGTTAGACACTGATACTGATAAAAATAGTGAATTCGATCGCTCTATCACACATCAACTATATGGTGGCGATTGGGAGAATCGTTTAAAACAAGAATACTTATTAGGTATTGGAGGTATCTTAACCTTAAAACGTTTAGGTATAGAAAAGCAAGTGTATCACTGTAATGAAGGTCATGCTGCATTAATCAATGCACAACGCTTGGCTGATTATGTACAAGAAAAAGGATTAAGCTATTCACAAGCATTAGAAGTGGTGAAAGGTTCATCACTTTACACAGTACATACTCCAGTTCCTGCTGGACACGATAGTTTTGATGAAGGTTTATTTCAGAAATATTTAAATAAATATCCTGCAAAAATTGGAATTAGTTGGGATGAGTTTATCGGTATCGGTAGACATAACCCAGCTGATAAAGGAGAAAAATTCAGCATGAGTACTTTTGCTTGTAATACTTGTCAAGAAATTAATGGTGTTAGTTGGTTACACGGAAAAGTATCACAAGAAATGTTTCAGCATTTATGGACGGGTTATTTCCCAGAAGAATCGCATGTTAACTATGTGACGAATGGTGTGCATTTACCAACATGGACATCAAGTGCATGGAAACAACTATATGATAAAACTTTTGGTGAAGAATATATCAATGATCAATCAAATCTGAAATATTGGAAAAAGATACAGGATGTAAAAGATACAGATATTTGGGATATCCGAGTAGATATGAAACAGAAATTGATTGATTATATCAAAGATTCGTTTCGTGAACAATGGATGAAAAACCAAGGAGACCCAGCTCGTATTGTCTCTTTATTAGAGACATTTAGTACTGATACAATGATTATCGGATTTGGACGTCGTTTTGCTACTTATAAGAGAGCGCATCTTTTGTTTAATGATCTTGAAAGATTAGAGCAGATTGTAAATAACCCAGATCAGCCAGTACAATTCTTATACACAGGAAAAGCACACCCTGCAGATGGTGCAGGTCAAGGTCTGATTAAACGTATTGTAGAAATATCACGTATGCCTCAGTTTTTAGGAAAAATCATTTTCTTAGAGAATTACGATATGCGATTAGCAAAACGTTTGGTTGCTGGTGTTGATGTTTGGCTAAACACTCCAACTCGTCCTTTAGAGGCTTCTGGAACTTCTGGAGAGAAAGCTCAAATGAATGGTGTTTTGAATTTCTCTGTCCTTGATGGATGGTGGTTAGAAGGATATGTAAAAGGAGCTGGTTGGGCATTGTCAGAAAAGCGTACTTTTGAAAATCAAGGATACCAAGATCAATTAGATGCGTCTACTATTTACTCTTTATTAGAGAACGAGATACTACCTATGTATTTTGCAAAAGATAAAAATGGGCTCTCTTCAGAATGGGTGCAGACTATAAAAAATTCAATTTCGCAAATCACTCCTCGTTTTACAATGAAGCGAATGATAGATGATTATTTGAATAAATTCTATTACAAATTGGCGAAAAGTAATGATTCTCTACAAGCTAACAACTATGCGAAAGCTAAAGATATGGCTGCTTGGAAAGAAAAAGTAGCTGGTTTATGGGATAAAATTGAAGTAAGCTCACTTTCTATTCCTGAAAAAATGAAAACTGCTCCACAAGTAGGAGAAGATTATGCTATTACTGCAGAAATTGATACTAAGGACGCATCTGAAACAGGTATAGGACTTGAGTTAGTCGTTACCTACCAAGACACTAAAAATGTAACTAGAATATACGAAGTAGAGGAGTTTAAAGTAGAGAATACAAATGGGTCTAAGATTTCGTTTAAACTTGATTATCGTTTAAATTCTGGAGGAGCATATAAATTTGGTATTCGTATGTTCCCTAAACATGCAGACTTAGCTCATCGTCAAAACTTCTGTTATGTGCGTTGGATTTAGATAATAGAAATTATATATAAAAAATGCCTAGAAAAATTTTCTAGGCATTTTTTATATTGGTTAGTTGTTGTATTAATTCCCTAATAATTTCATTATCTCTTCAATATTAGGAGATAGAACAATCTCAGTTCGACGGTTAATTGCTTTTCCTTCAGCTGTTTCATTAGATGCTTTTGGAATAAATTCACCACGACCAGCAGCTGTAACACGAGTAGGATCAACCTCGTATTCTTCAGTAAGTATGCGTACAATTGAATTTGCTCTAGCAGTACTTAGTGCCCAGTTGTCTTTTATTGTTTCAGAGCTAATAGGGTCTGTGTCTGTATGTCCTTCAATCATGATAGCTATATCTGTGTTGTTATTTAATACTCTTGCTAACATTTCTAATGCTTCAACTCCTTTTCCTTCTACATTGTATTTTCCTGATTTGAATAAGAGCTTGTTTGACATAGAAACATATACTTTTCCATTTTTTACTTCAACAGATAATTCGTCAGAGTCAAATCCAAGTAAAGCTTTACGAATCATATCATTTAATGCTCTTGTGATAGAATCTTGTCTAGCAATCTTTGCTTGTAGTTCCTTTAAGGTCTCTTCTCGTTCTGCTAATAATAATTGTTGCTTTTCAAATAAAGCTTTTTGTTCTTCAAGTAATGCTTCTCTGTTTCTTAATTCAGCAGATTTTTGCTTTAAAGCTCTATTGTATTGTTCTGCTTGTGAAATGTTTTCATTTGATAAGGCATCGTATTTTCCATTTAATTCAGCAAGCTTAGCTTCTAAAGCAAAATTTGTATTGTGTAGGTCATCGTTAGCAGATTCTAGTTTGCGAATCTCCTCATTAAGTTCAAAAGTATCTTTCTCTAAACGAGTATTTTCTCTTCTTTCGTTTTTTAAATCTTTACATAATAAATCGCGCTCGTCTAAAACTACTTTGGTGCGTTTTGCCCAAAAGAAGGTGGTCGTTTTTTTAACTGGTCTTTGCTCTCCACATTGGTAAAAAGGTTTACAAGCACTAGTCATTAAGATGATAAAAATTAAGGATAGAAGAATGAAACTATTTCTTTTCATAACAAAAGTTTTTAATAGATTATGATACAGTATATTACAAAACAGGGTAAAAATACTACTACAAAATCAATATGTGGAATTTTGATTGTAAAACTTTTCAACAAAAAAAAAGAGGATGCTTCATTTGAAACATCCTCTTTTTAGCATATTGAATTTTATTTATTTATAAATTTCTTACATATTACATTCCCTTCTTTAGTAGTAATAAGAAGAATAAATGCTCCTTGGTTTAAATGTCCAATATTAATATTTGATTTATTATTTTTTTCAAATAATGTAAGTCCTGTTAGAGAAATGATTTTTATGTTTGAGACTTCAACTCCACTAATTTGGAGTTGATCCTTGTATTGAATTACTTGAATCTTTTTTTGGTTACTTTTTTTAATGTCTGTAGTTAACACTGTAATTGTTCCTGTTAATGATTTGTAAGAGCCATTGGTGAACCAAACTCCAATAGTATAATTATGTACTCCAGCTTCGGTGGCATTTCCATAAATAACTTTATTTTTCCCAGCAGTATATGTTTTGCTTTTTAAGTCGTCTGCTAAGCCAGTCATGTCTATTTGGTTAACATCTCCTGTCCATGCATATACAATATTTGTAATAGCTTCATCATAAGCTACAGTTTGATTACTTGCACCTGATAGTAAGAATAAGCGTTTATCACCAGTCAAAGAATGAATAAAGGTGTCCATTCGGTACTTCATATGTTCGATGTTAGTTAAGTCTTTAGCTTCCGTGCCATCATTATAATATTCAACAGAGCCATTGTCGCAAATAAGATGAATGAATAAATCGGTCCCAATTTGATCTGCTACAAGAGCTTCAGGATGTCCTCCATAATATGTTAGTCCAATAGTTTCTAAAGACAATTGAGTTAGGCCATAATTGCCTGCAGTAATAGGAGTTGTTCCAGGAGTGCTAGGAGTTGTTCCGTCCCAAAGATAGATGCCTGGAGTTCCATCTCCTTCAAATAAACCTGCAACAATGATATACTTATCACCACCAACTTTTTCTATTGAGCGAATACCTAATCCACCAAAATCAAAAAGTATAGGATCTCCAACGGTAGGTGTAATAGATGAATTCCCATCTACATTCATCATGGTTTCAAAATTAGTTATCGGAGCTAAAAGGGCGTATTGTCGATTGCTGGAATTAGGTGCAGTCCCTTGTATAGGTACACAGGGAGCTCTAAATCCGACATAAGCAGTTTCACCATTATTGCTTAAAGTTAAACCTTCAATATTAAAACCATCGATGCGTTTTGCTATCATACCTTCAGCAGCAGAAGATGTGAAATCCCAAGAGTTGGTATTTCCCCATGCAACTAGAGCCGAACGCATATTAGTGGAATAACTTTTTACAGTTAATGTAGCTGTTTCTCCTATTCCTGAGATATCAGTAGCGATAACTCTATCTCGATAGGGTCTTAGGTTTCCAGATTTGCTATTTCCTAATGATGCTATCCAATAAATTCTGTTGCCCGAATTGTAAGTGTTGCTGCTGCTAGTTCCTCCTTCAATATCAAATTCTTCACCGTTTATTCCTCCTGCATTAGTTGTTATATCAACATTATACACATCTTGTCCAGAATGGTTTCTGTTATATAAACGAATGATGTTTGTCTCATCATCAGCAACAAACATATAGTTTTCATCAATAGTTACCGCAGCAGATGCATCTGCAATTCCTGTTGGGTATATAGTCATAGGCCCATATCCCGAATGTACTGAAGCAGCATATTCAAATTTATATGCTGCAGAAGAACTCCCATTATTGGCTATTATATTTATAGTAGTGAAGCCAATAGCAATAGGAGTTATTTTGCATACATATTGATTGCTGCTAGTTTGGGTCATGGTAATATTTGAAGTGGGAACCACAGATTTGTTATCACTCGTAATTATAAAGGATGTTGGATTCTCTGTTGCAGTAAAAAAGATACCTTTTGTCGCAGCACAATCAGTTCGGTCATCAATAACTGCACTAATATATGATGTCTGGGCACTTCCAGATTTAATATTTAGGATGGGTTTTGTTGTGCCAGGGTAACATGCTTGTATCGAATTGGCTGATAAAACAGGTGTTGCTGCGTTAATGAATTGAAGCGATGCTGCTAATAAAGCCGTAAGAAATAGATTTTTCATAAATATTGATGTGTAGTTCTTAATTGAGAGCGCAAATATATAAATCATTATATAATATTATTACGTCTTTGATGTTAAAAAGTTAAAGAGTTGTATATTAAGTTTGTAGTGTAGACTTATATTTATTGATATTTATTTACATTTGCATATCTATTTAAGGTTGTGTTTTTAAAACTGACAATTATTTTCAAAAGTCTTTTTTGTAAACAGCTACTATTCTTCTTTAATATTTAAATATAAATTACATGAAAAATAATTCTTTTTCCCAATTTTTAAAATTTTTCCTTGGAGTACTAGTCTTTTTAATATCTTCTAACCTTGTCGCTCAAGATTATGCGTTTTATACGAAGTATTATGATGTAAATCGCACTAATCTTGATGGAACTGCTAGTCTCGCTATTGTTCCAGATGATGGTGTACACCAACCAATGTTTATGTGTGTTGATCCTGTAAATCAAAAAATCTATTATTATGATAGTACGGCCAGTTCAATAATTATGTGTAATTACGATGGGAGTGCTAAATCTACCATTATTACCTCTGTTTCTGTGCAAGGTATTGCAGTTCATCCCTCAGCAGGAAAAATATACTATAGTTTGTCTGATTATACTATAAAGAGTGCAGGATTGAATGGTGCAGGTATTCAAACTGTTGTTCCTGATGATGGAGTCGGTTCTCCTAAAGATATTACTGTGGATGTTGTGAATGATAAATTATACTATTCTGATAATGCTCATGCTGAACTTAGATCTTGTAATCTTGATGGTTCTTCTATTATACCTGTTGTTTTAGGCAATATTGATGGTATTGCAGTTGATCCTGTTGGAGGGAAAGTTTATTATATAATGAATTATAATGTTTACAGAGCAAACTTGAATGGAAGTAGTAGTCAAATAATTATTCCAGATGATGGGGTCGGTTCTCCTCAACGAATTGCTTTAGATTTAGTAAATAATAAATTGTTATATACAGATATCTTTCATAATCAAATTAGAAAATCTAATCTCGATGGTTCAGGTTTAACTAGTATTCTTTCTGCAGTTCAATTAAAAGATGTCGCTACTACAAATGAACTGACAGTTGTACCATTAAATAATGCTCCAATTGCAACTCCACCATCTTCCCCAGTTGTTATAGAAGACGCAACTAATATTGCTCTTGCTAATGATATTCAAATTTCTGATGCCGATGGTGATAGCCAAACTGTTTCATTTACTGTTACTGGTGGTACAGTAACTATAGGAACAACAGGTATTACATTTGGTGGTAGTGGAAATGGTTCAGCAAGTTTTACTGCAACAGGACTCTTAGCAGATATTAATATAGCACTTGATGCTGCTACTTTCACACCAACACCCAATTTAAATGGAACAAATGCTGGTACTATTACAATAATATCAAATGATGGAACAGATAATTCTAATTCGGCTTCAGTTTCTTTTAATATAATTGGAAGTAACGATTTGCCAACTATATCAGCTCCAAGCGCACCAACTGTTGTTGAAGATGATATGTTTGTTGCTTTGGCAGATAATATAAATGTAGATGATATTGATGGAGATAATCAAACTGTAACAATTTCGATAACTGGAGGTGTCGTAACAGTAGGAACAACATCAATTACGTTTGGTGGTGGAGGAAACGGTTCATCAAACTTTACCGTTCAGGGTACTTTAGCAAATGTTAATATAGCACTTGATGCTGCTACTTTCACTCCAACACCCAATTTAAATGGTGTTAATGTAGCTACCATTCAATTAACAACTCATGACGGAACTGTATCATCGGGCTCGTCATCGGTAACTTTTAGTATTTCTGCAGTAAACGATGTGCCTACTTTTACCGTATTTAGTGATAATGTAGAAACTACCACACAAAATACAGAAGTTGAAATAACACTTTCCGAATTAAAAGCATTTGGTAATGAAGCTGATGTTGATGGTACTGTTGATGCTTTTGTTGTACAGGCTATAAGTTCAGGCACATTAAATATTGGTGCATCATCTGCTTCAGCAATAGCATATAATGCGACAACAAATAACACTATAAATGCTTTAAATAATGCTTATTGGACTCCTGCACTCAGTGCCTATGGATCCTCAATAAATGCTTTTACAGTGATTGTTGAAGATAATAATAGCGCAGTAAGTATACCCGTAGTTCAAGCAACAGTACAAGTAAATGATGTTACAAATCCAGAGGTGTCAAGTGTCACTATAAGCGGAACCCCGGCAGAAAATGCAACAAGTGTTAGTTTTATAGTGGCGTTTAGTGAACTAGTTCTTAATGTTAGTACCGATGATTTTTCGCTAACTACAACAGGTACAGCAGTGGGATCGATTAATTCAGTAAGTTCTTCTACGGGAACAAGTATCACAGTTGAAGTTATTTCAATTTCTGGAACTGGTAGTTTAAGACTGGATCTAGATGCAGCAACTAATATCACAGACCTATCTGTAAATACTTTACCAGCAGCATACTCAAGTGGGGCTATTCATATTGTTGATAGAGATAATCCTATGTTTAGTTCATCTCTACCTATTGACGAAAATACAGGAGTAAATGCTAATGCAAATATTACTTTAACCTTTAATGAGATTATTTATTTTGGGACAGGGAATATTCAAATTGTAGATTTGGATGATGGAAGTAGTACAATTACTATTGATGCGGCATCACCTGGTACTCAGGCTATTATTTCAACAAATACCTTGACTATAAACCCAACAAACGATTTAGAAGAAAATGTTAATTATGCCGTGCAAATTTCAGCAACAGCTATTGATGACCAATATGGAAATAGTTATGCAGGAATTTTGGATAACACAACATTAAATTTTATGACTGCCGATATTACATCACCAATATTAACGTCAAGTAATCCGGTTGATAATTCAAACAATGCGATTTTAGGTGAAGATATTACCTTAACCTTTGATGATAATATGCTTGCTGGTATTGGAAATATTACCCTCAAATACATGTCGGACGATACAGCTTTTGAAGTAATACCAATTGGAGATCCAAGAGTTTCAATAATCTCAAATCAGGTAAGCATTAATCCTAATGCCATTTTATCAAAAGGCCTTGAATATTATATTGAAATTGATGCAACAGCTTTAGATGATGATGCTGGTAATTCTTTTGCCGGCATGTCAGGAAACTCAATATTAAATTTCACCGCTGTTGATGTGGTGATTAATGAAATTGTGACTGATCCTCAACAAGATTGGAGTACTACTGGTTTTGATGGCACCATTTCAGCTGGAGTAATCAGCCAAGGAACCGATGAATGGATTGAGCTATTGGTTAATTCGGACAATGTTGATTTATCAGGATGGACGATAGAGTTAATAGATGGAACAGATGTAATTGGTGATCTTACAAATACTGGTGCATTCGATGTTTCATTGTATTCAAGTGCGGGCTCAGGTACATTTAGCACTACTGAAGCTGGAGATTACCTGGTGCTTGGAAATGTCGATTTAACAGGTGCAATGAATAATACAGGACTTGTTATTAAATTAAAAGACCCAAGTGGTGGCGTTGTGGATTCTGTTAAAATTGGAGGTGGATCAAACGAAGCTCCAAGTGGGAATGCAATATCTATCTATAATGAAACACTTCAACGTTTTAGCAATGGTTTAGACACAAATACCGATGATTCTGATTTTACAAAAGGACAAGCGAGTATTGGAGTTCCTAACACTGGGCCTAGTGTTTCAATAGCTGCAAGTGCATCGTCAATTGTTGAGGCAAGTGGAACTTCAATAATTACCGCAACCTTAAGTGCTGCCTCTAGCCAAAATATTACCGTTAATTTAGCTATAAGTGGTACGGCAACCGAATCAGGAGTAGGTGATGATTATAATATATCAACTACATCTATTGTTATTAATGCTGGATTAATAACAGGTACGGCAACAATAACTTCAATTCACGATACTAAATTAGAGGCTGATGAAACTATTATAGTTGATGTTTTAAGTGTAACAAATTCTATTGAAGCAGGAATACAACAACAAACTGTTACAATTACTAACGATGATGCTGCAGCAGTTACCATTGCTAATGTAAGTGGCGATGAGAACTCTGGTGCTATTACCGTAACAGCAACCTTAGACAATGCAGTACAGGGTGGTTTTACTGTTGATGTAAGTACATCTAATGGAACTGCGACCACTTCCGATAGCGATTATAGTGCTGTTATCTCACAAACATTGACCTTTTCCGGTACAGCTGGAGAAACAGCAACATTTACAATTACTCCAACAGGCGATACAAAACTGGAAGCTAACGAAACCTTGACAATTAGTCAATCTAATTTAGCTGCTACCACATTGGGTGTTGTTATTACCGATGGAGCAACTGTTACAATTACTAACGATGATGCTGCAGCGGTTACCATTGCCAATGTAAGTGGCGATGAGAACTCTGGTGCTATTACCGTAACAGCAACCTTAGATAATCCAGTACAGGGTGGTTTTACTGTTGATGTAAGTACATCTGATGGAACTGCGACTACTTCCGATAGCGATTATAGTGCTGTTATCTCACAAACATTGACCTTTTCCGGTACAGCTGGTGAAACAGCAACATTTACAATTACTCCAACAGGCGATACAAAACTGGAAGCTAACGAAACCTTGACAATTAGTCAATCTAATTTAGCTGCTACCACATTGGGTGTTGTTATTACCGATGGAGCAACTGTTACAATTACTAACGATGATGCTGCAGCGGTTACCATTGCCAATGTAAGTGGCGATGAGAACTCTGGTGCTATTACCGTAACAGCAACCTTAGATAATCCAGTACAGGGTGGTTTTACTGTTGATGTAAGTACATCTGATGGAACTGCGACTACTTCCGATAGCGATTATAGTGCTGTTATCTCACAAACATTGACCTTTTCCGGTACAGCTGGTGAAACAGCAACATTTACAATTACTCCAACAGGCGATACAAAACTGGAAGCTAACGAAACCTTGACAATTAGTCAATCTAATTTAGCTGCTACCACATTGGGTGTTGTTATTACCGATGGAGCAACTGTTACAATTACTAACGATGATGCTGCAGTAGTTAGCATTGCCAATGTAAGTGGTGATGAGAACTCTGGTGCTATTACCGTAACAGCAACCTTAGATAATCCAGTACAGGGTGGTTTTACTGTTGATGTAAGTACATCTGATGGAACTGCGACTACTGCCGATAGCGATTATAGTGCTGTTATCTCACAAACATTGACCTTTTCCGGTACAGCTGGTGAAACAGCAACATTTACAATTACTCCAACAGGCGATACAAAACTGGAAGCTAACGAAACCTTGACAATTAGTCAATCTAATTTAGCTGCTACCACATTGGGTGTAGTTATTACCGATGGAGCAACTGTTACAATTACTAACGATGATGCTGCAGCAGTTACCATTGCTAATGTAAGTGGCGATGAGAACTCTGGTGCTATTACCGCAACAGCAACCTTAGACAATGCAGTACAGGGTGGTTTTACTGTTGATGTAAGTACATCTAATGGAACTGCGACCACTTCCGATAGCGATTATAGTGCTGTTATCTCACAAACATTGACCTTTTCCGGTACAGCTGGAGAAACAGCAACATTTACAATTACTCCAACAGGCGATACAAAACTAGAAGCTGACGAAACCTTGACAATTAGTCAATCTAATTTAGCTGCTACCACATTGGGTGTTGTTATTACCGATGGAGCAACTGTTACAATTACTAACGATGATGCCGCGCCAACGATAGCTTTTAACTCTACGAATTCTACTGCTTTAGAAGCAGTAAGTAGCGCTAATTTGCAAGTAGATTTATCCAATTTGAGTGGATTTGATGTTACCGTAGATTATGTCGTAAGTGGTACGGCTACTGCTGCAGATTATACTCTTGCTAACGGAACATTAACAATTAGCACTGGTAACTCGAATAACACTATTACTATTGCTAGTATAGTAGACGATTTATTAGATGAGACGAATGAGACTGTTATTGTTACCTTATCTAATCCGAGCAATGCAACGCTAGGAGCTAATTCAGAACATACTTATACTATTAACGATAATGATGTGATGCCTTCAGTTACATTTTCAACTTCTTCTCAAACGAGTGTCAATGAGTCTGGAACAATAACTATTACAGCAGTATTATCTGCCCTTAGTGGTCGTGATGTAACAGTGCCGTTCACTGTAAACGGATTGAGTACAGCCTCTGGTAGTAATTTAGATTACAGCATTGAAAGTAGTCCATTGGTAATTTTAACAGGTGTTTTAAGTAATGATATTACTATTACAATTCAGGAAGAATATATAGTGGAGACCGATGAGACTGTTGTTGTAAATATGGGTGTTCCAAACAGTGCAACACAGGGTATTATTACAACTCATACTGTAACTATAGCTGATGATGATGTACTGCCTACTG
The DNA here is from genome assembly GCA_963663245.1 of Paludibacteraceae bacterium. Classification (GTDB taxonomy): domain Bacteria; phylum Bacteroidota; class Bacteroidia; order Bacteroidales; family Paludibacteraceae; genus JAFGVL01. The sequence continues at coordinate 2,296,812 of OY760143.1, read as the reverse complement.
TTTTAACAACAGCTATAACAACTATAGATACTAATGCAGTCAGTATGGGTGGAAATATTACGGATGCTGGGTCATCAAGTGTAACAGACAGAGGAGTGGTATTTTCTTCCACAGATAATACCCCTACAATAGGAGAAGCTGGCGTAACAAAAGATGCGAATGGTATTGGGGTAGGTGTATTTGACGAATCGATAGCTTTGCTTATACCTGGAACTACTTATTATGTACAGGCTTATGTTACCACAGCTGTAGGGACAATCTATGGAGGTGTTCAGAGTTTTACTACATTAAAACTACCAATACTTACTACACAGGCAGTTTCTAGTATAAATACTACTTCAGCTATAGCAAATGCAAATGTTATAGATTTAGGAGTCCCAAATCCAACTCAATATGGAGTGGTTTGGAGTACTTCTGTTAATCCTACCGTATCTCTTTCTACTAAATCAGAAGAAGGAGCATTGAGTACTACGGGAGCATTTAATTTCAGTATGACAGACTTAGTGCCAAATACTACTTATTATGTAAGAGCATATGCTACGAATGCGGTAGGTACGAGTTATGGGAATGAAGTTAGCTTTACAACGGATGTATTACAATTAACCATATCAGCCCCAACAGTAACAGCTGTTAAAATGTACGATGGCTTAACCACTGCTGTTGTTAATGCGGGTGTTTTATCGGGTGTCGTATCCTCTGATATTGGAAATGTAACACTTAATGCTTCTGCCAATTATAATGATGCAACTGTAGGAGACGGAAAAACAATTTCGGTCGTATATACCTTAAGTGGATCAGCTGCTAATAATTATTTTGCTCCTGCAACTGAGATAATAACAGCAGCGAAGATATTGGATGAAGTTAAATTAGAGAATGAGAAAATTGAGCTAGCATCTAGTGGTGGATGTCAAGGAAATAATCTATATGTTGCTTACAAACTCTTGTCAGGAGAAGCGAAAGAATACAAAATTACTTTTGATGCACAAGCTGTAAGTGCTGGTTTTATAGATGTTAGCTATTCAACATTGTTAAGCAGCTTAGGAAATGATACTGTATATATTCCTGTGCCGGCAGCAATGAAGGAAGGTGTCTATAATGCTCAAATTATATTCAGAAATGAAATAGGTCTTGAAAGTAAGGCCTATGCATTTAGTTATACTATAAATCTTTCTAAAGACTACTTGGTAGCAAAATTCAATGATGTGATTGTATGTGATAATAGTTCGAATCGTTTTGTTAGTTACCAATGGTATAAAGATGGTTCAGTTGTTAGTGGGGCTACGGGGCAATTCTATAATGACCCTAATGGAGTAGTAGGAAATTATTATTTACAGGTAGTAACCAAAGAAGGAGAAAGTTTACGTACCTGTTCGCAAGAATTAGATAGAACAGCCTTTAGAAGCGCCACAGTCAGTGTGTATCCAAATCCGGTTAGAACATCTGAAACCTTTACGGTAGAAATAACGGATTTAACAACAGAAGAACTAGCAGGAGCTATTTTGAATATATATGCGGTACAAGGTGCTTTAGTTTATTCTTTGGATGAAGTGGAGCTCATAAATAAGATACAATTGCCAGCAGGAGAATATGTAGGTGCTGTAAATACTGCTGATGGAATGCAATATAGCTATAAGCTAATTGTAATAAATTGATAGAATTAATTAATAACAAAACTTGGTGTAATTAAAGACAATAAGTTTTGTTCATATTTGAAATAAAATGATGAGACAAAAATTAAGGATAAGCTTGTTGATGTTATTGGGAGTTGTAAGTATGCAAGCGCAAGAAAAGGGTAGTTATATTTATGTTAATGGAGGTGGTGGTCTGCATAGTTTGCAACACGACATTGTTAATGGAAGTCAGAAAGGAAGTGCTAATTATACGATTAATTTAGGATACGACTATTTCTTTACCCCAAATTGGGGGCTTGGCACAGGTATAGGATTTGAATCGAATAGGTCAGAAAGTACGCTTAATTATTTGACCGAAAATCCATCTGTAGATACCGATGGAGATACTTTTCTTTTCCGTACTTACTATAACGATTGGAAGGAAAAGCAAAAGGCATTATTAATAGAAATTCCAATAAGTGTATCTTATAAATCTAAGCTTAAACAGAACTGGAAAATGCAATTTACCGTAGGTGCAAAAATGGAACTCCCTGTGCAATCTAGCTATGAAATAGTTGGAGGCGATATTGAAACAACTGGCTATTATCCACAATATGATGTGGAATTATATGGTTTGCCACAACACAATTTCAATACCCTGACTTCTTTCCCTGAAAAAGATATCGCGTTAAAATCTATATATTCTGCTTTTGCTGATGCGGGTGTGTTATGTCCTTTAAACAGCAAATTGGATTTATATCTTGGGGTATACGCTAGTTATGGATTAAATAATGCTATTGATGCTCAAGACAACCTTCTTTATCAAGAAGATGGTGTGTATAATGGTGTGTTTGCATCTAATCAAACGGATAAAGTTACTCCTCTTGCATTTGGATTAAAAGTAGGATTAACGTGGCAAGTAAAAAGAGCTGAAACTTCTGTGAAGAAAGTTGTTATGAAAGATATTTCTCCAGCACCTCCAGCTCTTATCGTAGAGCAACCAAAGCCTCTGCCTGAGCCAGAAATGATAGTTGAAAAACCTAAGCCTCCAGTTGTCGTTATAGAAACGCCAGAACAAAAAGCTTTTGCTAAAGCAAAACAAATAGCGATAGATACGGATGTGAAGTTTGTAGTTAATTCTGATAAAGTGACAGGAGATCCACAAGAAGATAAACTAAAAGATTTGGCAAAAACATTGAAGTCATATCCAAATATGAAGATACATATTGTTGGACATACTTGTAATTTAGCTTCTAAAAAAGTGAATATTAGAATTGGGAAAAAACGTGCTGAGGTGATATATAAAAAATTAATAGCTGAAGGTGTGGATGCAAAACAAATGAGCACTGAAAGCAAATGGTTTAGTGAACCTTTGGTCCCAAATACTAGTGAGCAGAATAGAGCTCAGAATAGAAGGGTGCAGTTAATAGTTGACTGATCTGGAATTAAACAAATAGATTTTTTAGAAATGCAGTACTTTAAGAGTGCTGCATTTTTAGTTAAGATACCCCCACATTTTTTCAGCAGTATGCTTAGCTGCACCAGGTTTTCCTAACGTTTCAATAACTTTCTCGTAGTCGTTAATTTGTGATGCTCTATAGTTTTTGTCGTGTACTATTTTATCCAGTTCTCGTTTTAAGTTTTTTCGAGTAAAGAATGCTCCTAGTAATTCTTTTGCAAGTTCTTTATCTGCTATTAAATTAACAAGGGCAACATATTTTATTTTAAGAACAATCTCTTGAAGTATATTCGTGATTATCCCCCCAGCTAAAGAGTATATTACTACTTGAGGTACTTTAAAAAGGCCTGTTTCTAATGTTGCTGTTCCTGAATTTACAACAGCGGCATAAGATTGTTGCAGTAAGTCATAAGTCTCTCCATATACTATTTTTACACTTTTATTAGCGATAATGTTTTTGTAGAATTCTGGGTCTATTCCAGGAGCTGCAGCAATTACCAATTGATAGTTAGGATAGAATTTTACCATGCTTGCCATTTTGGGTAAACAACCTTTTACTTCTTGTTTGCGACTTCCGGCTAGAAGCGCGATAATAGGTTTATTGCTTAAATTATTTCGTTGGGTAAAAGAGTCAAAAGATTCATCTTTATTATTTCTAAATGCAACAGAATCAACGCTTGGATTACCTACATAATCAACCTTAAAATTATGTTTGTTATAAAATTCAGTTTCAAATGGTAAGATGGTAAACATCTTGTCTACATATTTTTTAATTGATTTAATACGGTATTCTTTCCAAGCCCATATTTTTGGAGAGATATAATAGTATACAGGAAATGAGAAATTTTCTTTAGCAAATTGTGCAATGCGAAGGTTAAAACCGGGATAGTCTATTAGAATTAGAACATCAGGTTGATAGTCAGCTAAACTTAATTTGCAATCTTCAATATTTTTTAGAACAGTGCGCATGTTAGCTACAACAGCAATAATGCCCATAAAGGCCATGTCGCGATAGTGTTTTACCATAGTTCCGCCTTGTGCTTGCATTAGGTCTCCACCCAAAAACATAAACTCTGCTTCAGGGTCTTGCGACTTTAATTCTTGCATTAAGTTGGCTCCGTGTAAATCGCCTGAGGCTTCGCCTGCTATGATAAAATATTTCATCTTAAAACATCCAAAATGATAGAATAATAAAAGGAACAGCACCAACAAAAGCACCCATGCTTGCGCGTTCTTTTTTCATCTTGTTAAATATAAAAAGGAGTATAAAACACAACAAGGTACTGCTTAACATATCCTTACCCATATAGCCAGTTTTTGAGAATTTATACATAGCTTCAAACAAAGGCTTTTCTGTTGTGTACTTGCTTTTAAAAATTATAATTATGGTAGCTATAGGTAAAATAAAACCAGGGATGAATCCCATCCAGAAACTGTCTTTACCTTTTTCTTTTTTTGGATTATCCCAACTCATAATCATTCTTGTTTAGGGTGTTAATATATGTATATGCAGTCATGTCAACCTGAACTGGAACAATAGAAATATACCCATTTTCTAATGCCCATTGATCTGTGTTTTTATCTTTGCTTTCTGCATTGTGAAACTCTCCTGTTAGCCAATAATAATGTCTGCCCATAGGGTCTTTTCTTTTCGCAAAATCTTCATTCCAATAGCCTGCAGATTGTTTGCAGATTTTCACACCTTTCGTTTCTTCAAGAATAGGAATGTTTACGTTTAAACTAATATAACGAGGGAGTCCAGTTTCAAGGGTTTTTTTTGTGATTTTATATGCAGCTTTCATCGCTGTTTTAAAGTCAGCTTTAGGGTCAAAAGTGTTTAATGAAAATCCAATTGAAGGAATATTATTTATAGCTCCTTCAATAGCTGCTCCCATAGTTCCAGAGTAGATAATACTGATGGAGGTATTCATTCCATGATTAATGCCAGATACTAGAATGTCTGGTTGTTGAGTACATATTTCACGCAATGCAAGTTTTACGCAGTCAGCAGGAGTTCCGTTGCAGATGTATTCGGTTAAGCCGTTTTCTTCATGTGTTTTCTTTATTCGTAAAGGTTTTGTTACGGTTAGCGCACTAGACTGTGCCGAACGTGGTCCGTCAGGGGCAACTACAAGAATATCACCTAAAGGGCGTAAACAAGCAACTAAGGATTGTATGCCTTTAGCACTTGCGCCATCATCATTAGTAATAAGAATAAGAGGTTTCTTTTTTGTTATCATTCTGCCTAATTACAAAAGCTATCGCCTAATAAGTATTTTGGTTCCAAAAATAAATAGTGCACTTGCACTTAAAAAATAAACAACATCTCTACTATCTATAACACCTCTACTCATTGATTCATAATGTGCATTAATTCCGAGGTTAGAGATGAAAGTAATTGTTTTTCCTGAAGAAAATAGTGAACCAATAAAATCGAAGCCTAAATATACCACAAAACATATAATTACAGCTACAATAAATGAGACAATTTGATTGCTGCTAATAGCAGAACTAAAGACTCCAATAGCAACATATATACTAGCTAAGAAAAAAAGTCCAATAAATGACCCCCAAAAAGCACCACTATCAACTCCTTGTTCAGATAGTTTATATACCGTAAAGAAATAGATTATGGTAGGGATAAGAGATAAAATAACTAAGATTACGCCTGCTAAATATTTACCTAAAACTATTGATAGTTTAGTTATTGGTTTTGTATAAAGTAATTCGATTGTTCCAGTCCTTTTCTCTTCAGCAAACATACGCATAGTAAGAGCTGGAACTAAAAATAAGAATAGCCAAGGAGCCAGAGAGAATAAGCCATCTAGTTGAGCATAGCCAGAGTCTAGAATATTATATTCTCCAGGGAAAACCCACAAGAATAAACCAGTGAAAAGTAAAAACACACCAATAACGATGTAACCTGTTGCTGAGCTGAAAAAACTGCTCAATTCTTTTTTTAGTAAAACAATCATGGTTTAGTAAGTATTTTATATATTTGTCGTTCGTCAAAAAATCACAACAAAGATATGTTTTTTTACCACAAATAAAATTGCAAACACACAGGTTTCGTATGAAAAAAGTTCTCTTATTTATTCTCGTAATTAGTCTTGGATTAAGTGTTGATGCACAATGTTTAGGTGAGGATTGTTCTATTAAAGGTAGAAACAAAGCTCGTTCGTCGAAATCAAAAAAAATGACTGGAAAACGTTCTCGTAGGGGTTCGCAGTATTCTGTTAGTGGCGGAAAAAGAAGTAAAAGAAAAAGAGGTTCATCAAAAGGTTTTGATCCTTTTGCTTCTTCAGGAAAAAAAGGCGGAGGTGCAGGTGGATATGATCCATTCTCTGATTACGATAAGAAAAATAAAAGAAAAAACAAAAAAGGTTCTGCTTACGATCCATTTGGAAAAAAAAGCAAAAGCAAATATAAAGGAAGAGCATCTGCAGGTGGTTATGACCCATTTGATTCTAAAAAAGGAAAACGGAAAGGAAGAGGTTCTGGTGGCTATGATCCTTTTGAAGACAAATCTAATTCTAGAAGAAGAAGCAAAACTAAAGGAGGTACTTGGACTGCTAGAGATGGTAAGAAGAATCTTAAAGTAAAATATAAGAGCGCTTATTCTAATTGGGACGGTAGTAGTAAACGTGGTAAAAAAAGAGGTGGACGTGCAAACGACTCTTGGTTAGCAGGTGCAGGTGGTGGCTCTAAAGTAAAAAAAGGCGGAGGAATATGGAATAGCCGTTCTTCTAAGAAAAGAAGAGGTCTGAAAGGTGGAACTGATAACTGGTCTCAAGGCCATGGTAAAAAGTCAGTTAGCTCTGGAGGTGGACTTTGGTATAGTGCAGGACAAAAAGGATCAGGGAGAGCTAATAAATATGAAAGTGGCCGAGGGAACAATAATAATTGGGATAAGCAGACTACAGCTTCAACAACTGCACCGCCAAGATATGAGCGTATAGATAACACTCCTAAATCATATAGTGATTACGAGAATGTAAGTATGTCTGGTGATTTAATATATGACAGACCTTATCAGTATAAATATAGTTTGATTGCAGGTACTATTAAACAACATACTTCAGAGGTTGAGCAGTATTTATCTAATACTACTCTTCGTCCAATATTAGGTGCCGAATTTGGTGTTGAATGGCCTACTGTTGGAAGTAAAAATTACCACCATTATTATAATATCCCTACAGTAGGACTTGGGTTTACTTACCTTAATTTAGGAAATGAAGCTAAATTAGGTTCTGCTTTTGCTATTTATCCATATGCTGATATGCCATTATTGCGAACAGATCCTGTAGATATTAATTTTACAGCAGGTTTTGGTTTAGCAGGAGTAACAAAGTGGAATAAGCAGTCTCCAAGTAATCTTATTGGAACGCCAGAATCTGAAAATATGCCGATGTTTAGTTCACCGCTTAATGTATATGTAAAAACAGGTTTAAATATTGCTTATCGTCCATTTATTAATATTACGAATCAAAAGCTAGATAATTTATCTCACTATACATATTCTTTGGGGGTGTATTATACTCATATGTCTAATGGAAGCTTTGCTTCTCCTAATCATGGCTTAAATATGTTGACTACCGAGCTAAGTATGAAATATACGCCTCCGGTAATAACACCAGTCGTAAGAAAACCAGGAGAACGATTGCCGAGATATTTATATGTTGATATTATGGGTTCTGCTTTTATCAAAGAATTTGATAGAATGGACACAAAAAAATATTTGGTTGGAAATGTAAATATAGCCCTCTATTATCAAGCAGCGAATGTTTATCGTATAGGAATAGGAGTGGATGGGTTTTATGATGAATCTTTCACAGATAACCATGCAGGTCACCCATATTCTGATGTTTATAAAGACTACTTAACAACGGATAGGTTTAGTCCAAATGTTTTCGAACATCGTATTCGTGGAGGTGCTTGCTTATCTAACGAATTTGTTTTTGGAAGAACAACTGCTGTAGTTGATGGTGGATATTATGTGTATGATAATATTAAACCGGACTATAATTACGAGTATGATTTTTTAGAAAAAACATATTTGCGATTTGCCATGAAATATAGATTAACAACAAATTTATTTGGTGTAGTTGCATTTAAAACACATATGCTTCAAGCAGAATATGTCACGTTTGGTTTAGGTTATTCAATTTTACTATAAATACCCTTTCAATAATATATATGATGGATAAAAATATTTTAATATTACTATTTAGTATTGTCTTTTTTGGACATTCAATCAATGCTCAAGATTCTATATTAATGACAATTAATGGTAAGGATATATCTAAATCTTCTTTTGAATATTTGTATCATAAAAATAACACGAATACTTCTGGAGATAAGAAAACTTTAGAAGAGTATTTGGATCTGTTTGTTAACTTTAAGTTAAAAGTTGCGGAAGCAGAACTTCAACAATTAGATACAGCAAAAACTTTTAAGGCAGAATTAGATTCTTATCGTCGTCAGTCTTCTAAGCCCTATTTTATAGATGGAGAATATAAACTTCAACTAGAAAAGGAAGCTTATGAAAGAATGAAGGAAGATGTCGAACTTGCTCATATCTTTATTAAACTTAATAATACTGTTATTCACGATACACTAGACTCTTATAATAGAGCTGTAGAAATAGCGAAAAGAGTACAAACAGAAGATTTTGAAGCTGTTGCTAAAGAAGTGTCAGAAGATTCTGACTCCAAAGAAAAAGGTGGGTATTTAGGTTATATGATAGCTTTAAAAACAGTATATTCATTTGAAGATGCTGTTTATAATACTCCAATTGGAGGTGTTAGTGGGGTAATTAGGAGTATGAATGGTTATCATATTGTTAAAGTGTATGGGCGTAGACCATCACAAGGAAAGTTTTTGCTTTCTCATATATTGAAATTAACAAATGACAGTACTCCAAAGAAAAATATTATTGCTAAGAATGATATTACTATTTTATATGATAAAATAAGAAGAGGAGAAGATTTTGGAGAGTTAGCAAAGAAACACTCAGATGATAAAAATAGTGCTAAAGTAAATGGGGAATTGCCTTGGGTTCAATCTGGGAACCTTATAAAAGAGTTTGAGGATGTAGCTTTTGGTTTGAAAACGATAGGAGAAGTTTCAAAACCTGTAAAAACAAGGTATGGATGGCATATCATAAAACTAAAAGGGAAAAAACCACTTGGTAGTTTTGAAGAGCTATTTCCAGAAATTGAACGTGCTTTTTCAAGAGGAGATCGTGTTGATTTAGTCTCAAAACATTTTCAAAGGAAATTGAAAAAGGAATATAATTATTCTATTAATCAAAAAGCATTGGCACAAATTGAAAAAATAGCAAAAGAATTATCTGATAGTCTTTTTTATGTAAAGGGAGTTAAATTAAAGAAGCCGCTATTTACTTTTGCAGATAGGGTGTATAGTCAATCTCAGTTTGTAAAATTTATGAAGGAGAAAAAGATACCATCTTTATCTTATATGTTAGCCTTAGATAAATATTCTTATCTTGAACTTATGTCTTATGAGAATAGTGTACTAGAAGAAAAATACCCAGAATTTAGACACTTGATAGAAGAGTATAGAGATGGTATTTTATTGTTTAATATAAGCAATACTCAAGTATGGGGAAAAGCTATGAATGATAAAGAAGGGCTTAAAGCTTTTTATGAGAGAAATAAGAAAAACTATACTTGGGAAGCTCCAAGATACAAAGGGAGAATTATATCTTGTAAGAATAAAATAATTGAGTTGCAAGTTAGAGAAATACTTAAAACCTCACCTACAGATTCTATCGATAGTAGTTTGAGAAAGTTAAATAATGATGAGAATGTTGTGAAATCTGAAAATGGTTTATTTGTAGAAGGATCTAATGAAATTGTAGATTTTTATGCTTTTAAAAAAGGGAGCTTTCAACCAACAAAAGAATTTCCTGTAGTTTTTGTAGAAGGAAAATTATTAAATGGTCCTGAATGTTATGAAGATATAAAAGGAAAAGTTATTCAAGATTATCAAGCCTATTTAGATAAAGAATGGATTAAAAAATTACGAGAGAAGTTTCCTGTAAATATAAATAAAGAACTTCTTGAAACGATTGAATAATAAGTAATATAAGAAATTTACAATGATGGCGATTCGTTTTTTGTTGATTTTTATTAGTGCTCTTTTTCTTTTCTCATGTAGCGAGAAAGAGAAAAAAGACAATACGAGAAATCCTTATTTAGAGGTTGGAGGGAGGTATTTGTATGTGGAAGATATACAAGCTATAATTCCTGATGATGCCTCAAAAGAGGATAGTCTATCTATTGCTAGTGATTATGTGAAAAAATGGGTGGTAGATATTTTATTATATCAACATGCAAGTATTAACATCTCGGACAAAGAAAAAATTGAGAAACTCGTTGATGATTATAAAAAATCATTGATAATTCATCAATATGAAGAAAATCTAATTCATGAAAGACTCGCTGATGTGCTTTCTGATAAGCGAATGCAAGATTTTTACGAAAAATATCAAGATAAGTTTCGATTAAAGAACTGTATTATTAAAGGTGTGTTTGTTCAAGTTCCTTTAGGAGCACCAAAGTATAAGAAACTACAAAAATGGTTGAAAGATTTTGAAGAAGAATCGATTGAGAAAGTAGAGAAATATAGTGTGCAGAATGCAACTACGTATCAGTATTTTGGAGACAAATGGGTAAATTTTGCTGAAGTAACTAAAAATATGCCTTTGCATATTGAGAACGTAAATAGCTTTATAAAGACAAATAGATATATAGAAGTAAATGATAGTAGTTATAATTATATTCTTCGAGTTCTAGATGTGAATTATATTGGAGATATTGAACCATTTGAATTAGCAAAAGGGAAAATTAAAACAATTCTTATGAATAAAGAAAGAATAGATTTCATAAAGAATTTTGAACTTAAGTTATATAATAGTGCTGTTGAAGATGGAGATATTAGTTACTTTAAAAGAGAAGATATTGAATAATAATATTTAAAAATGTTTATAAAAACAATTATGCAAAAGAGAAATAAGATAGGTTTTTTGATGATGTTTATTTTTGTGTCGTTAAATATTTTTTCACAAGGAACAGTAATAGATGAAGTAGTTTGGGTAGTTGGTGATAATGCTATATTAAGATCTGATGTGGAAAAACAAGTTCTTCAAATGAAGTATGATAAAATGGATGTTGAAGGAGATCCTTATTGTACAATCCCAGAACAATTAGCTATAAGGAAATTATTTCTACATCAAGCAAAATTAGATAGTATTGAAGTTAATGAAGGGAATATTTCTATACAGGTAGAACAACGCGTTAGTCAGATTATTGCGCAAATAGGTTCTGAAGAGAAATTGGAAGAGTACTATGCCAAATCAATAAAAGATATAAAAGAAGAACTTAGAGAGCAGGCTCGTGAACAGAGCCTAGTTCAGCAAGTACAGCAAAAGCTAATAGGAGACCAAAAGATTACGCCTTCTTTAGTTCGTAAAGCTTTTTCTACAGTAGATACGTTAGAGATTCCACTAATCCCAGCTAAAGTAGAGGTTCAGTTGCTTACTATTTCTCCAGAGATATCTGTAGAAGAAATAGAGGCTGTTAAAAAGAAGTTACGTGGCTTTAAAGAAAGAGTAGAAACAGGAGATGCAACTTTCTCTATGCTAGCAACATTGTACTCAGCAGATATTGAGTCTGCTAAACAAGGAGGTGAGTTAGGTTTTATGGGAAAAGGACAACTAGTGAAGCCTTTTGCTGATGAAGCCTTTAGTTTAACAAACCCTGAAAAAGTTTCTCGTATTATTGAATCAGAATTTGGGTATCATATTATTCAACTTATTGCAAAAAGAGGAAGTAAAGTTAATGTGCGTCATATTCTTCTTAAGCCTAAGTCAAAGTTGGAAGATCAAAGTATTGCTATATCAAAATTAGATAGTATAGCAGATCTTGTGAGAAAAGGAATAGTTCCTTTTGATAATGCAGTTCTTCAATATTCAGATGATAAAAATACACGTATGAGTAGTGGAAATATGGTGAATATGTATGATGGGACCTCTCGTTTTGAATACCAACATCTACCATCAGAAATTTCAAAATTAGCTTATCAAATGAAAGTTGGTGAAATATCTGATCCTTTTGTGTTTAAAAATAATGCAGGTAAACAAGTTGCTGCTATCATTAAAATAAAGTCTAAAATAAACCAACACAAAGCAAACCTAGAAGAGGATTATCAATTATTAAAAACCTTTGTTCAAAATAGACAAAATGCTGAGGTTTTAGATAAGTGGATAAAAAAGAAGCAAACAGAAACTTATGTTCGAATTAATGAAAACTGGCAAGACTGTGAGTTTCAATATCCAGGCTGGATTAAGGAATAATAAACCAATATTTTAATATTGAAATTGTATAATTGAAACATCTATTATCATATTTATATTCAAACAAGCATATTGCAATACTAGTTGTTATATGCTTGTTTGTTGTTGTACAGGCAGCAGAAAAGCAACCAACAACTATATTTTTAGAGCAATCTGAAACATTATCTTTTGATAAGAAGCGTAGTGAATGTCAGGTGTTGCGTGGTAATGTTGTGTTTAGACACGATAGTGCATGGATGTATTGTGATAGTGCTTATTTTTATGACCATAGTAATGCTATGGATGCCTTTGGAAATATTCGTATGCAACAAGGCGATTCCTTATTTGTATATGGTGACTATTTGAATTATGATGGTAATACTAGAATTGCACACCTTAAAGGTAATGTTAGAATGGAGAATCATGAAACTATTTTGGAAACAGATAGTTTTGATTATGATAGGAGCCAAAATAAAGGATATTATTATACAGGGGGTAAAATTTACGATGATGAGAATGTGCTAACTTCTATCTGGGGAGAGTATAGTCCTGATACAAAACAGGCAGTTTTTAGAGATGATGTGCGTTTAGTAAATGATAAGTTTGGGTTGAGTTCTGATTATTTAAAATATAATACTCGGTCAAAAATTGCGGATATAGTGGGCCCATCTCTTATTGTTTATGATGGAGAAACTACTATATATTCTGAGAATGGATGGTATGATACACGTAGTGAAGAGTCTCAATTACTTGAAAATTCTTATGTTGAACATAATGATGGAAAAAAATTAATAGGAGATACTATCTACTATAATAAAAAGAAAGGTGAGGGTACTGCATATAGCCATGTGCAGCTAGTAGACACAGCTCAAAAAATAATTACGTATGGAAATTATTGCTTTTATCGAGAAGCTGATCATTATGGTTTAATGCGTGATTCAGCTTATGCCATTGAATATTCTAATATATCAGATACTCTTTTTTTACATGCAGATACGCTGCTTACTTTTACAGATACTATGTTCGTTAAAGTTGATAGTATTGAACATAGAATAGATACTGCTAATATCATGAGGGCAATTAGTAATGTGCGTTTTTATCGTAGTAATTTACAAGGTAAATGTGATACTATCGTATATTCATCTCGCGATTCAGTTTTAAGTATGTATAAGAGCCCTGTAATATGGTCCGATACTATGCAGCTTTCAGGTGACTTTATTCAGTTGTTTAAAAATGCCAATGATACAGATGTAGTTTGGGTTCAAGGAGTAGCTTTAGGGCTAACACAAGAAGATAGTATTCATTATAATCAAGTTGCCGGTAAAAGTTTAAAAGCATTTATTAAAGATAAAAAGGTATTTAAAATACTCATAGAAGGAAATGCTGAGTCAATTTATCATCCTAGAGAAGAAGAAGGAGGTATGATTGGAGTTAATCGATCAGAAAGTAGCAAGTTGGAAGTTTATTTGAAAGAAGGGCGGATTGAAAGAATTGTAATGTCTCCCGGTTCTTCAGGAATACTATATCCTGTTGATCAAATTCCAGAAGATCAGAAACAACTTCCTAACTTTATTTGGTTAGATGAGGTCAGGCCTAAAAATAAAGAAGACATATTTACTAGATACTCTTTGTCTAAAGATACTAATAAAAAAGGACGGAAGAGAAGAAAGAAATAAACTTCAATTCTATTAGAATCAAAATTGAAGTTTATATTCAATTGTAGCTATATACTCTCTAGTTAGTCCGTCAGGTCTTGCATTTCTATTGATAAATGGCATGCCAGCATTTAATTGTATACCGCTTTTTTTGTTAAATTGTATGTCTATGTATATAGTTCCATTTAGCGTAAGTCCTTGAGACCCATTAATTTTTTCAGTCAGACCAACAATATTTGTATATTCGTCATTTTGTAGATGATATATTGGTAGAATACTTGGTGTAACTTTAAAACTCTCATTAATTGTTACAGGGTACGATAATCTGAATAAGAAATCACCAGCCCTTTTGAAATTATAGCTTGATTGAAAACTATTTAGAATCGACGTTGAAGGGTAATTCTCTGAACGAAATTTATTGTTGTTCTGTCGGAGTGGTTGTTGATAAGCTGCTGTAAGTTGGAAGCGGTAAATTTCATAAGCAGCACCTACAATAATATCATATGTGCCTAAACTTGATTGATAATGTAAAGGTAAGTTTTTAGTGTTGCTATCACTCAATGGAATTTTTGCCCCTAAAAATAAAGTGCTCTTTTTTTGGATCTTATAGGCAAGATTAATAAATATATCTGAAAGACCATTTTCAGTTATTTGATTTCCACTTTGTCGAATAGCTGTAACTTTAGCATCAATTGTTAGTTCATTATTTATACTTCTTACATATTCTAGATATGCAGCGCCTATTGTTATGCCCTTGTCAGCGGCACCATATGAAGCTCCAATCTTAATCAAATTCTGATGTTCTGTAGAATCGTTATTATTGTTAGGTTTTATAGAATTTAAGGTGCAAAATCCAGCATCGCTACATCCTTGACCATAAAAATTATTAATACTACTAAAGATTATAGTTGTAATTATTAACAGGTGTTTTTTCATCTTTTTATTTATAAAATTAAGAAAAAAAAGAATCAATATCAATTTCTTTTATGCTTTCTCTTTTTTGATTCTCAAAAACCAGCTGTCTATAATCAGTTTTGATAATCAAATATTTAACATAAAAATACATGTTAAAATAAATGCTCTTTCTGAAATATTATCTTAAATTTGTTATTCAAAACCTTAATAATACATATATGCTATGAAACGAAAACTAACTTTTGTTATTTTATTACTCCAAGCTTTTTTTCTTTTATCTCAAGCACAAACAGTTCTGACACGTATTAATAATGGATTAAAAATAGGAGAAATAATCAGTCTTAAAAAGGTAGATACAATCTCTCCTGGGGCTGCTGGCCCTAAACAAGTATGGGATTTTTCAAGTGCTGAAATTTTAGAAGATTTTGACATTAACCTAGAGGTAGATGGTTCAAAAAGAGCTTCTTCTTTTAGTACGTATCTTGCGTCTAAAGAAGGTGAAGATCGAGTGTCTTATTTGCAATCTACACCAAGTCAACGTTTATATTATGGTCTTAGAACAGATAAGGCTGAGATTAAGTTTCAACAACCATTAGTAGAATTGACTTACCCTTTTGCGTATGGTGATGAAATATCAGGACAAATGAATGGAACTTATACGGATGATGCCTTTACTACTGTGCCAATTACAGGGAACTATCATATAAAAGCAGATGCATGGGGTACACTCGTTTTACCTGATGGAGTAAGATTAGTTAATGTGCTTAGGGTTACATCAATACGGGAATATGACCATGAATTTTCTGGTTCTAATTATCATTTTACTGTAAAACGCTATGCTTTTTATGCTCCAAACCAACGTTATGCTGTTTTACAGATTAAAGATGTAATATACGATTGTATTAATTGTGCCTGTGATGGAACTCAATATTCAGCACTTTTTAATTCGCAATTAAGGTCTACAGATGAGCCACTTTCAACAGCTACAAGGTTTAAATATACAGTATACCCAAATCCGTTTGAGCGAGATTTGAAGATTGATTATAGCGTAGAAAAAGATACACGTATTAAAATTAATTTGGTTGATATGATGGGTAGGGAGGTGAAAAGGATCTTGAACAAACAACATGATGCCGGTGAGTATAAAATTAATGTAGATATGTCAAGGTTTCATGCTTCTAATTTTATATTGCGCATGCAAGTAGATGATATTTTATATACAGAGAAACTAATTAAAAAAGAAGGTTGTCAGAAAAGATAAGTTTATTATAAAAAAGTATCCTATCTAAATAGGATACTTTTTTATAATTTCAAGTAATAATCTTTCGTAATTTCAATATATTCTTTTGAGTAGATATGTCTCCCATTAGTTTCAATTACGAGCTCTGATTTTTCACATTTTTTATTATCAAATCCAAAGCATAATAATAATCTTTTACCAATAGCTCCTGTACGAGGTATAACAGTGGTTTCTTGTTGGCAGTGCCATCCATTTTGTTTAGCCTTATCAATTAATTTTATTCCTTCATCAATTGGTAAAATAAGATAGAGCTTTCCATTTTCTGTTAATAGTTTTTTGCTGCCGATAAGGATATCTTTTGAAGTTAGTTTATCTGCATGTCGAGCCGTATTTCTCTCGATATTAGGTGATTTCTGAGAGTTCTTAAAATATGGTGGATTACTAATTATAAGATCGTATTTAGTAGATTGACTTTTGTAAAAATCTTGAAAAGAAGTATGTCGTATGTTAATGCGCTCAGACCATATGCTGCTAGCTACATTTTCTTTTGCTTGTTCATATGCAGCCTTATCAATTTCAATTCCTTGTATAGTTGCACAAGATCGTTGAGCAAGCATAAGTGCTATTAAGCCTGTGCCTGTCCCTATATCAAGTATTTTTTGTGCCGTTTTACAATTGGCCCATGCTCCAAGTAAAACACCGTCTGTGCCTACTTTCATAGCACATTTATCTTGATGAATAGTGAATTGTTTAAATTGAAAATAAGAGTTAGACATTATGCTTGTGTAAGTAATTGAGCTTACTTGTTAAAGCCACGTAGTTTTATTTTAGTGAAAACCTGCTTGGTATGTAAAGTAAAGTCAGCAGACATTATCCAACCATAATAACCTAAATCTTTTTCCAGAACATCAGCTACTAACTGACCTTTGTATTTTCCAAAGTTAATTACTTCTTCATCTTTATCATTAAAAATAATTCGTCCAGCAAAATCTACATTTTTATTGAAAGAAGAGAAATCTGCTAAGAATGCTACGTCATTTTGTAAATCAGGGTATCTGTCTAGTTGGGCTTTTAATATCTCATAAGTTGCCAATGTGTCGGCTTCAGCTGAGTGAGCATTTTCAAGTTCTTTTTCGCAATAAAATTTCAAAGCAGCACTTAATGTTCGTTGTTCTTTTTTATGAAAGATAGTTTGAACATCTACAAACTTACGTTTAGTCATGTCAATATCAACTTCTGCTCGTAAAAATTCTTCAGCCAATAAAGGTACATCAAATCTGTTTGAGTTATAGCCAGCAAGGTCTGCACCTTCAAAGTCTTTAGCTATTACTTTAGCTATTTCCTTGAAGGATGGTGCCTCAGCAATATCTTTGTCATATATACCATGAATAACTGATGATGCTTCTGGAATAGGAATGCCTGGATTAACTTTGATTGTTTTTGTTTCTTCCATCCCGTTGGGAGAAACCTTGTGGTATGAGATTTCTACAATTCTATCTTTTGCAATATCAGTTCCTGTCGTTTCTAGATCGAAAAAAATAATTGGGTTTTTAAGCTCAAGTTTCATTGGTAAGGTCTTGTTGTAGAAAAAAAGTGAAGTTAGAACTAACCTCACTTTTTTAATTGTATTTTATATAAATATTCTAGTCGTTCAATAACATTGGCATTAATAGCATTAATAGCTCTTCGTTCTCTTCATTCTCGAAAGGAAGAATTAGGCCTGCGCGTGAAGGATCGGCCAGTTCTAATACTACGTCGCTAGCATTAATATTATTTAATATATCAATTAAAAAGGTTGATTTGAAACCAATACTCATAGGTTCGCCGCTATATTGACATGTTATATTTTCTTCTGCAGAAACTGAAAAATCTATATCTTGTGCTGAAATCTGCATGGCATTTTCAGAAAGCTGTAGCTTAATTAAATTACTTGCTTGGTTAGAGAAGATTGACACACGTTTTAATGCATTCATAAATGCTAAACGATCTATTATTAATTTCTGTGGATTGTTTTGAGGAATTACACCATTGTAATTTGGGTAGCGCCCTTCAACCTGACGACAAACCATTTTGTAATTTGATAAACTGATTACTGCATTTTTCTCGTCAAACTGAATAAGAACTTCACCACTTTCTTTAGGTAAGATGTTTTTTAATAAAGTAGCAGGTTTTTTTGCTAGAATAAATGAAGCATCAGAAGAACCTTTAGTGGCTGTAGTAGTAACACGCACTAATTTATGTGCGTCAGTTGCTACCATTGTAATATTTTCCGTTGTAATATCAAAATAGATGCCATTCATAACAGGTCTTAGTTCATCATCAGCAGTAGCAAAAATTGATTTTGTAATGCCAGAACTAAAGGTGTCAACATCAATTTTTAATTCGTTTTTTTCGTTTGAAACTTCAGGTACTTTTGGATATTCTTCTCCATTCTGACCAATGAAGTTATAAGTACCTGTATCATATTTAATTGTCATTTCAAGGTTGTTGTCATTAATTTCAACAGAAAGAGGTTGTTCTGACAACTCACGAAGTGCATCTAATAATATTTTTGCCGAAATAGCAACCATACCATCGCCTTCAGCTGCATCTAACTCAAGAGATGTGATTAAAGTTGTTTCAAGATCTGAGGTTGTAATACTTAATGTTTTTCCATTAAGATTTAATAAAAAGCATTCTAATATTGGCAAGGTGCTTTTGTTTGAGATTACACGGCTAATAGCTTGTAAATGACTTGATAGCTTTGTGCTTGATACAGTGAATTTCATATGATGTTTCTATTAAAATTTCTATTATTTCAGAACGACCAAAGGTAAATAAAAGTTTGTTATTTCCAAATAAATTTGAACTATCGCATATAAACTTTTTTGCGAATTAAGGAATAAATTAAAGCAACAATTAGCAGTAGTATTAATGGTAAAAGAACATTCATTATTTGCCAGTAATTTTTGTCTTCAACAACTAATTTCTTATTTAATAATCGCATTTTAAACTCTCTTGAACGAAGTTGTAACCAACCATCATCATCAGCTAAGTAAAGCATAGTGTTTAAAATAAAACTACGATTGCCATATTCGCGTTGGTTGTAGCGATCAAAACCCATTGGTAACATTTGCATATTATCTCCATTTCCTTGAACGCTGTTTCTAATAACATCGCCATCTGCAATTACAACCATTTTTGTGGGCTTGCTTTCTGTTTTTATTTTCCCGTTGAAGATTAGTCCTTCAGGCGTCATCCGATTCGTAAAAACAGAAGGGAATATTCCTTCTAAAACTGCTGCAACAGGAAGGTGTTTCGTATTGAAGAATGTTTTGTTATCTATTTCATACATGTTGTTTAAATCAATTCTTGAAGGAGTAGATTCTACATGTGATGCATTTGAGGTGATAAGTAGTTCGGTTTTTCTTATTTTTTCATTTTTGTTGACGTTAATGTCTAGTATGCTTGCAAATTCAGTTTTTACTTCTACTAAATTTCGAGATATAGGGTGAAACGGAGATGTTAGTAGTAGAGGAGAATAATACCATGGCATTGGTTCAAATTTTGCTTCTTCATCATCCCGTGCGACATTAATAGGAACTTCTGTGCATTGCATATCTTGTAAAATTACAGGAGAAATGCGAATGCCGTATTTAAAAAAGAGGTCGTTTAAATTTAAATCAAGTGGTATTACCGGTGAAACACCTACAGTTGATAAACTATCCATAGCCATGCGCACACCTTCAACCAACCATAATACTCTTCCACCATTCATTATATATTGGTCAATAATAAATTTGTCCTGTTCGGTAAATGCCGTTTGAGGCTTAGCAATAATAATAGCTTTGTAGTCTTTTAGTATGTTTGGGTCGTTGCCTAACACTCCTCTGTCAACTTGAAAATAGCGACTTAATGCCACGGAAGCATCGTAGACAAATTCAGGAGGGAGTTCATAATGCCCCTCTAGGAACGCGATTTTAGTAATAGTTTTAATTGCTTTAATTCGAATAGCATCTGTTAATTCGAATTCTAAGTTCTCGATTGATGTGTTGAGGTTTTCACTTCCTGATAGTCGAGGATTATTTTTCAATAAGTTTACATAAGCTGTGTCCGTTCCATAAATAATTTCAGCCCATGGAAAAACCACTTTTTGTATTGATTTTCCTTCATCATCTTTTTCATAAATGGTAAATGCTCGCATACCTTTTCTCTCCAAGGCCATGTAGTTTTTGTTGCGTGCTTCTTGTGTGTTTTCTGCAGAAGGATTTACGAATTTGTAATTAAGGTCTTCTGAAGAATATATTTTAAATTCATCAAGCAGTTCACTGGCAGCTTTTTTTAGTCTAATAAATCCAGGATTCAAATCACCATCAAGATAAATGTTTATATGTGTTTTTTTATCCAAATTAGCCATTAGGATTTTGGTGTTATCAGATATGCTGTAGCGTTTTTCAGAAGTTAAGTCAAGACGAAAAAAGAAATAAGAAGAAATGATGTTTAGTAAAACAATACTGATAATAACTAGGGAGAATATTACAATGTTATTTTTCTTCATGATAATCTTATGATGTTAAGATAAAAGTCTTAAGTTTTTAGAATGACAAAAATAGAAAAAATAATCAGAGAATAATAGAATTAGTTCTTCTAATAAGTAATATTTATTCATTTCTTTTTTAAAGAAAACACTTACTGAAAGAGTAAAGTTTTTGATATCTATAAAATGCTTTTAAGTTATTAACAAGGGACTGTTCATAACTTAAAAGGGTTAGGTCGTTCTTTTTCTTTTTTTTACTTCCATACACAAGATTTTATTGATATTTTTGTTTCGTTTATATTAAAATAAGAGTGTTGAAAAATGGGAAAAATCATTGCGTTAGCCAATCAAAAAGGTGGAGTAGGTAAAACAACTACAACTATTAACTTGGCAGCATCTTTGGCCGCTTTAAAAAAGAAAGTGCTAATTGTAGATGCAGATCCGCAGGCCAATGCTTCTTCGGGTTTAGGGGTGGATGTACGGGAGCATGGTACTGGAATTTATCAGTGTTTGTTGGATAATGTTGATCCTATTACTACAATCTGTAAAACAGAGGTGAATAATCTGGATATTATTCCTTCTCATATTGATTTAGTAGGTGCTGAAATTGAGATGGTAAATTTGGAGAATAGAGATACTGTGTTGCGAACTGTTTTGAATAAGCTTAAAGATTCGTACGATTATATTTTAATTGATTGTTCACCCTCTTTAGGTTTAATAACTGTAAATTCATTAACAGCTGCTGACTCTGTTATTATTCCAGTTCAGTGTGAATACTTTGCTTTAGAGGGAATAAGTAAATTACTCAATACAATAAAGATTATAAAAAGTAAGTTAAATCCAGAATTAGCAATTGAAGGCTTTTTGCTTACTATGTTTGATTCTCGCTTGCGCTTAGCTAATCAAGTAATGTCAGAAGTAAAACGTCATTTTGAGTTAATGGTTTTTGAAACTGTTATACAGCGCAATGTGAAACTTAGTGAAGCGCCTAGTTATGGTCAGCCTGTGTTATTGTACGATTCAGAATCTAAGGGAAATAAGAATCATATGCAATTGGCAAAAGAATTAATTAAGAAACAAAAGTAGTTGCGTATTTTTTACGCTTCTAAATAAAGATATATAAATATGGCAAAATCAGTACTTGGTCGCGGAATGGGAGCCTTGCTTGAGATGGAAGAAGTCTCAACTGCTGGTTCATCATCTTTTGGAGAAATTGATATAGCGAAAATACAGGCTAATCCTAATCAGCCTCGTACACATTTTGACGAAGATGCGCTAAAAGAATTATCTGCTTCAATTAAAGCTGTTGGTGTAATTCAACCAATAACAGTTAGAAAATTAGCAGACGGTAATTTTGAGATTATTGCGGGTGAACGCAGGTATAGAGCTTCAAAGAAAGCAGGCTTGTCTAAAATCCCAGCTTATGTAAAGACTGCTGAAGATGAGCAAGTAATGCAATTAGCGTTGGTAGAGAATATTCAGAGAGAAGATTTAAATTCAATAGAAGTTGCCCTTGGTTATCATCGTTTGGTTGAAGATTATAAGTTGACGCAAGATAAATTGAGTGATTTAGTAGGAAAAAAGAGAGCTACTGTTGCAAATTATTTGCGTTTATTGAAATTGCCGGCAGAAATACAACTAGGAATTACAGAGAAGAAAATTGATATGGGGCATGCGCGTGCTTTAATTAATATTGCTGATGCTGCAATTCAGTTACAAGTGTATAATGAAATAATTACTCAGGACTATACCGTAAGAAAGGTAGAGCAGATAGTTAGGTCAATAAATGCAGGAGAAACTAGGGGAGAAGAAGTTTCTGCTGGAAAAGTTCTTGATAAAACTAATATAAGTAGTAATTACGAATCTGTTAAAAATAATCTTTCTGCTTTATTTTCTACAAAGGTAGAATTAGTATATGCTGATAATGGGAAAGGTAGAATTACACTTTCGTTTAATTCAGAAGATGAACTAAATCAATTGATGGCTGTTTTAAAGAAAAACAAATAAATAAACATCCATTTGAAAAAGCACATTATTATACTCGCAACATTATTATACGTGTTTGTGCATTCTACATTTGCACAAGACTCATTAAATGTGACTAAAAACACCGTTGTTTCAGATACAGCTAAAACGATAAAAACAATAAGCTTTAGTCCAAGTCCCACAAAAGCTGTTTTATATGCTGCTTTAGTGCCTGGATTAGGACAGATTTATAATAAAAAATACTGGAAATTACCATTTGTTTATGCTGGTTATGCTGCTTTAGTTTATGCCATCTCGTGGAATGGATCTTATTATAAAAAATATAAAAAAGCATATGTATCTATAGCAGATGATAATACTAGTACTAATGATTATTTAAATTATATTCCAAGTGGACAAGACCCATCAACAGTTGATGAAAATTGGCTGGAAGAAGTGTTGAGGTTGAAACAATTAGGGTATCGTTCAAATAGAGATTTAGCAATAATTAGTATAATAGGCTTTTATGGCATCACTTTAATTGATGCTTATGTGGATGCTCAATTGTACGATTTTGATATTAGTCCTGATTTAACAATGCGTATTGAACCAGTATTAAATACATTTACCGACTTAAATTCCGCAACATTAGGTTTGCGTTGTCAGTTAACATTCTAAAAAACATGATAAATAAAAAACGATTTACAATACTTCTTTTCACATCTTTTTTTTTCCATTTCTTAGTTGCTCAAGAAGAACCTTCTCAAAATATAGATGAAGATACGGAGGCTGAATTTTTAGAAGTGATTGATAGCACTTTTATGATGCCATCTGCATTTACTGATGCTATGGATAGTTTAGTGTATTTTTATTATGCACAACATGCTAGAAAAGGTGATTGTGAGAAAGAAGGTTTAGATAATGTCGAATATCCAGATAGTATTTTTAAACTACGGTTAGAAAGTCTTCCAAATGAAATTGAAATGCCTTTTAATTCCAGAGTTAAAAATGTAATAAACTTATATGTAGAAAGAAGACGTGAACATGTCGAGAAAATATTAGGTCTAAGTAAATACTATTTCCCTATTTTTGAAGATATTTTAAGTGAAAAAGGCTTGCCTCTAGAATTTAAAATGTTACCAGTAATTGAGTCTGCATTAAATACAACTGCAATTTCAAGAGCAGGAGCTGGTGGCTTATGGCAATTTATGCCATCTACTGGAAGAATGTATGGGCTAAAAGTAAATAGTCTTGTTGACGAACGTTCAGACCCAGTAAAATCTACCTATGCAGCTGCCCATTATTTAAAAGATTTATATAGAATTTACAAAGACTGGCACTTAGCAATTGCTGCATATAACTGTGGTCCCGGAACTGTCAATAGAGCCATCCGTCGTTCAGGAGGTAAAAGAAGTTTCTGGGGTATTTACCACTATTTGCCAAGAGAAACGAGAACGTATGTGCCTATTTTTATTGCAGCTAATTATGTGATGACATATTATGAAGATCATAATCTTTGTCCAGTTGAGATTGAAATGCCTCTTTATACAGATACTGTTAAAATTGATAGAAGACTGCATTTTTCAAAAGTATCGCATATACTTGAGCTTTCAGAAGATGAAATTAAGGTGTTGAATCCACAGTATAGGCGAGGAGTTATTCCAGGCACGAAGATGCGTAGTTATATTTTAAGATTGCCTACACATTATGCTTCAAAGTTTGAAGAATTAAAAGATTCTATTTATTCGGTTACTGATTCTGATTCATTAGCAAAAGTAATTGAAGCAGAAGAAAAAGCTATTAAGAAAATTGATAGACGAATTACACATCGAGTTAGAAAAGGACAAACCTTGAGTGGTATTGCACAACGTTATCATGTGAGAGTGTCAGACATAAAGCGTTGGAATGGTTTAAGAAGTAGTAGAATAAGAGTTGGACAGCGTTTAACCATTAAAAGATAAAAATGTCAAAATTGTATTATTCTATATCTGAGGTAGCTGATATACTTGATGTCAATCAATCATTATTGCGCTTTTGGGAAAAAGAGTTTACGCAGTTGATAGTGCCACATAAGAATGTAAAAGGTACGCGGTTTTACAAAGAAGGAGATATTGAAATTCTTAAACAGATTTATTATTTGGTAAAAGTACAAGGATTAACTCTAGCAGGAGCTAAAAAGAAAATGAAAGAAAATAAATCTTCTGTTTTAAAAACACACGAAATATATTCTCGTTTAGAAAATATAAAAGAAGAATTACTAATTCTTAAAAAAGGTTTGACTCTACCAGCCGACATTATTGACTAAGTAAAATAGTTATGAAAAAATTAAGTTCTATTTTATTTAGACTAGTTATTGTTTTGTTTTTTTGCTCAACCGCTATTTATTCTCAAGAAATAAGAGTTAAAAATGTGGTGTTAATGATTGGTGATGGAATGGGGCTAAGTCATATTTACGCTGCGATGTCACAAAGTAATACTCCTTTAAATTTCGAACGATTCCCCGTTGTAGGTTTAGTCAAAACATCTTCCCTTAATAATTTCATAACAGACTCAGGTGCAGCTGGAACCGCAATGGCATGTGGTGTGAAAACGAATAACAAAATGATTGGAATGACTCCAGATTTTGTTGCTCATAAGTCAATTCTGGAGATTGCTCATGATGCCGGGTTATCTACTGGTATTGTTGTTTCAAGTAGTGTGACACACGCGACTCCTGCTTGCTTCGTAGCTCACCAGAAACATAGAAAAATGACACAAGAAATTGCTTTGGATTATGTCAATTCTGGTATAGATGTATTTATTGGAGGAGGGAAAGGTGATTTTAATAGTAGAAAAGACAATAAAAACCTTTCTGAGGAGTTATTAAACAGAGGGTATCAGGTTGTTTATTCAATGACGGAAATTCCTGGAGTTAAGTCAGGAAAATTAGCTGGTTTAATTGCGGATGAGCACCCCCCTAAGGCTGCTGATAGATCTAACATGCTTTATGATGCCACTACTAAGGCTTTAGAGTTACTTGAGCAGAATAAAAAAGGATTTTTTTTGATGATTGAAGGTTCTCAAATTGATTGGGCCTCTCACAAGAATAATTTTGATGAGATGCTTAGTGAAGTGTCTGATTTTGATAATGTAACAGGTTTAGTTCTTGATTTTGCAGAGAAAGATAACAATACTTTGGTTATTGTTGTCTCAGATCATGAGACTGGAGGTCTAGTTCTTTTAGATAAGGATAATTCTACTGGAAAAATTCAAGTAGAATTTACAACAAAAGAACACTCTGCAACTCCAGTTCCATTATTTGCATACGGGCCAGGTTCTGAGGTGTTTTCTGGAATAATGGAAAATACCTCATTGTTTTTTAGAATATTAGAACTCTATCAATTAGAGGATTGATGAGTAAGTTTGTAAAATAATTTTAAGAAGTAGTGAACTAATAAAGAAGTTAGTTGTTTTCTTAAATAAGAGTATAAAAAATGGCTAAAAACCGCAGTTTTCAGCCATTTTTGACAGTGTTTGATTAATCTACTTAACAGCTTCTGCTAATTCTTTTGCAACAGAAAACTTTGCAACTTTTTTAGCAGGAATGTTAATGACAGCTTTAGTTGATGGGATAATTCCTTTTCTGGCAGCTCTTTTAATTACTTTAAAAGTGCCGAGGCCAGAGATACGAACATTATCTCCTTTCGCTAGCTGGTTTGATACAATCTCAATAAAGCTATCCAAAGCATTTTTTGAAACTGTTTTGTTAAGATTTGTTTTGCTACTAATAGCATTAATTAAGTCTGTTTTGTTCATAGGCTTTTTTATTTATATAATATTGATAATTAAGAACTTCTTTAACTGAAGTTTTTTTAAAAAAAGAAATGTGAAATAATTCTGATGTAAGCCCAAGACATAGATGCCATAATGATAGCAATTGAAAACCATGTGAGCATACAAATAAAAGATGACTGATTCTGATTATCAATCTTCTTCTGAGAGTAGATCGTTGTCATAATTAGTGTTTTTTTATTAGTATTAGATTTAATTAGTAAAGAAAATGTGTTCCTGTGTTTTTAGTACGCCTCAAATATGATGAAAAAATAATAAACTGTGAAATTTTTTTTTACTTTTTATAAAAAAAAATACAACAAGTTTTCAACATTAAAGTAGATAATAGATATAATCTAAGTTTTTATATAAAAAATATTTATCCCAACCCAATTAAAGAGATTTGAAATGATTCACATCGGTCAAAAAATAGAAGAGATAGTTCGAGTAAAACGTTTTCCAATTGTAGAGTTTGCTCGGAAAATTAATACAACGCGTAATAATGTATATAACATCTTTTCAAGAGAGTCTATAGATACTGAACTTTTAAGAAAAATAGGTGAGATATTGGAGTTTGATTTCTTTCAACTTTTATCTAAAGCATATAATTTGCCTGAAGATTCTTTGATGGAGAAAGTAGTTTTTGAGAAGCCTTCAAGATATAAACAAGATATACTAGAAGAACCAAGTTTGAATGATCTGGTTGCTTTGATGCAGAAAGACAACGAACATCTTAAAGAACGCTTAATGGAAAAAGAAGAAATTATTGAATTGATGAAAAAAGTTGAACTGTTTAGTAAGAAAGAAGCTTAATCATCGGAGAAACGTTCAAGTAGTATTTGTCGGTATGAGTTAAATAGACTTGATTTAGATACATACCCAATATACAAGCCATCTTCATTAACTACTGGTAAGTTCCATGCATTTGATTTATCAAAAGCAGCCATCACTTTTTCCATAGAATCTGTTCGTTTAAGAATCTCAGGTGGAGATATCATTAATCGTCGTGCAGTAAAACGTTGATATAATTCGGGCCTAAACATAATATTCCTAACCTCGTCTAGGTGTACTATCCCTAAAAATAGACCTTCTTTATTTACTACTGGAAAAATATTTCTTTGAGAAGCTGAAATTATTTTTATTAAATCTCCTAGACTTGTATCTGGTTCTACCTGTGTTAGGTCTGTTTCAATTTCATCTTTCATGTTTAGAAAGGTCAACACAGCTTTGTCTTTGTGGTGTGTTATTAGTTCTCCTTTTTTTGCTAAACGCATAGAATATATGCTATGGCGTTCAAATACAATAATGGTAAGATATGCTATGGTTGAGGTGATCATTAAAGACATAAATAGATTATACCCACCAGTAACTTCTGCAATAAGAAAAATCCCTGTGAGTGGGGCATGCATTACTGCAGACATTACTCCTGCCATGCCCGCAAAAGCAAAGTTCTTCTCAGGGATGCCTAGATCAAAATAGTTTAATCCGATTGCTACCATATAACCAGTAATTGATCCTATAAATAAACTAGGTGCAAATATACCTCCTGTTCCTCCACCTCCATTCGTTGCACTAGTTGCAAATACTTTAAATAAAACGGTTAGACCTAAGTATAAGAATAGTACCCAAGAATGATTTTTAAATTGATAGAACAAACTTCCTTGCATTACTTTTTCAGGTTCTGCATTTAATAGTAATTCAATCGTGTCATAGCCCTCACCATAAAGTGCTGGTAAAAAGAAGATAAGAGCACTTAAAGTAATGCCCCCAATTACTATTTTTATATAAGGTTTTTTTATGTTTCTAAAGAAATCTTCTAAGCGATTAAGCGATCTTGTAAAATATAAAGCAACTAATCCACACGCTATGCCTAATAACAATAAGTAAGGAATTCTTCCTAAAGAGAATGAATCAACGGTACTCAAGTGGAACATGGCTTTAGACCCCATAAAAAAATAGGAGGTAGCCGTTGCTGTAACTGAAGATATTAATAAGGGCACCATAGAAGTCATGGTTAAGTCTATCATTAACACTTCCAATGTAAAAACAACTCCTGCAATAGGAGCATTAAAAATACCGCCAATAGCTCCAGATGCTCCGCAACCAACCATCATCATTAGTGTTTTTTGGTCCATTTTAAAGAAGCGGGCTAAATTAGAACCAATTGCAGAGCCAGTGAGAACAATAGGTGCTTCAGCTCCAACAGATCCACCAAAACCAATGGTAAGAGTACTGGCAATCATAGAAGACCACATGTTGTGTGGTTTGATGCGAGCCTTTTTTTGCGATATAGAGTATAGAATTTTAGTTACACCATGGCTGATGTCATCTTTTACAATTTTACGTACGTAATAACTTGCTAGGAAAATTCCGACAGCAGGAGCAGCTAAGTATAAATAGTTGATCCCATTCATGTTTAGGCTTACTACATCTTTCATAAAATGGATAGCATTTTTCAAAAGAATAGCAGCTAAGGCTGTTGAAAATCCAACCATCAGACTTAGCATGAGAATAAAATGATGATGTTTTATTTTGGATTCTCTCCATACAATTACTTGTTCATATAATGCAAGTACGTAGATGTTCTTAAAAAGCAAAGAGGGCGTTTTTTTTATAAACGAGTAGTTGTTTATTATGAAAGAATAAATTTTCTTTAAATAGAAGAATATATTTTCTTTTTTTGTCATGATTTAAATCCCTTTACCTGTTACTAAAATTTTAACTGTGTAAATTAAAATCTTGAAATCAACGAATAACGACATGTTTTCAATGTATAAAATATCAAAATCTAATCGTTCAAGCATTTTGTCAATTGAATCGGCATATCCAAATTTCACCATTCCCCAAGAAGTTATCCCTGGTTTTATTTTGTGAAGCAAACTGTAATGAGGTGCTCTTTCTGTAAGTTGGTCTGCAAAAAACTTTCGTTCAGGTCTTGGTCCTATTATAGACATTTCTCCTTTTAATACATTCCAAAATTGAGGTAATTCGTCTAATCTGTATTTTCGCATTATTCTTCCCCATGTAGTTACGCGTTCATCATCGATAGAGGCTAAAAGAGGAGTATCATCTTCTGCATTAATAAACATTGATCTAAATTTATACATCTTGAATACTTTGCCATGTTTACCTAACCTCTCTTGAGAGAATAGTATGGAGCCTTTTGAATTAATACGAACACGTATAGCGGTGTATATCAAAATAGGAAGTAGTAGGGTTAAAGCTAAGCTTGAAAATACAATATCAAAAACTCTTTTTACATTTTGTTGCCAGAAAGGCATGGCACTTTCAGAAACGCTAACAAGTGGTGTTGCATAAATAGTATTTATTCGTACTCCTCCAATTAAAATTTCATATAGATTAGGGATAAATTTAATTTCTACTTTATGTTTATAAAGCTTGTTTAGAATAATAAAGATATCGTCATTTTTTGTATTGTCAATAGCAATAATTACTTCTTCAATTTTATTTTTAGAGAGAAGGAAATCTAGATCATTAATATTGCCAAGTATATTTTCTTTCCCAACTTTACATTCTTCATCAATAGATATAAACCCAATGATATGATAACCTAGAGACTGACTCATGTTATTTAGTTCGTCAGTAATTTTTCGTGCATTTACTCCACTGCCAATAATTAAGGTGTTAAATCCTATTGCTTTGCTGTGAATTAATCTTGTTGCAGATTGTGTTATAACTAATCGAGAGATGTACGTGATTAAGAATTGTAGCCCAAATAATGTAAAGATTGAATTATAATACATCTGTGATGAGTTTACTTTATCATCAATAAGCATAACAAAGAATAAAAATATGGATCCAAGTGTAGTGATTAGAAGTGTAGTGAGAAATTCATCTAATCGGGATTTTCTAAATGAAACATTGTAATACCCAGAGAGGTAGTGTAAAAAAACCCATCCTAAAGGGTAGATGCATATTAGTATGTAGAATATATAGTCGGGAGAAAAAAATGTGTTATCAAGAATGCCAGCATTAAGTCGAAAAGCATAAAAAAGTATCCAAACAATAATAGCAGATATGAAATCGGCTATGACATATTTTAATGTTTGTGTGCGTTTTTTCATATTAATTTACTCTCGAATAATTGTAATTACATTTCCACTATCAACCTTAATTATTGAAGACGGACTTGTGTTTTTTGTTTCTGTTTGACGGAAATTTACTACATAATCAACTAAAGGTAAAATAGCTTTGTTAATTTCCTCGAAATTTAAGGGCGAAGCTTCCCCGCTTATGTTTGCAGAGGTAGATACGATTGGGCCTCTGAATTTTTCACACAGATGTTTTGAAAATGCCTCTGATGTAACTCTTATACCAATGCTATTGTTGTCCCCTAATAAGTTCTTGGCTAAATTTTTTGCATTGGGGTATATTATTGTAATAGGTTTTTCTGAAAACTCTATTAAATCCCAAGTGATTTCAGGAACTTCAGATACAAAGGTCTCTATTCTGTATGGAGAGTCAATTAAAACCAACATAGATTTAGTATCAATACGTTGTTTAATCTCAAAGATTCGTTTCACTGCAGCTTCATTAGTTGCATCACAACCAAGTCCCCATATTGTATCGGTAGGGTATAAGATAACTCCTCCTTTTTGTAAGACTGAAATAGCATTCTTAAGGTCTTCTGTCATTGCTTTTTTGCCATTTTTTACTAAAGCTGGTAAATGTACGTAAATTTAATTGCTCATACCTAAGGTTTGTTTAAAAAGTTTTGTGGAGTGGAAAACATATCATAAAATATTGAAGCAGTGAGATATAAAAATCTATGTTCTATAAATTGTTTTTATCTTTATAATACTAAGTATTTTTTATTAGCTTTACGTCGGAAAGCAATGTGTTTGTAGTTGTTGAGTAACCCTTTGTTGGTGAGTGTTTTGAAGCTTTCCTTGCGCCTCTAGATAAAATAAAAACAATATATAATGATTCAAAAAAGATGGAAAAATTCTCCTTTAACAAATCAACAAGAACAAGAACAAAATAAACTCGCAGATGAACTAGGAATTAGTCCTGTTCTTACGAGACTTCTTGTGCAAAGGGGGATAACAACTATTGATGAAGCTAAGAATTTTTTTAGACCTCAATTAAGCCATTTACATGATCCATTTCTTATGAAGGATATGGATAAGGCTGTTGAAAGATTAAATCAAGCTCTTCAACAAAAAGAAAAGATATTAATTTATGGAGATTATGATGTAGATGGAACTACTGCTGTTGCACTTGTTTATAATTTCTTAAAACAGTTCTATTCAGAGGTCGAATTTTATCTTCCAGACCGCTATAATGAAGGTTATGGCATCTCACATACTGGGATTAATTATGCTGCAGATAATGGATTTACTTTAATCATTGCACTTGATTGTGGTATTAAAGCTATTGAAAGAGTTAGTTATGCATTAGATAAAGGGGTAGAGTTTATTATATGTGATCATCATACACCTGATGACGAATTGCCAAAAGCAGTTGCCGTTTTAGATGCTAAAAGATTAGATTGTAACTATCCATATCAACACTTATCAGGTTGTGGCGTTGGCTTTAAATTTATGCAAGCTTTTGCACAAAGTAATGAGATTGATATTTCCCAACTTACCCCATTATTAGACTTAGTAGCAGTAAGTATTGCTTCTGATATTGTTCCTATAACTGGAGAAAATCGTGTGTTGGCATATTATGGTTTAAAACAATTAAACAGTAATCCTAGTGTAGGCTTAAATACAATTATTGAGATAGCCGGTTTAGTTGAAAAAGATATTACAATTAGTGATATTGTATTTAAAATAGGACCAAGAATAAATGCAGCAGGTAGAATTCAACAGGCAAAAGAAGCTGTTGAGTTGCTAGTTTCTCATGATGTGGAAAGTGCAAAAAAACGTTGTCTAGAAATTGATCAACACAATCAAACTCGTAAAGATTTAGATAAATCAATTACTGATGATGCATTTTCTATGTTAGAAGAAAGTGCTGAGTTGAAAGCTAAACTTTCTATTGTTGTATATAATCCAGAATGGCACAAAGGAGTTGTTGGTATTGTTGCATCAAGACTTACAGAAATGTATTATCGCCCTACAGTTGTGTTAACTAAAAACACAGGTTCTGAGGAGGGATTAGTTGGAGGGTCAGCTCGTTCAATCCCTGGATTTGATATTTATAAAGCTATTGAATCGTGTAAAGATTTATTAGAGAATTTTGGTGGACACATGTACGCTGCAGGTCTTGCTATGAAAGAAGAGAATGTAGAAGAATTTACACGTCGGTTTGATGTGTATGTAACAGAACATATTTTACCAGAACAAAAACAACCTCAAATAGAAATAGATACAATTCTAGAATTCAAAGATATTACACCAAAGTTTTTCCGAGTGCTGAAACAGTTTAATCCATTTGGGCCAGAAAATATGAAACCAATATTCTGCTCACAGCGGGTGTTTGATTATGGAACAAGTCGTTTAGTTGGAAAAGATCAGGAGCATATAAAATTAGAACTCTTAGATAAGAGTTGTGAGAATGTTATGAATGGAATCGCTTTTAGAATGTTTGAATATAATGATCATCTAAAAGCATTAGACCCATTAGATATGTGTTATACATTAGAGGAAAATCACTTCAATGGAAATACTTCTATACAGCTTTTAATCAAAGATATAAAAGTCTCAGACGATAAAGGAAATAATATCATTCAATAAGATAGTTTCAACATTGAGCTGTGCTTTATTTTAAGGTGATACCTGGAATATGGATTCTCAAATACCAATATCTGTAGATGTAATATTGCCTCTTCCGTTGGCAAATACTTACACATATAGCATTCCAAAAGAATATGCTTCAAAGCTTGCTGTTGGGATGCGAGTTACGGTACCTGTAAAAAAGAAAATATATACTGGAATCGTTTATGCTTTACATTCTTCAAATAAGCAGAAATACGAGCTAAAAGACCTTATTTCTATTTTAGATGATTATCCTATCATCAGACCTTTCCAGTTGTCATTTTGGGAATGGATATCAGAGTATTACCAGTCATTTTTAGGGGATGTTTACAAAGCGGCACTTCCATCAGGTTTAAAGTTAGATAGTGAATCTTATGTTGAGTTAAGGCAAAACTTTGAAGAGTCTGAGTCGGCATTAACGCCACAGCAAGATATCGCTGTTGATGTTCTTTTAAAAGAAAAGAAAATGCGTGTTAATGATTTCGCAAGAGTAGTTGGAGTTAAAGAACCCTATTCTTTAATTAAGACATTGCTAGACAAAGATGTTGTTGTTGTGTCTGAATATCTTCGTGAAAACTATAAGCCTAAAAAAGAAACATTTGTTCGAGGATCTCAAAAGCTTTCATCAGATAAGCTTAAAAATAAAGCTCTTGATGAGTTGAAGAGTGCTAAAAAGCAACAACAGTTGTTAATGCATTTTTTTTCTCTTCAACAAGAGGCTGGTGTGCAAGAAATAAGCAAGAAGCTTCTTTTAGAGACAGCGAATGCTAGCTCGGCTATTTTAAAGGGATTGGAAAGCAAAGGATTGCTTGAGATTTACCAGAAAGAAAAAAGCCGTTTAGACTTGTCAGTTGTCGAAACGTATGATAAACATCCTCTCAATAAGCACCAAGAAAAAGCACGAGTAGAAATTACGTCACATTTTAAAGATAAAAACGTAGTGCTTTTACATGGAGTAACATCTAGCGGAAAAACAGAAATTTATATTCAGTTAATAGAAGAAGCTTTGAAAAAAGGAGAGCAAGTATTGTACTTGTTGCCTGAAATTGCACTTACTTCTCAATTGACAGAGAGACTTAAAAGAGTATTTGGTAACAAACTCGGTATCTATCATTCTAAATTTTCTGATACCGAACGTGTAGAAATATGGAATAATTTATTGT
Source organism: Paludibacteraceae bacterium (assembly GCA_963663245.1). Classification (GTDB taxonomy): domain Bacteria; phylum Bacteroidota; class Bacteroidia; order Bacteroidales; family Paludibacteraceae; genus JAFGVL01. Next base: position 2,262,396 of record OY760143.1, on the reverse strand, counting down.
TAGATAAAGGGTATGAAATAATCTTAGGAGTTAGGTCGTCTGTTTTTCTGCCATTTAAAAAACTAGGGCTCATAATTGTTGATGAAGAGCATGAAAATACCTACAAGCAATTTGACCCTGCACCACGTTATCACGCAAGAAATGCAGCAGTTGTATTAGCTAATCTTCATGCAGCAAAAACTCTACTAGGAACAGCTACGCCTTCTATAGAGAGCTACAATAATGCCTTAGCAGGTAAGTTTGGCTTAGTAGAGCTATTTAAACGTCATAAAGAAATTGCTCTTCCAGAGATAATAGCTGTTGATATAAAAGAGTTGCGAAGAAAAAAACAAATGCGATCTTTTTTTTCTCCTACAATGTTGGAGTGTGTTGATGCCGCTTTACAAAAGAAAGAGCAAGTAATTCTTTTTCAAAATCGTAGAGGGTATGCTCCTTATGTAGAATGTACAGCATGTGCTCATGTACCCAAATGTAAAAACTGTGATGTGAGTTTAACGCTACATAAGAAATTCAATGCACTTACTTGTCATTATTGTGGTTACACAGAAAGTATACAGCATAACTGTTCAAAGTGTGATGATGGTCAGTTAGAATCACAAGGCTTTGGCACAGAAAAGATAGAAGATGAAGTTCGCCAATTATTTCCTGATGCCCGTGTTGCTCGTTTAGATACAGATACAACACGTACCAAGACAGCCTATGAAAAAATAATTCAAAATTTCCAGTCACATGAGGTTGATATTTTGGTGGGAACACAAATGGTTTCTAAAGGATTAGATTTTGAGAATGTGAGTTTAGTTGGGATACTGAATGCTGATAATATGCTTAATTTTCCAGATTTCAGAGCACACGAAAGAGCTTTTCAATTAATGGCACAGGTAAGTGGTAGAGCAGGAAGAAAAAACAAACAAGGCACTGTTATATTGCAAACCTCAGATACAGAACACCCCATCATCAAACAAGTGATAGCGAACGATTATTTGTCTATGTATAAACAACAGATGCTAGAACGAAAAGATTTTAATTACCCTCCTTATTTTCGCATAATTAATATTATGATGAAACATCGTGATATGCATACCGTAATTCAAGCTTCTAGTAAAATGGCAAGTGAGTTGCGGGCTGTTTTTGGCGAGCGCGTATTGGGTCCAGATAACCCACCAGTTTTTAGAATTCAGAATTTATTCTTGAAGCGTATTGTTCTGAAAATTGAAGCCAATGCTTCTAGTGAAAAGGCTAAGGAATTGATTCGTCAAGTGTCCAAAAAGATTCTAGAACAAGACCAATTTAAGTCTTTGTTGATTAATTTGGATGTCGATCCGATGTAGATTACAATATCCTTTTTATCACTCTCAAACGATGCGTATATTCTCCTGTATCTCCACTGATAATACCTTGTGCATCTATTGATTCAATCTTCACTCTTCCTGATGCGTGAATAATTTGATTGTTGTTGATAAGAATACCTACATGCGTAATATCCCCTTCTTTATTTTCGAAAAAGGCCAAGTCGCCAGAGCGAGCTTCTGGTAGAAAACTAATTAAAGAGCCTTCTTCTACTTGTTCTTTGCTGTCGCGAGGGAATTTTCTGCCACAAATGCTAAGAATAATTTGAACGAAGCCAGAGCAGTCTATCCCTAAGGCATTTCTACCTCCCCATAAATAAGGAGTGTTAAGATACATAAAAGCTACAGAAAGCATTTCATCACCCGTAAAGTTTTTAGTTAAGGGTAGGTTTACTTGTTGAGAAGCTATATGATAGGCTCTATCAGCTAGCTCAAACGATTCTTTCTTTGAATTGTAAAATGGAAGTGAGCTTCCACCGCTTAAAATAATATTTTCGTTAGTAGACTCGATAAAGCAATTAACAATTGGACGGTTGGTAACTGCATGTTCTTCATCCGAAAGTTTATTAGCTAATTCGTCGCTAATTGGACTAAGCATTTTTTTATCAACCCATCCTTCGTAAGCATCATGCATGCTTCTTACAAATAAGAATCCTTTTTCTATTTCTAGTATCTGAACATGTTCTCCAAATAATAGTTGGCTGCACATTTCGCTTTTCTCGCTAGCTTCAGTGCGCATTGGTAATACACTATTAAGGTTAATTCCAAACATATAAAAATGATATTTAGATGAGTTTGATGAAAAGGATCTTGCAAAAATAACCAAACTTCGCACTTTTTCTGTATTTTTGAAGTAAATTTAGACTACAAATAGCATTACGGATGAAACTGAGAATTACCCAAGAAAGTATACAAAGCTTATTAAAAATATCTTTTTTTTTAGGAGCTATTGTTCTTATTGTTCAACTTTTTCCAAGACACGAAGCTTTTGAATATGAGTTTAATGTTGGAAAACCATGGTCGTATGATCTTGTAACAGCACCATTTGATTATCCAATATATAAAGATCAGGATGTGTTTGAGAAGGAACAATATGAGATTATGCAGTCTTTTACGCCCTATTATGTTAGAAATGATAAGGTGTCGCAAAATGCTATCGAAGAATTTCTAGGCAGATCAACCGTTACTTCCGAGAGTTTGCAGCCCATCCCTTCTATTTATAAAAAACACTTGTCATTATTATTGAACCATGTTTACCTGAAAGGAATCATTCGTTCAGAGGAATTAAGTTCCATTAAAAGGAATGGTCAGTTGGCTATTAAAATAATTGATAATAATGATGTTTCTAGAACTATACCAGTAGAGGAACTGTTTACCGCTAAATCAGCTTATGCTTATATTATTAAGAATAGACCAGAATGGGCTGATGTAGAGTTTCTTAAGTCTTTAAATTTAAATAAGCACATAGCAGAGAATCTGGTTTATAATAAAGCATTCTCAGATAAAGAGAAAACAGAAATACTCAAATTAGTTGCTCCGACTTCTGGAATGGTACAAGCTGGAGAAAGAATAGTTGATAGAGGCGAGATTGTTACAAAAAACAGAGCAGCTTTATTGTCATCTTTAAAAACAGAGATAAAGAAACAAAAATCAACAGCTCAACAGTATAATATAATGTTTGTTGGAGAGTTGATAATTGTTATAAGTTTAATGTCTATGTTATTTTTATATTTTTACCTGTTTAGAAAACAGATTTATGATAGAAAAACAGATTTGTTATTCTTGCTGTTGATGATATTGCTTATGGTTGCTTTAGCAGTGATATCTCTAAACTCTAATGTCTTAAGTATTTATATAGTTCCCTTTGCTTTATTGCCTATAATTGTAAGAACATTCTTTGATACGCGCACAGCATTTTTTATGCATACAATAACTGTTCTTTTAGTTTCTTTAATTGTGCCAGATTCTTTTGAGTTTATATTGTTGCAATTAGTTGTTGGTGTATCTGTAGTGTCAAGTCTGAAAGATTTAACACAACGTTCACAGTTGCTTACGGCAGCAATCTTTGTATTTCTTAGCTATTCCGTTATTTATGTTGGAAACACTTTATTTATAGAGGGAGATTTTAATAAAATTATCGCAAGTAATTTCTTGTTTTTTGGAATCAATTCTTTCTTGTTGTTGTTTGCTTATGGCTTGATTTATATTTTTGAGAAGTTATTTGGATTCTTGTCGAATGTTACTTTAGTAGAACTGTCAAATGTAAATAGCCCATTAATGTTGCAGTTGTCTGAAACGGCACCAGGAACATTTCAGCACTCATTGCAATTAGCTAATTTAGTAACGGAGGCGGGTAAAAAAATTAATGCAAATACATTACTCCTTAGGGTAGGGGCTTTATATCACGATATTGGTAAATTGAAAAGCCCTACGTTTTTTACCGAAAATCAACTGTCAGGAGTAAACCCTTTGGAAGATCTAGATTATGAGACTGCAGCACAGCATATCATTAATCATGTACATGATGGAGTTAAAATTGCGGAGAAAAATGGCTTGCCTGATAGAGTAATAGATTTAATAAAAACTCATCATGGCGCCAGTAGAACAAGGTATTTTTACAACTCATTTATAAATAAATATCCAGACTCAGAAATTAATGAAAGTGCCTTTAAATATAATTGTCCTTCTCCAAAAACAAAAGAACAAGCACTGTTAATGATGGCTGATGCCGTTGAGGCTTCTTCGCGTAGTTTAACGGAGTACTCTGATGAAACAATAAATGAATTGGTAGATACTATTATTAATAATCAAATTGCTGAAGGATTGTTGAAAGATTCAAAAATTACTTTTGTAAATGTAGAAGTAGTAAAAGAGGTGCTGAAAGAAAAACTGAAGACCGTTTATCATACACGAGTTAGCTACCCAGAACTTGAGAAAGATAAAAAGCAAAAAGAGGATGTTGAAATCAGCGATTTATAAACAAAGAATATGAAACGAAGTCTAATGCTATTGCTATGTTTGGGAGTAACAGTTTTATTGTTTTCTCAAGATAAATTTAAAGAAGCTATGGCTCCTTTAAATCCAGATTTTTTAAAGTATCAAGCCTCCAATTCGAAGGGTGGTTTTGTGCCACCAACTTATACTGTCTCTTTTGATAATCTTCCCAAATTTAGAGATGCTTTGGTTTTGCCCGATGCTTTTGATTTAAGAGCGACAGGTTTGTTGTCAACTCCCCGAGATCAAGGTGTGGTTGGTGCTTGCTGGTCTTTTGCTACTATGGATGCGATACAGTCCGTATGGGCACGTATGGGCTTTAATTTTCCTGTTTTATCAGTGGAGAATTTAGCCAATTGTCACGGTTTCGAACAGCTGAAAAATGATGGGGGAAACCCTGGTATGGCAACGGCTTATTTGTCTCGTTTTAATGGTCCCGTGTTGGAAACATCTGATCCTTTTATTAATAACCCTGTAGGTACGTGTAATACTACTATTACTGCAGCAGATAAAATAGCTGTAGTGTCTGAGGCGCTTGATATTCCAAATGATGTGCACGCAATTAAGCAAATGGTGTATCGTTATGGAGGAGTTTTTACAGCAATGTCTGTATGGCAATTAGCTTCTGCAACGTATTTCAATGTTGATTCATCATCTGTATATACAGAAAGTCCAGGAGCAGGTGTAGAATTTGATCATGCTGGGACTATAGTAGGATGGGATGACAATAAAGTTATATATAATCCAGTTGGTCATAACCCATCTGCACCAGGTGCTTGGATAGTAAAAGGAACTTTTGGTACAGGAAAGTATGATGGAGGTTATTTTTATGTTTCGTATGAGGATTATTTTGTGGGGTCTTATGCAACCGTTTTTACAAAGCGAATAGAAAAACAACAAGTAGATACTGTTTTTAGTCATGATAAGTTAGGTCATATTAATAATTTTGGAAATGGTTATTATGACAGTGCTTGGGTGGTAGTTAAACATACTGCTTCAAGTCCTAAGCTGATAACATCAATAGCAACCTTTACTTCTGTAGCCTCTGCTTACCTTGATATTGAAGTTTACCAAGATAAAACAGGAGATGTATTAAGTAATTTGTTGGGAGAAAAAAAGAATCAATTGTGTGAATATCCAGGTCTTCATTCATTTGATATGCCTATAAATGTTACAGGTGATTTTTACGTAAAAATAAAATATAAAACAGCAGGTTCTCAGATGCCAATTCCGATTGAAGTTTCTGTGCCTAGTTTTGCAACTGTTGATGTAAAACCTGTAGGTTTGCAGTGGTTTAAATTGATTGCTACTGATAGTTTAAGAAGTGTTGGCACAGCTACAAGGCAGTTTAATTTATGTGTAAAGGTTTATGCTCAAGACGCCCCTGCTCAACCACTGTTTACGACAGAAAAAGATAAATACTGTATTGCAGATACTGTGGTATATAAAAATACATCTGTAGGGATATTCGATTCTTACGATTGGCATTTTGGCGAAGGAGCTACACCACAAACAGCTTTTACTACATTAAAAACAGATAGTTTTAAAGTGGTGTATGCTACAGAAGGAATGAAGCAAGTAAAATTAAAGACGACTTTACTTGCTGTAGAAGATTCAATTATTAAAGGTAATGCTATTGAAGTTTTATCTGGTGTGCCTTTGTCAATTCTTAATTCTACAGAAAATGATACTATATTTAAAAATAATAGAGTGACTATTGATGTGCATGGAGCAAATATCTATCAGTGGTCTTCTAATTCTTATATTCCCGATACAATTACAGATAGATTAAGTTTATTAATGCTCAAAAATCAAACAGATACTTTTAGAGTAGCAGCTTCCATTGGTCAATGTGTGGCGAACGACTCTTTAATAATAACAGTACTTGATAAATGTGCACAGTATGATGATATAGAAGATGCGAAAACCTTAGCTGTAGGTATTCCAGAGGGGCCATTTAGTAATGTATGTGCTACATGGGAAATTAATGAACCCTATTTAACCAATACCGTTTCTTGTACTTCTCAAGATGGTTGGTGTCCTTTTGAAAATAGATTATACCATTCTCTCTGGTTTAAATTTGTAGCTCCTAGTACAGATTTCATAAAAATTACAAGCACTGGTTTCGATAATAAAATAGCGCTGTACGATGCAACTGCAACAGGAGCCTTTACTGATATTATAAGTGGCAACCCTGCAAACTACACAATATTAGCAGCTAATGATGATTCTAGCGATACAGTAGTAAGTGCCACTATTCAGCCAGTAAAAATAACCCCCGGTAAAACCTATTGGTTGCAAATGGATGGTTCGTATGGAGGAGTAACGGGTGATGCTTATATTACAATTACAGGAGCAACGTCGCCTGTGTATGATTCGAAAGTAGATTTACCATTTATCGTTAATCCTGTGAAAAATGGGGTGCTTGAGATTAATAACGCATATAAAATTCAGCAAGTAGATATTTTAGATTTATCAGGAAAAACCATAATTAAAAAAGAGGTGCTTGGAGATAAGTCTATAGAAATTAATGTATCTATTTTACAGACTGGAGCTTATTTGGTTAGAATGATAACAGAAAACACTATAATAACAGATAAAGGGATAATTGAATAACTTGTTGTTAAACATGTTTGATATAAAGTATATCGTCCGTATATCCCAATTATACTGCAGTGATTTTAATAACAGAAGGTTTGTTTGGTAATTAGTTTTGTTAAATTCAGAGTTTTATAAGGGAATGTATATAAATAAGTATGAGTTTCTTGTCAAAAATATTGATGTTGTTAGTTGTTTTAAATGGGATACAGCTGCTAATAGTAGGAGGTTTACTGAAACATATCGCTTCGAAAATGGGGAAAGAGGTAAATATCTTCACACGTGATAGTCAAAAGTTTTTGCTTGATAATAAGGAAAGGTTGTCTGTCGAAGATGCGAAGTTACTTAGATATTCTATTATTATTAATGTCTTGGAAGCAGTGTTTTTTATATCATTGATAATATCTGTGTGGTAATAGGAAAAATACATGTTTTTCTTTAGACAAAGCAACACCCAATAACTTGCTCTCAAACATATTGCAATTCCCCCACATATAAGATATCTTTGCAGCTCTTCAATAACTATTTATTTAAAATTATTATAATATGAAAAAAGTTTACTTATTACTTATGTTTTTTGTTGCAAGTACAATGTTAGTTAATGCAACAGATAAAACTTGGGAGTTCTCAAGTGATGGATCTGTCCAACAAGATAATAGTTCTACTCACCTGTCTGCACCTTATGACTTTAATGGGTTAGAGTTATCACCTGATTTTAGAGTAGGAAATACACCTAAAAATGACCCAAGGTCAGGGGTAGAAAATTTAGGTAATCTTTCTCATTATCTTAGATTGCATGGAGCATCACCAGCAGTATCAACTCCAACTATCCCAACTTTAGATTATGTGTCTTTTGATGTAGATGGAGATGCAGAAATAAGGATTTTAGCACTGAATGTCATTTCTACTCCCCAAACTATACGTTGTGTTAATTCAGTAGGTGTAGAGGTCGGTACTTTTACAAGTACTTTATTTTCGACATCAAGTGATACGTGTCAAGTTTTGAAAATATTCTATAATGGTCCTGCAACTACAATGACTTTGTATAATACATCAGGAAGTGCATCTGATTATATGAGGATTTGGGCTGTTGAAGTACGACCATATGTTCCAACAGCAAATGCAAATGCTGTTGCATCTACGTTTGTATTGAGAAAAGTAGGTGCTCAACTGCAAAATACTACCTCAGAAAGTGTAGATGTGTATACAATACAAGGTTCTAAAGTGCTTAGTTCTTCGGATACGAATATTGATATTTCAGGTTTAGCAGTAGGAATTTATATTGCGAGTACTCCAAGTGGAAGTATGAAGTTTATTAAGTAAGAGTTAAAAAAAAACTCTACCGCAAAGATTGCGAAGATGATAATTATAGATACAAAGAGCGCGAAGAAATAGTTTCTTCGCGCTCTTTGTATATGTGTGTAGAGTTATTTAGTCAATTGATTTTAATAGCCCAGAACAAGCATCCTCTAATAAGTCAATCACCAAATCAAAACCATCAGCACCACCGTAATAGGGGTCTGGCACATGATCTAAAGAGTGCTCAGTGCTGTAGTCTGTCATGCGTTTTATCTTTTTTTGAGCTTCTGGGCTAGGAGCTTTCTTTATTAAATCAGAAATATTGCTGTCATCCATGCCTATAATTAAATCAAATTGCTCAAAATCTTCTGTTATTACAGGTCTCGATCGGCTAGTAAGTTCGTATCCTCTAGCAGAAGCGTGTTTTCTCATTCTTCCATCAGGCAGTTCTCCTTCGTGATAGTTGTAGCAACCCGCCGATTCAATTCTTATTTGCTTGTTTAGATTGGCATCATCGACATACTTTTGCATAATTCCTTCTGCTGTTGGTGAGCGACAAATATTTCCTAGGCAAACGAATAAAATAGACTTTGTTTTCATAGTAAATGAATTATAATTTCGTGCATGCAAAAATAATCAAATCAACAGAAAGAATACCCTATATTTCTATAATTTAGGTAGATTCTTCTCACTATCTACAAAAAACATCATATTTAACGAAAAAATAAAGCTGAATGTGTTGTGTAAAATAAAACTTTCTCTATCTTTGCACCCCGATTTATAAAATCAGATCAATAGTAAAAGACAAAACAATTAGTAAAAATGCCTACAATTCAGCAATTAGTTAGAAAAGGAAGATACGTTCAAGAAGAGAAAAGTAAATCTCGCGCATTGGATTCTTGTCCACAGCGTAGAGGTGTATGTATTCGTGTATATACAACAACACCTAAGAAGCCTAACTCTGCTATGCGTAAAGTTGCTCGTGTTCGTTTAACGAATCAAAAAGAAGTAAATGCATACATAGGTGGTGAAGGTCATAACTTGCAAGAGCACTCAATCGTTTTAGTACGTGGTGGTCGTGTTAAAGATCTTCCAGGGGTGCGTTATCATATTGTGCGTGGTAGTTTAGATACAGCAGGTGTTGCTGGTCGTACTCAGCGTCGTTCAAAATACGGAACAAAGCGTCCAAAAAAATAAGAATCGTTGTTATCAATACGTATAAATAATATAAAAAAGTAAAATTTGTAGATGTTGAAAGTTGAGTAAATAGTCCGGTGGGACTGTTGAAGCAATAAACAGCTAAATTTAAATAAGATTATCCAATGAGAAAGTCAAAACCTAAAAAACGGATTCTGTTACCAGATCCAGTTTTTAACGAAGTATCTGTAACCAGATTTGTTAACCATCTAATGTTTGATGGTAAAAAAAGTACAGCTTTTGATATCTTTTATGGTTCATTAGAAGCTATAAAAGCAAAACTTCCAAATGAGGAAACAGCTCCTCTAGACATTTTCAAAAAGGCACTAGAAAACATCACTCCACAAGTAGAGGTTAAATCTCGTCGTGTTGGTGGTTCTACTTTTCAAGTTCCTACTGAAATTCGTGCCGAAAGAAAGGAATCCCTTTCAATGAAATACCTTATATCATTTTCCCGCAAAAGAAGCGGACGCTCTATGTCTGAGAAATTAGCAGCAGAGATTGTTGATGCATTCAATAGTCAAGGTGGTGCGTTTAAGAAAAAAGAAGATATTCACCGTATGGCTGAAGCTAACCGTGCATTCGCTCATTTTAGATTTTAATTTATAGTACAAGGAAATAATGGCAAAAGGGGATTTAAAATATACAAGAAATTTAGGGATTATGGCTCATATCGATGCTGGTAAAACTACTACATCAGAGCGTGTCCTATTTTATACTGGCTTAACTCATAAAATTGGTGAAGTACATGATGGTGCTGCAACAATGGACTGGATGGCTCAGGAGCAAGAAAGAGGTATTACAATAACGTCAGCAGCAACTACTACGTTTTGGAAATACGATAATGAAGAATTTAAAATTAACTTAATAGATACTCCGGGACACGTTGACTTTACAGTTGAGGTAGAGCGTTCTTTACGTATCTTAGATGGTGCTGTTGCATGTTTTTGTGCTGTAGGTGGTGTTGAGCCTCAATCAGAAACAGTATGGCGTCAAGCTGATAAATATAATGTGCCGCGTCTTTGTTTTGTAAACAAGATGGATAGATCAGGTGCAGATTTTTATGATGTTGTTGCTCAGATTAAAGATGTGCTAGGAGCTAATCCTTGCCCTATTCAGATTCCTATTGGAGCTGAAGAAAACTTTAAAGGAGTAGTTGACTTAGTTAAGATGAAAGCTATTTATTGGCACGATGAGTCAATGGGAGCTGATTATTCGATTGAAGATATTCCTGCTGAATTGCAAGCTGAAGCTGAAGATTGGAGAGATAAAATGTTAGAGTCAATAGCAGAGCATGATGATGTGTTGATGGAGAAGTATTTTGATGATCCATCTTCTATTCAAGAAGATGAAATTATAAGAGCTCTTCGTGTTGCTACTATCTCTATGGATATATTTCCAGTTGTTTTAGGCTCTGCCTTTAAAAATAAAGGTGTTCAGACTTTATTAGATGCTGTTTGTGCTTATTTGGCTAGCCCATTAGATACGGACTGTGTTACAGGGTTTGATCCAAGAGATCCAGAAAAAGAAATTTCAAGAAAACCAGAAGAGGGAGAGCCTTTAACAGCTCTTGCTTTTAAAATTGCAACTGATCCATTTGTAGGCCGTTTGTGTTTCTTCCGTGTTTACTCAGGGAAATTAGAAGCTGGTTCTTACGTATTTAATACTCGTTCAGATAAAAAAGAACGTATTTCTCGTCTATTCCAAATGCACTCGAATAAGCAAAATGCTGTTCCTGCTGTTTCAGCTGGTGATATTGGTGCTGGTGTAGGTTTTAAAGATATTCGTACTGGTGATACTTTGTGTGATGAAAAACATCCGATTGTATTAGAAGCTATGGATTTCCCAGATCCAGTTATTGGAATCTCTATTGAGCCTAAAACTCAAAAAGATATTGATAAATTAGGATTAGGATTAGGTAAATTAGCTGAAGAAGATCCAACATTCCGTGTGCATACTGACGAAGATTCAGGTCAAACCGTAATCGAAGGAATGGGTGAGCTTCACTTAGAAATTATTATCGACCGCTTAAGAAGAGAATTTAAGGTTGAATGTAATCAAGGTCGTCCTCAGGTTGCTTATAAAGAAGCGATAACTCAAACTGTTGAGTTCCGTGAGGTATATAAGAAACAGTCTGGTGGTCGTGGTAAATTTGCTGATATTAATGCAACAATAGGGCCAGTTGATGAAGGTTTTGAAGGAGCATTACAATTTGAAGATAAAGTAAAAGGAGGTAACATTCCAAAAGAATATATCCCATCTATCCAAAAAGGATTTACGCTTGCTATGAAAAATGGTGTTTTAGCCGGATTCTCTATGGATCAAATGAAAGTGGTTGTTTCTGATGGATCTTATCATCCCGTAGATTCAGATCAATTATCATTTGAGATTTGTGCTCAGATAGCTTATAAAAATGCCTGTGCAAAAGCAAAACCAGTTTTATTAGAACCTATCATGAAATTAGAGGTGGTAACGCCAGAAGAGAGTATGGGTGATATCATTGGTGATTTAAATAAACGTCGTGGTCAAGTAGAAGGTATGGAATCAAGTCGTACTGGAGCTAGAATCGTAAAAGCTAAAGTGCCATTGTCTGAATTATTTGGATATGTTACTGCATTACGTACAATATCTTCAGGAAGAGCAACGTCAACAATGGAATTTGCAAAATATGCACAAGTGTCTACCTCTATTGCCAAAGAAGTTGTTGAAGAAGCAAAAGGGAATTCAGATTTATTATAATTATAACAAATAGAAAGATTTAAGATTAGCGAATGACTCTTAATCAAACATCTTTCACAATAAACATACAATGAGTCAAAAGATTAGAATTAAATTAAAATCGTACGATCATAACTTAGTAGATAAATCTGCTGAGAAAATCGTAAAGACTGTAAAATCAACAGGAGCTGTTGTTAGTGGTCCAATACCATTACCAACTCATAAAAGAATATTCACAGTTCTACGTTCACCTTTTGTGAATAAAAAATCTCGTGAGCAATTCCAATTATCATCATTCAAAAGATTGATTGATATTTATAGCTCAACATCACAAACTGTTGATGCATTAATGAAACTAGAATTGCCTAGTGGAGTTGAAGTAGAAATTAAAGTATAACAAGTTACTAATATTAGTAATTAAATAAATAATTGAAATGCCAGGATTAATAGGAAAAAAAATCGGAATGACATCCGTTTTCAGTGCCGATGGTAAAAATGTACCATGCACTGTTATCGAAGCTGGTCCTTGTGTTGTTACGCAAATCAAAACTGTCGATACAGATGGTTATGAATCACTTCAGTTAGGTTTTTCTGAGAAAAAAGAAAAACATACAACTAAACCTGAATTGGGTCATACAAAGAAAGCAGGCGTAGCTCCACAGAGACACTTGGTTGAGTTCAAAGATTTTGATGGTGAGTTTAAACTAGGTGATACTTTCACTGCAGTTGACTTATTTGAAGAATCAGATTGGGTAGATGTTGTAGGAACATCTAAAGGTAAAGGTTTTCAAGGTGTTGTAAAACGCCATGGATTTGCAGGTGTTGGACAAGCAACACATGGTCAACATAACCGTTTACGTGCACCAGGTTCGCTGGGAGCATCTTCATACCCTTCAAGAGTATTTAAAGGGATGAGAATGGCTGGACGTATGGGTAATGATCAGGTTACTGTACAAAACCTTCAAGTGTTAAAAGTAATTCCGGAACATAATTTAGTACTTGTAAAAGGTTCTATTCCGGGAGCAAAAAATTCAATCGTAATTATTAAAAAATAATGGAACTGAATATATACAACATAAAAGGAGAAGATACAGGTAGAAAGATATCATTAAACGATGCAATATTTGCATTGGAACCTAATGATCACGCCATTTATTTGGACGTGAAACAATACCTGGCTAATCAACGTCAAGGGACTCATAAAACGAAAGAACGTAATGAGATTACCGGAAGTACCAAAAAACTTGGAAAACAAAAAGGTGGTGGTCGTGCTCGTAGAGGAGATATTAAATCACCATTATTAAGAGGTGGAGGTCGTGCTTTTGGACCAACTCCACGAGATTACAATTTCAAGTTAAATAAAAAAGTAAAACAATTAGCTCGTAAATCAGCATTATCTTATAAGGCGAAAGCTGAAGGAATTGTTGTTGTTGAGAACATTAATTTTGAAGCCCCAAAAACTAAGGAATTTATTGCTTTGACAAATAATTTGAAAGTCGCTGATAAAAAGTTACTTATTGTTTTACCAGAACCAAATAAAAATGTATATTTGTCGGCTCGTAATCTGCAAAATACAGAAGTTGTAACTGTTTCAGAATTAAATACTTACAGTATTTTAAATGCAAAATCACTGCTTATTTCTGAAGGTTCAGTTGCATTAATCGAACAAATATTTAACGTTTAAGGAGAGAAATAAAAATGGCAATTATTATAAAACCTATCGTTACAGAAAAAATGACCGGATTGACAGATAAGCTAAATAGATATGGCTTTGAAGTTAATTTGAATGCGAATAAAATTCAAATTAAGCAAGCAGTTCAGGACATGTATAAGGTAACAGTAGTTGCAGTTAATACCTCTATTTTACCGGGAAAGAAAAAATCTCGTTATACAAAAAGTGGAATTATTAAAGGCGCTACTAGCAGCACAAAGAAAGCTGTTATTACCTTGAAAGAAGGAGAAGTAATAGATTTATATAGCAATATTTAATTAAGATGGCTGTAAGAAAACTAAGACCGGTAACACCGGGACAGAGACACAAAGTTATTGGTGCATTCGATTCAGTTACTGCGAGTACACCAGAAAAATCTCTTGTAGTTGGTATCTCTAAAGTTGGAGGTAGAAACAACGACGGAAAAATGACTATCCGCAATGTGGGTGGTGGACACAAGAGAAAGTATAGAGTAATTGACTTCAAAAGAAATAAAGAAGGTGTGCCTGCAACAGTAAAAGCGATAGAGTACGATCCAAATCGTTCTGCTCGTATTGCTTTATTGTATTATGCAGATGGTGAGAAACGCTATATTTTAGCACCTAATGGTTTGCAAGTTGGACAAGAAATTCAATCTGGTAAAGATGCAGTTCCTGAGTTAGGAAACTCTCTTCCTCTTGTTAATATTCCTTTAGGTACTATTATTCACAACATTGAAATGGATCCAGGTAGAGGTGCTGTTTTAGTACGTTCAGCTGGAACTTTTGCTCAGTTAACATCTAGAGAAGATAAATATGCAATTATTAAACTACCTTCAGGTGAAACACGTAAAGTGCTTTCTGCTTGTAAAGCTACTATTGGTAGTGTAGGTAATTCTGATCATGCATTAGAAAGATCTGGAAAAGCTGGTCGTTCACGTTGGAAAGGTCGTCGTCCTCGCGTAAGAGGTGTAGCAATGAACCCTGTTGATCATCCAATGGGTGGTGGTGAAGGTCGTGCTTCAGGTGGTCACCCACGTTCACGTACAGGCGTACTTGCTAAAGGATTTAAAACTAGATCTCCTAAAAAAGCTAGTAGCAAGTATATAATTGAAAGAAGAAAAAAATAAACGAATAAAGAACTAGATAATATGAGTCGTTCATTAAAAAAAGGACCTTACATTAGCGTCAGATTAGAGAAAAAAGTTTTAGACTTAAATAGCACGGGTAAAAAAACCGTTGTTAAAACATGGTCTAGATCATCAATGATCTCTCCAGACTTCGTAGGTCATACAATAGCAGTTCATAATGGGAACAAATTTATACCAGTATACGTGACGGAAAATATGGTAGGACACAAGTTAGGAGAGTTTTCTCCAACTCGTAGCTTCCGTGGTCATGGTGGTAAAAGATAGTATCCCTAATTAGAAAACGAAAAATAAAAATTTCTTAATACAATGGGTAAAAGAAAAAGAATAGCCGCAGACGAAAGAAAAGAAGCCCAAAAATCTCTTTATTTCGCTAAATTGAATAATGTGCCAACATCACCACGTAAAATGCGTTTGGTGGTAGATATGGTTCGTGGAATGGAAGTAAGCAAAGCACTAAGTGTTTTGAAATTCTCTACTAAAGAGGCTTCTGGAAGAATTGAAAAATTATTGCGTTCGGCAATTGCTAATTGGGAACAAAAAACAGAACAAAAAGCTGAAGATGCTAACTTATATATAAGTGCTGTTTCAGTAGATTCTGCAAGAATGTTAAAAAGACTTCGTACTGCTCCTCAGGGTAGAGGTTACCAAATTCGTAAACGTTCAAACCATGTTACATTGTTTGTTGATACTAAAATTACTAACGATCAAAATTAGAAGATAAATGGGACAAAAAGTAAATCCAATAAGTAATCGTTTAGGAATCATCAGAGGATGGGACTCTAACTGGTATGGTGGAAAAGATTATGGTGACACCTTGTTAGAAGACAGTAAAATTAGAAAGTATCTTACTGTACGTTTAGCAAAAGCTAGCGTTTCTAGAATTATTATAGAACGTACACTTAAACTTGTTACAATAACTGTATGTACAGCTCGACCAGGAATTATTATCGGGAAAGGCGGTCAGGAAGTTGACAAGCTAAAAGAAGAATTAAAGAAAATCACAGATAAAGATGTTCAAATAAATATTTTTGAAGTAAAAAGACCAGAACTTGATGCCGTTATCGTTGCAAATAATATTGCCCGTCAAGTAGAAGGAAAAATTGCTTACCGTCGTGCAACCAAAATGGCTATCGCAGCAACAATGCGAATGGGTGCAGAAGGAATAAAAGTACAAGTGTCAGGACGTTTAAATGGTGCTGAGATGGCACGTTCCGAAATGTATAAAGAAGGGAGAACTCCTTTACATACTTTAAGAGCTGACATCGATTATGCTTTAGCAGAAGCATTAACAAAAGTTGGATTAGTTGGAATTAAAGTTTGGATATGCCGCGGTGAAGTATATGGCAAAAAAGATTTAGCTCCTTCTTTTACAAATAAAGATGGCCATGGTTCAAATGATCGTCGTGATAACAAAGGCGGTTTCAAGAAAAGAAGAAAGTAAGAAAGCAAACAAAATTGAATTGTAAAAATTATGTTACAACCAAAGAAAACTAAATTCAGAAGAGCCCAGAAAGGTCGTATGAAGGGTAATGCCCAGAGAGGAAGTCAGTTGGCATTCGGTTCTTTTGGTATAAAAACGTTAGAGTCAAAATGGATTACTGGTCGTCAAATAGAGGCCGCCCGTGTTGCTGTAACTCGTTATATGCAAAGACAAGGACAAATTTGGATAAGAATTTTTCCTGATAAACCGATAACTAAAAAACCAGCCGAGGTACGTATGGGTAAAGGTAAAGGTGCTCCAGAAGGATTTGTTGCTCCTGTTACACCAGGAAGAATGCTTATCGAAGTAGAAGGCGTACCTTTCGAAATTGCTAAAGAAGCGTTACGTTTAGCTGCTCAAAAATTACCGGTTACAACTAAATTTGTAATCAGAAGAGATATAGACCCAAGCTCTATAAATGCATAAGAAAAATGAAAACAAGAGAAATTAAAGAATTAACAACAAAAGAGATTCAAGAACGTTTAGATTCTGATAAAGAATTATTAAATCGCATGAAATTGAATCACAGTATTTCTCCTCTTGACAACCCTATGCAAATTCAATCAGCTCGAAAAGATATTGCTAGATTGAATACAGAGTTGCGTCAGAGAGAAATTAACGAACAACAATAAGATTGTGATGGAAACAAGAAAATTAAGAAAAGAACGATCTGGTATTGTCTCAAGTAACAAAATGGTTAAAACTATAACTGTTGCTGTAAAATGGAAAGAAAAACACCCGATATACGGGAAATTTTTGAATAAAACAAAAAAATACCATGCTCACGACGAGAATAACGAATGTAATATTGGCGATTTAGTTCGTATTATGGAAACACGTCCGACAAGCAAAAGTAAGAGATGGAGATTGGTTGAAATAATTGAAAGAGTTAAGTAATTATGATACAAACAGAGTCAAGATTAACAGTCGCAGATAATAGTGGTGCAAAAGAAGTACTTACTATTCGAGTATTAGGTGGTACAGGTAAACGCTATGCCAGTGTTGGTGATGTAATTGTAGTTACAGTTAAACATACCATACCATCTAGTGATGTTAAAAAAGGTACAGTTACAAGAGCAGTTGTAGTGCGTACTAAAAAAGAAGTTCGTCGTCAGGATGGTTCTTATATCAGATTTGATGACAATGCATGTGTTCTTTTAAATACAGCAGGTGAAATTCGCGGAAGTCGTATTTTTGGCCCTGTAGCAAGAGAATTACGTGCATCAAACATGAAAATTATCTCACTTGCACCAGAAGTGCTTTAATCTTTGTAATATTTATTATAATGAGTAAATTACATATTAAAAAAGGCGATACTGTTTTTGTTAAAACAGGTGTTGCCAAAGGAAAAAATGGCAAAGTGCTTGACATCCTTGTTCAAGAAAATCGTGCGATAGTAGAGGGTCTTAATATGATTTCAAAACATACTAAGCCTAATGCGGAAAGTCCTCAAGGAGGAATTGTTAAAAAAGAAGCTTCTATTCATATTTCAAATTTGAATGTGTTGGATGCTAAATCCGGAAAACCTACTCGTATTGGTAGAAAATTAGACAAGTCTGGAAAGTCAGTCAGATATTCAAAAAAATCAGGGGAGGAAATTAAATAATGAATACAGCTAGTCTTAAAAATGATTACAAAGAACGTATCGTTCCTGTGTTAATGAAAGAATTTGGCTATAAGTCAATTATGGAAGTTCCAAAACTTCAGAAAATAACTCTTAATCAAGGTTTAGGTTCTGCAGTTGCTGATAAAAAAATTATAGAAAACGCTGTCGGAGAAATGAGTGTAATTGCTGGTCAAAAAGCAGTACAAACAATGTCTAAGAAAGATATCTCTAATTTTAAGTTACGTAAAGAAATGCCAATTGGTGTTCGTGTAACGCTTCGTGGAGAACAAATGTACGAGTTTCTTGAAAGATTAGTTCGTGTAGCTTTACCACGTATTCGTGACTTTAGAGGTATCGGCAATAAACTTGACGGTAGAGGTAACTATACTTTAGGAATTACAGAGCAAATTATTTTCCCTGAGATTAACATTGAAAATGTTTCAAGGATCTCAGGAATGAATATCACTATGACAACAACAGCAAAAACGGATGAAGAAGGTTTTGCATTGTTGAAGGAGTTCGGATTACCATTTAAAACTAATTAAGAAAAGATATAATGGCAAAAGAATCAATGAAAGCCCGTGAGGTTAAAAGAGCTAAAATGGTTGCAAAGTATGCTGCTAAAAGAGCTAAACTTCTTGCTGAAGGAGACTATGAAGGTCTTCAAAGTATTCCAAAAAATGCATCTCCAGTACGTTTGCACAATCGTTGCAAAATAACTGGTCGTCCAAAAGGATATATGCGTCAATTTGGTATTTCTCGTATTCAATTTAGAGAAATGGCTTCAAATGGCTTAATCCCAGGTGTTAAAAAAGCAAGCTGGTAGAAAATTAATAAATTAATTGTTTCATAAATATTGTCCTGAATTTACGGGATCAATTTAAAAACAAAGAGTATGACAGATCCAATCGCAGATTATTTAACCCGTTTAAGAAATGCTGTTAAAGCAAATCATAGGGTAGTAGAGATTCCTGCTTCTAACTTGAAGAAGGAAATCACAAAGATATTGCACAATAAAGGCTATATCTTAAATTATAAATTTACAGATGAAGGTTACCAAGGAACTATTAAGATTGCCTTGAAATACGATCCAGTAAATAAAGTAAATTCTATTAAGAAGTTAATTCGTTATTCAACTCCTGGTTTACGTCAGTATGCAGGTCAAAATGAAATACCGAAAGTTCTTAATGGTTTGGGTATTGCAATTCTTTCAACTTCAAAAGGTGTTATGACTGATAAGGAAGCACGTAATTTGAATGTTGGTGGTGAGATATTGTGTTTTGTTTATTAAAAAAAAGGAGGAATACTCATGTCAAGAATAGGG
The DNA here is from genome assembly GCA_963663245.1 of Paludibacteraceae bacterium. Classification (GTDB taxonomy): domain Bacteria; phylum Bacteroidota; class Bacteroidia; order Bacteroidales; family Paludibacteraceae; genus JAFGVL01. The sequence goes on along the minus strand of OY760143.1, from coordinate 2,242,994 downwards.
AAATCACCCATACAAATACCAGCAGGAGTTACAATAACTGTAGCTGGAACAGTAGTTACTGTAAAAGGTTCAAAAGGAGAATTAACTCAAGAAATTAATCCTAACATTTCTCTAAATGTTGAAGGTGATGTTTGTACAGTTATTCGTCCGAATGATGAAAAAGAAAACCGATCAATGCATGGTCTATATAGATCTCTTATCAATAATATGGTAATTGGTGTATCTGAAGGTTTTAAGAAAGAATTAGAATTAGTTGGTGTTGGTTATAGAGTTTCAAATCAAGGTCAAGTCTTAGAGTTTGCTTTAGGATATACACATAATATCTTTTTAAGTGTTCCTAGCGAGATTAAGATTGAAACTAAAATGGAACGTAATCAAAATCCAATTGTAATTCTAGAATCATGTGATAAACAACTTATCGGTCAAGTATGTGCGAAAATACGCTCATTTCGTAAGCCTGAACCATATAAAGGAAAAGGTGTTAAGTTTGTGGGAGAAGTATTACGTCGTAAAGCAGGTAAATCAGCTACAGTTAGCTAATAAAAAATTGGTAAAACTATGTCAGTAAAAACAGAAAGAAGAATTAAAATAAAAGCACATATCCGACACAAAGTATCGGGTTCTGCTGAGAAGCCTCGTTTATCCGTATATAGAAGTAATTCTCAAATATATGCACAAGTTGTAGATGACTTAACAGGAAAAACATTAGTAGCAGCTTCTTCTCTTGAAATGAAAGAGAAAATGTCTAAGAAAGAACAAGCCGGTAAAGTAGGTGAATTGCTTGCTAAATTAGCATTAGAAAAAGGAGTTTCTCAAGTGGTATTTGATCGTAATGGTTATATTTATCATGGTAGAGTTAAGGAAATGGCTGAAGGAGCACGTAAAGGAGGATTAAAATTTTAAAAAATTATGGCAGGAATAGATAACAAAGTAAAAACGACCAACGATCTTGAATTAAAAGATAGATTAGTAGCTATTAATCGTGTTACTAAAGTAACAAAGGGTGGTCGTACGTTTAGTTTCTCAGCTATTGTTGTAGTAGGTAACGAAAATGGTGTTGTAGGCTGGGGCCTAGGTAAAGCCGGTGAGGTTACTTCTGCTATTGCAAAAGGTATTGAAGCAGCAAAAAAGAACTTAATTAAAGTGCCAATTTTAAAAGGAACGATTCCTCACGAGCAATTAGCAAAGTTTGGTGGAGCACAAGTATTTATAAAGCCTGCCTCTCATGGTACTGGAGTAAAAGCTGGTGGTGCGATGCGTGCGGTGCTTGAAAGTGTTGGTGTTACCGATGTATTAGCAAAATCAAAAGGTTCTTCGAACCCTCATAACTTGGTGAAAGCAACAATAGAAGCTTTAAGCGAATTGCGTGATCCATATATGATTGCTCAAGTACGTGGAGTTTCTCTTGAAAAAGTATTTAAAGGATAAAATTTAAAAGACTCATGGCAAAATTAGCAAAAATAAAAGTGAGACAAGTGAGAAGTCAAATCAACTCTCCTAAAGTACAAAAGTTGACTTTAGAAGCTTTAGGTTTACGTAAGTTAAACTCAGTTGTTGAACATGAAGCTACTCCTCAAATTTTGGGGATGATAGAAAGAGTAAACCACCTTGTGGTTGTTGAAAAATAATAAAAGAATAAATCTTATATAACAGATAAAAGATATGGATTTGAATAATTTAAAACCAGCAAATGGTTCAATAAAATCTAGAAAAAGAATAGGTCGTGGACAAGGTTCTGGTGGTGGTGGTACTGCTACTAGAGGACACAAAGGTCAAAAATCACGTTCTGGTTATTCTAGGAAAGTTGGTTTCGAAGGTGGACAAATGCCACTACAACGTCGCGTTCCTAAATTTGGTTTTAAAAATATAAACAGAGTTGAGTATAAGGCTGTCAATCTTAGTACAATTCAAGAATTAGTTACTTCTGCTAAATTGAAGAAAGTAAGTATTGAAGATTTACTTAATGCAGGTCTTATTTCAAAGAGAGACTTAGTAAAAGTTCTAGGAAACGGATCACTAACTTCAAAATTAACAATTGAGGCTCATGCTTTCTCGAAATCAGCGGAAGAGACAATTGCTTCTTTAGGTGGAACTGTTGTAAAACTATAACACGATGAATAAAATTATAGAGACAATTAAAAATATCTGGAAAATTGAAGAGCTTAGAGTAAGATTAGCTACGACAATATTGTTCGTGTTAATATATCGCTTTGGTTCATTCGTTGTTCTTCCTGGTATTGATCCAGCCAACTTATCAGCATTGCAAAATCAGACAGGTGGTGGTTTATTATCTCTTTTAGATATGTTTTCTGGAGGTGCATTCTCAAATGCTTCTATCTTCGCATTAGGTATCATGCCGTATATATCGGCTTCTATTGTTGTTCAGTTACTAACGATAGCAGTACCGTATTTTCAAAAAATGCAAAAAGAAGGTGAGAGTGGACAACGAAAAATGAATCAATTTACTCGTTATTTGACGGTTATAATTCTATTGGTTCAAGGTCCTACATATTTAATAAACTTAGGCGTTCAGTTAGGAGCTGCAGGTGCCTCATTACCTCCAGGGTTTATGTTTCAAGTAACCTCAACAATTATCTTATGTGCAGGAAGTATGTTCGTAATGTGGTTAGGAGAAAGGATAACAGATAAAGGTGTTGGAAATGGTATTTCATTTATTATCTTAATTGGTATCATTGCTCGTTTCCCAGATGCAATTGTTAAAGAGTTTGCTTCTCGTTTAGGAGATGCAGGTGGTGGTTTAATTATGTTTTTAGCTGAAATCATTGTATTGGTAGTAGTTATTGCTGCATGTATCATGTTAGTTCAAGGAACACGTAAGGTGCCTGTGCAATATGCTAAAAGAGTAGTTGGGAATAAACAATATGGTGGCGTACGTCAGTATATTCCTCTAAAGGTTAATGCAGCTGGTGTTATGCCTATAATCTTTGCACAAGCAATTATGTTTATACCTATAACATTAGCTGGATTTTCTACTTCAGAAACAGCGACTACTATAGGGCAAGCATTTATGGATAACAATGGTTTTTGGTATAATTTTGTATTTGCAGTAATGATTATTGCTTTTACATATTTCTATACTGCAATAACTATTAATCCTACGCAAATGGCGGAGGATATGAAAAGAAACAACGGTTTTATTCCTGGTGTTAAGCCTGGGAAAAAAACAGCAGAATATTTAGATGTTATTATGTCTAGAATTACATTGCCGGGCTCTATTTTCTTAGCAATTGTTGCTATATTACCTGCTTTTGCAAGTATATTACATATCAATCAAGGTTTTGCTCAGTTTTTCGGTGGAACATCTTTATTGATTCTAGTTGGTGTAGTTTTAGATACTTTACAACAAATTGAGAGCTATTTATTAATGCGTCATTATGATGGATTATTAAAGACAGGTAGGATTAAAGGTAGAACTGGTGCTGTAGCAGCATATTAGTTAAATGATATATTTAAAGACAGATGAGCAAATAGAATTACTACGAGAAAGTAATTTGATTGTTGCTAGAACTTTAGCAGAAGTTGCTAAATTAATACAACCGGGTGTAACGACACTCGATTTAGATAAAAGAGCCGAAGAGTTTATTCGTGATAATGATGCTATTCCTAGTTTTTTAGGATATAGTGGTTTCCCAGCTTCACTTTGTACGTCAGTTAATGATGAAGTAGTACATGGAATACCTTCAGATAAAGTTGTTTTAAAAAACGGAGATATTGTTTCTGTTGATTGCGGTGCTTTTAAAAATGGATTTCATGGGGACTCATGTTACACTTTTTGTGTAGGTGATGTAGATGAAAAAATTATCCATTTATTGCGAACAACAAAAGAATCTTTATACAAAGGTATAGAACAGGCTATTGAAGGGAAAAGACTTGGTGATATTTCTGAGGCGGTACAATCTCATTGTGAAAAGCAGGGTTATTCGGTAGTAAGAGAAATGGTTGGTCATGGTATTGGTAAAAATTTACATGAAGCTCCTGAAGTTCCTAATTATGGAAGAAAAGGTGCTGGTGTTAAATTGAAGTCAGGAATGGCTATTGCAATTGAACCAATGATAAATATGGGAGGTAAAGATATTAAGTTCGAATCGGATGGTTGGACTACTCGCACAAGAGATAATAAACCTTCAGCACATTTTGAACATACTCTTGCAGTAAGAAAAGGGAAAGCAGACATATTATCTAGTTTTGAGTTTATAGAAGAAGTATTAGGAAACAAATTTATATAGATTAATTTATGGCTAAACAAGCAGCTATAGAACAAGATGGAACTATTACAGAAGCGTTGTCAAATGCAATGTTTCGTGTTGAATTAGAAAATGGGCATGAGATTACAGCTCATATCTCAGGGAAAATGCGTATGCATTATATTAAAATATTGCCAGGAGATAGAGTTAGAGTTGAAATGTCTCCTTATGATTTGTCAAAAGGAAGAATAACATTTAGATACAAATAGAATTAAAATAGAATAACAATGAAAGTAAGAGCGTCTGTTAAAAAGCGTACTCCTGAATGTAAGATTGTGAGAAGAAAAGGTCGTTTGTATGTGATTAACAAAAAAAACCCTAAGTTTAAACAGCGTCAGGGATAAATTATTATTTTTGCAAAAAATTAGTTTATGGCTATAAGAATTGTCGGAGTAGATTTACCTCAAAATAAAAGAGGTGAAATTGGTTTAACCTATATCTACGGAATAGGTCGCAGTAATGCGAAAAAAATTTTAGAACTAGCTGGTGTTGATTCAAACATCAAAGTGAAAGATTGGTCTGATGACCAAGCAGCTAAGATTCGTGAAATTATCGGAGCAACTTTTAAAGTAGAAGGTGATCTTCGTTCAGAAGTGCAATTAAATATCAAACGATTGATGGATATTGGTTGTTATAGAGGAGTACGTCATCGTGTAGGTTTACCTTGTAGAGGTCAGAGTACTAAAAACAATGCACGTACCTTAAAAGGGAAGAAGAAAACAGTTGCTAACAAGAAAAAAGCAACTAAGTAACAACTTAGTGTTTAGATAAAAATACATAGATATATGGCAAAGAAAACAGTTGGAACCAAAAAAAGAGTAGTAAAAGTGGATGGTGTAGGTCAACTACATGTTCATTCATCTTTTAACAATATTATTGTATCTCTTACCAATGGCGAAGGTCAAGTTATTTCATGGTCCTCTGCCGGTAAAATGGGTTTTAGAGGATCAAAAAAGAACACTCCATATGCAGCTCAAATGGCAGCTCAAGATTGTTCAAAAGTAGCTTATGATCTTGGCTTAAGAAAAGTAAAAGCATTTGTGAAAGGTCCAGGAAATGGTCGTGAGTCGGCTATTAGAACAATTCATGGTGCAGGTATAGAAGTAACCGAAATTGTAGATGTTACACCACTTCCACATAACGGTTGTCGTCCTCCAAAAAGAAGAAGAGTTTAATTTTAATACTATTGGTTAAATCTACTAGTGTTCGATTTACAATTGTTTCCTCTCTGTAATCGCGGCAGCACTGTTGAAGTTAACTAGTAACATAGAAATACTAATTTAATAATTTAATAAAATAAGATGGCAAGATATATTGGCCCAAAGTCTAAAATTGCTCGTAAATTTGGCGAAGCTATTTATGGCCCTGATAAAGTGCTTTCTCGTAGAAATTTCCCTCCTGGTCAACATGGCCAAAATAGAAGAAGGAAAACTTCAGAATACGGCGTTCAGCTAAAAGAAAAACAAAAAGCTAAATACACTTATGGTGTGTTGGAAAAGCAATTTCGCAACCTATTTGAAAAAGCATCTCGTACTAAAGGAATTAAAGGTGAGGTTTTACTTCAGTTCCTTGAGTCTCGCTTGGATAATGTAGTGTTCCGTTTAGGAATGTCTCCAACGAGAGCGGGTGCTCGTCAGTTAGTCGGTCACAAGCATATTACTGTAAATGGAAAAGTTTTAAATATTCCATCTTATAGTGTTAAGACTGGTGATGTGATTGCAGTACGTGAGAAAAACAAATCAATGGAAGTTATTACTGAATCATTGGCTGGTTTTAATCATAGTAAGTATCCTTGGTTAGAGTGGGATGAAAGTTCTATGTCAGGTAAGTTTTTACACATGCCTGAAAGAGTAGATATTCCAGAAAATATCAAAGAGCAATTAATTGTTGAATTGTACTCCAAATAATAAATAATCCATGGCAATATTAGCATTTCAAAAACCGGATAAGGTAATCATGTTAGAATCGGATGTTTTTCAAGGTAAATTTGAATTTCGTCCTTTGGAACCAGGTTACGGTATTACAGTAGGTAATGCGCTTCGTCGTATTTTATTATCTTCGCTTGAAGGTTTCGCAATTACTTCTATTAAAATAGAAGGAGTTGATCATGAATTTTCTGTTATTCCTGGAGTAATGGAAGATGTAACAAATGTTATCCTAAACTTAAAGAAAATTCGTTTTAAGCAAGTGGTGGATGATTTTGAAACAGAAAAAGTAACCGTGTCGGTTAGTGATAAAGAATCCCTTACTGCTGGAGATATTGGTAAGTATTTTACAGGATTTAAAGTTTTGAATCCTGAATTGGTTATATGTACTCTAGACCCGTCAGCAAATTTCCAAATGGATATAACAGTTGATAAGGGAAGAGGATATGTTCCTGCTGAAGAAAACCAAATTCAGACAGAAGACTTAGGTATTATTCCTATTGATTCAATTTTTACTCCCATTCGTAATGTGAAATTTGCAATTGAAAACTATCGTGTTGAGCAAAAAACAGATTACGAAAAACTAGTGTTAGAAATTGTAACAGATGGTTCTATTCATCCAAAAGATGCATTAAAAGAAGCAGCTAAAATTTTGATTTATCACTTCATGTTATTCTCTGATGATAAAATTACTTTAGATATCAGTGAAGGTGAAGGTAATGAAGAATTTGACGAAGAAGTACTTCATATGCGTCAGTTGTTAAAAACCAGACTAGTAGACTTAGACTTATCAGTTCGCGCATTAAACTGCTTAAAAGCAGCGGATGTTGACACATTAGGTGAGCTTTGTCAGTTTAATAGAAATGATTTATTGAAGTTCCGTAACTTCGGTAAAAAATCTCTTACTGAGTTGGATGCAAAATTAGAAAGCTTGAACCTTTCTTTTGGAATGGACATCTTAAAATATAAATTAGATAAAGACTGATAACTGATGAGACATAAAAAGAAATTTAATCATTTAAGTAGAACAGCTTCACATCGTTCAGCAATGTTGTCGAACATGGCTGGTTCACTTATTAAACATAAGAGAATTACAACTACTTTAGCTAAAGCTAAGGCTTTAAGAATGTACGTTGAGCCTATTATTACTAAATCTAAGGATGATACAACTCATTCAAGAAGATTGGTTTTCTCTTCATTGAGAGATAAAGAAGTAGTAGCTGAACTATTCAGAGATATTGCTCCAAAAGTAGCTGATAGACCGGGTGGTTATACACGTATCTTAAAAACTGGTTTTCGTTTAGGTGATGCTGCAGAAATGTGTATCATTGAATTAGTAGACTACAACGAAAACATGTTGAAAGAGAAGGTAGTTAAGAAAAAATCTACACGTCGTGCTGGTGGTGCGAAAAAAGCAGATGCTCCTGCAGTAGCTCCAGTTGCTGAAGTGAAAGAAGAGGCAGCAGCTCCTGTTGAAGCTCCTGAAGCAGTTGTAGAAGAAGGTCCTGTTGAAGCTCCGGTAGAAGAAGTTGTTGCTAAAGAAGAAGCAGCTCCAGTTGCTGAGGTGAAAGAAGAAGCTGTCCCTGCTGAAGAAGCTAAAAAAGAAGAATCTGCTAAAGACGAAGAAAAAGCAGCAGAGTAATTAAAGAAAATTTTAAAACTTATATATATTATGAGAATTTCAGATATTCATGCAAGAGAGATATTAGACTCTCGTGGAAACCCTACTGTAGAAGTAGACGTTACGTTAGAAAGTGGAATCGTTGGTAGAGCTGCTGTTCCTTCTGGAGCATCAACAGGTGTAAACGAAGCATTAGAATTAAGAGACGGTGATAAAGCTAGATATCTTGGTAAAGGTGTTTTAAAAGCTGTAGATAATGTAAATAATGTTATCGCTAAAGAATTGATAGGTGTTAGTGCTTTAGACCAAGTAGGTGTAGACAAAACAATGTTAGCTCTTGACGGCACAAAAACAAAAAGTAAATTAGGTGCAAATGCTATTTTAGGTGTTTCTCTTGCAACAGCTAGAGCAGCAGCTTTATATTTAGATATGCCTCTTTATAGATATATCGGTGGAACTAACGCAACTGTGTTACCTGTTCCTATGATGAATATTATTAATGGTGGATCTCACTCAGATGCTCCTATTGCATTTCAAGAATTTATGATCCGTCCAGTAGGTGCTCCTTCTTTTAAAGAAGGTTTACGTATGGGTGCTGAAGTATTTCATGCATTAAAGAAAGTATTAAAAGATAGAGGTCTTAGCACTGCAGTAGGTGATGAAGGTGGATTTGCTCCTACTTTAGATGGGACTGAAGATGCACTTGATTCAATTATTATAGCTATTAAGAATGCTGGTTACAAACCAGGAAGAAAATCAGAAGGTGGTCAAGTATCTATCGCATTAGATTGTGCTGCAGCTGAATTCTTTGTAGATGGTAAATATGACTACACAAAATTTGAAGGAGAAAAAGGAGCTATTAAAACGTCAGCTGAACAAGCTGATTATATGGCTGAATTAATCTCTAAATACCCAATCGATTCTATCGAAGATGGTATGGATGAAGAAGACTGGAAAGGTTGGGAAATCCTTACTGAGAAAATTGGTGATAAGTGTCAATTAGTTGGAGACGATTTATTTGTAACAAACGTTGATTTCTTGAAAAAAGGTATTGACACAAATTGTGCTAACTCTATACTTATTAAAGTTAACCAAATTGGTTCTTTAACAGAAACATTAGATGCAATTGAAATGGCACACCGTGCTGGTTATACTAGTGTAACTTCTCACCGTTCTGGTGAAACTGAAGATTCTACAATTGCTGATATTGCGGTTGCAACTAACTCTGGTCAAATTAAAACTGGTTCATTAAGTCGTTCAGATCGTATGGCTAAATACAACCAATTACTAAGAATTGAAGAAGAGTTAGGTGAAAAAGCACAATATGGTTGCTAATCACTTGATGATATATAATAAAAAAGCCCTCTGAATTTTCAGAGGGCTTTTTTATTTTCTTAAACACAACGATATTTATGTGTGTGATTTAAATATTCATTAAATACTTTTTAAAGTCACTAAACTCTTTTGATAGATTTATACTCTTTTTTCTCCCTTTCATAAATTCTTGCAGTTTCACAGGAATATCTACTTTCTCTCCAATACTATTTTCTACTGTTTCAAGGAATTTAGCTGGGTGAGCAGTTTCAAGGAATATACCTACTTCATTTTCTTGCAACCCTTCTTCTAATGCTTTGTAACCACAAGCGCCATGAGGATCTAAAAGGTACCCTGTTTCGGTATAGCATTGTTTCATTGTAGCGTTTATTTCTTCATCAGTATAACGAGCTCCATGAACATTTGCTCTTATAGCTTCAATGGAGCCTTTGTAGAGATCTAAAACACGAACAAAGTTACTTGGGTCACCAACATCCATTGCATTGGCTAATGTGCTTACAGATGGGCGAGGGTTGTATTTTCCTGTTTGTAAATATTGGAAGAATATGTCGTTATTATTGTTTGCTGCTATAAAACGGCTAATGTTTAAGCCCATTTGTTTTCCAAAAAGTCCCGCAGTAATATTCCCAAAGTTGCCACTAGGAACACACATTACAATATTTTTATCTTTTTCAATTTTACGTATCTGTGCATATGCATAGAAATAGTAAAAAGCTTGTGGTAAAAAGCGTGCTACATTTATAGAGTTTGCTGAGGTAAGTTTATGTTTCGCATTTAATTCCTCATCCATGAAAGCAGCTTTCACTAGAGTCTGACAGTCATCAAAAGTCCCATCTACTTCAATAGCAGTAATGTTTTGCCCTAAGGTTGTAAACTGACATTCTTGTATGGGGCTTACTTTTCCTTTTGGATAAAGGACAAATACTTTAATACCCTCTACTCCTAGAAAACCATTGGCTACAGCACTACCAGTATCACCAGAAGTAGCTACCAATACATTTACTTCTTGCTTGTCTTGTTGTTCAATAAAATATGCAAGTAAACGAGCCATAAAACGTGCACCCACATCTTTGAAGGCTAGAGTAGGGCCATGAAAAAGTTCAAGAGTATATATGTTGTCTTTGACTTTTACGACAGGAGTGTCAAAGCTGAGCGTCTCGTATACAATTTGTTTTAGTTTGTTTGCTTCAACATCTTCACCAAAGAAAGCATCGGCTACAGTATAAGCTATTTCTTGAAAGGATAAGTTGCAAATGTTGTCGAAGAATTCTTGAGGAAGCTCTTTTATTTTCTCAGGCATAAATAAGCCTTTGTCATTTGCTAATCCTTTAACAACAGCTTCTCCTAGTGTTGCTGTGTTTGTTTTGTTGTTTGTGCTATAATAAATCATCAAAATATAATTAGTCTGTCCACTCTTTCCAGATTCGTTTCATTTTTCTGTACGACCATTTAAAGAAGCCAGTGTCAGTTAGAGCATTCATAAAACCATTGCCATATAATTCGCCGTAAGCCCCTTTCTTTACACTGTACTCGTTGTATTCTTTTACCTTGTCAGCATCTTTCCCTGGACGAAGAATGATAAAAGGGACAGCTTCAGAAGTATGTGTTTTTGTATTACATGATGTAGGGTGGTCAGGAAGAATAGCTATGCTTACCTGTTCGTCCCATTTTTGGATTTCTTCGTATATAGGTTTTACAACTCTATTTTCGAGGTATTCAATGGTTTTTACTTTAAGAGCAGCATCTCCTTCGTGTCCAGCTTCATCACTTGCTTCAATATGTAAGAAAACAAAATCACTTTCTTTTAAAGCATCAATAGCAGCTTGTGCTTTTCCTTCGTAATTTGTATCATGTAATCCAGTTGCACCTTCTACCTCAATGGATTTCAATCCAGCGTATACACCAATTCCTTTGATTAAATCTACTGCTGAAATAACAGCCCCGTTTCTTAAATCATAAGTTTCGAGTAAACTTTCCATACGAGGACGATATCCTGGAGACCAGGGCCAAATACTATTAGCAGGGTCTTTTCCTTCAGCAATACGTTTTTTGTTTATTGGGTGGTCTTTTAAGATTTCTTGAGACTTAATAATTAGCTTGTTTAGCATGTCAGCAGTTGCTTTTGCTTCTTCATTGTTAGCTTTTATTAAGACATCTTTTACGGCACTCCCTGGTACATTATGTGGAGGTGTACATGTGATATTCTTATTTCCATTTTTAACTACAAGTAAATGGCGGTAAGATACGCCTGGGAAGAATTTTACATTCTTTTTGCTTAATTCTCTACTTAAGAATTGCATTAATTCATTTGCTTCTTCGTTTGAGATGTGACCAGCTGAGTGATTTTTTATTTTGTCATTTTCAATGCAAATTAAATTACAGCGCATCGCCATATCGCCTTCTTTTATGTTGACACCCATACTAGCAGCTTCTAAAGAACCTCGTCCTTCAAAAACTTTTGTAACATCATATCCTAAAACGGCTAGGTTAGCAATCTCACTTCCAGGCTCATATCCTTTTGGGATAGTATGCAAGAGGCCACATTTCCCTAATTCTGCTATTTTATCAATAGTTGGAATTTTGGCAACCTGTAATGGGGTTTTATTTCCTAGTGAGGGTATTGGCTCATCGGCCATGCCATCTCCTAGTATTATCAAGTATTTCATTCGTTATTTAACAAGTCTTTATATTCGGGTAATATTTGCTCTAGTAATTTTTCAGTTTCTTCTAGAGATAAGTAGCTTTCTCCTCCAGCAGCATTTGCATGACCTCCGCCGTTGAAATATTTTTCAGATACTTCGTTAACAGCAAATGATCCTTTTGAGCGAAGAGATATTTTTATTTTGTTAGCATCTTCTTTTAAAAAGGCAGAAAATACAATTCCTTCAATGGATAAGGGTAAATTTACAAATCCTTCTGAATCTCCAATTTGGAAGTTGAATCTTTCAAGTTCTTCTTGAGAAAGACTAATAAGAGCAGTTCTATATTCAGGGAAAACACGCATTTTATTAGCTAGAGAGTAGCCCATTAAACGCATTCTATCTACACTGTAATTATTGTATACTTTGTCGTTGATTTCGTCTTTGTTAATGCCTTTACGAATAAGTTCTCCAATAATTTGATATATTTCAGTATTGTTTGAATTAAATGTGAATTTTCCAGTATCTGTCATCATACCAGTATAAATACATTCAGCGCTATTTTTATTTATATCTGAAGCATATCCCATTCTGCAAATTAGGCGAAAAACTAATTCGCTAGCCGATGCAACCTCAGGATAAGAGATGTTAACATCCCAAATGTCTTCAGATGGATTTGGATGATGGTCTATTAATAGTTTTTTAGCTGTGCTATTTGTTAAAAGGTCCTTCATGTTGCCAGTCCTTTTAGGTTCATTAAAATCAACACAGATTATTAAGTCAGCTTCATTAAAAAGAGTTTCTACTTCTTCCTTTTGTTCCGAGTAGAGAAGAGATTTGTCAACACCAGCCATCCAGTTGTAGTATGATGGATATCCATTTGGGTATACGACTGTTGTTTTTTTATTTATACTAAAGAAAAAATGATACAATCCTAATGAAGAACCTAAAGCATCTCCATCTGGGGACGCATGTGCTATAATTACAATTTTATCTGAATCATAGATTAAGTTTCTAGCCTTAACAATTTTTTCTTCTGCAATAATCTTTGAGATCATAATTACTTTTTCTTGGTGTACAGAACTACAAAATTAGCAATAAAAACTTAATTTAATATCGGATTTTCTTAAAGTTTGATAGTTAAACATCCGTTTTCTTTCAAGAAGTAGTGTTTTTTACTTTTTCTCTTGCATTCATTGATGATTTCTTGGGCTTTCCAACCGGCAATAGTTTCGTCAATAATTATAGTTTCCGCATTATATAAGTTTTCAATATCCATAAAGTTTGTTGCTGTATTGTTTGTTAATATGAGATAATCAACCTTAATCTTTTGCTTGCTTGATTTGTTTTTTAATTTTTCGTCATCAAGGATAAGAAATGTTTTATCATGAAAGGAGAAAAAACCATCTTTGAAATTTTCCGAACGTTTTATGTTTCTAGCTTTTTCTAGCTTGTTCTTAAGCCAAAATTTTTTGGTGAATTTCACAAATTGTAAAGAATCAGATGTGTAGTAAAAGTGATTCTTTTTATCTATAAAATCTATTCCGGAAAAAGCTGGATTTGAATAGACAACTACTTGTTGGGTTTTTTGAGATTGAATGTTTTGATATATAAAGTTTAGTTGTAGGATTAGTAGAGATATAATGCCAATAAGTAGATGGAAGAAATGTTTTTTAATTATAAATGCTGTTGTGAAAATTATTGTAAAATATAGAAGAATAACATCAGCTTTACTTATCCATGTTTCATAAATTGAAAAGGGAAGTTGATCAATGAATTGAATGCTTTTATTTTGAATGTTTAGCAAGTTATTTAGAATTGCAGCAATCCAGTTGCTAATTATTTCGAAAGGAAAACTTATAAAAAGGAGAATAGCTAGGTATATGATTAAGGTTGCAGTTGGAATAGCAATAAAGTTGGTTAATAAAAAGTAGTTGGAGAACTTGTGAAAAAAGTATAGTGCTAATGGAAAGGTGCCAATTTGAGCAGATATAGATACGCATGCTAAATCCCACGACCAAGAAGCGATTTTATTGTTGATTTGCAGTAGTTTTTTAAGTCTGGGATAAAAGAAAACGATGCTTAAAACTGCGGAATAACTTAGTAAAAAGCTTGTGTTAAATAAATTATTCGTGTCGTATATTAGCAATAAAAAAGCAGAGAAAAATATGGAGTTGTATATTTGAGACTTGTAGTTAGATGCAATAGCAATACAAATAAGTGAGAACATTATTGTAGCTCTAACTACAGAGGGAGATAGCCCTGTTATAAAAGCGTAACTGCTAAGAAGAAGTATGATGAGTATTGCTTTTAGTATTCTGGTAGATTTTACTTTGTTTAAGAATGATAGCAAGAAAGAAAAAACGAGGTAAATGATGCCCACATGTAAGCCACTTACGGAAAGAATGTGCATGGCTCCTGAATTGCTGTAGTTGGTGAAAAGCTCATCTTTAATCTCATCTTTATGCCCCAAAGTTAATGCTGCTAATACAGCAAATTTATCGTCTTTTATTTGATGAGACTTGTAAATTTCGAGAAGCTTCTTTTGAATATCAAATGCAGTTTGGATTATTGAGAATGATTCGCTGGGTTTTATTAATTCCCAATTTGCAGAGTCTACAAAACTAGTAGCTCCAATTCCCTGTCTTCTTAAATAATTTTTGTAGTTAAACTCTTGTGGGTTATTTCTTTGTTTGGGAGATGAGAATTTTGTGTTGAGAATTAACTTGTCTCCAATACGTAGATTTTTTGCTTCTGTTGTTTTGTTGGTGTATATAATTGCCTTTCCTTGAGTAGCTTGAGGTGGGTTTGTGTCGTTGCTGTAATGAGTAGTGTTAATTGTTAGTTGAAAGCTATTTTCTTTTTCTTTTGGAGCTGAGCTTAGTGTAGCAATAAATACCCCTTGCTTATCTAAGTTTTGAAATTGACTTTTGTTGTCCGATTTTTCAGAGAGAATAATCCCAGTACTAATAATTATTAATAAAATGCCACTGCCAAACACCCAGCGGTATTTAAATCCCCACTCTTTATTGTGAAATATGAAGTGAGATGTAGCTAAACAACACCCTACTATTAGTAGAGGTGTTGATATAATATCTATCTTAGAATAATTAGAAAAGAGTATTCCAATAATTAAAGCTAGTAGTATTCGGTAAAAAGGGGTTTGTAAAAGAAAAAGCCTCACATTATAAAGCGCTTAATTCGGCAATAGTTTTTGTTGGGTTTTTAGCATTGAAAACAAAGCTGCCAGCTACAAGGGAATCAGCACCTAATTTAACTAGTTTTTTGCCATTGTCTAAGTTTACTCCACCATCAATTTGAATAAGAGCATTGGATTCTTTCTCTTGGATTAATTCTTTTAGTTGTGCTACTTTTTTATAAGTGTTTTCTATGAATTTTTGACCGCCGTACCCTGGATTTACAGACATCAATAATACCATGTCAACATCACAAATAATATCTTCAAGAACGGATATTGGAGTGTGAGGGTTTAGGGTAACAGCCGCTTTCATTCCTTCATCCTTTATGTGCTGAATAGTACGATGTAAGTGTGTGCTAGCTTCGTAATGAACGTTAAGAATATCGGCTCCAGCTTCTTTGAATAAGGTCACATATCTTTCAGGCTGAACAATCATCAAGTGTACGTCTAATTTTTTCTTGCAGTGCTTTTTAAGAGTTTCCATGATAGGAGTACCAAAAGATATGTTGGGTACAAAAACGCCATCCATTACATCCACATGCAACCAATCAGCATCGCTGTTATTAATCATTTCAATATCTTTTAGTAAGTTGGCAAAGTCTGCCGCAAGTAAAGAAGGAGCAACTATTACATTTTTCATCTTGTTTTATTTTTGTTTGTAGATCACAAAAATATAAAAAAAAAGGATTCCAAAAATTGAAATCCTTTTAAAAGCTTTAATTAAGTACGTATCCTGATGTTTTTAATTTGCGTACTTTTGTTAATTCGTAAGAGGCTGCATATCCCAATATAAAGTCAATAGTTGATTTCTGAGGGTTCATTTTGCTGATAGTCTTAGAATTTTGTTTTAATTTAGGTGTAGAAATTTTTTTCATTCGCTGTATTTTAATTGTTATATAATTTAAAACGCTGTATTATTAGATTTATTATGTCAATAACCTTAAATAGGTATGTTAAAGTATATTAATGCCCTAAAAGGCTCTTTTGTTGGGCATAGTGAAGGGCTATTTTGTTTGTACTTTTATTGATATTATTTCTGTTAAGGGGTAAGAGTGTGTATTTCCCCCTTTCAAGTTATTAAATAGTTATAAATAATTATAAACACATTTTTTAGTGTAATATTCTAGTCAACAGGTGATTGAATTGATATATGTGCGACAATAAAGTTTTTTGTGTAAGAATAAGCTCTAAACATTTGTCCGTATAGGACCTTATTCTTATTTTTGTACCCGCAAAAAAAGTATATCAAACTAAGTAAATTTTAATTAATAAACACATGGGTTTAAAAATTGTAGTTTTAGCCAAGCAAGTACCTGATACTCGGAATGTAGGTAAAGATGCTATGAAGGCTGATGGAACAGTGAATAGAGCAGCATTGCCTGCAATCTTCAACCCTGAAGATTTAAATGCATTAGAGCAAGCACTGCGCCTTAAAGATAAATATGCAGGAAGTACAGTAAGTATTCTTACAATGGGTCCTGGACGTGCAGCAGAAATTATACGTGAAAGCATGTATCGTGGCGCTGATAATGGCTATTTGCTAACAGATAGAGCTTTCGCAGGGTCAGATACTTTGGCTACATCGTATGCAATATCTTGCGCTATTAAAAATTTACCTGGCATAGATGTTATTATCTGTGGACGTCAAGCTATTGATGGTGATACTGCTCAAGTAGGACCACAAGTTGCAGAGAAGCTTAATTTGCCTCAAATAACTTATGCGGAAGAAATTTTAGAATGCACATCTAAGAAAATAACTGTTAAACGTCGTTTAGAAAAAGGTGTTGAGGTAGTTGAAGGAAAATTGCCAATGGTTGTTACGGTAAATAGTTCGGCTCCTGAATGTAGACCACGCAATGCAAAATTAGTGATGAAATTTAAAAATGCTAAAACTGTTTCTGAGAAACAAGAAAGCGATCAAGACTACACCAATCTATTTGATGCTCGTCCATACTTAAACATTACTGAATGGAGTGTAAATGATATCGATTCAGATTCTGAATGGTTGGGCTTATCTGGTTCACCAACTAAGGTAAAAGCTATTGAGAATGTTGTTTTTCAAGCAAAAGAAAGTAAGCGTTTATCTCCTGATGATTTTGATATGGAAGGTTTAATGAGAGAATTGATTGCTAACCATACAATAGGATAAGACTAATAAAAAGGATAATTAATTATGAATAATATATTTGTATATCTAGAAATAGAAGATGGTATCGTTGCTGATGTTAGTCTTGAATTACTAACTAAAGGTCGTTCATTAGCTAATCAGCTAAATTGTAAACTAGAAGCTGTTGCTGTAGGTGAAAAATTAGATAGTATTGGTGATCAGGTTTTTAAATTTGGTGTTGATATTTTGACATTGGCTGATGACAAACGCTTGTTTCCCTATACTTCTTTGCCACATACTTCAGTCTTAGTTAAGTTGTTTGAAGAAGAAAAACCTCAAATAGCATTAATGGGAGCTACATCAATTGGACGTGATTTAGGTCCGCGTGTTTCTTCTGCGTTAACAAGTGGATTAACTGCAGACTGTACCAGTCTTGAAATTGGCGATCATGAAGACAAAAAAGCAGGTAAAACATATAAAGACTTACTATATCAAATACGTCCAGCATTTGGAGGTAATATTGTTGCTACTATTATTAATCCTGATTGTCGCCCACAAATGGCTACAGTTCGTGAAGGAGTAATGAAAAAAGAAATAGTAGATGAAAAATATAAAGGAGAGACAAAGAAACTAGATGTTTCTAAATACGTTTCTGATACAGATTTCGTTGTTGATGTTATTGAACGTCATATGGAGAAATCAAAACTAAATATTAAAGGCTCTCCAATTATTATTGCTGGAGGTTATGGTATTGGTTCACGCGAAAATTTTGATGCATTATATAATTTTGCATCTGAAATTGGAGCTGAAGTTGGAGCATCTCGTGCTGCTGTTGATGCTGGATTTGCAGATCATGAAAGACAAATTGGTCAGACAGGAATCACTGTTCGACCTAAATTATATATAGCTTGTGGTATTTCTGGTCAAATTCAGCATGTAGCTGGAATGCAAGAATCTTCAATGATTATTTCAATTAATAATGATCCAGAAGCTCCGATTAATGCAATTGCAGATTATGTAATTACAGGTAATGTGGAAGAAGTAATTCCAAAGATGTCTAAGTTTTACAAAAAGAATTCTAAATAAGATGGCAAACTTTTATACAGAAAATTCAGGGTTGAGATTTCAGCTTACTCATCCATTAATGAAGAAAATTGTTACGCTGAAAGAGAATAATTTTGAGGATAAAGATAAGTATGACTATGCTTCTCGTGATTTTGAAGATACCATTGATAATTATGATAAGGTATTAGAAATTATCGGTGAAATCGCAGGTGATATTATAGCTCCTAATGCTGAAGGTGTTGATCATGATGCTCCAACAGTAGAAAATAGTCGTATTATTTATGCAAAAGGAACACAGGAAAATCACGATGCATTAACAGATGCTGGTGTGTATGGTATTTCTTTGCCTAGAGAATATGGTGGCTTAAACTTTTGTATGGTTCCTTATTTAATGTCTGCAGACTTGGTATGTCGTGCAGATGCTGCCTTTGGTAATATCTGGGGATTACAAGATTGCGCTGAAACAATTCATGAGTTTGGTTCTGATGAAATTAAAAAAGAATTCTTACCTCAAATCAATAAAGGAGCAACTTGCTCTATGGATTTAACTGAGCCTGATGCCGGTTCAGACTTGCAAGCTGTGATGTTAAAAGCTACCTACAATGAAAAAGATGGCTGGTGGTATTTAAACGGTGTAAAGCGTTTCATCACTAACGGTGATGCGGAAGTTAAATTAGTGCTTGCTCGTTCAGAAGAAGGAACAACTGATGGTCGTGGGTTATCTTATTTTGTTTGTGAAAATCCAAAAGACGAATCAATGAAAGTTCGTCGTATTGAGAATAAATTAGGTATTAAAGGTTCTCCAACAGCTGAGTTAGTTTTTACTAATGTAAAAGCAAAATTAGTAGGTACTCGTCGCATGGGTCTTATTAAATATGTAATGTCACTAATGAACGGAGCTCGTTTGGGAATTGGCGCTCAGTCTGTAGGTATATCTGAGGCTGCATACCAAGAAGCCTTAGCTTATGCTAAAGATCGTCGTCAGTTTGGAAAAGCAATTATTGAGTTTCCTGCTGTATATGAGATGATTTCACTAATGAAAGCGAAATTAGATGCATCTCGTGCATTGTTATATGAAACAACTCGTTTTGTTGATGTGTATAAAGCATATGATATTGTTGCTGAGAAACGTCCATTAGAGAAAGAAGAGAAAATGGACCAAAAAGTGTTTAATCGTTTAGCTGATGGGTTTACTCCGTTGTTAAAAATGATGGCTAGTGAATTTTCTAACCAAAATACATACGATTCAATTCAAGTGCATGGTGGTTCTGGTTTTATGAAAGATTATGCATGTGAACGTTTATATAGAGATGCTCGTATTACTTCTATTTATGAAGGAACATCTCAGTTACAAGTTGTAGCTGCAATACGCCACGTAACAACTGGTTCTTATTTGACTAAAATAAGATCTTACTTGTCAGATAAGATTTCACCAGAATTAGATGGCTTACGTGGTCGGTTATCTGTTATGGCTGATGAGTATGAAGTTGCAGTAGCAAATGTAGTTGATAAAAAAGATAATGAATATATTGATTTCCATGCACGTAGAATGGTGGAGATGGCTGGGCATATCATTATGGGTTGCTTGTTGATTACAGATGGAACAAGAGACTCTCAATTTAATAAGTCCGCTGAAGTATATGTTAATTATGGTGAAGCTGAAGTTAGAAGAAATGCTTCATTTATTAATAATTTTGATTTAGAAAATATGGGGATTTACAAACAAGCATAATTCTTTATATTATATATGAAAAACGCCTACTATAAAGTAGGCGTTTTTTTTGTTTTTCAGAAGAACCTTAATTCAAAAAATAAGGTATGTGTTCCATAAGAACAGGAAATACTCCTCTAGCAATACTATTCTTGTCTGATATGTCTCCTAAACAATTTCCTTCAATAGTTATATAAGAACAATATTCATCTGTATTCGGCTCACCGTAAACGTCATAAACATCATCAATAGAACGAATAAAAGAACAAGTTTTTTCACAGACCATTATTTTTTTCGCAGACTTGAAAGTGTAATTAGCTTCACATTGTTTACTTTCAGTAAAAATATATAAAATAATTTCTTGTAACCTCCCTTTTTTATAAAAAGCAATACCATCGTTGCCTTCAGACTTAAAGGCCGCATCAAGCGTGAATTCATAGTAGATGGAGTCTTGTAGTCCACCATTTAAATCTAAAATAACATCTTTGAGAGAGTCTAAGCGTATTGGCTTTGCAATTGTATCACAATTTTTTTCTATTGAATCATGTGCATACTCTTTTTTTTCAACCACTCTGAAATGCTGTTTGGGTTTAATTTTTAGCGAATCCTTTACAGTAATTGCGTTTTCTTGTTTATTACTACATGCTGAAAGTAAAAATATGAGAAGTACAAATAAGCTATGTCTTTTAACGCTGTCTTTAAACATGTATTTTATATAATTCTGAAGTAAGTATAAAGTTGAAATATTTTTCAGAAATGAAACTAGAATCTAATGGCTTATTGTATCTTTGCATAAAATTTTATAAACAAAAAAAATACAGCCATGTTTGGATTAATGTTAGTAGTTTTTGTGTTAGGATATGCAGCAATTGCCTTAGAACATCCTATTAAAGTAAATAAGGCGGCATCAGCTCTTTTGATTGGAGTATTAACTTGGACTATTTATATCTTAAATAGTTCTGATATTTTAAGTTTAGGTTTTAGTCCTTCATGGGCGGCTTTGCAAGATCGATCTGATATGATAATTCAGAATATTAAGCCCGTATTCTCTGGAGAAGTTTTTGATAAATGTTATTGGGGTGGAGTTGTCGAATTAGCTCAAAACTCAGGGCATTTTGTTAAACATGAGTTAGGTCATCATATAATTGAGATAGCCGAGATTTTATTTTTTCTTTTAGGAGCAATGACCATTGTTGAAACAGTTGATCAACACCAAGGATTTAAAGTTATAACAGATAAAATAACGACTCATAATAAGGTTAAACTATTATGGATCCTTAGTTTTTTAGGTTTCTTTATGTCTGCTTTGTTAGATAACCTTACTACTACCATTGTAATGGTAGCTTTATTGAGAAAGCTTGTTGATGATAAGCATACACGTTGGTTTTTTGCGTCAATGATTGTTCTTGCGGCTAATGCAGGTGGTGCATTTTCTCCTATTGGTGATGTTACTACTATAATGCTATGGGTGCAAGGTCAAGTTACTACTGTTCCAATAATTACAGATGTGTTTTTACCTAGTTTAGCAGCTATGGTTGCACCGCTTGTAATACTAACTTTTACTTTAAAAGGAAATATTACGAAGCCAAAAGCAGATAAAGATGATGTCGAATATACTACTCGTAAAGAGCAGATTGTTTTATTGTGTTTAGGTGTAGGAGCGTTGTTGTTTGTGCCTGTATTTAAATCTGTTACTCATCTTCCACCATATATGGGAATGTTGTTTGGGTTAGGCGTTCTTTGGTTAGTAACAGAATTGATGCATAAAAATAAACCCGAAGAACATAAATCAAAATTGACTATTTTCGGAGTATTAAGAAAAATTGATACTGCTACTATTTTATTCTTCTTGGGGATTTTAACTGCTGTTGCAAGTCTTCAGTCTGCAGGGCATTTGGCAATTTTAGCAAATTGGTTAGACCAAGCTACCAATAATAATATATATATTATCAATTTGGCGATTGGATTATTGTCATCAATAGTTGATAATGTGCCATTAGTGGCTGGAGCTATGGGGATGTATCCTGTTGCAGAAGGAGTTTTTGCTGTTGATGGACAGTTTTGGCAGTTTTTAGCGTACTGTGCAGGGACAGGGGGTAGTATTTTGATCGTTGGTTCTGCTGCTGGAGTAGCAGCTATGGGCTTAGAGAAAATTGATTTTATTTGGTATATGAAGAAAATAAGCTTATTAGCATTGGTTGGTTATTTAACAGGAGCAGGAGTATATTATTTACAAGCACAGTTTTTATTCTAATTAAATAAATATATAATATAAAAAGGTGTGCAGAGTTCTGTACACCTTTTTTATTGAGCCTTAAACCTTTAAAACGCTAAAATATTAGATAGGTTTTATATAAAAAATGTTATTTTTGCATCGATCAATCTATTTTGAATTTATTAAAAGAACATGGACACAGCTGAAGAAAATAAAGAGCCTTTACAAGAAATTGAGAAGACTGTAGTTGAATCAACAATCGAAGCTACTGAAATAAAAAATGATGTAGTAGAAGAAATGTCTGCTATAAATGCAGATGAGAATGCTAATTTATCCAGAGAAGAATTAGTAGAGCAGCTTCGTGTTCTCTTAGAAAAGGAGGATGATGGTAGTTTGAAGTCTAGTGTTGATGCTATTAAACAACAATTTTATAAGAAGTTAAAAGAAGAGCAATCGCAACAAAAAGAAGATAAGCCTGTTATCGATGAAGCTGAAGTTGACCTAAAAACGTTGTTGAATAAATTCAAAGAAAAAAGAGCGAAGCAACAAGCGGATGAAGCAGCACAAAAATCTAAAAACTTAGATCTGCGTAATTCTATCATAGAAAAGATTAAAGCATTTATTGCTACTCCAGACACAGTTCATGAGCATGTAACTGAGTTTAAACAATTACAGCAAGATTGGAGAGATGCAGGTTCTGTATCACCAGCTAATGCAACAGTGCTTTTTAAAAACTATAATTTAAGTGTAGAGAATTTTTACGATTTGCTTAAAATGAATATCGAATTACGCGATTATGATTTTAAGAAAAACCTTGAGTTGAAGACTGCGCTTTGCGAGTCAGCAGAAAAACTAGATGAGATAAAAGATGTAATAGGAGCATTTCATAGTTTGCAGAAAATGCATGAAGAATGGACTGCGACTGGTCCTGTGTCAAGAGAACTTCGTGAAGAATTATGGTTGCGTTTTAAAACAGCATCAACTATAATAAATAAAAAACACCAAGCACACTTTGAAGCCTTAAAAGGAAAAGAGGAGGAAAATTTAAAAGAAAAAACCCAATTGTGTGAACTAATAGAGGCTATTGATTTTGATGGAATCACAACTTTTAAAGACTGGGAAGAAAAAACTGAAGAGGTAATTAAGTTGCAACAAGATTGGAAAAAAATCGGGTTTGCTCCTCGTAAACACAATGTGAAGATATATGAACGATATAGAAATATATGTGATAATTTCTTTGCTAAAAAGAGCGAGTTCTATAAAGAGATAAAGGAAGGTCTAAATCTAAACTTAGATAAAAAGAAGGCTTTAGTTGAACAAGCTGAATCTTTAAAAGAGAGTACTGATTGGAAAGATACTACACAAAAGATGATTTCCATTCAGAAAGAATGGAAAGCTATTGGTGCAGTTCCTCGTAAACAGTCAGATGTTGT
Source organism: Paludibacteraceae bacterium (assembly GCA_963663245.1). Taxonomy (GTDB): domain Bacteria; phylum Bacteroidota; class Bacteroidia; order Bacteroidales; family Paludibacteraceae; genus JAFGVL01. The sequence goes on along the minus strand of OY760143.1, from coordinate 2,219,479 downwards.
TTGGAAAAAATTTGTTACAGCTTGTGATTATTTTTTCGAGCAAAAAGAAAAGCATTTTGCTAGTCAAAAAGGCGAAGAGAAAGATAACTTAGCTAAGAAAAAAGAGCTAATTGAGCAGATTGCTAATTTTGAAAAAACGGAAGATCTTTCAAAATCTGTTACTGCATTAAAAGAGCTTGTAGGTAAATGGACAGAAATTGGTCATGTGCCATTTAAAGAAAAGGATAAGATTTATAAGGAATTTCGTGCAGTATGCGATAAACAATTTGATGCATTGAATGTTGATGCTAGAAGTAGAGATATAGATACTTTTGAAGTAAGTATAGCTTCTATGAAAGGACAAGATAAAAATCGTTTATTTAGAGAACGAGATAGGCTGTTGAAGAAGTTTGAGCATTTAAAAAGTGAAATACTTACTTGTGAAAATAATATTGGTTTTTTTAATCCAAATGATAAGAAACCAAATCCGCTTATTGAGATGATGCAAAAGAATATCGATCAATTAAAATCTGATAGTGATATATTGCTTAAGAAGATTCAGATGATAGAGGCACAATTAGGGTAGCCTATAAGTTACATAATACAATACACTATCAGCCCTCTATTATTGAGGGCTGTTAAGTTTATCCCATGCAAGAAAAAATACAATTACAACTTACGCCAGAACAAGCAGCAATTGATGAGCAATTAAAAAAGGCTATAGCTGCAGCTTTGTCTGTAGAAATAAAGCGTATTGTAGGTGTTACTATTGTAAAAAAGAGTGTAGATGCGCGTGGACGTTTTCCTAAAGTGAATCTTACAGTGTTGGTGTCTATTGATGAAAAACTAGAGGTAAAGAAGAACGAAAGTTTTAAAATACAAGATGTCTCAGATAAGGAACAAGTGCTTATTGTTGGAGCAGGTCCTGCTGGATTGTTTGCAGCGCTTCGATTAATTGAACTAGGTCTATGTCCTATTGTTCTTGAAAGAGGAAAAAATGTAAGTGAACGAAAAAAAGACATAGCCAGTTTAAGTAGAAATGACAACTTAAATGTAGAATCTAATTACTGCTTTGGTGAAGGTGGTGCCGGAACATTCTCTGATGGTAAGCTCTATACTCGTTCGAAGAAGAAGGGAAATGCTAATAGAGTATTTGAGCTGTTTCATTATTTTGGAGCGCAAGATGAAATACTTTTTGAAGCGCATCCACATATTGGAACAGATAAACTGCCACTTGTTATTAAGAATATGCGAGAGAGTATTATTCAATCTGGAGGGCAGGTTTTATTTGAAAAAAAAGTGACTAATTTTCTTTTGGATGATAAGCAACTGACAGGTGTTGAAACAGTAGATGGATCTACTTATAGAGCAAAGGCTGTTGTTCTAGCAGCCGGGCATTCTGCACGAGATATTTATGAATTGCTACATGCTAATAATATTGCCCTTGAGGCAAAAGGATTTGCTATGGGAGTTCGTGTAGAACACCCTCAAGACTTAATTGATGATATTCAATACAGAGGAAATAGAGGAGAGTACTTGCCAGCTGCATCTTATAATTTAGTAGAGCAAGTAGACGGCAGGGGAGTGTATTCATTTTGTATGTGTCCAGGAGGTCACATTGTCCCTGCAGCAACAGCTAAAAATGAGATAGTAGTAAATGGAATGTCAGCCTCTAAGCGTAATTCTCCTTATGCTAACTCTGGAATAGTCGTAGAAATTCGTCCTGAGGACTTAGAAGAATGGTCAGAGTATGGTGTAATGGCAGGTTTACGTTTTCAGTCATATGTTGAGCAACTGAGCTTTATTAATAATGGAGGCTTAGGACAGGTAGCTCCTGCGCAAGGATTAGAAGATTTTGTGAAAGGTAGGTTGTCTGCTGATTTACCAGAATGTTCGTATTTGCCGGGTCTTATTTCATCGCCTTTGCATTTTTGGTTGCCTGATATGATAAGTAAACGTTTGCGAGAAGGTTTTAAGAAATTTGACCGTAAGATGCGTGGTTTTGTAACTAACGAAGCTGTGGTTGTAGCTGTAGAGACACGCTCGTCTTCTCCATTGCGAGTGCCACGAGATAAAGAAACATTACAGCATATAGAAATAGAAGGTTTATACCCTTGTGGGGAGGGGGCTGGATATGCAGGGGGTATTACTTCATCTGCTATAGATGGGATGAATTGTGCTGAAAAAATTGCAGAGAATATTAATAAATAAAAATATAGAAATGAATTTATTTGATCAAATTAGCGAAGAGATTAAGAAAGCAATGTTGGCGAAAGAAAAAGTGAAGCTAGAGGCTTTACGTGGTGTAAAAAAAGAGTTTTTGGAAGCAAAAACAGCTAAAGGTGGTGACGGTGAATTGAGCGATGAAGTAGCGACTAAGATTCTTCAAAAGATGGTGAAGCAACGTAAAGACTCTGCGCAGATTTTTACGGAGCAAAATCGTCCTGAATTAGCTGAAACAGAATTAAAAGAAGTTGAAGTGATTGAAGTGTATTTGCCAGCTCAAATGAGTGATGCAGAATTAGAAACAGTCCTCGCTGAAATTATTGCTCAAGTTGGAGCTGCTGGACCACAAGATATGGGTAAGGTAATGGGAGTTGCTTCTAAACAATTAGCCGGAAAAGCAGAAGGAAGATTGATTTCTGAGAAGGTGAAATTCTTGTTGAATAAATAAGTATTTTTTATAAACGTTATATATATTAATAGCATGGAAGTTACACCTATTTTCTGGATAGTATTTTTTGCATTAGTAATCATATTGCTAGTGCTAGACTTATTTGTATTTCATAAGAAGAACGAAGCTATAGGCGTTAAGAGTGCCTTGAAGTGGAGTGCCTTTTGGATAGGATTAGCAATGCTTTTTAATTTAGGCGTCTGGAAAGTTTTGGGTCCAGTAAAGGGTTTGGAGTTCTTTACAGCTTATCTGCTCGAAGAATCTTTAAGTATAGATAATCTGTTTGTGTTTATTATGATATTTAGTTTTTTTAAGATAGAGCCTAAGTATCAACATGGTGTATTGTTTTGGGGGATAATTGGAGCAATTATATTTAGAGCGATATTCATTTTTGCAGGGGTAGCTTTAATTTCAAAATTTGCATGGATAATGTATGTGTTTGGAGCCTTTCTATTGTATACGGGAATTAAGATGATTGTCAAAAAAGATGATGATGAGTTTAATCCTGAGAACAATATTATTATTAAAGCTTTTAAAAAAGTATTTCCTGTAACTACAGATATGTCTCAGCCAAAATTCTTTATTCGTGAAAATGGAAAGAAGGTTGCTACTACATTTTTTATCGCTTTGCTTTTTATTGAGATGTCTGACGTACTATTTGCAGTAGATTCTGTGCCAGCGGTCTTATCTGTATCCAAGGATGTGTTTATCGTTTATACTTCAAATATTTTTGCGATACTAGGTTTGCGCTCGCTATATTTTGCTCTAAGTGGAATTATGCCTTATTTCCATTATTTGAAATATGCCCTAGCAGGAATATTATCCTTTATCGGAGTAAAAATGTGTGTCAATGAATTAATACATGATGGGCTACTTTCAGATTTTTTTAAAATTGGAAATTTCACTTCGCTGGGAGTGATAGTAGCTTTTTTGCTGATGTCTATAATAGCCTCACTGATTTGGAAAAAGAAATAAAAAAAAGAGACGTATTATTTACGTCTCTTTTTTTTATTTCTTTTTAAGTAGGCCCTTCTTTTTGTCTTGTCCCCATTGTCGTAATATTCTGCTTTCAACAGTATATCCATCAATATCTTTAATGCCTATAGGAGGGTAAAATACACCTTCTTCTAGTGTTTCGTCTGGGTTGTCTGACATTTCTTTCTTTTTGCTAACGGTAGCAGAGAAACTATAAGGATGTATCATTTTGTTATTTTTTACTTTAGCTCCAAATTGTGTTACTCTAAAGTCGTATGATGTTCTGCCAATTGTGTATTGATAAACAAATTCGTATGTAGAGTAATCTGCCCATGCTGCATTTTTATTACCATCAAAATTTTTCATTAACTCATAACCACGTGTAGGTTCTCCCATTTGGTCTAACACAGTTTGTTGAAGGTATTTTACTACATTGATATCTTCAATATCATCTACACTAAGATTTACTAAGCGTTTTGTGTCGTCTTGAAATCGAAGTACCATTACGCTATTTCTCTTTTCACGAATTCGAATATCTTCGCCTTGTTCGTAGTAATTCATGTCCGTAATAATTGGCACATTGTTCTTGTCTGCGCAAGCTCGTACTTCTTGAATATCAACGTTGCTGTTTAGAGTAAAGCACTGGTAGTTAAACTTTTTATTTGTCATTTCAGGCAGGCTGTTGTCTGCTACTAATTCTCCGTTTGTTTCTTCAATTGGAGATGCAACTGTTTCTTCCTTTTCTTTTTTGTTAAATAGGCCTTCAAGTAATTGAGCATTGGAAGCGGAAGATGAAAAAAGAATAGCTGCTGCTAAGATTATTTTAAGTAGATGTTTCATAGATATGTAGTTATGTTATGAATCGTTTGAAGCAAAAATAAATGATTTTTTGATAATTGACATGAGAGACTTTTATTAGTTATTAACAATGAGAGTTAAATGGTTTATTTTCTTTTATGACTATCTTCCTTGTTTGTGCTATTTGTGTTCTATTTTGTATCTTTGTGAGCTAAAATTTACAAGATGACCATCGAACAAAAGATTACTGAAATAGTGGCTAATGCCATTGAGAAATTATATGCTACAACTGTTTCTGTAGAACAGGTTCAATTGCAAACAACCAAGAAGGAATTTGAAGGAGATATAACCGTAGTCATTTTTCCCTTTGTAAAGGCTGCTCGTAAGTCTCCAGAACAAGCTGGGGAAGAAATTGGCAAGTATCTACAAGAACATGAGCCAATTATTGAAAATTTTAATGTGATTAAAGGGTTTTTAAATCTTTCCATCTCAAGTGCTTATTGGTTAGAATTATTAGGCAATATTAATGCCGAAGCCAATTTCGGGTTAAAAGCAGCCTCAGAAGAATCTCCAATGGTGATGATAGAATACTCATCACCAAATACGAATAAACCACTTCACCTAGGACATATACGTAATAACTTACTCGGTTTCAGTTTGGGTGAGATTATGAAAGCTACTGGAAATAAGGTGGTGAAAACGAATATCGTTAACGACCGTGGTATTCATATTTGCAAGTCGATGTTGGCTTGGCAAAAGTTTGGCGAGGGAGAAACTCCTGAAAGTACTGGACTAAAAGGCGATCACTTAGTGGGTAAGTACTATGTGATATTCGACCAGAAATATAAAGTACAAATTGCAGAGCTAATTGCTCAAGGACAAGCAGAAGATGCTGCGAAGAAGAATGCTCCATTAATGATAGAAGCACAAGAGATGCTGCTTAAATGGGAGAAAAATGACAAAGATGTAGTTGCCCTTTGGAAGATGATGAACCAATGGGTTTATGCAGGGTTTGATGTTACGTATAAAAAATTAGGTGTTGATTTTGATAGTATCTATTACGAATCTGAAACCTATTTGTTGGGTAAAAAGAAAGTGGAAGAAGGTTTAGAACAACAACTTTTTTACCAACGAGATGATAAGTCCGTATGGGCAGATTTAACTGCTGATGGACTAGATGAAAAATTATTGCTGCGTTCAGATGGGACTTCTGTTTATATGACTCAAGATATTGGAACGGCACAATTGCGTTTTGAGAATTACCCGATAGATAAAATGGTTTATGTAGTTGGGAATGAGCAGAACTATCACTTTCAAGTACTCTCAATCTTATTAGATAAACTAGGATTTAAATGGGGTAAAGATTTGTTTCATTTCTCATACGGTATGGTTGAGTTACCAGAAGGTAAAATGAAAAGCCGTGAAGGGACTGTAGTAGATGCAGATGACTTAGTAGAGGAAATGATTGCAACAGCAAAAGCGACTTCTGATGAGTTAGGAAAGCTAGATGGTTATACTGAAGAAGAAGCATATAATGTTTCACGAATGGTAGGTTTAGGAGCGTTGAAATATTTTATTTTAAAAGTTGATGCTCGCAAAAACATGACCTTTAATCCCGCTGAGTCGATAGACTTTAATGGAAATACAGGTCCTTTTATTCAATACACACATGCACGTATTAAATCTGTATTGCGAAAAGCAAATGATTTAGGTATGGCTATACCAACAAAGATTGATGCTAGTATAACTTTGAATGAGAAAGAAATTGGACTAATACAATTAGTTGGAAAGTTGCCTACGGTTATCCAACAAGCAGCTGACGAATACAGCCCTTCTTTAATTGCTAATTATGTGTATGATTTAGTGAAGGAGTATAATCAATTTTATCATGACTATTCTATCTTGAAAGAAGAAAATGTAGGGATAAAAGAAATGCGTTTATTATTGTCTCAAAATATAGCTAAAGTGATAAAAACTGGGATGAGCTTATTGGGTGTCGAAGTTCCAGAGCGCATGTAAAATTTAGATTTTTGATATAAATAATCGTTTCTGATAACTAAGTATTAAAAGATATGGACCAAAAATCGATACAGCAAATCATCTGTTTTCAACGCAACGAAATTACAGAAAGTTTGGTTTATCATAAACTAGCTAGTATTGAAAAGAATCCAGCTAATAAAGAGGTGTTAGAGAAAATATCTCAGGATGAGGCTCGTCATTATGAGTTATTAAAAACATTTACAAATCAATCTCCTCCCCCTAAAAAATACAAAGCCTATTTCTTTATTGTTATTGCTCGTGTATTTGGAATCACTTTTGGAATTAAACTCATGGAAAATGGTGAAAGTGCAGCACAAGATAAGTATGCTGAATTTGACCATTTACCAGAAATAAAACAAATTGCCCACGAAGAAGACGAACACGAAAAAGCTCTTATTGATATGCTCAAGGAAGAGAAACTCGATTATATGGGTTCTATTGTATTAGGATTAAATGATGCCTTAGTTGAATTAACAGGAGCTTTAGCAGGATTTACCTTAGCGCTCCAAGACCCTAAGTTGGTCGCACTGACAGGAAGTATTACAGGTATTGCAGCAGCTCTTTCAATGGGGTCTAGCGAATACCTTTCTACTCGTATGGAAGATGGTAGTAAGCATGCTTTAAAGGCCTCTATTTATACAGGTGTAGCCTATTTGTTTACTGTAGTTATCCTAATTTTACCTTTTCTTGTATGTACTAATTTATTTCTTTCATTAGGAATAACTTTAGGTTCTGCTGTAGCTATTATAGCCATCTTTAATTATTACTATTCGGTAGTAAAAGGGGAGAGTTTTAAGAATAGGTTCTTAGAAATGGCAGTTTTAAGTTTGTCAGTTGCTGGTATTAGTTTTGGTATTGGGTATTTGTTGAAGAGTGTTTTTGGGGTGGAGATATAAAAGGTTAAGAAGTTCTTTTTGTTACTAGATTGATTTATCACTTTTATGCACATAAAGAATTATGCGATAATTGATATTTTCAAGTCATTTTTTAATTCTGAAGAAGCAGATCCTCTTATCGACCCACTCACAGGCATTGTGTTCTCAGAATAAGAACTTGAAGCAAGTGGAATATGATAACATGTTGTGATAATTCCATGGCTTGGATCAAATCCAATCCACCCTGCACCAGGAAGAAAAGCCTCCACCCATGCATGTAATTCATATTCTGGCGTATCAGACTGTAAATAAAAATACCCGCTTACAAAACGAGATGCAATTCCTAGGTGTCGCAAAAATTGTATTTGCATCCATGCCAAGTCGCGACACGAACCTTTTTTTTGTGAAAAGCTTAACGCTGGTTCAAGCGGTTTTCCTGTGTCTCTGTTTTCTGAAATAAAATCTTGATGAATTTGTTTGGTAAGTTCAGTTAGAAAATTTACGCTTTGTGCATTTGTTTTTTGTAATAAATTATTTAAATATTCCTCCATTTCTTTTGATAAAGGAGTGGCTTGTAAAGAAGCGCTAAGTAATAGGCTCGTTCGCGGGTCATATTCAAAAGGGATATTAAGATATTTTTGAGGATGCACCAAGAAATCGAGTGGGTTATATTCAGTAACATCAATGATAGAATTTGTCGTAACAATAAGATTTTTGTGGGTGTTTTCAAACCAACACAAACGGACATGGTTATTCTCTATATCTATTTGTTCCGAGAATCCAATGGGTGTAGGTAGTATTTTAATTGAATACTCAACAAGTGAAGAATATATGGATTGCTTTGGTTTAAACCTAAAATAATGAGGCTCAAAAAACACTTCGTCAGAGTAGGAGTATTCAGATGTGTGAGTTATTTTGAATTTCATACCTAATCAATATTATTTTCTTCAAAACTATCATCTTCTTTCTCTTCTTTTTCAAGGAATATTTTGTCGAGCCAGTTTTCAGGTAGTTGTTCTACAGCCTCACTTAGTTCATTTTGCCATATTTTTGATATTTCTTGTAATTCATCTTTTTTATACCTTTTCTCAATGATGTTAAAACTGTCCTTTTCATAATAAATTACATCGATAGGGTAGTCAACATCATTAGCACTTACTCTGGTAGAGTTAAAAGAAAGGAATCCAGCTTTCAATGCGAACTTCATGCTTGAGTTGTATTTTAGGACTCTGTCGAGGATTGGTTTCCCATATCCATTGTTTCCAATTATCATAAATGGAGAGCCTTCAGATATTTCAACCCAATTTCCCTCTGGATATAAAAGGTATATCTTATGTTCGTCATCATCCTGCAACTGTCCGCCTACAAGTGCAAATAAGTTAAAACTTAAACCAGCTTCCTGCAAGGAAGATTTATCCTCATTTGCAGCTCTTTTAACTTGATCGGCAAAAGCATTTACTGCTTTGTAAAGCTTATTAAATTTCTCATCGTCTTCTTCTATTATTTCTTTGAAATAGGTGAGAGCCTTATCTCTTACAGACCTCAGTCCAGAGGTCATGATAAAGAAAGAATGTTTATTCTTGTTTACAGTAAAAACTTTCTTTGCTCTTGTTGTTTCAGTACCAGAAGTAATGCGAGTATCTGAAATCCCAACGATTCCTGATTTTACTTTAATGCCTAAGCAATATGTCATTTTTGTAATTATTTATTGTTGTTCATGATGTTTTCAATAGAGAAGAAAGATTCGAAAATTGCCATGGAAACATTGTTTAATTTCGCTTGGAAGTTATCTAAATACTCATGTAGCCCTGAATTAAATATTTCATTTATATCAGCATATTCAAGCTGTGATTTTAGTAAACCTAATTGCCTTTCCGCATTGTTTGAATATCCTATGTTTCTACCAGTAAGTGCATGTAAAGATTCCTCTGCTTGAATGAGGCAGTGAAGCATAGATCGTGGAAATTCTTTGTCTAGAATTAGAAACTCAGCAATTCCAGTAGCGGTAAGTTTTCCAAATCGTTTACGGTACATGTCGTAGGCGCTAACAGATTTTAGTAGAGCAGCCCATTGAATTAAGTCTAAAGGAGACCCAATAGAGCTTTTGTCTGGCAATAGCATATGATACTTTACATCTAGTACCCTAGAGGTTTTATCAGCTCGTTCAATAAACTGTCCAAGTTTTCCAAAATGCCACCCGTCAGTTCTTGAAATAGTAGCATCAAAGATGCCATAAAGTAATTGACAACCTTTTTTTATTTCAGCAAAGAATCCTCTAGGGTCTTTCTTTTGCCACCTCTTTTTTTCTGTTTCAGCCTTTACTAAATAGTATAGTGAATTTATTTGTTCCCATACTTCTTTTGTAATGTCAGGACGAACAGAACGGGCATTTTCTCTCACATTTTTTAATGAGCTGTAAATAGAATTTGGGTTTTTCTCATCAAATCCTAAGAAATAAATAACCTTGCTTTTTTCTACTTTGCCGTATAGAGATTCATAGAGTTTCCAGTCTCCTGTAGTAACAGCCAATGGTTTCCATTGTGTTGAAATGTCAGGTGGTAACTCAAGTGAAAGATTAAAATTAACATCTAAAAAACGAGCGTAATTTTCGGCTCTTTCTAGGTATCTATTCATCCAATATATGGCATTTGCAACTCTACTTAACATAATTTTTATTTTTAATCTTCATCTAGTACCCAAGTATCTTTACTACCTCCACCTTGTGAGGAATTGACAACAAGAGAATCTTTTTTCAAGGCTACTCTTGTTAATGCCCCTGGTATTATTTTTAGTTCTTTGCCATATAAGACATATGGTCTTAAATCAACATGTCTACCTTCAATACTATCTTCTGTTAAAGTAGGTACACGTGATAAATTAATTGTAGGTTGGGCAATATAGTTTCGCGGATTGTTTTTTATTTTTTTTACAAATTCGGACTGTTCTGCTTTTGTTGATTTTGGGCCAATAAGCATTCCGTACCCTCCAGAGGCATCTGTTTGTTTTACTACAAGTTTATCAATATTCTCTACCACATATTTTAAATCTTGTTTTTCGTCACAAATATACGTTTGAACATTTGGCAAAATGATATCTTCTCCTAAATAATATTTAATTATTTTAGGAATATAAGCATATACAGCCTTGTCATCTGCTACGCCAGTTCCTGGAGCATTAGCGAGCACAACATTTCCTTTTTTGTAAGCCCTAAAAAGACCAGGTGTTCCGAGTAAAGAATCTTTATTGAAAGCAAGCGGGTCAATAAACTCATCATCTACTCTACGATAGATAACATCTACTCTTTGAATACCCTTAGTTGTAATCATATACACAAAATCATCTTTCACCACTAAGTCTCTTCCTTCAACTAGCTCGGCTCCCATTTGTTGTGCCAGATAGGCATGTTCAAAATAAGCAGAGTTATATATACCTGGTGTTAATACAACGATATTAGCAGGAGAAACTGGTGTTAGGGACTCAAGCATATCTCTAAGATTATGCGAATAGTTATAAACTGGCCTAACATTTAATTTTTCAAATAACTCAGGAAAAGTACGTTTTAATATTTCTCTATTCTCTAGCATATATGACACCCCAGAAGGACAGCGCAGGTTGTCTTCAAGGACCATGAACTGTCCACCGTCTCCTTGAATTAAATCGGTTCCAGTAATGTGGCTCCAAACATTCTGTGGAGGTTTAAAACCAATGCACTGTTTTAAATAGCAAGTGCTTGAGAATACTAACTCTTTTGGAATGATTTTATCCTTTAATATTTTTTGATCATTGTATAAATCATCTAGAAACATATTTAAAGCAATAATCCTTTGCTTTAATCCTCGCTCTATAAAGTCCCAATCTTTACCATTTATAATACGTGGTATGATGTCTAGGTGTAGTATTCGTTCAATGCCTTGGTTGTCGTTATAGACATTAAATGTCATTCCTAAGGAGAGTTGTGCTCTATCGGTAGAGTGCTGAAGAAAGTTAAGTTTCTTCCACCCCATTTTTAACAAACGCTCTTTAAAAAGTGCGTAATGAGGTTTTACTTGGAGGTTTTCATCAAACATTTCATCGAAAAAACCATCTGTTTGGTAATTGTCTAATTCAATTTTAGGCATAGCGTTATTTAATAATCATTCTGTTTAAAGATAAACAAAATAAAAGAGAAATGATCTGTTTGGAAGTTTTTTTGATGCTTACTATATCTATATTATTTCTATTCGGTAGTAAAAGGGGAGAACTTTAAAAGCCGTTTTCTAGAAATTACAATTTTAGGTTTGAGTGTAGCCGGTTTTTATTTTGGAATTGGGTATTTGTTGAAGAGTGTTTTTGGGGTGGAGGTGTAAATTATTTATTTGATAGTGCAGGTTTCCAATCATTTAGCACAAAATCTGGGCAGGAGTATTGCTGAATTAAATCCTTGTCTTTCTGTTCGTCTAATTGTCTAGAAAAATAAGCTCTTTTAGAAATGTCAATAGTTTTTCCGTCGCTACTATTAATGCTATTAAATTCCCAATAACGTATGTTTTTTGTATCTCCGCCTACTTTCCCCCATCCTTTAGCAGTAATATTACTTAGTGAACAGTTTATTAAGACAGCTTCACTGTATGGGTACGACATACCTTTGTTTTTAGGAGAACGAGCTAAATTGCTTCCTTCAGGTTTTGTTCCTGTAAAGCTGCAATTTAAAAATACATTACCATGATTAGCCTTTGTATTTCTTATCCACATAAAGGGGCCTGGAGAATAAAATTCGCAGTTCTTGAAAAATGCAGGACCACGACCAAGAATCATATCACCTCCACCATCAATTCTTACATCTTCGAAGTATGCACTGCCATTTGTTTGTAAAGCATCGCCATCTCCTACAATATTAATCCCATGCACTAGAATTTTATTTCCATTAATAAGTAAGCCTTCTGCCTGACCTTCTAAAAGGGTTTTGATTGTTAGGTTTTGCAATTGGATATTGATGCAATTATCTATTGTAAAAGCTGCTCTTCTAGAAGGGAAAGTACCTGGCCATTCGTTGGTTTTTATTTCCCATGGGTGAGGGTTAAATGTTTCGTTGTTAGCATATTGAACAATTACTTTCTCACGACTTTCTCCACGAATAATAATGTTGGATTTATTTCTGAAATAAACCAGTTCCTCATAAATGCCATTTTTTATAAAAATGGTGATGGTATCTTTATAGTAATTAGGGATAAAATCTAAGGCACCTTGTAAGGTGTTGAAATCAGCAGTGCCATTATTATCTACAATAAGTTCTTGGTTTTTAAGCTCAGGAGTCTTGTTTTTAGTGCTAAATTGCCAGTTTTTTTTATTGTAAATTCCTTCAAAGCTTTTGTTGTTTAGAATTAATACGGTACTGTCAACTAACACATAATAACTCTTATTATAGTCTAAAATGTTGTTGTGAAGATATATAGTAGCTGTATTTTCTTTTACAATAATTGGATAAAAATGAAAGGCATCGGTAAAACCGCCAATAATATTAAGTTGAAAAGAGTCGGCATTAGCTAAGGCAATACCAGAAGGGGTTCCAGCTTTGGTGTTGGCATTAGTATAATGTTCAGAGCCATACTTATACGGTACTTTGCTATAATTTGCCTTCGGGTTTTTACGTGCTTTAGTTGGGCCAGCTGGTATGCTTAAATCTAATACATCGATTAATGAGTCAGTAGTACTATCGTAGACTCTAATTTTCCCTTTACTTCCAATTGTAGGTCGGCTATCAAAAGTAAGGGTAAGATGCGTATCGGGGTTGATATGCTTTTCCTTGTTGCTGGGATATGATGTGAAACTATTTTTCTGTGTTGACGTTGTGCACGAAGCTGTTAATAGAATAGAAAAAAGAAGAAACAGATAATTGTACGGGAACTTTTTTGAATTAGATCGATTTTTCATCCAAGCAATTAATTTGAGGAAGTATTAATAATGCCTTAAATATATCACTAATCTGAGTTAACTAGGTAAAAATAGCGGTAAATTTATCTAATAACTGCTATTTTTACCAGATTGCTGTCATAATTATAGCATTTGCTTAGCCGAAATAACCTTCACTTCAAAAACGCGGGTTAGAAAAGAAAACTTGTTTTTCATTAAATCGTACTCTTCACCCGATTCTATATAGCTTGCAGTACCTTCAATAATGAATCCTGTGCCCGGATAATCTTTGTACCCTAAGACGTTTTTACTTCCCAATGAAATTTTTACTTTATTATTTACATGGATATTTTTCTCTGTTTTTCGAAAACCATTAGCCGGAATTAAAATCCGCTCATCGTCAGTAATTACAAGAAAGGAATTCCATGTATTTACAACATGTGTATCAACTCCCCAAGATACAATTGAAACTACACCTTCGTGTTGTAAAACTTCGCGAAATTTATTGCTTAATTTTTTATCACTCATCGTTTTTTAATTTAAAATGATTAATCGTAATTTGTTGTAAGCAAAAATAAGCATTAAGGTTCTTTTAAAAATTAAGCTAGTTTAAGAAAATGGATTTAGTGTTTCTTTTTTCGTAACTCACTAAGGTATTCTGGTGTAAGTCCAAGGTATGAGGCAACCATATATTGTGGTACGCGTTGTATAAATTCTGGAAATGAATTGCTGAAATGTTGATAGAATTCTTCTTTAGACATCTCATAAAGGTATTTTGACCGCAGTTGGTTTGCCGCTAATGCACGTTGCATTGTTAGTCGAAAATATCGCTCTAGTTGAGGTAGTTTTTTTAGTAATTTTTCGAATGATATTGTTTCAATAGCCAATACTTCTGATGCCTCAATAGCTTGAATGTAGTAGTTAGATGGTGTATTGTCTGTCAAGCTAAAATAATCTGATATCCACCATCCATCTAGTGCAAACTGCGTTATTTGTTCTGTAGTTTTGTTATTGATGAAATACATGCGTAAACAACCCTTTTCTACAAAATAGATGTGCTTACACACTTGTCCTTCATTTAGTAAGTGTTCTTTTTTCTTTAGATTGTAAGGTTTTATTGCTTCGTGCAGTAGTGCTATTTCATCCTGATTAAGAGAAACAAAACGCTGTATGTGATTTATAAGGTTTGTGTACATTTTACTAGTTTAAGTTCAAAGATACTAAACTATTATTGTAGGCCACAATTACTCCAAGCCAAGTTTTAATATATTAATTAAGTTATACGAGTTGTTCAATTTTAAATATGGATATTCAATTTTGCTCAGAAAAAGGCCTGTTGGGCGTGCAGGGTAAAATTTTCCCACCTCTTTTTTCTGATTCAGAATAGCCTTAAACTCATCTATAGTTATTTTTCTACGTCCGACTTCCAATAAATAGAAAACACAAATTCGAACCATTCCCTGTAGAAAACGATCGCTCGTGATAGTGAATCGCATACGACCCTGTTCTTCATTAACAAACAATTCGCAATTGCTTATCTGACACAAAGTGCTTTCGTTTAAATGTGCTTTCTTGCACAAGGGTTTAAAGTCTTTGGTGTTAAGGATAAGAGTTGTAGCTTCTTTCATCAAGTTGAAATCAAGATCTACATCTTCATAGTAGGAACTATAACGAAAGAGTATTGGATTTTTGTTCCAATGAATGAAATAATCGTAGGTGCGCGCTAAAGCATCATAACGGCAATGTTGATCCTCATTCACTTCTATGATTTCAAAAATGGCAATGCCATTGGGTAAGTTTTTATTCAATCGAAATTTTAAATCGAATACGGGAGCTTCATCCAAATTGATGTGCATAACATATTGACTTGCATGCACACCCGCATCCGTACGACCACAACCATAAACTATTATGCTTTTTTTAAAGAGTTGAGAGAGAGTTCTCTCTAGCACTTCTTGCACCGTGTTTAGTGTGTTCTTTTGTCTCTGCCACCCTCTGTAGTGACTACCATCGAATCCTAAGTGTATGAAATATCGCATCTGTAGATTTTAGAAAAAATGAATTTAGTTATTGCTTTTTTTATTTCTCTAAGAATGGATTATACATTAAAAGAGCATTGTTTTCTACTAAAAATGAGTTTGTTATTTTTCCATTTTTGTAATGGTCAGATATGTAGCTGATTAAAGTCTTAGCGTAGCCTTTACTTCTATGTTTTTTGTACGTTGAAATATTTCTCAATTCGCAGACTTCTTCGTCAATCTCGGCAACAACACAAATAGTCTTTAAATCATCATCGTATAGTGCAAACATATCGCCGTGTTCCAAATATTTGTCTATCATATCCTCTTGCTCGTCTGCTAACAACAATAAATTTAGGTGTTTCTTTTTGTTGTTGGTTGTTTTTTCTATTTTCATTTTGCTAATAATACTTTTTAAATAAAATGAGCAAGCTTTTTTAGCGCGTTTAGTTTACGTCTATTTTTTATTCAATAATAGTCTCTGCTTTATCCTTTTTCTCTTGTTGCTTGTGTAATGAACCTTAAAATTGATCTTGTCTGTGATATTCATTTTTTTATCAGTGATTGATGCTTAACAATTCCGGAAATAGTGACGATGGATATATGGTAAATTCCATTAGGGAAATCTGATATGTCAATAGTGTTATCAAAACCGTGATAGTATAAAGCTCCTTGGTTATTGAATATTTTTATGCTGGCAACATTGAGCTCTGGATCAATAGCTATCCAACCATTAGTTGGATTTGGATATATTAAAAGTTTTTGTTCGTTGGAATAGGAGTCATTAATATTCAAAGTATAATCTTTTTTTCTTAGATACCATGGATCAGCATCGAAACGATCATATATTGAGTTTAATTCTGTATCCTCATAAACAACTACGAAAGAAATATCGCCATTATTCGTTAAGGTTGGTTCTCCTATTCCTGCTGAATTGCCTGCACTGATTACAAGTTCTGTATTTCCCCAACTATTCCAATCATTTTCTATTAGTTGTTCTTTTCTAAAAATTGCTAGTTTTCCGTCGGTGTGATTTGCCGCATAATAAAGGTAATAGCTATGCTTAGCTTTGTCATAAAAAAGAAAAGGTTGATGTTCTTTAGAAGCTGTGTTAACTGAAGAGACATTTGTAGAGATATTCCAACTTACTCCATTATCATAGCTCGTAGAGTACCAGATGTCGATATCTCCCATTCCTCCGGGTAAATTATCACTATCATAAAACAATGCCAATGTATCGCCTTCCACTCTAATCAAATGTGGATTGTCCTCATTATAAGTAGTATTTATTGGAGCAGGTAAGGGTGAGCCTGTTCCGTATGGATTTGAAAATGTGCTTTGTATCATCCAAATGTCTTGATTGTTTGTTGGATTATCTATACTGGTAAAGAGCATAAATTCAACTGGGTAGAGGGCTTCTTGATAGAGTGTTGCTGGAGCTCCTTCACTGTATATTGCTCTTGCCATATCAGACAATTGCCAGTTTGTAAAAGAGTCGGTAAGAGATATCCTATTAGAGTAGAGTATGTCTGCATGAATCCACTCAGTAGCACTTATTGGATTTGTAACTAGATCCATTCCGTAGTCAGGAGCTCCTCTTAAATAATTTAAAGAATAATTTGTGGGTAAATCTCCATTTAAAACAAAAGAGAGGAAATCTATGGGTACATATGTACAATATAGGTGTAGACCATCTTCTGAAATATGTATTCCATCTTCCCATCCTAAAACTGATAAAGGTTGCTGATAGATCGAATCATATTCTGAGTTTAATTCAATAGTTGGAGATACAGTATTCTTTATTTGTGTCCAATTCTGACTATAGGAAATTCTCCCAGCAACAAGAATTAAGAATATTAAGGTCAAAGCTTTCATTTGTTCAATAATTGTTAGCTGTGTGTTATAAATTGTTGTATTAAACAATTATAAGAAATATTTTTCAATTATCTCTAACCTTATTATTTCAATTCGATCATTATCCTTCTTTAAAATATATTTCGAGAGACTATCTATCTTAATTCTTGGGATGTTAAAGATGCTAGATTAATACAGTGTAAAAGTAAAAATGCTATTTTTTATTTAATTGTCCGTTACAGGGCGTAATTTATTTTATTGAATAATTAGTGCCAGGTCCATTTCCATGTTTTTCTATAAGATTCTTTTCTGTTAAGTCAGTAAGTAATCGTTTTACGGTTGGATTTGGAATATTTAATTTTTTTGCGATTTCTCCTGATTTGCAACCTGAATGATTTCCTATAAAGGTTAAAATTGATTTTTCTTTTGGAGACAATTTTGATTCCATTCCACTAACTTCAAGTTTCTCAAGTAGCTGATTCTGAATATTTAGAAGAGCATTAAAAAAGAAACTAACCCACTCAGTAATGTTCTCATTTGGCCTTTGAGATTGACAATTTCTTAATACTCTATAATATTCTTCTTTTTTACTTTCAATTTCGTGTTCAAAACTGACATATTGTATCCATTTGTACCCATTCTTTAGTAATAACAAAGTCGCCATTAATCTACTAAGTCTACCATTCCCGTCTTGAAATGGATGAATGCTTACAAATTCATAACAGAAAAGAGCACATTTAACTAATGGGTGTGTTTGCTTATCTGATTTATACCAGTCAATTAAACTTCTCATTGCATCTTCAGTTGGGAATCCAGCTTCTGTTGTTTCAAAGATTATTCTTTTAGTCCCATCTGGATAGTTTGCTTCAACAGCATTGCTGTGCTGCTTATAGCCACCTTTATGCCAATTGTCTTTTTCACTATGTTTTAATAATACCTTATGTAGGTTTTTAAGACTGCTTTCCGAGATGTTTATATCATCATATGAATCTGATATAATATCCAATGTGTCAAAATAACCAACAACTTCTTGAGAATCTCTATCTTCTAATTTTGTGATATCAATATCTTGGAGAAGAACTTCCACTTCTTCGTTGCTCATTTTTGATCCTTCAATTCGAGTTGAAGCACCAACGCTTCTAACAGTAGCAATGCCTTTAAGTTGTTTGAGACTTTGACCTTCTTTTTTTTCTATAGATATCCAAGAAGCATCAAACCTATCAATTTTACTAATTAAAGCAATTAGATTCCAATTGATCTCAATTTCAAAGTTATAAACTTTATTTTCCATGAAGCAAAGTTAGAAAAATATTTGATTTTGATACGATATGAGTCGAAAATATTTGATATTGATACGATAAATAATCTAAAAGAACGATACGATATGAGCTAATATTACACGAAAATGGTACGTTTCTATTATGCCCTGTAACGGTTGGGGTATGGCATCGTGGGGCGTCGACCGTAGGGGAGATGTCAAACGAGGTCAGTGCTCCGCGCCACTATGTGTGATACCCTTTGTTGAAGCTCGTTTTTTATTTATTAGAAATATGTTTTAACAGCAAATTCAAATTGATTAATAAAAATTTCTTTAAAACTTGAAATGTTATTTTGTTCGTAAAATAGCAACATTGCTTTTTTATAATCTATTGAATCAACTGTTCTAAATGAGATAGGACAGTGGTTATTATTCATAAGTATTGCATTACTTACTATTCTAGCTGTTCTTTTATTTCCATCCATAAACGGTTGGATGTATGAGATTAGAACTAATGTCAATAAAGCTTTCTCAAAGATGTTGTTTTTTTTATTAATTAGTTCACATGTGTTTGTAAGTGCCTCTAATATCTGAAACTCATTATCTAGAGGCTTATAGTTTGTTCCAGATATACCTATACGTTTTTTTCTGAGATTTCTTTCTACGGCTAATTCTTTTACTAGTATACTATGTGTATCTTCAATTTTTGAAACCGATAGGGGGTGTAGGTAATCAGGGTTTTCTATTATGAAATCTATTGCATCTTTATGATTTAGAAGCATTGCTGCTTCTTCTTTAGTTTTTCCAGAAGCCGTTTCTTTATCTTTAAGTAGTCTTTCTGTTTCAAGAAGAGAATATGTATTTCCTTCAATTTGAGAAGATTTCCAGCTTAAATCAATTGCAAGTCTTTCGAGTTCCTTTTTATACTCACTTTCGCTAAGTTGAGAGATGTTATTGATATAAAGGTTCTGAAATTCTGATAGCTTTAGAAGCTCATTGTTTGTGAAAATAGAGTGTTTACTTAACACATCTTTTATTATTTGAAAATTAAAACTTTCTTTAATGGTTCTTTCATCAATCTCTTTTTCGTAATACTTTTCTATATCTATAGGTTCAATTAAAGTATAAGCAGAAGAGATTATATATTTAGTTCCTTTTCCTTTTCCTTTTGTATTTAGCAGATTATCTGTAACTAAATGCTGTAGAATTCTTTTAATAGTAGCATAACTATAATTAGAGGAGACTCCATCAAAAATCTCTTTTGAGGAAGATTCTCCATTTTCTTTGATGAAATTAATTATATCAGATTCTCTATTTTCAATCATACATATCACTTTAAGCTCATAAAAATACAAAATAAAGCTCAAATAGTCCAAATAAATGAGCCGAATGTTTTCTAAAATGAGCTACAACGGTTGGGGTATGGCATCGTGGGGCGTCGACCTGAAAGGCGACGTCAAACGAGGTCAGTGCCCCGAGCCCGATGTGCGATAGCCTTTGTTATGTGAGGTTATTTTTCTTTCATTCGATGCTCTAAATCCATTTGTTCATGAAGAATTCTTATAATCTCAATATCATTTTCCTGAATTTCACGATAGAATATGATATGTTTTCCAATTCCTAAACCTCTTAATTTTTCTGTTATTTCAGAATAGTCTTTACCAAGAAATGGTTTGGAAGCAACATCGTCAAAAGCATCAACGAGTAAATTATAATATTTATCAGCTTGTTCTTCAGACCAACTATCAAGAGTATAGCTCCAAATATCAGTAAGATCATCTACGGCTTTGACTGTTAATTTATAATTAGCCATTGATTTTCTTATTGTTTTTGATTCTTTCTAAATGAGATTTTGGATCGAAATTTTCAGCTATTCCACTATTAATCCCTTCATTTATTGCCGCTTTTAGTGCAATTGTTTTATTTTCTTCTTCTTCCAAAAGTCGAAGACCAGCACGAACAACTTCGCTAGCATTTTTGTAGCGTCCTTCAGAGATTCTACCTTGAATGAATTTGTCAAAATAGTTCCCGATTGATATTGATGTATTTCTATTCATAATAAATAATTTTCTTCAAATATACCAATAATTGGTACAAATTCCAAATTTATCACAACTTTTATAATCTCACATAACGTTTGGGGTATGGCATCGTTTGGCGTCGACCTGAAAGGCGACGTCAAACGAAGTCAGCCCGCAGCCCCATGAGTGATACCGCTTGTTAGCGGTAGTAATTTTTTATTCTTCTGTAGTAGGATAAGTTGTAGAAGATCCATGTTTTACTTTTTCATTTAAAATATTCAACACAGCTTGTTTTACTTCAAGATAATTATAATCTTCTTTAAATCTCCATTGCCAGAAAGTTTTTGATCCATTTTTATTTTTTAAAGCTAATATATAATAGAATTCGTCTCCTTTTATTTTTGTTCCAATACTTGTTTCAAAAACAACTCGCATTATTGGCATTTGATTATCATCTACAACAAAGAAGTTAATTTTCTCAAATAGTAAATCCTCTGCCTTTGGCTTTCTAAAGGCTTCATAGGCAGAAACTCGTTTTCCATCCCAAAAGAAGTTGTCCATACAATACATCCCTTTTATATTTTCTTGAGTGAGATTGTTGTTGTGAAGTTTTGTAAGTTTTTCTTTATATGGTTTGGCTTTTTCAAATTCATTAAGAGCATAGTAAACCTGTATTATTTTTTCAATAGCCATATCATCATTGGGGTAGATGCCTAGATGTTCTTCGAGAGTTTCTTTAGCGTCTTGAAAATCTCCAATTACATAATCAATCAATGCTACATTTATAGAAGTTGCTTGGTGAGATTTATTGCCCGTTTTCATACTCTTTAATGCTATTTTATATGTTTCAACAGCTTTTTTAAGATTATTTGTCTCTTGATATACTTCAGCTAACATCAATACCATGTCAATATTTCGGTAAGGAGATTTTATAGCCTTTTCGTAGTAAAAGATTGTAGAGTCCATTTTACCCGTAAATTTAAAACATTGACCTTTTCCTATATAAAAGTCAGGTTCATCAGGTAGCATTACAATTGCTTTGTCAAAGTATGGTAAAGCTTCATTGTATTTTTTTGAGAAAGTTAGTAGCTGTGCTTTATAAAAATACATATCATGATCTATAGGCCCTTTTTCAATTGCTTTGTCAATATATATCATAGCTTTCTCATCTTCTTGTTTCATGTAGTGAGCCATTCCTATATAATACAAAGATTTAGCGGTTGCTTTTCGAACTTTAACTTTGTGATTTATTATCTCATCATATTTTTGTTTTTTATAAAGTTCTTTAAATTTTTCAGCTAAATTATCCTGTGCATAAGAATAAGAAACCAAAATAGACATTAAAATTGTAATTAGTTTTTTCATAATGTGTGTCTGTTTGTATTATTACCGCTAACGGTTGCCGCTATGGCATCGTATGACGTCAGCCGTGAGGATGATGTCGGACGATGTGACACCGCAGGTGTCAGCCGTAACTGCACTTAGCACAACGCGGACGCCCGGCTGTGGCATATGTGCGATAGCGGTTGTTAGGGGCTGTTTTTTATTTAATTAAAATCTGCTTTTGCTAAATCATTAAAAATACCGTCTCTAGGATCAAAATGGTCATAAAAAGAGGAAACATCAATATTTTCAAATACTCCCGATTCTTTAACTATGTTTTTTTTGTCTTTATTTATTTCATCATAAAAGATGTAATAGTAATAACAAATAAAATGAATTTCATTGTCAGAAAGATTAGCCAAAAGAATTTTGGAATAATGCTTTTTCAACTTTTTATTACTACTATTAATTTGAGAAATTATAAATTCGATATTTTTAAAATATGATAGAAATTTTGGTAATATTTTCAAAATATTTGGTCCTGGATTAATAAAATATTCTTTTAATGCATTATAAATTATTTGAGGGTTAACGTTTGGTGTTCTATGAGCTAATAAAAGTTTACCAGAGGATTGTTCTTTACAAATATCAAAATCAATTCTTATTTTTTCATTTCGATTTAGAAAATGATTTAAAAAATTATAGAACTTTGTTTCAAAAGCTTGATCATTAAATGTCTTATTATTATAAAATATAACTGTTGTTGAAACAATTAATGCACACAAAGCAATAATTTCAGAAGTTTCCATATTTTTTTATTATTAGACTTTATTTGAATTTTAGCTATCCCCTTTTAAAATTGCCCCTAACTAGTTTATAGGTAAACAAAAACTTTATCTAAATACCCAATATGGTATTGTATATAAAGTTTCTGTGTTTTATAAAAAACCAAATATAAAGTTTTTTTTTATCCAAACAGTCAATTTGTACTGTTAAATTATTAGCCAATTATAAATAACTCTCTTTTGTTTAAATTCCCTAAAAAATATCCTACTATATCAGTAGCTTCAATAATTAAGTTATCTTTGTATCACTTTTTTAACAGAAAAGGGGTGCCGAAAGGCTGAGATTAAACCCTATGAACCTGGGCAGGTAATGCTGCGAAGGGATTTCATTTGTATGCTACGCATAGTCACCCCTTCTCATAAATTGAAAACTTATGCAAGTGACTTTAAACGAGAACGGGGTCGAGATTCAAAACACATCTTCCTTACAAAGCCTGTTGGAGCAAAACGATTTTGCTACACAAAAAGGTATTGCTGTTGCCTTAAACAATAAGGTGATTCCTCGTGCCAATTGGTCTGCTCAAGAATTAAAAGAAAACGATAAAATATTAGTGATAACTGCCACCAAAGGAGGCTGATCAATAAGACAATGTAAAGACGCAATGCTTTGCGTCTCTAATCGAATAAACGGAACAAATAAATCAACAATAAATATGAAAGAACAAATAACCACTGGAAGCTTTCCAAGCTCTAAAAAGGTTTACGTACAAGGAAAGATGCATGACATTAAGGTAGCCATGCGCGAGATTGAATTGTCTCCATCGAAAGATAAAGAGGGAAATGTATATACTAACGAACCAGTTACCGTATACGATACTTCTGGTCCGTATACAGATGATAGCTATGAGGTGAACCTGAATAAAGGATTACCCAAACTGCGTCAGCAATGGATATTAGATAGAGGAGATGTCGAAGAGCTAGACGGTTTTTCTTCAGAATATGGTCGCATGCGTCATGCTGATAAATCATTGGATTATTTGCGTTTCGAGCATGTAGCTAAAAACCCTTTGAAAGCGAAAGAAGGTAAGTGTGTAACACAGTATTATTATGCTAAGAAAGGTATGATAACTCCAGAAATGGAATATGTAGCTATTCGCGAAAATCAACGCATTGATGAGATAAAAGAAAAGTATAAACAACACCCGGGTTGTCCTTTAGGAGCAGAAATACCAACTACTCATATTACGCCAGAATTTGTGCGTGATGAGATTGCTAAAGGAAGAGCCTTTCTTTCTGCCAATATCAACCACCCCGAATCGGAGCCGATGATTATTGGTCGAAATTTCTTAGTAAAGATAAATGCCAATTTAGGAAATTCACCTACCAGCTCAAGTATAGAAGAAGAAGTAGAAAAAGCCGTTTGGGCTTTCCGTTGGGGAGCAGATACTATTATGGATTTATCTACGGGGAAGAATATTCATGAAACACGTGAGTGGATTGTACGTAATAGTCCGGTGCCAGTAGGAACCGTTCCTTTATATCAAACCTTAGAAAAAATTGATGGTGATGTTACCAAGCTAACATGGGAAATATTTAAAGATACTCTTATTGAGCAATGCGAACAAGGCGTAGATTACTTCACCATTCATGCTGGTTTACTATGGAAACATGTGCCAATGACCTTGCACCGTACTACGGGTATCGTTTCTCGTGGAGGAGCAATTATCGCTAAGTGGATGTTGCAGCATCAGCAAGAGAATTTTACCTATACGCACTTTGAAGAAATATGCGAAATATTATCATCTTATGATGTCGGTATTTCCTTGGGAGATGGTCTTCGTCCAGGCTCTGTTGCTGATGCCAACGACCGTGCTCAATTTGGAGAGTTAGACGTATTGGGTGAGTTAACGCAAGTAGCGCGCAAGCATAATGTACAAGTAATTATTGAAGGTCCTGGTCATGTGCCGATGCATCTGATTCAAGAAAATATGGACAAGCAATTAAAGGTCTGTGATGAGGCTCCGTTCTATACATTAGGGCCTTTGGTTTGCGATATTGCTCCAGGTTACGACCATATTACATCTGCCATTGGTGGAGCTATGATTGGTTGGATGGGAACAGCTATGTTGTGTTATGTAACGCAAAAAGAGCACTTGGGATTACCAGAAAAAGAAGATGTGAAAGAAGGAGTAATTACCTTTAAGTTAGCAGCACATGCTGCTGATTTAGCCAAGGGATTTCCTGGAGCTCAGTATAGAGATAATGCTATGAGTAAAGCACGTTTTGAGTTCCGTTGGAAAGATCAATTCTCCTTAGCATTAGACAGCGAAAAAGCCATGCGTTTCCACGATGAAACTTTGCCAGATGAGGGCTATAAATCGACCCATTATTGCTCTATGTGTGGAGAGCATTTTTGTTCTATGCGTGCCTCTATGCAAGTGCGTGAAATGGCATTGGAAATGGATGATGATTGTAAAACAAAAGATGATGTAGAGATTTATTCTTAATGCAGCAGATTGTAATAACATATCCGAGTGCTATTCCAAATGAGCTAGCACAAATCTTATCCGTTTTGGAAGATAAGGATGTACTATTACATATACGAAAGCCCAATGCTTCAGAGGGAGTGTATGAGGCTTTATTAAAATCAATTCCTGAGAAGTTTTATCCGCAAATAGTAATTCATGATTACTACCATTTGCAAGATAAATATAAGGTGGGTGGGGTGCATTTTTCTACCAAGAATAGAGCAAAGGCAAGCGTTATTGAATCCTTTGGAAGCAAAAGTACTTCTACTCATTCTGTAAAAGAATTAGAAGAAATAGAAGGGGAATTTGACTATGCTTTCTTAAGTCCCATTTTTCCCAGTATCTCTAAACAAGCTTACGAGGGGAATTTGGATATGATGCAAGTGAAAGACTATTTGCAAACAAAAAGAAGAATAAAGGTAATAGCCTTAGGAGGTATTGACACCACTAAGATAAAGGATATAGAAGAATGGGATTTTGATGGCTATGCTCAACTCGGCTCCATTTGGAATCTAGAAGCTTAAACTATTTAATTATGAGACCATACGTACTATCTATAGCTGGTTTTGATCCTTGCGGGGGTGCGGGAACTTTGGCTGATATCAAAGTAATAGAATATTTACAGGTGTCAGGATTGGGGGTGATATCATCCTTGACTTACCAAAATGATGCTGAATTTGAAGGTGTAAAATGGTGTACTATAGAGCAAATAGTGAATCAAATAAAACCTTTGCAGGTATACGATGTAAAAGTGGTGAAGATTGGGTTGATTGAAAGTTTTAATCAATTAGAAGGCATTATCAATTTAGTGCATTTGTATTTCCCCAAGGCTTATATTATTTGGGACCCAATTTTAAAAGCAAGTGCTGGATTCGATTTTCACGATGAGAATTCTTTGCCAGTAAGTTTAGCCAAGAAGATAGATATGATAACGCCCAACTTTGAGGAATTTGAACAATTGAATTTGGATGAAAAGCAAGTGGCAGCTATTTTATTGAAAGGTGGACATAGAAAAGATAAAAAGGGTACAGATGTATTGATGGTGGATGGGAAACAAATAGAAATATCTGGTTTTGATATGCCTTCGAAATACAATAAGCACGGAACGGGTTGCGTCCTTTCGTCAGCAATTGCAAGTTATATTGCCTTAGGCGATGCTCCTATTGAAGCTTGCGTAAAAGCAAAACAAATAGTAGAACAGTTTATGCAATCGAACGATACAAATTTGGGTTTTTTAGAATAAGATGAAGATAGCAGCTATACAATATATTACACAAGATAACGACAGCTTATCGCATGCCGAGCAAGCCAAACTGATGTTTGAAAACGGTATCGATTGGGTGCAGATTCGTATGAAGAACGCTTCAAAAGATGAATTTGTAGCACAGGCAAAAGAGGCCTTGGTATATGCCAAGCAATACGAGGGTACGCTTATTATAAACGACCATATAGATATTTGTAAAAGCATAGGTGCGCATGGTGTGCATGTTGGTTTGCACGATATGTCTGTGTCTGAAGTAAGAACTGCTTTAGGTGAAGCTTGTATAATTGGAGGAACAGCCAATACAATTGAGCACATTGAATTGCATACAAAAAACGGAGCCGACTATATTGGTTTAGGTCCATTTAGATATACAACTACTAAGAAAAATTTGAGTCCACTCTTGGGCGAGGATGGTTATAAATATTTAGTAGCTGAAATGAAAAAACGAAACATAAGTACTCCTGTAGTTGCCGTAGGTGGAATTACGATGGATGATATTTTAGCTATAAAAGAACTAGGCTTATTTGGAGTTGCCATTTCAACAAGCTTATTAAAAGAGAAATTAAAAACTAGAAATTAAAATATGGAAAATTTAATACTAGGAGACAAAACATTCAAGTCTCGACTGTTTACTGGAACTGGAAAGTTTAGCTCTAATGAATTAATGCAAGAAGCGATTGCTATTTCAGAATCGGAGTTGGTGACGGTAGCATTAAAGCGGGTCGATATCGATAATAAAGATGATCAACTATTGAATCATGTTGCTTTGCCACATGTGAATTTATTACCCAATACTTCAGGTGTGCGTAATGCTAAAGAAGCTGTTTTTGCAGCACAGCTAGCGCGCGAAGCATTGGAAACAAACTGGTTAAAGTTAGAGATTCATCCAGATCCAAAATATTTATTGCCCGACGGAGAAGAAACACTAAAGGCTGCCGAAGAATTGGTGAAACTTGGTTTTATTGTATTGCCTTATGTGCAAGCCGATCCTGTTTTATGTAAAAAACTAGAAGAAGTTGGTACGGCTGCGGTAATGCCATTAGGCTCTCCAATTGGGTCAAACAATGGTTTACGCACCAAAGATTTCTTGCGAATTATTATCGAACAAAGCAATGTGCCCGTAGTGGTAGATGCTGGAATTGGTGCACCATCGCATGCTGCTGAGGCTATGGAAATGGGTGCCGCTGCTGTGTTGGTAAATACGGCAATTGCTGTTTCTGCGAACCCAGTACAAATGGCAGATGCATTTAGAATGGCAGTGAATGCTGGGAGAATTGCTTTCGAAGCAAAGCTAGCACAACAATCTATGGGTGCACATGCAACGAGTCCATTAACAGGATTTTTATCAGAATTAGAATAGCTGTAATCGATACTGTACAGACGCAATGCTTTGCGTCTCTATCAAAAAAACAAAATGAAATCATTTTACGACGAAATAAAAAAATATAATTGGGAAGAAGTGAAAGCTTCCATCTACAGCAAAACGGAAGTCGATGTGCAACAAGCATTGGCCAAGGAAAATGCGAGTTTGGAAGATTTTAAAGCACTTGTTTCTCCTGCGGCAGATGCTTATTTGGAGCAGATGGCAGTAATGAGTCAGCAGCGCACCCAAAAGCGTTTTGGCAAAACCTTGCAGATTTATATTCCGCTGTATCTGTCTAGTTATTGCACCAATGGTTGCGTGTATTGTGGTTTTAATCACTCTAATAAACTAGATAGAAAATTACTGAGCAAAGAAGAATTGCGCAAAGAAATATCTTATATACGTGCCATTGGTTTTGAGCACATATTACTAGTAACAGGAGAAGATCATCGCTACGCTGGTGTCGATTATTTAGCCGAGATGATGGAAGAGATTCAAGCAGATTTTGCGAATATTTCTATTGAAGTGCAGCCCTTAGAAACCGATGAGTACAAGCGTTTGCGTGATTTTAAACTAAATTCCGTTTACTTATACCAAGAAACCTATCACGAAGAACGTTATAAATTGTATCACCCTTCAGGCAAGAAATCAAATTATCAATATCGATTAGAATCGCCCGATCGTATTTGTGAAGCAGGTGTACATAAAGTTGGCTTGGGAGTTTTGTTGGGCTTAGAAGATTGGCGTACGGAAAGTTTCTTTACGGCAATGCATTTGCAGTATTTAGAGAAGAATTATTGGCAATCGAAATACTCGATATCATTCCCTCGACTTCGTCCACATACGGGAGGATTTGAGCCCAATTATCCAGTAAGCCAACGCAATTTGTCACAATTGCTATTTGCTTACCGTATTTTTGATGAGCAAGTAGAGTTATCCCTGTCTACTAGAGAAGGAGCACCTTATCGTGATAATATTTTAAAACTTGGGCCAACCGTATATAGTGCTGGTTCAAAAACAAATCCAGGTGGTTATGCTGCATCTAAAGATAGTTTAGAGCAGTGGAGCGTTAATGATGACCGTCCTGCAGAAATGATAGTAGATATGATAAAATCTAAAGGATATGAAGTGGTCTGGAAAGACTGGGATCCAATTTTACAATAGATGATAGTTAGAGACGGTGTGCGCACCGTCTGTACGTTATGTAGTTATCAAAATCACAACCAAAATAATCATGAACAAAGAACGCTACAACCGTCATATCATCATTCCCGAAATAGGAGAGGGAGGTCAAGAAAAATTACTGCAAGCAAAGGTATTGGTAGTGGGTGCCGGAGGCTTAGGCGCTCCAATATTACAATATTTAGTAGCTGCAGGAATTGGTCAAATTGGTATTATGGATGCTGATGTAGTGAGTTTGTCTAATTTACAGCGTCAGGTTTTATATCGTGAAAATGAGATTGGGGAGTTAAAAGTTGAGAAAGCTAAAGAAACGCTTGCTTTATTGAATGCAGATTGCCGTTTGGATGCCTACCCTTATCTTTTAACAGAAGAGAATGCTCAAGAAATAATATCCAAATATGATATAGTAGTTGGAGCAACTGATAATTTTGCGTCTCGACGATTAATTGATAAATACACAAAAGAACAAGAAAAGCCGTTTGTGCATGGTTCTATTTGTGAGTTTAATGGTCAAGTTTCTGTCTTTAATTATCAAGGAGGGAATTCTTATCTTGATTTATTTCCTGATCAGCCAGAAGACAACTCTTTGCCTTTAGGGGTAATGGGAGTATTGCCAGGAATTATTGGTAGTATGCAAGCAGCAGAAGTAATTAAAATAGTGTTGGGACAAGGAGATGTGTTGTCTGGTAAGCTCTTGATGTACGACGTGCTGAAAGCAGAGCAGATTGTGCTAGAAATTTAGGCAGATATTAATAAAACACAAAGCTCGCAAAGTATTTTACTTTGCGAGCTTTGTGTTTTTATTGTTAAGGAGTTTTATTCTATAGCTCCCATCTGTAACATGCTTATCTCTTTTTCGCTTAAGTGACGCCATTGTCCGCGAGAAAGAGATTTTTTTGTAAGTCCTGCGAAGAAAACTCTATCTAAACGTACTACCTTATATCCCAGGTGTTCAAATATTCTTCTTACAATTCGATTTTTGCCAGAGTGAATTTCAATGCCAATTTGCTTCTTGTCATCTTCTTCAACAAAATTAATGCTGTCTGCTTTAATAAATCCATCTTCTAGTTTTATCCCCTCAGCTACTTGTTGTAAGTCTGCTTTGGTGAATTTTTTGTCTAAAAAGGCATGATATATTTTCTTCTTCTCAAACTTTGGATGCGTTAGTCTAGATGCTAAATCACCATCATTGGTGATAAGTAAAACGCCTGTCGTGTTTCTATCTAAACGACCTACTGGGTAGATGCGTTCTTTGCAGGCATTTTTTACTAAATCCATTACTGTTAGTCTAGCTGCAGGGTCATCTGTAGTTGTTACACAGTCTTTTGGCTTATTCAACAATACATAAATCTTTTTTTCTGAGCGTACCAATTGGTCGTGGAAAAGCACTTTGTCTCCTGGGTTTACTTTAGCTCCCATTTCGGTTACAACTTTCCCATTTACGGTTACTACGCCAGACTTGATATACTCATCAGCTTCACGACGAGAGCATATACCAGCATTAGCGATAAATTTGTTTAAGCGTGATGGACCTGCTGGAGCAAATTTTTTGTTGTGAGCGATTTGTTTTTTCTTGCTGTATTTAGCGCTGGCATCATAGGGGGTGTCAAAATCCGTTTTTTTACGAGTGCGCATTTTTTTATTGTCGCCACCAAAACGGGTTTCTTTGAAATTTCTAAGATTCTCATTTCCTTCAAATTTTCTTGCTGGACGCGGAGAGCTTTCGTCTGATTGTCTGTCAGAGCGTGGAGAAAATTTACTGTCTTCTTTCGAAAACTTATCTCTGTTATCTTGGCTGTCTGAACGACTGCCTTTGTAGTCGCTATTTCTTGGTTTGAAGTTTCTAGATTCACCTCTTCTTGCAGGTCTAGAACTATTACTGTCGCTGTTGCGTTTTTCGAAATTTTTACCGTCTCGGCTGGCTCCCGACCCTCTCTTAGGACCGTTTGACCTTCTTTCATTTGGACTCATTTTTCTCTTAAAATAAATGTACTATAAATATGATGCAAAGGTGGAAATAAAAAAAGCATCTACCAATTATGGAGATGCTTTTTATTCTTTTTTAGATTCTTTATTTATTCTCTTTAGGAAGCTTGTATTTTTTTAGTTCCTCGGCTACCATGGAAGAGATGTCATTTTTTAGGGAATAGTTTTTTGTGTCAAGCATGTTTCCTTCACCTAAAATTAACCATCTGGCATTTAAATCAGGGAAATATGTTAGCAATTTCCTTACACTTTCTATGCCGAATGCA
The DNA here is from genome assembly GCA_963663245.1 of Paludibacteraceae bacterium. Taxonomy (GTDB): domain Bacteria; phylum Bacteroidota; class Bacteroidia; order Bacteroidales; family Paludibacteraceae; genus JAFGVL01. The sequence continues at coordinate 2,188,401 of OY760143.1, read as the reverse complement.
TTTTCGGTAGATATCCATTTGTTTACAGTAACTCTGGAAATGTTTAGGTCTCTAGCAATCTGTGCTTGAGATATGTTTTTTTCTTCGAAAAGATATTTTATTCTTTCTCTTATTGTCATTTTTATGAAATTAATGTTAGCAATATAGCTAACATTAATAAAAATATTAGTAAGTTTGTAATTCGAAAAGTATAACAATGCAAGTTTAGTAATAAAACACGAAACTTTCAAATGTCTTTTTTATGATGAATGGATATAGGTCTTTTATGGAATTTTTGAATAATAACTTGGATAAAGAAGAGGTGAAGATGTTTCCTTGTATTGTTGAATTAAGTGCTGCAAAGTGGGAATTTCTACAAAACAATAATGCAAACCTTACATTAAGAGAGCTTGTGCGTTTGATGCTTTTTCTATTTAATAAAAGAATTTATCCTAAACCGACCCCAATAAATGAGTTTCTAGAGCATTACTCCTTATCTAATACTCTTACTGTATCTGAAATTGAGTTACTTAATAAACTATTTAAACGATTTATGTATTGACATTAATCATATCGATTTTAAAAAACAGTTGCTATGAAAAAAGACACACTGCAAATTGCAAATACTATAAGCGAAGAGATTGATCAAATAAATAAAGTTTTAAAACTTCTTGAATACAAGGAGTACGATACAGAAACAATAACTCTTTTGGAGACTTTTTGTCAACAGAAGTTGTATTTAGAGTATGAAATAAATAATGTAATTGATAGCGTAGATGTGCCAATAGAAATTGATAAAAAACTAATAGAATACCTAAGAACTGCATTGTCTAAAAGATTAGTTGAGTTGGAAAATGCTTTTGCTCAATTGTAATTATTTTGGTTGGTGATTTATTTCTAATGCTATGAATAACACAGCTTAGTTTTAAATCTATGTTTAACTTCTGGTTGGTGGTTAAACAAAAGAAAAGCCCTCACATATACTGAGGGCTTTTTGATATATAAGTATGGTTTCTAATAGCTTATTTCAATAAAAAAGTCCTACATAAATAATGTAGGACTTTTGTTGAATGTGACCCCGCCAGGGTTCAAACCTGGAACCTTCTGATCCGTAGTCAGATACTCTATTCAGTTGAGCTACGGGGCCGATTGCGGGTGCAAAGATACACTATTTTTAATTGTGTACAAATGCATTGCCGCAAAAATAATTCTTATTTCATTATTTCAACACTGCGTTTAACAAAGTTGCTCAAAGCTTCGCCTTTCAACATGTTGTTGGATAATAGAGCTAAGTCAATCAGTTGACGTACTTCTTTGTTTTTAGAAGCAAATTTCCCGATAATAGCTTCCTTTTTTGTTGTTAGATCAGTCATTTCCTTTTCAAGTTTAGAAATTTCTTCTTTCTCAGCTTGAGGAATTTCTTCTTCTTTTTTATCTTTTTGAGAAGCTTTTAAGTCATTGATGCGTGAGTCAAGCTCTGTTGATTGTGTATTTAATGGTGCAACATCTTTGTCGCAAGCTTTCTCTTCTGCTTTAAGAATTTTTTCAACTAATGGGTGGGCTGTATTAACGGCTAAGCTGTAGCTATCAGGAAAATCTCCATACATACCCATCATTCCACCGCCACCACCTGTAGCTGCCATTTCTTTCATGCGACGCATAAATTCTTGTTGTGTTATGATAATTGGTTGTGCGTCAGCTCCAAGGTTTTCAAAGGTTACTAAGAAATTTGTTTTATCAATGCTAGGTAATTGAGAGCTAAATACTGTAGCCATTGCATTTTGTTGGTCGTTTGTTAAGTTGTGATTGCTAGCGTCAGTTTTTACAATTAGTTTTTCTACTACGTCTGAATCAACTCGAACAAATTTGCTCTTTTCGTTCTTTTGTTCTAGTGTATTTACAATGTGAGTGTCTAGCTGACCATCCAATACTAACACATCATATCCTTTTGCTTTAGCAGCTTCGATATAACTGTGTTGTTCGCTTGTGTTGTTCGTGTAAAGATAAATAAGATTACCTTCTTTGTCTGTTTGCTCAGCACTAACTAATGTTTTGTATTCCTCTAAAGTGAAGAACTTGCCATCAGTATTTTTGAATAAGTTAAACTTGTCAGCTTTTTCATAAAATTTCTCATCAGTAAGCATACCAAATACCACAAATAGTTTTAAGCTGTCCCATTTGCTTTCAAAATCAGCACGGTCATTTTTGAAAATCTCTTGTAGACTGTCAGCCACTTTTTTAGTGATGTGTCCAGAAATCTTTTTTACATTCCCGTCACTTTGTAAATAACTACGACTAACGTTTAATGGAATGTCTGGTGAATCAATAACACCATGTAATAGAGATAAGAACTCAGGAACAATGCCTTCTACATTGTCTGTTACAAATACTTGATTAGAATATAGCTGTATTTTGTTTTTCTGAAGTTCAATGTTGTTTTTTACTTTTGGAAAGTAAAGAATACCAGTTAAGTTAAAAGGATAATCCACATTTAAATGTATGTGGAATAAAGGGTCTTCAGACATTGGATAAAGGTCGCGGTAAAAAGCGCTGTAATCTTCTTCTTTTAAGTCAGCTGGTTTTTTTATCCATGCTGGATTAGTGTCGTTGATAATATTTTCTTCCTCAGTCTCAACGTTTTTCCCATCTTTCCATTCCGTTTTTTTGCCGAATGAAATTTCTACAGGAAGGAATTTGCAGTATTTATTAAGGAGCTCATTTATTCTAACATCTTCTAAGAAGTCTTTGTTCTCGTCGTCAATGTGTAGAACAATGTCGGTTCCTCTTTCATCTTTTTTAGTTTCTTCTAGTGTGTATTCAGGAGATCCATCGCACGACCATTTTACAGCTTTAGCTCCATCTTTATGAGATAAAGTAATGATATCTACTTGTTTAGAAACCATAAATGAAGAATAGAATCCTAATCCAAAATGACCAATAATTGCGTTAGCATCGTCTTTGTATTTGTCTAGAAATTCTTCTGCTCCTGAGAATGCTATTTGATTAATGTATTTTTCAATATCTTCATCAGTCATCCCAATACCACGGTCACTAATAGTAATAGTGTTTTTCTTTTTGTCAATAGCAACACTTACTTTCATTTCTCCAAGCTCACCTTTAAATTCTCCTACAGAAGATAAGGTTTTAAGCTTTTGTGTAGCATCAACAGCGTTAGATACTAATTCGCGAAGAAATATTTCATGGTCACTGTAAAGAAATTTCTTAATTATCGGAAAGATATTCTCCGAACTTACTCCAATGTTTCCTTTCATAATTGTAATATGTTTATTTAATTATTTGATTTGTTTGAGCCGCATTAGTCAAAAAAAATGCCATTGGTAGAAAACTGACAATATGGCAAGAGATGATATTTTAAGTGCATTATTGGCAATATTTTGTGTATAAATAATGAAATAAAATGCTCTTTCTAATTTTTTTACGTTGTACATTTGTGTGTTCTTAAATAAGAGAAAAATTTATGAGTGAAGAGAAAAGACAGGTTCATTTTATTGCAATTGGCGGAGCTGCTATGCATAATTTAGCGTTAGCATTAAATGCAAAAGAAGGCTATAAAATTACGGGTTCGGATGATGAGATTTTTGAACCATCTCGCAGTCGTTTAGAAAAAGCAGGTTTGTTGCCAAAGGAATTTGGTTGGTTTCCTAAAAAAGTTCACAAAGCCTTAGATGCTGTTATTTTAGGGATGCATGCAAGAGAAGACAATCCCGAATTGTTGAAAGCAAAAGAGTTGGGTGTTAAGGTATATTCTTTTCCAGAATATTTGTACGAACAAACGCAACATAAAACTAGGGTTGTAATAGGAGGTAGTCATGGTAAAACAAGTACTACCGCAATGATATTATATGTTTTGAAGCAATTGAATATTGCCTTTGATTATATGGTGGGTGCTCAGATTGATGGCTTTGATAATATGGTGGGTCTCTCTGATGATTCGCGTATAGCAATTTTTGAGGGAGATGAGTATCTGACTTCTCCTTTAGATCTTCGTCCAAAGTTCCATTTGTATCGTCCACATATTGCATTGCTTACTGGTATTGCTTGGGATCATATTAATGTATTTCCAACCTTTGATAATTATGTGGAGCAATTTCGCATATTCTCTCAATTGATTGAAAAGGATGGCCGATTAGTTTATTTTGATGGAGATAAAGAATTGTGTGATATTGCTTCTCAAGTACGTGATGATATAGTGCCAATTCCTTACAATACACCACTATATAATGTGGTGAATGGAAAAACAACTATTACGATTAAGGATCAAGAAGTGCCCTTGCAAATATTTGGAGAACACAATCTACAAAACCTAATGGGGGCTTTAGCTGTTTGTATTCCTTTGGGAATTAAGAAAGCAGACTTTCTGCGAATTATTGAAACCTTTGATGGAGCTGCGAATCGTTTAGAAAAAGTGGCGGAAAACAAAACCTCTGTAGCATATAAAGATTTTGCTCATTCTCCTTCAAAATTAAAAGCAACGGTAAAAGCAGTAAAGGGACAGTTCTCTGAGCGGAAGTTGGTGGCTTGTATGGAATTGCATACCTTTAGCAGTCTGACCAAAGAGTTTTTACCTGAATATAAAGGCGCAATGGCGGAGGCTGACTTAGCTTATGTTTATTATAGTCCAGAAGTTATTAAGCATAAAAAACTAGCAAGTATTACAGAACAGCAAGTAGCTGATGCTTTTGGTGGTAAGAATGTGAAAGTGTTTACTGACTCTAAAAAGTTACAAGCTGAATTAAGAAAAATAGATTACGATAATAAAAATTTACTTTTGATGACTTCTGGAAATTTCTCCGGCGTTGATTTGGTAGAGTTTGCGAACGAATTAATTAGATAGTGGCCAATTAAGAGCCTATACCTTTTTTGTAGATGGAAAAGAAACAAGAATTATTAGATAAGCGTTATTTGCGTATGGCTCAAGTTTGGGCCGAAAACTCGTATTGTAAGCGTAGACAAGTTGGTGCTATTTTGGTCAAAGATAAAATGATTATATCTGATGGCTATAATGGTACTCCTTCTGGTTTTGAGAATGATTGTGAAGATGAGAATTATAAAACAAAACCATATGTGTTGCATGCAGAATCTAATGCAATCACAAAGGTGGCTAGGTCTAGCAATAGTAGTGAAGGGGCAACTTTGTATGTAACTACTTCTCCTTGTATTGAATGTGCAAAGCTTATTGTGCAGGCAGGAATTAAACGTGTTGTCTATAATGAGCAATATCATATTATGGAAGGTGTTGAGTTGTTGCATCGGGCCAATGTTGATGTAGATTTTTTTGATTTAAATAAAGATAAAGATGAATAGTAAACTAAAAATATGGGCTCCCTTATTTTTCGCTGTTGCAATAGCCGTAGGGATATTTATTGGTAATTTATTGGCAAAGAATGAAACAGCTTCTACCAACAATAAAATATTTAATACTTTTTTTACCGGAAATTCAAAGTTGCAAACTGTTATTGATCTTATTGATTCTGAATATGTAGAAGATATAAACACAGATTCAATTACAGAGGAGTTGATGCCGCAGATATTAGCAAAGTTAGACCCTCATTCTGTTTATATTCCTGCAAAAGATTTGCAAACGGCAAACGAAGATTTGGAAGGAAGTTTTAGTGGAATAGGAGTTCAGTTTAATATTCAGCATGATACTGTAATGGTTGTTGCTGTTATAAATGGAGGTCCTTCTGAGAAAATGGGTATTTTGGCTGGAGATAGGATTGTGACTGTTGATGATTCGCTTTTTGTGGGTGATTCAATTACGAATGAGAAAGTTGTAAAAAGATTAAGGGGTGAGAAAGGAACTGAAGTAAAGTTAGGAATAAAGAGAAGAAGCTCTAAGAAATTATTGTATTATACCATAGTAAGAAATGATGTGCCGGTAAAAAGTGTAGATGTTTCTTATATGTTAACCAATAATATTGGTTATGTAAAGGTGAGTAGCTTTGGTGCAATGACTTTTGATGAATTTCAAACCGCTTTAGCAAAATTGAATCACTTGGGGGCAGAAAAATATGTTGTTGATTTAAGAGGTAATTCGGGAGGTTTTTTAGATGCCGCAATTAATTTAGTGAATGAGTTTTTAGTTAAAAAGAGCCTAATTGTTTATACAAAAGGTAAATCTTATGCTCGTAAAGAGGCAAAAGCAAGTGGGAAGGGTTCTCGTCAAGAAAATGAGTTAGTCGTTTTGATAGATGAGTGGTCGGCTTCGGCAAGTGAGATTTTTGCTGGAGCAATACAAGATAATGATAGGGGTTTGATAGTTGGCAGACGTTCGTTTGGAAAAGGTTTGGTGCAACAACAAATACCTTTTAATGATGGTTCTGCAGTGCGTTTAACTATAGCTCGTTATTATACTCCATCGGGTCGATGCATACAAAAGCCATATGTAAAAGGAGATAAAGAGGAGTATGAGATGGATATTGTTAATCGCTATTTGCATGGAGAGATGAGTTCAAAAGATAGCGTGAAGATGCCAGATTCGTTGAAGTATAAAACCTTAAGTGGAAGAGTAGTGTATGGAAATGGAGGGATTATGCCAGATGTTTTTGTTCCGAAAGATACATTAGGATATACGCCATATTATAATAGGGCTATGAACGAAGGTTATGTGTATGAGTATGCTTTCCACTATGTCGATCTTAATCGACAACGCTTGATGCAATTTAAAGAATGGAAGGGTTTATATGCTTACCTTGAAAAGCAAGATATATTAGATAAGTTTGTTTTGTATGCAAGCGAACAGGGTCTTAAAAAGCGCAATAGACATATTAAGAAATCTAAAATGCTTTTAGAGAAAATGCTGTTTTCTTTTATAGCTAGAGATGTATTAGGTAATGATGCATTTTATCCAATCTTAAACAAAGATGATAAATGTGTAAAAGCAGCTGTAAGTCAGTTGTCAAATAAAACTATGATTAGATAGTTGTAAGATTTTTCTGGATGTAGCCTGATTCTTCTACGTTGAAACTGCCAATGTGACGTTTGATTTTGTCTTCGTTTATTTCCTTGATAGAAACAAGGATTCCAGTTTCTTCAACGTCTCCAAACTCATCATTAACAGATGTTCCAAATACTTTCATTGTAGAAGACAGTCCCATGTAGGCATTAACAAGAGGTGGTATGTTTAAACCTAATTCTCTTACTGCTGAATTAAGAATTTTATAATCCTTTTTGTAGTCATTTTCTACGAATACTTTTTCTAGTTCTTCTTCTGTGTGTTCGAACTTTAAACCATTAAATGGGGTAACCATTTTGTCTTTGTCTTCGAAATATTTTTTAAGGAAATAAAGAATTAAATCTCTTCCGTATGTGTCAAACTCAGGATACATAGTTACTTTCCCAAAGAAGTGTTCTGTGTTAGGGTATGCAATAGTAATTGCGCCTAATCCATCCCATAGATTGTCTAATGCAAATAGTCCTTTAGCGCCAGCACTAGCAACTTGGTATTCTATGCGTACAAAAGAGCGTCCAAGTTCTATGGTGTATGGTAAGTAGTCTTTTATGAATTTTTCATTGAAGTGAAACATGTGCGCTGTTGACAAAACAGGCTGTCCATTTTCGTCTAAAGCTATATCTGCACCATGAAAGAAACGGTATCCGCCAATAATCTCTTCTGCGTCAGGGTTCCAAACAATCAGTTGTTTGTATGGGTTTTCCATTGTATCAGAATTATCTATGTCACAATCTAGACCGGTTCCACCTCCGCCTGCTCTAAAAGCAATTTCTCGCAAACGACCAACTTCACGCATAGTGTTTGGAGCGTCGTGTGCAGTAAAAAGATAAATTTCGTTGTTGGCTTTGTTGGTTTTTCTAAGAAATTTCTCAGAAGTAAGCTCGCTTTTTATGAGCGATAAATCAACAGGTTCAATAACATTTTTCATAGTGTGTTTTTTCTATTTTTTCTCTAGTGTGTATACCAGCTTTTTTATTTCAGCAGCCCATTGTTTAGGAGTTTTGCTTTTGTCTTGAAAGGTTTGCCAAGGAATAGGTTTTCCAATGTATGCTTTAAAAACTTTATTTTTTTGTTTAAACATTTCATCTACCAAAAAAAGCATTTCTATGTTCAATTTTATTTTTAGAGCTTTTCTGATTTTTGATAAAATATAAAAAAACCAGGAGTTTCTAGCTTTAAAGTAAACGGGAACGACATCTCTCTGGTATTCGACAGATTTAACTACGAATGTTTTTTTCCACTCTAAGTCACGAATTTTTCCTTTTTGTAAGCGAGAGCACATGCCTGCTGGGTATATTAAAATCTGTTCGTCAGATTTAAAAGTTTCATTGAGGGTTTCCATTGATTTTCTTCCTTGTCCTCCGTGTTTGTTGACAGGAAGAAATAAGCAGTGTAGAGGAACAAGACTCATTAGTAAATCGTTGGCTAGGAATTTCACTTTGCTATCGTATCTAGTGGCTAAGTAATGTCCTAGAGCTAGTCCGTCTAGTCCTCCTAGTGGGTGGTTTGATACAAACAGATAACGACCATCATCGCTAATATTTTCTGCGCCCTTAACTGTAAGTTTTACTTTTAAATAATCCAAAGCCTTTGTTAGGAAGTCTAATCCATATGCGTCTGGGTTGTTTATTAAGAAGTAATTTAAGTCTTTTTCATGAGCAATTTTTCTAAGAAAGCTTACTAGAAGCTTAGAAGGTTTCTCATTTTTAGACTTTTCTATCAGTCTGGTTTTTACGTCAACTAAGATTTGTTTCTCGCTCATTTTGCGGCTAATTTTTTGAAGCTCAAAAGTAATAAAAAATATCTGATTGAGGGTCTTGAATTGCCCTTAATGTTCTTTAAAAATCACATGTAGGATTTAAAGTTCTTTGTTTTGTTTTTTATTTTCTAAATTTTCCACCACTCTCCACCCCTTTTTATATTGTTTTAATATATCTAATTGAACACAAGCAAAATAGTGTTGATATCTTATTGAGTCGTTGTTGATAACTTGTTATTAGTTTGTTTAGAATCTGTTTATATATGTTATATTTTTGTTCGTAATTATTTTTGTGGGTGAAAGTGGGGTTTTTAGATAAAATGCGTACTTTTACATCAACACTAAAAAATAAGAGCTATGTCTACATTTATTGGAAATATTGAAGCAAAAGTTGATGTTAAGGGCCGTGTATTTATACCAGCCTCTTATAGAAAATTGATGTCTTTTCCTGAAAAGAGTGTAGTCGTAATGCGAAAAGATCCAGATAATAATTGCTTGGTTATTTATCCAGTGAATGTTTGGGAGCAAAAATTGGCTGAGCTAAAGTCAACCTTAGACGAATGGAATGAGCAAGATCAGTTGATCTTGATGCAGTTTGTTTCTGATGCGGAATGGTTGGATGTTGATGCTCAAGGTCGTGTGTTAGTGCAAAAAAAATACTTGCAGCAAATAGGTGTAGAGTCAGAGGTGCTTTTTGTGGGGAGCGTTGATCGTTTCTCTGTGTGGAGTAAGTCTGTTTATGAATCGGCAAAACTTCCATCGGCCGACTTCGCTCGATTGCTGCGAGAGAAAATGTCTCGAAAATCTGAACCCTTGAATGAGTAAAACTTATCATATACCTGCCTTGTTAAAAGAAACAGTTGATGGTTTAAAAATAAACCAAGGTGGGATATATGTCGATGTAACTTTTGGGGGTGGGGGTCATTCTAAAGAAATTCTTTCTCAGCTTGATTCGAAAGGGAAGCTTATTGCTTTTGATCAAGATGAAGATGCTCTTTCAAATAGAATCGATGATAATCGATTTGTATTTGTGCAGAGCAACTTTAGTTTTCTAAAAAACTTTTTGAAGTATCATGATGCAGTTGAAATCGATGGTTTAATAGCTGATTTAGGTGTGTCCTTTCATCACTTTGATGAGGCTGATAGAGGATTTTCTTTTCGCTTTGATGGAGATTTAGATATGCGAATGAATACAAAATCAGATTTAACTGCTTCGAAAATTCTAAACACCTATGCTGAAGAGCAAATAGCTGACGTTTTGTATCTGTACGGTGAATTGAGGAATTCGAGAAGAATAGCTAAAAAAATATGTGAGTCTAGAAAAGAAAAGCCAATCAATAAGGTGAGTGAGTTTTTAGAATTGCTAAAGCCGTATTTCTCTTATGAAAAAGAGAAGAAAGATATGGCGCGTGTGTTTCAAGCATTGAGAATTGAAGTGAATCATGAAATGGAAACTTTAAAATCAATGTTAACACAAGCAGTTGATTCATTGAAGCCAGGTGGGCGATTAGTTGTACTTACTTATCACTCTTTAGAAGATAGATTAGTAAAAAACTTTATCAAAACAGGAAATTTTGAAGGTGTGCTAGAGAAAGATTTTTATGGCAATCCTCTAACTCCTTTAAAAGCAATAAACAATAAGCCTATTGTTGCTTCTGGTGATGAAGTTCGTGATAATCCTCGTTCTAGAAGTGCTAAATTAAGAGTGGCAGAGAAGAAATAGAAATATGACAAAAGAGAAAAGATCCTGGATGAATTCCATAAAGTCAAATCCAAACTTGAGTGTGCTTAAGTCGATATTACAAGATTTGGTAGATGGTAATATTTTGGTGCGTAAGTCTTTTCGTAGGCAATATAAATTGCTCTTGATGGTGGCTGTTTTTATGATGATTTTTATTGGTAATCGTTATGAATGTGATATGAAATCGAGACGCCAAAGAGAATTAGTAAAAGAGATTGAGGATAAAAGATATGAGCTGTTGAGTATATCAGCAGAATTAACAGTGAAGTCAAAGGGTTCGGTAGTAGAAGACTCAGTAAAATCAAAAATACCCGGATTAGAAGTGTCTCGTGTAGCTTCGGTAATAATTGATGAGGAAAAATAAATGGAAGCATCAAACAGAACAGGTGTAGTAATCCGCTTCGCAATAGTCTATTTTATTGTGGTGCTTGGATTTGCCCTGGCGGTGCGTAAAATTATTCAAATTCAATATTCGGAAAAGGATCAGTGGATTGCTTTAAGTGATAGTCTTCGGAAAGTTAATAAACAAATCAATATTGAGCCAAATAGAGGGAATATATACTCTTGTGATGGAGAGTTAATGGCATCTACAGTGCCAAGTTATTATCTGTATATGGATTTTTTAACTCCTGCATTACGGGTTGATGATGGTAAATTATTTTATGATAATCTCGATTCTCTCTCTTATTATTTATCGAGGAAACTGAAAGATAAATCAGAAGGAGCATATAGAAGGCATTTGTTGAAGGGCTATACTCAGAAGAAGAGGCACTATCGAATAAGTAGAAAAAAAATATCACATGCTTCATTTAAGCAGATTAAAAAGTTTCCGCTTTTTGTTAAAGGGTATAGAAGTGGCTTGATAGCTGAAAAACGAATTAAGCGTATTAAACCTTTTGGCTCTTTGGCATCAATTACTGTTGGTTCTTTATATGGTATAAAATCTAAGGGAGCCAAAAATGGTTTGGAGGCAGCTTATGATTCTATTTTAACGGGAAAGCCTGGAAGAGCGCACTTAGAAAGAAAAGCAGGAGTTAATATATTAACAGCAGATCAAGAGCCAGAGAATGGTGCCGATATTACAAGTACACTTAATATTGACATGCAAGATATTGCGGAAAAAGCCTTGAGAGATAGGCTTGTGCAGTTAAATGCAGAATTGGGTTGTGTTGCTTTAATGGAGGTGAAAACTGGTCAAATAAAAGCTTGTGTGAATCTAACTAAGGTGGGAGAAGGTGTGTATAGTGAGGTGGTTAATTTTATGTTTCGTTCTGCCTTGGAGCCTGGTTCAACACAAAAAATCCCTTCTTTAATGGTAGCTTTAGAGGATGGGGTTGTAAAAAAAGATGATGTCGTTGATTGTGGTGATGGAGTTTGGGAATTTAGTGATGAGGTCACAATATCAGATCATAACACGGGTGATAAGTCAAATGGAAAAATTGATATGGCTCAAGTTATAGTACGTTCATCTAATGTGGGAATAGCCAAGGTGATTGATGAAGCGTATAAAGATGACCCACAAGAGTTTGTGAATGCATTGCGAGAAATGGGGGTAGGTATGCCTATGGATATTGGTTTCCCTCGTGGAGTAGCTAAAGCATCACTTAAAGGTCCAGATGAAAATCCTTTGTGGGGATCATCTGATTTAGCTTCGATTGCCTATGGGTATTCAGTGAATATGCCCTTGCTGTATACATTAGCTTTTTATAATGCAATAGCAAATAATGGTAAAATGATGCAGCCATATTTTGTCAATAAGATAACCAGAAAAGGAGAAGTCTTAGTGGAGAATTCTCCGGTCGTGTTGAAGAAATCTATATGTTCTGCAAAGACCATAACAACAATAAAGGATATAATGCTGCAAGTGGTTGAAGATTCTTTGCATGCAACTGGAAAGCCAGTAAAGTCTGAATATGTTCGTATTGCTGGTAAAACAGGAACAGCTCGATATAATTATAGAAAAAAATGGTTGATGAAGCACCAGGTGTCTTTTTGTGGCTTTTATCCGTATGAAAATCCAGAGTATTCGTGTATCGTGTTTATCAGAAACCCTAAAAATGGAATACCATCAGGAGGAGCAATGGCAGGTCCTGTATTTAAAGAAATTGCAGAAAGAGTTATGGCATCACATTCACTATTGCCAATAAGTAATTACCCAGTAGATTCTACTCAGTTAGTAGTACCGTACGTTAAAAAAGGTTGTTTTCAATCATCCAATAGAGTATTGTCTGAATTGCAGCTGTTGCCAAATAATAAGGAAGAAAATAAAGCAGAGCATTTAGGAAAAGATGAGGTTGATAATAATACTGTTCCAAGAGTTCAAGGAATGGGAGTTAAGGATGCTCTTTTTTCATTAGAGAAAAGAGGAATGAAAGTAATTGTTGAAGGTAGAGGTAGGGTGATAACCCAATCAATTTTGCCAGGGACGAAAATAACAAAAGGATCTAGTATAAAAATTAGACTGAAATAAGATATGAAACTTGCAAAACTCATAGAACAAGTAGCCGTAGTAAAACTATTAGGTGATGCAGAATTAGCAATTGCTAATATCGATTTTGATTCGCGTAAAATTGAATCTGGTCATTTGTTTGTAGCCATTCGTGGAACGGCTTCAGATGGTCATGATTTCATTAAAATGGCCGTTGATAAAGGAGCTGTTGCTGTAATATGTGAAGAGATACCTGTTGGTATAGATGCCACTTTTATTCAAGTAAAAAATAGTGCAGATGCCTTGGCTCAAGTGGCGAATGCTTGGAATGATTTTCCTTCGTCAAAACTAAGCTTAGTTGGTGTTACAGGAACCAACGGAAAAACTACAATTGCTACTTTGTTGTACGATATGTTTAGAGTATTTGGACATAAAGTTGGATTGCTTTCTACCGTGTGTAATTATATAGATGCTACACCAGTTGCAGCTACTCACACAACTCCTAATCCTTTAGAATTAAATGCACTCTTATCACAAATGGTAGAAGAAGGGTGTGAGTACGTTTTTATGGAAGTGAGTTCGCATGCTATAGTTCAAAAAAGAATTGGAGGTTTAGAGTTCGACGGGGGGGTATTTTCAAATATTACCCGTGACCATATTGATTACCATGAAACCTTTGATAATTATTTATCAGCTAAGAAGTTGTTCTTTGATGAATTGTCTAAGAATGCATTTGCCTTAACCAATGTTGATGATAAAAATGGAATGGTCATGTTGCAAAATTCAAAAGCAATAAAAAAAACATATTCAACACGCACATTAGCTGATTTTAAAGGTAAAATTTTAGAAGAGAGCTTTGAGGGAATGATGCTCGATATGAATAATATGGAAGTCGCTGTCAATTTTATCGGTAAGTTCAATGTGTATAATTTACTAGCAGTTTATGGGACAGCAGTCTTATTAGGAAAAGATGAAATGGAAGTGTTACGTATTTTAAGTATGCTTCAATCAGTTTCTGGAAGATTTGAAACCATTCGTTCTCCAAAAGGATATACGGCAATTGTTGATTATGCACATACACCAGATGCATTAAACAATGTGTTAACAACCATAAATGAAATAAGAGAAGGTGCAGGAAAATTAATAACAATTGTAGGCTGTGGTGGTGATAGAGATAAGGGGAAACGACCAATGATGGCAAAGGAGGCAGCTGATGCTAGCGATAAAGTAATTATTACTTCCGATAACCCTCGTAATGAAGATCCCCAAGACATAATCAATGATATGATTGCAGGCTTGGATGCTATAGATATGTGCAAGGTCCTTTCTATTTTAGATAGGCACCAGGCAATAAAAACTGCTTGTATGCTTGCAGAGTCAGGTGATGTAATACTGGTAGCAGGAAAAGGTCATGAGACTTATCAGATTATAGGAGATAAAACGCATCACTTTGATGATAAAGAAGAATTAAAAAACATTTTCGAAACTGAATAAAAACGTCAACTATGCTAACTTACTTATTTCAATACCTCGATAGTCTTGATTTGCCAGGAGCAGGAATGTTTAACTACATCTCATTTCGTGCAGGTTTAACCTTTATTCTGTCGTTAATTATATCTACCGTATATGGTAGAAAGATTATTAATTATTTGCAATTAAAACAAATTGGAGAGATCGTACGTGATTTAGGCTTAGAAGGTCAAATGAGTAAGAAGGGAACGCCAACAATGGGTGGGGTTATTATAATCTTAGCAATTATAATTCCAGTTCTATTTTTTGCGCGATTAGATAATATCTATATTATATTAATGATTGTTAGTACGCTATGGCTCGGAGCAATAGGTTTTTTAGATGACTATATAAAAGTATTTCGTAAGAATAAAGAAGGCTTGTCTGGTAAATTTAAAATAGTTGGACAAGTAGGTCTAGGGTTGATAGTTGGTTTAACTCTTTATTTGAGTCCTGATGTTGTTATTCGTGAACAAGTTGAAATTGTTGAACAAACAAAGTATACTGAAGTCCTAGCATATCATCAAAATGATGTGAAGTCTACAACAACTACTATCCCATTTTTTAAGGATAATAACTTGAATTATGCAGATGCATTTAAGTGGTTTGGAGAACATGCTCAAACACTGGGTTGGATATTTTTTGTATTAGTTACAATATTCATTGTGACAGCAGTATCTAATGGAGCAAACTTAACTGATGGGTTAGATGGTCTTGCAACAGGTTCTTCGGCTATTCAAGGGGCTACCCTAGGTATATTAGCCTACGTTTCTGGTAATGTTAATTATGCGGATTATCTAAATATAATGTACATACCAGGAGCAGGAGAATTAGTAGTTTTTGCTGCTGCATTTATCGGATCAACTGTAGGTTTTTTATGGTATAATTCTTTTCCAGCTCAGGTTTTCATGGGTGATACCGGTAGCTTAACCCTAGGAGGTATAATTGCAGTGTTCGCAATAATTATTCATAAAGAACTGTTGATTCCTATTTTATGTGGAGTGTTCTTGGTAGAGAATCTATCCGTAATGATGCAGGTGTCTTATTTTAAGGTAACGAAAAAGAAATATGGTGAGGGTAGAAGAATATTTAAAATGACTCCTCTGCATCATCATTTTCAGAAAGCTGGAAATGCGGGGATAAAAGCTATAATTCAGAGACCAATTGTTCCTCTTCCAGAATCAAAAATTACGATTCGTTTTTGGGTAATTGGAATTATACTAGCGGCATTAACTATTATAACTCTCAAAATGCGTTAATGATGAACAACAAAATTGTCATATTAGGTGGTGGAGAAAGTGGTGTAGGTGCTGCTGTACTTGCTAAAAGCCAAGGTTTTGATGTTTTTCTTTCAGACTTTTCAGCGATTAAAGAAGAGTACAAAAAGAAATTGAATCAATACGACGTTTGTTGGGAAGAAAAACAGCATACTGAGTCAGAAATGTTGGATGCAAAAGAAGTAATCAAAAGTCCAGGAATTCCTGATACTACTCCTTTAATTGTAAAATTAATAGATGCCGGAATTCCGATTATCTCTGAAATAGAATTTGCAGGTAGATATACAAATGCAAAAATGATATGTATAACAGGTAGTAACGGAAAAACAACTACTTCAATGTTAACCTATCATATTTTAAAATGTGCTGGATTAAAAGTTGGTTTAGCGGGCAATGTCGGTAAAAGTTTAGCTCTGCAAGTGGCAGAAGAAAATTACGATTATTATGTGTTAGAGCTAAGTAGTTTTCAGTTAGATAATATGTATCAGTTTAGAGCAGATATTGCTATACTACTTAATATTTCGCCAGATCATTTAGATAGGTATGATTATGATTTTCAAAAATACGTTGATTCAAAATTTAGAATCACTCAGAATCAAACAGAGAATGATGCTTTTATTTATTGGTATGATGATCCCGAGATTCAGAAAGAATTAACAAAACGTCAGATTAAAGCAACACAATTTCCTTTTGCCTTAGATAATAAACCAGGAGTAAGAGCTTATATAGAGAACTTGCAGTTGGTTATACAAACCTTTAAAAACGAATTTAATATGCCTATTGAAGAATTAGCACTAGTAGGGAATCATAATACATACAATTCCATGGCAGCAGGTCTATCAGCGAATATTATGAACCTTAGTAAAGATAAAATTCGTCAATCATTGTCGGATTTTGAAGGAGTTGAACATCGCTTAGAGTATGTTAGTAGCTCACGTGGAGTACGTTTCGTTAACGATTCTAAAGCAACGAATGTGAATTCCTGTTGGTATGCTCTGCAAAGCATTGAAACACCAGTTGTACTTATTTTAGGGGGAATAGATAAAGGAAATGATTATTCAGAAATTGAGAAACTTGTAATTGATAAAACTACTGCCTTGGTGTTTTTAGGAAAAGACAATAGTAAGCTGCATGCGTTTTTTGATAAGAAAGTAATCGATGTCACTGATGCAAGTACTATGGAAGAAGCAGTTGATAAGGCCTATAATATTGCTCAAAAAGGTCATACTGTTTTATTGTCGCCATGTTGCGCAAGCTTCGATTTGTTTGAGAACTATGAAGACAGAGGCACACAATTTAAAAATTGTGTGAAGAACCTATAATGTTTGTACAGACGCACTATAGTGCGTCTCTAACATAAAAATTATTATGCAGAACTTTCTAAAACGCTATATCAAAGGAGATATGACTATATGGACAATTTTTTTGTTCCTATGCATTATATCTGTTATTGAGATTTACAGTGCTGGAAGTTTCTTTGTTAGTAACAAAAGTAACTATACATCGGAGCTCTTGCGCCATAGCGTTTTCTTGATTGTTGGGATGTTATTTGCATTTGCAGTTCACAAAATGCCGTTTAAGTGGGTGCGCTTAATTGCATATCTTTTATTGCCTGTTTCAGTGTTCTTTTTAGTTGTCTTAGCTATCATCCCCCAAGATTTAATACCAGATCTTAATGTAGGTGGTTTTACTTTGTTTGGGATAGCAGTAGAAAATGAAGCTGCTCGTTGGATAGTAATAATGGGAGTGAAGTTCCAACCATCAGAGATTGCAAAAATATCCATGATTATTTACTTGTCCGACCTGTTAAGTTGTGATCCTAAAAAATCATTCTTGTTAACAACAATTGCTCGTATTCGAAATATTGAATTGGACGAAAAAAATGCTAAAAGACTGAAGTTTTGGTCATCTGTTGCTATTATTGGAATCTTCTTCTTATTGATTGCTCCAGATAACCTTTCTACTGCAATACTATTATCATCAGTAGGTTTTATCTTGATTTTTATTTCGAATATTTCTTTTAAACGTTTGCTAGTTGTGTTTGGTTTAGGTGTAGCAATTGCGTTTGGAAGTTATTTTATAGTTAAAAATTCCTCCAAAGAAACCCTCGATAAAGTAGGGATGGGTAGAGCCAAAACATGGGAAAAACGTGTGGTGAGCTTTTTAGGAGAGGATCAAG
Source organism: Paludibacteraceae bacterium (assembly GCA_963663245.1). Classification (GTDB taxonomy): domain Bacteria; phylum Bacteroidota; class Bacteroidia; order Bacteroidales; family Paludibacteraceae; genus JAFGVL01. The sequence continues at coordinate 2,170,556 of OY760143.1, read as the reverse complement.
AGAATAAGTTTGAATACAATGATAAGTCGGCACAAATTATACATGCACAAATAGCAATCGCTCGCGGAGGCTTTTTTGGTGTATTTCCAGGGAACAGTGTGCAACGTGATTACCTGCCTCAAGCTTATGCCGATTTTATATATGCCATTATAATTGAAGAAATGGGTTTGATAGGAGGAGTGTTTATTATGCTTCTGTATCTATGGTTTTTTTATAGAACAGGGATGCTTGCTAGAAAAAGCAAATATGATTTCCCGGCCTTATTGGTATTGGGACTAGGGTCAATGATTGTTTTACAAGCCTTTGTAAGTATTGCTGTGGCTGTGCATTTAGGACCCGTTACTGGTCAACCACTGCCATTGTTAAGTCGTGGGGGAACATCAGTCGTTATTACATGGTTGTATATAGGAATTATTCAATGTGTAGCGCGTTCTATTGATGCTGCAAATCAAAAGCACACGGCAGTACAAGCAGAGAATTATGAAACGCCATACGACTTAGATGACTTAAGCGAAGATGAAGAAATGGAATTAGCAGAAAATACTTAAATATAAATATGAAAAAGAATCCAAAAATAATAGTTAGTGGAGGCGGTACAGGTGGACATATCTTTCCAGCGATATCAATTGCCAACGCATTGAAAGAGAAATTGAAAAATGTTGATATTCTGTTTGTTGGAGCTGAAGGGCGAATGGAAATGGAACGTGTGCCATCGGCAGGATATGAGATTGTGGGCTTACCAATTATGGGCTTTGATCGTAAGAATATGGTCAAGAATATAAAAGTATTGATTAAACTTTTGAAAAGTCTGTTGAAAGCTAAAAAAGTAGTAAAAGACTTTCATCCTGATGTAGCTGTAGGCGTAGGAGGTTATGCAAGTGGACCTACTTTAAGAGCAGCTAACTGGGCAGGTGTACCAAGCGTTATTCAAGAACAAAATTCGTACGCCGGAGTAACTAATAAATTATTGGCTAAAAAAGCAGCGAAAATTTGTGTTGCATATGATGGCATGGAACGTTTCTTTCCAGAAGAGAGTATTATTCTTACTGGAAATCCAGTACGTCAAGATTTGATGGCTGGTTTAGAAAAGAAAGAAGAAGCATATAAATTCTTTGGGTTTTCCCCAAAGAAAAAAACAATACTAATTGTAGGTGGAAGTTTGGGAGCCCGCACAGTAAACCAAAGTGTTATGGCATTTTTAGAAGATCTATCTAAAGCTGATATCCAAGTGATATGGCAAACAGGAAAGTTCTATATAGACGATGCGAAAAAATCTGCCGAGCCTTTTGCAAGTAAAAACTTAGTGGTTACCGACTTTGTAAGTCGCATGGATCTTGCTTATGCTATAGCAGATTTGGTTATTTCACGTGCGGGCGCCAGCTCCATCTCAGAATTGTGTTTGTTAAAAAAACCTGTTATTCTGGTTCCTTCTCCTAATGTGAGTGAAGATCATCAAACACAAAATGCTTTAGCATTAGCATCCAAAGATGCTGCTCTAATGATACGAGATGTTGATGCACCAAAACAATTAATTCCTGTTGCTTTAGACTTAATTAAGAACGAAGAAAAGCTAAAAGTTTTAGCTGAAAATATAGAAAAATTAGCTCAGTATGATTCTGCTAATCGAATTGCAGATGAAATAATAGCATTAATAAAATGAGAAGAACTTTAAGCACATTAATACTTAGTTTGCTTTGTGTTACTATTATTAGTGCACAATACCAAGACGGAGTAATTGTAGAAAAGTTATTACAAACAGATACAACTGTAATAGGTCAAAAAATAGCTTACCTACAGTCTCCAGAAGCTGAAGTTACTATGTGTAAAGTAATAGTGCCTGTAGGGAAACAAACAGGTTGGCATAAACATGAAGTTCCTGTTTTTGCTTATATGATAAAAGGTAGTTTAATTGTAGAGCTAGAGAATGGAGATAAAAATATCTATACAAAAAATTCAACTATTTCTGAAGTGTTCAATATCTATCATAATGGATATAATGCTGGAGAAGAGGACGTAGAATTAATAGCAATTTATTTAGGTAAAAAAGGAATGCCTTTATCAGAAAAGAAAGAGTAGAATATGCAACAATATACTTCATATTATTTTTTAGGAATCGGTGGAATCGGTATGAGTGCTCTTGCGCGTTATTTTCATGCAAAAGGTTTTCAAGTAGCAGGCTATGACAAAACGGAGACAAAGCTTACCAAAGAATTAATATCTGAAGGTATTGCTATCAATTATGAAGATGACCCTAAAGTTATTCCATTAAGATATAAAAATCCTGATACTTGTTTTGTGGTTCTGACTCCTGCTATTCCGCGTGAAAATAAACAGTGGGGATATTTTGTCCAAAATGATTTTCAGATTAAGAAACGTGCGCAGGTATTAGGACAGATAACTCAATTAGGAAGAGGTTTGTGTATTGCAGGAACACATGGTAAAACAACAACTTCTACCATGACAGCACATTTGTTAAATGAATCTCACGTAACTTGTAATGCATTTTTGGGAGGCGTTTCTCAGAACTTTGACAAAAATATATTGCTTTCAGAGAAGACCGATTTAGTGGTTATTGAAGCAGATGAATACGATAGATCATTTTATCATTTGTCGCCTTATATGGCTGTAATAACTGCCGCCGATGCAGATCATTTAGATATTTATGGCAGTAGGGATGAGTTTCGCTCAAGCTTCGAATATTTCACCTCTCTCGTAAAAGAAGAAGGGTGTTTAATTATTAGAAAGGGTTTGCCAATTACAAGTAAGGCTAAACATTCGGTGAAAATATATTCTTATTCAGGAACAGACGGGGGTGACTTTCACGCAGATAATATTCGAATAGCGAATGGAGAAATTATATTTGATTTTGTAAGTCCAACAGCTATTCTTAAAGACATGCATTTAGGAGTACCCGTTTTAGTGAATGTCGAAAATGCAGTTGCTGCTATGGCAATAGCATGGCTAAATGGTGTAGAAGAAAAAGAGATAAGAGAAGGAATAGCTTCCTTTAAAGGGATACGTAGACGTTTCGATTTTCATGTTAAAAAAGAAACGATAACTTATATAGATGATTATGCACATCACCCTACAGAATTAGTGCAAAGTATACAATCGATAAAAGCATTGTATCCAAAGAAAAAAGTGTGTGGCGTTTTTCAACCTCATCTATTTACGCGAACAAGAGATTTTGCACCAGAGTTTTCAGAGGCTTTGTCTCTATTGGATGATTTAATATTGTTGGATATTTACCCAGCACGTGAGTTACCCATAGAAGGTGTTAGTGCTCAAATGATTTTAGAGAATGTGAGATTAAGGGATAAAATGCTTTGTTCAAAAGAAGCGTTGGTTGCAGAATTACCCAATCATACATTTGATGTGTTAGTTACTTTTGGAGCAGGAGATATTGATCAGTTAATACCAGCAGTAAAAGCTTATTGTGAGAAAATATGAGAAAGCCTAATTGGAGAAATATAGGAATTTTATTATTGGTTGTAGCATTGCTTACTTACCTAGTAATTGCTATTGTTAAGTTCTCTCATAAGAGTAACGATAAAGTGTGTAAGCAAGTTGTAATAAAAATTAAGGATAGTGTAGATATTCAGTTTGTAAGCACAAAAGATATTGAGCTTTCATTGGAAAGAAATAAATTTGAATTGGATAGTGTTAAGTTAAAGCATATCCAAACACAAGAAATTGAGAAAGTTTTAGAAAAAAATCCATTCATTAAAAATGCAGAATGTTTTACTAGTCCTTCTGGAGATTTGAATATTGAAATTTGGCAAAGAGAACCAATTTTTAGAGTGGTAGGAGTCTTGAATTACTATGTCGATGTAGAAGGGAAAACCTTCCCAATATCTCAAAACTATGTAGCTTATGTACCTGTTGTTACAGGTGCAGTAAATAAAGAATTTGCCGTGTCAGACTTGAAAGATTTTGTGTTATATTTACGAAGGAATGAGTTCTGGAATGCACAAATTGAACAAATTGACGTAATCCCTAATAAGGAGATTGTTTTGATTCCTAGAGTAGGAAGTCATGAGATTGAATTAGGCTCTTTAGATAATTATAAGTTGAAACTCGCAAAGTTGAAAAAGTTTTACCTAAAAGGATTGAATAAAATTGGATGGGGTAAATACAAAAAAATAAGTTTAAAATATAAAAATCAGGTAGTTTGTACCAAAAAATAAAAAAGGAGAATATATGTCGGAATATATTGTAGCAATAGACTTGGGTAGTTCCAAAATTGCAGGAATGGTAGCCCAAAAAGACAGCAAAGGTCTACTGAAAATATTGGCAGTAGAATCAGAAAAGTCAGTAGGTATCAGTAGGGGGTTGATTAATAATCCTAGTGAAGCTGCGCACTGTGTTGGTCGCTTGGTGAAGAAACTACAGAATAGAGTGAATATTGAAATTGGTAAAATCTATGTAGGTAGAGGTGGGCATACACTAAAATCTGCAGTTAATGAAGTACCACGGTTTTTCGATTCTGATACAGAACTAACGAAAGAAATATTAAAGAGCTTAGATGAAAAAAATGACTCTTTGGAACTAGAAAATCTAAAGGCCTATGAAAATTTTGAGCAAGAGAGTGTGTTGGATGGCCAAGTACAAGCAAATCCATTAGGTTGTGTTTGTAAGCATGTTGTAGCTCGCTATTTATTAGTGTTGGGTAAAAAAGAGTTGGATGATAGAATTTGCTCTTGTTTAGAACGAATACCTCAAGAATATGCAGGCTTATTAACTTCTCCAATTGCAATTAGCGAATCGCTGATTACAAGCCATGAAAAAGAATTAGGTTGTGCTGTAATTGATTTTGGTGCTGAAACAACTTCTGTCGTTGTTTATGCCAAGAACTATATGCGTCATGTTGCTGTGGTGCCTTTTGGAGGTCAATCAATCTCTAAAGATATAGAAGACTTACAAGTAACGGCTCCTGATGCAGAGAACTTGAAAAAGGCTTACGGAAATGCATTAGTTGCTTTAGAAACGCAACCAAAAACCATTACAGTGCCTGAATCACCATTACACGGTAAAAATGAACATAAAGTACAAACTAGAACTTTAGCTACTGTTATTGAAGCTCGTATAGATGAGATTCTAGAAATGGTGTGTATGGAAATTGATAAATCTACCTATGCTAAACAGCTACGTGCAGGAATAATAATTACTGGAGGAGGTTCTCAACTAAAAGGCTTGTCTGAGTTAGTAGAACTGAAAACGGGAATGAAAGTACGACAAGGTAATTTTGACCACTTGTTGTCTGATATTAGCGATAAGCAATATATTTCTCCCACACATGCTTTATTGATGGGGTTAGTTAATGCAGGGAATGAAGACTGTCAGGTAATTGAAAAGGAAACTGAGAAAGATTTAAACCCAGTAGCACCTCCATCAAAACCTAAGAAAAAGAACCTTTGGGGTAAGATGGCGGAATCATTATTCAAAGACATGGAAGAAGAAGACTTTAATTAAAATATAATCTGGAGAACATATAGTTATGGAAGAAATAGATTTAATAGAATTTGAAATGCCAACGGAAGAATCATCTATTATTAAAGTAATAGGTGTAGGAGGCGGTGGTAGTAATGCTGTAAATCATATGTATAGCGAAGGAATAAAAGATGTCTCTTTTATCGTTTGTAATACGGATAATCAGGCATTAAAGAAATCTCCTATTCAAAAGAAGATTCAGTTAGGACCAGTAACTACTTCTGGTTTAGGAGCAGGAAATAACCCTAACAAAGCAAAAGAAGCAGCAGAAGAGTCGATAGAAGAAATTAAAACGGCCCTAAGTCAAAATACAAAAATGGTGTTTATAACTGCCGGAATGGGTGGTGGTACTGGTACAGGAGCAGCTCCTGTAATTGCTAAGATTGCTAAAGATTTAGATATACTTACCGTAGGTATTGTAACCATCCCTTTTGCTTTTGAGGGCTCAAAGAAAATTGCACAAGCCTTAGAAGGTGTACGTTTAATGAATGAAAATGTTGATGCATTACTCGTTATCAACAACGAACGTTTGCGTGATATTTACCCTGAGTTAGATTTAACCAATGCTTTTGCTAAAGCAGATGATGTGTTAAAAGATGCAGCTAAAGGTATTGCCGAAATTATTACCATTCATGGGCATATAAACGTGGATTTCGCTGATGTACATACAATCATGCAAGATGGTGGTGTAGCCATTATGAATACTGGTTTTGCATCAGGAGAAAATCGTTTACGTAAGGCAATAGATAATGCTTTATCTTCTCCATTATTGAAAAATAATAATGTGATTGGAGCTCGTAAAATTTTAATGAACTTTTATTGTCGTCAGGATGATACTTCTATCAAAATGGATGAAATAACTCAAATAAATGAGTTTATGGATATGGTAGGAGATCAGGCAGAACAAGTTATTTGGGGAGTAAGTTTTGATAATGATTTGGAAGAAGAGGTGAAGATAACCCTAATAGCTACTGGATTTGGTGTAGGAGATATTGAAGTGCCTATGCAGAAACCCATAGTCCTTTCAAACCCAGCTCCAGTTAGTGTTGAAGCCCAACAAGAGGTTTTAATTGAAGAAACTCTTGCTCAGCCTGAACAAGTAAATAAGTCTGAAGAATCTGTAGTTGAAACACCTACTATCATAGATGCACCTGCTGTAGTTGAAACTCCTATCGAAGAAGAAGCTCCAGTAGAACTTATTACACTTGTAGAAAAAGAAGAAGGTACATCAAAAGCAGACCCTAAGCAAGCTGCCAATGATATGTTTAATGAGTATTATGGAGATACTAAAGCAGAACAAAAAAAGAAAGCTGATAATTTCACTGCTATGACACAACAGATTGATGATGAAAAAGTAGTTGATGAATTAGAGAAAACGCCAGCTTATAAACGTCGTCAGAATACTGATGGACCAAAACCTTACGAATTTAAATAGATATAATACTGCCTTTAAACTCCTTGAAAAGAGAGAAGGTTACCCTATGAAAAAAAGAACCTTTTCTCCCAAGCCAAAAACGGCATACAAACAGAACGCACTTCGTGTAAAGGAGCCTATAGAGCTAATGGCTTTTCTAGAGATACACTTTAGTGGCAAAAGTCGTTCGTCACGCAAGTCTATGCTTTCCAATAAATTGGTCTGCGTAAATGGTAAGCCTGTTACTCAATACAATCATCCACTAAAAGTAGGCGATGCTATCACTATTAATAGTGGTAAAATGTCGTACGAATTAAAACACCCCAAGGTTAAAATCGTATTTGAAGATGATTACTTATTGGTAATTGAAAAATCTGAGGGTATACTTGCCGTTGCTACAGATGAAAAGAAAAATGAAACAACGGCTTTTTCTGTTTTAGCTAATTATCTTAAAAAGAAAGATCCTTATAACCGTTTGTTTGTAGTACATCGTATCGATCGTGAAACTTCTGGTTTATTAATGTACGCTAAAACGAAAGCAGTACAAATTAAATTGCAGGACAATTGGCATAAGAATATAGACGAACGTGTATACGTTGCAGTAGTCGAAGGTTTAGTTGAAAAAGAAGAAGATACAATCGTTTCTTATTTACGTCAAAGCAGAGCCTTTAAAATTCATTCAAGCAAGACCGATGATTCTGGACAAGAAGCTGTAACACACTATCGTGTAATACGTAAAAGTGACAACTATACGATGGTGAAAGTAGAGTTGGAGACTGGTCGTAAAAACCAAATACGTGTTCATATGCAAGATTTAGGTCATCCTATTGTTGGTGATAAAAAATATGGCGCTGATATTTCCCCTATTGGTCGTGTTGGTTTGCATGCACAAGTACTTGCCTTTAAGCATCCTATTACGAATGAACCACTTCGTTTTGATACGCCTATTCCGAAGAAATTTAACGGTTTGTTGATTGGAGATAAGGAATAGTACTGTATTAAAGATATACTTAAAAAAATAGAAAAGACGATACATAATCTGTATCGTCTTTTCTATTTTGCTATAACGAATTAAAATAATACTTTTGAGTATTAAAAAAGAATTTACTATATGAAAACAGATAACAATATTCTTACAATTCAAAATAAAATAGTTACGATAAGAAATGTACAAGTACTGTTAGATGTTGATTTGGATTTGCTTTATGGCGTTGAAACAAAAGTGTTGAACCAAGCCGTAAAAAGGAATATTGATAGATTTCCTGATGCGTTTAGATTTCAACTTTCAGAGCAAGAGTACGATAACTGTTCAAGGTCACAATTTGTGACCTTGAACAGTTATCAGAAAATAAAACGTGGTGCTAATACTAAATACAGACCTTTTGCATATACCGAACAGGGTATTTCAATGCTTTCTGCAGTGTTAAGAAGTAAAGTAGCCATACAAACAAGTATACAGATTATAAATACTTTTGTTGAGATGCGCAGGTTTCTAATGAATCATGCTGGAATTTTTGATAGGATAGAGAGTTTGAAACATAAGTAGTTTCAATCAGAAAAACAAATAGATAAAATTCTTAATTCAATTGAAAATAAAAGTATAAAACCAAAGCAGGGTGTTTTTTACGAAGGTCAGATATATGATGCTTACCTATTTGTTTCAGAGTTAATTAGGACAGCCCAAAGCTCCATCATTCTAATTGATAATTACGTAGATGATAGCGTAATTACTTTAATGTCGAAGAGAAAAGAAAATGTTTCGACAGTAATATATACTGGAAAAACATCCAAACAATTATTGTTAGACATTAAGAGACATAATGCTCAACACTCAGCTATTGAATTAAAAGAGTTTAAGCAATCGCACGATAGGTTTCTAATTATTGATAATTTAGATGTTTATCATTTTGGAGCTTCGCTAAAAGATTTAGGTAAGAAGTGGTTCGCTTTTTCCAAGTTTGAGAAAGAGGCATTAACTATGTTGAAGCATTTAGGTCAAGAAATTTAGTCTAATTTCAACACCGACAAGAATGCCTTCTGCGGTACTTCCACGTTTCCAATTTGTTTCATTTTCTTTTTACCTTTTTTCTGTTTCTCTAAAAGCTTACGCTTACGAGAAATATCACCACCATAACATTTGGCTGTTACATCTTTACGAACTGCTTTAATAGTTTCTCGGGAAATTATTTTTGCACCAATGGCTCCTTGTATAGCTATATCAAATTGCTGTCTTGGAATTAATTCTTTTAGTTTCGCACACATACGTCGACCTAAAGAAACAGCATTGTCAAAATGTATTAAAGAAGATAAGGCATCTACAGGTTCGCTGTTTAGCAGAATGTCTAATTTGATTAGTTTGGATGCACGGTAATCTGTCATATGGTAATCGAAAGAAGCATATCCTTTCGAAATACTTTTTAGCTTGTCGTAAAAGTCGAATACAATCTCCCCTAAAGGCATACTGTATATGAGCTCCATTCTGTCCCCAGAAATATAGTTCTGCTTTATTAATTCACCACGTTTACCAAGGCATAAAGTCATTATCTGACCAATATAACTAGTGCGTGTAATAATAGATGCGCGAATATATGGTTCTTCAATACGGTCGATGAGCATAATATCAGGAAGTCCTGAAGGGTTATGCACCTCAATCATTTCATTTTTATTGGTATATACCTTGTATTGTACGTTAGGAACGGTAGTAATCACATTCATGTCGAACTCTCTGTCTAATCGTTCTTGTACAATTTCCATATGTAACATGCCTAAGAAACCACAACGAAAACCAAAGCCTAAGGCAACAGAAGATTCTGGTTCAAAAGTTAAAGAAGCATCATTCAGTTGTAGTTTCTCCATAGCAGTACGCAAGTCTTCAAAGTCTTCCGTGTCAATAGGATAAATGCCTGCAAATACCATTGGTTTTACTTCCTCAAAACCGTCAATACTATTCTCACATGGATTTTTTACGTGAGTGATAGTATCACCAACTTTTACCTCTTTCGAAGTTTTTATTCCAGATATAATATAGCCTACATTTCCAGCACTTAACGTTTTGGTTGGAGACATATCCATTTTTAGGATGCCAATTTCATCGGCATTGTATTCTTTTTTGGTAGCAACAAATTTTACTAAATCCCCTTTGTTGATAGTTCCGTTAGTAATCTTGAAGTAAGCTATGATACCGCGAAATGGGTTGAACATAGAATCGAAAATCAAACACTGCAAAGGTGCTTCAGGGTCACCCTGTGGAGCAGGAACACGGTTTACAATTGCTTCTAGTATTTCGTCAATTCCTAAGCCTGTTTTACCACTAGCACGGAGAATCTCTTCGGGCTTACAACCTAATAGTTCTACAATCTGGTCTTCTACTTCTTCTGGCATGGCACTGTCCATATCCATCTTGTTCATTATCGGAATAATTTCCAAGTCGTGCTCAATAGCCATGTATAAGTTAGAGATAGTTTGCGCTTGTATACCTTGTGTAGCATCCACAATTAGTAAGGCTCCTTCACAAGCAGCAATAGAACGAGAAACCTCGTAAGAGAAATCTACGTGTCCAGGAGTATCAATTAGATTAAACGTATATTCCTCACCATTATGAGGATACTCCATTTGTATTGCGTGGCTTTTAATGGTGATGCCACGTTCGCGTTCCAAATCCATATTGTCCAACACTTGAGCCTGCATAGCTTTACCAGTAACAGTTTGAGTTTGTTCCAGCAGTCTGTCGGCAAGGGTGCTTTTACCATGGTCGATATGTGCGATAATACAGAAGTTGCGAGTATTTTTCATGTGCTGTTTTTGCAGTGTTGTAAGTGAGCGCGAAGTTAGGAAAAAGAAAAGAGCTACACAATAGCAGATGTCACGGGCTTTCGACTCTTATGGTCAGCTAATAATAGTCTGCTGAAGCAACAATGTAATTGATTATAAACCCCTTCAGGATTGCTGTTTAGTTTTTTTTGAGAGAGTTAAACTGTTTTTAGTTTGTGTATTTCTATCACTACTTACAATTTGATGTCAGTTCATTTTGTTAGCCATAGTAGCCATTGAAATTTAATTCAAGTAAGAGCTTTGAAATAAGTGAGCTTATACTGTTGCTTAATCTTATACATTATTTAACATGGAACATTTTAATTAATAGTTTTTTGGGGGTATTTTTGTGTTCATAAATTATAATCAATGCTTATGCAATAAAATTGCTGGCTAAATAAACAAAACTATATGAATGTCACTAAATTAATTTCGAGAGTAACCTTATTAGGTTTAATATGTTTAACTACAAGTTTAGTTTCCTGTAAAGGAGACGATGATGTGCTAGATCCAAACGCTACACCATTAGCCGGATTAGTTGGAGATAGTGACTATTCTAATAAAGTTGAAGTAGGAAACCTTACAGTTATTGAAAGAAACGAGCGCGTAATACTGAAATGGACTGCTCCTGCAAATGTAGATGAAAATCTATTTTTCCCAAAAATATACTTTGGTGAAGGAACCACTGCAGCAGAAGCTACCACAGAAATCTCAATTTACGAAGTTTATGGAGATACCTTAACAGTGATTGCTGAACTGAGCAATAACAAATCATATGTGTTTGTGGTAAAAACACAAGATATGTCAAAACTTTTTGATGGTAATAATGGAGAATCAGCAGGAGTTTCAGTAGTTGGTACGCCTGTAGCAATGAATGAAGTTTTTAATCCTGATTTAATATTCGGTTCATTTACTGATACAAGTAGAGATGGCCAAGTATACAAAACTATACAGATTGGTACTCAAGTATGGATGGCAGAAAACTATCGTTACTTGCCAAGCGTGTATTTATCAACTGGAGGAACTGGAGGAACTGGCAGTTATACCGAAGCTAGATACTACGTAAGTGGATATGAAGGTACTGATGTAGCTGCAGCAAAGACTAATACAATAACAATAAATGGCGTAGACTGGAATGGAGACGGCCTAGAGTATGAAGGTGGAAGCAATTCAAAAACAGTTAACTGTTATGAAACTTTCGGTGTATTGTACAATCAAGTAGCAGCTGAATCTGCTCCTCCAGGCTGGCATCTACCTACAGATGAAGAGTGGAAAACACTTGAGAAATACTTAGGAATGAGTGCTACTGATGCTAATATCGATAATGATTACCGTGGAGAAATTGCTCCAAAGTTAGCTGCTCAGCTAGCATGGCCAGAATCCCCTTTATCTACAGGAATGCCTGCTGGTATTGGCTATAATTTCTATTCTCATAACAGCAGTGGTTTCTCTGCACTACCAGGTGGTACTCGTATGGGTCAAACTGGTGGGTTTTACGACTTGGGTCTTGGCGCTGTATGGTGGTCTTCCACACCTTCTACAACCACTACTACCACTTGGAGTTATACTAGAGAATTGTACAATGCTAAAGCATCTGTTTACCGAGGCACAGAAGACAATCAATCGGGTTGCTCAGTGCGTTATATAAAGGATTAGTGCTGACTATCAGAAATGATTTAAACAAAGAGAGCGGGATATTATCTCGCTCTCTTTGTTTAATAATTTTATCATCGATCTAAGGTAACTCATACAGAAAAGCATTTTAAAACCCTTTTCGGATAGAGAAATTTCAGCATCTATTCTTTTCTGAATAGTTTCTACTCTTTTTATAATAAACTAACCACATGTATTTTAATTGATGTTTCTTTTCTAACCATGCTCTCTATTCAGCTCTATTTTTACAGAGAACCGTGTTCATTTTCAGTAGTTATTGATTATCAAAAATAAAGTTTTTATTTCTTATATATCACCATTTTTATTTATTTATTGTGTCGATCATATAGCTCACTCGTACGGGGGTATAAATATTTATTTCTGACAAGCTGTCATATTTTCTGTCATTAAATTAGCGTTATTTATGTGTTTTCCTGTCAAAAGAACAAGAAAATATATGATTTTTTGAATGGCATAGGAATTGACAAATGACCAACAAATAAAAAGAACAACTTGTAAAGAGGTACGATAGTGCGTCTATAATATTAAAAAAAAGATCATGGGAAAAATTATTGGAATCGATTTAGGAACTACCAATTCTTGTGTATCTGTAATGGAAGGTAATGAGCCTATCGTTATAGCTAACAGTGAAGGTAAAAGAACAACGCCTTCAGTTATTGGATTTGTTGAAGGTGGTGAACGTAAAGTGGGAGACCCTGCCAAACGTCAAGCTATTACCAATCCAACAAAAACAGTTTATTCAATTAAACGTTTTATGGGTGAAACTTTTGATAAAGTAAAAGCAGAAGTAGCACGTGTACCATTTAAAGTAGTAAAAGGTGATAACAACACACCACGTGTTGATATTGATGGACGCTTATATACGCCACAAGAAATATCAGCAATGGTTCTTCAAAAAATGAAGAAAACCGCTGAAGATTATTTAGGTCAAGAAGTAACAGATGCAGTTATTACTGTACCAGCTTACTTTAACGACTCTCAACGTCAGGCTACAAAAGAAGCTGGTGAAATTGCTGGTTTAAATGTAAAACGTATCGTTAATGAGCCAACAGCAGCAGCATTAGCTTATGGTTTAGATAAAACTGAGAAAGATATGAAAATCGCAGTGTTCGACTGTGGTGGTGGTACGCATGATGTATCTGTTCTTGAATTAGGCGATGGCGTATTTGAAGTAAAGTCTACTGATGGTGATACACACTTAGGTGGTGATGATTTTGATCAACGAATTATCGATTGGTTAGTGCAAGAATTTAAAGATGAGAATAGCAATTTAGATTTAACAAAAGACCCAATGGCGCTTCAACGTTTAAAAGAAGCGGCTGAAAAAGCTAAGATTGAATTATCAGATAGTAACTCAACGGAGATTAATTTACCATATATTATGCCTGTTGATGGTGTTCCACGTCACTTAGTACGTTCATTAAGTCGTGCTAAATTTGAACAATTGGTAGATGATTTAGTACAACGTACTATTGCTCCATGTAAAACAGCTTTAGAAAACTCAGGTTACAAAACAGCCGATATTGATGAGATTATTTTAGTAGGTGGTACTACTCGTATTCCAGCTATTCAAGATGCAGTTAAAAAATTCTTTGGTAAAGCTCCATCAAAAGGTGTGAATCCTGATGAGGTTGTTGCTGTAGGTGCTGCCATTCAAGGTGGTGTATTAACAGGAGAAGTAAAAGATGTATTATTATTAGATGTTACGCCTCTTTCATTAGGTATTGAAACAATGGGTAGTGTAATGACTAAATTAATTGAAGCCAATACAACTATTCCAACGAAAAAATCAGAAACTTTCTCTACAGCTAGTGATAATCAACCATCGGTAGAAATTCACGTATTGCAAGGTGAGCGCCCAATGGCCAACCAGAATAAAACAATCGGACGTTTCCATTTAGATGGTCTTCCATCTGCACCACGTGGTGTACCTCAGATTGAAGTGACTTTCGATATTGATGCCAATGGTATTTTGAAAGTGTTTGCTAAAGATAAAGCAACAGGAAAAGAACAATCAATTCGTATTGAAGCATCATCTGGTTTAAGTGATGAAGAAATTAAACGTATGAAAGATGAGGCAGAAGCAAATGCTGAAACTGATAAAATAGAAAAAGAACGTATCGATAAATTGAACCAAGCAGATGGTATGATTTTCCAAACGGAAAAACAATTAACTGAACTAGGTGATAAATTACCTGCGGATAAAAAAGGCCCTATTGAAGAAGCTTTAGCTAAACTGAAAGAAGCGCACAAAGCAGAAGATTTAGATGCTATTGATAAAGCTACGGAAGAATTGAATACAGTTTTCCATGCAGCTAGTCAGGATATGTATAATGCGCAAGGTGGTGCCGAAGGTCAGCCAGGAGCAGAACAACAAGCTCAAGGAGAATCAGAAGGACAGGCTCAAGCAGAGGACGTAGAGTTCGAAGAAGTGAAGTAATTGTTTAGCAATAATTGCAATTTTAATAGAAAACCCCGATTTAATGAGAATCGGGGTTTTTACTTTAATTCTAAATGGAGAATTAAATACGTACTGTAAAACTATCATTGTAGAAATACTTGTAAACGAAAGGATATATTTCGCAAGCAACACAAAGTCCAAAAGCTCCTTCTAAGAAAGAGAATAGTATTAATACTCCTGCTACTGAAAAAGCTATTATCGTTGCTTGAAAAAGGAAAGTGCTAATTATTATGATAGAGAAAACGAACCCAATTCGAGCAGCAAATCTCTTTGGTCCCTCGTTAATAAAAATGGGTTTTAGTTTTAAGTTTTTAGCAATAAATGCAGAGGCAATCCTAATAGGACTGTATTTTGCATTATTTGAACTGCGTAAAAAGAAATCTATTCCTAAGAATATTATTGGTAAGATGTTCTGAGTTAGTAAAAATAGCACTATAAATAGGATTCCAAATCCTGAATTTATTCGCGCTATTTTCTCATTTATTTTTTTATTGCTGATGGGGCATAAAGCAGTAGTTCTCATGGCTCTTTTGTTTTTGTAAATTGTGTATATACAAAAGTAGCCCTAAGTGCCCATTCTAGAAATCCCTTTGTTGTGGTAAATCTATACCATAGATATGGGATAGATTATAGATCCATCGTTTTCTGAATCTGTTCTGTGTGGTTTTTAGTGTCTACCTTTTTAAAGACTTCTACAATAATTCCTTTTTCGTTAATAATGAAAGTAGTGCGTATCACACCCATATATGTTCTGCCATAGTTTTTCTTTTCACCCCAAGCTCCAAATGCTTGTAGAATTTCTTTCTCAGTATCTGCAATAAGGTTAAACTTAAACCCATGCTTTTCTTCAAATTTCTTATGTGAGGCAACACTGTCTGGGCTCACACCTATAACCTCATATCCTTTACTTTGCCAATATTCGTAATTGTCGTTTAAGTTACAACTTTCAGCGGTGCAACCAGGCGTATTATCTTTTGGATAAAAATAGAGTACTACTTTTTTACCATTAAATTGAGCTAAACTAATTGCCTCTCCATTTTGATTAATTCCTTTAAATAGAGGTGCTTTATTTCCTTTTTCTAACATTATCTGATTTTATTTGTTAAACAAGTACATTAATACAAAAATACAATAAGATAGTATACTTTCATAAAGTTCACCGTAAAATAAAATGCATCTTGCTTTTATTTGCTTATTTTTGAGCAAATAAGAATGAGTTTAATTATTAAAAAAATATAATTTAAAGATGTTCAAACAAAGCTTTTTATTGTCAATTATCCTTGTATTGTTTTTATATACAAGTGTTTGCGCTCAAGATGAGGTGATGAGAAATGATACGGTGCATGCTAATGATGATATGCCTAAAACCATAAGCACAAAAGTTAGCATGGAAATTGATAAAAAGTTGTACCCAGTATTGCAGGGTAATATTTTTATTTCTCCTAAGCCTAGAGCTATCATTATGCCTATGGTATTGAGGTCAGATTTTGAATCGATAAATAGGGATACCCTTTTAGAAGCGACAGCTAAGGAGTTGAATGTTACTATTAAGAAAAAGGGAACTATTACTAAAAAAGGCAAACGTGCCCATTATCTTATTGGAACAACCAATGATAAATCTAGAAATGTAATGGTTGAAGTGTATTACCTAAAGGCAGACGAATATAGAACTATTATGATTACGGGTTTTTATGATTATGCAGCTAAGAGTAAGTATAAAAAAACGATTAAAAAAGCAGCCTTCAGTGCACAGCTTGATGAGTAAAATAAAATATATTAATTATGAGTAAGACTATGAAATCAATATTATTGTTTTCTTTTTTTCTGTTGTTTAACTTATTCTTTTCTAATGCACAGGCTGTAAAGTTTCCATTGCAAGAAGGTTGTGTGAATGATTTTGAAGGCTTGTTTACTATTCAACAGCAAAAAGAATTAAGTACACTTTTGGAAGAGTTTAAAGCAAAAACAGATAGAGAAATTGCTGTTATTACTTTAGATGATATTCAGCCTTACTCTAATGTGAGTGATTATACTAAAGAACTATCTTATAACTGGTCTCTTACCAAAGAGGAAATTAGAAATGGATTATTAGTTATTGTTAGTAAGAGTTTAAAAACGGTTAGAATTACTACTGCCTATGGTACTCATCAACTTATTCAACAAGATATTTGTAAGCGAATAATTAATAATGAAATGATTCCCGCATACTCCATTGGTAATTATTTCGATGGGACTAAAAAAGGAGTTATCTCTTTAATGAGACAGTGGAACTAATAAAATATGTGAAATGCAAAAAAAGACCAAACAAGTGTTTGGTCTTTTTTGTTATGCTATTAGTAACTTTGTAAGATGAAATATTTAGGAAATTTTCATAGTCATTCTGATTTTTGTGATGGTAGGGGACCCATGGAGCGTTTTGTACTATCGGCAATAGAAAAGAATCTAACTGCATTTGGTGTATCATCACATGCACCCGTTCCTTTTGCTACTAGTTGGGCTATGAAAGAAGATAATGTAGATGACTATATTCAAGAGTTTGATAGATTAAAAACAAAATACGCTGAGAGCATATCTCTATATCTTGGTTTAGAGATAGATTATTTTGCAGTAGAGAAGGTAGCCGGTTTCGAAGCAGTGAAGAATTTGCCTTTAGATTATAGAATTGGCTCTATTCATTTTATGGACCCTCTGCCTGATGGTACGCGTTGGATTATTGATGGAAATCCACATAAATTGAAAGTAGCTACGGAGAAAATATACAATGGAGATATAAAGAAAGCGATTGAACGTTATTTTGAGTTGTCAGAAGAAATGATTCAGAGTGCATCTTTTGATATTATTGGACATATGGATAAGATTATTGCAAATGCAATGCAGTTTCCCGAATTTGATATGAACTCAAAATGGTATAAGAACTTGTTGTATTCAATTTTCACTTTGATAAAAGAAAAAGGGATTATTGTTGAAATAAATACCAAGTCTCTATTTGGTAAAGGCATAACATTTCCCAATCAACAGTCTTTTAAGCAATTAAAAGAGATGAATATACCTGTAATGGTGAACTCTGATTGTCATCATTCAGACAAAGTATTAGACAGTTTTGATGAAGCTAATACAATGCTAAAAGAAGTTGGATTTAAGCATGTGATGGGTATGGTGAATGGTATATGGGATGAAGTACCAATTAACTAAGCAAGTATTATTTTACTGCTATTGTTTCAATTTCAACCAATGCTTCTAATGGCAATCCTTTTACTGCTATTGTAGAACGAGCAGGACAATTTTCAGTATAATACTTTTTATAGACTTCATTTAATGCTGGGAATAATTCCATGTCTGCTAGAAAGACAGTGCTCTTTACAACGTCTTTAAAGTTATATCCTGCTTCATCTAAAATGGCACAAATATTTTTAAAAACTTGCTCTGCTTGTGAGCTTACATCTTTAGCTATTATTTTTCCAATTGATGGATCAATAGGTATTTGTCCAGAAATATATAGTGTTCCGTTAGTTTCTACTGCCTGACTATAAGGTCCAATAGCTGCAGGGGCTTTTTCTGTGGATATTATTTTTTTCATACTTTTAGTTTCTAGTTTCTGATAGCTCAATGCTTACTTTCTCAATTTGTCCGCCTAAAGGTGGGTTTAGTTTTGATAGCTTAAGTGATAATGCTTGAACTTGAGGAAAGGTTTTCATTACCTTGTCTGCAATTCGTTGACCTACATGTTCTATTAGTTTAGAGTTAATTTCCATTTCTGCTTTCACAACCCAATATAATTCTTGGTAATTTAATGCGTCTTCTAGGGCATCCGTCTTACTAGGTGTAGTGGTGTCTACATCAACTGTTATTGAAATTTCAAACTTTGTTCCTACTACTTGCTCTTCTTTAAAGCAACCATGGTAGGCGTAAAATTGCATTTTTTCTATATTAATTTTGCTCATATCTATTCAACGGAATAACGTAAATAATCTAAAACAATAGCTATCTCTATGTCGTCTATGCCTTTCTCTTTTAAGTAGACAGAATCGTGATGGAAAGTTTCAATAAATAATTCCAGATTTTTATCTCCTAATACAAATGCTTTTTCATAATTAGCAATCGTATTTTTTTTATTCTCTTCAACAAAAGCAATATGTCCAAGGTGTAAATAATCTGTCCAGTCTTCTTTCTCTTTCATCGCTTTTTTGAGGAACTTTTTTGATTGGCTTATTTTATTTGCTAAGAATGATGTCCATGCAATAGCACGCCATATTTTACTATTGCCAGAACCAACATATTCTACTTTGAAATAATAAGCTAAAGCTTCGCTATATTGTTTTGTGTTGAGAAAACAATTTCCAATTTGAGTGAGTACTGTTAAGTTTTCAGGCTCCATTTCTTCTGCTTTTAGATAATATTCTAAAGCATGGTTGAAATCTTTTAATACTCTATAGCAATAAGCAATCTTTCGAATAGTCCACTTTTGGTTAGATAGAATTATTTCTGCTTCTAAATAGTATTTTAGAGCTTCTTCAATAGCACCCATTTTTTGATAACAGAATCCAATCTTCTGACATAGGTCGAGGCTTTTTGTGCTATTTTCTTCAATTTCTTGGAATATCTCTTGTGCTTCAGGATAGAAGTCTTTTGAGAAATAATATTCAGCAATTTCTCTTTTCTCTTCCATATCAAAACCGGCTAAAGAAAAGAACCACGTGTTCTGGAAATTTAAAGAATGCTCGAAAGGGTTCTCAAAGTCTTGCTTGTTAGTGAATAGATTGAAAAATCGATAAATATCTTGAATATATGTATTGGATATTTGTTCTGTTTTTTTTGTTTTTGCTAGTATCTCATCATCTTGCTGTATTTCGTTCATTTGTTCAGATTCCATAGCAAATGCTTTGCTCATTAATTCACGTTGGCTAGCAGGCATATTTGCTAAGCTCAAGCAAAACGAATAACGATCAGAGCTACACATAAACCCATTTTTCATAATAGCAGGCAATAAGGATTTTCCTTCACCTTCAAATAACTCACAAATGTCTGATTGGCTTCCCTCAAATGGTTTAAACCAATTACCAACTTCATTAAAGAATGGGTAATTTTTAAGCATAGCGAAAGTACTCATGTATACATCTGAACCCTCCATTTGTAAATCGCTAAATTCTTTAAGCTTATCTGCTATGCCACTCTCTTCTAATATATCTTGCCATTCTGGATTTTTTTCCTCTGAGTCATCATTTTTAGTAAGGCTGTCTAAGTCTATCTTATCCTTGATCTTTGGAGCAACTTTCATCATCTCAGGTAAAATCTCTTCCTTTAGTTTTTTGGAGATTTTTTCTGTTTCATTAGTTCTTGCATACTGTAGGATGATGTGTTTGATATGTTCCAACACTTTTGTATTGTCCATAAGAACAACCAAACGATTTCTAATGGCAGGGAAAAATTTCAATCTTTTATCATAACGAGCTAGAATTGGTAGTAAAGCAACTAGTGCTCGCTGAGATATTTCTTCCTCATTGTGACTACAATATTCAATTAACAACAAAGCTTTTTCTTCATTAAAACAACGCATTAGCGAAAGCATTAAAGAGGAAATAATGATGCACTTGTCTGAAAGCAACATATTTTCACTTATAAGACCTCTTTTAATAAGAGAGATTTCATGTGTGGCATTTTTTCCAGAGAACCAAATTGTTTTAAACAACTGATTGCTTAATGACTCCTTTAATAAAGCATCTTCTTTACAGTTTTCTGATATAGTGTTGGTATACTTCTCTAACTCTGCAATTAAGTCAGTTGAAGTTGATATCTGAGTAAAAGGGAAATAGCGTTTTTGTGAAAATACATAGTCATTTGCATTGGTAGAGTTTAGTTCTTCTTTTACCTCTTCCGTAATTTTGTATGAGCTAGCAATTAATTGGTTGTAGAGTTTGTTCTGTTCAGGGTCTTTTACTCCTTCAAAAGAATAATTTAGCATCATCTGATAGTTATCTTGCAATGCTTTAATCTTATCAGAAATTTGCCAAATCTGTAAAGGTTGCGCAAAGTCTTGTAGTGCTTCTAAAGCTTCTTTAAGCTGTTGCTTTTCTATTAACTTACAAATGCTGTTGTAGTTGTTGTTTATTTCAGACTGTGTCATTTTAGTATAAATGGTAAGCTAATTACCAGTAACATTTATCAATAATATACTTGTCATTTTTCCAAGTGTAAAGAATCTTATCTCCTTTTAAATAGGACTTTAATTTCTCGTAGTTTTCTTTGTCTAGATAGTTTCCTGAGTTGAGAGTTGTTTTTATACTATTTTCATTTTCAACAAATTGTATTTCTATAAAAACAATATCGAATTTTTCTGCAATGATTTTAACATCTTTATTGTCCGCTTTAATCTTATCAATGTCTAAGAAATCAAATATTGTGGTTGTTGACTGTATTTCAAAGTTCAATAATTTCCAATTAGAATTATAAAACCCGATATGAGAATTGCAAATAGGAGCACAAGCCGTGAAAATTAGAGCATAGTATTTTACATCGTTTGATAATTCACTCGATAGCACCTTTAAGTCAACTTTTCCATTGTTAGAGTTTTTTACTGATATTTTCTGATGTACTGTGTCAATTAATGTAATTGAGCTTTTGCCTCTAAATTTATTTTTCCTTTCTGTACTAATTGAATCACCTTTATGTGTCTGAGCTTCATTATAAGCTTTTACAAGCTCTTCTCTTTGAGCAGATGGTAAAGATAAATAGTATTCGTTTGGCATGCTTATAAAGGCATCAACTATATCTTGGGCTGTTAGTGCAAAAGATATACTTAATGCAAGAATGCTTCCTATTATTCTTCTATTTCTCATATTTTATTTGCTTTTGATAGAGTCGTTTTTCTTATCATTTTTTTTGAAATAAAGCTTTAGTACATCAGAGAATTTGTCAAAGTCTTCTCGATACATAATGCCAAGTCCTTGTGTTGTTAATGCAGTACCTTTTGCATTGATGAAAAAGTTGTCGGCAGAGTGTGTGTATGCTTTTGCTCTGAACTTCCCAGATTTATTTAATTTGTATTCAACATCAAGGTCACCAATAAAATTAGTTGTTGTTGGGTTGTAGATATCCTCACGATATCCAAGATTACTATTTATAATAAGACGGTTGTTGGGTTGATACATTACCCCAAGTTTGTATTCTCCACCTTCAGAGAAGTTTTGACCATTACCTAAACGTGCGTTTAGTCCAACGTTTACTTTGTCGTTTAGTTTAGATAGCCAGTTGTTTAACTGTCCGGATACGGTAGTAGTTAATACAGATACCATTTCAGTTCCTAACCCAGTACTTTCAGTTTGTAGATTGTCTGGTTTGTAGAAACGACTCATTACGAGTAGAGCTAATATTTCTCTATTCATCATTTCTTCCGTATTTACAATATTTTTAATTCTGCTTTGTAATTCTGGGACAGAAGGTAATTCTAAATCAAATTTTATTGTTGGCTGCATTAGATTTCCAGTCAAGTTCAGTAAGCAGTTTACAGGTAGGCTAGTGCGGGCTAAGTCTTGTGTGTCTTCTAAAATATCTAATAGAGAAACTGAAGGAACAGTATAGGTGGCATTTAAATCAATTATTGCTTCATATGGGTCTCCACTCCAGCGAATTGTACCCCCAGGCTTAACAGTAAAGTTCTTTTTAATTACCTGTTGAAGAGTGAATAAATAATCACCTCTTTCAACTTCATAGGTGCCATAGAGTTTATTTCCATCAATATTATCATATTCAATCTTTAAGTTACCATAGCCTTCAACTTGAACGTAATCACCTCCAATTGGATCTGTTATAAGTTTAATTTGACCATCAGGTGTTGCTTCTAGTTGCAAGGATACATGAACTTTTGTTTTGTCTGGTAGAGAGTTTTCTTTTTTCTTTTTCTCTGCGTCTTTTTCTTTTGTTGTTTTCTTTTTATTTACAAATTGGATAAATGAATTTTCAGTAGCTATTTCAGTTGTGACCATTGGAATTACCAATTTAGTGTCAGGTTCTGTTTTCATGTTGATGTTGAAATTTACTTCTTCTTTTGTTCCTGCAATACGAATTTTTCCCGTTCCAAATGCTGTTCCATAGAAGTTCTCATTGTCTTCTTTTGTTGTTTTCATAGCTAGAACATTATTAGATTTAATATCAAACCGGTATCGCATGTTTTTATAATTCTTGTGGGTGAGATTACCATTTAGTAGACCAGTATTATTCTTGTAATCATATATGGTAATATCATCAAAAAAGACGGCATCCTTTTTCACATAGATTGTATCATTAAAATGATAAGCTGTTTTCATTATGTCAACATCGAAATAACCATTCTTTACAAACAAATCTCCTTCTAATTCAAAATGTCTTATTCCTCCAAATATTCTTAACTTCCCAGATGCATCTCCTGAAACATTATTGAGTGCTCCATCTAAATAGTAGCGTAAAAAGTCTACTCCTAACTTGTTGATGTTAGCAAGGAATTCCATAGAGTCATTTTGGGGGTAGTATTCTCCTTCAATATTAAATGCAGTATCTTTATCTGCTGTGTAAGCAAAGCCTTTGGCATGTAATTTCTTTTCAGAATCATCCCATACGCTTTTCATTTTTGCATCTCCCCAAATAGAATTGTTAAAAGTGAAGTCTTCGGCAAAAACGTCTAGCTCTAATATCATTTTATCAAATACGCTCATCACATAACAATCTCCAGTAACCAGACCTTCAATCTTTGGAGTTCTCACTTTAGCCATATCCATTATATTTCCCAATAAAACATCATTGAGTTTAACGTATAAGCTGTCATTTGTGGACTTAGATGCAGTGCCGTCAATTTTTATAAATTGATCATTGTGGTCTAATACGAGTTCAGATACTTCTAATGTTTTAAAATTAGTATTCATCTGCGATTGATGTATATTCCATAAGGAATCTTTTAGCCATACTTTTGAAGGTAAAATATCAATGTTTGCGTGAAGGTTTTCTTTTTCGTTTCTGTATAAAAAAGCACTTGTATTTAGTTTTCCGGAGAAATTATGAGGGTTTCTCCAATCAAAATCTAGTAGAATGGAGTCGTTGGCTACTCTAGTAAAGAAATTAAATTTAGTTTTTTTATTTATTTCAGAAGAGCTAGTAATGTTTAGCGCATCAAATTCGTTGTTGCAAAGGAAATTTAAATCTTTAAAACTATTTCTCCCTTTTTTAAGTCTTGGTATTATAACTTCTAGTCTAAATTTATTTTCTTCTTCATTGTAGAATCCACTTATCAATGATTTTGGAGAGAGAGTTAAGTCGTATTCTAATATATCGGTAAACTTATCAATGTGAAAATCGGTAAGATAGAAAACGAAATTGTTTTTTAATTTCTTTTTGTTTTTCCTCGTTTTGTTTTTTAGAGAAGGTAAGTAAGATTCAACAATGTTCGTGAAGCTTCTGCCAAAGCTTAAAAATGAATATTGACCTTTTACAGATCCAGTAATTAAATTAGAATTAATGGCTAAAACACTTAGACTGTCATTGATGTTTGATTGAATATATATGTTTTCAGAGAAAACCTCTTTGTCATTATTCGCTATATATAAACTATCAATTAAAATTTCTGTGTCTGTCTCTTCTATTTTACTTCCAGTGAAACTAGTGTTAATATTAAAAGCAAGGGTTAGGTTTGGGTGGGTTTTTATTAAATTTAGTTTTTGAAGATTTAGTCTCTTAACGCTCATCTTAAAGTTGCCAGAAGGCAATCGTTCTGAGAAATCAAGTTTGCCATTAAAATCAAGTTTAGCAAATTGGTCATCTAATTTAATCCATCCGTCAAATGTTTTCTTGTCGAAACCTCCTTTTAGTAGAATGTTTTTATACATATAGTCTTTTAAGATAATTGAAGAAATTTCTCCTTCAATTATTCCATTTACTCTGCCTTTAGAATAAATGCTTCCTGTTGATGAAAAACTAAATGAGGCGTCACCAGCACTTGTTTCGTCTTTCATGATAGATCCAAGCTTAAAATCGTTTGCGTGTAAGGAGCCACTATATTTCATGCCTGTGAAATCTGAGGAAATTCCCATAAGAACATCTGTAAATATTTCACCTGATTTTGTTTTGAGAGATCCGTATACAACTAAATCGCTAAAGAATCCAGAAATAGCACCCTTGTAATTGATAGTTCCCAAGTTCGAAAACTTTTCTGGTAATTGAAATGGACGCCCGATAACACTTGATAAAAAATCTTGTAATTTGTGCTTGTTTGTTTTTATGCTTTTTATCTGAGTATGAATAAATGTTTCTTCAATATTTGGGAGGCCATTGAAGTTTAAATCTCCTCTTACGTAAATGTCATTGTTGTATGATAAATTTAGATTTTTAATTTTAATATTTCCAATACTACCCGTAAAATGAGTTGATAGTTTAATTTTCTCTCTGTTGTGTTTTAATGCAGGAAGAAATCCTTTTAAATCGGATAAGGCAATTTGAGAAGGTTCTAACAAAAAGTCAAATTGCACTTTGGTATTTAGTTTTTTAAGGTTAGAGAGATTTTTATAGTTAGCCGTAATAGGGGTGAAATAGATTTCTGATTTCGGCAATAAAATAGTTAGGCCTTTTATCAATGCTTTTTCTTTGTCGGCAATTATTGAAGCTGTGAAATCTTTTAGAGTAAAGCCAGACCTTTCAATAAAGCTAATGCTTTTTACTTTTGCATTTAATTCTTTCTTGTTGAATTTATGTAGGTCTATTTCTGCATTGAGTTGGAAAAGAGAAATATTGTTTTTGTCAAAATGTTCTTGGCAATAAGAACTGTTTAGGTTGTGATAAGTTAATCTTGAATTTGTTATTTTTATGCCTTCAAGCTGATAGTTTAGTGTAGACTTTTTGTTGTCTTTTTTTAACGCATCTAAAATGAACTGTAGGTTTAGTTTGTCGTTCTCATCTTTTATGATGTTTCCCGATAGCCTATTAACTTCGATATAGTTGCAGACAATCTCATTTTGGAAGAGTTTAAGAGGGCTGAACCCCATTCGAAGTTCTTTTACAAAAAGCAAACTGTCTCCATTTTTGTCTTCAATGTAAACATCTTCTAATAAAACTTTGTTAAATAAGGCGTAATCAACAGATGCAATTTGTACCTTTGATCCGATTTTTGATGAGAAGTTAGAGACAACAATTTGAACTAAGTAATTTTGAACCTTGTTGCTTCTTAGTAAGGCAATAGCACTTCCGCATAACAATAACAAGGATGCTAAAACAATAAATAATATTTTTGCTGTTTTTTTAATACCTTTGGAATTTATTTTTGGTGAAATACAAATGCACTGCCATAAAGTCGGTGCTTAAGCACACAAAAATAAGTAAAGAAATCGGCTTTTATCATTGTATTTGACAATATTTTATCGAATAATAAATATTTTAAAATAATGTTTGTAATTTATTCGTCTTTATAGACATGTTAACAGAAGGAGAAAAAATCTATATATTGGCCATTGAATCATCATGTGATGATACATCTGCAGCTGTGAGTTGTAATAGATTGTTGCTTTCAAATGTAGTTGCAAGTCAACAGATACATGAACAATATGGAGGTGTCGTTCCAGAACTAGCATCAAGGGCGCACCAGCAAAATATTATTCCTGTAGTACATGAGGCATTAAAAAATGCAGGCGTAACAAAGGAGCAATTAAGTGCAATAGCATTTACTAGGGGGCCTGGTTTAATGGGCTCACTTTTAGTTGGCACTTCATTTGCTAAAGGCTTTTCTCAGTCTCTTGATATTCCACTTATTGATGTTAATCATTTGCAAGCTCATGTATTGGCGAATTTTATTGTAGAGAAAAAAGAGGAGGGGTCGTATCCAAGTTTTCCATTTTTGTGCTTGTTAGTTTCTGGAGGAAATTCTCAAATCATTTTAGTTAAAAGCCATAGAGAGATGGAAATTATTGGAAAAACTATTGATGATGCAGCAGGTGAAGCATTTGATAAGTCTGCTAAAATAATGGGTTTGCCTTATCCTGGTGGTCCACATGTTGATAAATTTGCAAAAGAAGGTAACTCGAATTCTTTTAAGTTAAATAAGGCAAATGTAGATGGCTATAATTATAGTTTTAGTGGCTTAAAAACGTCGTTTTTGTACTTGTTAAGAGATGAAGTCAAGAAAGACCCTAATTTTATTGAGAATAATAAAGCGGATCTTTGTGCCTCTTTACAACAAACGATTATAGAAACCTTAATGTTGAAGTTTACGAAGGCTGTAAATGATTATGATATTAAAGATATCGCTTTAGCAGGGGGTGTTTCTGCTAATTCGGGTTTAAGAAATGCATTCCTAGAATATGGGAGTAGAAATAATAAAAATGTGTTTATTCCGAAGTTGGCATTTACAATGGATAATGCAGCGATGATTGCTATCGCTGGATATTATAAATATTTAGATGGTGATTTTTGTGATTTGGCAAGTCCGCCATTTGCACGTGTTAGTATTTGAAAATAATGAAAGACAAGATTAAAAATATTATAAAAGAATATTGGGCAAAGGCTGGGCATATGCAAGGTGTTCTTGTATTTATGTTAGTATTGTTTATTTCTAATTTTCTTTGGAAAATTGTTGTTAGTGGAGACGAAGGTAGTAATCAAGTTTTATTATTTGATGCTATTGATGTATCTGGCCCATTTGATTATATGGTCGCGCATATTACTTATGTGGTGAAATTTATTTTGTCGAGTTTAGGGTTTAATATTCATGGACATTACGCCAACGATATTTGCTTTGATAATCATAATTCTTTATTAGTGATTTGGGGTTGTACAGCAATTAAGCAATCATTTATTTTTCTGAGTATTATGTTGTTTACTCAAGGTCCTTGGAAACCAAAAATATGGTTTGTCCCTCTTGGTTTATTCTTAGTCTATTTTTTTAATATATTCCGTATTTTCATATTGTCTGTTGTTGTTGAAAACCACCCCGATCGATTTAATTTTTTACATGAAACAATTAAGTATGTTTTTTATGGAGTTATATTTCTTTATTGGATGATTTGGGAAGAACGAATCAATCAAAGAAGAAAAAAAATATTATCATGAATCTCTGTATAGACCAAGGAAATACGTATACTAAAGTAGGATTGTTTGAAGCTGACAAGTTAATTAAATTCTGCTCTATAGATAATGATAACTTTACAGAGTGGAGAAGTTTATTTGTTGATCACCAAATAAATAACACAATTATTTCCAGTGTGGGGATTATTGGGGACAAATTAAAATCTCTCTTTCAAGAGAAATCTCCTTTTTTTTTAGAATTTTCACAAGAAACACTTTTGCCGGTGCAAAATCTGTATGAGTCACCCCAATCGCTCGGAAAAGATAGGTTGGCTGGAGTTATTGGCGCTTACAGTCTGAACCCGAAAAATGATATTTTGGTAATTGATGCAGGAACAGCATTAACTTTTGATTTTATTAATGCTGAAGCTCAATATCTTGGTGGGACAATAAGTCCAGGTTTAGATATGCGTTTTAAAGCCTTGCATTCGTTTACGAAAAAGTTGCCTCTACTTAATAAGGAGGGCAAAACACAGTTGTTAGGTAAAACAACAGAAGAGGCTATTAGATCAGGGGTTGTTAATGGGATTCTAAGTGAAATAGAATCTTATATGGATAAGTTAACTCAATCATACCCAAAACTTTTGGTATTTTTAACAGGAGGCAACTGTTTTTTCTTTGAAAGCAAGTTAAAAAATAGCATCTTTGCAAATCAGAATTTAGTGTTGATAGGCTTAAATAGCATAATAAATTATAATGCAGAAAATAAATAGAATTATAGTAACAGTATCGTTGGTTTTAGTGAGTGTTCTTTCTCTTGCTCAAAACAATACGAATTCTCCATATACACGATTTGGGTACGGTGAAATTGCTGATATTGGTTCCGGAAAGAGTGCTTCTATGGGAGGGACTTCTATTGGAATACGTTCAGAATCAAGTATAAATGCTGCTAATCCAGCAGCATATACAGCAATGGATAGTCTTACTTTTTTATTCGAGATAGGAGGTAGTGGTAGATTGTCGCAATTCTCAAATTCAGAAGGAGCTAGTAGTAGTTTCACAGGAAATCTTGAATATATAAATATGCAATTACCACTAAGTGATTGGTTGGCTTTAAGTGCAGGCTTATTGCCGTACTCATTTGTTGGCTATAATATTTCTCAAGAAGACTCAATACTACAAACATCAGCTACCGGAGATGATTATATTAATTATTTACAAGTCCTTTCAGGAGAAGGAACTCTTACTCAAGCTTACTTTGGGCTGTCTACAGAATTAGGAAAACATTTCTCAGTTGGAGTGAATGCATCTTATTTATTTGGAACTTTAGAGAATAATAATTCCTTGAGTTTTTTATCTACTGCTCTTTATGGGGTGACTTCTAAATATTCAGAATTGAGAGTTCGAGATGTTAATTTCCGTTACGGTTTGCAGTATTTTGCAGATTTGAATAAGAAGACTAAACTTACCTTAGGAGCTGTGTTTGAGAGTAAATCAAAACTTTATGGTGAATATACAGTTGGTATTACTGGTGTAGATACGATTGTTTCAACTAGTAATTCTGATTTTGAGTCACCCCTGGTTCTTGGGGCTGGTTTTTCTTTAGAATTTAAAGATAAATTGCTTGTAGGAGCAGACTTTTTATTGCACAACTTCTCTGATACTAAGTTTTTTGGAGTGTCTGATAGTTTGAAAAATAAGTATAGACTAGCAATAGGAGCAGAGTATTTACCAAATGTAAATTCTAAAAGATACCTAAACAGAGTGACCTATAGAATTGGAGGAAATTTTACTAATAATTATCTAGACATAAATAAGAATGCCTTTAATTATGGCATAACTTTTGGATTTGGATTACCAGCTAAAGGAAATAAATCTATCTTTAATATTGGTGTTGAATATGGAAGAGTAGGAAGAATATCTGACAATTTTATTCAAGAAGATTATTGGAAATTCTCATTAAGTACAACCTTTAATGAAAGATGGTTCTTTAAGCGTCAGTTTGAATAAAATAATATATTATATATCATGAAAACAAGAATTAAGTTAACCTTATTGGCTATAGTATCTATTTTCTCTATGGTGATTAAAGCACAAGCAGATTCATCAACTAGAACAGCAGAGGTGTCAGATAAGTGTAAAGAAAACAATAGTGTATTTTACGAGTTTGCAAAGAATAAAAGCTATGCCGATGCAGCAGCTCCTTGGTTAGAATTGTATACTACTTGTCCAGAGTATTCAAAAAACATCTATAAATATGGTGCTAAGATTCTTAATTGGCAGATAAAACAAGAACCTGATGCTGCAAAAAAGCAAGTATTGGTTAATCGCTTAATGAGTGTTTATGATGATAGAATAAAATATTTTGGTGATGATTCATATATCCCTACTCCTAGAATTTTAGGACTAAAAGCTATTGATTATTATAAATTACCAACACCCAAGGATAAGTTAAAAAAAGAAGCCTATAAATGGATGGGGCAAGCGGTTGATGGCTTAGGAAATAAAACTGATGCAGCTTTTTTACAATACTATATTATTTTATCTGTAAATATCTTTAATAAAGAGCCAGCTCATTTAGATAAGTTGGTTAAAGATTATGTTAAAGTAAATGATATTTTACTTGTAAATGTTAGTGATAGTACTTCTAAATATGCCAAAAGCTATGAGCAAGTAAAAGATGCGAATAATCAATATATTGCTAAGTCAAAAGCATTAAGTGTAGAGGTGCTAGATAAGATTTACTTAACCGGTGTTGAAGAAAACAAGCTAGATTTGGCTTATTTGAGTTCCGTAATTTCATTGTATAAAGCTGTAGGTGGAGACGAGTCTCAAGTCTACTTTTCAGCTTCAGCATATGCACATAAAATTCAGCCAACTGAAGAATCAGCTGTGGGTTGTGCAAATATGTCTATGAATAAGAAAGATTATGAAAGTTGTGTTGCCTATTTAGAAGATGCGACAAAGCTTTCTAATTCAGATGCAAATAAAGCATCCTATCAAATGAATATAGCAAACATGTATTATAACTTAAAAAACAAGCCTAAAGCTCGTGAGCATGCTCGTAAATCTTTAGAATATAATTCTCAACAAGGAAAACCATATATTTTGATAGGTAATTTATATGCAAGTTCAACAGGTATTTATAGTGATGCAGTTCTTAATAAAACAATATATTACGCTGCTGTAGACAAATATATTAAAGCAAAAGCAATAGATTCTTCTGTTGTTGAAGAAGCAAATGAAAAAATTAATAAATATAGTAGTTACTTCCCAGAAGATAATGAGATATTTATGCACCCTGATTTAGAGAAGGGAAAATCATATACTGTAGGTGGATGGATTGGAGAAACAACGATGTGTAGATAATAATGTTTAATTCAACATTTATAAATGTATTTCATAAAATTAGCACGGCAACTGTTTTTATAATAGTTGTTGTGCTAATTTTTTTTAGTAGCTGTTCAGATTCAGAGATTGTTGTAGTTGACAAGAATATTTCTAGAGAAGAACTTCCCCGTCTTACAGCAACTAATATAACTACAATTATTTCAGACTCTGGTATTACGCGTTATAGAATAACAACTCCCAAATGGAAAATATACGATAAAAAAGAGGAGCCATTTTGGCTTTTTCCTAAGGGGCTTAATTTTGAAAGATTTAATGAATATTATAAAGTTGATGCAGAGATGAAATCAGATAGTGCCATATATCTAGATAAAATTTCTTTGTGGGAATTTAATAGCAATGTAAAAGCGAAAAATCTTGAAGGGGAGTATTTCGAGACAGATCAACTTTTTTGGGATGAAAAAAATGAACGAATATATTCGGATAAAAAGATTAAGATAACACAAAAAACAAAAATCATTAGTGGAATCGGTTTTGAATCAAATTCTAACTTAACACGTTATACAATTCGAAATCCACAAGGAATTATTCCTCTTGATGAAACGCCTTAAATAAATGAATACTATTATTGTTATATTTATTTCAATTGCACTTTCTGGGTTTTTCTCAGGAATGGAGATTGCATTCATATCTGCCAATAAACTACGTTTTGAATTAGATAAAAAGACAAATAGTTTAACTACTGTTTTTTTAAGTATTCTATTTAAAAATCCTCAGCAATTTATCTCAACCTTACTTGTTGGGAATAATATAGCATTAGTTGTGTATGGAATGCAAATGGCAGCCTTATTGGAAAGTCCTCTAAATGCAATTTCTAATAATGCAATTTTTATTACTTCCTTGCAAACTATAATCTCGACTTTAATCGTTTTGTTTACAGGAGAATTCCTACCCAAAACATTGTTTAGAGTAAATCCTAATCTTTGGCTTAAGGTTTTTTCAATTCCTCTTTTTTTAAGTTATGTAATCCTTTACCCAGTTTCAATTTTTGCTACTTCTATTTCAATTTTTATATTGAGAATTATTGGAGTAAAACTAGATAAAAATTCAGCAAAGAATAGCTTTAATAGAACTGATCTAGATTACTGGGTGCAGGAAAGCATAGAAAACTTATCTAACAATGAAGAAATTGAGCATGAGGTGAAGATATTTCAAAATGCATTAGATTTTTCTGCTGTTAAGTTGAGAGAGTGCATGGTCCCAAGAACGGAGATAATTGCTATAGAGGAAAATGTAAAATTGTCTGAATTAAATGCTAAGTTTATTGAAACAGGGATTTCAAAAATACTTATTTATAAGGATACCATAGACAATATCGTTGGTTATATTCATTCATCAGAGATGTTTAAGAATAAAGAAAAATGGCAACCTTTAATCAATTCCGTATCTATTGTGCCAGAAAATATGCCTGCAAGTAAACTATTGGAACAGTTTATACAACAAAAAAGAAATATAGCTGTAATTGTTGACGAGTTTGGAGGTACTGCTGGAATAGTAACGTTAGAAGATGTTATTGAAGAGATATTTGGAGAAATAGAAGATGAGCATGATAATAATAAATTGATTTCTAGAAAACTTGAAGAGAATGAATACCTGATATCTGGACGAATGGAGATTGATGCAATTAATGAGTTGTTTGAGTTAGATATTCCTAAAACAGATAACTATATGACAATTGCAGGTTATATTCTTGATCATTATCAGAACTTTCCCAAATTAAATGTAACCATAAAGATTGAAGATTTTGAGTTTAAGATTCTACGTGTTACAAACAATAAAATTGAATTAGTAAAATTAAAAGTGTTAGAATAAATATTTTGAAAGTGATTTTTCTTAATCGTGAGGCTTTCATTCTATTTTTTTGTATATTCGTGCGCTTAAAAAAGCATAATTGTATTACGATAAAATTTAAAAGATTACATAAGACATGGCAACATTAGAAAGAATTAGAAGTAAAGGGATATTGTTATTAATTGTTATTGGTTTAGCTTTGGTTGCTTTCATCGTAGGTGACTTTTTAAACAATAGCTCATCATTGTTTACGCAATCACAAGAGAATATTGCGGAAATTGATGGTGAAGTATATAAGATACAAGAATACCAAGCGCTAACAGCCCAGTTAGAAGGGGTGTATAAAATTGAATACAGTAGATCATCATTAGATGAAAATACAATGGTTCAAATTCGTAAAACAGTTTGGGATAATTTAATCAAAAATAATTTACTTAAAATTGAAGCTGATAAATTAGGCTTAGTCGTAAGCACTAAAGAAATGGAAGATATGACTTTAGGTCAGATGCCACATCAGCTATTAATGGGTAGAAGGATATTTGCAGATCCAAAGACTGGAATGTTTGATAAAAATAGAATGATAACATTTTTAAGTCAACTTGATAGAAAACCAAGTAGTGCTCAAGAACAAGAAGAAATTAATTCTTTGAAAAGCTATTGGATGTATTTTGAAACAATTATTAAGAATGGAGAGCTTGAAAATAAATATAATGTATTATTAAATAAAGCTTTAAATGTAAATTCTATTGAAGCTCAAATGGCTTATGAATCTAAACGTAATGTAGTTGATTTTTTATATGCATTTAAACCATACTCTTCTGTTGCTGATGATAAAGTAAAGGTTTCTGACTCTGATATAGCTGCAAAGTATAAAGAAAATAAAGAACGCTATAAGCAAGAAAGTAGTAGAGATGTAAAATATGTAGCATTTAGTCTTAATCCTAGTAAAGAAGATTTTGCAAGAGCTGATAAATGGATAAATGATTTGAAAGAAGATTTCTCAACTACAACAGAAATTGAGTCAGTAGTAAATCCTAATTCATTACCATATAAAGACATCGCTTTATCTGAAAATGATATTGACGCTGACTTAAGAGTATTTGCATTTAGTGGACAAAAAAATGATGTGTTTGGCCCAACTTTATTTGGGAATACTTATAAAATGGCTAGAATTATTGAAACAGGAATTACAGCTCCTGACTCAATTAAATTAAAGCATATTATTGTTGCTACAGAAGAAGAAGAAAAAACAGAAAAACTTGTTGATAGTATAATGACTGCTTTGCAAGCTGGAGCAGCATTTGCTCCTTTAGCTAGCAAATATTCTCAAATGCAAGAAACTGCTGTAAGAGGTGGAGAGGTAGGATGGGTTCCTGTTGCAACTTCTCAAGACGAAATTATTCAAGTCTGCGTTTCAAAGCCAATAAATACGTATTTTACGTACAAAGACGGAAATGCAACACAAATTATTCAAGTTACAGAAAAAACGGCTAACCGAAGGAAAGTGAAATTAGCTGTTATCTCTAACGAAGTAAAACCAAGTCAAGATACTTATAGCGATATTTATAATGAAGCTAAACAGTTTGCTGCAAATAATACTACAATAAGTAAATTTGAAAAAGGAGCTGAGAAAAATGGATATGTAGTTCTACCTGCAATCGGTTTAGAAGAAAATACCCCTTCTATTAATGGCGTAAAAAGTTCTCGTCAAATAATCCGCTGGGCATTTGATAATGAAGAAGCAAATATTGTTTCTGATGTGTATGATTGTGAAACAAAATTTGTCGTTGCTATTGTTACAGCAGTTCATAATAAAGGATATAAAGAAATAGAAACTGTAAAAGATGAAATTACAAGTATGTTAATGCCAGAGAAGAAAGCAGCAATAATAGTTGCAGAAATTAATTCTAAGAAAGGGAAAAATATACAAACATTAGCAAGTGAATTAGCCATAAATGTAGATACAGCAAAACAAATTAATTTCCAATCTTCAACATTTGGATCTTTAGGCTTTGAGCCTGCTGCTATTGCACATGCATCAGTGGTTAAACTTAATGAAGTGTCAAAGCCTATTGAGGGTAATCAAGGAGTATTTGTTGTTCAAGCATATAATGTGTTTGAAAACCCAACTCCATTTGATAAAAACCTTGAAATGCAAACTCTTGCGAGACAATATAGTAATCTGTCTTCTGGTGCATCAGATGTATTAAAAGAGAAAACTGAAATTGTTGACAATAGATCTAGTTTTTATTAATCAGAATAATTGTTAGAGATACAAAAACGGAATGATATAAATCGTTCCGTTTTTTATTTACCTTTGTTTAAAAAAGAAAAATAATGGCAAAAGAAATACTACTTGGTAAATCTCTTAAAGAAATTCAAGACATTGTAAATGCCTTAAATTTCCCTTCTTTTACTGCCAAACAGATATGTAATTGGATGTATGTGAAGAAGGTGATTGCTATTGATAAAATGACAAATATTTCTCAGAAAAATAGAGAAATATTGTCAGAGAAATATGAGCTTGGTAGAGAAGAACCTGTTGAGGTGCAAATATCTTCAGATGGAACGAAGAAGTATCTCTTTAAAGTACTAGATGGTTTTGTTGAATCAGTATATATTCCAGAAGAAGATCGTGCTACACTTTGTGTTTCTTCACAGCTAGGGTGTAAAATGAACTGTTCATTTTGTATGACAGGCAAACAAGGATTCTCAGGTAATTTGACTTCGGCAGAGATAATAAATCAGATATTATCGATACAAGAATCAGATAAGCTTACTAATATTGTTTTTATGGGTATGGGAGAACCTTTTGATAATACCTTACCCGTTTTACAAGCCTTAGATGTAATAACCTCAAATTATGGATTTGCGTGGAGTCCTAAACGAATAACTGTTTCAAGTATTGGTTTAATTCCTGGATTAAAGGTTTTTCTTGAAAAATCACAATGTCATTTAGCAATTAGTATGCATACTCCTTTTACAGATGAAAGACTTCAATTAATGCCATCTGAGAAGGCTTATCCACTAGAAGATGTTTTACAGTTTTTAAATAAATACGATTTTACTCATCAGCGTAGAGTTTCTTTTGAGTATATTCTATTTAAAGGTTTTAATGATAGTATGCGTCACGCTAGAGAAATAGTTCGAATGTTATCTGGGCTTGAATGTCGTATTAATTTGATTAAATTTCACCCTATTCCAGGTGTTCCTTTGGAAGGATGTAATATGGAAGAAATGATAAAGTTTAGAGATTATATGTCAGATAATAAAATTATTACGACGATAAGAAAATCAAGGGGGGAAGATATTTTGGCTGCTTGTGGAATGCTTTCTACTTCAAAAGTAGAGAAAGAAGCAAATAATTAACTATTTTAGAGCTTCATTTGTTAATCATCAAATTATGAAAAAAATCAATGGTATAATAATTCTAATTACGAGCGTCTTATTAATGTCTGCATGTAAAGAGAATGGCCGTTTTTTGCAAAGTATCACAGGAAGCCCTTATGAAGTTTTAGTGGTAATAGAAAAAAAGAATTGGAAAAGTGAAGCAGGCGAAGCGTTATTTAATCTTCTAGAAAAAGATATGCCTTCTTTACCTCAGAAAGAGCCTTTTTTTAATGTCTCACACTGTTCTCCAAAGGAGTTTTCTAACTTGTATAAACCTACCCGAAATATAGTTTTTGTTGAGATTGATAATACTCAATATACAAAAGGAAAGGTTAAGCTAAGTAAGGATAAATGGTCTAGTCCTCAATCTTTAGTTAAGATAGTGGCTCCCGATGATACTACTTTTATAAAACTACTTAAGAACAATGGACAACAGATTTTAGATTATCTTGTGGAGGGAGAATTGGATCGTATGAAAGACCATTTAGGTGATCATACCAATAGTAATTTTATGCATATGATTCAGCAACAGTTTGGAGTCTCTATGACTGTTCCTCATTTTATCGTACAATACAAACAAGAAAAAGATGCGCTTTGGCTTTCTACCGGTGTAGCAGAAGTACGACAAGATATTTTTATTTATTCATACCCATATAAAGATAAAGCTATGCTTACAAAAGAGGCTTTGTTACAAAAGAGAGATTCAATAAATAAAACATTTATTCCTGGACCACAAAAAGGATCTTACCTTGGAACAGAATATAAATACGATGACCCTATCTTTAATGAAATATGGGTTGATGATAAATATTGTGCTGAAATACGTGGTTTGTGGAAAGTCATTAATGGAGGTTCCATGGGTGGTCCTTTTATGAGCCATACTCGTATCGATGAACTTCATCAACGCGTAATTACTATAGAAGTGTTTGTTTATGCACCTCAAAAGAAGAAACGAAACTCAATTCGTCAATTAGAATCACTGTTGTACTCAGCAAAATTACCAACAGTGTTAGATGAAGTTGTAATAACTGCTGAAAAGAAAAAATAAAATGGAAAAACAAAAAATTAAAGTTGCAATAACTCAAGGAGATATTAATGGTGTTGGGTTTGAATTAATAATAAAAACTCTTTCAGATAATTTTATATTGGATAATTGTATACCAATAATTTATGGCTCGACAAAAGCGGCTGCATTTCACAAGAAAACATTAGACATACAATCGTTCAATGTGAATGTGATTTCAAATGTGTCTGAGTGTCGTCCCAAAAGAGTTAATATTATAAATTGTGGTAATGATGAAATAAAAGTAGAACTTGGACAAGCAACTAAGACTTCTGGAGAAGCTGCTTTTATGTCAATTGAAGCTGCTGTAAAAGATTTAAAAGATGGTGCAGTAGATGTACTATTAACAGCACCAATTAATCCAGCAGTTATTGATAGAGAACAGTTTAATTTTCCAGGTCATACAGAATACCTAGAGCAGGTATTTGGTACTAAGGGAGATGCAATTACCCTATTAGTGAATGATGTATTTAAAGTAGCTGTGCTTACAGGAAGAGCTCCACTTTCTGAAGTTTCATCATTGATAACAGAAGAGCTAATCGTTAGTAAGATAACAGCTCTTAATCAGTTGCTTATTGAGGATTTTGCTATTCGTAAACCCCGTATTGCTGTACTAGGAGTGAACCCGCTAGCTGGAAGTGATGGGGTTTTAGGTCAAGAAGAAATAGAAATTATTAAACCAGCTTTAAAAACCTTAGGCGAAAAAGGAATTGTTTGTGTTGGTCCTTTAGCTGCAGATGAATATTTCGGTTCTGAAGATATTACTAGATATGATGCTGTTGTAGCAATGTATTATGAGCAAGGCACAATACCATTTAAAGCTATTGCTAAAAATAGAGGCGTTGATTTTACTGCAGGATTACCAATTGTTAGAACAGCTGCAATTGCAGGTGTTGATTATCAAGTAGCAGGTCAGAATGTAGTTTCAGAGGAATCATTTCGTCAAGCATTATATTTGGCTTGTGATGTATTTAGAAGTAGGAGTAATTACCATGAAATAAGTAGTGATCCTCTTAAAAAACAGGAACATAAAAAGCAAAGACCATATTCAAGAGCTTAACAATAAGAGTTATTAAGTTAGAAATGTGATGTAGAACATATAACTTGAAGTTAAACCTATGGACTTGTTTCACATCAAAGCTGTAAATTGTTTCACTAAAAACTAAAATTATGAAAACAACTACTCTAAAATTAGCTTTAATTACTGCTCTTATAATTGGAACAGTAAATGTGTTTGCTCAACGTCAAGGTCGAAGGGATGATGGTAGGTCTAGTAAAGAAAATGCCAAAGTAAAAACTAATAGAGTTCAAACACCTAAGCGAACAAAAACAGTAACAAAAACTGTTGTAAACAGAAATAATGATAAACGTTCAAAAACTGTAACGAGAACAAAAGTAAAATCTGGAGATAGATATAATCAACAAAAGGGATATACATCTAGTTCACGTTCTTATGGTAAGAATAAAGGATATAAATCTACTGGTTATAAAACGGTTAATAGACCAAGACATGCAACTATATCACGTCATAGAGCAACTGTAAAAAGAAATAATAGGTATCATACTGTTCGTAAGATAGATAATACTTATTCAAGATATCATTATAGAGGTGTTGATTACAGATATCGCAATGGTCGCTATTATAAGCACAATAATGGGGTGTATGTATCATTAGCTCCTCCAATAGGTCTACGTATAAGTTTAATGCCAAGAGGATACCATAGAGTTATAGTACGCAATAGACCATATTATTATTATGGAGGTGTATTTTATAATAACATAGGTAACGATTATGA
Organism: Paludibacteraceae bacterium; assembly: GCA_963663245.1. GTDB lineage: Bacteria > Bacteroidota > Bacteroidia > Bacteroidales > Paludibacteraceae > JAFGVL01. The sequence goes on along the minus strand of OY760143.1, from coordinate 2,131,248 downwards.
AGTAATTCAACCTCCAGTGGGTGCAATTGTCCCAGAAATACCTGAGTATGGAGTGTCAGAAGTAACTATTAATGGAGAATTACATTATGAATATGATAATATCCTATATAAGCCAATTGTTACTAGAAATGGAGTACAGTATAAGGTGATTGGAAATATGGCAGTTCAATATAGATAAATAAAGTGACCCGTCAAGATATAAAAAAAGCCGCTCATAAATTGAGCGGCTTTTTTATGTTCTATTTTGCTGATTCCAGTTTTAAAGTTTGAGAACGTAAATCACAAACTTCAGTTGGTCCAAAATATTGAATAGGACCAGGGTACACATAGTTTGGATTTGCTGATGCCCACTCTTTTCTTACTGATTCAAAGAATTTGAAAGGAGCTCCATCTAAACGAACCAAAGCTTTCTGAATAACTGGCACCATTTTTCCATGACGACGTTCCATGTTCATCATTGATGTAATAGGTACACCACCAGAAATCCATTGCTCAGTTGGTAAGTATGCGTTACGTACAATAGACATATATCCAGTTTTTCCAGCATTAACTAGTAAAGATGCATTATAACCTAAAGAGTAACAATAGTCAGCATCGAAGTTTGACGGAGAAGCACAACGACCTTCATAACCAAAGAAATGGTTTAATGAACCAAATTTACCAGTGTATTTACCAGCAGATTTTAGTCCTTCAAGGCGGCTCTTAACCATATCAATTAACATCTTCTCTGTTTCAATTAATGAAACTTGAACGTTTCCATGAGAATCACGGTCTAAGGTTAATTGTTTAGCAATAAATAGAGGAAGAGATGCAAATATTCTAGCATTTTCTTCTGTTAGCTTAGAGATAACATAAGCGTGTTGCTCTTCATCTAATTTTAATGCTTTAAATTCTTTTTCATTATTTGCCAATAAATCGTTTAGCTCAGCAATAAGTCCTTTTACTTCAGGAATAAATTCTAATAATCCTTCAGGAATTAAAACAGTTCCAAAGTTCAATCCAGCATTTCCACGAGTTGCAATTGAATCTGCTATCGTATTTACAACATCAGCAATCGTTTGGTTTTTAGCTTCAACTTCTTCAGATACGATACAAACATTTGCATGCGTTTGTAAAGCACACTCAAGTGTAATATGAGAAGCAGAGCGCCCCATTAAACGAATAAAGTGCCAGTATTTTTTGGCTGAGTTAGCATCACGTTGGATATTCCCAATTAGTTCTGAGTAAACCTTACAAGCAGTATCAAAACCAAACGATACTTCAATCATATCGTTTTTAAGGTCACCATCAATTGTTTTTGGACAACCAATAACTTGCACACCACTATTTATTTTAGCATAGTATTCTGCTAAAATACAAGCGTTTGTATTAGAATCGTCACCGCCAATAATTACGATAGCAGAAAGATTTAGTTTTTTACAGATTACTAATCCTTTATCAAACTGTTCTGTTTCTTCTAATTTAGTTCTTCCAGAACCAATAATATCAAATCCACCAGTATTACGGAATTCATCAATAATAGTAGATGTTAGTTCAATGTAGTCATGTTCTACTAGTCCAGCAGGACCACCTAAAAAACCAAATAATTTTGAATCTGGATGAATAGATTTTAATCCGTCAAATAAACCAGACATTACATTGTGTCCACCTGGTGCTTGACCACCTGATAAGATTACACCAACATTAAATGCTTTGTTTTCTTTTGCATCTCCTTCAACAAACTCAAGTATTGGCATACCATATGTGTTTGGGAACAATGCTTTAATTTCATTTTGATCAGCAACTGATTCTGTTGCTTTTCCTTCTTTTAACGCTACTGCGCCTTTTAATGCCATTGGTAATTTTGGTTGGTAACTTGCTCTTGCAATATCCAATGGGCTTTTAGTTCTTTCAGCCATAATGCGAATTTTTATGTTTTGATTGATTTAGTTCAGATGTTTTGCTACTCATCCGATGACTTTAAGTCATCGGATGAGTTTCGGTTTAAAGGTTTTTTTGCATTGCAAAAGTAGTTTTTTTTGTCAGAAAATCAAGAAAATAATAAGTTAGTATTTGTTCTTCCACAACTTTTTAAGCCAGTTGGTTAGTTTTTCTTCTGCAGCATTTGCTTGTGGCTTCCAAATAGACTTCTTATTTAATTCATCTGGCAAGTATTGTTGTTCAATAAAATTATTAGGATAATCGTGGGAATAATTATATTCATTGCCATATCCTAATTCTTTCATCAATTTTGTCGGCGCATTTCTAAGGTGTAGTGGAACAGGTAAATCTCCCGTTTTCTCGACTATGCCAATAGCATTATCTATAGCTTTGTAGGCAGAATTGCTTTTAGGGCTTGATGCTAAATAGATGGTAGCTTCTGATAGAATAATTCGACCTTCTGGCCATCCAATTTTTTGTAAAGAGTCAAAGCAGGCATTAGCAATTAATAGCGCATTAGGGTTGGCTAACCCAATATCTTCAGCTGCTGATATAACTAATCGACGTGCAATAAATTTAGGGTCTTCCCCTCCAGCTACCATTCGTGCTAACCAGTATAATGCAGCATCAGGGTCACTTCCTCGTATAGATTTAATAAAGGCAGAAATTATATCGTAGTGCAACTCTCCATTCTTATCATAAGCCATGGGATTCTGTTGTAGGCGTTCTGTTACAATTTCATTGTTTATTATCACTTTATCTTCAGATGCATTGGCAATCAATTCAATTATGTTCAATAGCTTTCTTGCATCACCTCCAGAGAAACGTAGAATTGATTCTGTTTCTTCAACTTTAAATTTTCGTTGTTTAAGTTCTGTGTCATTTTTTATAGAGTAGTTAAGTAGCTGTAGTAAATCTTCTTTTTCCAGTGATTTTAATACATATACTTGGCAACGAGAAAGTAGGGGGGTTATAACTTCAAAGGAAGGGTTTTCCGTAGTCGCACCAATTAAGGTTACCACACCTTGCTCTACTGCACCTAATAATGAGTCTTGTTGTGATTTACTAAAACGATGAATTTCATCAATAAATAGGATAGGATTCGCTTCTCCAAAAAAGCGTGTGTTTTTTGCTTTTGCTATTACTTCTCGTACATCTTTAACGCCAGAACTCACAGCACTCAAAGTATAAAAAGGTCGATCTTGTTGATTGGCAATAATCTTTGCTAAAGTAGTCTTACCAACGCCAGGAGGGCCCCACAAAATAAAAGATGAGATAGAGCCAGAGTCTATCATTTTGCGTAATACTGCCCCCTCTCCAACTAGATGCTGTTGGCCAATATATTCGGCTAGTTTTTTCGGTCGAAGGCGTTCTGCTAAGGGTTGCATTGTTTTACTTTTTAAGAGCAACAAATGTACAATTTTTTTCAAAAAAAGTCCCCCTGATTTCTATCCAAATCAAGGGGACTTACACCAATCATTATGAAAAAGTAAATAGAATACCGTTGGATTTGTTGTCCGTTGGTTGTAAATAATAAATTTTAAGGTTATAAACTGTTTAAAGCAGCTTCGTAATTTGGTTCAGTAGTTATTTCATCTACTAGTTCTGTGTACTTAACTTTGCCTTCTTCATCTAAAACAATTACTGCGCGAGCAGTAAGGCCTTCTAAAGGTCCTTCAGTTTGTAATACACCATAGTTTAACGAAAAAATACTATTTCTAAATTCTGAAGCCATTATCACATTATCAATACCTTCTGCACCACAAAAACGTTTTTGTGCAAATGGTAAATCTTTAGAGATACATACTACAAGAGTATTTTCTAAACCTGCAGCTTCTTTATTAAATTTTCTTACAGATGCTGCGCATACTCCGGTGTCAATACTCGGAAAAATATTTAGTACAACTTTTTTACCTTTTAATTCTCCTAAAGTAAGAGTGCTTAAGTCTGTTTTCACTAAATTGAAATCAGGGGCTTGTGATCCATTATTAGGTAAAGTGCTGTTTGTTTTTACTATTGTTCCTTTAAAGTGAGTTGTTGCCATCGGTTTGATTTTTTAATTGTATAACAAAGATATATAAATAATTCAGTAATGCAATACTTAAATATAAAATATTATGTTAAAAAAGTAATATTTTATTCTAATCTTGATGATTTACTTCAGCTAAGAGCTTTTCTTTTCAAGGTTGAAAAGAAACTCTAATCCTCCTTCAGGCCTATTGCGAGCAGTGATTTTTCCATTGTGAAATAGAATTGCATTTTTTACAATTGCTAGACCTAAGCCAGTGCCACCCATTTTTCTTGATCTTCCTTGGTCGGCTCGGTAGAAACGATCGAATAGAAGTTGCAAGTGTTCTTCATCAACACCAATTCCGGTGTCATAATAAGAGAAGTTAAAGGCATCATCATCTTCACGGTAGCATTGAATAACTATATCTAAATTCTCACCTGCGTGTAAAATTGAATTGTCTATTAAGTTTCGGAAGATAGAATAAAGCAAGGAGCGATTTCCTTTAATCATTATGACTTCTTTGAGTTGATTATCAATTCTAATCTTTTTTTTCTCTAATTCTAAAGAGACATCATTTAATACATCTGCAATTACTTCATTTACATAGACTATTTCTTTTTCGAAAAGGTTATTTGCTTCATCAATTTTATTCAGTTGAGAAATGTCTTGAAGTAGTTGGGACAAACGTATGGATTGTTGGTGGGAACGCTCAATAAAAAACTGTCGTTTCTCATCATCAATATTTGGATTTTGGATGATAGTTTCCATATATCCTTGAATACTGCTGACAGGTGTTTTTAATTCGTGTGATATATTTTGAGTTAACTGTCTTTTAAGTTGATTTTGTCTTTCTTGTTGAGTAATATCATTGATGGATATTTCAAAGTTATTGTCCTGAAAAACAATGCATTGTATAATAAAGCTGTATCCGTTTTTATTTATTTGTAAGTTTTCTCCTTGCATTTCATTCTTGTTGTCAGTGCTAATTTCAGAATTAATAAATTTATTTATATCCGATAACTCTGGTATAGTAAAAACATCATTCGCAGATCCAAGGGGGATGTCAGAAAGCATATCAAAATATTGTAAGAAGTTACTATTAGATATGATTTCTTTCTTTTCAGTAGAAAATATAGCTACTCCTTCTTGTGCTATTTGAAGGTGTTGGTATAGTTTTTCTCTTTCTTTATAAAGATCGTTTTTAGTGCTTCGTAAACGGTTATATATTTCTACAATATAGGCACTTATTTCTCCTAGTTCGTCATTCGTAAATTTTTGTTGTGAATTTATCTCAGTATCGTGCTCAGCACTTTGTGCAAAATCACGTAGTTGTGAAATTGACTTTCCAATTCTATTTGAAATCTGTATTAAAGAAACAACAGTTACAATAAACATGATAAACATAAAGTAAAAGAACATGGGATTTGCATCCAACATTTCGTCAAGCGTTAGATCATAAGGTAAGGCTGAGCGAATAAAATAATTGGGGTAGTTATTTGCTACGTAGTAATAATCGATACCAGTGGAGGCTGAATTTCTTATTGCAGAGCCTCTATTGTTTGTAATAGAGGATTGAATTTCATCTCTGTTTAAATGATTCTCTAAATCTTTTTCTTGAGAAACATAAGAGTCATATTCTACAATTCCCTGTTTGTTGATAATAGTAACTCTTGTTAATGAGTCTGGAAGTAAATAAACTAGACTGTCTAAGTCTTCGTGAGAAATTGACTTCTCTTGAATAAAATTGTAGATTATTGTGTTGTAATCAGATAGTTGAAGCTCTAACTGTTCTGTTCTAAACTTTTTTTCTCTTTGGTATTGAAAAATAGTTACAATTGTAGTAAATGCAAGGAAAATGATGAAAAAGTAGAAGAAGAGTCGTTGATCAAATCTTATTTTTTTCTTGAATAGCTTCATGTAGATAAATTGCTATGGTGTTATACAAAAGTAGTTAATAATCTCATATAACAATTTTTTTAGATACTAGTTCTTAGTCTCAAAACAATAACCATATCCCAATCGTGTAATTATATTTTTCCCGTAAATGCCTATCTTTTTTCGTAAGCGTGTAATATTTACATCAATGGTTCTATCTAGCACATATACTTCATCACTCCATACGCGCGATAGAATTTCTTCACGAGAAAATACGCGATCAGGGTATTGAAGAAATAAGTTTAGAATCTCAAATTCTTTTTTAGTAAGTTTAATTTCTTGATCACTAAGTTTTACTTTTTTCTGATTAAGGAATATTTGTAAATCTTCAAATTCTATGACAGAAAGTTCATCTTCAGATTGATTGTTATTTCTTCTTAATACTACTTTTACTCGGGCACACACTTCTCTAATAGAGAAAGGTTTAGATATATAATCATCGGCCCCTACAGTAAAACCAGTTAATTTGTCGTTTTCAGCATCTTTTGCTGTTAAAAACATGATTGGTATGTGGGCTAGTTTTTTATTTTTTCTAACAAGACTTGCCATTTTAAAGCCAGACATTTCTCCCATCATTACATCAAGCATTAATAAGTTGTATTGAGATAAATCTTTTGTGAGAGCTTCCTCAGCAGAAAAAGCAGTGTCAACATCATATCCTTCTGTCTCTAGGTTAAATTGAAGAATTTCACATAAATCTACTTCGTCGTCAACGACTAATATTTTGTATGGGCTCATTGCGTGTCTTATTTAATTTTCTAAATATTCATAATAACATATGTGCAAATCTGCGAAAATCATATAACAAAGATATGTAATACATATTACATTATGATTTCATTACAGATTATTTAAAAATTTTTCTAATAAAAAAGGGACCTTAATAAAAGCTCCCTTCAAAAAATCTAAAATAGCATTATTAATCTAACGCTTAGATAACATTATATTTAGTTCATTTGACCTCACATTATCTAATTCTACTTTTTGAGATTCGTAAGAGATTTGTGTAATAGTAATTGTACAGTTATCTTCACATAAGTTAGAAATAGTAAATTTCCCGTCAAAATCAGTATATACTTTTTGGCCATTTGCAATAACCGCTACACCTGCTAAAATTTCATTAGTGTTTTTGTCAATAACTTGTCCACTTACTGATGTAGTTGTTTTTTGGATTTCATTTGTTGAATTTCCTTCAGCGAATACAATTGACAGACTAGTAAAGATGATTAGGGTAGATAAAATAATTTTTTTCATATTGCTTCTGTTGTTTTTTGTTTTAATACACTACAAATTAAGCATATGTGTATTACACCAATATTACAAAGGGTGTACGAGAAAATTAAGAATTTATGTCATATTCCTTTTCTGCAATCAATCGACCCTTGTCATCCCACATATACCAAGTGTCTGATTTATTATTATTGTTATAGTACATTTCATAGCGCATAATTCCATTGTCATCCCATACCAACCACTTTCCATGTTTTGCATTATTCCAGTATTCAGCTTGAGCTATTAATATTCCAATTGTATTATAGGTGCGCCAAACGCCATGTCGTAGTCCTTTCTTATAAGCTCGTATTTCATGAGGTTTTCCATTTTCGTAATATACAATATATGGTCCTTCTGGTTTTCCATTATTTAAGCTGATTTCTACCTTTAAATCTCCATTATCAAAATATTCACGATAGTCACCAGTATAGAGTTTTGTTTGTGATATGTCAGTGAAATAAACACCGCCAGTTTCAACAATGTCAATTGATTTTTTTTGAGCAACTATTAATAGTGTAGATACAATTATTAATAGTAGAAGTAATTTGATTTTTTTCATAGCTGTATACTTTTTTTGAAATGTAAACTGAGAATAATTCGTTAGAGTGTTAAGTATTCAATTTCTATTCTCTTAGATACAATTCTGCTAGATTTTTTTAAGTCTAATATTCTAGCAGTTGATACATTATGTGAAATTTTAAACCAGAAGGCATTCCAAAACATTATTGAAATGCTTTCTGGTTTTATGAAATTCTAGTTTTATTCAAAATTAGAAACCAGTATATCCAGCCCAAGAGAATTCAGTAGAAACACATCCAGAGTTGCTAGAATCAGTAATAGTTGCATTGTTAACTCCTCCTTTAGAAGAGCCAAGGATAGCATTTGTTAAACCGTTAGTTGCATTGATAGAGGTGCCTACAGCAGCATCTCCTTTGCTGTCTGTACAGTCAATAAAATCTTTAACAGTTCCATCGCCTTTTACAAGAGCATTTGTAATGGTAGCTTTTGCTCCACGACGTACTTTAATAGCATCGTGCATTAATGTGCCTGCTGTTTCAGCACCTGCTGCATCATACGCTACTTTGTTGTCGATAGTCATATTTGTAATTGTGAAGTCAGATTGATTAATATCTCCTGGCGTTTTTCCATCTAAGTTTCCATCTGATTCTACACCACGTGGATCTCCTTCAGTACTTGAATATCCAGCTTCCCAAATTCCGTAGCAGTTAGTAATTGTTCCACTGTAACCTTGGGTAACATCAAACATATCATCGTCTGAGTTTACAACTAATAAATTAGTTACATTTACATTACCACCGAAGAATTCGATACCGTCATCAGCACTTTCAAGAATGTATAGGTTGTTGATAGTAGTCCCAGCACCAACTCCATCTAAGGTAATACCGTTATGCTCAACATCTGCACTAGAGCGAGCACCTGCATAGGCAATAGTTAGGTAAGTAATACTGCCAGAGTTGTCGTTTGCATCAGTTCCACCATAAGTAAAGCTATTGTCTAACTCACAAGTGCCTGTTGCACCAGCAGCAGCCCCTGAGATAGGCGCCTTCCCATTAATTACAATACCACCCCAGTAACCTGAAGAAGGACTAACAGCATCTGCTGTCATAAGTACAGGAGCAGCAGCTGTTCCATTTACGTTTAATTTGCCCCCTTGTGCTACCATAATGTAACTACCAAAACCCTCAGAGGCTTTGATTGTTGTTCCTGCAGGAATATTCAAAATACCACCACTTTTAATAACTAAGGTTCCAGTTAATTTGTAAGTTGTAGCTGCATTAAGAGTAGCTGCATCTGAAAGCTCCCCAGATAGATAACCTTGTTCGATAAGAGCGTGTACACCTGTTGCTGCATTTTCAATAACAGGATCGTCTTCTTTACATGAAGTAAATAATACTCCAAAACTGATTGTTAATAAGAAAATTGAGAAAATTGACTTTTTCATGATTTTAAAATTTAGTGATTAATTTAAATAATTAGTTGTTGTTTTTATAAATTGATTTGTTTCTAGAATTTATAGGAGATACCAAGGCTTAAGTTCATTCCTTTATAGTATGTATTGAGCGCTTGTTTTTCTCCTGTACTTGTTTCTCTTGTGTAAGTGTACTTCGGATCTAGTATGTTTTTTGCTTTTAATTTTACGCTAAGATGCTTGTTGATTTTTGATGTAGATACAAAGCTTAAAGTTGGAGTTCCTTTTTCTATTACATTTTCAAATCCAAATTTTCCAATCGTGTAAACTCTGTCGCTAAAATAGCTTAATACTAATGAGTTCGTGAATGATTTTTCTTTGTGAGAATAGTTGTATGAAAGATCGAAGTTAAATAACCAAGGAGCAGCTCCTTCTAACTGTGTTTCAATATTTACTTTCTTACTCTCATCATATATTTGTGTTGACGAATAAATGTAAGATGCATTAATACCAGCACTTAATTTATTCTCCTTCTGTATGTTACTATTTGTTTGGTTGAAAATATTTTTGCGTACTTCTAATTCTAAACCACCAACAATAGCTTGTTCACTTACATTTTCATAAGTAAAGAATCCTGCAGCACTACCAGTATATGTGCGCGCAATTGGATTTTGTATGAATTTATAGAAGGTAGTTACAGAAAGAAGTTCTGATACGCTGATGTAATAGTCCCACTTTATATCAAGATTATAATTATCAGAAGGAACGATGTCTGGATTACCTTGACTACTGAATGATATCCCTTCATATAAATAAGGTGAAATTTCTTTTGATTGAGGTAATGTGTACGTTTGACTTAAACCAACACGTAGTGCATGCTTGTCGTTTAAACTATATTTTAAGTTTAAACTAGGTAAGAAATAAATACTGTCTAAAGGCTGTTGTAGGGGGTCGTGTTTCTTCTGCCCATCTTTTATGTTAAACTTTACTTTTATATATGGGTTGTCAACTCCAAGTCCTGCATTAAGTGTTAACTTAGGATTAAATTGATAATCAATACTTGCAAAACCAGAGTGAAGTAGTTTTGAAACGGTATATTCACTATTTCTTCTACCATTGTTATTTCCTCCTGAAATCTGAAAAAGACCATTGTCATAATTAGATTGATTGTACCAAAGGTCCAATGATAGAGTGTCTAAAGTTTGCCCATTAGGAAAAGATGAGTTGTAGATATATTCGGTAGCATTAAACCTGTCGAATATATAGCGACCATTGTAACCAATATGAATAGATGATAAATCTTCTTTAAATTTCTCATTAAGTTTATAAGAGAGTTTAAATTTAGTATTGTAATCATCTTCTATTAATTCAGAATTAGTTCTAATACATGCATGTTCTGGTTTCAGTGGTTTATACAAAGGAGCATATTTCCCTGTTAGTTTATTGATACGTCTATCAGGTTCAGATCCTTTTACTCTATTGTACGATACTCCAGCTTTAAGTTCTAGTTTTTTAGTTAATTCAAATTTGGATAATAATTGATTTGTTATTAATAAATTATCATTGATTTGTTGTCTCAGAATATATCCATCATAATTATCTAGTAACTCTAAATCATTACCCTCGCCAATATATTCTCCCACAGATTGAGTATTGTCGTGAAGCAGTAAGAAATTATAGCTAATTTCATGTTTTTCAGACATGTAATTAATATTCCCCAACACTAACTGGTTGATGTTCTGAGAAGATTTCTTTCCATCTAAATCAGACGAAATTCTCCCATCTGTAATAGATTTTAAAACTGATTCTTGTGTATAGGAAGAACTGGTACTATAGTTAGCAACTACAAAGAATGTGAGTGGATTGGCGTCTTCGCCAATTTTGTATTTCTTCCCTCCTGAAAATCCATAGCTGTAGTTTAAAGGTAAACTTATAGCTTTAGGGTTAAGGCTGTTAGAGTAATTATAAAGCGTTTTAAATTGATCTCCAGGTTGTGTTGTGTTGGCAATACCCCAATAGTTAACGCCATCCGTTTGAAGAAAATCAGATCCAAGTGTACGTGTATTTAATCCGCCAGATAGATTAATGCTAAACTCTTTTTCGTCAAGTAATTCTTTTGAAGATACATCGATGCCAGCTCCACCAACATCATGGTAATTATCACTGCTAAATACTTTACTTACACCGATGTTTTTTATTATGTCAGAACCAAAAAAGTCCAACGATATATTCTTGTATTCAGGGTCTTCAGAAGGAATCGGGAACCCGTTAAGCGATGTAGAGTTGTATCTATCGCCTAGTCCACGAACAAAAACATTTTTTACGCCTTCTTGTTTTGATATTCCTGAAATCTGAGCAACAGCTGCTTCTGCATCACTTATTCCTTTACGAGACATCTCCTTAGCACCTACAGCTTGTTTGGCTACGACAGATTCTTTTTGAGCCATTAGTAAAATATTTTCACTTTCTAGATTTCTTTTTGCAATAACCACAACACCTTGTAAAGCAATGCTTGCTTCGGACATTGTAATATCTAAGTGAGTATCTTTGCCTTCTACTACTTCAATATTTGGAATAAGTCTTTTATTATATCCCATACTTTGTACAATAAGTGTGTGTGTGCCAGAAGGGATATTACCTATAGAATATGCACCATCAATGTTTGTGCTAGCTCCTTTTGTTGTTCCTTGAATTAAAAGAGTTGCCCCAATTAAGGTTTCGTTTGTTTTAGAGTCTGTTATTACACCACGTACAGTCCCTTGGGCAAGAGAAAATATACTTATACGAAGCAAAATCCCTATAAATAACTGTTTTAAGCTTGGTTTCTTTAATCTATATTTATGTATCATTATCTGTTGTTATTTGATAATGCAAACATAGAGGCATCTTGTTTCAGTGATGAGATAGAATTGTTACAATAAATAGCCGTTTTAATGACACATTTATTACAAATGTTTCAATCTTATTAAGAAAGCGAGGTCCTATGTATATTTATTACATAGGACCTCGCTTTTGTAGTTGAACCTTAATAAGTGTTACGCCGTTTTAGATTTTTTTTTCTTTTCCTTTTTTGTGTTTAAGAATTTTAGCATCCAAATAAAAGATAATCTCTTCAGCAATGTTTACTGTTTGGTCGCCAACACGTTCTAACTTTCTGATATAGGATAGCAACTGAAGTGTATCTTCAATATTTTTAGAGTCTTTTTTAATTAAGGCTCCAATAACATGATTTGCTTCTTTATTGACCTGGTCAAGATATTCATCTTTTGCAAATACGCTAATCGCTTTTTGGTTTAGTTCATTGTCAAAAGCTTCTAAGGTAGATTTTAACATATCTATTGCTACTTCAAACATAGCTGTAATATGTGTTTCATGTAGCACTTCTTTAGTAAAAGGTTCTTTTACTATTTTTACATAAGAAGCTATGCTTTGAGCATAATCACCAATACGTTCTAGGTTATAGTTAATTTTTATAACAGCTAATACAAAACGTAAATCATTTGCAAGTGGGTTAAACAATGCCAAGATATTTTCACAATCCATATCTAGCATTAATTCAAAAGCATCAACACGTTTTTCATTGGCCGTAATTTCGTTGACCATGTCTTTGTCAAATGTTTCAATTGAGGTTTTAGCACGTTCCATTTGATGGATTACTAATTCCCACATTTCAATAACATCAGTTTTTAATTGATTAAGTTCGGTGTTTAGTTGTGACATAGTGTTATATGTTATTTAATGTTAGAGACGGAGTGCGCTCCGTCTTTACTTATATAGGTGTTTTTATCCAAAACGACCTGTTATATAATTCTGTGTTTGTATATCTTTTGGATTCGTAAAAATGGTTTTTGTGTCATCACATTCAATTAAATCCCCCATGTAAAAGAAAGCAGTTCTGTCGCTAATACGACCTGCTTGCTGCATGTTGTGAGTAACAATAATAATCGTATAGTTATTTTTTAACTCATAAATTAAGTCTTCAATTTTTGATGTAGATATTGGGTCTAGAGCTGAAGCTGGTTCATCCATAAGAATAATAGAGGGTTCAATTGCTAAAGCCCGTGCTATACATAAACGTTGTTGTTGCCCGCCAGATAAAGCTAAAGCAGATTTCTTTAAATTATCTTTTACTTCACCCCATAATGCAGCTTGCTCTAGGGAGTTTACAACTTTCTCTTCAATGTAATTTTTGTCTTTTATGCCATTTACCCGTAAACCATAAGCTACATTTTCATAAATTGATTTTGGAAATGGATTGGGCTTTTGAAAAACCATACCCACTTTTTTGCGCAATTCGTCGATGTCAACAGATTTGTCGTACACACTTATTCCTTCAATATTAGTTTCCCCTGTCGTGCGAACGCCATCTATTAAGTCATTCATTCTATTAAATGAACGTAATAGGGTAGATTTTCCACAGCCAGAAGGACCAATGAAGGCCGTGATTGTATTTTCTTCTGCTTTAAAATTGATGTTTTTTAGAGCTTGAAAATCGCCATAATATAAATTGAAATCTTTCGATTCTACTTGAACTTTTGACATATTATTTTAATCGTTTGTTATATTTTTTGCGAAGCATATTAGCAAATAGATTTACTATTAGTACAATGATAATAAGTACTAAAGCAGTACCATATGCCATTGGTCTTGATTTTTCTATATCTGTACCACTAGTAGTTAATACATATAGATGATAAGGTAAAGCCATTACTTGATCAAAAATGCTACTTGGTAAGCGAGGCAAGAAATAGGCAGCTACGGTAAATAGGATAGGAGCAGTTTCTCCTGAAACTCGGCTAATTGATAGAATTAAACCAGTAATGATGTTTGGGTAGCAAATAGGCAATACAACTTTGCTTATCGTTTGAAGTTTACTTGCTCCTAGAGCATAACTACCAATTCTGAATGAATCATCTACAGCCTTTAAAGCTTCTTCAGTGGTTCTAATAATTATTGGAAGTACCATTATTCCAAGCGTAAGAGATCCTGCAATTATGGAATCACCAAAACTCAATTCATGTACAAATAATGCCATTCCAAATAAACCAAAAACAATAGATGGTACACCTGCTAAGTTATTAGTCATTGAGCGAATTAAGGTTTTAAACCACGATTCTTTTAAATATTCGTTGATATATATGGCAGAAAGTACTCCTATCGGAAACGCAAATATTATACTTCCTATAACTAAACATAAGGTTCCTACAATTGCTGGTAAAATTCCACCACCTGTCATACCATCAGTAGGCATTTCTGTGAGAAATTCCCAGCTAATTGCAGAAACTCCTCTTACAGCAATAAACCCTAATATAAGAAATAAGATAGCTACAATTGAGTAGCTTACTAATCTAAATAGGTTAAATGCTATTAATTGATTAATTTGTTTAGACTTATATGTTTTAGATTTGAACATATTGTTTAGCTTTTTAGCTGACGTTTTTTTATCACATCTACAAGAGTATTAAAAGTAAAAGTGATAAGAAATAAAATTATTCCTAATGCAAATAGAGCTTTAAAATGAGTTCCTCCAAAAGGAGCTTCTCCTAATTCTGCGGCAATAGTAGCTGGGATAGTTCTAACAGGTTCCAATAATGAGTGAGGAATTAGTCCTGCATTTCCAGTTACCATTAATACAGCCATAGTTTCACCTACAGCTCTGCCTATGCCCAATATGATAGCAGCCATAATGCCTGAGCTGGCATAGGGTATTACTATCCTTATTAATGTTTGCCAATGAGAAGCTCCCATAGCTAAGCTTGCTTCTTTTAAGGCAATAGGAGTTGTTCTTATGGCATCTTCTGAAATAGTAATAATAGTTGGAAGAGCCATAATTGCTAAAATTATACTTCCTGCTAAGGCCGTTTCTCCAACTGGCAAATTAAATAAGTTTTGAATAAAAGGCACTAATACAACTAGTCCAAAGAATCCAAATACGACGGAGGGTATTCCAGCCAATAATTCTATAACGGGTTTTAATAATTTTCTGATTCTTTCACTGGCTATTTCAGCCATGTATATAGCGGAAATTAAGCCAATAGGAATGGCAAATAATATGGCAAAGAAAGTAACCCAAAGTGTACCCATAATGAGAGGGAATACACCATATTGAGCAGCAGGTTCTGTTGTAGGAAACCATTCTTCTCCTTTTAGGAAATCTAATACAGAAATGTCATCTAACTCTACTTTTTTCCCTTTAAAATTAGTAGGATAATATTTGTCATTAAAGAAAGCAATTACTTGCCCGTTATTAGTAATATAGGTACTTACACAATGTGGGATGTTTTCATATTCTTCACCTAATTCTTCTTCTGTGAAGTTATCTTCTAATTCGTCCATGGTGAAAAGCTCAATGTCAAGGTCTTTTCCACCAAGTTCTTGCCAATTGATAATGTCTCCATTGAAAATGTCATTGATATTTTTAGCTGATAGATTATCAACCGGGTTATTCGCATTTATAGCAATTGTATAGCCCTCTTCTACAGGCTTGTCATTAAATAGGCTGACACCTGATTTAAAGAGAAAAAAAACAATAAATAGTACGGCAACCGTAGTTACCGTACTACTACTAAATAGAATTCCTTCTATTATTTTTTCTGTTGTCTTTTTAATGTTCATTATAAAGTAATCATCGAACAGGTATGTAGCCTATTCCAGCTACAATAGTTTGTCCTTTTGCTGATAAAACAAAATCTAAAAATGGTTGGATCTTTTTTGTTGTTTCGCCATTATAGTAATAGTATAAAGGACGAGTAATTGGGTATGTTTTGTTTTTGGCATTGGCTACATTTGGAGCAATAAATTTCTTTCCTCCATCATACGATACTTTTAATGCTTTTACATTTTTCTCTAAGTATGCTAAGCCTATATAACCAATAGCACCTTTTGTTTGGCTTACTGATTGAACAACAGCGCCTGTTGCTGGCATCAATAAAGCACTTTTTGCATAGTTTTTCTTTTTCAAAACACTTTTCTTGAAAAACTCATACGTACCAGAACTTGTTTCACGTGAGTAAACGATAATTTTCATGTTAGCCCCGCCAACACCTTTCCAGTTAGTTATTTTCCCAGTGAAAATACCTTCTAATTGTTCACGTGTTAATTGGCTAATCTTGTTAGATGGGTTAACGATTACAGCAAGGGCATCATAAGCAATAATAGTTTCGATAACTTTTTTTCCAGCATCTTGTAGTTTAACTTTCTCTTTCATTTTCATTTTACGAGAAGCCTGAGCAATGTCTGTAGTTCCAGAAACAAGAGCAGCTAAACCTACACCAGAGCCACCTCCAATTACAGAAATGTTAGAACCTTTGTTTTGCTTAATAAAAGCTTCGGCAAATTTTTGAGAAAGAGGTAAACAAGTGTCGCTACCTTTAATTTTGCACGCTACTTTTTGTGCGTTTAATAAAGTAGGAAGCATCATAGCTACCATACTAATTAGAAATAATTTTTTCATGTTTATTTGTTTAAAAAGTTTGATACAAAGGAATGTTATAGATATTACAGAAATGTTTCACAGATATGACACTACAGTAAATTATTCTTAGAATTTATATTCGAAGTTTATATAGACAATAGGCTCGTCATCTTTGCTAGAGTCACTATACATCCACCCTTGATAGTTTAAGGCCATTTTTACACCTTTTACAGGGGCATATTGCACACCGCCTATAATAGCATTTCCGTCTTTGGAGTTATTCCAATTGTCAGTAGCTCCCGATAGTTTATTCGAAGTTAATTGGTCAAATCTTCCAAAAATCTCAAACTTTTTATTGATTACATAAGTTGCATAAACAGAGATGCCAGAAAGATTATGGTTTTCTGCTGGACTTGAGTATTTTTTTCCATTGCTAAGCATATTATATTCAGCTCCAATGCGGATTTTTTTTGTTTTATAACCTGCAAAAAAAGCAAGGTTACTTATAGTAGAAGTGTCTGCTATTATAGAATCATTTCCATACACATCGTATTTTCCAGGCATTATGTCATAATACACTTTGAAAGTTAGTCCTTTTACTGGTTGTGCTACTAAATTGGCTCCAATACGATGCATGCCATAGTCGTCTTGTAATTTTTTATATCCACCGCCATTAGTTGCCAACAGATTAATTTTAAGGGATTTATATAGTTTAATTTCAGCGTTTACACCAAGGTCAGCGCTGGACCCAAAACCATGTTCGTCTTGAAAAGATTTATACATATAACGATAACCCCATAGTTTTTCTTGATCGTTAAATTGTTTCATCCCGATTAAACCAAGTGAGAGTTTTATTGGCTTAACTATTTTCCAATCTAGTTGAGCTGTCTTTAGAAATGCAGTGTAAGCGCTACCATCATCCTTGCCTACATCAAGAGTTATTTTTGTAGAAAAAGCTTCGCTAAGGTTATAACTGTAACCCAAGTAAGATCTTTTTAATTCAAAAGCACTCGCTGAGTTTATGTCTGGTGTCATGTCGTAATGGTAGTTCCAGAATACTTTTGCGAAAGCTTTACCACTTGGAGTAAATTCCGTTTTTTCTTCTTGGGCATTTGTAATGCCTGCAGTTAAAATAGTTAGTAGCAATAAAAAGCTTAGTTTTTTCATAATTTTATACATTTTATTAAACTTAATTGATGTTTTTTTTAATTGTTTACACTTACAAAATAACTTAACGAATATTACAAAATTATTACAGAACACTTACGAAAGTATTAATAATGAAATGCCAATGTAATATGTATTTAGAAATCAGTCAAGTGTCTTGTCTTTTGTGTTGATAACTTAATTGATATTTCATTTTTACTTCTAAATTTATAAAGAATATTATTCTTGATGTTTGTTTGGTCTTTAACTTTTTGAGTGGATTATTTGTTTTATATTTGATGTTCTAAGATAAACTTTTATTTCTGTGTAGATGAAAATGAAAATTACAAGCATGTGCTTAGTCCTTTTAGTATCAACGTCAGTTTTTGCTGGAGATATTCAATTGCTTGAAAAAAAGCTTGTTAAGAGCATTAGAAAAATAAATCATTGGAAAACACATTTCTTTTCCTTTTATGAAAAGGATGAGATTTACGATTCTTTATATTACGAAAATGCTTTGTTTAAAGGAATGTTGTTAGATTATACTGTCTCAGAGCCAAATACGATTAGTCACCCATTTGATTCCTTAAGAAAATATATAGATATTGCCAGTTCAGAGGATAATAAATTTCGAATCTACTCTTGGTATATTGGTAATGACGAAGAAGATATGGGTTTCTTTATCAATATATATCAATATGAATCTGAAGGAAAGATTTATAATACTATGATTAATTACGACGATATGTATGACCCAAAAGGATATTATTCAACAATACATTCAGTTGATATAGGAGAAGACTCTACTGTTTATATGGGATATTTTCATGCCTTTTATTCCCCTTTTGATTTCTCAGAGAGTCTGCAAACATTTATGATTAAGGATGGAGTTTTGAATGACTCGATAGATGTTTTTATAAAAAATGATACTTTGATGAATTCGATAGAAGTGCTTTATAACCCCTTGTCACAGAAAAAACACATGAAGCAATTGATACAATATAATCTAGATAAGAAAATTGTCAAAATAAGACAAACAGATAATAATGGAGTTCTTTTAAGAAAATTTAAAAAACTTACCTTTAACGGAAAACAATTTGAATATGCTGAAGAATAAAATACACATAAATGTCCTATTTTTATTAGGACTTGTTCTAAGTTTTAGTTCCTGTATTGACGATCCTACTTATAATGTAGATAGTGCGTTGGATGGATATTTACAGCGTTTCTTGCACGAAGGTTCTCTGAGAGGAAAAACATTCGATCTAAAGGAACAAGGACTTATCCTTCAGTTTGGAGACTTGGAAGAAGATGTTGCCGGTAGATGTTACTATGAAGATCCAATTCGTATAGTTATTGATAAGGAGTACTGGGATAATTTGGCTAATTATGAAGAATATGATTTATTAAGAGAAAATGTAATTTTTCATGAGTTAGGTCACGGACTTTTAAACAGAAGGCATATAAATGACTATTTAGAAAACAGTGATTGGAAATCTATGATGTGTGGCGGAACAGTAATTGATAACCGAAGCTGGAATATTAATTATAGAAGTATTCGTCGTGAATATTATCTTGATGAGTTGTTTAATATAAATACTACTGCACCAGCATGGGCATCAAAAGTTTTTACTGCTGCCGTAACAGAGGTAGCTCTTGTTGAAGATGAATTTTTAACAGCAGCATTTTGGCCACTAGGAGATACAGACAAATATACCGCATCGGTTTCGGGGGGTGTTTACAGCTTTTTTAATAAAGGAGAATATGGAACACTCGTTGTTCGGCCAGTGCAACTTACATCTACATCAAATTTTTATATGGAGTCAAGTATTAAAATTGTAGATGCTTCTGCTATTACTCAAAGTGGATTACTCTTTGGAGATGCCAATTCTTCAATAAGAGGTAATTATTGTCTTTTTGATAATAATCAACGTATGTATGTTGGAAATACAGAATCTTATGGGTGGTATACAGAATTGATAAAATCTTCTATAAAGGTAAATGATTACAATGTAATTGGCATTAGAAAAATTGGATCAGATGTTTACTATTATATTAATGGTCAGTGTGTCTATTATGATCAACTAACTATTAACAGGCAAGGTGATGCTTTTGGATTTGAAGTGCCTGGTGGAAGTACAATTTTAGTGGATTATTTCCGTGTCTATTCAAATGCATTGAAGAATGCTATTCCTTTTGATGCTAAAGTAAGAGAGCCAAAAATAATTAATAGAAGTAAAGGGCTTTGGTTGAATAAGTAAAAAAAACTCATATGAATATATATCAAGTAATTCCTCGTTTATTTGGAAATATAAATGCAACTAAAAAGGTAGCTGGTACAATAACTGATAACGGTTGTGGGAAGTTGAATGATTTCACTTTGAAAGCTCTCTCAGAAATTAAAAAGATGGGTTTCTCGCATGTTTGGTATACCGGTGTAATTGAACATGCCACACAAACAGACTATAGTTCTTATAAAATAAAAGCAGATCATTCAGGCGTAGTAAAAGGAAAAGCAGGATCACCGTATGCTATAAAAGATTATTATGATATAGCTCCTGATTTAGCTGTGAAAGTGCCCAATAGGATGAAAGAGTTTGAGGCATTAGTTGAAAGAACACATCAATCAGAATTAAAAGTGCTAATTGATTTTGTGCCTAACCATGTAGCTCGTCAATATAAGTCGGATGCTAAACCACAAAAAACAAAAGATTTAGGAAAAAACGATAATAAAGATTGGGCTTTTAGTCCAGAAAATAACTTCTATTATATTCCTCACCAAGAATTTAACCCTCATTTTGATGCTAAAGGTTATCAAGAATCACCAGCAAAAGCGACAGGTAATGATCAGTTTACTGCAAATCCTGGAGTTGATGATTGGTATGAAACCATCAAGCTTAATTATGGCGTAGATTATCAAGCAGGGGGAGTGCCTCATTTCTTTCCTGTGCCAGACACTTGGACAAAGATGCGTGATATATTATTATTTTGGGCAAAGAAAAAAGTAGATGGTTTTAGATGTGATATGGCTGAAATGGTACCAGTAGATTTCTGGGCTTGGGTAATTCCACAAATCAAAGAAAAATATCCTTCAGTCATATTTATAGCAGAGGTGTATAATCCTTCTGAATATCGTAATTATATTCATACAGGGAAATTTGATTATTTATATGATAAAGTAGGTCTGTATGATACCTTGCGCGATATTACTTGTAATCAAGGGAAATGGGCGGCAGATATAACTCCTTGTTGGCAATCTGTTAATGATATTCAGCCCCATATGCTGAACTTCTTAGAGAACCATGATGAGCAAAGAATTGCATCTGATTATTTTGCTGGCGACCCAACAAAAGCAATTCCAGCAATGATAGTAAGCGCTTTGTTTACTAACTCTCCTTTTATGGTTTATTTCGGACAAGAGTTAGGAGAGGCAGGGATGGAAGCAGAAGGGTTTAGTGGTGAAAATGGTCGTACTACAATTTTTGATTATTGGAGTGTCGATGGTATTCGTGCTTGGGTAAAAGGAAAGTTTTCTGATAAGTCATTAAGCGCATCTCAGCAAGAGCTAAAAGCTTTTTATAAGAAACTACTTACACTAAGATTAAAAGAGAAGGCTTTTGAAAAAGGAACTTCTTATGATTTGATGTGGCTGAATTATGAGAATGAGTCTTTTAGTCCACAAAAACAGTTTGCTTTTATAAGAAAATACAACAATGACTTGCTTTTAGTTGTAGCTAATTTTAATGATAAAGATGTCTCTGTTGGAATTAATATTTCAAGAGAGGCTTTTGAATTCTTAAATCTGGCTACTAAAGAAAATGCAAAATGTAAGAACCTACTTACAGGAGAACAGTTTACTCAAACTCTTTCTCCAGAATTAAAATTTCAATTAGATATACCTAAGTATAATGGCGTTGTTATAAAAATTACTTTATAATGTATGAAAAAATAAAGTGGCCCAAAATAGGAATATGCCTTAGTGGAGGAGGAGCTCTTGGATATGCGCATGTAGGTGTATTACAGGCTTTGGAAGAAAATGGCATCTGTCCTGATGTAATATCAGGTAGTAGTATGGGAGCTATTGTTGGGGTATTGTATGCTGAAGGTGTTAAACCCAATGAGATTATTAAAGAAATTAGAAATGAGAAGGTATTTAAGCTCTCAGATATCATCAGACCGGTGTTGTCTTCTACAGGTATATCTGATCAACATGTGTTGAGAAAGCTCTTGAAAGACTACGTAAAACACAATAATTTTAATGAGCTTCAAAAAGAGTTTTATGTGTGTGTGTCAAATCTAAATAAAGCTGAATGGGAAATTATTGGAGAAGGCGATTTGTTGCATGAGTATGTGGTTGCTTCTGCCTCTATACCAGGTGTTTTTGAAGCTAATAATATTGGTGATACAACATATGTAGATGGTAGCCTTTTTAATAATATGCCAGCACAAGTACTCAGAAAAAAATGTGATGTGTTAATAGGAGTAGATGTGTTACCTTATTATGTAAAACCTAAAATAACGAGCAAAACAGAAGTCTTATCTCTCTCAATTAGGGCTGTTGAACATTTAAATTCAGATGAAGGGAGGCGTTTATGTGATTTTTTAATAGAGTCTCCAGCTATAAAAAAGCACAATGAATTTAGCTTTGATAAATACAATGAAATTATTGAAATTGGCTATATCTACACCCATCAGTATATAAAGAAAAATCCGGAGTTGTTAAGATTGGCGAGGCGGATTTGATTTTTATCCTCTCCGTTGCCGCACGATTGCATCGTGTGGAAAACATTCAACAAAGATACTGTTTAATCTTCTTTTAGAAAA
Source organism: Paludibacteraceae bacterium (assembly GCA_963663245.1). Lineage (GTDB taxonomy): Bacteria > Bacteroidota > Bacteroidia > Bacteroidales > Paludibacteraceae > JAFGVL01. The sequence goes on along the minus strand of OY760143.1, from coordinate 2,108,796 downwards.
TAAAAAACAGCATATGCTTGTTATGCTGTTCTTTAGTTTTATTAGACCACACGATAGAATCGTGCGGTAGCGGGGGCGTAATAACATTTCTCTACCTCTATTCTTAAGTAGAGTTGCTGTATTTGAAAAAAGTAAGTTTGTTGATTATTGTAGAGCCACTGCTGTCACAAAAGCCACCCCGCTTCCGCACGATTCCATCGTGTGGTAAAACAAGTAGATAAATTAATAAAGTACTAACTTGATAAATCACACGATTGTTCGACAGCAGGGTTCAGTCACCTTTACTTAATACCAAGAACAAACAGCGTCTTCGAGAGTCTCAGTTATTTATTTGTTGCCCGTTGACTGACATCAATCAAACACTTCTTGTTGACTAAGGTTCTCACTGCTTCCGCACGATTCCATCGTGTGGTAAAACAAGTAGATAAATTAATAAAGTACTAACTTGATAAATCACACGATGCAATCGTGCGACAGCAGGGTTCAGTCACCTTTACTCAACACTAAAAACAAACAGGGTCTTCGAGAGTCTCAGTCATTTATTTGTTGCCCGTTGACTGACATCAATCAAACACTTCTTGTTGACTAAGGTTCTCGTATTTGAAGGATAGTATTTGGCTATTTATAGCTACTATAGTAGCTATAAATAGCCAAATAAATTAAAAATAGCTATTATGATAGCTATTTTTAGTGTAATATTCTTATCTTTGTATTCTAAATCTATGAGTAGTTATGGGAAAGTATGGAGATCAAAAATCACCTAAAGAAATAATGATTCTTTTATCAAAAAGAATCAGAGCTTTAAGGAAACAGAAAAAAATGTCTCAGATGGAATTGTCGGAGAGATCTGGAGTAGCCCACGCTAGCATTAAGAAATTCGAGTCAACAGGGATTATTTCTCTTGAATCACTTCTAAAGATCTGTGAAACTCTCAAGCATCTGACAGACTTTGAGTCAATATTGCTCTCAAACGATATGGAACGGAAAAAGAATTTATTTAATTATTAATTATGACGACAAGAAAACTTGACGTATATATACAATTTTCTAAACAAGAAAAACTCATAGGGCAGCTCATTTTAGATGGTCGGAGTATATTGTTTAAATATAGCGATACTTATTTAAAGACCGGAAATAACCTTTCTCCTAATCAATTGAAGTTTGACGACAATCCTCAGACTACCGAAAAAGCCCCATTCAATGGCCTGTTTGGTCTATTTGCTGATTCTTTGCCAGATGCTTGGGGTTACTTACTAATTAAGAAACGCCTCAGTGCTGATAGGATTGCCATCGAATCTCTCAATGCCTTGGATCATTTGACATTTGCAGGGAAGAATAGTATGGGAGCACTACAATACAGACCGAGTGTCGAGTTAGAGCAGAAGGCTATAGAAATTAGCTTGGATAAATTAAATAATAATATTTCTGACGTACTCAGCGGCGAGAGCAGTGTGGTAATTGATGATATGTTTGGAAGAGGAGGTAGCCCTGGTGGAGCACGACCAAAAATTTATGCAGGATACAATCCAAAGACAGATTCTCTCATCAGTGGCATCGCTAATCTTCCTGAAGGATATGAACATTGGATTATCAAATTTGCAGCAGATGTAGATTCAAAAGATATTGCCAATATAGAGCTAGCCTATTATAAAATGGCCTTGGATTCAGGGATTGAAATGTCTGAGTGTAGAGTATTTACCAGTAATAATGGGAACAGTTATTTTGGAACCAAACGATTTGACCGCATTGGGAATAATAAGCTTCATATGCTCTCAGCTGCAGGGCTTCTTCATGATGATTATGAGCACAGCACTCTTGACTATGGACATTTAATTTTCCAGTCAAAAAAGTTAACAAACAACGCACAAGTTGCTGCGCAAATGTTCCGTAGAGCTGTTTTCAATGTTCTTTCTCATAATCGTGATGACCATTCTAAAAACTTTGCATTCCTGATGGATGCTGAAGGAGTGTGGTCACTTGCTCCAGCATATGACTTAACATTCTCCTCTTCTTCTCAGGGTTATCATAGTACAGCTTGCGCTGGAAACTATGTCGATCCAGGAAGAAAAGAATTGCTGGAATTGGCAAATGAATTATCAATCAACAAGGCTATAGATACTATAGATGAGATAAAATGCATCATCGATAGCTGGAAAACATATGCTAAGGATTCCAAAGTTTCCGAAGCCTCAATAAAAACTATAGAGACTAGTTTGGAAAGCATTCGCTCAAAATTTTAGATTATATAAGCGTTTCATAATTGACTAAAAAAGAAATAAAAGTTGCTAACAAAGCCTATTGTACATACGCCACATCAAAATAATTGAGAGTCATAAGCACTTGTTTTCTCCGTAGCCGCACGATTGTATTGTGTGGTAAAAAACAAGTAGATAAATTAATAAAGTACTAACTTGATAAATCACACGATGCAATCGTACGACAGCAGCGGATTTAATTCGCTTTTCTTTTTTTAATATATTGTATTACCCACCCAATAGTAAAAGTAGGAATAAAGTCAGTAAAAGGTAAGGCTTCTTCTATAAAGCTAAGTGTTGCACCAAAAGTACCCAGTCTGCCTCCAAACATTTTATAAAAAAAGTAGGCAGAAAGAGGCGCCCAAATTATATCTGTGTACTCAGCAAAACTAGGGATGATATAACTTAGCAAACCAATACAATCAAATATTATAGCATGTATAAGTTTAGGTTCTTTTTTATTCATTTGTTAAACAAATCTACAAAATCAAATCGAATAATGTACTTTTGTACTCATTAATATATAGTAAAACAGATGAAGGAAAAAGAGAATAATAGAATGGAAGAAACATTAGCTTCTTTCAAGCACTTATTGGACGTGATGGAATTGTTGCGCAAACAATGTCCTTGGGATAGTGTACAAACCTTAGAAACCATACGACCATTAACCATAGAAGAAACTTACGAGTTAGCAGATGCTATTATTAATAAGGATATGGAGAATGTCAAAAAAGAACTAGGAGACTTATTGTTGCATATCGTTTTTTATGCGAAAATTGGGAGTGAGACAAATGATTTTGACATAAAAGATGTTTGCGACACTCTCACTGAAAAACTGATATATAGACATCCACATATATTTGCTTCCACTGATGTTGCCTCTGCAGAAGAAGTAGAGCAAAATTGGGAACAGCTTAAATTAAAAGAAAAAGGAGGTAATAAAACAGTGTTGGAAGGAGTGCCAACATCTTTGCCTGCTTTAATTAAAGCACACCGTATACAAGATAAGGCTAGAAATGTGGGTTTTGACTGGGATGAAAAAGAACAAGTCTGGGATAAGGTGTTAGAGGAGCTAGATGAGCTGAAAGTCGAACTTAAAAAGCAAGATAAAGCAAAGAGTGAAGCCGAATTTGGTGATTTTATGTTTAGTATTATTAATGCTGGAAGGTTGTATGATATTGACCCTGAGAATGCATTAGAAAAAACAAATCAGAAGTTTATTAAGCGGTTTAACTATCTTGAGAAAAAAGCTAAAATAAGTGGAAAAAACATTAAAGATATGACTCTTGGAGAAATGGATGTATTATGGAATGAAGCTAAAACAAACGAAATAGATTAATTTCGACAGGATTTAAATATTAAAATATGTGAAAATGTATTTCTGGTGAAAAATAAGAGTATTTTATGTAGATGTCACACGATCAGAGTGTTATAGCTTAATGTAAGAAAGTGTCTTTTTATGAGACTCCTATTCTATGAAAAAATTACATCAAATCTTGAAAAAATAATACCAATCATTTTGATATTTCAAAATAGCGTGTAACTTTGTACCTCGAATTCAATTCAAGAAAACATTAATGTTTAATTTTTAAAAGAGAAAAAAATGAAAAAAGTAATTTTATTTGCTGCTGTTGCTGCTGTTGTTGCTCTTTCTTCTTGTAAAAAAGGTGGAGAAGCTACTGAAAATGATTCAATCATGCCAGTTGATACTAACATTGTAGTTGTTGATACTGCTGTTGTTGTTGCTGTTGATACTACTGTTGTAGATACTACAGTTGCTGAGTAATAAGCAAGCCAAAAAGTATAAAAAAGTCCACTTATAAGTGGACTTTTTTTATTTTACATACTTTCAGTCTTTAAAAATTGTCTATTTTCAAAATTTATTATAATTTTGTAAGCAAATGAAACAAACGAATTTACATACTGCTCATCATCATTTCTTTCAGGTCTAAGCCGGTGAGCAGATAAGTAATGCATTAATATAGCAAGCTTACCTTATCGGTGAGCTTTTTTTATGTCATAACAAATGATAAGGTGCTATCTCTCAAATAAAAAAACTATTTTTGTCATAATAATAAAATAAGATATATGTTACGAATTGCAGTACAGGCCAAAGGCCGTTTATACGAAGAAACCATGTTGATGTTTTCAGAGTCAAGCATCAAGGTAGCTTCTGGAAAAAGAAGTTTATTGGTAAAAGCAAAAAACTTCCCAGTGGAGGTGCTTTATTTGCGTGATGATGATATCCCTCAAGCTGTTGCTAGTGGAATTGCAGATGTTGGTGTTGTAGGTGAGAATGAATATGCAGAAAAGAATGAGGAAGCAGATATTATTAAACGCTTAGATTTTAGTAAATGTCGTGTATCATTGGCTATTCCAAAGGCTGTAGACTATAAAGGTGTAGAATGGTTTCAAGGAAAAAAAATTGCTACTTCTTACCCAGAGATTCTAAAAAAATTTTTAAAGAAAAATAATATAGAGGCAGATATACATGTTATAACTGGTTCAGTAGAGATTGCACCTGGTATAGATTTAGCCGATTGTATTTTTGATATCGTAAGCTCAGGAAGTACTCTAGTCAGTAATAATTTGAAAGAAGTTGAAGTGGTAATGCATTCAGAAGCATTGATGATTGCCAACAAAAATCTTTCAACTGAAAAACGTGAAATACTTGACCAATTACTGTTCCGCTTTGATTCATTTAAAAATGCAGAGAATAAAAAATATATCTTATTAAATATTCCAAATAACAAAATTGATGAAGTATGTCAGTTGTTACCTGGAATGAAATCGCCAACTATTACTCCTTTATTAGAAGAGGGTTGGAGTTCAATGAAATCTGTTATTGAAGAAAAAACATTTTGGGATATTATTAATAAGCTGAAAGCTTTAGGAGCTGAAGGTATATTGGTATTACCAATTGAAAAAATGATATTGTAATTTACCAATGAAATATTCTAAGTATCCACAGCAAAACGAATGGTCTGACTTACTAGCTCGACCAGAATTCGATAACAGTCAATTACTGGACACAGTAAAAACTGTACTGGAAGATGTGCGTATGCGTGGTGATGAGGCTGTAAAAGAGTATGAGCTGAAGTTTGATAAGGTGCAATTAGCGTCTTTACAAGTCACAAGTGATGAAATAAATGCTGCTGAGAATTTAGTGTCAGCGGACTTAAAATCAGCCATTTTATTAGCCAAAAATAATATTGAGAAATTTCATACAGCTCAACAGCAAGAGTTGCCGAAGGTAGAAACAATGCCTGGTGTTAGTTGTTGGCAGAAAGCTGTAGCAATTGACAAGGTGGGTTTATATATTCCAGGAGGAACAGCTCCTTTGTTTTCAACTGTATTGATGTTAGCTATACCAGCTCAAATTGCAGGATGTAAAGATATTGTCCTTTGTTCTCCTCCTAATAAAGAAGGAAATATACACCCAGCTGTATTATATGCTGCGAAGGTGGCAGGTGTTTCCCAAGTATTTAAAATTGGAGGTGTGCAAGCAATTGGCGCTATGGCTTATGGTACTGCAAGTGTGCCTAAAGTATATAAGATTTTTGGACCAGGTAATCAGTATGTGACTGCTGCGAAACAAATAGTGTCTCTAAAAGAAGTAGCTATTGATATGCCAGCTGGACCTTCAGAAGTAGAAGTCTTAGCAGATGAAACAGCTAGTCCTGCTTTTGTAGCAGCAGACTTATTATCGCAAGCAGAACATGGAGTTGATAGCCAAGCTATACTTATTACTACTAGTGAAAAACTAGCAGAAGAAGTAATTGCAGAGGTAAACAAACAAGTGGAGGCATTGCCACGTGTAGATTTAGCCAAGCAAGCCTTAGAAAATAGTAAGGTGATTGTAGTTAAAGACTTACAAGAGGTAGTAGCGATTACTAATGAATATGCACCCGAGCACTTAATTATTGCCACTAAGAATTATATGGAGATTGCCAATCAGATTACCAATGCAGGCTCTATTTTCTTAGGTCATTTAACGCCAGAGAGTGCAGGTGATTATGCTTCAGGCACCAATCATACTTTGCCAACCAATGGTTATGCAAAAGCATACAGTGGTGTTAATTTAGATAGTTTTGTAAAGAAAATAACCTTCCAAGAAATATCGGAAGAAGGTTTGAAAAAAATTGGACCGGCCATTGAAATAATGGCAGAAAATGAACTTCTTTTTGCACACAAAAATGCGGTAAGCCTTCGATTGAATAAATCGAAAAGGAAGAATTAATTTCTTTAATTTAACACCATGGACTTAGATAAACTCATACGCCCCAACATACTCGCCTTAAAACCGTACTCTTGTGCTAGAGACGAGTTTAAAGGAGAGGCTTCTGTGTATTTAGATGCCAACGAGAACCCTATGAATGCGCCATACAATCGTTATCCAGACCCAATGCAATGGGAATTAAAGGATAAGATTGCTGCAAAAAAAGGACTTAAGGCAGAGCAAATAATGCTAGGGAATGGAAGTGATGAGCCTATCGATTTAGCTTTTCGTATTTTCTGTGAGCCTAAGGTAGATAATGTATTAGCATTTGATCCTACATATGGTATGTATCAGGTTTCGGCAGATATCAATAATGTAGAATATCGCAAGGTTTTATTAAATGAAGATTATTCCTTAGATGCCGACCGTTTATTAGCCAGTGCTGATAGTAATTCAAAAATAATATTCCTTTGTTCTCCCAATAACCCAACGGGTAATTTGATGAACCGAGCAGAGATGCTAAAAGTGCTGAATGGCTTTGGAGGTATTGTGATTATTGATGAGGCTTATATCGATTTTTCTTCCGAAAAATCATGGATAGAAGAACTGAATAATTATCCTAATCTTATTGTTCTGCAAACATTCTCAAAAGCTTGGGGTTTAGCCGCGGTTCGTTGTGGAATGGCTTTCGCATCCGAAGAGATTATTAGTTATTTTAATAAGGTGAAATATCCGTATAACTTAAATAAGTTGACTCAAGATTTTGTCAGCGATGAGTTAGATAAGGAAGAAGAAAAAGAGCAGTGGGTAAAACTATTGTTAGAACAACGTCCTATTTTACAAAAAGAATTACAAGCGCTCTCATTGGTAGAAAAGATATATCCATCTGATGCTAATTTTTTATTAGTAAAAGTGCCAGATGCCAATGCTGTATATCAATACTTAGTTGATAAAGGTGTTATTGTTCGTAATAGAAATACGGTATCTCTTTGTTTAGGCTGCTTGCGTATTACTGTGGGGACAGAAGAAGAGAATGAGGCGTTAATACAAGTATTAAAAAATATTATTAAATAATAAGAGATATGAGAAATTATTTTTTGTTTTTTTTATTCTTTCTTTTTCAAATAAACTGCTCTAGTCAAATCAATTGGACTTTAAGTAACTCAGGCATGCCTTCTGGATATAGTATTATAGATTTTGCGTTAGCTCCTAATGGAGATATATATTTACTATCTTCTCTTTATTCCACTTCTGCTTCTGGGTTCACTCCTAAACTTATGAAATCTACAGATAATGGAGTAAATTGGAGTGAAATAAATATGTCTACTACGAACATCAACAGTCCCGGTTCTTTGATTTTTAAAGGTGAAAAACTTCTTTTTGGAGGGGCAGGATCTACTGACTATTATATATATTCTTCAGAAGATTATGGTGAAAACTGGACTTTAAGTAATTCTGGTATGCCTTCTGGATATAGTATTATAGATTTTGCGTTAGCTCCTAATGGAGATATATATTTACTATCTTCTCTTTATTCCACTTCTGCTTCTGGATTCACTCCTAAACTTATGAAATCTACAGATAATGGAGTAAATTGGAGTGAAATAAATATGTCTACTACGAACATCAACAGTCCCGGTTCTTTGATTTTTAAAGGTGAAAAACTTCTTTTTGGAGGGACAGGATCTACTGACTATTATATATATTCTTCAGAAGATTATGGTGAAAACTGGACTTTAAGTAATTCTGGTATGCCTTCTGGATATAGTATTATAGATTTTGCGTTAGCTCCTAATGGAGATATATATTTACTATCTTCTCTTTATTCCACTTCTGCTTCTGGGTTCACTCCTAAACTTATGAAATCTACAGATAATGGAGTAAATTGGAGTGAAATAAATATGTCTACTACGAACATCAACAGTCCCGGTTCTTTGATTTTTAAAGGTGAAAAACTTCTTTTTGGAGGGACCGGATCTACTGGCTATTATATATATTCTTCGGAAAACACTAATTCTAAAACAGAGCAAAACAATATTTCAAGATTCACAATTGGACCAAATCCTTTTTTTAACAAATTGTATTTTAATAACACTGAGAACTATAACCTATTAATAACAAAAGTAGATGGTTCTATTGTTCTAAACACCCAAATCCAGAGCAATTATATTTTAAACACAACGGATTTTGAATCAGGACTTTACCTGATATCCCTTTCAAACATTAATTCTCTGACAACATATAAACTTATAAAAAAATAACAAAGCCTCAATATAAATTATGAAAAAAGCCCTATTTATAGATCGTGATGGTACGCTGATTCAAGAGCCGCCAGTTACTTTCCAAGTAGATACTTTAGATCAACTAGAGTTTCTGCCAGGAGTAATGCGTAGTTTGTATTTTATTCGTCAGCAACTCGATTATGAGTTTGTGATGGTAACGAATCAAGATGGACTAGGTACGGCTGCAAATCCACAAGAGAACTTTGATATTATTCAAGGAAAAATGTTGGAAGTATTAAAGAATGAAGGAGTAGAGTTCGATGATATATTAATCGATCCAACCATGCCAGAAGATAATGCACCTACTCGTAAACCAGGTATTGCTATGTTAGGTAATTATACAACTGGCGATTATGATATGGCCAATAGCTATGTGATAGGCGACCGCTTAACAGATGTAGAATTAGCCATCAATCTAGGTTGTAAAGCTATCTTTATTCAAGAGGAGAAAGAGGCTGAAAAGCGATTGTCTACTCCAGCGTTAAGAGAAGCCTGTGCCTTAGTTAGCCCATCTTGGGATAAGATAAGTGAGTTTGTATTTGCAGGAGAAAGAACAGCCTCTGTACAGCGTAAAACAAAAGAAACAGACATTGCTATTAAGGTCAATTTAGATGGTAGTGGAAGAGCTGAGGTGCATACTGGTTTAAAATTCTTCGATCACATGTTGGAGCAGATTGGTAGACACTCTGGTATGGATATCAGCATACAAGTAAAAGGTGATTTAGAAGTCGATGAACACCACACCATAGAAGATACAGCTATTGCTTTAGGAGAAGCTTTATCAATTGCCTTAGGGAATAAAAGAGGAACTGAACGTTATGGTTTCTGTTTGCCTATGGATGATAGCTTATGTCAAGTCGCTCTCGATTTCGGTGGTCGTGCTTGGTTGGTTTGGGAAACCGAATTTAAACGTGAAATGGTAGGAGATATGCCAACAGAAATGTTTATCCATTTCTTTAAATCATTGAGCGATGCTGCAAAAATGAATCTGAATATTAAAGCAGAAGGCGATAATGAACATCACAAAATAGAAGGTATTTTTAAGGCTTTAGCTAAGGCTATAAAAATGGCTATTAAAAGAGATGTGTTGAATTACGAATTGCCCTCTACTAAAGGAGTTTTATAATAATTTTTGAAAGACCTAAAGTGTATGCTTTGGGTCTTTTTTATACCTACAGTAATGAAATTTATAGGAATCATACCTGCACGTTACTCATCTACCCGTTTTCCTGGTAAGCCCTTGGCCGATATGGCAGGAAAACCTATGATTCAACGTGTGTATGAGCAAGTAGAGAAATCATTGGATGCTGTATGTGTTGCAACTGATGACCAACGCATTTACGATGCTGTTATAGCATTTGGTGGAGAGGTTGTAATGACGGATACTACTCATCAAAGTGGTACTGACCGTTGTTACGAAGCTTTTACAAAAATAGGCAATGGCTATGATGTTGTTATTAATATTCAGGGAGATGAGCCCTTTATTCAAACGGAGCAAATAGAAGCTCTGAAAGCTTGTTTTGCTGATAATACAACTCAAATTGCTACTTTGGTTAAAGCATTTTCTGAGAAAGATGGTTTAGATGCTTTGATGAATCCAAATACTCCAAAAGTCACTTTAAATAATAATAGTGAGGCACTTTTGTTTTCACGTTCTGTTATCCCTTACAAAAGAGGAGTAGAGAGTGCTAGTTGGCTAAAAGAGCATACCTATTATAAACATATTGGTTTATATGCTTACAAAGCTGAGGTGTTGAAAGAAATCACTGCTTTAAAACCATCGATTTTGGAATTAACAGAAAGTTTAGAGCAATTACGTTGGCTAGAAAATGGCTATCGAATAAAGGTAGGCATCACCACGCAAGAAACTATTGGTATTGATACGCCAGAAGATATGGTGAAGGCGATTCAATTTATGAGTGATAAATAAAAATTGTTGAATATGAGAAAGATATTTACTCTTGCTTTAGTGGCACTGCTTGTTTCTATGTCTCTTTGTGCAAGAACAAGTGCTAATAGAAGAATCGTTATTAATAAAGATATTGAACTTCTAAAATTATCTGAATATGCTTATGTGCATATTTCTTATGATAGTTTGCCAGAGTATGGTAGGTTTTCATCTAACGGTTTAGTGTATTTGCAGAACGGTAAAGCTTTTCTTTTTGATACTCCTCATAACGAAGAGATTACAAAGGTATTAGTTGATTATATAAAAGAATCATTACATGCAAAAGTGATAGGCTTTGTACCTAACCATTATCATCGCGATTGTATGGGTGGGTTGGGTTATATAAAAGAAAAAAGAATCCCTTCTTATGCTCATATAAAAACTGTTGAAATTGCAAAAAAGAAAAATTATCCAATACCAAAGCAATGGTTCTTAGATAGTTTAATAGTTGATTTTGAGGAGAAAGAAATACAACTCTTTTATTTAGGGGCTGGGCATTCTGAAGATAATATTGTTGCTTGGATTCCTTCAGAAAGAATACTTTTTGCAGGGTGTATGGTTAAATCGTTAGACTCTAAAGGGAAGGGGAATATTACAGACGCTGATGAAATTGCTTGGCCAATAACGATTAGTAAAGTAATATCGAAATTTCCTAATGCTTGGATTGTTATTCCAGGACACGGTTCAATTGGTTCAATTGATTTACTCTACTATACCAAAGAACTTTTGACAAAATAAATTATAAATGCTAAACCGTAGAGTACCACCAATCACTAATCCGATTACAGATATAACGTTTCCCGAGATAGAGAAATCAACTTTAGCTAACGGTATACCTATGCATTTAATAAATGACGATGCGCAAGAAGTTGTTCGTGTCGATTTTATGTTTTCTGGTGGTGTGTGGCATCAACCAAAAGCCTTGGTCTCCTACTTAACCAATCAAATGCTAAAAGAGGGGACAGTGAATTTAAGCTCTCAAGAAATTGCTGAGAAGCTAGATTTTTATGGCTCCTGGCTGCAACTTTCTGCCTCTTATCATCACTCATATCTTACTGTTTATTGTTTGTCGAAATATGTATCTGAAACGCTTTCCATAGTTGAAGAAATGCTCAAATTTCCGAGCTTTCCAGAAACGGAATATGAAGTGTTGTTGAATAAACGTAAACAACAATACCTTTTAGATCAAGAAAAAGTACAGTCACTATCAACAAGAAAATTTGCTGCTTGTATTTATGGGGCTGAACATCCTTATGGTAAAACTGCAGTAAAGGAAGATTTTGATTTAATACAATTAGCTGATTTGCGTAAATTTTATGAGAGTAATTATAGGATGAGCAATATGAAAATTATTGTATCTGGTAATATTGAAGATGCTGTTATCTCAGTGTTGGAGAATAAATTTGGTAAAGAAGCTATTGGTGAAGAACAAGAAGCTTCAGGTTTCCAATTTAATCTACAACCAGAAGAAATAAAACAACATTATATACACAAAGAAGATGCTGTTCAATCTGCTGTTAGAATTGGACGAGTAGGGATTCAACGTAACCATCCTGATTATCCTTATATGAAAGTTGTAACAACGATTCTGGGAGGGTACTTTGGTAGTAGATTGATGAGTAATGTGCGAGAAGAAAAGGGGTACACCTATGGTATTGGGGCTTCCTTAAGTGCTTCAAAAGAAGGAGGAGCCTTTTCTATTGGAACGGAAACAGCTACTGAATATGTGCAGGATTTAATAAAGGAAGTATATAAAGAAATGGCGTTGATGTGTCAACAGCCTGTTGCAGATGATGAACTTGCTATGGTGAAGAATGTAATGCTGGGAGATGCTGTTAGAATGTTTGATGGAACATTCTCTGTTGCTGATGCCTGTATTTCTTTATTGGCAAACGATATTGATATGTCTTTTTATAAAAATCAGATAGAAGCGATTCGTACTATTACTCCCCAGCAAATACAATTATTGGCGCGTAAATATTTTGTTAAAGATGCTTTTTATGAAATTGTTGCAGGGAATATTTAATAAGAATCTATTCTACTTATGTAATTTGTTTTAATTTAAAAATTATGAAAAAGTTTTACTTGGTTTTATTTTGTGTTATGGTCACTATTGGGAGTTCTTTTGCTCAAAAAAGCACAATTGAGGTGGGAACTCCTTATAGAGTGATTGACGCTGTGTATAAAAATTATTTTTATTTAGATAACCAAATGATTTCAGTAAAAGCGGGTAGGGGTAAAATAACCTTACAGTTGTTTGATGTAACAAATATGACTGAAATAAAAAGAAATCAAACAAAGCTGAAATATGAACAAACAATCGAATATGTCTGTCTTTTAGGGAATGATTTATATCTATTTTATTCTTATTGGGATAGACCTAATAGAAAGGAGCAATTATTTGCCCAGAAAATAAATACTCAAACATGCTCCTTTGATGGAGCTCCTGTAAAATTGATAGCTTGTGATAAGATTCGTCAGGTTATTTATGATAGAGAAAAAGAAGGAAAAGGAGTTAAATTCACTTTTTCTCATTCATTTGATAAATCAAAGCTTTTAGTGCAATATCGTTTAATACCTGAAATTAAGAACGATTCAAAAAATTATGATATTATTGGCTTGTACGTGTTTGGTGCAAATTTAAAACAATTAAGCGGAGAACAATTTATTATGCCCTATACTGAAAAACAAATGGATAATTTAGATTATTCTTTAGATTCAGAGGGGAATGTGTATTTGCTAGTAGCAGTAACAGTTGATAAAGGTGATAAATTTAAAAATATTGGTTTATTAAAGATACCATTTGGTGAAAAATCGATTCAAGAAACTGAGTTGAAGTTAGTAAATAATGATAATAAAGATATTGACAAGCGAATATTAGTAGAAAGTGCAAATTTATTTGAATCTAAAGATAGTTCTATGCTTTGTGCTGGTTTATATACATATGAAAAATCGAAAGGAACTGAAGGAATATTTCTAATGAATTGTGATGAACTAGAAGTTAGTGCAAAATTATATGAGATACCATTATCTGTAATGAACCAATATGAAAAAGGTTGGAAGCAAAATATGAACGAAAGAGCAGATGATAAGGGTAAAGCAGATATCAGAAATCTTGTTTTAAGAGATGTAGTTGTTAATCCTGATGGTAGTACTATCATTAATGCAGAACAATATTATTTAAAGAGAAGTGCTGTTGCTAGTTCGTCTTCTACTACATATGCTTATAATTTTATTATTGCAACAAAGGTTAATAAAGATGGCACAGTAGCTTGGATAAAAAAAATTCCAAAACAGCAAGTGACTGGGTCTGGAGTTATAGGAGTTTCAATGTCTACAGGTATGGATGTGTTGTTAAGTTCTATAATTGACAATAAATCAGGCCTTTCCTTTAGGTATTTTAAGGTAGGCGAGAATAATTATTATATCTTTTTAGATAATGTAAAAAATGAGAATTTACCATTAAATAGGTATCCTGCAAAACATGTAGATGGTCAAGGTGGTTTTTTAACAGCTTATATTGTTAATGATATAACAGGAGAAATGAAACGCTCTACTCTATTAGATACCCGAAAAGTAAATGGTAAAATGCCTGTGTTCCAGTTTAATGTGAACAGAGTATTTAAACTGTCAGAAAATACCTTTGGTATAGAGACTTATAAGAAAAAGAAAGAAGATGTGTTGATAAAGATAAAGGTAGAATAGAAAATATAAATAATTTGAAAGGTAAGCTATATAGTTTACCTTTTTTTATGTGTTTCTATTTCCTACCTTTGCGCCATGAAACAACGTTATTTCATACATCTCTCTTATAAAGGAACAGCTTATCATGGTTGGCAAATTCAGCCCAATGGTATATCGGTACAAGAGTTATTGATGAAAGCATTTTCCACCATTTTGCGCTATCCAATAGATATTGCTGGAGCAGGAAGAACAGATGCTGGAGTACATGCTAAGCTGATGGTAGCTCATATAGATTTAAATGAAGCGTTGGAAGATGTAGCAGCATTCATTTTTAAATTGAATGGCTTACTGCCGAACGATATTTCTGTTCAAAAAATGCTAACTGTTAAAGCAAATGCACATGCGCGTTTTGATGCTTATTCTCGAACTTATGACTATTTTTTAATAAGCAAGAAAAATCCATTTTTACAAGACTTAGCAGCTAGAGTATACAATTATTTAGATTTTGAGTCGATGAATAAAGTGGCAAAATGTCTGTTGGAGTATACTGATTTTACAAGCTTTAGTAAGTCTAATACCGCAGTAAAAACTAATAATTGTACTGTTACACAGGCTCAATGGGTAAAGCATGATGATGTGTGGGTATTTACTATTCAAGCAAATAGATTTCTAAGAAATATGGTTCGTGCTATTGTTGGTACTTTATTGCAAGTTGGTCGTGGACAAATGACAGAAGAAGAGTTTCGAGCTGTTATTGAAGCCAAAGACCGAACAAAAGCAGGAACTTCAGCGCCTGCAGAAGGTTTGTATTTGGTAAATATTGACTATCCATCTGAGTTGTTTCTTTAATTTTTCCATTATTCACTTTTAATTTTTCATCGTTTTATGTGGTTAGTCCTTGTCGTATTCTCAGCAATTAGTCTGGGCATTTACAATATTTTTCAGAAAATATCTTTAAATGGAAATGCAATAGTTCCAGTTTTGTTCCTTTCTATGGTTGGAGCATCTATTCTGCTAGTTCCTTTTCAAGTAGTTTCTCTTGTTGCTCCTGAATTACTAATAGATACTATTTATTTTGTTCCGAAAGTAGATTTGCATACGCACTTATTGATTTTTGTGAAATCATTAATTATCTGTTTTGCCTGGTTTTTTGGCTATGCCGCTATGAAAAACCTGCCTCTTACTATTATTTCTCCAATAAAAGCAGCTCAGCCAATCTTTACAGTTTTAGGTGCTGTTCTTATTTTTTCAGAGAGGTTAAATATATATCAAACCATAGGTGTTGTTGTTACTTTGCTGTTCTTTTATGGCTTCTCTGTACTTGGAAAAAAAGAAGGTTTTTCGTTTCGAAGCAATAAGTGGATATGGTTTATGATTATCTCCATTTTGTTTGGAGTTTCTAGTGGTTTGTATGATAAATATCTAATGCGGCAGTATGATCGTATGGCTATTCAAGTATTCTTCACTTATTATCAGGTGTTTATCATGTCTTTTGTGATGCTCTTTTTGTGGTATCCTCAACGCAAGAAATCTACTCCTTTTACTTGGCGATGGTCTATAATATTTATATCAGTGTTTATCCTACTAACTGATTTCTTTTACTTTTATGCCTTGTCTTTGCCAGACTCTTTGTTGGCAATAATATCTCCGTTACGCCGTACAGGAATGATAGTTCCTTTTATTTATGGAGCGGTTGTTTATAGAGAGAAAAATTTAAAATGGAAGCTTGTTTGTTTGATAGGCTTGTTAGTTGGTGTATATTTCTTGTTTCTAGGATCTTGGTAAGAATAAAAAAATCAGCAATTTTGGAATAAAAAAGCTTGTTTATTTTTGAAATACAAAACAAATACGTAATTTTGCAAGCCATAAAAAAATAAGAATAGATAAAAAATTTAAGATAGAAGAAAAATGAAAAAAGAAATTCATCCAGATAATTATCGTACTGTTGCATTCAAAGATATGTCAAACGGCGATACATTTATCTCTCGTTCAACAGCTAACTCGAAAGAAACAATTGAAATTGAAGGAGAAACAATTCCATTAATTAAATTGGAGATATCAAACACATCACACCCTTTCTATACAGGTAAATCTAACTTGGTAGATACTGCAGGTCGTGTAGATAAGTTTAAAACTCGTTATGCTAATCGCGGGAAATAAGAAATCTTAGTGATAAAAGAACTAAAAAACCCTGCCTGATTTGGCGGGGTTTTTGCTTTTTGCTACGAAATTTAAATAGCTATAATTATGAAATCGATTCTAACTAAACTAGCTGTCTTTTTTACTACAATTTTTATTATTGGTGTTTTTACTTCTTGTGTTTACGAAGAAACAGTATACGTAGATTGTGATGCAGCTTATATTACGATAGTAAATTCATCTACTTCTCTAATTTATTATTCTCTTGAAGGTGACTATTGTTATCCTGAAGATTATTTGTATCCTGACGAGTCTTTAACTATACCTTACGGACAAGTGCATTGGAATATGGATTTAGTTCCAGAATATTATACATTTTATTATAGATACAATAGTTCTGGAGAGCCAATATATGCTTTAGATAAAGACATTGTCACTTGTGATAATGTTGAGTATATAGATTAACTAGACCTTTGTAGAATTAACTGAAAAAAGGAAAAGCTAGCAAGAATACTCTTGTTGGCTTTTCCTTTGTCTAGACTAGGCTTTTCTTTTTATGCCGTATGATATTTAATTAAATCAGCCATTGGGCCCTTAATGATTTTGCCAATCTTAATTTTAGAAATAGTAGCAGCTTGTTTCAATATATCCTCAAAGTATAAAGAAACTGATCCCATACACGCTACTGTGTATTTCTGATATTCGTATTGATGAATATTGCGTTGGAAAAAATCTAAGAAGCTATGAAAAACAATCTCTCTAATGTGAATCTCGTGTTGATGCTCACACATAAAATGAGTGAATTGAGCTAGAAAGCGATTAGGGAAAGGTTTTTTGTAAACTGATTCCATTATTTCGTCTGGCGTAATATCATGTTTCTCATAAAACTTGTCAGATAACTCTTTAGGGTATTGGTGTTTCAACAAATCAGCAATAAAACGTCTACCAATAGCAGCACCACTTCCTTCATCACCTAAAAGAAATCCTAATGGTGATATATTTTCAATAATATCTTTCCCGTCGTATAAGCAGGAATTAGAACCAGTACCTAAAATACAAGTAATGCCAGGCTTATTACCAAAAAGGGCGCGGGCAGCAGCCAATAAATCATTATTTATTTCAATGTCTGCTATAGGAAAAACTCTACCAAAAGCATTCTCTACCATCTCCTTTTTATCAGGCAAAGCACAACCAGCACCGTAAAAAAATATTTCTGTAATATCTCCTTTGTTAAGTTCGGGAACTAATTGCAATTTTATGGAGTTATATATATCATTTTCAGTTTGGTAGAAAGGGTTAATGCCATCAGTAAAGATATTCTTTGTGGGTTCGCCATTTTCAATTAAACACCATTGTGTTTTTGTTGATCCACTATCAGCCACTATTTTCATATGATTATTATTTGAAGATGTATGATTTCTTATTCACAAATATCGTAAATATATTTACTAACAATAGACAAATCAATTGTAGACTTATAAACATAATCACTATTTTTACGGGAATAATATTAAAATAGAAATACTCAATAATGCTCAACTGTTTTATTCCATATCAAAATGATGCTTCTGTTCTTCAAACAATAAGTTCTCTTCGTGAAAATAAATATGTGCAAGATATCTATCTGCTTTATTCAAAGGAGATGCCTCAAATAGATGGTTGTATGACAATGCAAATTGATACGCTTCAAAGTGCACAAACACTTCACAAAATTGCAAAAGAAGCCACTACAGCTTATAGTCTTATATATACAAAAGATAGCCCCTTACAAATGGGGCAGTTTGCTCTTGAACGTATGCTTCGTTCGGCAGAAGATGCTGGTGCAGGTATGGTATATGCGGACGCTTATCAAATAATAACAGGAGAAAGAAAAGCTGTGCCTACCATCGATTATCAAGAAGGTAGTGTGCGCGACGATTTTAATTTTGGTTCTGTTTTACTGTATAAATCACAAGCAATTAAAGATGCAGTAGCTTTAATTAAAACGGATTGGAAACATGCAGGCTTATATGATTTGCGTTTAAAAGTATCACAACAATACACCCTTTTTCATCTCAATGAATTTTTATACACCGAAGTGGAAGATGATACTCGTAAAACAGGAGAGAAGCAGTTTGATTATGTAGATCCAAAAAATCAGGCTGTTCAATTAGAAATGGAACAAGTGTGTACAGAACACTTAAAAGAAATAGGCGCATATTTAGCTCCAAGTTTTAAACAGCTAGAATTTGATGAAGTAACTTTTCCTGTAGAAGCATCGGTCATTATTCCAGTAAGGGATAGAGTGAAAACAGTAAAAGATGCTATTCTTTCTGTCTTGTCTCAAGAAACTTCATTTGATTTTAATCTAATCATTATTGATAATTATTCTTCGGATGGAACAACGGAGTTGATCAAAGAAATAGCAGCAAAAGACAAACGCTTGATACATATTATCCCGCAAAGAAAAGACTTAGGTATTGGTGGTTGTTGGAATGAGGGAGTACAGCACAACCAATGTGGAAAGTTTGCAGTGCAATTAGATAGTGATGATATCTATTCTTCTGATTCGACCTTGCAAATTATTGTAGATGCATTTTACGAACAGCAATGTGCTATGGTAATTGGTTCGTATACCATGACTAATTTTGATATGAAGGTAATTGCTCCAGGATTAATCGACCACAAAGAATGGACGCCTGAAAATGGAAGAAACAATGCCTTACGCATAAATGGTTTAGGAGCACCGCGTGCTTTTTATACACCACTCTTACGTAAGTATAAAGTGCCGAATACCAGTTATGGTGAAGATTATGCTTTAGGCCTACGTTTTAGCCGTGAATATCAAATCGGACGAATATATGAATCGCTATATATGTGTCGCCGCTGGGAAGAAAATTCGGATGCGGCACTGGATATTGCAAAGAGTAATGCTTATAATTCTTATAAAGATAAATTGCGTACGCTAGAAATAGCAGCAAGAAAACAATTGAGTGTATGAGTATGCAAACAGATATAGAACAATTATTTGAGCAGCAACTACAATCATGGCCCTTGGCTGTTGAGAATTACGCCGCTCTAAAAAATATACGTATCAAGAGTTTCGATTTTGGGGCTTATAAAATTAAGGTGCAGTTTAATCCTGCACGTGTTGTTTCTACAGCAGCCAAAACGGATAAGAAAAGCATAGAGAAACGTCCTTGTTTTTTGTGTGCAGCCAATAGACCAAAAGAGCAGCAGGAAATTGAGTTTAAAGGGAAGTATGATATCCTAGTCAACCCTTTCCCTATTTGTGACAAGCATTTAACCATCGCTCTAAAAGAACATCAACCGCAAGAAATTCTTCCTTATGTGGAAGATATGTTAGACCTAGCTTATGAGCTGCCTGAGTATTTAATCTTATACAATGGACCGCAGTCTGGAGCATCGGCACCCGATCATTTTCATTTTCAAGCAGGCAATATCGATTTCTTTGACAACCAAATTGATATATTTCAAGAAGGTCTAATCGAGAAAGAATTGATAGTATCGGATGATAAGAAGCTTTTAGAAAAACAATTTATCCAATTGTATAAGGAACTTCAATCCAGTGATGAAGAACCTATGATGAATCTATTTTGCCAGTACAAAGCAGGCAAATGGGAACTAACTGTTTACCCTAGAAAGAAACACCGCCCTGAGCAATACTACGATGAAGGTATTCGCCAAATCATGATTAGCCCAGGTGCCATTGATATGACAGGCGTACTAATTGTGCCTCGCGAAGAGGATTTTAATAAGATTACGAAAGAAGATATTCAGGATATATTTAAGCAGGTGTAGGTGTAGTTGTTGTTTGGATGAGCAAATAGTTGCATTTTGTTTAATAAAAATACGGTGTAAAATAAATTAGAATAATACATTATTAGTATGTGTAAACAAATAGAAAATATTTTTCCTGATAATTTCTTCGAGAGTATTTTGACTAGCATATGTGCAACAATAGTTTTTCTAAGTATTTATGAGTTTATATGGAAGAATTTAGTCTCGTTTTGTAAAAATAAAAAATATGTAGGTCGTTATTACCACTATAAAAAAGACAAAAGTAAATCTATTACAAATGGAAAACATCATTACTCTGATATAAAGATAAAGTTTTTTAAGAGAAATGTTCTTTTTGTTACTTCTCATGATTTTGCACATCCCTGTAAAATTTGGAAAGGAGAGATAAAAATAGATTCAAGTAAATTTATGAATGGAATAGGGACATATTCATATATTGATAAATCATCTATGGGTAATCATAGGGTTTATTCTAGTGATGGCAAAACCATTTTTGTTCAAGTTCTAGACTATAGAGGAATTGGAGACCCAAATTTGTGGATTAAAGACTAATTATTCTGTAATGATAGATATCGCACATATGTTATATTCTTACCATTAAACAACATGCAACCAAAAATAACCATAGGAATACTATCATCAAAAAAGATAGACTTTGTACTCAACGGAGATTATCGCTGCAACAACAATCTGTATGCAGCAGCTCAATCTGTGGAGCTACAGTCTGGCAAGATAGCATTCAAGGGTCAGTTGTACCATGAGTTGCTATTTAGTGCTAGCGAAGAAGTTTCCTTCGATTTATTAGATGTAGTGATAGGAATAGGTTTCCATTGGGAGCGAAAAGAGAACCAGCGCTTCGAAGGAGATTTAAAGTTTATTGTTGAGGATGATAAAATTACAGCCATAAATGTATTGCCATTAGAGAACTATCTCTTAAGTGTAATCTCCTCTGAGATGAGTGCGACTTCATCCTTAGAACTATTGAAAGCACATGCGGTAATTTCTCGTTCTTGGTTATTGGCGCAGTTAGAAGCAAAGAATAAGTGCTCTACATTGCAAATGACTTCCGTATCTTTTCCCGTTCAAGAGAAAAATATTGAGCCAGAATTTATCAAATGGTATGACAAAGATGACCATGCTAACTTTGATGTTTGTGCCGATGATCATTGCCAGCGTTACCAAGGCATAAGTAAGGCAAGCACGTCCTTTGTTCGTGATGCAATTGCAGCTACAAAAGGAGAGGTGCTGGTATATGAAGGCGAAATTTGTGATGCGCGTTTTTCCAAATGCTGCGGTGGTGTAGCCGAACTATTTGAAAACTGTTGGGAGCCAGAGCACCATGCTTATCTGCTAGGCGTAGAAGATCAAGCCAATGCAGGACTAGCTACAGCAGCAATGAATGAGGCTCAAGCTACAAACTTTATTCACGAACCAGACACTGCCCACTTTTGCAATACAACAGAAGCGAAGGTATTAACACAGGTCTTGAACGATTACGATCAGGAAACGCCCGACTTTTATAGGTGGAAAGTGTCGTATACACAAACTGAATTGGCCGAATTAATTGCGCGTAAATCTGACATTGATTTTGGAGGCATCGTTGATCTAATTCCTATCGAAAGAGGCGTGTCAGGTCGCTTAATTAAACTAAAGATTGTAGGCACAAAACATACCCTAACCATCGGAAAAGAATTGGAGATAAGAAAGTGCTTATCCGAATCGCATTTGTATAGCGCTGCATTTACCGTAGAGAAAGTGGGCGAAGAAAATGGCTTGCCGCAAGAGTTTATCTTGTACGGAGCAGGCTGGGGGCATGGCGTAGGCTTGTGTCAGATTGGTGCAGCCGTTATGGCTGAAAAGGGATATTACGCTAAAGAGATATTGTTGCATTATTTTAGAAACGCCTCAATAGAGAGGATCTATTAACGATAAGCTATGAGTAGAGAACAAGTTGTTCTCGTTTCTCGCTTATCATTTACCGTTAACCACTATAAAAAAATGTCAAATAAAGGAAAAAAACATTCTCCATGGGCCTGGGTACCTTCGTTATATTTTGCCGAAGGTTTCCCTTATGTTGCTGTGATGTTGGTGGCTGCTATTTTTTATAAACGCATGGGGCTTTCCAATACTGATATTGCATTGTATACAGGTTGGTTAAATTTACCCTGGGTGATAAAACCGCTTTGGAGTCCGTTTGTCGATATTATAAAATCAAAACGTTGGTGGATAATAGCCATGCAACTATTAATAGGAACAGCCCTCGCTGCTCTTGCTTTAACCATACCAACGACCTTCTTTTTTCAAGCCACATTTGCCCTTTTCTTTTTAATAGCCTTTAGCTCGGCTACACACGATATTGCCTGCGATGGCTTCTATATGATAGCCTTAGAAGACCATGAGCAAGCCGCCTTCATAGGTATTCGAAATACATTCTACCGCATCGCTATGATTGTTGGACAAGGAGGCTTGGTAATGCTTGCTGGTTATTTTGAGACAGAATTGGGTAGTATTGTAAATGCTTGGAGCATTATCTTTTTTGTATTTGCCGCGATAGTTTTGTTGCTATTTATCTTTCATAAAATTATTCTTCCCAAAGAAGCGGATAGAAGTACGCAGCTTGAGGTGAAGAAAATATTCGAAGACTTTGGAGAAACCTTTGTTTCCTATTTTAAGAAAGGACAGATATGGGTAGCTCTATTTTTTATTTTTGCGTATCGCTTTGCCGAGGCGCAATTAAATGCAATAGGTAAGCTATTTATGTTAGATCCGATATCAAAAGGTGGATTAGGATTAACCACTGAAAATGTAGGTTTCTTATATGGAGCAATAGCAGTTGTTTTTTTACTCTTAGGAGGTATTATAGGAGGAATAGCCATAGCCAAGAAAGGCTTAAAATTCTGGTTGTGGCCTATGGCTTTAGCGATAACGCTGCCTAATATTACCTATTGGTATTTGGCCTATTCTCATCCCGATAATTTTTATGTGATTACCTCTTGTGTGGCTCTTGAACAGTTTGGTTACGGCTTCGGATTTACTTCCTTTATGATGTACCTTATCTATTTCTCAGAAGGAAAATTCAAGACGGCTCACTATGCTATCAGTACAGGAGTAATGGCTTTGGGAATGATGTTGCCTACTATGGTTGCCGGAAAGTTGCAAGAGTGGATGGGTTATACCAATTTCTTTGGCTGGGTAATGTTTAGTTGTGTGTTTACTTTTATTGCGGTTTCTATGATAAAAGTAGAGAGCAGCTATGGTAAAAAGATAAGTGATTGATTAATATAAATATATTCTTATTTTTGTGTAAAAATTAAATTACAATGAAAAGATTATCAGTATTTCTAGTATTAAGTGTGTTTATTGTGAGTTTAATAGCTCAAGATATAAAACTACCTGCTCCTAAGAAAACAGGCGGTAAGCCTTTAATGGATTGTTTGGCTGAACGTAAGTCCACCAAGAAATTTGATGGAACAAAACAAATAGATAAAAAGACCTTGTCAAATTTGCTTTGGGCAGCATGGGGGTACAATAGAGAAAAGAAACGAACAGCACCATCTTCTAGAAATAAACAAGAGATTGATATCTATGTAGCTTTACCAGAAGGTTTGTATTTGTGGGATGCAAAGGCAAATGTATTGAAGCTAAAGGTGAAAAAAGATTTACGTAAAGCAACAGGAAAACAAGGATTTGTAGAGAAGGCTGCTGTAAATTTAGTTTATGTGTGTAATATTGAAAGATGTGATACTAAAGGGAATAAGCAGAAACTAACAGAAGCGACTTATGCTAATGCTGGTTTAATAGCACAAAATGTTTATTTGTTCTGTGCCTCTGAAGGACTAGGTACTGTTGTAAGAGGATATATTGATAAAGATAAATTATCCAAATCGATGGGTTTGACTAATGACCAAATTGTGGTGCTTTGTCAGTCAGTTGGATATTAATTTAGGTTTTAAGTAAAAGATTATATTATGAAAAGAATAGTTATTGTGTTTGCTGTCTTAATGGCAGTTATTTCTTCAATAAATGCTCAATTAATTGCTTTTCCTGGTGCCGAAGGTTTTGGTAAATATGCTGTAGGTGGACGTGGAGGAGAAGTAGTTGCTGTGACAAATCTAGATGATTATAAATCATCAGAGTCCGAAGTTGTAGGTAGTTTGCGATGGGCTTTAAGTCAATTTGTTACAGCTAGTACTGCTGATAGAGTTTATAAAGATATTTATGGTGCTGATTCAATTGTTCAAAAGCCAATAACGATATATACTCCATTAACTATTGTTTTTAAAGTCTCAGGAACCATCTGGTTAAAAGAAGATTTGAAAGTGAAACGTGATAGCCTAACTATTGCCGGCCAAACAGCTCCTGGAGATGGTATTTGTATTGCTGGTCGTTCTGTTTTGTTTAATGGAGCAACAGGAGCAGAGATGTTTCATTGGGGTCCTCGTCGTACAGATTTAATTGTACGTCATATTAGATTTCGACCAGGAATACCAAAAGATGATACTGGGACTCCAACAAATGCATTTGTGACTTATGGTGTTGATATGGAGAATTATCAAAATGTGATTTTTGATCATTGTTCTATTAGTTGGGCTAATGAAGAATGTCTCGCTACCTACGATACAAAAAATATAACTTTCCAATGGTGTATGGTAACAGAGGGCTTAGAGTGTGCCTATCATCCTAAAGGTTTAAGAGCTTATGGCGGAGTATGGGGTGGACAGTTTGCAAGCTATCATCATAATTTAATAGCACACAATGTAAGTAGAACAGCTCGTTTTAATGGAGCGCGTGTACATGATACAATTGCTGTTATTGATTATCGAAATAATGTGGTCTATAATTGGGGTAGTTCTGATGGTCCTGCCGGCGGAGAAATTCAGATACCAGGCGGTCGTTCGGAAATAAATATGCTAAATAATTATTATAAGAAAGGATCTGCTTTAAGTGCCTCGTCAACTGTGTCAAGTAGCAATAAAGGACATAGATTGTTATATCTCTATGATGCTGCATCTCCAGCAAATGGAACAGGTAAGCATTATGTGAATGGGAATTATACAGATGGCTACCCTACAGTAATAGCTAATAATTGGGAGTATGGTATTCAATTTAAGTATTATTCTGTAGCAGATACAGCAAGTACTTTCTCTTTGTTTAGGTTAAATACGCCATCATCTGAAGTGGCTACTATTTTACCTACAGTGGTAGATCCAGCAACAACATCTTATAATGATGTATTACTATCTGCTGGTGCAACTTTGCCATTCAGAGATGCACAAGATAAACGCATAGCATTAGAAGTTCAAAATGGCACTGTATCAGGTTCAGGAACTGTAGCATCAGTAACTAAAAGTGATGGTGTTGTTGTTGCTAATCCATATTACAATACGACTAAAGGAATTATTGATGACCCAGAAGTAGTTGGTGGTTGGCCAGTATTAGCAACAGGTATTGTGCCACTAGATACAGATAACGATGGTATGCCAGATCTTTTTGAAGTAGCCAACAGTCTAAATATTAATGATCCTTCTGATAGAAATACATTGGCGCCAAGTACTTATACTTGGCTGGAAGAATATTTAAATAGTATCACTGCTAATACAAGTTTTATTCAGGCACCATTTAATTTAAAATCATCAATAAATGGATCGAGTCAGCTAGTTTTAAATTGGGTAGATAATTCTGATAATGAAACAGGTTTTGAAATCCAGAAAGCAATAAAAGGAACAGGAGCTTTTCTGTCAGTCACTATTGTAGGAGCTGATGTAGAAACTTATACAGACACAGAAATGATTGATAATTATGAATATAGAATCAGAGCAGTCTCCTTAACAGACACTTCTGCATTTTCAAATACTGCTTATTTTTTGGATGCTCCAATAACTTTAAAAGCAACAAAAAATAATGCTTCAATTGTTTTAGAATGGATGGATCAAGCTAGTTCAGAGTCATCAGTAGATGTGTTTCGTTCTATTGCCGGTGAGAATAACTATTCAAGAATCATTTCATTAGCAGCAGATGTGGTAAGTTATACTGATGACTATGTGAGCGATAGTACTGCTTATGACTATAGAGTGTGTGCTGGGTATGGTGTGTGGTTGTCTGATTCATCTAATATTGCACAAGAACAAATTGACTTTGCAGCACCAAGCAATCTCGTAGGTAATATTAATGTAGATAACTATCCTGCTTTAGCTTGGGATGATAATTCGGATATTGAAGATGCCTATATCATTGAACGATTTGGATTTGACGATTTTACATCATATTCAATAGATACTGTCGCTGAGAATACAAGTGCCTATATTGATAGTACGGTAATCATTGGGGTAACATATAGATATTTTGTATTAAGTCTAAAGGGAAGTGCAAAATCAGTATTTTCTAACTATTATCAAGTAAGTATTCCTACTTCAACAGTTTTAAACTCAATTAACAGTTTGAAAGTATATCCAAATCCTGTAGTTGAATCTGTAACTATAGAAGCAGAACAGATAATACAGAAAATAGATATTTTTAGTATTACAGGAGCATTTATTCAATCAATAGATGTAGACTGTAATCTAATAAATATACCTATGGAAAACTATACTGAAGGAGTTTATACTTTAAGAATAGTAGCTAAGGATGGTAATCAAACTTCAGTAAAAATTGTAAAATAGATATGAAAAATATATTTCTTACTTCGCTTGTTCTTTTCTCTTCTTGTTTGTTATTCGCGTCATGTGAAAAAAAATTACCTGAAGATGCAATCTATGATCCTCGTCATTCCGATGCCGAAACAATAATGGCTGATGCTCAATTGATTTTAGATAGAGTAGACCATATTTTTATGAAAGAGAATTATCAGGTGGAACTGTATATTCAAACAGCTGATGATAAAGGAATAAAGAAAGTTCCTCATTTTGAAGATATTCCTGAGAATATTAGTGCGACCTATAATATTATTCGTAACAAGGATGGGAATATTATGTATGCTGCTGAGTTTCCTTATTCACAGTCGGGCGATTATGAAAATATTTATGAGAGTATATATAATACAAAGGGAGACCTTATAAAGTTTGTTAGAAAAAGTAGCTTCTTTCATAGTGATACTTTAAACACGGATGTAGTTGCTTATGAAAAATCAGAGTATTACTATAACTTAAAACATAAGTTATTAAAGAAAACATATGTCATGAAATACGGGCCTCTTAATAAGGTCCCTCTAGGAGTAAAGGTAGAGTTTCCATATCGATTTAAATATAAAAAATACAAGACTCGTAAGAAGTGGTTAAGGGCTCACGATTTAGAGAAGTAGACTTAACTATTCAATTATTTTTGTAGATATGATTCGAATATCCTCCAAAGGACGATTGTTCATGTCTACAGCCTGTAGAGAAATTTGTTCAGCAATCTCTATTCCTTCTATTACTTCACCAAATATAGTATATTCATTATCCATATGAGGGGCTCCTCCAAGTGTAGTGTAAGCTTCTCTTTGTTCAGGGGTAAAGAAGAAGACCTCTTCTTTATTCATTAGCTTTTTAGCTTGAATAATTAAGCTGTCTTGATAGTTGCTCAGTTTTAAGGAGTCTCCAGTTAGGCTGATAGCTGTGATTTCTTCTCTGTTTTTAGCTACAATTATTCGCCAAGCCTTATCTAATTGTCGGTTATATGCATTCAGCTCTAAAGTGTCTAACTCTTCCGAAGTAAACTGTTTGCCAATAATAATACAGAATTGTGAGCCATTAGATGCTTTTTTAGGGTTATCTGCGTCGGGGAGTCTAGCAGCAGTAAGCATTCCTTTTTTATGAAATGTTGTAGGGTAATTAATCTCAGCATTAATTGTATATCCTGGTCCTCCTGTCCCTAATAAACGATTTTTACTAGCGGTTTTTGAATTTGGATCACCTGTTTGTATCAGGTAATCTTTCATTGCTCTATGAAAGATTAGGTCGTTGAAGTATCCATCTTTCACTAAATGTATAAAATTATCCCTGTGTTGAGGAGTCTCTTTGAAAAGCTTTACTTTAAATAATCCTGCAGAGGTTTGAAACTCAACGATAGGCTCATCGCTTTTTTTGCATGATTGAAAAGAATAAAGTAGAGTGAATGCTAATAGAAAAATGAATATCTTTTTCATACTTAATGCTTTTTTAATCCATTAAATATAAAGTGGATAATTTCTTCTTTGCTATCTTCCATGTGTTTGCTGACTCGTTCTCTAAGAAAAGGCCATTCTAATCCTTTCAATGAACTAGTAATAATTAAGGCAAATAATTTTGTGTCTTTACAGTCAAATATTCCTTGAGCAACACCATCATCTAATATTTGCTTAATCATGTTTATTTCAAGAATGTCGACTCTGCGTCTAGCATTTTCTACTTCATTGATGTCTCTAAAAAAATTAGCGCGAAATGAACCGTTTCTGGTAATAGATTCTTTAACGGCATATTGACGCGTGATAATATAATCAATCAACATTTCATCAGGAGGAAGGTCTTTTTTGATAACAGCTTCAAGCTTTTCTTGTAGTAAAGAAAGCTCTCTTTCAATTACGGCTAAGTAAATTTCATTTTTACTCCTGAAGTAGGTGTATAAAGTACGTCTACCTTTTTGAGAAGCATAGGCAATGTCATTCATAGTAATGTTGTCTTTTCCAGATACAGCAAATAGTTTTCTTGCTACATCCACCAACATATCCCTCGTTTTAATTATACCCATCTTACTTGCGCTCTATTTATTATCACAATAATACAAAAGTAAGTCGATTTATCTAAAATCCAAAAAATAACGAATGAAGATTTAGACTTAATCTACTGTTGATTATTCAAACGATTTTGAGTAATTTTGCGCTTCTAATTTAATATGAAATTAATATAATAAGATGTTTGAAAATTTAAGCGAAAGACTTGAACGGTCATTTAAAATACTTAAAGGACAAGGTAAGATTACTGAAATCAATGTTGCTGAGACATTGAAGGATGTGCGTAAAGCCTTACTTGATGCCGATGTAAACTATAAAACAGCTAAGCAGTTTACAGCTGATGTAAAAGAAAAAGCACTTGGTATGAATGTTTTAACAGCATTGAATCCTAACCAGGTAATGGTAAAAGTGGTGCACGATGAGTTAGCAGCTTTGATGGGTGGTACGAATGAAGAGTTAGATATAAAAGCTTCTCCATCAATTATTTTAATGTCTGGTTTACAAGGTTCAGGTAAAACAACGTTCTCTGGTAAACTCGCGAATATGCTTAAAACCAAAAAGGCTAAGAAACCTTTATTGGTTGCTTGTGATGTGTATCGTCCAGCAGCAATTGAGCAATTACGTGTGTTAGGAGAACAAATTAATGTCCCTGTTTTTGCTGATGAGGCTGAGAAAAATCCTGTTGCTATAGCAGAAAAAGCGATTAAAGAAGCAAAGAAAAATGGCAATGATTTGGTAATTGTTGATACTGCTGGTCGTTTGGCTGTTGATGAGCAAATGATGACAGAAATTGCAGCGATTAAAAACGCGATTAACCCACAAGAGATATTATTTGTTGTAGATTCAATGACAGGTCAAGATGCTGTAAATACGGCTAAAGAGTTTAATGACCGTCTTGATTTTACTGGAGTAGTATTAACAAAATTAGATGGTGATACTCGTGGTGGTGCCGCCTTGTCGATACGTTCTGTTGTTAATAAGCCAATTAAATTTGTTGGTACAGGAGAAAAAATGGATGCTGTTGATGCTTTTCACCCTGAACGTATGGCCGACCGTATTTTGGGTATGGGTGATATTGTTTCGCTGGTAGAGAAAGCAGAAGAGCAATACGATGAAGAAGAAGCAAGACGCTTACAAAAGAAGATTGCTAAGAATGAATTTGATTTTAATGACTTTCTTTCTCAAATTGCTCAAATTAAGAAAATGGGTAATTTGAAAGATTTAGCTGGTATGATTCCTGGCGTAGGGAAAGCACTAAAAAATACTGAAATTGACGATGACGCATTTAAAGGCGTTGAAGCAATTATAAAATCAATGACTCCTCAAGAACGTACCACACCATCTATTTTAAATGGTACACGTAAAACGCGTATTGCTAAAGGTAGTGGGACAAATATTCAAGAAGTGAATAGATTGCTGAAGCAGTTTGATCAAACGCGAAAAATGATGCAAAGCTTCTCGAAGAACAAAGGCAAAATGCCAATGATGGGTAGAAAATAATAATCAAGATAAATAATATAATTATATGCAATTAATAGACGGAAAAGCAATTGCCGACCAGGTAAAGCAAGAGATTGCTGCTGAAGTAGCAGAAATAGTAGCTAAAGGAGGGAAGCAACCTCACTTAGCAGTAATTATTGTTGGACACGATGGTGGAAGCGAAACCTATGTGGCGAGCAAAGTGCGCTCGTGTGAGCAGGTTGGTTTTAAGTCTACTCATATTGCTTTAGAAGATACAATTACGGAAGCGGAATTATTGGCTGAAGTAGATAAATTGAACAATGATGCTGATGTGGATGGTTTTATCGTACAGTTACCTTTACCAAAACACATCAACGAAGAAAAAGTAATTGAAGCAATTGATTACAAAAAAGATGTAGATGGTTTTCACCCTATCAATGTAGGTAGAACCTCTATTGGTTTACCAGCATTTGTGTCAGCAACTCCAGCTGGTATTATGGAATTAATTCAACGCTATAAAATTGAGACTTCAGGTAAACACTGTGTGGTTATTGGTCGCAGTAATATTGTAGGTAAACCAATTTCTGGTTTGATGATTCAAAAAGGATATCCAGGTGATGCTACAGTTACTGTTTGTCATAGTCGTACCAAAAACCTAAAAGAAGTTTGCTTGCAAGCGGATATTATTGTAGCTGCTATTGGAGCTCCTAATTTTGTAAAAGGAGACATGGTAAAAGAAGGTGCTGTTGTAATTGACGTAGGTACTACGCGTGTTCCTTCTGATAAAACAAAATCAGGATTTAAACTAACAGGAGATGTTGATTTTGCAGAGTGTTCTCCTAAATGCTCCTATATTACACCAGTTCCAGGTGGAGTTGGTCCAATGACCATAGTTTCGTTATTGAAGAATACATTGCTGGCTGGGAAGAAAGAGATTTTTAAGTAAGGTAGAAATACGCCCTAATTATTAGAAGGGTTTCTAAAGAGATGCAATTATATTGCGTCTCTTTTTATTTGTAGGCAATGATGGTAAGAATTTATATCTTTGTGTTTTGTATACAATTATGATTAAAGCAGACAAACTCTTCTATACCCCTAATTTTGATGCTAAGGCTAGTGCTTATACTTTGCCAGAAGATGAATCAAAGCATGCTATTAAAGTGTTGCGCATGCAGGCAGGAGAACATATTCATTTAATAGATGGAAAAGGAGGTTTGTTTGAGGTTGAAATTACTAATCCACATCCTAAGCGTTGTGAATTAAATATTGTGTCTTCTCAAACGAATTACGGTAAACGTAATTTCAAATTGCATATAGCCATAGCACCTACCAAAAATATGGACAGGTTAGAATGGTTTCTTGAAAAAGCTACCGAGATTGGTGTTGAGGAAATTACACCCGTAATATGTCGCAACTCGGAACGTAAAGAACTAAAGATGCCACGCGTTGAAAAGATTGTTGTTGCAGCTATGAAACAATCTGTAAAAGCGTATATGCCACAATTAAATGAGCCCTGTACATTTAATCAGTTGCTTGAAAAATCTACTGCTTCTCAAAAATTTATTGCCCACTGCTACGAAGACGATAAGCAATTATTAAAGACGACTTATTCTAAAGGAAAAGATGTTCTAATTCTAATAGGTCCAGAAGGAGACTTTAGCACAGAGGAAGTAGAGAAGGCGCAAGTAGCAGGATTTGTTCCAGTATCTTTAGGTGAAAGTCGCTTGCGCACTGAGACTGCAGGAGTTGTAGCTTGCCATACTATTCAATTGCTCAACGAGTAGTTTTTTTTATTCAACTTAATTAGGTAATTTAGTGCTTAAATTAATTAAATGTTTTGCTTATGAAAGATTTTAATAAGATAACACTAATTAGATACCTAACATATTCTCTTTTTATAGGTTTTCCTTTAGGACTTTTTACCTTGTTAATGGGCCCAACTAAGTGGGTGATAAGTTTGTCTGAATATTATAATTGGTCAGAAGGAACAGAAGAATATATGCAGAAAATAGTTATCGTTCTGTTTGTAGTTGTTTCTTTTATTTTGGCTTATTTTATAAATAAGGGGCATCAAAAGTATAAGTCAAGTAAACTGAAATGGGGAGTCTTCTCTTTTTTAGCACTCAATTTTTTATTTGCAGTTTATATGTTTTCCTTTCATCCAGAAAGATTAATTGCCTTGTCTGAAAGCGTAGAATCAACAATTATTAGCTCAAACAATTCTGTTGAGTTTGTTTTTGGTGCATACCCTAATCAAGAGAAACTACTTAAATTAAAAGATGAGAATTATACTGCAGTAGTAACTTTAATGAGTGAATTTGTTGTGCCAGCTGAGCCTAAATTAATTAAAGAAGAAAAAGCTAGTGCCGAGCATATAGGTATTTCATTAATTCATATACCAATGTTGCCTTGGGTTAGTGATAATACAAAATCGCTGGAAAGAATAGATTCATTGGCAATGAATGGGAAGGGGAAGTATTATATACATTGTTACTTGGGTAGAGATAGAGTAAATGTATTTAAGCAGATGGTAGAGAATGCTGGTGCTTTGACAAAGGATGAATCAAAAAATAGAACAAGAAGACAATTGGAAGAAATTGATAAGCTAGAAAGAGGATCATATTTTAAACTAGCTACCGATGTTTTTTTAACTCCCTACCCAACAGATGAAGAGTTCTTTGGTTATGTACTAGGAGGACAATTTAATACGATTGTATCTTTACTAGATTCAGCTAACCCTGCTGATAAGAAATGGATAGACAAAGAAGAAAAGATGGTGGAACAATATGGTTTGACGTTGATAAGTTTGCCATTAAATAATAATTCAAGTGATGATGAGTTAAAAGCAGCTATTGATAGTGTGAAAAAGTTGCCTGCTCCAATACTGATTCATGATTTTCGTTCTGATATTCCTTTGGTAAATAGATTTGTTAAAATATATCAGAGTAAATAAAATACGTTTTTAGTTTTAATCAATTATCAAATAGCTCACTATGAAAAAATCTAGATTTATTCTTGTTGCTTTAGTTACGTTTGCAATTGTAAGTTGTGCTTCTGGTCGTAAGCCACAACGTCCAAAACCACTTCCAGGTGGGCGTCGACATAGAGGAAGTGTTGCTCTTATTCCATCACAGCATCCTGTTGTTCAAAATATTGGATCATAAAAAAAGCTCTCCATAATAACTCATCCGATGACTTAAAGTCATCGGATGAGTTATTATATACTATAAAATATAAATGTTATATTTGCTAAAAAATGCAATTTGAAGTAGGACATTTATATCATATATACAATCAAGGGAATAATAAGCAAACGATTTTTTTTAATAGAGATAATTATTTACTTTTCTTAAAGAAATTGAATGAGTATGTTTTATCGGAAGCAAATATAGTTGCTTGGTGTTTAATGCCCAATCATTTTCATTTAATGGTTGAAGTCAAAGAAAATTTAAATACTAGAAAAACACTTAATCAAGCTATTGCAGTTTTATTAAGATCTTATACAAGAGCCATTAATAAACAACAAAATTGGACAGGTAGTTTATTTCGTCCAAAAACTAAAGCCGAATGTATTTCAAAGGATGATGGGAGAAACTTATTGTATTATAATACTGAGTTTGGAACTATTATAAACAATTCATTTTCAGAAGATCAATATCCGCAAGTTTGTTTTGATTATATTCATGAAAATCCAGTAAAGGCAGGAATAGTTACAAGAGCAGAAGATTGGGAGTTTTCTTCTTTTTTAGATTATAAAGGATTTAGAAGTGGAAAGTTAGTGAAAAAAAGTGTTGCTGAGAGATACAAACTCATCCGATGACTTAAAGTCATCGGATGAGAAAAATATGTTGTTATACACGAACAGCTTTAACGCCAGGTAATTCTTTTCCTTCTAAGAATTCTAATGATGCACCACCACCAGTTGAGATATGGCTCATTTTATCAGCTAATCCACTTTGATTAACAGCAGCAACAGAATCACCACCACCAATAATTGAGATAGCATCTGAATCAGCAACTGCCTGACAAACGCCAAATGTTCCTTTAGAGAAATTAGGCATCTCAAAGCATCCCATAGGGCCATTCCAAAGAATAGTTTTAGCACCTGCAATTTCAGCTGCATATGCTTTTAATGTATCAGGTCCAATATCTAAAGCCATACGTCCTTCAGGTATTTCTACACCTACTATTTGTATGTCTGCATCGTTGTCAAATTTATCAGCCGCTAAGTTATCAGTTGGTAATAAGAATTTTACACCTTTAGATTTCGCTAAAGCGAGTATCTCTTTTGCTGTTCCTAATAAATCATCTTCTACTAAAGAATTTCCAATTTGATGTCCTTGTGCTTTTGAGAATGTATAAGCCATACCTCCACCAATTAAAATAGTATCTACTTTTTGAATTAATGAGGTTAAAACCTCTAATTTTCCAGATACTTTTGCTCCACCAACAATAGCAACAAATGGTCTTACTGGATTTGCAACAGTATCACCTAAGAATTTAATTTCTTTATCTAAAAGGAAACCTGCCATTTTATCTTCAATAAATTGAGCAATTACAGCAGTAGATGCGTGGCTACGGTGTGCGGTTCCAAAGGCATCGTTTACATAAACATCACAACCTTCAGCTAATTTCTTAGCAAAGCCAGGCATGCCGTCTTTGTCTTTATTTTCTTCTTTGTAGAAACGAAGATTTTCTAGTACTAATACTTCACCCATTTGTAAGGCTGCTTTTGCTTCTAGTACTTTATCTCCAATACAATCGTCTATAAACTTCACTTCTTTCCCTAAGTTTTCACTTAAGCTAGCAATGATATGACGTAAAGAAAATTTATCTTCTGGACCTTCTTTTGGTCTGCCCAGATGAGACATTAGGATAGCAGCACCACCATCAGCAAGAATCTTTTTAATAGTTGGTAAGGCTCCTTTGATACGAGTGTCGTCAGTTACTTCCATTGTTTCTTTGTCAAGAGGTACGTTGAAGTCTACGCGTACAATTGCTTTTTTTCCAGCAAAATTGTAATTGTCGATTAGTTGCATTTTGTATATTTTATTAGTTAATAATTTAATCTGATAGGATAAAAATTGTAGCTTTCTATCGAGGCACACAAAGGTAAAAATATTTATGTGAATATAAAAGCAGTAAGGCTCACTATAAGAATTAATTATTAGTGTAAATTGTATTCTGTTGAAGTTTTATTATATTTAAGGTTAGTATCTTATATAACACATATATAATTATGGTTAACGTAATAATGAAAAGTAGCTTTCTAATTCTGAAAGAGAAGAAGCTCGTAATTGATATGTACGAAGGTGTCTTGACTTTGGACACTTTTAAGGGGCACAAGCTTAAGCAAGTAAATCATCCCGATTTTACAGCTGATTATAATTTATTAAGCGATTTTACAAATATTGAGGTGCGTATGTCTATTGATGAAGTTTCTGAATATGCTGAATTTATTAAGAAACATATTAAGCAAATTGTAGGAAGTAGAAAAGCAGCTGTGGTCTTAAAATCACCCAATCAATTTTTATATGCTAAGAAATACGATAGTTCTGTGAAAGAAGAAACAGGACAGCAAATGTTTACTTTTATGTCTTTTGATGAGGGTTTGAAATGGTTAGGCTTGTTGGGTGATAAAGAAGAGATAATGAATCTTATTAAAAAATATAGAGAGAATCCGATGTTTGAATGGAAGGTTGAGGCTGAAGATAATTATATGTAAAATATAATATAGGATTTAAATAAAAAGCTCTGAAGATATTTCTTCAGAGCTTTTTTATTGTATTTAATTAAGCAGTCATAGCTTTAATGTCTTCTTCAACATTGGTAATTCCAGCAATACCAAACTTATCTACCAATACTTTGGTAATATTTGGTGATAGGAATGCAGGTAATGTTGGTCCAAGGTGAATGTTTTTTACCCCTAGAGAAAGTAAGGCAAGTAATACAATTACTGCTTTTTGTTCGTACCATGCTATATTGTAGACTATTGGTAAATCGTTAATATCATCTAACCCAAAAGCATCTTTTAGAGCAAGTGCAATTACTACTAGAGAATAACTGTCGTTACATTGACCCGCATCTAATACACGAGGTATACCGCCAATATCTCCTAATCCTAATTTGTTGTATCTATACTTAGCACAACCTGCCGTTAATATTACATTATCTTTAGGTAGAGCTAAAGCAAAATCTTCGTAATAATTTCGTGCGCTCATGCGACCATCGCAACCAGCCATTACGAAGAATTTTTTGATAGCTCCCGATTTTACAGCATCAATTACTTTATCAGCTAAAGCTAGTACTTGTGCGTGTGCAAACCCTCCAACAATACTTCCAGTTTCAATTTCTTTTGGTGCTTCACATTTTTGTGCGTGCTCAATAATTACTGAAAAATCTTTTGTCTTTCCATCTTTTCGTTCAGCTATATGTGTAGATCCACTTAATCCTGCTGCACCAGTAGTATAGATTTTATCTTTGTATGTTGCGTTTTTAGATGGTGGAACTATACAGTTAGTAGTAAATAGGATAGGACCATTGAACGATTCAAAATCTGTTTTTTGTGCCCACCAAGAACCTCCATAATTTCCAACAAGGTGTTTGTATTTCTTTAGGTTAGGATAGTAATGAGCAGGAAGCATTTCACTGTGTGTATATACATCTACACCTGTTCCTTCTGTCTGAATCAATAGTTCTTCAATATCTTTTAAATCATGTCCACTAATCAATATTGCAGGATTTTTTTCTACCCCTAGTTTAACCTCAGAAATTTCAGGGTTTCCAAATGTAGAAGTGTTTGCACCATCCAATTGTGCCATACCTTGAACACCCATTTCTCCAGTCTTAAGAGTAAGAGCGACCAATTCATCGGCCGTAATATCTTTGCGTATTAACTCACTAAGTGCATATTGTACAAATGCGTTTAATTCAT
Organism: Paludibacteraceae bacterium; assembly: GCA_963663245.1. GTDB lineage: Bacteria > Bacteroidota > Bacteroidia > Bacteroidales > Paludibacteraceae > JAFGVL01. Next base: position 2,071,387 of record OY760143.1, on the reverse strand, counting down.
CGCTAGAACTCCCAAGGTTGTATGCGTGTTCCATATATGCAGCTAAACCTTTTAGTCCATAATGAACAAGTTCTTTTAGTGAGCGAATGTCTTCATTTTCTGTGCGTAAAACACCTACAGTTAATGATTTTTGGAGATATTCTTTAGGTGAACCCTTCCATGTGCATTCATCAGGCAAACTATTGTTCTTCAATTCTAATTGACTGGCTAGTTTGTCTCTTAAAGCAAGTCCTTCAGTTATTCTTTCAGTAATAGCTTTGTCGTCAAAATTTGCATTTGTAATGGTAGTAAATAATGAATCAAAGATATACTTGTCTGCAATTTTACTAGACTTATTGTTTGCTCTTAGTTCGGTGTTGTAGAAAGCAACTCCTCTACTTATAAAAAGTAAAAGGTCTTGTAAATTTGAAGTCTCAGGTTGTTTTCCACATGAACCAATTAATGAACAACCTGTGCCTTTTGCAGCCTCTTGACATTGATAACAAAACATTTCCATAAAATAAAATTATTAGGTTAGAATTAAATATTTGACAAAAATAGCTTAGAATGTGGTTTTAAATTTGTATCATTTGTTACAATTTAAGAAATAAAAAAATATGAATAATACAGTAAACACACTACTCGGTTCTGAACTGTTTAATGGTATATCAGAAAAAGAGTTAATTAGATTGTTAGATACCAATAATTACAAAGAAAATAATTATAAGAAAGGTGAGATTTTAGCTCAACAGCATGAAGTATGTAATCGTTTAATTATATTAATAAAAGGAAGTGTTCGAGCAGAGATGATTAATGATGGAGGTAAGGTAATTAAAGTTGAAGATATTAAATCACCGAATCCTCTTGCTATAATGTTTTTATTTGGAAAGAAGAACCGTTTCCCTGTTGAAGTAACTGCAAATGAGGATTGTGAAACATTAATAATTTCAAAAAAAACTTTGTTGAGTCTCTTTCAGGATAATAAACAATTACTACAGAATTTCTTGGATATATCTTCTGATTACGCTACTAGACTCTCATCAAAACTAACTTTTCTTTCATTTAAAACCATTAGACAAAAACTTGCAGGGTATTTATTAGACTTATCTATGGGTGAAAGTATGTTTGATTTAGATCGCTCACAAAATGATTTAGCGGAATATTTTGGTGTAACACGCCCTTCTCTTTCACGTGAATTGGCAAAAATGCAGCAAGACGGTCTTATAGAAATTAGTAGAAAAAAAGTGACTTTGATAGATAAAGAGGGATTGCTTAATTTGGTTGTTCGAGTATAGACTAAGCCTCATAAAAAAGCCTCTTGCAATTAATTACAAGAGGCTTACTATATTAAGGTTATATGATGTTTACATCATTCCACCCATACCACCACCCATTGGAGGCATAGGAGGCATAGCTGGAGCATCTTCTTTCTCATCAGCAATAACACATTCGGTAGTTAAGAACATACCTGCAATTGAAGCAGCATTCTCTAAGGCTACGCGCGTTACTTTTGCAGGGTCGATAACACCAGCAGCAAATAGATTTTCATATTTGTCTGTACGAGCATTGTATCCGAAGTCATCTTTTCCTTCTTTTACTCTTTGTACTACTACAGCACCTTCCACGCCAGCGTTAAATACAATCTGACGTAATGGTTCTTCAATGGCACGTTTTACAATATCGATACCGGTAGACTCGTCTTCGTTATCTCCTTTTACTTTATCTAAAGAAGCAATAGCACGAATATAAGCAACGCCACCACCAGCAACAATACCTTCTTCAATTGCTGCACGAGTTGCGCTTAGGGCATCATCTACACGGTCTTTTTTCTCTTTCATTTCAACCTCAGAAGCAGCACCAACATATAGTACAGCAACACCACCAGCTAATTTAGCTAAGCGCTCTTGTAGTTTTTCACGGTCGTAATCAGAAGTAGTTGAAGCTATTTGAGCTTTGATTTGTTTTACTCTTTCAGCAATCATTTCTTTCTCACCTGCTCCATTTACAATAGTAGTATTGTCTTTGTCGATGGTGATTTTTTCTGCAGTACCTAACATGTCTAATGTAGCTGTTTCCAATTTCAATCCTTTTTCGTCGCTAATAACTACACCACCAGTAAGGATCGCAATATCTTCTAACATTTCTTTACGACGGTCACCAAATCCTGGAGCTTTTACAGCACATATCTTTAATGAACCACGTAAGCGATTTACTACTAAAGTAGATAAGGCTTCACTTTCTACATCTTCAGCAATGATTAAAAGTGGTTTTCCACTTTGAACAGCAGCTTCTAATAATGGAAGTAAGTCTTTTAAAGAAGATATTTTTTTGTCGTGAATTAAAACTAATGGAGTTTCCATTTCTGTTTCCATTTTCTCTGTATTGGTAACAAAGTATGGAGAAAGGTAGCCACGGTCAAATTGCATTCCTTCTACTACTTCAACAGTAGTTTCGGTTCCTTTTGCTTCTTCAACAGATATAACACCTTCTTTGGTTACTTTTTTCATTGCTTCAGCAATTAAACCTCCGATAGTTGCATCATTATTTGCAGATACTGTAGCAACTTGTTCAATTTTGCTTAAATCGTCACCAACTTCTTTTGCTTGTGATTGTATATTAGCAACAACAGCTTTAACAGCTTTGTCGATACCACGTTTTAAATCCATTGGATTAGCACCAGCAGTAACATTTTTTAGTCCTACAGCAACCACCGATTGAGCTAATACAGTTGCAGTTGTTGTTCCATCACCAGCATCGTCACCAGTCTTAGAAGCTACTTCTTTTACCATTTGAGCACCCATGTTTTCAAATGCGTCAGCTAATTCAATTTCTTTCGCGACTGTAACGCCATCTTTTGTGATGTGTGGTGCGCCAAATTTCTTTTCTAAGATTACGTGACGACCTTTTGGTCCAAGTGTTACTTTAACTGCATCGGCTAATTTGTCGATTCCTTTTTTTAGCTCATCACGAGCATCCATATTGAATTTTATCTCTTTTGCCATTATATATTATTTTTTTGTTGAATTTAATTATGAAAGAATACCTAAGATGTCTGCTTGACGCATAACTAATAATTCTTCACCGTCAATTTCTAGTTCTTGACCAGCATATTTTCCGTAAAGTACTTGGTCTCCTTTTTTAACTATCATTTCTTCGTCTTTTGTTCCGTTACCAACGGCAATTACTTCACCTTTTGAAGGTTTTTCTTTAGCAGAATCAGGAATGATAATGCCACTTGCTGTTTTTTCTTCTGCCGCAGCAGGTTTAATCAACACTCTGTCGGCTAATGGTTGAATACTCATAATCGTTTATTGTATTTAGTTTGTGTTTATTGATTTTTACGGCTTGCCTTTTTACGAAATTTATGCCAAAAGTTTTTTGCGCCATAATAGAGGATAAGTTAGATGCAAAAATGACAGCTTGTCAGCTTTTGTATGTCAAACTTAGGTGCCCGAGTTTGTAAAGGTCTAATAAGAGAATAAATGGTCTTTTCCCTAGTAGGTTTTTTTCAATTAGTTTTGAGAAAAGCAGAAAGATTCTAATATATAGGTTAGTCAATTTATATTTTTTAAATAATCGATATACTCGTAATACTTTTATATCTACAATAATCTTTTGGTATTTAGATTCTTGAGAAATAAAACATAAATTCTCCATGCTCTTTTTTGTCTTTTGTAAGAAAACAGGAGCAGGTTCTAATCCTTCATGAATTAATGGATTATCGATATGAAGAATATTATAGTTGTGTAATTTAAGTTCATACCCAAAAACTGTGTCTTCGTGTCCATATTCAATTATCTTTTCATTAAAGCGAATACTATCAAAAATACTTTTCGGAATTAAAAAATTAAATGAACTAAAGGAGGTGTATTTTACTTCTTCTCTTTCTTCTACAGATCTTTGTTCGCGTGAAATACCATACTTTAATCGTAGAATATATTCTGAATGAATATCTTGTTGGTTGTAAGCAGTTCCTCCACACACCACGCTATTCTTATTGCAATAGGATAAGTATCTATTCAGGAATAAATCGGAAGAAATACTTGCGTCGCAATCTAAAAATAAAAAGAAATCAAATTTTGCTTTGCTAGCTAGTAAATTTCTTATTCTAGCTCTTCCAATATTATTGTTTAATTCAGTATAGCTGCAATTTGGAAGATTATTAATTTCATTGTTTTCTTTATGGGGGCTTGATGAACAATCGTCAATTACAATTATCTCATACTCTTTTTCTGAGACTAAGGCTTGATCGTTTAAGCATTTAATAAGTCTATAACAATTATAATTGTATGTAGGTATTAGAATAGATAACATAGGGGCTATTTTCTCTTTTTTCTTGACATGTCATTTACAACTTTAGATAAAAGATTAAATAACTTTTCTTGTTCTTTTTCCCAACATAATTCTTTGCTAAGAGTCTTTAAATTCTCTTGGTACGATTCTTTTCCCGTGCTTAGCATTTTTTTTATAGTATCAGCGATATACTGTGGATCATATTTATTTATTACAACACCAGTATTATGTTTTACTACAATATTTCTAATTTCAGGATAATCGCTAGCTAAAATAGGGATGCCTGCTTGAATATAATCAAATACTCTATTGGGTAATGAATAGTAGTAGCTTAAACCTTTATTCTCTAATAAGCACAGACCAATATCAGCGGCTTTTGTATAAAGAGTTAATTCTTCTGGTAGAACTTTTCCAATGAACTGAACCTTATCTTTTACTTCGAGTTTAGACACTCTTCTTTTTAATGCTTTTCTTGTTAAACCACTACCGATAATTATTAATTCACAATTGTCAAGTAGAGGCATGCTGTCGATAACCCATTCGAGTCCTCTGCCATCATTTAATGTTCCCTGGTATAGTATTACTTTCTTTTCAGAAAGAATTAGGGGTTTAATGTTTTCGTTGTTCAAATAGGCAATATTACGGACAACCTGCATGTTTATAGCATATTTTTCATTGTAATAGTTCGCTATTGATTCACAGACTGTCATTGAGTAACTAACTCTGGGTAATATTATATTTTCGATAGTCTCCCAGCATTTTTTCACAAAAGGTTTTTCTACAAGTTCGGGAACTTCAGGGAATATCTCGTGAGCATCAAATACAAGCTTGCGGTTTGTAAGTTTACTTGCAATATAATTTGCAGCTAAGGTATCTGTGTCGCACGAGAAAAGGATGTCCGTTTTATGAGAAAGAAGAAATAGTAATAGACGGATATTGTACTCTGCATAAAACAAAAAACCAGTTTCAAAGAATAATCTCATTCGTTTAAATGGAAAAGAAGCATTAAAAGAGCGACTTCTTTTTGTTTTTCTGCCGAGTAATAATACGTCAAAACCAATGTTTTGCATGCTAAGAGCTAGCTTTTGAACACGTTGGTCTATAGATAAATCAGTTGTGACAGATATGATGATGCGTTTATTCATTTTATTGTTTACTTGTAATATATTTCAACAACTCACTATATAATTGCTTTTGTGAGAAACGAAACTTATTGCATAAGCTTGAGTTATGCCATAGTAATATTAACTCACCATTATATTCTGCCACTTTGTCAATCAAATTTTTGGAATATGATAGAGCTTCGTTGTAATTAAAGTTCATGTATCGCTTGTCCTCTAAAGTTCTATCCATAATACATAATGGATGTAAAGTTAATGCTGTAACTTCCTTTGTCTGTAAGTTTATCCAATTTACAGGCTTGCAAGTCCCTAATCGAAAACCAGCGATGTCAGCGTATCCCATTGTAAAGTCATCGCTAATACCTGCATAGTAAAGGGATTCTGTATCAGCAACATTTTTTAATCTTAGAAAATGGTGCCGGTTATATTGGATTGAATTGCCAGATGCAATTTCTAGTTGTTCTTTCTCTTCTAATATCATTTCTGGATTATCTCCTGATAAATAGCTGGCATGTAAACCAATTTCTACTTCATTAATATCACAAAGCTTAAATAGATATTGAGTGTCTTTTAAAAATAGATTGTAATACGGTTTATCTTCTGGTAAATAGGAGATAAGTGATTTGAAGAAAAATATGGTTTCAATATTTAGTTTTTTAGCTTCTTGTTTGAACTGATTGTTTGTCTTAAAAATCCATGGGAATGTGAATAATGGGTCGTCTTCAATTTTCCCAAAGAATGACCTAAATGCTTCTTGTAATTGACCCTCTTTTGTGTAAAAACTTCTTATTAGAGTCTTTAAAAAGCTTTTTGTATCTCTATAGCGATAAACCTCATCAACATCATGTGTAAGGTATACCTTGGAAATGTTTTTATTGTTCTCTATAGTAGAGCTACCACTTTCATTAAGCCATTTTAAAAGTAGTTTTCCGTATTCTTCTACAATAGGTCGATGAAGAAAATTAGCTCTGTATGCTAATGACTCTTTTCCAGAGAATCGACCGTGAGTATCTCGACAATCTGGTCGAAGCCATTCCTCGTAACGTGATAATAAAAAATAGCTGGATGCAATAATATCTGCATGAACCACAAGGGTGTTTTTTATCTTCTCAATTTTTGGAGAGCCATAAAGAAGAGGAATGTCATTTACCTTAGATAAAGGCAACGTTGGGATTGAAGAGGTTTTTCCGTAGCTCTTTTTGTCAAAAAATGGAGAAGGAATAATAACCACTTTGTATTGAGAGAATAACTGTTGGTCTGAAGTATATCCAATGTCAGATGAAAGCTCTGAATTTGATTCACCTAAAAGAAAATTAATCAAGTAATTAATAGTTTCTTGCATTTTTCACCAGTTAATCTCAGTAGAATGAAATTTAAAGACACAAAGGTACACATTTTAACAACATACTAGGTTTGAAATTGTATAAAACAGAAATGCCTTGCTTATCTTTGTGAAAAATTATAAAATGAAGCTGTCAGAAAATTCTTCTCTAAAATCTCATAATACATTTGGCTTGGATGAGCCTGCTCGTTATTTGTTTGAATATCAGTCTGCAAAAGAGTTGATGAGCTTTGTGAAAAGCAATTTTTTAGAAGATAAGGAATTCTATTCTATTGGTAGTGGAAGTAATATTCTCTTTACAAAGCCATATGATGGAGTAGTTCTTCATTCACAAATTAAAGGCTATGAAGTTATAGAGGAAAGTAGTGATAGTTTATTGTTGAGGGTAGGGGCTGGAGAAATTTGGGATGAATTTGTAGCATACTGTGTTGATAATAACTGGTGTGGAGTTGAGAATTTATCTAATATTCCGGGGCATGTTGGAGCATCTCCCGTTCAAAATATTGGTGCTTATGGGATAGAAGCAAAAGATGCTATTGATAGAGTAATAGGAATTGATGTTGATAATAAGATAGTTAAGGAATTTACAAATAAAGAATGCTCTTTTGGGTACAGAGATAGTATCTTCAAACATGAATTGAGAAATAAGTTTATTATTACTGAAGTTGTGTTTAGTTTGTCAAAAGAAGCTCTTTATCATTTAGACTATGCTCAGATAAAAGAAGAGCTTGATAAATATGATGCCGTCAACTTACAAAATATCAGAAAGGCAATTATTTCTATACGTACTTCTAAATTGCCTGATCCACTTGAGCTTGGTAATGCTGGTAGTTTTTATAAAAATCCATTGGTATCAACAGAAAAATTTAATTCTCTTCAACAGAAATACCCCCAAATTCCTTATTATCAGGCATCAGAAGATAAAGTGAAAGTGCCAGCAGCTTGGCTTATAGAACAAGCAGGATGGAAAGGGAAGTCGCATGGGAATGCAGCTGTTCACGATAAACAAGCACTGGTAATTGTAAATAAGGGAAATGCTAAGGGAAAAGAAATTGTTGAGTTGTCTCAATTAATACGTCAATCAGTATTCTCAAAATTTGATATTGAGATAGAGCCTGAGGTAATTTTTTTATAAATTGCTATTGCTCGTTACCGTAGTTTTGCATTTGAATTAAATACTCTGTAAATGTCATTGGCACAACTTGCATTGGTCTTCCGAAATAATTATTCTTTAATTCTTTCTTTTTAATGTGAGTAGCCTGATATGTTACAACATGCTCACCGTTGTAGGTGTCGTACAACAAAGGTATTCCTGGTAATCCTGGAAAATAAGGAGTTTGGTAGCCTTTAATAAATAATTCAGGAGTATACCATGCTACTAGTTGAATACGGATATGATCTTCTGTAATGATATCACAAATCATTTTTTTACATACATAGCCTTTAATTCTCTTTTTACCTCTCACTTTACGCATTTTTAAAGAAGTGGTGCGTATGTATTTCGCTGTAAGTTGGTAATCTTTAATTTCTTTAGGAGTTGCAATAATTAGCATGTTCCCATCTTTACTATAAACTGTTTGTTGGTAGTAATCTTTTTTTATTCCTTCAGTAATAGTGATGCTTAATCCTAAAGCTTTATATTCTTCTACTCTTTTAGAGTATTCATCATTTAAGTACAAATCAAATCGAGCCTCAAAATCATGTAGGTTAGCCGATGTCTTATTCTTATCAGGAATACGAGAAACCTTTCCGAGATAAGTAATTATGCCTGAGAAATTAGATTCAGTTGGAGTTTTCTTTTTGCTCTTTTTGCGACTTGCATTGCTGGAACCCATTGCAGCAATTACAGTTAATAGAGCTATTGTGATAAGTAAAAACTTTCTCATATTCTAAAATGATTTATTAACTACAAATATAGGTTCTTTATTTCTTTTTGTAAACTATTGTTGATAAGTGTTCAGCTGTTATTTAACACCCAATATATTCATTGCTTTTCTGTATTTATTGGCATTGTTTACATGCTCTCTATAAGATACAGCAAAATCGTGGCCACTTTTACCATTTGTTTTAGCGCACATATAAATATACGGATGTCTTTCGTAGTTTAACACAGCATTTATGCTTTCAATACTTGGGATTCTAATAGGGCCAGGAGGGAGTCCTGTATAAATGTAGGTGTTGTATGGAGATGCCTTGCTTGCTTCAATATGCTTGTGTCTAATACGTTTAATGTTAAAGTCTCCAATTGCAAATTTGATAGTTGGATCAGCTTGTAGATGCCTTCTTCTTTTTAAACGATTTATATATAGTCCAGCAATAGTTGGCTTTTCTTTACTTAAGTTACTTTCTTCTTCAACTATTGAAGCAAGAGTCATTACCTCGGTTGTACTTAAATTAATAGTTGCTGCTTGTTGAATACGTTCTTTGTTCCAGAAGTTGGTATAGCTTGCATGCATTTTATCAATCAATTTGTTCGCAGGTATATTCCAATAGACTTCATAGGTATTTGGCATAAATAAACATATCGAATTATGAGAGTTTACATTGTATTTCTCTAGATATGAATCATCATTTAATAATTTATATAGAGTAGCAGAATCAAGCATTATTTGTTCGCATATTCTGCCACATAATTGTTCTTTTGTTCGAATGTTGTTAAAAGTAATACGAAGAGGTAACTGTCTGCCTTTTACAAGATTATTTAAAAGAAAAAGATTGTTTAAGCCAGGTTTTAGTTTGTATCTTCCAGCCTGGATATTTTTATCGTATCCCGTAAGTCGGGTGCATGCATAAAATGAGAATGGAAAATACATTGATTCCTTTTTATTCAAGGAATCAAGAATGCTATTAAGAGTCGCATTTTGAGGAACCAGTAAATATTCTACTCCCTTATCTGTTTTAGATATGTTTGGAGCTAAGAATGCTGCTAGGAGTAGAAGAACAATTAAAAGAAAGAGTAGAAATATCTTTTTAATCATAGAGTATTGTAGCTTTTTTGTGGAGTTTAACTTTTTATTGGCTCCATTATTTTTTAAACTCTACAAAAGTAAATAATAGTTTTTAAAATAAAACTTACACTGCTTTGAAAGTTATAAACTCTTTTCTATATTTGCATCCTCTTAAATGAGAAGCAAATCATTGCATCAAGGTGAGATGGGTGAGTGGCTGAAACCACCAGTTTGCTAAACTGACGTACGGGAAACCGTACCGGGGGTTCGAATCCCCCTCTCACCGCTGAAAGCTTACATTTTTTAATAGAAATGTAAGCTTTTTTACTTTTAAATAACTGCATCAATGGGTATTAGTTTTTACGACATACTGGAGTATATTGGAACTTTTGCTTTTGCCATTAGTGGAATTAGAGCAGCTTCTATTAAAAAGTTCGATTGGTTTGGTGCTTATGTTATTGGTTTTGTAACGGCAACTGGTGGTGGTACTATTCGTGATTTATTATTAGGAGTGCCTCCTTTTTGGATGAATAACTTGAGCTATTTAGTATTTACGGCAATTGCTCTTCTGGTGGTTGTTCTTTTCGATCAACACTTATTTCGTGTAAAATACACCTTCTTCCTTTTTGATACTATTGGACTCGGCCTATTTGTAGTGGTAGGTTTTGAAAAAAGCTTGCTCTTTGAATTCCCTTATTGGGTAGCTATTATTATGGGAACCTTAACTGGTGCTGCTGGTGGTGTAATACGTGATGTATTAACCAATCAAGTTCCCTTAATCTTTCGTAAAGAAATTTATGCTATTGCCTGTATCTTTGGAGGGGTCGTATATATGGTTTGTCATATGCTTCATGTAGAAACTATTATTAGCCAGATTCTAACTTTTAGCACCGTAATTATTGTACGTATTTTAGCTGTAAAATATAATATTTGCCTTCCTGTTTTAAAAGAGCCTAATGACGACAGTCAGTTAAAACTTTTTTAAGTTTTTCTTTTTATGCTGTCACCTTTCCGCTTTTTGTCGTCAATATAGTAGTATGTATTTTTAAATTATAATATTTAGATTGATATGAAAAGGAATTATTTTATACTGTTTTTTCTTGTTGTTACATTAGTTAGTGCTCAGTCAGCTGCTTTAGTAACTGTTAGTAGTGTAATAACACAGCCTTTATGTCCAGCAGGAACAGGTAGTGTTAGCTTAACTATTTCAGGAGGTAATTCTCCCTACGAGTACCAATTAAATGGATCTGGTACTTGGAGTACTATAGTTAGTGGAGAAACTATTACAGGTATTCCTGATGGGGCTTTTTCAATAGATGTACGCGATTTTATGCATAGTCCGGCATTACCAGTTACTGGAGTGATTAATGTCCCTACGACTATAAATGCTACTGCAACACCAATGCAGCCTTTGTGTTCTACGGGTTATGGAAGTATTATTATAAGTAGCCTTTCGGGAGGAACTCCAGGTTATCAATACAGTTTAAACGGAGGTTCTTGGTTGTCTTTAACTAATGATCAAGTATTACATAATATATCAGATGGGTTGTATGCAATATATGTGCGTGACGCCAATCAATGTCTTTCCGCACCAATTATGGGTAGTATTGATGTGCCACAAGCAGCAGCCCTCTCTTTAATAAGTGGTTCGTCTTCACAAACTGTTTGTGTAAACACAGCTATTACTCCTATTGTGTATACGTATACTGGAGGTGCTTATGATGCTACTGTAAGTGGTAACTTAAATGGTTTGACCGTTACTAAAGATGTTGTATCTAAAACAGTAACTATTTCTGGAGTAGCATCTTCCAATACTAACTTTACGGTTACGACAGTTGGTCCAGATGCGAGTTGTTCTTCACAAAGTTTAAGTGCTCAGGTAAATCTTAGCTCATTACCAGTACCAAGTATTACAGGAAATAATAGTTTATGTGCGGGAGCTGTAGGGCTTGTTTATTCAACAGAAGCGGGTATGAGTTCATATTCATGGAGCGTTTCTTCTGGTGGGACAATTAGCTCTGTTTCGGCTACTAATCAAATAGAAGTAGAATGGGATACTGCTGGTGAACAAACTGTAAGTGTAAATTATGCAAACTCAAATGGCTGTATTGCTACAAGTCCAACCATCTATAATGTAACGGTAAATCCTATTCCTAATGCACCTTTAGTTCAAGATTATGCTATTTGTAAAACTACGGGAATTATTAGTTTTTCTAGTTTGGTGGCTCAGCCTTCTAGTGGTGATTTGGTATGGTATAACTATAATTTTGGAGGGTCTTCGGTTGTGCCAAGTTTAGTTGATAAGTCTGCAGTTGGATCAACAACTATGTATGTAGCAGTAAGAATTGCTTTAGGGTGTGAGTCGCCAATTGTTCCTTCAACAATTACAATTCATAGTTTGCCAATTGTATCTGTTGATAAAACAGATGTTTCTAATGTTTTAGTGCAAGCCTCTAATGGAACTGCACCCTATGATTATACTGTGGGAGATAAAAGTGGTATATTCTTAGGCATGGCTAATATAGGTGCTCTTGTAGATAATAATTATAAATGTGTAATTTCAGATGCTAATGGTTGTAAGGATAGCACTAGCTTTGTTATCGGTGTTAGTGCAGCTATAAATGAAGCTGATAAGCTTGCAATTAGTGTCTTTCCTAATCCAGTAAAAGATGAATTTACAATTGATGGATTTAAAGGATTAGCACAAATGTATATTAATGATATTAATGGGAAACAAATTCTAACTAAAGAGATTAATGAAGAGACTCGTATTTCTATAGAGAATTTTCCAAGTGCTGTCTATATCTTAAAACTAATTACTGATAAAGGAGTATTTGAAAAGAAAATTATAAAGGAATAACGTATGTTTATATAAAAGAACAGCCTCTTGATCTTTTCAAGAGGCTGTTCTTTTAGAGCATATTTATTACTATTTATTTTATGATTTTTACATCCATAATCATTCGAGAATATTTTCCGTTGCCAACTTCGTCTGGTTTTGTTGGGTCAGTTTCAATCTTTTTTATTCTTATAAGACCTTTCTTTCCTTTTTTCGGAGAAGTAGGAGCGAGTTCAAATAAAATTACATTTCCAACATTAACATCGGAGATGATATAAGAATCAGTTATTGGAAGTGCTGCAATTGATTCTGCAGTTGCCGCGTCAAAATTTACATTTTGTACTAAATTAAATTTTGTGAAATTTCGTGTTTTCCACTTGCTTAAAGCGTAGTAAATGTCATCTGGATCATCACTTTTCCCGACGTATTTATTGAAAGGCTTTGTGCCTCCATCAGTGTCCCAGTCAATATTTAAAGTAGGATCTTCAGGTGCAAATAGATGGAACACTTTTTCTTTTACTTTATCTGTCTTTCCATAAAAAAAGATAACGTCAATATACTTAGGGTAAGTGTTGTCATTAGCTCCAGCTAAAGAATACGTAAGTCCAGTAGATAGAGATAATACACTGCCACGTTTTTCTGAGTTTCTACCGGATTGAGCATAAATCATACAGTCTTCAAAAGTCCGTAGTTTTGATTTTTTTGCTACTGTAACCATTGGTAATAAAAGGGTGCAGATTAATAGGAACATTATTTTTTTCATATAGCTTAACGGAATTAAGTAAATAAATGGTTTTTGTTAGTTTTAATTTCACAAAGTCAATGCCAAAGATAAAGATTTTTATTTAGCTACAAAAGTCTTAAATTTCTGAATAGCGAATTCTTAATTCAGAAATAAATAATGTACTTTTGTAGCAAAGAGAAAAAGCAAATATTACTGATGATTGAAATAATTCCTGCTATTGATATTATTGATGGAAAATGTGTGCGTCTTTCACAAGGTGATTATGCACAAAAAATCATTTATAATGAAAATCCTGTTGAGGTTGCTAAAATGTTTCAAGATGCTGGTATCAGGCGTTTGCATTTGGTAGACCTTGATGGAGCAAAAGCCCAACATATTGTAAACCATAAGGTATTGGTTAATATAGTTCAAAGCACCTCTCTTGAAGTAGATTTTGGTGGAGGTTTAAAAACAGATGAAGATTTACGTATTGCTTTTGAAAGTGGAGCATCAATGATTACTGGTGGTAGCATTGCAGTAAAAAAGCCAGCAACTTTTCTTTCGTGGGTGAAAGAGTATGGTGGAGATAAAATTATATTAGGAGCTGATGTAAAGGATGAACTAATTGCTGTAGGAGGATGGTTGGAAACAACAAAACTAGAACTCCTGCCTTTTCTTGAAAACTTTAAGTACCAAGGTGTAAATAAAGTTATTTGCACTGATATAAGTAAAGATGGTATGTTGCAGGGAACATCTATAGACTTATATAAGAAAATTCTAAATAAATTTCCTGATTTATATCTAATTGCTAGTGGTGGAGTAAGTAATATGCAAGATATTGATGAACTTGATAATGCAAATGTGCCAGCAGTAATTTTTGGGAAGGCTATTTATGAAGGAAGAATAAATTTAAAGGACTTGGAAAAATTTCATGTCTAAAATATTTCAAGTGTTTTTAACTTGAAATCTCGAAATAAAAAATATGAAAGTAGATTTTAGTAAACAAGAAGGCTTAGTGCCAGCTATTGTACAAGATGATAAAACAGGCAAAGTGTTAATGCTTGCTTATATGAATGAAGAAGCATTGAAGCAAACTGAAACAAGTGGTAAGGTTACTTTTTTTAGCCGTTCAAAAGGTCGTCTTTGGACTAAGGGAGAGGAGAGTGGTAATTTTTTAAACTTGGTGTCAATTGCTTCTGATTGTGATGATGATACGCTTCTTGTTAAAGTTAACCCTGTTGGTCCAGCATGTCATACTGGAGCTGATACTTGTTGGGATGAAAAAAATGATAATGATTTTAATTTTATTCAGTTCTTGCAAGATTTTATTGATAAACGATTTAAAGAAATGCCAAAGGGTTCTTATACTACCTCTTTATTTGAATCAGGTGTAAATAGAATGGCTCAGAAAGTTGGAGAAGAGGCTGTAGAAACTGTTATTGAAGCTACTAATGGTACTGAAGAAGGTTTCTTGTATGAGGCTTCAGACTTATTGTATCACCTTATTGTATTGCTTACTTCTAAGGGATATAGAATTGAAGATTTAGCAAGAGAATTAAAGAAAAGACATAAATAGACTATCAATATGGAAGATGCTAATTTACTTATTAAATATGTTAATGTTGAGATTCTTCAACAAGAGTTGGTCGTATTAAAAGATGTAAATCTTGAAGTAAGAAAAGGAGAACTTATTTATCTTATTGGAAAAGTAGGTAGTGGAAAAAGCTCTTTGTTGAAATCATTTTATGCTGAGGTGCCTATTCATTCAGGAGAAGAGGCATTTATTAATGAATATGATTTGCAAAAATTAAAAAAACGACAGATTCCATTTTTAAGAAGAAAACTGGGTATTGTGTATCAAGATTTTCAATTGTTAATTGATAGAACAGTTCACGACAATTTAGTATTTGTATTAAAAGCAACAGGCTGGAAAAAGAAAACAGAAATTGATGATAGAATTGCTGAAGTTTTAAAACATGTTGGTATGAGTAATAAAGGCTATAAAATGCCACATCAACTTTCTGGTGGAGAACAACAACGTATTGTTATTGCTAGAGCTTTGTTAAACTCTCCTAATATTATTTTAGCAGATGAGCCTACGGGTAACTTAGATGCAGAAACGGGAGCAGAGATTGTGCAATTGTTGAATGATATTAAAGAGGAGGGTACAACTGTTATTATGTCTACACATAACTTAGCATGGTTAGAAGCATTTCCTGGTAGAGTACTTCGTTTTGATAGTGAGCAAATGGTGGAAGAATAAACTAATATGATATTAATAAAAAGGGCTGTTTCAATTTGAAACAGCCCTTTTTGTTTACTCTTCTTAGAGTTTTATCGAATCATTATTTTTTTACAAGCAGTTCCTTCTTTAGAGCTAACTGTCAATATGTATATTCCCTGAGAAAGGCTACTGATATTTACAGGTTGATTTCCAGTTGATTGTACAACTATAGTTCCTTGAGTTGACAATAATTTTATATTTTCTACCTTAATCCCATTAATTGTTATCTCGTTATCAGATTGTCTTATTGTAAAGTCAATACTTGTATTGCAACATATTGTAGCTGTTCCTGTTGTTGCAGATTGAGCTGTAGTGTATGCACTCTCAATATAATTAGGATCTGTAGAAGTAGCTTTAACTTGGTAGGTATAAGTGCTTCCATTTATTAACCCAGTTATAGTATGCGAGGTGCTTGAGATAGGAATTTCAGTGCATGTTGTACCTCCACCTGCAGTTTCTACTTTAATAGATTGAACATTCATACCACCTGTTTCTGTAGTAATTCTGAGTGTTGTGCTTGTTGCAGTATATACCCATGTTCCTACTTCTCCAGCTTCTGTTAGTATGCCAGATGCATTAACATTAATGCAAGATGCGGGCACTAACGTACCTCCAACAGCTGAATATCCCCTGTCGGTAGCTAAAGAATTGCCTGCAGGACCAACTATAGTTACAGTTGTTCCTACTTGACAAGGTATGGAAACGGATATATTTGATCCGTTTAAATATAACTGTTGTTTATTATAACCTAATCTAATTTTTGTGCTTCCATTTTGTGTGAATAATAAACCTGCCACATCTGGGATTGGGCTGCCACCTTCAAATACAAGAGCTGCATCTGTAGTGGCTGGGATATAATTAAATCTCCCTGCTGTTTCATCCTCTTCTAAATTGGCATCTGCATCAGTTGCAGATATAGACCATGTTCCAGTGAAATCCCATTCGTCTACAAGAGTAGGGCCAGCACCAGGAGCACACCAGTTTATAGTATAATTGTTTGCATTAGCTATTGCAGGCCAGCTTAATGTTACAGAACTTTCATTATGAGATTCCGAAATAGAGTTAGGGGTATCTAGAGTTATAAGATTATTGACGTCTAATGCACCACCTAAAGAGACTGCTGTTCCACTAGACTGTGTAGTTGTAACTGTAAAATTAGATACGCCTAAAGCAGTAGGAGTTCCCGTTATTACTATAGTCTTATTTGCTGGGTTAACAGTAAAATTAGCCCCTGATGGAAGTCCAGTAACAATTGCACCCGTTGCAGAACCATCATACATATATATTATTACTGACATAGCGTCACCTAATGATATAGATTGAGAACTTGGGCCTAAAAGCATTGTAAGTATTGGAGATGCACAAGCCGAAGATGTTTCACCTGTAGTAGCATTAACTAATAATGTGGCACCTGCACCGCAAGAAGTATTTGTTACTGCTGAAACAGTTCCAGTGCCTGTTAGTGGAGTATATGAATAAGAAGGAGCAGGACAAGTTCCTACATTAGAAGGAGGACTAGTACATCCTGAACACGTTAATCGAACAGTTCCATTGTCATAATATTTATATTTATTTCCTGTTGCTGAAAATGTTGAATTTTCCACATAGCAATCTGTTACACCTCCTAAACCAAGTAATACTTTAGCGTTTGAAGAGTCCCAATAGCAATTTAGGAAATGTAATTGAGCATTTCTAGCTCGAGTCATTCTTTCAACACAACCATCTGTCCACCAGCAATAGTGCCATGTAATGCTATATTTTCCATCTGAAGGAGAGCCAGAGTCACTTCCTCCTACTAAATTGGTGAACCGATGATCGTCAGTACCACCTGAACCACCAGCCCTTGGCGTTTTTAGATAAGTGAACTTGCACCATGAAACAGTTACGTTGTCAGCATCATTCGTGTTGTCAAAATTTCCGTCTACTCCATCTTGAAATTCACAATGATCAACCCAAAGCTTACTGCAGCCTTCGTTCGATAGTAAGTCTTTCCCATTTGTATCGTATGCACCAGGTCCTTCAAAAGTAAGGTTGCGAATTATTACATTGCTGGATCCCGATTTTAAATTTAAAATACCAGAGCCGTCTTTTGTTTGATCTAGGTTAATTAATTTTGCCCCAGCTAAACCTATAAGAGTTTTGTTAGTAATAGTTCTAGATATTCTTGAGGTCGAGATACTGCCAGAAACAATAATGATTTTGCTGCCAGAAGAACCTAAGGCTGTAGATAATGCTGAAGCAGTTGTTACTGTTGTTACACTACCTCCAGCACCTCCAGTTGTACCAGCACCATATCCTATGGGAGCTGAAAGATTATAGTCCTGTGTAAAAGCATTAACTATAAAAATAAATAGGTAAAATAGAACAAAATTTAATTTTTTCATGGAGTTATATTTGTAATTATTTTATAAATTTTATAGTTGCACATTTGTTGTCTGTATTGCATATGTATGCAATGTAAACACCTTGTGTTAGATCTTCAATGTTGATAGAATTTGAATTACTTATAGTAGTGATTCTTGCTCCACTAATATTAAACACATTAATGTTTGAAATTGTTTCAGTATTTGTAATAATGAGTTCAGTGTCGTTTTGTTTATAGCTAAAATTTGTATTATAAACTTTAGGATTATTTGTAGGAATTGGCATTCCCATTAAATAATAACATGTGTTTTCAATAACTTGAAGAGCATCTACTGTTAAACTTGCTGTAGAATATTCACTAATACCCATCATAATTAATCGTTGTGTCGTTGTCGTTACTCCATCCATGTCAGTTCCAATAGGTACTTCTATTATACATTGACCGGCAGCAGTTACTGGAGTTGCAATTTCAGTTAAGGTAGGAGTATTAGTCCATGAGGTAATAACAGTTACACCATTTTGGTCAACAGTGTTAAATAAAACTAGTTCATTTCCAGCACCTAAAGTTATACTAGTAAATATTTCGTGTGAAGGATTAGTAACAGTTATACTTGCTTCTGAAGTGTTAGCAGCAACACCCCAATCCCATCCAGAGTCCTTTAGTTGGAAAGGTTTCATTAATAAAATAGGTATATCTAAGCCTTCTATTGAAGGTAAGCCTACGCTCCCTGAATTTGGAACAGGACTCATAACTATTAAATCATATGTGCTGTAATTGTTTATAGAAGCTGCATCCTCTATTGATACAGAAAAATTCACATTCGCTTGAAGTTTATTTAAGATAAGTGCATCAGCAGGAGAGTTTGGTGTTGTTACATAGGCAATCTTTTTAGCTGAAGCAGAGCTAATAGTAAGTCGACCGTCTACTGTTGAAGGACTTCCTGAACCGCCAACTGTAGTAATGGTATAGTCAAAGATGCCAATTTCAGTAGGGGTGCCTGATAGAGTTAGCGTTTTTGCAATATCATTTGATGTTGCAGTTATACCTGTTGGAAGTCCACTTGCTGTTAAACCTGTAGCACCAGCCGACCAAGTATATACTATGTCTATAATTGCAGCTCCTTCAATAATCCCTTGTGATTTGTTTGTGGGAGAAGTTACTGCACCAGGGTATTGATCTAAACTTCCTTTTTCATAACAACCTAAATCAGGGGCTGTACCACTATAGGGTAGTCCAAGCTCTACACCAGCATCAATTAAATCGCTGCCATCAGCAATTTGCATGAAAACTATATTGGGTAAACTTCCATCAGTCTGACGTGGAGAGAGAATTACTGTTGAATCTAGACTGATAAAATCAGCTGCATCGCAACTAACTCCTGCAGTATTCCATGAGTTGTTTGAGTTCGTTACTGTTTGCGTGTTTAGGTCATTAGTACCATTCAATGAAACAGAGTTTTTAATGACTAATGCACCTCCAGTATTATTACCAAAGCCAAAATTTTTGGTACCATTATCATAAGCCGAACAATTGTATAAAGTCATTGTTCCATAGTTATTGTTTTGATCAAAACCTCGAACCATATTGCCTACAGCTAAACAGTTCGTTACTGTTACATCGCTAGCCGTATAATCGCCACCTAATTTAAATCCATTACCATTACCATAGTTAATATAGTTAGCAAGTTCCGTAGGGGTGAAGTTAGCAAACCACCCAGCATCAGTTGTTGTTCTAGGGTGGTTGGTCATATTATACGTAGCTGGTCCATTTTTGTAACAAACACTATTCTTAATGGTATTGTCTCCTACACGCTGATAAAAGTCCCACCCATCATCAGAATTATTCCATGCTCTACAGCCGTCGTAAATATTAGGATTCATATTTGTGTATTGCTTATCAGCAAATCCATCAGCATTACCTCCAAAATCTCGTGAAATTAATCCACCTGTTTGGTAATCGAAGTTGCCGTATGAGTCACAATTTAATACTAAATTTCCTCCACCAGTTTTTAGTTGTAGTCCAGTATCACAGTTGCCATAAAAGATGCAATTCTCAATAATTGAATTATTTCCTTGATGAACAATACCATTATCTCCGGCATATCTTACTGTTAATCCTTTTATATGAAGATAATTTGATCCTGAACTGACAGAAAATCCAGGGTATGAACTACCATAAGGTTCTGCACTAAAATCACAAATTGGTGATTCTCCTGGGTAAGCCATAATGCAAATACGAGCGGTTTCAGTACCTACTCTATCTATAGATGTTTTTGCAGAAAAATTATATACGCCTCCCATAAGATACAAAGTGTCTCCTGGAGTAGTAATTACAGCATATCCTCCTGCAAAAGTGCCCGGGTCAGCAAAAGTTCCAACACCTGTTCCTGTAGGAGAGGCATAATAGTTTGTAGCAAAGCTGATAGTACTTAGTGTCGAAAATAGAATAGCTAGAATTAGTTTTATAAGTTGTTGTTTTTTCATCAGAGTTAAAATATTGTTTATTTTTTGTAAGATATCTCAAAGATACTAATAAAACGTCGTTTCCGGAAAATAATTGTGTTAAATGTTAATGGTTGTTAATAGGAAAAGGGCTGTTATTTAACAGCCCTTTTCTATTTGTATTTGAGTTTGTTATCTTTTGCGTCTATTCCACATAAATTTAATACATTCAACTGACTTATCAGAGTCGGTAATTTTAATTACATACCCTCCAGTTAGTAAGTGGTCTAAATCTATTTGATTTACAGCTTCTTTTGTTTGTATGTATTTTCCTTCTGGGGAATAAATCTGAACTTTATATACTTGTTCTCCAGTTATATGTAATTGTCTTCCTTTTTGATATACTCGGTGTCCTTTTGCTTTAATTTCACCGGTATATTCTTTTTCAACACCATTCTCATCCATTGTTTTAATGGTATATGTTTTAGATTGAGAAGGGTTGCTTGAGAATATTGTTATTGATCCTGATCCTTCATTCTCAGTAATAGCATATGAGATTGAATCATTAGAGATTCCTTCTGGAGTTAATCCTTCTACGGTAATATCATCAAAGTTCCCTCCGGTCCAAGTAAAGACATAAACAGTAAATTCTTTGTGTGTTTTAATTCTATGATTAAGATTAGCAATTACTGTTGGTGGTTTAGCTGTCACTGTAATAGTCCCATTCATTGTAACTGGGCTGTTCCCGTCTGTTGTAATTGAATATGGGAAAGTGCCAGTTTCAGTAGGGTTGCCATAAATATTTAAGTTCTTGCCAGATATAGTAGCTATTAAACCAGCTGGTAAGAAAGGTTTAACTAGTGTTTCTATGTCTGGGATTGTTGTAGCACTTCCTTTAACTGTAAATACAATTTCAAGATATGTACCTTCTTCTATAGTAATATCTTTATTTGCTGTAGGGTTCGTTAATTCGGCTAATATACAGGCAACTTTTGTTATTGAAACTTGAGTCGCTGCTTTTGTACATCCATTATCATAAGTAACTGTAAGTGCATATGCTCCTGCATCAATTACATCAATTGAAGGACTCGTGGCAAATGCAGCACCATCTTTTGTCCAAGCATATGTTGCTCCAACAGTACTTGAAGTTAAAGGAATTATTGTATTAGTACAGTTAATTGTATCTCCTATGTTATTGTTAATTGTTACATCTGGGGCATTTTTGTCTTCTATAACAGATGTGCTTGAATTAGCAGTACAACCGTTAGCATATGTAACAGCAATTTGATATTTACCAGTTTGATTAACAGAAGTTGATGGAGTTGATGCAAATGGATTACCATCTTTTGTCCAGTTGTATAATTTACCAGTTTGATTATTTCCTAATAATAAACTTGTGGTAGCACATGTAAGAACAGTGTCACCAGTAATACTTATAGCTGGAGCACTGATGTCTTTTGTTAGGTTAATAGTATTGGATGTTCCAATACATCCATTATCAAATGTAATTGCCACATCATATGCTCCTGCATCACTTACACTAATTGAAGTTCCAGCTATTGATGTAGACCAGAGTTGAGATACAATAGTTCCACCAGAAACAGTATAGCTTAAGGTGTAATTTGTTGTATTACAGTCTATTTGATCTCCATCTGATGCACCAACAAGTGTAACGGTTGGAATTGAAATATTTGATGTTACGTTTACTGTATTTGATGCTGAACAACCATTTGCGTATGTTGCCGTCACAGCATAATTTCCAGCAACGGTAGCATCTAGCGTTTGTATACTACTTCCTGTTGGAGTACCACCCAATGTCCATGAATAAGTACTAGCTACTTGATTAGCAGTTAACGTTAGGGTAGGAGTAATACAAGTTATTTCTCCAGCACCTGTAATTGCTATAGCAGGAGCACTGATATCCTTCGTTAAGTTAATTGTATTTGAACTAGCAGTACATCCATTACTTAACGTTACATCCACACTATAAGCCCCAGCATCCGAAGCGGTAAGCGCTAAAGCAGTCGAAGCATCCGACCAAGTCTGTGCTGTTACTGTACCTGCCGATACCGTATATCCTAAGGTATAAGAAGCTGTCGTACAATTAATCTCATCATTATCTATAGCACCAGTAAGAGTTACTGTCGGTACAGTTACATCTTTAGTAAGATTAATAGTGTTTGACGTTGCTGAACAACCATTGTCAAATTCTACATCTACACTATATGCCCCAGCATCCGAAGCGGTAAGCGCTAAAGCAGTCGAAGCATCTGACCAAGTCTGTGCTGTTACTGTACCTGCCGATACTGTATATCCTAATGTATAAGAAGCCGTCGTACAATTAATCTCATCATTATCTACCGCACCAGTAAGAGTTACTGTCGGTACAGTTACATCTTTAGTAAGATTAATAGTATTTGACGTTGCTGAACAACCATTATCAAATTCTACATTTACACTATAAGTTCCCGCATCCGAAGCGGTAAGCGCTAAAGCAGTAGAAGCATCCGACCACACTTGCGAAGCAACAGTTCCCGAAGAAACCGTATATCCTAAGGTATAATCAGCTGTAGTACAATTAATCTCATCATTATCTATAGCACCAGTAAGAGTTACTGTTGGAACAGTTACATCTTTGGTTAAGTTGATAGTATTAGAAGTTGCTGTACAACCATTCGTAAATGTTACATCCACATCAAATGCACCCGCATCCGAAGAAGTAAGTGTTGCAGCAGTAGAGGCATCCGACCACACTTGCGAAGCAACAGTTCCCGAAGAAACCGTATAAGCTAAAGTATATGAAGCTGTCGTACAATTAATCTCATCATTATCCACCGCACCAGTTAAGGTAACAGTAGGAACAGTTACATCTTTAGTAAGATTAATAGTGTTTGACGTTGCTGAACAACCATTATCAAATTCTACATCTACACTATATGCACCAGCATCCGAAGCGGTAAGCGCTAAAGCAGTAGAAGCATCTGACCAAGTCTGTGCTGTTACTGTACCTGCCGATACTGTATATCCTAATGTATAAGAAGCCGTTGTACAATTAATCTCATCATTATCTATAGCACCAGTAAGAGTTACTGTTGGAACAGTTACATCTTTAGTAAGATTAATAGTGTTTGACGTTGCTGAACAACCATTATCAAATTCTACATCTACACTATAAGCCCCCGCATCCGAAGCGGTAAGCGCTAAAGCAGTAGAAGCATCCGACCAAGTCTGTGCTGTTACTGTACCTGCCGATACTGTATATCCTAAAGTATATGAAGCCGTAGTACAATTAATCTCATCATTATCCACCGCACCAGTTAAGGTAACAGTAGGTATCGTTACATCTTTAGTAAGATTGATAGTATTTGACGTTGCCACACAACCATTAGTAAATGTTACATCCACATCAAATGCACCCGCATCCGAAGAAGTAAGTGTTGCAGCAGTAGAGGCATCCGACCACACTTGCGAAGCAACAGTTCCCGAAGAAACCGTATATCCTAATGTATAATCAGCCGTAGTACAATTAATCTCATCATTATCTATAGCACCAGTAAGAGTTACTGTTGGAACAGTTACATCTTTGCTTAAGTTGATAGTGTTTGAATTTGCCGAACAACCATTGTCAAAATCAATAGCTACACTATATGCACCTGCATCCGAAGTAGTAAGCGCTAAAGCAGTCGAAGCATCCGACCAAGTCTGTGCTGTTACAGTCCCTGCCGATACCGTATATCCTAAGGTATAAGAAGCTGTCGTACAATTAATCTCATCGTTATCAACTGCACCAGTAAGAGTTACTGTCGGTACAGTTACATCTTTCGTAAGATTAATAGTGTTTGACGTTGCCACACAACCATTAGTAAATGTTACATCCACATCAAATGCCCCTGCATCAGAAGAAGTAAGAGTAGCAGCAGTAGAGGCATCCGACCACACTTGCGAAGCAACAGTTCCCGAAGAAACCGTATATCCTAAGGTATAATCAGCTGTAGTACAATTAATCTCATCATTATCTATAGCACCAGTAAGAGTTACTGTTGGAACAGTTACATCTTTGGTTAAGTTGATAGTATTAGAAGTTGCCACACAACCATTAGTAAATGTTACATCCACATCAAATGCACCCGCATCCGAAGAAGTTAGTGTTGCAGCTGTAGAGGCATCCGACCACACTTGCGAAGCAACAGTTCCCGAAGAAACCGTATAAGCTAAAGTATATGAAGCTGTCGTACAATTAATCTCATCATTATCCACCGCACCAGTTAAGGTAACAGTAGGAACAGTTACATCTTTAGTAAGATTAATAGTGTTTGACGTTGCTGAACAACCATTATCAAATTCTACATCTACACTATATGCACCCGCATCCGAAGCGGTAAGCGCTAAAGCAGTAGAAGCATCTGACCAAGTCTGTGCTGTTACTGTCCCTACCGATACTGTATATCCTAATGTATATGAAGCCGTTGTACAATTAATCTCATCATTATCTATAGCACCAGTAAGAGTTACTGTCGGTACAGTTACATCTTTCGTAAGATTAATAGTGTTTGAAGTCGCCGAACAACCATTGTCAAATTCTACATCTACACTATATGCACCAGCATCCGAAGCGGTAAGCGCTAAAGCAGTCGAAGCATCCGACCAAGTCTGTGCTGTTACTGTACCTGCCGATACTGTATATCCTAATGTATAAGAAGCAGTCGTACAATTAATCTCATCGTTATCTATAGCACCAGTTAAAGTAACCGTTGGTACAGTTACATCTTTCGTAAGATTGATAGTGTTTGACGTTGCCACACAACCATTATCAAATTCTACATCTACACTATATGCACCAGCATCCGAAGCGGTAAGCGCTAAAGCAGTCGAAGCATCCGACCAAGTCTGTGCTGTTACTGTACCTGCCGATACCGTATATCCTAAAGTATAAGAAGCTGTAGTACAATTAATCTCATCATTATCTACCGCACCAGTTAAGGTAACAGTTGGAACAGTTACATCTTTCGTAAGATTAATAGTGTTTGAAGTTGCTGAACAACCATTATCAAAATCAATAGCTACACTATAAGCCCCCGCATCCGAAGCGGTAAGCGCTAAAGCAGTAGAAGCATCCGACCAAGTCTGTGCTGTTACTGTACCTGCCGATACCGTATATCCTAAGGTATAAGAAGCTGTCGTACAATTAATCTCATCATTATCTACCGCACCAGTAAGAGTTACTGTCGGTACAGTTACATCTTTAGTAAGATTAATAGTGTTTGACGTTGCTGAACAACCATTGTCAAATTCTACATCTACACTATATGCCCCCGCATCCGAAGCGGTAAGCGCTAAAGCAGTCGAAGCATCCGACCAAGTCTGTGCTGTTACTGTACCTGCCGATACCGTATATCCTAAGGTATAAGAAGCTGTCGTACAATTAATCTCATCATTATCTATAGCACCAGTAAGAGTTACTGTCGGTACAGTTACATCTTTAGTAAGATTAATAGTGTTTGACGTTGCTGAACAACCATTATCAAATTCTACATCTACACTATATGCACCCGCATCCGAAGCGGTAAGCGCTAAAGCAGTAGAAGCATCTGACCAAGTCTGTGCTGTTACTGTCCCTACCGATACTGTATATCCTAATGTATATGAAGCCGTTGTACAATTAATCTCATCATTATCTATAGCACCAGTAAGAGTTACTGTCGGTACAGTTACATCTTTAGTAAGATTGATAGTGTTTGACGTTGCTGAACAACCATTGTCAAATTCTACATCTACACTATATGCCCCTGCATCCGAAGCGGTAAGCGCTAAAGCAGTAGAAGCATCCGACCAAGTCTGTGCTGTCACTGTACCTGCCGATACTGTATATCCTAATGTATAAGAAGCAGTCGTACAATTAATCTCATCGTTATCTATAGCACCAGTTAAAGTAACCGTTGGTACAGTTACATCTTTCGTAAGATTGATAGTGTTTGACGTTGCTGAACAACCATTATCAAATTCTACATCTACACTATATGCACCAGCATCCGAAGCGGTAAGCGCTAAAGCAGTCGAAGCATCCGACCAAGTCTGTGCTGTTACTGTACCTGCCGATACCGTATATCCTAAAGTATAAGAAGCTGTAGTACAATTAATCTCATCATTATCTACCGCACCAGTTAAGGTAACAGTTGGAACAGTTACATCTTTCGTAAGATTAATAGTGTTTGAAGTTGCTGAACAACCATTATCAAAATCAATAGCTACACTATAAGCCCCCGCATCCGAAGCGGTAAGCGCTAAAGCAGTAGAAGCATCCGACCAAGTCTGTGCTGTTACTGTACCTGCCGATACCGTATATCCTAAGGTATAAGAAGCTGTCGTACAATTAATCTCATCATTATCTACCGCACCAGTAAGAGTTACTGTCGGTACAGTTACATCTTTAGTAAGATTAATAGTGTTTGACGTTGCTGAACAACCATTGTCAAATTCTACATCTACACTATATGCCCCCGCATCCGAAGCGGTAAGCGCTAAAGCAGTCGAAGCATCCGACCAAGTCTGTGCTGTTACTGTACCTGCCGATACCGTATATCCTAAGGTATAAGAAGCTGTCGTACAATTAATCTCATCATTATCTACCGCACCAGTAAGAGTTACTGTCGGTACAGTTACATCTTTAGTAAGATTAATAGTGTTTGAAGTTGCTGAACAACCATTATCAAAATCAATAGCTACACTATAAGCCCCCGCATCCGAAGCGGTAAGCGCTAAAGCAGTAGAAGCATCCGACCAAGTCTGTGCTGTTACAGTCCCTGCCGATACTGTATATCCTAAGGTATAAGAAGCTGTCGTACAATTAATCTCATCATTATCTATAGCACCAGTAAGAGTTACTGTCGGTACAGTTACATCTTTCGTAAGATTAATAGTGTTTGACGTTGCCACACAACCATTAGTAAATGTTACATCCACATCAAATGCACCTGCATCAGAAGAAGTAAGAGTAGCAGCAGTCGAAGCATCCGACCACACTTGCGAAGCAACAGTTCCCGAAGAAACCGTATAAGCTAAAGTATAAGAAGCCGTAGTACAATTAATCTCATCGTTATCAACTGCACCAGTAAGAGTTACTGTCGGTACAGTTACATCTTTAGTAAGATTAATAGTGTTTGAAGTCGCCGAACAACCATTGTCAAATTCTACATCTACACTATATGCACCAGCATCCGAAGCGGTAAGCGCTAAAGCAGTAGAAGCATCCGACCAAGTCTGTGCTGTTACTGTACCTGCCGATACTATATATCCTAATGTATAAGAAGCAACAGTACAATTAATCTCATCATTATCTACCGCACCAGTAAGAGTTACTGTCGGTACAGTTACATCTTTGCTTAAGTTGATAGTGTTTGAATTTGCCGAACAACCATTGTCAAAATCAATAGCTACACTATATGCCCCCGCATCCGAAGCGGTAAGCGCTAAAGCAGTAGAAGCATCTGACCAAGTCTGTGCTGTTACTGTACCTGCCGATACTGTATATCCTAAAGTATATGAAGCTGTCGTACAATTAATCTCATCATTATCTACCGCACCAGTTAAGGTAACTGTAGGTATCGTTACATCTTTAGTAAGATTGATAGTGTTTGACGTTGCTGAACAACCATTATCAAATTCTACATCTACACTATAAGCCCCAGCATCCGAAGCGGTAAGCGCTAAAGCAGTCGAAGCATCCGACCAAGTCTGTGCTGTTACTGTCCCTGCCGATACTGTATATCCTAATGTATAATCAGCCGTAGTACAATTAATCTCATCATTATCCACCGCACCAGTTAAGGTAACAGTAGGAACAGTTACATCTTTAGTAAGATTAATAGTGTTTGAAGTTGCAGAACAACCATTATCAAAATCAATAGCTACACTATAAGCCCCCGCATCCGAAGCGGTAAGCGCTAAAGCAGTAGAAGCATCCGACCAAGTCTGTGCTGTTACTGTACCTGCCGATACTATATATCCTAATGTATAAGAAGCAACAGTACAATTAATCTCATCATTATCTACCGCACCAGTAAGAGTTACTGTTGGAACAGTTACATCTTTCGTAAGATTAATAGTGTTTGAAGTCGCCGAACAACCATTGTCAAATTCTACATCTACACTATATGCCCCTGCATCCGAAGCGGTAAGCGCTAAAGCAGTAGAAGCATCCGACCAAGTCTGTGCTGTTACTGTCCCTGCCGATACCGTATATCCTAATGTATAAGAAGCTGTCGTACAATTAATCTCATCATTATCTACCGCACCAGTAAGAGTTACTGTCGGTACAGTTACATCTTTCGTAAGATTAATAGTGTTTGACGTTGCTGAACAACCATTATCAAATTCTACATCTACACTATATGCCCCTGCATCCGAAGCGGTAAGCGCTAAAGCAGTCGAAGCATCCGACCAAGTCTGTGCTGTTACTGTCCCTGCCGATACTGTATATCCTAATGTATAAGAAGCCGTCGTACAATTAATCTCATCATTATCTACCGCACCAGTTAAGGTAACAGTAGGAACAGTTACATCTTTAGTAAGATTAATAGTGTTTGACGTTGCTGAACAACCATTGTCAAATTCTACATCTACACTATATGCCCCCGCATCCGAAGCGGTAAGCGCTAAAGCAGTAGAAGCATCCGACCAAGTCTGTGCTGTTACTGTCCCTGCCGATACTGTATATCCTAATGTATAAGAAGCCGTCGTACAATTAATCTCATCATTATCTACCGCACCAGTTAAAGTAACCGTTGGAACAGTTACATCTTTGGTTAAGTTGATAGTATTAGAAGTTGCTGTACAACCATTAGTAAATGTTACGTCTACACCAAAGGCACCTGCATCAGAAGAAGTAAGTGTTGCAGCTGTAGAGGCATCCGACCACACTTGCGAAGCAACAGTTCCCGAAGAAACCGTATATCCTAATGTATAATCAGCCGTAGTACAATTAATCTCATCGTTATCAACTGCACCAGTTAAGGTAACAGTAGGAACAGTTACATCTTTAGTAAGATTGATAGTATTTGACGTTGCCACACAACCATTAGTAAATGTTACATCCACATCAAATGCACCAGCATCTGAAGAAGTAAGCGTAGCAGCAGTAGAAGCATCCGACCACACTTGCGAAGCAACAGTTCCCGAAGAAACCGTATATCCTAAGGTATAATCAGTGGTAGTACAATTAATTTCATCGTTATCTACCGCACCTGTTAAGGTAACAGTTGGTATTGTTACATCTTTAGTAAGATTGATAGTGTTTGAAGTCGCCACACAACCATTCGAAAATGTTACGTCCACATCAAATGCACCCGCATCCGAAGAAGTTAGGGTTGCAGCAGTAGAGGCATCCGACCACACTTGCGAAGCAACAGTTCCCGAAGCAACCGTATATCCTAATGTATAATCAGCCGTAGTACAATTAATCTCATCGTTATCAACTGCACCAGTTAAGGTAACAGTTGGTATTGTTACATCTTTAGTAAGATTGATAGTGTTTGAAGTCGCCACACAACCATTAGTAAATGTTACATCCACATCAAATGCACCAGCATCAGAAGAAGTTAGTGTTGCAGCAGTAGAAGCATCCGACCATACTTGTGAAGCAACAGTTCCCGAAGCAACCGTATATCCTAATGTATAATCAGCCGTAGTACAATTAATCTCATCGTTATCAACTGCACCAGTTAAGGTAACAGTAGGAACAGTTACATCTTTGGTTAAGTTGATAGTATTTGACGTTGCCACACAACCATTCGAAAATGTTACGTCCACATCAAATGCACCCGCATCCGAAGAAGTTAGGGTTGCAGCTGTAGAGGCATCCGACCACACTTGCGAAGCAACAGTTCCCGAAGAAACAGTATAGCCTAAGGTATAATCAGTGGTAGTACAATTAATTTCATCGTTATCTACCGCACCTGTTAAGGTAACAGTTGGTATTGTTACATCTTTAGTAAGATTGATAGTGTTTGAAGTCGCCACACAACCATTCGAAAATGTTACGTCCACATCAAATGCACCCGCATCCGAAGAAGTTAGGGTTGCAGCAGTAGAGGCATCCGACCACACTTGCGAAGCAACAGTTCCCGAAGAAACCGTATATCCTAATGTATAATCAGCCGTAGTACAATTAATCTCATCGTTATCAACTGCACCAGTTAAGGTAACAGTTGGTATTGTTACATCTTTAGTAAGATTGATAGTGTTTGAAGTCGCCACACAACCATTAGTAAATGTTACATCCACATCAAATGCACCAGCATCAGAAGAAGTTAGTGTTGCAGCAGTAGAAGCATCCGACCATACTTGTGAAGCAACAGTTCCCGAAGCAACCGTATATCCTAATGTATAATCAGCCGTAGTACAATTAATCTCATCGTTATCAACTGCACCAGTTAAGGTAACTGTAGGAACAGTTACATCTTTGGTTAAGTTGATAGTGTTTGACGTTGCTGAACAACCATTATCAAATGTTACA
This sequence comes from Paludibacteraceae bacterium, assembly GCA_963663245.1. GTDB lineage: Bacteria > Bacteroidota > Bacteroidia > Bacteroidales > Paludibacteraceae > JAFGVL01. The sequence continues at coordinate 2,040,541 of OY760143.1, read as the reverse complement.
TCCACATCAAATGCCCCTGCATCAGAAGAAGTAAGAGTAGCAGCAGTAGAGGCATCCGACCACACTTGCGAAGCAACAGTTCCCGAAGAAACCGTATATCCTAAGGTATAATCAGCTGTAGTACAATTAATCTCATCATTATCTATAGCACCAGTAAGAGTTACTGTTGGAACAGTTACATCTTTGGTTAAGTTGATAGTATTAGAAGTTGCTGTACAACCATTCGTAAATGTTACATCCACATCAAATGCCCCTGCATCAGAAGAAGTAAGCGTAGCAGCAGTAGAGGCATCCGACCACACTTGCGAAGCAACAGTTCCCGAAGAAACCGTATATCCTAAGGTATAATCAGCTGTAGTACAATTAATCTCATCATTATCTATAGCACCAGTAAGAGTTACTGTTGGAACAGTTACATCTTTGGTTAAGTTGATAGTATTAGAAGTTGCTGTACAACCATTCGTAAATGTTACATCCACATCAAATGCACCCGCATCCGAAGAAGTAAGTGTTGCAGCAGTAGAGGCATCCGACCACACTTGCGAAGCAACAGTTCCCGAAGAAACCGTATAAGCTAAAGTATATGAAGCTGTCGTACAATTAATCTCATCATTATCTACCGCACCAGTTAAGGTAACAGTAGGAACAGTTACATCTTTAGTAAGATTAATAGTGTTTGACGTTGCTGAACAACCATTGTCAAATTCTACATCTACACTATATGCCCCCGCATCCGAAGCGGTAAGCGCTAAAGCAGTAGAAGCATCCGACCAAGTCTGTGCTGTTACTGTCCCTGCCGATACTGTATATCCTAATGTATAAGAAGCCGTCGTACAATTAATCTCATCATTATCTACCGCACCAGTTAAGGTAACAGTAGGAACAGTTACATCTTTAGTAAGATTAATAGTGTTTGACGTTGCTGAACAACCATTATCAAATTCTACATCTACACTATATGCACCAGCATCCGAAGCGGTAAGCGCTAAAGCAGTCGAAGCATCCGACCAAGTCTGTGCTGTTACAGTCCCTGCCGATACCGTATATCCTAAGGTATAAGAAGCCGTAGTACAATTAATCTCATCGTTATCCACCGCACCAGTTAAGGTAACTGTCGGTACAGTTACATCTTTAGTAAGATTGATAGTATTTGACGTTGCTGAACAACCATTAGTAAATGTTACATCCACATCAAATGCCCCTGCATCAGAAGAAGTAAGAGTAGCAGCAGTAGAGGCATCCGACCACACTTGCGAAGCAACAGTTCCCGAAGAAACCGTATATCCTAAGGTATAATCAGCTGTAGTACAATTAATCTCATCATTATCTATAGCACCAGTAAGAGTTACTGTTGGAACAGTTACATCTTTGGTTAAGTTGATAGTATTAGAAGTTGCCACACAACCATTAGTAAATGTTACATCCACATCAAATGCACCCGCATCCGAAGAAGTTAGTGTTGCAGCTGTAGAGGCATCCGACCACACTTGCGAAGCAACAGTTCCCGAAGAAACCGTATAAGCTAAAGTATATGAAGCTGTCGTACAATTAATCTCATCATTATCTATAGCACCAGTAAGAGTTACTGTCGGTACAGTTACATCTTTAGTAAGATTAATAGTGTTTGACGTTGCTGAACAACCATTATCAAATTCTACATCTACACTATATGCACCCGCATCCGAAGCGGTAAGCGCTAAAGCAGTAGAAGCATCTGACCAAGTCTGTGCTGTTACTGTCCCTACCGATACTGTATATCCTAATGTATATGAAGCCGTTGTACAATTAATCTCATCATTATCTATAGCACCAGTAAGAGTTACTGTTGGTACAGTTACATCTTTCGTAAGATTAATAGTGTTTGAAGTTGCCACACAACCATTAGTAAATGTTACATCCACATCAAATGCACCCGCATCCGAAGAAGTTAGTGTTGCAGCAGTAGAGGCATCCGACCACACTTGCGAAGCAACAGTTCCCGAAGAAACCGTATAAGCTAAAGTATAATCAGCTGTAGTACAATTAATCTCATCGTTATCCACCGCACCAGTTAAGGTAACAGTAGGAATCGTTACATCTTTAGTAAGATTGATAGTATTTGACGTTGCCACACAACCATTATCAAAATCAATAGCTACACTATAAGCCCCCGCATCCGAAGCGGTAAGCGCTAAAGCAGTAGAAGCATCTGACCAAGTTTGTGCTGTTACTGTACCTGCCGATACTGTATATCCTAATGTATAAGAAGCAACAGTACAATTAATCTCATCATTATCTACCGCACCAGTAAGAGTTACTGTCGGTACAGTTACATCTTTGCTTAAGTTGATAGTGTTTGAATTTGCCGAACAACCATTGTCAAAATCAATAGCTACACTATATGCACCTGCATCCGAAGTAGTAAGCGCTAAAGCAGTAGAAGCATCTGACCAAGTCTGAGCTGTTACTGTACCTGCCGATACTGTGTATCCTAATGTATAAGAAGCAACAGTACAATTAATCTCATCATTATCTACCGCACCAGTAAGAGTTACTGTCGGTACAGTTACATCTTTGCTTAAGTTGATAGTGTTTGAATTTGCCGAACAACCATTGTCAAAATCAATAGCTACACTATATGCACCTGCATCCGAAGTAGTAAGCACTAAAGCAGTAGAAGCATCCGACCAAGTCTGAGCTGTTACTGTACCTGCCGATACTGTGTATCCTAATGTATAAGAAGTAACAGTACAATTAATTTCATCATTATCTATAGCACCAGTTAAAGTAACCGTTGGAACAGTTACATCTTTGCTTAAGTTGATAGTATTAGAAGTTGCTGTACAACCATTCGTAAATGTTACATCCACATCAAATGCGCCTGCATCTGAAGAAGTCAGCGTTGCAGCTGTCGACGCATCCGACCATACTTGCGACGCTACAGTTCCCGAAGAAACAGTATAGCCTAAGGTATAATCAGTTGTCGTACAATTAATCTCATCGTTATCTACTGCACCAGTAAGAGTTACTGTTGGTACAGTTACATCTTTCGTAAGATTAATAGTGTTTGAAGTTGCCACACAACCATTCGTAAATGTTACATCCACATCAAATGCACCAGCATCTGAAGAAGTAAGTGTTGCAGCAGTAGAAGCATCCGACCACACTTGCGACGCTACAGTTCCCGAAGAAACCGTATATCCTAATGTATAATCAGCCGTAGTACAATTAATCTCATCGTTATCAACTGCACCAGTTAAGGTAACAGTAGGAACAGTTACATCTTTGGTTAAGTTGATAGTGTTTGAAGTTGCCACACAACCATTAGTAAATGTTACATCCACATCAAATGCACCCGCATCCGAAGAAGTTAGTGTTGCAGCAGTAGAGGCATCCGACCACACTTGCGAAGCAACAGTTCCCGAAGAAACCGTATAAGCTAAAGTATAATCAGCCGTAGTACAATTAATCTCATCGTTATCCACCGCACCAGTTAAGGTAACAGTAGGAATCGTTACATCTTTAGTAAGATTGATAGTATTTGACGTTGCCACACAACCATTAGTAAATGTTACATCCACATCAAATGCACCTGCATCAGAAGAAGTAAGAGTAGCAGCAGTCGAAGCATCCGACCAAGTCTGTGCTGTTACTGTCCCTGCCGATACTGTATATCCTAATGTATAAGAAGCCGTTGTACAATTAATCTCATCGTTATCAACTGCACCAGTTAAGGTAACAGTAGGAACAGTTACATCTTTTGTAAGATTAATAGTGTTTGACGTTGCTGAACAACCATTATCAAATTCTACATCTACACTATATGCCCCAGCATCCGAAGCGGTAAGCGCTAAAGCAGTTGAAGCATCCGACCACATTTGCGAAGCAACAGTTCCCGAAGAAACCGTATATCCTAAGGTATAATCAGCTGTAGTACAATTAATCTCATCATTATCTACCGCACCAGTTAAGGTAACAGTAGGAACAGTTACATCTTTGGTTAAGTTGATAGTATTTGACGTTGCCACACAACCATTAGTAAATGTTACGTCTACACCAAAGGCACCTGCATCAGAAGAAGTAAGTGTTGCAGCTGTAGAGGCATCCGACCACACTTGCGAAGCAACAGTTCCCGAAGAAACCGTATATCCTAAGGTATAATCAGCTGTAGTACAATTAATCTCATCATTATCTACCGCACCAGTTAAGGTAACAGTAGGAATCGTTACATCTTTAGTAAGATTGATAGTATTTGACGTTGCCACACAACCATTAGTAAATGTTACATCCACATCAAATGCGCCTGCATCTGAAGAAGTCAGCGTTGCAGCTGTCGACGCATCCGACCATACTTGCGACGCTACAGTTCCCGAAGAAACCGTATATCCTAATGTATAATCAGCCGTAGTACAATTAATCTCATCGTTATCAACTGCACCAGTTAAGGTAACAGTAGGAACAGTTACATCTTTGGTTAAGTTGATAGTGTTTGAAGTTGCCACACAACCATTAGTAAATGTTACATCCACATCAAATGCACCCGCATCCGAAGAAGTTAGTGTTGCAGCAGTAGAGGCATCCGACCACACTTGCGAAGCAACAGTTCCCGAAGAAACCGTATATCCTAAGGTATAATCAGCTGTCGTACAATTAATCTCATCATTATCTATAGCACCAGTTAAGGTAACAGTAGGAATCGTTACATCTTTCGTAAGATTGATAGTATTTGACGTTGCCACACAACCATTAGTAAATGTTACGTCTACACCAAAGGCACCTGCATCAGAAGAAGTAAGCGTAGCAGCAGTAGAGGCATCCGACCACACTTGCGAAGCAACAGTTCCCGAAGAAACCGTATATCCTAAGGTATAATCAGCTGTAGTACAATTAATCTCATCATTATCTACCGCACCAGTTAAGGTAACAGTAGGAACAGTTACATCTTTGGTTAAGTTGATAGTATTTGACGTTGCCACACAACCATTAGTAAATGTTACATCCACATCAAATGCACCTGCATCCGAAGAAGTAAGGGTTGCAGCTGTAGAGGCATCCGACCAAGTCTGTGCTGTTACTGTACCTGCCGATACTGTATATCCTAAAGTATAATCAGCTGTAGTACAATTAATTTCATCGTTATCTACCGCACCAGTTAAGGTAACAGTAGGAACAGTTACATCTTTGGTTAAGTTGATAGTGTTCGAAGTCGCTGTACAAGAATTATCCATTGTAACAACAACATTATATGCTCCAGCATCTGTTGTTGTAACAGTAGAAGAAGTTGCTGTTGTAGACCAAAGTTGACTGCTTACTGTTCCACTTGAAACCGTATAGCCAATAGTATAGTCAGTGGTTGTACAATTAATCTCATCAAAATTAGCAGCACCAGTTAATGTTACCGTTGGATATGAATTAACTGTAATAGCATTAGATATTGTTGTTTCAGTATCGTTATCTGTTGCTTGTGCGGTAATTGTGTATGCTCCACTAGTAGGTGCTGTCCATTCGTATGTGTATGGCCCTGTTCCAGAAGCAGTCCCAATTAAGGAAGCTCCGTTATAAAATGCTACAGTTGCGATTGTGCCATCTGAGTCAGTAGCTGTAGCTGTTAAGGTTATTGTTGAACCCTGCTCAGCGCATACTCCTGTTGTTGGATTTGTAATAGATACTGTTGGTGCAATATTAGCAGCTGCATTAACAGTAATTGTTCCACTTACAGCTGCTGTAGGAGTACCATCTGTTGTTATTGTATAGTTGAATATTCCATCTACAGTAGGAGTGCCACTAATAGTTAATGTGCCAGCATTAAATGTTACCCCTGTAGGCAATGTGCCAGATAAGACAGCCGTAGTTGCAGATCCACCTATTGTAAATACAATATCACTGATTGCGGTATTTACATCAACCGTTTGATCTTTATTTGCTGGAGTACTAATAGAAGGTTCAGTTGTTTGTCCTTCTAAAGCAAGAGCAGCTGTAGTAGCTTCAAGACTACTAAAGGTAATAATACCACTACTAATAGTTGGTACTGAAGGGTTAAATCTTACTTCTATGTTTCTGTCAGCACTACCTCCTGTTTCAGTAATTGTTAAACTAGTAGACCAAGTAAGATCTCCTTCCAGTCTCATTTCAAATGGAGCTGGAATAATAATGGTGATGTCTTCTGCTAAGTTACTACCTGACACATTACATATTACTGAATCTGAAGGTGTACCTGCTGTTGTTGTATAATCAAAATTAGCTTCAGCACAAAGAGTGATGATAGGAGTTAATTTTGATACTGTAACGGTATAGTTTTGAATTGTTGCATCAGCTGCTGTAACGGTATATACAACTGGAGAACTAAAATCTTGAGCTCCTGTAGGGCTAATAGATGCACCATTATGAGTAATGCTAGGAATTAAACTAGATAGGTCTGTTCCTGCAGGCATAACAACTGAAATATTAGTTCCTGTTATAGTTCCATTAACTCCACTAATACCAAATGTTGAAATATCTTTATTTGGAGATGCAGGAATTGGTAGGCCCATTAAATAATAAGCCGTATTAAGCATTAAAGTTACACCATCATCAGTAATGTTGGCATATGATGATGAGTTAATACCGACTTGCATCCATCTTTCTGTTGTTGTATTTCCACCAACTGTTGTTCCTACTGGTATTTCAAAAATTCCGCTTTGTGCAGTATTTCCTGCAATATTAGCAATATTATCAATAGTTCCTCCCGAAACAGTAAACTGTGATGGGTCAGCATACATTAAACCTTTACCACCAGCAACAGAACTTAAAACTTCTAATTCATTATTCCCAGCCCCTGTAAATGTAAGTCCAGAGAAAACTTCATGAGTCGTATTGGTCACGGTAAATGCAGTTTCACTACCATCTTGGTCAAAACCAGCAGCAGCCCAATCCCAAACTGTAGATTTATATGCATGAGGCTTCATCATTAAGAAAGGTTTATTTATCCCTTCTAATTCCATATTAATAGCATCTCCAGAACCAGGGACCTCACTTAATACAACTAAGTCATAACTTGAGAAGTCAACTCCCGTTGTTGTACTTTCAATAAGAGTTACATCAAATTCGCCTTGGTATGCAGGAAGTATTTTAGTGTCATTTGAATAGTTGTCTGCACTTGAATTTGTGATATATGCAATTTTTTTAGGGGCACTGGCAATTATTAGAACAACGTTTTCAGTTGCATTCGTAGAAACATTGATTGAACCACTCTCGCTTGTATAACCTGTTTGTGTTACATTGTATCCTTGAATTCCTGCTGTAACAGCTGTAAATGTATAATTACCACCTGCATCAGTTGTTCCTGATTGACTATTAAAGGTAACTGTAGCACCACTTATTGGATTTGTACCATCAGTTACATTAAATGTTATATCATATGTTGGAGTTGTTGCAGTAATTGATCCACTAGCAGTAGCTGTTGTCCCACCAAATAAACCATCAATGTTAATTGTATAATTATATGTGCCATCACTAGTTGGTGTTCCAGAAATAGAGATTTCTCCATTTGTGGCAGTGTTTACAGTTATTCCTGCTGGTGTAGTAGTAGAACTTCCAGACCATGCAATATTATTAAGCGTTCCAGTATAATCATATGTTATATCTGTTATTGCAGTATTAGTTAAGATAGATTGAGCATTAGTTCCACCAGCACTTGTTAAAATTATGCTTGCATTAACTACTGCACCTACGGTAATTGTTCCGCTTACAGAAGAACCAGGGCTACCATCTGTTGTTATTGTATAGTTAAATGTTCCTGTTTCTGTAGGTGTGCCACTAATAGTTAAGGTGCCAGAATCAAATGATACTCCTGCTGGTAATGAGCCTGCGGATAAGCTTGCTGTTGTTGCTGAACCTCCAATTATAAATACGATATCAGATAATGCTGTGTTTACAGCAAGTGTTTGATCTTTATTAGCAGGAGAATTAATTGAAGTTCCAGTTGTAGCTCCTTCAAGAGGAAGAGCAACTGTGGTAGCTTCTAAACTTGAGAATAATATATTCCCACTTGTAGTTGTTGCGACAGAAGGGTTAAACCTTACCTCAAAATTTCCATCTGCTAAACCTGCAGATTGAGGAATTGTGACACTTGTACTCCAAGTTGATGCTCCTTGAAGTTTAACTTCAAATGGAGCTGGAACTGAGATAGTAATATTTTCGGCTAGGTTAACTCCTGTTACATTACATAGAATAGAATCTGAAGGAGTACCTATTAATGTTGAGAAATCAAAATCGGCTTCAGCACAAACAGTAAGAACAGGTATTAGTTTAGTAACTGTCACTATGTAATCTTGAGTTGCACTTGATTCAGCCGTAACAGTATATGTTACAGGAGAACTGAAATCTTGAGCACCTGATGGAGAAATTGTTTCTCCATCATGGGTAATTGTAGGAATTAGACTTGATAAATTAGTTCCAGCAGGGAGAACAACAGAAATGTCTGTTCCTGAAATAGTTCCATTAGTACCATTAATTGAGAAAACACTAATGTCATTCGTTATTGTTGCAGCTGCTCTTAAATATGTAACCGTATAAGTTGTTGTAGTAAGACCATCTTCAGCTGTTACAAGTATAGCAGCTTGATTTCCAGCTCCAAAGTCTGTTGCTTGTGTTGTAACTAAACTAGCAGTACCATCGGTAAGAGTAGGAGTGACGTTTGGCATTGCACCAGAGTAGCTAAATGGTAGAGTAACTGTGTAATCGGCAGTTCCACTTGCAAATGTTGGAGCTAATGTTCCTTCTGCTACAGTTAAATCAGATAAAGAACTAACTGTATTAGGAGCAATAGTTGTAAAAGAAATAGTTCCACCTGTATAGAAGTTAGCAGCACCATCTTGAATGGCATTAGCAGGAATTGTTAAGGTGTAAGCTACACCTTTTGTTAATCCTGAATATGGTATTGTGATAGTAGATCCTAAAACGGAAATACTTCCTAAGCTACCTCCATCTAATGTAATTGTTCCTGCTCCAAGTGATATATTTTCACTCATTGTTAAAGTGATATCTCCATTAATAGCAATACCTGTTGCAGCATTAGTTGGAGTCGAAGAGTCTAAGGTTGGAGCTGTAGCATCAGCACCTAAACATATTTCAAAATCATCTAGGTAGCCATTGTACGAACTACTACTGCTGCCATCAGCAGGGTCTCCTAGATTTAGAACTTTTATTCTTGCATTTGCTGCCGATGAATTTAAAGTTACGCTAATTTCATGGAATGCATCGTATCCAACTGTAACAGCATTATTTCCATTAATTGTAGCAGCTGTACCATCTAAGTTAATATTTGTAGTGACATCGTTGTATGTTGCTCCACCATCTTCTGATAATTGAATTTTAAATTCTGTATCTTTTGATGCACCTCTCACCCAAAATGATGCTGATTCTGGTTGAGATACTATATGAGAAATTAATTCTCCTGTATTGTACAGCATCCTTATTGAATTATCAGTGGAACGACTAATAGCAATTTCTAGTCTACATTTTACAACATCCCAAGTTTCTCCACCAACAGGTATTGTTTGTGTTTTATCACTGCCATCAGATAAATCAACATCAGCGACCATTGCATCAAAGTTGTAAGTCGTACAACTAGCTCCAGCAACAACAATTACTGCTAGAGTTCCAGTTGTATTATCAGTAGTTCCACCATTAATGCCATCTATATCAATAGAATATCCATAAGATCCAGCAGCAGATGGAGTGCCAGAGATTATTATCTGACCAGCAGTTCCAGTATTTATCGTAATGCCAGCGGGAGGAGTGCCTGCATCCGCAGTTCCACTCCATGTAAGAGTATTAAATGTTCCTGTATAGTTATAAGTAATACTTGTAATTGCTACATCTTCATTTACAGTTTGAGCATCAGTACTTGCAGCACTTGTTAAACTAATAGTAGCATCAACAGCTACAGCATTAACTGTTAGAGTGCCTGACTCACTACCATCAGTACCACCATTAATTCCATCAACATCGATAGTGAAAGTATATACTCCATCTGTTGTTGGTGTTCCTGAGATAGTTATTTGATTAGCGGTCCCTGTGTCTACTGTAATGCCAACTGGAGGAGTAGTGCTGCTAGCAGTTCCTGTCCATGTAATAGGGTTTAAACTACCATCATAAGTATAAATAATATTTGTAATAGCCGTTAATTGATCTACAGTTTGAGAAGCAGAACCACTACTTAAAATTAAGTTAGCATTTACAGGTACATCAGCAACTGTAAATGAACCATTGTCTGAAGCTGTAGCTGGCGTTCCACCAGCAATAGCAGAAATATCTATGGTGTATCCATAAGTTCCTGTTGCACTAGGTGTTCCGCTAATGGTAATATCTCCAGCAACATCTAAAACAGTAACTCCAGTAGGAGGCGTTGAAGCTCCTGCTGTACCTGTCCAAGTAATAGTTGCTGTTCCTGTGTAGGTGTATGTTATGTTTGTTATAGCAGCTCCAGTATTTATGTTTTGGCTTTCAGTTGCTCCCGTGCTTGTAAGTGTAATAGTTGCCGCGACAGGCGTACTTGCTTCTGTAGCAACTGTGTAGACGCCATCTTCGTAGGTAACACCATCACCTACAGCTTGTACAGATATTTCTTCAGTCGCTCCATCAAAGTCACTTACTGTATAAGTTGTTCCTGCAGCAACATAGGTTTCTGTACAAGTAGATGCACTAGAAAAGGCAATTAAATTCACTTTAATTCCACTACCGCCAGAGTAAATATAATATGTTCCAGCAGAAGGGATAGTTGCAGTAACTGTATTTGTAGCTGTTCCTCCACTAATAACACTAGTTCCATCATGTATGTTTAGTGTTCTGCCGGTATCTCCACCATTATTATAAGCTGTTAATGTACCAGCTCCATCAGTTATTACAACAATGCATCGATTATCTGCAGGAACTCCACTTCCTTGTAAGTCAAGTACTTTTGTAACGACAACACCTTCAAATGTACCAGGGCTGCCTGCTTCAACATCTACCTCGTCACCAGAAACAGCTAAAACCTCTAATCCATTTACTAATGTTGTGTTAGTTGCTAGTTCACCAATAGTTTCACTGTTGAAATCATATATGGTAGATGTGCCACCGCCACCAGAAGTACATACTTTTACATTGTATCCATCTGCGTTAGCTACAGCTCCCCATGATACATCAGCATCAGTTCCGTTCATTGTATATGTTGCTGTTACATCTCCTAAGGTAATAGGAGTATTAATCGTTATGGTTCCACCTAAACTTACCATAGGAGTTAATCCACCAACAGTAGTTACGGTATAGTTGAATGTTCCTGTTTCAGTAGGAGTACCTGTTAATGTAATAGTACTTCCACTTATATTAGCAGAAACACCTGCAGGTAAGTTGCTTGCTGTTGCACTTGTTGCGCCACCGCCCCAAGTGTAAACGATATCTGTCATAGCATTACCATCGATGAAGGTTTGCGTTGTAGAGCCTGAACTTAGGCTTAGGGTAGGTGCAATTAATGGAATAATAACAATTGTTCCAGTTAGTTGTACATTGTTGCTACCATCTGTGGCAGTAATTGTGTAATTATATGTTCCTGTTACAGATGGCGTTCCACTAATTGTGATTGGGCTGCTGCCACTAGTAGAAGCACTTACGCCAGAAGGTAGTCCAGTTACACTTGCACTTGTAGCAGAACCTCCAAATGCATAAACAATGTTTTCAATAGCATCTCCATCAGGGATGCTTTGGTCATCACTTCCAGAAGATAACGTTAAGGTTGGCGTAGATGAACACCCACAGTCAATAACTCCACTTGAATTAATGTCTAAGGTTTGACCTGCACCACAACTAGCATCTTCAACTAAAGCTTGTACTGCATTTCCAGCAACCGTATTTGATAAAGAATAGTAGCTGTAAGGGTTAAAGGAAGTTCCTTGAGTAGCTACAGCATTAGTTCCAGAAAGAAAGTTTCCACTTGCACTTACTGTTGCTGAGCTATGATCTATATCACAAGGGTCATTTGTGTTGATATAAGCATTGTTTTCGATATAGATATCTGCTTCGTATCCTGCTCTGGCACAATAATTAGCAACAGTACTGGTAAATAAGTTATTTATTAAGTGAATTTTTCCATAACGTACACGAGGCATACGTTCACGACAACCTTCTTTCCACCAGCAGTATTGAAAAGTGGTGTTTAATAAGCCAGCATCTTCTGTTGCGCTGTCAGAAGATCCAATAAGGTTAGTGTATCTGTGGTCGTCAGAACCGCCAGAACCACCTGGTATTGGTGGTTTTTCGTAGCTGAATGTACACCAAGTTACAGAAATATAGTTGGCTCTATCTTTTATATCGAAGTTTCCATCAGTTCCATCATGAAATTCACAGTGATCCACCCAAACTCCTTGGCAATTATCTATACATAAAAGGTCTAATCCGTCTGTGTCATATGCTCCAGGGCCTTCAAAATAAACGTTTCGTATAATAAAATTAGTGATTCTTTCAAAATAAAAAATACCTGAACCGTCTTTGCTGTAATCATCTGATATCAATTTAGAGCCAGGAAGTCCAAGTAAAGTGACATTATCTTCATCTTTGTATGTACCCATTCCTGAGACAGTAATTTCACCATCTATAATAATTGTTTTCCCAGAAGCATTGCTTAGAGCATTGTCTAGTTCAGAGGCATTAGTAACAACTGTTACGTTAGCACCATTAGCACCATTAACAGTTCCCCATTCTGTAGCCCAACCAACTGGTGCACAAGCGTCTTGAGAAAAAATAGGAGTAAAAAGAAGTAATAAAATGCTTAGGATAGTAAGTTTGATAGTATTCATATGAATTGGTGTTTTCAAAAGTATAGTTCTAGTGTTGATGTGTTAATTAATTGTTGAAAAAAAATTCTATTATAAGCTCGTCTTTTTCGAGTTTTATTGGTGTTTTGACGCAATTATCCCTTTCCCACAAAATGGGCTTATTTACAAAAATAACTAAAAATTAGCTGTGAAATGTTAAATTTGAATTACTTCGAATGTTAAAAAAAGGAGCGGTTTTCAATGTACTTATAACTAGCTCTTTCGGATAGGGCGTGAAATAAAACATGCTGAATAACATATTTGTAAAATGATGTTTTATAATTGTTATTCATAGCTATGAAATTATTACGATACGTTTTTAGTGTATCGCTATTTCAGGACGGAACATTCAATAAAAAAGAGCCTATCAATTTGATAAGCTCTTTTCTATAGTTTTAAACGTAAGTTGTTAACGATTTCTTTTCCATACAAATTTTACACATTGTACTGATTTATCTTGATCAGTAATCTTGACTACATAGCCACCAGTAAGAAGATGGCTTAACTCTACTTGATTAACAGCTTCTTTTATTTGCATGTATTTTCCTTCAGGAGAATATACCTCTACTTTATATACAGGTTCACCTGTAATATGTAATGTGCGACCTTTCTGATAGACTCTATGTCCTCTAGCTTTAACATGACCTGAATAAACATGTTCTATTCCATTCTCATCTATAGTTTTAATAGTGTAATCTTTAGAGTCAATAGGATTGTTTGAGAATATTGTAATTGATCCAGAACCGTCATTTTCAATTATTCTATACGAGATTGAATCGCTAGATATTCCATCAGGAGTTAAGCCACTAACAATAATATCATTAAAGTTACCTCCAGTCCATGTGAAAATATCAACTGTAAACTCTTTGTGAATTTTCACTTTTTGGTCAAGGTTTGCAACTACTGTTGGAGGTTTCGAAATTATTTTAATTGTCCCAGTCATAGCTTCAGTTGTATTTCCTCCTACGGTAGAAACAGTATAGGTAAATGTTCCTATTTCTGTAGGAGTGCCATAAAGATTTAGGTTTTTAGAAGGAGCATTGTTTTTAATACCTAAAGGTAAATCTCCAGATAATATTGTTCCAGTGACAACCGTACCAGCAGCAACAAAGCTAATCCCACTTAAGGCAGTTCCTATTTCAATAGTAATATCTTTATTTGCTGTTGGATTAGTTAAAGTAGCAGCTTCGCATTCATTTTCATATAGCTGAGTTTGTGCACTTGTTGTACAACCATTATCGTAGGTCGAAGTTATTACATATACACCTGCATCAACTGCAACAATATTTTGTGTCGTTGCAAAAGGAATACCATCTTTTCTCCAATTATAACTATCTGCAGTTTTATTAGCAGCTAATGCAATGCTTGGATTTGAACAATCAATTAAGTTTACGCCAGTAGAGTTATTGATTGCAACGGCTGGTGCAAGCTTGTCTTCTATAATAACTTGGTCTGTAGCAACAGCTGTACATCCATTAGCATAGCTAACTGTTAGTCCGTATGTTCCTGGAGTTAGAATAGTAATGCTTGGAGTTGAAGCTATAGTATAAGTATTTTTCTTCCAATTATAGCTTGTAGCTATTTGGCTACTTCCAAGATTTAAGCTTGTCGTTGTACAAGTTAAATCACTAGCACCAGTTATTGAAACTGCTGGTGCATTAATATCTTTTGTTAAACTGATCGTGTTTGAAGTTGCTGTACAACCATTATCAAATGTAATATCAACACTATATGCCCCTGCATCAGTTGCAGAGATGCTTGTGTTGCTAGCTCCATTTGACCATAATTGACTGATTACTGTTCCAGATGAAATCATGTAACTTAATGAGTAACTTGAATTTATACAGTTAATTTCGTCATTATCTACGGCTCCAGCCAAGGTAACTGTTGGTATAGAAGCATCTTCCGTTATGTTGATCGTGTTTGAGGTTGCCGAACAACCATTCGTTAATGTTACACTTATAGAATATGCCCCAGCACCTGTTACTGTTAAGCTATTAGCCGTAGAAGCATCCGACCATACTTGAGATGCTACCGTTCCAACAGAAACAGAGTATCCTAAGGTATAGCTGGAAGTTGAACAATTAATCTCATCATTGTTAACTGCGCCAGTTAAAGTAACAGTAGGAGTAGTTGCATCCTTTGTTAAATTAATAATATTAGAAGATGCCGAACAACCATTTGTTAATGTAACATCTACACTATATGCACCCGCATCAGAAGAAGTAAGAGTTGCAGCGGTTGAAGCATCCGACCATGCTTGAGAAGCAACTGTTCCAGAAGAAACACTATAGCCTAAAGTATAACTAGTTGTTGAACAATTAATTTCATCATTATCTACGGCACCTGATAATGTGACTGTAGGTATTGTAACATCTTTACTAAGATTAACTGTGTTTGAAGTTGCCGAACAACCATTTGTAAAGTTTACATCTACAGAATATGCCCCAGCATCCGATGTTGTAAGTCCAATTCCAGTAGAAGCATCCGACCATGTTTGAGAAGCAACAGTACCACTAGAAATTGTATATCCTAAAGAGTAACTAGCAGTCGTACAATTTATTTCATCGTTGTCAACAGCACCTGTAAGAGTTACAGTAGGAGTAGTTGCATCTAATGAAAGGTTAATTGTATTTGACGTTGCCGAACAACCATTGGTGAAGTTTACATCTACAGAATAAGCGCCAGCAGTACTAGTAGTCAAAGATACAGCAGTAGAAGCATCTGACCATGTTTGTGAAGCGACAGTTCCAGAAGAGAATGTGTAGCCTAAAGTATAACTTGTAGTTGTACAGTTAATTTCATCATTGTCTACAGCTCCTGTTAAAGTAACTGTTGGTGCAGTAGCGTCTTTTGTTAAGTTAATAGTGTTAGAAGTTGCAGTACAACCATTTGTTAATGTAACATCTACACTATATGCACCCGCATCAGTTGCAGTTAATGTATTTCCAGTAGAAGCATCTGACCATGTTTGAGAAGCAACAGTTCCTGCCGAAACATTATATCCTAATGTGTAGCTAGAAGTTGTACAGTTAATCTCATCGTTATCTATAGCTCCTGTTAATGTAATCGTAGGTATTGTTGCATCTTCTGTTAATGTGATTGTATTTGAAGTTGCTGAACAACCATTGGTGAAGTCAACAACTACACTATATGCTCCTGCTGAATTTGCAGTTAGAGTTGTAGCAGAAGAAGCATCCGACCATGTTTGAGAAGCAACAGTTCCAGAAGAGAATGTATATCCTAAAGAATAACTAGGTGTTGTACAGTTAATCTCATCTAGGTTTACTGCTCCTGTTAAGGTAACAGTAGGAGTAGTTGCATCTTTTGTTAGACTGATAACATCAGACGTTGCAGAACAGCCATTTGTAAATGTAACATCTACACTGTATGTTCCTGCATCTGAAGTTGTAAGAGATGTTCCAGTAGAAGCATCCGACCATATTTGAGAAGCTACAGTACCACTAGAGTTCGAAAATCCTAGTGTGTAACTAGCAGTTGTACAGTTGATTTCATCGTTGTTAACCGCTCCTGTTAATGTAACAGTTGGAGTGGTAGCGTCTTTTGTTAGGTTAATTGTATTAGAAGTTGCCATACATCCATTGGTAAATAATACACCAACAGTATAAGCACCAGCATCACTAGTTGTTAGAGTATTTCCAGTAGAAGTATCTGACCATACTTGAGAAGCAACTGTTCCAGTTGAAACATTAAATCCTAAAGTGTAGCTAGTTGTTGTACAATTAATTTCATCGTTGTCAACAGCACCTGTAAGAGTAACTGTTGGTATTGTAGCGTCTTCAGTTAATGTGATTGTATTTGAAGTTGCCGAACAACCATTGGCAAAATTAACATCAACACTGTATGCGCCAGCTGAATTTGCAATTAAAGTAGTTGCTGTAGAAGCATCCGACCATGTTTGGTCAGCAACAGTACCTCCTGAGGTCGTATATCCTAAAGTATAAGCAGGTGTTGTACAGTTAATCTCATCTAAATTAACAGCTCCCGTTAATGTAACCGTTGGTACAGTTATATCTTTCGTTAAATTGATAACATCAGAAGTAACAGAACATCCATTTGTGTATAATACATCAACACTATATGTTCCAGCATCCGAAGTTGTAAGTGAAGCTCCCGTAGAAGCATCTGACCAAACTTGTGAAGCAACAGAACCAATAGTAGAATAAACTAAAGTATAACTAGGAGTAGTACAATTAATTTCATCATTATCAACTGCTCCAGATAAAGTAACTGCAGGAGCACTTATATCTTTTGTAAGTGTAATAAGATTAGAAATTCCAGTACAACCATTATCAAAGTCAATAGATAAGCTATAACCACCAGCATCCGAAGTTGTAATACTTGCTGCAGTAGAAGCATCTGACCATGTTCTGCTTATTTCAGTTCCTCCAGAAGTTGTATAAGCTAAAGTATAACTAGGAGTTGTACAGTTAATTTCATCGTTATCTACCGCACCTGTTAATGTAACGGTAGGAGTAGTGTTATCCACAATTAAATTAATTGTATTAGATGTTGCAGTACAGCCATTGTCAAAATCAACAACAACATTATATGCACCACCTGTACTTGTAGTAATCGTATTACCCGTACTTGCATCTGACCATGTTTGATTTAAGACTGTTCCTGTAGAAATACTATATCCCAAGGTGTAATCAGTGGTTGTACAATCTATCTCGTCATTATCCACAGCACCTGTTAATGTAACAGTAGGAGTAGTTAAATCTTTCGTTAAGTTGATTGTGTTAGATGTAGCTACACAGCCATTATCAAAAGTTACGTCTACACTATAAGCTCCAGCATTAGTTGCTACTAAGTTAGTTGCTGTAGAAGCATCTGACCATAGTTGCGAAGCGACAGTTGGACCTACAGAGGCAGTATAAGCTAAAGTATAACTTGGAGAAGTACAATTAATCTCGTCATTATCCACTGCTCCAGTTAAGGTAACAGTAGGTGTCGTTAAATCTTGTGTTACAGTAACACTAGTAGCAGAAGCAGTACAGCCGTTAGCATAAGTAAGATCTACTGCGTATGTACCTACAGCACTTGCAGTAATTGCTTGTGTATTACCAGCAGTTGGAGTAGCGTTGTATGTCCAAGCATAATTCGTTGCTGTTTGATCTGCTGTTAGAGTAAGAGTTGGATTTGTACAGTTTAATTGACCTGCACCAGTGATAGTTACAACAGGGGCACTTATATCTTTTGTTAGGTTAATAGTATTAGATGTTGCTGTACAGCCATTGGTTAAAGTTACGTCTACAGAATATGCACCAGCATCTACAACATTAATTGTTGGAGTTGTAGCAGAAGTTGACCAATCTTGAGAGCTAATTGTTCCTGCTGAAACAGAAAATCCTAGAGTGTAATTAGTAGTAGTACAATTAATTTCATCTAAGTTAACAGCACCTGACAATGTAACTGTAGGAACTGTTGTATCTTCAGTAACAGTAACTGCTGAAGCTACAGCAGCACATCCATTAGCATAAGTTAAAGTAACAGCATAATCTCCAGCTGTTGTTGCAGCAATTGTTTGTGTGCTACCACCGATTGGAGTCCCGTTTAGAGTCCAAGCATAATTCGTTGCTGTTTGATTTGCTGTTAGAGTTAAACTTGTTGTTGTACAATTCAACTCTCCTTCACCAGAGATAGTTACAGCAGGAGCAGAAATATCTTTCGTAAGGTTAATGGTATTTGAGTTAACAGTACAACCATTATCCATCGTTAAAGTTACATCATATGCACCTGCATCAGAAGTTACAAGAGTATTTCCTGTAGAAGCATCTGACCAGGTTTGAGAAGCTACTGTGCCACTAGATGTCGAGTATCCTAATGTATATGAAGTAGTAGAACAATTAATCTCGTCATTATCAAGAGCACCTGTTAAAGTTACAGTTGGAATAGCTGTATCTTCTGTTAATGTAATGCTATTTGATGTAGCTGAACAACCATTTGTAAAGTTAACATCAACACTGTATGTTCCTGCAGAAGTTGCAGAGATAGATAGAGAAGTCGCTGTCGTAGACCAAGTTTGAGAGTCAATAGTACCAGAAGAAGTAGAGAAGCCTAGAGTATAACTAGGAGTTGTACAGTTAATTTCATCTAAGTGAACTGCTCCAGTTAAAGTAACGGTAGGTATAGTTGCATCTTCAGTAACAGTTACTGCAGGTGCTACTGCTGTACATCCACTTGCATATGTAACAGTAACAGCATAATCGCCGGCTACCGGTGCAGTAATTGATTGTGTGTTGCCAGCTGTTGCTAATCCATCAAGTGTCCATGCGTAATTAGTTGCTGTTTGGTCTGCAGTAAGAGTAAAGCTTGTAGTTGTACAGTTAATTTCTCCTTCACCAGAAATAGCAACAGCAGGAGCTGCAACATCTTTTGTTAAGTTAATAGTATTTGAGTTGGCTGTACATCCGTTGTCCATCGTTAAAGTTACATCATATGCACCAGCATCTGAGGTGGTAATAGAAATCCCAGTAGAAGCATCCGACCACGTTTGTCCAGTAACAGTACCACTTGATGCCGTATAGCCTAATGTATAAGAAGTAGTTGTACAATTAATTTCATCGTTATCAACTGCGCCTGTTAAGCTTACAGTAGGTATAGCGACATCTTTTGTTAGATTAATTGTGTTAGATGTAGCGGTACAACCATTATCCATAGTAGCAACAACACTATATGCACCTGCATCTGTTGCTGCAATAGTATTAGTTGTTCCTGTGGTAGACCATAGTTGTGAAGCTATTGTGCCACTAGAAGTTGAGTATCCTAAAGTGTATGAAGGAACAGTACAATTGATTTCATCTAAGTTTACAGCACCAGTTAAAGTAACGGTTGGATAAGAGTTAACTGTTATAGCTGTAGATGTTGTTGTAGCTGTTCCGTTATCTGTTGCTTGTGCAGTAATTGTATATGCGCCACTTGCAGGAACTGTCCAATTATATGTGTAAAATGGACCTGTTCCTGAAGCTGTTCCAATTAAGCTCGCGCCATTATAGAACTCTACACTGCTAATTGTTCCGTCAGTATCAGAAGCATTCGCAGTTAGTGTTATAGTAGATCCTTCTAAAGCACAAACTCCAGTTGTAGGACTACTAATAGATACAGAAGGAGCTACGTTTGGATCATCAGTTTCACCATGTAAGGCAAGAATTTGATTGGTCATATATAGAGTTGAAATGACCAAGGTGTTATCATATATGCCTGCTATAGTTGGATTAAATCTTACTTCCATAGTTGCTGATGCAGTACCACCAGAATTTGTAATGGTTAGACTTGTACCCCATGTAGTTCCTCCGTCTGTAGATATCTCAAAAGGACCACCAGTAAGATCAATAGAAATATCATCAAATAATCCAGTAGCTGTAATGTTGCATAAAATAGTTGATGATGGAGTTCCTGTAGGAGTTGTGAACTCAAATACAGTCCCAATACATACTGTACAAACAGGAGTAGGGTTGTTTACTCCAATAGTTCCAGTAGCAGTTGCATTTGCTCCTCCATTAAGTCCATCAATATTGATTGTGTAACCATATGTTCCTGCAGTTGTAGGTGTACCACTAAACATCATCCAATTTGGAGTTGCTGTATTAGTAGTTATACCAGCTGGTGGTGTAGACGGACCAGCTGTTCCAGTCCATACAATACTATTAAATGTACCTACATAGTCATAAGTGATAGGTGAAATAATAGTATTTGTAAGTAATACCTGAGAAGTTGTTGAAGCTGCACTAGTTAAAGTAATGCTTGCTGGAGTAGAAAGGTCTGTAGTAGTTACACCAGTTGAAACTGAGTATGGGCTTTCTTCTGCAGGAACTGCATTAGTAGCTTTTACTTGATATGTGTAATCCGTTAAAGGATCTAAACCTGTAACCGTATAATTACTATTCGTTCCACCTGCAACAATATATTCTGTACATGGAGGTGCAGCAGCACCAGTCGTAGTAAGAATAAAGTAACTTAATTGAACATTGCTACCATCAAAGTCAAATGCGACAATGTCTCCGATATCTAAGCTGAGTCCAGAAATTGTAATCTCAGTAGAACAATCTTGAGCAGTGATTTGACCACTAATACCAGCAGTTAAAGTGGGGCCACCATTAATAGTATACGAGGATACAAATCTGTCACTAGTGGTTCCAGAAGAACGACCACCTATTTTAATGGTAGTTACTGAAGGAGTTGTTACAAGTTCAAGTTGATGATCATTCATGGATCCAGTTCTATACACCGTTCCTGTTTCTCCTAATGGTTTACAAGAAGTTGCATCATTTCCTACAGAAGCAGCTGTATATAAATTATCTCCAGAACTTAATTCATAGTATCCTCCTAAGTCATTATCGTCATCCAATAATGCATTAATATCTCCAGCAGCAGGACCGCCAGCTGTTTCACAGAAACTAACCACATATCCTGTTGCGTCAGTTACATCGTCCCAGTCTAATGCTACAGTAGTTCCAGTAGGAGTAGCAGTAATGTTAGAAGGAATATCTAAAGCATTTGGAGCAGTAGCATTGATGGTTCCAGTAGCAGAAATCGGTGAGCCACCATTTGTTCCATTAATATTAACAGTGAATCCATATGAGCCAATTACAGATGGCGTTCCGCTAATTGTAACTGTACCTGGAGTAGAGCTATCAACTGTTATGCCTGTTGGAAGGGTAGAAGCACTTGCTGTTCCTGTCCAAGATACATTGTTAAAAGCACCGGTATAAGTATAGCTTATTGTTGTAATTGGTAAGCTTACTGTTACTGTTTGATTGTTTGAGCCAGCAGGGTTTGCAGCTGAAATAGTTGCATTTACTGGAGGACCTGCTAAACCAGTAGTTACAGATTGTTCTGTAGAATAAGGGCTGTCTTGAGATGGTGTGCCATTAACAGCTTTTACTTGGTAGGTATATTCTGTTGTAGGATCTAGTCCACTAATAGTATAACTAGTAGTTCCACCACCAGCAACTGGGTATGTAGTACAAGTTCCACCACCAGCACCTTCAACAGTAATGCTAAATATATTCATCCCTCCTGTAACAGTAGTGATAACTATATCAGTACCAGTTACATCGTATACCCAATTTACATCTACACCCGCTACAGTAACGATACCAGATGCATTAATTTCACTTGAGCTTTCGGTAGTGTTTAAAGTAGCCTTAGATACAGAGAATCCTCTATCAACAGCTGTTCCACTACCAGCTTCACCAAATACAGTAACTTTATCGCCAGCTGTACAAGGAATAGTTACAGTAATGTCTTCTCCATTTAGGTATATTCTTTTTCTTGTTGGACCAAATCCAAGTCTTAGTTTATCTCCTCCTGCCTGAGTAAATAAAAGACCCTCAGTATCTGGAATTATTCCTCCACCCTCAAATTCCAATTCATCATCAGAGGTAGTTGGATTATATCTAAATCTCTCGTTGTCAGTAACAGGATCTACTAATACTATATTTGCATCTTCATCTGTTGCATCAATAGTCCATGCACCTTGGAAATCCCATTGGTCTACAATGCCAGAACCTGCTACACATAAATTGACTACATATCCACTTGCCCCAGCAACTGTATTCCAGTTTACATTTACATCAACTCCACTTGCAGAAGCAGTTACTCCTGTTGGAGTAGCTAAAGTTAAAGCTATAGATCCAGTTTCAGAAACTTCTGGGTCAGGAGAAGTTGTTGTAACTGTGAATGAGCCACCTGCTGTAGGAGTTCCTGTTATAGTGTAAGTATTTCCTCCAGTATTTGATCCTGATAAGCCAGTAGGTAAAGCACTTGTTGTTACGCCTGTTGCAGTACCACCCCAAGTATACACAATAGGAGTAATAGCTGTACCGGATACAACAGATTGATCTGCAGTTCCTGATGTTAAATTTAAAAGTGGACCAGCACAGCCAGATGAAACAACAGCAGTTGTGGTAATCTCTAAAGTAGCACCTGCACCACAAGCACTTATGATAGCATCTCTGGCTACAGTAGCATCAGTTAATTCATAGGCATAGCCTGGAGCGCCATTTGATCCATTAATAGAAGCCTGGTTACCACTGCAGCTAACAAAAACGTTGCTAGGTCTTACATTACAATGTGTAGTACTAACTGATTTGTCATCATCAATAGGAGAGTCTACATTGTCAAAATAGCAACCTTCCACATAAATATTTGAATTTAAACGAGCCATTAAACCTACATCGTTACCAGGAGTGTTCCAATAATTATTTATAATGTGAGCTTCAGAATTTCTTAAACTAGGCATGCGTTGTGCACAGCCCGTGCTCCACCAGTTGTATTGCCAGGTCATATTAAAACGATCGTTTGGATCTCCACCATCATCACCATCACTAGAACCAACTAAGTTCGTAAATTGGTGTAAATCTCCATCTACAGTAAGATTTTTTGGGTACCAAAATTTATTCCAAGTCATTGATATGTCTGATGATCCGGCTTTTATATCACAGTTTCCATCAGCTCCATCTCTAAATTCACAGTGGTCAATCCATACACCATGACTATTTTCGATAGTAAGATTATCATTGTTGTCATCATCCTTGTTCCCTGTGCCAGGTCCTTGGAAGATAAGATTACGCATAATAATGTTATTACATTTATTTATACGAAAGGTTCCACCTAAGTCCCCACCAGAGGCTTTTAGTATAGCTCCCGTTTGACCAAGTATGGTTATATTTGATTTCTCTTTAAGGTCATAGTAAGAAATAGTGGCTGTTTCTCCAGCCTCTAGAATGACAATCCTATTAGAACCGAGTGCTCCTGCAAACCCAGCCCCATTAACTACATAAATAGTTTGACCAGCTCCACCTGTTGTTCCTGCACCATGTCCAGGAGGACTAGTGAAATTGTACGTTTGAGCATTTGTGGTGAAAATACTCAGTAAAAAGAAAGCGATTAAAAGCAGTTTTTGCGTTCTCATATAGTCTATTTTTGTTTGTTTATTATGCAGTGTTACAGTGTGTTAATATTTAACATGATTTTAAATATTATTCACATTTAGTGAGATTAATAGTTTTCTTAGTTGTAAAAAGGCTTGCATTTGATATTTTGACGCATTTCACCTAGCTTTACATATTGTATAACATATAAATTTACAGAAAAATTGTGTGAAAAGTGTTAAAATTTTAAAGAGTGGACGTGTTAAAATTTTGAGAGTCTTTAGATATGTTTGTTTATGGTACTTGTAGATTAGAATATTTCTAAAATATGTTATGTAGCATAATATATACTAGGTTCTTTTCTTGAAACATCCTATTAGAAAGAAGAATTGAAAGAGAAAGATAAGAATATTTTGGAGGAAATTATTCTTTTATACGCTTATATACTCGTTTTCTAAATGTTAAAAGGCTAGAGTATAGCAAGCTTAAGATAAATAAGATAATGTATTCGTTGTTTAAAGGTATTGGGAAACCTAAAAATTGTCCTGCATTCCATGTTCCTGTTACATAGTATTGACATGGGCACCATGGGTTGCTGCAAGTTAAGCCATCACTATCATAAGGGTCAATTATTAATACGCCCCCATTGTCAGCACATGATCCTGACCATCCAGGCTGGTCAACAGTTGGATAATCTATTGTGCAAGGACAAGGATCACCCAAATTAGCATAAGGTGCTGTTGGGTCTGTAGCTAAAAGTAAGCTATTAAATTGTTTTTTTTGTTGAAATCCCTCTGTAAATGGACTTTCTTGAGTGTTTTTAGCTTGTATTTGTTCTTGAAAGCTATTAAATTGAGTATGCTGATAAGGGTTACTTGGTAAAGAAGCTCCAAATAATACAGTAGAATTTATTATTAAAATAACAATAAATAATCCTTTTAATAAATATGTTGTTCGTTTTTGTATCAAAGTAATAATAATAACGAATAGCATGCCATTAATATTATATGCCATGTTATATAAATATTTTCACAAAGATACAAAAAAACACTTGTGATTCTTGTGAGTATAATGTGTTATTAAATTATATGATAACTAAACAATAAAAGGGTATTTTACTGAAATCAGTATTGAATTGCTCTATTTTTTCTTTTAATAGTAAGCCAAGTAAGATATAAAAGACTAAATAATAGCAATATAAAGATGTTATTATCAATTGGAATAGGGAAGCCAAGAAACATACCGTCTATCCAAGCTCCAGTAACATAATAACCGCATGGGCATGTTGGGTTGTCACAGGTTAAGCCATCTCCATCAAAAGGGTCTACTATAAGTGTTCCTCCACATGGACCTCCTAAAGCTGGAGGACAAGGACAGGGATCTCCAACACTCATATATGGAGCATCAGGATCAATTGCTCCTAAAATAGGTTGTATGTTAAATTGGTCAGGGAAACCTTCAAACTGTTCCTGTCCATAAGAAACAGAAGGCAAAGATGCTGCGGTTAAATTATATGATATAAGTATAAACGAGCAAATGAATAATATTTTCAGTCTATAGGCAAACATTTCTCGATAAATTAGACTTAGGTACTTCGTAAAGTGTTTCTATAATAAGGTATTAGTTGTGTTTCTCTTGCTTTAAATACAAAGCTTTAATATAATAAAAATATCTTGAAAGAGCAAGTTTTTTTAAGATGTTTTATTTCTTATAGAACATGAAATTATATAATAGATTCAAAACCTCTACTTAAAAAAAAGACACTTATTTAAGTGTCTTTTTTTTTCTTGTTTTTATAAAACCATATAAGCTTACTAATATAAGCAAGGGATATATCCCATCACTAAGTGGAGATGCTTGTGAAAAGTATTCAAATGCTCCTAGGGGAGAATCATTTCCGTCATCATTAATCATTGTCATCTCTAGAAATCCCCAATATGAGCCTTCCCATAAGCTAATAGAATCAAGTCCATATATTATTGTATCTCCTGCAAGAAAACCATCTGCATATCCTGAGTTAGTCCAAAATTCATAAGGAACAACTGGGGATTGATCGTTTAATGTCCAGCCTCCTACACCATCAGTAGGTGCACTTAAGTCCTTTATTTGTCGTTGTAGGATAGGTTGAGTCACTGATCCTGAACCATTATAATAACCATTAGAGCTTCCAGCCCCTTGTTGTGGTAATGATGCTGCAGTTATGCAAATAGGAGTGACTATTAATAATAATAATCCTAATAATATTTTATCTGTTAATTTACCCAAATCCTTTAATTTTATGCAAATATATGGAACAGTTTTTAAAACTGCCCCATATATTACATAAAAATCTCTTTATTTAATTAATACTTTTACCATTTTAACGCTATTTTCAGTAACTACTCTTACTAAAACTACTTTACTTCCACTGTTCAGAGTTCTGTCATATAGGTTAACATCAAGGTTTTTGCTGCGGATTAAAATTCTACCTACTTCATCCATTATTGTTACGTCTTTTATTGGATTTGAAGGAGATGAAATAACTCTAATGGTATTGTTGTTTTTAGTAAATACTTGTACGTCATCAGAACTGCTAGTTGTAATAGTATTGTCTTTTACAACTTCAGCTTTCCTAAATTCAACAAATAGAGTTCCTTTTGCATTTTCATCAGTTAAGTCTACTTCGTAGTCAGCAGTTTCCTTAAGGTTTACTTTTTCTCCTGTAAAAGAGTTAATTAAATAAACATTGACATCTGCAAAACTCTCAGCTCCTTGGAAATTTAGTTTTACTTTTCCATATTGGTCTGTTTTAATTCCTAATGGAGTGGTGTATGGATATTCATTAAATTTATTGAATGCTAAAGCATACCCTTCTGACATACTATAAATATCTGCAACTTCAGTTAAAGGTGTAAATAGTTTAAATATATCACGTCCATCAAAATTATTATAGGCCTTATTGTTATTTGTAATAACAGTCCCCGTTGTTTTACCATCTTTCGTTGCTTTTACAAATAGCATTTCTTCTTTAATTGCTTCAGTGGCACGTAGTGCACTTGAATTGTCATCAGCATCAAAATGAGCACTAATATCAAAAGTAATATCACCTCCAGCAGCTGAATTTACAACAAATGATTGCATAGGTGCAATGTAATGTCCACCAGGAATATCCCAGTCTCCACTAGAGTATGTTTGATAAGAGCTTCCATTCCAAACGTAAATTTCTTCTGTTAATGTAGAGGTATTGTCCGTTAAGAACTGATCAATATCTAAGTGAGTCATCATTGGGTTACCTATTAGACTTAACCCAGCATCTAAAGTAATGTCTATGTCTACCCATGAGCTATCAGCTTCTTCCATAGCAAATCTATATGCATCAGCAGTTTTAGTTACTGTTGATGTGACAAATGTATATGGCATACCACTAAATGAGCTATAAGGAACATATGAGGTTAATAAAGAACTGTCATTATTCATTCTAGGGAATGTTATAGCTTTATCAGTAGAAGTATTTGATGAACCATTTGGGTAGTCCCAAGTTTTTTCAGACACTTTAAATGCAAATCCTGATCCTGGTGTTAGATCAACATCTAAAGATCTAAATGCTCGAGTAAACTTACCTTCATAGGTAATGTCCGGGCCAAAAGCATCAGGACTCGTTGTGTTAAATAATTTCATATATGCTTCAGGAGCACCATTGAAATAGTAATCACCAGAGTACATTTCTTTTAGTGGTGCAGTTAAGGTGTACCAATGGTCACGCTCGCATGAGATTTTAACAAAGGCTTTAGCATACGTCAACTTATCAATTCCTTTAATAGCACCACCTGGTTGGAAAGTAATATAGTTACATGTTCCTGTAGTACTAATTGTTGGATAAGCAACACTACCGACATTAACATCCGGGATAATCACATTTGTACATGCTGTTGGAACACGACCATTCCAGTTATCAGGATCATTCCAATCTCCATTAACACTACCATTCCAAGTAGAAGTTTGTGTTGCATAATCAATGTCAATTTCTCCTGTTGCAGGGGTAACACCACATCCATTCTGTACCACTACCGCTGCAGCCAAATCTAGGTCTGTAGTTCCTACGTTCAAGACTACTGTACTATCTGTTTGAGAAACAATAGTTTTTGTTGGATTAAGTGTCCAGTTATATGTAGTTGCACCTGCTCCAGCACCATTTGCCGTTACTGTAAGTAAACCATTATTAACACAGCTTGCTTCTAATGCCGTTACTGCAGGAGGGGCATCTTCGGTTACATTAATTTCAAAATCTGAAGATCCTTCTGCTTCAGAACAAAGAGGGTCAAAACGAACTTGAATTACAATTTCTAATTCTGCAGTAGTTATTTCATCAGGAGCTTGCATACAAAGTTCTTCTAATGACTCATTTACTGTTAATGTATCTGTAGTTCCACTGGTATCTAATGTCCCTGTTGCACCAACTAAAGTAAATACAGAGACATTGTCTCCAAAAATCTTCCAGTTATAACTAGGGTTGTTCGTTTCGGGAGCATTTGTTAAACTGTAGCATACAGTAGAACCGATACAAACTTCAGATAATCCTCCAATCTGATAACCACCATCAGGAACATCATCACCATTTAAGAAGTGAATAACATAGTTGCCTCCATTACCTGTAACAGGTACTACACAAGCACTATTCGATATTTCTAATACTTCTAATATTTGATCTGTTTCATTCATGTCAACTTCTACCTCAATCGTATTTTCATAGTCTCCAGTATAAGTTGTTTCAAATTCTACGAACACATCGTAGTCTTTAGTCGTTCCATCCTGAGCAGTTACAGTATAAACTACTGCTCCAGAACTGAAATCTTGAGCAATGTCTTGTGCCGGACTAACAGATGCGAATGGAGATACCGTTATTGCGTCTGGTGTTATATCAGCTAAATCGGCACCTGCATCTACACTAATAAAAATAGCATCGTCATAAATTCGTACATCTTCAGTAGTTGCGTCTGTTGAAAAAGAAAGGATGTTTTTAGCACTACTTTTTAATTCAGGGTCGTACGGTGTTATTTCTAGATAATAAATAGTAGATAATAAAGCAGTGTCAGGTCCAAGAAATTCAATGTTTAAATCAATGTCATCTTCTGTGTTGATTACTGTAGATGTAGTGTAGCAAATACCTCCAGGTAAGAAACTAGCTGATTGTTCATAAGTGTTTGCTGCATCATCAGAAATTCTAATTTTACGATAACCATTTGAACACCACTTAACCGTTACTTGGCCACAACCATCAACTAAATCGA
Organism: Paludibacteraceae bacterium; assembly: GCA_963663245.1. Lineage (GTDB taxonomy): Bacteria > Bacteroidota > Bacteroidia > Bacteroidales > Paludibacteraceae > JAFGVL01. The sequence goes on along the minus strand of OY760143.1, from coordinate 2,011,567 downwards.
TTTCTAATCCATTATCATAATCCCCTAGGTTTCTACCTACGCGCAATGCAGAACTACCAGCAGGCATACAATTCCCTTCCACTTGGAATACATTGTAAGCTTCATAGTAGTTTACATCTTCAACAATAGCAGAATTTCCATTTAATGTAATTTCTCCAGGGATGTCTGATAAATTTGTATAGTCTTGGTACAAGGCTTCAGTTGTATATACTGGGCTTGTTAAGGCAGATTCATATCTGTATGGTAATACAAATGCTGCTTTACCACCAGATAAATTTATAGTGAATGTTGCTTCATCAGGGTCATTAGTTGATATGGTTAAAATATCAGTATATGTACCAGCTGTTACTCCAGGAGTAAATCGAACTGTGAATTCAACGGTGTCACCGGCAGCAAGAGGGGTGTTGTCATATGGGTCATCTCCAACAAAAGCATACTTTGTTCCAGTAGTAAATGCAGAAACTCCAGTAAAGTTCAAATCATCTAATAAAGCAGTATTAATAATACGGAATGTTTTATCTATCGTTGTTCCTCCAATTACAGTACCCATATTAACATCGCCATCGTCTGCTACATTTGCATCAGTACTAACCAGCTCTATTTTAATTTCTGGAGCAGGGGTTGGTCTAGCTGTAAATTGTGCGTACTGTGTACTTGCAGAGAAGTTGTCATTTGCATCAGCAAAATTACGAATGCTTAATTTATATTGTTTAGAGTAAGTGAATTCAGCGTCAGGGACTACGGTTATAATTGTACCTGTGCCATCAATAGAGTAAGTTGCGTCTAAAGTGTCATTAGCAGCAACATCTACTAATACCATATAATCACTAATGTCTCCATCGCTCATCCCTGCTAATGTTGCTGTTGTTAGCTCAGTAAAGCTTGGGCCAGAAGGGTCGTATAAATATAAAGCTTCGTTAGCTGTAATCGTTAATTCAGCATCTAATAAAACACCTGTTGCTGAATTAGCAGGATCAAAGGTTAAGGTAGGCTCTTGTTCGTCTGGAGCAACTGTAATACAAATACCACTTAAACGGAATTCATCAGAACCACCAAATGAAAGTAATACATAAGTACCTTGGGATAAACTTACATTAGAAATACCTAATGTACCACAAGAAGATCCTGAGTAACCATTATTTGTAAAGCTTCCTACAGCAGTATACGTGCCACCTAATGTGCTAGATGTATATACACTAGTAATATCAACATCATAGTCTTGTTGACCTTGTAATATGATTTCACTTGCTGCTGTATTTTCTAAATACACAACTAAATTTTTCATATAGTAACGTTCGTCAGCAGTACCACAAGTATTAGATGTACTTGTGCTTACTGAAGCAGATGTGTACGATGTTGCCGTTGATGAGAAATACATGGTATAATCACCATAATCATAACTCGTACCACTGTTAGCCGCAGAAGGAATATAAGTACATGTTTGAATAATTGTTTGTTCGTTATCACCTATATTATCACCTGAATAATATTCTGGGAAACCTCCACATGAATTATATGAATAGGCCTTAACATAATAATATGTCCCTGTCGATAAATTAGATAAATTGATTGAAGCAGAACTAGCAGAACCATTGTATATACAATACCAGCCAGTAGTTCCAATTTGAGTTCCTTTAGAATCCCAGTCGGTACTCGCAGTATAAGTTGTTCCATCAGCAGGAACGCCAACAGCTGAAGAGCTTTCTCTTATAAATACAATTGTTGCATCAGCATCAGCAGCATCAGAGAAAGAACCCCATGTTGTGCTTGTTGTTGTTGTGCTTGTAAAGGTTGGAGATCCTTGTGGAGCACTAGTAGGAGGATCACAAGCTGCAATAGTTGCTTCACTACCAACTTCACCATCGTCATCAGTTTTATATTGTGGGTCTCCAGGGCAACCTTGGTATGCATAAGCTGCAAAATGATAAGTTGTGCTTGCACTTAGACCTGTGATTGAAATAGGGAAATCACCGGCATCACCTTTAAATACAACAAAGTTTCCAGAGCCAATTTCGTCACCATTTCCAAATGTGAGGTCATCATCATAAGTAGTTGAACTTACAGGGTTAGCATCTACAGCAGCACCATTATGTGCTAATACAATGATGCTATCACCATCACCAAAAGATGCTAAATCTAGCCCTAATTGACTTTCACCAGCAGCAGGAAAGGAAACGGCACCAACTTGTGTGCTAGGTTCATTACATGCACCAAGAACACAGACTTCCATATATCCAATACGGTTGGTTTGTCCAGTACCAATATTAGTTCCAGAACCAACAGTGCTGTAAGGTGAACCTTCTGTCCATGCAACTCTTCTGTACATTCTAAATGATTTTGTACCAGTAGGGAAAGTTACTTCTCTATCAACACAAGCTTGGTCGTATCCAGTAAAATGTACTTCTAATGTATCTGTAACTTTGCTTGTATTAAATGGTGTTTCATCACAGCAAGCTATAATATTAATATAGTCAGAGGTGCCTGATGAATTACCACTAATGTTAAAGGTAGCACTTTCAATAGTTGGAAAACCTGCAGGTACATATACTTCAAGCCATTCCGATCCAGAAGCATCTATACGAGCAACATCTTGACCAGTAACATTACATAATGTGGTGTTAGTTAAATAATCGCCCACTAAATCGACAGAGAATTCTCCAGCATTACCCGATTCATATGTAGTTTGCCAGTCACCAACAACTGATGTTGTTGCATCAATTTCAGTACAAGTACTAGCTGGTGTTGCACTTGTTGCTTGACTTCCTGTTTCTTCGTCTGCTGATTTATATTGAGGGTCACTTCCACAATCATTGTAAGCATAGGCAGCAAAATGATAGGTAGTACTTGCTGTTAAGCCTGTAACAGTAACAGGTAAACTAGCAGCAACGCCAGCATAAACAACATAATTACCTGTGCCAATTAGTGTTCCTGAACCAAATGCTGTGTTAGCAGTATAAGTTGTACCATCAGATGGGTCTGTATCTACAGCACCACCACTGTGTGCTATAATTAATATTTTATCTCCATTACCATCTGAAGCTACATCAACATCCATTTGCGTATCGGCAACACTAGCAAAAGATACTGCACCTACTTGAGTAGTAGGGGTAGTACAAGTTGTTGTGTTTCCTGCAATAGGAGAAGTAGTATAATATAATGGAGACGAAGAACAGTCGTTGTACGAGTATGCTTTAAAGTAATACGCTGTTCCTTCTGATAAGTTAGACATAGTTACAGATGGGCTTCCTGCTGTTCCTGCATACACGCAATACCAACCTGTAGTTCCAATTTGAGTTCCTTTTGAGCTCCAATCAGTACTTGCTGAGTATGTAGTAGCATCTGCTGGATCACCAGCAGCACTAGCACCTTCTCTACAGAAGATTACAGTATTGTCTGCTGTTGCAGCTTGTGTTATAGTTCCCCATGTAGTAGCCGTTGTTGTTGTGCTAGAGAATGTAGGAGAACCAGTTGCTTGACCAGAAGGAGCAATACATCCTGTTGTAGTTGTATTACCATCTAAGGTAGCTCCAGTATAGTAATCCAAATCAGCTCCACATTCGTTCAATGAGTATGCTTTGAAATAATAAGCGGTTGTTCCAGTTAAACCTGTTACAGTAACAGAAGTGCCAGAAGCAGCTCCACTATATACACAATACCAACCAGTTGTACCTATTTGTGTGCCTGAACCGAAAACGGTATTAGCTGTATATGTAACATCATCAGTTGGGTCGCCAGCTGCACTACCTGCTCTACAGAAGATTACTGTAGTGTTAGCACTTGCATCATCAGTAAATGTGCCCCATGTTGTAGATGTTTCAGTAGTACTAGAGAAAGATGGTGTGCCACTTGGTTCTGTCGTAGGCTCACCAGGAGTACAATTTTTAAGTGTAAAAGTCGAATTACGTAAATATAAACCTCCTGTTAAAGTTTGTTTTAAGTAGAAGGTTTTTGTTCCTGCTGGGATAGATGTAAATGTATAGGTAGCATCATTACCAGTATCAGTAGAGTTTAAAGTTGTCCAACTAGAATTATCATACGAATAATCGATTGATGCCATTTCAATTTTACCATAGAAACAGATTTCATCAATATCTTTTGTTGTTGTAAAGGTAATAACCTCTGCTGCTGCAGTGATATTTAATGAACTATTAGTTGAATAAGAGCCATCTCCAGTGATTGTGATTTCTGGTTCTAAGTCAGTCACATTTGAACTTTGATCTTCGCCAGATTCACATGCAGTTTGTCCTGTTTTCCAAACATAAGTGTATGCAACAGTAGTAGGAGCAGCAGCTGTGGTGAATGAAGATTCAGAACCATAGCTAGTGCCTACGCCATTGGTAGCATAAGCTCTGTAGTAATAAGTTGTACTAGCACTTAAGCCAGAGATTGTACTAGAAAATGCACCTGTACCTGTACCATCTGTAGTATAACTATCTCCAGTGGTAGGGTTAGCACTTGTGCTGTATACTACACCACGAGCAGTTACAGAAGCTCCGCCATCATTCGTAACATTACCACCAGAGTCAGCTCCAGTATCTGTTTCGTTAGATGCAGCAGTAGTTGTTACAGTAGGCGCACTTGCAGGAGCAGGAATGTCAAAAGTACTAGATGTGTCATCTGTTAAAGCACCTGATGAATAAGTAATAGTAGCTCCGGTAACGGAACCAGCAGCAGTAGCTGTTAAAGTTGAGAAAGAAGCACTACCAGCGCTTGCAGCAACTGTTACAGTCCCTCCAATTGTCCATGTGCCAGCTCCAACTGCAGCAGTTATATTTGCAGTACTTGTTGTTAGATTGTTATATTGGTCTAATATCTCAACAACAGATGTAGTTCCTAAGGCTCCACCATTAACAGCTGGAGCAGTAGGCTCAGTTGTGATGCTTAGATGATGATCTGCACCTGCAATATTGGTTTGAGTAACATCAGCATCTGTATAGCCAGTTGCTAAAACAATAATTTCATGGCTGCCAGCTGTTTGTAATTCAGTAATATCAGCTGTAGATAGTACTAATGAAGCAGCTGTAAGGGTGTAGTCTGCAGACGTGTAGGGTGTTCCATCTACAGTAATACCAGTTACAGCAGCTCTCCAAGTAGCATCATCAGTAAAAGTTATGTCAAAATCATCATCTACAGTTTGAGAACCTGCGGCAGCAAGGGTAGGGGAGGCAGAGCCAGCTGATGCCGTAAGGTCAGTTACTACAAAATTATCAATTCTAGCTTCATGCTTTTTATTTGCCCATGAGCCAATATATAGATTTTGCATGTCAATTGCACCTGTAGTGGCCGCAACTCCATCAACCCAAAGAGTAGTTCCTATCCATAAATCCCATGTGTCATTTGCTAATGTTTGGGTTCCACCAGCAGGATCGTCGTAATCAAAGTCACTTCCTGAATTGTTAATAATCCAAGTGTATGTTTGAGATGTTTCTTGTGTTACTCCTGTTGAATTATAATCATAACTTGATCCATATCGTCCATATTCACACACTCTAGAGGTAGAGCTGTTGTCAATAGTAAATCCAGAGTGAACATCTCCATCTGCAGGATTTGTGGTTGTAATGCTTTCAGAAAAACCATTTCCGATTGCAAATTCTATCCCAGCTCCACTTGAACTAGATAAAATGTCCCACCATAAATCAAATTCAATTTGTAAAATAGTTGGAGCTGTTGCAGAGAAATCTGTTGTTTTAACAATAGACCAAGGCATGTTGTTGTTGACATATGCTCTGAAAATACCAGGGTAGGTTGCATCATTTATACCAATACCTGCACTAGACTTGTTAAGGCAGTATATTGAAGTTACTTGTGATGCAGCAGTGTTTCCAACAATGTTGTTTCCATCAGTCACATCAATGTCTACAACAGTGTTGGCTGTATATGTAACAACTGTAGCAGCATCAAAGTCTTGTGAGTATACTACTGTTTGTGCGTTTATATTTTGAGTGGAGATTAAAAATGCTGTAAAGACACTCAAAAAAGAAATGTATTTTTTTAAGTAAAATCGTTTCATATTCGCCTTTTTTAAAGGGTTTGTATTGTATGTTGTAGTTGCTTTCATAATGGTAATGTTTTAATGTTTAATTAAGATTGAAGCTTTATGAAAGCTTATTCTACTGCTGGTGTTCGTGTAACAATAGAGCCATCAGGCATTCTTAATTTAACTACCCAGTTGTTATCAGTAACAGCTTGATTCGTGTTGGTGATAATAAATGTACCAGTTTGATTGCCGTTGGTGTCATCACATACATCTAATCCAGTAATGGTAAACTCAGGGGCTGTGCCTATAGGTTCTTTGTCGGTAGGAGGATAAGTAAATGTAATACACCTACCACCAAAACCAGCTGGAGTTGTAGCGACTGTAATACGATAACGATCGTATAAATTGTATTCAGCAAGAGGTATGGTTAGCTCTAAAGGTACTGCTGCTGATTGTGTTTGAATAGGAATAGTACTTCCTATGTTTACCCATTCATTTGTACCACTTTGTCCTTGGAAATAGAATCCAAATTCTTGTAAAGAAATATATTCAGGCATGTTCTCAGGAAAATTAGAAACTAAAGATACTAATCCGTCATTACAAGCCATTTCTGCATCTCCTAATACAGATGCAGCTAGTTCAATATCAAGGTTAAAAGGAGTAAAAGGTTTAAATACTAAATCATCAATACCAATATCATTACCACTACCACTACCGTAGTTACGAACAACTACCCAGCAGTAATCTTGGTCTAGTAAAGTGAAAACTTCTTTGATCTGCTTCCAATAACCTGTTGAATCAAAACCGGTGGTAGTACCACAAAGTATAAGTGTAGCATCATTGGCCTCTGAAATCGATAAGCCTTCATAAGCATCAGTAAGACTTCCTAGGCTAGGATTTTCTCCTGGGTCGTCACTCCATATCTCTATTCGGAAAGAAGCGTTGTCTGTTGAATTGTGTACTGATGTTACCCATATTGAAAATTCAAACATGGCATCTCTACAGAGTTCTGTTACTTGTCTTTTGTAAACAGCTCCAGTTACAGTATTTGATTGAGAGCAGTTAACAAACATGAATCGTCCATTTCCTGTATGTGTACATGTGTCAGGATCAACAGCAGTGACATCATTGTCTATACACGATAGTCCAGAGTGATCTAGCCAGGCGTCTTGTAAGTAAGTGGCTCCTCCTGTTAAACGGTTAGTGCTATCAATTAATGCATAATATCCATCATTGGGTTCATCGTCAGTTATATCATTTTCGTAAGTGGTGTAGTAAAAACCAAATTTCCATACCCCATCAACTTTCATCCAGCTACAAGGGTAATTATTATCAGATGTTTCAGCACCCGCAGTATAATCGTCTACTGCAAGAGTGGCTGTGGTGAAATCAGTTTTTTCAGAACTGAAATCCCAATCTTTCCAACTGTCAATTGTCCAGTAGCTAGCAAATGGTTCACTATCACCTTCAGCAGGTTTGTTCGAATAGGGGTTTGAAGATGTGCTAATGGGAATTTCTTTAAATTTAGGTGTTTCTTGAATCCAAGTTCGGCCACTATTTGCAGTAACATAAGTAGCCACATCAGCAGAATTTAATCCGATGGAATATTCTAAATCTCCAGCATACATGTAGAGACCTCCCACAATGCCTCGACCAGAAATGTCAGCTCTTGTTGTTCCTGAACCAAAATTTTCCCAAAAAATAGTATCGCCGTACATGACTTCTTGGGCCGTAGTAGAAGTATACACCATCGATAAAGCTGATAGTAATATTAGCTTCGTAAATTTGATGGCTTTTTTTAGAATAGGTGTAGAATTTTTCATAACGTTAAAATGTTATATAATTTGTTTTATTTTCCCGAATTGTTAAAATGATTTAAAAATCAGATACTACAAAAGTAATATAAAAGATGAAAAAATACAATTAATTTTAGCAATAAAGAAGACTTTCTTAACACTGTTTCTTAACATGAAATTTCGTGTTCAAAATTTGAGTTCTTGAATGCCTTTGCAGTAGGTTGTTTGGGGTTTTTTGAAAATTGCTTTAGCTAATATTATTTTTATCAACACATTTATAACAATTGAATAGTTTTTATTTATTTAAAGCGACTAATTATAAGCCTTTTGTGTTGACCCTTCTTAACGTAGGTTTTAGGTGTATTTGTCTGCTGTTTTTCGGGAGATAGTTGGGCTAAAATACAAGTAGTATTCTTGTATTTATTAGAAATTTTTCTCAGATTTTTTGGAGTGAATATATTGTGTAATTTACCCTTTTTTGGGGTTGAAATTTGAATGAATTATGCTAGAAATCTTGTTGAACAGGAAAGGCTTATAATGTTAATAATATTAACACTATAAGCCTTTTCTGTTCTTTTTTATATACTAATAAATTTAGTGTAAAACCTTGTATATCAATTAACAATAAATCATTTCCACTGATATCTCCCTTTTTTAGTAAGTTTGTTAAAAATCATAATAAATAAGGTGATTAGGGGAAGAAAAATATCGAAAAGAAGTATGCTGAAATAGAATTTTCTTTCGTTTAAGTGTTTGGAGGAGAGGTTGATAATTAATAGCTGAATGATGAATCTTAATAGAAATATTGCTACGGCTGTTAATGTTAATGTTAAGTTGGTATATAGTATAATGCCAATAAAAGAAACGTAAAATGCACCTCTGCTTATTACTTCAAACCCTATTAAGCTCTTGCTTTGGTGTTTGTAATGAGAGGATGTTGATAGGTGTCTTTCCTTTTGTATATACCAGTTTTTAAAAGTCTCTTGGATGGTTGAAATAGTAGTGCTTTCAGGAGATATTTCGATGCGTGTATTATTTTTGTGGGCTGCTTTGTTTACAAATAAATCATCGTCACCAGATTGTAAATGTAGAATAGAGGCAAAGCCTTTCATGTCAAAGAATAGTTGTTTTCGGTAGGCCATATTTCTTCCTACTCCCATATATGGTTTTCCGCGATATGCAAAGCCTAAATATTGTAATGCGATAAAAAAGGTGTCATAGGAAATGAGGTGCGACAGTAAGCCCTTTTTTTGTTCGTAGGCGCCATATCCTAAAACAAAATCAGTGTTTTTTGTGAAGTTTCGCGCCATATTACTAATCCAATTTTCACTTGTTGGTTCACAGTCTGCGTCTGTAAATAATAAGTAGTCATTTTTAGCAGCTTTTATTCCTATGGTAAGTGCTAATTTCTTGGCACTTTTGATATTGGCATTTTGAGGTACATAGGTGTGATAGAGATGAGGGTATTTCTTTTTCAAATCTACTAGTATGTCTTCCGATTTGTCTGTAGAGCCATCGTTAACAACAATTACTTCGTAGTCGGGGTATTTTTGTGTTAATACAGCAGGTAGAAATTTGCTTAAGTTTTCAGATTCATTCCTTGCGCATATTATAACAGAAACGCCTGGTCGTTTTTTTGCGAATTTGTTTTTTCCTTTTCTGTTTTTTCTTTTTAAGAATAATACAGATAGATAAAAATAGAAATAATAGAATAGTTGAACTATAAATGTAAGACAAAAGACTCCAATTAGAATCCATCCTGCTTGAGATATTGTTTCTAGGTTATAATGAAGCACTTTGTTTTTTTATTAATTGTTATTGATGTTATAATTCTTCGGATAAATAAGCTGTAGGAATTTCTCGTAAGTTGTAGCGAGACGCCATTACTTCTGTATATGCTCCTGCAGATCTTATAGCTATGAGGTCACCGCGTTTTGTCTTATTCAGCATTGCGTCTTTCTGAAACACATCTGCTGATTCACAAATAGGACCCACAACATCATAGTTGTCTTCGGTTTCGTTAGAGCTAATGTTTTCTATGCGATGATAGGCTTGGTACAATGCAGGACGAATTAGGTCAGTCATTCCAGCGTCTAAGATGGCGAATTTCTTAGTAGCCCCTTCTTTAATGTATGTAACCTTGCTAATTAAACTTCCACATTGTGCAACAACTGAACGTCCGGGCTCGCAATGTAATACTTGTCCTTCACGTAATTTTAAATGCTGATTAAACAGGCGAAAATAAGTTTCAAAGTCTGCAATAGGGAAGTGGTTGGGGTGTTCGTAATTGATGCCTAGTCCACCACCAATATTTATAGTTTTGAGCTCAATGCCTTTTGCTTCCATCTTATCTTGCAGTTCATTTAAGCGAACACATAAATCTTGGAAAGAAGATAAATCTGTTATTTGAGAACCGATATGAAAATGTAGTCCTAAAAACACAAGGTTTTTTAAAGAAGGAAGCATTGATATAACCTTATCTAAGTCTTCAATGTTAAAGCCAAATTTATTTTCATTTAAGCCTGTTGTAATATAATGATGCGTGTGTGCATCTACATTCGGATTTACGCGTAATGCAATATTTGCTTTTTTGTTCTTTTTTTTAGCAAGCTCATTAATAACTTCTAGTTCTGGAGTTGATTCGGCATTGAAGCAAAAAATGTTGTTGTCTAGAGCTAAGTTAATTTCAGAGTCTGTTTTTCCAACCCCAGCAAAAACAACTTTATCTGGAGAAAAGCCAGCATCTATTGCTGCTTGAACCTCATTTCCGCTTACGCAATCTGCTCCTAATCCATAAGAAGCAATTATTTTCAATACTTTTGCATTGGCATTTGCTTTAACGGCATAATGAGGGATATAATCATATTTGTTTGATTCTGTTTTAACTAAATCAAGTGTTTTGCGCAAAAGTTCAGTGTCGTAATAATAAAATGGTGTTTGAATGTTTTCAAACTTGCTTATAGGGAATGTACCTTTCATATGTTTCTTTTTAAGAGACGCACTGCAGTGCGTCTGTACAATGCATTGTCTTGTTTCTTAACTCTTGTCTCTAATTAAAAAGGTCTTTGCTTAAAGCGTTCAAAGCACGCTTCTTGTCATCGGCCTTTATTAAAAATGAAATGTTGTAATTGCTTCCTCCATAAGAAATCATTCTTATTGGAATGTCTTTTAAGGCTCCTACAACTTTAGCCTGAAAGCCAATGTTTTCAAAATTCAAATCTCCAACAACGCAAATAATAACCATGTTGGAATCAACGGTTACTGTTCCGAATTTTTTAAGCTCGTCTAAAATTTCATCTAGTTTTTTAGTGTTGTCAATCGTAACAGATACTCCAACTTCAGATGTGGTAATCATATCGATTGCCGTTTGGTGTCTTTCAAATATTTCAAAAACCTTACGCATAAAACCATATGCTAATAACATACGCCCAGATTTTATTTTGATAGAGGTAATTCCATCTTTTGCAGCTACAGCTTCAATGTTGTCTTCTTCACATTCTGTAGAGATGATGGTTCCTTTTGCTTTAGGCTCCATTGTATTAAGTAACCGAACGGGGATGTTCGCTTGTTTCGCAGGGAGTATGCAAGTAGGGTGTAATATTTTTGCTCCAAAATATGCTAGCTCAGCCGCCTCTTCAAAGTGTAGCTTTGCAATTGGTTTTGTGTTTTCAACAAATCGAGGGTCATTATTGTGCATGCCATCAATATCGGTCCATATTTGAATTTCGGAGGCATCGATAGCTGCTCCTAGTATAGATGCAGTAAAGTCACTTCCACCTCTTTGAAGGTTATCAATTTCGTTGTAATGGTTGCGACAAATATAGCCTTGAGTTATATATATATCAGCTTCTTTGTTTTTGCTAAGTTGTTTAGACGCTTTTTCGGCAATGTGTGCCATATCAGGTTCGCTGTTTTTGTCTGTTTTCATTATTTCTAATGCAGGCAAAAGAATAGATTTGTGGCCCTGTTCGCATAAATAATCATTTACTAATGCTGTAGAAATTAATTCTCCTTCAGCTAAAATTACTTTTTCATCAAATTCAGTAAAGAGTTTAGCTTTATTAGCAAAAGAACGTAGGAAATCAAAATGGGTTCGAATAAGGATGTTTCCTTTTTCAAGGTATTTTTCTTTTGAGAATAAATTTTTTATTTCTCCAAAATATTTTTTTTCTAAGTTGTTGATGACGTCAATTGCGCCGTCAATATTCTCTCTGTATAAATAGTCAGATATTTCAACTAATGCATTGGTAGTACCCGACATTGCAGATAAAACTACAATTTTTTGCTCACCATCTAAGATTAGTTTTACCATCTCTTTTATACGTTGGGCGCTACCTACAGATGTGCCTCCAAACTTTAGTATTTTCATAAATTTATCAATAATATTAAAACGATAATTTCTCCCTTGTTTTTGGGCTTACAAAATTATAAAAAAATGTTGAGTTGTTTGTTTGTTCAGTCGATTATTTGATTATTTATATATTTTCATAATATACTATAAAAAAAAGGCTAAAAATTTTGCCTCTTGCTAATGCATTCATACTTTTGCAAAACAAGATCAAAAAAGCTTAATATAAATAATATATACTATGGGAAGAGCGTTTGAATATCGTAAGGCGACAAAAATGAAGCGTTGGAGCACGATGGCTAAAACTTTTACTAAACTAGGGAAAGAAATTACTATTGCTGTAAAGTCAGGTGGTCCAGATTCCGATTCAAATCCACGTTTACGTGTTCTGCTTAAGAATGCAAAGTCTGCCTCTATGCCAAAAGATACAATTGATAGAGCGATTAAAAAGGCATCTTCAAAAGATGCAAGTGAAGATTATAAAGAGATTGTTTATGAGGGTTATGGCCCACATGGTATTGCTGTTCTTGTTGAAACCGCAACGGATAATAATACAAGAACTGTTGCTAATGTAAGAAGTTATTTTAATAGAAATGGTGGTTCTTTAGGAACGAGTGGGAGTTTGACCTTTATTTTTGATCGTAAGTGTGTGTTTAAAATAGTTCCTAAGGAGGGTGTTGATTTAGAAGAGTTGGAGTTAGAGTTGATTGATTTCGGAGTTGATGAGGTTTTTTTAGATGAAAATGAAGTTATTATTTATGGAGAATTTGAATCATTCAATCTTATTCAAAAATATTTAGAAGAAAATGAATTTGAAATTATAAGTGCAGACTTTGAACGGATCCCCAATGATACGAAAGAATTAAATGATGAGCAAAAGGAGCAACTTGATAAGTTATTAGGAAAGCTAGAGGAAGATGAAGACGTTCAAAGTGTTTATCATAACATGAAAGAATAATTTCTATTTTACTCCATTCCAGGGAGCTCTTAGTAAAATGTTTATATAAAAAGAAATTGCAATACTGTTGATAAGTTTGTTTGTTAAAAATGTGAGACTTACTTTCAAAAAATCTATATTTGTGTTTCTTTGTGTTTGAATTTAAGATGAGCGTAGATTGTGAATTTTAAATCACACAATACCAACTTGTTAAATAAAAAAAATTAGCTGTTAGATGAAAAAGTTATTGTTGTTAACTTCTCTGATTTTATCATTAAGTATATTTGCTCAGGATAACATAAACGATAGTGTGTCTGTTGATACTTTCAAGAAGACATCTCCCAAATTAATTAAGCAAGAAAAAGAACTGCAAGTTTTGTTTGATCAAATTCTACAAGAAGGCTCTAAAGATAGCACTCGTATTAGATTAAATGAAGAAATTAAAAAGAGATTAGCTGTTGTTTTAAAAGACAATGATAGTTTCTTTTATCCATTTGATAGTTTAAACTATTTGGGGAAAATATATTCTGATGATTACAACCTTCGAGTTTACACATGGTGTGTTGAGCTAGAAGACTTCTCGTATAAGTTTTATGGTTTTATACATGATTATGTAAATGAATTAATATACCCATTAACGGTTAGAAATAAACCATATATCCCAAGCAGAAAACGTCAAATATTATTGAATAACTGGTACGGAGCGTTGTATTACAAAGCAATTAATGTTAATCCTAAGAAAAAAGAGCCTAAGTATATTCTATTGGGATGGAATCAGTCTGATTTAGTCCGTAAAAACAAGATTATAGATGTGTTGACCATTGAAGATGATGGTGAAAAAGTTAGGCTAGGAAGTAAAATAATTAGAGGATATCACGGACGTGCCTATAGAATGATTCTTTCTTATTGTTTCGAATTAGGAATATCTCTTAATTATTTTGAAGATGAAAAACGATTTGTATTTGATCACTTAACTCCCTTGAGTGACGGACAAGATAATGCACGTGGATGTAATGGTCCTGACATGTCTTATGATGCTTTGGTGCAATCCCGTTGGTGGAAATGGTGGAAAAGTGGGTGGAGTATAGAGAAAGATGTTGATATGCGAAACAGATAAAAAGCGTATTTAGCACACAAAAAAATAAATGATTCAATTCAGAAATATCATTAGTCTATTGAACTTTTGATTTTTCTGAATTGTTGTTTTAAGGAGACTAATAATTATATTATGAGAATTAAATATACATTTTTTATTCTACTTCTATATATAACAATTTTATCTGCAGAAGAAAAAATGCCAAATCAAACTACTGTTATGAATACACCAAACTATATTGTTGATCAATTTGCCGACGTTCAAATTTTGCGTTATGAAGTGCCGGGTTTTGAAGATTTAAGTTTACAAGAGAAAAAGCTAATCTATTTTTTATCAGAAGCAAGCTTAAAGGGTAGAGATATATTATTTGATCAGAACTTTAAACATAATCTTCTTATAAGAAATACTCTTGAAGCAATTTATACTAGCTATGATTTAAAAAGAAGAAATACTAAGGATTTTAAAGCTTTTGAAGTCTATCTAAAAAGAGTGTTATTCTCTAATGGAATTCATCATCATTATGGTATGGAGAAGTTTAAGCCTGAATTCTCCACTTCTTTTTTAGTTGAGGCTATAGCTATGACCCCTACAGATAAATTACCGTTAAAAGAGGGCGAAATAAAAAATAATTTAATAAACACCTTACTGTCTGTTATGTTTGATTCTTCTGTAGCAGCTAAACGAGTGAATCAAGCAGAGGGTGAGGATTTAATTCTTACTTCAGCTAATAATTACTACGATGGTGTTAACCAAGTAGAAGTAGAGGCCTTTTATGATAAAATGCGAGACCCCAAAGATGCAACACCTTTATCGTATGGTTTAAATAGTCGCTTGGTAAAAAATGAAAAAGGAGAAGTCTTTGAAGAAATATATAAACTTGGAGGTAAATATTCTGAACAGATTCAGCAAATTATTTATTGGTTAAGCAAAGCAGAAGGAGTTGCAGAGAATAGTACACAAAAGAAAATTATTAGTTCTTTAATTGAATTTTATGAAACAGGAGACCTAAAAACTTTTGATGAATATAGTATTCTTTGGGTGAAAGATGATAAATCAAAAATTGACTTTCTAAATGGTTTTATAGAAACCTATGGAGATCCATTAGGGATGAAAGCTAGTTGGGAAGCCATAGTTAATTTTAAAAATGATGAAGCCACTAAGCGTACAGATATTATTAGTGAAAATGCACAGTGGTTTGAAGATCATTCTCCAATTAATCCTTTATTTAGAAAGAAAAAAGTAAAAGGCGTTTCTGCAAAGGTTATTACTGTTGCTATGTTAGGAGGAGATTGTTATCCTTACACTCCAATTGGTATTAACTTGCCTAATGCAAATTGGATTCGTCAGCAATATGGTTCAAAATCAGTAACAATTGAAAATGTTACCGATGCCTATGAAAAAGCATCTCAGGGAAATGGATTTAATGAAGAATTTATTTACGGAGAAGAAGAAATTGCTAGAAAATTAAAGTATGGTAGTATAACTAGTAATTTACATACAGATTTACATGAGTGTTTAGGACATGGCTCTGGTCAAATGCTTCCGGGTGTGAGCCAAGAAGAACTAAAAGCATATGGTGCAACTATTGAAGAAGCGCGTGCCGACTTGTTCGCTCTTTATTATATGGGTGATGAGAAATTAGTTGACTTAGGTTTGTTGCCAACGAACAATGCATATAAGGCAGAGTACTATAGCTATATGATGAATGGTTTAATGACACAGTTGGTGAGAATTAATCCAGGAGATAATATTGAGGAATCTCATATGCGTAACAGACAAATGATTGCCAAGTGGGTGTATAAGAAAGGGCAAAAGGATACTATTGTTGAATTAGTAAATAAGGATGGGAAAACTTTTGTTAAGGTGAATGATTATAAAGCGTTAAGAACCTTGTTCGGCCAATTATTAAGTGAAGTTCAACGTGTTAAATCTGAAGGTGATTATGAAGGTGCCAAGTCTTTAGTGGAAAATTATGCAGTTAAGGTGGATGCTAAATTGCATACAGAAGTATTAGAAAGATATAAGAAATTAAATTTAGCTCCATACAAAGGTTTTGTAAATCCTCTTTACATACCTATATATAATGATAAGCAAGAAATTGTTGATATTGAAATAAGATATACTGATGGTTTTATAGATCAACATTTAAGATACGATAAACACTAAATAAAAAAGGCTGTATTCAATACAGCCTTTTTTATTTAGTGTCCATTATCAATTAATCATCAATGCCCAAAAAGCTTAATATATAATATAGTAATATAGCTAAAGAACCCAATGCAGCAACGACATATGTGTAAGCAGCTGATTTTAGTGCATCTTTTGCTTTGTCTTGATTCTCAGCTGTTGATATGCCAGACATGTTTAACCAGGCTAAGGCTCTTTTACTAGCATCTATTTCAACGGGTAGGGTAACAAAGCTAAATAAGGTCGTTATTGCAAATAGAGCTATGCCAGCCATTAATAAATAAGGTCCAACAATATTCATTAATAAAAAGCCCGCTAAAATAACCCAGTGCATTTTACTGGATGCAAAGTTTACTGCAGGAACAAGTTGGGAGCGTAGTTTCAATGGAGCGTATGCATTAGCATGTTGCACAGCGTGTCCACATTCGTGTGCAGCTACAGCAGCTGCAGCAATGTTACTGCCATGGTAAACAGCCTCACTTAATGTTACCGTTTTTGTTACTGGGTTATAGTGATCTGTTAAAGTGCCTCGAGTAGCCGTAATTTTCACATCATAAATACCGTTGTCGTTTAGCATTTTTTCTGCTATAACTTGTCCTGTTAGTCCTTCAAATAAAGGTACCTTAGAATACTTCTTAAATTTTCGTTTAAGGTTAGCTGATATTAACCAGCTTATAAGTGCAAAACCTATTAAAATTATCCAATACATGATTTATTATTTTTAATGTTAGAGTAGGAGTATTGTCAAAAATATTGCCAATGAATATTTTGTCAGTAAAGCTTAAAAAAGCCAAAAGCTACAATTAAAGATATAATTGTAGCTTTTGGTATATTGAGTATTTTTTTTACTCTCTAATAATTGTTTGGTCCCTGTCTGGACCTAGAGAAACAAGATAGATAGGGATCTCTAATTCTTTTTCTAAAAATGCGATGTAGTTTTTAAACTCTACAGGGAACTCACTTTCTTTCTGCATTTTTGTCATGTCAGTTTTCCAGCCTGGTAGTTCTTTGTAAATTGGTTTAACACTATCGTCAATCTCAAAAGGAAATTCAGTAACTTCTTTACCATCTATTTTATATGCTACACATGCTTTAATAGTTTCAAATGCATCAATAACATCACTTTTCATCATCATTAGCTTTGTTACGCCATTAATCATAATTGCATATTTTAAGGCAACTAAATCAATCCATCCACAACGACGTGGTCTTCCAGTAACAGAACCAAATTCAAAACCTAATTCTCTAAGTTTATCTCCAGTTTCATCAAAAAGTTCAGTAGGGAAAGGACCACTACCTACACGAGTACAGTATGCTTTAAAAATACCATACACATCACCAATGCTTCTAGGAGCAATTCCTAATCCCGTACATGCACCAGCACAAATAGTGTTTGATGATGTAACAAAAGGGTAAGAGCCAAAATCAATATCTAACAAGGTTCCTTGAGCTCCTTCTGCTAAAACTGATTTTCCATCTTTTAGGTAATTGTTTATTTGATGTTCACTATCAATAAATGTGAATTGTTTTAATTTTTCAATTCCTTCGAAGAAATTCTTTTCAAGCTCAGCTAAATCATATTCAAAATCATATTGAGCTAAAATAGCTTTATGTTTTTTTACAGCATTGTTGTATTTTTCTTCAAAATTCTGAAGAATATCTCCTACACGTACTCCATTTCTACTAATTTTATCAGTATATGTTGGTCCAATTCCTTTTCCTGTAGTTCCAATTTTCCCTTCGCCTTTTGCACTTTCGTAGGCTGCATCTAATAGTCTATGTGTCGGAAGTATAAGGTGTGCTTTTTTAGATATGAATAAACGCTGACTTAAATCATGTCCTGATTTTTCTAAGCCTTCTATTTCACCTTTAAATAATGTTGGGTCTAAAACAACACCATTACCAATTATGTTGATTTTATTTCCTTGAAATATGCCCGAAGGGATTGAGCGAAGAATATATTTTTGCCCGTTAAATTCAAGTGTGTGTCCAGCATTTGGACCTCCTTGGAAACGGCTTACTACATCATAATTTGGGGTTAATACGTCAACTACTTTTCCTTTTCCCTCATCTCCCCACTGTAATCCTAATAATACATCAATTTTCATGGTGTGTTGTTTGTTTTATGCATAAAATTGCCTGTTTAATAAACAGGCAGGTGAAAAATAAAAACTACTATAGCTAGTTTTTTTAGCGTGTCAAAGATAGTGTTTTTTATACGTTTTTTAAAGACACTAATTGCTTTTGTTTATAGCTTTTTTCTTTAAAGCTTTAGAGCACTTTGTACATAAGCCATAGGCATACATTGAAAAGTTTGCAACTTGAAATCCTCCTAGTGGTTTTGAGCGCATTGTTTTTTTTATTTGTTCATCGCTAAACTCTTTGATAATACCACAGTTTTTACAAATAAGGTGATGGTGAATGTTGTTGTAAGCTTTCTCGTATTGAACAGAATCGGTATTGAAATGATGCTTGATAATTAGGTCGCAATCAAGAAGCAGTTCTAGTGTATTATATATTGTAGCACGACTAACTCTAAAGTCATCTTTCATTAGTTCGTGTAGTTTGTCAATATCAAAATGACCTTTTAAAGAATATACTTTTTTTAATATTGCGTAGCGTTCAGGAGTTTTACGTTGTTCGTGTTGTATAAGATAGTTTGTAAATAACTGATTAACTATAGTTTTTACATCTTCTTTCTTGCTTTTTTCTGAATTTTTCTGCGGCATAAGGCAAATATAAGAAAAGATATTTATATCAAATATTAAAACAATAGCTTCTTTTAGTTCTTTTAAGGAATATAATCATGCTAA
Source organism: Paludibacteraceae bacterium (assembly GCA_963663245.1). Taxonomy (GTDB): domain Bacteria; phylum Bacteroidota; class Bacteroidia; order Bacteroidales; family Paludibacteraceae; genus JAFGVL01. The sequence continues at coordinate 1,992,413 of OY760143.1, read as the reverse complement.
AGTATTGCAGGAAATAATTCCTTCTATTATATTTGCACTCACAAAATATGGTGATTGTAGCTCAGTTGGTTAGAGCGCCTGGTTGTGGTTCAGGAGGTCGTGGGTTCGAAACCCATCTTTCACCCTAAAAAGACTTGTAGTGTTTGCTGCAAGTCTTTTTTGTTTTAGTTTAATACATAAAGAAGGGTTTACATTAATTGTAAACCCTTCTTTATGTATATTCGTAAATTATTTTTTCTATTCTTCTGTTACAAATCTTTCGAACTTAACAACAAACTCAACACGACGATTTTTGTATCTTCCTTGTGAAGTTTTGTTATCTGCCACTGGCATTAGTTCACCATAACCTTGTGCTTTCATTCTGTTTTCATCAATACCTTTTTTGATTAAGTATTTCATTACGGCATTGGCTCGTGCATCAGAAAGTTTTTGGTTAGAAATATCTGAACCTTGACTGTCAGTGTGTCCATTAATCTCAACATTATAATCAGGATTGTCTTTTAATGTTTTTACAATCTGATTAAGAATGGTATTTGATTTAACGAGTATTGTTGATTTGCCACTTTGGAACTGTATTCCTTGTAGTGCTTGTTCGAATAATTTTTTCACCTTTGCGCTAATAACAGGACAACCTTTATTGCTAACTGGTCCAACAATAGTAGGGCAGTCATCTTTATAATCAGCTAGTCCATCACCGTCAGTGTCTTTCGCACAACCATTCTCGTCTACTGTCCCTCTAGCTTCTTGAGGAGTGTTTGGACATTTATCTTTATGGTCAGCTACGCCATCTTTGTCTGCATCGGTAGGACAACCATCTGTATCTACTTTTGCACCTTTAGGTGTGTTTGGACATTTATCCTTAAAGTCAATAACGCCATCTTCATCAGTGTCAAGAGGACATCCGTCTTCGTCTACTTGAGCTCCTAGAGGAGTATTTGGACATTTATCTTTATAGTCAGCAACGTTGTCTTTGTCTGTGTCTACAGCACAGCCAACAGAATCAACTTTAACACCTTCTGGAGTTTCAGGGCATTTGTCATTAGGATTGAATACACCATCTTTATCATCGTCAAGTGTACATCCAATAGAATCAACTGGGTTGCCTAGAGGAGTCTCAGGACATTTATCTTTGTTGTCAGCAACACCATCTTTATCGGTATCCATTGTACAACCTTTTTTGTCTACTAAATCTCCAAACGGAGTTTCAGGACAGTCGTCACGTTTGTTGCGAACACCATCTTTGTCATCATCCTTACGTTGAACTCCAAAGTTCCAAGCCCAACCAACTTGAATATTCATTGATTGTAATTTGTTAGGAACCATATCTCCACTAAATGTTAGAGGAATTCTATCAGCAGCAATAAACATATTAAACGCTAGTAATCTTAGTTGTGCTCCAAAACCAATAGTACTCCATTGTCCATTTAATAATGAATAAGTAATACTTGAACTAAAGAAGTGATATGGTCTGAAATTGACAGATGCGGTTACATCTTGAAAAATAGTTTTGTTTGCAATTAATGAAGACGATAAAACACCAAAACCAATACGGTCGTCTACAACACTGTATTCAGCACCAAGATTTACTCTTGTAGAGAGACTTGTGGTATAGTTATCATTACTTCCTGATGCAACAAAAGCATCTTCTAATTGGGTAGCAATAGTATCAAATTTAGCCTCAGGGTCGTCAAAAGCACCAAACTCAATTCCTGTAAATTCGTAACCGCCATTGAGTTTTGCATTGGTAACATTTTCTGTCCAACGGATAAATCCAAGATCAGTTACTGCAGCGGAGACTTCCAAGTTAGGCATTGCCATATATGTAGCTCCTAAATCAAGACCAAAACCCCAGTTAGAAGTTAGAACCATTCCTGCAATCATGCTTTCTGTTAGGTCATTTGATCCAAAATTATCAAAATCAAAAGTGCCATCAGCTAATATTGGCATGTCTGCTAATGGAATAGAAGTGTTTACTTCTCCTTCACCATCTATTGCCCATTTATCAATTCCACCTTCTATTTCAAATTTATCAATGTCAGTATTAATATTTGCTTGACCAATTAAATATTTAAGGTTACCACCAACAGTCCATTTGTCATCTATTTTTTGGGAAAATCCTAAAGCAATTTCAGTATATACAGAGGCATCAACACCAAACTTCTTTAAATCATATGTGTTTGCCTCAAGTACATTAGGGGTACCATATAAAGCTAATTTAAATAAGTCTTTAGGTAGGTACATGCTAGACTCTAATTTTTGATAAATATTGAAAGAGAAGTAATTGTTCTTATTCTTTTTTCCTCTGAAACCGAAACCTAATATGTCAAATGTGAAATCAGTATTGATTCTAGTTGTTTTTCTAAGTGTGTTGTAGAAATCATCTTTATTAGCTTCAGGATGTAAGAATGTAATTGTACTGTCAATTCCACCAATTTTTTGGTTAAATATAATATCGTTAAAAACAAGAGAATTGTTGCCAGCTTCTAGTCGCCAATCTGGAAAGAATGGTATGTTTATATAATTAGTAGTTGGTTGAAAACCTGGATTATAAGCACTTCGTTCGTGTACATTATTCATAAAATAAAGTGTGTTTATTTGTTGAGAATAAGTGCTAATAGAGCATAGCCCTAAGAAAACTATTAGTGCAAAGTGTTTAATATATTGTTTTTTCATTTTCATGTGTTGTTTGTTATACAAAATCAAAATACATCTTAGTTGTTATCGTCATCTTCTTCTGGAATGTATTCCCCAATTCCGTATACAGATAATTTTAATTTCAACCAGTCTTGCGTTGTAAATTTCATTTTAGAGTTAATGTCATAACCTTGTGCAGTAATTCTCATAGCTAAATATTCTGCGGTTAATAATTCATTAAAGTTTTCTTTTGTGTATTTAATTTTGATTATTGTTTCTGTTGGGTTTAATACAGCTCCAAAAGCGTCTACAGCACCAGCTTTAATTTCATAAACATAAGGGTTTGCTGTAGTAATAAGGGCTGAATCTACATCCAGTAAGTTTACATTCAATGATACACCCATAGGTAGTTTATTCGTAGCCTTAATATATATATATACTTCTTTTATATTATCATCTGCAAATATATCATCAATTAGCTTTTCATCTAAATCAATAGTGTCTAGGGTTAGTGAAATATTACTTCCTTCATCTAACCAGAAAGGTATTTTAGACTCCATTACAATTTCTACTTTGCTATCAGAACTTGCAAATTGAGAAGGAGGAGTAAGTGTATCTTTAATTCCAAAGCTAAATTTAGTAGAGATGCTATCTGCTTGTATTGTAAATAATTTATTTGTTTCTCCTTTGTCGATATCCCTATTTAATGTGATGTTTGATGTTGCTGTTTCTCCATAACTAGGAGCTGCATTTATCGAGAATGTTTTCGAAGGGCTACCATTAAAATTAGCTTTAACTGAATCTGTTGCATTTTCGTAAGCAGTTAAACTTTTTAAGTTAAACAATAAAGGAATACCTATATTGCTATTAACTTTAAAATTAATTTCTGGGTTATGAGGGTAGATTGTTGTTTCATCTGGAAGTTCAGAGAAAATATCTATGTCTAGGCTTTCATCTTTTTGTAATAAGTCTGCTCCTAGATTAAAGTAGCCATGAGCAACAAAATTAGTATTGGTAAGTGTAATCTCAATTTTAATCCAATCAGTAGAATTAATTGTTACGCTGCTATTACCTGTAACTACAAGGTCAATATCAAAATCTGTTGTGTCTTTTCCGATAGAATTAACAACAAAATTTTCATACGCAAAAGATTTTGTGCTAGTTGTAGATAATAAAGGCATTTTAATTACTTCAGTAGTGTCTAGCTCAAGGAACTCTCCCGGTAATTGAATGTCAATACTGGCAAATCCAGCAGGTAAGTTTATGCTGGATGTTACTTCAACATTAATAGTTGTGTTTGTGAAGCGGATGCTGTCAATTCTTTGTTTGCTAGGGTCATCATTTATTTCATCAAAGTTATATCCTCTCACTACAGGGTATCTAGCGTTTATTCCATCAGGAACAATAAAAGGGAAGGTGCTGTCAGGAGCAAAACCGTTAGTTCCACCAAAATCTATTTGTTCGTCAATTGTTCCAAATTCTGATAAGTCTATTTCAGCCGGATTGTCGTATGATAAGGTGTCTGAGAAGTATATGGCTAAAACACCGTTGTCTTCTCCAATTGAGAAGTTATCTACTGAGTCAATCTCTAAGCTATCTAAAAGTTCTTGCATCGAAACAGTTATTTCACCAATAGGGGCAGCTAAATTACCACCTATTTTAACATCGGTAGATAAATTATCTAGCTTTACTTTTTCATCTACACAAGACGAAAATATAAGCATAAGAGCTGTTGTGATAAGAGCTAAAGTCTTGATAGTTTTAATTTTCATAAGCGAATATTTTATTAATTTTAATTTTATCTTTGCAAGCCCAAAAGTAAAGAAAGTTTCATAATATATGAAACGTAAAATTAACATTTTTAATGAAAAGAGAACATATTAAAGAGCTATTTATTTAAGACTTTAAAAAAATCTTTAGGAAAGTTAATAAGGTATACTTGAGAAATAGCTCTTGTAATAGCTGTGTAGAGCCAGTTGAGATAGTCGTCTGTGAGTTTTTCTGGTAGTTGTCCTTGATCAATAAAAACAGTATCCCACTGTCCGCCTTGTGCTTTGTGGCAAGTTACAGCATAAGCAAATTTTACTTGAAGAGCATTGAAAAATTCATTGTTCATTATTTCTTTCATGCGTTTTCTTTTATCGCCAATATCTGCATAGTCTTCACTTACATTTTCAAAAAGTTTTTTGTTTAAAGCCTCAATGTCGGTTGGAGTTTCTGTATAAAGAGAATCAACTAATAGGCGCACGTCAATTTCTTGCTCGTAATCGAGGAATCGTAAACTTAGATCAACAAAATGAAGGTCGTAAAGCTCGTAGTGCTTTTGAACTCTTACCACCTCTAATATATCACCATTGGCTATAAATTCTAGCTTTTCATAATTTTTACTCCAGAAATAATTATTTTTCCCCACCATAAGCAAGTCCCCAGCAGATAGTTCATCTTCTTTTTGCAGAACTTGATACCGAATACCTTTATTATAAATGGATGCTGTTTTATTTGAACGGTTTATAATGATGCTATTTTTTATGCCAATATTGTTGTAGGTAGAATAAATGGTTTCTATTAAATCCTCTCCTGAGATTCTTTTAATGTCTGTAAATCCATTTAACGAAAGTGTCGGTTTCTCATTTGCGCGTTGTTCATTTATTAGGTTTCTAATAGAGGTTGCGTTATGGAGAATGCCACTTTCTTCACTTTGTCTAACTACTTGTGTTAAGGTATAATCACTTACAGAGAATCCGTAGCTTTGTAATTTGCTTTTTTCTAATGCTGGAGAATTTCTCTCTCCAACAGGAGGGAGTTGAGCATCGTCTCCAACTAAAAGTAGCCTACATCCGTCACCAGAATAGACATAGCTTATTAAATCATCTAGTAAGGCGCCTGTTCCAAACATGCTTTTCCCCGAGTAATTATTAATCATAGATGCTTCATCTACGATAAATAAGGTGTGTTTATGGAGGTTTTCTGCCAATTGAAAAATTGACTCAGACATAGATTTCTGTCGGTAAATTTTTTTATGAATAGTAAATGCAGGATGGTTAGCATAAGAAGAAAAAATTTTTGCAGCCCTTCCAGTTGGAGCCATTAAAACAGCTTTCTGTTTAAGCTCATTTATCATTTTAATTAATGCGCCAATGATAGATGTTTTCCCTGTACCAGCATAGCCCTTTAGTAAGAACATACATTCATTCTCTTTGGATAGCAAGAACTGTCCTAAGTTGTTAATTAGCTCTACTTGCTCTTTGTTTGGAGTAAAAGGGAGCTGTTCAATTATTTTCTTAGAGATAAAATCTGATAGCATTATTTGTTTGAGTAAGAGTGCGAGAAATTAAAAAGGAAATAATTTTAATAAATTAATAGTGATATAAACGGTCTTTTTGAAATTCTTTTATAAATTTGCGCTTGTATGTAAATAATCGTTCAAAAGTAAAACAAAAAATAATACATTCGCATGAAACCAGTAATCAAAATTTTATTAGGAATTTCTATTGCCTTATTGGGCTATTTTTGCATTATGAGTATTGTTACTCCAATTAAATTTGAAGAAGCAAGAGCTGAAAGAGAAAAAGAGGTGATAGCATCACTAATAAATATTCGTAAAGCTCAACTTGAATACAAAAACCAACATGGACGTTATACTTCTAGTGCAGATAGCTTAATCTTGTTTTTGAAAAATGGAAAGATGAAGACCGTAAAAAAAGAAGGAACACTTTCTGATGATCAACTAGATAAAGGTATGACAGAAGAAAAAGCTTTAGCTATTGTTAAGAAGGGGAATGCTAGTGAAATAGCTGCAAATGGTTTGCAAGGATTTAGTAGAGATACTACTTATTCAGATATTATTGAAACATTGTTTGCAGGCATTTATGATAGAACTACAATTGACACTTTTGCTGAAGTGCCTTTTACTGAAGGGGAGCAGTTTGAGTTTGAAATTGGCTCTCAAGAGAAAAATGGTATGACTTTACCCTTGTTTGAAGTTAGAACTCCTTATGCAGTTTATTTAAATGGCTTAGATAAGCAAGAGTTGTTAAACTTAATTGACTTACAAGAAAAATTAGATAGATACCCTGGTTTAAAAGTTGGATCAGTAACTGAACCAAGTAATACAGGAAACTGGGAATCGTAATTAATCAAATATAAAATTTGAGATTATCCATCCGCAGATACCGGGTGGATTTTCTTTTTTAATATGAGAATACATAGCGGAAAACATAAAGGTAGAAGAATTCAACCACCACGCAATATAACGGCAAGACCGACTACAGATTTTGCAAAGGAAGGTTTGTTCAATGTACTTAATAATCTAATTGATTTTGAGGAGGTTTCTGTACTTGATTTGTTTGCGGGGATTGGTTCTATAAGTGTAGAGTTAGCCTCTAGAGGATGTGGTAATGTTACCGCTGTAGAAATGAATAAGGTACATACTTCGTTTATTAGAAAAGCTTGTCATGAATTGAATATTGATAGTGTACATATCGTTCAAGGAGATGTTTTTCGTTATTTAAAATCAACATCTATTAAGTTTGATGTTGTATTTGCTGACCCTCCTTATCAATTAGATAATTTTGAAAAGATTCCAGATATTATATTTGAGAAAGAACTTTTAAAAGAAGAGGGGATATTTATACTTGAACATTCAGGAAAAATAAGTTTCAATGCACATCCTAGATTTAAAGAGCATCGGAAATATGGAAATGTGAATTTTAGTTTCTTTGAATAAAAAAAGCATCCATAGTTAGGATGCTTTTTTATTCTATGTTGTGAGATATTTATTATTTAATCTTAAATGGGACTTTGATATTTAATGAAATATTTCTTCCAATATTGTAATATCCCAGTTCTTTTAAAGTAGACAAATGGTCTATATATGTTTCGTTAAGTATATTATTGGCATGAACAGTGAAAGAAACTATTTGTCCTAATACATTTATTTTTGTTCCTAGTTGGGTGTTTAGTAAAAAATAAGAATCTGTATTTGTTTCGAATGGAGATGGATTATTTTGTTCCTCTGCTAAAACACCAGCTACTTTAAAGGATAGGTTATTTAGAAAGAATATTTTTTCCTTTTTAAATATAAATTCAAGTCGGAGTTTGTTTTGAGGGATAAAAGAGAGATAGTCTCCATTTTTTTGTTTTCCAACCAAATAAGAATATGTTGTAGAAATCTGCAACCAACTGATTGGTAAAAGGTGAATTGTTGTTTCTCCTCCATATATTTTTGAATCACTTTGTGCGTATCGGTAAATTCTATAACCATTAGTTGTTGTATCTATTGTTGGACTAAGAAAGATGTAATCTTTTATTTGATTATAAAATCCAGATAAATCAAAAACCATTAGTTTAGAATGATAATGAGTACTAACATCAATTTCATAACTACGTTGTGATTTTAAATCAGCGTTTCCTTCTTCATATCTTACTCCATGTATACCATTCTCTGTAAGTTCGGCAATATTGGGCGTTCTATATGCAGATGCAATATTGGCTCGTAATAATAGTTTTTCATTGACAATATATGTAGCCCCTAAAGAAGAACTTATGTTTCCATATTTATTGTTAATAGCTTTTTTGTTTACTTCTTCTATTGTTGATATAGTTCGGAAATCATACCTTAAACCAGCCTGTGTTTTTAGTCGGTTAAAGAAAAGATATTGAGCTAAGCTAAAAATAGATAGATCATTTACGCTTGCATCAGGTAAAACATGGTTAGGGGCATCATTGTTTTTATTTGTTTTATTAGCTTCTTGTATACCTATGATATATTCTCTATTTTTTTTATAAGGAAAATACAATTTTATTTCAGATGAGAATGTTTTTAAATCCATATCAACCATTTTAAAAGAAGGTTTGTTTTCATCTGTTTGTAATTGTCTGTTGTTTATTTGAAGAGCAGAATTTATATCGAGCTTGTACTTTTTTAGAAATAATGTGTTTTTAGATGAAATAAGGTGGTTTATTAAGTTTTGGTACCATACATTATTATCACGTCCATTTTCTGTTATAAAAGGAATAGCTTCCCCAACACACATGCCAAGTTTTGGTTCATTATAATTGTAATATAATTGAAATAATCCATATGATTTATTTAGACCGAAGTTAGCTTTTATAGTATTTTCATTGAATCGTGTATTAGGCACAGAATTACTCTCACCGTCAATATAATCCATATGACTTTTACTGCCCGCACGTATTCCATAGAAGATGTTTTTTGTTCTCCCATTTACGCCTATATTATTAACATAACCTTGCGTGTTTGAATGGTATTGTAAATTATAATCCCCTCGGATCGACTCTGTTAAAGGAGGGTTTTCTCTAATTAAGTTAATTACTCCCCCAATAGCATCTGAACCATATAGTAAAGATGCAGGTCCTTTTATTATTTCAATTCTGTCAATGCCAAACTCATCAACAATAAATGGGTGGTTTTCTGAAAATTGGAAGTTCTCCATTTTTACACCGTTGTTTAACATTAAAATATTGGTTCTTGATAAACCACGAATTACGGGTGAGATAACACCAACACCTTTGTTAATTAGGTCTACTCCAGGAATGTTTTCTAATGATTTCATAAAAGTAGGAGATCCTATATTTGTAAGGTCCTCGCTTTTAATTAAGTCAATTTTAATAGCATTTTCATGTTGAGTAGAATAGCTTCCTCCTGATATTACAACTTCTTCTATTTTTAATACAGAAGGGTCCATTTGTATTTCGAATAAGGTGTCTGAAGTATTTGGGTTAAGTGTTTTTAAAATTGTTTTATATCCTAAATGAGAAAATTGAATTTTATGGTTTTTTATAGGTAAATTCTTTAGTAAGAATCTACCATTTTTATCACTTGTTGTTCCTGTTTTTTGTTCAGGGATATATATATTTACCGAAGATAAGGTTTGTTTATTTGTGCTGTCTATTATTTTTCCTTTGATTGTATTTTGAGCATAAATTATTTGGCTGATTAATATAAATACACCAATCAGTCCCCAAATTTTTAGTGTTTTCATTGAAGTTTAAATTTATGTTGGAATAGCATACGCATATCCAACTATTATTTTAATAAATATGTGCTAATAATTAACTATTTATTAAATACTAGGGGGGGCTCTTAGATGAAAAGAGTAAAGTAAATTAGCAATAGATATATTGCTCGTAGCTCGTAGGTAATAAGTTGATAGAGATTCCTCTTTGCTTATCTTTTTAAAATCATCTTTGGTGAAAAATTCAATAAAATTAAAAGTGCAAATAGGACAGCTGTTGTGCTTTTCTTTTATCTCATTTTTAGAACTGAGTAATATGTGTTGGTGTTCGTGGTGAACAAAAAGATGATGTAGCCCTCTTATTACAGAAGGACTTATAAATAGAAATATTAAGAATATTGATAAATATTTCTTTAACATTTAAATTGATTTTAATGAAGAGTAATTTGTTCAAAATTATAAAAAAATGCTGAATAATATTATTCAGCATTTTTTTATAAAGTATCTAAATCATTAATTTTAATCCTAAGAAATAAGAACGAGGTAGTGCAGGTCCATAGATGTAACCAGCATCGCGATTTACTCCTTTGTCAAAATCATTTTGGTAACTATTAAAAATGTTTTGAATCCCTCCATTAATTTGAAGTTTAGTATTACTGTTAAGTTTAAAATCATAAGATATTTTTAAATTTAAATCGAAAAACTCCTCCGTTTCTTTTTCAGTATCTTCTACAATATATCCTTCAAAATGTTGAACTAACATACTCCCAGTGTAAGTTCCTGATAATGCTATAGTCATAGGATTAAATATTTGATAACTAGCGGTGAAATATCCGTATTCGTCAGGAGTCCTAAACATCTTTTTATGAGCTGTTAAGTTTGTGTTGTCACTCCATTTTTCTGTTTCTTTGTATTCGCTACTTTGAAAAGTCATGCCAAATTGAAGTTGTATCTTAGAAGCTGGAATAATTTTCCCTTCAAGATTAATTCCTTTTACAATTGCTCCAGAACCATTTCTTCTTTCTAGAATAATATTCCCACTACCGTCTGTTCCTATTTCTTCTAGTACAAAAACATTATCTAAATTAGTGTGAAATCCTTCAATTAATAAATTGGTTTTCACTTCTCCGAAATTCTTCTGTAAATCAAATGAAGCACTAACACTTTGTGATTTCTCTGTTTTTAGGTTTGGATCAATTTCGATTAATGATACCTCTCCACCAACAGCAGTAATATGTAAATCTTCGTCGAATGCTTGTGGTGCTCTAAATCCTGTTGAATATGAAGTACGCATACTTACCCATTTTTTAGGTGAGTATCGAAGGTTAAAACGAGGGCTTATGATAGGATCGGAAATGAGGTTGTGTTTATCAAAACGTCCTCCTATAAGAATACTTAAGTTTTTATTTTTCCATTCATTCTGAATAAAAGCACTTTTTGTATCTACACTTTGACTTAAAATTCTATTATATCCTAACATTTTATCCGTCATCTCATTTTGAGCATACTCTGATCCTAGAGTTAACTCTGCAGGCATAAAAAGAAGTTTTTTTGTTATATAGATATATTGTATTCCTGAAACAAATGTTTTATCTATGGTAGAACCATATGCATTTAAATCTTGTTGTGCTCCATAGTAGCTTTTTCTTTTAATTAATTGTGCAGAAGAATAAATGTTCATGCGATGTTTCTGGTTTTTTGAATAAATATCAAACTTTAACCCTCCAGTATTTATATTATGTTCTACTTGTTCTGTTATATCACTTTCATGTGCAGGTAAGTCCATTTTGTTACCTCCTCTTCTAAATTCGCCTAAATTGTGATACTCCATCGTAAGTTTACTATAGTTGCTTGGTTTATAGAAGCCTCTAAAGCCAATGTTTTTGAGTTTAACTTCTCCAATTTCACTAAACCCATCTCCATCAGCATCATAGGATTCTTTTTGTCTAGAAGATCCAAAAAGCATTATTCCAGTTTTATGGCTATCTGATACTACAGATGCATTTAGAGAAGTATTTATATCCGTTTTTTCTCCATTAATTAGATTTGTTGTGTTAGCAACAGTAACACTGTTAATTGAAGGCTCTTTTGTGATGATGTTTATCGTTCCTGCAATTGCATTAGAACCAAATAGAGCAGAACCTCCACCTCTCATAACTTCTACTCTTTCTATCATATTGGCAGGTATTTGTTCAATTCCATAAACACCAGCTAGAGAGCTGAATATTGGGCGACTATCAATTAGTATTTGAGAGTAGGGACCATCAAGTCCATTTATTCGTACTTGTTGAAATCCACAGTTCTGGCAATTGCTTTCTACTCGTAATCCTGATTGAAAGTTTAAACCTTGGGCTAGACATACCGAATTCGTGTTTTCAAGTAATTTAGGACTAATAATATTTACTATTGTAGGAGCTTCCTTTCTGCTTACTTCATTTCTATTTGCAGAAACAACAATGCTTTCTAATTGAATCTGATCTTCTTCTAGTTCAAAATTAATTTCAATGGTTTTCCCAGAAGTAATAGTAAGGTTTTTTTCTATGGTTTTATATCCAACACCTGAAACAGCAATAGTAAAGTCTCCTTCGGGAAGATCTTTTAAGAAATAGTGTCCAGTAGCATCAGTTAAAACTCCAATTGTAGTTCCTTTTATGCTTATAGTTAAATGAGGAATATGTTCCCCCGTTTTTTTGTTTGTTGTATGTCCATTAATATTTGCATCTGTTTTTTCTTGTGAATAACAGGGTGATAATGCTAATAATAAGCATATTGATAGTATTATATTTTTCATGATTAATTTTTGTTGCTTTTTGTTTTAAAAAATGATAATGTTAAATTCATCTTTTATTTTCTGAAAATTAGACATTAAATATCCATTGCTTCCAGTTATTTTGGAAGGTTAGAATATCAAGGAATAGTTAATAAGTAAGTAATTAGTGGAAATTAATGTATGGGAGGTCCCCTAAGAGTATTTGACTGAAGAAGGTTAAAGGAATAAGATTTTTCCTCAAAAAACTTTACACTAGTTTTAAACTGAGGCTTTAGTATTATCCCTAAGAAAATAAAAAATATAGTTGTAGTTATAAAATGAGAAAGTAGAGATATATGAATAAAATCACTTTTTGAATGGTGGTGCGGAGCTTTATCACTTTTATAAGGAGCATATGGATGAGAGTGAGTTATTACATCACCATTTTCTATATGCGTGTGGTTAAAATAAGTTGTACTGCCATAGTATCCTATAAAAATAATTAGAAGTAGATGCTTAAATATTTCTTTTCGAAGAAAACTCATTTGGTTTATTATTTAGAACTGCAAGTTTAAGGAATAAATTTTGAGTAGGCACTCCCAATTTCTTGTTATTTTCTATTTGTTTCTCATTATTATTGAGGATATTTTGCTTATCTAATATAAAAGCATTCTTATAATAGAATGCTTTTTACTCTAAAGTAGAAGAGTGGAGTTCTTTTGAAATATAACATCCTTTGTGGAGTATAGCGGACTCGAACCGCTCACCTCGACACTGCCAGTGTCGCGCTCTAGCCAGATGAGCTAATACCCCAATTTTTGTGTGAGGCAAAAGTAAGAAAATATTTTTAAAAAGATATCTTTGTAAAAAATATAGATTTTATGATAATATTTAATACAACTTACTGCGTTACAGACAAAGTATACGGTGGTTTTATAAAGTGGTTAAAGGAACAGCATATTCCTCAAATGCTAGCTAGTGGTTTTTTTTCAGATGAGCGAGTAAGCAAGGTGATAACGCAAGAAGAGCAAGAAGGAACATCTGTGTCCGTACAGCTCACAGCCCAAAGTATGGATGCGATCGCTGATTGGAATGAGCAGCACGGTGATTTGTTTAAAATGGAAGTGGCTTCCTTGTTCTCCGAAGAGGTTTTATTTTTTAGTACTTTTATGGAGATAATAGAACAATGAAAAAAGAACGCATCATATTAGGTATTGATCCAGGCACAACTGTTATGGGTTATGGTGTACTTAGGATAGAGAATAACAAACCTGAGTATTTAACTATGGGAGTGTTTGATTTTAAAAAGATAAAAGATCACTACCTTACCTTACAGCATGTGTTTTCTAGAACAGTTGCTCTAATCGATGAATATCATCCAGATGAAATGGCATTAGAAGCTCCTTTCTTTGGTAAGAATGTGCAATCTATGTTGAAGCTCGGTAGAGCACAAGGAGTAGCGATGGCTGCTGGTTTGCACAGAGAACTGCCCATTGCAGAATATGCTCCACTAAAAATAAAAATGGCAATTACAGGAAATGGTCGTGCTGATAAAACGCAAGTAGCCGATATGCTCCAACGCTATCTTAAAATACCACAAGAGCAAATGCCCAAAGAACTGGATGCTACCGATGGTTTAGCAGCAGCTTTGTGTCACTTTTTTGCCTCCAATGCCCCTAAGTCAGAGAAAAAATATAATTCTTGGAAAGATTTTGCTGCTAAAAATGAGCAAAAAGTGAAAGGAAATACAAGAAGACCACGACCATAATTAGTTCAATTTATGAGCATTACATTAATATCATCTCCCTTACAAGGCTTTACAGATTTTCGTTTTAGAAATGCTTTTCAAGAATTATTTGGAGGAATAGATCAATTCTATGCTCCCTATATTCGTTTAACAGGCACGAACGAAATTAAGCCTGCCAATCAGCGAGATATTCATCCTGACAACAACCCTAATACTACCATCATTCCACAAGTAATGACAAAGGATGCAGAAGGCATGTTAGTCGTTGCGAAGTATGTGCAAGAATTAGGATATAAAGAATTGAACTGGAATATGGGTTGTCCTTATTCTATGGTGACTAAAAGAGGAATGGGAGCTGGACTTTTAAAAAATACACAGGCAATTATTGAAGTATTGGATCGTATTAAATCAGAATCTGATATAGAGCTCTCATTGAAGGTGCGTATAGGAAATGAAAGCATAGAAGAGATAGAAACCTTGTTGCCTCTTTTGGAAAACTATCCCATTAAGCATATTGCCATTCATCCACGCTTCGGTAAACAGATGTACAAAGGGAGTGTCGATTTAAAAGCTTTTGAGCGTTGTGCTCAATTAAGCTCGCATAAATTAATCTATAATGGTGACATTAATTCTGTAGCTAAATTTAAAGCATTGCAAGAGCGTTTTCCTACTATTGATAATTGGATGATTGGGCGTGGTTTAGTTGTCGACCCTTTTTTACCATCTATGATTAAGGCTAATTCTATAACATACCCTGAAGATAGCCTTGCTAGGTTTAAGCAATTTCACGATAAGTTGTTAGATGAATATAGTCAGGCTTTATCTGGTGACAAACATATCCAAATAAAAATGTTGCATTATTGGGAGTATTTTTCGTTGCTTTTTAGTAATTCGCATAAATGTTTAAAAAGAATTAAAAAAGCTTCTAATCTTAGGAAGTATGAAGATGCAGTGGTGGATATTTTTCGTAATGAGGAGATTGTAGGAGTAGATGCTGTATTATAACAAAAAAGGATGATACCACTATGTATCATCCTTTTTTTGTTTTTAAGGAAATTTACTATTTCACTACAATTTTAGAGCAAAAGTTTTTTCCATCCTGAGTAATTGAAACAACATATACTCCTGTAGGTAAATTTCCATTTATTGGAACAATATCTCTAGAGCCAGTTAAAACTGCTTCTTTGCTTAATACTTCTTTTCCTTGTGTGTCAAGAATCGAAATATAAGCATCACCTGCTTCTCCTTCAATAACTAAATCACCTGCTTGCATATTTGCAATGAACCTTTTGTTGTTACTTAGTTTTTTGCTTGTAGGTAATGAAGCTCCATGGTAGATTGATAGGTTTAATAGCTCCATTTGTCCATAGGCTGTACATAATTCTCCAGTTACTTGATTGCTTCCTTGACAAGAAGATTGTGTATACATTCCTGCTTTGAAATATGCACCAGAAAAATTTTGGATTGCAGTATGAAATAAATTCCCATTGTAGTAAAATTCCATAGTGCCATTATGCACAATTATTTTAAATGTAAATTCAGTGCCTAACACATAACTAGTAGTAAGTGCTGGGCCATCAGAACCATTGAATTCTAAAAACAGTTTAGATGTTTCTAAGCGTAGCATCACGATATCATCATTGGCATCATGTATTTGAGCTACTACAACATGGTGTTTTACATCGGGGTAATGAATGATTTTTTCAGTTACTTCTAATATGTGATAATCACCATCATTAGATGCCCAACTAGCTTGATCTACACCATTGTTTTTCATTTCTCTTAATTCGCATCGAGGATAGCCAGAATTATTTGTTGTAACTCCACCAGCATGTGC
Source organism: Paludibacteraceae bacterium (assembly GCA_963663245.1). Classification (GTDB taxonomy): domain Bacteria; phylum Bacteroidota; class Bacteroidia; order Bacteroidales; family Paludibacteraceae; genus JAFGVL01. The sequence goes on along the minus strand of OY760143.1, from coordinate 1,976,469 downwards.
TTTAAAGATTACCCCATCATAAGCATCATTTGGCCAGAAATAATATCCGTTTGAGTAAGTAGCTAAGGCAGGTTGTTTAATTTCGTCCGGACTAGTATTTAAATCCTCATCGATAGGTAAAGTAAGTTTCCAATTAGTTAAATCTATTATGTCTGCAGGGTACATCATAACTTCATTCGTTGCGAAAATACTAAGGGAAATGCTGCAAAATAGAAGGGAAAGACTGTGTTTTAATTTCATAATAAGTTTGATTTTTAAGGTTTTATACAGCAAATATATGAATAAAGATTAAAAATAAAAGGGATGAGTTTAAACTCATCCCTTTACAAAAAATCATATATCATTTTATTTATTACTTCTTTTCGTAATTTTAGAGAATGAATCAATTCTTCTATCTCTAAAAAAAGGCCACATACGACGCATTTCTTCTGTTCTGTCTAGATTGATATCAAACACAATGTTTTCTTCTTTGTCTGATGAGGCTTGTGTAAGAATTTCTCCTTGTGGACCAGCAATAAAACTGTTTCCCCAAAATTCAATTCCGTTGGTTGCGCCAGATGGGTCGGCTTCATAGCCCGTGCGATTAACCGCAATTACATATAGTCCATTTGCAATGGCATGACCGCGTTGAATAGTTATCCAAGAGTCTTGCTGACGAGCTTTTTCTTCTTTGGTATCAGTGCTTTCGTAACCAATAGCAGTTGGGTAAATTAAGAGTTCAGCCCCAGCTAAGGCCATTAAACGAGCAGCCTCTGGATACCATTGATCCCAACAAACCATAACACCCAATTTGCCAATTGATGTTTGAATAGGCTCAAATCCTAAATCTCCAGGTGTAAAATAGAATTTTTCGTAATATGCAGGGTCGTCTGGAATATGCATTTTACGGTATTTACCAGCAATAGTCCCATCTTTTTCAATAACTACTGCAGTATTGTAGTATAAGCCGGGCATGCATTTTTCAAATAAAGATAGTACTATAACAATACCTAGCTCTTTAGCTAATCTTCCAAATTCTTCTGTGCTTGGACCAGGTATAGCTTCTGCTAAATCAAAATTTTTTGGATCTTCAGTTTGGCAAAAGTAGAGTCCGTTGTGTAACTCTTGTAATATGATAAGTTCTGCTCCTTGTTGAGCACAAGAAGTAATATTATTTTTTAATTTAGAAATATTATCTTGAATATTAACTGAATTGGATTGTTGTATTAGTGCTATTTTCATAGGAGTGTATGAATTATTATTTGTTGTTTTTTTCTTTCCTTAAGCTCCACCAAACTCTAATAATAATATAAAGTATGATAGATGAAGAGATAACTAGAAATACTAGTTTTTCCATTGGAGTAAAACCTTGAGTGCTCTGATGAGCCATTCCAAAAGTAGCTTTATCTGGATTTAGTGTTTGAAGTAGTATATTTGATAATCCGAACATAAAACATATTTCTCGTCTATATTATCCCTTTTGGGTATTGCATAGTTACGCAATGCAATGAACCGTGTTGTTTAATTAAAGGAGTACAATCTATACCAATAATTTCTCTATCAGGAAATGCTTTTTGTAATTGCGCTTTTGCTATTTCGTCTTTAGGAGAATTGTAATAAGGAAGTAAAACAGTTTCGTTTATGATTAAAAAATTAGCATAAGTTGCTGGAAGTTGTTCTTCATTATCTATTATGCAATCTGCCATTGGTAATGGAATTAAATTATAAGTTTTACCATCTAATGTAGTAAATGCTTGTAGCTCTTCTTCCATTAGTTTTAGTTCCTCGTAATGCAGATCATTTTTATCAGTGCATTGCACATAAGCGATACTGTCTTTAGAGCAGAATCGAGCTAAAGTGTCGATATGACTATCCGTATCATCTCCCTCTAAATAACCATTGTTTAACCACAATATTCGTTCAGCACCAAATACCATTTTTAAGTATTCTTCTAATTCTTCTTTGGTTTTATAGTCGTTTCTGTTTTCTGAAGTAAGACATTCTGCTGTAGTTAAAATAGTGCCTAAGCCATCACTCTCTATGCTGCCTCCTTCGAGTACAAAATGTAACATGTTTTGGTAGCCAACATTTGGGTAAAATATATCTTTGTAGTAAAGCTTGCGAGTAATTTGATTGTCAAAATTTGCGGGAAATTTAAGACCCCATCCGTTAAAGCAAAAATCAAATATATAAGGTTCGTTGTTTACATAAACGGAAATGCCAGCATGGTCTCTTGCCCAAGTGTCATTGCTGTCTTGTTCTGTTAAACGAATATTTTTTAAGTTGATATCTTCTCCAAGCTGAGTAGCAACTGTTTTACTATCCATGCAAACGATAATGAGCTTTTCGCGTTTTGCAATTTCTTTTGCAATGGAAACAAAGCATGGGATAACTTCATCCAATGTTTCCTTCCAATCTGAATTCTCATGTGGCCAAGTGAGTTGTACCCCACTTTGTGGTTCCCATTCGGCAGGTAGGTTGATATGTAGATTTGGTTGAACCATGAAGAATTTGAATTTTGCCGTCTGCTTTAGCTGACGGATAACAAAATAACAATATGGGCTTTAGCCATATATAAAACATGGGGCTAAAGCCCAATTAATTTTTTTATTTAAGAACCGTCAGCTAAAGCAGACGGCAAAATTATTTTATCATATCAAAACCTGTATAAGGTACTAATGCTTGTGGAATTTTAATCCCTTCAGCTGTTTGATTGTTTTCTAATAGAGCAGCAACAATTCTAGGCAAAGCTAAAGCACTGCCATTTAAAGTGTGACAAAGCTCTATTTTTTTGTCTTCCTTACGGAAACGACATTTCAAACGATTGGCTTGATAACTTTCAAAGTTTGAAACAGAACTAACTTCTAGCCAGCGTTCTTGTGCTGCAGAATACACTTCAAAATCAAAGGTGAGGGCAGAGGTAAAACTCATGTCTCCTCCGCATAGTTTAAGAATTCGCCAAGGTAGTTCTAGTTTTGTTACAAGACTCTCAACATAATCGACCATTTCAGTTAATGATTGGTATGAATGCTTAGGAGTATCAATACGTACAATCTCTACTTTGTCAAATTGATGCAAGCGGTTTAGTCCGCGCACATCTTTTCCATAACTACCTGCTTCACGACGAAAACAAGCAGAGTAGGCTGTGTTCATTATAGGTAAATCTTTCTTGTCTAGTATTTCGTTACGATAGATATTTGTTACGGGAACTTCAGAGGTCGGGATTAAATATAAATCATCTGTTGTAGCATGATACATTTGTCCCTCTTTGTCAGGTAGTTGTCCTGTTCCATATCCAGATGCTGAATTAACTAGGTAGGGTGGTTGTACTTCTAAGTAACCGGCATCCCGAGCACTGTCTAAAAAGAAATTTATTAAAGCTCTTTGCAGTCGAGCGCCTTTTCCCTTGTATACGGGAAAACCTGCACCAGTAATTTTTACTCCTAATTCAAAATCTATAAGATCATATTTTTTTGCTAGCTCCCAGTGAGGTAGTGCTTTATCTCCTAGTTTGGGTATTTCTCCGCCAGTTTTTTCAATTGTATTTTCTTCAGGAGTTTTCCCATCAGGAACTAACTCACATGGTATGTTTGGAATGGTACAAAGCAAATCATTCATTTTTGCTTCTGCATCCTTCATATCACTCTCCAGTTGCTTATTGCCTTCTTTTATTGTTGCAACTTTTTCTTTTGATTGTTCAGCCTCTTCTTTTTTACCTTCTTTCATCAAGCCACCAATCTCTTTAGATATAGCATTTAGTTCTGCTAAATTTTGGTCTAAAACTGATTGAGAGTTTTTACGAGTGCTGTTCATTTCAATCACTTGCATTATTACTTCTTTGGCATCAAAGTTTTTTCTTGCTAAGCAACGAATTACTTCATCGGTGTTTTCTGTGATTTGTTTGAGTGTGAGCATTATGATATATTTTGTGAATTGATACAAACGCAAAGTATTGCGTTTGTCGATAAAAATTGAGTGCAAATATAGTAAAAAACAAAATCCCGATTTCTCTTATAAAGAAAAAATCGGGATTGTTATATCTTATCCAGATAAAGGCGCAATATTATACGTCTTTACTAAGCTAGAGGTTCAATAGATACAAAAGATTTGTTGTCTCTTTTCTTTCTGAAAGCAACAGTACCTTCAATCAAAGCAAATAAAGTGTGGTCTTTTCCCATACCTACATTTTCACCTGGATTATGAACAGTTCCACGTTGACGAACTAGGATATTACCTGCTTTTGCATATTGTCCGCCGAAAATTTTTACGCCAAGTCGTTTACTTTCCGACTCGCGACCATTTCTTGAGCTACCAGCTCCTTTTTTATGTGCCATTTTATGCTAGTTTTTTTGTTTTAAGCTACTACTATATCATTAATCTTTAACTCTGTAAATTGTTGACGGTGTCCGTTCAATTTACGATATCCTTTACGACGTTTTTTATGGAATATTCTTACTTTGTCGCCTTTTACATGTTCTACTACTTCGGCAAGAACTTTGGCTCCTTTTACCGTTGGAGAACCAACTTTTACTTTTCCGTCGTTGTCAATTAATAATACATTTTCAAATTCTACAGCCGAACCTACTTCAGCTTCATTCATTCTGTGGATATACAGTTTTTTTCCAGATTCTACTTTAAACTGCTGTCCAAGAATTTCAACAATTGCGTACATAATTCATTGTTTTTTAATTGTTTCGTGGAGGTGAGATATTGCCTCGTGCAATAGTGCTACTTGTTTACCTCGGTGCGAAATGGGCTGCAAATTTAAGCAATGTATTTTGATTTGCAAAAAGTTTGGAGAATTTATTTTATCTTTGTTGAACAGGGGCTTAGTCTAGTTCCAGTACGAAAATGCTAAATATAGAAAGATACATGTATTTCACTCCCCAAGAAAAAATAGAATTATTACAAGCTTACCGTAAGTTTTTAAAATTGTCGAGTCATTTGTTGTCTAAAGATGATATTAAGAATGTACGAGATTTATTGTCTGAAAGTATACAAAAACAAGAAGATGTAAGTCATGCTCAATACATACATCCAATAATAAGAAATATCCATACAGCTTTACTTACAGAGCAGGAGATAGGTTTAGGAAGGTCTACTATTATTAGCATAATGCTTTATGATGTTGTTGTTGCTGAAGTAATTTCATTGTCTGAAATTGCCAAAAGGTTTGACCCTGCAATTGAAGTTATTATTCGTGGGTTAATAAAAGCCAATGAGCTTTATGTGAAAGAGAAGGTTATTGAGACAGAAAACTTCAGAAAACTTCTATTGACTTTTGCTGAAGATATTCGTGTTGTACTCATTCTTATTGCAGAACGTGTATATACGATGCGTAATTTAAAATACTACGATAAAGATGCTCAACTAAAGCTTGCACGTGAAGCGTCCTATTTGTATGCGCCACTAGCTCACAGAATGGGTTTGTATCGACTGAAAACTGAATTGGAAGATTTGTCTTTGCGTTATACATCTCCTGATACCTATTTTGATATCGCTAAAAAGTTGAATGAGTCGAAAGCAGTGCGTGAAAAATATATTGAAGATTTTATTAGCCCTTTAAAAGAAGAACTAACTGAAGCAGGATTGAGCTTTGATATCAAAGGAAGAACTAAATCTATTCATTCTATTTGGAATAAAATTAAAAAGCAAAATACCCCATTTGAAAATATTTATGATCTGTTTGCTATTCGAGTAATATTAAACAGTAAGCTTTCCAAAGAGAAAGCAGAATGTTGGCAAGTATATTCTATTGTGACTGATAAGTATCAGCCCAATCCTAAACGTTTACGTGATTGGTTGTCTATACCAAAGTCTAATGGGTACGAATCTCTGCACACAACTGTAATGGGTTCTGCAGGTAAATGGGTAGAAGTTCAAATTCGTACAGAACGAATGGATGAAATTGCAGAAAAAGGTTTAGCAGCACATTGGAAATACAAAGGAGTTAAGAGTGAAGAGGGTATGGATGAATGGTTGAATAATGTTCGTGGAATATTAGAAAATCCAGAGCTGAATGCCGTTGATTTTATGGATGATTTTAAGTTAGACTTATACGATGATGAGGTATTTGTATTTACCCCTAATGGTGATTTGCAAAAATTAAAAAAAGGGGCAACAGTATTAGATTTTGCTTTTAATATTCACTCGGATCTTGGAAGTAAATGTGTAGGAGCAAAAGTAAATGGTAAGAATGTGCAGCTTCGTTATACACTTAATAATGGAGACCAAGTAGAAGTATTAACAAATCCCAATCAAACACCTAAAACTGACTGGTTAAAATTGGCAGTTACATCAAGGGCTAGAATAAAAATTAAACAAGCCTTAAAAGACGTAGATTATAAAGACGCAGAGGCCGGTCGTGAAATGATGTTACGTCGTTTTAAAAATTGGAAGATTGATTATGTTGATGCTGATATAACTCGTTTAGCAAAGAAATTAGGGTATAAGGCTGTTAGTGATTTTCATCAAGATATTGCTCATGAAAAGTTAGATCTTTTAGAGATTAGACATCATCTGTTAGAGGGTGAGAAGCCTGAGAAGTCTGATGAGAAAAATGAGAGTAGAAAAGCGAGTAACTATGTGCAGTCATTTGATGATGACACTATCTCTTCTAATGATGTGTTAGTTATTGATAAAAACCTTAAGGGTATTCAATATAAGTTATCTAAATGTTGTAATCCAATATATGGAGATAATGTTTTTGGTTTTGTTTCAGTTGTAGGAGGAATAAAAATTCATCGTATGGATTGCCCTAATGCTCCACAAATGATTCAGCGTTTTGGTTATCGTATTGTAAAAGCAAGATGGTCAGGAAAATCAGGTTCGCAATACCCAATAACTGTTCGGGTAGTAGGAAAGGATGATATAGGTATTGTTACAAATATCACTTCGCTTATTTCTAAAGAGTCAAATATTAGTCTACGCTCAATATCTGTAGATTCAGTAGATGGCGTTTTTCAAGGTCATATTACTATAATTGTTAGTGATTTGCATGACTTTGAATTGCTGGTGAAAAAGATAAAAACTGTTAAGGGAATAAAAGAGGTGGAGAGGATTAATAATTTTTAGAATAAAAATTTATTACTTTTGTCTCGAACTAAAAAAATAGATATGTTTTCAGGAATTGTAGAAGAAGCAGCTGAAGTAGTTGCATTACGTAAAGAGAAAGAGAATTTGCATATATCTATGCGCTGTTCTTTTACCAACGAACTTAAGATTGACCAAAGTGTTGCTCACAATGGAGTGTGTTTAACTGTTGTTGAAATAAAAGACGATGTTTATACCGTTACGGCTATAAAAGAAACCCTAGACAAATCGAATTTAGGTGTTTTGGAAGTTGGCAGTAAGGTGAATTTAGAACGAAGCATGTTGATGAATGGTCGTTTGGACGGACATATTGTACAAGGTCATGTTGATCAAACAGCTACTTGTTTAAGTGTAAAAGAAGAGGATGGTAGTTGGTTCTATACTTTTGAATACGAGCTAGACGAAGCAATGGCTAAACAAGGATATATGACGGTTGAGAAAGGTTCAGTTACTGTAAATGGCGTGAGTTTAACAGTTTGCAATTCTCAGCCTAAAGGATTTTCAGTAGCCATTATTCCTTATACACATGAATTTACAAATTTCCATCAAATAACAGAAGGTAGTATTATTAATGTTGAGTTTGATATTATAGGAAAATACATTAGTAAAATGATGGTGTATTCTTAATTAGTTAGAAAGTTATTAACTTATAAAGAAACGAGCTATTTCAAGGGAAATAGCTCGTTTCTTTATAGTCCTCATTCTAAATAGTATTTATTCTTATTTGTATAATTATAGTTAATAGTATGTAAAATATATATTGTGTTATGTTAAAATAGATACTATTTGAAGTTTAAGTGAACAAATTAGCTAGTTTCGCTGTTCAATTTATAACCAGAATCATAGTGAGAAATGCCGTTTGATAAAATTAGTGTGGATGAGTAGTCAAGTAAATCATAAATTTAGAGATCATGAGTTTCTGTATAGTCCTTTGTTTGGATTATTACCTATAATTCTTGTGTTTGTATTAGAGCCATTTTTGGGTTTAAATATAGCGCTGCATTATGCGATAATGCTTTCTCCATTAGTTCTATTGAAAAACTATTTTCACAAGGAATATTCTAATCAGCCTATTGTTATTTATTATCTGTTCGTTTTTGCAGCCTATCAATATATTTCCTCCCACGTATATATAATCCCAGATGGACATATTCTAGAAATATTCATTTTTCATGGATTAATGATTGTCAGTATCTCAAGTACCTTCTTTTTTCGTAGATATCTTTTTAAGTTTTTTAGTAGATATTTTGCTGGAAGTAGTATGCATTTAGAACGAAACCTTAAGGAGTTTTATCTATTGTCAGCCGGGTTGTTGGTTTTCATAATATTGCATTATATCGTATATATTCATTCAATATATACACCTAAAAAAATAAATGTTGAGTTTCATGAGTATTTTGATATGGCTTCCGTATTTCTAATAATATTATTGATTATTTTTGATATTTTCCGAATTAGAAGAATAACTAAATTATTTAAGTTAGAAGATTTTTGGCCTATAGTAAATAAAGATGGTGTTGTAATAGGTAAAGTTGCTCGTTCTATTACTTTGAGAAAGTCTAACTATTCGAAAGAAATGCACCCTGTTGTACATGTGCACGTATTGAATGGAGAGTCGATATTAATGTTTAGAAGTGAAGCTCATGATTCAGATGGGAAATGGGTAAGTGCAATAAGTGAGCATGTTAACTATGGGGAAAAAATGGATCAAACTATTAAAAGAGTTGCGATAGGTAGATATGGGTTGAAAGATTTTAAACCCAATTTCTTGTTGAAGCATTTAGTAGAAAAAGAGCTTGAGAAACAATATGTATTGTTGTATTATATTTCTCAAAAGGAAGAGCTTAATCTAGTGCATAAAGATGAAGGTCAAATTAAGTATTGGCCAACTTGGCAAATTGAAGAGAATTTAGGAAAAGGCGTTTTTTCAGAAGCCTTTGAAATTGAGTATGAATATCTAAAGAATACAGTTTTAGTTGCAGAGCAATTTGCTAAACTAGCTGGAGAAGAGGACTAATCTACAACTCTTCTTTAAATAAAACCTATTTGTATATTCCAAAAATACATGGTCGTTTTGCCAAATCTGGGAGCGACTTTTTCCACTCGTTAATTGATTTTGTTTTAATGTATTCTGTTTCAAGTGTAATATCTACGGCGATACATAATTTTGTGCTTGCTTGGCAGTTCTTTATAATATCTGCTAGAAGTTTCATGTTTCGGTAAGGAGTCTCGATAAAGAATTGTGTTTGTTTTTCATTGATGGCTCGATTTTCTAATTTCTTTAAGGTTTTTCCTTTTTCGCTACTGTCAATAGGTAGGTAACCTACAAAAGCAAAACTTTGTCCATTAAATCCTGAGGCCATTAAAGCTAATAATATGGAAGATGGACCAACAAGAGGTACCACCTTGTAATTTTTCTCCTGAGCAATTGCAACTATGTCAGCCCCTGGGTCAGCAACAGCAGGACAGCCAGCTTCTGAAAGAATGCCTATGTCTTTCCCCTCTTTAATCGGAGTTAAGAAAGAAGCAATTTCCTTAAAAGAAGTGTGTTTGTTAAGAAGGAAGAATGTGCTATCGTCAATAGGGAAATTTTTGTCAACTTTTCGTAGAAACCTTCTAGCAGAACGTATGTCTTCTACTATGAAATGTCTTAGGTTGCTAGTGATTATATTGTTCTTTTCTGGCAAAACAGCTTTTAAATCACATTCTCCTAATGTTGTTGGTATAAGGTATAAAGTTCCATTCATAGTAATAAGCTGTAATAATTTGCTTCAAAAGTACGACTATTTTTATAATTTTGTAGAATCTGAAGAGAGAATGCCACTTCTAATATGGTGGATGTAAGAATTAAAATTTAATATAGATGAAAGTTTTACTATTAGGCACAGGAACTTCTACGGGGGTGCCGCAATTGGGTTGCAGTTGTTCTGTTTGTAAGAGTGATGATATAAAGGATAATAGACTGCGAAGTTCTCTGCTTGTAACTAAAGATAATGAGAAGCTTTTGATTGATTGTGGACCTGATTTTCGTCAACAAATGCTTTTGTATGGTATAACAAAAATTACAGATATACTTTTCACACATGAGCACTATGACCATGTGTCTGGTTTAGATGAAGTGCGTCCATTTAGGGAGGTGAATGTTTTTGCTGAAAAACGAGTGTTAGATATGTTTGTTCATAATATGCCTTATGTTTTTAATGCAAAACCTTATCCTGGGGCTCCCAAAATACACCTTCATGAAATTAGTGATTTTAACTTATTGTTTAAGGTTGCTAGTTTTGATGTTCAGCCTATTAGAATGATGCATCAAAGACTTCCTGTTTTGGGTTATCGAATTGGGAAGTTTGCATATATAACTGATTTTAGTGTTGTAGATGAGGCTGAATGTGATAAGCTAAAAGGTTTAGATGTTTTAGTAATGGATGCTTTGCGAATTTCAACTCATCCAGCACATTTGTCATTAGCAGAAGCTCTTGAGCTGGTTAAGAAGCTTCAGCCAAAGAAAACTTACTTTATACATATGAGTCATGATATGGGTCTGCATGAGGAGGTGGAAAGAACGTTGCCAGAGGGTGTGTTTTTGGCTTATGATGGGCTTGAAATTGAAATTGCGGATTAGTTACCAGTTTTTCAACTCTTCATATAAACGATGTATAGGCAAGCCCATTACATTGTAGTAAGACCCTTCAAGGTGTTCAACGCCTATATAACCAATCCATTCTTGAACGCCATATGAACCGGCTTTGTCTAATGGACTGTATTTGTTTAAATAGTAATCTATTTCTTTCTCGCTAAGAGTTGAGAATTGCACTTTTGAGATGGCTGTAAATGATTTTGTTTTTTCAAGCGTTTGAATACAAACTCCAGTAATTACTTCATGTCTTTTCCCAGAGAGCTGTTGAAGCATTTTTTTTGCTTGTTGTAAATCTTTTGGTTTTCCTAATTCTTTTCCTTCGAGCCATACAATCGTATCTGCTGTGATAATTAAGGTGTTGTCATTCATGTAAGACTTAAAAGCGTTTGCTTTTAGTTCTGATAAATAGAGGGGGATTTCTTTGCCGGTCAAGGTGTTGGGGTAGTTCTCCTCTAGGTTTTCAATAGTTTTTACGGTAAAAGGAATGTCTATGCCTTTTAGTAACTCGTTTCTTCTAGGAGACTTAGAAGCAAGAATGATATCGTATTTTTTTAAATTATCGAGCATGCTTAGGTTAATAGAAGGTGGAAAATTATAGCATGCAAACTACCTATTGCTAATATTAATTTCATGAAGTTGCTTGACTGATGAAAGTCTTTTTGACTTTTTGCTTTGATTATTAGATAAATTAAGAATGCAAAAAGAATAGGTAGAATGAATATAGTATTGCTAAAGGAAAGAGGGCTTTTTTCAATTTTGGCATCGTTGATTATTTGAAAACCTTCAATTGAGAATGCGCTTACAATTTTTGACTGAACATATAAGACAGATGTAATTGTAATCCCAATTAAGCCGTATAAAACGATTTTTGCTTTGTTTATGCCTGATACAATTGGTAAGGTTCTAGACTCAATTTCTTTATCTCCCTCAATGTCCTCAATGTCTTTAATGATTTCACGAATTAATGTTCCTAAGAAAGCAAAGCCGGCAAATGTGCAGACAATAATATACACTATTTTGGGAATAGGAGTCTCAAAAATTAGTTTGTCTGTGGAAATACTTAGAAAAGCAACCTCAGCTATTGCAATGCTAATTGGAACAAATGCAGCGCAAAGTGAGATGATGATATTTCCTGTTAAATACTGGCGTTTATAACTAGCAGAATAAAACCAAAGCATACCTGGTATCATTACAATGATTAAACCTAATGATAAACTTTTGCATAAATACGCATCTATCAATCCTAAGATAATACCAAGGCCAGTTAAAATGAGATGCATGTTAGATGCAGTGTCTTTAGAAATGGAATTCCCTATTATGACTTTGTTTGACCTGTTTATTTCATCTGTTCGTGTATCAAATATATCGTTTATTACATAGCCACCAGCAGCAATAAGAACACTTGCTGCAACCAGTAATGAAAACTGCAAGTTGGTCATTAAGAACTCAGCCTCAAGATTAAACATCTTAAATATCGGATGTATTACCGAATAGCGCATTAACCATTGTAAAGCAATGATAAATAGTAAGTTTTTGTATCTAATCAAGTTTAAAAAATGCATTATTAATTGTGTTTTTTAGAGAGTTTTAAATTGGATTACCACTTTAGTTCGACATAGTCTTACCAGCCAAAAGCTTCTTGGCTGTCCATCCATTTTCCTTGTGCTTTTAATACTTGTTCTACGATATCTCTAACACATCCATCTCCACCTTTTTTATCAGAGATATACAACGATAGTGCTTTTATTTCTTGAACGGCATCAGCTGGACAGACAGGAATGCCAACCATTTTCATTACTTCGTAATCAGGGATATCATCACCCATATATAAAACCTCATCAGCATTTAATTGCTGCTTTGTTAGAAAATCCTTAAAAACCTGAAGCTTCATTTGAACGCCTATATGAACATCTTTTATTCCTAAAGCTTCAAAGCGCATGCGAACAGCTTCTGTTTTTGCACCAGTAATTATTGCTAAAGGAATTCCTTTTAGTACGGCGTAGTTTAGTGCGTATCCATCTTTAGTGCTAATAGTGCGCATGGGTTCTCCATTAGGATGAAGAGTTATTGTTGAATTTGAGAGGACTCCGTCCACATCGAAAACCATTGCTTTAACTGTAGGTAGAAGTTCTTTAAAATTGGCCATTGTTAGTTTTGTTTAGAAGATATATGAGTTTGTTGGAAATCGTGATGTTTTGTTATTTCTCATTTTTTGTCCTGTGTATATTTTTACTTATCAATTCGTATAGTTCTTTCTCGTTAGGATTATCATTTAACATGATTAGATGTTTGTTAATAACATTAGTGTCATACCTAACGGCAGGTCCTGTTTGAGCCTTCTTTGGAGAAAGAGTATGCGTTTTTGCTGCTGTTTCGTCAATTAATGTTTGTAAAACTTCAAAAGGCAAATTTGCATCTTGTAATAAGCCCTCAGCAATTGAATACATATGGTTTACAAAGTTGCAGGCAAAAACGCCAGACAAATGTACAGATTTTCGTTGGTCTGAACTACACCTTAAGACTTGTTGGCTGAGATTTCTTCCAAATTCTTCAAGAAAAACAGTGTTGTCTTCTGTGTTAGCTTCAATTAGAATAGGGATTTTCGAAAAATCTACTTCTCTATTTTTTGAGAAGGTTTGAAACGGATAAAATGCACCAAAATTATCTTTGTTGTTTTTAAATATAGACAAAGGCATACTACCAGCGGTATGTATGTGAATGCCTTTTTTTGTTTTTGTGTTTTGAATTGTTGCCTCTAATGCAGTATCCTTTACTGCATATATGTAAATATCAGCATTTGATATTATCGAAGATAAATCAGTTGTGTATGGTGCTTTGCAAATAGAAGCTAAGGTTTTAGCTGATTCTTCTGTCTTGCTATAAATTTGAGCTATGTTATAGCCTAGTTTTTTACATCTGCTAGCAAGTTGAGTGGCGAGATTACCTGCACCAATAAATACAATTTTATAATTATCCATATTATTGAAATCTATTCAAATGAATTTTTTCTCTTTGTAAATTACTTTCATCAAAAGGGCTTCTATTTCTTTCTTTGTAACCAATAGCAATAATACTTTCTACTCCATAATGTGCAGGGATGTTTAGAAGAGAACGTACGTAGTTTTCTGATAATTCGCCTGCTTTATTTTTGCGTTGACGTATTTGCACCCAACATGAACCTAGGCCTAAGTCTTCAGCTTGTAATTGTAGTATGATTGATGCAATAGAGCAGTCTTCAATCCATACATCGGATTTGGTGGTGTCTCCTATAACAACAAAAGCAATGGGGGCTCCTGAGATTAAACTTGAACCATGTTCTTTGCTTGTGGAAAGTTTTGTTAATAATTCAGGTTCGTTAATTAGAATAAACTCCCATTCGTTGATTCTTTTTCCGGAAGGTGACATTAAAACTGCGCTTTTTAAGGCTTCTATTTTGTCATTTTCTACCATTTTTGGAGTAAATACTCTGGTGCTTTTCCTGTTTTTTAGTAATTTTTGAAAAAGATTCATGTGTCTATTTTTTATGTGTTTAAAATCCTTTGTGGGTCGAGGATTAATATAGATTTTTTATATTGTTTTCTTGAAAAATATGTTGTAAAACATTTCCAAACTAAGAACAGTTCTAATCTATCTAATAGTAAGAGTTCTATAAATCAATGAATTTTATAAATTTTAATTATCCAAATATTTAAAGTTGTTTTTATCAACAAAATGTAAATTTATCTAAAAAATGTATTATTTTTAAATCCTTTTCCCCCTGTAAAAAGGGGTGTTAAGTATTTATTAACAAACTGTACAAATATCATGAGCATTTTCAGTTATTAATTGTTTTATTGTAAAACACAAAATTAAGAATTATATATCTAATTAAACGAACAATTTCATGAGAAACTTAGAACTACAAAATAAGCTGTTAGGCTTGCAGGATAATATGTATAATTTTGCTTGTACTTTGACTGTTGATAGAGAAGAGGCTAAGGATCTTTTGCAAGAAACAACACTTAAGGTGTTGACTAACCAAGATAAGTTTACTGAAAACACTAATTTTAAAGGATGGGTGTTGACAATAATGAAGAATATCTTTATTAATAATTATAGAAAGATAATTCGTGATCAGACTATGGTAGACCGTACTGATAATTCTTATTTTTTAAATATACCTCAAACATCAGGTTTTGATTCTCCAGATGGAGCTTACTCTATAAACGAGATAAATAACTGTATTAATGGTTTTGCAGACGATTATAAAGTTCCCTTTTCTATGCACGTTGCTGGATTTAAGTATCATGAGATTGCCGATAAAATGGACCTTCCAATAGGAACAGTTAAAAGTAGAATCTTTTTTGCTCGTCAACGATTGCAAGAGTCATTAAAAGACTATAAGTAATCTTTTAATGTAAATAGATAGTTAGCCGAAGATTTTCTTCGGCTTTTTTATTGCATTAAAGTGAAATTAAAATTCTTATCCGTATTTTTGTTTTTAATTAGATAGAGAATCAGACAGACAGTAAGGTTGCGATGAAAGATAGTAGTTTCTTTTTATTTTGTAAACTCTGTCTTTATATTTTTATAACATGACTAAATATTTTTCAGAATCAGAGCTTATATTAAATGCTGACGGGAGTATATTCCATTTGCACTTGCTTCCTTCTCAATTAGCCGAGAAAATAATCCTTGTCGGAGACCCTGCTAGAGTAAAAATGGTGGCGTCATTTTTTGATACAATTGAGTGTGAGGTTTCTAATAGAGAGTTCAACTCCATAACAGGTGGATATAAAGGTAAAAGAATAACAGTTTTGTCTACGGGTATTGGTACTGACAATATTGATATTGTAATGAATGAACTAGATGCTTTAGCAAATATTAATTTTGAAAACAGAACAGAGCATTCAGTATTTAAACCATTGACTATTGTTCGTATTGGTACTTGTGGAGGCATGCAGGCAGATATTCCTTTAGGCTCATTTTTAGCTTCAGAGCTATCAATTGGATTTGATGGTGTTTTGAGTTTTTATGAAGGAAGAAACAGTATTGCAGATTTAGCATTTGAAGAATCACTAAAGAAACATCTTAATTGGTCTCCATTAAAAGCATCTCCATACGTAGTAGCTGCTGATGAATCGTTGTTAAATGCGATTTGTAAGAATGATATGTTGCGTGGGGTTACCATTTCTGCAAATGGGTTTTATGGTCCGCAAGGACGAGTATTACGATTGAATTTGGATGATATGAAAATTAATGATAAAATAGAATCTTTTCGTTATGGAGATTATAAAATTACCAATTATGAAATGGAGGGTTCAGCTATTGCAGGTATGGCAAAGTTGATGGGGCATAAAGCGATGACTGTTTGTTGTGTAATTGCTAATCGAAGAATTAAATCTGCCAATACAAATTATCACCCGTTAATAAAAGAATTGATAGAAAAGGTACTAGATAGAATTTAATAGATAATTTATGTAGAGATGGTGCTCGCACCGTCTCTTTAGCAAAAAAAAATGATGAATACACCAACTATATGTGCCATATCCACAGCCTCAGGACAGGGGGCTATTGCAATTGTTCGAATTTCTGGGATAGAGGCATTCACAATATGTGACTTGATTTTTCGAGCTAAAGATCCGAAAAAGAAATTAGTTAATGTTGAACCGAATACAATTCATTATGGGGCTATTTATGATGGAGCTAATGTGATAGACCAGGTGTTGCTTAGTGTATTTAAAGCGCCGCGTTCATTTACAGGAGAGAATTCTGTAGAGATAGCTTGTCATGGAAGTCAGTTTATTCAACAGCAAATATTGCAATTGTTGGTGCAAAATGGTGCTGAATTAGCAACCGCTGGAGAATTCTCACAGCGTGCTTTTACAAATGGGAAAATGGATCTCTCACAAGCTGAAGCTATTGTTGATTTAATAGCTGCTTCTTCTTCAGCTTCTCATAAAATTGCCTTGCAACAAATGCGGGGTGGCTTCTCTAATGAGTTGTTAGTTTTACGAAATGACTTACTTACGTTTGTGTCATTAATTGAATTAGAGTTGGATTTTAGTCATGAAGATGTCGAATTTGCTGACCGCGCACAGCTAAATGAATTAATTGAAAAAATCACAAAAAAGCTAAGTCGTCTGACAGAATCTTTCAGCTTAGGTAATGCTATTAAAAATGGAGTTCCAGTTGCGATAGTAGGTGAGACGAATGTAGGAAAATCAACCTTGTTGAATTTGTTGCTTAATGAAGAAAAGGCCATTGTTTCTGATATACACGGCACAACACGGGACAGTATTGAAGATACAACAGTTATTTGTGGTGTTACTTTCCGTTTTATAGATACAGCAGGTATTCGTCAAACATCAGATAAAATCGAAAATTTAGGCATTAAACGCACCTATAAGATTATTGAAAAAGCAGATGTTGTATTGTTTTTAGTTGATGCTACTATTGGTGTAGATGGAATTAAGAAAAATTTATACCATATAAAAGAATTACTGCAAGGTAAAAAACTCATATTAGTTTGTAATAAGGCGGATCTTCTAAATGAAGAGCAAAAAAAGACTCTTGGAGAAGCTATTTTCGAAATAATTGATAGTAAAATTATTGTTTCTGCAAAACAAAAATATAATACAGAAAATTTACATAAAGCACTAATTGAGGCTTCTCAATTAGCGGGTATTTCTCAGCAAGATGTGATTGTTTCTAACGTGCGTCATTATGAGGCTTTGGTTAAAGCTTTGGCGGCAGTAAATAGAGTAGGAGAAGGTATGCAGAAGAATGTTTCTGGAGATTTCCTTTCTCAAGATATTAGGGAGTGCATGCATTATTTAGGAGAGATTACAGGCTCTATAGGAACAGAGGAGATTTTAGGAAATATTTTTAGTAGATTTTGTATCGGCAAGTAATTATACATATGCGACACACACTTTTATTATTATCATTCTTATTTTTTTCTAGTTATCTATTCGCTAATCCTGCAGATAAAATTTTGGGTATTTACTTTGTTGAGAAGAAAGATGCTAAAGTAAAGTTCTACAAAAAGAAAGGGAAGTATTATGCTAAAACAATATGGTTAAAAAAGGGTACTTCTAGAATTGACACAAAAAATCCCAATAAAAAATTACGTACTCGAAAGATTATAGGTACAACCTTTATTTATGGGCTAGAGTATAAAAATAATAAGTGGGGGAATGGAAAGATATATTCTCCTCGTGAAGGAGTACATGTTAAAGGAGCCTTTGAGTTATTGCCTAATGGTGATTTACTATTGAAAGCGAGGTATCTTTTTATTTCACAGGAACGAACTTGGCAGCGAATAAAATAAATGAACTATAGCTCAAAAATAGCAGATATGTATTCTGCTAAAGGTGGTTTTAAAGAGATGCTTACTATTGCTATGCCAATGGTAGCTACTTATGCCTGCGATATAGTAATGCAAATTACGGATCGTTTGTATATGGCTCAAATTGCTCCAGAAGCAATGAATGCTGTTATGGGAGGTGGTTTGAGTATATTGATGATGTCCTTCTTTTTTGTTGGACTATTGAGTTTTTCTACTACTTTGGTTGCACAATATTTTGGAGCTGGTCGCAAAAAAGAGAGTGCAAAGGTTTTTACTCAAACTTTTATTCTAGCTATAATAGCATATCCTCTCATTCTGCTTTTGCGTCCTTTAGGAATTCTGTTTTTTGAATTTATGAATCTTCCTTTGGAGCAGTTAATATATCAAACTAAATATTTCAATGTGCTTATTTTTGGGTTGATTTTTACCCTGCTTCGTACAGCTTTTACTGGTTATTTTTCAGGTATTGGTAATACGCGTATTGTAATGTTTTCTAATATAGTAGCAATGTTAGCTAATGTTGGAATTAATTATGTGTTGATTTTTGGCAGACTAGGATTCTCGCCTATGGGTATTGAAGGTGCAGCAATCGGAACTGTTTTAGCTAGCTTCTTGGGCTCATCTGTTTTTGTATGGAAGTATTTCTCAAAATCAAATTCCATAGAATTTGAAGTGAAAAAATCCTTTCATATTGATTGGAAGATAATGAAAAAATTACTCTATTTTGGAACTCCTCAAGGAACTGAAATGTTTGTGAATATGCTGGCTTTTAATGTGCTGATTTTCATATTTCAATCTCAAGGAAATGTAATTGCTACTGCTACTACTATAACTTTTAATTGGGATTATATTTCATTTATACCTCTTATTGGAATAGAAATAGCTATTATGAGTCTAGTTGGCAGGTATTTAGGAGCTAAAGATGTTTACTCGGCAATAAGAGCAACTTATTCTGGCTTGTCTGCAGGTTTGCTATATTCAGTAGTGTGTCTTTTATTTTTTGTTCTTATACCTGAGCCATTAGTTTATTTATTCAAGGGTAATGCGAGTGATGAGTTATTTGCTGAAGTTGCTCCTATAGCAGTAAGAATGGTGCAGCTAGTTTCACTGTATGTATTGTTTGATGCCATAATGGTATGTTTAATTGGTGCTTTGCGTGGAGCGGGAGATACTCACTGGACAATGTGGGCTTCTATTATTATGCATTGGTCTTTGGTTGGGATCGCATATCTAATGTTTGAAGTTTTTGATTATCATGTTTTATTTGTGTGGACTGCCGTTATTGTAGTTATTATTTTATTTGCTTTGCTGTTGATTTATAGATTTTATCAAGGCAAATGGAAGAAAATTGAAGTAATATAACCTTCCTGTGTCTATCTAATAAGTTAATTTCTACTCCACCTTTATAGTTTAATAGTTTGTTTTTTTTGAAAAAGTTAAAAAAAAAGTGTAACCTTTTCTTTTTTTTGAGTCATACTATTGTGAAGTTTTTTACTGTTGAGTTAGGGTGCTTTATTATGAGCTTTGTTACTTATAAAGTGTTTTCTAAAATAAATAATTGTATAAAAAGATAATTGAAATTATAAACCATTAAATTTAATCACATGAATTCTAAGAATTTTATTTCTTTCAATGGAAAAGAAGTTTTTTTGTTGAAAAAGACAAAACACACACTAAGAGTTTTAGGTGTACTTTCTCTTTTTTTATTTGGTGCGACCACTTTGAAAGCACAACAAATAACATGTTCACCAACAGAATGTAACTTAATACCTAACTTTGATTTTGAGACTTTTTATAACAACGATGACAGCGATGATAATGTATGTCGTTGGGATGGAGATTTCTTTACAAGTGAACAATCTAATGATCATAGCTTATCATTAGATAATAGTGTAGGAAAGGGTGAAGCATCAACAGATATTTTGATGGGTCCAGGAGCTTATAAGGTAAGTTTTGATTTACAATCATGGGGTGCAGCTTCAGTTGAGATTTGGTTAGAATCAGAAACGGAATCAGCGAAGAGAATTTATATGAGTACGATTACTGATTTGCCTTGGACGTCAATACCAGCATTTGTAGTAACAGTGAATGGTAACTATAATAAATTTGTAGTAAAAGAAACTGCAGGTCATGAAATGAGTATTGACGATATTGTAGTTGAGCCAGAAGTCTGTTGGGAGGAGTCACCATGTTCACCAACAGAATGTAACTTAATACCTAACTTTGATTTTGAGACTTTTTATAACAACGATGACAGCGATGATAATGTATGTCGTTGGGATGGAGATTTCTTTACAAGTGAACAATCTAATGATCATAGCTTATCATTAGATAATAGTGTAGGAAAGGGTGAAGCATCAACAGATATTTTGATGGGTCCAGGAGCTTATAAGGTAAGTTTTGATTTACAATCATGGGGTGCAGCTTCAGTTGAGATTTGGTTAGAATCAGAAACGGAATCAGCGAAGAGAATTTATATGAGTACGATTACTAATTTGCCTTGGACATCAATACCAGCATTTGTAGTAACAGTGAATGGTAACTATAATAAATTTGTAGTAAAAGAAACTGCAGGTCATGAAATGAGTATTGACGATATTGTAGTTGAGCCAGAAGTATGTTGGGAGGAGTCACCATGTTCACCAACAGAATGTAACTTAATACCTAACTTTGATTTTGAGACTTTTTATAACAACGATGACAGTGATGATAATGTATGTCGTTGGGATGGAGATTTCTTTACAAGTGAAGAATCAAATGATCATAGCTTATCATTAGATAATAGTCTAGGAAAGGGTGAAGCATCAACAGATATTTTGATGGGTCCAGGAGCTTATAAGGTAAGTTTTGATTTACAATCATGGGGTGCAGCTTCAGTTGAGATTTGGTTAGAATCAGAAACTGAATCAGCGAAGAGAATTTATATGAGTACGATTACTGATTTGCCTTGGACATCAATACCAGCATTTGTAGTAACAGTGAATGGTAACTATAATAAATTTGTAGTAAAAGAAACTGCAGGTCATGAAATGAGTATTGACGATATTGTAGTTGAGCCAGAAGTATGTTGGGAGGAGTCACCATGTTCACCAACAGAATGTAACTTAATACCTAACTTTGATTTTGAGACTTTTTATAACAACGATGACAGCGATGATAATGTATGTCGTTGGGATGGAGATTTCTTTACAAGTGAACAATCTGATGATCATAGCTTATCATTAGATAATAGTGTAGGAAAGGGTGAAGCATCAACAGATATTTTGATGGGTCCAGGAGCTTATAAGGTAAGTTTTGATTTACAATCATGGGGTGCAGCTTCAGTTGAGATTTGGTTAGAATCAGAAACTGAATCAGCGAAGAGAATTTATATGAGTACGATTACTGATTTGCCTTGGACGTCAATACCAGCATTTGTAGTAACAGTGAATGGTAACTATAATAAATTTGTAGTAAAAGAAACTGCAGGTCATGAAATGAGTATTGACGATATTGTAGTTGAGCCAGAAGTCTGTTGGGAGGAGTCACCATGTTCACCAACAGAATGTAACTTAATACCTAACTTTGATTTTGAGACTTTTTATAACAACGATGACAGCGATGATAATGTATGTCGTTGGGATGGAGATTTCTTTACAAGTGAACAATCTGATGATCATAGCTTATCATTAGATAATAGTGTAGGAAAGGGTGAAGCATCAACAGATATTTTGATGGGTCCAGGAGCTTATAAGGTAAGTTTTGATTTACAATCATGGGGTGCAGCTTCAGTTGAGATTTGGTTAGAATCAGAAACTGAATCAGCGAAGAGAATTTATATGAGTACGATTACTGATTTGCCTTGGACATCAATACCAGCATTTGTAGTAACAGTGAATGGTAACTATAATAAATTTGTAGTAAAAGAAACTGCAGGTCATGAAATGAGTATTGACGATATTGTAGTTGAGCCAGAAGTCTGTTGGGAGGAGTCACCATGTTCACCAACAGAATGTAACTTAATACCTAACTTTGATTTTGAGACCTTTTATAACAACGATGACAGTGATGATAATGTATGTCGTTGGGATGGAGATTTCTTTACAAGTGAAGAATCTAATGATCATAGCTTATCATTAGATAATAGTCTAGGAAAGGGTGAAGCATCAACAGATATTTTGATGGGTCCAGGAGCTTATAAGGTAAGTTTTGATTTACAATCATGGGGTGCAGCTTCAGTTGAGATTTGGTTAGAATCAGAAACTGAATCAGCGAAGAGAATTTATATGAGTACGATTACTGATTTGCCTTGGACATCAATACCAGCATTTGTAGTAACAGTGAATGGTAACTATAATAAATTTGTAGTAAAAGAAACTGCAGGTCATGAAATGAGTATTGACGATATTGTAGTTGAGCTAGAAGTATGTTGGGAGGAGTCACCATGTTCACCAACAGAATGTAACTTAATACCTAACTTTGATTTTGAGACTTTTTATAACAACGATGACAGCGATGATAATGTATGTCGTTGGGATGGAGATTTCTTTACAAGTGAACAATCTGATGATCATAGCTTATCATTAGATAATAGTGTAGGAAAGGGTGAAGCATCAACAGATATTTTGATGGGTCCAGGAAAATATAATCTTAGCTTTGACTTACAAACAGTTGGGCCTGCACATGTGGAGATTTGGTTAGAATCTAATAATTCAAAAAGAAAAATATATAATAATGTTGCTACAGACTTACCATGGACAGGAATTTCCCCATTTAAGGTAAATGTTGGTAAAGGTTACAATAAAATTATTGTAAAGGAAATCGCAGGGGGGGAAGTGAGTATTGATAATCTAATTCTTGAACCAGAAAAATGCTGGAATACTACAGGTGATGATGTAAATATAAAATATAATGGTGATGTAGTGGTTTACCCAAATCCTGCAAGAGATTATGTTAAGATTAGTTTTGATAACCCATCAAAGAAGCTTGCTACTTGTTCTGTTTTAAGTCTATCAGGGAAAATAATCATGCAACACTCGAATTTAAATAATGAATTTGTATTTGAAAGAGGAAATCTAATCTCTGGTAGCTATGTTTATCAATTGCTTGTTGGTAATGAGTCTGTTTCTGGATTAGTAATTTTTAAGTGATAATAAAATCATTGTATTATCTAATACATAAAAAAGCCACCTTTAAAAGGTGGCTTTTTTATGTATTGTCTCGTCCTGAAATAAGTTGACCATAAAACTACTTATTTTATGAGAACAAAAAGATTATCAAGGAATAAGCATAGTTTTGGTTTGGTTAAGAAGACATGGTACTTTAGATTGGTCAAATCCCAAATACTTACCCATGAGTTCAACTGACAAAGAAACCCCTATACAAAAAAGAAAAGCGATTCCTTCACGAGAATTGTCAAAGGTTAGAGAGATGGTTTTGTCTGTTCGTAGAACTATGCCTATTTTAGGACGGGTCTTGTTTTTTTAAAATGCAAAACCTAAAGAAATACCTCCAACAGGTAGCGGCATTGTTTTGTTTATTTTTTTAATAGTGTATGCAGTAGATGGAGCTGCTGGTGGTATAACTTTATCATATGCTTGTATATTATAACTAGCACCGATAAAGAAATTAACCATAATAGTACTGCCAGTTTGATAGCCGATAACAAATCCAAAGTCTTTTGTTTCTCTAGCTCTTTCTAATTCTTGACTATTTGAAGTTGTTGAAGAAAGTGAATATTGAATATATCTAAAGAAAGGACTAGCATAAACTCCTTTAAAGTTTTCCATTCCTCTAGGATATATTTTAAGAGCAATGCTAGAGTATAATCCACCTTGGTAAACGTTGTCATAGTCCCAGTAATCTGCGTCAGATATTAAAGGGAATAGATAGTCATTGTTTGTTGCGCCTAAGCCAATTTCTACACCAACTTTTTCTGTAACTTGTCTTTCGTATGTAAATGCAAAAGCTCCTCTAGATATTTGTGTTATTTTCCATTGAAGATTGTTTTTGTACACAGTTAAATCTTCTGTGCTTTTATTATCCCTTCCAAAAGTATGGGTGCTAAATAATAGCAATACAATGGTAATACTAATTAAATTTTTCATGTTTTTTTTGTTTTTTAAAATGCGAATCCAACAGACACACCACCCCAAGGATTTGGAATGCTTTGTTTCTGTTTTTTCATTGAATGGGAGTAGGTTTTGTATTCATAGCCCCATGTATCATAAGTTGTGATTGTTTCAGTAATAATTTCATCACTTACTTTCATTAAATACCCAGCTCCGATATAAAAGTTCCATGTTAGATATCCTCCCGTTTGATATCCTATAGTAAATCCAAATTCATTCATCTCTTTTGTGCGATCAAAATCAATATTGTTATCGTCATCTTTTACGTTTGTTGTTAGGAAATAGTTTCTATATCTAAATTGAGGCTTTATATATAGACCTTTTAGGTTAACATTGTTTCGTAAGTATACTTTTATACCAATGCTTCCAAAAGCACCACCTTGATATGCGTCTGTGTATTCTGGTTCGTTTGTGTCGTATGTGTAGCTGTATGTGTCGTAATCATATGTATCATTAAACGGGTTGATTTCTTCAAAAAAGCTAGAAGGGAAATCAGAAATGGAGATAATATCGTATGATGTAGCACCAACACTAAACTGAATAGCCGCTTTAGGGCTAATTAATCTTTCATAACTTAATGAAAATACTCCTCGTGTCATATAAGAGATATTCCATTGTAAGCTATTTTTATAATTATTTAAATCATCCGTTTTATTATTAGTTCTAGCAGAAGCGATAAACCCTATTGTTAAGAGAATTGACAAAGCAATTGTTTTTTTCATAATATCCTAATATGTTAAAAATAATACACGAAGGTAGGTTCTTTTCTTTTTATATACAAAAAACCACCCTTGAATTTCAAAGATGGTTTTTTTATTAGTCTACAAAATTATTTCTTCTCCTTGTCTTTTTTAATATCCTTGATGTTATCATTAAGAGTACTGATTTTTTTTTCAAGACTTTTACCTTGTTCAATAAGCATATTATTGGTTTCATCAATTTGCTTTTGAGTCGCAGCTAATTTTTTAGTAAGTCTATTTTTAATGCTAAAGGTAAATGCCGCAGATAAAATAATCAATAACAAGCTAATAATTAAAGCAAGTTTAGTTTTCTTTTTAGCTTTGAGTAAAGCTGCTTTTTCGTTTTCAATTTCTGCTTTGCATGCAGAAAAAGCAGCTGAGTTCTCATTAGAGCTTGCTTCGACAGTCTTTATTTGAATTTGATTTTCTGCAACTGTTTCTTTTACGCTTGTTAACTCAGTATTAATACTAGAACTAAGTCTTTTTACAGAATTCACTTGTGCTCCAAGTATAGTTGTTTTTTCTTGAAAATCTTTTTTTACTACATATTCAGCTTCTTGAGCTAGTGCCCCAATACCAACAAACATAAAAGAGATAAATAGTAATGATAACTTTTTCATAGTGTTCCTCCTTTTTAAATAGATAATTATTATAGTTTATTTTCAATATAGCCTTAAATAAGTAGCCGCAAAAAGATAGATTGGTATAGACAAAGATATACTATTAAGTTAATTTTTAACAACAAATATTAATGAAGTTTTTGTGTGGAATATGTTCTTCAGCATAGAATATTTATATTAGTTTTGTGGGGTATCAAATCAACACATAAATATGAAAATAGGAATAATTGGCGCTATGCGTGAGGAAGTTGAGAAGTTGATTGCTGAAATGATTTGTGAAAAACAAACCGTAAAAGGAAAGCGAACTTTTTACGAAGGTAGTTTATATGGAAAACAGGTGGTGTTAGTTTTTTCTCGTTGGGGAAAAGTGGCTGCTGCTACTACTGTAACACAGCTTATTATAGAGTATAGTGTAGATAAGGTTATATTCTCTGGTATTGCAGGAGCTTTGTCTTCTCAACTTGCAATTGGTGATGTTGTAATAGCAGAGAAGCTATTTCAGCATGATATGGACGCTTCTCCTTTAATGCCTAGGTTTGAGATACCTTTAATAGGGCGTTCATTCTTTGAAGCAGAAAAAATGGATATGAGTAAAGCTAAATTAGCCGTAGAAAAATTTATTCAAACAGAAACAGTTTTCATGGAGAAACTAAAGGGATATAATATTAGTGCTCCAAAAGTTTTGTTAGGAGAT
This sequence comes from Paludibacteraceae bacterium, assembly GCA_963663245.1. Lineage (GTDB taxonomy): Bacteria > Bacteroidota > Bacteroidia > Bacteroidales > Paludibacteraceae > JAFGVL01. The sequence continues at coordinate 1,950,267 of OY760143.1, read as the reverse complement.
ATTGCAAGTGGAGATCAGTTTATAAATTCTCAAGATGGACGTAATGAAATAAAGAATAATTTACCTTCTGTTTTATGTGTAGAAATGGAAGGGGCTGCTGTAGCACAAGTGTGTTATGATTTTAGTGTGCCTTTTTTAGTGATTCGTACTATATCAGATTCAGCAGATGAAGAGGCTGTAGTTGATTTTCCAGTATTCTTAGAGCATGTTGCTTCGGAATATGCTCACTATATATTAAAAGAATTATTTCAGCTCTTATAAAGTAAAAAGAGCTCATTACTTTAATGAGCTCTTTTTACTTTATATGCTGAGTGTATTATTCTCGAGCAACTTCTCCATGTAAGCTTACATCTAATCCAAGTTCTTGATCTTCTTCTGAAACCTTAACAGGGATAAATTTATTTATTATTTTGAATAAGCCTACCGTAAAGAAGAATGCATAAACGATAGCAATTAAGATAGCTGTAGTTTGTTTTACTAGTAGCATACCATCACCACCATAAAATAGTCCGTTATCAACTCCTTCATTAATTGTTTTTGTAGCAAATAAACCAACGCATATAGTTCCTATTACACCACCCATGCCATGTACTCCCCAAACATCTAGAGCATCATCCCATCCTTTTTTATCTTTCCAGCGTACAGCTAAGTAACATCCAGCACTGGCAATAACCCCAATTAATGCAGCTGAATATATGTTTACAAATCCAGCTGCCGGAGTAATAGTTGCTAAACCAGCTACAGCACCAGTCATTAAGCCAATAAAAGTAGGTCTTTTATTTCCGGTAGTCCATTCAATAATCAACCATGTTACTGCTGCCGCTGAGGCTGCAATATCTGTGTTTACAAATGCAGATATGGTAATTGAATCAACAGCGAGCTCGCTTCCTGCATTAAAACCATACCAACCGAACCAGAGTAGGGCAGTTCCAACAGCAACTAAAGGTACGTTGTTGGGGTTTGTTTTCTTTTTACGTTTCCCTACAAAATATACAGATGCTAAAGCTGCAAAACCAGCAGTAGCATGTACTGCTATACCTCCAGCAAAATCAACGACACCCCACTCGGCTAGTAAACCACCTCCCCATACCATGTGTACAAAAGGGTAGTAAACAAATATTTGCCAGAATATTAAAAAGAAAACGTATGATTTAAATGTGACGCGATTAATAAAGGCACCGGTAATAAGTGCTGGTGTAATTATAGCAAACATCATTTGATAGGCAAAAAATAGATATTCGGGAAAACCTTTGCTCGTGCCACTTAAATCGTGGTAAATTGTGGAAGGCGTTACTCCATTTAGAAATACTTTGTCAAAGTTGCCAAGAATCCCAAAGAAGTCATTTCCGGCTCCCATGCTACCACTAAAACAGAGTGAATAACCAATTGTTAACCATAGTAAGGAGCTTATCCCCATGGAAACAAAGCTTTGAATCATGATGTTTAAAACATCTCGTTTTGAGCCTAGTCCGCCATAAAAGAAAGCAAGGCCTGGAGTCATTAGCATCACCAAACTGGTAGCTAAAATCATAAAAGTTGTAGTTCCTGTATCAAACATATTTTTGTAGTTTTAAAATGATAGCAAAAGTAATATATATATGCTTAAAATCACATTTATGTAAGAAAAAATACCTTAAAATTACAAATATGTATTAAAATTAGCCAAATATGTATACATTTGTATACAATTTAAAAAAATATAATATGAAAAAAATAGAGGCAATTATTAGAGCATCAAAGTTTGATGAAGTTAAAGAAGCATTAGATACTGCAGGTATACAATTCTTTTCTTATTGGGATGTTACAGGTGTAGGAAACGATGCTACTAAGGTAGTAAATACGGGTAGGGGAAGTGTTAGCACTAGTTTAATACCAAGAATGTTATTAACGATAGTTGTACGCGATAAAAATCTTGAGTTGACTATTGATGCTATTTTAGACTCTGCCAATACAGGTTCTACTGGAGATGGGAAAATATTTGTTTCTGATTTAATGGACTCCTATAGAATTAGAACGCGCGAAAGTGGTAACGAATCTCTTTATAATAAAGAGGAAGAGGTATAATAATAAGTTGTAGCTAATTAATAAAAAAGCCCGAATCATTTGACTCGGGCTTTTTTATATATAGTAGGGTTTAATTATACTACGTAAGTTGTAGCAAATGTGTCACCACCACGACCAGTCCAGTTAGTGTGGAAGAATTCACCACGTGGTTTGTCTAAACGCTCATATGTGTGAGCACCAAAGTAATCACGTTGAGCTTGTAACAAGTTAGCAGGAAGTCTTTCAGTTCTAAATCCATCATAATAACTAAGAGCAGAAGAAATACATGGAATTGGAATTCCGTTTACTGTAGAAACAGCAATTACATTTCTCCAACCTTTTTGTGCATTAAGAATTTTTTCTTTGAAGAAAGGATCCATTAATAAGTTCGGTAATTCTGGGTTTTTATCAAATGCATCTTTGATATTACCTAAGAATGTAGAACGGATAATACATCCACCTCTCCACATAAGAGCAATACCACCATTATTTAATGTCCAATTAAATTCTTTTGCAGCTTCTTTCATTAGAAGGTATCCTTGTGCATAAGAAACTAACTTAGAAGCAAATAGTGCTTGTTTTAAATCTTCTATAAATGCTTTTTTGTCGCCTGTAAATGAAATTGCTGGAGCTGGAAATTCTTTCGAAGCTTTAACACGATCATCTTTTGCAGCTGATAAACAACGAGCAAATACTGATTCACCAATTAAAGTTAATGGAACTCCTAAATCAAGAGCAGAAATCCCTGTCCATTTTCCAGTACCTTTTTGACCAGCTGTGTCTAATATTTTGTCAACTATAGGAGAACCATCTTCATCTTTATAAGCTAAGATATCACGAGTAATCTCGATAAGGTAACTTTCCATCTCACCTTCGTTCCAATCTTTGAATACTTCGTGCATTTCGTCTGCAGACATTCCAAGAACGTCTTTCATGATTTGGTAACCTTCGCAAATTAATTGCATATCACCATATTCGATACCATTGTGTACCATTTTTACGAAGTGACCAGCACCATTAGGGCCAACCCAGTCACAACAAGCTTCGTTACCAACTTTCGCTGAGATAGCTTGGAAGATAGGTTTTACAGCTTCCCATGCTTTTGGAGAACCACCAGGCATGATAGATGGACCTTTTAAAGCTCCTTCTTCACCACCTGAAACACCAGTACCGATAAATAATAAACCTTTGCTCTCTACATATGCAGTTCTTCTATTAGTGTCTGGAAAGTGAGTGTTACCTCCATCAATAATGATATCACCTGGCTCTAAGTGAGGAATAACCATATCGATAAAATCATCAACTGCTTTCCCCGCTTTTACAAGCATCATCACTTTTCTTGGTTTTTCTAATGAAGCACATAATTCTTCGATAGAATGTGCACCAATAAAGTTTTTACCTTTACCTCTTCCATTGATAAAAGTATCAACTTTAGATACAGTTCTGTTAAATACACCAACAGTAAAGCCTTTGCTTTCCATGTTTAATACTAAGTTTTCACCCATTACGGCTAAACCGATCAAACCAATATCTGCTTTTTCTTTCATAAGTTAAATTGATTAAAAAATTAAAATTTATTATTTGTTTATTTAAATCTCTCTTTGAATGCCCACAACCCAAGGGCAGGGTTAGAAATATAATAGATTTCTTCACCATCAACGATGTTCCAGCCATCCTTTAGTTTGGTAGGATCATATTTTTTTGTCATCTCATCTAAATCAGCATATTTAAAGTTTACACCTTCAATCTCTTCTTTAGTTAAGTTTCCTGGACAATAAGTTATAGAGAATCTATCTTCAGACGAACCATGAATTAAGTGAGCTGCTGCTCCTAAGTTGTTTTTTAAGTCTTCATTAGAATTTGTTAGTTCCAATACTTTTTTAGAACCTACATATCCATATTTTCTAATTAGACCATCTATTGTTTTGTCTTCTCCAAATTCGGCTAAGCCAGGAGCAAGTACAATTAGTTCGCCACCATCTGCAATAGCCATACGAGTTCGGTAAACACTTTTATTACCTAACCACGTGCTTCTAAATTCTGATGGGTCAAGATAAACAACAACTTTTTTCATCTCTTTTTCCATCATCTTGAAGTTCACTTCTACAGATAATTTTGCTGCTTCTTCAAAACATTCGAAATCATCTCCAATATATAAACCTCTAATATGTAGTTTCCCATCATCACCAGCAGATAAAACTGTTTGGATGTATAAAATTGGTAAATCTTTGGCAAAGTTATCCGAAGCATAGTTCATCACTTTTCTTACTGGATTAAGAGCACGACCCATAATACGTTCCATGCCATAAACAGCTCCGATAAAGTGACTTTTATTAATACCTTCAGAACCACCAGTTCCAACAAAAATATTTTTGTTGTAGTTGGCTAGTCCAATTACTTCATGAGGAACAACTTGTCCGGGAGATAAGATTAAATCGTAATCGCCTTCAACAAGTAATTTGTTTACTTGACCAGGCCATGAATAATCTATCATTCCATCTGTTACTTCTTTTACATATTCTCCAGGTACAGTACCTAAAGTAACTACATCTTCTCTCCAGTTGTGAACTTTAAATTTTTCTTTTGGAATTTCTTCTCCAAACATTTCATCTATTTCTCCATCCGTCATTGCATAGTGAGTTCCTAATGCAGGAAGGATGTCTGTTAGTTTATCACCATAGTATTGATGAGCAATATTGGTGATTTCACCAGCACGAGAATGAAATCTTGTGAAATCAGGTGGTATAGCTAGTACTTTTTTCTTAGTTCCAATTTTTTCAAGCGTTTCGAAAATTACTTGTTTTAATTCTTCGGAAGAGAAAGAAGTAGTTGCTGAACCTTTGCTATAATATAACATAATTTAATATTGACTATTTTGTTATTTACCATTGACTATTTATTGGCAAATTAAATATTATTATCTTGTATTTAGTTTCTTTTTCATTGTATTTATAGAACTTACAATGATTTTTAGTAATTCCTGGTTTTCTTTCATTAAGTCAGTTAATAAATCTTTTTTTATTAAACCGGATTCTATAATAATCTCTAACCAGTAGATCGTTTCGTCTAATTCTTCTTCAACTATCTTAAGCTTATTTATAAAATCTTTATCAGATTTACCTAAACAGGCTGCTCTATAATTTGCTCCTGGCGAAGTGCCAGAACGAATAATCTGACGAGCTATAATTTTACCAGTCAAATTATTCGGTAAGCTATCTGTTAACTTAATGACTCTAAGTGCAAAAACTTTAAGTCTTTTTTTCAGAACTTCAGGAGTCATTTAAAGTTAAATAGTCAATTGTCAATGAAAAAATAGTAAATGGGCGTTATCTCTTAACACGAGCATTACCACCCCATATAGACCATACTTGATCTTCATCGGCTGGCATTCCGTAGTCAGTAATCATTGTTGCAGCTAATGCACCAGTAGCCCAGCCGAATTGAATCCATTTTTGTGGTTCCCATTCTTTTAAGATACCGTAAAGCATACCACCAACGAATCCGTCTCCACCACCAATACGGTCAAGTACTGTAATTTGACGCGGCTCAACAATTTGCCATTCGTCACCAGCTAACATAATACCACCCCAAAGGTGAGAGTTTGCACTTTCAACTTCTCTTAATGTAGTAGCAAATACTTCTGCATTAGGGAAAGCTTGTTTTACGTTTTGAATCATTCCTTTGAAACCATCAATTTTAGCAGCAATTCCTTTACCACCAGCTTCTGGTCCTTTAATACCTAAGCAAAGTTGGAAATCTTCTTCGTTACCAATAAGGATATCTGTAACAGCAGCAATTTCAGTAAAGCTTTGGTGTAATTCTTCTTCACGACCTTTCCAGAAAGAAGCTCTGTGGTTTAAATCGAAAGAAATTTTAGTTCCATATTTTTTAGCTGCTTTTGCAATTGCTAAGCAAAATTCAGTAGTTTCTCTTGATAAAGCTGCAATCAAACCAGATAAGTGTACGATTTGAACACCTTCTTGTCCAAATATACGCTCTAAATCAAAATCTTTTACGTTTAATGTTCTACCAACTTCACCTGCACGGTCGTTCCATACACGAGGTCCACGAGTACCATAACCACTATCAGCGATATTGATTTGGTGGCGGTATCCCCAAGGATCACCTTGCTCTACTTCAGGACCTTCGTACGAAAAGTTACGTTGTCTTAAAGAGTCTTTAATGAATTGAGAAACAGGACTTTCTTTAACGAAAGAAGTTAATACTTTTGTTGGTAAGCCTAAGTAAGCAGGTACGTTAGCAACGTTAGTTTCTGCACTTGTAGCTTGTACAAACATCTGATTGCTTGAATGTACTGGTTGTCCTGATGGAGGAGTAATACGAAGTCCCATAGAAGTAGGTACTACTAGAGACCATTGACAATCTTTTTTTAATTGAATACTCATGATATTGAAATATTGTTAATTGTTATATGTTTTTTTATTGAAATCTCCGTAATAGATTAGATACAGAATGCATCAAAACCACCATCAACAACAGTTAATGTTCCAGTTACGAATTTAGAGGCATCACTAGCTAACCAGTGAAGCGTTCCAAATAATTCATCTGCTTCACCTAAACGACCAAATGGTGTATGTGCTAGAATAGTTTTACATCTATCAGATGGAGTTCCGTCTTCGTTTGACATTAATGCACGATTTTGCTCCGTTAAGAAGAAACCAGGAGCCATTGCATTTACACGAATTTTCTCGCTAAATTTAGTAGCCATTTCTGTTGCTAAGAACTGAGTGAAGTTTGTTACAGCTGCTTTAGAAGAACCGTATCCAACAACACGAGTTAATGGACGGATAGCTGATTCAGAAGAAATATTTATGATACTACCTTCTTTTTTATCAACCATAATTTTACCAAATACCATACATGGTAACACTGTTCCGAATAAGTTCAAGTCAACTACTTTCTGGAAAGCGTCAATTTGAAGATCAAAAATAGTTTGTCCAGGAGCAATAGTTGCACCAGGCATATTTCCACCAGCAGCATTTACTAAGATGTCAATTCTGCCATAAGCAGCAACAATATCTTTAGCGTTTTGCTCTAATACCTCTTTGTTAAGAACATCCGTGCTTAAGTAGATAGCGTCACCACCTTTGGCTTTGATATCAGCAACTAATGCATTACCTGCATCGTCAACTCTATCTAAAACTACTACTTTACATCCTTGTTCTGCCATATATTCAGACATTCCTTTTCCAAGGATACCTGCTCCACCAGTGATAACAATCACTTTACCTTTTACATCAAAATAATTTTTCATTGAAATATGGGTTCTATTAAAAGTTATATATTAAAAGTTGAATAATCTCTTCATGTGACGTTCGTAGATGTTTTCTTCTACACATTGTGCAATAACATCTGCGTGCTTTTCAATCATGCTGATATATTTGTCACCCATTTCGAAGGCTACTTTATAAGCAACGTGGATCAACTGACGGAAATTAGGATTGTAGTCAGGATGTCCTGGGATGTGACGTAATGTATTTGCATATTTCTCGCTCGACCATGAATTCACTTCTTCGATTGTTGGAAGTTGAGTGGTATCGATGTCAATTACATCAGCATAAGGTCCACATAACTCTTCGCTACGGCTCAATGAGTCAGCATAAATAAATTTAGCAGCCTCTAATCCATCACCACCAGCAACAGCTAAACCGATTACTTCTTCTAACCAAGTTGTTCCTGCAGTTTTAAGGTGTAAACCTGTATTATATTTTGCTATAGTTTCAGAAATTGGCTTGTAGATTGAAAATTTATCAGAACCAGAGTGTACAGATAATTTAAGGTCTTTTGGGAACCCAAATTCTTTAATTGCATAAGCAATAACCAATACATCTTCTTCAAATTCTTTGGCAAACTGATCAACATCACCAGTGTAGTCTACACCTTTGTTGAAACGTCCTGTAAATTTAGGAGCGATAGTTTGAGCTGGAATATTCTTATTAGCCAACATTTTTAAGATGAAAAGCATTTCAACTGGAGTTTGAGGAGTTTCTACCTCATCCATTGATACTTCAGTAATAAAGTTACCTACACCTTTTTTCTCTACTAAGAAGTTATATATGTCTGTAGCTTGTTGAACTGCAGCTAAGAAGTTGTTAGCAACCTCAACTAAAAATTCTTTTGTGATATTGAATTTTTGCTCAATACCTGGGATAGATAGTTCTCCCATATATTTTTCGCAAGAAGCAACAAAAGCATCAACTTCTGCCTGAGGACTTTCTTTTCCAATAAAAGATGCAACGTCTAAGGTGAAGAAGTCTGAAGAATCAACAAATCCTTCTACGTTGCTAAAATTAATATGATCAGCATCTACAAAGTAAGAACCTTTAAAACCAAGCGCTTTGACAGCAGCATCAGCTTCGTTACGTGTGTCTTGAGGAACAGTCTCAACATACTGATGCTCACGATTTGATTTATTCCATACTATGTTAATGTCTAATCCTGCTTCTGCATTAGCTCTCATAATAGCTCTTAGTTGAGCTTCCCCTTGGTGACAAAAACGGTCACCTGTACCAATACTAAATTTTCCTAAATCCATGTTTTCTTTAAGGTTAGTTTATTTATGTTATTAATTAATTATTGTAAAAGGTATTGTAATCAACTATATTCTCTTTAAATAAGATGTCAATAGGCATATAGTTCGATTGTTTTACTTCGCGTTTTAGAATGATAGAACGACACATGTCTCTTACGCTTAGATATGATTGTCTGTCTGGACGTTGAGCAATTAAGCAATAGATAACTCCTTTTTTTAAATAACGATGATTTAAAGGTAGAAGGTCATATCCAATAATTCGTATATTTTTTCTGTTAAAAGAAGCAAGGTGCATAGCCAAACGATAAACTTTCGAATTAAAAGTAATCGCAGCCTTAATATTATCATTCTCTTTCATCGTTTTTTCTAACAACTTAAAGTTGTATTCTTCATCACCTTCAATAAATTCAACATCTATGTACTCTATGTATTCATCTAGTTTATTATCTACGATATATTGCATAAATCCATCATAACGATTCATAGTTTGATTTGCTTCAGCACCTTTTCGCTTGGTTCTAATTACCATGATTTGTGCATCTTCAGGCATTAGACTAACTAGCAGTTTTGCTGCAATATAGCCGCTTTGGAAGGAGTTCTGGCCGTAATATGTAGTGTAGTCACAGTCTTCAAGCACATTGTCAATAAAAGAATATTTAATTCCTTTTTGGTCTAACTGCTCAATAAACTGAAGTGTAGACTCTTTAAAAATTGGAGATAAAAAAACAGCATCAGGTTTCATTGAAAGTACTTCTTTAGTAACTGCATCAAATGAGCTTTCATCGTATTGATCAAAAAACTTTTTCTCTATTAAAATATTGTAGTGAGCAAAGTCCTTAGCAGCATCGTCAAATCCTCTATTGATACTTTCCCAATAATCCTCAGTTACAAATTTAGGAATTACACAAACAAACTTGGTTTGTTTTTTTGTGTCAAATTTTAGGTCTTTATTCTCTGAATTATTTTCCATGGCAGAGTTATTTGAGTTGATGGGTGTTTTTTTTTACTGTTCTATCTTTCTTAAAATCACTAGGTTGGTAATCATTTATATTTCTAATCGTTACGTCTTTGAGCAGAACCACAAATGTAATACTTAATTTGCAAATATAAAATTTTTTGTATCTTCGTGGGCTGTCAGAAAAATAGCTTATTTGATTCTGTTTGCGTATTGAATTGATAATTAGAATTTTATGTGCTTTCTCTCTGAAAACGGAGTGCTAAAGTAATCAAAAAAGATATTATTAAACATAGATTCAAGCTTTTTTAAGGATATTTTTTCTTAAGAAATATTAAATGACCGAGAACATTTAAATTGGCTTATTTTCTCCTTTTGTTCTATATCTAGATTAATAACAAAACAAAATATATAATTAAACATGAAAGATTTTTTAGATAAAGATTTTTTGTTGCAAACAGAAACAGCAAAAAAATTATATCATGAGCATGCGGCTAAAATGCCTATTATTGATTATCACTGTCATTTAATACCAGAGATGGTTGCAAATGATCATCAGTTTAAGAACTTAACTGAAGTTTGGTTAGGGGGAGACCATTACAAATGGCGTGCAATGAGAACAAACGGTGTGGATGAAAAATACTGTACTGGCGAGTCAAGTGATTGGGAAAAATTTGAGAAATGGGCAGAGACTGTTCCGCATACTATGCGTAATCCTCTTTATCACTGGACGCACTTAGAATTAAAGACAGCATTTGGTATTGATAAATTATTATCTCCAGCAACTGCGCGTGAGATATATGATGAATGTACTGCTAAATTACAAACCCCTGAATATTCAGCACGTAATTTAATGCGTAAATATAATGTGGAGGCTGTATGCACTACAGATGATCCAGTTGACTCTTTAGAGCACCATATCAAAGCACGCGAAGATGGTTTTGAAATTAAAATGTTGCCAACATGGCGTCCCGATAAAGCAATGGCTGTTGAAGTGCCTTCAGAATTTATCGCTTATATGGAGCAATTGTCTAAAGCCTCTGGCATGAGCATTTCTTCTTATGAAGATATGTTGGCAGCACTTAGAAATCGTCATGATTTCTTTACAGAGCAAGGATGTAAATTGTCTGACCACGGTATCGAAGAATTTTATGCAGAAGATTATACGGATGCTGAAATCAAAGCTATTTTTACTAAAGTATATGGAGGAAAAGAATTAACTCAGCAAGAAATTCTTCAATTTAAATCAGCTGTAATGGTTGAAGGTGCGATCATGGATTGGGAAGCAGGTTGGACACAACAATTTCACTATGGTGCTATCCGTAATAATAATACTCGTTTGTTTAATAATTTAGGACCTGATACAGGTTTTGATTCTATTGGTTCATTTAGTACTGCGAAAGCAATGGCTAAATTCTTAGACCGATTAGATACTAACGATAAATTAGCTAAAACTATTATCTATACTTTGAACCCTTCAGACAATGAAGTAATTGCTACTATGATTGGTTGTTTCCAAGATGGAACAGTTGCTGGTAAGGTTCAATTTGGTTCAGGCTGGTGGTTTTTAGATCAAAAAGATGGAATGGAGAAACAAATGAATGCACTTTCTGTGTTAGGAATGTTGAGCCGTTTTGTTGGTATGTTAACAGACTCTCGCAGTTTCTTATCTTATCCACGTCACGAATATTTCCGTCGTACCTTATGTAATTTATTAGGAGACGATATAGAGCAAGGATTATTGCCTCACCAAGAGCTTCCATTTATTGGCGAAATGGTTGAGAATATATCTTATAATAATGCGAAAGAATTTTTCAAATTCTAGGATGATATAGATAATTGAAGTCGTTGTTTTTTAAAACAACGACTTTGGTTTTTTAGTTACCAATCAAAAAAAGAAAAGATGAGTAAGAAAGTTGTAACTTTTGGAGAAATTATGCTGCGTTTAGCGACACCTGGATTTGAGCGTGTAATGCAATGCAGTCAATTTAATGTGAATTTTGGAGGAGGAGAATCAAATGTGGCTGTTTCATTAGCCAACTATGGTGTTAAGACCGAATTTGTTACTCGACTTCCTAATAATGATATTGCAGATGCTTGTATTGCAACTTTGCGCAAGCATAATGTAGGGACCAAAGAAATTCTTCGTGGTGGTGATCGCGTTGGGATTTATTTTTTAGAAACAGGAGCAGTTACTCGTTCAAGTAAAGTGATTTATGATCGTGCTGAATCAGCTATTGCTCAAATTAAACCAGGAATGGTAAATTGGCGTGAGGTATTTAAAGATGCTGATTGGTTTCACTGGACAGGCATTACCCCAGCCTTATCTCAAGGTGCAGCAGATGCTTGTTTAGAAGCAATTAAGACTGCGAATGAAATGGGTGTTACTGTTTCAACTGATTTAAATTACCGAAACAAACTTTGGAAGTATGGCAAAGAAGCTTCTGAAATTATGCCAGCTTTAGTAGAAGGCTGTGATTTGATTTTAGGAAATGAGGAAGATGCTGAAAAGGTATTTGGGATTAAGCCTGAAAGTTTTGACTCTCATGATACAAACGGTCTAATTGACCCTCATGTATTTGAATCGGTATGTAAGCAATTGTCGGATAAATTTCCAAGAGCTAAGAAAGTAGTTATTTCACTACGTGGTTCTATTAATGCGAACAGAAATACTTGGAGAGGAGTAATGTACTCCGAAGGAAAATTAAAAATATCACACGACTATGATATTACACATATTGTAGATCGCGTAGGTGCTGGAGATTCCTTTATGGGAGGTCTTATTTATGGACTATTAACCTATACGGATGATGACCAAAGAGCCTTAGATTTTGGGGTGGCAGCATCTTGTTTAAAGCATACAGTATACGGTGACTTTAACTTAGTTACTGTTAATGAAGTTGAAAAATTAATGGAAGGCGATTCATCGGGTCGTGTTTCTAGATAAAATAGATTAAGATGGCAAGATTTAATAAAGCACAAGTATTATCAGTAGCAGCCGAAACAGGTATTGTCCCTATCTTTTACTTCAAAGATTTGGATATAGCAAAAGCAGTGGTGAAAGCTTGTTATGATGGAGGTATTCGTGCATGTGAATATACAAATCGTGGTGATTTTGCTTACGAAGTATATGGTGAGCTAATCAAATATGCTGAAAAAGAATGTCCTGATATGATTATTGGTGTAGGTTCTATTGTTGATGCACCTACTGCAGCTTTATATATTCAATTAGGGGCTAATTTTATTGTTGCTCCTGCTTTTAATGCTGATGTAGCAAAACTAGTAAATAGTAGATTAATAGCATATATGCCTGGTTGTGGAACAATAACAGAAATTACAACGGCACAGCAAGCAGGTTGTGATGTGTGCAAATTATTCCCAGCAGATGTATTAGGAACAGCCTTTGTTAAAGCAATTAAAGGTCCTATGCCTTGGACTAACTTAATAATTACAGGAGGAGTAAAGCCAGAAGCTGAGAATTTAAAAGCATGGTTTGATGCAGGTGCAACTTGTGTCGGTATGGGTTCTAATTTATTTCCTGCAGATGTTATTGCTGCAAAAGATTGGGGTAAAATTACGGAGAAATGCAAACAAGCATTGGCTGTTGCTAAGAGTGTGAGAAAATAAAATTTATTATTGATTTAACTAATTGAGCGTAACTATTATGAAAACAAGAATGTTTTTTATGTCGCTTTTCTTTGTTTTTTTAGCAAATTATGTGATTGCCCAAGATGATTTTAGAAAGATTCAATGGGGTATGGATATAATGGCTGTAAAAGCTAGTGAGAAAGAATGTCCTTTTATAGAGGAATCTAATGATCGCTTAATCTTTGAATGTCCAATTATTGGTATAAAGAGTAAAATTATTTATAATTTTACTCTCTCAAAACAGTTAATGAGAGCTAAGTATTATTTTAATCCAGATTATTATAATGTTCGTTTTTATTTGAAGGATTATAAAATGTTTCAAGAGCTTTTAACAAAAAAGTATGGTAAAAGCAGTAAAGTCAAATTATCTTCTTCAGAAGTAAATCCAGCAGAAGAAAATTGGCCGTTCTTATTGTCAACAGGGAATTTAAGAATGGAAACTTTTTGGGCGACCCCAACAACAGATATTATTTTAACTATCTCAAAACAAGATACAAAACCAGTGGTTCAGATTGATTATATATCGAAAGAATACACTAAAAAGAATAATGTAGAAAAAGGAAATGCAATCTATAAGAAACTATAAGAGAAGAGTAATATAATCAATAACTTAAATTTTTAAACAATTATTATGGGAAAGATTAAAGAAACAATGACAAAGTATAGGTGGACCATCTGTAGTATGTTATTTTTTGCAACAACTATTAACTATCTAGACAGACAAGTACTGTCGTTAACGTGGAATGACTTTATTGCACCTGAGTTTGGTTGGAATGACAATGACTATGGTACAATTACAGCATTCTTTTCAATTTTTTATGCAATCAGTTTATTAGTAGCTGGTCGTTTTGTTGACTTCATGGATACCAAAAAAGGTTTTCTTTGGGCAATTGGAGTTTGGTCTGTAGGTGCCGTATTACATGCATTCTGTGGTATCGCTACTTCTGGTATTGTTGCTGGTGAGTGGTTTGTAGGTTTTGAAGGAGCAAAAGAAGTGTTATCACATGTTGATAATATGGCTTTGGTTGCTAGTGTTAGTGTATATTTATTCATATTTGCTCGCTTTGTGTTGGCACTTGGAGAAGCAGGAAACTTCCCTGCGGCAATTAAAGCTACAGCAGAATATTTTCCTAAAAAAGATAGAGCTTTTGCCACTAGTATTTTTAATGCAGGTGCAACTGTAGGAGCATTAGCTTCCCCCTTATTAATTCCTGTTATTGCTAAGTACTACGGTTGGGAAATGGCATTTATTTTAATTGGTGCTCTTGGTTTTGTGTGGATGGGATTCTGGGTATTTATATACAAAAAGCCAGACGTACATCCAAAAGTAAATAAAGCAGAATTAGATTATATCAATCAAGACGAAGAGGTTCTTGCTGCTGGTGTTGAGAAAAAAGAAGAAAGAAAACTTTCTTTAAAAGAATGTTTTAAATTCAAACAAACATGGTCGTTTATTTTTGGTAAATTTATGACTGATGGTGTATGGTGGTTTTACTTATTCTGGACTCCAGCTTATTTAAGCTCTGAGTATGGTCTTAAAACAAGTGATACAGAAGCTCAGTTAATGCTATTTGTTTTATATGCTATTACTTTATTCTCAATTATAGGTGGATGGTTACCAAGCTATTTCGTAGATAAAAAGAAAATGGAACCATATGCGGGTCGTATGAAGTCAATGTTAATTTTTGCATTCTTCCCATTGTTGGCGTTGTTTGCACAGCCATTAGGTGCTTATTCTGCTTGGTTCCCAGTAATTATTATTGGTATTGCAGGTGCAGCTCACCAAGCATGGTCAGCTAATATCTTCTCTACAACTGGAGATATGTTCCCTAAATCAGCCATTGCTACTATTACAGGTATTGGTGGTTTAGCTGGTGGTCTTGGTTCGGCTATGATTAATAAAGGTTCGGGTATGTTATTCGAATTTGCAGGAAGAACAGATATGATATTTATGGGCTTCCAAGGTAAATCGGCTGGTTACTTTATTATTTTCTCAATTTGTGCGGTTGCGTATTTAATTGGTTGGGTAGTAATGAAAAGATTAGTTCCTGTTTACAGTCCTGTTATTGTTGAATAATAGATATAAATATAGAAAAAGCCTGTTCAATTGAACAGGCTTTTTTTGTTTTTGATATTATTGAATTGTTTTTATATTTTTGTGTTATATTAAAATTGTTGTTGAATGAATTTAGAAAAGAAAAAGAAAAGAGAAAATCCTATTTTGGGAATTGTTTTTATTTTGTTAGGGTCTTTTATTACTTTTAATCAAGTTTCAACTGAGCATGGAACTTCCCTCGTTGGGATGATGAAAATTGTATTATCAGTTATAATGGTTATTTATGGAATCCTAATTATATATAAGAAAGTATATTCAAAGAAGAATGAAGAAAAATAAGCTTATTTTTTTTGAAGTTTTGAGCTGTCACACCCACAAGCCTTCATGCATTCCTCTATGGTGTTAAAAGGTACTATTCCTTGACAACCTCCCCATGTAAACTGCTTACACTTATTATCAATAGAATCGAAGTAGTAACGAGGTATAGCTGCACGACATTTTCCTCCGTCAGGCTCAATATAACAGCGTTTGTCTAAATTTGCAACTGTCTCCGTTATTTTATCAGAGGTAGCCTTTTTTGTAGAGCAACAAGCTGTGAGAAATGCAATAGAGCCTATGATAAATAGCGTTTTCATTAAGATGTTGTTTATGTGTTATGAGAAACAAATATATAAAAAATGCCCTTAGTAGAACTAAAGGCATTTTATTATTCATTGTTAATGATTTATTATCGCAGTTTAGCGCCCAATTTTTCTTCTAAATTCTTCTGAATTTTACCCATTATAGATTCAATCTGTTTGTCTGTAAGTGTTTTGTTTTCATCTTGTAAAATGAAGTTTACAGCATAAGATTTTTTACCTGCTTCAAGAGTTTTTCCCTCGTACACATCAAATAGCGATACAGACTTTAATAGTTTGCGTTCACTTTCGTAGGCAATCATCTCTATTTCGTAGAACTCTGTTTTATTATCAACTAATAGAGCAAAGTCACGTTTTACTTCCGGGAATTTAGATATCTCAGTAGCTTTTACTTTGTGCTTACGTATGGTCTTTAAAATTTTGTTCCAATTGATCTCAGCATAGAATACCTCTATGTCAATATCAAACTGTTTTAATATTTTTTTACTAACAGTTCCATAACTAACAAGAGTCTTTCCATCTGGAGTAGCAACCCTACGACCTTCTGATATTAGTTCATTGCTGAAATTTTCTTTGATATAGGTTTTGGTATCAACGCCTAGTCGTTTTAGAATGTTTTCGATATATCCTTTAAATTCATAAATACTTGATTTTTCCTCGTTACGTACCCAGGTTTGGGCAAACTTACTTCCAGTAAGCCACATGCCTAAGAAGAAATTTTCACTGTAAGGAGCTAATGTTTCACCATCTTTTTTGTCTTTGTCGTAATAGTAACAATTACCAAATTCATAAAACTTTAAATCTTGGCTTTTGTGATTGCGATTATAAGCAAGACTTTCTAATCCTCCAAATAATAAGCTCTGGCGCATTACACTTAAATCATTACTTAAAGGGTTAAGTAGTTTTACGCAATTCTCAGCTTTATAAATTTCTAAATTTTCGTAGTAAGTAGCTTTGGTTAGTGAGTTATTCAATATCTCATTAAAACCATTAGAAGTTAGTTGTTCTGAAATCAGGTTTTGTAATTTATTGGAGTCTGGTTTTTTTGAATAGCTAACACTGCTTTTTACATTATCTCCTGGTAGAACGTTATTGTATCCGTAAATACGTAAAATATCTTCAATAACATCTACATCTCTTTCTACATCAACACGGTAAGTAGGAATTGAAAGGCTTAATTTATCAGAGTCTTCTTTCAGAATCTCCATTTCTAGCCCTTGAAGGATAGTTTTAATAGTATCAGCTCCAATTTCTTTTCCAATTAATTTATTCACCTTGTCAAAGGCTAATTCTACTTCTTTTTTGTCGATAGCCTTAGGGTAAATATCGATAATGTCGCTAGTTACACTTCCTCCTGCAACGTGCTGAATTAAAAGTGTAGCATATTTTAGTATGTAAATAGTATTGTTAGGGTCACAACCTCTTTCAAAACGGAAAGAAGAATCAGTGTTTAATCCATGACGCTTAGCTGTTTTTCTAACGCTTACTGGGTTAAAATATGCACTCTCAACAAATATATTTTTAGTGCTTTCGCTTACGCCAGAATCAGCACCTCCAAATACACCTGCCATACACATACCAGCTTTTTCGTCGCATATCATTAAGTCGTCAGCACTCAATTTTCTTTCTTCATCATCTAAAGTAGTAAAGCTTGTTCCTTCTGCTAGCTTCTTCACAATTACATGATTTCCAGCAATTTTATCTGCATCAAAAGCATGTATAGGTTGCCCCATAGCATGTAGTACAAAGTTAGTGGCATCTACCACATTGTTAACAGGACGAATTCCTACAGCTCTAAAGTAGTTTAGCAACCAAGCAGGAGATTCTTTAACTTCGACTCCAGAGATGGTTAATCCACTATAACGAGGACAAGCTTCTTGGTCTTCAATCGTAACTTTTATTGACGAGCTGTTGTTTTCAATTTTGAAATCATCAACAGCATAGGGTTGTAGTTTAATAGCAGGATTGTAGACTGCATAATATGCCGCTAAATCGCGTGCTACACCAAAATGTGATGCTGCATCAATACGATTAGGAGTAAGGTCTACTTCTAAAACAGTATCATTCTCCACCTTATAATAATCTTTGGCTAAAGTACCCACAGCAACAGTAGCAGGAAGTACAATAATTCCACTATCATCAGTTCCTACGCCAACTTCTGGTTCGCCACATAACATGCCGAATGATTCTTCTCCTCTAATTTTTGATTTTTTAATTTTGAATGAATCATCTCCATTATAAATAACAGTACCTATGGTTGCCACAACTACTTTCTGTCCAGCAGCTACATTAGGTGCTCCACAAACAATATTTAAAGCTTCTGCTTTCCCAATATTTACAGTAGTTAGGTGTAGGTGGTCAGAATTTGGATGGTCGGTACACGTAAGTACTTCACCAATTATAAAACCTTCTAAACCACCTTTGATAGTTTGAATTTCTTCAACAGTGCCAACCTCTAATCCAATAGCAGTTAGTGTTTTGCTTACTTCTTCAGCAGGAAGGTTAATGTTTAAATATTGCTTTAGCCAGTTATAGGAAATATTCATTAAATAAAGAGTTAAAAGTGAAAAATTAAAGGAAACGCAAAGTTAATAAAAGGAAGATTAAAAAGGAACACAAAGAATCTTTTTATTCACGTGCTTGCTTAAGCTTTTTGCCAACCATGCAACTATCAATATGTGCTCCTTCTAAATAGGCGGTGCTCATAAGAAATTCGTTTACAATTTCACCACCAGTAAATTTGAATGTTTTCTTAAATAGCTTTACCCATTCCTCTTTTGAAAGAGGGTGGTTTTTATCCAGCCACTTCTTAAACGAACCATATTCGTTTTGAAGAGCTAGTATAACATTAGCATTATGTATTGTTGCATCTATTTTAAGTCTATTTCTAATGATACCAGCATCGTTTAATAGTCGTTGTCGATCTATTTCAGTGTATGCTGCTACTGTTGCAACATCAAAGTTGCTATATGCTTTTTTAAAGTTTTTTTGTTTGTTTAGAATAGTTGTCCAGTTTAAACCAGCTTGGTTTATTTCTAGCACCAGCCTTTCAAAAAGCTCATTGTCATCAGTTATGGCAAACCCATAAGCTGTATCATGGTATATGCGATGAACGTTATTTTCGTCTAGTTGAGCAACGAATTCACAATATGATGCCGGTTTTTCCATCCTTTTTTGTTAGGCTTATTTTATTAGAGATAATATATTGCAACAGAATTTTTAGTTTGCTGTTAATTTATCATTCTAATAATAGAATGAGTTTTTATAATCGTAAAATTCGATGCCTAAGCTGTTTTAATAATTTAGTTCTATAGCATTTTTTTATTTTATTAATACAAATATAGTTATATAAAACAATATGAAAAATGCCAAAATGACCGCCTGTTTGTTTTAAAACACGCCATTGTGTCTTGTTTTTTGATTGGTATTTTATTTGAAAGAGTTCGTTCTAAAAAGGAGGAAAAAATGAATTTAAAGAATTTTACAATTAAATCACAAGAGGCAGTAGAAAAAGCCTTGCAGTTAGTTCAAGAGTTTGAAAATCAACAATTAGAAACGGGACATCTTTTTAAAGCTCTAACATTAGTTGGGGAAGAGCTTGTTACATTTATTTTCACAAAGATAGGAGTAAGTGTTCAATTATTGGAAACTAACATAGATCAGTTAATATCTACTTATCCTAAGGTTAGTGGTGGTGAACCATATTTGTCTAAAGAAAGTAATGCTGTTTTTAAAAAAGCACAAGCATTATCTTCAAAGGAAGGAGATCAGTTTGTTTCTTTAGAATTTTTGCTGTTAGCCTTATTTACTGTTGATAGTCCTGTTTCTCATTTATTGAAGGAAAGTGGCATTTCTAATAAAAGTTTAGAGGATGCAATTAATGAACTGCGAAAAGGAAATAAAGTAGATAGTCAAAGTGCAGAAGAAAATTATCAAGCACTTCAAAAATATGCTATTAATTTAAACGATAAAGCTCGTACAGGAAAGCTTGACCCAGTAATTGGTAGGGATGAGGAAATTCGAAGGGTTTTACAAATATTAAGTAGGAGAACTAAAAATAATCCACTCCTTATAGGGGAGCCTGGTACTGGTAAAACTGCAATAGCCGAAGGCTTGGCACAACGAATTGAAAGTGGAGATGTGCCGGAAAATTTGAAAAGTAAACAGCTTTTCTCTCTTGATATGGGAGCTTTGATTGCTGGTGCAAAATATAAAGGTGAATTTGAAGAGCGCTTAAAATCTGTTATTAATGAAGTTGTAAAAGCAGAAGGAGAGATTATTTTATTTATTGATGAAATTCATACTTTGGTTGGAGCTGGAAAAAGTGATGGAGCAATGGATGCTGCAAATATATTAAAACCTGCATTAGCAAGAGGGGAATTACGTTCTATAGGGGCTACAACATTAGATGAATATCAAAAATATTTTGAGAAAGATAAAGCTTTAGAACGTAGATTTCAAACCGTTAATGTGGAAGAACCAGACGAGGCGAGTACCATATCAATACTTCGTGGTTTAAAAGAAAAGTATGAAAACCATCATAAAGTTCGAATTAAAGATGATGCTTTAATTGCAGCAGTAGAGTTGTCTAGTAGGTATATTACGAATCGGTTTTTACCAGATAAAGCCATTGATTTAATAGATGAGGCTTCAGCACGATTGCGCTTACAAGTAGACAGTGTGCCTGAAGATTTAGATGTAATTGATCGCAATGTTATGCAACTTGAGATTGAGAGAGAAGCAATTAAGAGAGAAAATAATATAAAACGGGCTGCTGGTATTGAAAAAGAGATGGCCGAATTGAAAGAGTCTGGAAATATACTTCGTGCAAAATGGCAGGCAGAAAAGGATTTAATAAATAAAATTCAACAACTTAAAATTGACATTGAAAATTTCAAGTATGATGCAGAGCGTGCAGAGCGAGAAGGTGATTACGGAAAAGTAGCTGAGATACGCTATGGAAAAGTAAAAGTAGCTGAGGAGCAGATCCAAGATTTAGCCCTTAAACTCCGTAAAATGCAGGGAGATAATCCAATGATAAAAGAAGTAGTTGACAGTGAGGATATTGCTGATGTTGTTGCAAAGTGGACTGGAATACCTGTTAAAAAGATGGTGCAGAGTGAAAAGGTTAAATTGTTAAAATTGGAAGATGAATTGCATCAGCGTATTATTGGGCAAGATGAAGCAATAACAGCTATTTCTGATGCTATTCGTAGAAGTAGAGCTGGAATGCAAGACCCCAAACGCCCAATTGGATCATTTATATTTCTTGGTACAACTGGTGTTGGGAAAACTGAATTGGCTAAAGCTCTGGCAAGCTATCTTTTTGATGATGATAGTATGATGACTCGTATTGACATGTCTGAGTTTCAAGAAAAATTTAGTGTTTCAAGATTAATTGGAGCTCCTCCAGGGTATGTTGGCTATGATGAGGGAGGTCAATTGACTGAAGCTGTTCGTAGAAAACCTTATTCTGTTATTTTATTTGATGAAATAGAGAAAGCTCATCCAGATGTATTTAATGTTTTGTTACAAGTACTTGATGATGGACATCTTACTGATAATAAAGGAAGGCAGGTGAATTTTAAGAATACAATTATTATTATGACCTCTAATGTAGGCTCTTCTTTGATACGAGAGAATTTTGAGAAATTGACAGTCAGTAATCGAGAGAATCTTATTGAAGATACAAAAGTTCAGGTGTTTGAATTATTAAAGCAAAGTATTAGACCTGAATTTTTAAATCGAATAGATGAGTTAATAATGTTTACTCCTTTAAATGCTATAGAAATAAAAGAAATTGTTAATTTACAATTGATGCAATTGATTAAGTTGTTACAAAAGAGTAATATAAAGTTAGAAATAAGTGAGGCTGCATTAGGTTTAATTGCGCAAAAAGGTTACGACCCTCAGTTTGGTGCACGACCTGTTAAAAGAGTAATACAAAGGACTGTGTTGAATGAATTGTCTAAACTTATTCTTGCTGAAGAAGTAAATAAGCAAATTCCAATATTTATTGATGTAAAGAATGATGCACTTGTATTTAGGAATTAAAAAAAGCCTATCAAAATTTTGATAGGCTTTTCAATGCTAAAAGTTAAAAAATAGTATTATACTTTTTTCACATTTTTTGCGTTTAATCCTTTTGGACTTTCTTCTACGTCAAAGCTTACTTTATCGCCTTCATCAATTTCTTCTGTTAAGTCGTTTTGATGTACAAATACATCTTTGCCACCTTCGTCAGGAGTGATGAATCCAAAGCCTTTTGCGCTATTGAAGAATTTTACTGTTCCGTTACTCATAATTTATTGTATTAAATGAACTGCAAATCTAATATAAAATTTTATAAAATAAAGTATTCTGCAGTTGATTTTTATTCATTTTTATAAGGAATGCTCTATTTTAGGCTGTAATTTCTAATAAGTTAGCCTTTTTTCTAATTTGTGCTTCTCTCGTTTTATGCTATTTTTTATTAAAAGAGTTAAATAATAAGCATTATTCAATGCCTAATTCTTTCATTTGTTCTAGTTTTAATTGTTTGTTATTTTTTGACTTTGTTAAAGTATCGTCGGTTATTAAAATTGTTGGTGATAGATTTAACATAGAAGTTAAATCTTTAATCATATCAATAGTCAATTTTCTTTTTTATTATTGCAGCCAATAGTTGGCGGTATGGGATCGTTCAACGTCGACCAGAAAGGCGACGTTGAAACGAGTTGTGCCTGCTGCGCCCCTTGTGCTATACCATTTTTTATTCATTTAATATGTTGTTTACAAATTCCACCCATTTATCTTCAGGTATAGATTTGTCTAAATAATAATCGGGTTGTATGCCTATTTCATCAATAGTTAAATCGGGAATACTTAAACTTCGAGATAAGCAATAAATAAGTTTAAAATTTTTGTCGGGAGATTCAATAGAAAATACATTTGAAATATCTAAAGCTCCAGCTGTAGTCGTTCCAAAGATTTTTACTTTTTTACTTTGCTTAGCTTCTAAACAAAACTGTTCATCAGAACTTACATTTTTATGATTGACTATAATTCCAATATTTTTAGGATACTCGTAAATTGTGTCTTGTGTTCTAATATTAATTTCTTTTTCTGCTAGAACAAATTTGCCTAATCTGTTTTGTAATTTATCGTAAAATTCTGTGATTTCTTTTCGTGTTTCGTCATCAAATGCTTCATATCTAGGATTGGTTAAGACATCTAATATTTGTTTATTATTTAATTCTGTTGACAAAAATTCGTCTCCAATTGTTCGTACAGGATTTGTATAAATAATAGGTAATATTTCTCGATAAGTATAATCAGAACCTCCTGTGCTATTTCGTATGTCTATGATCAAATTTGACGTTTTTAGAATCTTTTCTTTGTTAGTTGAGATTATACTATCAATGGCAGGTTTTTGATTTAAATTGAATGATGGTATTCTTAAATAGAGGGTTGTGTTATTTAGTTCTTCTAAATAAGGTTTTTTAGAGTTCAAACAATTAAAAGCAATTTTTTCATTATTCAGATTTTTTTTGTTGACTTCAAGAACCGGACTTAAACGTTTCCATTTACCCCATTCTCCAAATTGAATGTAATTTCCTATTAATTTAGGGTTTGGAATTTTATAAGGAGAACGACCTTTAGCATAATAAATTGTATTTAGCGTATCATTATCTTTTGTTATAGATAAAATTATTCTAGGATATTCTTTTGTTGTGTCAATCTGAAAAGCAATATAATTTTCACCTTCTTTTTTTATACCAATCTTAGTGTTTCCTGAACCAAATGACCAGATTCCCTCGTAATCTACTTCTGTTTTTTTGCTAATATATTTTTCAAATTGGGGGAGGTTAATTGTCCATTTTCTGAGTTTCTTTTTTTGTAATTTTTGAGTTTCAATAGTTAATGGTATAATTCCAATATGTCCAGAGCGGAAAAATTTTAACCAATTATCTAATGCTTCGGTACATTCAGTTATATTTTTTGCTGCTTTTACTTTTTTTAGAACTAGTTGGTTATGGTTATTGTAAGTTTCTTGACCTTTTTTGTCTATAATGTACTGAAATCCAGCGTCATTTTTCTCAAAAGTTTTTTTTGTCCATTCATAGTTTTCTTTGCAATTGCAAGTTTTTTTCTGAGCATGAATTGGATAAAAAAGAAAAGTAATTGTTATAATTAAGAAGAATCTCATTGTTTTTTATTCTTTTTAAATAGCTTATTCTAACTAAATAGAAAGTCGTTTGTTGTTTTCTTAAACTGCACCCCTTGTGCTATACCGTTAGCAAATAACTGCTGTCTGCTAGTTTCGACCCGTAGGCTGCTGCATATGTGCTATGAGCCTTTGTTGGCGTTTCGTTGTTTTTTTATGGTTAATTTTTAGTGTATACGCTATATGTGTATGTTAAATTTCCATTATCATATTCAATATCTGCATCTGCAATATGTAGTTTGTTATTTACAATTTTAATTTCAGCAACTTCATCCCCGTCCCAAGTAATTGTGTTGTCTACAATCTGGTAGAAGAAAGCATATTCATAAGCATCATTTTCTGCAGTATTACTTGTTGGATTCCAATAATATTCTTCTCGTGAAACTGCTATTGTATTATCAGAGAATGTTAACGTAGGCATATATCCGTCCCATAAGTTACATTCGATTTCACTCGTTGGTGTATTTGAAGAGGGCAGCTGTATTGATGTTTTGACCCCATTTGTTTCTGTATATTTTTCTGAGATATTCCAAGTGCCTAGTAAGTCAACAGAAGAAATACCTGAATTAGTTGTTGTTGCACTATTGCAGTCACAGGTAGGTTCTTCTTCTGCGCAAGAAGTTAAAGTGACGAATCCGATTAAAACTGAAAGCTTAATAATTGACTTGATTTTTTTCATAATAATATTTTTAAATGGTTATTAGGGCTCTTTTACAATGAACGCCAACGGTTGGGCTATGTAATAGTTGGGGCGCAACCATACAACTATTCTTTTAAACACTTTTCAGTTTATGCAACAAAGAATGTACGAACAATAACTATCTGCCCCAATTTTACATACCCTTTGTTGTGCACTGGCATTTATTCTTGTATTTTGACAAAATCCCTAAAGTTATCTCTGTTAACAATATATTCTTTAGCATTATAAGCTTCTAGAAACTTTTGAGGAAGTTTTATTTTTTTATTTTTCCATTTAAACTCAAATGCAGAAATGTCACCATCTTTTTCCTCTACAAAATCGATTTCTTGCTGTTGTTGTGTTCTCCAAAAGTATGTTTTTGCAAAAGTGTCCTTGTAAATATTTTGTTTTCGTCTTTCTGAAACTAGGAAATTCTCCCATAAAGCACCTTTGTCAAGTCTTAATTCTAATGGTTTAAAATCTCCCAAAATCATATTTCTGATTCCATTGTCATAAAAATAAATCTTCCGATTTTGCTTGATTTCATTTCTTAAGTTACGACTAAAGCTGCCCAGACGAAATAAAATGTAACTTTGTTCTAAGATATCAATGTATTTTTGAATAGTAATTTTATTTACTTTCAGCAACTGGGATAATTCATTGTAATTTACTTCACTTCCCATTTGTAATGCTAATGCCTGTAATAGTTGTTCTAATATTTCAGGTTTTCTGATATCTGAGAAAGCTAAAATGTCTCGGTATAAATAACTGTTTACTAGGTTTTTTAGGGTTTCGCGTTCTTTTCCTTGATTATTAATTACTTCGGGATAAAACCCATATAACAGACGATTTTCAATTTGTTGTTCTGCTTTTATGAAACCGATATTATTTTCATATTCTTCCCAAGATACTGGAAACAATTCATATTCCCATTTTCTACCTGTCAAAGGTTCATTTAATGTATTTCCTAAATCGAATGAAGAAGAACCGCTAACAAATAATTGAACATCTTTAAATTGGTCTGTGATTATTTTTAAAGTTAAACCTATTCCTGAAATTCTTTGAGCTTCATCAAGGAATACATATTTATAATCTCCAAGAAATGTTCTTATTTGTTCAGTTGTTGGGCTTTTAAGGATACTTCTCGTCGATGGGTCATCAGCATCTAGAAACAAATATTCTTTATCGTTTAATAGTTGTTTTAAAAGTGTCGTTTTTCCAACTTGTCTTGCACCAACAAGAATAATTGCTTTTCCACTATTGAACTTTTCTCCTATTATATTTTCGATTGTTCTTGTAATCATTTTTTGATTTCAAAGGTAATATTTAATATTGTAATGACCAAATATCATAATAATTAGTCAGTATAGTATTCCTTGGTATCTTTTTTTAGCTTATAACGGTTTTAATATGGTTCGTTTGGCATTTCAACACTCCAAACTTTTAATTTACTGCGATGTTCTTTAATTGCTATTATCTTCAATTTTAGCACCATCTGCCAAATGCACTATATTTTTTGTTGTGTGTAGTGTTTCTACCAATCGTCTCCAATATTTATATAATTAGTCTTTTTTGTTTTATTCTCAATAGAATTAAATATATCATTTGAATATTGTTCAGTTTTCAATTTTATATCACTCCATGCTTTGTTGTGATATTTTTTATACATCCCTTTAGTGGCGTAAATCTCTGCGGATGTTATTAGTCCTAAGTCGAATGAAAGTCCAGAATGTTTGAAATCAGTTAAAATAACTTTATATCTATTGTCTTTAACATAAACCTTAATTGTATAATTTATATTTCCGTTATAGGAAGAGTTATTTCCATAGTAGTATTTCATTGAACCTTTTCCAATTATTATTCCTGCTTCTTTATCAACCATTTGAATAACATCATTTGCTGAGTTATAAGTTGTCGCGAACCAGTCATTGATTGTTGAAAAAATTAGTGCTTTTCCAATGCTGTCAGTTTTAATCACTTTTTCATATGATATCAGATCCTGTGCTGATAGATTAATAGTAATTAGAATTATTAATCCTGTCATTAAATTCTTTAATCTCATAATTTATTTGTTTTCTTAATCTTACGTTTTTTATGTCTTATGTTTAATTGTTCTGGATTTCTTTAATGTCTAGGCATCGTGGGGCGTCAGCCGAAAGGGAGATGTCAACCGAGGTCAGTGCCCCGCGTCCCATGTACGATAGCCTTTGTTGGTAACTGTTATTTAACTTCTATGTAAAAGTTTCCAGATGCAGGTAGCTCAACTGTTTTATTGCCAAAGTTTCCACTAAACTCACCTAATACATATTTCTCTGTCGATTCTATTATTTTTATTGTCCCTTCTGAATGTACAGAACTAAAAATTGAATTAGTTGTAGTGATTCTTATATCAATATCATCGCCACCTAGTTTAGGGTCGTTAAAGTTGTAATCTCCAGCAAATATTGAGGGTATCCATATACTTAACTCCGCATTATTACTTCCAATACCATCAATAATATAATCGTTATTAGAAAATTCAGTCCAAGTTAGACCTGAGACTTCATAAGTAGTTCCATCAATTGTGTAAGTTGCAGTGTTTAATTCTAAGCTGGTTTCAACTAGATCAGCTTTATCTCCATTAATGTTCTCATCTATAATATCTTCTTTTTCACAAGAAAATAACAGAAATATAACCGAAGTAATTAAAAATAGTTTTTTCATAGTTTTTGTTTTTTAAATTATTGGAGAAAGTAGCACTAACACTACTTTTCTTTATTAAAAGTTCTTTGTCTTATAATTGCAGAGAACGGTTGGAGGTATGGCATCGTGTGACATCAGCCGATAGGCTAGATGTCGCCCGATGAGACACCGTAGGTGTCCCCCGATGAAGATATAGCGCAACCCACTGCCCGCAGGCTGTGGCGCATGTGCGATACCGTTTGTTGGCAACAGTAATTTTTATTTAAACTTCATTTTTGTTATTACTCCATTTAATTCTTGTAGAGATTTTATATTATTAAAAGGTTCTGTTGTTAGAAACGATATAGTCATCAATTTTGCAATTTGAAGTGCAATTTGAATATCATTTAAATCTATTGCTTTTGCACCACCGTGAACAATGGCAGACCTTTTTCGATATATTTGTTTAAAGTATGCTGCGATTTCAATTCTTTTATCTAAATCATCTTGAATAATGAAAGCTAACCATTCACTTAATTGACTTACAATGGATGGAGTTATAATTGATTTTTCATCAAATTTTAACATTCCTTCAATTGAAAAAACAAATTGAACTAAGGCTTTAGATTTATCTTTATCATGGATACCTTTCCCAATCCATTCAATAGCTTGTAAAAGACGATTCTCTACTTCTGTTTTATTTTTCTTGGTAATAAGATTCCATATTTTATCATTCCCTTGAGAAGTATCTGTGAAATATTTATCTTCGATTTTAACTGGTAGACTTACTTCATTGCTACCATGAAAACCCATTGTTGTATTGTTGCAAATAATCCTACTCGTATTACGCCAACCTCTAAAATTAAAAACACCAACACTTCTTTTATGACTAAGGTCAGCTATCATATAATTCAAAACATTCTCAAATGTCTCAACAAGTTCATCTGCAATTTCTACAGCTTTGTTATTTTCTCTTGCAGTAACCTTTACTCCCAAATAAATATTTGATTTTCTATTATCAAAAAATAGGTCTTCTTGTAAATGAGAGTATTTCTTGAAAAGTATTTCTTTTGAAAGCAGATAATTATATATAGTGAAATCACCAAGAATTAGAATGTCATTTTGCATTTCTGCTCCATATAATTCAAATAATATTTCACTATCTACTTTGGGGATTTTTAAAAAAGCATTAAAGAAATCTTGGAGCAAGTGAGTGTCACATTTTATATTTTCATCACGAAACTTTCGAATTAGTAGAATAATTGATTCTTCAAACTTCTTAAGAGAAATTGTATTTTCAATTTCTTTATTAAAAGCATAGAGAAGTTCTAAACTAGTCTGGTATTTTAATAAAGATTCATATCCAATAAATGAAACATTTGATTGACCAATACCAAAAGATTTTGAAGGTTCTTTTGTGCTATTTACAAACTTTTCATTTTTAGTTGAAATAGTCACTAAGTCATTTATAGTTTTTATTGCTTCGTTCTGTGTCATTTTATTATTGTTGCCAGCTAATTTATATAAAACACAAATCTTGCTTATACATCCCTATGGTGGATAGTATAGCAAACTAATATGTTTTTATATTTTTTTCAAAAATACCAAAAAAATACGAAAACAAAACTTAAAGTATCTTTTTAACAATCTTGTTATTTTTTTTTGGAATGTCATTCTAATATTCCCAAAAAATATTATATTTGAAAAGCAATACTACAGGCGTTTTAAGCATTTGAAAGTAAGTTTGTGTGTAGGCTGTTAAAATGAAAGAAAAGCATTTGAATTATAAACTATAAGTATGAAAAAGCGTAGTGTAGACTTACTTCCTATTATTGAGAAGGCTTGGTATAATTATAACCCTAAGCGTATCATTAAAAAGATAGAAGACCTCAGTGTAAATGTGTCTACCAACAAAGTTTTTCGTATTACGTTTAAAGATAAAAGTTTTGTGTTTGCTAAGGTCTCAGACTTTGGTAAGTTCGAAAACTTTAAAGAAGACCACCAAATTATTAATGTGCTGGCCAATAACTTAGAGCGCCCTTACGATCATTATATCTCAAGTTCTTTAATGCAAGGAGACCATTTGTATTTGTATCGTCATGAGGATGCTTACTTAGATGTGTGGATGGTTTTTTATCGTGCTGTGCGTGTGAATAAATTATTGCCTAGCCGTTTAAATGATACTCAGGTGCAAGCAGTAGGAAAGGAGTTAGCAAAATTTCATAAGAAATGTGATGAGATGACTCCTGTTTTGCCTCCCTCGTCCAAAAGTTTAATAAGTGATATTCATCAGTTATTACGTCGTTTAGATAAACCTAGTGCTGAGCAAAAGTTTATAGGATATCAGGAATTGGTAAAAGAACACTGTCATCTCTTTATAGATAATGCTAAAGCCTTGGGTTATGCTGAGATGCCTAAAATTCCCGTATTTGTAGATTGGAATATTGGAAACTTTTCGGTGCGCGAAAATAATAGTTTCTTCTCTCGTTGGGACTATGATTGGTTTCGCATGAGTTCTCGTATCTTAGATTTCTATTCTTTTAGTAGAGTTTGTTCCGATATTGGCGATAAAACCGACTTTTCTTATACCTTCTCCCAATTAAATGAGCCTCGCTTTATTGAATTTCTCAAGGCATATCATAAAACATTTCCACTTACGCGCAATGAGGTGTTATTTATGAAAGAAGCCTATCGTTTCTTTATTCTTAACTATGTAGTAAGTAACGGTCGCTTCTTTTTTACGGCTGATATTTGTAAAAAGCTGCAATTAGAAGCTTATGAAATGCACTTGCCAAATCTCGATAAAGGATTTGATGCACAAGCAATTTTGGATAGCTTGGGAATATAACAGAGCAATCAAAACACTGTTGTTTTTGCTTACAATATGTAAGTAAAAGTAGGTGACTACTAGTCAATATACCAGTGATTTACTGTCAAAATAACACAAAAGGATATGCTTTAACTAATTTTATGAACAAAATATGATTTAAACTCGTATTTTCTTGACTATTTGTGTTTTATTTCGGATATTTGCATCTCGAAAAATAATAACAATTACGAAAAGTAAAAATATTTATATAACAACCTAATTAATAAATAATTATGATCAGATCAAAATTAGAGTACATTTGGCTTGATGGTGCTGAGCCAACGCAAGGATTAAGAGCAAAAACTAGATTAGTAGATAACTTTAGTGGTAAATTAGAAGACTGTCCAATGTGGTCGTTTGATGGTTCATCAACACAACAAGCTGAAGGTGGTGCTTCTGACTGTTTATTGAAGCCAGTATTTATTTGTAAAGATCCAGATCGTATTGATGCATTTTTAGTAATGACTGAAGTGTTGAATGCTGATGGTACTCCTCACGCAACTAACCACCGTGCAACTATCGATTCTGATGATGATGATTTT
The DNA here is from genome assembly GCA_963663245.1 of Paludibacteraceae bacterium. Classification (GTDB taxonomy): domain Bacteria; phylum Bacteroidota; class Bacteroidia; order Bacteroidales; family Paludibacteraceae; genus JAFGVL01. The sequence goes on along the minus strand of OY760143.1, from coordinate 1,919,417 downwards.
TGGTTTGGTTATGAGCAAGAATATTTCTTATGTGATCCAGAAACAAATCTTCCTTTAGGTTTCCCTAACAATGGTCACCCAACAATTCCACAAGGACCTTACTATTGTGGTGTAGGTGCTAAAAAGATTTTTGGTCGCGAAATCGTTGAGGAGCATTTTGATATCTGTATTGATGCAGGTTTAAATATCGAAGGTATCAATGGTGAGGTTGCACCAGGACAATGGGAATACCAAATCTTTTCAAAAGGAGCTAAATTAGCTGGTGATGAAATATGGGTATCTCGTTTCTTACTAGAAAGAACTTGTGAAAAATATGGTGTGTATGTAGATTGGGAGCCAAAACCACTAGGAAAATATGCTGACTGGAATGGTTCAGGAATGCACGCTAACTTCTCTAACGGTTTAATGAGAACATGTGGTGACAAAAAAGTATTTGATGCTATTTGTGAAGAATTCGGTAAAAATATCCCTGAGCATATTGCTGTTTATGGAGCGAATAACGACCAACGTTTAACAGGTTTACACGAAACTGCTTCTATTCACGATTTCTCTTATGGAGTATCTGACCGTGGAGCTTCTTTACGTATCCCTGTTGGAACTGTAGATGATGGTTGGAAAGGTCGTATCGAAGACCGTCGCCCAGCTTCTAATGGATGTCCTTACCAAATTGGTTCGATCATCGTTAAAACAACAAAAGAGTCTGGTCAAAACTAAGAACCAGTAATCTAAATATTTAAAAACCTCTGAGCTTATTGCTTGGAGGTTTTTTTTGCCATCTTGTTTCCATTTTGTACCTTCACGCTCAATTAATACAGCAGCTAAAGTGGCCAGAAAGAAGAAAATACAGATTAATAGACATCTATTTTATGATACCTCACATTCACCATCTTTGGCAGATATTGTGGGGATGGATATGTTGAACAAGGTAGTAGACTTTTGCTTTATTGCCAACCCGTACTATCCAGATAAAAAGCTGATAAAGAAACTGCATGAAAAGTTGTCTGTGTTAATTAAATCCTACCCTTCTAGTAATCCAATGATATCAAAGCATCACTTATCTGAGGTGTTGCACGTAGATCCTTCAACTTTAATAATAGGCAATGGAGCTACAGAATTGATTACAATTATCAACACTCATATGATTGATGATATTGCTATACCTATTCCTACTTTTAGCGAATACCTAGAGAAACTACAGGAAGACAAAACAGCAAAACTATATCAGTTGCCTGCAGACAAGAATTACAGTCTTAATTTAGATGAATATGCAGCATGGATAGATGAAAAAAAAATTACAGCGGCGCTAATTATTAACCCTGGGAATCCTACGGGTGAAATACAGAGTTTAGATGAAATGCTCGCTTTTTTAAAGAAAATGCAGCATCTTAAGATGATTATTGTAGATGAATCATTTATTGATTTTGCTGGTAAGGATATTCCTAGTTTATTGCCACATATTGATAAGTTTAAAAACCTAGTAGTAGTTCGAAGTATGAGTAAGCACTGTGGTGTTCCTGGTTTACGCTTGGGGTATTGTTGTTCTTCTAATAAAAAAATCATTTCAAAAATGGAAGAGCTTGTTCCTGTTTGGAATGTAAATACCCTGGCCGAATATTTCTTAACGCAATTACATAAGACAGATGCTGCTTATCATAAAGCGCGCTTGCGTGTAGTAGAAGATGTACAGTATTTATATAATGAATTAAAAAAGATAGATGGATTTGTAGTTTACCCAACGGGTAGTAATTTTGTGATGGTAAAATGTGAATGTGGCGCTACAGCTACAGAATTACAACATCGATTGCTCGAAGAATTTCATGCTTATGTACGCGATTGTAGTAATAAGGTTGGATTGGATAACTACCATATACGAGTTGCATCACAAGGACGTAAAAAGGATAAGATTTTGATAAAAGCCTTGAAAAAAATTGCTGCCAAATGAAAAAGGTTCTCATCGTGTCTAGAAGACAAACCCGAAAAGATAAATTAATAGATTGGGTGTCAGAAGTTTATTTGCAATTATTAGCAGAAAGAGGAGTAATCCCTGTTATTGTTCCTATTGCTGAAGCAACAAAGAATATTTTGGATGGCTATTTAGCCGATTACGATGGCGTAATTATGATGGAGGGTGGAGATGTTAATCCTGCTCTTTATGGTGCAGATTATCCTGCTAAAGAATTAGAGGAGTTGGATATGATAAAAGATGAAATAGAGATAGCTTGTTGTCAGCATGCCATTGATAATAATAAATCAGTACTGGGTTTTTGTAGAGGCTTACAAATAGTAAATATCTTACATGGTGGTAGTATTGTAAAAGATGTACATGAGTTGTATCAACAAAGCATACGTCATATAAACTATGATAATTACGATGCGCATAGACATTTAATTCATATAAAGAAGAATACACCCTTGTTCGACTGGTATAAAGCGGAAACCTTGCAAGTGAATTCTTATCATCACCAGGGAATAAAGGAGTTGGGAGAGGGTTTACAGTCTATGGCAACTGCTGAAGACGGATTGGTGGAGGCAATTTACAGTCCAAGTAAGAAATTTTTAGTAGGTTTGCAATTCCATCCAGAACGAATGCTTTCAGAGCATGAAGGAAATTATAAGGTGTTTGATGCCTTTGTAGAATCGCTTAAATAGAAAATAATATATGGATATTCAAAATTTTAGAGAAGTAGCACGTAAATACAAGGTTGTTTTTTTTGACTCTTATGGGGTGTTGAGAAATCATAAGGGTGTATTAGAAGGTGTTAGTGAAGTATTAAGTGAGTTAGATAATGATGGTGTTGCATATTATGTCTTGACTAACGACGCTTCAAGAAGTCCAAAACAATTAGCTGAAAGTTTTAATGAAAAAGGAATTCCTGAGATTACAGAAGATAAAATTATTTCTTCAGGTATGATTGCAATGGATTATATGGCCAATAAAATAAATGGAGGAACTGTTGTTTATTTGGGGACAGAGAAATCGGCACATTATGTACAAACATTAGGTTTAAAAACAATATCTATTAAAGATTTAGATTTGGAGAATATCGATGATGTTGAGGCTTTAGTATTGTTGGATGATGAAGGTTTTACTTGGGAAACAGATTTGTCTAAGGCAGTTAATTTATTAAGAATGAAGACAATGCCAGTTGTAGTTGCTAATTCTGATAATACTTATCCTGTAGGAAAGAATGAAGTGAATATTGCTATTGGAGGTTTGTCTAGATTGCTAGAGCGGATGGTAAAGAAAACATTCATGCGTTTTGGTAAGCCAGATTCTCAAATGTTTACTTTTGCATATAATTATGTTAAAGAGGATAACAAAGTAACCAAGCGAGATATATTAATGGTAGGAGATACATTAAAAACAGATATCTTAGGTGGGAATAAATTTGGTATTGATACTTGTTTAGTGCTTACAGGAAACGTGTCTCCTAAAAATGCAGATGTAAATATAGCAGCTTCTGGTATTGTTCCTGATTATATCTGTGAATCGGTATTGACTTAGATTTTTTTATACTTGTTAACTCATCGGATGACTTGAAGTCATCCGATGAGTTAACAAGTAAATTTTATAAGAGGAGAGTTAGCATTGCTGGCTCTTTTTTTATTAATTGTAACGAATCATAATTAATATAAAAATGGTTAAATTATATCATATTGTTTTATTTATGCTTTTGTTTTGATAAACAATATTAATTATTTGTTATCAAGTAAACCTTAAAAAAAAGAAATTGTGAAAAAGTTTATTTTATTACCATTTATCTTATTACTGTTCTCTTCTACGTTGATATTAACTTCATGTTCTGATAACGATCCTGATCCTATAGTAGGGACTTGGCAAACATCTGAAGGTGCTTCATTAGCTTTTTCTGAAGATAAAAATTTTATAGCGACCTCTCCTAAAGGGGATGTTATAACAGGAATGTATGTAAAAGATGGTGCTAAGCTAAGTTTAATAGCGAATCCTAATAGTGATCCACAAACAGAGTCGTATGATATAATATCTATAACTAGTACTACTTTAACAATGTCTCTTATTTTTCCAGAAGGTGTAACTCTTGAATTAAATGGAGAACAGGTTACTACACTTACTGTTATTTTTACTAGAATATAGTTTTATATTCTCACAAATAAAAAAAGGCTTGCTAATTTAGCAAGCCTTTCTCATTTATGAACAAAGCAATTACTTACTTAAATAATTATCTATTTGTTGAGCAGCTTTTCTTCCAGAGTCGATAGCTCTTACTACTAAACTAGCACCTACTGCAGCATCACCAGCAGCAAATACTTTAGCAACACTAGCTTGTTGTGTGCTAGGGTCGATTTTAACGTTGCCTCTTGCATCGTAATCTAAACCAAGCTCATCACATAATCCTTCGTGAATAGGACTAACAAATCCCATTGCTAAAGTAACTAGTTCTGCTTTGATAATTTCTGGTTTACCTACTTCTTTCATCGTAAATTTACCTTGATCATCTTTGCCCCAAACAACTTCAACAACTTCAACTCCTTCAAGATTACCGTTTTTATCAGCGATGAATTTTTTAGTTGCCAAGCTCCACCTTCTTTCACAACCTTCTTTGTGTGAGCTAGAAGTACGAAGCGTATTTGGCCAGTATGGCCATGGCGTATCTGGGTTGTCAGTCTCTGGAGGCTGAGGTAAAATCTCAATTTGAGTTACACTTGCAGCGTGTTGTCTAATTGATGTTCCAACACAGTCAGAGCCAGTGTCACCACCACCAATAACCAATACATTTTTGCCTTTTGCAGAAATGATTTCTTCTGGAGCAACTTCGTCACCTCTGTTGATATGGTTTTGTTGTCCTAAAAAGTCCATTGCAAAATGTACACCTGAGATATCACGACCTTCAACTGGTAAATCACGTGCTTGTTGTGCTCCAATAGTAATACATACAGCATCAAATTGTTTCATAATTTCAGCACCAGTGATGTCTTTACCAACTTCAGTGCTTACTTTGAATTCAATACCTTCTTCTCCCATAACCTGAAGTCTTCTATCGATGATAGATTTGTTCAATTTAAAGTCAGGAATACCGAAGCGTAATAAACCGCCTATAGCATTGTCTTTTTCAAATAAGGTTACTTTGTATCCTTTTTTGTTTAGTTGATTAGCAGCTGCCATACCTGCAGGACCTCCACCAATAACAGCAACTGATTTACCGTTACGTGTTATTTTTTCTGCTTTAATGTATCCGTGCTCGAAAGCGTATTCAACAATTGCAGCTTCGTTTTCACGAATCGTAACGCTGTCTTTATCTAAATTTAATACACAAGCTTGTTCACATGGAGCAGGGCAAATGCGACCTGTAAATTCAGGAAAGTCATTTGTTGATTGTAATGAATCAATTGCATCTTTCCATCTTCCTTTAAACAATAAATCTTGCCATTCTGGCATGCGATTACTTACAGGACAAGCCCAGTGGCAGAAGGGAACACCGCAATCCATACAACGAGCAGCTTGTAATTTTCTGTCGTCAGAATTTAGTGTTTGTTCTACCTCACTGAAATCAGTGATGCGCTCATGTGCCGGACGGTATCCAGCCTCTTTTTTCTTTATGGTCATAAAACCTTTTGGATTTCCCATAGCTATATTCTATTTAGTCTATTAATAATTAACGAGCTCAGAACCTTATAAGTTACATGACTTGTGAATTATTAATAATTCATTTTTAATTTAATTAATAATCTCTTTCTACTTGTTCGATTTTCTTGTTTATCGCTTCCATCTTTTCAGCATGTAATACCTTTTTGTATTCAATAGGTACTACTTGGATAAACTGAGTAACATATACATCCCAATTATCTAACATTTTCTTAGCTAATGGGCTATTTGTGTGTTTGTAGTGAGCAGTTATTAATTCTTTCAATTCGCGGTTATCGCTCATATCTTCAATTAAAGATAACTCAACCATTTGCATATTACAGAAGTAATCGAAGTTCTTGTCTTTGTCCCAAACATAAGCAACACCACCACTCATACCAGCAGCAAAGTTACGTCCTGTAGCTCCAAGAACAACGGTGCGTCCACCTGTCATATATTCACAACAGTGGTCACCAACACCCTCAACAACTGCAATAGCACCAGAGTTACGTACGCAGAATCTTTCTCCTGCGCGACCGTTGATGTAAACATCTCCACTGGTTGCACCATATAATAAGGTGTTCCCTACGATGATGTTCTCTTCTGGTTCGAAAGTAGACCCCTTAGGAGGAACTACAGAGATTTTACCTCCAGCTAAACCTTTACCAAGGTAATCATTTGCATCACCTTCTAGGCGAAATGTAATTCCTTTTGCAAGGAAAGCCCCGAAGCTTTGACCAGCATATCCATGGAAGGTACATTGAATAGTGTTGTCAGGTAAACCTGCATAACCATATTTTAAGGCAACTTCTCCAGATAACATAGCACCTGCAGTTCTGTCTGTATTCTTAATGTTTCTAGTTAAGTTAACAGCTAAACCGTTCTCAATAGCACCTTTTGCATCTTTAATTAACCCGCGGTCAATGACATCGTCGATACGGTGAATTTGAGGTTTTACATTTCTAATTGGGTTGGTTTTCATTTCTTCTGGAACATATAATAATTTAGAGAAGTCCAATTTCTCTACTTTGCTATTATAGTTGTCAGGAACGAATTCTAATAAGTCAACACGACCAACAGCTTCGTCTAGTGTTTTGAAGCCTAATTCAGCTAAGTACTCACGTACTTCTTCAGCAATAAATGTGAAGTAGTTAATTAAGTATTCGTAACGACCAATGAAGCGCTCTCTTAGTTCTTTGTCTTGGGTAGCAATACCACGAGGACAAGTGTTTAAGTGGCATTTACGCATCAATACACAACCTAGTACAATTAAGGCTGAAGTGGCGAATCCGAATTCTTCAGCTCCTAATAAGGCACCAATAATAACATCTCTACCAGTTTTTACCTGACCATCAGTTTGTATAGAAACTTGACCACGTAAGTCATTCATTACCAGTACTTGTTGTGTTTCAGCTAAACCAACTTCTAATGGAAGACCAGCGTGTTTGATAGAGCTGGCAGGACTTGCACCCGTACCACCATCGTATCCACTAATCAAAATCATATCGGCTTTTGCTTTTGCTACACCAGCAGCAACAGTACCTACACCTGTTTCAGATACTAACTTAACAGCAATTCTTGCTTTAGGGTTAGTGTTCTTAAGGTCAAAGATTAGTTGTGCTAAATCTTCGATAGAATAAATATCATGGTGAGGAGGAGGTGAGATCAATGAGATGCCTGGTATAGAGTGACGTGTTTTTGCAATAATTTCGTCTACTTTAAATCCTGGTAACTGACCACCTTCACCTGGTTTTGCTCCTTGAGCAATTTTAATTTGAATTTCATCAGCATTTACTAAGTACTCTGTAGTAACACCAAAACGACCAGAAGCAACTTGTTTAATAGAACTACGTGCACTTGTTCCATCGGCACGTGGTTTAAAACGCTCTGGGTTTTCACCACCTTCACCAGTGTTAGATTTTCCACCTAGCTTATTCATGGCAATTGCCATTGCTTCGTGTGCTTCTTCACTAATAGAGCCGTACGACATCGCTCCAGTAACAAAGCGTTTAGTAATTGCACTTACTGGCTCAACTTCTGAAATATCGATAGGATTCTTCTTCAGCTCCATGAAGTGACGGATAAAGACTTTTCCTTGGCCCTTGTCTACCTCATGTGTGAACTCTTTGAATACATCGTAGTTATTTGTTTTTGTTGCAATCTGTAATTTAGCAATTGCTTCAGGACTCCACGAGTGTTTCTCACCTTCGTTACGATAGTGATAAATACCAGCATGTTGTGTTAATGCATTTTTAAGTTCTTCGTTTTCGAATCCATTTAAGTGAGCTAAAACTGCATCGTTTGCAATATCAGTTAAATCAGCACCCTCAATTTTCGTTGAAGTACCTTGGAAGTATTTTTCTACTAAGCTAGAACTTAATCCAATTGCTTCGAAAATTTGAGCTCCACGGTATGAACGTAAGGTAGATATACCCATCTTAGAAAGTACTTTTAGTAAACCTTTGTTGATACCTTTAACGAAGTTTTTCTCTGCAGTTGCATATTGAACGTTTAAGTTACCTTGTGTAATCTGATCTTGGATTACAGCAAAGGCCATGTAAGGGTTGATTACGTTGGCACCATAGCCAAATAATAAAGCAAAGTGCATTACTTCACGTGGTTCGCCCGATTCAACTACTAAATCGATTTGCATACGTTTACGTTTGTCAATCAGATAGTGATGAACAGCTGAAACAGCTAATAATGATGGGATAGGAGCCATGTCTTTGTTGACACCTCTATCACTTAATACAATATAATTGTTGCCTGCATCAACAGCTTGTTCTGCTTGTAAGCAAAGTTCTTTAATAGCGGCCTCTAAACCTTTAGCGCCATCTTTTGCTTTGAAGACCATTGGTAAAGTTTCAGAAGAAAAACCTTTGTAGCCTAAATTTACTAATAAGTCAAATTCAGTATTTGTTACTACTGGGTTTTTAGTTCTCACAACTTTACAGTGCTCAGGGATTGGCTCTAACATATTTTGGTGTAGAGAACCAATGAACCCAGTTAAGGTCATTACTAATTCTTCACGAATTGGATCAATAGGTGGGTTAGTTACCTGAGCAAATAGCTGACGGAAGTAAGTAAATATGCGTTGTGGATGATCAGAAAATACGGATAAAGCAACATCGTTACCCATAGAATGGGTAGGTTCCATGCCTGTAGTAGACATGGGTAAGATTAATACTTCAGCATCTTCTTTTGAATAACCAAACGATTGTAGTAATTCTTTGTAATTATCAACGGAGTTTTTTACTGTTCTACCAGAAGAGATGTCACTCAAGTCGATACGGTTTTCTTTTAACCATTCGTTATATGGGTAAGCTGTAGCTAATTCTTCTTTTAATTCAGGATCGTAATGTACTGTTCCTTCTTGTGTATCTACCATGACCATTTTACCTGGACTTAAACGACCTTTTTCTTTTACGTTTTCAGCAGGAATGTCTTGAACTCCTGTTTCAGAAGCAACGATGATCATTCCGTCTTTGGTAATTAAATAACGAGTTGGACGTAGTCCGTTACGGTCTAGCGTACCACCAGCATAACGACCATCAGTAAATAGCAAAGTAGCAGGACCATCCCATGGCTCCATTAATATACTGTGGTATTCGTAGAATGCTTTTAAGTCTTTAGAAATAGGGTTCTTGTCGTTGAAACTTTCAGGAACCATCATCGCGATAGCGTGAGGTAAAGATTTTCCTGACATTACTAAGAACTCTAATGCATTATCAAATGAGCAACTATCACTCATTTCTGGTTCGATAACCGGGAAGATCTCGTTACAGTCTCCTAAACGATCCGACTTTAATACAGTCTCACGAGCTTCCATCCAGAAGCGATTTCCTTTAACAGTGTTAATCTCACCATTATGACCTAGCATACGGAATGGTTGTGCCAATGCCCATGTAGGTAATGTGTTTGTGCTAAAACGAGAGTGAACTAGTCCGATAGCACTTGTTAATCTTTCGTCTCTTAAGTCTGGGAAATATTCTCTTAATTGATTAGAAGTTAACATCCCTTTGTATACCATCTTTTGGCAGGATAGGCTGGCAATGTAAAAATCTTTTTTCTCAGAGATCGTAGATTGAACGATTGTTTTCTCAATCTTTTTACGAATGATGTATAATTTAAGTTCTAGTTCTTGTGAGTCTGTAGAACCAGTAACAAAAATTTGCTTGATTTGAGGTTCGCTTGAACGAGATATCTTACCTAAGATATGGCTGTCAACAGGGACATCACGAAGTTCTAATAAATTAAGACCTTCTGCTTCAACTTTTTCTCGTATGATTTTAACGCAAGCTTCTGCTTGTTTTTGATCTTGTGGTAAAAATACTAGACCAGTACCGTATTTTCCTTTTTCAGGAACTGCAACGCCTTGTAGTAATATGAATTCGTGTGGTATTTGAATCATGATACCAGCACCATCTCCGGTTTTATTATCTGCACTTTCTGCACCACGGTGCTCCATGTTCTCCAATACTTGAAGACTTCTTTCAACAATGTCATGAGTCCTATTACCATTAATGTTTGCAACAAACCCAACACCACATGCGTCGTGCTCGTTTTCAGGATGGTAAAGGCCCTGAGCTTTTCTTTGATACATAAACTTGTCCTCTTAATTTAAAGGTTATTTTACTAATTATTTATTTCTAGTGGGTTTCGGAGGTCGATGAATAAACAGATTTTATCAGTTGATAGGGGCTCTGTAATTCAGTTTTTATAAGGATGATTCCTTTAGTTTGGCTTAAGTGAACACTCCGACTTTTAAGCTCGGCAAAATTACAAAAGTGTTTTCTTTTTTGCGAATTTTATGGGCACAATTTGCTTATTATTTTGAGTTTTTGACATATTGTTATAATTGTATCTGTTTTTGGTGACAATTTGTTTTTTAATAAAGGGGTATGGCTGATAATTTTTCAGTAGGTTTTGCTTGTAGGACGATTTGTTTTAGTATAAAATTACTTTCTAAAGAAAAGAATTGTATTTATTTGGAGAAAATAGGGCTTGGTTTAAAGGAAATTAACACTTGTTTTGTGAGTTGTAAGTAAAAAAGAAAGGCGGTCTAAGGACCGCCTTTCACATCATTTTAAAACACTATGTTTGATTAGTCAAAAGTAGTATAAGCCGTTTCGTGATGCGAGGTCTCATCTAAACCATTTGCTTCCTCTTTCACTGAAGCACGCAATCCGAATAGTTTATCTACAATTTTGAATAAAACGATAGTCAGAACTCCTGAATAGACAAGGGTTGCAAGGATTGAGATTACTTGAATGCTAACTTGCTCCCAGTTTCCTTCAAATCCACCAGCAACACCTCCGATAGCTTCTTTTGCTAAGAAACCAACTGCTAAAGCCCCAATAATTCCACCGATACCATGCACGCCGAAGGCATCCAATGAATCATCGTATCCTAATTTTGGTTTTACCCAAGCAACCATAAAGAAACAAACTAATGATACTAATACACCGATTGCTAAAGCACCAGTTACATCTACAAATCCAGCAGCAGGAGTAATGGCTACTAAACCACCAACTGCACCAGTTGCAACACCCACTAAGGTTGGTTTTTTTCCTACAACCCAGTCTAAAATTGCCCATACGAAAGCTGCTGTTGCTGCTGCTACATGTGTTACCATTAAAGCGTTAGCTGCCAATCCGTCAGCTGCAAGTCCACTACCTGCATTAAAGCCAAACCAGCCTACCCAAAGTAAAGCAGCTCCAATAGCTACGAATGGAATATTGTGTGGAGGTATAGCGTGTCCTTTGTAGTCGCGACGTTTGCCTAGCATTACTGCCATTACTATTGCAGCAACACCTGCGTTGATGTGTACAACAGCACCACCAGCAAAGTCTAATGCGCCTAAGGCTAGTAGCCAGCCATCTTCAGCCCATACCCAGTGTGCAATTGGATTGTAAACAATAATTGCCCAAAGTACACTAAAGATTAAGAATCCTTTAAATTTAATACGTTCTGCAAATGCACCAATAATAAGGGCAGGTGTAATAACGGCAAACATACATTGGAACATAATAAATAGGATATGAGGTATTGTTCCTATTTCGCCACCGTCTGCAGTAGGTTGAGAGTTAGATATAAAGTAGGGACTTAAGTCTCCAGGGTTGATGCCATTTAAAAAGCTCCAATCAAAGCCACCAATAAATGGTCTTAAAGCTTCGATAGAGTTAGTTCCAAATGCATTGCTATAACCAAAAGCAATCCATTCTACAGTGATAACACCTACTAGTATAAATATTTGCATAAATACACTTAGGATGTTCTTTCTTCTAACTAAACCACCATAAAATAAGGCAAGTCCAGGAATAGACATCATTAATACAAATGCGATGGCTACAATCATCCAAGCTGTATCTCCTGTGTTAATAGTAGGAGTAGGGATGGCAGTTTCTTGAGCTAGAGCCGACATGCTAAATAGTGAAAGCAGGGTTATTAGGGCTAAAATATATTTTTTCATAATCTTCAATTTTTATACGGTTATTCTTTAATGTAAAGTGCTTCTGGTCCTTCTTCTTCGTTTCTGATGCGATACGAATTTTCAATGTCCCAAACGAATATTTTACCATCTCCAGGTTCGCCTGTTTGAGCTGATTTAATGATTGCAGTAATAGTTTTCTCTGCGTTTATATCACGTACAACTACAGATACCATTCTACGTTGTATATAGCTTGATTGGAAGACCTGTCCACGTACAACTTGTTCTTCTGTACTTCGTCCTAGGCCTGTAATGTCCCAGTAAGAAAACCAGTGAATATCGACATCATAAAGCGCTTGCTTTACTTCCTCGAATTTGGATACTCTAATAATAGCTTCAATTTTTTTCATTTTTCATTTTTTTAATTATTTCTGCTTTCAATTTGTATGCATATATAACGCAAAAATACTCAAAATGTTCATCTAAACAAAATAAATGTGACATAAATGTATTAAAAATGACAAAAGAATAACAAAAAGGTAGATTTTTTAATCTTGTTGATTCAAAAAGATTAATATTTATGATGGGGGTATGAGAAAACTCATTTGCTATCATAATGAGCATGATAATAGACAATCGATAAGCTAAAAAAAAGGGGAATATTTCTTAAGAAATATTCCCCTTTCCAAAAATGAAGAAAATCAATTATCAATTGAAAGCAGTTTCTCCATGCTCATATACATCTAGTCCTTCTTCTTCAATAACTTTAGACACTCTTAATATACCCGCCTTTTTAAGGATAGTAAACAAGATGAATCCAGTACCAAATGCCCAAGCAAAGAATGCTAATACACCGATAGCTTGTACGCCTAATAAATGTGCGCCATGGCCATAGAATAAACCTTCAGAAGTAGAGAATAAGCCTACAGCTAAGGTTCCAATAGCTCCACTAACACCGTGTACTGTTATAGCTCCTACTGGATCATCAACTTTTAATACTTTGTCGATAAACTCAATTGCAAATGGTAATACAAAACCTGCAATAATACCAATTGCTACAGCTCCAATTGGATCTACTGCATCACAACCAGCTGTAATACCAACTAGACCAGCTAATGCACCGTTCAAAGAAATTGAAAGTACAGGGCGTTTGTAACGAACCCAAGCTATAATCATGGCTGTAATTGCACCAGCAGCAGCAGCTAGGTTAGTAGTAACTGCAATATGACCAATCGCTACAGCGTTTTCTGTTCCAGAAGCTGCTAGTTGAGACCCAGGGTTGAATCCAAACCATCCAAACCAAAGTATAAATACACCAAGTGCTCCTAAAAGAAGGTTGTGTCCAGGAATTGCTTTTACTTTTCCATCTTTACCAAATTTTCCTATACGAGGTCCGATTACCGCAGCACCAGCTAAACCTAACCATCCACCTACAGAGTGAACGATAGAAGAACCAGCGAAGTCATGGAAGCCCATTTGGCTTAACCATCCACCACCCCAAGTCCAGTGACCAGAAATTGGATAAATTAATACAGAAATAACGATGGTAAATATTAAGTATGCTTTAAACTCAGTGCGTTCTGCCATCGCTCCAGATACAATTGTAGCCGCAGTGGCACAGAATACGGTTTGGAAGAATAGGTCAGCATAACCAGGGTAGTTGTATCCATCTCCAAATACACTTAAGGCTTCGTTGCCTCCAGAAAAAAGAGTGATATCCCAACTGTACATAATTCCAAAACCAATAAACCAATATAATAATGAACCTATTGAGAAGTCCATTAAGTTTTTCATAAGAATGTTAGCTGTATTCTTTGATCGTGTGAATCCAGCTTCAACCAATGCAAATCCAGGTTGCATAAACATCACCAAGAATCCGGCGATTAGTAGCCACATGGTATCTATACCTCTGACTGCTTCTAAAATTTGTTGTTCCATTGTAATTTATTTTTATAATTTATTACTTTTTTTATTTTTCTACTTCAGCATTGTATAGAGCAATGTCTCCGTGTTCTCCTGTTCTAATACGAACGGCATCATCAACAGGTATAATAAAGATTCTACCATCTCCTGTTTCTCCTGTTTTAGCAGCAGTTTCAATTGCTTTTACGGTTTTGTCTACATTTTTATCTCTAACGATAATGCTAACTAGAGTTCTTTCTATGTAGCTAGTGTCATAGGATATGCCACGGTAAATACGACTTTGTTTTGCTTTACCTACACCTCTTACATCGTAGTAAGAAAACCATTCGATGTCAGCTTTTTCTAACGCTTCTCTTACATCGTCAAATTTGGTTTTTCGAATAACAGCATCAATTTTTTTCATAATTTTAATTTTTAATTGTTACATTATTTTTCAATTCTTTGGTTTTAATATTTACTATCTCATCAATTGTTGAAATGTAAATTTTCCCATCTCCTTGTTCTTTACAGTGGGCTGCTTTTAAAATTGAATCAACAGCTCCTTGAGCAATTTCGTCAGAACAAACAAAGGATATACTTATACGAGGAATAATTCGAGTTTCGTATTCTGTTCCTCTAAAGTGACTGTCCCTTTTTTCACTTCCAACACCAGTAAGCTCGCTGTAAGTAAAGAACTCAATACCTAATTGAAGTAGTGCTTTTCGTACTGCTTCAAATTGTATGCTTCTAATAATTGTTTCAATTTTTTTCATACTATTTTGCTTAGATTTAGAAAAAGCATCCCCTGTCCGTCTTTGGAGAAGTTCCAAAGACGGCTTAATAAGAGATATGATAATTAATTGATTGTTAGAAAGATGCAGCTACAACAATGTAGAATTCTTCTTTGTTTGGATTGAATATTGCTGAACCGCTTACTGGAATGCTGAATGAATCAGAAACCTTAATTTCTTTCTCAGTTGAGATAACAATATTGCATACTTGGAAATCAGAGTCTCCAGCTGCTGTATGCCATCCATTGCCAGCACCAATAGCAAGACCAAATTTACCGAAGTCATAACCAAGCTCGAAATACATATCTGGATCAGCCGAGTTAGTAAGTAACATGTAATTTGCAGCTATTGATAAGTCTTTAATTCCGTATCCTAAGTTTGCTTCAATCCAGTGACTTGATAGGTCTCCTTTGTCTAAATCTACAGTGTAGTCAGAGAATAGAGCCCCAGGATAATAGTAATCTGTTAAACCTAATGATAAACCAAATCCAAATTCGTAAGCTGCATAAAGGTCCATTTCAAGACATGCGTCAAGAAAATCTGCAGAACCCCAAGCTCCTAAAGTGAATCCACCTGCACTCATAGATACTCCTGGTTGGATCGCTGCTCCTGCACAATAAGTTCCACGCCAAACGTATGAACTAACAAGGTCAGCGCCTGTAGAAAATTCCACTTTACTTTTTTTAGTAGCTACTTCTGCTTCTTGTGCACTAATGCTAACTGTAATCATTGTAAGCAATAAGCCCAAAAGGACTTTCATAATTGTTCTTTCCATTTTTTTCATAATCAATAATTTTTGAATGAATTAATAAATAATATATAAGTAATTTGAACTCAGTTTCTCTATTCCGGAATATTGAAACTTTCGTTTTCTATACCATTTTATCTATTATATGGATCGAATGTAAAGTCTTTTTGGGCTTATTCGAAAATATGTATTGAGAGCTTATTTCATGAATAGCTCTTTTAGTCTATCCATGGCCTCAATGGTATCTTCTTTTTTACCAAAGGCTGTAAGTCGGAAATAACCCTCTCCACTTGGTCCGAAACCAACTCCTGGTGTTCCTACAACATGTACTGTTAAAAGTTTGTCGAAGAATTCCCAAGATGTCATATTGTTCGGAGTTTTTAGCCAAATGTAAGGGGCATTTACTCCTCCAAAAATTTCAAATCCCATCTCTGTAAGACTTTCACTGATAATTTTTGCATTCGTCATATAATAGCTAACAAGTTCGTTAACTTGTTTTTTGCCTTCGTCACTGTAAACAGCTTCGGCAGCTTTTTGGATTACATAAGGCACTCCGTTAAATTTAGTAGAGTGTCGTCTGTTCCAAAGTTTATTTAGTTGCACTTTTTCACCGCTCTCGGTGTATGCTTCCAATTCTTTAGGAATGATAGTGTAAGCACAACGAGTTCCTGTAAAACCTGCTTTTTTAGAAAAGCTTCTGAACTCAATTGCTACTTTTTTAGCACCTTCAATTTCAAAAATACTGTGCGGAACATCTTCTTCTTGAATAAATGCTTCGTATGCTGCATCGAATAAAATCAAACATTTGTTTTCGATAGCATAATCTACCCACACTTTTAGTTGTTCTTTATTAAGCGTTGTTCCCGTAGGATTGTTCGGGTAACATAGGTAGATAACATCTGGTTTTTCTGTTGGTAGTTGAGGAACAAAATTGTTGTCGCTCACACATGGAATGTAGATAAGATCACTCCATTCACCTTTATCATCTTGATAATCACCAGCTCTTCCTGCCATTGCATTGGTATCTATATATACCGGATAAACAGGGTCTGTTACTGCTACTTTGTTGTTAATGCTTAATATATCGCCAATATTTCCTGAATCACTTTTTGAGCCATCGCTCAAAAATATTTCGTCTAATTGAATCTCTAGACCTCTCGGTTTAAGATCATTTGCAATTATTTTCTCTACCAAAAATTGGTAGCCTTGTTCTGGACCGTAACCTTTAAAAGTTTCTGCTTTACTCATTTCGTCTGCCGCATTGTGCAGTCCTTTAACAACAGCATCGGGTAGAGGGCGAGTAACATCGCCAATTCCCATGCGAATAATTTTTGCATTTGGGTTTGCTTCTACGTGAGCGCTTACTCTTTTAGCAATCTCTGAAAATAAATAACTGCCTGGTAATTTCAGGTAGTTCTCGTTAACTAATACCATATTGTTTTCTTTTATTGTTTATTATTGTTTTATTGTTATTTAATTTACTATTTACTGTTGAAATACAAAATGAGAAAATGGTCAATGTGATAGTTCCCCTTCGAATACCGTAACGGCAGGACCCGTCATAAATACATGATTTGTATTCTCGTCCCACTCAATTTCTAAGTTGCCACCTAGTAGTTGCAAAATCGCTTTGCGTTCGCTGTGTCCGTTTAAAACTGCTGCTACTAAGGATGCACATGCTCCTGTTCCACAAGCTAAAGTCTCACCCGAACCACGTTCCCAAACGCGCATTTTTAAGGTTGTGCGATCCAGTATTTCAATGAACTCAGTGTTGATGCGTTTTGGAAAAATCGGGTTGTTTTCAAATTTTGGACCTAGCTCTTTTAAATTAAGTTCACTAACTCCATCAGTAAAAACAACTGCGTGAGGGTTTCCCATCGAAACGCAAGTAATAGCATATTCACTATTGTCTATTGTAAGTGGAACACTAACCACTTTATCCTCTTTTGATGAAACCGGAATTTGTGTTGGGTTTAAAATGGGTGCCCCCATATCTACAGTAACACGTTCTACATTTCCGTTTTCTACTATTAATTTCAATATTTTCTCTCCGGCTCCAGTTTCAAGGCTTATTGTTGTTTTGTCTGTAAGCCCTTTGTCGTAAACATATTTACCTACACAGCGAGAAGCATTTCCGCACATTTCTGATTCTGATCCATCTGCATTAAACATACGCATACGAAAGTCAGAACTTTCTGAAGGTAAAATTAGAACTAAACCATCTGAACCGATACCAAAGTTTCGATTGCTTAATCGAATACTTAGTTCTGCAGGATTTTCAATTTTTTGAGTGAAGCCGTTTACATAAATGTAATCGTTTCCTGCACCGTGCATTTTGGTAAATTGTAAGGGGCGTTCCCCGTTTGTCGTTTTGTTCATTACAAAAGTATCATGTGTTTTTAAATTGGCAAAAAAATATATCAAAAAAATAGAAATAAATAGAATAAAGTGTCAAAATGTAAAGTGTTTTTGTGAAAAACATGCCAAAAAGATATTTATTAAGTATAATTTATACTATTTGTAAGCTTAATAAGCTGTCAATTTGAAAGGCGTTTTTTTTTAAGAAACTCGATTTTGAGTATAAAATGACGTTATTTACATCTTGATTTACATATTTTAACACTTTTCTTGAACAATTCTATGTTATAGAGCATAAAATTACAACAAATTGAGGAATAATGAAAGCTTGTAAATATCCATTTGCGAAATATTATATAATTAATGAGTAATTGCTAAATTTGTGTGCGCTTAAAACTAGTCTGGTTTATATTTTTGCAACACTGTATATAATAGGTATGAATTTTAGAACGACTATACACATTCCTCCTTCGGAAAATCAACTACAACATAAAGATCAGTTAATGTTATTGGGCTCTTGCTTTACTGAAAGTATAGGTGAACGTCTGCTAAAAGCAAAGTTCAACGTAGGTGTTAATCCTTTTGGTATCCAATATAATCCACTTTCTGTTGCACAAACATTTGAAGAGCTGTTAGAACATAAGGTATATACGGAAGATAACTTGTTTGAACATGAAGGTCGTTGGCATAGCTTTATGCACCATAGCCGTTTCTCTGGTAATGAGAAAGCAACTACGCTGAGCAATATCAACGATAGCATTCAATCTGCTATAGGGCAATTACAAGTAACGAAGTTTTTGTTTATTACATTCGGTACAGCTTGGGTTTATGAGTTGCAAGAAGGAGGAGAAATAGTTTCTAATTGTCATAAACTACCAGATAAACAATTTACTCGTCGTCGTTTAAGTGTAGAGGAAATAGTCTCAAGTTACACAAGTTTAATTAAACAACTTCAAACCAATATATCAATAAATCAACAGATAATCTTTACTGTTAGTCCTATTCGACACTGGAAAGATGGAGCACATGAAAATAATTTAAGTAAGTCAATTCTATTATTAGCTATTGACAAATTAGTTCAAGCTTTTAAAAATGTGTCTTATTTTCCATCTTATGAATTAGTTTTAGACGATTTAAGAGATTATCGATTCTATACGGAAGATATGTTACATCCAAACTCTACTGCAATTGATTATATTTGGAGTCGTTTTGCAGAAGGGTATTTTTCTGATGAGACTAAAAGTATTGCTAAGGAAATGGAAAAACTAAGTAAAGCATTGGCTCATAGTCCTTTTAATAAAGAAGGAGAGGAGTATCATAGATTCTGTGTAAAGCAATTGGATAAGATAGCTTTAGCAGAAAAGAAATACCCAGCAATTAATTTTGAACTTGAAAAACAAACATATAAATAAAAGATGACTGAAAAGAAGCAAAAGAAAGAGAATCCGATAATGAGTTTGCTATTTAATATAGTACTACCAATTCTTGTGATGAATAAATTAACCAAGATTGATGAAGTGGGTGCTGTATATGCTTTGCTTATTGCCTTGGTGTTCCCCTTGGGTTATGGACTATTCGATTGGTTTAAGAATAAGAAAAAGAACTTTATATCTGTTTTAGGTTTTGCCGGTATTTTTCTGACGGGTATAATTGGAGTATTTGAATTGCCTACAGAGTGGATTGCCTATAAAGAGGCTAGTATTCCATTCATTATAGGGGTCGTAGTATTAGCTACAGTTAATTCTAAGTTCCCATTGGTACGAAAACTTTTATACAATCCAGAAGTAATGGATGTTGAGAAAATTGAAAGGATATTAATTGAAAAGAATTCAAAAGAGAGCTTTGATAAACTATTGGTGCAATCTTCTTATTTCTTATCTATTTCATTCTTTTTATCAGCAGTTTTAAATTTTGTACTTGCTGAAATGATAATGAAAAGTCCTTCTGGAACAGCAGAGTTCAATGCAGAATATAGTCGTATGCTTGGTTTAAGTTGGCCTGTAATTGTATTGCCTTCTATGGTAGTAATGGCTCTGATACTATGGCATATGTTTCGTTCATTAACTAAAATTACAGGTTTGAAGTTTGAAGAAATGTTTAATATTGAAGACAAGTAGATAACTTTTAAGCTAACAAAGAGGATAATAGACAGATGAAATATACACTTCAACAAATAGCACAGATTACCAATGCCCAACTTATAGGTGATGGTAATGCTTCTATTGAGTTTTTGTTGACAGATAGTCGTGCTGTGAGCTATCCAGAAGAGAGTTTGTTTGTAGCTTTAAAAAGCGATCGTAATAATGGACATCGATATATAAAAGAGCTATATGATGCTAATGTGCGTTGTTTTTTAGTGAGTGAGAAGCCTGCTGAAAGTATACAGGCAAATTATTTGATAGTAAAAGACACCTTACAAGCCTTACAGCAATTAGTTGCTTACCATAGAGCTCAATTTAATATTCCTGTAATCGGTATTACAGGGAGTAATGGTAAAACAATTGTAAAAGAATGGTTGTATCAGTTATTGCATAAGGATTATTATGTTACACGTTCACCTCGTTCGTATAACTCTCAAATAGGGGTTCCCTTGTCAGTTTGGGAGTTAAATGAACAGTCTACATTAGGTGTTTTTGAAGCAGGTATTTCTATGCCTGTAGAAATGGAGAAGTTATCTCCGATTATAAATCCAACAATAGGGGTGTTTACTCACCTTGGAGATGCGCACCAAGAAAATTTCTCTTCTTTACAAGATAAGATGAATGAGAAATTAAACTTGTTTAAAGAAGTAGATACACTTATCTATAATAAGGACAGTGAGCTCGTAGATAGTTTAATTCATCAGAAGGGTCTTAAATGTCAGTTTTTTACTTGGGGCAAAACAGTTGATGCAGATATACAAATACAAGAATTGAAGAGTGATAATTCTGTTACGCATATTAGTTATATATACAAAGGAGAAGTTAATAAGATAACTGTTCCTTTTGTAGATGAGGCATCTATAGAAAATAGTTTACACTGTTTGACAATGCTTACCTTACTAGGAAAGTCTACAAGCTTTATTGCTGAAGGTATGATGTTGTTAGAAGCAGTAGCTATGCGAATGGAAGTAAAAGCAGGTATACAGAATTGTGTTTTAATAAACGATTCGTATAACTCAGACCTTGGCTCATTATCTATTGCTTTAGATTTTCTAATTAGTCAGGCTATTAGTAATAATATGAAACGCACACTTATTCTATCTGATATTCTACAAAGTGGACAAGAAGCAAGTGAGCTATATAAAAATATATCTGAGTTATTGCAGCATAAAAAAGTAGATAAGCTGATTGCTATAGGTGCTAATTTGAAAGAAAATCATACTTTGTTTAATATGATGGAAAAGCATTTCTTTATTAGTACAGAAGATTTTCTACAATCTCCTCTGCTTAAAGAATTTAATAATGAAGCAATTTTATTAAAGGGAGCCAGACAATACAAGTTTGAAACCATTTCTGAAAAATTAGAAGCAATGGTACATCAAACAACCTTAGAGGTAAACTTAACTGCCTTGATAAATAATGTCAACTATTTCCGTTCTCACTTGCAGGCAAGCACTAAAATAATGAGTATGGTAAAAGCTTATGGTTATGGTAGTGGTGATGTTGAAGTGGCACGTACCTTACAACATCATAATTGTGATTATCTAGCAGTAGCAGTAGCAGATGAAGGTGCAAAATTACGACAAGAAGGTATTCATATACCTATAGTTGTGATGAACCCTGAAATGGGAGCACTGGGGAAAATAATTGAATATCAACTAGAGCCAGAGATTTATAACATTTCCTTGTTTAAAGCTTTTTTAAAAGAAACAGAAAAACAGGGTGTTTCAAATTACCCTATACATATTAAGATTGATACAGGCATGAATCGTTTAGGATTCTTGCCATCAGAAGTTTCAGCTTTAATAGAGCAAATTCAAAATCAAAAACAATTGAAAGTTCGTTCTGTATTTACACATTTAGCTGCTGCAGATGATGTTTCGTTTGATAGTTTTACAGAAGAACAACTTAAGCTTTTTCAGCTTAGTGCTGATAAATTTGAAGCGGGGTTCTCTTATAAAATCTTACGACATGCCTTAAATTCAGCAGGAGTAGAACGTTTTCCTCAATTCCAATTTGACATGGTGCGCTTAGGAATAGGACATTATGGAGTAAGTGCTATCAATCATGACTTATTAGAAGAGGTTTGTACATTAAAAACAACTATTCTACAAATTAAAAAGGTGCCTGTTGCTGAAACAGTTGGTTATAGCCGAAAAGGGAAACTAAAACGAGATTCAGTAATTGGAATTATACCTATTGGTTATGCCGATGGTTATGATAGAAAACTAGGAAATGGAGTAGGCCAGGTATTAGTGAATGGTAGCTCTGTTCCTGTACTTGGTAATGTGTGTATGGATATTACGATGATAGACTTGACTGATATCGAAGCTAAAGAAGGAGATTCAGTTATTCTATTTGGCAAAGGACATTCTATTAATACCGTAGCCCAATCTTTAGATACGATACCTTATGAAGTATTAACAGGAATCTCTAGAAGAGTAAAAAGAGTTTATTTTAAAGAATAGAATAATATGGCTTATTTACATTTTTTAGTTGTCGCAGTATTATTTATATCCATTTTAAATGTGTTGTTTGACTTGCAAACATCATTCTTGGACTATAAAGATAAGAAAGCTTTTCAAATAGAAAATAAGAGAAAATTCGTTCTGTATCTAATACTTATTTTGATAGCTATTCTGCTAGATATTTTCCTCTTTAAAAAGAATGTGTCTTTTTTTGCCGGGCTTTTTGCTATAGGGCTTTTCTTATTAATAACAATATTTAATTATTTGTCTGATTGTAGACTTTCGTATCAACTTCGCTCATTAAACAAAATTTCTCATTTAAATTCTTTCTCTAAAAATGGGTTTAAATTAGATAAAGGGGGAGTGTCCTCTTTTTTTTATTGGTCGAACATTACTTCCGCAGTATTTAACAATAGTCATAGTAAAATTGAACTAAGGTTTTTAGATAAGAAATCATTAAGAATTAAATCTAACTTTCTTGGATATCTAGTATTTCTAAAAAATATACCTTCAGGAATAAATGCATTAGATTATAATTATATTCAGCAAGAGGTAGGCAGTATAACTGTATGTACATGTTGTGGTTATATATCTTTTACAAAGGAAATTGTGAGCTGTGTGCTTATACTAATTGGGATAGTGAAACAATGACTGATGAATATAAAAATGAGGATGCCTATTTAAAAGAAATGCAAATGGATGCTTTTGCAACTATGGAAAAGAAAGAGGCATTTAATGAATTTGATTTAAAGAATGATGATTTTGAAAGGGATTCTAATTGGAAACCTCTTGTAACAAAAGAACAAGTATTGGTGTATAGTAAAGAAAATTTTTGGGAGGAATAACATGCAGTCATTTATCGAACATATATTTATTGTAACTACTCACGAAGAATACCCTGAACAAGCAGTTGATTTAGCTCTTAAGTTATCAGCTGGTTATGAAAAGCCTCTTTGTTTTATTTCTTATTTAGATAAAAAGATTAAAGCAACAAAAGGGGAGATAGAATCATTTCTTCAAACATGGGTGAAAGATTTATCTGGAAAATGTAAATATGGTGTAACAAGTCATATTTTAGATACAAAAGAAGCTTTTAATGCATTTATGGAAAATGCAGAAGCCTCTATGGTGATTTTTCAGTTGTCGAAAAATAAGGGTTATAATAAAGTTGCTACTTTTTTAAAAATGTCGCGAGAGTTACGTGTTCCGTATATCTTTACTAAGCCCTATTTTTCTTCCGTTGATTTAAGTAGGGTGTTAGTGCCAGTTACTTTCTTGAATGAAGATAGAGAGAAGGGTCCTTTTAGCAGTAGTTTAGGTCGTTTTTTTCAATCAGAAATATTAATGATGCCAGCAAAAGACTATGGTCCTAAGGCACAACGACATACTGATGCTATTTGTACTTTGTTAGATAAGTTTAAATTAAACCACAGCTTAATAGAGGCTAAAAAGGATAGTTTTAAAGTAGAGTTAGAAGCTACGCAACGAGCAGATGAATTGGGAGCAGGAATGGTAATGGTTTCAGCATCTAGAACCTATGGCTTAGATGATATATTATTTGGACCTAAAGAATTGGCAAGTATCAATCATGCATCCGTACCAATAATGCTGATTAATCCACGAGCAGATTTATATGTGCTTTGTGGTTAAAAAAGAGAGGAAAATTAACTTCTCTTTTTTATTATTAATATGTTACTACTAATTTAGGGTGATTAGTAGGGTCTGCATTATCACTAGATGCAAAAACTAATCCTCTGTAAATTTCTTCTGTTTTTAGGGTCAACATAAAACCATGATTGGTATTGTCAAGCATGTCTTGAATTAATACAGTTACATCAATATCTTCGTAATCTTGATGAGGATCAGTGCTTGGCTCTAGATACACTTGATTCACATCAGTTGTAGTGGGTTGAGTGTCCCAAATCACAATATCTTCTTCCCACGGAGAAGTTACTCTTTTTAGGTAAACCCCATTATCACCTCCTGTAGTTGGGTATACGCTAGCCTCAGAGTGTTTACCACTATTATTTAAAGATGTAGGGTCATTATATAAAGATAAATAGGCACTTCTAATCTTTGTTTCAATAGGGATACTTGACAGGTCAAACTCTATTAGGCTTCTTGTAGTTAATGGTAATCCACTATTTGTCCATGCAAGAGCATTTAACCCATAGTAGGGGTCGTGTGGAGTGTTACTGTTCATGTTTATATATCCATCTTTTCCTTCAGAGCCAGGTTGTAATGTTAATACTGTCGTTGTTGTGAAGGATACCTCATTTCCATATATCACCTCACTAGAATTACTAACATAGGCTCTAACATAATAGGTTGTGCTAGCTGTTAATCCAGATATGTCTGAACTTATTAAACCCTCTGTAGAAATTGTAGAAATGTAATTGTTCGCTGTTGTGGGATTTGGAGATGTGCTCCAACAAAAACCAGTTTTAGTTATTATGAAATTGGATATGTTAGATATATTAGCATTTAATGTTGCAGTTGTAAAGTTAATATTTGTGCTGCTTTCAGTAGCGATAGCAGTTTCTCCACTTAAAGTTTTTATCGTAATGCTATTGCTATATCCATACCCTTTTTTATTTTTTGCGTAGGCTCTAACATGATAGGTTTTGTTAGGAGATAGTTTCTCAATTATTTGTTGAAATAATTTGTACGTATTCTCATCACATTTTTTATGTTCATTGTTTATTGTTGGCTCCATTTCACTCGACCAACAAACACCAGTTTCTGTGACTTCAGTACCACCATCATCTTTAATTTCCGCAGTGATTAAACAGGAAGTAATATTTGTATTATTTATCTCAAAATTTTCAAAAGAAGGATTGATAGTTAATATGTCTTCGTTGTCCTTAAATAAAGAGCAAGATGCTAATGTTATCATTGAAGATAATAAAAAATAAATCGCTTTGTTTTTCATGCCTTTTATTTTAATCTTTTATACAACGAACAGAAAATCCATTCGTTTTTTCGAAATTACCGTGGGTTAAATAATTTCTGTCATACCCAACAGCAGCTCCTTTAGATAATATTGCGTCTTGTTCTGTCGTGCTCCACCAGTAGGCATATTCAGTGCCTTGGTAAAGAAAGGTTCCACTAGCATATCGTTTTCCAGCAGATAAACCGTTAAATCCGGAACTGTTGTTTAGAATGGGGTTATTGCCAGGAGCTCCTTCAACTGAAGATGTAATCCACTCCGTAGTGGTAACTAAAGATTTAGAAATTCCATTGTTAGTTATAGAGCCATCGTAACTTAAGCCTTGTGCCATTAAATAATTTTCTAATTGAGTCCATTCTTCATCACTAGGAATATGCCATCCCTCAGGAGCTATGTCGTGGCTGTCAATAATAGAATACCAGTTGTACAGTTTTCCGTATTTTGTAGAATTTGCAGGTGTATGTAGGTAATCGCAATACCCTCCAGTAGTTGCAGTTGACCAGCTAGCGCTAGTAGTTATATATGGTATTGGAGTACCATCTCTGTATTTACTAGTTTTTAAATTCTCTGTCATCCAAACTTGATCTCCTATTTTAATTGCTTTGTAGCTGTTTCCATCAATATCTGTAAAGCTATCTTCTGTTTTAAATGATTTTTGTATTCCATAAATAGCCTCAGAGTTATCATAAGAAAAGGCTCTTACATAATAGGTTGTTCCTGGACTTAAATTAGTTATATTTGAACTAATTGCTCCTACGGAAGGATTTGAAGATACAGCTTTTTCGCTATTGTCTATAGTAGGGTTTTCATATATACTCCAACAAAAACCAGTTTGAGTTATTGAGAAATTGGGGATCTCAGAAATAGAACCATTTAATGTAGCAGTTGTTAAGCCTATGTTACTAATGCGATCAATGCTCACGGCTGTCTCTTCTCCTAGAGTTCTTGTACTTATAGTTGGGCTATATCCATATCCGTTTTTGTTTTTTGCATAGGCTCTAATGTAATATGTATTATTAGGAGAAAGGTTTTCAATAGTTAGTTGGAAGGAGGTGTTATTATTATAATTTTTTTTGTAATGGTTTTTAATTGTTGGTTCTATCTCCTCCGACCAGCAAACACCAGTTTCTGTAATTTCAGTACCACCATCACTTTTTAAATTAGCACTAATTTGACATGTAGTAATTTCAGTATTTCTTATTTCAAAATTTTCAAAAGATGGGTTGACAATTAGGATGTTGTCATTATAATCAAATGATGTGCAACAAGAAAGTGCTGAAATTAAAAATAGTATATATATTATTTTAAAAAGGCTCATACTTTAGAGCTTAAATATTAATTACTAGTTTTGGTCTTTTTGTAGGGTCTGCATTTTCACTACCTCCAAATATTAATAAGCGATAATAGGCCTCTGTTTCAAGCATAATCATAAATCCAAAACTACTTGCTTTGTTATTGATGATGTCCTGTATTAATGCAGTAACATTAATGTCGAGATAATCTTCATGTGCATCAGTGCTTGGGTGAATGTAAACTCTATTGGTTTCAGTGATTGTTGGTTGTTCGTTCCATGAAACAGTGCTAGCTTCCCAAGTAGATGTTATTCTTTTTAGATAGGCTACATTATCACCTCCTGTTGCTGGATATACACTCGCTTCAGAATGTTTTCCACTATTGTTTCCTAAAGGGTTTGGGTCATTGTATAAAGAAAGGTATGCGCTTGTAATCCTTGTCCCTTCGGGTATAGAAGAGAAATCAAAATCGATAAGGCTTCTTGCTGTATTAGGAGAGCCAGAGACTGTCCATGCAAGTGCTTGAAATCCTGATCCTCCAGCGTTGTCAGTTGGCCAAAGAGACCTAATGTATGCACATTTTGAATCAGTTGGTCCTGGTTGTAATGTGTAGGATGTGTTAAGGGTTTTAAATGAGACTTCGTTTCCGTATACTATTTCAGTAGAGTTACTTACGTATGCTTTTACATAGTAGGTAGTGCTTGCAATTAAGCCAGTTATGTTTGAGTTTATTATATTATTTGTACTCGTTGTTGTAATAAAGTTATCATTTTTAGTCGGGTTTTGTGACGTGCTCCAACAAAACCCTTTTTCTGTTGCTGTGAAATTAGCTATGTCTAATACATTTCCGTTAAATGAAGCTGTTGATGTTTGTATCTTTGAAACATTATTTGTCGTAATAGCAGTTTCTCCATCTAAAGTATTTATTGTAGTGGACGAGCTGTATCCACAGCCGTTTTTGTTTTTTGCATATGCCCTTACTTTATAGCTTTTTCCTGCAGAAAGTTTATCAATGGTTGTATTGTATGAATGTTTGTTGTTAATCTCACATTTTTTGTGATTACTCTTTATCGTAGGCTCCATCTCGTCAGACCAGCAAACACCAACTTCTGTAATCTCAGCACCGCCATTATCTTTAATTATAAAATCGATTGTACATGAAGTAATATTAGTATTACTTGATTCAAAAGTATCAATTGATGGATTAACAACTAAGATATCATTGTTATAATCAAGGGAAGTGCAAGATGATGTTAATAGGAAGTAGAATAAAAAGTAAAATGGTTTGGTTAGCTTCATATCTTAAAAATTTGTTACAAATGTAAGATTTATTTAGCGATTATACTTCCTGTGCTTTAATTACTAATTATCTAGAATAGTTTTTTTAGTGCTTTAGCTGAATATAATATGATTTTAAAATAAATAACTCACTTCAATAACGCTTCCAATTCCAATATCAAATGTTGAATTTGTTCCAGTTTCAATAGCATAAAATGGTTTGAATGGATTCATCATATGAATAATTTCATTGTATTCAGCATTGCCTGATACATTGTTTTTGAATGCAAAATAAATACTAGGTTTGAATCTTATACATATATTGTTAGCTACTTGATAGCCAATTCCTAATTGGATGTGGTTATTGAATTGTGGTTTTTTTAGAGATTGAGTTGGGAAGTACCATAAGCTTATTATTTCAGGATATATCTTTAGTTTTTTATTAATAGCATACTCATATCCTAAACCTAAACCTCCAATAATTGGATAGTATTCATTTAAATTGATACCTGCAGAGACATGTAAGTAGTATGAGTTGTAGAATATGTTGGTTGAAATGCCAATGTTGTGGTGGTAAGAAAGAATTAATGATGCCTCTCTAAAATGATTATTGTTTGTAGTCTCTTGTACTGGGATTTTCTCTTCTTCCTTAGAGTTTAATACGTTTAGGATGGAGTCGTATAAAATTTTAGATATTTTTACAGAGTCTAAGTCTTCAATATACAAAGTGTCGGTTTCAAATATAGTATCTGAAATTAATTCAGTTATAGAGTTGTTAGGGGGGAGGTTGTTTTGAGAATATGCTGTGGTGCTAAATAATATTATTGTAAGGCTTATGAAAAAAAACTTGTAGGGTATCATCTTTTAATATAGACTTTCTTTTTTATAACGACCTGTTTCTTTGAAACAACATCTTGTATGGTATCAATCTGATCCTTATCAACTATTACTGGTTTTGGTACAGAGTCTAATACTTTTGCTGTTTGAAGTGCAAAAGTATTATTTTTTTTTGTATTATCGTCTTTTTTATAAGTAGTGAGCTCTATTTTTTTTGCAGATATTGGCTTTTCTTTTGTGTTTGTTTTTGTATTCGAATTCGTTGTTTTTGTATTAATTTCTTTAATGGTATCAAAGATAACTGCGTTTGGTATTAGTTCAGTAGTTATCATGATTTCTTCAGTAGTAATATTCTCATCTGCAATTGTATTGGTGTTGTTGTCAACAATACTATAAGTTACACATGCTGCAGTTGTGGCACCTGCAAGAATTATAGCTCCTGTTTTTACAATTCCAATACTTGATTTAATAAGCAGCGGTTTTGCTTGGTTTAGGATGTGTTGGAATTGTGGACTTATTGAGCCTAAAGGAGTCGTAGTAGTAATAAAATCATTCTTAAATGCATTCTGGAAAAGCTTGTCCATGGCATTTGCACTAGAGAATGTTGCTGTAGACATAAGTGCAAATACACCACGACGTTTTTTCTTCTTGTTTATCTTTTTCGCTGCTTTCTCATGAAGCAATTCTTGAACTTTTTTTCTAGTTCTTGATAAAGTAGTTTTTGAAACATTTTCTGTAATTGATAATATGCTGGATATTTCTTTGTGAGAGTATCCATCAATTACATGTAAGTTAAATACTGACTTTTGATTTGTTGGTAGTTGATCGATAATATCAAGAAGCTCTTCTTTAGAGAAGTCAGCATTTTGAATGTTGTCTTTTCTGTTAGAATTTGCTAAAGTATTTGTTGATTCATCAGCAATTGCTGTTTCGTCAACATCTACAAAAGTCTGTTTCTTTATGTTCTTGATATAGTCCAAAGCAGTGTGAATTGTTATTTGTTTTAACCATGCTTCAAAAGCTCCTTTATTTTTATAGGATTCAATGGCTTGCATAGCTTTAATAAAACTCTCATGAAGAATATCTTCAGCAACTTGAATATCTGAAACATATCTTCTAAGCACAGCTAGGAGCTTTCCGCTCTCACTATTGTATATGTCTGTCCAGTCTACTTGTTTTGTCTTCATGATATTTTTGAACTTAAATTCAGCTCAAAAATACAAAAAAATATATAATCTAATGTTAAAACCACCTTTATTAAAGAAAAAACGACTAATTCTTAGAATCATGTTCATTAATATCTAATTGTTAGAAGATTCTTATTTTATGCTTTAACGTACTACAGTAAAGCCTCTTTAATTATAAGACTAAAAAAATCCCAAAGGTTACAGAAAGAAATGTTAAAAAGATAATGTGTTAAAAAAGCCGATAATCAATTAAGACTACCGGCTTTAGTAAAGACTACTTTTTTACCAACCAAAAAGTAAAACTTCTTGTTATAATGACTGATTAATAATAAAAGGTTACAGTTTTGCGTGTTAATAAATGTGAAATTTTTTTATTCAAACATGAATTCGATTCCTAGGGATATACCAAACCCTATATCATAGTATTCATTAGAGCTAGTTTTTTCTGAATACAAGGGTGCAATTGGACTTACATAATCAATGATGTTATTGTATTGTTCCTGGCTATGAATATAACTTTTGGGACTAAAATAGATGCTTGGTGTTAGTTGAAATGCTATATCATCAGAATATATATACTTAAACCCAATACATAAGTGGTTGTAGTTGGTTGTTCCAAAATTAAAACTTAAAGGAAGATATAGGTAGCTGTAGATTGCTGGTCGAAAATATATTTTGTTCGTGATAGGAATGTAATAACCTCCTCCAAGTCCAAGAATTAAAGGATATTGTTTATGGAAGTTATATCCAAAAGAAACTGCTCCATAAAAATTATTAATATCATAACTGTAACCAACACTAATATACATGTAGTCAGCAACAGACATTACTATTGCCTTTGGAATTTTATCTCTATCATTTTTGTTGCCTGAGCTGTCTGTAATCAGAGTTACATAATCTTCCTTAATAGGAGTGGGTAAGCTATCTTTTTCTTCAATTTTTTCATTTTCAACAACTACTTTTTTTGCAATTTTCACAGTGTCAAAAACAATAAGAGTATCAACTAGGAATACAGTGTCTTGTGGGGCTTCTATTTGAGAATAACTTAACTGAATTAGAATAAAAAAAAATCCAGTTAATAGCTGTAATTTGTTTTTCATTATTTTTTTATGCCTTGCTCATTTTCATCTAATACGACTTGCTTACGAATCACTACTTGTCTACGAACGACAACAGGTTCTTTTTTTACTGTATCAGCAGTTGTTTGTTTATTCTCTTTTGAAAGCTTTTGTTTATTAATTCTTTCTGGTTCAATTTCTTCAACGGGTTCTTTGGGTAATTTTTTGATGGCAGCATAAGCTTCAGCTTTTTCATTTGTTAAAGCTTTAGTTGTCTTATCCTTATTTTTTTTGCTTTCAGGTGGCGTAACTACGTTCTCTTGATCTGATTTTTTTGAGGATATTTCTTTTTCAGTAGTAGGTAAAATAAAAGATTTTTGTTTCTTTATTTCATTTGGAAAAAAACCATTGTAGGCAACGGTCCCAATAATTAGAGCTCCGACAATACCACCTCCCCAATACAAACGAGATGAAGATTTTGTAACCGTTGTTTTAGATGTTTTTTTTAAAGGTTTAGCATTGCTGAGTTTTTTTTTGAAATACTCGGGCATGTTAGGAGTAGGAAGTTTATAGTTTAAAAAAGCATTTTTAAATAAACGATCAATAGAATTGGCTTTTGCACTTCCAGCGATAAGAGGAAGGGCTCCCAATAATTTCTTTCGTTTATTTTCTTCTCCTTTTTTCATTTCAGAAACTTTTTCTTCCAACAGTTGTTGAATTTTTTTTCTTGCTCTTGATAAATGAGATTTAGAAGTGCTTTGTTCTATGTTTAATAGGGTCGCAATCTCTTTATGAGCATAATTATCAATTACATGTAGGTTAAATACCGCTTTGTGATGATTAGGTAATTGATCTATAAGCTCTAACAATTCTTCTTGTGAAAAGTTCGAATTTTTAATAATTGACTTTATATCAGTTGCGTTTTTTTCTACTTCAACTTCATCAGCCAAACTAACATTGCCTATATCAGTGAAACTAGTCTTTTTTTCGTTGCGTAAATATTCCAATACATTATTCACAACGACTCTTCTAAGCCATCCTTCAATACTTCCATTTCCACTATATGAATCAGACTTTTCTATAGCTTTAATAAACCCATCATGTAAAAGATCTTCGGCAATTTTTGTGTCCTTAACATACCTTCTACATACACCTAGTAATAGACCAGCTTGTTGAGTATAAACAACATTCCAATCTACAATGTTATTTTTGCTCATAATCTCTTATATATATGATGGTTAATATTCAAAAGGTTGCAGCTAAATAAGAATTATTTTAAATTAAAGTACAAAGTTATATTTTTCCAAGTATTTTATCAATAACCCAGCTAGCTCTTTTGCCTGTTTCAGCTGGAGATGGCGATTTCCCATTTCCACTTAGTTCATCTACTATCGAATTAATAAGGGGTTGTTGTATATGTTGAGGATTTTCAATTTCAAATTCTTGAATACCGGTAGATGTTGATAAAATAATTGGAGTAAAATCAAATATCGCAAAACTAACCTTACCTTTTGTTCCTAATATTTCAACAGAGTCAATATTAGAATTGCTTTCTGTAACAAAGCTCCATATGCCTGTTCCAAGAGCACCTGATTCAAATTTAAAACTGGCTGATACAGTATCTTCTGCCTTGTATAGTTCTCCTAAATTACCTACAAAACCACTAGCATCTGATATTTTACCAAGTAGAAAATCTAAAATGTCAATGGTGTGAGGAGCTAAATCATAAAAATACCCTCCACCAGCAATGTTAGCCTGAACTCTCCATGTCTGAGTGTTAGTTTCAAAGTCACTGTCAAAAGGAGCCCTAAATTGTTTTACTTCTACAGCAACTATTTTACCTATGATATTTTTATCAAGTAACTCTTTTACTTTTTCAAAATAGGGAAGTGAACGTCTATAGTAGGCTACAAAAAGTTTTTGTTTATTATCATTAGCTGCTTGCAGCATTTCTTCACATTCTGCATAGTTTAATGCCATAGGCTTCTCAACATAAACAGCTTTGCCAGATTGTAATGCTTGAATTGCATACTGTTTGTGCAAATGAGGAGGAGTTGCAATGTATATGGCATTAATGTTAGCGTCAGCAAGAAGATTTTCCGCAGATGAGTATGCTTTGTTAACCTTGTGTCGTTGTGCGTAATCCTTGGCTTTATCTAGGTTTCTACTCATAACAGCAGCTAGTGCTGATCCTTCAATCTTATAAAATGCCGGTCCGCTTTTTACTTCGCATACATCGCCACAGCCAATAATCCCCCAGTTTATCATAGTTTTATTCTTCTAAGGCCATATCGGTATTAATTAAACCTTCTGGCAAGTTCATTTGTATTGTTTTATTTTTGTTATCAATGAGTTTGATAAAATCTTCAGTGGCAGGTATAAGCAATTCTTCTTGTTTTTTGTCAATAATAAATAAGGCATTTACGGTACTTTGATCTACCTGAGTTATTTCTCCAATTGGACCCAAATGTAAATCGACTAATGTATAGCCAATGAAACTACTTAGGCCTTGCTCTTCTTTGCTTTCTTCAAGGATGAACTTATTATGAATATAGGCAGTGTGTTTCGTTATTAATCGAGCATTCTCACCATCATTAATCCCTTCTAGTTTTACAAGAGCATTTGTATCTGTGCTATTTCTGTAGTTTTCAATAAAAAAAGGAACGAATAGTCCATCAATATTAAAAATGAAATAGGGTAGCTTTTCTATATCAAAGTTACTCTTAGTGAAGCTAAAAGATAGTTCTCCTTTTACACCGTGAGTTTTAGCGGTATAGCCAATTTCGTATATTTCGTCTTGTGTTATCATAGTATAAGATATTGCCTCAAAGATACCTTTTTTTACCCTTTTAAAACAAATTGAAATCAAAAATGATTTTGTTAGCTTACTTGTCTTGTATATTGATAAAATAAATTCTATCTTTGTGCCCCACTTTAAATAAAAGTGTGTATTTAATTAACAAATTTAATTTTAAGCAATTATGTTAAACAGTTACGAAACCGTTTTCATTTTAACTCCCGTTTTATCTGATGTTCAGGTAAAGGAAGCGGTAAAAAAATTCAAAGATCTTCTTGTGTCAGAGGGAGCAGAGATCATTAATGAAGAAAGCTGGGGCATGAAAAAGCTAGCTTATCCAATTGGCAAGAAAGCTTCTGGATTCTACGCTTTACTTCAGTTTAATGCAGCACCAACAGTTATTGAAAAACTAGAGCTAATGTATCGTCGTGATGAGCGAGTGATTCGTTTCCTTACTTTTGCAATGGACAAATATGCTGTTGAGTATGCAACAAAAAGAAAGAAAATTTATTCATCAAAACAAGTAGTGAAGGAGGACTAAAATTATGGCAGCAAACAATTCTGAGATTCGTTACTTAACACCTCCTTCAGTTGAGGTGAAAAAGAAAAAATACTGTCGTTTTGAGAAAAGCGGTATTAAGTATATTGATTACAAAGACGCTGAGTTTTTGAAAAGATTCTTGAATGAGCAAGGAAAAATCCTTCCTCGTCGTCTTACTGGTACTTCGTTGAAATTTCAACGTAAAGTAGCACAATCAGTGAAAAGAGCTCGTCACTTGGCGTTGCTTCCGTATGTAACCGATATGATGAAATAAAATAGGAAGAGAAAACATGGAAATTATATTAAAAGAAAACGTAGAGTTTGTTGGATATAAAGACGATTTAGTAACTGTTAAAGATGGTTATGCTCGTAATTATTTAATTCCACAAAAGAAAGCTATTTTGGCTACTCCATCGGCTAAAAAAATGTTAGCTGAAGATATGAAACAACGTGCTCATAAAATAGAAAAAATTAAAGCTGAAGCTGAAGCTATAGCGGATAAATTGAATGGTTTATCAGTAACTGTAGGTGTTAAAGCTAGCTCTAATGGTAAAATATTTGGTTCGGTTACAACAATTCAAGTAGCAGAAGCAATTAATAAAGCTGGAATCGAAGTAGATAGAAAGCTTATCTCTATTAAAGATGCCATTAAAGAAGTAGGTTCTTATAAAGCAATGGTTAAATTGCATAAAGAAGTAACTGCAGAGATTGCTATTGAAGTAGTTGCAGAGTAAGAATAACTAAACATACTTAGAAAAACCGATACGTGAGTGTCGGTTTTTTTTGTTTTTATATGAAGAGTAAATATAAAGATTTATCTTTGACTTATCTTAAATACTTAATATTATGAAAAAAACACTTCCTTTTCTATTCTTTTTAATTTCTAACTTATTATATAGTCAAAGTGTAACTGTTTATAGAAGCTATGAGGAATATAAGACAGAACAAGGTGTAAAATATGCATCCTATAAGAAAATTGGACATAATCTTCTTGGTACAAAATATAAGATTGTTGTTCAAAAATCAGGGAAAAAGAAAAATATTAAGTGTGAGAACATATGGGGCTTTATGCTTGAAAATACTTTGTTTAGAACGTATGGTACTGGTCAATATGCTATGCAAATAAGTGAAGAAAAGTTATTTTATTTTGAGAATGGTGAAGCGTATATAAATAAAGGGAAATTTAGAAAAGGGCATTATAACTTTATAGCCGCTAAAATAGATGGCCCTTTGGTGTTAATGCCGAATCCTGATTCTAAAGAAGATGTTCTTTTGCAGTACAATCAATTCAAGAGCACTCATCCTCAGCATCAGGAATTTTATGATTGTTTTGATAAAGCTCACAACTTGGAGAATTGTCGTGACTGTATAGATAGGTATAACTATCCAGATAAGATTAGACCATTTAACTAAATAAAAAAGCGACTTCAAATTGAAGTCGCTTTTTGTATTATTTTTTTGGTGTTGTTGGAAGAGGAACTCCGAAAAACTTATTGTCAATAAGAGCCTTAAGTTGTTCTTTTGATTTCTTACCTACTTCTACGCTGTATTCTTTTTGATCTTTAATAAATACTAAAGCTGGTATGTTCTGAATCTTAAAAATGTCTGTAATTTCTGGTTCTCTATCAACATTTATTTGATAAATTTCAATTTTATCCCCGTACTCTTTTTTGAGAGCTACTAGGTGAGGGTGAATTGCTTTACAAGGAACGCACCATGTGGCATAAAAATCAATAACGACAGGTTTGGTACCTTTATATTTGAATTTTTTACTTTTTGAGTAATCCCAAATTTCTTTTGTGAATTTTTTGTGATTCAACTTTTCTAAATCATCATGTTTCTGTTGTGCAAAAACACCGGAGGTCATTATAAGAAAAGCTAATACTAATTTAACGGCATTTTTCATATGCATGTTTTTTAAAGGTTTATTTTCTTGTTAATTTTCGGTTGGTGATTTATCTTTTGTTTCATCTAATCTCAAATTCTCTTCCAAAAGTATAATTTTCTTTTTAGATATTTCAATAATTCGCTCCAAATTTTTAAAATCAGTTAAAACAATTGATAAATTATAGGCTTCAGAGATAGCTTTTTTCTCATTAGTGGTAAGAGTGAGCCTGTGTTTTCTCTTATTCCCTTGTAAACTTACAACAATTCTCTTGCCAGTATTTTGTTGAATTAGTGAACCAATATCTTTGTTAGAGTTACTTTGGTATATAACTTTCTCATACGTTTTATTATCATCAACAAAACTGTGGTTAAAACCATCTTCAGTTACAACCTCAGTTTCTGCAAATACATCGCCAATTGTAAATCTTGCAGAATTGTGCTTTAAAGGATATTCGTTACAATAATGACTAGATAAATAAAAGAAGCCCTTTTCATCAACATAGGCTTTAATGTATGTGCCGCTTGGGTTATATTCTGTCCGTTGTGTTTTATATATGTAATTTCCTATATCTTGATATTTCTCTTCTTTTTCAAATCTAAATTCTTTAGCAATAGAGTCTAGTTCTTTTTTCTTTAGCACAATTACACTGTCTGCATATATTAGGTTTTTTTTATGTTCTATTAAGTCAATATTATATAAGAGTGTATTTGCCTTTTTTCTTATTGCTATTTGTTTGATGTAGATATTATTGATAGTATCTATTTGCATTTTAGCAGCATTGAACTTCTCTGCAAGGTACAGAGAATCAGATTTTTCTAGGTGTATCTGTGCCTTCTCTTCATCTGTTAATTCTTTAGGCCCACAACTATTTAATGTTGCAATTAAGAGGAAGAATGTCAGTGATCTAAATTTCATCTAAGGTGTTCATTAATTTCTATGCAAAATACAAAAAAAATATTTCATCTTTAAAGTATTTATGGATAAATTTTCATTAAAATGGCTTTCGGAATATTGCTCTAAAAGATATACCTTTGCTATTCAAATTTTTCTAAAGAAAATGAAAGAGTTTTTACAAGATAATATATTTAAAGTGCTGTCTGAGGTTGCTGATGCCAATACTCAGGAGTGTTATGTGATAGGAGGGTACGTGAGAGATACCTTGCTTAAGCGCCACTCTAAAGATATAGATGTTGTTGTTGTTGGTAGTGGGATAGATTTAGCCTCTGATGTTGCTAAAAGACTTGGTAAAGGGACGCATTTGTCTGTTTTTAAAAATTTTGGTACAGCTCAAATAAAGTTTAAAGATATTGAACTTGAGTTTGTGGGTGCTCGTAAAGAATCTTATCAACGTGATAGTCGTAAACCAATAGTTGAAGATGGTAGTTTAGAGGACGATCAAAACAGACGTGATTTTACTATTAACGCTTTGGCGCTTTCTTTAAATAAAAATCGTTTTGGTGAATTGTTAGATCCATTTAATGGACAGGTAGATTTGGAGAATAAGATTATTAGAACTCCCTTAGACCCAAGCATAACTTTTAGTGACGATCCATTACGGATGATGCGGGCAATTCGTTTTGCTACTCAATTAGGTTTCTTTATTGAAGAAAATACTTTTGATGCGATATCAAAAAATAAAGATAGAATTAAAATCATATCAAAGGAACGTATTGTAGATGAGCTTAATAAAATAGTTCAATCGCCACGACCAAGTGTTGGATTTGAATTATTAGAACAATGTGGATTGTTGCAAATGATACTTCCAGAGCTACAAGCTCTAAAAGGAGTTGAAACAAAAGATGGGAAGGGACATAAGGATAATTTTAAACATACTCTTGCTGTATTAGATAGGCTTTGTCAAGAAACGGATGATTTGTGGCTAAGATGGTCTGCCGTTTTTCACGATATCGCAAAGCCTCAAACAAAGCGATATGATAAGCGTTTAGGTTGGACTTTTCATAATCATAATTTTATTGGAGAGAAAATGATTCCGAAGATATTTAGAAGGATGAAATTTCCGATGAATGAAAAGATGAAGTTTGTCCAAAAAATGGTTTCTCTACACATGCGCCCTATTGTTTTAACTGAAGATGAAGTGACAGATTCTGCAGTTAGACGTTTATTGTTTGAGGCAGGTGATGATATTGATAAGTTGATGATGCTTTGTGAGGCAGACATTACCTCTAAAAATAAAGTAAAGGTTAAGAAATACTTGTCTAATTTTAAGATGGTTCGTGAAAAGTTGAAAACAATTGAGGAAAAAGACCGAGTGCGTAATTTTCAACCACCTATATCGGGTGAATTAATAATGGAAACTTTTCAGTTACCCCCTTGTGCTCAAGTAGGCGATTTAAAAATGGCAATTAAAGAGGCCATTTTAGATGGCCTTATTTCAAATGAATACGAGGAAGCTTATGCTTATATGCTTGAAAAAGCAAAGGAAATGGGCATTAAGAAACTGTAAGATTATAACCACAGACTCTCTCTCTTTATACCATTATTTTCTAATAAGGGATTTTGATTGAGCATATTGCACATGATTTTATATAGCTCAGGGAATTGTTGGTTAAATGCTTTTGGGTCTTCAAAAAAATATTCCATAGAAACTGCAAAAAATTCCATTAAATTTACAAAGGCATATTTGCGAAAAAACTGATGCGTTTTTTCTTTCTTGCAGAGCTCGGCAACTTTATTTTTCCATTTGTCAATAGATTTAAAAAACTCTTTATTATCGTAGCCAGCTAGTTCATCAGAAAATTGTGCGTGTGCAAATTCATGTAGTCCTACGTTTACACAATCGTGTTGAAATTTATTTCCTTCAATAAAACTTTCCCAGGATAATGCTATGTAGCCAGCATTAGGGTTTGTTTCTCCTTTATGCATTTTGTGGGTTATTCTAGAGCGGTAATCTTTTGGAGAAATAATAATTCTTTTAAAAGTGAGGTACTCAAACTTCTGAGTGTAACCAAAAGTGATTTGTACAGCAGTAGCTGCTACTTGAATTTTCATAGGGTTGGTAATATTAATATTACCGTATGTTTGAAACTTCTTAAATAAAATAAATTCAAAGACTCTTTCTCTAAATTTTTGTTTCTCTTTATCTTCTAGTTTAGAATAATAGGAGTTGTTTTGGAGGGTGGTAGGAATCTGTTTTTTAATTTTTAGAACAGATAAATTGAAAAATATTTTGATATACTTAAAGGGCACAAGCCATGCAATAATTAATAGAAAGAGTGGGGTAGTGCATAGTATTGCAATAAGCTCATAAATATTATCGGTTTCTTGCTCTACCATATACGCTAGGCTTTTCGTATAATCTTAGCTCCTAGTGCTTGCAAACGTTTGTCAATATCTTGATACCCACGGTCAATTTGGTCGATGTGTTCGATTTCAGAGGTCCCATCAGCACAAAGAGCTGCAATAAGCAGGGCAATTCCAGCTCTAATGTCTGGAGAGCTCATTCTTGCTGGACGTAGTTTAAATTGTTCGCCTAGTCCAATAACAGTAGCGCGATGTGGGTCGCAAAGGATAATTTGAGCTCCCATGTCAATTAGCTTGTCGACAAAAAACAGGCGACTTTCAAACATCTTCTGATGAATAAGAACGGAGCCTTTTGCTTTAGTAGCAGTGATAAGAATTACACTTAGTAAGTCAGGCGTTAGCCCAGGCCAAGGTGCATCAGAGATGGTCATGATAGAACCATCAATAAAGCTCTCTATTGTGTATGAATCTTGTTGTGGGATGAATAAATCATCTCCTCTCAATTCCATTTTAATGCCCAAGCGACTAAAAATTTGAGGAATGATCCCAAGGTGTTCGTAACCAACATTTTTAATAGTGATTTCTGAGCCAGTAATTGCTGCAAGTCCTATGAATGAACCAACCTCAATCATGTCAGGTAATATGCGATGTTGACAACCACCTAGGCTTTGTACTCCTTCAACTGTTAAAAGGTTAGAGCCTACTCCACTTATTTTTGCTCCCATAGCATTCAGCATCTTACATAATTGTTGTAAGTAGGGTTCGCAGGCGGCGTTGTAAATTGTGGTAGTTCCTTCGGCTAGTACAGCTGCCATTAATATATTTGCTGTTCCGGTTACAGAAGCTTCATCTAACAACATATAACAGCCTTTTAAGCCATTCTTAGTTGAGATTTCGTATTGTTGTTTGTCTGCGTTATAGTTAAAATCAGCACCTAATTTATGAATCCCTTCAAAGTGAGTATCAAGTCGACGACGCCCAATTTTATCGCCACCAGGCTTCGGAATAGTAGCTTCTCCAAATCTAGCTACCAGAGGACCAACAATCATAACAGAACCTCGTAATGAAGCACTTTGTTTGAAAAATACATCTGTCGCTAAATAGTCTAAGTTGACATTTTTTGCTTCAAAAATATAATCACTATCATTTAATTTTGTAACCCCAACACCCATATCACGCATTAGCTGTATTAGGTTATTTACATCTAATATGTTGGGGATGTTTTCAACTGTAATGGGCTCAGGACTTAGAAGAGTGGCACATATAATTTGTAATACTTCATTTTTTGCTCCTTGTACTTCTATTTCTCCGTTTAAACGGTGACCGCCTTCTATTATAAATGATGACATAATTACTAATTCTTTCTACCGTGATTTTTTTTGTGATTATTGTTGTTGCTGTAGTGTTTAGGACGATTACGAGATAAGATGTCTTTTGACTCAATTAAGGTCATGTTTTCATTACTTAAATCTAATTGTCCATCTGAAAGAGCATGTAAATCTTTAAATATTTTCTCATCACTAACAGAATCTTTATTCCAAGTGATATAGCATTTTTTCATGTGGTTTGCAATCAATAATAATAACTGGTTTTTTTCTTCTCCAGCAGGGTACTCAATAGCTCTGTCAATCATGTGTTCTAGAGTTCTTCCATAGTGCATGAATTTAATTCTAGAGTTTTTATAAGGGATATTATCGGGTTTTGTTTCTAAATCCTCTTTTTTAGAAACTTCATAGGGGTAATCAATTTCTAATTGAAATTCAGACATAATAGCCAAGTGGTCCCAAAGTTTATGTTTGAAATCATTTACATCACGTAAATAGGGGAACATATTTCCCATTATATTAATAATCGTTTTAGCACATTTTGTGCGTTCTTCACGTTCAGGAATGGCAATGCAGTGATCTACCATTTGTTGGATGTTGCGACCATATTCTGGTAAAATAAGGTCGATTCTTTTAGAGTATTCCATATGTTTTATTAAATCCTAATGTCAAATTTTATCTTGTAGAGATACTTAAGGTATCTTGATCTAAAATTTGTTTTTCGGCGTAGTTGTTACAAATTCTTTTAAATAGAAAGGTTCAAAATAGGCTACATCTTCAAAGTTTTCACTTTTAAATGATGCTTCGGCTAAGATAATCATATTTTTGGCTAACGGATGAATTTCTTTCAAAAACTTAGCATTTTTATGATTCAAACTTGCTTCGCATTTAGCAGCTCCATTTCCAAAGAATAATATAGGGTGTGTGAGTAGTAAGTCTGAATAGGAATCTTCATCAATAATATCTGCTGCTGTTGCTCTAATAGAAGATAGAGAATTATCATAAAACGCAGCATAAACCTCCATACGTCTTGCATCAAGCATAGGGCAAAGTAAGGTGTTTTTTTCTATGGTTTCTTGTTCTTTAACTGTAGAGGCGAGAAGGTCTAAGGTGTTGATTGCAATTAAAGGAACTCCTAAGCCATAACACAAACCTTTTGCAGTAGAAACACCTATTCGCAGGCCAGTGTATGAGCCAGGTCCACAGCTAACAGCGATAGCATCAATGCTTAGTTCCTTTTCCTTTGCAGTGTTTAACATTTCTTGCACATAAACACTTAACAATGTGGCATGTGAGGGACCCTCAAAATTAATTCTATCATCTAAGCATTTTCCATTATTAGAAAGTGCAACAGAACAAACATTTGTAGATGTTTCTATGGAGATTATTACAGACAAAATTATTTTCTTATTATTTAGTTACAAAAGTAGTATATTTGAACTTAGCTTCCGAATAAAAATGTAAATTTGCGTTATCTAAAGCAGTTTTAAGAATTGTAAATAGCAAATCAATAAATAATAGTAAATAAGATTATGGTTCAATCAATGACCGGTTACGGTAAGGCCTCTGCAGAAATAAACAATAAAAAAATTACTGTAGAAGTAAAATCTCTTAATAGTAAACAATTTGATTTATCTACACGAGTATGCAATTTATATCGTGAAAAAGACATTGAAATTAGAAATGAGTTGTCACAAATTATAGGAAGAGGGAAGGTTGATTTTTCTTTGTATATTGATAATTCTGGGAAAGAAAGCTCTGTACATATTAATCCTACTATTGTTGAGGGTTACTATAAGCAAATTTTAGAACTGTCAGAAAAAATGGATGTGCCTGTTCCAGAAGACTGGTTTCAAGTGCTTTTGCGTATGCCTGATGTGTTGAAATCTGATGTCCAAGAATTAGATGAAAATGAGTGGAAAGAGGTTAAGAAAGTAATTGTAGATGCTGCTTATCAATTAAAAGATTATCGTGAGCAAGAAGGAAAATCTTTGGGAAAAGTATTTGATGATAAAATTGCAAATATACAACAGCTATTAGTGGATGTTGAAAAATATGAAGGAGAAAGAATTGATAAGGTAAAAACACGCTTACATGATAATTTAATTGCTCTAAGTGAGAAAGTTGATTATGACAAAAATCGTTTTGAACAGGAATTAATATTTTATATTGAGAAATTAGATATCAATGAAGAAAAGGTGCGTTTAGATAATCATTTAAAATATTTCAAAGAAACTATGCAGCATGAAGCCTCTGGTAAAAAACTAGGTTTTATAACGCAAGAGATTGGTCGTGAGATAAATACATTGGGTTCAAAGTCTAATCATAGTGAAATGCAGAAGCTTGTTGTTCTTATGAAAGATGAGTTGGAACAAATCAAAGAGCAAGTATTGAACGTTCTATAATGTCTAATATAATGTCTTCAAAATTAATAATATTTTCGGCTCCTTCAGGTTCAGGTAAAAGTACTATAATTAATTATTTGCTTACTCAAGATTTGGGGTTAGAGTTTTCGATATCTGCAACAAGTAGGCCTGCAAGAGGAGAGGAAAAAGATGGAGTTGAGTACTATTTCTTATCCCCTGAAGAGTTTAGGAAACGTATTGAAAACAATGAGTTCTTGGAATATGAAGAGGTATATAAAGATCGTTATTATGGTACTTTAAAAAATGAGATTGAACGTATTGCTGCAAAAGGAAATACAGCAGTTTTTGACTTGGATGTAGTAGGAGGAGTAAATGTAGAGAAAATGTACGGTGATGATGCCTTGTCCATTTTTATACAGCCACCTAGCATAGAAGAGCTACGTAAACGTTTAGAAGGTAGAGCAACAGATAAAGCGGAAGTAATTGCAGAGCGAATTGCTAAAGCTGAGTTTGAAATGAGTTTTGCAGCTCAGTTTGATGTTGTTATTGTAAATGATAATTTAGAAAAGGCTAAAATAGAGACTGTAAAAGTCATTAAAGATTTTTTTGCTAAGAAATAACTCACTAAGCACTGTTCATAAAAATGATAGGACTTTTCTTTGGTTCATTTAATCCCATACACCTCGGGCATACATCTTTAGCAGGGTACTTGTTAGAACATACTAATTTAGAAGAGGTGTGGTTTGTTGTAAGTCCACATAACCCATTAAAAGAAAATAAAGAACTGCTTCCTGAAAAACAGCGATTAGAATTGGTTAATATTGCCATTGCTGATAAAGAGTCGTTTAAGTCTTCAGATATTGAGTTTTCTATGTCTACCCCGAACTATACTTTACGAACCCTAAAAAAAATAAATCAACTATATCCAGATAAAGAATTTACCTTAATTATAGGTGCTGATAATTTAGCGTGTATTACTTTGTGGAAAGAATATGAATTTTTACTTTCTAATTACCAGATGCTTGTTTATCCTAGAAAGGGTTTTGATTTAATAGAGCTAAATAAGAAGTATCCCCAGGTTCAAATTGTTGAAGCTCCACTTTATCCAATTTCATCTACGAAAATTAGAGATTTAATAAAACAAAAAAAGGATGCAAGCGAGTGGCTACATCCTTTAGTTTACAAGTACTTATTAAGAATCGTATAAGTTATTTCTTCAATTTTAAGA
Source organism: Paludibacteraceae bacterium (assembly GCA_963663245.1). Lineage (GTDB taxonomy): Bacteria > Bacteroidota > Bacteroidia > Bacteroidales > Paludibacteraceae > JAFGVL01. The sequence goes on along the minus strand of OY760143.1, from coordinate 1,874,969 downwards.
GTTCTTTCGGAGTATCAAAAATAAAATCAGGATTCTCTTTAGCTAAGTTCTCTCTTGAATGAAAACCCCATGTTGTTGCAACAGCTATTACTTCCGTTTCTACACTTTCTTTTACATCTCCTGTAGTATCACCAATGTAATAAATCTGTGCTCCAGGGTATTTTTCTTTTTGCCAGTTTATCTTTTTTACTTTACTTTTTTCAATATCTCCTCCTAGTACTTCATCAAAGCAATCAATTTCTCTACTTTTTAATAAGGCGTTGATAAATTGTGTGCCATTAGAAGATATAATAATCATTTTCCCATGCTTCGATAGTTCTAATAGTGTTTCTTTTATATCGTCAAAAACTCTAAAGTCATCTTTTCTTCGCTCATACTCAGCATTTTTTTCTTTTAAAATTTTCTCGCGCATATCTGCGTTTGGTATTGCTGCAGATAAACCTTTGTGAAAGTTGTTTAAAAACAAGCCAGCAAAACTTTCAGGTGTAAACTGTGTTTCAAGACCATAAGCTTTCATACGTTGGTTGTATACTTCAACTGCAAGTGGGAGAGTGTCAATTACTACTCCATCAAAATCAAAAAGAAATACTTTCATACTTTAAATGTATTTATATTTATTAAATGCAAAGGTAAGTAAAACCAATAAAAAAGCCTCACTTGTGAGAGAGGCTTTCTTGATTATTATAAGTTGATTATTTAGAATAATCTTGTTTTCCAGATTTGTTTTCCGTTTTTGAAAATATAAAATACATTTTGATCTTTAAATTCATCTTTCTTCCAGAAGATTGCAAATCTATTTCCTTTTTTGTCAAGTACACCAATAAATGGCATGTCACTAAATACCTCTTCAGGTAAGCAATGCATCTGTTCTACTAGCATCTGTTTATCTAGAGCTTTTTCTACATCTCTATAAACAGTATCAATGATGAATTTATTAACAGTAATAGTATCGTCAACTATCACTTTATCCATACGCACATTTTGACCTTTAAAACAAGGAAACTTCTCAAAGAATTTTTCTAAACTTGGGATGTGTTGATATGCTCCAACCTGCACTTCTCCTTTAAATGGTAAAAGTCCAAGTTCTTTTAATTTAGCATACAATTCACCCCTCATATCTTTAATTGTATCTACAATAACAGGGATTTCAATTTGAAGTGTGTCGTATATTCTACGAGTTTTTACTCTTACATTGTAAATATCATATCCTCCTAGCCCCATTATTCTATCTGAGGCTAAATACATTAGCGAGTCGTTATACCATCTAAAATCTCTATCATTCGAACTACTATTAATCATAGTGTCTCGTAATAATTCAGGTTCTTCAAACTCATTGTCAACTATACGAGCACGATAAATATCGTATCCTCCAATTCCATCAGGTCTATCAGAGCTGTAATAAAGAGTACTATTTGGAAAACTAAAGAAAACATCTTTTTCGTTATGTACTGTGTTTAATATCTCTACTGGAGATGCTTCTCCACCGCCAAATTGAAGAAAGATGTCGTAATTGCCATTGCGATTAGATACGAAAAACACACTATCTCCATGAGAAGGAGTTACAGAGCATTCATCATCATAGGTGTTGATACGTTTCATCTTTTTTAAATCAGATGCTTTCCAGGGTTCCTTTGCTTTAGCTTTTGGGTCTCTAAGTGCCGTAAAAATTTCTCCATTATTTTTCCAATAGGATCGGTAAAAGTAATAGAGGGCATCACCTAAGCCAACTAATGCTGTATTATTATCGCTGTTCCATGAGTATCCATTTTTTTTAGGAGTAGTCCATTTGTTTCTACTTTTCTCAATGGTCCAATACACTTTTTCTGAAAACTGAAGCGTTTGTCCTTCTTGCGTATTTTTTCTATCAGAAGTAAATACTAATGTTTTCTTCCCTATTAAAAATGGTAAGTAATCATTTCTATTACTATTTATTGTTTGCATATTTATACAAACAGTATCTTTAACTATTTCTCGCAGTTTATATTCTGTTCTGAACTTTTGCGCATTAATAGGCGCTAACAAAAGAATACCCAATAACAGAAATATTGTATACCTTATTTTATTCATACAAGGATCTGTTTTGATTTTAACGAGATGATTTAGACGTATCTAATTCCATTCGCAAGAATAATTCGTGTTTTGGAAAAGCGTAAGTGTAATCTGATATATCACCTGTGCCAATTGCACCAGTATATCCAACAGTAAGGTTTTGGATGTATATACCAAGTAATAATTTCACCAAGCTATTTGAATAACCTGTTCCAATCCAAAATGTTTTCTTCATGATTAGGCGTGAACTAATGTCATAACTCATAGAAAATTCATCTTGTGGCATAAAAGTCATTCCAACAGCTGTTGTTTCTAACTTCCCATCACCTTGAAATAGGTTTAAAGAGTACATCCCACTTGCTGTTACTAAGCGTTTTGCTCTGTTGGTGAAGTTTGGTAGTAACCAACTTGTTTGTTGACCAATTAGGTTATATGCAGCAATACCAAAATAGAACTGATTGGCTTCATAAACACTTAAACCAAAGTTAGCGTCAATATAAGACCCACTTTCAGCTCCTTGTGTTATTACTGGGTCAGCTGCATGTTGCGGTGACAATAAGTCATAATCAAGTCCAATTTGATTAAAGACAGCAGACAGTCCAAAAGCTAATTTTGTGTCGCGACTTAAATTTACTTTGTAAACAAAAGTAGCTTCACCCATTATATTTTTAATTACTCCTCCAGATTCTGATGTAAGTCTAAAACCGGCTCCAATATTATCCATTGGAAAGGTCGATGAACCCATTAATAAAAAGCCTTGAGGGCTATTGATGGCAGATTCGTAAGTAGAGTAGTAGCAACTTACTAATTCACCCAAGTCATTCATAGCAGCCCCAGCAGGGTTATAGGCATATTGTCCTACAGGGTTACCCCAAATTCTTTGTCCGTAGCTTTGTGTGCTAGAAAGCAAAAGACCTAAACTTAAAATTAAATATATTGATTTTTTCATTTTTGGTTGATTTTTAATGTTTAACTTCATTTTGCTTTATTTTATTGAGGATAAACTACTGAGAAACTTTCTGCAAATTCTACTGTTTTTACACCATTTTCAATGAGTGTAACAAAACAAGTATAGGTAGAAGATGTTCCTGTTGGAGGTGTAATAGGATCGTATGCATCCCAGGTTGAATTTACTTCATCTAGTTCTGCAATTTTTTTACCAGCTTCATTAAATATGACTGCTTTCATTTGTACGCCAACGCAGAAATCTGATAAGTCAAACTGATCATTAAAACCATCTCCATTTGGTGTTATTATATTATAGAAACAGTTTCTTCTTTCTCCATCTACTTTGATTGAGTCACTGCCAGTACATGAATTAGCATCTGTCACTGTTAATATATATGTGCCAGGAGTAATATCAATAAGATCTGGTGTGTTTGCAACTGTAGCACCATCTTTACTCCATGAAAAAGTTATTGGCTCAACAGCACCATCTACTCTGCGTAAATTAGCTGCACCATCTAAGCTGTATGGACAACGTGCATTTTTAGTTGGGTCAAATACAATTCGTAAATCTTCGTCTGGTTGTTCAATAGTAACATAGTGGATTCGAATACATTCAGTCGTTGCATCTGTTGCAGTAACTTGGTATTTACCAGCTTGTAAATTGGAGGCTCTAATAGAAGCAAATCCATTTTCTGATGCCGTAGCAGTAGCAGCACTAGCTCCAGGAGCAGTTGATTTCATAGTGATCCCTTCATAACTTCCTTCAGCTGTTACAGTAAAAGCACCTATTGGATTTGGAGGGTTATAACATACATTATGAACAATATTTGAAACATTAAGAGATAGAGGAGAACTTGGCTCAATAATATCCCAGCTATATCTAAATCCTCTACCGTCAGCAGTGTAAAATTCTGCTATGTGGAAACCTGGTGATAGTGGGAGTGCAGATATAGAAGGTCGTATGTTAGCTGTAGGGAGGGTTTCTGGTGGTAATGGAGCCGTTAGAGCTATTACATAACCAGCAGCATTTGGAGCTACCGTATCTATTAATACATCTGGAGTTCCAGCACCTGTGTGCATTGTTAATGTGTCACCTGCTACAACATAACCTTCTGCTACAACAGGAGCACCTCCGTCAATTACCATAGTTACAGGGAACTGAATTCCTATTGTGTCTGGGATAAAAGAAAAATTTACGACATCATTAAAACAAGCAGTTGTGTCAGGAGCTATAATACCGCTTCTTAATCCATCTATAACACCATAAGCCATTGATTCGGGTACTCTAGCAATAGTTGAACTTTGGCAGCCCTGTACATCTGTTGTGGTTATGAAATAGGTGCCAGATGCTAGAGAACTAAAAGTTTGATTAGCCCCAGAGACAGTAGGGAGTGTTATTCTAGAAATACTATCTTTTACGGAATGTTCTACCCAGCCACTTCCACCAGTTGTGTTAATAGTAAAGTCACCGTTGTTCGCGGGCCATAAACTATTAGGAGTAGTTGCAGTAACTGTCACAGCAATTGGTGCTGGGTTCACTAAATTATATGTATAAAACTCAATATCAACACCGTCTGTAATTGTAACAGAGTAACTATTAGCTGTAAGTCCTTTGATGTTATTTTCCGTGCTTCCGGTACTCCATAAGTAGGTTAGTGCACCCGTGAGAGAATCTGCGTGACATGCTAATTGTCCATCGCTTTCTCCAGGACAACTAATGCTTTCTACTTCGATAATTTGAGCAAATGAGCTTGTCCATGCTCCTAAAACTGTTGTTAATAAAAACAGTTTGAAAAAGAATCTTGATAAGTTTCTCATACTTTTATTAAGAGTTAGTTAATAATTTTATGGTTTAATCTTTTGATATATTGTGCAATAAAGCATTTTTAACAAATGCAAAGTTAATTTTTTTATTGACATATCATCGATTTAAAGGGAGTTTTTGAGCTAAATATGTTTTTAAATATGTTTTTTTATGCCCTATTGTTCGAATTTATAGAATATTTCTTTAAAAGTTATTAAATTGATAGCTTGATATAAGTGTTAATAAATTATATTAGCATTTATTAACCACTAGAAGATAAAACTTTAAAATATAAAAAAAGACTTGAATTATTTACTTGCTTTTTATTATAGTTTTTTCGATAAAATGGGTTATTTTTACTTTTATTTTAAACGTAGAAAAATAATTAAGACTAATTTAGTATGTTAGATATAAATAAATTTAACAATGATGACTATGAGGAGCCAGGAGAATACATTTGCTTCTGCTATTATAAAACGAGGGAACAAATAATAAATGCTATTAAAGAGAAGCACTTAAAAACTGTTGCCGAAGTAGGAGAGGTGACTAGAGCTGGCACTAATTGTGGTGGCTGTCAAGGAAGAATAAAAAAGATACTTGAAAAGCATAGTCTACAGATATAAAAAAATTCCTCAATTAATTGAGGAATTTTTTTATAATGATAGTATCGTTTGTCTAATTTTTACGAGATTTTTCAATAAGCTCTCAGCTTTATTTAGTGGAAGCATATTAGCTCCGTCAGATTTAGCAATACTAGGATCAGGGTGTGTTTCCATAAATAATCCGTCTACCCCAACGGCAATTCCTGCACGAGCAATTGTTTCTATAAGTTCAGGTAAACCACCTGTAACTCCGGCTGTTTGATTAGGTTGTTGTAAAGAATGAGTAACATCCAATATTACAGGGAAACCAGTTTTTTGCATGGTAGGGATGCCTCTAAAATCAACAATTAAGTCTTGATAACCAAAACTATTGCCACGATCTGTAAGCATAATATTGCTATTTCCTGCATCAACAACTTTCTGAGCCGCAAATTGCATAGATTCTGCAGAAAGGAACTGTCCTTTCTTAATATTTACAACTTTTCCCGTTTTTGCAGCAGCTACAAGCAGTTCAGTTTGTCTGCAAAGGAAAGCTGGTATTTGAAGTATGTCTACATACTTAGCTGCTAGAGCAGCCTCCTCCTCTGTGTGTATGTCTGTAACAACAGGGATGTTGAACTTTTCGCTAACTGCTTTTAAAATGTCCAATGCTTTTTCGTCTCCAATTCCTGTAAAAGAATCTAAGCGAGAACGGTTTGCTTTTCTATATGAGCCTTTAAAAACTAAAGGGATTTTATAAGTATCGCTAATTCTACAAAGTTCTTCAGCAATTTCAAATGCCATAGCTTCACCTTCTATAACACAAGGACCAGCTAATAAGAAAAAATTTCCTGAGTCTGAATATTTAATTTTTGGAATCATAATAAACGTTTTTATCGACTTTTTTAGTCTCTATTACAAACTGTTTGTTTTACTTAATAAATACATATCAAGTAGACTAATTGCAGCCATTGCTTCAACGATAGGTACAGCTCTAGGTAGAACACATGGATCATGACGGCCTTCTGCTTTTATCGTGCTTTCTTTTCCGTCTTTGTTTATAGTTTTTTGTTGCTTAAGTATAGTAGCAACTGGCTTGAATGCTACACGAAAATAAATATCTTGTCCGTTAGATATTCCACCTTGCATGCCACCAGAATTGTTAGTTTTAGTAGTCACTATTCCATTCTCAGTAATAAATTCATCATTTATCTCTGAGCCTTTGTGAGAAGAATCAAAACCACTGCCATACTCAAAACCTTTACAAGCATTGATAGAAAGCATGGCACTTCCTAATGTTGCTGTTAGTTTGCTATAAATAGGTTCTCCTAAACCAGCAGGGGCTCCTTTGATAATGCATGTAATATGTCCTCCAATAGTATCGCCTTCGGCTTTAATTTGACGAATTAATTCAATCATTTTATCAGCAGTACTTTTATCTGGACAGCGAATTTCATTTTTTTCTGCATCTGCAAATGTGTAATTTTGGTAGCTCTTAGGAAGAGCAATATTACCTACCTGAGAAGTAAAAGCATTTATTTCTATGCCAATTTGCTTCAATGCTATTCTTGCAACAGCTCCAGCAACTACGCGAGTGATCGTTTCACGAGCAGAAGTTCGTCCACCACCTCTGTGATCACGAATACCATATTTTGTTTGGTAGGTATAATCAGCATGAGATGGTCGAAAGACTTCTTTTAGCTTATCATAATCTTTGGAATGTTGATCTTTGTTCCAAACAACAAAAGAAATAGGGGCGCCAGTAGTTTTACCTTCAAAAATTCCAGATAAGAATTCTACTTTATCAGCTTCATCTCTAGATGTAGTGATATCAGATTGTCCTGGACGACGACGATTAAGTTGTAATTGAACAAAAGATTCATCAATGCTAATTCCAGTAGGACAACCATCAATTACTCCGCCAATGGCCTTGCCATGAGATTCCCCAAAGGAAGTTAAGCTGAATATATTTCCAAATGTATTTGACATGATATTATTTGTTATTTCCTAATTGCAACCACAACCACAATCTGATCCTTTTTCTGTGTCACATGACCCAGATGAGCAGTCTTCAGAGCCACATCCTTCAGAAGAACAGCCACACCCGCCACCACCAAGGTAGGCTGCCATTTCTTCTTCACTAGCTTCATGAACATCAATTACTTTTCCTTTAAAATGCAGATTTTCACCGGCTAAAGGATGGTTGAGATCAACACTTACTTCGTTTTCTTTTATTTCTAGTACTTCAGCATTTAAACGATTTCCTTGTGCGTCCATTAAAGGAACAATTTTACCAACAGCTACCATTTCATCATCAAATTTGCCTTCTACTTCAAAAATATTTTTTGGTAAATCTACAACATGATCTTCGTTGTATTGCCCATAAGCATCATCACATGCAATATTAAAGTCAAATTCATCACCGGCTTTTTTATCAAGTAAATTTTCTTCAAATTTTTGAAGCATCATGCCAATACCATAACAAAAAACAAGTGGGTTTTCTGCTGTTGCACTTTCCATTAATTCTGCACTTTCTTTTTCTGCTTGTACATACAAATCGTAGCTTGCTGTTACAATCTTTTTATCAGATATATTCATCTTTATATTTGTTTAATTAATAATAATGCAAAGATAGTGAAAACTTCGCAAATTATTTAATGCCATTCAATTGGAGCGCTAGTGTAATCGCTGCGTTTTTCGTATTTTAAGTCACTTAGAAGGCTAGAGCTTACTTGAATTATGAAATTGTAGGTCTTGTATAGACCGTATGGTACAATATTGGCACTCATACTCCAGCAGTGTAGGTCTCTTGTGATGCCTAGGTTGGTGTATGTTATTACTTCATTAGTAATGTCGTATGCGCCTCCAAAATTTATTCTCCATTTTGTTGTTAGGCTTATATTACCTCTTAAGCTCATATTATGTGTAAGTTCTCTCTCATATTCAAGAAGATTATCATTGAAAATATTCGTATTGCCAAATTGAACAGAGTAGTCAAAGTTTAAGCTCCATGGTAATGAAAACTTTTCATACCCTTGATTGTCGATTTTTTTTGCAGCGTTTTTTTCTGCTGTGGCAATTGAATCGTTTTGGTTCTTTGTTTTTTCTTCTTTTTTACTGAAAGTTTTATTGTTGAAGGTGTATCCAAATGATGTGCCTGTATTTATTAGTCGTGGCATTTTTCCAACATCCCATCTTAATGTGTTTACTCGTTGTGGATTTCCAGAAGAGTTTAGTGTGAAAACGTATGGTTCAAAAGTTCCATTTAGGTTGATGTTTAATCCTTTAAAAAGTTTAAGACGAAGATTTCCATTTATAATTGACCAATTCATCGAGTCGGCTACTAGGTTGTAGCTGCTGTTAATTCGAAATCCATCTATTAAGCTAACCGTTTTATATGCAGTTTCTGAAGAATCACTTTTATGTCTAACTTTCATCTCGATATTATTGTTTAGAGAGAAGTTTAAGCTTCCTGATTTCCCGGAAGAAGGAGTGCCGTACATGCCCCCTTCAAAATAAGAATACTCTTTAATAATAGGAGTAGGGTCGGTGGTGCTTGTTGGCATTTCGTAACTAGAATAGAAGCCCCATTTAGGGTCGGCAAAGTCAGGTCTGTATGAAAAGCCAACTGTTGGTGTCATGACGTGGCGAATTCTATCAACTTTATTCCCAAATAACTTGCGCCAAGGAGTATAAAATCCATATAGCTTTGTTGAAGCACTGATTCCTGTTTGAAAATCATAGGCTCGATAAAAACTATAGGTTGTGTCTCTTTTTGTATTGTTTGCAGCTAAAGTGTCATAAGATTGTTCTATAGATTTAAAATACCATCTTTCATGGTATGTAGCACTTGGTGATATTGTAATATATTTTAGGAGATTGAAAGAAGCGTTTACTGGAATGTTATGGTCTAAACCTTTTTCCCAGTCTTTCTTAAAAGAGGATGTCATTAAATCATATTCTTTGGCTACAATGCTATTGCTAAACCTACCATTGTAGGATACTGAAAGTTTTTCGTACCACTTTTCTTTTCCAATAGCATTCTTTCGTTTGAACGGATATCTACGATTCATGGTTAGGTTTAAGTCTGGTAATGTAAGACTAATAGTTGAATCGGATGTTCGTTGATTTGCTAGGATATTTGTTGATAAACTAAAAGGCGATTCGGGGAAATTATAGCCCCATGAAACGCTTGAGCTTTTTGTGTTTTGAGACAATAAGGCAGGGTTGGCAGCATTGTTAATATTGCTTCTGTCGTAACCACTACTAGAAAAGTTTACGCTAGCAGATAATGTGCTGTTTGGGCTTGCTTTTGGATCTTGAGAATGTCTCCAATTAATGGAGAAGTTATTTTGCTTGCTAAAGTTAGGTAGATTTCTTTCTCCCGCTACATCCTCTCGGTAGTTAACATCTAAATAACCATTGAATTTATATTTTTTCAGATATTTTGATCTACCATATATTGCCCAAGTACCCATGGTGTATATATCTCCGGTTAGAGTTAAATCCATATAATCACTTAGGGCAAAATAATAACCCCCATTGGCTAAATAAAAGCCCCTTGTAAGTTCTGTTCCGTATGAAGGGATTATTATTCCAGAAGAATACTCTTTGTTAAAAGGGAAGTATCCAAAAGGAATTGCTAATGGTAGAGGAATATCTAGTAGAACAAAATAGGCCGGTCCTGTAACTATCCATTTGTTCTGTTTCACTTTAGCTTTAGTGAGATTTAAATAGAAGTGAGGGTGATCGTGATTATCACAAGTAGTGTATTTCCCATTGCGCATACAAACAATATCGTTGTCCACTTTTTTTGTTTGTTCTCCAATAATATAACCTTCTCCTTGTTGAACAACACCGTGTTTTATATATCCTTTTTTAGTGTTGATGTTATATCTAATAGATTTAGATTTGTATGCATCACCACCATCTTTAAAGTCAGGAGAGCCAATAATTTCACCTTCTTCATTTTCTCTTCCTACGGCGTAAATAGTAGCGCTGTCTAAGTCTACTTTAATGTAATCAGCCTTTAAATTAACCTTTTCATAATCAACATCTCCTTCACCATACAAGTAGGCATTACCTGAGCCACTTAAAACGATAGAATCATTTGCTTTATATTTTATGGGGAATTCGATGCCCGATTTTTTCTTTGTTTGAGGAGTTGCTTTTTCAACAGAGTCGTTTGGCGTAGAAATAGAATCTGCTTTAAGGCTTGTGTCTTGACTAAACATGTTCGCAGTATAGAGCCAACTTATTATAATAAGAAGCAAGGATGAAGAATATTTCTGTCTCGGAAAACGCATTAATGAAATCTTTTAAATAATGAGCGCAAATTTAGTTAATATATGGGATAGAATAAGAACCCATTCGAATTTTTAAATGATTTTTTTATAGATATGTTGAAAACTGGTGATATTATTGTTATAAATAGTGTGCCAAAATGCAAGATATTGTCTATTTTTGCATCTTAAAAATAGATTAGAATATATATATATTATTATATGAGAAAGAAAGTGAAAAAAATAGTAAAATTAGGCTTGTTGTTTATAGCTTTTCTATTTTCTTTTGAATCGATATTAGCAGTTGATCAACACAATTTTATTGTGGTTGTTGATGCTGGTCATGGAGGAAGAGACCCTGGTGCTGTTAGTGGTAAAAATTATGAAAAGGATGTTACTCTAAAAATTGCTTTGGCTTTAGGAGATATGATTCAAAAAAACAAGCCTAATGTAAAGGTCATTTATACTAGAGATAAAGATGTTTACCTTACCTTACAAGAAAGAGCAAATATTGCCAATAAATCAAAAGCAGATTTATTTATTTCAATTCATGTAAACGCAAATAAGAAAGAATCAGCATTTGGTACTGAAACATATACGCTTGGTTTAACGAAGTCTAAATCCAATTTAGATGTTGCAATGCGCGAAAATTCCGTTATTTTATTAGAAGATGATTATAAGGTGAACTATGCTGGTTTTGATCCAAACTCAGCAGATTCGTATATTATGTTTGAATGTATACAAGATCGTTATTTAGATAAAAGTGTTCAGTTTGCATCAGAGGTACAACAAAGTTTTTCTGAAGGAGGAAGAAAAAATAGAGGCGTAAGACAAGCAGGTTTTTGGGTTTTACATAAAACAGCTATGCCAAGCGTGTTAGTTGAGGTTGGTTTTATTAGCAATAAAGAAGAACGAAAGTTTTTAATGAGTAATGCTGGTCAACAGAAAATGGCTAAAGCAATTTTTGGCTCATTTGATGATTTTGTAAATGAATATGAAAAAAAATCTGGCAATCAGAACTATGTAAGTGTAGCTGAATCCAGTAAGTCAACGGAAAAAGCTCCTGTTAAAGATGTCGTTAAAAAGCAAGTTGTAAAAAAAGAGAAAGTAGTAGTTGAAGAGAAAGTTGCAGTTATGTCTGAAGAGGAAGATAAGCAAACGCAACAGTTTTTAGATAAAATGAAAGCTGAGTCTGGTGCAAAAGAAGTGGAGATAAAGAATGAAATACCTGTTGAAAAACTTTCTTCTAAACCTACAGAGGAGAAAATCGAGAAATCTATGCCTAAGGTTGAACCTATTGTAGAAGCTATAATTCCTTCTGAAACACAAAATAATACAGTTTCTTCAAGCTCTGATGCTGTTTTCTTTAAGTTACAATTGTTTGCTTTGAGTAAAAAGAAACCATTTAGTGACCCTGTATTTAAAGGATTAAAGCTTGATTATTATATAGAAGGAGGCCTGTATAAGTATACTTATGGTAAAACAAAGAGTTTTGAGAAAATTAAAAGTATGAAAAAACAAATAGCATCTAAATTCCCCTCAATTATTATTGCATTTAAGAATGGAGAGAGAGTGCCTTTAGATCAAGTGTTGAAAAAATAGATATACAATGTTAAAGAAATATTTTACAAGAGAAGTTAAAATTGGTTTATTAGCAGTTACAGCAACCGCATTATTATTTTATGGATTAAATTTCTTAAAAGGAGTTAATGTATTTAAACCTACGAATTATTACTATGCTTCTTATAGTGATATTGATGGTTTGGTTGAAACCTCTCCAGTGTTTATTAAGGGACATCAAGTTGGACAGGTAAGAGAAATAAGCTATGATTTTTCAAAAGAATCATCTTTTGTAATAACTTTGGATATAGCAAAAGATTTGTATTTGCCAGAAGGGTCAATGGTTGAATTGTTTGATAATGGATTAATTGGAGGGAAAGCAGTTAGAATTGTTTATGCTGAACAGTCTGGTATTTTTGAACCAGTTGGTGATACACTAAATACCTCTGTTTCTGTTGGCTTAATGAAATACATAACTGAAGATTTAGTTCCCCAAATAGATAGCCTTGTTAGTGCAGCCGACTCCTTGATTACTTCAGTGAGAAATCTTGCAGAAGGAGAGCAGTTAAATAATTCTCTGGCATCAATAGAAAATATGACTGCAAATCTGGAACAAGGCTCATCTCAATTAAAAGTAGTAATGGGTAAAGATGTTCCAAAAATAGTAAAAGACATAAACGTAATTACAGGAGATTTAACATCAGTAAGTCAAAACTTGAAAGGTGTTGATTTTGCTAAAACAGTTAGTAATATAGATTCTACTATGGCTAACTTAAACGCAATTACTGAGAGTATGAATAGTAAAGATGGTTCACTAGGTTTGTTGATTAACGATAAAGCTTTGTATAATAACTTAAAACATACTAGTGATAACGCAAATAAATTAGTTGTTGATATTAATAAAAATCCAAGACGCTATATTCACTTCTCTGTATTTGGAAAAAGTGAGAAGAAAAAATAATAAATAATAAAATACAGAAAAGCCTGTTGATGTTTTTAGAATTCAACAGGCTTTCTTTTTTACTTAAACTATTAAATAGACGATCCTTTGCTTTGATGTTTTTTGTATATTTGTTAGTGAATCTGATAAATAGACATTGTTATTTAATACCAACCTTTAAAATATATTTTATGAGAAGATTAATTCATCGTTTTATTTCATGCATTTTATTTCTATCCTTTGCAATTGGAGCTCACGCACAAAATGTGTTAGCTGCAGATTGGGATGATGTTGTTGATGGGAAGTGTGATGATCAAAATGCAGCATGGTGGTCGTCAGCAGAAGCCACACGTATAGCTGAGAATGTAATGCTATATCAGAAAGATTGTGGTGGCTGGCCAAAGAATACTGAAATGCAGTTGGTGTTGAGTACAACTCAAAAGACTAGTTTAATAGCAGCTAAACCTGGGAATGTAGACTGTACTATTGATAATGAGGCAAATAAGCTGGAGTTAACTTATTTGTCTAAAGTGTATGCAGCGATATCAGATGCTACATTAAAAACAACAATAAAAACTTCATTTTTAAATGGGGTTCAATATTTATTAGATGCTCAATATGCTAATGGAGGCTGGCCACAGTTTTATCCTTCTAGAGGAGGATATTCCGATCATATAACTTATAATGATGATGCCATGCTTAATGCGATGAATACGTTAAGACATATTTATCAGCAAGATAGTGAGTTTTCAATTACAGCTGGAGCTACAATGATTACAGAAGCTAAAACTGCATTTGATAAAGGAGTAGAGTGTATTTTAAACACACAATATATTCAAAATGGTATTCGAACAGTTTGGTGTGCACAACATCATTATCAAACATTAGAGCCTGTAATGGCTAGGTCTTATGAGTTAGCTTCTTTGAGTGGATATGAATCTCGTGATGTAATTGATATGCTAATGTCTATAGATAATCCATCATATGAAATTAGAAGAGCTATTTATTGTGCCGAGGAATGGTATGATAATAATAGAATTGTTGGAAAACGTTTAGAAGATTTTGTAAACGGAGGTGGTTTAGATGATATAAGAGTTATTGATGACCTTACAGCTCCAGACATGTGGGCACGTTTTTATACATTGGATACAAACACACCATTCTTTTGTGATAGAGATGGTATTATGAAATATACTATTGCTGAGATAGGTCATGAAAGACGTAATGGTTATAGTTGGTATACTTATGCTGGACAAGATGTTTTGGATGATTATGTTCCTTGGTTTCCTGTTTGGGGAAATGTGGTAGAGCGTAATGATATTCTTACACCTATATACGAGCCAATAGATTTGTCTAAAGATTTACTGTGTTATCCTAATCCTTCGGGAGCTAGTTTTTCTGTTTCAATAGGAAATAAGAGTATTGCTAGTGTTGAAATTTATAATTGTTTTGGGCAAAGAGTATATAGTGTAATTACAACAGAATCTACTCTGGTGATAAATGACCATAACTTACCATCAGGAGTTTATTTTGTAAATGTAACAGATAGTAGTAACGAAAGATATAGTCAAAAACTTATCATTAAATAGTTATTTAATATTTTCAGCATAAAAAAACCTCCTAAATATAGGAGGTTTTTTTATTATATAATTATGATTATTAATCGCCAAAAGTAAATAAGTAACCAGTATTTACTTGGAAAACAGATGTGTTGAAAGAATCATCTATGAAGTTTTCTCCAAATCCTTGACAGTATCTTATTTCAAGTAAAACTCTACCAGGTCCTAATTTGTATGTTACTCCACCACCTAAGTGAAAACCAACATCTATTTTTTCAACTACAGCATTACCGTCAACAACACTATTCTCTGTTGCAGAAGCAGTTGTTTTGTTATCTCCAGAGATATACTCTTCTTTAAGTGGGGCTGCAATGTAGGGGCCTAATAAACCAAATACTTTTAATTTTTCTTTACCCCCAGCAACTTTCAAAAGTAATGGTACTTCCAAATAACCGTATGTTAGTTTATCATCAGTTATTAGTTTAGCTCCTTTTCTAGAATAATTTACTTCCATTTGAAAAGATACTGGTTTAGTGTAGGTGAAATTACAAACTAAACCTACATCTGTGCGCAACAATGTTTTAGGTGTTTTGTCATCCTTGGTGTAAAGCCTAGAGCCATTTAACCCTGCTTTTAATCCTAACGCAGTTTGAGCCGAAGCTCCAAGTACAAAGAATAAAGCAAAAAAGAGTAGAATTTGTTTTTTCATAATATTATTTTTGAATGAATAATTGAGAGTTTTAATATTTGTCAAATATATTAAAATATTAACACAAAGGAAATTCTAGATGAAAACTTGTGCCTACATCTTTTTTCGTTTCAAACCAGATTTTACCACCACTGCTTTCGATAATATTTTTCACAATAGCTAGTCCTAAGCCCATGCCACTTGATTTAGTGGTAAAATTAGGGGCAAATAACCTACCTTCGGCATCTTCAGAAATACCAGAGCCATTATCTTTTATTTGAATTAAAATATGTTTGTATTTTACTTGGGTAGAAATGCTAATAATGCCTTTTTTATTAGAGGGGATAGCTTGAATAGCATTTTTTATTAGGTTGTTAAATATCTGAGTGAGTTGTTCCTTGTCTGCTAAAACAAAGAGCTCATCAGTATTAGGTTTGTAATTGATAGTAATAGACTCATGGTTGTTTATGAATAAGTTTACAACAGATTCTAGTCGAGATAAAATATTTACACGTTCTTGTTTTGCTTCAGGCATTTTTGCAAAGTCAGAAAAAGAACTGGCAATTTTGGAAAGGTTTTCAATTTGTTCTATAAGCATCTGTGATGATTTCTTAAAGTATTCATCAAATGATTCACTTTTCATTTCTTGCATTCGTAACAGCTGCTGAATTGTGAGTTTCATGGGAGTAAGTGGATTGTTTATTTCATGAGTAATTTGGCGAGCCATCTGTTTCCAAGCCATTTCTCGTTCAGACTGAGCCAACATGTTAGCACTTTTTTCAAGTTTCTCAATCATAATATTGTACTGGCTAACTAATCGTCCAATTTCATCATTTCTTTTATATTCTAGTTTTTCATTACGACCTTTTAGGCTATAACTTTTAATTTTGTTTTCTAAATCTTTAATGGGTTTAGTTAGTTGGTTGTTTACTATGTAGCTAACTAATACAGCAATGAAAATGATGAATAGATATACATTTATAATCACAGCCAATAAGCTAAAAACCTGTTTTTGTATCTCGTTTGAGCTTAAGAAAGAGGGGACAGCGATATAGCCCAATAAAAGATCATTTTGATTGTAGATTCTGGTATAAGCAGATAAATAATTAAGTTTTCCTATGTTTTCAGTTTGAGTAATCTCTTTATTTGGGTTAAAAAACGGGATGGGAGATATGCGGTAACTAATTAAGCCTTTTGCAAATATAATTGGTTGTGATGAGGCTACTAGAAAACCATTGTTGTCATATATATGAATGTCTGTTTCATATGTGTTGGATAAATCTTGTAGGAAGAAATTTAAATCAACCACATTGGTTTCTTTTAGGTTCTCGTATTGTTTTAAAGAACCTTGAATGTATTTTTGTATGTAGGTTGACTTATTCTGTAATTCGTTATTTTGTTTGGTTTCATATTGTTGAATAATATAATTAACAGAAAATATGAATATGCTTAAGAAGCTTACAATCATTAGAAAAACGAATACTGTTTGTAGTCTTGATAAAAAACTCAATTGTTGATTAATTCGTTTATGTCTTAGAGTATATGCTCCATATACAGCAAATAATAGGATAAAGTATAAGGTAAATAGGTAGGCTCCAAAAACTATATACACATAGTATCCCCCTGCTTTTGCTTGACTTAAAACAATAGTAGATCTTTTATTGCTTTTATAAATATAATGTATGAAGTCGTTCTCTGTAAAAGAGTAGAAATTATCTTTAGAGTTTTCTATCCAATTTAGTTTTTCCGGGAATTCATAGTCGCCAACTTGAGAAATTATATGTTTATCGTTGTATCGAGCAATTGATAATGACTTATTAAAAGATTTTGATTTTTTTGTATTTAATAGAGGTTCAGGGTAACTATAGCTAGAAGTTCTGAATTTTGAGTAGAACTCAATATACAATATTTCATTATCTAGGTCGATAGCTCCAATATAATCCATTTTGGATACATCATTGTTGCAGAAATAGAATGAGGTATCTGTGATTTTTTGAGACACCATTAATAAGTCTGTGTAATAGCTATTTCTTTCAAGCCCTGCTTTTGTTTGTTCTTCTTTGTTGAATAGGTATGATTTTATGTCATAATTTGACCAGAAACCACGAAAATAGTTTTTCATTAGATAGTTCTGTATCTCACCATCTACATTATATTTTTTATTTGCAATACTATTTAACTCACTATCGTTTATTAGTATTGTTTCCATTTCTTCAAATAATATCTCGGCAAAAGTATTTCGGTCCATTATTTCTCCTGAGTTGATATTTTCAGCTAATGCTTTGTATTTATCTTTCAGTTTTAAATTGCTGTGAGAAACAGAATAATGAACAATGAAACAAGTACAAAGAATAAGCACTCCAGATAAATTGCTTAAGGAAATATGTTTGTTGTTTTTGTAGTAGATATAATCAACTGTCGTACTTAATATGAGATACCATATTGGAATTAGTATGTAGTCTCTATCTATAATATAACAAAGCATTGTTGATAGCACGAAAAAGACAAGGTTGGATACTAAGTTCTTATATAATGATGTTTGTTTGTTTACTAACTGTAGAGTGCGTAATCGCAAGAGAATAAATCCGATAATCCAGCTGATTATTAGAAATATGGCTAAGATAGATATAGGGGATATATTCTCTAGTTTATAAAGGGTAATCTCAAATGATGAGTTATATATAAGACTATTAATTAGCCAGCTTATTAAAGCAAAGAAAGCGATGCTTATTATATTTATAATAAAACTTATATATATCGTTTTCTTTTTATTAAAATGAAACTCTGGAAAATCTACTCTTCTAAATAAAAAACTTATTTCTGCTAATAAAAATAGGCTTACAATACTTAAATTACCCAAGGAATTTAAAATTCTACCAGAAGCATAATATATTGGGTCAAAGAAGTCTTGAGAAAAGATCATCCAAGGTTCATTGAAGTAAATACCTAAATAGACTAGTATAGATAAAGTTCCAAAGGTATACCCAAAGTTAGCTAGTGTTGGCTTTTTTTTGCTGAATAGGATATAACTGTTTTTAGTTAGTGCATAGAAAAAGCATATTCCTAATATCCAAAACATCATACTCCAAAAAGAATAAGTTTTGTTAAAAACACTACTGTTTTCTTTGTCTAGGCTAAATAAGTATTCGTTTTCAGGTGAGAATATGGCATATTTATCCTTACTATTTCCTTTTCTGATTTCAATCTGATTATCCATTTTAAAATCAGACACATAATCATTTCTTAAATAATCATTAGGGTTTGAGTAATTGTTTCTAATACGAATTAGTGCTACTACATGATAGTTGTCAAAGCTTATTTTCCGGTAAATACAATCGGTATGTAGTAAACTTAAGAATGCTGATTTTGAATTGTAGTTTTGATAAGTTGACGGTGCACCAATCTCATTTTCGTTCCAAAAGCGTAAGGAGTCATTTTGGTAAATATAAAATGACACGCCATTCTTCTTGCTGTGAGAGTTAATAGAAAAAGCTTTTTTAATTATTCCTTTTTTAATTTGCGCTAATTCTTTATCAGCAAATTCAATTTTATTATTTAGGACAAGTTGAAAACTTTTGATATCTAAATCTCTATCAGGAGAGATAGAGTATTTGTATTGTGTAATGCTAGCAATTAGAAAGAATATAAGCATTAAGCCAACACCTTGTAAGTAACTTTTTTTAGTAGAAAATATATGTGTAATCCTATTATTCATGATGATAAGGTTCTCCTTTAAGAATTGTCATAGCTCTATATAATTGTTCTAGAAATATTAAGCGAACCATTTGGTGAGAAAAGGTCATTTTTGATAATGAGAATTTTTCATTAGCTCTTTTATATAGAGATGTGGAGAAACCATATGGGCCTCCAATTACAAAAATTAAACGTTTGTTTCCTGCTGTCATTTTTCTTTCCATATATGCAGAAAATTCTAATGATGTATGTGTTTTTCCTTTGTCGTCAAGTAAAACAAGAAAATCAGACTCTTGTACAAACTTAAGAATTTGCTCTGAGCTTTTCTCTTTTTGTTGATTAAAAGATAGATTTTTTGTGTTTTTTGGTTCAGGTAATATTTCAAGTTCAAAGGGAAGGTAGTGTGAGAGTCTTTTTTGATAGTCAGAGATAGCATCAATCAGGTATCTCTCATTTGTTTTTCCTATAGCTAATACAACAATTTTCATCTGATTGTTTTAGGTGTTTAATAAAAAAAAGAATTATTTTTGTCATCCTTGATTTCTTATATATGCAAATATGGCAAAAAAAAAGCATATCGGAACCTTGCACTTAAAAATTGAATTCGTATTGAAGCTTAGTTCATAACTTATACGTATATTTATCAACCTTAAAGCTTCTTGGTATTATATTTGAATACTTTAGGGAAATTATTATAAATTTAGAATGAAAAAACTGTTACTTATATTCGTACTGACTATAATAGCACTACCCTCAATACATATTTCTGCTCAAACGACATCAATAACTCCAAAATTGATTAAATCATTTGAGACAGGAAATGCTGAGATGTTATCAGATTTGTTAAATGATAATGTTGAATTGGTAATGCCCAAGACAGAGAATTTCTTTACAAAGCAACAGGCTAAAAGTATTTTAGCTGATTTTTTTCGAAAAAATCCTATCATTGACTTTAATGTGCTTCACAAAAGTGCAAAAGAGAATGCTTCTTTTTTAATTGGAACACTCGTTTCAAGTAAAGGGAGTTTTAGAGTTTCTGTTTATGCTCGTAATAATAAAGGACAATCATTAGTTTATCAACTTCGAATAGAAGACCCGAATGAATAAATCGTATAAAGAACTTATCCGTTATTGGTTTTCTGAGGATATTGGTGATGGAGATCATACGTCTCTTTCATGTATTCCAGAGACTGCAAAAGGAAAATCACAACTTATTATAAAAGAAAAGGGCATACTTGCCGGAGTTGAATTAGCTAGAGAAATTTTTAATTCTTTTGATCCAGAGTTGAAAATGACTGTATATATTAAAGATGGTTCTCCTGTTAATCCAGGGGATATCCCATTTGATGTTGAAGGGAAAGTGTTATCTCTTCTTCAAACAGAACGTCTTATGTTGAATTTAATGCAACGTATGAGTGGTGTTGCATCTGTAACAAATAAATATGCAAAAGCACTTGATGGTTTAAAAACAAAGGTCCTGGATACGCGAAAAACAACTCCAGGCTTGCGAATGATTGAAAAAGAGGCTGTTAAAATTGGAGGAGGAACTAATCATAGAATAGGTTTATATGATATGATTTTGTTGAAAGATAATCATGTTGATTTTGCTGGTGGAATTGCAAATGCAATTAATAGGGCAAATCAATATTGTAAAGAAAAAAACAAGGACTTAAAAATTGAAATTGAAGTTAGAAGTTTTGATGAGTTAAAGCAAGCACTTGCTTGTGATGGTGTTGATAGAATAATGTTAGATAACTTTACTCCAGAAGATACGAGAAAGGCTGTTGAAATAATTGGAGGAAGATGTGAAATTGAATCATCAGGAAATATTACAATAGAAACCCTTCGTGCATATGGAGAGTGTGGTGTTGATTTTATTTCAGTAGGGGCCTTAACACATTCTGTTAAAAGTCTAGATATTAGTTTTAAGGCAGTATAATCATAAGTAGTTATTAGACAAAAAAAACAGCCCTGTGAATTATATTCATAGGGCTGTTTTTTTTGTCTATTTTATGAGTAATTTTTTCTCTGTGTTTTTTAATTTTACAATATATATTCCTGAAGACGGCACATTGAAAGTTTGTAGTTGGTTTATGACAGTTTCGGATGTAACAAGAACTCCAGAAGTGTTGTAAATCCATATTGATTCTCCAATACAATTATCAACAATAATACTCTTATTTATAGCCCAAATTTTCACATCTGATATTTTATTAGTTGTATTATCAGATAACGGAATATTTTGCTCTCTAGGAAACAAAGGGTAAAGGTATGTGCCAGAACTAGGGATAGTCCAAGTAGAAGAAAAATCGAAGTTGTTAAATGTGCTCGAAAGTTGTAATTCAGCATCTGTTTTGCTTCCGGTTAAATTGTATGTGCTGTAATTGCCATAACAATTAAAACCTTCTAAACTAAAGAATGTATTTGACGCAGGTATTGCACTTATATAACCAGCAATTCTACCAGCATACATAGTTGGTGTATCTACAGCAGGTTGACTAATTGATATTTCCATAACGCTATATAAATTGCTGTTGGATGTCCCAACTATATGTGCTGCTATTCCACCTGCTTTAACTGTTGTTACAAGATACGGACTAGCTGTAAGATTTATGCTGCCAGCAGCATAACAGTCAGTAATAGTGCCACCTTCATTTCTAGCACAAATGCCTGCAATATATGGCCATTTACCTTGTAGTTCACCATTAATATCAATATTAGAAGAACAGCGTATAATTGAACCACCCACGTTATTAATGCCAGCAAGTCCAGCAACCCTTACAATGTATGGGTACTCTGTTGTTGATCCCATTTGTATTGTGCCGGTAACAGAGCAGTCTGAGATGATTCCGTTGTTTGTAGAGACAAGGGCAAAGTGTCGGGAGGTAACAACATCTAAACCAATATTTAGATTTTTGATAGTTCCGTAGTTTGTTTTAATATAGCTATTGTTCATGTTGTATATTTTGTAATTATCTCCGTCAAGTACACCATGAAAACTATCAACACTCAATTCAAAGCCATTTAAATCAATGTGATTTGATAAACGGAAATATTTATCTGTATAATCAGTTTTGTCCAGAAATTCTAAATGTGCAATATGACTAATTAAATAAGGGTCAGCTTCAGTTCCAGCGCCAATTAAATGTAAAGGAGAAGCCTCGTTAGTAACATTGAAAGCTATAAATTGAATGTTACTTCCGCAATCTAGAGGAGTTGTAAATTCATCATTGACAGTTTTTATTACAATAGCTCCAGATGGACGTAGGATAATAGGGTTGCCACTAGCTCCATTGTAGATAGGATAGCCGCTCATTTTTGAGGCAATAACAGGGTCACCATAAAATCCATGCGGTCCAGAGAAGCTTTGTTTGACACATGCAATTCTAAAATTTATCATTGAAGTAGCAAAATCCCAAGTTTGAGTATTTGGGTATTGACTTAAAACTCTTTTTACTAATGTAGAATCTGCTTCTCCTATTGGTCTATTGTTGTCGTAAAATTTATTAAAAAAATTACTTGTATAGTCGTAACCACTATTGACTTGAGTGTTTAAGTATCTTAGAAAAGCAAAAGGCAATGAGTAGTCCAGCGCAGTGTTATTTAGGTATGAATTATGTACAAGAGGCCCCCCAAGTCTAATAGAATCACTACTGTTTATTATATTTAACCATCCGTGACCATCAGTACCTTTAGTGCTAATATCCATTGCAACAAGAGACATTCCTTCATTAATCCATTTTGTAAACTTAGAGGTGGAATAACTTAATGCATGCTGACCTTCATGTGCTAATAATCCTATATATCCACCATAGCTTCCAGGAGAATAGCTAGTTGCATCTTTCTTGTTTATGTGTATTGCTGTAATAGAGCCATTAATTGGGTAGGTTTCTGAGGAGCTAAAATAACCAGCAACAGTTAACTCATGAACTAGTATTGAAATTTTACCAGATCCATCAGCATATACCATATAACTATCTGCACCTAGTTGTTGTAAGATAGGGTAGCTTTCAGTATCATATAAATCTATAAGTTCGGTAGCAGCGTTAGTCGTTTGGGATAAAGCATTGTATTCCAGAAGAGTTGCATTGTCCATCCACACATAACAGTAAGTGCCAATACCAATACATGTGTATTCAATTGTTTTGACAGTTTTAGTATCACCAACTATATAGCTTGTAGCAGCGGGTGATCCTAAAAAAGGCCCTGATGAATTTTCTTGCTGATATTCTTCTAAATATTTGCTGTTTGGAATGGAAGCTGATTTAAAGTTGTTTGTTGGATCAAACGTTATTGTGCCTGTACTTTGATTATCAGTGGGACTAGTGTTTATAACTAGAACATATTCTCCATTTAAAGTCGTTTGAGCATTTACAGGTATGTATAAACTAACTAATAAAACCACTATGAGTATTTTTAGAGAAGAGGTAACAATTTTTTGTTTCATATTTCTATTTGATTTATTAGTTTAATGCAGCTTTAAAGTTATTGTTTTATTTTTTTAAATCAAGTGAATGAGCTGTCAACATATAAATAAAGCTAGTAATATTAATTTATAGGCTTTTTAATAACAATAACATTTACAATCTTGATTATATGCAGTTTTTTGTTTTAAACGTTGCTTTTCTCTGTTTAGTGTGACTTTATAACTTACTACAGCAAAAGTAGAGCCGGTTACAGTTGCTCCAATGTCGTTTAGTTGAAATTTTTCATCTAGAAATTCTTTAATGGTTGCAGCAGAGAGCATTACAATGAATGGAGTAGCTTTCTTTACATATTTTGGCCAGTTTGTTTTATTTACAAAATAAGATACAGCCTTTTCACCAAAGTAACCCGTGTAATAGTGAAGAATTTGGTCGTCAGTTGTTCCTTTATCTACATAGTGGGCTACCAAACCACTGCCTAAACAAAGAGCATCAGATACTTGAGCAATCATACATACGCTTAATAAAAACGTTAGGGGTAAAAGTAGAAGTGTTTTCATAGTGTTCAAGGATAAAACTAGATGAATACTTAAGAGTGTAAGTCGTGTTTTTTTAAATTAAGATCAATGCTTTAACAATATTCTCTAAGTTACAATAAATACTATTTAAGAGCAATTTATTCCCCCTGTTGTACAGCAAGTTAATTCGTTCTTTTTACAGAAAGAACAATAACTGATATTGCATTGTTTTATGTTTTAATTTTAGAGGCTGAAAACTTATCAACAGCCTTTGTAATATGTTTGAAATATATTTGAAATATATGCTTCAAGAAGTATTTTTGTATGGATTTTTATAGAAGAGAGAGATTTCAATTTTTGATATAGATTACATAGCTTACCAACCCAATATACTTTAATTATGGAATACGGTTTTTTTGAAATATTACAATTGATAGGGTCATTAGGGCTTTTCCTTTTTGGCATGGAGTTAATGAGTGAAGCCTTACAAAAAACAGCTGGTAGTAAGTTGCGTTCTATTATGTCTGCGATGACTTCCAATCGCATTATGGGTATTCTTACAGGTGTTTTTGTTACAGCAGTAATTCAATCATCAAGTGCAACAACTGTAATGTTGGTTAGCTTTGTAAATGCAGGTTTGATGTCTTTAGTTCAATCTATTAGTGTTATAATGGGTGCTAATATTGGAACAACTGTAACTGCTTGGATTATATCTACTTTTGGTTTTAAAGTTAATATTAGTGACTTTTCTATTCCAATTATAGCCATTGCTTTTCCTTTAATTTTTTCAAAGCGTAATTCTAGAAAGAACTGGGGGCAGTTATTAATAGGATTTGCCCTGTTGTTTATGGGGTTAGACTTATTAAAACATTCTGTTCCAGATATTAAGAGCAGTCCTGAGATGTTGTCTTTCTTGAGCTCTTACACTGATTTAGGCTTTTTATCAACGCTTCTATTTTTGTTTATAGGAAGTGTGTTGACTATTGTTGTTCAATCGTCAAGTGCTACAATGGCAATTACGTTGATAATGTGTGCACAAGGCTGGATTACCTATGAGATTGCAGCTGCGATGGTGCTAGGAGAGAATATTGGGACAACTATTACGGCTAATTTAGCGGCTTTATCTGCCAATATATCTGCCAAGAGAACTGCCTTAGCACACTCTGTTTTTAATTTATTTGGGGTAGTTTGGGTATTAATCTTATTTACCCCTTTTACTTCTTTTGCTCGTTCAATTGTAGTTGGTTCTGGTGTAACTGATACTATGTCTTTGAATGCATTCTCATTATCGCTATTTCATACCATTTTTAATATTTCTAATGTATTATTGTTAGGCTGGTTTGCTGTGCCAATAGCTAATTTAGTTACTAAGCTAGTTAAACAAAAGAATACAGATGAAGAATTTAAATTAACACATATTTCTACAGGTTTATTATCGACATCTGAATTGTCAGTATTACAAGCCCAAAAAGAGATTGAAGCATATGCAGAGCGTGTGCAGAAGATGTTTGGTCTTGTAAAAGAATATTATGCTGAGAAGCACTCAAACAAGCAAGTAAAACTATTTTCGCGTATTACTAAGTACGAAAATATTAGTGATAGAATGGAGCTTGAAATTGCAGCTTATTTAACAGAACTTACTTCCGGTCAACTAGGAGATGAGAGTAAGACGAAAGTTCATAAGATGTTGCGTATGATTTCTGAAATTGAGAGTCTTGCCGATAGTTGTCATAACGCGACTAGAGTTATTGAAAGAGGTCGGTCTGAGAAAGTGAAGTTTACGACTAGTATCGATGCAGGCTTAGCTCAAATGTTTACTCTAATTGATGATGCCCTAATTAATATGCTTCGTGTTTTGACACTAATGGATGATGAACAAATTGATATATCTAGATCTCAAAATTTAGAAGATGAAATTAATTATTGTCGTAATCAATTGAAAATAAATAATGTTTCAGACGTTAAGAATGCTACCTATCAATACAATACAAGTATAATTTATATGGATATGATTGTTGAGTTAGAGAAAATGGGGGATTATATAATTAATATAGTTGAAGTAGCTGCAGAAGCCAAGGAATAATATACAGTATTGTTATCAACAATCTTGTCTTTTTAATTGAATTGTAATATTGTTGTAATATATATTACTTTCTTTTGCTCAAGATTTTTTTCAATGAATTATATACAAACTTAAAAGAATATCTATTTTGGAAACTTATTATTTAATCCTTGTTGGAATTTTATTCCTTTTTGCAATCTCCGATTTAATTGTTGGAGTAAGTAATGACGCCGTAAATTTTTTAAATTCAGCTATAGGGTCAAAGGCTGCACCGTTTTGGGTGATAATGTTTATTGCAAGTCTTGGAATTGTAGTTGGGGCAACATTCTCAAGCGGAATGATGGAAGTGGCTCGTAAAGGTATTTTTAATCCAGCCAGCTTTGAGTTTGCAGATATAATGATTATATTTTTAGCAGTAATGATTACTGATTTAATACTGCTTGACACATTTAATACTTTTGGTCTACCTACATCTACAACTGTATCAATAGTGTTTGAATTGCTTGGGGGAGCAGTTGTCTTGTCAATTATTAAATTGAATTCAAATGGAGAGGCATTGTCTCAAATAGGAAACTATATTAATACAGATAAAGCATTTTTAATAATCTTTGGTATTCTGTTGTCAATTGTCGTCGCTTTCTCAGTTGGTGCAATAATACAATATGTAACTAGACTAATTTTCTCTTTTAATTACGAGAAATCCTTTAAATATGGAGGTTCTATTTTTGGTGGTATTGCAATTACATCAATCACATATTTTTTGTTAATAAAAGGAGCAAAGGGTTCTTCATTTATTAGTAGCGAAACTTTAGCATGGATCAAAGAAAATACGATGATGATTATTTCTGTATGTTTTCTTGGATGGACAGTGTTGTTACAGTTATTACGGATGTTATTTAAATTTGACATACTTAAATTTTCTGTATTAGCTGGTACTTTTGCTTTAGCAATGGCTTTTGCTGGTAATGACTTGGTGAACTTTATTGGTGTGCCTTTAGCAGGTCTTGAGGCTTTTAATTCGTTTGTTGCTTCAGGTTCTAATGAGCAGTTATTGATGGAATCACTTTCGGGTAAGGTTGCAACACCTACCCTTTATCTTTTAATTGCTGGTTTAATAATGGTAATTACATTGGTAGTATCTAAGAAAGCAAAATCTGTAACCGCAACATCTTTAAATTTAAGTAATCAAAACCAAGAAGCCGAACAGTTTGGTTCATCTTCTTTTGCTCGAGGTTTAGTGCGTGGTACGATTACTATTAGTGATGGTGTTAGTTCAATAATTCCGAATAAAATTTCATCAAAAATTAAAAGTCGTTTTGAAATTGTAAACGAGCATAAAGCAAGTGGAAAAGATGCTCCTTCTTTTGATATGATTAGAGCAACAGTCAACCTCCTTGTTGCTGGTATTCTTATATCTATTGCTACTTCTTTTAAGTTGCCACTATCCACTACCTATGTAACTTTTATGGTGTTAATGGGAACCTCCCTTGCTGATGGCGTATGGGGTAGAGAAACGGCTGTGTATCGAATTACCGGTGTAATTACGGTTATTGGAGGCTGGTTTTTAACAGCAATCACAGCTTTTACAGTTTGTGGTTTATTTGCTTATATTATTTATATTGGAGGCGGTTTCTCCGTTGGAGTGTTAATTATGTTGGCAGTATTAATTCTTTTAAAATTGAAGAAAATTCATAAAAAGAAAGAAGCAAATAAAAAGAGAAATATAGAAAGCTTGTCCGAAATTCAAGATTTGGATGTGACGAAACGTTGTTCATCTGTTATTTCAAAATCATTTAATTCTTTTTCTGATTTATATGTGGAAACGATTAATGGGCTTATTGTTGAAGATCGAAAAATATTAAAAACTGCTATGCAAGCAACAATAGAACTGAATAACCAGATTAAGTCTTTGAAAGATAATGTTAATATAACGGTTAAGCAAATGGATGAATCTTCTGTTGAATCTAGTCATTACTTTGTTCAGGTGCTTGATTATGTTAGAGAAGCAGCACACTGTTTAAATTATATTGCTTCTCCGGTATTTGAACATATCAATAACAACCATACTGGAATAATTGATGAGCAAAAACAAGAATTGATAGGTTTATCATCTGATGTAAAAGTTTTATTAGGACTTATGGTGAGAATAATTGAGAATAATGAATTTGATAATATTCAGCAAGTAGTTGAAGGAGAAAATGTTTTGATAGAAAAAATTGACGCATTAAGAATTCGACAAATTAAAAGGATTAAGTATGAAAAGGCAAAAACAAGAAACAGTATGTTGTATCTTGGACTTTTGCATGAAACAAAATCATTAATACTTAATGCAGTAAATACAGTTAAGTCACAAAGAGATTTAATACAGTAGTATTAACTGAAAATATAGACATAAAAAAGCCGAACTACACTAAGTTCGGCTTTTTTATGTTTTGTTAGAGTGATTTCCAAAATCCTTGTTTTTTGAGTACTTCAATCAATACATTTGTGAAATGCTCATTGTTGGTTTTTGTGTAGCGGACATCCGTGAAAATTTGAGCTAGAGTTTCTTTTCCATTTTCTAAAATATATTCTTTTGCTTTTTTCGACTCTTCTTTTTTACTATGAATAGTATCAATATCACTTGGCGTATAATCTTTATAAGACTCATAGTGAACGATACCTTGCAGTGGTAGCCTATCCTCTAATTCTGGGCTTTCGTTCGCATAGCCAACAGTAACTGTTGTTATTGGAACTACAAATTTAGGTAGGTTTAGAATGTCTATGATTTTATCAGCAGTATAGGTCGTTGTCCCTAAGTAGCAAATGCCTAATCCTTTACTCTCTGCCGCTATACAGAAATTTTGTGCTGCAATAGTAGCGTCAATCAACCCGGAAGAAAATGACAGAAAATTATCATACCCAGGAACAGCATCTCTTTGTTCACACCATTTATTAAATCTGTTAAAATCGACACAAAAGGTTACAACAGCAGGAGCCTGAATTATCATACCTTGGTTGAAATGACAAGGAGCAAGTGCTTTTTTCTTTTCTTCATCAGTATTTATAATTATGCTATAGGTTTGCATATTGCCTGTATTAGAAGCTCTGCAAGAAGCTTCAAGGAGTTCTGTCATGGTCTCCTTGTCTATGCTTTTAGACTTGTATTTTCTTATAGTACGATGTTCCGTAAGTGTTTTAATCATTTGGTGTGTGAAATTATATTATTAATTGCATCAGTTTAAAAGAATATTACGTGCAAAATTACATAAATTTATGATGTTTAAAGTGTGATAGAAAAAGATAATTTGTATTTTTGTTTTCTTGTAATTTTTAATCAAAGTCCTTACTACTATGAAAAAGATTTTATTGATATCACTTGTTACCTTAGCAGTGTTGTTTGGAGCATTATTAGCTGCACCTTTTTTATTTAAAGATAAAATTAAACAAGCAGTATTAGAACAAGCCAATAATAATTTAAATGCTACTGTTGGCTTTGATGGAATATCCTTAAGTTTTATTCGTAATTTCCCTAATGCAAGTGTTACGCTTAAGAAGGCTTTTATTATTGGAAAGGATGCGTTTGATGGAGATACATTGCTTTTTGTTGATGAAGCAAATGCTGTTGTAGATATTGAAAGTCTTTTTTCCGATACCGGGTATGATATAAAAAAGATTCTTCTAATTAACCCTTCGGTTTATGCTCACGTTTTGGAAAATGGACAAGCAAACTGGGATATAACTCAATCAGATTCTACTGCGACTATAGATGAAGAAACAGATTCATCAGGTGCATTTAAGTTAAAATTGCAAAAACTTATAATTAAGAATGGCACAATAAAGTTTAAAGATGAATTGTCAAATATGAGCTTTGTGCTTGAGAATCTTAATCATTCTTTGTCTGGTGACCTAACCGCCGAAAGTACAATTCTTGAGACTAGCTCTACAGCAGGGAGTATTTCATTAGCAATGGATGATGTGTCTTACTTAAAAAATGCGAATGCTTTATTAGCTGTTGATATTAAGGCTGATTTAAAAAATATGATTTTTACTTTAAGTAAGAATAAGTCTTCTATAAATGCTATTGATTTTCAATTAGATGGGTGGGTGAAAGTATTAGATAATGGTTATGATTTAGATGTGAAAATATCAGCTCCAGGAACTACTTTTAAACAAATACTATCTATGATTCCTGCTGTTTATTCAAAGGATTTTGAAGACATTCAAACAAAAGGTAAAGTTAAGCTTGAAGGATATGCTAAAGGTATTTATACTGATAGTGTTTTTCCTTCATTTAATGTTGATATGGTTGTAAGTGATGCCTGGTTTAAGTACCCCTCATTACCAAAATCTGTAGATAACATTAATATTACAACTAACATTTCTAATCCTGGAGGTTCAATAGATGCTACGAAGGTAAATGTTAAGAGATTTTCTTTTGTCTTAGGAGGAAATCCTTTTCAGGGTAATTTAAAGCTTACAACACCTACTACAGATCCAAATCTAGACTTATTTGCCAAAGGAAAATTGAATCTCGGGATGATTAAAGATGTATATCCTCTAGATAGCGGAATGGAATTGTCAGGTGTGCTCGATGCTGATTTAAAGTTAAATGGTAAGATGTCTTATTATGACAAAGAGCAATATGAGAAATTCTTTTTTGATGGAAACCTGATATTGTCAGATATGATTCTTAAAACAGGTACCCTGCCTAATGATATTGAAATAAAACGAGCTAAGTTGGAATTCAACCCTCAATATGTAAATCTGCCAGCATTTGAAATGAAAATTGGACGTACAGACTTGTCAGGAAGTGGAAAGCTAGAAAATTTTATTCCTTATGTGTTGCGTGATGAAATTTTAAAAGGACGATTGCAAACAAGTTCTAAATATATGAATGTTGACGATTTGATGTCATCTGGAGAAGAGTCTGTTGAGCAGGTTGATACTTCTGCAATGGCAATAGTTGAGTTGCCACATAATCTTGATTTTACGTTAAATTCAACTTTTAATAAAATTATATTTGGCACTATAAATATAGATAATGCAAAAGGTGTTTTAGTCTTATCTAATTCAAAACTAACTTTTAAGAATATTAGTCTTACTACAATGGGAGGTACAATGCTTTTAAATGGGTTTTATACTACAGAAGACATAGCAAACCCGAATGTTGATGTGGCTCTTAAAATTAAAAATGTTCTATTTACGGAGATTTTTAAACAAGTAGAAACAGTGAAGAAATTAGCTCCAATCTTTGAAAAGACATCTGGTCGATTTTCAACTGATATGATTATGAAATCAAAATTAGGAAATGATATGATGCCTGATACTAAGACTTTGTATGGAAAAGGGAAATTGGTCTCAGATGATTTAGCCATTAAAGGGGTTAAAACATTTAATACCTTAGGAACAGTTTTAAATCGTTCTGAATTAAAAAATCCTGAGCTAGATCAAGTGAATATTCCATTTGAGATTCTTGATGGTAGAGTTTATACAGAACCTTTTGATATGACGGTAGGAGCAACAACCATTAAGATGCATAAAGGATCAACAGGAATTGATAAGAAGATAGATTATACGATGAATCTTGAAATGCCGACTCCTGAATCAACAATTTTAAAAATTAGCAAGCTAGGTGTTAGAATTGGTGGTACTTTTGATAACCCCAAAATAAAAGTGGAAACAAAAGAGTTGTTGAAAGAAGCTGCTGCAACTATAAAAGTTCAAGCTAAAGAGAAAATGAGTGAGGCTGGTAGTGTAGCAAAAGAACAATTAAAAGAAATGAGACAAAATATTAGAAATGGTTTAAAGCCAGACGTTGAAGAATCAGGAGAAAATCTTAAAAAAGAAGGTGGTAAGATGTTGAAAGGGTTGTTTAAATAGTGCTTTTTACTATTAAAAATAATTGTTTAAAAATTAAGGTTCTCACTTTTATCTTAATTACTTCTTCTGTTTTTTTGTTTGGACAAAAACTACAAGAGGCAGATTCATTATTTCAAAGCGGTGACTTTGTTAAGGCAGAAAAGCTATATGCTCAATTATTAAAGAATAACCCATATGATAGCAGGTTGAATTATAAATGGGGAAGCTGTTTGTTGAAAGTTAATTTGCCTCAAAAAGCTATTGAACCACTTCAAAGAGCAGCAAGAAAATATCCTGAAGCAAATAGCTGTTTGGGAGATGCTTATTTGATGGAATATAGATTTTATGATGCTTTAGAAGTATACAATAAACTTTTAAAATCGTCGGAGGTCGATTCTATAGTTGTATCTATTTATGTTAAGATAGAACGAGCAAATGCAGCAATTCGAATGTTAACAGTGGTGGAGGATATTGAAATATTTGATAGCATACAAGTAGCGAAAAAAGATTTTTTTACTTATTATCAACTACAAGGAAATGATGCAGGAGAGATATATTCTGTTGTTAAAGCAGATTCAGTAAATAAAATTCAAACCACGGGATTTTTATCTCCAAGAAAAGATAGACGAATTTATGCTGATACCATAAATGGAGATGTTGATATTTTTACATCATTTAAATTGTTTGATGGATGGTCTAAAAAACAAGAACTGTCAGAAATAATAAATACCTCAGCAAAAGAAAACTTCCCATTTATAAGATCAGACGGTATTACAATGTATTTTAGTTCAGATAGAAACGAATCTATAGGGGGATATGATATTTTTGTTGCACGTTATAATAATGAGAATAATGATTATATGTTGCCTCAAAATGTTGGCATGCCTTTTAATTCACCCTATAATGATTATTTGTTAGTTTTTGATGATGAGAATGATATTGCTTGGTTTGCTACGGATAGATATCAGCATTGTGATAGTGTAATTATTTATCAGTTTAAACCAGCTAATAAAAGAAGTTATGTTGAATCTTCGGATTCTTCATCTTTGATAAAAGCAGCTCAGTTAAAAACCTATCGTTCGTTTTCTGAAAGTGTTCCTGAGCTAGTTGAGCTTGAATCAGTTCCAATAACTAAGGCTAGCGTAATAAAATCTATGCATTTTATTGTTAATGATAGTACTGCTTATAGTTCTGTGAAGCAGTTTCTAAGTGAAGAAGCAAAGAACTCTTACAAAGTGGGTGTTATTATGAAAGATAAGGTGGAAGAAAAACAATTTGCTTTAGAGTTGTTGAGAAATAAATATGCTTTATTAAGGAATGAGAGTGATAAAAAAAATATGATTTCTAATATTCGTTCACTTGAGATTGAATGTGCAAAATTGAAAGATTTACCAAACGATTATTTTAAAAAAGCGAGAAACTTAGAAATTAAAGAATTAATGCAGTCAAAATAATAGTGCCTATGTTTATAACTTCAAAGCTACCAGCCTCCTGATAGCTTTTTTTTGTGAATTTAAAACTGTACTTTTACGGCATTAAGAACACGATAATATGCTATATCCTTTTAAATTTGAACCAATATTAAAACACCGTATTTGGGGTGGTGCAAAATTGGAAACTGTATTACATAAAAAGAAAACTGATGATAAGGCTATAGGTGAAAGCTGGGAGCTTTCAGGTGTAGTAGGAGAAGAATCTGTTGTTGTAAATGGAGATTTAGCTGGAAATACTATTAATGACCTATTAGAAGTCTATATGGATGAGCTAGTAGGAGGAAAGGTGTTCGAAAAGTATGGCTTTATGTTTCCATTATTATTTAAGTTTATTGATGCTAATGAGAAACTATCTATACAAGTTCATCCTACAGATGAAATGGTAGAGGAAGAGGGTCTATTTGGTAAAACGGAGATGTGGTATGTGATTGATGCCGAAGAAGGAGCAGAGCTTGTTGTAGGGTTTAATCAACCAATGTCTAAAGAAGATTACCAGAAGCATTTAGCAGATAATACCTTAGATACCGTTCTCAAAAAAGTAAAAGTCTCTGCTGGAGATGTTTTTTATATTCCTGCCGGTTTAGTTCATTCAATAGGAAAAGGTATTCTCTTGGCTGAGGTGCAACAAACAAGTGATGTAACTTATCGAATCTATGATTATAATCGTCTTGATGAAGATGGTAATCCTCGCCAACTTCATGTCAAAGAAGCTTTAGAAACTATTGATTTTGAGAATCAATTGGACTCTAAGATTCAATATAAGAAAATTATTAACCATTCTACTCCATTAGTTAGTTGTGAATGTTTTATAACTAATTTACTGTCATTTGATAAGTCAATAATTAGAGACTACTCAGAAATAGAATCTTTTGTTGTATTGATGTGTTTGGAAGGCTCCTGTGTGATCAGCTGGGAGGTTGGAAGAGAAGATATGAGTAAGGGTGATACTATTTTGGTGCCATCTGAGATATGTAGGCTAGATTTGGAGTCAAAAGGATTAGTTGAGATTTTAGAGGTAAGAGTCCAATAGCAAAAAAAAGACTTTTTACTAGATAGCTAGTAGGTTTATTTTTTAATTGCTTCTATTAGATTGCATAGGATTATTTTTGTTTTCTTAGCATTTTTCTAATTTCTTATATAAGATGATTAACAAGGAGCCTGAGATGAATAAATATCGAAGTTTTATCAAGAATATACGAATATTGATAAACAGAAGTAGAATATGATAAAATTTATAAAAAAAATCTTTACACAAGGATCTACTAGAAGTGTTGCTACAAAACGCAATATTTTATATTCTGTTATATTTAAGGCCATCAGTATTGGAGTTTCTCTACTTATAGTGCCATTGACTCTGAGTTACCTGTCAAAAGTAGAATATGGGATTTGGTTGACTTTGTTTTCAATGCTCGCATGGATTAGTTATTTTGATATTGGTTTAACTAATGGTTTACGCAACAAACTCACCGAAGCCCTTGCAGAAGGAGATAAACAAAAAGCTAAAATTTATATCAGCACTACACTTTTCTTATTGGCAGGAATTGTCTGTTTAATAATACTCATATCAGTTGGGCTTTATAAGTTTGTTAATTGGAATTCAGTTTTTAATACTTCTGAAATAAGTTCTATGGTATTAGGACGCGTGGTTTTTATCACAATAGCATTTTTTGGATTACAATTCATATTTAAAGTTGTTATTGCATTGTATTATGCAACTCAACGCTCTGCTGTTGTTGAATTGATGGGTACCTTAGGTTCCTTGTTCTCTTTAGCTGTAATTTATATGCTTACTAAGGTAACAGCATCTGGCTCATTGCTCTATGTGGCTGTTGTTTTTTCTGCTGCTCCTGTATTAGTTTATGTTGTCGCTTATTTTATAACTTTTTATGGTAAGTATCGTTACTTATTACCTTCAGTTAAAAGTGTTAATTTGAACCACACTAAAGATTTATTAGGCCTTGGGGTTGTTTTTTTTGTAATTCAAGTTAGTATTATGATTCTTTTTACGACATCGAATATTATTATTGCTCAACTGTTTGGTCCAGAAGAAGTTACCATTTATAATATTGCCTTTAAATATTTTAATGTTGTAACAATGGGGTTTATGATTGTCCTAACTCCACTTTGGAATGCATATACTGATGCATATACAAAAGGAGACTTTGATTGGATTGGAAACGTGATGAGGAAAATAATATTGTTTTGGATACTATCTCTAATAGGGACAGTGGGGATGATTTTAGTGTCATCATTTGTCTATAGTTTTTGGGTAGGGGTAGAAATAGGAAGCTCAATAACAATATATCTATCTATTGCTTGTGCAGCATACGTTTCAATATTTAATTGGCACAATATAATGACCTATTTTTTGAATGGTGTTGGAAAAATTAGACTTCAGTTTTATGTGGCAATGCTTGGTACTCTTTCTTATGTTCCATTAGCAATATATATGGGGAAAGCATTTGGTGTTTCAGGAGTGTTATGGGCGCAGACTGTTATCCTTTTTTTTAGTGCAATTATTTATACAAAGCAATATCGTGAGTTAATAAAACAAAAGGCTACTGGTCTCTGGAATAAATAGAAATATATTATTAATGAATTCAAAAATAACTGTAATAACTGTAGTTCGTAATGCTGAAAAAACACTAGAGCAAACTATGCTTAGTGTTTTGAACCAGCGATACAGTAATATTGAATACATTATTCTTGATGGAGTAAGCACAGATAAATCGTTAGATATAATTAGAAAATATGATTATATAATTAAAGGAGGTAAGTTTTCTAATATTGATTTTATTTGGAAAAGTGAAGCTGATAAAGGAATATATGATGCTATGAATAAGGGAATTGATATGGCGACAGGGGAGTGGGTTAATTTTATGAATGCGGGAGACTCTTTCTATACAAAACATACAATCAAAGATTTTCTAAGTTTATCGGATGAAAATTCATTTTTAGTTTATGGAGATATGCAATGGGTTTTAAGTATCGGTAAATATCTTAAAAAAGCATCTCCTTTATCTATCGACAATTATATGCCTACTTCTCATCAAGCTTTTTTTGTGAAAACAGCCCTTTTGCAGAAGATGCATTTTGATGTAAATTATAAAATTTGTGCAGACAGGTTATTCTTTTATACAGCATATAAATTGGGTTATAAATATCAATATATTCCATTGACAGTCTGTAATTATGAATATGAAGAAGGTCTTTCAGCAACAAATCCATTAATAGTTTTATCTGAAATGGGTCAAATACAGGGCATTAACAAAACTCTGAAATGGAAAATACAACATTTATTATCTATACTAAGGTTTAGAATAAAAACAATAGTTTTGTATCTATTACCAAATAAAATTGTAAGAAATCTTTATAAAAAAAACATTTTGAAAAGGTTAAATGCTATATAATTCTAAAAAAAAATAAGTTGATTTGAAAATGAGAAAAAAAATACTATTAGTTTTTGGGACTAGACCTGAAGCCATTAAAATGCTTCCTTTGGTAATAGAATTCCAAAAACATCCTGAGATATACGATGTAAAGGTTTGTGTTACAGCACAGCATCGTGAAATGTTAGATCAAGTACTCACATTTTTCGAAGTCGTACCTGATTATGACTTGAATCTAATGAAACCTGATCAGAACTTAAATACGTTAACTGCGAGTATTATTCTAGAGATGAAAGCTGTTTTAGATAATTTTAAACCAGATTATGTTTTTGTTCATGGAGATACTACTACTACAATGGTAAGTGCTCTTGCATCGTTTTATTTTGGAACTAAGATTTGTCATGTTGAAGCTGGATTAAGAACAAATGATAAATGGTCCCCATTTCCAGAAGAAATGAATCGACAAATTACTAGTAGAGTTACAGATATTCATTTTGCACCAACAGCTCAGGCACAGCAAAATCTTTTAGATGAAAATATTAAATCAGATATAATTATTATTACTGGAAACACTGTGATTGATGCATTATATTTTAGTGTAGATAAAGTGTGCAAAGTAGATTACTTTAATGAAGAAATTGAAAATCTAAAAAAAATAATTGATCTGAATAAAGATTTAATACTAGTAACTGGTCATAGGAGAGAGAATTTTGGTAGTAAATTTATAGAAATATGTTCTGGTTTGAAGGATATTGCTGAAAACAAAAAGAATGTTCAAATAATATACCCTGTTCACCTTAATCCAAATGTTCAAAAACCAGTTTATGAAATATTACAAGATGTAAAAAATATAGACTTAATTGAACCTTTATCATATCCAGCTTTTGTTTGGCTAATGAATCATTCTAAGCTGATTATTACTGATAGTGGAGGTGTTCAAGAAGAAGCTCCAAGTTTAGGTAAGCCTGTTTTGGTTATGAGAGATACAACTGAACGACCAGAAGCTTTAGAGGCAGGAACTGTAATTCTTGTTGGTTCTCACCGAGAACGAATAGTTAAAGAAACTTTAAATCTATTAACAAATAGCGATGATTATGAGAAGATGAGTAAACTTCATAATCCATACGGTGATGGAAGTGCCTGTAAGCGTATTGTTGAGGGATTAAAAAATATATCTAAACCCTGATTGAATTTTTAAGATGTTTGCATACGTATTTCTTGTTGTATTCTGTTTTTTATTATCATTTATTAAGCAAACCAAATCGCTTGAGGTATTTGCTTTTATGGTAATATCTTCTATTTTATGTTTTGGTTATATGACAGGAAGTGATTGGCGTGTGTATGAATTGTTTTATTCGCATAAAGTTCTTTATGAAAAGGAAATAGCATACAAATACCTTAACGACTTCTTTAGTTTTATTGGAGTTGGATTTTGGCCATTTTTCATTGGTCTTAAAGTCATTCTTTTAGCCATTTTCTTTTTTGTTTATAAACGTCTTGGTGTGCCATTGTTATTTTGTTTAATGATGTTTATTGTTGCGCCAGGCTTGTATATGTTCGTAGATAATCCCATGCGAAATTTAATTGTTTATGCAATTTTCGCATACTCTACTATATATATATATAGAAGAGATTTTATTAAATTTCTTCTATGTACTATAATTGCATTTTACTTTCATAGTTCTGCTATTATAGTTCTACCTCTATATTTCTTGTATAATGTTGACTTTAAAAAGAAAACAGTAATCATACTATTTGTTGTGATTAATGTGCTTTTTGCTTCGCAAAAAAATGTGTTAAATTTTATGGAGCTTGTCGCAAATAATATGCCGGTAGTTGGTTATAAAATGTTGTTTTACATTGATAGCTTTAATAATAATTTAAACTTGGGTGATTTTGAAAGCAAAATAATTTCTTTAGGTTTATTCGTACGGATTTTTGGATTTATAGTTCTTCTTTATTTTAAAGATAGGATTATTAGCGAATTTAAGTTTGGACGATTAGTATTTATGTTATCTGTCTTTTATTTATTATTATTTAGAATAGCGTTATCGTTTGCTCTTTTTTCAAGAATATTAATTTTCTTCGAAATATTCTATATTTGTGCAATAGGTTATATCTTTATGCTATTATCAAATAGAAATAAAATTATAGTAAGTACTTTAATTTTTTTCTATCTAGTTTTATCGACGGCTAGAATAACTACAAAAGATTTTAGATATATCCCCTATACTAATTATATAATTTATAGTCTAAAAGGTGAATTTCCTTCATTTGATGAAAGAGTAAATTATAATTTTATTCAAAGTCCATATCATATTGACGGAACAGAGTATTAAGTATTGAAATAAACATTAAACTGACCATTTATGGCAAAAATAATTTTTTTTACATCTTATCCTGCAAATAAGGACTTACAAGATGGATTTTATGTTAGAGTAAAAAATATTGATGACGTTTTTGTAGACGTAGAACGAATTTATTTGTCTGTTTCTTTTTTGAGAAATTTTAAATTAAATATTAAAAAGACAAGCAATAATTTAACGACAATTAATGCAAATCTTTTTTTGCATTATTTTCAGATAAGAAAAACGCTTAAAACGTCAAGTATATATTATATTCAATCATTATATAACTACTTGTGGACATTATTATTCTCAATAAAGAAGGATAAAAAAGTTATCTGGGATGTACATGGTGCTGTACCAGAAGAATTGTCTTTCTATGAAAAGAAGATTCCTGCGTATATTTTAGGTTTAGTGGAGAAGCTCTTGGCAAGTAGAGCAGACCTTACAGTGTGTGTGACAAAATCAATGTGTGATTATCTTAATGAAAAATATTCAAAAATAACCCCCAATAATATAGTTTATCCAATAATTAATAAGCAGTTCCTTCTGGATGCTGACTCAGATAAAATAAATCTTCTTCGTGATGAACTTGGGATAAGCTCCAAAGATATTGTATTTGTGTATTCTGGGAGTTTAATAAAATGGCAGAGGTTTGATGATGTTTTAAAAGTTATTCAAAAATTAGAGAATCCCAATTATCGATACATTATACTTACAGGGCAGGTTGAAGAGGCTGAAAAGAAAATTGCTGATTTTAATTTATCTAAAAAAAGAATATTAGTAAGAACTGCAAAACCAAATGAACTTTCTACTTATTATAGCTTGTCTCATTTTGGCTTTATACTAAGAGAGAATCATGTACTCAATAGAGTTGCTGCGCCGACAAAACTTTTAGAATATTTATATTATGGTTTAACTCCTGTTGTTGATTATAAAGAAATAGGTGACTTTTATTATTTAGGCTATGAGCATATTTCATATACTGATGTTTCTGACAATATGCTTCCTCGTAAGAGTGAAATAAATAATAAAATTCTAAAAGCTATTTTGGCAAATAATAAAGAAAAATATTTTTATTCTTTAGTTTTGCCTAAAAAAGATTAAAATGCTGGAAAAACACTCTATACAAATTGTATTAGTATTGTACAAAACTAAAATTGAAGATAGTTTAACATATAAAACATTATGTGAAAATATATCTACTTTATCATGTAATCATGAGTTTTTAGTTTATAATAATTCACCGGAACAAACAATTGAGAATAAAAATAATTATGAGCTGGTGAATGCAACGACTAATAATATGTTAGTAGGTCCTTATAACTATGCTTTACAAAGAGCAATAGAGTGTAAGCATAATTGGTTACTATTGTTAGATCAGGATACATGTTTAACTAAAGAGTATTTTGAACAATTGAACATTGCTTTAGGTATGAATAAAGATGTAGCTGCGATAATTCCTAAGCTTCAAAATAAAGAATTTCATTTATCTCCTACATCGTATAATTCATTGTTTGGGCCTTGGCTGAAAATGCATAATATTTACAATGCTGGGTTTATCAAGAATAAAACTATACAAGCATTTAATTCAGCAGCCTTAATCTCTGTTAAAGCTTTAGATGAAATTGGTAGATTTTCACTTGAATTTCCGCTTGATCAATTAGATTTTTATGTTTTCAATAGATTAAGTAATAGTGGGTTCTCATTTTACCTTATGAATGTTACTCTATCTCATGATTTAGCAGTACGTGATTATAAAAATAAAATGAGTAGTGAACGATATATTTCTATTCTAAGTTCAGAATACAGATTTTCAAAATTGTTGGGAATTATTTCTGTTATAACATATAAATTAAAATTGATTTTACGTCTATTAAAACAGATTTTAACTAGAGAGAAACGACCTTATAGCTTTATTACATTTAAATATTTGTGGAAAATTGATTGATAAGAAAATGGTTTCAGTTTGTATTGCAACATATAATGGAGAAGAATTTATCCAAGAACAACTTAATTCTATATTGTCACAGATAGGAGAGGGTGATGAAGTAATTATTTCAGATGATAATTCAACTGACTTAACTATAGAGAAGATTAAAGCTGTTGGAGATAAGAGAATTAAAATTTTAAATGCAAACTATCGTAACCCAATTAAAAATTTTGAGAATTCATTAAAACATGCTAAAGGAGAATTTATTTTTTTATCGGATCAAGATGATGTTTGGTTACCTAATAAATATGGATGCTGTCTTCATTATTTGAAAGATTATGATTTAGTAATAACAGATGCTATTGTAGTTGATGAATTTCTAAATCAAATAAACCCATCTTTTTTTGAATATTATGGTTCAGGTTTAGGTGTCGTAAAAAATATGCTTAGAAGTACATATTTTGGGACTTGTATGGCATTTAATAGAAAAATATTAGATTATTCATTGCCTTTTCCAAAAACACGGGAAATTGGTCATGATTTATGGATTGGTTTGGTTGCTGAGATAATTGGAAATGTGTATTTTTGTAAAGAACAGTTATTGTTATATAGAAGACATGATATGGCTTTGACTAATATTTCTACAAAATTTAATAGAAGTAATAGAAGCCTATATATTAAAATTAGAGGCCGTTTTATAATGTTTAAGGAGTTAACTTTGTTTTATTTAAAATATAAACTAAATCAATGCAAGAAGAATTAGTTTCCATCATTACTCCTATGTATAATGGAGTAAAATATGTAGGAGAAACAATAGATAGTGTGATTTCACAAACATATCCAAATTGGGAAATGATAGTGATTGATGATGGCTCCAAAGATAATGGTCCATCAGTTGTGAAAGCTTATGCTGAAAAAGATAAACGTATTAGGTTGCTTTCTCAAGCTAATGCAGGCTCAGCAGCAGCTCGTAATAATGGAATAAGACAAGCAAAAGGTAGATATATTGCATTGTTAGATGCGGATGATCTTTGGGATTCTAATTTTTTAGAATCACAACTTAATTTGATGAAAGAAAAGGATGCAGTAGTTGTTTGTGCATGCTATAGAAGAATTGATGAATCTTCAAAAGAAATTCTACGCCCACAAAGAGTCCTTACAGAAATAAGCGTACATAATATGCAAATGACAAATCACATAGGGTGTTTATCTGGTTTATATGACACAAAAAAATTTGGAAAGATTTATTTGAAAGAAGAACTTAAGAGCATTCGTGATGATTATGCTTTCTGGTTAGATATTGTGACTTTAGCAGGAAAAGCATATGGAAATCAGAATATCATTGCAAGCTATCGTGTATTAGATAATTCTACAACAGGAAATAAAAAAAAGCTTATTAAGCCTCAGTTTTTATTTTATTATAAATATCAAAAACTAGGTTTGATTAAAAGTGTTTTGTATACTATCTATTGGGGTGTAATTGGCTTTTTTAAATTTTCTATCTAACTATTAAATTTGATAAACAAAGATGAATAAAATTTGTGTTATTGGAGGTTCGGGTTTTCTGGGTACTAGGCTTATTGATTTAATTGAGGATCAAAAAAAGATAAAGATATTTGACAAAAAGAATAGTAATTCTTACCCTCAATTTGTAACGATTGGTAATGTGTTAGATAGAA
Organism: Paludibacteraceae bacterium; assembly: GCA_963663245.1. Classification (GTDB taxonomy): domain Bacteria; phylum Bacteroidota; class Bacteroidia; order Bacteroidales; family Paludibacteraceae; genus JAFGVL01. The sequence continues at coordinate 1,832,181 of OY760143.1, read as the reverse complement.
ATGCATTAATTGAAGTTTTAAAAGATGTTGCTGTTGTTGTCTTGCTTGCAGCAGAACACAGGGATGATGTTACTCCAACATCTTTGTATTTTGATGTTAATGTTCAAGGTACACTTAATGTGTTAGAAGCTATGGATGCCTGTGGTGTTAAAAATATAATTTTTACAAGTTCGGTAGCAATATATGGATTAGATAAAAACAACCCAGATGAAACTCACCCTGCTGACCCTTTTAATCATTACGGAAAAAGTAAATGGCAGGCTGAAATAGAGTTGCGAGCTTGGCATGAAAAGAATAAAGAAACTTCTCTTTCCATTATTCGTCCAACCGTTATTTTTGGAGAAGCAAATCGTGGAAATGTTTATAACCTATTAAAACAAATTGCTTCTGGGAATTTTTTAATGGTAGGAGGAGGACAAAATGTTAAATCAATGTCATATGTTGGTAATGTAGCAGCATTTATAAAATATATTATCGAAAATTATGCTGCTGGTTACTACATATACAACTATGCAGATAAACCAGACTTTACAACTCAAAATCTGGTAGAAAATGTAGAGAATGCACTTGGAAGAAAACTTCCATCAATTCGTATCCCTTATTTAATAGGGCTGTTTGCTGGTTATGGATTTGATGTGTTATCTTTTATTACTCGTAAAAAGTTATCTGTAAGTAGTGTTAGGGTTAAAAAGTTTTGTGCAACAACTGAATTTTCATCTAAAAATATTCAAGCAACTGGTTTTGAAGCCCCATATACTATTTATGAAGGTTTAGAAAACACTATCAAAGCAGAGTTTCTGTGATATTAATTGAACCTAGATTTTTAATTATGAAAAAATATGATTTTCTTATTGTAGGAGCTGGTTTATATGGAGCCGTTTTTGCACATCAAGCAAAACAAAAAGGTAAATCTTGTTTGGTTATTGATAAACGTAATCATACTGGAGGAAATATATATTGTAATTCAATTGAGGGTATTAATGTACATCAATATGGAGCACATATCTTTCATACTAATGATAAAGAGGTATGGCAATATGTAAATAACTTAGTAGAGTTTAATAGATATACGAATTCTCCATTAGCAAATTATAAAGGTGAATTGTATAATTTGCCTTTTAATATGAATACTTTTTATCAATTATGGAAAGTAAAAACACCACAAGAAGCTCGTAAAAAACTTGCAGAACAATGTTCAGAGTATGCATTTATAGAGCCTCAAAATTTAGAAGAGCAGGCTTTGAAATTAGTTGGAAAGGATATATACTTTAAATTGATAAAAGGTTATACCGAGAAACAATGGGGTAGAGATGCAAAGGAACTTCCAGCATTTATTATCAAAAGATTACCTGTTCGTTTTACATTTGATAATAATTACTTTAATGATTCCTTTCAGGGTATACCTAAAGGTGGATATAATGTGTTGATAAACAATCTACTTGAGGGGGTAGAGGTGCGCGTAGATACTGATTTCTTTAAGCATAGATATGAGCTGGAGCAGTCAGCCAGTAAAATAATATATACCGGTATGGTTGATGAATATTTTGATTATTGTTATGGTGAATTAGAATATCGTAGTTTGCATTTTGAACACGAACTAATCGAAATGGAAAATTATCAAGGAAATGCTGTGATAAATTATAATGAAAAGGAAATTCCTTATACTAGAATCATTGAACATAAGCATTTTGAATACGGAACTCAGCCTAAAACATATGTAACTAAAGAGTTTCCTCAAGATTGGAGTAGAAGTAAAGAAGCATATTATCCTATTAATAATGAGAAGAATAGCAAAACTTTTAATAAATATAAAAATAAGGCTAAAAGTCTAACTAATGTAATATTTGGTGGTAGACTGGGTGATTACGCTTACTATGATATGGATAAAATTGTGCGTATTGCTTTAGATAGATCCAAATTAGAAATTTAAGTGAAATAGTAATTTTTAGTTGCATTTAAAAAGTATATTCTCTTGTTTTTTTATACTTTTGTTTTGTTTTAAGTATTTGGGTTTTTCTACTAAGTTGTATATTAATAAAAAAAATATAATGGATAACGAAAATAAAGAAATGGACCTATTTGATTTATTGAAGAAAGTAGGGGAGATTTGTGAAAGTTTTATAGGGGTATTAGGGAGTTTTTTTTTATGGTTAATACGTTTTTTAGTAAAAAATTGGTTGTTATTATCTTTTTTTACTTTACTTGGTTTAGGTCTTGCTTATTTTTCATTAAAGCCAAATAATAGGACTAATTATGTTGAATTTAACGTGCATGTAAATGGAACTAAAAGTTTTGTGGTATTTGATATTCTTAGGTCGTTAAGTCAAAAAATTGATTATGATAATGGGAATCAATCATTTGCTAAAGTTTTAGGAATAAATCAAGAACTTGTTAAGCCATTACAGATTATAGAGCCTGTTTATATTATAGATATAGATAAAAATGGAACGCCTGATATTATTGATTTTAATAACTCATACTTGCAAGATACTTCAACTCGAAGAATGCGTCATTTTTTACATATTAGAATTCAAGCCAAGGGAGAGACTAATTTTTCTTTAGTTCAGAAAGCAATAGTTGATTATTTGAAAAAAGATGCTTTTTTAATAAAAGAGGAGAATGAGCGATTAAGGTTGCTTAAAAATGAGATTTCTGTTTTAGATAATGAAATTGAACTCTTAGATAGTATTAGAAGAGCAGGTAGTAGTAACAAAGAACTTGAATTCTCTATAGCTAATCAGACTATTATTTTTGAGAAACCTACCTATCATAAGGACATTATTTCGTTAGAAAAAAAACGTGATCATTTATATGAAATTATGGCTTTACAACCAGATGTAATTACAATATACTCAGATGTAATAAGAAGTACTAAAAATTCTAAGAAGGAAATTTATCTTACGAGGGTAATACCATTATTCGTTTTTGGGTTTTTATTGGCATTATTGATCAGCTATAGAAGAGAGATTAAAAAAATATTAATAGAAAAGTAAACTTTAAACTTAAAGGCTGTTATAATTTATAACAGCCTTTTTTAATTTTAGAATAACGATTTGGTAAATTGTTAGGATTATTTTCTAATTTTGTATTTTAAACGCAGCAGGTATTTGTCATAAACAAGATAAAATGGAACACGATACTTTTTTAGATATTTTCCGAGGGTTATTTATTACCTACCCTTTCCTAATAACAATAGTTTCGTTTCTAATTGGAATGGTTTTTATGCCTTATGTATTGCGTTTAGCTATTCGAAAACAAATGGTTGTTAGTCCTAACAAGCGTACATCTCATAAAGGAAACATCCCTAATGTTGGAGGTATAAATATTTTCAGCTCTTTTATTTTAGCCTATTTTTTATTAACAGCATCGGGTGTAGCAGGCATAAAGCACTATATTTTAGCGGGTCTTTATTTTATTTTTATTGTAGGTTTCTTTGATGACTTATTAGCATTTTCACCTAAAAAGAAATTGATAGGAGAGCTTATAGCAGGTTTTATGTTGATTGTTATTGCAGATGTTCGAATAACCGATTTGCAAGGTTTTTTAGGTGTGGGGCATATTGGGTATTTATTTAGTTATATTGTGTCGTTCTTTTTGTATTTGCTAATAATAAACAGTCTAAACCTTATTGATGGTGTAGATGGATTAGCTACAGGTATAGGAATAATTATTGCTGGGTTTTACGGTGTGTATTTTATGTTATTAGGCAATGGTTTAGATAAACCTGAGTATATAGATTTATCTATTATGGCATTTGCTCTTATCGGCTCTTTAGCAATATTTTTTATATACAATGTTTTTGGTCATCGAAATAAAATATTTATGGGTGATTCAGGAGCCTTAGTTATGGGTTATATAATCTATATTTTGGTTATTAATTTTTTAGAAGTTAACAAACCAGACGCATCTGGAATTCCGATAAGTGGTGATTACTATATGCGATGTGCTCCTGCTATGTCTGTAGCAATTTTGGCTGTCCCTTTACTGGACACACTTCGTGTAATGATAACTAGAATAAAGAAAGGTTTTTCTCCATTTAAACCAGATAAAAATCATATGCATCATTTACTATTGAGCATTGGTTTAGAACATAGACAGGTAACTTTAATCTTATGTCTTGTTAACTTGAGTTTTATCGTTATGGCAATAGTTGGGCATGGGTGGAAGAATAGTCTTCTAGTGATCGTGACATTTGTAATGGCAGGAGCTTATACTCTTGTCTTATGGCGAGTTGTAGATAGACATAAAAGGAAACAAGAAATAAAAAAATAACAAAAAAGCTAGTCAAATTGATTAGCTTTTTTTTTGTGATATTTTCTTAAATTAAATACTGTGTGCTTATTGATTCGTTTTTGTAAACACGTCTAATAGTATCTCCAAACATATCAGCAATAGATAACACTTTTACCTTTTTGCAGCCTTTGTTGTAAGGAATAGAATCAGTAATAATAAGTTCAGTTAATGCAGAATTTTCAACAGTTATACTAGCAGGATCCGATAACATGCCATGACTAACCATAGCTCTAACAGATTTTGCACCAGTTTCTTTCATTATTTGCGCCGCTTTTGTTAGTGTGCCTGCTGTATCTACCATATCATCAATAATTAATACATCCTTACCTTCTACATCCCCAATAACTGTCATTTCATTAACGGTATTCGCTCTTTCTCTAGATTTATGACATAATACAAGAGGTACCTCTAAGTGCTTTGAATATGAACCAGCACGTTTAGACCCTCCTACATCCGGAGTAGCTATAGCTAAATTACTAATGTCATAGTTTTCTTTAATGTATTTTATAAAAATGGTGGAAGCATATAAATGATCAACAGGCACATTAAAAAAACCTTGAATCTGGTCAGCATGTAAATCCATTGTGATTAAACGATCAATACCAGCAACACTTAATAAATCGGCTATTAGTTTTGCACCAATTGATACACGTGGTTTATCTTTTCTGTCTTGTCTAGCCCATCCAAAATAAGGAATTACAGCTATGATTTTATAAGCAGAAGCTCTTTTTGCTGCATCAATCATTAAAAGAAGCTCCATTAGATTATCCGTGTTGGGGAAAGTAGATTGAACTAAATAGACATAGCTACCTCTAATAGATTCTTCATAAGAAACTGAAAATTCTCCATCTGCAAAGTGTTGAATGTTCATTTTGCCAAGATCGCATTTAAGACCAGCGCATATTTTTTCCGCCAGATATTTAGATTTTGTTCCTGCAAATACTTTAATAGGGGCGCCTTTGCTCATTTTTTTTTGGTTAAAGTGGTTAGGTGTTAATTCTTCCTGCAAAGGTAAAAACATATCAGATTTTTTATGCAAATTTTTTATGAAAACTTCATATATTTTTTTAAAACTATTTTTTAACATTTTTTCTAATTCAGCTATAAAAACAGTATATTTGCATACTTTATTAAGCAATTTTAAGTTGTTTTCTTGTTCAAGAATATTTTAGATGCAAATTGATGATTAAAAACTTTGTATACATATTAACTCTTATAGTAATAGTTTCTTCTTGTGTAACATCTAAAAGAGTGAACTACTTACAAGAATTCTCAGATAGCATCCCAGTAGACTCCTGTATTGATAGTGTAGAATATCAATTACATATGGGAGATAGAATCTATATTACTATTTCTACTACAGATGTTGATACAAAGAATCTTCTCTCTTATGGGATGATGGGAAAAACAAATAATCTTTCCGATTTAATGTCTTATGAAATATTGCAAGATGGAAATATTGTATACCCTTATGTTGGCAAAATTCAATTGTTAGGTTTGACGACTAGACAAGCCAAAGATACTGTTAAAGATAAATTACGAATAATAATTCCAGATTGTGATATAGATATTAAATTATTAAATCCTAGATTTACAATTATCGGATCTGTTGAAAATGCAAGTTATATTATTGATAAGGAGAAAATAAATATTTTTCAAGCATTAGCAAAATCAGGCGACTTGAATGATTTTTCTGAAAAAAAGAAGATACATATATTGAGACAAACTATAAATGGGGATACTAAAATTAAGATTTTTGATATTAGAAATAAAGATATAATAGATTCAGAATATTATTATGTTTTTCCGAATGATATTATTTATGTTCAATCCTTTAATGGTCAGTTTTTTAGTGTTAAGTCTTTCTCTCAATTGTTTTCAACGGTTTCTTCAACTTTATCTTTAGGATACTTACTTTATAATCTATCATTGCCACTATATGAATAATGTTAATATGAAGTATATATATATATTGATTTTCGTCAATTTGTTTTTGTCATCTTGTGTTACGAATCGCACTACAGCCTATTTGCAAGATACTAAGGGAGAGAAGTATGAGAAGGATAATAACGTAGAATATCTTATTAAAGTGAATGATGAAATTAATTTGATGATTTATTCTTTGAATAAAGAAGCCTCTCAAATATTTATTTCTACTTCTCAAATAGGAGCACAATTATCTACATACTTGGTATATAACGATGGTACTATTGATATGCCTTTTATAAGAAAAATTCATATTGAAGGAATGACAATTCCTGAAGCAACAGAAGTTATTCAGTCTAGATTAAAATCATATATTCCAGATGTTGTAGTTAGAATTGGATTAGCCAAAAAGAGTTTTTATATAATAGGAGATGCTAATAGTAAAGGAGAATATCTTTTTTATAAAAATAGATTAACTATTTTTGAGGCTTTAGCTTCAGCTGGAGGTGTAAACCTAGATGCTAATAGAGGAAAGGTTAAGATTATAAGAGAAGTTGCTGGCGAAAATAAAATAATAGATTTTGATTTGCGATCAAAATCTATTGTTGATTCAGAATATTACTATCTTCAACCCAATGATATTATTTATTTAAGCCGGTCAAAGAAAAGTTTCTATAAAGTAACTTCATTTGCAAGTTTTCTTGGGATAATATCATCATCACTAACTTTTGTATTATTGGTTTCAACTTATTCAAATTAAAATGGAAAATTCAAATACATCAGATATTTATAATCAACAAAATAATCAACATTACCCCGATGCTGGACAGCAAATGTTTGAAGATGAAAATTCATCTTTTGATATAGTTCGCTTTTTGATGAAGTTTGTTAGATTCTGGTATTTGTTTGTAATATCTGTGTTGATTTTTTATGGTATAGCAAAATTACAAAATCGTTCATGGCAGCCAGTTTATAAGTCGAGTGCTTTAGTTATAATTGAAGAAGGGAATAAATATGGAGGAATGAATCAGAATCTGATGCAAGGGTTTGGTGTTCAACAAGGATATAGAAATGTTAATAACCAAGTTATTATGTTCAGTTCATATGACTTAATAGCTAAGGTTGTTGATAGGTTACCACTAGTTGTAGAATATTATAATAGAGGTAGATTTAGAACGAATAGTTTATATAAAATCTCTCCCGTAAATATTGAATATGACTTTATATCACCAGAAGCATACTCTTACGAATTTTCAATAAAAGACAAAGGAAATAATAAATATACTATAACTTATAGTAGTAATGATACGAAGAAATATATAGAAGGGGTTTATGGTAAACCTTTAAGAAATTCATTGTTTTTTATTACTGTAGAAAAGACTGTTGATTATAAAAAAGGCTTTGAATGTTATTTTAAATTTAATAATAGAGAAACTTTAATTGCAGGCTATGATAGTAAATTGTCGCTTGACTTTGCAATGGAAGGTTCCTCTGTAATTACTGTTTCTGTAACAGGTCCTGTTGTTCAAAGAGATACCGAATTTTTAGATGCATTATGTGAAGCATTTATTGAAGATAACTTAGCACGGAAAAATGAAGTTGCAACTAAAACTATTGATTTTATTGAACAGCAGTTATTAGAAATTGCAGATTCTGTTACTATCTCTGAAGGACGATTGAAATCGTATCGTATTGAAAATCAAATATTAAATGTTGGGAGTTTCTCTTCCCAGATAATGGCTCAATCAAATAAAATGACTTTTGATAACTCGGCCTTTAAACTTAAGGAATCATACTTAAACTATCTTGTTGAGTATTTTGAAAAGAATATTCAAGATGAGACCATAGTCGCTCCCTCTAGTATTGGAGTAACTGATCCTGTATTGATGCAACTAGTTTCACAGTTTAATACTATTTATCAACAGAGAAAAGATATTGGGCCTAAAAATCCATATTATGCAAAATATTCCTCTCAGCTTGAAACTACAAAAGATATGATGTTGGAAGTATTACGTAATTTACGTAGGGCTTTTGAAATTGAGAAACAAGATCTTGTTCAAAGAGAAAGTTCTATTGAAGAGCGAATCTCTAGATTGCCAAATCAAGAGAGCCAGATGAGTAAATATGAGCGTAAGTTTAAGATACACGATAATTATTATACTTTTTTATTGCAAAAAAGAGCTGAATCTCAAATCCAAAAAGCGTCAAACTCTCCAGATAATATAATACTCGATAAAGCAAGAATGGTTTCAGTTATAAATGGTGGAGTTAAAAGCTCTACTTATTCATTTTACTTGTTTCTAGGTTTTTTATTACCAATTGCATTTATTTTAATTAAAGACTTATTTAATAATAAGGTATTTGATAATAAAGATATTGAGAAAGTTTCGCCTTTCCCTTATTTAGGAGCTGTTAGACATACAAATGTTATAGACCCAGTGGCAGTTCAAAAAAATCCACGCTCTGGATTTGCTGAGTCGTATCGTGTTATTAGGACTCGAATTGAATTTCTAGTTCAACGACAGAGTCCTGTTAGTCTATTAGTAACTTCTACGGAGTCGGGAGATGGTAAAACAGCATTCTCATTGAATATGGCTGGTATGTACTCGTTAACCGGTCGAAAAACAATAATTGTCGATTTTGATTTACGTAAACCTAGTGTTGGTCTCAGAATGGGTATCAGTAAAACACAGCTAGGGATATCAAATTATCTTATTGGACAAGTGGAAGAGTTAGACGATATTATTATTAAAGACACAAAGTATAAGTTTGATGTTTTGTTAGGAGGTACAGTTCCTCCTAACCCTGGAGAGCTAATACGTTCAAATAAACTCCTTGATGTATATAATTATTTACAAAGAAACTATGAGCATATTATTATTGATACAAGTCCTATTGGTTTAGTTGCTGATGCTTATGCAATTATGAAACTTGTTGATGCAACCATGTTTTTAGTTAGGAGTGAAAAGACGCATAAAGTTTTCTTTAAAAATATTATACAACAATTGAAATCAGATAAAAAAGAAAATGTTTACGTTGTACTGAATGATGTTGATGAGAAAAAAGCAGGATATTCTAATTACCATGAGTATGGTCGTCGTTCTTACTATATGAAGAAAGATGATTATTATTCATATGCAAAAGATTATTTTGATACGAGTGATTTAGAATTAGTTGGTAAGAAGCGTTTGTTTAGAAAGAAAAAGAAAAAAAGATAATAAATTTATGAAGAAGATTGCCATTATTGGATTAGGATATGTAGGGCTTCCTTTAGCAGTTGAATTTGCAAAAAAATATACTGTGCTAGGTTTTGATATTAATGCTTCTAGAGTAGAAGAATTAAAAAGAGGAGAGGACTTTACTCTAGAAGTAGAGACAGAAGAACTAAAGTCTGTAATTAATTCCGAAGGATTGTCTTTCTCTTCAAGTATCTCTGACTTGTCTGATGCACAGATATATATAGTTACTGTACCAACTCCAATTGATGCTTATAATAATCCAGACTTAAAACCATTGTTGAATGCTAGTGAGATGATTGGTGAGGTTTTAAAGAAAGGTAATATCGTAATTTATGAATCTACTGTTTATCCTGGATGTACTGAAGAGGATTGTGTTCCTGTACTCGAGAAAATATCTGGTTTAAAATATAATACTGATTTTTATTGTGGCTATTCTCCTGAACGTATAAATCCAGGAGATAAGATTAACACACTTACAAAAATAAAAAAAGTTGTTTCAGGATCGACTCCAGAAATTACGGAATCTATTAATCAATTATATAGTTCAATAATTGAAGCAGGAACATTTAAAGCGACTTCTATAAAAGTAGCTGAGGCTTCAAAGGCAATTGAGAACGCACAGCGTGATGTAAATATCTCGTTTATGAATGAGTTGGCTTTAATCTTTGATAGATTAGGTATTGATACCAATGATGTTATTGATGCAGCTGCATCTAAGTGGAACTTTCTTAAATATCGGCCAGGTTTAGTTGGAGGACATTGCATAGGTGTTGATCCTTATTATTTAGTTCATAAAGCTAAGGCTGTAGGATATCACCCTGATGTAATATCTTCAGGCAGAAGAGTTAATAATAGTATTGCTGAGCATATTGCTAATAAAGTACTAAAATTAATGATTCATAATGGTGATAAAATTAAAGGGTCTAAAGTACTCTTAATGGGACTGACTTTTAAAGAAAACTGTCCAGATATTAGAAATACCAAAGTTGTTGATATATACAAAGAGTTAGCAGAATTTGGATTGTCTATAGATCTATATGATCCCTGGGCAAGTGCTAAAGAAGTGAAGTTAGAATACGATATAGATATAATAGATAAAGTTAACGATAAGGTAGCCTACAATGCAATTATTGTTGCTGTTGCTCATGATCAATTTAAAACATTTGACTTTAAAAAATATAAGGATAACAATGCGACGATATATGATGCTAAAAACATTGTAGACAGGTCTATTGTTGATGCTAGATTATAAAATAAAAATGTCCCCAAAAGTTGTATCTAACTTTTTTGGGGACATTTCAATATTTAGGCACTTTTTATTTTATAATAACTATTAATGGATTTCTTATTTTAATTGAAGTCTCTTTCATATAATTAATCCAGTCTTTATCGCTAGGGAAACCCCATTTACTCCATCCTGCTCCAAAATAATAAGTGAATGATTTTCCATTTAAATGTTGTCCTATCGCTAATAGGTGGTTTTCTTTTTCAATCACGCTTTCAAGAGTAGGCATTATTACACCAACATAACTTCTTCCAGAATGAATCCCAGCATTAGATACTGCATTTTCTGCATATGAAATAAAGCGGTTGTCAATGTCTGAAATAATAGTGTCAACTGAATCATGTAAACAAATTCCTGCAGCTAGTTGATTAATAACATTATTCTTGTCACTGTAATATACAGTCGCTTTATTTAGATGATTTCCTGCATCTAAACTAATGTAGATTTTTTGTTGAACGCTGTCCTCGTTAATATTAAACTTGTCATAAGTTAGTTTAAATGTAGTACGAAGTGGTCCACTGTCTGTAACTAAATAATTGTCATAGTTGCTGCCAATAAAGAGCTTGTTGTCAATGTATGGCGCAATACCACCTGCTCCTAAAGTATTTCCTACCTTATAGCAGTCTATTCCTTCTCCATTATCTACATGATAAGATTGTACTTCAGCCAAATCATCTTTGTAGAATCTGTCAACGACTAATTTATCTGTTCTTTTTAACCAAACATCTACTCCGTTACTAGGATTTTCAGAAGCAAGAGCAGGACCGTACATTCTAAATGCTATTCTATCATTTTCCCATGTAAAGTCATCTTTTCTTTCAGGAACTTGTCTACCAAAAGTTTTTGCAGGAATACTATCAGGAACTCCAACAAGAACTGTATATATGCTTGAATCATTTGCTAACACAGATGCTGGAAAAATAATAGTTTTGTTGTCTGATAAAACTTGATATGGAATTTTATTATTGTTTTTGTCAAGAATAATAATTTCATCATTTCTTTTGAAATTGATTTTCCCTTTTACATTACAAAAACAGAACTCTACTATCTCATTACTTCTGTCTAAATTAGTATTATTAAACACTGTAATTTCTACTTTCTGTTTGCATGAGAGTAGAAATATGCTAATGAATAAGAAAATAAATATTTTTTTCATTGATAATCTTTTAAGGTAGTTTTCCAATATAAGCTAATATTCCACCATCAACATAAAGAACATGTCCATTTATAAAATCAGAAGCTGGAGATGCTAGGAATACGGCAGGACCTTGTAAATCTTCTGGTGTCCCCCAGCGAGCAGCAGGAGTACGACCTTTAATAAAGGTGTTAAACGGATGACCTTCTTCACGAAGTGGAGCCGTTTGAGGTGTAGCTATATAACCTGGCCCAATTCCATTTACTTGGATATTGTGTTCAGCCCATTCACATGCTAGATTGCGCGTTAGCATCTTTAACCCACCTTTTGCAGCAGCATATGCTGATACTGTTTCACGACCTAGTTCAGACATCATAGAACATATATTAATGATTTTTCCTGAACCTTGTTTAATCATACTTGGAGCTACTGCTTTAGATACTATAAATGGTCCATTTAAATCAACGTCAATTACTTGACGGAATTCAGCTGCAGACATTTCTACTGCAGGAATACGTTTGATAATACCTGCATTATTGACTAAGATATCAATAACACCAACTTCTTTTTCAATTTGTGCAATAGTAGTATTTACTTGATCCTCATCCGTTACATTAAACACATATCCATGTGCATCAATGCCATCAGTTTTGTAATCTTTAATTGCTTGGTTTACTTTCTCTGCATCTAAATCATTAAATACGATAGTCGCACCTGCTTTAGCTAAAGCTTTTGCCATTGCCATGCCAATGCCATAGGATGCACCTGTTACTAGTGCTATTTTTCCTTGTAATGAAAAGTTACTCATACTTTTATAATTATTTTAAAAATGGAACTTCGTAAAAATCTTGATCGCCATAATCTAGGTTCTCTCCACCCATACCCCAAATGAAGGTGTAGTTAGATGTTGCTGCAGCTGAGTGTATTGACCACTCTGGTGATAATACAGCCATGTTGTTTTGTAAAAATATATGACGTGTCTCTTGTGGCTCTCCCATAAAGTGACATACAGTTTGTGTTTCTGGGACATCAAAATAAAAGTAAGCCTCCATACGACGAGAATGTGTGTGAGCAGGCATAGTGTTCCAAACACTTCCTGGTTCTAATTCAGTCATACCCATTTGAATTTGGCAACTCTGAATAACTTCGTTTACCAACATTTTATTTATAAAACGATGGTTCGACGATTCCATAGAACCGAGTTCCATGCAAATTGCATCACCTTTACCTACTTTTTTACAAGGGTATGAAGTGTGTGCTGTTGCTGAGTTAAAATAGAATTTTGCTGGTTGGCTACTATCTTTACTCTCAAAATAGACATCTCTTTCACCAGAACCTATATATAATGCTTCCTTTTTATTAAGGTTAAAAGTTTCGTCTCCAACTGTAATTACACCAGCTCCTTCTCCTACATTAAATACTCCAATTTCTCTACGTGTAGTAAAGAAAGTTGCTTTTAAAGGGTCTATTGATTCTAAGTTAAGCTTTTCTTTAACAGGCATGGCCCCACCAACAATTAAACGGTCATACATAGAGTATACCATGTTAACTTCGTCAGTCGTGAAAATTTTGTCTATCAAGAAGTCTTTTCTAAGTCTTTCTGTACCATAGTTCTTTGCATCGTCAGGGTGAGATGCATAACGCAATTCATAATTTGTTTTCATATTTGTTATTTGTTATTTTTAACAAAAGTAACAATAAAACGCGTACCTAACAATATCAACTATGCCTTTTTATGGTTGAAATTGTTTAATTAAACTGTATGCTTGATGAACTCCTAATTCTCCAGCTTTACTTAAGTCTTGTAATCCTTTATTTGTTTCGTTAATAATTAAATATGAAATGCCTCTATTGAAATAGGCATCTCCAAAATATGAGTTTGTGTTTATTGCACTAGTGTAATAAACGATTGCATTTTGGTAATCCTTTTCTTGGAAATATATATTTCCTTTATTTAAAAATGCAAAATGAAAATTGGGGACTAGTTCTAGTATCTTATCATAATCTTGTTGAATAAGTTTTATATAGTTCTGTTTAGAGTTGTCATTTTTATAAACAGGCTTTATATCCAAACTTAACATATAATTATAAAGTTTATAGAGAGTATTAGCTCTTGTAAAATAAGCTAGTAAGAAGTTGCTGTCATTTTTTATAGAACTATTAAAATCATTTATAGCTAATTCATAATTTTTCAGAAGGGAATAGTGAATCCCTCTTTTAAAGTAAAAAGAATGGTTGTTCGGTTTTTTATTAATACTTTCAGAAAGAGTCTCTATTTCTTTTAAGTGATATTTTTCTTGACTTTCAGCTAGTGATGTTTCTTTATTAGTAATTACAAATTTTGAATTGTTTTTGTGGTTAAATTGTTCAATAAGTAAATGAAAATTCTTGGAGTCTAATATGGTGAAGTTTTGAGAGTAATAACTAATATCATAATTGTTCTGTATGCTAAGTTGATAGCTGTTGTTCTGAATATTTCCTCTAAGGTTGTCTTCATATTTTTCTTTGCTGTTATAATCTGTATTAAATCTCTTAGTTCTTTCATTTATAATTGATTGATAAGATGCAAATTGTTTTTTTGAGTTGTTAAATTTTGAATTGGTCTTTTCTTTAATAAGCTTTTCTGCTATATAATAATTTTTTGATGCTATTATATTATTTCCAAGCGCTTGTTCGGCTTTTGCTCGATTATAAAATGCTGGTGCAAAATTAGGGTGCTTTTCAATAATTATGTTTAAATCATTTTTTGCAGATACATAGTTATTAATTTCTAGAAATGCGAGAGCTCTTTGGTAACGTACTTCATCATAGTTATCATCTTTTGAAAGAGCATTTGAAAAATCTTTAATAGCATTATTTAAATCACCAAGTTTAAAATGTAATATACCACGATTAAATAAGGATTTTGTGTCAAAACTATCTAATTCAATAGCTTTGTTATAATCAGACAATGCTAATTTATAATTATTGAGTTTAAAATTTAATATCCCTCTATTAATGTAGTGACCACTGTTTTTAGAATTCCTTGATATGGCTTGGTTATAGTCATTTAGGGCAGCACTATCTTTTTCTGAAATTAGATTAATGTATGCTCTTGCGCCCCATGCTTCTATTTGTTTTGGGCTTTTTTTAATAGCGTCAGTAAATGTATTGAATGCTTTTATTGTATCTCCTTGTTGGAAAAATATAAATCCTTTTTCAATTAAGAGTAAGTTTTCTTTTTCTTTGTTTAGTGCATGTAAATGACTAATTTCTAATAAGGCATCTTCAAATTTTTCGTTTTTTATTAAAGCTTCGATTTTACTTAATTGATAATCTACATTATTGGGATTAAACTCTAGAGCTTTTGAGAAATCTAATAATGCTTTTTCATGATTTCCTAAATTGCGCTGAGCATATCCTCTCGCATAGTATGCTCTTGGGTCGTAGGGATTAATTAATAAAAATTTATGACAGTCATTAATTGCACCAGTGAAATCTTCTAATTGAATTTTTGCAATAGCTCTAAAGAAATATGCTTCTGCTAGTTGAGGTTTGTATTCAATAACTTTATTGAAGTATTGAATCGCTATAATATAATCATTGTAAGATAAAGCTGCACGTCCATTTATAAGCGCTCGGTTAGCATTTATTTGACTAATAGCAGGAAAGGCGAGAAAAAGAAAAAGTATATATAAAGAGAATCTCTTCATTTTAATCTAATATTTCATCTACAGCATCTGGGTCGCCTTTATCTTGTAGGCATCCATCAATAATGGTGAAATTGTCTGGGATATCAAATTTTTCTTCTTGGCTATAACCTAACTCTGTGTCTTTATATACTTTATTCATGTATAAAGCCCAAATAGGTAATGCCATACTAGCTCCTTGTCCGTCAGTAGTGTAATCAAAGTGAATACCTCTATCTTCACCGCCAACCCATGCGCCAGAGACTAGGCTAGGAGTGAACCCCATAAACCAACCATCTGAGTTATTCTGTGTAGTACCAGTTTTACCACCAGCCTCTGCAGTAATATTGTATTTATAACGAACTCTAATACCAGTACCACCATTAACAACTCCCTGTAATAAATGAATCATTTTATATGAAGTGTTTTCACTGATAATTTCTTTCATTTGTGGAGTAAAAGTAGCAATCACATTTCCATTATTATCTTCAATTCTAGTTACATACATTGGTTCTACACGTAAGCCTTTATTAGGAAAAGTTGTGTATGCATCTACCATTTCTGCTAATGTAATTTCTACAGGGCCTAAACAGAGAGATACAACAGGGTCGATATGACATTTTACACCAAACGAATGTATTAATTTAGCAAGAGCTTCTGGAGTGAAGATGCTCATTAAATAAGCAGAAATCCAGTTGTTTGAGTTGGCTAAACCCCAACGAAGTGTTACTGGTTCATTTACCTTAGAGTCTGAAGCATTTTTTGGAGTCCACTCTTCACCAGTTGCAGTCATTAATGTATATGGTTGATTAATGACTTCGTCACAAGGAGCCATTCCTTCTTCCATTGCTAAGGTATATAAATAAGGTTTAATGGTAGAGCCAACTTGACGACGACCAACAGAAACCATGTCGTATTGGAAATTACTAAAATTAGGCCCACCAACATATGCTTTTATATGTCCGTTAAATGGATTCATGGACATAAACCCACATCTTAAAAAGTATTTGAGATAGCGAATAGAATCCATAGGACTCATAATCGTATCTATTAATCCTTTGTAAGAAAAGACTTGCATCGGGATTTTTGTTTCAAAAGATTTTTTTATTTCCTCATCGCTAGCACCAACTTTTCTTAATTCTCTATAGCGGTCAGTTTGACGCATAGATTTTTTCATCGTACTTTCAATTTGGTTTTTTGTTAGGTCTCGAGAGAAGGGGGCGTAGCTTCTTCCTTTCTTTTCTTTGAAAAATTTGGTTTGTAAGTCTTGAATATGTTCCATTACAGCATCTTCTGCATATTGTTGCATGCGAGAATCTAAAGTTGTATATATTTTTAAACCATCAGAATAGATGTTGTATTTTGTGCCATCTGGTTTTTTATTCTTTTCGCAAAAGCCAAATAATGGATTGCTTAACCAAGCTAGTGAGTCTTCATAAAATTTTTGACCTTGCCATGCGGTATAGTTTTCTCTTATAGGTTCTTTAGCATTTAGCATTAAGCGAAGATATTCGCGAAAATAAGGTGCAGGACCCATTTTATGATCAACCTTTTGAAAATCTGTTGTTAAGGGTATTTTTGATAATGAATCATATTCAGCTTCGTTGATATAGTCTCCTTTTTGCATTTGACTAAAAACAACATTGCGTCTTCCTTGGGTGCGTTCAAGTCGACGCATAGGATTAAAATATGAAGGGTTTTTACACATTCCAATTAAGGTTGCTGCTTGTTCAATAGTTAATTTGTCTGGAGTAGTATTGAAATATACATGAGCTGCAGATTTTATGCCGACAGCATTATATAAAAAATCAAACTGGTTGAGGTACATGGTTATAATCTCTTCTTTTGTGTAGAATTTTTCAAGCTGAACAGCAATAACCCATTCTATTGGTTTTTGAAGACTACGTTGAATAATATTACTAGCCTGTGGTGACCACAACTGTTTTGCTAGCTGTTGTGTTATGGTACTACCACCACCAGCACTTTTTTGCTGAAGTATTCCTCTTAAAATAATAGCACGCATAAGTGAGATGCCATCTATACCAGAGTGTTCTTCAAAACGTGCATCTTCAGTTGCAACTAATGCATTAATTACATTTGGAGATATTTCATTATAATTGACATGAACCCTGTTTTCTTTGCTTTGAAAATATCTACCAAGTAGATGTAAATCAGAAGTATATATTTCGGTGGCGAATTTGTTTTTTGGATTCTGAAGCTCAGCTATATCAGGCATATAACCTAATTTCCCATAAGCTATAAGTATAAATAGTAATGTTATAAACAGAAAAATAGAGGAGAAGCTAATCCAAAAAATCAATAAAAATTTCTTAAAAGTAGAAGGGGTAGATTTTGTTTTCATATTTTATTAGACATTCATATTTATGTATACAAAAATACGCTTTTTATGATGATAGAAAAATATAGTAATAAGTATTTTAAATAAAAAGTGAGGGCTTTACATATCCTTATTTTGTTATTTATCTTTGCAGCGTATATTACTCCTGTTTGTCTGATTTGATGTTAATAAAAAAGCTCCAGCCTAAAATAGATTAAGCGCTGATATTTTTTTATCTTTGCAGTCGTTTTAAATTAATTATATGTAGCTAATAGCTTATAACTAAAAACAATTATATATGAAAGCATTTGTATTTCCAGGTCAAGGAGCTCAATTTGTAGGAATGGGTAAAGACTTATATGACAATTCTCAAGAAGCTAAAGATCTATTTGAAAAAGCAAACGAAATTCTAGGATTTCGCATTACTGATTTGATGTTCTCTGGTACTGATGAAGACCTTCGTCAAACAAAAGTAACGCAACCGGCTATCTTTTTACATTCGGTATTAACGGCTATTACAATGGGTGATGATTTTAAGCCAGAAATGGTTGCTGGTCATTCACTAGGTGAGTTTTCTGCTTTAGTTACTGCTGGAGCTATGAGTTTTGAAGATGGATTGACGCTTGTTTCTAAACGAGCTTTAGCCATGCAAGCATGCTGTGAGAAAGTGCCTGGAACAATGGCTGCTGTTCTTGGATTAGATGATGCAATTGTTGAAGAAGCATGTGCTGCTATTCCTGAAGTAGTTGTAGCTGCTAATTATAACTGTCCAGGACAGTTAGTAATATCTGGCTCAGTAGAAGGAATTGATAAAGCCTGTGAAGTATTAAAAGAAAAAGGAGCTAGAAGAGCCTTAAAATTACCTGTAGGTGGAGCTTTTCATTCTCCATTAATGGAGCCAGCGGGAGTAGAATTAAAAGCAGCTATTGAAGCAACAGAATTTCAATCGCCTGCATGTCCAGTTTATCAAAATGTTGATGCTAAACCACATACAGATCCATCAGAGATTAAAGCAAATCTTATTGCACAATTAACAGCACCAGTTCGTTGGACACAGTCGGTTCAAAATATGGTAGCTGATGGAGCAACATCATTTAATGAATTAGGTCCTGGAAAAGTATTACAAGGATTGGTTGCAAAAATAGCCAAGGAAGTTACAGTAGGGTAATAATAGAAATGAAAGAAGGTGTGAATGATTGAAAGAGATTTAAATAATTATTTTCATTCATTTAATTTCTTATTTTTTTAATTTGAAAAAATGTATAGATCACATACTTGCGGAGAACTTCGCATTAATCAAGTAGGAACTCAGGTTACATTAGCTGGGTGGGTACAAAGAAAACGTAAATTAGGTGGGATGACCTTTGTTGATTTACGAGACCGTTATGGTATCACTCAATTGGCTTTTGATGAGGCTGTTAATAAAGAGTTGGGTGATGAAGCTCAAAAGCTGGGTCGTGAGTTTGTAGTACAGATTGAAGGTGCTGTTGCAGAACGAAGCAGTAAAAATTCAAAAATTCCTACAGGAGATATTGAAATAATTGTCTCTAGTATTAAGGTGTTGAACGAATCAGAAACACCTCCTTTTACTATTGAAGATGAAACTGATGGTGGTGATGAGTTGAGAATGAAATATCGCTATCTTGATTTAAGAAGAAGTACTGTGCGTAAAAACATGGAGCTACGTAACCGAATCAGTTTTGAAACACGTAACTATTTGATACAAAAAGACTTTATTGAAACAGAAACGCCAGTATTAATAAAATCTACACCTGAAGGTGCGCGTGATTTTGTAGTCCCATCACGTATGAATGAAGGTGAATTTTATGCTTTACCTCAATCTCCACAGGTATTTAAGCAATTATTAATGGTGTCTGGTTTTGATCGCTATTTTCAAATTGTAAAATGCTTTCGTGATGAAGATTTAAGAGCAGACCGTCAGCCAGAATTTACACAGATAGACTGTGAAATGTCTTTTGTAGACCAAGAGGATGTGTTAAATACATTTGAAGGTATGGTAAAATCTATCTTTAAGAACGTGAAAGGTCTTGAAATGAAAGACTTCCCAAGAATGTCGTATGCCGATGCTATGGAGTACTATGGTTGTGATAAGCCAGATATTCGTTTTGAGATGCAGATTTCAGATATTACTAAAGCAGCGCAAACGAAAGATTTTGTAGTGTTTAATTCTTCAGAATATGTAGGGGCTATTTGTGTTAAAGGATGTGCTAGCTATACTCGAAAGGAATTAGATAAATTAACTGATTTTGTAAGACGTCCACAAATTGGTGCTAAAGGAATGGTTTATGTAAAATGTGAAGAGGATGGTAGTTATAAATCATCTGTCGATAAATTTTACAATCAAGATGATTTAAAAGTTTGGGCGGAAAAATTAGGAGCAGAGCCTGGTGATTTATTACTTCTATTATCTGGAGATAAGGCACATACTTTAAATGCTCTATGTGAACTGCGTTTAGAAATGGGTTCTCGTTTAGGATTACGAGATAAAAATGTATTTGCTCCTTTATGGGTAGTAGATTTTCCACTTTTAGAGTGGGATGAGGATAATAAACGATTCTCTGCCATGCACCATCCATTTACGGCTCCAAAGCTTGAAGATATTGCTCTTTTAGAAACAGACCCTGGTAAAGCTAGAGCCAAAGCTTACGATTTAGTTATCAATGGTACTGAGTTGGGAGGAGGGTCAATAAGGATTCATGACAAAGACTTACAAGCATCAATGTTTAAAGCATTAGGTTTTACGAAAGAACAGGCTGATTATCAATTCGGTTTTCTAATGGAAGCCTTTAAATATGGTGCGCCACCACATGGAGGCATTGCTTTTGGTTTGGATAGATTTGTATCTTTATTAGCCGGTTTAGATAGTATTCGTGATTGTATTGCATTTCCTAAGAACAACTCAGGAAGAGATATTATGATTGATGCACCTTCAAGAATTGATGATGAGCAATTGAAGGAATTAAATCTCTTAGTTAATTTGCCTAAAGAATAACAAGATATAGAATATAAAAAGAAAGCCCGAAGTAATTAGCTTCGGGCTTTCTTTTTATAATAGTATAATTTATTTTACAAATAATTTTTTCGTTACTGATTTTCCTCCTGTGCTTAATCGAACTAAGAAGGTTCCTTTTCCAATATCATTCACTCTAATGTATTCTGTTCCTGTAACTACTTTATTAATTAATAATTCTCCTTTTACAGTAATAACTTCAACCTTTACCTCATTTACACCAGCTTTAACATAAAAACCATCAACTGTTGGGTTAGGATAAGTTTTAACTGTTTCGATAGCATTCTCTATAACAGGAACAGCAGTTTTATTAACCATAGAATAGCTCATAGTAGTAGTAAGTGTAGCAGGAAATCCTTCAAACGAGAACGTTGCAGCTACCCAAGCACCATTATCCCAATCTTCAAAAATAGCAGTAGAAGTTTTCCCATCAGTACTATAAACCATGCTTACTTTTTTGAAGTTTACCCAATCACTTCCATCATGTTGTGCTACTACTTTTTCAGTAAATCGACTAGATGCATCATATAGAGTTGTTTCTTTCAAAGAATCAACCCATAATCCGGTAGGTGATGAAGCAGAAGTTATTTTTTCTGTTGGGTCTTGGTTTGCATTATAAGTTGTTCCAATTCTCACAGAATCAGTAAGCACCCAAATGCCAGCATTAATTTCGTAAATCGATTGTATCGCTAAATCATTAATAGGATATTCATATTCATATTTAACAGAATCAATATATTGAGAAGAGCTAGTATTCCATTTAGCTATAGTACTTGTTGTAATAAAATTATCTCCATTGTATGTGTTGGTCTTCTCTTGAATAGGATCAAGTAGCTGAGTGTTTGTATTGATGTAAAACTCTTTTTCAATAATAATATTGCCATCTTCAATAGTATTTGCTGTTAATGAAACAGTGTCTGTTATAGTTCCTATAAATGGAACATTATATGCTACACCTATAGCACGTATGGTGTCAATTACTTGATTAGTAGTTGTTGAAGTAGCAAATCTAAAATTGGAGTTTTGAGCAGATAGCTGACCTAAGGCTAGGCTTAAAGCTAATATCATCAAAGTAATTTTTGTTTTCATGGTGCTCGATTCTGAGATTGTTCTAAAAAAATGTTTAATTGAACCCTACAAAGTTAATAAATGTAATTTTATTTAGCAAGCTATTTTATGTTAAATTTTAGCTTATTTCAATAAATATCTAGTTCTACAACATCATTTTAGATATTTTCTTCATTTAATATCTAATGATTTTTAATAATCATCAAAATATTAATGAGTGGTTTAATTTATATTTTTTTTGCAAATCTCAACAATTACTTCTACTGCTTTCTCCATACTTTGTATAGGAACATATTCGTAGCGTCCGTGGAAATTATGTCCTCCAGCAAATATATTAGGGCAGGGTAAACCCATATAAGAAAGACGTGCGCCATCAGTTCCACCACGAATAGCTTTAATTTTGGGGCTAACTCCAACATTTTTCATTGCTGCTTCAGCTAAATCTACGATATGCATTACAGGCTTTATCTTTTCAGCCATATTATAGTATTGGTCTTTTATATGTATACTTACAGAGTTAGCACCGTATTTTTCTTCAATGAGTTTTGCTTTTGCCTGAATGATTCTTTTGCGTGCTTCAAACTTCTCTCTATTATGGTCGCGGATAATATAAGAAAGGGTAGTTGTTTCAACAGAGCCAGCCATATCATTTAAATGATAAAATCCTTCGTAGCCAGTAGTTCTCTCAGGCACTTCATTCATAGGTAGAGATTGAATAAACTCTTGGGCAATATATATGGAATTAATCATTTTGTCTTTTGCATAACCAGGATGTATGTTTTTTCCATGAAAAGTAATTTCAGCTCCAGCAGCATTGAAATTCTCATATTCTAGTTCGCCTATCTCACCACCATCTATTGTGTATGCCCAATCAGCTCCAAATTTTTTCACATCAAAATGATCAGCTCCTTCTCCAATTTCTTCGTCGGGAGTAAAGCCAATACGAATTTTTCCGTGTTTAATTTCTGGGTGATTAACTAGGTATTCCATGGCTGTAACTATTTCAGCAAGACCTGCTTTATCGTCAGCTCCTAGCAATGTTTTCCCATCTGTAACAATAATGTCTTGACCAAGGTAATTTTTGATTTCAGGGAATACAGTAGGGTTCAGTTCAATATTATCTTTTTCATTTAGAATGATTATTGAACCATTATAATTCTCAACTATGCGAGGATTAATATTTTCAGCCGTCATATCAGGACTGGTATCCATGTGTGATATAAAACCAATAGTTGCTGCATTTGTTTCAGTATTGGCTGCTAGGGTAGCCATGATATAACCGTTCTTGTCAAGAGTTATGTTACTTAAGCCAATCTCTTTTAATTCATTGGCTAAGTATTCAGCAAAAACTAACTGTCCAGGAGTACTGGGCGTTTGTTTTGTTTTGCTATCCGAGGTAGTAGTAAAAGAGATATATTTTAAAAACCTATCTGAAATATTCATAGCGTTTGTATTTAAAGTTCAAAAATACTTAAAATAGGTAGAAATTTAGAACTGTATTGAGAAATGTTATTAACACATAATTGTCTATCTTTGCGTCATGCAACAGCTTCAATTAACTGATTTTCTCCCTACCACCAAGAAAGAATTAACTATTCGTGGCTGGGATGAAGTGGATGTAGTCATATTCTCAGGAGATGCTTATATCGATCATCCTTCTTTTGGAGCAGCAGTAATGGGGCGTGTTATAGAGTCGGAGGGTTACAAGGTGGCCATTGTTCCTCAACCAGATTGGAGAGGAGATCACCGTGATTTTAAGAAGATGGGTCGCCCACGACTTTTCTTTGCTATATCTGCTGGTTGTATGGATTCTATGGTGAATCATTATACTGCCAACAAACGCCTACGTTCTGACGATGCCTATTCTGCTAACGGACAAGCTGGACTTAGACCAGATTATGCTACCATAACTTATGCTTATATTATCAAAGAACTCTATCCAGATGTTCCCTTAGTAATTGGTGGAATTGAAGCATCGCTTAGACGATTTACACACTACGATTATTGGTCAGATTCTTTAAAACCATCCATACTAATTGACTCTAAAGCAGACTTGCTTGTGTATGGTATGGGAGAGCAGCCAATTCGCGCATTATTAGACTATTATTCTGCTCAAAAAAGTTATCAACAGATTTCTGAAATACCGCAAGTTTCATATCTTGTAAACCCCCACGAACACAACGCGAAGAATAGCAAATGGAACTCAAAAAGCATATCTTCGCACGGGCAGTGTTTGAGAGATAAAAAGAAGTATGCTAGTAACTTTAAAATCATAGAAGAAGCGTCAAATAAACAGCAATCTGATACCCTAATTCAAGAGGTGGGAGATAAGATGGTGGTCGTAAATCCACCCTTTCCTTTAATGACAGAATCGGAAATTGATGCGACTTATAATTTACCTTTTACAAGACAACCGCACCCCAAATATAAGGGCAAACATATACCCGCTTTTGAGATGATTAAGTTCTCCGTGAATATGCACAGAGGATGTTTTGGTGGATGCTCTTTTTGCACTATTTCTGCACATCAAGGAAAGTTTATTGTGTCGCGTTCTAAGGCCTCTATTTTAAAGGAAGTGAAACTAATTACCAAGCAGCCAGATTTTAAAGGTTACCTAAGTGATATGGGTGGACCTTCTGCAAATATGTATAAAATGCAGGGCTATGATTTAAGTATCTGTTCTAGCTGTAAAAGACCTTCCTGTATACATCCTGCTGTTTGTAAGAATTTGAACACAAGTCATCAAGCTATGTTGGATATCTTTAAAGAGGTAGATATCTTGCCAAGTATTAAGAAATCTTTTATTGGTAGTGGGGTGCGTTATGATTTGTTATTACATAGAGCTACGAATGAGAAAGAAAACCAAAGCCATTCGGCTTATACGAAAGAGCTTATTCAGAAACATGTATCTGGTCGATTAAAGGTTGCACCAGAACATACTTCAGATAAGGTTTTGAATTTGATGCGTAAGCCATCCTTTAAGTTATTCAAAGATTTTAAGAAACAGTTTGATAAGTTGAACCAAGAAGCAGGTTTAAAACAACAGCTAATTCCTTATTTTATTTCTTCTCACCCTCTTTGTACAGAAGAGGATATGGCTGAGTTAGCTTGTGAAGTAAAGCAACTGCATTTTAGCTTAGAGCAAGTACAAGATTTTACCCCAACACCTATGACCTTAGCTACTGTAATGTATTATTCTGGCTATGATCCTTATACTTTAAAACCTGTACATACAGCTAAATCAAAACAAGAGAAACTAAACCAACAACAATTTTTCTTTTGGTACAAGAAAGAATTCCGTCAGCGAATAATCAGTGTTTTGCGTAAATTAAATCGAGAAGATTTAGTGAAGCGACTATTTGGAAGATAGTTTTAAAATAGCCTGTTTGCAAATTCGTGTACAATACGTGCAGTAATCCCCCAAATGGTTTCCCCTTTAGTCTTGTAAACAAATATTTGGTTGCGTAGTTTTCCCCAAGGGCTACCATATTTTTCTGGAACTCCTAATTTATCCCAAGGAAGTAAAACAACTTCTTCGTTAGTCTCCTCATCGATATAGGTAGGGTGCACCTTTATCATAACCTTGTATTCTTCTGGAGAGTTCTCTTCGAAGAAAGAAAGAGGAACGGTAAAGATACGCGCCACCTCGTCTGTATTCATTTCCATTTCCTCTACAGAGATATTAGAGAAGCCAACAAAAACATCTACAATTACCCCTAAAGGAGCTATTAGTGTATCTAACCTTCCTAAAATCTCAATTTCGTCAGCAGGAATGCCTAATTCTTCGGTTGTTTCTCTGATAGCTGTTGTTTCTAATGTTTCGTTGGGCTCGCACTTTCCTCCAGGTAAACAAATCTCTCCTCCTTGAGGAATATTAGAAGCCCTTTTTTCAAATACGATATGGTATTCTCCATTTACAGGTATAAGCAGTAATAATACGACAGAATTGAAGTATTCGTCTCTACCATTTATATCTGGAGTAGTAGGTAACTTTTGTTTTATGTCGTATTTGTTCATTCTAACTACAGGCTTTTTACAAAAGTACTCATTTCATTTTCTTTTGCTAAGGTATTGCTGTGTATTAGTTGTACTTCAGGCATGGTTTCTTGTAGGTATTTTTGCAGGTACTCGTAATTGTTTTTAGCAATTACAGGATCACTGTCTGGTAGTTCGTTGTAGATTATAGCATGTAGGTATACGCTGTAATGTTTACAAAGCTCTATATTCAAAAGCGTTTGGTTAATACTGTTTGCTCTCGAAGAGCTTATTAGTAGTAAGGGAATTAGGTTACTTTTAATATAATCGAGGTTGAAGTAGTAGGTGTCGATTGGATCCATTAATCCACCTGTGCTTTCTATCAACATGATATCGTTCTTTTGTAAGAGCTCGTTAAATTGCTCATCGATAGAAGCTAAATCTATTGGCTTGTTATCACTTGTAGCTGGTAGTTTAGTTGTAACTACTTTTTTTTCTAGTTGAGACGCTAGTAGATTTGTGATATAGCTTTTGCCACAATTGATATCTATGCCGCTTATGAAGTATGCTTTTCCGCTCATAAAGGCAAAGCTAATAAAAAAGCCAACTAATCATGATATGAATAGCTGGCTTTTTGTATTTATGTAGGTTTTATATGATATATTAATTTACAATAAATTTCCCTGATATATTCTCGTATTTATAGAAATAAATACCTTTTGTGTAAGAACTTACATTAATAATTATTTCTTTTTGAGATCGATCTAGTATTTTTCTTTCTATTAATTGTCCTTCGGAATTAAATATATATATGCTTGATAAAGCACCTTTTATTATAAATGGAATGTTTACCACAGAGCTACTAGGATTTGGGTAAGCAAGATGTTCTACTCTTTGTATTGCACTTACTCCTGCAGTAGTAGTTGTAAACATAAGTTCTTCTCCATAATATGTACCAGAGCTTGTTTCTGCAAATACCATGAAAGTATATCCTGAAACGGGAGTGCAAGAAATTGTAGATGAGATGTTTATTCCAAAAGCAGGGATGTCTTGATACGAAGATGTTCCGTATTTTTTGTATTTAAACCCTTGAGAGATAATTGTTTCATCACCGCTTTCAATAGTCCCATATAGTGTTGCAGATAAGTTGCTCACATTTTTTGCAGGAAAAGTGTTTAAGATGGGAGCGATAACAAGTATGGGGTATCCGTTGTTTTGAGAATTGCCAATTTTCCAAGGAAGGGGGTCTTGTGAAGCATTTAATAAATCAACAAATGATTGTAACTTCATGTTTGATGAAGACAGAGAAGAACCATAACCATTATTTGTAGCTATACATGTACTTAAATAATGACAATTAGTAACAGTAGGTATAGAATATGAATAGACGTATCCTACTATAGCTCCACTATTAGAAGTGCTTGATATTGTCCCAACGTTATAGCAGTTTAAAATACTGCAATCTTCAGCTTTTCCAACTATACCACCACCTTCGTTTATAGTGCCAGTATTATAACAATTTTTAATAATTGATATAGATTCATCAATATAAGAACCTATTCCACCTGTTGTGCTTGTTCCAGTAAGAGTCCCAGAGTTTAAACAGGAATAAATAAATACACCGTCACTTAGATCATATCTAGCAATACCTGCAATATTTCCACCACTAATATTTCCACTATTAGTACAGTTGATAATTAATCCATCTACAACATTAACTATTCCTCCAGCATAACTTCCTGATATGGAACCACTATTATGACAATTTTGAATTAAGCAGTCGTATGCTGTTTCTGCCATTCCGCCTACACTATAACCCGAAACATCACCAGTGTTTACACAATTTATAATTTCACATCCAAAAGATGAGGCTCCTGTAATACCACCTCCAGAATAGACATTGACAGTTGCTGCATTGGAGCAATTTTTGATTCTTCCATCAAAATTTCCAACTATTCCTCCTGTTGAGGTTTTCCCATTTACTTCTCCGCTAATAATAGCTAAATTTAAAATCTCAGCTTTAATGAGGTAATTGTCGACACAGCCAAATAATCCAGTATAGGCTTTATCAGGAGTACTGATTTTTAAATTAGCGATGGTTTTATTGTTTCCGTCAAAAATGCCACCAAATGCAATTGCAGCCGTTTCACCCAACATATTTCTTCCTCCTATAGGTATCCACTCAATGTTATTTAAATCAATATTGGTCATTAATTTAAAATATAAACCATTTTGTTTTTGTCCAATAACTACTTGTTGAGAAAGATAAGCAAGATGTGCAGCAGATTCGATTAAATAAGGGTTGTTTTCTGTACCATCACCTTTTGTCCATCCCGTTGCACTTCCATCCCAAGTGCTTGTTTGTGCATTTAGGTTTAATAATAATAGAGCAAAAACTAAGGTTGAAAATATTTTTTTCATAATAAATTAATAGATTCGTAAAAAGATTAAATAATTCCACAAAAATATTAAAAAATATATCTTAATAGCTATCTATAATTGGTTTTAACACATTATCTTGTAAATACCAACTTATCCTCCGTAGATAACTGCGGACTAAACCAATATCCCTCAGCATCAAATCCTTTCAATAACTCAGGGTCTTCAATCTGATTTTGAATGATATAGCGTGCCATTAAGCCACGCGCTTTTTTGGTGTAGACTACAATGGTTTTAAGTGTGTCGTTTTTTGTTTCATAGAATTCTATGTCAATGACTTTAGCATTGAGTAAGTTGCTGTTGACTGATTTAAAATATTCACCAGATGCCAGGTTAACTAAAACCTTAGGCTTGCCACTTTCTTCTAAAGCCTCATTTAATTTATGTGTAATGGTATCACCCCAGTAAGTGTATAGGTTTTTAGCCTCTTTTATGGCTAATTTAGAGCCTATCTCTAAACGGTAAGGTTGCATTAGATCGAGCGGGCGTAATACGCCATAAAGCCCTGAAAGTATGCGTAAATGATTTTGTATGTAATCAAAGTCTTTTGCTTCTAAGGTTGACGCTTGCAAGCCATTATAAACTTCGCCTTTAAACAGGAGTATAGCTTGTTTTGAATTGTCAGGAGTAAAAGGAGTTTGCCAGTTGTAAAACCTGTCGTAATTGGTTTTGGCGATGTTCAGGTTTGTCTTCGATAGTTTAGCTAAGTCTTCGATAGAAAACTGTCGTACGCGATCTATTATGGTCTGAGATTTATCTAGAAATTCAGGTATAGTATAGTTTGAGACAATATCTTGTCGCTTTAGGTTAAGTATTTTAGCGGGGGATATGATGATTAGCATAGATAACAGTTAATGATAAATGATAAACGGTTAACAAAAATACAAATCTTATCTAAACTATAATTATTCTTTTGATGGGATTTTATATCCAATAGCTTTTCTTTCTTTTTGAGGAGAGTTAAGCAATTGCTTTAAGGCATCGAATATGATTTGAATATCATCATCATTTTTAAATACTTGTTGTTCTAATCTTTGTAGCTTTAGTAGAATATCTTTATGTGTTGATATCATTTCTTTCATTTTAGAGAATACTCTGATAACTCTAATATTAACTTCAATTGCTCTTTTACTTCTCAAAATACAGGAAAGCATTGTTACCCCTTGTTCTGTAAAACAGAAAGGCGCATAGCGTAATCCCATCTTCTCAGAATTGGAGGTCGCAAATTGCGACCTCCAATTCTTGAACTCTTCTTTGCTCATTTCAAACATGAAGTCCTCGGGGAAGCGTTCTATGTTTCTCTTAACAGCTTCTTTTAGGTGTTTTGTTTCTACTTTATACAATTCTGCTAAATCTCTATCTATCATAACTTTCTGATTCCTGAAGAAATAGATTTGATTTTCTATTATCTCATCAGGTATTATAATTTCATTGTTTTCTTTCATTCTTATAAAATATTAAATAGTATAATAATGCAAACATAATTGAAAAGCTCTAGTTTTCAAAAGATATTGTAGAATAAAAACAATTGGAGGTCTCAATTTGTGACCTCCAATAAAAAAGCGCCACCCAAATAAATGGATGGCGCTTGTATTTAAGCCCCTTTAGGGGTTTGGGATTCTTCTTATTTTTTTAAGAATTTCTTCACTTCAGACATAACAGCAGGACCGTTAAATCCAAATTTGTCATCTAGTACAGTATAAGGAGCAGAGTAACCGAAGTGGTCTAAACCAAATACAGTTCCGTTTGCACCAACTAAACCAAGTAGCGTTGAAGGGATACCAGCAGTTAAACCAAATACAGGAACACCTGCAGGGATAACAGAGCTTTGGTAAGCTGCATCTTGGTTTTTAAATAAACCTTCAGATGGAGCAGATACTACTTGGCATTTGATACCGTCAGCTTCTAATAATGGAACAGCTTCTAATAAAGTAGCTACCTCAGAACCATTCGCTAATAATACAACATCAGCATTCGCTTCAGCTTTTACTACATAAGCACCTTTCTTCAATTGAAGAGCAGTTTGGTACTCGTTTGTATCACAAATGTTTTTGATATTCTGACGAGAGAAGATTAATGTAGTAGGTGTATCAATATTTTCTAAAGCAGTTTGCCACGCAACTGTTGTTTCGTTACAGTCAGCAGGACGAAGTACCAACATAGAGTTTTTGCCATGGTGATTTTTCAATTGCTCTAATAAACGAACTTGTGCTTCTTGCTCGATTGGTTGATGGGTAGGCCCATCTTCTCCAACACGGAAAGCATCGTGCGTAAAGATATATTTTACTGGAATTTGCATTAAGGCAGCTAAACGCATTGCTGGTTTAACGTAGTCAGAGAATACAAAGAAAGTAGCACATGCTGGAATAACACCACCGTGTAATGCCATACCATTCATGATAACTGCCATACTTAATTCACAAACACCTGCTTGTAAGAATGCACCAGAGAAATCACCTTTTTTCAAGGCTGTAGTTTTCTTTAAGAAACCGTCTGTTTTATCAGAGTTAGATAAATCGGCAGAAGAAACAATCATGTTTTCTACTTTTTCAGCTAATACTCCTAAAACAGTAGCAGAAGCACCACGAGTTGCAGTACCAGCTTTTTGCTCGATAGAAGCGTAATCTACTTCTGGAGCTTTACCATTAAAGAATACATCTAATTTTGTAGCTAATGCTGGGTTTGATTTAGCCCAAGCAGCTTGCTCTTCTTTTTTAGCAGCAACGATACCCGTTAATTCATCAGCACGTGCAGCATATAATTCTTTTACTTCTGGGAAGATTTGGAAGGGGCTTTCTGGGTCACCACCTAAATTCTTAACAGTAGCTTTTAAGTTTGCACCACATTCTCCTAGAGGCATACCGTGTGTAGATACTTGATCTTCATAGTTGCTGCCATCTTCTGTGCGTGCACCTTTACCCATAATTGTTTTACCAATGATAAGTGTTGGTTTTTCAGTTTCAGCGTTAGCTTGTTTTAATGCTCCGCGAATAGCTTCAGCATCGTTACCAGCAATAGTAATTACATTCCATCCCCAAGCTTTATATTTTGCTTCAGTATCTTCAGTAGTTACTTCTTCTACTTTTGTAGAAAGTTGAATGTTGTTTGAATCGTAGAACATGATAAGGTTACTTAAACCTAAGTTACCTGCAATACGACCCGCACCTTGAGAAATCTCTTCTTGAATACCTCCATCAGAGATGAAAGTATATGTTTTGTGTGCCATCCACTCACCAAAGCGAGCTACCAAGAAACGTTCTGCGATAGCAGCACCAATAGCCATTGTGTGACCTTGGCCTAAAGGACCAGACGTGTTTTCTACCATTCTTTCTACCTCAACTTCTGGGTGACCAGGAGTTACGCTTCCCCATTGACGGAAGTTAGCTAAATCTTCCATGTTGTATTTATCACATAGAGAAAGTACAGAATATAACATGGGTGACATGTGCCCTGGATCTAGGAAAAAACGATCGCGGTTAATCCATTTAGGATCTTTTGGGTCATGTACTAAAAATTCTGAGAATAATACGTTTACGAAATCTGCACCACCCATAGCACCACCTGGATGTCCAGATTTTGCTTTTTCTACCATAGATGCTGCTAAAATGCGGATATTGTCCGCTCCTTTGTTAAGGATTTCAATTGAAGCCATAATGATTTTTAATTGTTTATATATTTTGTTTAGTTAATTCTTGTTAGAGACGCAATGTATGGCGTCTGTACATATCATTCAATCCAAGTCGTAATCTCATTTAAATCTTTGCGCTTTTTTTCGGGCTTTTTGCTGTCTGAAGGATAACCGATAGGAACAAGCGCAATTGGTTCGAGATGAGAGGCGAAATTAAACAATTGACGACATTTTTCCAAATTAAAATTGCATATCCAACAACTACCTAAGCCTTGTTGGGTAGCAGCTAAAGTTAAATGGTCAATTGCAATGGATGCATCCACATCACAGTGGTCTTTCCCGTCTTCTTGTCTTTTCCATGATTGCTCATGATTTCCAACAACGACAATACAAGCTTTGGCTGTTTTAAACCAGTCTCGGTGATAGCATTCGTATAGCTTTTGCATCATTTTTTCCTGAGTAATAACTATAAACGACCAAGGTTGATAATTTACGGCTGAAGGAGCATTTTGTGCAGCCTGTATTATATATTCTAGTTTTTCTCGTTCAACTTTTTGGTTAGAATAGTTGCGAAGAGAATAACGAGCTGTTGCTAGTTCTAAGAAATCCATTTTATCTTATTTTAAATATGTCGCGCTTTAGCATATTCATAGCAATACTTGCAGGTGTTTTTTCTACCTTGTTGAAGGTTTGAATAATATGTTTGGCATATTCAAGAGCTGTAGAGTCTAAGGTTACTTCTGCTGCACAAGTGTTGGTTAATTGAATTAAGCTTTCTTTTGCATTAGATAGCATAATCCATGTGTCTTGTCTGATATATAATTGCTGAGAGATATTATGTTCCCACTCTTGTTTAACTTGCTGTAGGATGCTTTTTTGTAATTGTAAAGCAGTTAGTTCATTTATATTATTAACTCTAGTAAGGATAGAGTCCGGTGCAATTCTTTCCAAGAAAATAACCATCCGTTCGTAGGCTTGTAATTTTGCTGGAGTAATACTTTTTGCAGTTATTTTTTGAAGTTCAAAATTACGACGTTCAGATTCTGCCTTCATCATTTTGTTTAATATCAAATAAACAACAGCACCAATAATTGCTGATGGTACCGAAAATGCTAAAACTTGTTCAAATATTGACATAGGAGTAAATTTTAAATTTCTTTTTCGATTGTGTAATTATTTCGTTCAGTTGAGTTTCTAGAAACTAATTCGCCAATAAACCCTGTTAGGAATAATTGTGTCCCCATTATCATAGCTAATATTGCTAAAAAGAAATAGGGGCTATCAGTAACGAGAGGAGCTCTTGTTTCATTTATAATAGCATGTAATTTTATGCCACCTACAGCTAATGTAGCTAAGAATCCAAATAAGAACATTAATGAACCAGCTAAGCCAAAAATATGCATTGGTTTACGTCCAAATCTTGATAAAAACCATAGCGAGATTAAATCTAGATAACCATTCACAAAACGGCTAAGTCCAAATTTCGATGTGCCATATTTACGTTTTTGATGTTCTACTACTTTCTCTGTGATATTTGTAAATCCAGCATTTTTAGCTAGATATGGTATATATCGGTGCATTTCACCATATACTTCAATGTGTTTTACTACTTCATTTTTGTATGCCTTTAAACCGCAGTTCATGTCGTGCAATTTTAATCCAGTTATACTTCGAGCAGTAGCATTGTATATTTTAGAGGGGATATTTTTTGCTAGAGTAGAGTCGTGGCGTTTTTTCTTCCAGCCAGATACAATATCAAAGCCCTGTTTGAAAACCATATCATACAACTCTGGTATTTCGTTGGGGTTATCCTGTAAGTCAGCATCCATTGTAATAACAACATTGCCCTTAGCTCTATCAAAACCATGAAATAAAGCTGGAGACTTCCCGTAGTTACGACGAAATTTAATTCCTCTTACTTGTTTGTATTGCGCCTTTAAACCTTCTATAACATCCCATGAACGATCTGTGCTTCCGTCGTTTATAAAGATTACTTCATAAGAATATTTGTTCTTAAGCATTACATGTTGAATTTTTTCAAATAATTCTTGTAATGATTCTTCTTCGTTAAACAAGGGAACTATAACTGAAATATCCATAGTTTATTGATTAATGTTTGGAGTTGAATTTTTTCTCTGTTGGTTTATTTTAAATACAGGCCATATAAACCACCCTAAAAGAAGACCACCAATTAGATTGATAATTAAACTTGAAAATGGTTGAAAATATGAATTTATAAATACTGATTTCCACCATTGTAGCTGATTGATTCCTTCTTTGTAAACTGCAATATCATTTGTGTTGTTAGCTTCTTTTGCTTTCAAGAGCAATTCATTTACTTTTTCTACAGTTTCAGAATATGCATCATCATAGGTGCTAATAAGTGCAGCAAATATATCTGGCTTTATATGTTGGAAATAGATGTATTTAAAAATAGATGATGCAATAGCACCAATTAAAAATATTTTAAAAGTGTAGGAGATAACTTGCTTTAATGTGATTTTTTCTTCTGGAAGAGTCTTTTGAAAGGCTTTAACCCACATCATCATTGCAGAGTAAATACCAAAAAGAAGTATAAATGATACTACTTGAGATAAAGCACCATCTTGAAAATCTAACAAAAATCTAGAAGATATGGCAATTCCTAGGAATAGGCCATTGGTTAGTATTTTGTTTGATTGATCTGTATCCATTGTTGTAAAAAATGAATACAAATGTACACTTTAAATGATAGTTTTACAAACAAGCTATTTAAAATGCAAAGAGACGCGATAAATCGCGTCTCTTCTAATGTTTGAGCCTCTTGTCGGATTCGAACCAACGACCCCGAGATTACAAATCACGTGCTCTGGCCAACTGAGCTAAAGAGGCAGGTGGGTAAGCTTACTATATCGCACCGCTACAACCGATGTACCCTTGCTGTGTTCCCACCCTGGGGGATTAAAAGGGAGCTGGTCGTATAGGACTTACCCAGCACAAAAGTAATGTATTTGGGTAATATCAGCAAGAATCTTTTAAAAAAAAATCCAGACCGCAGATTTCAAGTTGTTTAGCTTGATGATTTGGGTCTGGATTTTATATTTTTGAACTAAATTTTACTATTCTTTTACTTCAGAAATTAACTTTTTCTGCTTTTTATCAAACTTAAGCATAATTGTTTGTCCTTCTTTTATTGAATTTTTAATAAGTATTTCAGATAACTCATCTTCAATAAACTTTTGGATAGCTCGTTTCAATGGACGAGCGCCATACTGAACATCATAGCCTTGGTCAGCAATAAACTCCTTTGCTTCTTTAGATAAGTCTAATTTGAAGCCTAAGTCTTCGATACGTTTTAATAAGCTAGCCAATTCAATATCAATTATCTCGTGAATAGATTCTTTGCTTAATTGATCAAACATTATAACATCATCTACTCTGTTTAAAAATTCAGGGGCAAAAGTTCTGTTTAATGCTTTCTGAATTACTCCTTGTGTGTGTGAAGGATCATTGTCTGATCCAGGAGTAGAAAAACCAACACCTTTACCAAAGTCTTTCAGCTGGCGAGTACCAACATTTGATGTCATAATGATAATCGTATTTTTAAAATCAATTCTACGACCTAAGCTATCTGTTAAGCGTCCTTCGTCTAATACTTGAAGTAATATATTAAAGACATCTGGATGTGCTTTCTCAATTTCATCTAATAAAACAATAGAGTAGGGTCTACGACGTACTTTTTCAGTAAGTTGTCCTCCTTCTTCATAGCCAACATATCCCGGAGGTGCTCCAATTAAACGTGAAACACTAAATTTCTCCATGTATTCACTCATGTCTATGCGAATCAATGAATCAACACTGTCGAACATGAATTCTGATAATATTTTTGCTAGGTGAGTTTTACCAACACCAGTAGGTCCTAAGAATATAAATGTTCCAATTGGTTTGTTTGGGTCTTTAATGCCAACTCTGTTTCGTTGTATTGCTTTTACAACTTTCTCTACAGCTTCTGGTTGTCCAATTACTTTATTTTTAAGGACTTCATTCATTTGTATCAGTCGTAGTCCTTCAGCTTGAGCGATTCGTTGAACAGGAACACCAGACATCATAGCAATTACTTCAGCTACTTTTTCTTCACTTACAATTTCACGGTGCTCTTTAAGGTCATCTTCCCATTTCTGCTTTTCATTCTCTAGTTGATTTAATAAATCCTTTTCTTTGTCTCTAAAGCTAGCCGCAAGTTCAAAGTTTTGTTGTTTAACTGAGTTCAACTTTTCAACCTTTGTATCTTCAATCTGTTTCTCAAGTTTCTCAATATTTTCAGGAACTTTAATATTCATGATATGAGCTCTTGAGCCAGCTTCGTCTAATGCATCAATTGCTTTGTCAGGAAAACATCGATCGCTTATATATCTCTCTGTTAGTTTCATACAAGCAGTTATTGCTTCAGGAGTATAGGTGACATTGTGATGGTCTTCGTAGCGTTCTTTTATATTTTGTAAAATTTGTAAAGTTTCTTCACCGGTAGTTGGGTCTACCATTATTTTCTGGAAGCGTCGTTCTAATGCTCCATCTTTTTCAATGTTCTGACGGTATTCGTCTAAGGTAGTTGCACCAATACATTGAATCTCTCCACGCGCTAGTGCTGGTTTTAGCATGTTGGCAGCATCTAAAGAACCAGGTGTGCTACCTGCACCAACTATTGTATGAATTTCATCAATGAATAATACGATGTTAGGATTCTTTGCCAGCTCGTTTAGAATTGCTTTAACTCGTTCTTCAAATTGACCTCGATATTTTGTTCCAGCGACGATAGATGCCATGTCTAAGGCAACAACTCGTTTATTAAATAAAACACGAGAAACTTTACGTTGAACAATTCGTAGAGCTAAACCTTCAACAATAGCAGAT
This sequence comes from Paludibacteraceae bacterium, assembly GCA_963663245.1. GTDB lineage: Bacteria > Bacteroidota > Bacteroidia > Bacteroidales > Paludibacteraceae > JAFGVL01. The sequence goes on along the minus strand of OY760143.1, from coordinate 1,795,266 downwards.
TTACCAACGCCTGGTTCTCCAATCAAAACTGGGTTGTTTTTCTTTCTACGACTAAGTATTTGAGCTAAACGCTCGATTTCTATGTCTCTACCTACTACAGGGTCGAGGCTCCCTTCTTCGGCAGCTTTGTTCATATCTGTACCAAAGTTATCTAATACAGGTGTATCATTAGATGTTTTTGATGATGAAGGTTTCTGGTGTTTTGGACCTCCTAAAGGGATATCATCATCTTCTTCGTCTTCGTCTCCACCTTGGAATGAAGATCTTACATCAGCTTGTTTCTCTTGTAGTAAGCGATCTCTAACTAATATATAGTCTATATGTTCAGCGTTTAATGTTTCAGCTGCAAAATTGTTTTTTTCTTTTAAAATAGCTAATAATAGATGGTCAGTATCAGCTTCTGTTTGGCCTAAAGCTCGAACTTCTAAAGATATAATTTTCAGAATCTTGTCTGTAGATTTTAAAAGAGGAATAGAAGACTCTTTTGTAATATCTTTGTTGGTACGTATTTGTGCTTCAATCTCTTGTTTTACACGTTGTAAATCAACTTTAAATGATTGAAGTATATGTATTGCTTTGCTTTCTCCTTCTCGAAGGATGCCTAGAAGTAGGTGTTCAGGGCCTATGTAGTCGTTGCCTAGTCTTTCAGCCTCTTCTTTGCTAAAAACTAATGCATCTTTTACTTTTTGTGAAAAATTAGTTTCCATATATCTGTATCCTTAATTAATAATACTGTTCTGTAGTGATTATTTCTACTGCAAATGTAGAAAAAAACACACATTAAAAATAGTGATTTTAAATTTCTTATTAACATCTTAAATTGTTAATTGATATCGAAATGTTTAATAAAAGTGTAATTTAGTTCAATTTGTTTTAACTTTGTAATACAATATTTAAATCTAATCATTTTATTTATAACAAGATGAAACATATTTTAAAATTTTCTTCATTACTCTTCTTAACAATCATTTCTTTTAGTGCTTGTGAATTTATAAAGTCTGGGAAAGAAGCATTCTTAGGAACTTTTAGTAGCGATATTGATTATAGTAATTCAATTGTTAGATTAGCGGTTGATTTAGATTTTGATGGAGATCAAAATATGACTACTAACCCTCCTGGTAGTCCAGATACAATAGCTTACAATGAAAAAGTTGAATTTATTAATGCTTATTTTTCAGAAAGTATGGCTACAATAAAGGATATTGGTGGCGATTCAGTAAAGTATACTGATTCTAAACGAACAATGTATGGCTGTATAAAGGGTGATTCGATAATTTTTAAAGAATCAGATTTAGGAGCAACTCCTTCTGCTGATGGAATTGTAGTTGATTCTACAGTTCTGAATGTTAAAGGAATAGTTGTCTCTAATGATGTGTACTTGGATTATGTTTTTTCAGGGACAGGGAGTGTCGTATTATCTCCAACTATTACTAGGTATGGTATTGTAGAAGGTACTGTTAAGATGGTGCTTCGGAAATAGATAAAGAAATTATTATATGTGTAAAGGCTCAATTATTCTTAATAATTGAGCCTTTTTTTAACTATTTTTCTTGATGTACTCTGAGGGTGTAAGTCCAAATTGTTGGCGGAAACTTTTACTGAAATACTTGGGGTTTGAGAACCCAAAGTCGTAGGCAACTTCTGAGATACTTGTTTGTTTCTTTACTAAAAACTCAGCTGCTTTTTTTAAACGATAGACTCTTATAAATTCGCCTGGAGACATATCTGTAAGCGCCGTAAGTTTGTTATGTAGTTGTCGTGGACTAATATTAAGCTCGCTACTAAGCATAACAACATCAAAATTCTCATCCTTAATATTGTTATCAACAATATCTATAGTCTTCTGAAGGAAATCAGCATCTACAGTTGTTATGTTCATGCTTTTAGGCTCAAGGCTAATTTCAGTCTTAAATCTTTGTCGCAATATCTCTCTATTATCAAGAATGTTTTTAATTCTTAGCTCTAATATTTTTGTTTTAAAGGGTTTAGTCATGTAATCATCAGCACCAGTTTCGTATCCTTGAATCATGCTTTCTTCTGCATTGTTTGCAGTTAATAGAATAATAGGGATATGACTTAAGCGTTCATCAGATTTTGATTTTGCACAAAATTCTGTTCCATTCATTATTGGCATCATTAAATCGCAGATAACTATATCAGGTAAGAATTTGATAGCTTTTAATAATCCATCTTCACCATTAACAGCTTCAATAAGATCATACATATTGCTTAATGTGTCAATTATAAAAGCTCTTATTTCAGCATTGTCATCAATAACTAAAATTTTAGGTTTGAGAGTGTCATTTGTTTGATCATTGTTTAAAGAAATATTATTTGAATCATGCTCTTTATCATTAGATTTTTCGGAAGAATTATTTGTTTCAGTTGAGTCAAGAGCTTCATCAAGTATTATCTCATCACTTTTAAATAAAGTTTTGCCCATAGGTAATGTGATTGTAAAAGTAGTATTGTAAGATTGTGCGCTTTCTTTTTTAGTGTTGCTGTGGATATGAATAGTTCCATAATGTATTTCAACTAGTTTTTTAACTAAAGAAAGTCCTATCCCAGTTCCTTCCTCATTTCTAATAGCTTTGTTATTTGCTTGATAGAATGGTTCAATAATCTTTATTATGTCATCTTGTGGTATTCCTATCCCAGTATCTTGCACTATAATTTGATAGTTTTCTTTAGAATCTTCTAGTTTTATTGAAACCTTTATAACTCCATTTTCAGGTGTAAATTTTATGGCATTGGAAATTAAGTTGTATAAAATCTTCTCAATTTTTTCGGCATCATACCAAGCACTTATGTCATCCACTCCTTGATCAAAGAGTAATTGAATATGGTGCATTTCCATATGTGAGTGAAATGAGGAAACAATATTTTCAGTAAATTTAATAATATTTCCTTTCGCTACTTTTAAACCCATAGTTTCTGTTTCAGCTTTTCTAAAATCCATTAATTGGTTGATAAGACGAAGCAATTGTTCAGAGTTTTTTTGTACTAATGATAAGTATTTTTTTAAGCCAGTTGTGTCAGATTTTATTTTTAATGTTGAGATTCTATCCAAACTTCCTAAAATGAGAGTTAATGGTGTTCTAAAGTCATGTGTAATATTAGTAAAAAACTTTATTCTCTGTTGATTGCTTTCTTGTTCGCGTTCAGCAATCTTCATTATATCTTCTTTTTGTGCTGTAATTTTAAAGTTTTTGTTTTCTAATTCAAGTTTTGCCGTATTTAAAGTTTTATTTCTTTTAATTAATCTTATTTGATATACAATTATGATAATAAGAAATATAGAAATTAAGGAGATAAACCATAATTGCTTCCATACTGGAGGTGCAACTATAAATTCAATACGAGCAGGAGTAAGGTCTGTATTAAAATCAAGGTCACGCGCACGTACTTCCATTACATAGTCACCACTCTCAAGATTAGTAAAAGTTTTGTTAGTTTCTTCTGTGAAAGAAGACCATTCACCACCATTGAATCTATATGAATAGGATAATCTATCTGCAGGGGTATGTTGCCACGAATCTACTCCAGACCATGTTATATAACTATTTCCTTTATATGGGACTTCATCATAGTATGATGTTATATATGTTTCTGGAGCATTTCTGCCCATTTGATAGCGAGTTGTTTTAAATGATTCTTTCATTGAAGCATCTAAATCTTTTACATGTTTGAACCTCCTTTTCCATTCAAAACTAGATGAGTTAATCCAAACATATTGTTTATTTTCAATTTTTAAATCACCAGCTTCACGTATTAATGTTAGTTCTTTTGGGAAGATATTGTTGGTCCAAGACTTTCCATCAAAATGAGAAATGTCTTTATCCGTTGCAACCCATACGCTAGAATCAGATATTATTGAAATGTCAATAATACAATTAGTGACTAAACCGTTTTTGTAATTGTAGTTTCTCCACCTGTTTCCATTGTATGAGTACAATCCATCGATTCGAGTGCCTACCCACAATAAACCATTAGGAGTGCTCTTTACAATGTCAATGAATCCTCTTTGTTGTGGTATTTGGTAATTAGACCACCTTCCATCCTTATATGTACGAAGTAAGCTTCCTCCAACCCAGATTTGATTATCTGTGGATTCTCCTATACCGTAGGCATTTTTAAATTTCACCGTATCTGTAGATGGAAACTGTATCCAATTATCTTTAGAAATTGAGGGGTCTTCTAAATACATTACGCCACCTTTTTGTCCTCTCTCATCTATTAAGTTTGTCGAACAGCCTATCCAAATCCTTTTTTTAGAGTCTTCAAACAAGCTTCTATTACTAACACTCCACGATAGAGAAGGATGTAGTTTTTTATGCCATCTTTCACCATCAAAATACGCTGTGGCAGCAGTGTTATTGTCATTTCCACTTACCCATAAGGTTCCAGCTCTACTTAATAAAATACTATTAGTGCCTTCTGGAAGTCCATCTTCAGTTCCGTATGAATACCATTTATTACCATCGTTAACAACTACTCTATTATTTACAGAGATGAACCACTGTTTTTTATCACTGCTTGTACATTGATAATTTATCTCCTTAAATGTATTCCACTTCCCACCAACATAGTCATTTCTTACTACTTCGTATCTATATCCTAGTATCCATAAATACCCTTTACTATCTTTAAATATTCTAATTTGTGCATTTGGAATTGGGATATTCGGTTCCTTATAACTTTTCCATATTCCATTTCTTTTTGCATATAAAGTCCCAAATCCACCAATAAATAATCCATCTTTTGGCGTATCTAGAATAGAAGTGAAATAAACATTATCTTCCATTTCATCGCATGTTCTAACTTTTTTCCAAGAGTAGTTCTTGTATGCCATAATACCTTCTAATGACTTGGAGTTTGTCATGTATATAGATCCGTCATTGACTTGGCTTAAAGAAGAATACCTGCCAATTTTAAGTCCATCTCTATTAGAAAATTTTTTGTTGTTAGATAAGTTATCTATTGATTTTATATAGAAAAGAAGATTTTGTTTTTTATTATGATAGTTTATTATCCAAATTCGATGTTGTTTATCTTCAAAGATTGTCCTTACTGAAATATTTTCATTTATAAGTAAATCTTTTGGGATTATCCTAATAGAGGTGTTGGGGAATTTTTTCTTGTATAGATTATATGAATTAGGTGAGCATAATAAGGTTGATTTATTATTACGTATTAGAAGTAAGCCGGCATATTCTGTGTTTAAATACCCAATACTTGCAAGTACGGAACCATCGTGTAACTCACAGAGTGTATTAATTGGAGAAAAATTATCTTTAGCTATTGATTGAAATGGATAAGCTCGTTCCCATTTGTTTTCTTTTAGACGAAATAATCCATAATTTGTTCCTGCATAGACTTGTTTGTTTTTAGTTGTAAGTAAGTGGTTTACTGATTCTGAAATAAACCCATTATTTTTATCATGTTTTTCCCAATTAAAACCATTAAATTTCATGATGCCATCTTTTAAACCAAACCACATAACATGATTAGCAGCTTCTGTCATGCATCGTACATCTTGTCCATTTAGTGCAGGAAAAGTTTGCCATCTCCAGGATTCAGTTAGAGGGTCTTCCATTACCGGTTGATAGGGCTTTATTGCATAAGAAGTGCCTATGAATACAATCTCAAAGATGAGAAAGCATATTGCTCTTAGAATAAACTGGAAGAATTTGTTTTTTGTGAAGTATAATATTCCCATAGTTGCGAATTAATGAAAATAAGCGATAATAATACTTTTGTAACTTTCAAAAGTAGTTATTTTTCTATAGAATATTATTCATAACAAGAGTTTTTGTGAAATAATGCCAAAAAGAAAAAGCGCCGTAAAATACTTACGACGCTCTAATTATATATTATAGCTTGGTTTTTTATGAATTGTACTCTTTTAATGTAACTTGTAATCGTTGACGAGCAAAAAATATTCTACTTTTCACAGTACCTATAGGTAAATTCATTTTCTCTGCAATCTCATTATATTTAAATCCGGCAATATGCATAGAAAAAGGAATCTTGTATTCATCATCAAAGTTATTAATACATTTTGTAATTTCTTTTATTGCAAATGTGCTTTCAGGAGTATCAAATCCTGAAGATCTTGGTGTTTCTAATAAGTATGAGTTTTCTGTATAATCATTTATAGTTTGATCGCGAACCATTTTACGATAATTGTTAATAAAGATATTTCTCATTATAGTTAATACCCATCCTTTAAAATTGGTATTTTCCACAAATTTACCTTCATTGTCTAAAACCTTTAGTGTAGTTTCTTGCAATAAATCGTTTGCTTCTTCGCGATTCGATGTTAATGAATAAGCGAAACTTAACATGTTTCCTTGTAGACCGAGTAGTCTATTTTCAAAGTCAAGATTTCTCATAATTCTATAATGTTTAGTTGGTAATAATGATTCCTATTAACTAACGATTATAAAATTAGATATTTTATTTTTTGATAAGGAGTGAATGTTGGAATTAAAGGAGTCATATTTAGGCACTTATAAACATGTTGTAAAGCATGTATCTTTTATATTAGCCCAATTTATCGACCTATTTTCTTTGGATACGTGTGATATTATTTTTTACATTATAAATTAGTTTTTTTGACTTTTGAGAATAGTGAGATAAAAAAACAAACAATTAATAATTCGACCTTTTTTTGTATTTTTGAGCAAATAAAAATTATGAAAGCATTAAGCAAACTATTTGAAGAGTATATTGGTGAAAAACCAACAGATATAAGTAAACTATCAGCAGACGGTTCTAATCGACAGTATTATCGGTTGTCAAAGGGAAAGGATAGTGTGATTGGGGTAGTTGGAGAATCTTTGTTAGAGAATAAAGCTTTTGTGGAGTTAGCAAAACATTTTACAGAGAAATCTTTATCTGTTCCTAAAGTTTATGATTATACGTCTGATTATAAGTTTTATATACAAGAAGACTTAGGAGATGAGTCTTTGTTTGATTTTCTCTCTAATGGTATCAAGACTGGAGTTTTTTCTACTGATGAAAAGGCTATTTTGTATAAAACAATTGAAAGTTTGCCTACTATACAATTTGAAGGAGCTGAAGGTTTAGATTATTCAAATTGCTACCCACAACCTGAGTTTGATAGAAAAACAGTGATGTGGGATTTAAATTATTTCAAGTATTCTTTCTTAAAAACTACAGGTGTAGATTTTTTGGAACCTAAATTAGAAAAGGATTTTGAGAAAATGGCTGACGATTTACTACTAGAAAAGTCAGACACCTTTCTTTTTCGCGATTTTCAATCTCGTAATGTAATGATTAAAAATAATGCTCCTTGTTTTATAGATTTTCAAGGAGGTAGAAAAGGTCCAATTTACTATGATGTAGCTTCTTTTGTGTGGCAAGCTAAAGCTAATTATCCTAATGGTTTAAAAGAAGACTTAATTTCTCATTATTTAAAAGCATTAGAGAAATACCAATCTGTTGATGCTTTAGAGTTTAGAAGGAAAATAAACCTATTTGTGTTGTTTCGTTCTCTACAAGCTTTAGGGGCCTATGGTTTTAGGGGTTACTTTGAACAAAAGACCCATTTCATCGAAAGTATACCTTTTGCGATTAAGAATCTAAAAGAAATACTTCAAAATGATTATTCTAACTATCCATACCTCGTTAAGGTACTAAGTGAAATGAATGAGCTTCCAAAGTTTAGTAATCAAGATTCATTCAAAAGTTATGATAAAGCTAAACTAAGTGTTTCAATTAATAGTTTTTCATATAAAAAGGGTATCCCAGAAGATGCTTCAGGAAACGGAGGTGGATATGTGTTTGATTGTAGAGGAATGAATAATCCAGGTAGACTAGAAGAATACAAACAGCTTACCGGTTTAGATAAACCAGTAATAGATTTTTTAGAGAAAAAAGGAGAAGTTCAAGTTTTTTTACAATCTGCTTATAAATTAGCCGATGCACATATTCAAGAATATGTGAGAAGAGGTTTTTCTTCTGTTATGTTTAGTTTTGGTTGTACTGGAGGACAGCACCGTTCGGTCTATTCTGCACAGCATTTAGCTGAATATGTGTCAAAAAAATATGGAGTCAAAGTAAAGTTAAACCATCGAGAACAAAATATTACTAGTGAACTATGAAAGCAATGATTTTTGCTGCCGGTTTGGGCACACGTTTAAAACCAATAACAGATAGTATTCCTAAGGCTTTAGTTCCTATAGCAGGAAAACCTTTATTGGAGCATATTATTCTAAAATTAAAAGCTGCTGGTTTTGATGAACTTATTATTAACGTGCATCATTTTCCTAAGCAAATAATTGATTTTATTGAAGAAAATAAGCAGTTTGGAATTCGTATTGAGATATCTGATGAAACAGAAGAATTATTAGAAACAGGTGGAGCTATTAAAAAAGCGGCTCATTTCTTTGATGATGGAAAGCCATTTTTAGTTCATAATGCTGATATTTTATCTGATGTAGACTTAAAGAATTTATATGAAAATCACATGAGAACAAAAGCTGAAGCCACTTTGTTGGTTAGTAAAAGAGAGTCTTCTCGTTATTTGTATTTTGATTCTAAAAACAATTTACAAGGATGGATGAATGAAAATACAGGTGAAAGTAAATCTCCATATATTGATTTTGACCCTAGTAATTATGATAAACGTGCATTTGCAGGTATTCATGTAATATCTCCAGAGATTTTTAAATATATGAATAAATGGGAGGGTAAATTTTCTATTATAGATTTTTATTTGTCACTGATAGGAAAATCTGAAATTCATGCTTACTGTGCTGAGAAATTAAATATGATTGATGTAGGGAAATTACATTCTTTAGAAATGGCGGAAAGTTTTGTGCTAAAATAAAATCAAATCAACCATTGCGTATTTACGTAAAAATCATTGTCCGCTCTGAATAATTTTTACCGCAATTAGCTTATCATATCGCTCTCCAAAACCACGGTGATACACATATATTGCATATTCGTTCTCTGTTTGCCAATGACTACCTTCAATGCGTTGTGTGCTTAGTTTGTTTTTGCCTTTTTGAGCAAATCCATAAAGATAATTATAACCACCTTGCTTTAGTAAAACAGTTTGTTCGTATGCTTGTAGCTTATTGTTATAATTCATTCGTACAGCACTGTTTATTTGGTTGTAATTGAAACCAGATAGAAGATAGATTTGTCCATCAAAAAAAGGTTTATCTGTGGGTAAAGTGAAATGAGTAAGGATATAGTCTGACCAAGTTTCATCATTTTCATATTCCTGAATATTTACTATATATCTTCCATTAACCTCTTGATAAAAGACATATGGGGCATAAGGGGCAATCGTATTGGGAAATAATTCTGCATGGTAGTATGGAGCAAAAAAACGCATCTTGTTTACCCCATCGCCATAGGCATAAATTGAAGAAATGTCGATAGGATGATACTCATTTCCCCCTTCAAAAATTAAAGCCTTGTTATTTATATAGCTAAGTTTTCCTCCTGAAGTATAAGTAGGAGATATATTACTTACCATATTATCAAACCGTCCATTTTGTTGAACAATAATTTTAAGTTCAGACATTGGATTATCAATATGGAAATTGCCAGGGATTATGCTAAAGTCAAGTTGTTGCATTTTACCATTTATATCTATATCTGTATTTCCTCTTACATTAGCATCAACCATTACTCTGTTATCTACAATAGAAAAGCATGCAGTAGCGACTTTTTTATCAGGGTTGTTATCTTCATATACGCTTATAGTATAATTTCCAGATGCTCTAAATTGTAGATCTTCGTTTGGTAGTACTATTGCATAATGCGTATAATTGTAGGTGGTGTTTTGAGAGATTTTTATATCATCTATTGTTAGGTTATTTGTAAAACCATCAGCCCAAACAAGTGGTGATATGTCTGAAGGAGTCCAGTCTGCATTACAATGTATAACATCGTAATAATAATTGTGAATGTCGTGCGATAATTCATCAAATGATATAAGAAATTCAATGTTGCTACTTAATTCAATAACAGGCGAAGAAAAATCACCATTGCCCATAGGAATTACTTGAACAGTTTTAATGTTTTCAACTAAAGCCTGAGTTCTGTATTGAGAAAAAGCTAATGTGTGGAAAAGAACTAATATTAAAAAGATATATTTGTGTTTAATATAATTATACATATTATGTGTTTTATTGAACCACAAATATAGCTATTATTTAACTTAAATATTTAAACCATTGTGTGTTGAATTTGTTTAACATAAAAATTAAATATTTTTTTCGCTAATCACTATAAAATTAGTGATGAATATTCTACATTTGTAGGCTTAAAATTATAGACCCTTAAGAATTATGGCTACACGCATAAAAACAAAAAAAGGACTGAATATAATAATGGAAGGAAAACCTAAGTTCAATACAGTTGAACTAGTTAATCCTGAAGAAGTTAGATTAGTTCCAGACCATTATCCTATTATACCTAAGTTATCAGTGAAGGTAGGAGACAAAGTTCAAGCCGGAAGTCCAGTTTTATTCCATAAAAATAATCCAGATATTCTTGTTACGTCACCTATTAGTGGAGAAATTACTGCTATTAATAGAGGAGAAAGAAGAAAAATCCTTGAAATTGTAATTGCTTCTGATAAAAAAGATAAGTTTAAGAAATTTACTACTCCCGACCCGAAAAAGAAAGAGCTTGATGCTTGGAAGAAGGTGTTGATGGAAGCTGGTTTATGGGCATATATTAAAGAGCGCCCATTCGATCGTGTTGCTAATCCTAATGCAGAACCAAAATCAATTTTTATTTCTACCTATGATACAGCTCCTTTAGCACCTTGCTATGAATATATAGTTAAGGGGGAAGAAGATGCTTTTCAAGCTGGGCTAAATATAATAGCAAAATTAAGTAAAGGGAAAACATTTTTGGGCGTTAAATCTGGAAGTGATTTCTCAACCTTTACTCAGGCTAAAAAAGTAGAGGTAGTAGAACTAGAAGGTCCACACCCCGCAGGTAACCCAAGTGTAATGATTCAACAATTGGATGCTATAGACAGAGGAGAAACAGTATGGACATTAAGCCCATTAGCTGTTCTGTTTATTGGTCGTTTTGTTTTAAATGGTACTGTCGATTTTACGAAGAAAGTAGCCTTAACTGGTCCAGAAATAGTTACTCCTCAATATTATCAAACAATAATAGGAGCAAATATCTCTGAATTTATTAAAGACAATGTATACGGTGGTAAGAAACTGCGTTGTATTTCTGGAAATGTACTGACTGGTACTCATATTCCTGAAGATGGTTATGTAGGTGCAGTCGATTCTCAAGTAACAGTAATAGCCGAAGGTGATGATACACATGAATTATTTGGTTGGGCTATGCCTCGATTTAATAATCATAGTGTTAGTCGATTATATCCTTCATGGTTATTAGGTAAAAAACAAAAAACAAAATTTGATGCACGCATTTTAGGTGGAAAACGTGCTATAATAATGTCAGGTGAATACGCGAAAGTATTTCCATTTGATATTTTACCAGAGTTTCTAATCAAAGCTATGATTACAAAAGACTTTGACAAAATGGAAGCCTTAGGGATATATGAATTGATCGCAGAAGATTTTGCTTTGTGTGAATATGTTTGTACTTCAAAACTGGAGATTCAAAAAATCACTAAGGAAGCAATGGCTTATATGATAGAAGAAACAGAATAGTAAGTAAGTGGTTAATGATTAGCTATTAGTGGTTAATTGTAGAGCAACGATGAATTATTATGGGAGTATTAAAAGATAAAAGTTTAAGTTTTGCTGTGCGGATAGTTAAGCTGTATCAATTTCTAAGTTCAGACAAAAATGAATATACACTTTCTAAGCAGTTGTTAAGAAGTGGAACTGCTATAGGAGCTTTACAAAGAGAAGCAGAACATGCTGAAAGCAAATTAGATTTTATTCATAAATATGCTATAGCTCAAAAAGAATGTAACGAATCATTATACTGGTTAGAACTATTAAATAAAACATGTTATTTGATTGAAAAACAATATAATAGCTTGATGTTAGATGCAGAAGAGTTAATAACAGCAAGTATTAAAACAGTTAAAAAATCATTAGTGAAGAACGCTACTAATTAGCTTACCGTTAATCACTAATAACTTATCACTAAATATTATAGAATGAATTTTTTAAGAAAACAAGTCGATAAAATTAAACCCCATTTTGAAGAAGGAGGCAAGTTTGAGAAGCTGCATTCTGTTTTCGACGGGTTTGAAACTTTTCTTTTAGTGCCTAACAGCACTTCTAAATCGGGAACACATATTCACGATTGTGTCGATGCTAAACGTACCATGATAATTGTTGTAATGGCTTTAATGCCTGCCTTGTTATTAGGGATGTTTAATATTGGGTACCAGCATTTCTTAGCTATTGGTCAAGCAGCTTCTTTCTGGGAGCAATTCTTTTTCGGCGCTTTAGCAGTATTGCCTAAAATTATTATTTCTTATGTAATTGGTTTAGGAATTGAGTTCGTTTTTGCTCAAATTAAAAAAGAAGAGATTCAAGAAGGATTTTTAGTGTCGGGTATGCTGATACCTATGATTATGCCAATTGAAACACCACTTTGGATGATTGCTGTTGCAACCGCATTTGCCGTTGTGTTTGCCAAAGAAGTTTTTGGGGGTACTGGTTTTAATATCTTCAATGTAGCCCTAATTACACGTGCATTTTTATTTTTTGCTTATCCCTCAAAGATGAGTGGGGATGAAGTGTTTGTTCGTACAGGCGATACTTTTGGTTTAGGTGGAGGTAACTTAATTGATGGTTTCTCTGGAGCTACTCCCTTAGGAGATATTGCAACAGCCACTACTCAACAAGTACAATTAACAGCTGTTGATGGAAGTGTTATTGGTTTATGGGAAATGTTTATAGGATTAATACCAGGTTCTATAGGTGAAACATCTGTACTCGCAATATTATTAGGAGCAGCTGTTTTATTAATTACAGGAATTGCTAGTTGGAAAATTATGCTTTCTGTATTTGCAGGAGGAGCTGTAATGGCATTTATCTTTAATATATTTGGTGTAAATGCTTCTATGAGTTTATCTCCACTAGAACATTTAATGTTAGGAGGTTTTGCTTTTGGAGCAGTCTTTATGGCAACCGATCCAGTTACTGGAGCTCGTACTGAAAAAGGAAAATGGATATATGGATTCTTAATTGGGATTTTTGGAATACTAATACGTGTATTGAATCCAGGTTACCCAGAGGGAATGATGCTTGCTATTCTTTTACTGAATATGTTTGCGCCATTAATTGACCACTATGTAGTGGAAGGGAATACTAAAAGAAGAATGAAACGAATGAAATCGTCAACTATTTAATTATGAATAAGGAAAGTAATCAATACACTCTAATATATGCTTCGGTATTAGTAATTATCGTAGCTGTAGCACTAGCTTTTACTTCTCAAGTTCTCAATGAACGCCAAAAGAAGAATGAGGCTGTAGATAAAATGCGTCAGATTTTAAGAGCTGTAAATATTGATGCGACGGCTAAAGATGCAGATGCAAAATATGCTGAATTTATAACTGCATCATATAGCGTAAACGAAACAGGAGAGAAAGTCTCGGATGATGGTTTTTCTGTTGAGCTAGTGAAAGAAGTGAAGAAAAGTGCTAAAGAAAGACAATATCCAGTATTTGAAGCAAATATTGAAGGAGAGGCTTATTATATTATGGCATTAAGAGGTGCAGGCCTTTGGGGGCCGCTTTGGGGATATATTTCTGTAAGTGCTGATAGAAATACTGTGTACGGTTCAGATTTTAGCCATCAAGGAGAAACTCCAGGTTTAGGAGCTGAAATATCGACTGCGGAATTTTGTCAACAGTTTACAGGCAAACAGTTATTTGTAAATGGCGAATTTAAATCGATTGCTGTTGTAAAGAAAGGTAAGTCATTGAAAGACCAAGACTATGTGGATGGGATTTCTGGCGGAACCATTACTTCGGTAGGAGTACACGATATGTTGCTGAACTCTTTATCAGGGTACGAAGCATTTTTGAAAAACGAAAAATAAAAGAAATAAATATATGGATTCAAAAACAAAACAAATATTGCTAGAACCAATATTTAAGAATAATCCGGTTATCGTACAGATGTTGGGCGTTTGTTCAGCTTTGGCAGTTACATCTAAATTAGAGCCATCTATCGTATTAGGAATTTCAGTAGTAATTGTAATGGCTTTTGCCAATTTGATAATATCGTTATTACGTAAAACAATTCCTTCACGTATTCGTATAATAGTTCAATTGGTGATAGTTGCTGCTTTAGTGACAATTGTTAGTGAAGTTTTGAAGGCATTTGCTTACGATGTAAATAAACAACTCTCCGTATTTGTTGGTCTTATAATAACCAACTGTATTATTATGGGTCGTTTAGAAGCATTTGCTTTAGGCAATAAGCCTTCAGATTCTGTTTTAGACGGAGTTGGTAATGGAGTTGGGTATGCTGTTATTTTAGTAGCTGTCGGATTCTTCCGTGAGTTATTAGGATCAGGAACATTGTTAGGCTTTCAAGTTATACCAGAAGTCTTTTATGACTGGGGTTACGAAAATAACGGTATGATGATTCTTCCTCCTATGGCATTGATAACGGTAGCCGTTTTAATATGGGTGCACCGATCAAAAGATAAGGAATTACAAGAGGAGAATTAGTTTTAAAAAGGATAAATAAATTATTAGCTATATGCAAGAAATTATAAGTGTTTTCGTCAAGTCTATTTTTGTAGACAATATGATATTTGCCTACTTCCTAGGTATGTGTTCGTTCTTGGCTGTTTCCAAGAATGTAAATACAGCTGTAGGATTAGGAGCTGCCGTGTTGTTTATCTTAACAGCAACCCTTCCACTTAACTTTTTATTAGAGAACTATGTCTTGAAAGAAGGCGCTTTGGTTTGGTTAAGCCCAAGTCTAAAGAATGTAGACTTAAGCTTCCTTAGTTTTATTTTGTTCATTGCTGTAATTGCTTCGTTTGTGCAGTTGGTTGAAATGGTAATAGAGAAGGTAAGTGCAGAATTGTATGCTTCTTTAGGTATCTTTTTGCCATTGATAGCCGTAAACTGTGCTATTTTAGGAGGCTCACTATTTATGCAACAAAAAGAATTTTCGAGTATTACAGTTGCTACTAGCTATGGTTTAGGTTCGGGTATTGGATGGATGTTAGCTATTGTATCTATGGCAGCTATTCGCGAGAAATTAAAATATTCAGATGTGCCAAAGCCACTTAGAGGATTAGGTATTACCATTATTGTAACTGCATTAATGGGTATCGCTTTCATGTGTTTTTCAGGTATAAAAATTTAATATCAGATATAGATAATGAGTACAACAATAATAAGCAGTGTAATAGTTTTTCTTTTAGTAGTACTAATTTTAGTAGTGTTGCTATTGGTTGCAAAAAACAAATTATCTCCATCAGGAGAGGTAAATGTTATTGTAAATGATGAAAAAGAATTTGAAGTATCTATGGGTAATACCGTGTTGAATACTTTGCAGTCAAATGGTATTTATCTTTCATCAGCTTGTGGTGGAGGAGGTACGTGTGGTCAATGTAAATGTCAGGTTGTTGAAGGAGGTGGTCAGATATTACCCACTGAGGTTGGTTTCTTTTCACGTAAGGAAATGAAAGATTCATGGCGTTTAGGTTGTCAAGCAAAAGTGAAAGAAGATGTAAAGATTGTTGTTCCAGAAGAAGTATTTGGTGTAAAAGAATGGGAGTGTGAGGTTGTTTCTAATGATAATGTTGCTACCTACATTAAAGAGTTTATTGTGAAACTACCCGAAGGAGAAACAATGGACTTTAAACCAGGAGGCTATATTCAAATAAATATACCTAAATTTAATCTTAAGTTTAAAGATATTATTGTTGATCCTGAGTACCATGATGATTGGGAAACCTATCACCTGTGGGATATGGAATGTAATAACAAAGAAGAAACGGTTCGTGCATACTCAATGGCGAACTATCCTGCAGAAGGTAACATTGTTATGTTAAATGTACGTATTGTTACACCTCCTATGGAAAAAGGGAGTACGCATCCTATTCCTGGTATAAATCCTGGAATTGGCTCTTCGTATATCTTTGGATTAAAGCCGGGAGATAAGGTGACTGTTTCTGGTGCTTATGGTGAATTTTATATTTTACCTACCAAAAATGAAATGTTATATATTGGTGGTGGTGCAGGTATGGCTCCATTACGTTCACATATCTTACATTTACTAAAGACCTTAGAAACGACAGATCGTGTTATATCTTATTGGTATGGTGCCCGTTCAAAACGAGAAATCTTCTATGAAGAAGAATTTAGAAAATTAGAAAAGAAGTTTGATAATTTTACATTTCACATTGCACTCTCTAACCCAATGCCTGAAGATAATTGGACAGGTTTAGAAGGTTATATTCACCAAGTAATTCATGATGAGTACTTAGTGAAGCACGATTCCCCTGAAGATATTGAATATTATATGTGTGGTCCTGGTCCTATGGCAAATGCTGTGAAACCAATGTTAGACAGTCTAGGTGTTCCGCCTGAGATGTTGCACTTTGATGACTTTGGATCGTAAAGAAATTATATAATAAAAAATCCCTAATCAATTGATTAGGGATTTTTTATTATGAGATAAATATAGTTTAAGCTTCTTTTTCTTCCTCTACTTTAAAGTCAGTCAGTTTACATTCTACTAAAAGATTATACCAAGAGATTAATTTCTTGATGTCTGACGGGTATACTCTTTCTCTATCAAAATCTGGAAGTATTTCAGCAAAATAGTTCCTTAAAACTTCGTTACCTGCTTTTAAATCAATGCTAACTTTTTTACTAGCTTCTTTTTCTTTGATTAATGTTAATACCTCAGCTAAAGGTTTTTCTTCTGTCTCTGTAAAGATAGCAACATCAGCTAATGATACAACTTTTTCATGAGAGTAAGCTGGTTGACGTTTTTTGTCAATTAATGATTCAACAATTAGCATATTTTTTCCTTGTGATACTAGTTTGAATAAGCCTGATTTTCCAGATATAGATAGAATGTCTTTAAGCATGAATAGTGTTATTTATGTTTTATTATAAATACAAAAATACAATTTTTTATTAAAAGAAATAATTGTGTTGAAAAGTTCTTCGTCTTATAATTAATAGATATTGTATATTTTACGTAAAGCAATGTGGTAATTTGTTGTTAGTTTGATTAAAAAGTTTTACTTTCGTATATTAATTAATTATAAATATCGAATATGAAAAAGTCTTTACTTAAAATTTGTATGGGAATGCTATTTAGCAGTCTTTTGTTTGTGAATATTAGTGCACAAGGTACGTATGGAAACTCACTGTTATTTGATTTTAACAATGCTAGTGCATCTTGGACTACCGCAACTACAGGCACATTTGTTGAATCAAATGTAGGTACAGCAAACCAAACTGTTACAGTAGATGGTATTAGTACAGTAGATCCAACTAGAAGTGCAAAACAAGGATATTCTGGTGCTACTAAGTGCACCTCAGTTACAATATCAGAATTTTCCAGTCTTGGCCAAATAAATTTAGCACTCCAAAATGGCAGTACTAGTAAAGATGCTCTTATAAAAGTACAATATTCTTTAGATGGAACCAGTTTTGCAGATGCTGAAGAAATTAGCTTGATTTCTAATGCAGATGTTACGTGGTCTCCTACTAATGTCATTGTAAAGAGTGCTCTTCATATACGTTTTGTATTCCCATTTGCATGTTGGTTTTATGGTGTAAGTGCTTATGATCATGTTGATGAAGCTACAGGTGCTACTGCAGGACCAGTTCTTGTTTCTGTAAACCCTGCTGCTAATTCTAATTTGCCAGCAACTGGTCCTATTGTACTTCAATTTGATGAACTGTTAACATTGAATTTCCCTGCTTGGCCAACTATTGGTAATGCCACAATGCCAGGTGTGAGTTTTAAGGCAAATACTTTAGTGTTAGGGTATAGTGGTTTTACTGACGCAACAAATCCATTAGTTATTCCAGCAAATTTTTTGAAAGATTTGGCAGGGACATTAATTGCCTCCGAAATTTCAATTCCATACCAATTAGACAATACACCTCCTATATATCAATCAGCATCAAAGGTAGATGGTTCTTCTATACATGTTTCAGATTTAGGGGAAACAGCAAGAATAATATACTTGACATTTGATGAGCCTATTGTTATTAATAAAGGAGAAGTGTCTTTTAATGGAGCAACTGTAGAAGCTACTGCTTCAAATAATGTGCTTGTTATTAGTTATACAGGATTACCTTATAATACAGCAAATACTTTGATCGTGCCAGACTCATTTATTGTAGATTTTTCAGGAAATCAGTTAGCTGCTGATGTTAATTTAACATATAATACTGGAGATAGAGATGCTATTGCACCAGTTTTAAGTACACAGTCGGTAGCTAATTTAGCAATAGATCAACCAATTAGTGGAAGTATTAATTTTACTTTTGATGAAATAGTATTGCCATCTACAGCAGTTCCTACAATAAATGGTGCACCTGCTTATTTTTCAAACAATGGTAATGTAATAGGTCTTAATTATACTAATTTAGCAAATAGTGCTGTAATTAATGTTGTCTTACCTGCCGGGTGTCTTGCAGATACTTGTGGTAATGCTTATGCAGGAACTAGTTTTAGCTTTAATACAGTAGGTTATACAAGTGCTAGTTTTGATTATGTTGTGGCAAAAGATGGTAGTGGTGACTATACTACTATTCAAGAAGCTATAGATGCCTCTTCAGGAACATCAAGAACTCTTATTTACGTTAAGAAAGGTATTTATCAAGAGAAACTTACAGTAAGTAAAAATATGATAAGTGTTATTGGAGAAGATGTTGATAAGACGATTATTACTTGGAACGAATGTTCTTCTACTGCAACTCCAAGTGCAGGGACTGATAATTCGTATACAATGTTAGTTTCAGGAGCAGATTTTTACGGTGAAAATTTTACTGTTCGTAATGATTACGATTATATTAATGGAACAGAGGCTGATAAACAATCTGTAGCGATGGAACATAAAGGAGATATGCACGTGTTAAAGAACTGTAAGTTTTATAGCTATCAGGATACTTACTATCCTAAAGTTGCAAATACAAGACAATATTTAACGGGTTGTACTATTCAAGGAGGTACTGATTTTATTTTTGGTGGAGGTACCGCATTAATTGAAAACTCTACAATTAAGTGCGTAAAAGGAGGTTATCATATTACTGCTGCAGCTGATACTCAAAAAGAATTTGGATTAGTTTTAAAAGATTGTAATTTCTCATATGCAGATACACTAGGATTTGGAAGTACAAATCAATTTGACCTTGGAAGACCTTGGAAAGCTCCAGCAAAAACTACTTATGTAAATGGTGTATTTGAGAATAATTTAATTATTGCTGCAGGTTGGACAAAATGGTCTTCAAGTCCTACTAATCATCTACATGCTATTTATAGAGAATATAATAGCACTGCTGATGGAGGTGGAGCTTTAGATATATCATCTAGGGTAGATTGGTCTAGTCAATTAACTACTACTGAAGCGAGTCGTGTAAATGTAGATAATGTCTTTAACTATGGGGCTAGCGGTTCTTGGAACCCTTCTGCTTATCCAATTGCTCCAGTTGCTCCAACAAATGTAGCTGTCTCTGCTGTTGATGGAACGATAACCTTTACGCCTTCTGCTTCTAGTTTTGCTGTGGGGTATTTAGTGTATAGAAATGATACTTTGATAGGTAATACAGTGAACCCTGTATTTACTGCAACTCCTTTGCCAAAAGTTACTGATGATTTTCGTATTAGTGCATATAATAAATACGGAGCTTTAAGTTTTAGGTCAGCGTCATTACTAGCAAGTAATAAAGAAACGAAAATAAAATCGGGTTTTTTGGTGTCAACCTTAATCTCAAATAATATTGAATTGCTTAACCCTAATCAATTCTCATCAGTTGAGCTTATTTCTGTATCAGGGAACTCAATTTTTAAGAAAGAAGTAGACTCAGCTTCGATTTCTATCGAATCATTACAAGCAGGTTGTTTTCTTGTTAAAGGGATGGCTAAAAATGGAGATGTTTACGTAGATAAAATTATTAAAAAGTAATATATAAATATCCCTAATGAATATCATTAGGGATATTTTAGTGGTGAAAAAAGAAAGCGTATATTTTACATTAACGAGCAGTTATGAAACCAACATTTATTCCGCACCTCTCTGTAGATTGTGTGCTCTTTGGCTTTGATGATAAACAATTAAAAGTATTAGTACAACGAAGAGACAAGGTAGAAGGAGAGGATAGTAAACTCCCTTCTGGTATGTTAAAGCTTCCTGGTAGATTGATTTATGAAGAGGAATACCTTAAGGATGCAGCAATATCAATTGTGGGTGAATTGGTCGAGGATAGTAATATTCCATTGAAGCAATTCCAAGTCTATGGTAATCCGAATCGTATTAAGTCACCTAATGACTTATTGTGGTTACAAAAGCAAACAAATTTACCTATCACACGAGTAGTTACAATTAGTTTCTATGCTTTGATAAAAATTGATGAATCAAAATCCAACTTATTGGATAAACATAGAGCAGAGTGGGTATCAATAAAGGATGCTGTCGGTTTAGCCTTTGACCATGATGTGATTGTATGTGATGCGTATGATCATCTAAAAAAAGAATTAACAACTACACCCTTAGAATTTCATTTGTTACCACAGTATTTTCCATTAAACTCTTTGCAATCACTTTACGAAGTAATACTTGCTCAGAAATTTGATAATAGGAATTTTAGAAAGAAAATTCTAAAGTTACCATATTTGATAGAGAGTGATAAGAAAGAACAAGATGTCACACATCGTCCAGCTAAACTATATCAGTTTAACGAGGATATCTATAAAAATAACAAACGCGAGTTGAATTTATTTTTCCTTTAACTAATAAGACCACTTTTAAATGTATTTACTAGGCATAGATATAGGTAGTTCTTCTGTAAAAGTAGCAGTTGTAGATGCAGAGCAAGGAAACTCCATAGCATCTGCATTTTACCCTAAACAGGAAGCTGAAATAATTTCTTTAAAACAAGGCTGGGCTGAGCAAAACCCCGATGATTGGTGGAAGTATTTAAAGGAAAGTTTAGCAGAAGCATTGCAAGAGTCTAATATTGATAAACAAGATATTAAAGCAATTGGAATTTCATACCAAATGCATGGTTTAGTGTTGGTTGATAAAAAATTGGAGGTTTTGCGTCCATCCATTATTTGGTGCGATAGTAGAGCCGTTCCCTATGGTAAAAGGGTATTTGAAACGATAGGCGAAGAAAAATGCTTATCTCATTTATTAAACTCTCCTGGTAACTTTACTGCTTCGAAATTAGCATGGGTAAAAGAGCATGAGCCCGATCTGTTTGCTCGTATTCATAAAATTATGTTGCCGGGAGAATATATCGCCATGCGTTTAACAGATGAAATTATTACAACACCATCTGGTATATCTGAAGGTATTGCTTGGGATTTTATATCGAATACTATTTCAGAAGATATTCTAAATGCTTTTGCTTTTGATAAATCAATTTATCCAAGCATACATCCAACGTTCTCATTACAAGGAGAAGTAACAGTAGTAGCTGCAAAAGAATTAGGCTTGCAAGAAGGAACGCCTATAGCTTATAGAGCAGGCGACCAAGC
The DNA here is from genome assembly GCA_963663245.1 of Paludibacteraceae bacterium. Lineage (GTDB taxonomy): Bacteria > Bacteroidota > Bacteroidia > Bacteroidales > Paludibacteraceae > JAFGVL01. The sequence continues at coordinate 1,773,568 of OY760143.1, read as the reverse complement.
GAACAATGCCTTGTCGCTAAATGTACTTAATCCAGGCGAAGTTGCTGCCACAGCTGGCACTTCTGGTGTAGTGTATGGCATTAGTGATGAGGTAAAATACGATCCTCAGTCGAGAGTCAATTCTTTTGCACATGTTAACCATACTGAAGAACTAACTCGAATAGGAGTAATGCTCTGTATTAACGGCACAGGTATTCTTAATTCTTGGATTAGAAAAAATGTTTTAGCTGGGAAAACCTATACTGAAATTAATGAATTAGCTAGCACTTCACCAATAGGGTCTAATGAAATTTCTATATTGCCTTTTGGAAATGGAGCTGAACGTGTATTAGAGAATAAAGATATCGGTTGTGTTATGGAAGGAATAAACTTCAATAGGCAGACTAATGCAGATATGGCTAGAGCTGCACAAGAAGGAATTGTTTTTACCTTCAAATATGGAATAAAAATTATGCAGCAAGTGGGTATTGATACGAAGATTATTCGTGCTGCTCATGCCAATATGTTTCTAAGTCCTTTGTTTGCTCAAACTCTGGCTAACATTAGTGGTGCAACCATTCAATTATATGATACAGATGGAGCTGTAGGTGCAGCTAAAGGAGCAGGTATTGGCGCAGGTATATATAAAGATGCAGTAGAAGCTTTCAGTAGCTTGAAAAAGATGAAAGAGATTTATCCTATAGAGAGCGATATAGAACAAACAAAAGAAGCTTATAATAAATGGTTAAACTTACTAAATAAACACATGTAAAATGAAAAGAAATCTAAGTTTTCTAATATTGGCTTTATTGGCAATAAATGCTATGGCTAATGATAATAGATTAATAGCCTTCCCAGGGGCTGAAGGTCATGGTAGATATACCACTGGTGGTCGTGGAGGAGAAGTGTATCATGTAACTACCTTGGAAGATCATAAAGATTCTATAGGTTGTTTGCGTTATGCTTTAGAGGATGAACGAATGAATAAACCTCGTATTATTTTATTTAAAGTAAGTGGAACTATTTTTCTTAAAAAGAAACTAAAAATTAAATATGGGAATGTAAGTATTTTAGGACAATCCGCCCCAGGCGGAGGTATTTGTATTGCTGGTTTTCCAGTTGATGTAGCCTCGAATAATGTTATTGTGCGTTTTATACGTTTTCGTATGGGAGATATCAACGGTGAAGAAATTGGTGGTGCAGATGCATTTGGTGGCCGATTTCAAAAGAATATCATTGTAGATCACTGTTCTGTTAGTTGGAGTTCAGATGAATGTGTTTCCTTCTATATGAATGAGAATTTTACGCTTCAATGGTCTTTTATAACAGAGAGTATGCGCATGTCTTGTCATCCGAAAGGATCCCATGGTTATGGAGGTATTTGGGGTGGTAAATATGCTAGTTTTCATCATAACCTGTTAGCTCACCATGATAGTAGAAATCCACGTTTAGGTGGTGCAACTTCAGCAACGAGCGATTATGTAGATATGCGTAACAATGTAATTTATAATTGGGGAAATAAAACATGTTATGGAGGAGAAGCCATGAATGTAAATATTGTAAACTGTTATTATAAGTTAGGCCCAGCTTCTCCATCAGGAGATAAGAGTAAGTCATCTGCGATTATATCGATAGATAAGTTGGAAAAAGATAAAAAAAGGAGAGAAGGAGCTAAGGATATTTGGGGCAAATTTTATATTACAGGTAATGTAGTAGATGCTAAAAGTGGTGAGTTTCCAGCAAAGGCAACGGCTGATAATTGGACATATGGTGTTTATAATCAATTTAATAAAAGGTATGGGGAGTTGTCACAAGAAACAAAAGATAGCTTAAAAGTAATTCGCCCATTTCCAACAGATACGGTAACAACACATACTGCAAAACAAGCTTATGGTTTAGTGTTGACTTATGGCGGATGTTCATTAAATAGGGATATCATTGATACAAGAATAGTTGCTGAAACAGTTAATCGAGTGGCTGCTTTTCGTGGTTTATCTCCTCGTAATGGAGGAGGAGAGGTATTGAATTCAGACGAAACAGTGATGAAAAAGAAGAACAAAGGATATCCTAAGCAGGGACTTATCGACAGCCAAAATGATTTAAAACCAAAGGGTGCTGATGCTACTTGGAGTGCATGGCCAGCATTAATTAGTTTGGAAGCACCCATAGATACAGACAGTGATGGAATGCCTGATGCTTGGGAAGATGCTAAGGGTTTAAATAAGAATGATAAAACAGACGGAATAGCAATTGCCTTAGATAAACAGTACACAAATGTTGAGGTCTATTTAAATAGTCTAGTGAAAAGAATAATTGATAATCAAAATAGAGTTGAACAAATAAGCGAATAAATAAATCAAATCAGCATAATATGGTAACCTTAGGAAACAAAGAGTATTTTAAAGGAATAGATAAAATTAAGTATGAAGGAAAAGAAAGCAAGAATCCTTTAGCATTTAGGTATTATGACGAAAATCAGCTAGTAAATGGTAAAACCATGAAAGAGTATATGCGCTTTGCTGTCTGTTACTGGCATACCTTCTGTGGCGATGGAGGCGACCCTTTTGGAGGTGCGACTAAAAATTTCCCTTGGCAAAACTCCAAGGAAAAAATGGATGCAGCTTTTGAATTTATAACAAAACTAGGAGTGCCTTATTATTGTTTTCATGATACTGATATTGCTTCAGAAGGAAATAGTTTGTCTGAATACGAAAAGAACTTACAAAGCATAGTCGATTATGCGAAGGAAAAACAAGCTGCATCTGGCGTAAAATTATTATGGGGTACTGCCAATGTTTTTTCTAATGCACGCTATATGAATGGCGCATCAACCAACCCAGATTTTAATGTGTTAGCACATGCAGGTACGCAAGTGAAAAATGCTATTGATGCAACCATTACCTTAGGTGGCGAGGGTTATGTGTTTTGGGGCGGTAGAGAAGGTTATATGAGCCTCTTAAATACTAATATGAAACGCGAATTAGACCATATGGGTCACTTTTTAGCTATGGCGCGTGATTATGCTCGTAAACAAGGGTTTAAAGGCTGTTTTTATATAGAGCCAAAACCTATGGAACCGAGTAAACATCAATATGATTTTGATGCAGCTACGGTAATTGGTTTCTTGAAGGAATATGGTTTAGAAAATGACTTTAAATTGAATATAGAAGTGAACCATGCAACCTTAGCAGGTCATACTTTTCAGCACGAACTACAAGTGGCAGCCGATAATAATATGTTAGGCTCTATTGATGCTAATCGTGGAGATTATCAAAATGGCTGGGATACCGACCAGTTTCCAATTAATATTTACGAATTAGTAGAGTCTATGTTGGTTATTCAACAAGCTGGTGGTTTTAAAACTGGAGGGGTAAATTTCGATGCAAAAACACGACGTAATTCTACCGACTTAAACGACATTTTTATTGCGCATATTGCTGGTATGGATGCTTTTGCACGAGCCTTATTAATCTCTAATGAAATTCTTTCTAATTCAGCATATAAGAAAATGTTATCTGATAGATATGCCTCATTTGATGCAGGTAAAGGAGCCGAATATGAGTCAGGTAAATTGTCTTTAGAAGACTTAAGAAATATTGCTCATGCTAGTGGAGAACCCAATCCAATTAGTGGAAAACAAGAATTGTATGAGGCTTTGATTAATATGTATATTTAATTTACAATACAACAGTAGAGACGGAGCGCGCTCCGTCTCTACTGCAATAAATACACAAATGAAAAATAATAATTCAGGCAGTACCCTATACGTAGTCTCTCTTACCTTAGTAGCAACGCTAGGGGGAATGCTCTTTGGCTATGATACAGCAGTTGTTTCAGGCACAGTTGGTTCCTTGAAAGCCTATTTGATTGACAGTATGGGGCTAAGTTCAATGGTGCATGGTTTTACTGTTTCCAGTGCCTTAATTGGCTGTATTATTGGTGGTGTAATTTCGTATTATCTAGCTGCTAAGTTGGGTAGAAAAGTATCATTGCAGATTGCAGCTTTTTTATTCTTCATTTCAGCCCTAGGCTCTAGTAATCCTGAGTTTTTATTCTTTACGAAAGGAGAACCAAGCATTTCTTTGTTAATTGTATTTAATTTTTATCGCATTATTGGCGGTATAGGTGTTGGCTTAGCATCTGCTGTATGTCCTATGTATATTGGTGAAATTGCTCCAGCACATATGCGTGGTAGGTTGGTTTCTCTAAATCAATTCGCCATAATTTTTGGTATGCTGGTGGTGTATTTTGTTAATTGGGGAATTGCTAATGGACAAAGTGTTGAATGGATAAATGCAGTTGGTTGGCGAAAAATGTTTTTATCAGAGTCAATACCAGCTGCTTTATTCGGTTTGTTGTTATTCTTTGTGCCAGAAACGCCTCGATATTTAATGTTACAAGATAAAGAAGAAAAATCCTTACTTGTTTTGACAAAAATAAACGGAGCAGAGAAAGCAAAGGAAATTATAGCAGATATAAAAGCTTCCTTTCAACAACATGTATCTTCTAATGTTTTTTCGTATGGAAAAAAGGTAATTGTAATAGGAGTTTTACTTTCCATATTTCAACAGTTTGTAGGGATAAACGTGGCACTGTATTATGCCCCAACCATTTTCGAAAGTTTGGGTGCTGGAAAAGATGCTTCTATGATGCAAACTGTAATTATGGGGGTAGTAAATGTTGCCTTTACTGTGTTGGCTATTCTTACAGTAGATAAATGGGGTAGAAAGCCTTTGTTGATGTTTGGTTCTATAGGAATGGCAGTAGGGATGTTTGCCATTGCTGCCTTCTCGTATTTGAATTTTATAGGTGTAAGTACCTTGGTATTTATTGTCGTTTATACGGCTTCGTTTATGATGTCGTGGGGACCAATTTGTTGGGTGCTTATTGCAGAAATATTCCCTAATAAAATTAGAGGTAGAGCCATAGCAATAGCGGTAGCAGCACAATGGGCAGCAAATTATTTTATATCTTCTACTTATCTTTCTATGATGGAATTTAGTGGTGCATTTACCTATGGGTTTTATGGGATAATGAGTATAGTTTCATTCTTATTTGTCTGGAAAATGGTGCCAGAAACAAAGGGTAAAACACTCGAAGAAATGGAAGGTGTTTGGGAAAAGTAAATCCTAAATTATAATAATTATTAATTAACCGCAACTATAGCTTTAGTTGTGGTTTTTTTGAATCAGAATCTACTATATTTGTGTTTCTAAAAATTAAGCAATAATCTTATGATGAGTGTTTTGGATATAATACTAATAGCTATTGCTTTAGCAATGGACTGTTTTGCAGTGTCAATTGCAGGTGGTATTATTCTAAAAGAATTTAATTGGAAGATAGTGCTACGTATGGCTATCTTATTTGGTTTATTCCAAGGGTTTATGCCTTTTGTTGGTTGGTTAGCAGGAATGTGGTTTAAGTCTTATATAGAAGTTTACGACCATTGGTTTGCCCTGATTATATTGTTAATTATTGGAATAAAGATGATACGAGAAGGTTTAGCTAGCGAAGCGGAAGAGGCGGAGCGCGTTAAGTCAATTTGTCCATCGCGATGGTCCTCAGTATTATGGTTGTCCTTAGCAACAAGTATAGATGCTTTAGCAACAGGAGTTGTGTTTATTCCGTTTGACCCACAGCTATTTATTGTTGCAATATCAATAATTGCCATCATTAGTTTTTTGTTTTCTGTACTTGGAAGTTATATTGGGACTCACTTTGGAGGAAAATTTAATTTTCGAATAGAAATACTAGGAGGGGTTATTCTAATAGGAATAGGAATAAAGATATTTATAAGTCACATGTGGATGTAGATATTGAGAGTGAGACAAAAAGAAAATACAATTTTAAATTACCAATCTAAAATTATGTCGAACGAAGGTTACAAAGTTGAGAAGGTACTTCCATACAAAAAGAAAGAGGGAAGTAAGAAAGAACAGGTTGCAGAGATGTTTAATTCAATATCTGGTAGTTATGATGCTATGAATCGTACTATGACTATGGGTGTTGATGTATCATGGCGTAAGAGAGCTATTAATAGTTTGAGGAGAAGTAAGCCAAAATTGATTTTGGATGTTGCTACAGGCACAGGAGATTTTGCCCTTGAAACCTTTAAAAAGCTTCAGCCTAAAAAAATTGTAGGGATAGATATTTCAGATAAAATGCTAGAAATTGGTAATATTAAAGTTGCCAAACAGGGCTTGAGTAACTATATACAATTATTAAAAGGTGATTGTATGTCTCTTAAATATGAAGATGCCTCTTTTGATGCTGTGACTGTTGCTTTTGGAGTTAGAAATTTTGAGCACTTAGAACAAGGTTTATCTGAAATGTGTCGCGTATTAAAACCTGCTGGTAATCTTATCATATTAGAACTTTCAGAACCTCATATTTTGTTTAAACCATTTTATCGTCTCTATACCAAATTAGTTATACCTTTCATCGCAGCTTCTTTCGGTCAGGATATTAAGGCCTATCAATACCTACCTAATACCATTCAAGTTTTTCCTAAAGGAAAGGAGATGGTGTCTATTTTAAAAAAATGTGGCTTTTCTGATGTTAAATACCGAAGTTTTACCTTTGGTGTTTGTTCCTTCTATCGTGGAATAAAATAAATTCTATTATTAATTTGTACTTTAGAGTATAATTTATATTTTTGCGTCAAATAAAATACTAAAAGATATAAATTATGAAAACCTTCTTATTATTCGCACTTTTAGTGCCTGTTTATTTATTTTCTCAAACAACATCCTCTTGGATAGGTCTAAATAGTTCATGGTCTGATGAGAATAATTGGACAAATGGAGTCCCTAATGATACTATTGATGCAGTTCTTGGAGATAGTTGTTATACAGCTTTTTCGCAGCCTATTATTTCCAGTACCTCGCGATGTAAATCCTTGTTATTAGATTCAATAAAGCAGATAAGTTTATCTATTGATGCTTCATTTTACGTGCAAGGAGATATTTCACTTTTAGCGCTCAATGATTCCATACTTCACACAAGTAGTAAGTTAACCCTTAGAGGAGATTGGAGTAATGAAGGCATTTACCTTGCCTCAGGCACAGCTCAAGTCGCATTTGGAGGTTCTGGTCAGTTGCTTTCAGGAAATACGCCACAAATTTTCAACAGCTTACATATTAATGGAGGGAGTGAACTTAGCTTGAATACTTCCATACAAATTCTTGAACTATTCTCTTTAAGTGGAAGCTGTAATCCTCAATCATTTTTGGTAGATGCAGATTCTATTCAAGTAAATAATAATGCCTGCTTATATGTAAGAGCATCTACCTTTGAGGAGAACTATAGTGCTCACCCAACTGTTACTGCCGGTGGAATTATTGAATATGCCTCAGATAACGATCAAACAGTAAGTAGCCATATTACTTATTCTACCTTAAAGCTGAGTGGTGATGGAAAAAAATCACTGATAAGTGATTTACCAAAACTACTTGCCACTTCATCTTCTGCAGGTAGAATATATGTTAATGAAGGGGAGTTTGATTTAGGAGTATATCATGCTGATAGAGATACGCTAGTTGAAGGAGGTTATTTTACCGTAGCTGATGGCGCTGTTTTGCGCATTGATTCGGAACTTGATGTATATATACCTCAGAACTATAAAAACTCTTATTTTCATGCGAATAGTACTGTTGAATATTATGGAGTAAGAACAAACTTAAAAGAAAGTTCCCATAAGGTAGAAGATGAGATGTGCATACAACAAAAGGGGCGCTTACTTTTAATAAAAGGAATTACTCAGCCAGGTACTATTTTTATTCATGATGTTCACGGAAGAGAAATACAGAATTTTACAGCAAGTAAAACTACTAATAGCTATGAAATGCCTATAAATGTAGTTTTTGTTGTCAGCCTTATAGTTGATAAGAAAGTCTTTTCTAAGAAGTTGTTATTTAGGTAGGTACCCAATGTGTAGATTGATTCATTCAAAATGGAATTAACATATTGCTGATCAAAAAGAGAGGAGTTGCATCTTCTTTTTTTGTGCTCGAATTCGCTATTGCGGAAATCTTCAAAAAAAATTGCTGTCGCTGCCGGATGATTAATATCATTAAGTTAAGGATTCAGAGATAGAGATTGCCCTCTGCTTTAGCTGACGGATAGAATTGTGTTAAGTTATTGGCTTTAGCCACATACTAAAATAATATGGAGCTAAAGCCCAGAGCTGTTTTGTTATTTATACCCGTCAGTTAGCGGTCAGCAAAAGAAGCACGTGTTTTTTATAAGTAATTTGTGCGGTCGTGTTTTTATTTGTATATTTGTACGTGCACCTTAAAACAAATTGCTATGAATACAAAACTGACACTAACTATCGAACAAACAATAATTGAAAAGGCAAAAAAATACGCAACAAAAAAAAATCGTAGTCTTTCTGATATTATTGAAAATTACTTAAAGGTTATTACTAAAGAAGAAAAAACAAAAAGCTTTGAGTTCACTCCTATTGTTAAATCACTTAAAGGATCTTTCAAAGCACCTAAAAACTTTGATTACAAAAAAGATTTATCTAAAGGTCTAACAGATAAATATTTATAAAAATGAAAAATATACTTCTAGACACTGACGTTATTTTAGACTTCTTTTTTGACAGAAAGCCTTTTGCTGATAATTCAGCTCAAATACTTTCTCTATGTGAATCTAAAGAAATAAAAGGTTTTGTAACTTCTGTTATAATAAGCAATGTTTATTATTTATTAAGACAAACGGCATCACATGATAAAGTAATTGAGAAACTAACTCAATTAATAACATTAACAGAAGTGCTAACTACAAGCAAGGAAATTATAATAAAAGCTCTGAACTCAAAATTTAAAGATTTTGAAGATGCTCTGCAAAATTATTCAGCAGAAGTCTCTGAAAAAATAGATGTCATTGTTACAAGAAATACGAAAGACTATAAAAATAGTAATCTAAGTATTATGACACCAGAAACATATTTAAAGACAAAAATTGCCAACTGCTAAAGCAGACGGCAAAATAGTAAGCCGTATAGTTGCCAGCGTATTTTTGCTATTTCAAAAACAAATGCCTTTTATTTTACAAGCAAGGAACGGATAGATATTCGCGTGAGCAGGGTTATGGTATTTCTGGTAGAGAGAGTTTTTTTTAAAGTAAACACTACAACAAAACACCTTTAAACTTCCTGTTAAAGGTGTTTTTGTTGTTTCTGTTGTTGGTAAAAATCAATACTCTAAAAAGTTGTTAGTTAAATAGATAGCTTCAGTGTAATAAATATTTGTATGTTGATTTTAACATTAGAGCTTTTTTTGTTGTATTTTTAGTTAATTTCTGTGAACAATTTACAATTCCAATTGTTTAATTTACTCGAACTTATAGTGCTGTTTTTCTTAGGATTAGTGTTCTGTAACATGGTGTTATAATTCTTAATTAGAATAATTCTATTTAAATTTGTATTTAAGTTAAAATTAATAGGTACTGGATTACTGAAATTGTTCTTGAAATTAACACATGCAGCATATGAAAAGAGTTCTATTCACCACCCTCGTATTTGTATCATTAGCCTTATTTACAGTTAATGCTCAAACTTTACCTTCAAATTCTGCTGAAGTAAGTGATATAACGACAACCTCTACTACTTTTGTTGATGTAACAGGAGCAAGTGCTAGTGTAAGCGTTACTGCTGGAGATAAGGTAATGGTAGTTTCGTCTATCATAATGAATCTTACAGCGACGGGTTCCGAAGAAGCTGCTTATCTGTTAGAAAATGTAGAAGATGCTGCTGTTTCTGATACTATTGCGAGAGCTGTAAATGAATATCCTGGTGCTGGTAGTAATGTGTATGTATTTACTGTTGGAGGAACAGGAACTCGAACATTTAAGTTAAAACATAAGGTTTCTGGAGGAACGCTGAATACAACAGCTAGTATTGCCGTTGTTGTATTAAATGATGGAACAAACACCTTACAAGCTGAAGTACAAGAGTTAGCTACTCCTGTAGCAACAAGCTCTACTACTTTTGCAGAAGTAACGGGTTCTGCCACTACTGCTATTACTACTACTGATGCTGGTGGATTTGTAGTTATGTCTAGTATTCAAACTGTTAAAACAGCAGGTTCTTCGGCTACAGGTGAATGGAAACTACAATATAAAGTTGGCGTTGGAGCATGGACAGATTTAGGTTATACAATTCAAAGAAGTACCTCTGGTACAGGTAAAGGGGTGGTAAATTTGGTTGGAGGATTAACTTCCTCAACACCTGCAGGTACTTATTATTTTAGAGTAATGCATAGGGTAACTACAGATACTGGAGGAGAAGAGGTTGAAACACAGGCTTGTAATATTATTGCAGCTTCATTTGCGAACCCTACTTATATGTTTCAAGTTTTTCAAGGGGCAAAATCTTCTATCTTGACTTCTAGTAACAGTTATTCAGCTGCTATTGAATATCCAATAACAACGAATGCTGCAGTTACTCCAAAACTTTTAATGCTAGGGCAATTTAATATAGAATCAAATGGAGTTTCTAATGCTCCTAAATTTGATTTTAGTGTTGATGATGGTTCTTTTTATGATGGAGTAGATCACCTGCGTTATTTGAGTTCTCATTCAGATGTAGGAAGTGCAGCTGTTATAGGTTTAACTTCGGCTATGACAGCTTCAACTTCTTATAACTTGGCATTGCGTCATTCTTCTAATGCTTCTAATCCAATTCGTCGTATTACTACTTCAAATATTATGGCTATTGGTGTTGGGTTGAGTGATAATGCTTTTGTAGGTTATCCGGTAACAGTAAACTCCACATTAGGAGTTTCTTATGCCTCATATTCAACATTGAAGGATGCTTTTGATGCTATCAATATAGGAACGCATAAAGGTGATATTACTGTAAATATTAATAGCAATATTACAGAAACTGCGAGTGCAGTTTTATACGAGAATAAACATAATATGGGAGGAGGTGTAAAATCCAGTTACACTTCTATTCATATTTTTCCTACTGGAAATGATTTATCAATTACAGGAAATTTTGCAGGACCACTTATTGATTTAAATGGAGCTGATAATGTGACTATAGATGGTAGAGTGAATTTGTCTGGAACTATTAATATGACTATAGAACAGCAAAATACATTATCCCCAACAATTCGATTCTTAAATTCTGCAGAAAATAACTTTATACAATATGCATATATAAAAGGAGCAAATGCTTCAACTTCTTCAGGAGTTCTTGATTTTAGTACTTCCTCAAAAGGAGCAGGTAATGATAACAATACCATTCAAAACAATAAGTTTACTTGTTCGGGATCCAACAAACCAACGTATACCATTTTTTCACTTGGTTCAAATGGTAATTTGAATGATGGGAATCAGATTCTAAATAATGAGTTTTATGATTTGTTTAATACAGGGCCAATTAGTAATGTTATTTTTGTCTCTTCTTATTCAACTGAATATACAGTCTCTGGTAATAGTTTTTATGAAACCTCAACAGTAACAGCTAGTCAAGCTGGTCATTATGCATTTATTCACATTGAAAATACAGCTGGAAATGGGTTTATAGCTTCTGATAATTATATGGGGGGTACCGCTGCACAATGTGGAGGTACTGCTATGGTATTGAATTCATCTTACGGAACTTATTTTGAGGCTATGGATCTTCATGTAGGTATAGCCGTTGCATCTGAAATTAACGGAAATACCATACAAAATATCAGTTACTCTTCTGTTTATTCAGATCCTTTTATTGGTATTGAACTGGTTTCTGGTAATGGGAATATTGGAACAACTACAGGAAATACAATCGGTGCCACATCAGGTACGGGTTCTATTACAGTAACTAATACATCTGCTGATTGTACTACTTATGGTATTTTAATATCTAGTGTAGGCGACCCTGTTGTTTCCAATAATACTATTGGCGCTATTACAACAGTTGGTGCTGCCTCTTATTCAAATAGTTTGGTGGGAATAGGAACAAAACCACATTATGTATCTACTACTGGAAATATGACTATTACCAATAATATCATTGGTAATACAACTGCTAATAATATGAATGCGAGTTCTGCCTCTACTTCGAGTACAGGTCAAAGAGTTATAGGTATCGAAAACACCAATGCTGGAACTATTATAATTAGTAACAATACTGTTAGAAATTTAAAAAATGCATATGCTGGAACATCTAATTCAGCACGAACGGGAGGAATTTATTCTTCTGGAGGAGATAATACAATAAGCTATAATATAGTTAGCGATATTATTTCTGCGAGTGCACAAAGTGGCGTAGTTGATAGTGCAGCTGTTTGTGGTATTATTCAAGCAAATACTACCGCATCAAGCTCTCAAGATGTATCATATAATACAGTTTCAGCTCTTACAAATACAGAAGCAACTGCTCAGGTTAATGCTGTTGGTATTTGTTTTTCAGCACCTTCTTCCGGAACACAAGAGGTGCAATCGAATTTGGTGTATGATATCTCCTTGTCTTCGTCTAATACAGCTTCTAAAATTGGTGGTATTGCTATGAAGGATGGAGTGGGTGATTGTTACAATAACATCATTGCTTTAGGAGAAGATGTCACATCAGGTGTGATGGTTATAGGTATTAATGATCAATCAAATACTGGTGATAATCATAATATATATCTTAATACCGTTTATATAGGTGGAACAGTTAGTGCTGGTGTAACAGGAAATTCCATGGCCTTACGCAGAGTTTTTAATAATGCTACGAGTGATTATGAAGCAAATATTTTTTCTAATATGCGCTCTGGAGGAACTGGAGGTAGCCATTACGCTGCTTATTTGGCTGGGACAACAGGACTTACCATTGATTATAATGATTACTATGCTCCAAGTGGCGTGTTAGCAAATATTAGTGGAGATATTGCTACATTAGGGGCAATGCAAACAGCAACTTCACAAGATGCCAATAGTGTAAATACGGATCCTTCTTATGATAATGCTGGTGGTAGTCTTCCGACTGATTACTATATCAATGCAGCTTTATGGATAACTAACCCTACTTCTGTAACCTTAGATTATGGCCAAATTACACGTGGAGCTCCTACATTAATAGGAGCGTTAGAACGACATGATTATTTTTGGCAAGGAGATATTAGTACCGATTTTGGTACTGCTGCCAACTGGGATATTAATGCAGTTCCTTTACCAGGGGCTAATATTATTTTTAATCCCAATCCAGATAGAAGTTGTTATTTAGATGTAGATCGTATTGTTGAAGATATTGATATTGACCAAAATACAGACATTTTGGTTTTAAATGGTAATAAATTAACTATTACGGGAGATATTATTGAATCAACAATTGATCAAATAGATGCTGATGGAGCAGGAGATATTGTTGAATTTGCAGGTCGTGCTGCTCAAACATTTAGTTCTGATGTATTTATTAGTGATACATTTGATGGATTGGAGGTAGATAATGCTTTTGGTGTTACTTTACCTCAAGATATAACAACGGGTGATTTAACTTTAACTAACGGTGCATTTATTATAGATGCCAATACTTTAACAATAAATGATGCTATTACAACAACAAGTGGGACTTTAACAGGAGGAGCTACTTCAAATGTTGTTATAGGAGATGCCGGAACAGTTGCTTCAACGGCACTTACTCCAGTTTCTATTAATAACTTGACTGTAAATAGAGGGAATGGAATTAGTCTAGGAGGACATGTAAATATAGCTGGAGCATTAACATTAACAGATGGTACAATTACAGTGGGAGCAAATACTCTAAATATTACTGGAACTTCTGTTGCTAGAACAAGTGGAGATATTGATGCTAGTCATGCAAGTGCAACTTTAGCCTTTAATAACACAAGCTCTATAACTCTTCCTGCAAGTACTTTTAGTGCAGATATAAATAATCTAACTGTAAATGGTGGAGGTATAGTTGCCGGTGATGATATCACTGTAAATGGGGTGTTGAACCTGCAGACAAATAACCCAACTGTTGATGTGGGCTTAATAGATATGGGTACTGATACCTTGCACTATGGAGCGAATGCTACAACGATTGGTTTAGGAGATGTGGAAGGTATCGTAAAAAGAACATCATTTGCATACGATGTCGATTATACTTTTGGAAATGAGTTTAATAGAATGTCATTCCCTAATTCAGCATTAGCTTTGCCTACAGCTATGTACTCTGAGATTACATTAGGTCTTCCTGCTTGGGAGTCGGGTGCAGTGTTAAGAGTGGTAGATTTAGTACGAGTTGGTGGTGATGTTAATTTAATCTTACAAGGTAAAGTTCACTACACATCAGGAGAGTTAAATGGTAATATTGAAAATCGACTGTCAATTTGGAATACATCTGGACCAACTGATATAGGTCGTACTGAGGTTAATGTTGTTGATAAATGGGTAGGTATTGGTAGTATCCCTTTATCATATATCGGAACTACTTTTGGCGGTGGTATTGGTTTGGATGAAACTGGAAATGCTCCAATTACATGGGATGGTTCTGAAAGTACTGATTGGCTAGATGCTGACAACTGGGATTCTGGAACTGTACCAACTGATACCGAAGATGTTATTATACCTGATGCTGTAACAACACCTAATGATCCAACATTACCTAATGATACGACCATTAATACCTTGACATTAGAAGATGGAGCTATCTTAAACGGAGGAACAGGAACAACACTTACAATTGATGGTGGAGCTGGAGCTTTATCTGTAGACAATGGTATGATAAACCCTGCTACATCTACCATTGTGTTTACAAATGCTGTGGCAAGTATAGGGGGTAATATTGATTTATACAATATGACGATTAATTCAGGAGCAGGACTGTATTTAGGTACAGACAGTTATTTGAAGATATCAGGGACAGTTACCAATAGTGGTACTTGGACTGCAGCTACGGTTCAAAATACAGTAGAATATAATGGGGCAGCTCAAACTGTAATTAACCCCAATGCTACTACAACTGGCTATTACAATTTAGTGTTGTCAAACGATGGTGTTAAAACCATGCCTTACAGTGCTTTAGATGTGTATGGGGATTTATTTTTAAATGACTCAGTCTCTGTAACTTTCTCCGAAGCCTTTGATGTTGATGGAGATGTGTATGTTGATGAATTATCATCCTTAACTTCAGGATCTTATGCGAGTGCAATAGGAGGTGAGTTTGATTTAAGTGGATTGTGTACAATTACAAGTGGAGGAAGTTTAACAATGGATGGTACAGCTAAAGAAATTAGAGTCGATCAACTTGGTAAATTAGATGTAGCAGGAAGCTTTGTTAGTTCTGCGAATGGATTTATAACCTTACATGCACATGATTATACTTGTGGACAAATATTAAACAATAGTGGAACAATAACTAATACAAGTGCTGTTGTCAGATATGAGATTCAGATGCTACAATCAACCGGTTGGTATTTTATGAGTATGCCATTTGAAGTTGCATCTTCAGAAATTACCTATGTTACTACTGGTGATACTGTTGCACTTGGAGGGTATTATGATACCTATGTTGATATTTATGTACAGTCTTATGATGGGTTTAATAGAGATGATGAAGGCTTGCCTAGTTCATACAGTGGTAATTATTGGATAGATGTTCCATCAAAAGTGTTAGAGCAAAACAAAGGATATATTATAGCAACAGAAAGAGATCATGCCTATTATTTTAGCTCTAGTGCTGGCGAAACAGACTTGTTTTCAACGACAGCATCAGAGCCTGTAAGTAAATATGTAACTAACTCAGATACTACACATCACAGTTGGAATTTGATGGGGAATCCGTTCTCTTCTGGTTTCGATTTAATTGAAGCTTCTCAAGATTTGGCTCCATTTTATGTCTATAATGGTTATAATTATGTTGCCATTATGGATGGAGATAACTATAAGGTATATCCATTCCAAGCCTTCTTTTTACAGTCTTTTGCTGGTACTAGTAATACATTAGATTTTGCAACGGCAGGTAGACAATTTAGGAATGCCTCTATATCAGAATCAATTGAAATGGATGAGATAGATTTATCTATTGAAGGAGTAGATGGTAGAAATGATCGCTTTAGAGTTCGTTTGCGAGATGATGCATCAGCAGGATTTAACCCAGGTAAAGATGCTCTTAAATTCAAAAGCTTGAACTGGCAAGTCCCACAATTGTATGCAGAATCTGCAGGTATGTCTTATGCTGTTCATGCTACAGCTCCTGTTGAGACTGGAACAATGACTATTCCATTAAGTATGTATGTTGGTGTTGCAGGAACTTATACAATTACAGTCGCAGATATTGCAAATAAAGTATCTCGTTTTAAATCAGTGATACTAAAAGATAATACAACTGGAAGTAGTACAGAACTTCTAAAAGATTCGGTATATACATTTACTGCAGCTTATGGTACTACAAATACACGTATGGCATTAATGCTTGAAGTGGATGATGTTGTTACCTCCCTTTCCGTAGATGGAAATGCTAAAAATAGTATTTTAGTGAAGCAAAATTCTGGTAGAATTACGCTTGAAAATCTCGAAGGAGAGGCAAATGTCACGATTTTTGATGTAACAGGGAAATTAATAGCTGAATACGATGCGGTAACAAACTATCAAACATTACCAATTAGTTTAAAAGGTGTTTATGTATTAGAGGTTTCAACTAAAAACCAATCAGAACAATTTAAATTGTTTGTATACGAGAAGTAAATTTATGTTGAGAGTAAGTAGGGAGTATATATTTAGAGCACTTCTATTTTTATTATTCATTTGTGTTACACATATAATGTCTGCAGCATCGTTGCCTGCAAGTTCTTATGTGACATCAAATGCTAATAATGTGTATGCATATATTAAGGCATCGCCTAGTCCTTGTGATGGTTATTATAGTATTGAGCGCGAAATGCAACCAATGTTAATGGGGCCTCCAGAATTACCCCCAGATCCAGGTGCAGTTCCAGTTGGTGACTGGATTCCATTAATGCTTTTTGCTCTAGTGTATGGGATGCTTAAAATAAAAATATTTAAGTTTTATAAAAAAGAAATATAATCTAATATAGAGAGGAACGATTTTCGTTCCTCTCTTTTTTTAGTAATTTTGTGAGCTAAACCATTGATGTGAAAATATAGATGCTATATCCCAATAACTTTGAAATAAAAATAGGCTTTGATAAAATTCGCTCATTACTTAAGAAACAGTGCTTAAGTAAGCAAGGAGAAGAAAAGGTTGATGACATGGTTTTCTTAACAGACTATCCTTTACTGTTAGAAGAACTTTCGCAAACCAAAGAAATATTTCAAATTATTACAGAAGAGGAAGAGGCTTTTCCTTTAAACTCCTTTTATGATTTAAGAGAAGGCTTAGCACGTATAAAAGTGGAAGGCTTATTCTTAGATGCATCAGAATTATTTGACTTGCGTCGTTCGCTAGAAGTTGTCAATGCAGTCGTTCAGTATATTACTACTAGGGAAGAAGAGAAATATCCTTCTTTAAAAGAATTGATTACAGAGGTATTAGTATTTCCAGAAATCATAAAAGGCATTGAAGGGATTCTTAATAAGTTCGGTAAAGTTAAGGATAATGCAAGTCCTGAGTTAGCCCGTATTAGAAAAGACTTATTAAAAGTACAGGGAAGTGTTTCCAAAACACTAAATACGATTCTCAGGAAAGCACAAAATGATGGTTTTGTTGAAAAAGATGAACAACCAACTTTGCGAGATGGGCGTTTAGTAATTCCTGTATCACCTTCCTACAAACGTAAATTAAGTGGTATCATTCATGACGAATCTGCAACTGGTAAAACAGTATTTATTGAACCTACGGAAGTGGTTGAGGCTAATAACCAATTACGAGAGTTAGAATCCGAAGAACGTAGAGAGATAATGAGAATTCTTATTGAATTCTCCAATTTCCTACGTCCATACTTAGATGATATTCTTAGTTCCTATGATTTTTTATCTCTTGTAGACTTTATTAGAGCAAAAGCATTATTTGCGATTCAAATAAATGCCATTAAACCTACCGTAATCAATGAATGTTTAGTTGATTGGCAACAAGCAGTTCATCCACTTTTGTATTTGTCATTGAAGAAGCAAAATAAAGATATTGTTCCATTAAATATTTCTCTTACAGCAGAACAGCGAATATTGCTTATCTCTGGTCCTAATGCAGGGGGTAAGTCTGTTTGTCTCAAGACTTTAGGTTTGCTACAATATATGCTTCAATGTGGTTTGTTAGTCCCTTTGCATGAGACTAGTAGGATGGGCATGTTTAAACGAATATTTGTTGATATAGGAGATGAACAGTCAATAGAGAATGATTTATCTACCTATAGCTCGCATTTAACGAATATGAAATTCTTTGCTAAGAATTCTCAAGCAGAAAGTTTGTTGTTAGTTGATGAATTTGGAGGAGGAACTGAGCCTCAAATTGGTGGAGCTATTGCGGAAGCTCTATTGGGCAATTATAATGAACAAAAAGCTTTTGGTGTAATAACTACGCACTATACCAATCTTAAACACTATGCTGAAGAAACAGATGGTATAGTTAATGGAGCGATGCTGTATGATAGACACTTGATGCAACCCTTATTTGAGTTAGAGATAGGAAATCCAGGAAGTTCTTTTGCAATAGAAATTGCACGAAAGATAGGCCTGCCTGAGACAGTAATACAATCTGCCACCGATAAAGTTGGTGCTGATCATATTGGTTTCGATAAACATTTACAAGATATTGTCCGCGACAAACGCTACTGGGAAAACAAACGCCAACAAATTCGTCAGCGAGAAAAGAGGATGGAAGAATTGGAAAAAAAGTATGAAAAAGAATTAGCTGAAATTGACAGTAAGCGTAAGCTTGTAATGAAAACAGCTAAAGATCAAGCCGAAAATATATTGTCGTCAGCAAATGCTAAGATTGAAAATACAATACGTGAAATAAAAGAGAATCAAGCGAATAAAGAAAAAACCAAAGATATTCGAAAAGATTTAGTCAATTTCTCAGAGGATATAAAGTCTAAAGAAATAGACGATGCAATAACTCGTAAAATGCAACAGCTGAAAGAGAAGCAAGCACGAAAAAAACAAAATAAATCAGAAAAGACTACCACCATAAAACAAGTCCCAGTAAAAGATGAACCTATTAAGGTAGGAGATATGGTGAAAATAAAAGGGCAGTCCAATTTAGGGGAAATTCTGGAATTAAAAACTAAGCAGGCCATTGTCGCTTTTGGAAGTATAAAGTCAACTGTAAAGATAACAGCTTTAGAAAAAAGCAGTAAATCTAGAATAAAGAAGAAGAATACCTCCAAAGTGTTTATTCCATCGAGTATTCGTGATGAAGTATCAAAGAAGAAATTGCATTTTAAGTCAGAAATAGATGTACGTGGTTATCGTGCAGAAGAAGCTATCGCCATTGTAACCATTTTTATTGACGATGCCTTAGTTGTAGGAACAGAGAAAGTACGTATCTTACATGGTACTGGTACAGGAGCCTTGCGACAAGTAATACGTCAATATCTATCAACAGTTGATGCCGTAACTTCAGCTAAAGATGAGCATGTGCAACTGGGAGGTGCAGGGATAACTGTGGTGGAGTTTTAAATGATTCTTTACTTATCATTCTTGTTTCTTGATTTCTTCAACTACCTTTGTGCTTCATAAATAATACACTACATTGAAAACTTTCCAAGAACTAGGAGTTGATGCGTCTTTTGTAAAGGGCATTACTGAACTCAAAATAATTACACCAACAAAGATTCAAGAGGATGTAATTCCACTTTTGTTGACAACAAATATTGATTTAGTGGCGCAAGCCCAAACAGGTACAGGTAAAACTGCTGCTTATGGCTTACCTTTATTACAGAATATTGATGCGAAAAATAAAGCTGTACAAGGGTTAATCCTTTGTCCAACAAGAGAATTAGGACAACAAGTAGCCAAGCAGCTTTTTAAATTTACAAAATATTCGGATAGAATATTTGCCGAAGCGGTATATGGAGGAGCTCCAATCGATCAACAAATAGCTGCCTTAAAAAGACCAACACATATTGTAGTAGCCACACCAGGTCGGTTAATTGATTTGTTGAAAAAGAAAGCTGTTGATTTAAGACAAGTGAACACTGTAATTCTTGATGAGGCAGATGAAATGTTAAGTATGGGATTTAAAGATGAGCTAGATACAATTTTAGCATCACTTTCTGAAGCTCAGAATAAATGGTTGTTTTCAGCTACTATTCCTGAAGGAATTAAGCAAATTGTAAATCAACACATGTCCGAGAATGCTAAGCGTATTCAGATAAGTGGGAAGAACGTAGTAAATAAGAATATTGAACATCAATTTGTTTTGTGTGAAGATGATGGTAAGTTTGAAAGGTTAAAGCACTTTTTAAGAATTACACAAGAAGATAGAGGTGTAATTTTTTGTAGAACTAAGGCTGATGCACAGAAATTAGCTATACGTTTACAGGAGCATAATGTTACTGCAGGAGCCATTCATGGCGATTTACTACAAAAAGAACGAGATAAAGTGATGCGTGCTTTTAAGAGTAAAAGAATAAGATTGTTGGTTGCAACAGATTTAGCAGCAAGAGGTTTGGATATTCCTAGTTTATCTTTTGTTGTTCATTATCAATTACCAGAAAAACAAGATCATTATACCCATAGAAGTGGTAGAACTGCCCGCGCTGGTAATGATGGTATTTCTTTGTGCCTCGTAAATTCATTTGAATTAAGTAAACTGAGAACTTTTGAGTCTAGACTAGGAATTGCTTTTAAGCAGAGGCATTAGTTGTCAATTAGCATATAATTAAAAAGGCTATCCAAATTTTGGATAGCCTTTTTAATGTATCTATTTTGAAAGCTATTTTATAGCTTTCTTAGCTTGTTTTACAATAGCTTTAAATGCTTCAGGATGATTCATAGCTAAATCAGCCAATACCTTACGGTTCATTGTAATACCTGACTTGTGAATCGCACCCATTAGTTTAGAATATGATAAACCTTCTAAACGAGCACCTGCATTAATACGTTGAATCCAAAGTGCACGGAAGTTACGTTTTTTAACTCTACGGTCACGGAATGAATACTGTAAACCTTTTTCCCAAGTATTTTTGGCAACGGTCCATACATTTTTTCTTGCTCCAAAGTAACCTCTGGTTAATTTAAGAATTCTTTTTCTTTTCGCTCTTGAAGCGACATGATTTACTGATCTTGGCATAATTGTAATGATTTTGAATGACAGCGTTCCAATTCTTAGGAAACTTTATAGCTGGGCATTCGGTTTAAATACTAAAACTTTTTAAGTAATGATTTTACTTAAGACGCAATAAAAACTTAACGTTATTCGTATCTGGCTTTGCAACTAGAGTTGAATGTGTTAATGCTAATTTTTGCTTTTTTGTTTTCTTAGTCAAAATGTGACTTTTGAAAGCATGTTTTCTTTTGATTTTTCCTGTTCCGGTAAGGGTGAACCTTTTTTTCGCACCGGAGTTAGTTTTCATTTTTGGCATTATACAAATATTTATTTAGTGATATATTATTTCTTTGGTACTTTAGGAGAGAACATGATAATCATTCTTTTTCCTTCTAAAGATGGTAATGAATCTACTTTTGCTAAGTCTTCCAAATCACTAGCTAAACGAAGTAGCAACATTTCTCCTTGGTCTTTGAAAAGGATAGAACGTCCTTTAAAAAACACATAAGCTTTTAATTTAGCTCCTTCTTTCAAAAACTCTTGCGCATGCTTTAGCTTAAACTTGTAATCGTGTTCATCAGTTTGTGGTCCAAAACGAATCTCTTTTACAGTAACTTTTGTTTGCTTTTGCTTTTGCTCTTTCTCACGTTTTTTTTGTTGATATAAAAATTTTTGGTAATCAACAATCTTGCAAACAGGTGGTGATGCATTTGGCGATATCTCTACTAAGTCTAGTTCTAAGTCATCTGCAATGCGTATTGCTTCAGTGATAGAATATACTCCTGTCTCAACATTATCTCCAACTAGACGTACCTCAGAAGCGCGGATTTTATCATTAATCTTGTGCGGGTCTTCTTTTTTTATAAACCGTCTGTTTCCTCTAGGATGAAATTGTTTAGCTATTGCTTGGGTCCTCCGTAAATTAGTTATTAATAGAATTTTTGCGTTCTCTTCTTAAAAGAGCCCACAAAAATAGATAAATTCTTTTATATATACCTATAATTCAAAAAATTAATTGTACTGATTCATCATTTTTTCTACTTCTTCGCTTACTGAGCTAGCAAATTCATCAATTTTCATTGTTCCTTTGTCTCCATCTCCCTGTTTTCTAACAGCTACTTCATCATTTTCAGCTTCTTTTTCACCTACAATAAGCATATATGGAATACGTTTTAATTCATTGTCACGAATTTTACGTCCAATCTTCTCATTTCTATCATCTACGATAGTGCGAATGTCTTGTTGGTTCAAGATATCTGCAATTTTTTCAGCATAATCGTTGAATTTTTCACTAATTGGTAAAATAACCACTTGATCTGGTGTTAGCCATAATGGAAATTTACCCGCAGTATGCTCAATTAATACAGCAACAAAACGTTCCATAGAACCAAATGGTGCACGGTGAATCATTACCGGACGGTGTTTTTGGTTATCATCACCTGTATATTCTAACTCGAATCGCTCAGGTAAGTTATAATCTACTTGTATCGTCCCTAACTGCCAACGACGTCCTAGGGCATCCTTCACCATAAAGTCAAGCTTAGGGCCATAGAAGGCAGCTTCGCCTAACTCTACTTTAGCATTTAAGCCTTTCTCTTCACAGGATTCTATAATAGCACGTTCTGATTTTTCCCAGTTGTCATCAGAACCAATATATTTTTCTTTGTTGTTAGGGTCGCGTAAAGAAATTTGAGCTTCCCAATTTTCAAAATTTAAAGCTTTAAAAATGATGGTAATGATATCCATTACTTTAACAAACTCTTCCTTTAGCTGGTCAGGGCGACAAAAGATATGTGCATCATCTTGCGTAAAGCCACGTACACGAGTTAAACCGTGTAGTTCACCACTTTGTTCATAACGATAAACCGTTCCAAATTCAGCATAGCGAATAGGGAGGTCTTTGTATGATTTAGGTGTAACTTTATATATCTCACAATGGTGCGGACAGTTCATAGGTTTTAATAAGAACTCTTCTCCTTCTTGTGGTGTATTGATTGGTTGAAACGAATCTTTACCATACTTAGCATAATGACCCGATGTTTCCCACAACTCTTTTTGACCGATATGAGGCGTCATTACCTGTTGATATCCGAATCTTTTTTGAATGCCTTTTAAGAAATCTTCTAGGCGAGAACGCAAAGCTGTTCCTCGTGGTAACCATAATGGTAACCCTTGACCCACCGCTTGAGAGAAGGCAAATAACTCTAATTCACGACCAATTTTACGGTGGTCGCGTTGTTTAGCTTCTTCCATCATTACTAGATATTCATCTAGCATTTTCTTTTTAGGGAATGTGATACCGTAAACACGAGTTAACATTTTACGACTCTCATCACCACGCCAATAAGCTCCTGCAACAGCAGTTAATTTAATAGCTTTAATCTTAGCGGTATCTTGTAAGTGAGGACCACGACATAAATCAGTAAACGTACCAACAGTATACGTGCTGATAGTGCCATCTTCTAAGTCATTAATAAGCTCACATTTATAAGATTCATTTCTATCAGCAAAATACTTTAAAGCATCAGCTTTAGAAATCTCTTTTCGTTCGAGCGTGTTTTTTTGAGATGCTAGTTGCATCATTTTATTTTCGATGGTAGCTAAATCACTATCTTTAATAACAGCATCTCCTGTATCTACATCATAGTAGAATCCGTTTTCGATAGCTGGACCAATACCAAACTGAGTGCCTGGGTATAGCTCTTGAAGTGCTTCTGCCATTAGGTGAGCAGAGGTATGCCAAAAAGCATGCTTCGCTTCTTCGTCTTCGAATTTGTGTAGTTTAATACTGCAATCTT
The DNA here is from genome assembly GCA_963663245.1 of Paludibacteraceae bacterium. Taxonomy (GTDB): domain Bacteria; phylum Bacteroidota; class Bacteroidia; order Bacteroidales; family Paludibacteraceae; genus JAFGVL01. Next base: position 1,749,640 of record OY760143.1, on the reverse strand, counting down.
CATTGATAGGGCGGGTTATGTCCCACACTTCATCGTTAATTGTACATGCTAGCACCTCTTGTGCTAAGCGAGTGCTGATGCTTTCAGCTACTTGTAGTCCGGTTGTGCCATTGGCATATTCTCTAACCGAACCATCGGGGAATGTTACATTAATCATAATTGTACCTTACAAATGGTTTTTAGAGCTGTAAAGATAATTAAAATTGGGAAGAGGCGATGCTATTTTAAAATGAATTGGTTAATTTTGAGAGATTAAAATTTATAGATATGAAAATAGCAATACTAGGCACTGGAGGTGTGGGTGGATATTTTGGTGGAAGATTAGCCAAAGTAGGTAATGAGGTAACATTTGTAGCACGTGGAGAACATTTGCGTGCGATGCAAGAAAAAGGACTAGAGGTACAAAGCATTAAAGGTGATTTTAAACTAGCTGAAGTTACAGCAACAGATAATATTGATTCTATTGCTAAAGTTGATTTGGTATTGCTTTGTCAGAAGGCATGGCAGGTAAAAGAGACTGCTGCTCAATTGCCTTTAATTATGCACGAACATACAGCAGTGTTAACCCTTCAGAATGGTGTAACCATAGGAGAGGAGTTAAAACAATATATTCCTGAAAAGCATATTGTTTCAGGCTTATGTAAAATTATTTCTAAAATTGAATCACCAGGTATTATTAATCATTTTGGAGTAGATCCAACCATTATTTTTGGAGAACGAGACAATGCCCTAACAGAAAGAGTGCAAGCTATACAAAAAGTATTTGAAGAAGCAGAAATTAAGTCTTTTATTTCACGAGATATTCAAGCTGATTTGTGGAAGAAGTATATTTCTATTTGTATTAGTGGTTTAATGGCGATTACTAAACTGACTTATGGTGGGGTTGTAGCACACCCTACAACAAAGCAGTTGTTGCTAGAGTTATTCACTGAAATATTTGATTTATCACAAAAAATAGGTGTTGACTTAAGGTCTGATTTTGTAGAAAAAACAGTTGAGTTGATGGAATCATTCCCCTATGAATCTACAACATCAATGGCTCGAGATATATGGGCTGGAAAACCTTCTGAGATTGAATATCAGAATGGGGCTGTTGTTCAATTAGGAGAAAAATACGGCGTAGATGTACCTGTTAATCGTTTTATTTATTCGTGTATAATGCCTATGGAATTACAAGCACGTAAGAAAAAGTAAGTAGAAAATAGTTCTATTTTTTCCAAAAAACAGGCGTAAATAATAGAAGTACAGTAAATAACTCTAAACGACCTACTAACATAAATAGTGAAAGGAACCACTTACTAAATGTAGGGATGTTTGCATAATTACCTGCTGGTCCTAGTTCTCCTAGTCCAGGACCGACACAACTAATAGAAGATATAAAGCCACTTAGAGACTCCATAAATCCCATCCCAGAAAGACTTAAAATTAGAGCACCAAAAAGGATTAGAATTATATAGGTAACAACAAATGCTAGTACACGCGACATAATATTGAGACTAACAATATGTTGGTTGTATTTTACTGGAACTACAGCATTTGGATGTATCAACCTTTTAAATTCGTAATAACAGTGTTTGAAAACGAGAATAATTCGTATCATTTTTATACCCCCACCAGTAGAGCCAGCAGAAGCTCCTACTATCATAATCATAAGCAATATTATCCAAGTAAGCGGTTTCCAAAACATATAATCTACAGTGGCAAAACCAGTAGTAGTAATAATAGAACTAACTTGGAATAGTCCATCTCTAAATGCTTTTTCGATTTCTGAGAAAGTAGTTATTTTACTATAATCGATTAAGGAAAGGCTAATAATAATTGCAAACCCAGCGATTACCATTAGGTAATATTTTAGCTCTTCATTTTCCCTTAGTTTTTTAAAGTTTCCTTTTCCAAGAAAATAAAATAAGCTAAAGTTTATCCCTGATAATATCATGAATCCCATAATGATGTATTCGATAAGAGGGGAGTTAAAGTAAGCTATACTAGCTTGTTTAGTTGAAAATCCTCCGGTGGCAATTGTGGTGTATGAATGGCATATAGCATCAAACCATTCCATTCCAGCGATACGTAATAATACTATTTCTGCTACTGTTAAACCGACGTAAATAATAAATAAACGTTTTGCCGTTTCAGAGATTTTTGGGTGAATTCTGTCTTTTGTTGGACCTGTGCTCTCTGCAGCAAATAATTGATTACCACTAATGCCAAATAAAGGAAGTATAGCCAATGAAATAACAATAATACCAAGACCACCAATCCACTGAGTTAGGCTTCGCCAGTATAACATACCATGCGATAAGCTTTCAATATCATTTAAAACAGAAGCTCCGGTAGTAGTGAAGCCCGACATAGTTTCAAAAAAAGCATCGGTATAATTAGGAATAGTACCGCTTAACCAAAATGGGAGAAGTCCAAATAAAGAAAAAACAATCCAAATGAAACTAACGATAATTGTTCCTTCTCTCTTTCCAATTTCTTGAGGAGCATTTTTTCCAGCAAGTACACCAGATACACCAAAAATAACACATACTAAGCTTGAAATGGCAAAGCAAGTCCAATCATCATCTCCATAAATAACAGATACTAAGGCAGAAGAAAGAATGAAAACACTTTCGAGTAATAATAAAATTCCTAGTAAACGAAGTATCAGTTTAAGGTTGAAGTTCTTAGCCATTAGTTAAAGAATGATTCGATTTTATGTAAATCAGAAGCAAAACAAAATACGATTACTTTATCTCCAATATTAAAGGTAGTGTTGCCAGAACAGATATAACCAATACCATCACGAATATATCCTCCAAAGTTAACCCCAGAAGGGATTTTATGGTCGCGGATTCGACCTTTTGCAATCTTACTTTTTTCTTTTACCTCAAATTCAATTATTTGAGCTTTAGATGAGTGCAGAGATTTTATATTTAAAACACTAGGGTTTAGTGTTAGCTGGTGAATATGATTGGCTGCAATAACCTTTTTGTTGATGATTGTACCAATATCAAGGCTTTCTGCTAAAGGAATATAATCGAAGTTTTCTATTTCGGCTACTGTTTTAAATACGCCTAATCTTTTAGCTGCTAAGCAGGCAAGTATATTTGCTTCAGAGTTTCCAGTAACAGCAACAAAAGCATCTGTATCACTAACGCCTTCTTGTCTCAGTAAATCTAAATCACGTCCGTCACCACAAATAATAAGATTTCCTTTTGCTTCTTCAGATATTTTTAAACATCGCTCTTTATCAAATTCAATTATTTTAGCATCTATCTTTTCAGGAAGATACTGTATTGTTTTTACACCAATACGACTACCACCCATAACAATAACATCTTTAATTGGGTTGTTCGTTTTTCCTGCTTGTTCTCGAAGGAAATCTAGGTTTTCATTTGTTGTAATAAAGTATACAATGTCTTCTGGAAGAATTTGATCTGTACCAGAAGGGATAATAGTAGAAGTATCTCTTTTAATAGCAACAATTCTAAACCTTCCGTGGTCAAGGAATCCCGACTGAAATTGTTGATTTATAATTGGGGCATTCTCTCTAACCTTTACACCAACTATAGTTAATGCATCATTTTCAAAAGAAATATTAACGCGTTGCCACGATGATTTTAATGATTTAGCAATCTCTTTAGCAGCAAGCATCTCTGGGTAGATAAGAGATTGAATACCAAGACTATCAAAAAAAGTTTTATTATCAGGTAAAAGGTATTCGTAGTTATTGATACGTGCTAGCGTTTTTTTAGCTCCTAGTTTTGCTGCTAATAAACAAGCAGTAGTGTTAATGCTTTCGTAGGGAGTTACACCAACAAACAAGTCAGCTTCTTTAACGCCACACTCAATCAAATCTTTTATAGAAGTAGAGACTCCTTTAAATGGCATTAAGTCATATTTTCTAGATATTGCTTGTAGCCTCTTAGAATCTTCATCTAATAGGATGATGTCATGGTTTTCTCTTGTCAGTATCTTTGCTAGATGAGTTCCAACATCACCTGCACCAGCTACAATAATTCTCATAAAAAGATTATTTTAGGATTGGTAAAAAAATTACTGCGAAATAAACTATATTTTAGATAAAAAACCACTTTTTTAGCCAAAAAGTTTACTCTAAAGCCTTTTTAATAACTTTTTTTATGCCTTTTGCATCTAAGCCAAGTTCGCTGTATAGTTCATTGGGTGTTCCATGTTCAATAAATTTATCAGGTATTCCTAAGCACTTTACTTTTGATTCGTAGTTGTTTTCAGACATGAATTCTAAAATAGCACTTCCGAATCCTCCTTTTATTGCAGCATCCTCAATGGTGATAATGCTATTGAACTTTTTGAAAATTGTATGCAGAAGTTTTTCATCTAAAGGTTTCACAAAGCGCATATCATAATGTGCAATGCTGTCTTTATCTAATTCATTAATAGCATCTTCAACAGCATTCCCTAAGGTTCCTAAAGAAAGCACTGCTACCTTATCACCTTCTTTTATGCATCTTCCTGTTCCAATTTTAATTTCCTCCATCTCTTGTTGCCAATCATATTGATAGCCAACTCCACGGGGATAGCGTATAGCTAAAACACCATTGTTTTTTAATTGGGCAGTATACATTAGATTGCGTAATTCACTTTCGTTATAGGGAGAGGCAATAGTAATATTAGGGATACAGCGCAAATATGCAATGTCAAAAGCTCCATGATGCGTAACGCCATCACTACCAACGATACCAGCTCTATCTAAACACAGTACTACAGGTAAGTTTTGTATAGCGACATCATGAATAATATTATCGTATGCACGTTGCATAAATGATGAGTAGATATTGCAAAAAGGTATCATGCCTTCTTTGGCTAAACCACCAGAGAATGTAACGGCATGACCTTCTGCTATTCCAACATCAAAGCAACGATTAGGTAGTTCTTCTGCCATTATATTCATAGAGCAGCCAGTAGGCATGGCAGGAGTAACACCTACAATTTTCTTATTTTTTCTTGCTAATTCTAATAAGGTTGTTCCAAATACATCTTGAAAAACAGGAGGTGTTATTTCTCCACTTTTTACTTCTATACGTTCGCCCGTTTCTTTGTTAAACTTTCCTGGTGCATGCCATACAGTAGCAAATTCTTCAGCAAATTTATAGCCTTTTCCTTTTTTAGTTATTAGGTGTATTACTTTAGGACCTTTAAAGTCTTTGATGTCTTTTAAAATACGAACTAGACCTTTCACATCATGCCCATTTACAGGTCCAAAATAGCGAATATTCATCCCTTCAAAAATATTACTCTGATGGGTTAAAGTAGCTTTCATGCTATTGAAGATACGTTGCAATTTTGCTTTCCCTTCCTCATTCATTAAGCCTAACTTACGTAGTGCTCGGTAAGATTCGTAACGAATACGATTATAGGTTTTCGAAGTAGTTATGTCTAATAAATATTGGTTGATACCGCTATTTACAGGATCAATAGCCATGTGATTGTCGTTGAGGATAATCATCATGTTGTTGGGAACACTAGCGGCATTGTTTAAGCCCTCAAAAGCTAGACCTCCTGTCATGGAGCCATCACCAATGATAGCAACAACATTTTTTTCTTTTTTCTTTTTATTTTGCTGAGCAGCAACAGCCATCCCTAAGGCAGCAGAGATAGAGTTAGAGGCATGTCCTGCTGTAAAGGTATCATATTCACTTTCTGAAGGACTAGGGAATCCGCTAATGCCTTTGAATTTTCTATTGGTGTGAAATTCATTTCTTCGTCCAGTAAGTATTTTGTGTGCGTAAGCTTGATGACCAACATCCCAAACTAATAAGTCCTCAGGGGTATCATACACATAGTGTAAGGCTACTGTTAGTTCAATAGCACCCAAGCTAGAGCCAAGGTGCCCAGGGTTGTTTGAAAGCTCTTCTATGATAAAACAACGTAGCTCATCACAAATCTGAGGAAGCTTGTTTTTAGGAAGTTTTCGTAAGTCAGAAGGGGAATTTATAGTGTGCAATAATTGCTCTTTCTTGTCTTGCATTTTACAAAAATGTTTTCGCAAAAATAATAAAAATAGTCTGTGAGATAAAAAATAAGATAGATAAGTTATTAACTAGAATGACTTATTTCTCTTTAACACAAGAACAAATAAGAAAGTTCTTGTTATTTCAGCTTTTTAAGTAAAAATGAGCTGTCGTAGTTAATGTAAAGCCCCATAGAAAATTCAAACTTGTCGAAATTTAAATCAAACACAGGTTCAAATCTAGTAGTAAGCCATAGTTTTTCTCCTAACTTGACATCAGTTAATAATCGAAGCAAAATAAGTTGACGGGTTGCTTGTATATAGCCTGAGTTTTTTACAGTTGTTGAGACAGAGTTGAATAGACCACCACCATGAGTTGACTGGAATTGTTCTCCATGCCAATAACTAAGTAAAATCGTACTGAGTTTTGTTTTAAGAGTATAATTTAAATATATTCCAGAGCCTTTTGTGTAGGGGGTTTTAACAGAAAAGGAATAATTGTAATAAAAAGCTCCGTAAGGTTCGAAACTCATGCTTCTAAAAAAAGGATGATCCCATTTTTTTTCAACTTTAAAACCAGAGGCTCCATTAAATATAGTTGTTAATGGGTCGGGAGAAAGGTCAATTTGTCCTCCTTTGTGTAAAGCTGTAAACTGAATTGGTATGCTAAAGTTAAATTTGTCTTTATTTACTATTTTGAAAAGCATTGAAGTTCCTCCTGAAATAATTTCCTGGACAGAATCACCTGGGTATATCATTTTTTCCCAATTTACCCATGTGTCAGACCAAAACATTTTTTTGTCAGCAATAAGCTGAATTCCTTCTTCTTGATTATAAGTCATTACTCGCTCAAAATCGTATAATGGCTGTATTAGTTGGTGGTTTACATTGCCATATAAAGAACCAAATACAAATTTTAGTCTACGATGCTTTATAACAGCACGTAAAATAGGACTTATCTCTTGGTATTGATTATTGCCAAAATCTTTTCTAAGGTTTATACCTCCCTCAATAAATACATTCGTTAACGGGTTGTATTGAAGGGATGCTGAAAGGTGATTTCCAAAAAGTGTATATCCATCAGAAATATTATTTCGGTATTCGTTGTCTTTGTTAAAATTTAAGAGAGAAATATTTAACAATAGACTCTTCTTTAAAGTTGAATCTACCTTAGGGGTACGCTTAAATGGAGTATTGTCGATTTGAGAAAAAGAATTCGAAATACTGAAGCTGATAATTATAAAGAGTAGTAACTTTTTCATTTATTGTTTAGATTTTTTCTCGGGCATAGGTCCTCTTTTATAGATAACTAATCCATTAAGGAAATTACGTAAAAGCTGATCGCCCATTGGTTTGAAGTTAGGGTGGTCTTCCTTACGAAAGAAAGCTCCTAGTTCACTTTCAGCAATTCTAAAATCAACTAGTTTTAGTATTTCAATTATATCCGTGTTTTTAAGCTGTAATGCTACACGTAGTTTTTTTATGATGTCGTTGTTGCTCATTTTTTGTTTTTAAATTGAATACAAAGATAGAAATAGTTAATAATTAATAATGGTTTGCACTGAATTTAGACGCTTATCTCTATATTCAAAATAGTCAATTGTAAATGAAAAAATGGTAAATCTGTCTATCTTTGCACTATGAATACACAAGAACTGTCTATCCGTCTTAAAAAAATCCAAATAGCTTTAAGTGGAATTGCTGCTGATGCATGCTTGATTTCTACCAATGTGAATATGCTTTATGTAGCAGGAAGAGTGCTAAATGGCTACTGCTATATTCCTGTAGAAGGGGAGCCTGTTTTCTTTATTCGTAGACCTATTGGGCTTAAGGGAGATAATGTGCGATATATACGTAAACCAGAACAGATAAGGGAAATGCTTATAGAAATGGGTATTTCTCTTCCAAACTACTTATTAGTTGAGGCTGCAGAAATTCCTCATCTTGATTTTGTGCGCTTGGAAAAGGCGATGCAAGTGAATAGAGTGGGAGATTGCACACACTTACTTAGAGAAGTTAGAGCCATAAAAACAGAACAAGAAATAGCTTTCATAAAAGAATCAGCAGCTCGACAGTCTGAAATGTTTACTGAACTACCTAAGCATTATAAAGCAGGAATGACTGATAGTGATATTTCAATTATTGCTGATCAGATTCTAAGAAAAAAGGGCTGTATGCCAAATCTAAGAATATTTGGCTCAACAATGGAGGGTGGTATTAGCTGTGTGTGGGCCGGTGATAATGCTGCAACTCCATCACCTTATGATTTTTCTTTAGGTGGAGGTGGAGTTGAGTCGTTTCCCGTTGGAGATAATGGTACCGTTCTTAAAGAGGGTATGTCTATTATGGTAGATACAGGTTGTGCTGTTAATGGTTATATCTCAGATCAAACTAGGACTTTCTCTGTTGGTAAGTTAGTTCAAAAAGCATACGATGTTCATCAAGTATCATTAGAGATACAAACCTTATTATCTCAATTAATAAAACCAGGTGTTATTTGTGAAGATGTATATCAAACGGCTTTAACAATTGTGAATAAATATCAACTTAGTGATAGTTTTATGGGAACTTTTCAGCAGGCTCCATTTGTAGGGCATGGTGTAGGTTTAGTGGTAAATGAACCTCCTGTTTTATGTGATAGGAATAAGACCGTTATTGAAGCCAATATGGCTATTGCTATTGAACCTAAGTTTATTGTTGAAGGAGTAGGGGCTGTCGGGACGGAAAATACTTATGTAGTTAGGAAGGATGGTCTAGAAAAAGTAACTGAGGCTGAAGAAGGCGTTTTAAATATAGCTCACTAAGCAATCAATTCTTTAATTTCTTTAGGAGAACGGTTTTCGAAGTATTTAAAAGCTCTGCTCAAAGAAGCTATGGAACCAAATCCAGATAAATAGGCAATGTCTTCAAAAGTTTTTGATGGATGTTCTTGTATTAATTTTTTAGCATAATCTACTCTGTAACGATTTACAAACTGATTAAAATTAAGATTATAGCATTGATTAATACATGATGATATATACGTTCGATTTGAGTTTAATTCGGAACAAATGTCCCAGATTTTTAGTTCAGGATCTAAAAATGGTTTCTTTCTGCTAAAATACTCTTCCAGTTGTCTTTTTAATAAATTCTTATCAGTGTTAATATTGGTGTCAATGAATTCTGTATTCTCTTCAATTAAAATAATATCCTGATTATTCCCTAAAATTCCTATAATAGATATAATTATTGATAATAAGTAAAAAGGATAAATTAAATACCGTTCGTCTCCAAATAACTTTACGGGATTAATAGAATAGAAAAACACACAAATAAATGCGGAGCTTACAAAAGTAATATTTAGAATTTTCATCCAGTTGAGGTTTACATTCCATGGATTGGAAAAGAATTCTTGAACATTTACACTATGTTTCTTTTGCAGTCTAAATATTAGTATGCTATATAAAATAATTTGCAGGAAAAGAACAATAACGTTTACAAATCGGGTCACCCATAATATTTCTAGCCATATGTTATTGAAATTAGGGTTTAAACGATATTCTCCTAAGAAATAGATGCGTTGTTCTATATTTAGAAATAGAAAGAAAATAAGCCCAGAAAGAATCATAAATACAATTGCAGGTAAAAAATGCACCACTAAGTTTTTCCAAACTATTTTTGGTTTTATTAGCAATATGATATAGCAATATATGGATGGATAAATAAGAAGAACGCTAGCAATATGAATAGCATGTATGTTAGAATATGTCTGATAGCTATGAGTGAAATACAAATAGTTGCCCAAAAATACAAATGACGCATTTAGCATGGCAGTTGCAAGAAATAGTTTTGGCTTGTTATCTTTTCCGGCACTAGTAAAAAGTATTAGCGCTATAATAAAGGGAATAATTACAGGACCTAATAATGCAATATTTGAGTTCATATTGTCCACTATTATAAAGATGTTAAAGTTTTGTTTTTGTACTATTTGCTCTAGCTATTTTACTATTTGCAAAGATATTATTTAATTTCAATTCGTATCTTTGCAGCTATTATTTAACAAAAGAATTTTATTGTTATGAAAAAATTAATCTTTTTGCTGATTTCTTTACTTTTTACTATTTCTATAGCTGCCCAAAATAGGGTGATGTTGCAAAGCGCAGGGACATCATCTATTTATTCTACAATTACTGCGGCTTATAATGCTGCTGTTGATGGTGATACTATTTATATTTCTGGAGGAAAATATGCAGAATCTTTATCAATTAATAAACCTAATTTAGTAATTATTGGTGCTGGCTATAATCCAGATTCAACTCAGGCAACTGGCTCTACAGAAATACAAGGGACTTTTTATCTGATTGATGATGCAGATAGTTGTGAGGTGTATGGTTTGCATATAACAGGTGCTGTTAGGGTTTATAATATAGGTAGGTTTGTTTTGTCAAGAAACAAAATTGATAGTTATATTGAGTTTAGATATGCCTATTTCCCAGGTACGGGAATAATCTCTGAAAATATTTTAAATGGCATTCAATCTACAGCAGGAAATATAACAAATGTAATTGTTGAAAAGAATATTATTTATGGTACAATTCAATATCTAACAGTTAATTGTTCTATTAATAATAATGTCTTATTACGGAATAATAGTGGCTATTTATTTTATTATTCTAATAACCTGTTAATTGAAAATAATATTATTTATTATACTTACAATACAGAATTAATATATGGTGGTTCTACTAATATAAACTTTATAAATAACAATATTTTTGTTGCAGATTATGATTTCCAGGCAAATGCTTATGGTAATGCAATATTAACTAATAATCATACTGTTTCTGCAGCTAATATCGATGATGTGTTTGTTGATTATGACGGAACTTTAGTTTATAATCCAGCAAACAACTTTCATCTGAATCCAGATAGTATTTCTTCTTGGGTGGGTACAGATGGCACACAAATAGGCTTATACGGAACGCAAGATGCGGCTTTAATACCAACTCCTTTTAAAGAAGGAACACTTCCTTTCAATCCTCATATTTCAGAAAAAAGTGTAGCAAAATTTACAGATGAAAATGGTTTGCTGCAAATAGAATTTAAGGCCACTTCGCAAGAAAAATAATACATTAAATAATAAACATCATGAAAAAACTAATTGTTACTTTATCTATTCTATTTGGAGCCTTGTCTTTTAGTCAAGCACAAAATGATATCGCAGTAGTAAATCAAGATACAACAGCATTCTTTCATACAATTTCAGCTGCAATAACTTACTCAACAGATGGAGATACGATCTATTTACCAGGTCGTTCTTTTGCAGAAAATCTTAGTATTACTAAACAGTTATTTATTTTTGGTACAGGTCATTATATTGATTCTACGCAAGCAAGTGGAAGAACAGAGATTTATGGATCAATAACTTTAAACGATGGAGCTTCTGGTGGCTTGTTACATGGTTTATATTCTAGTGGTTCTATCGGTTTTGGTACATATCATACTGTTAATAATTATACTATTGAGCGTTGTAATTTTTCATCATTATCAGCTGGATATCTTTATTGTACAGGTCTGCTTCTTTCCGAATCTGTAATTAGAGGAAATGTAGTAGGGAAAAATACCATAACAAATGTATTAATTGAGAAGAATATTATTATTGGAGAAGCTCAAAATTTTGATAATGCAAGTTTGATTACAAATAATGTTTTTCTTCAAATTCCAGGTACATCCGCAGCACCTATTCATAGTTGTCACTCATGCATAATTACTAATAATGTATTTATGTCTCCCGGTCGTGTTAGCTATACTTCTAGTGGTTGCAATTTTACTAATAATTTAATGGTTAGCACAAGTATTACAGCAATAGAAGCGTCAAATTCTAATACAGCGAATGTAGATTCAGTTGTGTGGAACAGCATATTTGTTAATTATGATAACTCTAAAGTATTCTCTTATGATTACGATTTTCATTTACAAGGCACTTCTGTAGGTGTTAATTTAGGATCTGATGGTACCAATGTTGGTATTTATGGCACTTCAAATCCATACAAGCCTTCTTCAGTTCCATTAACACCACATGTATATGAAAAATCAATTGCTAGAGAAACTGATAGTAATGGTATGTTAAGTGTACAAATTAAAGCAGCAGCTCAACAACGATAGTACTATGAATAAATTAAGAATTTTATTTAGTTATTTACTATTCTGTTTTTTGCAAGTTGTTTTAGCAAATAATATTACGGGCTATGAATATTGGTTTGATAATAGTTTTGCGGATAAAACTCAAGTAACTGTGGGAGCTTCTCAGAGTATTACAGTTGCCGAAGATATTTCTACAGCATCCTTACAATTAGGTGTACATTCTTTTAATGTTAGGTTTGTAGATGATAGCTCTCAATGGAGTAGCGTGAATAGTTCTCTTTTTATTAAACGAAGTCTACTTGTAAATGCCGGGGCAAATATGATTCAAAAATGTTATTGTTGGTTTGATAATGATATCGCCAATAAACAGGAACTCACTCTAACGGCCTCGAGTACCGTTTCTATTAATGAACTTATTTCAACTGCAACATTAACAACGGGAGTTCATTCTTTTAATTGTTATTTTGAGGATGAGAATGCTGTGAAATCTTCGATTACAAGTTATCTGTTTGTTAAAAGAAAGATAACTGCTTATACTGGAACAAATTCTATTGTACGCTGTCAATATTGGTTTGATAATGACTATTCGAATGCGACTGATTTTTCAATAACAAGTGGCGAGCTAGTTGCTATTACTGAATTAATATCTACTGCAACATTGTCAGGAGGTGTACATTCAATAAACCTTCGTTTTCAAGATGAACAAGGCGCTTGGAGTAGTGTTACATCATCATTATTTAAGAAAATGTCATTGTCATCTTTTGCTTCAAAACCAGATATTATTGCTTGCGAGTATTGGTTTGATAATGAATTTGTTAATCGAACTCAACTTGCAATAACAACTGATACAATCGTTCGTATTAATGAGCAGATTAATATTTCTTTGCCAAATGGAGCACACTCTTTACATTTCAGATGTAAGGATGCAAATGGAGTATGGAGTTCTGTTACAAGTTCATTGTTGCGTAAATTAGCTGTAATATCTAATAATCCTAACTATATTGAGTCGTATCGCTATTGGGTAGATGATGCTATTCAAACGGCCACCAACGTTGTCTTGCCAACACCAATCAATCCTCTAGATTTAGTAACAGAAATAGATATGTTTTCTTATTCTGTTGATGAGCATTTATTTCATATGCAATTTAAAGATACTAGAGGAGTGTGGAGCTCTGTAACAACAGATAGTATTAGTCGCAATTCATTTTTAAAGGCAAATCTAAATTTCTCTGGAACAGAGGGTTGTGATTCTGTTTTGGTAAGTTTTACTAATTTGAGTTTAGATGCAGATAGCATTGCTTGGGACTTTGGCGATGGTGTAACATCTACAGAACTAAACCCATCACATACATATCCTGCTACAGGAAATTATACTGTTCAGATTACCGCAAGAGATACCGTACTTAATTTAGATAGTACGTATACTGTTATAATTCCAATTACAGTTCATCAATCGCCTGCAATTAATTTAGGTACTGATCAAACTATATGTAATTATGATTCTATATTATTGGCGGTTCCTGATATTTATCAATTGTATATGTGGAACGGAGTATCTGGAGATTCATCTATTTATGCTAAAAATAATGAATATGTTTTAGTTGTTACTGATGAACATAATTGTATAGCAACAGATACTGTTATTATTGAGTTTTATACTGAACCAGTAGCGCCTGTTGTTTTGTATCAGGGAGATAGTTTGCTTGTGAGTAATTTAGATACTGATTTGCAATGGTATCAAGATGGGGCAGAAATAATAGGAGCAATCGATACGGTGTATAAGCCTGCAGAAACGGGCGACTACTATCTTGTGTCAACATCTTTAGACGGTTGTTATGAGTCATCCTCAAATACGGTTAATGTAGTTTTAACTGCTATTCTAGAAGTAGGCATTAATCATATTAACTTGCACCCTGTTCCAGCAGATGATGTGATCAATTTTAGCCATAATCTTACAGCAGATTATACTATACATATTTTTGATGTAAATGGTCAGAAACTTTATCAAGCAAAGGAATCTGTAAATAAGGGACAAGTAAATGTTAGTGCTCTAACAAAAGGAGTTTATGTATTTGTTATAGAACAAAGTGGTCAAGTAATCTTTATGAGAAGGTTTATTAAAAAATAAAAGAACATAGTTTATATAAAAAAGCACCATTAATTTTTAATGGTGCTTTTTTAATATATAAATATTTTATTTAGCTAAATCTTTACAAGCTTTGTACATGTTCTCAACAAGTGTTGGTATTTTATCTGTTGGAGTAGCCGAGAATGCTAAGCGAATAACTGAACCTAACACAATAACTCCTGTGCTGTATTTTTCTAATAAATGCTTGCGAATATCTTCCGCTTGTAAGCCTTTTTGAGGCTCAACACACATAAAGTATCCTGAGTTAAAAGGTAGTGCTTTAAAGTACTCTTGGTATTCTGCTTTAGAAAGCTCTGCACTTAGAATCTCACAACGGTTTTTTAGAATTTCGTATTTTTTCTTTTTAGACGCAGCATATGTCTCAGACGAATATACTTCGAATAATAAAGATTGAGATAATTGGCTAATATTAGAAATGTTTCCACGAATAGCACCACCGGTTTTACTTTCAAGAGCTGTGTAAAGTTCGGCAGTACCACCTTTAATTCCATATGTTAAGAATCCAACACGGAATCCCCATACATAATCTTCTTTTGTTGCTCCGTCAATTTTAACAGCAAGAACGTTTTCAGATAGAGTTGCTAGTTGAGCAAATATAGACTCCATGAAAACACCTTCTTTATAAACAAGACCAAAGTAGGCATCATCTATCAATACAACTACTTTTTTACCCGAATCAGCTACTTTTTTAATTTCAGCTACGATTTGAGGAATTTCTTCTATAGTAGGAGTATAACCAGAAGGGTTGTTAGGGAAGTTAAGTACTGTAATTACTTTTTCACCTTTAGCTTCTGCTAGTGCTTTTCCGTATGCTGCAACATTAAAACCTGTTTCTGTAAACAGTTCAAAAGTTTTAGTTTTAGCGTTATAGTTGTTTTCGAAAATTAAGTCATAATTTTCCCAGTAGTGGCTAGATTGTAAAACGGTGTCTCCTTCATCAACAAACATAAAACCAGCCATTGTAAGACCATGTGTTAAGCCGTTTGTTGCAATAGGGTTACTAATTACAGTGTCTCCTAAAGAAGGGTTTTTTGTATAGATAGACTCTTTCCATAGTTTACGAAGGTCTGCATTACCTGGGCTAGGAGAGTAAGGATATACCTTAGAGCCTGGCATATTGACTAATTTATCAAACTCTGGTAAGTGCATAGCTGAACCATCATCTTCTTTAGCAATTCCAATTGTTGCATTAATATCCTTTCCGGCAGCTTCTCCTGCTTGTGCTAATATACCTTGCTTCGGGAAGAAAATCCCTTTTCCACGTTTAGAAAGCATAGTTAAAACCTTAGGGTTTGCTTCTTGAATTACTTTGTTTAATGATAGGGCTTGTGCGTCCATTGTTTTTTCTTTTTCGATTTATAAAAATACCGAGTGCAAAAGTAAGAAATTTGCAGCAATTTTTCACAATACTAAATCGTATTCTTATCTAAATTTAGATAAAAGGTATAAGAATTAAAAAAGCCCCTTTAATCGAGGAGCTTTCTAATGATATAAATAAGTTTATTATTTAACGAGTAGTTTGCATATGCCCTTTGTTGTAGCATTAATATTATGAATTTTCCCTTGGAAGTAAAGTTCGACATCACCACTTAGAACAAATTCTTCAGCTCCATATTGGTCCTTTGTTTTAAAGAAGGAAAGGTTGTATACATAATCTTTTTCTTTGAAAGAAATAACAATGATTTTTATTCCTTTTCCTCTTTTTCTAACAACCTTAGTTACAATTCCTGGAGTTAAAGCCTTCACAGAGTTAGCAATACAAAGAATAGAGTCCTTATTGCCAATATAACAAAATGTTTCTTCAATTTTAATCTCCTCAGAGTTATAAACGACTAATTTTTCTGATTTAAAATTTGTTATGTAATCTTGTTGTAAAGTTGTATAAGAAGTAGAGTCAGTGCCTACTTTAAATGTCTGTGGTTTTACTAATACTCTCTCTGGAGTAGAACAGCTTCCTAGTATTAGTATAATAAGCCCTAAAAGAATATATATATGTTTCATGATTCTAGATTTTTAAATTCAACATTAAATTACTTCTTTCTCCACCCTTTAAAAATACTGAACGATTCAGTGAAAATAGTTGAACGCTCTGGAGGTTTAACCATTAAAATGCAAGACCCCTTTGTGCTTACAGTTAAAGGGTATGATTTTCCTCTAAAATTGTAGTATGCACCACCACCACTTAACATAAACCATCCATCTTGTTTATTTGAAAAGAAAGATAAACTATATGTTTTATCTTCTTCTTCTTCAGAGAATGAAACTACGACACTCATAATTTCTCCCCATTCATCTTTAATGATTTTTACCGCTCTACCACTAGTTAAAGGAAGAATTGTCTTTTTAATATATAAGAAAGTATCAACAGTATGTCTAATTCCTTTTTTAATGTAGTAATCTTTTAAATGAAAGTTCTTTTCAAGATTAATTATTTCAGAATTAAAGAATAAAACAGAATCGTCAACTTCTATGTGCTGTATAAAGTCTTGTTTAAAGATTACAATGTCATCACTAACATCTGGCTGTATTTGTTGTGGTTCTACAAATACAAGTGGAGCTGCACAGCTACTTAAAAGGAATGTTATAATAATTCCTAAAAGGTAAAATGTGTTTTTTTTCATGGTATTTAAGATTTTAAAATGTGTTATTTTAGATAATTAAGGTTGGTGTTTATCGCTCCAAAAGTAAAAAATAATATTCATATACAACTAAATTGTTTGTAAATATTTTGCACCAAGTTGCTTATATACAATTACTTTGTGTGTGAAAGCTATTGTTTAAAGTATTTCAGAAAGAAATAATTAGTAAGATCTTGTGTCTTTTCCTTCAATAAAATTAATGTAGGCATTGTTTACAACTCTATTTCCTCCTGGAGTTGGATAATTTCCCGAGAAATACCAGTCTCCTTTATGATCAGGACAAGCTGAGTGTAATCCTTCTAAGTTCTGGTAAACAATTTTTACTGAAGCTTTTGTGCCTTCTGGGGTCAGCATTTCTGCTATTTTTTGAGATATTTGATCGTTGCTAAATGGACGGTAAATATCGCGTACATAGTTAGTGATCTCTTCTTTTGGTAGGTTTTGTTGTGCTTTTGATTTTTTGTAAACCTCATTAATAATGTGTTGCTGTCCACTTTCCTTGAGTAGTTCTATAGCAGCTTTAAAAGCAATAAACTCATTCATCCGAGACATGTCAATACCATAACAATCTGGGTAACGAATTTGAGGAGAAGAGGATACAATTACAATCTTTTTAGGTCCAAGTTTATCTAGAATCTTGATAATGCTTTGTTTTAAAGTTGTACCTCTAACAATAGAATCATCAATTACTACTAGGTTATCTTTCCCTTTATTAATAGAGCCATATGAAACATCATATACATGGGCTGCTAAATCATTTCTTCCAGCACCTTGGGCAATAAAGGTGCGCAGTTTTACATCTTTAATAGCTACTTTTTCAATACGTGGTCTTCTATCAAGAATAGCCGTTATTTCATCAATAGATAAGTTGTTGATGTGCTGGCGAAGGAATTTTTTCTTTTCTTCGATCATATAATCGCGCATGCCAGTCGACATACCGTAAAAAGCTACTTCTGCAGTATTCGGTATAAAGGAGAAAACTGTATTGTCCATATCATTTTTGATTATCTTTAAAATTGATTTGGTAAGAGATTCTCCTAACATTTTTCTTTCAGTATAAATGTCTTGGTCACTTCCTCGAGAGAAATATATACGTTCAAAAGAGCAAGGTGCTATTTTTTCTGGTTTGCGAATTTGTTCTAAAATAACGCGTCCGTCTTTTTTGATAATAACGGCTTCGCCAGGGTTTATTTCCTTAATGCTTTCAATAGGTACATTTAAAGTTGTTTGTATAACAGGTCGTTCACTAGCGACTACAACAATCTCTTCATCTGCATAATAGAATGCTGGACGGATACCCCAAGGGTCACGAAAAGCAAATGAATCTCCATGTCCTAGCATACCACATATAGTATACCCACCGTCCCAGTTTACAGAAGAGCGACGTATAATATTTGCAACATCTAAGTTAGATTCAATTTTTTCAGTCAGGTCTTCTGAGCCTTTGCCGTATTTTTTAAATAGGTGCTCAACTTCTCTTTCTAGGTAGTGACCCATTTGTTCTAGCATGATAAAGGTGTCGCCAAAATCACGAGGGTGTTGACCTTGCTTTACGAGTCTATCAAATATTTCATCTACATTAGTTAGATTAAAGTTACCAGCAAGTATAAGGTTGTTAGATTGCCAGTTGTTTCGACGTAAGAATGGGTGAACATGTGATAATCCTTCTCGTCCAGTAGTACTATAGCGTAAGTGTCCTAGATAAATTTCTCCAGCAAAAGGTAAATTTTTTTTTGCCCAATTAGGGTCAGCAATTAGCTCTTCGCTATAGTTAGCATATTCTTCACTTACCTTTTTAAATACTTGGTTAATAGCGCTAGCTCCTTGTGCTCTTTCACGAGAAATATATTCTTCACCAGGTTTAATGTCTAATTTCACAGAAGCAATTCCTGCACCTTCTTGTCCACGGTTATGCTGTTTTTCCATCAATAGGTATAGTTTTTGGAAACCATACTGCCATGTACCGTATTTTACTTGATAGTGTTCAAGAGGCTTAAGAAGCCTTACCATTGCTATTCCGCACATAAAGTTATTGTTTATTTGTTTATTTGATTGTTTGCTGATTTGAAAGAATACTAACAAATCAACGAATTAACAAATTAACATAGTATTTATTCTACTGTTACCGATTTAGCTAAATTTCTTGGTTGATCTACATTACATCCTTTAACTACGGCTATATGATATGCTAACAACTGTAAAGGGATTGATGCTAATAATGGAACAAAACATTCTTCAGTTTCAGGTATCTCTATGCTAAAGTCGGAAAGATTTTTTACTGTTTCGTCACCTTCAGTAATCACAGAAATTACACGCCCCTTACGTGCTTTAACTTCTTGTATGTTACTGATGGTTTTTTCATACATTCCTTTATTAGTAGCTATTACAACTACAGGCATTTCTTCATCAATAAGAGCAATAGGACCGTGTTTCATTTCAGCAGCTGGATATCCTTCAGCATGAATATATGAGATTTCTTTTAGTTTAAGAGCTCCCTCTAATGCAACAGGATAATTGTATCCTCTACCTAAGTAGATAAAGTTTTTTGCATAAGTGAATATTTTAGCAAACTCTAATATTTGCTCATTTAGCTTTAATGTTTGTTTCATTTTTTCTGGTATTGCAGAAAGTTCTTTTACTAAACATTGAAAAGCTGCTGGTTCGATGCTCTTTTTAAGGTTTGCAATAGTCATTGCGATAAGAGAAAGTACAGTAACTTGTGCAGTAAAGGCTTTTGTTGAGGCAACTCCAATTTCAGGTCCAACATGTGTGTAAGATCCCGAATCTGTATTTCTAGGTATTGAAGAGCCAACTACATTACAGATGCCATATACAAAAGCACCACTCTTTTTTGCAAGTTCAATAGCAGCTAAGGTATCTGCTGTTTCTCCAGATTGAGATATGGCAATAACAATATCATCTTTTTCAATGATTGGATTGCGGTAGCGGAATTCTGATGCGTATTCTACTTCAACTGGGATTCGTGCTAGTTCTTCTAATAAGTATTCACCTATAAGTCCAGCATGCCACGAAGTTCCACAAGCAACAATCAGAATACGTTTTGCATTTACAAATTTCTCTTTATTGTCAATTATTCCAGCTAATGAAACAGCGTTTCCTTCTATATTTATTCTACCACGCATAGCTTCTTCTATACGCTTAGGTTGTTCGTAAATCTCTTTCAACATGAAGTGTGGGTAACCACCTTTTTCTAGTTCATTGAGACTCATTTCTAATTCTTTTACTTCATGCGTTTTAACAACGTTGGAAATAGTCTTAATTCTAACTTCTTTGTCTCTTCTAATGATTGCAACTTCTTCATCATCTAAATAGATAACACGATTTGTAAATTCAATAATAGGAGTGGCATCGGAAGCTAAGAAAAACTCATCATCACCAATACCAATAACTAATGGGCTTGATTTACGAGCTGCGATAATTTGATTAGGGTTTCCTTTTTCAATTACGGCAATTGCATATGCCCCAATTGCTTGTGTAAGCGCTAGCTGAACGGCCTGACTTAATTCACATTTTTCTTTAGTCTTGATATATTCAATCAATTGAACTAGTACCTCTGTATCAGTATCACTTTGAAATTGGTATCCTCTTTTCTCAAGGTCTTTTTTGATGACGCTATAGTTTTCAATAATACCATTATGTATCAATGCTAATGATGTAGATTGAGAGTAATGAGGGTGTGCATTCTTATCATTAGGTTCTCCATGAGTAGCCCAACGAGTATGTGCTATTCCTATGGTTCCACTTATATCTTTATCTTTGACAAAATTTTCTAAGTCAGCCACTTTCCCTTTGGCTTTAAACACCTTAAGCTCATTGTTTGTGTTAACCAAAGCAACACCAGCACTATCATATCCTCTGTATTCTAATCTGCGTAGTCCTTTTATAAGTATAGGGTATGCATCTTTATTTCCTAAGTAACCAACTATTCCACACATATTTATATTGCTTATTTGTTTATTTGATTAATTTGTTGATTGATATAATATCAACAAATTAACAAATCAATATCGTATTACTTGTATTCGTCCCAATGTTTAATATCAATCTCGTCTTGATTCATTTTGCAGAATGCTTTAATAAAAGCACTTGCCAAACGAGCATTGGTTACCAATGGTATATTAAAGTCAATAGCTCCACGGCGAATTTTATAATCATTATTCAGCTCGTGTTTTGTTAAGTCTTTAGGTATATTAATAACTAAGTCAAACTTTTTCTCTGCGATCAAATCCATCACTTTTAGTGGAGCTTCCTCATCTGGCCATCCGACTAAAGTACTTTCCACATTATTTTCACTTAAAAATTTATGCGTTCCACCAGTTGAGAATAGTTTGTAGTTATTTTTTAGTAGTATCTGACAAGCATCTAATAATTCTACTTTTGATTTTGCCGCACCTGAAGAAACCATAATATTCTTCTCTGGCACACTATAACCAACAGAAAGCATTGAAGTAAGTAGAGCATCATCAAAGTGAGTTCCTATACAACCAACTTCACCTGTTGAAGCCATATCAACACCTAGAACAGGGTCGGCTTTTTGTAAACGAGTGAACGAGAATTGTGAGGCTTTAATTCCAACATAATCTAAATCAAAAGCAGATTTCTCTGGTTTTTTTACATCTATACCTAACATCACTTGCGTTGCAATTTCAATCATATTGATTTTCAATACTTTTGAGACGAATGGGAATGAACGAGATGCACGTAAGTTACATTCTATTACTTTTATGTCGTTGTCTTTTGCAAGGAATTGCATATTGAAAGGTCCTGATATATGCAGTGACTTAGCAACTTCACGAGCAATTTGCTTGATTCGTCTAACAGTTTGTGTGTATATTTTTTGAGGAGGGAACTGTATAGTTGCATCTCCTGAGTGAACTCCAGCAAACTCAACGTGTTCAGAAATACAGTAAATAACTAATTCACCATCTTTAGCAACAGCATCAAGCTCAATCTCTTTTGCATTTTCAATAAACTCAGAAACAACTACTGGATGTTCTTGTGATACTTCTGTAGCTAAAGATAAGAATTGTTCTAACTCTTCCACGTTTGAACAGACATTCATTGCCGCTCCAGAAAGCACATATGATGGACGTACTAATACGGGGAATCCAACTACATCAACAAAGGAGTTAATGTCTGATAGTGTTGTTAACTCTTTCCAACGTGGTTGGTCTATGTCTAAACGATCAAGCATAGAAGAGAATTTATGGCGATCTTCAGCGTTGTCTATGTCAGAGGCTTGTGTTCCCAATATGGGTACGCCAGAATCATCTAGTTTAACGGCTAGGTTATTTGGAATTTGCCCACCAGTAGAAACAATTACCCCTTTGGGGTTCTCCATATCGATGATGTCTAATACTCTTTCGTAACTTAATTCATCAAAGTATAAGCGGTCACAAACATCATAATCGGTCGAAACTGTTTCTGGGTTATAGTTGATCATTACTGAACGATAACCTTCTTTTCTAATTGTATTTAGAGCATTTACCGAACACCAATCAAACTCAACTGACGAACCAATACGATAAGCACCAGAACCAAGAACAACAACAGAACGTTTATCTCCTAAGTAGGCTACATCATTTGCAGAACCATTGTAGGTTAAGTATAGATAATTAGTTTGTGCAGGATATTCTGCAGCTAACGTATCAATTTGCTTAACGACAGGAAGTATACCTCTTTTTATTCTTTCGTGACGAATAGTATCTTTTTCGACTTTTCCTTTATAAATAAGTTTTCCAATTTGATAATCAGAGAAACCAATTTTTTTAGATTTGATGAATAAGTCAGTTGGTAAGTCTTCTTTGGTATTGAACTTCTCTAATTGGTGAGACGTTTCAATGATATTTTGAAGTTTATATAAGAACCACTTATCAATTTTTGTTAGTGTATGAATTTTATCAACGCTATATCCTTGTTCAAAAGCCTGTGTTAAATAAAATACACGTTTGTCAGTTGGTTCAGAAAGGTCATTGTCTAGTTGATCTGTAAATAATTCTTTGTTGGCTACAAATCCGTGCATGCCTTGTTGAATCATTCGTAAACCTTTTTGGAAGGCTTCTTCGAAATTACGACCGATAGACATAATTTCACCAACAGACTTCATAGAAGAGCCAATTTCACGACTTACGCCATGGAACTTAGCTAAATCCCATCTAGGTATTTTAACTACACAATAATCTAGTGCAGGTTCAAAGAAAGCACAAGTAGTTCTGGTTACCGAATTTGTTAGTTCGTATAAACCATAACCTAAACCAAGTTTGGCTGCTACAAATGCTAATGGATAACCAGTAGCTTTAGAGGCTAGGGCAGAAGAACGACTTAAACGAGCGTTTACTTCAATAACTCTATAATCTTCAGATTCTGTATCAAATGCATATTGTACGTTACACTCACCAACAATACCAATATGACGAATAATTTTTATAGCTAATTCTCTTAGCTTGTGGTATTCGTTGTTGGTTAATGTTTGTGATGGAGCAACTACTATACTTTCTCCAGTATGAATACCTAGTGGGTCGAAGTTCTCCATATTACAAACGGTAATACAGTTATCATACTTGTCTCTAACAACTTCGTATTCTACTTCTTTCCATCCTTTTAAAGATTTTTCTACAAGTAGTTGAGGAGAGTAGTTGAAAGCTTTAGTTGCTAGTGCAATTAATTCATCATCATCATTACAGAATCCACTACCTAAACCACCTAAGGCATAAGCAGCTCTTACGATAATCGGATAACCTAACATGTTAGCAGAATCAAGTGCATCTTGCATATTCTCTACGGCAACACTCTTGATAGTTTTTACATCAATCTCATCTAGTTTCTGAACAAATATGTCACGGTCTTCAGTGTCAATAATAGATTGAACTGGCGTTCCTAATACTTTGATGTTATTCTTTTCGAGAATTTTATTTTTGAAGAGCTCAACACCGCAGTTTAGTGCAGTTTGACCACCAAAGGATAAAAATAATCCATCTGGCTTTTCTTTTTTAATTACCTTTTCAACAAAGTAAGGCGTTACTGGTAAGAAGTAAATTTTATCAGCAATTCCTTCAGATGTTTGTACGGTAGCAATATTTGGGTTGATAAGAACAGTTTCAACGCCTTCTTCTTTTAATGCTTTTAATGCTTGAGAGCCAGAATAATCAAACTCACCAGCTTCACCAATTTTTAATGCGCCAGAACCAAGTACTAATACTTTTTTAGGTTTCTCTTCCTTTTTCTCTTTGTTGCCAGTTGCTAGCTCTAATTTTCCTGTTTCAATAGCTTTAATGAAATCGTCGAACAAGAATTCCGTGTCTGTTGGTCCCGAAGCTGCTTCAGGATGAAACTGAGCAGAGAAGTAAGGTTTTGTTTTATGTCGAATACCTTCGTTGGTATTATCATTTAGGTTGATGAATAGAGGTTCCCAATCTTTTCCAAGAGTATCGTTATCTACAGCATAACTGTGGTTTTGAGAGGTAATGAAACAGCGATTAGTATTCGCCATTTTTACTGGTTGGTTATGGCTTCGATGTCCGTATTTTAGCTTGTAGGTTGAGGCTCCACCAGCACGACAAAGCAATTGGTTACCCATACATATACCGAATATCGGTTTGTTGGTTTCCATTGTTTTCTGAATGTTCTGAACAGTAATATCACAAAGTGATGGGTCGCCAGGACCATTAGAAATGAACAGTGCGTCAAACTCTAATTGATTGAAGTCGTAGTTCCATGGTACTCGAATTACAGTTACATCACGTTTTAACAAGCAACGGATAATATTGTGTTTTGTTCCACAATCAACTAAAACGATTTTATGTTTTCCTGAACCATAATTAATAACCTCCGTGCAACTAACTTTTTCTACCCAGTTGGTTGTAGTTGTGTCAATAAAATCAATTTCATCATCTGGAAATTCGATTTTAGCTTTCATGGTTCCAGTTTCACGAATAATTTTTGTTAGTTCACGAGTGTCAACACCAAAAATAGCAGGAACTTTTTGTTCTATCAGCCATTCAGATAAACTTTTTTGTGCATTCCAATGACTATACTCAAACGAATAATCGGAAATAATGAGCCCTTTGGCATGAATTATTTCCGATTCGTAAAATGTTGATAGATTATTTTCTTGTTTATCCTCAGGTACACCATAGTTACCAACGAGAGGAAAAGTAACTGTCAATAATTGACCAGCGTAAGAGGGGTCTGTAAGACTTTCAGGGTAACCAACCATAGCAGTATTGAAAACTACTTCACCAGCGGTAGATTTCTCATACCCAAACGACATTCCCTCGAAAACGGTTCCATTCTCTAGAACCAACTTAATTGCTTTGAAATCCTTCATTAATTATTAAAAATCGGGTTATAAATTCTTTCTTTTTTATGACTGCAAAAGTACGCAAAAATGCGCTCTATTTCAAAGAGAATTGATTATTTGTTGAAAACTTTAAGATAAATAACATACTCCTAAATAAATGCTAATATTGATAGTAAAAAAAATGGATTGTTCTATATTTGTGTTTTTACAATTACTGTATGATAAAATTTGATAAAATCAGCAAACTGTTTTCTGATCAACTCGTTGTTAATCAGTTCTCTTTAGAAGTGTTAGAAGGCGAAAAAGTATGTTTTGATGGACGTTCTGGGATTGGTAAAACTACTATTTTTAAACTCTTATTAGGCTTTGAGTCTTTAAGTTCAGGCGACATCTATTTTAAGGGAAACTTGCTTGATGAAAAAACTGTATGGCAAGTTCGTCAAGAAGTGGCTTATATTAGTCAAGACTTAAATATAGGAACAGGTAAAGTGAAAGACTTTTTTTTTAACACGCTTACTCTGAAAGTGAATCAAAAACACAAAGCCTATTTTCATAAAAACATGCAATCTTTTTTGCATCAGTTTGAATTATCAGATACTATATTGGAGAAAAATATTGAAGATGTATCCGGTGGAGAGAAACAGCGCATAGCGATAATAAATGCTTTGCTTCTTCAGAGAAAGATTTTTTTGCTGGATGAGATAAGTTCAGCTTTAGATAAAAAGTTAAGGCTAAAAGTGATGGATTATTTTTTGAAGAATCCTTTGTTTACAGTTCTTTATATATCTCATGATAAATATATACCAGAGGAAGTAGAAGTTAAGCACGTAAAATTTATATAAGATGAACGGAGCTCAAGATTTGTCTCTTTCTTCTATGCTGATGACAGCATTGCTGCTTTTGGTGCCAATTATAGTCTTTTGGTATTTTAAGACAGGTTTATTAAAAAAATTACTTGTATCAACCCTAAGAATGGCTATTCAGTTAATTCTTATCGGATTTTTCTTAGAGTATCTTTTTAAGCTAAATAACTGGATGATAAATATTGCATGGTTGCTGGTGATGATATCAGTGGCCGTGTTGACAGTTATTAATAGCTCTAAGTTAAGAAGAAGGTATTTCTTATTTCCAATGTTGCTTTCATTTATAGTCGCCAATTTGTCTGTCGTTGTATATTTTAACCTTTTTATAGTAAGACTGGATACAATATTTGATGCGATGTATCTTATAGCTATTGGTGGCATGATATTAGGAAATTCATTGAGAGCAAATGTCGTAGGATTAGGTGATTTTTATCAATCTTTAAAGAAGGATGAAAACCAATATTATTATCATCTATCATTAGGGGCTACGAAATTAGAAGCATTACTTCCTTTTGCTAAGAAAAGTTTTATCGCAGCCTTGAATCCTACTGTAGCGACCATGGCTACTATGGGTATTGTATCTTTGCCTGGTATGATGACAGGGCAGTTGTTAGGAGGTTCAGTTCCTTTAATTGCTATTAAGTATCAAATAGCCATCATGGTAGCTATTTTAGTATCTACGGTATTAAGTATAACGCTAAGCATATTAATAACATCTTTCAAGACCTTTACTAAATTTGGTGTGTTAAAAGAAAAGGTGTTAGTATAAATAATATATTCTATGAAAATGAAGCAACTCAGTTTACTAATTTCAATGTCTTTGTTGAGTTTATTTGTAAGTGCTCAGCTAACAAAATCTTTACCTTATTTGGAGGTGTCTTCTAATGGTCGTTTTTTGATGACAGAGAAAGGAGATCCTTTTTTCTGGTTAGGAGATACGGGCTGGTTAATGGCACAGAAATTAAATCATGAAGATGCTCTTAAGTATCTAGATGATAGACATAATAAAGGGTTTAATGTAATACAAATAATGGTACTACACGATTTGTATGACTGTAATTTTTATGGAGATTCAGCTTTAGTACAGGGAAATATTGTGGCTCCGTACATGACTAATGGAGATGATTTTGGAGACCATATACAATATGATTATTGGGATAATATTGAATGGATAGTAGATGAGGCTGCTAAAAGAGATATTTATGTTGGTTTAGTTCCAATTTGGGGAAGTGTAATTAAAAAATCGGACCTTACTATTGCAATGGGACGCATATATATGAACCTCTTGTTTAGAAAGCTGGAGAATAAGACAAATATTGTGTGGTTGACGGGTGGAGATATAAAGGGAGATCAGTACCAAGCTGTTTTTAATGAAATGGGGAAGACTATAAAAGAGCATAACCCTAAACAGTTGGTAACATTTCATCCAAGAGGTAGAACGCAATCTTCTACATGGTTTCATAAAGAAAAATGGTTAGATTTTAATATGTTTCAATCAGGACATAAGAACTATAAACAAGATTCTCTGGGTTATGGAGAAGATAATTGGAGATATGTGCTTGATGACTATAATAAGAAGCCCTATAAACCTACTATTGATGGAGAGCCTTCTTATGAGAATATTCCTCAAGGTTTACATGATACGCTTCAGCCAAGATGGACGGCAGATGATATAAGAAGATATGCTTATTGGTCTGTGTTTTCAGGAGCCTGTGGGTTTACCTACGGTCACAATTCAATTATGCAGTTTCATAGAGAAAGAGATGCTATAACAGCATATGATGCAAAAGAATCATGGATATCAGCTTTAAATGCTACTGGTGCTAGTCAAATGACATATTTAAAAGAGCTGATGCTGTCAAAGCCATATTTTGATAGAATTCCAGACCAGTCTTTAATAGCAGGAGAACAAGGAGAGAGGTATGCCTATATAGTTGCTACTAAAGGAAAAGGTTATGCATTTATATATACATATACAGGTAGAGAGTTCTCAGTAAACATGGAGCTGATGAAAGGAACTGAACTGAAAGCTTTTTGGTTCAACCCTAGGAATGGTAAGAGTGAGTTTGTTGCTACTTGTAAAACGACAGGAGTAAAATCATTTAATCCTCCTGGAGAAGAAAAGGATGGTAACGATTGGGTGCTTGTGCTGGAAAAGCAGAAGTAATATATAAGCATATAAAAGAATAAAGCCCCAAGATAAATCTCGGGGCTTTAAAGGTTACCAACCTAAAATATATAATTAAAAACTAATTATATTTAAACTGCATGACAAAAGTATGGCTAAACAATAATAATATCATTTTCAAATAGTAAAACTTATTATCAAAATCACAAAAACTTCGATGGAAGCTAGTTTTTCTGAAAAGAGTAAACAGTCTTAAAAGGTCTATTTAATAGGTGTTTAAGGTTGTTTTTCGTATATAATTAAAAAGAGGTCTGAATATTCAGACCTCTTTTTAATTATATCGACTTAAGCTTTATTGCATCATGGTGTTGTATCCTTCTTGATCTGGATTTCTTAGTACAGAGAAATTAATCGTTGCACTAATTGGTGCTATTGAATCACCAACAGTTCCTTCAACAGTTCCTTCAATTAAACCACCAACAGATCCAATATTTGTTAGCGTTAGTGTTCCTGTGTTTACATAAAGGTAATCTCCATCAATATTTATATTGAAATCAAAATAAGGTCCATTGTAATCAGTAGGAGGATAAGTATATGTCCCTGTGCTTGAAAGATTATATAAGTTTAGGTTAGTTTGATATATTGCTGCAATGCCTCCATAAGTATTTGCTTTAGTAGCAGCAGAAACAAGATTAATATTAAACATGCTAAAACCAACTCCTTCTTCCATATAACTAGCACCATTTATACCATCAAAATTAAATGCTTGATCAGTATAAGATACTCCATTTAGGCGTACACTATTTGGTCCAGTTACTATTGGTGTACATACTTCAATATTTCCAGCATCAAAATTGGTATTGACTGCTGTTGTTGTTGCAGTTGTATTACCAGAGTTTCCATATCTAATAGCAGTAATATCTACAGATGTAATATTGTTTGATACTGGTATTTCAAAACTACCGTTTGTAGTCATACCACAAATAGTAATATTTTTACTGTCATAATAGTTAATACATATAATAGCTTCCTCTCCATCAGTTGAGGTACATGAAGAAACAGTACCAATTACTTTTGGCATAGTAGGTAAATTAAAGTTAACTATTGTTTCACCGCCACCAGACATTCCTGCAACGCTTTGACTACCTATGCTTTGTCCAAAATAGTCGTCAGATTTAATAGATA
The DNA here is from genome assembly GCA_963663245.1 of Paludibacteraceae bacterium. Lineage (GTDB taxonomy): Bacteria > Bacteroidota > Bacteroidia > Bacteroidales > Paludibacteraceae > JAFGVL01. The sequence goes on along the minus strand of OY760143.1, from coordinate 1,720,256 downwards.
CAGATAAGGCTGTGTTAGCAGGAACAAAAGCTTCATATTTTCCATCTTTATCAGTATGTCTACATACTTGATCGATAGTAACTTTAACTCCTTGCAGCGCTTTTCCAGCTGCATCCGTTACTGTTCCTTTTACTGTAGCTCTTAATTCTGGATAATCAAGATTTACCCAAGAGAAGTGACTTACAGTACCTTCATAAAACTGACCACCAGCATCTAAGGTAGCAACACCTTCTTCAACCCATACGCCTTTTGCAACATCAAATGTCCATAAAGGCATAGTAGCAGGTGCTCCAGATTGCATAGAAGCAATAACAGGGATTTTAACTGTTGCTGTTTTTCCATCAGCTATTTGTAATTTGTTTCCAGAGCCATCAGATAATTTCACATTTAACATACCGTATGAAATTAAAGCTACATCAGCATCGCTGCTATTAACGCCAGCTAAATCACCACCAGGCATTAATTCTGCTAGTTTAGCATTGTCTGGGGCTAAATAAAATGTTTCAATTGTTGCTGTTCCAGTAAATGCACTTCCTGTTGCATCAACTTTTAGTCCAGAGCCTGGAATCGTAACTGAAGCACTTCCAATATTTAAAACACCACCAGCAGCAGAGGTGAAAGTAGTTGATGCATCATTTGATCCATCTTTTATTTGAAGAGCAGTATTTATTATTGAGTATTTTGATCCAGCTACGAATGCTTTAGATTTAACAACATCGAAATAGCCATCTTTTGAAACGCTTGCAATTACTCTATTTGAGACAATAGGTGCTGCATTAATAATAAATGTTCCGTCATATCCAGTTGATGTAGTTTCAGAGCCAGCTGTTACTGTTGCTCCAGATAGAGGGGCACCTGTAGCATCAGACACTACACCAGACAGAACTACTGTTCCGGTAGGTGCAACGATAGCTGCAGGACCATTGTCTGTTGGGTCCTCAGTTTTGTCGTCGTCTTTACACATGGTAAAAAGTCCGACTAATAATAATGAAAGCAGAATTGCTAAAATCTTTTTCATAAAATAATGGTTTTTAAGTTTTTAAAATAGGATCAATTTATGTCTTTTTTGAAACACAAATATATTATTTTTTGCATGAAACACAAAATATATGTTAAAAAACAGTTAAGTCTTTTTTTGTTCTTATTTTAAATTTGGGATTATTATAATACAAAAAGACCTTCGAATTTCTCGAAGGTCTTGGTGCAATTCTTCTGTAGTGCGTACAGAAGAGACTATAGGTATCTTTAATGTTTTATTCTAATGATGACAGAATATTTTTCCGCCTTTAGATGTTGCTATTGTGCTAATATGTTTGTTTGAGAAGCCATGATTCTGAGAAAATGCATTGCTTTTGCAACTTGAGAATATAAATGCACTAACTGCGATAATCATAAGAATGCTAAATTTTTTCATTAGTTTGCTATTTTGGTAAAGATTATAAGGTTATTTTGTTAAATCAAAAAGCATGCCTTCTTTTCATAATATTATATAAATACTAAAAAACTTGTTGTTGTTGTTTAGTTAATATTTATATAATCAGATATTTATATGTTTTCAAAAATATAGTTAATCGTGTGCTTGTTTATTTGTAATTTTAAGAAACTGGCATTTTTAACACCATCTTTTAGTGCGTCAATAGAGATGTGGGTAGTATTTCCAATTTTTTCTATATAGCGTATGTGATCATGGCCAGTAATTACCATGTTAACAGCATATTGAGCAAATAAATCAAGCAGTACATATAATTCTTCTACATTTGGGTTAGTGCTAGTTGTATGTCTATTTCGAAATAGGTTTACATGTGTAAAAATGACACAATTGCGATAGTTTGTTCGCTTATTTATTAATAAATCTTTTAACCACTTTATTTGTTTTTTGCCGAGTGTACCACTACCTGTATCTAGACAGATATATAAATCTTCTGCACTAGGTGTTTTTATTATAAAAGAATACATAGAACTACCATACCTTTTATAGAATTCACTCCACCCATCAAAATAAAGCTCATGATTACCTAATGTAAGAAAGTAGGGTAGAGTATCTTGTGAAAAAATAGTTGCATCAAACTTATCGTAGTCATCTTTATGTCCATTTACAAAGTCTCCATTAATGACTAAGGTCGCTGGTTGTTGATTTAATATTCTATTAATCAGAAGATTTAGGTTAGAGGTTTCACCAATATGTACGTCTGCTATATTGAATATAGTATACTCTTCTCTCGTGGTGTGTATTGTTTTAGAAGGATGTGTTGTGTTCCATACCATTGATTGCTCATAGCGGTCGTTTACTGAGGAGGGAGAAATGAATATATCAGGTATGTCAACATAATCACAACCGTGTAGTCCGATTGTTATACATAGTAATAGTATCTGTTTCTTTATTTCTTTAAGTTCCATCTAATACCTGTTTTTATGGAGTAGCCAAAATAATGAACACTTGCATTTAGTGAACCGGAGCTCTTATATCTGCCTTCAAGAAATGCTGAGTATTTTTTTTTTATATTATAAATACCTCTTATATAAAAGCTTGGGTTTGTTTCTTGAGATAATAGAAAGTAATCTATATTTGTTACAGCTATAGCAATATTCCAAGGTTTAGGTTCATTTCTAATATAATAGCTAAGGTCATATATTATATTCCAGTTTTCGTGAATGTTTGACCCAATATCCTCTTTGTAATATAGTGTTCTAAAGTGTGGGCCAACTTCTGCTGTTATTTTATTTAAGTATATTTTACCCGTTATTCCCCAGTTGTGTTCTCTAATATATTTCCCCGGTTTATTCCATAAATAAAAGGCTTTTATTTTTATATATTTTGATTTTATATTAAAGCCCTTGTCAACATGAAGTCTTATTGCACTTAACACATTTGTATTACTTCCAATAATCGAATTCTCTATGCTTGCATTTATATTGTGTTCTTTGTATTTATATTGTCCACGAAGAGAGGATTTTAGATAGATTCCTTCTGAAGATTGAGTTTCTCCAAAATAGGTATAATATGAAATGTGTGATTGTGCTCCTAGATCAAAGCTGATAAAGAAGAAGAGAATAATAAATTGACAGACTAGCTTCATAAAATACGGACGGATATTTTATACAAAAGTAAGTAGAAATATTGATTATTCAAGTGTTTTTTTTTGTTATAAGTACTCTGTCAAAAAGTGTTTTATGGATTAAATCATAACTCTAGTATTTTTAAATTTTATTGCCTCTTGATAATAGAGTATAACTTATTTCTCAATTAATTATTATATTTTTGTATTTTCTATATCGTTTTAATTAAATAGTGTATGATTAATGTTGTTATATGGATGTTTAATAAATAGATGAGAAAGATTTAAAATTGTTGAGAGTGAAATATAATAACTTAATATAAAATGAAGTTTGATTTAATTGTTATCGGTTCAGGACCTGCTGGTCAAAAAGCTGCTATTGAAGCTGCAAAGTTAGGAAAATCAGTAGCTATTGTTGACCGTAAAGCAATGCTTGGTGGAGTTTCTCTTCATGGAGGAACCATTCCTAGTAAAACATTACGTGAGGCAATTCTCCATTTGTCGGGCTTACGTCAGCGTGCTTTCTATGGTAAGAATTATACTGTTAAGGAAAGAATTCTTCAGGAAGATTTGAAGGCTCGTGTGCAAATTGTAGAAGAGGGGGAAATGCAGATAATCCGTGATCATTTAAAACGTTATAAAATTGAAATGTATTTCGGATTGGCTAGATTTCTAAGTACTAGTACAGTCGCTGTTGACATAGATAATAACGAAGAACAACTATTAGAAGGAACAAATATTCTTATTGCTTGTGGAACAAGACCAGCTCATGATCCAACAATCTCTTTCGATGGACAAAAAATTATTGATGTAGATCAAATACTTGATTTAAAAGAAATACCACATGAATTAGTTGTTGTTGGTGCTGGTATAATAGGACTTGAATACGCCTCAATGTTTGCAGCATTGGATGTTAAAGTTACGGTGTTAGAAAGAAGAGAAACAATACTAGATTTTATTGATCACGAAATCATTGAACGACTTATATCTCAACTTCAAAGTTCAAAGGTGATATTTCATTTAGGTGAAGTTGTTAGAGATATTAAAGTAGATGCAGATGGAACAGTGCTTACAAATCTTAAAAGTGGAAAGATAATAAAATCAGACACCCTTCTATACGCTGTAGGAAGACAGACAAATGTTGACACTCTAAATCTTAAAGCAATAGGATTAGACACAGATCAACGTGGTCGAATTTTAGTAAATGATAAATACCAAACTAAGATACCTACTATTTATGCAGCTGGAGATGTAATTGGTTTTCCGGCGCTTGCTGCTACATCAATGGAACAAGGGCGTTTGGCAAGTAGATATATGTTTACTAATTTATCTAAAAAATCTGCTAAATTACTGCCATATGGTATTTATACTATCCCTGAAATTTCAATGATTGGTAAAACAGAAAAAGAGCTTGTTGAATTAGGAATACCTTATGAGTTTGGTGTTGCTCGATTTGAGGAGTTGGCCAGAGGAAGTATTCTCGGTTTACAAATGGGTTATTTGAAACTTTTGTTTAACCCAGACACATTAGAGATATTAGGCCTTCATGTTATTGGAGAATCAGCCACAGAACTTATTCATATTGGTCAGGCAGTGATGAGTCTGAATGGTACGATTAAGTACTTTCGAGACACTGTCTTTAACTATCCTACGCTGGCAGAGGCCTACAAAATTGCAGCCTTAAATGGCTTGAGCAAGTTGTAGGTTATTATCAATTACTTATTTCTACTAATTCAAAAATCTTATTTCTATCCCAATTTAGCCAATATTTTAAGGCATTCTGACGAATAAATGTCCAGTAGTTTTCATCTGCTAAGCCAAATTGTGAGATGCCTTTGTTAATATTATTCTTTAATTGTGAGAGGTATTTATCTTTTAATTTAATTTCAATAGATTTTCCATTATAAGTAAATATGGCTTTCGGTAATGAGATGGAATCTGTTCTAATTTGAATTGTTCCTTGCCCAAGCGTTGCCCCAGTGCTTACTTGAATACCATCATTCATGCAACTGTAAGGAGGTTTTGAACCAGCAAAACTAACAACTTGAAGTAAATCTGTTTCAACTCCGAAATAATCTCTTGCTTTTAATCCCATTTTTGCCCCAACAATTGAAAATACACCAAGGTGTCCGTGAAACTCATCCGTCATTACACAAGCTTTCCATTCTTCTAGTCCATAACGAGTTATTGCAGAATCCATTATTAAGCGTATGTCATAGGTATAAAGTGCTGGTTTTATTGGAAAACCCATAAAGGCAATGTATGCACCAGCCGTATAGTTGTCAGAGATGATGTCTTTCAATACTTCTTGTACAGCTTTGATTGAGTAGTTGGTACAGTAGCGAATATTCTTATTTTTACTTAATATATCAATCGAAAATAATTCTGGATTGGTAAGAAATGCAGCCACTAATTCATCCCATAGTTTAAAGTGGTTTTCGTTTATCTTTTTGATAACTAAAGGCTGGTTGTGCGTATTGTAAATAGCTTTAGCCTGAATGGTATTCGTGTTCTTACAGAAGTTAAATAAGTTGGCGTCAAAAACGGCATCTTCTATATTAAGATTAGATAAAATCTTAATTTTAATACTCGAAGAAAAAAGAAGCTTTGTAGCTGCCGTATCGCTCTCATAATTAAATCCTTTAAGTGGATTAATAGATTCATTATACCAAAGCATATCTTCTACATTAGAGATGATATTTGAGTGTTTCTTAATAAGTTGGGCTATATTTGTTAATGGCCCTAAGCAAACAAGTGTAATTTCTTCTTTTGAGTTCGTTATGATACTCGCTATTTCTTTTAGTTGTATAGGTTTATGTTGAATATTTGTTTCTTTTCCCCAACTTAATTGACGGTTAAATTCTCTCCAAGAAGGATGGATGTCTTTTTTCTCCCCAATCATTACAGGAATACTATCTCGATTGAATTCTTGTAATAAGGAACGTATTTTAATAGCACCTTCTTTTGGAGTCAAAGCACCATCAGAAACCATAATTGCTTTTATAGTTATAGTAGGTAGCGATAATAATAAACTAATTGCACGCATATCATCTATAGCACAATCTGTGTCAATGATAATGCTGTGTTTATAGTGTTTGTGCAAAGGGTTTGCATGTAAATTAACAAGAAGAAAAAAGAAGATAAAAATTGCAAAAAGTTTTTTCATGACAAATAATTGTTAGCTAAGAATAATTAGAACTTTAGATTGACACCTCCAAAAATAGTTGCGCCAGGCATAGGGTAATATCTATTGGTTTCGTATGCTTGATTTAGTAGATTTTCTCCACTCGCAAATACTTCAGCGTATGTTAATATTTTATATGATAATTTTGCCTTTAAAAGGCTGTAGTTTTGTAAGTGTGTATGTGTTGATGGGTCAGTGTCCAAACTATTTATGTGCTGCACACTAGCCATGGCAGATAGTTTTTTCCATTGGTAACGAAAACTGGTAAATAAATTATGCTTAGGTGTTGCGTAAACAGGGTTTGTCATATCAATAAAGCTATACGTAAAGTTGATGGCTAGGTTTTTTATTAGATTAATATTGGCAATAAATTCAAGTCCTTTATTAGATACTGTGCCTGCATTTTGTAGCCCTTGTAGAGGTATGTTTATGATAAGGTTGTCGCCTTCTACAAAAAAACCTGTTAATTCAAAATTAATTTTATTGTTTAAAAATGATTGCAGAATGGAAGTTTCGTAATTTATAATCTCTTCTGGATTAAGATTGGAGTTGTGATTCCAAATATATAGTTCTTGCATAGTAGGACTACGAAAACCTTTTGAGGAAGACGCTTTCCAGGTGGTTTTTGGTGTGATATGAAAAGAAAATCCTCCAGATGGAATCCATTTTTCTCCATAAACTTCATGGTTTTGGAAACGCAAACCTGCATTTAGAATCAGTTTTTTAAATAATGATTGTTGTATTAAACCATAAGCAGCAGCTTCGTAAATGGCAGTATCTTTAAATACGATACCGTTTCCTGCCATTGCTAATTCATTCTCGGCTTTTCCTCCATAATTGATGTAATCTGCTCCAATTGAGATGCTATTTCCTTTAAAAAGCTTCGCTGTTTCGTGTATGTTTATACCAAAATTTTGATCAGTGGAATGAAATCCATCAGAAATTTTATGTTCTCCAAAATTGTAGAATATTTTAAGAGCACCAGCAAGCTTATTAAATTCGTTATCTACATCAAATGCCCAATAACCACGTGTTATATCTAGATTATTGCCAACTGAAGCATTAATTGTGTCTGGTCCTGGGTCAGTTGCTTTAAATTTTGCAATACTAAAATCGGTGGAAGCTTTAAAATATTTATTTATTTCGTAGCCTAATTTAATATAGCCATTATTGATATTAAAATCAGAGTTTGGACGATGACCATCAGTTTGATCGTGATTTATTGAGCTGAAAATGCTTAACTTGTTTTTTTTATATCCACTTGAAGCCATATATTTTTGAGTATTATAAGAACCATAGCTAATTTTAGCATTTCCATGTAAACCATTTTTTTTTTGTTTACGAGTAATCATATTTATAACTCCTCCCATTGCATTTGAGCCGTAAAGTATAGAAGCCGGTCCACGAATAACTTCCACTCTTTCAATATCCGATGTTACATATGAATCTGCCAAAGGATGTCCAAAAATTCCCATATATTGTGGGTGACCATCAATTAACATTAATATCCCTGTAGTTGGGCTTCCTCCAATTCCACGCATACTTATTTGTCCGGCAGCTCCAGTAGCAACACCAAAACCAGTTACCCCCCGTTCTGTTACAAATAATCCTGGAACTCTACCATTAAGAAAAGGTAATATGGCTGATTCTGTACTTTCTACAATCTGTTCACGATTAACTACAGTTATAGCCATATGCACATTGTTTTTACTGACTTTTATAGGAGATCCGGTAACTACAAAATCTTCTAATTCTATAGAGTCTTTTATATTAGTTGGAGTATTCTGAGCAATTACGGAAAAAGTAATCACAAGCAGTGATAGTAGGGGTGCTAAATATTTTTTCATGTATAATAAATTAATTAGTGTTACTATAATATAAAATCGTAACACTTTTTGGTAAAAATAAAAACCCTTTAGGCTTTCTGAATATTTAATAAAAATTTATAAAAAATTACAATGATATTGTGTTACTTTTTTGTATTTTCGTGCCACAAAAGTATGTAAAAAATTGAATTATACAATATAAATATATTAAAAGTTAAGAGTTGTTTTGTTAACTAATTGATATGTTGATTTTTATATCGAAAAGCCAATAAACTAATTAATAGTATTATGTCAGTAATCCGTTTTGGAATATCTATTGAACAACCTTTGTTAGAAGCATTGGATGAGTATGTAGTAGAGAACCACTTTACTAATCGATCGCAAGCTATTAGGCAATTAATAAGTAAAAATGTAGTAGAAAAAAAATGGCAATGCAATAATAAGGTTGCTGGTACTATTACGATGCTTTTTGATCCTAAAAAAAGAGATATCTTAAATCAGATAGCACTTTCACAAGAAGATTTTCATAAAGAAATATTATCCTCACAACGGTTTATGCTGGAGTCAGATAAATGTCTTGAAGTTGTTGCAGTAAAAGGCACTGCCAGCAGACTGACTTTACTCTCAGATAAATTGATTTCAATTAAGGGTATACTTCATGGTAAGCTAAGCATGAGTAGAGCTGATTAGGAAATTTAAAAATGAATAATTACAATGAATAATTTAGAAATAGAATTACAAGCTAAGTTAAGTGCTTTGGAAGCTTGGTTTACAAAAAGAAAAGGATCCATAGTTGCTTTCTCGGGTGGAATAGACTCTGCTTTAGTACTTTTTTTAGCTAGAAAATTTCAGGGTAAAGAGAGTGCAATAGGAGTGATATCAAATTCTGAAAGTCTTAAAAATAGAGATTTTATTGAAGCAAAAGCTTTTTGTGAGCAGTTTAATATTAAGCTAGAGGTAATTAAAACGAAAGAAATAGAAGATGAACGATATAATAAAAACCCAGAGAATCGTTGTTTCTATTGTAAGTTTCATCTATTTCAAGATTTAAATGAGATAGCGGATAAATTTCCTGGTTTTGAGGTGCTTAGTGGTACTAATGCAGATGACTTAGGAGATTATCGCCCAGGTATAAATGCAGCAACGGAACTTCAAGTACTTTCACCTATGGTTGATTGTGGTATTACTAAAGACGACTTAAGACAAATAGCAAAGTATTTCGATTTGCCAAATTGGAATAAACCTGCTAGTCCTTGTTTAAGTTCTCGTATCCCTTATAATCAATCTGTTACTGCTGAGAAATTAAAGCAAGTTGAATTGGCCGAGGACTTACTAAATACTTATGGTTTTGAGGATGTAAGAGTAAGGCATTATAATTCATTAGCAAAAATAGAGGTAAAACAGGATGATTTTTTAAAACTAAATGCTGTAAAAGCAGAAGTGTTAGAAAAAATAAAAGAATTTGGTTTTGAGGAGTGTACCATAGATGAGGAGGGATTGGTTTCTGGAAAGTTAAACCGAGCAATTAATAAATAAACTATCATGAAGATTTTATATTACGATTGTTTTGCGGGTATTAGTGGCGATATGAATTTAGGAGCTATGATAGACTTGGGTGTGCCCGAGTCATATTTAGTTGCGGAATTAGAAAAGCTAAACATAAAAGGATTTAGCTTAAAAGTAGAAAAAGATTCACGTAGAGGTATTTTCGGAACAAAAGCGCAGGTACTTGTAAAGAAGAACTTATTGGAGAAACATCGTCATTTACGCCATGTAGAAGAAATAGTGAATAAGAGTTCGCTTTCTGCTGAAGTGAAAGCGAGCTCTTTAAAGATATTTACACTGATTGCAGTTGCTGAGGCAAAAGTCCATAATATTGATATTCAGAAAGTTCATTTCCATGAGGTAGGAGCGCTTGATTCTATTGCTGATATTGTTGGTGCAGCTATTTGTTTGGATTATCTCCAGGTTGATAAGGTGATGGCAGCTCCCATACAATTGGGTGGTGGTACAGTCAAGTGCGATCATGGCATTATGCCTGTTCCAGCTCCAGCCACAGCTCTTATTGTTAATGATATTCCAGTAAAATCTGGACTAGTACAACATGAAGCAACTACGCCTACTGGTGCCGCTATTTTAGTAGCAACAGTTAATGAATATACAGAACAGATTAATTTTCCAATAGCTAAAACAGGCTATGGTATTGGTCAGCGAGATATCTCGGAAGTACCAAATGTTTTGCGTGCTTATTTAATAGAATCGAAGTCTGAAGCAACAGATATGAATATAGAAGCTGCTACCGTACTTGCATGTAATATTGATGATATGAACCCAGAACATTATGGTTTTGTGTTGGAAAAATTGTTTAATGCAGGAGCAAGTGATGCTTGGATGGTACCCATCGTTATGAAAAAGTCTCGACCCGCTATTACTTTACATGTACTCTGTTCTCCTGATAAAACAGCTAGTATGAAAGAGATAATCTTTACGCATACTACTAGTATTGGTTTACGCGAATATGCAGTGAAAAAAAATATGCTGAATAGGGTAGAGAAGTTGGTGCAGACAACATTTGGAGATGTACGTGTGAAACAAAGTGAGTTTCAAGGAAAGCTAGTGCACTCAAAACCTGAGTTTGAAGATTGCAAAGCATTGGCCGAAAAGCATAATATCTCTATTCAAGAAGTTGAAAATGAAGTAATAAAGAATATATAATATGACACTTACAGATATTTTTGAGCAATATAAAAAGGGAGAACTAGAACTCCCAGAAGCCCTACAGATGGTATCTGGAAAAGGTATCGAAGAAATGGGTTTTGCTAGCATTGATACGGATAGATTTCAGCGCACAGGAATGCCCGAAGTAATATATGCTTCAGGAAAAACAACGGAGCAAGTGAAGCAGATTGCTGAACGCATGTTTCAAAAGGGCATAGATGTTTTAGCTACGCGTGTTACGCCTGAGATGTATCCAGCAATTAAAGAAGTTATTCCTGATGCACAGTACAATGAGATGGCAAAAACCATAAGCTATAAGGCAGCTAATGAAGAAAAATCAAAGGGCTATATCGTTATAGTTGCTGCTGGAACATCTGATATGCCTGTAGCTGAAGAGGCTGCAGAAACAGCTCGTTTCTTAGGCAATGAAGTGAAAACTATTTATGATGTAGGTGTAGCTGGTATTCACCGTTTGTTTAATAAGCTAGATATTATTAGAGGAGCACGAGTAATTATTGTTGTTGCTGGTATGGAAGGTGCACTAGGAAGTGTTATTGGAGGTTTAGTTGATAAGCCTGTAATTGGTGTGCCAACGAGTATTGGTTATGGTGCTAATTTCGAAGGACTAACAGCCTTGCTCTCTATGATAAATAGTTGTGCTAGTGGTATTTCAGTAGTAAATATTGATAATGGATTTGGAGCTGCTTGTCAGGCTTCATTGATAAATAAGTTATAGCGATATGAATGAATTGCATGTGCTGCTTGTTTCAGCAATTACTTTAGGCTTTGTACATACTATTTTAGGACCTGATCACTATTTACCCTTTATCGTTTTAAGCAAAGCACGTAATTGGTCAAGAGCAAAAACAATGTGGATTACTTTCTTCTCAGGAATTGGACATATTGTAGGTTCGGTAGTACTTGGAATAGTAGGAGTCGCCCTTGGTATAAGCTTAAGCAAGTTAGAAAGTATAGAGGCTATGCGTGGCGATTTAGCGGCGTGGATGCTCATTGTGTTTGGAGTTATTTACTCTGTATACGGTATCTATAAGCTATTCAATAATAGATTGCATTCGCATCTTCCGAATTTTTTATTGCCTAAATCTATTCGCCCTTACAGACATCTACCTACAGAGGAGATTAAGAAGGAGAGTAAAAAAGAAATTAATATTACGCCTTGGATTTTATTTCTAATCTTTGTTTTTGGTCCTTGCGAAGTGCTTATTCCGCTACTTATTTATCCAGCAGCGCAACATGATACCTGGGGTATTGTTTCTGTTGCAGGCTTGTTTGGTGCTGCTACAATTACCACTATGCTGGTGGCTGTTTTTATTGGCTATACTGGAATTTCTTTTGTGCGTTTTAAGAAAGCAGGGAAGTTCTTTCATTTATTTGCCGGTGCAGTTATTCTATTGATGGGGCTTGGAATTCAGTTTTTGGGCTTTTAGACCGGAATAACTACTCCTTTTTGTGTGGTCCTTTACATTTATACTCTGCGCTAGCGAAGGATTGCATTGTGTGGTTCTTCTATATTTAAATAATTATAATTACAGCATTAGATTTTTTGGTATAAAAGGTTGATTGAAAATAAGATTTTTTATCTTTGTTTTTTATTTTTAATATAAATATCAGTAATCTTTTCCCAAATCTCTGTCTTTTAAATAGTGCTATTTAAAAGTAATTTATAAAAGACTAATTTTATATGAATCATTATGAAAAAATTAAACCTTTCTTTTGCTCTTGTTCTCTTTGTTGCTGGCGTTTTATTTACTTCTTGTTCTGAAGATAAGAAAGATGAGCCTATGCCTGAACCAATACTAACACTTCCAAGCCCTGTTTATGGAACAGTGACTGATGTTGATGGTAATACTTACCCAACCATTACCATAGGAACTCAGGTTTGGATGGCAGAAAACCTGAAGACAACAAAATATAATGATGGTACAGCTATTCTATTGGATACCACTACAGTTAAAGATCCATCTAATAGCTCTGTTCTAGGGGATCCAGCTGCCTATTGCTGGTATAACAATGATTCCATAACATATAGTAATAGTAAGTATGGGGCATTATATAATTTTAATGCAGAAAAGACTGGTAAATTAGCTCCTATTGGATGGCATGTTTCAACATCTGAGGATTGGGATGAACTCGAAGATTATCTTGAATTATATGGATACTCTTTTTCTTTTAGTAACTATAATATTGCAAAAGCTTTAGCTGCTAGCACAGATTGGAATCTATCTACTGAAGCATTTTCAATAGGAAATGATTTGTCAACAAATAATAGTTCAGGCTTAAATCTACTACCTGCTGGGTATAAAGCGTATTCTTTATCTTCCTCTTCTTTCTTTTATGAGTTTGCTAATGTAGGGAATAGTACTGAGTTAATTACAACAGATTCGGATTCCTCGATTATTGCTTCAAGCATAGGTTTCTCTACAGATTATACTGACGATAATTCAGATTGGATTGTCGTTGCTTTTTCCGTCCGTTGTGTAAAAGACTAATTAGCTTTGCTGTCGCAGGATTTTATCGTGTGGGTATAATTAATACTAAAACAACTCCAAAAAGATACCCTCGCGTTAGGGCTTGTGTTTTTTGGAGATAAAAAAATAAGTACGAAAGAAAGTAAAGCTTATATTCATTACAAACCTAAACTAGGTAATACAAAAGATTTGGTATTAGGATGTAGTCTTATCCATAAGCCAGGGTTCGTATTTAGTTGTTGCATCGCTTCATCTTTATTTGAACTTAAGCGCGTGTTAAGCACTTTGGCATAGGTTTGAATTTTAGCAGGAGCAGAGTCGGCATCTACTACTGACTGAACCACCTTTTTGGCTTGTAAGATAGCTGCTGGTCCTAAGGTGAGAATATACTTAGCAGAGCGACATTCCTTTTCATCCTTCTCATTTACAAGGCTTCCACCAGCTTTAAACTTACTGATGTGATGCTCCAAAATACTGCTAGATATGGGGATGATACCTGCAAGATGGTGGCTCTGTGCGCCAGAGAAAGGCTTAATATAGGCAAGGTGTGATGCTTCATTTTCTTCTGGACCATGCCCAATAAAAAAGATATCTAAACCGCCTAGTTCTTCCAATTTAGTCAAATACTCAATAAGAACTGATTCTATATCTTTTGTATCAGTATTCATGGGAGTAAAGCTTTTTATCTTTTTGAAAAAAGCATCGCCCAAAATACGCTCAAAATCACGCACAAAACTTAACCCATTATCCATGCCCATAGGAGCTAAAGCGTCTTGCGTAAATACATTTAGTCTAGCTAGTAGTTTATCCTGTTCGGTTGTCTTCGCTAATTCTCCCAACAAACGGTGTAACTCCTGAGCGCCTCTGCCACCAAGAAGGGCAATATTAATATCTCCTTGTTTTGATGCCGCGGTAGTGTACAGCTCATTTAACATTGCTTGTCCAACTTCAGCTTCACTATTAATGATAGTGGGAGTTATGCCATAGTCATTACAGTTAAATTTTTCCTTGCTGTTATCAGACAACCACACATTGTTGTTGTCTTCAAATCTTGTGAATTGGGAGTCCTTTATATTCATTTTAAGTATTTGTTTTTTTTATGGGTTTGATCACGCCACTCCGTGGACTCTTATATGAAAAATTAATTGACTAAAAAGAGATTTTATATTGTCTTTTCTTTTTTATTTTGGCTAATAATAGTGGCTAATTCAGCTGCAATATTGTTTAAGAGATTTCTTTCTTCATAAAAAAATGGACCTTCATCAATTTCAGGACATTTTTCAGTATAGCAGACTTCAATTATTCCACACTTTTCGTTATCCACTATAATATCTGATACCAATTTGTGTTCATATTTATCGAAATGCGTATTTGGATAATTCTTATTATTTAGAGTTATTCTGGCTGTAGTTATTTCAGGGTATTGCCAAGCAGGAGGTATTAACTCAATAATTTGGGAAATAAGCTTGTCAAGAGAAATTGCTTTTTGTTTTGTGATGTTTGACATTTTATACAAAAAATCTAGTTCTTTTACTCGTTCTAGTAAAAGAGCTTGTGTATACTGATTAATAAGGATAACACTTAAAGTTTGCGAAAATTCTTCAAACATGGTCGTTCCTAAACTCGAAAACACTTCAGGCTCAAGGTTCTTAATATGTATTAATCCAACCCTTTCGTTACTATATATAAAGGGGCTAATTAATAACGAATAATTACTATCTGACTTTGAACTATCATTGTTTATAGTTGAACCTAATTTGATTCGATAAGGAATAGAAATATTACCAAAATTTATTGTCCAAAAAGATCCTTTCTCGCTGAAAAAAGTTGAAGATGAATCAAAATTATTATCTAATATAGATTTCCATAGACCTGTACTTTCTTCTACTTGCAGATATTGTGGTAGATCATTTAAATGTATGATGTTATAATCAAAATTATCTTTCGTGTAATGCACTAATTCAAATTGCGAATCGTTCTTTTGTATTTTAAGTAAAAATTTAATCTCAGAACACTTAAACCAGTCAATAAGTAATTTTGATATTTCTTTCAGAAAAGTAGACCTTGGTATTTCACGATTGGCAATTTTTAATATTTGATATGATAAGTTTGTAAGGCTATTTTTCATTTTGATTTGTTGAATATTTAAAATGTGATTATGATTAGTCGCAAAGATATTAAATGGTTACAGTTATTTACTCATGGTTATTAATCTTTTAATTAGCTATAATAATTTTTAGTTTAAAAATCAAAATGATTCTTCAATATAGTCTTCTTGGACAATAGTGCACTATTAAAAATTAATGTGATATTAGAAGTTAAAGTTTAGTGATTCCTACTTTTTTTTATTCTGACTGCTAGTCTTTGGAGGAGCGTAGTTACAGGTCGAAGGGTCTTTTGAAGTTTTGTCTTTAAGGCTCTTCGCGATTTGTCCTTTAATTTCACAACCACTACAACCATCACAAGCGTCATTTTTTTTACGTACATATTTTGTAATAGCATATATAGTGTATGCTACAGTTATGGTAAGGATTGTATAAACGATTATTAGTTGCATAGATTATAGCATTATTCCAATTTGATATACAGCAAAAGAAAGTCCCCAAGCAATAAGAGTTGTATATACCATAGTGAAAATAGCCCAGCCCCAGTTCGATTCTTTCTTAATTGCGGCAATAACAGCCACACAAGGGAAGTAGATTAATATAAAGAGCATAAAACTAAAGGCTACTAATGGGGTGAATACTTTTTTTCCCTTCAATTCTCCTGTAGTATGTTTTTGATTGCGTAAGTTGGTAACTAAAACACTAGATGTTTCGTCGGCAGCCATATCGGCATGGTATAAAACACCCATAGTACTTACTACAATTTCCTTAGCAGCAAGACCCGTAATAATACTAACACCCATTTTCCAATCGTAACCCAATGGAGAGATAATAGGTTCTATAGCATGACCTAATTGGCCAATATATGATTTCTCTTGTCTTTCTGATTCTTGAACAATAGCTATGTGCTGGATTAGTTTTTCTTTACTTGAGTCATCTAATTTATCATTTTGATTGATTGATACAATTTGTGCTTCGTAATCTTCACTGTATTCAATATTTTTCGGGAAATACCCTAAGGCCCATATGAGAATAGATGCAACCAAGATAACCGTACCCATTTTCTTCAAATACTGCTGCCCTTTATGCCACATGTGTAGACTTGTATTTTTTAGCGTAGGTATTCGGTATGGTGGGAGTTCCATTACAAAAGGCACTTCTTTTTTAGAGAAAACAAGCTTCTTCATTATGAGTGCAACAATCACCGAAAGCACTATGCCAATTATATAAATGGAGAATAGTACTAAGCCTTGGTTATATGGGAAAAATGCAGATATTAAAAGTATGTACACTGGTAATCTAGCACTACAGGACATAAATGGTGCTATAATCATAGTTAGGATTCTGTCTGTTTTATTCTCCAACGTTCGAGTTGCCATAATAGAAGGAACATTGCATCCAAAGCCCATTACTAAAGGTATAAATGATTTCCCGTGTAAGCCAATTTTATGCATTAGTTTATCCATAATAAAGGCGGCTCTAGCCATATATCCGGAATCTTCCATTAAGGAAATGAAGAAGAAGAGGATGAGTATATTGGGTAAGAAAATAATAACACCTCCAACACCACCAATAATACCATCAACCAGTAAATCGCGTAATGCTCCTTGAGGCATAAGGTTACTGATTAATTTGCCCAATGCACTAACTCCCATATCTATCCACTCCATAGGATAACTTCCAATGGTAAAGGTAGTTTGAAACATTAACCACATAAAAAAGATAAAGATAGGGAAGCCCCAAATACGGTGGGTGAATAAATCATCTAGTCCACGTACTTTACCGTAAATCTGTTTGTTGGCTTTGTATGTTTCTTTTAGTGCTCCATCAATAAATCCATATTTTGCATCAGTAATGATAGTTTCTGAATTCTCTGCATATTCTGCTTCTAGCTCAGTAATGGAGTGCAGGGCTTTTTGTTCAATTTCTTTGAAATTGGGCAGTTTACTTATCTGATTTTTAGTCGTATTATCTGATTCTAATAATTTGATAGCAACGTATCTAGTAGAATATTTATCCGTAAGTTCAGGGTTTTCACGTAGCTCTTTTTGAATACCTCGAATTCCTCCTTCAATCATTTCTCCATAATTAATATGGATATGTCTGACCGTAGAGTCTTGATCTTCATATACTTCAATTAGCTTTTTAAATAATTGATTAACACCTTTCCCTTTTGAAGCAACTGTCGGTATAATAGGAATACCAATCATTTTTCCTAATGCTTCATAATCAAAGTTGACACCTTTTTTCTCCAATTCATCGTACATGTTTAAGGCAATTACTACCTTAATATTCATGTCAATTAATTGTGTAGTGAGGTATAGGTTTCTCTCAAGGTTAGACGCATCAATCACATTAACGACTATATCAGGCATTTTTTCAGTGATATGATTACGTACGAATAGTTCTTCAGGGGTGTATTCAGTAATCGAGTAGGTGCCAGGCAAATCAACAATATTAAACTGATAACCTTGTTTTTTTATAATTGCTTCTTTAGCATCAATGGTTACACCACCATAGTTTCCAACACGTTCGTGCGAACCGGAGGCATAATTGAAGAGAGTGGTTTTACCACAGTTAGGGTTTCCAACGAGTGCAATGTTTATTTTTTTACCTTTTTCTAAAGCTGATACTTTCAACTTTTCTTCATTGATAGTTCCTTTATATTTTGTTTTGGCTAAATCTTCAGCATCTTTTTCAGATATTATCTCTACAAGTTGAGCCTCACTTCTTCTTAAAGAAATGTTGTAACCCATAATTTGATATTCAACAGGGTCGAGTAGCGGTGCATTTTTTACAACAGTAACTTTTTTCCCTTTTACAAAACCCATTTCGGTAATGCGTTTGCGGAAAGTTCCATGACCAAGCACTTTGGTTATTATCGCAGATTCACCAGTTTTTAAATCGGAGAGGTATATTGTTTTCATCTGTTAGATTCAATCAATTATTATATTATATGTTCCTTTTGATAGTAACTTAGAGTAACTTAATTGCTTCAAAATTTCTACATAACCACTACTAGAGCGACCAATTTTTACTTCTAGACTTTTTAAGTAGTAGCTGTTATTGTGTTTTTTTATAAATGCAAGTACATAATTAGCATCATTAATTTTGAGTATAGATTCTTCTGGAACAGCTTTTGCTATTTCAGTTTTATATATTATGTCAGCCTCAATATAAGCGTTGTTTACAAAGTTTCCACTATCTAAATCGTCTATATCAGCATAACATTCAATTGTTTTAGAATCCGGATTTACTGTTCTTCCTATTGAAACTAATTTTGCGGTATAAATATTATCATTATTACTTGATAATTTAAAATTTATTTGTTGCCCTATATTCAATTTATTTATATCTTTTTCATAGAGAGATATTTGTAACTGTAGTTGTTTAATATCAAGAACTTCAGCCATATTTGTTTGCTGATCAATGTTTTGACCTATGGAAACATTGATTTTAGAGATATATCCATCAATGGGAGATTTTATTAAAAATGTTTGGTAAAAATTAGAGTTTTCAACTTTCGAAACATCTAATCCGATCAACTTTATTTTTATTTTTAATGCTGAATATTTGGCATTTATACTCTTATATTCACTTTCACTCGATATCAAATCTTTCTTTGTCCCGATACTGTCATTATAAAGTGATTTGATTCTTTCATATTCAGATTCTATTCGTTTTAACTGACTTGCTGTTTCAGAGAAATCTTTTTGAAGGTCAAGAAATTCGTTACCAGATAGTTTGAAGAGAATCTGTCCCGCATTTACTTTCTGACCGCTTGTGCAATAGATGTTTTTAACTAAACAAGAAACAGTTGGGCTAATTTTTGCTATCCCCGATGGTTTTGATACAATGTTACCATTACATTTTATAAGTTCAGAGAAACTTATTTCTTGCATCTCTCCAAATGCCATATTATCTGCTTTAAATTGTTCTTCAGATATTATTATCAATTTTTCATCTGTACTCAATTTAGCTTCCTCCTTTTTATTGCTTCCACAGGATGTAATAAAAAAGCTTATTATGATTATGAATAATGATGTTCGCTTCATATTTCTTTTTTTAGTTTGATAAATACATTTGTTCAAGTAATATTGTATTGTACTCCAATACATTGTCTAAATAGTCTAGTTTAATTTGCATGGCATTTTCATAGCTATAGACAAATTTAAATAGATCGATTTCTCCTCTTTTAAAACTTGTTAATATAGTTCTTAAAATTTCTTTGTGTAGCTCTTGTCCTGAATTATTATAATATGCAATAATTTCTTTGTATTTCAATTCATTTTTTTTGTAGCCTTCTAGTTTTGTTTTAAGTAATGAAATTTCATTTTGAGTAAGCAACTGCTGTGCATTAAATGCAATTTTTGCTGATTTGATCTGTCCTTTATTTTTGCCATAAAATAAAGGAACGGATAATCCTATTTGAAAACCAGGGTAGTATTTAGCGTTTTTAGCATAGTTAGTCCCTAAAAAATAATTAAATGCTATGTCTGGGAGTAACTTATTCCGTTCTATTCTTAAAACAGCTCTTTTATAGTTGTCTTCTAACAATAATAGTTGAATAGAAGGATTATTCTCTATGTTTTCTTCATTTAAAAGAGCGAACTCGTTTTCGGTAGAAATAGTAAACTCATCATTAAAATTTAGTAGTGTTCTAAGATGCTGGAATGATTTATCTATAGTATATTCAATGTTTTTAAGATTTAAGCTTGCTTGTTGTCGTTTTGCTTTGATATTTAAAAAATCGAGTGGGCTAAAATCTCCTTTTTTATGTTTGATTTCAGCATTGTAAAGTAATTTGGAATACAGGCTATCTATAGAGGTGTAAATTAGTTGTTTGTTCAATAGTTTTTGAATAGTATAATAGCAAATAGAAACCTCTTTTTTTAGTTGTTGTTGTTCAATTCTTAAGATTGTTTCAGCTTTATAAATATTGATCTTTTTTGCATTTAGTTCAGCCAAGTATTGAGTCGGAAAATTGAAATTTTGCTCCAGACCATACACTTTAAGAGGATAACCATTTTCTGCCATATTATTCTCATCACTACCATAAGTGAGCATAGTTTTATCTAAAGAAAAGGCAGTACGTTTAAGCACTTTTTGTTCCTCTCTTTTTAATTCATATGCTTTAATTCGCTTGTTGTTAGATAGGGCAATTTCACTAATCTCATTTAAACTTAATATTTTCTTTTGAGCAAATGTTGGTTTTGTGGTTAGTGGAAGGATTAACAACAATAATAGTATTGTTGAGGATGGTCTAATTAGTTTTAAAGGGAATAACTTTATCTTTTTTGTAGTATAGAAAATCTCAAATAGTAGAGGTAGAGCAATCATTGTTAGCATTGTTGATGTAATAAGGCCTCCTATTACGACTGTTGCTAATGGCCGTTGAACCTCGGCTCCAGCTCCTGTAGATATTGCCATAGGTAAGAAGCCCATTGCTGCAGCACTTGCTGTAAGCATAACTGGACGCAGTCTATCTTTAGTACCTGTTAATATTAACTCTCGCATATTTTTCATGCCGCTTTGTTGAAGTTCTTTTAAGTGTTCTATTAAGACAATTCCGTTTAGTACAGCAATGCCAAAGAGAGCAATAAACCCAACACCTGCAGAAACGCTAAAAGGAATATCTCTTATCCATAAAAATAAAACGCCTCCAACTGCAGATAAAGGAATAGCTGTGAAAATAAGCAAGGCATCTTTTAATGATTTGAATGCAAAATGCAAAAAAATGAAAATTAATAATAGGGCAATAGGAACAGCAAACATCAAACGATTACTTGCTGTTTTTAGGTTTTCAAATTGTCCTCCATAGGAAATGTAGTTTCCTGGTTGAAGCGTAATGTTTTCATCAATTGTTTTTTGAATATCCTCAACAACAGATTGTAAATCTCTATTTCTAGCATTTACACTTACAACAACTCTACGTTGTGTATTTTCTCTTGATATCTTTGCAGGCCCTTTGGTATATTGAATGTCTGCCAGTTCTGATAATGGAACTTGTTGTCCATTATTTAATGGTACAGATAGTTGTTTGACATTTTCGATATCCGTTCTGTTCTCTTCTTGAAATCGAACTACCATATCAAATCGTTTCTCTCCTTCAAAAATAACGCCTGCCGTTTTTCCTGCGAAAGCAGTTGAAAGATAGCTGTTTAGAGTTTTAATATCAAGGCCATAATAGGCTATTTTTTGTCTGTCGTAGTCGATTTTTATTTGAGGAAGTCCTGCCGTTTTTTCTAAAATAACATCTCCTGCTCCTGGAACTTTAGCCACTAAATTTTTTATTTCGACCGCTTTTTTATTGATGTAGTCTAGATCATCTCCAAATATTTTTATGGCAATGTCTGAGCGAACTCCTGTAATTAACTCATTGAATCGCATTTCTATAGGTTGTGTAAACTCATATTCTATACCGGGAATAACAGATAATGCGTCTTTAAATTCTTCAGCTAGCTCATCTTTGCTTTTTGCATTTATCCAAGTGTTTCGAGGGTTTAGTTTAATAATCATATCGATTTCTTCCATTGACATTGGGTCGGTAGGAACTTCCGCAGCTCCTATGCGACTTACAATTTGATTTACTTCAGGAAATTTTTCAATCAAAATATTTTCCATTTTAGTAGTCATCTCTATTGTTTTTGTTAAAGAGGTTCCAGTTTTTAAAACGGGCTGAATAACAAAATCTCCTTCGTCAAGAGTAGGTACAAATTCTCCACCAATACGAGAGAATAAGAAGAAAGTGATAACTAAAGAAAGAATGGCAGCACCAAGGACAATTCGTTTGTGATTACAAGACCATTTAATGACAGGAAAATAGGAATTATAGGCTTTGTTCATTACCCAATCTGATATGTTTTTCTTTTTTTTCTTTTTTTCTGTTTTAAGAAAAAGTGAAGAAGCAACAGGCAACCAAGTTAATCCAAAAATCATAGCCCCAACAATGGCAAATGAAAATGCGAGAGCCATAGGACGAAACATTTTTCCTTCAACACCATTTAATGACAAAATAGGAATGAATACTATAAGAATAATAATTTGCCCAAAGATGGCTGATTTCATCATTTTTGAAGCCCCTTTTAATGATATGAAATTCATTAGACTTTGTTTCTTATCACCCGATAATCTATCAATTTCATTTTTCTGAACAGAAATTCGAAGAGCAATAAACTCAACTATAATTACGGCACCATCAATTATAACTCCAAAATCTAGAGCTCCTAAGCTCATTAGGTTTGCATCAATACCAAAAATATACATCATAGAAATGGTAAACAGTAACGATAATGGAATCATAGACGTAATTACTAAAGCAGAACGAATGTTTCCGAGTAATAGAATAACTGTGAGCATAACGATAATTGCCCCTAGTATAAGGTTCTCAGTTACTGTAAAGGATGTTTTTGATATAAGTTCACTTCTTTCTAAAATAGGGTTAATATAAACACCTTCAGGTAAGTTTTTTTGAATTTCGGTTACGCGATTTTTTACATCGGTAATAACTTCTTTTGAATTCGCATTTTTAAGCATCATAACCTGCCCTAAAACGGTTTCTCCTTTTCCATTAGCAGTTATAGCTCCGAAGCGGTTTGCGTAGCCATAGCGAACCTCGGCAATATCATTTATTAATAATGGAATACCATTGTTGTTAGAAATAACAATGTTTCCGATGTCTGCTAATGATTTTACTTGACCATCACCTCGGATAAAATAGCTTTGATTTGTTTTTTCAATATACGCTCCTCCCGAGATGCTATTATTGGATTCTATGGCATCAAATACATCCATCAATGTAATGTTAACTGTTTTTAGCCGTGAAGGGTCTATAGATATTTCGTATTGTTTAAGATACCCTCCCCAGCTATTAATTTCAACTACTCCATTAATGCCAGATAATCTTCGTTTAATTATCCAATCTTGAATAGTTCTTAAATCCATAGGAGTATATTTACTCGCATAATTAGATTTTACATCTATAGTATATTGATATATTTCTCCTAAACCGGTCGTTATTGGTCCCATATCAGGAGAACCAAATCCTTCAGGTATCTTATCTGATGCATTTTTTATTTTTTCCGCAATAAGTTGTCTAGATAAATAGGTGTCAATATTATCCTTAAATACAACAGTAACAACAGAAAGCCCAAATTTAGATATGGAACGAATTTCTTCGACTCCAGGCAAATTTGCCATTTCCATTTCTACAGGAGCAGTAATAAATTGTTCAATTTCTTGAGTTGATAAGTTCCCAGAAGTAGTGATTACTTGTACTTGGTTATTGGTTATGTCTGGTACAGCACCAACAGGAATATTAAAAACAGCAAATAGTCCAAATGCGACAAAACTAATTGTAAAAAGTATTACAATTAGTTTGTTTTTAATACTAAAATCTAAAATCTTATCAATCATATTTAAAGGTTTATAGTTCAAATCCGAAACGTATGATGCCAACTAAAGCATTATCTAATTCTACTCCTGTTTTTGCAGGGTTAATGATGTATTGTATGTCTGGCTGAAGATATAGGTTGTTGTTTATGATAAGTTTATAGGTTAATTCAATTGTTGTCTCATATTTAATATCATTACTGTATACACCCAAATTAGCAACAGCAAACCCAATTTCATCATTAACCCTTTTATTAGAGAAATCTTTAAAATTTAAGCCTAAACTAAAAAAATCGTTTTTATTATTATTTCTCATTAAGCTTAAACCAATTTGAGAGAATATAGCTATTTTTTTTGAAATATTTTGATCAGCAATAATATATAAACCACTATTTTCATGAGGACTTTCTGCAAAGTTATGTTGGTGATAATATCCACCAATTTTATAATACCCTTTATTATTTTTAACTATATTCTTTTCTAATTGAAATTCAGAGGCTATTAAATAGCCATCTTCTTTACCAATTATTAAATTAGTGTTATAAGCATTTTTTGAATTAGGAGTTCCATCAAAGAAAGCTATTTGCCATATATAATCATCAGCAATATTCCACTGTATATTTGCTCCTAATGCAGTTGTTGGATATGTAGGGATAGGTATGTATAATGACATTGCAGTGTGTAGTCCAAATGAATTGTTGAGAAATAAACCTCCATTAGCAGTTACTGCGTAATTTGTATTTACATCTTGAATTCCAAGAGTAATATCCAAATTTTGTAGCTTTTGTTTGAACCAACATTCGTAAAGAAAAGTAAGGTTTCCAGCTTCAATATTTGATGCTGTTTGAATATCTCCAATTAAATCAGCAGAAGGTTCATCTCCATGTGTACTTCCAAAACTAATTGCAAACTGACCTCCATTCCACCAGTTTGCTTTTTTTGTATTAAAACCTAAGCCAATGTTTGCAAATCCTAAATATGCAGTACCTGTTTCAATTCCTCCTTGTAAATTTCCAACAGCATCTCCAATATAGGATGTGTTGAAATTAAAAGCGGATTCATCTTTAATTGAAGCTTCTTGTGCTAAACTACTTAAATATAATGAACAAAGTATGCTCATTATTATTATTATTCTTAAAATTTTCATTGTTTTTTAGTTGTTGTTGTTTCATGATACAAAAATACACTAAAAGATAGAACTTTGTAATATTTAATTGTAATGAAATTTTAATTAATTACTGGCTAATAGTAGTTAGTAGACTTTTAGAAAGTAATATCATCAGTAGAGATAAGTTTCTGTAGTACAGCATATATTGTAAGACCGGAGATGGATTTGATGCCTGTCTTTTGAGTAATGTTTTTTCGGTGAGTAATTGCAGTATGTATACTTATATTCAATTTATCTGCAATTTCTTTATTAGGCATACCAGTAGCTAACAATTTCAACACATCTATCTCACGCTCACTAAGAATATCTTGCGAATTATTCTGGTCTTGTTCTTTTTTGTCACTAAAAAGACTATTGATTTTAGCATTTATACTTTCAATCGTATCTGATATAGTTACCTGAGTGTCAAATTTTGACAGAAAATTATCTTCAAAATAAGCATATACAAGGGCAGCTATTTTAATATTTTCATATTGGTTTTTAAAAGCATTAAAGGTTCTGTTATTCTGAAAAAAGGATGGGTTAATAATAATTATATTACATTTCATTTTTGCAATTAAAACATTTGCTTTCTCCAATGAATCTGTAATAACAACTTGTTGTCTACTATTATTCTTTGTTAATAAGCCTAGTAAACCTTCTGAAATTATGTTAGAAGACTCAACTATAATTATATTATTTATTGTCTCCATTGCTTATGTATTCTTCCATTTTAGCTACTAGAGGAATAAGTAGAGTATCCTCAATTTTTGAATGAATATTTAAATCATACTCTAGTTCAAAGAGTTTAAATAATAATTTTCTTCTTATAGAATGGTCATTTTTGTATGGTAGGTATTTTATTAATAGGTTTTTAAGGTCATTTAATTTTTCTTCAATATCATTGTGGTGATCTTTGTACTCTTTCACAGAATAGCTTGTGTTTTCTGGTTTGTAATCTGAATCTTCAATCTGACTGTATAAACCCAGAACGTATGGAAATACAAAGTTGTCTTCATACTCAAGGTGTTCTTTTACTTCAGTATAATAATCGTAAAAAAACTTTTCTACCATTGCCATTTCTTTATGATTATTTACCTCAGCCATTTTTTTTATAGTAGAAAGAATAGATGGATATATTTCTTTAGAATAGTATTGGTGACTATTTTTTAGATATTCTATAACAGTTGTTACATTACTAAAAGAAAAAGATGAGCTAGAGTTTTGTTGATTTCCATTATATAAATTAGCAAATGTGATAAATAGTTCTGTATTTATTTCTGTTTCATTACAAATAGCTTGAATTGATTTGTTTTGTAGGCTAGAATCAAGCCCAAAGTGCTCAAGTAATAGTATTAGATAGGGGTTTTCTATTATTATTTCCGACATAATTAAGTCGGGGGTCAGATGGATATTTGTGGTCTGATACATAATTTGTTCTTTTAGAGTACTAAAATACGTATTTTTAGTCAAATATTATTTAGCAAGATTCATTTCTTTTATATATGGAAGCTTAGAATATACCTTTTGGATGTCAATTGTAAATGCGTTTGATGATATTGTTGCTCCTGATATAGCATCAATATTTTTTCCTACATGAAGTTGTTTATCGCCTTTATAACTATAAAATTGTTTTAACCATGATCGAGCACAAACTGCGTGTCCATGAGTAGCTTGATAGTTGAATATTGAAATTCTTTTTATTTGAAAGTTAAGGTTGAAGACAACGTAGTAATCAAAATACTCTGAAGAACCACTTGAACTACTGTTGGCATTACAACCATTAGATTTACAGCTATATACGCGTCCTAGATAGGCATAGTTATTTAGTTTTTTGTTATTGCTAATTTGGAAAAATCTTCCATTTAGTTTACTGTTAAAATTTTTATTACTTATTTCAGTGATAATACAAGTATTACATTTTTTAGAAATAAATTTTTGTAGGCTCTTAATACTCACAGAGGAATTTAGTTGCGAAACTGCGCTGGGCAGTAACACAACTAAAAATATAATTATTACTAAAGGCTTTTTCATGCTTAAAACATAACTCCAACACCAGCATTAAAGGCCGTGTTATATTTATTTTCACTTTCGGGCTTCATGAATTGTACGTCTGCTTTTATCACAGCAAAATCAGATAATCTCCAGGAAAGACCACCTAATATTATATTGTTAGCATAGGATTTATTATAAACTACACTTTGTTCAACAGTATTATGAGTGTTGAAATATTCGTATCTTACAAATGGAGCTAATTTTTGTGATGTTTTTTTACTAAGAGAAACTGTAAAAGATGCTTCAATATATCCTCCAATCATAGAACTACCTAAATCATTTCCTCCTGTAAATGCATTGTATTCATTTGTGTTTGATAATTCAGTATAGTAATATTGTCCTTTTAATAGAAATTTCTTGATTTTATACCTAACATCAATACCAATCATACCAACTCTTACAACTGAAGAGTCAGCCATTTTTTTTGTGAGATTGTCTTTTTTGTCAATTCCATCATATAATGAACTTTGTGTTTTTCCATAATAAATAGAGGCCCCCAGTTGAAGATTTTTTAAACTATATAAATCAAGTCGAGCAGAAATATTCGGTGAACTTATGAAAGATTCTGCTCCTTTTTGTCTACCTCCTCGTAACCCTTTTTCACCACTTATTTTACCTACACCATCATAACTACTAAAACCATTTACTATATAAGCCTGGTATTTTAAACCCCATGTTGGTACTAAACCATTAAAGCCAGCACCAATCTCTCTCCAAGTCGTCGGTGAAATATAACTGTCTACTAAAGGGCGCTCAACTCCATTAAACGCTGTAGGTTCATGGTATTCATTTATTAACCCCATTGGTATAAGCATTAATCCTGCTTTTAGATTTATGGATGGATTAATTTTATATTGTAAAAATGCTTGTTCTACGTATATTTCTTTTACATGTTCAAACTCTAATTCTGTGATAAACTGAGTTTTATCATTAAAACGATATCCTAATAACATAACCATTCTATGTACATCTAAATTTCCATTTTTACGGGTTTCGTTGTCAAATTCTTGATTGTAATCTATTTGAGCATATCCACCAATTGTTAGATTTGATTTTGCTGCTAATAGCTTATCAGCAGAGTTTTTTAGAATGTTTAATGAGTCCTGTGAAAAAATCGTTGAGGAGAATAAACAAATAGCAATAGCTACGAATAGTTTTTTTGTTTTCATATTTGTAATCATATTGTTTAATAAATATTTGACACAAAAGTACAAACGTTTGAAAAACTGGTAAATCCCTTAATGTAGTGATATATTAAAATAAAGTAGTTAGTATTAGGTATTAAAAAAAGGGATGCAAATTATGCACCCCTTTTTGTGTCTATTTCTTTTCTCTTACTTCCAAATACCTTTTTTCTTTTGTTCTTCTAAAACTTTTAGCTGAGCATTTTTTAAATCGTATGCTCGGCTCTTAATAGCTATAACAGCATATTTATTGTCAGTTAGTTTTTCCAAGTGTGTTTTAACCATAGCATCTTCTGCACGTATAGTAGCAAGCCACCACAAAGCATTTGCACCAACCATAAATTTTCCTAAATCAACTCTTTCTTCA
Organism: Paludibacteraceae bacterium; assembly: GCA_963663245.1. Classification (GTDB taxonomy): domain Bacteria; phylum Bacteroidota; class Bacteroidia; order Bacteroidales; family Paludibacteraceae; genus JAFGVL01. Next base: position 1,691,734 of record OY760143.1, on the reverse strand, counting down.
TTGTCTTTTGCATTTTCAAGTAATTGGTTAAGATATTTTATATCACCACTTGCATAGTAAGAGTAACATAACATTTCATTGACATCTACAGTTTGTGGAGCATATTCATAAACTTGCTCTACACTTGAATCAAGGAGCTGTTCAAATAAATCTAAGAAGTCAGCATTTTTTAATTTTGGAAGTTTCTTCTGAAATTCTGTTTTTATTGTTGGATTAACTTCAAATAAAACACTGAAGAAAGCTTTAAATCGCATTTCAAATACACTTTCATCCCATAAGCCGTTATTGATGAATTTAATGGTTTTTCCTACTATTTTGCTTTCTGGAGTAATATGGTAAGTTTTGTACATTTTTAATATTTCAGCTCCTTTTGGATCTTCTGCATAAGGGTCAAAGGCATAACTTAATGAGAAGCTCATTATTAATAGAAGGCTTAGTAAATGTTTCATAGATGTTTTAATTTAGATAATAGAGATTTAGTTTTACAAGTTAGATTATTTCTTATTTTATATGATAAATTTCCATAATTCCTTTTAGTATTTCATCAAAATCAATTTTTAAATCCTTGAGTTTTCCTGTTTTTAGGTCAAATACCCATCCATGCACTGTTAGTTCATGTTCACGACAGGCTTGTTGTACTTCAGCAGTTTTAATTATGTTAACACATTGTTCTTGTACGTTGAGTTCAACTAATCGATTAAACTTCTCATGTTCATCTTCAATAGCATTGAGTTCCTTTTTATGTAAACGATAAATGTCTCTAATAGTTCTAAGCCATGGATTAAGTATACCCATGTCTTCAGATTGTAAAGCTGATTTAACACCTCCACAGTCGTAGTGACCACATACAACAATATGTTTAACCTTTAGATGTGTTACAGCATAGTTAATAACACTCATTGCACTTAGGTCAGTATTGGAAATCATATTTCCAATATTTCGATGAACAAATACTTCTCCTGGTTCAGCACCCATAAGTTCTTCAGCACTAACACGGCTATCTGAACAACCAATGTAGAGTATTTCTGGATTTTGTTCTCGAGAGAGTTGCTTAAAGTAGTTGGGGTTTTGTTCTAGTTTTTTAGATATCCAATTACGATTTTGATTGAAGATATGCTTAATGTCCATATAGTAATTATTATGAGTGCAAAGATACAGAAAATTCCATGTTTTTTCCTTAGATCATCAAATACCAAAATAAGATTGGAATTTTTTGAAACGCATTAATTGAATAAAAATAGTATATAGAAAGGAGTGGAGGTATGGGAAGGTCTCTAAGCCTTTAAATAATTTATCTTGCCTTAGTTTTGTTTTAATCATTTTCTCTAGCCTCAGTGGCTTGTAATAGTGGTCTTTAATCATTTTTGCTATTTCTTCACCACTCATTAAAGCATATGAAATGCCTTCACCAGTTCCTTTTGACGTTAAGCCAGCGGCATCACCAGTTAAGTATATATTATCAAATTTATAACCTTCATAATTATAGCAAATTGGAGCACCTTTTAATTGAGTAGGTTCAAACGGATATTCATTTTCTGAAAGATATTTATCTAATACTGCTTTAGCTTTTTTAGCATTGAAAGTTATAGGGTTGAAGAAAACCCCAATGTTAGTTGAGCTTTTATGTGGAAATACCCATATATAGCCTGTTCCTATTTTTTTTTGATTTAGATACCAAATGCACTTGTCTGTAATGATTGGCACATCATAGTATAGACCTATACAGTGCTTAGTTGTTAAACCTAAACTTTTTCTTACTATAGAGTTTGATCCATCAGCTCCAACTAAATGTCTAAATTCAAAACTCTTCTTATCATTTGTTATAATATGATTATCCTTAATTTTATCGATACTAGTTTTGGTAAGAATAGTAATGTTAGTAGCATCATTTAGTAAGTGTAATTGATATTCTCCAAGCTTTTCTCTTGTGAGTGTTCTTATTGGATGTTCCAGCTTTACTTTAAAAGTTTTATCTTTTAGAATAAGATGCTGAATAGAAAAGCTTCTTGAGTCTTGATTGGGGATATCGTAAAAATTGCACAGACTCGTTAATCCACCAGCACATACTTTAGGTCCAATTTCCTTGTTTTTTTCTATTAAGAGAACAGATAGAGGACTATTTTTTAATTCTAATGCACAGGCTAATCCAGCAGGACCAGCTCCAATTATAATAATATCATATTTACTCGTAGTCATTTATACTTACCTTAGTAGTTGTTTTAACTCCATTAAGTAAATAGGATTTTCCCGTATACCATTATGTAGTTGGTTTTTAAGAGTAATAAGAGAATCCTCTGATTTTAACAAAGGTTTAAGTTTTTCAGACGAACCATGATATATTACCTCGTCTTTTTCTCCATGGAAAATTGTAATTGGACATTTTACTTGGGTTATATATTTGTATGTTTCAAACTTGTACCGAAATAAAAAAGTAGGAGCGTTATTAATATACTGTTTTGCTAAATCAGGAATGCTGTAGTAGGGAGCTTTTAGTATTAGCAGTTTAGGGTTGTTCTTTGAAGCTAATATCGTTGCAGGTCCTGAACCAATCGAATAACCAACAATTACAATGTCTTTCTCTTTGTATAGTTTTATTAATGAGTCGTATGCAATTTGTATGTCATTATGAAATTTTTTCTCGCTTTTTATTTTTCCTTGACTTTTCCCAAAACCTCTATAGTCGAACATGAAAAAATCGTAGTTATTATCTAAAAAGACATTTGCAATGTTTTGCATTCTATCAATAGAGCCAGAATTTCCGTGTAAATAAAAAACTAAACCTTTGCTTTGAAAATCGCAGTGAAATAAAGCTCCACTTATTGAAATTTTCTTATCTACCTTAATACTATATTCCTCAAACTTACCTGAAAATGCATACTCATAGTCGGCAGGTAGTTTGTTTGGGTTGAATAATATGTCTGCTTGTCGCTTACAAGAACTTGTAATAATAGCTAGCGCTAAAATAAATACAAGTTTTTTGGTAATTGATAAGGTTATTAATTTCATGTTTTAAAAAAGAGCCGTAATTATACTGTTATTGTAAATCTTTTTAACGAAGGTTTAAAGAGACATCTTTTCCATTGTAATATAAGTATTTTCCCGTACTTATTTCTACATGAGCTTTTCCATCACAATTGTTATCAAAACTTAGCAATGAATTTCCTAAATCAACATATGGTTCCCCACCAGCTTTAAAATTTTGAGAAAGGGCTAGTCCGCTAATTGGATTTAAATTACACCTTGTGTAATTTATTCTTGTATTTATCATGCCATGATAAATAATCCCACCTGATTCACCAATAACCTCAGCTATTTGTCCTCCACCAGTTATTATAAAATCATCATCATATACATTTGAGTATGTGCTGTTTTGATCAATGTCTACAAACCATACATTTTGTTTTGCTGCAACAAAACTATCTCCAGGTTTTGTTGAATTAAGACGTCCTATTTCTGTGTCAAAAGCAATATCTGTCATATTACCTATGTTTAGAATAGTATCAGAACCGCTTCCAACTATAATGTCTTGTTTTGCAAATATTGCTGTAAGATTTTCACCAGCTTGCTTCATAATAGGTACAGTTTGTAAGCCATAGAGCTTTATGTTTCCTCCAATAATATCAATATCAGCATACAGTATTGACATTACACCAGAGTTTCCACTCCATTTAAAAGCAATAGCAATATCACCAATATTGTTATTAAAAGGTAGAGGGTATGATTCATTAATATTTACATATATCAAGCTACTTCCATTCGTATGAGAAACATTAGCTGGTAGAGGATATCCATTCGCTGCAGCATAGACTAAAGATCCACAATAGCCAATTGCTGTGCAAGCTTTTATGCCCTGTCTCAGAGATTCAAGTTCTGGTTTCTGATTGTATTTATCAACTTCTTTGCAAGAAGAAATAAATAAAGTAAGTAAAACAACTCCAATAGTGAATTTTGATAAGATTTTAGTTGTATACATATTTTACTTTTTTTTATCTGTAGTGAATACTTCTCAAAAATAAGTATTTTCTTTTTAAAATGTGATAATGATATAATAAAAGAAAAAGCTCGAAATTGAATTCGAGCTTTAATTTTAGTTCTTTTTAGAGGGGAGTAGCTGTTTCTCAATAATTTTTACGATAGATTCTTCAGGTAGAGCTCCTTTAGCCATGGTAGGTTTACCTTTCATCGGGCAAAATATTATTGTAGGAAGACTTTGTATAGCAAAATCCTGTGATAGCTCTTTCTCAACACCTGTGTTAACTTTGTAAATGTATATTTCACCTTCGTATTTCTTCGCAAGTTTTTCAAGTATAGGTGCAATTCGCTTACAAGGACCACACCAACTCGCATAGAAATCTATGATACAAGGTTTATCTCCAATATACACCCATTTTTTAGGGTTTTTCTGATAATCAACAACTTTTTTAAGAAATGCTTTTTTTGTTAGGTGAGTCACATTACTTTTTATTTTTTTTGTAGATGTTGACTGTGCCTGCGTAAAAGAGAAGCAAAAGCAAGTAAAAATAATAAGTAGTATTGATTTATTCATTGAGCTAGATTATTATTACGTAGTGCTATTTTTTTCTTTGTAATAATGGAGGAGGTGCAGGTGCTTTTTTCTTTAATAAAATTTGTTCAATAGCCTCCACTAATTGTGCTTTAGGAAGAGCTCCTTTTGCCATTTGGGGATTTCCACTCATTGGACAAAATATCAAGGTTGGATATGCTTGAACTTTAAAGGCTTGCGCTATTTCTTTTTCTTTTTCGGCATTAGCTTTATAAATATATATTTTTCCTTCGTATTGTTTAGCTAAGTCTTCAAGGACTGGAGCCAACATACGACATGGTCCACACCAAGTTGTGTAAAAGTCTATAATACAAGGTTTATCTCCAAGATATTTCCATTCGTTAGGATTTTTATCTATATCAGAAATATTTTTTATAAAATAAGGCTTGTCAATAGTAATAGCATAGCGTTTTTCTGAATTATCTGTTTTTTTATTAGTTCCTTTTTGAGAAGTGTTTGCAAAAGAAGAAGTAATAAAAAATAAAGAAATAAGTAGACCGATTGTGTATTTTTTATTCATAGTCATATTGTGAGGGTTGGTTAGTAGATTCAAATATATAAAATTTTAAAAAAACATATTAATAATATCATTAATATTTACGTAAATAATTAATAGAAAGAGAAAAAGCATCCCAATTGTTTGTGCACGCTCAATGAATTTATCATTTGGTTTTCTTCTTGTTACGATTTCAAATAACAAGAAAAGTAAATGTCCACCATCTAAACCGGGTATAGGTAAAATATTCATAAAAGCTAAAACAACAGAAAGAAAAGCTGTTGTATGCCAGAATTGTACCCAGTTCCATTCGTAATCAAATTGCTTGCCAATACTTCCAAAACCACCAAGGTTTTCAACACCTTCTTTTGTGAAGATGTATTTCATATCATTGACATATCCTGTTAATTTGTTGATGCCTAGTGAAATTCCCGCTGGAATTGATTCGAAGAAACTATAGTTAATTTTTCTCGTTTCAAATATTTGATTTGGTAAACGAGGAGCAATGCCTATTTTTCCTGTACTATCAGTTGTAACCTTAATAGTATAAAAAAGCTCTTTTCTATAAACACTTATAGTAAGTGTTTTGTTCTTGTGATTACTTACTTTTTTTACAAAATCAAAAAAAGTAAGTGTATTTTCCCCATTTACAGCAACTAAGCTATCTCCAATTAAGAATCCAGCTTCTTCTGCAGGAGAGTTTTCTATGATTTCTTCAGCAATAAAAGGAAGGCGAGGAGTAGCAAACCCTTGTTTCGTTTGCATCAACTTTATCATAAAATCTGGAGGGATATTTACCTTAACTAATTCGTTGCTTCTGATAACACTAACACTTTTACTTTCAACTATCTGTCTAAATGAAGCTTCATTAAATTGTTCAATCTCTTCTTCGTCTGCTGCAATTAGAATGTCACCATCTTGAAAACCAGCACTTTTTGAGATCTCACTGAATTCCATACCCATTGTATAGTTCTTCATAGGGATGTATTCTTCTCCCCACGAGAATAGAACAATACTATAGATAAATAATGCTAAAATAAAGTTTACAATTACTCCTCCAGTGATTATTGGTAAGCGCTTCCATGGATTGATAGCACGATATTCCCATGGTTTTGGAGCAGATTTCATTTGAGCTCTATCCATTGATTCATCTATCATTCCAGCTATTTTACAATAACCACCAAGAGGCAGCCAGCCAATTCCCCATTCAGTTGCTTCCGGATATTTTCTCCAGTCATTATCATTTAGATTTTCAAGATCTAAGGTGTCATAAATATAGTTTCCTCTTGAGTCGGTTAAGTGGTTTCCTTTACTATCTGTTGCAGCTTGAGATAAGCGCTGTTCGTTTTTTGAAAGAAATTTAATATGCCACTTATTATTAAATTTTTTTAAACGAATAAGAGAAAAATTGGGATTGAAAAAAAGATAGAATTTTTCAATACGTACTTTAAAAAGTCTGGAGAAGAAGAAATGACCCAATTCATGGGCAAAAACCAATATTGATAAGCTTAGGATAAGTTGTGCTGCTCTAATAAAAAAAGATTCCATATTAAATGCTCTAGAGTTTGTTTATTAATTCATCAGCAATTCTTCTAGCTTCTGAGTTAGTGTCTACATAATCATCAAATAATGGTTTTTTAATAAAAGATGATTTTTGCATGGTTTGTTCAATGATATTACTCATTTGTAGAAATCCTATTTTGTCTTTTAAGAATGCTTCTACTACAATTTCATTAGCAGCATTAAGAATACAAGGCATATTGCCTCCTTGTTCCATAGCCTCATATGCGTATGCTAAGTTCCTAAACTTTTTACTGTCTGCTTCTTCAAAACTTAGAGAGTTGTATTCGTTGAAGTTAAGGCTTGGGAATTTATTTTCAATTCTGTTTGGGTAGCCAAAAGCATATTGAATAGGAAGTTTCATATCTGGTAATCCCATTTGAACTTTAATAGAACTATCAGAGAATTCAACCATCGAGTGAATAATTGATTGAGGATGAATAACAACATCTATTTGATTTGCCTTAAGTCCAAAAAGCCATTTTGCTTCAATTACTTCAAATCCTTTATTCATCATTGTTGCTGAGTCAATAGTTATTTTTGCTCCCATATCCCAATTGGGGTGATTTAAAGCTTGTGCTTTAGTGACATTAGTCAATTCTTTAGCATTTAATGTTCTAAAAGGGCCTCCAGAAGCGGTTAAAATAACTTTTCTAATGCTATCTAGATTCTCACCAACAAGGCATTGAAATATTGCAGAATGTTCTGAATCAACAGGAATAATAGGAGTAGAGTTATCAATAGCTAGCTGTGTGATTAATTCGCCAGCAACTACTAGTGTTTCTTTATTTGCTAAAGCAATAGTTTTTTTTGCTTTTATAGCTGCAATGGTAGGTTGTAAACCTGCATAACCAACCATAGCTGTTAGTACTATGTCTATTGGTTCCATAGACACAATCTGAGAAACAGCATCAATTCCACTAAAGACTTTGATAGGAAGCTTCTCCAATGCACTTTTAACCTCTAAGTATTTATCGTTATTTGCTATTACAACAAGCTCTGGATTATATTTCCTAGCTTGTTCAATAAGTAGTTGTGAGTTGTTATTTGCAGTAAGAGCATAAATCTCAAATAAGTTAGGATTTTTATCTATAATTTCTAAGGCCTGAGTACCAATAGATCCGGTAGAACCTAATATTGCGATGTTCTTTGTTTTTATTTTATTCATCAAGTAGAATCAAAATATGATGTATTCTTCTGGGTTTAACGGTTTTCCCTTTTGCCAAAGTTCAAAGTGTAGATGCTTTTCCTCCTCTTTCTCTTTACCCGTATTACCAGCAATTGCTATTGTTTCTCCTGCTTTTACATTGTTACCAATAGACTTTAATAATTGAGAATTATTTTTATATACTGTTGTATATTCATTGTCATGTTGAATTACAACAATGTATCTCTCTTCAATTGTAAACCCTGCAAAAATAATAGTTCCATCTAGAACAGAAACTACATTTTCATTTGGAGCAGTTGATATATTTATACCATAGTGAGAATCTTTAATATTAAACTTTGCAGCAATAATTCCTTTTGCCGGCTTGAAAAAAACAAATGCTTTTTGAATTTTAGGAACACTAAGGATACTTAAATTATATTGTTCTTCTTGTTCAAAATCTTCGCAGAAATCTTCTTCTCCTTTAGATTTAGTTAAAAGTATTTTCTCTCTTTCCTGTAGAGCTATTGAATCCATTGAATTGTTTTTTTCGTTTACTGAAATATTTCCAGAAACAATATTTCTAAGGATTTCCATGTATTTTTCTTGCTTGTCAATTTTATGAGATAATGAATCAACAAGCATAGTGCTGTGAATAATTTCTGCACGAACATTGGAGTTTTGGTAACCAGGCAAGAACTGCTTAATTGGAGTTTTTATTATCAGAGCAGAGTTGATAATCAGTGATATCGCTATTAGTGAACAAGTCACCAAAAATACATTTAAACGAGATAAACGAATGTAAAAAGTTTCTTCTAAAGTGTTTTCGTTTAATACAGACACTTTGTATTTAAAACGAATCTTTTTAAAGAATGATTTCCTGAATACTTTTCTCATTTTTGGATACTATTTTTTTTTAACCCACAAATATAATACTTTGTTTTCATCGAGTTCTATTTATTAACCCTATTTAATGAAAAAAGCATATACATTAAAAGAAATGATTAAGGCTTGCTAAATAAGCAAGCCTTAACACGTGTTTTCATAGTAGTAGTTATGTGATTTATCCCATTTTACTAATCTTATGAAGTTTATCTAAATCGAGAATCTTTATTTTTCTACCATCTAAGGCAATTACCATTTCAGAGGCAAAATTAGATAGAGTTCTAATAGCATTGGAAGTTGTCATGTTTGAAAGGTTTGCAATATCTTCTCTTGCTAAATATATATTAATGGTCATTCCATCTTCTTCTAAACCATAATTTTCTTTAAGGAATAATAATGCTTCAGCTAATCTGCCTCTAATATGCTTTTGTGTTAAATTTACCATTCTTCTATCCGAAGCTCCTAAATCTTCTGATAGTCTTTCGATAAATGAGTAGGATAGAAGAGCATTTTGTTGAAGAAGTTTTTTTATAACCTCCGTAGGAATGAGATAAATTGAGCATGGCTCAAATGCGCGAGCATTCGTGTTGTAGCCATTATACTCTCCTGTTCCAGATGCAAAAATTGCACGGTATCCAAAATACTCAAAAGGCTTAAGCATTCTCATTATTTGGCTTCTACCACCAACTCCGGCTTTATAAATTTTTATTTTTCCACGAACTAATACCATCATATGCGTTGGGATATCTCCTTCGCTATGGATAAGTTCGTTCTTTTTAAAATGTTGAAGAGTGATATTTGAGTTTAGGTAGGTTCTTTGTTCCTCGGTTAATACATCCCAAAATTCATGAATCTCTTCAATTCCAACTACTTCGATAGGTTGTTTTTTTACCATGAGTATGTTTTATAACTATATTCTATAGCACAAAAATATAACTTTTATTAAATAAAAAAAGCAAATCTGTTAAAAATTTGCTTTTTTTTTCACTGAGAATATTCCTTTTAATTGAAAAAGTAAAACTAATTATTATTCTGTTGCATTTGAGCTTATTGGAGTAAAAGTTCTAGTACCTAGTTCTTTATCAAGCATAAAAAGGCCATATCCATTATCTTTTATCATACGTAAATGATCAATAATTTCTTGAACAGTTTCTTCTTCTTCCACTTGTTCATCAATAAACCACTTTAACATACTTTGAGTAGCATGGTCTTTTTCAGAAATAGCAATCTCCATCAGGTTATTAATTAAGGACGTTACTTTACATTCGTGTTTTAGCGTTTCTTCAAATACATCAAGAGGAGATTTCCATGTAGTTTGCACAGCGTCAATAGCTTTTAACTTTATATTTCCGCCTCTAGAATTTACATATTCAAAAAACTTAAGAGCATGTTCGCTTTCTTCTTTATACTGAGTTTTCATCCAATTACCAAAACCAGCAAGTCCTTCTGAATTAAAATAAGCAGACATTGATAAATATAAGTTTGCAGACCACATTTCAGCATTTATTTGCTCATTTATTGCATCTTCAATTTTTTTCGAAATCATAATTTTGTTTTTTTTTGAGTTATTTTTATACAAAGAAAGCAAATAAGAACAATATATAAAAAATAACAAAACATCATTTTTGAAATAAAATTGTTTCAAATGCTTGTAAGTACAGAAAAAAGTAATACTTTTGCACTCAATATATCGCGGAGTGGAGCAGTGGTAGCTCGTTGGGCTCATAACCCAAAGGTCGTCAGTTCGAGTCTGGCCTCCGCAACTAAATAAAAAAGCCTCTCAAATTTGAGAGGCTTTTTTGTTTTGTTAAATAAACTACTTTATTTCCAATGAATTAAGCATTTCATACATTAAGTTTAAGCTTAGTTGGTAATATTCTTCGCTCCAATAAAATTCTACCTTATATACCCAGTCATCCTCAATAAAAATAAAAGTTTTTATTGTGTGCGATCCACCAATTTGAGCCGTAATATTATATACACTTTCAATTTTTTTTGTAGGGTGTTCAAGTAATATAGTATCTGATGTTATAGGAGATGGGTGAGGGTAGATTGAAATTTCATCAGTGAAAACTGATTCCTGAGTTCTTCCTGCAACAGCCTTTTTTTCTAAAGAAACCGAGCTTCCTTTAAATCCATTTTCAACATCTATTTGATTCGCATTACTTATTGTTGATTCGTAGGTTTCAGGGACTAAAATAGAAATGTCTCCTATAGAGATTCTTTTCTTTAGTGTCCAATCATCACCATTATTAGTATTGCACGATGAAAAAAAGATAACAGCTAAGCTAGCAACAATTATTGGGTGTAAAGTCTTTCTCATAAAATTTAGTTTTATAATTAAAGTTTAGTTTTTTTTTTGTTCTGTCAAATGTAAGAGAATATTTCTCAAATATAAGCTTTAATTATAGTGTTATATAACAATTAAAGTGTTTGTTTGTAGTGTATTACATATGTTTTAAAACAATGTATTTGTGAGCACAACTATCTTTGATATTTTAATGAACTTTAAATCAAAGTACTATGGTTTAATAATGTATTATTCGTTTTTTTATAGAAAAATTAACTAATAATGTTGAAAACTATAACTGAAAATATAGAACTAGTCTAGAATATGTGTTATTTTTGCAAGAGTTAAAATTTAACACCTAGTAGTGTTAATTAGTTAATTATCAAGTATTTATTAAAATAAAATTTATGTCACTAAAGAAAAACATTAAAGCTTTACGCGAAAAGAAAGCTATTGTTCAAAAAGGTGGAGGAGATGCAGCTATTGAGAAACAGGCTGCAATGGGTAAACTGACTGCCCGTGAACGTATTCTAGCTATTGTTGATGAAAATTCATTTCATGAGTATGATTTATTTGTTCAACACGAAGAAAGAAATTTCGGAATGGATAAAAAAGAATTAGCTGGTGATGGTGTTATTACTGGTACAGGTACTATTTATGGTGCGCCTATCTGTGTTTATGCTCAGGATTTTACCGTTATGGGTGGGTCTTTAGGTTTAAAACATGCTCGAAAAATTACTAAAATTATGGATCATGCTTTAAAGCTACAAGTTCCGTTAATTGGGATTAATGATTCTGGAGGGGCTCGTATACAAGAGGGTATTGGTGCTTTAGCTGGATATGGAGAAATATTTTATCGTAATACGATGGCTTCAGGTGTTATTCCTCAAATTTCTGTAATCTTAGGGCCTTGTGCAGGAGGAGCTGTTTATTCTCCAGCTTTAACTGACTTTGTATTTGTAGTAGAAAATATATCTAAAATGTTTATTACAGGACCTAATGTAATTGAGTCTGTTCTTGGAGAGAAAATCTCTCAGGAGGATTTAGGTGGTGCACGTGTACATGCTGAAATTACTGGGAATGCACATTTTTATGCAGGAAGCGAAATGGAATGCTTTGATCAAATAAAACAATTAATACGTTTTATCCCTTGGAACAATACACAAAAGGCTAAGCGTTATGAACCGAAGGAGCCAAAGATTAAGAAAAGTATTGATAATATTATTCCTTCAGATCCAAAACAACCTTATGATGTTAGAGAAGTAATTAAAGTATTGGTAGATGACTCTGAATTCCTTGAAATTCATGAGTTATTTGCTCAAAATATTGTAATTGGTTTTGGTCGAATGAATGGCGAAACTATTGGATTTGTAGCTAATCAACCTTTATATCTTGCAGGTGTTCTTGATTGTGATAGCTCAGATAAAGCTGCTAGATTTATTCGCTATTGTGATGCATTTAATATTCCAATTGTAACTCTTGAAGATATGCCAGGTTATTTACCAGGTGTTGATCAAGAACATGAAGGTGTAATTCGTCATGGAGCAAAAATCTTATATGCATACTCTGAAGCTACTGTTCCAAAAATCACAATTATTTTACGTAAAGCTTATGGTGGCGGTTATATCGCAATGAATTCACGTCACTTAGGAGCAGATTTTGTTTACTCGTGGCCAAGTGCTGAGATCGCAGTGATGGGACCTGAAGGTGCAGCTAATATTATTTTCCGTAAAGAAATTATGGAAGCTGAAGATCAAGATTCTATGCGTGCAGAGAAAGTGCAGGAATATATTGATAAATTTGCTAACCCATTTGTAGCAGCTTCTAAAGGATATATTGATGGTGTAATTGAGCCTTCAGAAACTCGTTCAATTCTTTTACATGCTTTATCAATTTCAGATAAGAAAATTGATGTTCGTCCTAATAAAAAACATGGTGTTCCTCCATTTTGATTCATGTCAAACTAGGAGAAAGGAGTACTAAAATTAGGAATTAAAAATTTATATTATGACAGCAAAAGAAAAAAATGAACTTATCGACTTTGTCGTAACGGCTCGTCCTTATAAAACTACATTAACCCGTAAATATAAACAAAGAAGGTTTTGGGAAAATCCAGATCCTTTTGAGATTTTTTCTTTTATTCCGGGTACAATTGTAGAGATTTTTGTAAAAGAAGGTGATTATGTTGAAGAAGGAGAACCATTGGTTATTCTTGAAGCAATGAAAATGAGAAATCGTATTGAAATGCCTTTTTCTGCTAAAATCAAAAAGATAAATGTAGAACAAGGAGTTAGAATCCCTAAAGAATTTTTAATTATAGAATTAGAAAAATAATTAGAGATAATATATCAAAAAGCGAGGTTTCATCAGTGAATTCCTCGCTTTTTTTATGATACGATATATAGAATATACTTCATGTTGTTCTGTAATCATATTTATTTATTTAAATTTGATGAATAATTATTTATTATGAAGATTTATAGTTTATCAAAATTCTTGCTTATAATTCCTTTGCTCGTATTTAGTGCTTGCTTTTATTTGGATGAAACACACTCTATGTTTACGCAGCTCCCAGTTCTAGGAGAAGTAGAATTAAGTTCTGCTGATTTTGTTTCTGCTTCATTTTTATTTGCTATTGAAGATGATGGAGGAGCTCAAATAAAAGCAAAAGGAATTTGTTGGGATACTTTGCCAAATCCTCAAGTTAATGATAATAGTATTCATAATGATGAACTGAAATTAGATTCTTTAAGTGTTTTAATTACGAATATAACTCCTAATAAAAAATATTATGCTCGTGCTTATGCCACAAACAAAGCGGGTACATCTTATAGTAATGAGCTTGTATTTGAATCAACACCAGGTCAGTTAGTTTTAACATCAGATATCTCTGAGATTGATTTGTTTACAGCAGTTTGTGGAGCGACAGTCTCAGGTGATGGTGGTTTAACTATTACAGATAGAGGGGTTTGCTGGAGTATTTATTCAGAACCAACTGTATCGGACAATAAAACCTCTAATGGGAGAGGAAGTGGAACTTTCTCATCTTCATTAACAGATTTGACTTTTGATACCAAATATTATGTAAGATCATATATCACAAATTCCGAAGGTACAATCTATGGAGATGAGCTTAGCTTTAGAACGATGGAAGGTGTTTTAGATATTGATGGAAATGTATATAGAGCATTAACAATAGGTAATCAGACATGGATGATTGAAAACCTTAAAACAACAAGATACCGAAATGGAGATTTTATACCATTCATTACTGATCCTATAGCTTGGTCAAGTTGGCCTTATCATGGATGTTGTGATTTTAATAACTCCACTTATTACAGGGATAAATATGGTAAGCTTTATAATTGGTATGCTGTAAGTGATGTAAGAAGCATAGCACCATTAGGTTGGCATGTACCTACAGAAACGGATTATTCTACTCTTTTTGATTATATAAATACAAATTTAGGTGTTTCTTTAACTCTGGTTAAAGCTTTGGCTGCTACTGAAGGTTGGGCAACGCACTCAAATGTAGGTTCAATCGGTAATGATTTAACAATAAATAATAGCTCTGGATTTAAGGCTCTTCCTGGCGGGTTGCGTTATCCCGATGGTTCTTTTTCTACGATTACAGATATAGGTGGTTGGTGGAGTTCTACAGAAGATACTGCAGTAGATGCATGGGCTTTTCTGTTAGGTTATAGTAGTATAGATATCTTAAGTGTATATGAATATAAAGAAGTAGCTTTCTCTGTTCGTTGCGTAAAGGACTAATTACATTGTTTAAATTGAGTTGTTTTCATTGAGTAAGAATATACATATGGCTAAAACAAAAACAACATTCGTATGCACTAATTGTGGTGTAGAATCTGCAAAATGGGTGGGAAAATGTCCCTCCTGTGGAGAATGGAACTCTTACGTAGAAGAAGTAATAAGAAAAGACAGTGCTTCTGTAAAAGTTAATATTCCTGGTTTAGAGTTGAATACTGCACGACCTCTTTTAGTTAATGATATAGAAACAAATAATGAAACTCGTATTGATACAAAATCGGGTGAGTTAAATCGTGTCTTGGGTGGAGGATTAGTCCCTGGTTCTTTAGTATTAATGGGAGGAGAGCCAGGTATAGGGAAATCTACACTGGTGTTGCAGGTTGTGTTAAATATGCAAAATAGAAAAAGTTTGTATGTTAGTGGCGAAGAAAGTCCCAAGCAATTGAAATTACGAGCTGACAGATTAAATATCCAGAATGACAGTTGCTATATATTAAGCGAAACATCGTTGGAGAAGGTATTTGTTCAAATTCAAAATGTTAAGCCCGAATTAATCGTTTTTGATTCGATTCAAACAATCTTTACAGAGTCTGTTGATTCATCTCCTGGTAGTATTACTCAAATACGTGAATGTGCTGCAGCAATTTTACGTTATGCTAAAGAAAGTAATGTTGCCGTTTTATTAATTGGACATATTACCAAAGATGGAACGATTGCAGGTCCTAAAATACTGGAACATATTGTTGATACTGTTTTGCAGTTTGAAGGTGATCAGCATCATATGTACAGAATACTACGTTCAGCAAAAAATCGTTTTGGGAGTACTTCAGAATTAGGTATTTATGAAATGCGTCAAGAGGGTTTACGAGAAGTTTCAAATCCGTCTGAATTATTGTTGTCTGAAGATCACGAAGGTTTAAGTGGAGTAGCAATTTCTGCAACTATTGAAGGAGTTCGCCCTTTTTTAATAGAAGTACAAGCATTGGTTAGTACAGCTGCTTATGGCACACCACAACGTTCAGCAACAGGTTTTGATATACGAAGAATGAATATGTTACTCGCAGTCTTAGAAAAGAGAGCCGGCTTTAAATTAGCTCAAAAAGATGTGTTTTTAAATATTGCAGGAGGATTAAAAGTGAATGATCCCGCTATAGATTTAGCCGTAATGTCGTCAATCCTTTCTTCAAATTTTGATTTAGCAATAGAGAAGCAAATTGCAATGTCAGGAGAGGTAGGATTATCTGGAGAAATTCGCCCAATCAATAGAATTGAACAGAGAATCTCAGAAGCTGAAAAATTAGGATTTAAGAAAATTATTGTTCCTTATACAAATTTGAAGAATGCTAGCTTAACAAGTAATAAGATTGAAATTATTGGAGTGAAAAAAGTAGAAGAAGCTTTTAAAATTTTATTTAAAAATTAGAACCTTTTCATTAAGAAGGTTTTTACATCACTCTCGAATTTATATTTATTTACAGAGGTTACTACAAAAGAATATGTTCCTTCTAGTTTGCTGCAAAAATTGGTTAAATCGACTTCATTTGTAGAAGAAGTAGCAATAATGTTCTTTGGATTGTTCATGTCTCCAATTTCCTTTCCTTTAAATGCGTAAACTACATAATATGAAATTTTCTTTCCTTTCTTTTCTATGATTTCTTCCCACGTTAAATATCTTCGATTGTTTTTAAGGAAAAATGAAATTGTTTTGGGCTGCTCAGATTTACTTCCTTTAATACTATAATTAATAGGAACTAAAGCAGGGTATTTATAATAATCATTCTTTAGGATATAATTTAATCCTTGATGATTTTTTATAAATGTATTTGCTCTGAAAAAAACTTCTCCTTTAATTTCAGGGTAGTTTGTGTTTAGTTTCATCTGTCTGATAATTTCATTTGGAGTGCGCCATGCTGGTTTGTTGTACTCCTCAAAACCAGAAGGGAATAGGCCTATATAAAGGTTTTTTCCATGTGTGTTTTTAGCCCACCAATCTACTAATATTTTATAGTCAATGTTTTTTCTGCCAATTTCCCAATATAACTGAGGTACAAGGTAGTCAATATAACCTTCTTCTAGCCACTTTAAAACATCAGCATATAAACCGTCGTAATTAGTTAAGCTTTTTTGAGTTGCAGATCCTCGAGGGTCTTGACTATCATGTCTCCAAACTCCAAAAGGACTAATACCAAATTCTACCCATGGCTTAATGCTTTTTATTGTTAAGTTTAGTCGCCTAATGATTTCTGTAATATTGTCCCTTCTCCAATCATTTTTATTGGTAAAGCCACGTGAATTAGTTTTAAAAGCAAAGTTGTCGGGGAATTCTTTTCCTGCAATAGGATAGGGATAGAAGTAATCATCAAAGTGTATGGCATCAATATCGTAATTTTGAACAATTTCTTCAACTACATTAATTAAGTATTCTTGTGTTTCTTGTAGTCCTGGATTAAAATAATATTTATTACCATACTTAACAAAAAGCTCTTTCTTTTTAAAATAGATATGATCTTTATTAAATAGAGAAATATCTTCGTAGTTAAGTGCTCTGTATGGGTTTAGCCAAACATGAACTTCCATACATCTTTTGTGGGCTTCGTCTAAAACAAATTGGAGTGGATCATAAAATGGGCAGGGAGCCACACCTTGTGTGCCAGAAAGCCACATACTCCATGTTTCTATAGATGAAACGTAATAAGCATCTGCACAAGGTCGTGCCTGAAAAATAACGGTATTTATGTTGTTTGCTTGAAGATTGTCAAGCAAATTAGTCATTTCAATTTGTTGCTCTTTTGAGCTTAATCCTTTTTTTGAAGGCCAGTCTAGATTAGTCACAGTTGCAATCCAAACAGCTCTCATTTGTCTTTTTGACGAGCCAAAAGTTGCAAAAGAAATAATTAAAAGAATGGAAAATGTTATTGATAATCGTTTTAGCATAATAATATAAAAGAATTTTCTGCAAATATAGTAAAACGACTTGTTCTTAAATTAATAATTGATAGTTATTAATTAACAAGAATTTTGTAATTTTGTCAGTCTATCATGATAAAATAGCAGTCTTTTATAAATATTGAATATTAAAATTTATGCAACTATCAGAACTACAGATGATTAAACAGCGATATAGTATTGTTGGAAATTCTCCAATACTTAATAGAGCTATTGATGTCGCAGTTCAAGTATCTCCTACGGATTTATCAGTTTTGATTATAGGAGAAAGTGGCGTTGGAAAGGAGAATTTAGCCCAAATTATTCATCAGTATAGTCATAGAAAGCATGGTACTTATATCGCGGTAAACTGTGGAGCAATTCCAAAAGGAACAGTTGATTCAGAGCTATTTGGGCATGAGAAAGGTTCTTATACCGATGCTAAAAGTGAAAGAAAGGGATATTTTGAGGCTGCAGAAGGTGGTACTATATTTTTAGATGAAGTAGGTGAGTTACCATCTGATGTACAGGCTAAGCTTTTAAGAGTGTTAGAGGCTGGTGAATATATGCGTTTAGGTTCATCTAAAGTTCAAAAATCTAATGTTCGCATAATTGCAGCTACTAATCTGAATATGGCTGAAGCTATTAACGATGGACGTTTTCGTGAAGATTTATATTATCGTTTAAATACTATTCCTATTACGGTTCCTCCTTTAAGAGAAAGAAAAGAGGATGTCTTTTTACTGTTTAGAAAGTTTGCTTCTGATTTTGCAGAAAAGTATCATCGTCCTCCAGTTAAGCTTTTGCAAGATGCTCAGGAGATATTGTCTAATTTTTATTGGCCTGGCAATGTGCGACAATTAAAAAACATAACAGAGCAAATATCTGTTATTGAAAAGAATAGAGAAATTGATGCAGAAGTTTTGAGTTTGTATTTGCCTCAAAATGAGATGCTTCCTGCTATTCTTAAAACTAAAAATGATGCTAAATCATTTAATAGTGAACGAGAAATACTCTATCAAGTTTTATTTGATATGAAGAAAGATATGAATGACTTAAAACAGTTAGTTCATGATATAATTAATAATCAAAATATTGATGTTTCTCAAATTAGTGATGCTAAATCTTCATTTTTAGATTCTGATTATCTTTCTCAAGAATCAAACCCATTTTCATCTAAGCAAAACTCTACTAATATTAATATTAAAAGAGATATTGAAGATACAGAAGAATATGTTGAAGAATCACTTTCACTGATAGATGCAGAAAAGGAAATGATTAAGAAAGCACTAGAGAAGCATAATGGTAAAAGGAAGTATGCAGCAGCTGATTTACATATTTCTGAGAGAACTCTTTATAGAAAAATTAAAGAATATGAACTTGATAAGATATAAAATGAAAAAGATCTTTTTTATTAGTTTTCTATTGTTTTTAATGTCATGTTCTATTTCATATAAATTTAATGGAGCGTCTATAGATTATTCGAAAACAAAAACTATTACAATCAGTAATTTTAATAATTTAGCTCCTTTAGTAAATCCTACTTTTGCTCCAGCTTTTAACGAAGGGTTAAAGGATATTTTTACCAAACAAACCAGGTTGATTCCTGTTAAAACAAATGGTGATTTACAAATAGAAGGAGAGGTGATAGCTTATGATCTTACGCCCATGTCTATTGGGAGCGATGCTATTGCTGCAGAAACAAGGTTGACAGTGACAGTTAATGTTCGATTTGTAAATAGGACTAATACAGAGAAAGATTTTGAGAAGTCATTTAGTGCGTACCAAAATTTCTCAAGTTCAAAGCTATTGACTCAAGTGCAAGATCAACTTTCGCAAGCTATAATCGATGAGCTAACGGAAACGATTTATAATCAGACTGTTGCAGATTGGTGATGTCTTGTTTGCAAATTTCTTTTTTATTTCACTACCATATATAGTAGTTTTTAAAGTGTATACTTGAAATATCACGAAAAAAGTATTTACTTTGTATGCTGTTTTTAATAAATAAAATAAACTAAAAATAAATAGATATGTTAAGCTTTTTAATGGTACTGATTGTTATATCAGCGATACTTTTGATAATTATTGTTCTAGCTCAAAATCCTAAAGGTGGAGGTTTGGCTCAAGGGTTTTCTTCTTCAAATCAGATTATGGGTGTTCAAAATACGAATAAATTCTTGAACAAAGCAACTTGGACTTTAGTTGGAGCAATTGCATTTTTAAGTATTATTACTGCAGGAATGAAAATGAATGATGGAGAACAAGGGAAACAGACAGAATCAGAACTTATTAAAAAAGCTAAAAAAGAAGCTGAGAAAGCTGCTAGTGGTAGTACAGCCTTGCCCTTTGGAGCATCTAATCCAGAAGCTGCGCCAGCTCAATAAAGTTTATAATATTTTTTTAAAAAAGGAGAGGTTTTGCCTCTCCTTTTTTATTTCCTATTTGTTGTGAACAATATATTATTTTGTTTGTTTTAATTTGAATCCTTATCTATTTAGTTTTTGTAGAAAGTTTTTTTAGAATACAATGTTTAAACACGAGCTTAATCAAATGTTAATTTTAATAGAATGCTTGTAGTATTGAAATTCTTTTTTATCTTTGTATTTGTCTGTTTATAGGCGTTTAGGATATTTAAATGATGTTGTTCAGCATAGTTAACGGATGTGAAATTATTAATGTCTAGTATTTTTTAACAAATTCTGGGGATTATAATTTTTGTTAGTTGTGTTTTATTATTAGTTAAGATATTGTCTAATAAACTTTTACAAAGAAAGACTAAAAGCATTTTGATTATGAAAAGAAACTACACCCTTTTAGTTATTTTGTCTTTAATTCTAATTTTATCGGCAAATGTTTTTAGTCAAAATAATGCTGATACGCGTAATTTAAGAGGAGCTAGAGTTCCAGAATTCATTTCTAGCTTAAGTGCAAGTTACTGTGAAGATGAGGGTATCGTAAATATTGTTCCAGATGTTTGGGATCCTGCTTGTACTTTAATGATCTGGAAGGTAAGTGCTGAGTTTGCATTTAACCCAGATCAACCAACATGGTACACAGTGTCAGGTACTGGTCAATCTACTGTTTTGCATTTCGATCCAAGTGCTGTTCCTGCACAATATAAAGATACCGTAAGAATTGTATTTAGTTATATACAGAGTGATGGTATTGGTTCTTTAGCAGTTGCCTATGACTTTACATACATCTATAGAGTTCCAAGTGGATTTGATTTTGGAAATGATACTACTCTATGTCCAGGGCAATTGCCTGCGCTTACATTAGATGGTTCAGAAACAGGTATCGAATATATTTTATTAAAAGATGGTACCCCAGATGATTCAATAGCAGGTACCGGTTCTAGTTTGGTTTTTTCACCTGCAGTAGCAGGTACGTATACTGTTTTTGCTAAGAATGATAGTAGTGATGCTTGTAATTCTACGATGACAGGTTCTGCTGAAGTTGATTTCTATCCTTTAAATAATCCATCTATATCAGGTCCAGTAAATGTGTGTATAGATGAAATATTAGGAAGAAAATATACAACACAACCTGGAATGACTAATTATATTTGGTCAACCTCTGGAGGAGGAACAATTGTTGGTGGAGCAGGTACTAACGAAATAACTGTTGATTGGACAACAGCTGGAGGAGAGACAGTAACAGTTTCTTATGAAAATGCAAATGGTTGCGTGCCTCTTACACCAACATCCTATAATCTTACTGTTCGTGAAAAACCTATTCCTGCTTTAGCAGGCCCTACAAGTGTATGTATTACATCATCACGTACATATTCAACAGCTGCAGGTATGAGTAGCTATGTTTGGACTACTACTGCTGGTGGTGTAATTAGTTCTGGATCAGGAACAAATTCAATAACTGTTGATTGGAGTGTTTTAGGACCTCAGCAAGTTTCAGTAACATATATTGATCAGTATGGTTGTGTCCCAGTAGCTCCAACTATTACTAATTTATGGGTGTATGATAGACCAGCTCCAACTATAACTGGAGATCAAGACTTATGTGTAGGAGCTGCAGGCGTAATTTATACCACAGAAGCTGGTATGAGTGCTTACAATTGGAATATCCCTTCTGGTGGAACTATTGCTAGTGGAGCAGGGACAAATCAAGTAACGGTAAATTGGAGCTCTGTTGGAGCACAAACGATTACTGTAAATTATAATAATTCAGATGGATGTCCTGCGCTTACACCTACAGTTTTAAATGTTACTGTTAATCCTCTTCCTTTACCAACGATTACTGGAGAAGATTCTGTTTGTTTAGGTGCTGATTTGAATGTATTTTATACAACAGAAGCTAGCATGAGTAATTATAATTGGACGGTTTCTGCCGGTGGAATTATTAATGGTGGTCAAGGAACAAATCAAATTGATGTCAGCTGGTCTACTTCAGGGGCAAAAATAGTTACTGTTACATATGATAATACTTTTACTTGTTCACCAATTATGCCAACAGTGTATAACCTTAATGTATATCCTTTACCCATACCAACTATCTCAGGAGTAGATACTGTATGTACTGGAGTTCCTGATGTTATTTATACAACTGAATCAGGAAAGCTAAACTATGATTGGCAGATATCTGCAGGAGGAACAATAACATCAGGAGCAGGAACAAGACAAATAAAAGTTACGTGGAATACTTTGGGAAATAACTGGGTTAGTATTAACTATGAAAACCCAACTGCTTGTTCAGCAATTTCTCCTACGATTTATAATGTATATGCAAAAGCAGAGCCTTTACCTACTATTGTTGGACCATCTAGTTTTTGTTTAGATACTACATCAATAAAAACGTATACTACTGAAGGTGCTTATTTTTCTTATGATTGGATAGTTTCTGCTGGAGGGGTAATTCAATCAGGAATTGGCACAAATCAAATAACTGTCAAGTGGTATGATGTTGCTTCTGAATCAGTTTCTATTAACTATACAAATTCAGGTGGCTGTAGCGCACCAACTCCTACGGTACAAAATGTTACTGTAAATCCTGTTCCAGAGCCTATTATTAGTGGGCCAGGACTTGTTTGTGAGGGTGTTACAGGTATTACTTATACTACAGAAGCTTCAATGACTGTATATAACTGGTCGATTTCAACAGGAGGAACAATTACCGCAGGTGCTGGAACCAATGAGATTACTGTGTCTTGGACTTCAGCTGGTGCTAGATATGTTAGAGTTAATTATAGTAATAGTTCTGGCTGTACAGCTGCTGTTGCAACTCAATATGATGTAACAGTTAATGCAGCTCCAGCACCTACAATTATTGGAGATGACACTCTTTGTATTGGCTCAACAAATGTAACTTATACAACTGAAGCTCTTTTTTCTACTTACGATTGGACCGTATCAGGCGGCGGTGTTATAACTAATGGCTTACCAACAAATCAGATCGAAGTAACATGGAATACGTCAGGTCCTCATGTTGTTTCTGTTAATTATGAGAATGTTATAGGTTGTACAGCTGCTACGCCTACAGAATATGATGTTGAAATTCTCCCTTTACCTATACCGAATATAATTGGAGCAAATCCATCTTGTATTGGCACTGAAACTTATTCTACAGATATAGGAATGAGCGCTTATGCTTGGAATGTTTCAGCAGGAGGTACAATTATTAGCGGTGCCGGCACAAATGAAATACAAGTAGCTTGGTCTGCAGATGGCCCACAAACAGTATCCGTATCATATACTAGTGCTGGTGGTTGCCCTGCAGCTGCGTCAACAATTGAAAATATTACAGTTAACCCATTACCATCACCAACAATAATTGGTGATATATCAGTTTGTGCAGATGGAGCTAACCATACTTATACTACAGAAGCTTTAATGAATACCTATACTTGGAATGTTTCAGCAGGAGGTACAATTATTAGTGGATCCAGTACAAATGAAATTACGGTACAATGGTCAACAGCAGGAGCAAAAACAGTTTCTGTAAATTACAAAAACACCTTTGGTTGTTCAGCAGTTTCTCCAACAATATATGCTGTTACAGCAAACCTTTTGCCTATTCCTACTGTTACTGGAAGCGACTCAGTTTGCGTAGGTGATGTAGGAGTTACTTATTCAACAGAATCAAGTATGACTGGATATATTTGGAGTATTTCTGCTGGAGGTACAATAACAAATGGTGCAGGTACAGATGAGATAGAAGTTACATGGAATACAGCTGGACCACAAAATATATCTGTAAACTATACTAATACTAATACTTGTACTGCCGCAATAGCAACGGTATTTAATGTTGAAGTAATGACGTTACCAACTCCTACAATATCAGGTCCTGCTACACTATGTTTAGGTAACTCGACTTATACTACAGAGTCAGGTATGTCTTCCTATATTTGGAATATTTCAGCAGGAGGATCAATAACATCAGGAGCAGGAACTGATGAAATTACTGTAACATGGATAACAGATGGTGCAAAAACAGTTTCAGTTAACTATACAAATGCAGGTGGTTGTGATGCTACATTATCAACGCTTAAAAATATAACGGTTTACCCATTACCTTCACCAACAGTAACAGGAAGTAGTACTGTTTGTGCAGATGGTAATGATATCCTATATAGTACAGAATCAGGACAGAGTACTTATACTTGGGGTGTTTCAGCAGGAGGAACAATAACTTCAGGAGCAGGAACAGATGAAATTACAGTAAAGTGGATGACAGATGGTGCTAAAATAATAACAGTTAATTATCTTAATTCTGATGGATGTCCAGCAACTGTTCCATCTGTATTTAGTGTTACAGCTAATCCTTTACCAATACCAACTATTACAGGTACTCCTTTGGCCTGTGTTGATGATGTTGGCGTTGCTTACTCTACAGAATCAAGCATGAATGGCTATGTGTGGAGTGTTTCTGCTGGAGGAATAATAACAAATGGTGCAGGTACAGATGAGATAGAAGTTACATGGAATACAGTAGGTCCGCAAACAGTTTCGGTAATCTATACAGATCTAAATTTATGTACAGCAGCACCTCCAACTACATTAAATGTAGCTGTTGTTAATTTACCTGTACCAACAATTACTGGTTCTAATGGAGGGTGTTTAGGTAATATTACTACCTATACTACAGAAGCCTCAATGGTTAATTATGATTGGAATGTTTCAGCAGGAGGTACAATCCTAAGTGGATTAGGAACAAATGAAATTATAGTTGGGTGGAGTGTGCTTGGTGCACAAACTGTTGATGTAATGTATGAGACAGTAACAGGTTGTACACCACTTTCACCTACAGTGAAAAACTGTACTATTACAGATCTTCCCACTCCAACGATTACAGGCTTAACTACTCCATGTCAAGGAACAACAGCTAATATTTATTCTACTGAACTTGGAATGAATAATTACACTTGGTCTGTAACTGGAGGAACAATAACTAATGGTGATGGGACAGAACAAATTGAAGTAACATGGAATTTAGATGGAGCTCAAACTCTTTCTGTAAATTATGAAGACCTTAATGGATGTTCAGCATTGTTACCGACTGATTCTGTAATAAATGTATTGCCTGCACCTGTTCCAACTATAAGTGGTGTTAATTCAATTTGTAGAGGAAGTTCTGGAGTTGTATATTCTACTGAATTACTAATGAGTAACTATGCTTGGAATGTTTCTGCAGGAGGCGTAATTACTAGTGGCTCTGCTACAGATGAAATAGAAGTAACATGGAATACTGAAGGATCACAAACAGTTAGTGTTCAGTATACAGGATTAAATACTTGTAATACTATTACACCAACAACGTATAATGTTAATGTAAAACATGTTGATGCATCAATTTCATCAAATAATGGCTCAACTATATGTGATGGTGATGCAACTATATTTACTGCAAGTGCAAGTGGAGGTTTAGGGGCAACAAATTATGATTTTTATGTATCAAGTGTGGGAGTAGTTCCTGTTCAAAGTGGAGCTCTTGACAATTATTCAACCTCTACATTAATTAATAATGATAAAGTATATGTTACTATAACTGATTTAAATGGATGCCAAGATACAGATACTATTACAATGACTGTAAATACACTTCCTACTCCTAATTTGAATATTACTTCATCAGGAGGTAATACTATTTGTAATGGAGATCAAGTTGATTTTGAAGCTACTGCAGGTATGGTAAATTACTGGTATTACATTAATGGTTCTCCAATAGATAATGTTGCAAATCCTAATTACTCAACTACAGCATTAAGTGATGGAGATCAAGTTTACGTTAGAGTCGAATCTGCTCAAGGCTGTTATGGTAATTCTGCACCAGCAATTGATATGACTGTTGCACCAATACCTGTAGCTAGTTTAGTTGCAAATCCTGGAATATCAATTATCGAAGGAGACAATATTAATTTTACAGCTTCAGGTCTTGGTGATTATCAGTTCCTAATAAATGGAGTTGAAGTGCAACCTTTTAGTACTGTAGATATTTATAGCTCATCTACATTAGTAAATGGAGATACTGTAAGAGTAAATGTGAAAAACGTTACGGGATGTACTTCATCAGCCTATCTAGTTATTGAAGTATTAGATGCTCTTAATGCAAAAACAGTAATTGCTAATCCAGACTTCTACTGTGTAGGTGATATTGTAGGAGGAACAGTGTTTATAAACAATCCTCAAGCAGGAGTTAGCTATGAACTTATTCGCACATCTGATTCTCAAAACATTGGAATAGGTACTGTTGTTGGAAGTGTAGTTAGCTGGACTGATGTAAAGAATACAGCACTTGGTAGCCAAGAATATATGGTAGAAGCATTTTATTCAGCATTTCCTGCTGTAAGATTAGAAATGGCTAACCGAGTTAATATTGTTGAATATCCAATTCCAACAGTTTATTCTATTTTCCCAACAGGTACAGTTACTGATTGTAATGGGGGAACTGGATATGAAGTAACATTATTGGACTCAGAGGCAGGTGTTACTTATGAACTATATAAAGATGGAGTTCCAACTGGTAATACTGTAGTAGGAACAGGTAGTGGAATAAGTTTTGGTGCACAATCAACAAATGGGACGTATACAATTCAAGCGGTTAATGATGTTGCTAGTTGTACTGTTACAATGAATAATTCATTTACTATTAATTATGCAAGTGCACAAGTAGTATACAATGTAAGTTCTATTTCTGCAAATGGAAGGTACTGTGAAGGAACATCAGGAGTAGAAGTTTTATTAGATGGCTCAACTTTAGGTAATGACTATACTTTAAAAAGAAATGGAACCGATTCAATAACAACGATTGTTGGTACAGGTGCTGCTTTGAGTTTTGGTTTATACACAGTAGAAGGTGTTTATACTATTACAGCTTATGATGGTTGTTTTGTTTCAATGAACGGTTCTGTTAATATTATTAAAGATACTAAGCCAAATATCTATATTGTAAGTGCATCTGATAATGGTGCATATTGTGCAGGTGGAAGTGGTGTCTCAATCTCATTAAGTAATCAACAAACAGGTATTGATTACCAATTACTTTTAAATGGATCCCCTTTAGGCTCACCAATTACTGGAACTTTATCAGGAGCAGTACTTGATTTCCCTGGAATGTATACTACAGCCGGAGTTTATTCGGTACAGCAATCAAATTATAGCTGTGTAACTACTACAGTAACAAATGCTATTGTATCAGTAATTCCTTTACCAAAAAACTTAAATGTTGAAGGTGATACTACTTTCTGTGAATCAGGTATTGGTACCATATATATTAGTAGCTCTGAAGCAGATGTTACTTATACTATGTATAGAAATGGTATAAGTACAGGTATATCAAGTTTAGGTAATGGAGGTCAATTAGCATTTTTAGTTAATCAGTCAGGGACTTATAAATTTACTGCACAAAGAACGGTTTCAAGTGTATCTTGTCCAATTCAACTTTCTGATTCTATAATAGTCTCTGAAATATTATTCCCATTAGTTAAGAACTATACTTGGATAAATGGTTCTGGTTGTTCAGATGGTACCGTTATTACAATTGTTGATTCTGAACCAGGAGTTGTATATACTATATATAGTAGAGCTACAGGTTTACCATTGCCATCATATTCACTGTCTGGAGATGGAACTGATATTTCATTCCCGGGTATAATTGATAGTAATGGAAACTACTATATTGTTGCTGAAAGAAATGGAGCATGCCCTGTTGAGTTTACTAACTTTGGAGATGTGCATGTAACAATACTTGGTGTTGCTACAAAGATGGAAGTTATTACTACTCCTTCATCTGCTTGTGTCGGAGATGATATATATATAGGACTTAAAAATACAGAGCTGAATATTCAATATGATTTGTATTTAAATGGGGGTAGTAGTTTGGGTGCAGATACTATTGTTCAAACAATAGTTGGAGATGGACTTGCTAAAGATTTCCCTGTGAAAATAACAACTGAAGGTTTATATTATGTTACAGGAACTGACCTTCTCGGAATTCCTCCATGTGAAATTCCTATGCTTAATACAGTGCAAATTAAATTTAACCCTTTCCCTATAGTATACAATATGGTTGGTTCAGGTGTTTATTGTGATGGAATGTCTGGAGCTATAGTTGGATTAGATGGAACTGAAACTGGTGTTAAGTATTATTTACAATATGATAATGGTCCTGGTTTTACAGTAATAGATTCGATTGTTGCAAGCGGTAGTCCTATAAACTTTAGCAATGTAACTTTAGAAAATGACTTTAGCGTATACGCTGTAAGTCCATATGGATGTAGATCTGATATGAATAATTCAATTACTGTAGAAAAGAAATTTAATCCGAATACTTATACTGTTAGTGTTGATAATACAAACTTCTGTGGAATTGCTACAGGAGGAGATATCATAATAAGTGGAACGCAAAAGGATGTAACGTACATAGTAACTAACGTATCTACAAGCGCAGTAGTTAGTGTTCTTGCTAGTACAGATGAAGTGACACCACAGTTATTAACAAATTTACCAGAAGGGGATTATGTTGTTGAAGCTACATGGTCAGGTGATGCTTGTAAAACAATTCTTTTGCCAGCTCCAATAACAATAGTAAAAGCACCAGTGCCTAGTCAGCCAATCAATATAAGTATTGATGATGTGTTAATATGCGAAGCAGATTCAAGCTATGTAAGGGTAAATAATGTAGAAGTAGGAGTGTTATATGACTTGATGAAGAATAATGTATTGCAAACAAGAATAATTGATAGTGCAACAGATTCAGTTAGATGGATGGTTGATGGAACTGCTGGAGATAATGATGATTATAAAGTGTATGCATATTATAATGGCTATTTCTCTTGTGGACAAACATCTAGCAAGGTCGTTAATTTACAAGTAAAAACACCACCTGTTTCATATAGCTTATCTCCATCAAATTATAGTGCATGTGCTGGAGATCCTGGTGTTTCATTTGATGTAGGCGGATCAGAAGCAAATATTATTTATGAGTTGTATAACCAGTCTAATGTACGAGTAGATAATTATGTGCCTAGCTCTGGAGAAGTTGGAAACCCATTTACTTTTAGTAAGCAATTTACGGCAGGTTCATATACTTTAGTAGCATCTTATATTACTGGAAGCTGTTCTTCTTCTCCTAATGCTACGTCTATTATTACTCAAGATGATTCTTCATTAGTATGTTTCCCTTTTGAAGCAATACCTGATACGATGTATTTGAACGATGGACAAGTAGACAATTCAATGGCTGTTTGTTATCCACTAAAAGGAGGAAATGATATTGTTAGTTCTTTAATAGATGCTAATTTGTTAATTAGGCTTATTAAAACTTGGACTAATGCTAATGGGGAACTGGTAGAAACTAAAGGTAATGTTGAACTTGACAATAATGAAGAAGATTATTTTACATATACAAGGCCAACTAGTAAAGATAAACAACCAGTATTTTTTGGAATAGATTCTGTCCTATATGAAATTAAGAATGATATTCATAAAAATAGAATAGATACCGCTGTTATTTATATAATTATTGGAGACAAAGAAATTGTTGAAGAAAAAGTAATATTAATACCAAATGCTTTTTCTCCAAATGGAGACGGTAAAAATGATAAATTTGTTATTGCGTTTTTGGAAAATCAAGTTAAATCTGATTTGAAAATATTTAATAGATGGGGTGCAATAGTATATGAGTCAAATGGTATATATAATAATGACTGGGAAGGTATAGCTAATAAAGGTGTTAGTATATCAGTAGGAAAAGAATTACCAGTAGGCACCTATTTCTATGTGTATAATGTTACTTTTATTGAAAATGGAGAAAAGCTTGAAAAAAGATATAGTGGATTTGTTGAGTTAAGAAGATAAGTTTTAAATAATATTTAAAAAGAATAATCTAGATAAAAGGTTAATTCTAAATATATTGTATGAGGAGATTTTTGTTGATTTTACTATTTGTTTTTAGTTGTATTTATTCTACAGCTCAGAACTATAAGCAGTATAACCATTATATTGCAAATCAAGGATTGTTGAATCCTGCTTATAACGGAACTAGGGAAGCTTTAAGTGGACTACTCGTGTCTAGAAATCAATGGATAGGAATTGAGGGTGCGCCAGTCACTCAAGCATTTAATATTCATTCTCCTTTATCCAGATCAAATTTGGGTCTTGGTTTATCTCTTACCAATGAAAATATTGGAGCTACACATACTTTAGATTTATATGGAGCAGTTAGTTATAAAGTATATCTTTCACGTGATTATATAATGTCTCTAGGCGTACAAGCTGGAATTAATTCATTTGCATTTGATCATACTAAGGTAGTAACACTTGATAATACAGACCCTACCTTGCAAGGCTCTTCAAATTTAACAATGAATGCTGGATTCGGATCATATGTATATTCAGAAAAACTATTTGCAGGCATATCAATTCCTGAATTTTTCACAAATGTATATAATACTAGTGCAGCAGCATATATAAAAACATTTGATTATAAAAATATCCACTACTATCTTTATGGAGGTTATGTTTTTGAATTAGATGGCTTTGCAATTAAGCCTACTGTTTTAAGTAGATTTGTGTATGGGGCTCCAATACAGTTAGATTTAACAGCCAATGTTTTGTTGTTAGAAAGTGCATGGCTTGGTTTATCTTATAAAACATCTAATGAAATTGCATTCTTGTTAGAATATATAGTTAATAAAAAATTCTCTATTAGATATTCATACGATTATCCTTTCAGTTCATTAAATCAAGTGAAAAATTATGGTTCTCACGAAGTCGGGATACAATTTGATTTCTCATTTGGTAGAACAGTAATGAAATCTATTAGATATTTTTAAAATCAATAAGGTTCTCTATAATGAAGTACTATAAACTTATCATATTATTTTTATTTGTTACACTTTCAGTTACTGCAAAAGACAGTTTCTCAAAGGGAGAGCAGTTTTATAACAAAGGTGATTATTACTCAGCATTGGAAAGCTATAAGTCAATTAGCCCAAAAGTATTTGATGAGAAATTAGTTGTCAATATTAAGATTGCTCGTTGCTATTATCAGTTGAATAAAATGCAAGAAGCATACAAAACGTTTTTTGACTATAGAGACTTATTAAAAGGTGAAGATATTTTTATGTATGCAAATGCATTGAATAAAACGGGTAATTATAAAGAAGCGATAAAATGGTATTATAATGTTCCTAAGAATATAGCTGACTCATTAAACGTAAGAGATTTGATAAATTCCTCTCGTTGGGCTATGCGAACGAATATTTCTGTTCCTGTTAATTTAAAACCTACTAGACTTTCAGATTTGGGGCAATCATTTGGAATTCAATATTATAAAGAAGGTGTTGTTTTTTCAGCACCAGAACAGAAATCCAAAAATTCAAATAAAAGAGATCACCATGGATTAAGTTTTCAAAATTTATATTTCTCTGATTTAAAGGATAATGAAATTGGTATCACACAGAAGAAATTTTCATCTAAACTAAAATTTCCATACCATATTGGAGCTATTTCATTTTCACATAATTACAGCCGAATTTATTATACCAAGACTGTTAGAATTAAAGGAAATAAAAGTGTATTAAAAGTATTTAGCGCTAATTATGATCCAAAATCAGAGGACTGGATAAATGAAAGAGCTTTATCTTTTAATAGTGATGCTTACAATTCAGCTCACCCTGCGGTGTCTCCAGATAGTAAGTATTTATATTTTACTTCTGATATGCCAGGAGGTATAGGAGGTAAAGATTTATATCGAGTAACTATTCTTGCAAATAATACGTATGGTGTTGCACAAAATTTAGGTCGTGATATTAATACATTTGCAGATGAAATGTTTCCATTTATTGGGGTTGATAATACACTGTACTTCTCATCTAATGGTTATCCTGGATTTGGAAGTTTAGATGTGTATAAATCAAAACAAGAAAATAATAAGTGGAGCGAAGTAGAAAATATGATGTTGCCTATAAACTCGTCATATGATGATTTTGCTTATACGATTAATCCAAACGATACTAAAACAGGGTTCATTTCTTCTGATAGAGGAAATAGGCCAGATGTTATATATTCCATTAATATTATTAAAAAAGCACCAGTCAAATTATCTAGTGTTTTAGAGAATGCCACTGATGGTTCTCCTGTTGCAAAAGGACGAGTAACAGTGTTTGATGCAATTACAGGTAAAGAAATTGGGCACTCAACTACAGATAAATATGGCGCTTTTGAAATTGCTATACCTGAAGAATATAGAGATAAAGACCAGCCTATTATTATTAAAACAGCTCAAAGTGAATATGAATCAAGAGAAATTAAAGTTCCAGCTTCAAAAATTCAAGACATTAATAATAGAAGACTTCCTTTAAAACCGAAAAACGAAAATTTACCTGAAGCTCTTCATACTACATTATTAGATATCTATGATCGTTCTCCAATTGTTGATAAAAAAGTAGTTTTAAAAGATAAAAATACAGATAAATACATTGGACAAACAGTTTCTGACTCATTAGGTATTGTGAATATTGACATCCCAAATGAGTTCCGTAAAAGTGATCAAGACTTTAATATTGAATTGGAAGATGGTGGAGGTTACCCTGCACAAAAAATTACGGTATCGATGGCTGAACTAGACTATGTGAAGAAAAAGGGACTTGACTTACAACCGAAGAAAACCGAAATACCAGCCTATTTCTCATCGAGATTAACAAGTATTGTTACAAATAAACCAATTGCTAATGCTAAAATTAATATTAAAGACATTAGAACAGGCAAAGTTGTTGGTACTACTATAACAGATATTCAAGGTAATTTTGATGTAGAAATACCTGATAAT
Organism: Paludibacteraceae bacterium; assembly: GCA_963663245.1. GTDB lineage: Bacteria > Bacteroidota > Bacteroidia > Bacteroidales > Paludibacteraceae > JAFGVL01. The sequence continues at coordinate 1,658,808 of OY760143.1, read as the reverse complement.
TATAAGAAAGAAGGACAAGTGTTTAATGTAGAGGTTGCTGATGTACCTGGTTATCTGGATGAGAAACTAGATGTATCTATATACAACATTCAAAAAATGAAGGATAGAGGTATAGAACTAAAACCAGAGGATAAGTTTTCTGTAGAGGTTTCATCTAAGCTTATTACATCATTTAATGGAGAACCTATAGTTGGTGCAGTAGTAACTTTAAAAGACGCTGTTACAGGTGAAGTGATAGGTGAGACTATATCTAAAGAGGACGGTTCATTTATAATCTTTATATCAGATGTTTATAAAGGCATCAAAGATTTTATTATTGAAATTAAGAGAGGAGATGACTTTACGCCAAAAAGCATACTTGCATCTATTGAAGATTTAAAGAATCTAAAACAAGATGGAATTTTGATGACACCTATCTTTAATGATCAGATGTTAGATGAAATGAATACCATGGTAATACCTCATAATAGAAAGGAGATTACTCAAATTGGTTATTTAACGCTCGATAAATTGGCTATTTACTTAAAAAACAACCCCAAAGTTGTAATTAAATTAAATGGACATACTGATGTAAGAGGTGAGCGTTTTGAAAACTTAAGTGTCTCGCAAGAGATGGCTAATAAAGCTGAAGAATATATTAGAAATAAAGGCGTTAGTCAGAAAAATATTATTCCAAGGGGATATGGAGAAAGATATGTTATTAATAAATGTAGAAGAGGTCAACAATGTAGTTTGACTGAACATATTCAGAATAATAGGATAGAAGTTGTTGTTTGGAGAATCCTTAAATAAAACCTTAAAAGTTCTCCTGTTTCAAAATTTAATGACTTTTTATACCTAACAAACGTTGTTTGTTGAACCTGATTTTTTAAAAATAACTGCTTATAACATAAAAAAGCAGTTATTTTTTTACGAATGATTGAATATTTTTTAAATAAAAACATTCGATTAAACCGAAAAAAAGTTTATTTCTAATATTTTTTTTGAGAGTTCTACTCAAAAAAATCACCATTTAATAGGAAAATGAGTTATATTTAAACTCTATTTATCAGCGTTAAAAGCATGTTTGACGTTTTTAATAAAATAAGCTTTTATAAGCAATAAGTTGACTTGTATGTTGAAGAGATTAAATTTAGTTCTAGTTTTATTATTATTGATGGTACACATTATTCCATCAACTACTCAGAATGTACCTGCTCGCACAAGAACAATTAAACAAATTGTTCCTGTTGATAAGGCTACAGAACCATATTTTGCAATTCAAATTCTTGCTTTAAAAGAAACTCCTAGAGATGCATCGTTTTTTAGCAATATAAAATCGGCTAGAGAATTCTCATGTGCTGATGGTTACAAAAGGTATGTTGTAGGTAGATACACTACTAAAGCAGAAGCCGTAGCTGATTTGTCTAGAGTGCGCTCAAAAGGCCAAAGATATGCTAAGTCATATGTAGTCAATACAGGAAATTTTGCTATTTCTTCGTCGTTTAAAAGTGAATATTCAGATGAAATAAACAAAGAAGAAAACACTAAAAAAGATAATTTATCTTCACTGAGAACAAGAAAAAAGATAGTTCCTGTAGATAAAGCAACAGCACCTCCATTTGCAATTCAGATTGTTGCATTAAAAAATCCTCCTCAAGATCCAAAATTCTTTAAAAATGTAGAAGCAGCTCGTGAGTTTACATGTACAGATGGTTATGCAAGATATGTGGTAGGTCAATACGAAACTGCTGCAGATGCTAGTTCTGATTTGTCTAGAGTTCGCTCTCTTAGTCCTAAGTATAAATCATCATATGTTGTAAATACATTTAATTTTAGTGTTTCTAAATCAGCATTTTCTAGTGAGTTTATTGATGGAGGCGATGAAAACGTAAATATTAGATCTCTTAGAACAAGTAAACGTATAAAACCAGTAGATAAATTAAACCCTGCATTTTATACAGTACAAGTCTTAGCTTTAAAAGAAACACCAAAAGATGCAGAATTCTTTAAGCAGTTAGATGTTGTGTTAGAAGCATCTTGCACAGATGGATATAAACGATATTTAGTAGGTCAATTTTTAAATCCAAAAGATGCAAGAGCTAAAGCTAAAGCAATTAGAAACTTAGGGCCTAATTATAAAAGTGCATTTATTGTTAGTAATCAGCGAATTCAGTTAGATGCAACTGCGTATTCAGCAGAGTATAATGATGCTTTAAATGTTCCAGCTAATGATTCTCAAACTGAAGTAGTAGTAGAAAAAAATATAGTTGAAACACCTATCGAAAGAGTTGTAAATACGCAATATCCGAATGATGTTAATGAAGGTGTAGATAAGAAATCAAATGAAAATCAAAGAGTTAGTGCTGCAAATAATGAAGTTTTAGAGTCAGGTGGAGCAATTGAATTTGTTGAAGAAAGAAGACCCGTAAATAGTATTGATAGAGAACAGACCTTAAAAGATGAAATATCCATTACAACAGAAAGTAAAAAAATCACTGAAATAAATAAAGATGAAGTTGTTGTTGAATTGCCAAAGAAAACAACTGTTGAGAATAATAATAGAGTTAGAGAAACACCTAATCTTATTCGCACACAGTCTGGCGATATTGCGATAAAAACCGAGGAAAAAGTATTAGTAAATTCTAGAAAGACTTTAGGAGCAGATAATCAGACAAAAATTAAAAGTTCTATTGACAATACACAATTACCTAAGAATAGAACGGACAAGAAAATTATTCCTGTAGATAAAGTATCGAAACCGTTTTATACTATTCAAGTATTAGCATTAAAAGATACACCTACAGATCCTGAGTTTTTTGATAATATTGAATCAGCAAGAGAGTTTTCATGTAAAGATGGCTATAAGAGATATGTAGTTGGGAAGTATGAAAGTTATGAAGAAGCTAAGGCTGATATATCTAGAGTTAAGAATCTAAGTCCAAAATATAAAAATGCTTTTGTTGCAAATACGAAAAATTATAAAATATCATTAAAAGACTTTAGACGTGATTTTGTCCACTCTGCTGAAGTAAAACATGATGAAGATTTTGAAGATATTAAACACACATCTCTAAATGAAACAGAGATGAAATCAAACACTGTTACCAGTTATGAGCCTAATAAAACATATACAATTCAGTTAACGGCTTCTCGTTATCCTTTCTATGTAAGTGAATTGAAAGAATTTAACGAGGTGTACGAATTTTATATGCCAGATAAAGTATTCAGGTATACAGTAGGGAAATACAGTGGAACACAAATTGAAGCAGAGATAAAAAAAGTAGCTGCATTTGGTTATGAGGAGGCATTTGCTGTTGAATGGACAAAGTATTTACCATATAAAATTGAGTAAGAATTATTAATTAAAAAATAGATAAAATGCGATTTAAATTTATTTCATTGTTGTTGTTTGTTGTTGTTCTGGCTTATAGTCAGAAGGATTTAAAGGATTTAAAAGCTGAAGAAATACCAGCAGAAATGAAATATAAGGGAAACATAGTTTCAGCTGTAAGTTATGAAGATGATTTAGGTATTAATTATATTATACAAGCAGAGACTGGGATAATAACTCCTAAATCAGCTATTGAAGCAGCTAAGCAATACGAATTGATTAATGTTGCCGGAAAAGTAGATACGATAAGAAATATTAAAGCTGATTATAGAATCAAAGGTTTATGGGTGTATCATTACGTTCAGAAAGATGATTCTCTAAGTTTGCTTTGGAAGAACTTAGATCATATTAAAGATTGTTCTTTTGAATATATAAAAGCAGAGTATTTAAATAAACCAATCATTACAGATAAAGATAAGAATGGTGTAGCTGAAACTTGGTTGTTATACCAATTAGGATGTAGAGATAATAAGGATGTGGGTATGGCTATGAAATTAGTTATGTATCAAGGAGCAAAGAAATATGTTATTCAAGGTCTTCGTCAAACAAAATCAGAAAAGTCTATTAAAGAATCAGTAGCAACTCTTAAAGCTGATGCTTCCTTTAAAGAATTATCTCAAGAAGTAAAAGATTATGCAAAGTTATATTGGGATCAAAATAAAGTAGAAAAATAAAAAATATAAGATATACAATAAAATGAATCCCTCTGTGTTTCTTAATACAGAGGGATTTTTATGAATTTGTGGATAACTTTATTTTGAAACAGCTTTTAAATGGCATACTACTTGATAAAAAAGCAATGCTATTTTATTTAGCATTTCTCAATAGTTAAAGAATGCCATATGACTTTTGATATTTGTAAGAATTAAATATATTTGCAACTTACTATTTGAAAATTAATAATATAAACAAAAATAAATCTATGAAAATGAAAAGAACACTAACAGTACTCGTCTTATCTATCTTAATTTCTCCATTTATATACGCTCAGGTTTCAAAAACTATGAACAATGTTCCTGGCGGTTTGTATAAAGCTTTACCATATGCAGAAAGAAGTACAATTACACATCTAAAACTTACTGGATCAATGGATGCTCGTGATTTTAGAACTATGCGTGATGCGATGAAAGCATTAGAAGAAATTGATTTAGAAAATATAAGAATCGTTGCTTATAGTGGGTCAGGTGGTACTGTAGGAACAAAAAAATCTAAAGGGAAATACGAAAAGAATACAATCCCAGCTTATGCTTTTTATGATGAGCAAGATTTCAATGGAGAGAATATTGTAAATATTATTTTCCCAAAAAAACTTGAAGGAATTGGTGAATATGCTTTTTATTCTTGTAAAGAACTTTTATCTGTAGATCTTCCGGCAACTGTTGTTGAGATTGGTAAAAATGCTTTTTATAAATGTGTTGGGATAACTTCTATTAATGTAAATACACCAGACCCTATTAAAGACATGGGTAAAGGAGTGTTTTATGCAGTGGACCCAAGTACTTGTACACTACACGTACCAAAAGGAGCAAAGGATGCTTATTCTAACGCGAAACAATGGGAAGACTTTTTAAATATTGAAGAAGATATTGAAATGGAACAACCAGAAAAAGAATAATAGACTATTCTTATTATAATTTAAAACGGAGCACAGATTTGTGCTCCGTTTTTTTATTTATCTTCGCAGGGTGAGAAAGGAAAGTAAACATTTACCTATTTATAGTCTTCAAAACTTTAGCGACCCTAATACGATAAGTGGTCAATTTAAAGTGGAGGCTTTTGATGCAAACCGTCACTTTGCAGTGTCGTATCCTCATAGACATGATTTCTTTGAGGTTTTATATCTGCATAAAGGCTCTGGTTTTCATGTGATTGATAATAATAAGTATGAAATTAAGCCTCCATGTGTGTTTTTTATGTCGCCAGGGCAAGCTCATAAATTAGAGCTATCAAATGATATTGAGGGTTATATCTATATATTTACTGCAGACTTCTATTTAATAAATCAATCCAATCAAAATCGATTATTAGAATTTCCATTCTTCTTTACTATTCAGCAGAATAATCCACCATTACTACTTTCATGTACTACAGATAAAAACTTTATTGAGAACTTACTCGTAAAGGCTGTGCAAGAAGTATCTAAAGAAGAATCATCAATTGAGCTGCTTAGATCGTTGTTAGATACCACTTTAGTATATGCTTCTTCTCTATATAAAGTAGAAGAAGGAATGCTAGAAAGGGGAAAGGGGCATTTATTAGTAAAACGTTTCTTTCAATTAGTCGAAGAAAATTACCAAAATAATATTTCAGTGAATGAATATGCTTCTATGTTAGCTATAACACCCAATCACTTAACACAAACTGTAAAGCAGCTTACAGGGAAAACGTCAAATGAGATTGTTGCCGATAAGCAAGTGATTGAAATAAAGAGACTTTTGATTCATACCAATATGGGTGTCTCGGAAATTGCTAATTATCTAAACTTCTCTGATCAGTCTTATTTTACTAAGTTTTTTAAAAGAATTACAGGTCTTACTCCATTGCATTATAGAAGTGAATCCATGAAAAGTACCTAAATTTTGTGTGTTTTTACATTCTTTATTCCTATTTATTCCTTTCCTTTGTATTCTCAATTAGGTTTTGTGTCCTAAGAATATTTAGAAATCATTCATTTAAAAATTATAAAAAATGGCAAATTATTTCAATTCATTACCATTTCGTCTTCAAAAAGAAGAGTTAGGTAAATGTGATTTTATGGAAAGCTCTGAGTTTGATAAAGGAGTAGATTACATAAAAGGTAAAAAGATTGTAGTTGTAGGATGCGGTGCTCAAGGATTAGCACAAGGTCAAAACATGCGTGATAGCGGTTTAGATGTGTCTTATGCATTACGTAAAGAAGAAATTGATGAGAAACAAGTTTCTTATCAAAATGCAATCGAAAATAAATTTGATGTAGATACTATTGAGAACATGGTGCCTAAAGGGGATTTAGTTTTAAACTTAACTCCAGATAAATACCACACTCCAGTAGTTAACCATATTATGCCTTTAATGAAAAAAGGTGCTTGTCTTTCTTACTCTCACGGTTTCAATATCGTAGAAGAGGGAATGGAAATTCGTAAAGATATTACTGTAATTATGGTAGCTCCGAAGTCTCCAGCATCAGAAGTACGTGCTGAGTTCTTACGTGGATTTGGTGTTCCAACATTAATCGCTGTTCACCGTGAGAATGATCCTAATGGTGATGGTTTAGATATTGCTAAAGCATACTGTGTAGGTACTGGTGGTCATAAGGCTGGTGTGTTACATTCATCATTTGTTGCTGAAGTAAAATCAGATTTAATGGGTGAGCAAACTATTCTTTGTGGTTTATTACAAACAGGTTCTATTCTTTCATTTAATAAAATGGTAGAAAAAGGAATTGACAAAGGGTGGGCTTCAAAATTCGTTCAATACGGATGGGAAGTTATCACTGAAGCATTAAAAATTGGTGGTATTACGCACATGATGGACCGTCTTTCAAATCCAGCTAAAGTAAAAGCATACCAACTTTCTGAGGAATTGAAAACAATTATGCGTCCATTATTTGAAAAGCACCAAGATGATATCCTTTCAGGTTATTTTTCATCTACTATGATGGCAGATTGGGCCGAGAACGATAAAAATTTATTGACTTGGAGAGCTGCAACAGGTGAAACTGATTTTGAGAAAACTCCAGCTGGAGATGTAAAAATTAATGAGCAAGAATATTTTGATAAAGGTGTTTTGATGGTTGCTTTCGTTAAATCAGGTGTTGAATTAGCATTTGAATTAATGACAGAAGCTGGAATGAAACCAGAATCTGCATACTATGAGTCATTACACGAGACTCCACTTATTGCTAACACTATCGCCCGTAAGAAATTATTCGAAATGAACCGCGTAATTTCTGATACAGCTGAATATGGTTGTTACTTATTTGATCATGCCTGTAAACCTTTATTAGCTGACTTTATGAGTAAAATCAGTTTAGATGTTATCGGTGAAGAATTCAATGCAGGAAAAGATAACCATGTAGATAACATGGAATTAGTTGAAATTAACGAAGCTATTCGTTATCACGAGGTGGAGATTTGTGGTGAGGAATTACGTGAGGCAATGACAGCTATGAAAAAGATTGTAGAGTAATATTCAACAATAGGATAAAGAAAGCCCTCACATTAAATATGTGAGGGCTTTTAATTTAATTAGTTCTCTTGTCATAGATAATTGGAATACGGATTCTAGGTGAAAGTCAATAATCAATTATAAACCCAATTTTTTAAATATTCTTATCGTTGAAATTATAGATTCAATAAAGCTTTTGTGTACTTTTGTACGTATAAATAAAAAAAACTACAATTATGTTTACAACTATCACTTATATTATTATTGGAATTTTAGTCTTAGATTATCTTATAGAGAGAGTTTTAGCTTACTTAAACACGCGCAATGTTAAATCAGAACTACCTATACAGCTCAAAGGATTGTACGATGCTGATAAATATGCTAAGCAACAAGCTTATTTTAAAGAGAATCAACGCTTCGGAGCAATAACAAGCAGCTTTAGTTTAATACTTATTTTAATGATGTTTTTAGTTGGTGGTTTTGCATTAATAGATGGACTTGCACAGCAAGCAACAGAGTTGAAAATATTGGTGTCAATTATCTTTTTTGGAGTTATCTTTTTTGCGAATGATTTACTTACAATTCCTTTCGAAATATATGATCAATTTGTAATAGAGCAACGATATGGCTTTAATAAAGCTACACCAAAGATATTTATAGGAGATAAGCTAAAGGGTTGGTTGTTAGGAGCACTTATTGGAGGAGGCTTAATAGCTCTGATTAGTAAAATATATGATCTTACTGCTGATTATTTTTGGATTTTGGCTTGGGTTGTAATGTCTATTCTCAGTATCTTTTTAATGATGTTTTATTCTCAATTAATAGTCCCACTATTTAATAAACAAACACCTTTAGAAGATGGAGAATTGCGTGTTGAAATTGAAAAATTCTCAGAAAAAGCAGGATTTAAATTGAACAATATATTTGTTATGGATGGATCAAAACGTTCCACCAAAGCGAATGCATATTTTAGTGGCTTGGGAGCTAAGAAGAGAATTGTATTGTTTGACACATTAATTAATGATTTAAGTACACAAGAAATTGTAGCTGTTCTTGCCCATGAGGTGGGTCATTCTAAGAAAAAACATACTTTACTTGCTTTAGGAATTTCACTATTAAGTTCATTAGTAATGTTATACATCTTAGGCTATTTTTTAAATAATGATGCTTTGGCTCAAGCCTTTGGAATTGAAAAGGCTAATTTTCATATTAATATATTAGCATTTGGAATATTGTATACTCCAGTATCAGTTGTTTTGAGCTTATTAGCACATATTGTATCCCGTAGAAATGAATATCAAGCTGATGCTTATGCTGCTGAATTTGGTTTAGGAGGGCACTTGGTAGAAGGATTGAAAAAACTTAACGTTAAATCGTTAAGTAATTTACAACCACATCCTGCTTATGTATTCTTTTATCATTCGCACCCTACATTGCTGCAACGAATGGAGGCAATTAATAAGATTGGATAATAAATGGCAAATAAGGTTGAAATAATAACTATAGGGGATGAAATCCTTATTGGTCAGATTGTAGATACAAACTCTGCTTGGATGGCTGCTGAACTTGTTAAAGAGGGTTTTAGTGTAGAGCAAATCACTTCTATATCTGATAGTGCTGAACATATTATTGAAGCTCTTGATAAAGCATTGGAAAGGGTTGATGTTGTTTTACTAACAGGAGGTTTAGGCCCAACAAAAGATGATATTACTAAATTTACACTTTGTAAATATTTTAAAACAGATTTAGTTTTTAATCAAGATGTTCTTGATAATATTCACAAACGTTTCTCTCACAGAAAACGAGTGTTGAATAAATTAACCTATACGCAAGCAGAAGTTCCAAAATCAGCAACGATTATTCAAAATGGAGCTGGCACAGCACCAATCACTTGGTTTGATGTTAATGATAAGGTAGTAGTATCAATGCCAGGAGTGCCATCAGAAATGAAGTGGGTTATGTCAAATGAAATTCTCCCGCGTTTTAAAGCTAAGTTTGATACGCCATCGTTATTGCATAAAACAGTTGTAGTGCATGGAGATGCAGAGTCAGCTTTAGCTATAAAACTGACCGATTTTGAGAATAATTTGCCAGACTCAATTAAGTTGGCATATCTGCCTTCTCCAGGTTTAGTTCGCTTAAGATTAACCGGAAATATGTCAAATAAGGATGAACTTGAACGGCTTATTGATATAGAGATCGAAAAATTGCATACAATTATTGGTGATGGTATTATGGCCAATGAGGATATTTCTTTAGAAGAAGTAATAGCAAGAATATTGAAGAAAAACAAACTGCAATTAGCAACAGCTGAAAGTTGTACTGGTGGAAATATAGCACATTTAATAACTTCAATCCCTGGAAGTTCATCTTATTTTAAAGGATCAGTTGTAGCGTATAGTAATGAAATAAAGGAAAATTTGTTAGGCGTTTCAAATGATTCTTTAGTCAAACATGGTGCTGTTAGCCAGTCTGTTGTGGAGCAAATGGCAAAGGGGGTATTAAGTAGGTTTAATGCCGATGTTGCTGTTTCTACATCGGGAATTGCAGGGCCAGATGGAGGGACAGAAGAAAAGCCTGTTGGTACAGTTTGGATATGTGTTTGTACACATGAAAAGTTAATTAGTAGAGTCTATAATTTCAGTACTTTTCGTGAAAGAAATATAACAATGGCAACCTTGTCTGCCTTTGCGATGATTAAAGAAATATTAGGAGAATAAAGTTTTTGTAAAATCTTTTCCGAAAATATTTGATGAATAAAAAAAAGGGCTTATCTTTGCGCTCTGTTTTTCACGAAATAACTATTAAAAGAAGAATTTTTTAAAGATATATAGAGATGTCAAAAATTTGTCAAATTACCGGTAAAAAAGCTATGGTGGGTAACAATGTTTCTCACTCAAAGCGTAGAACTAAAAGAACGTTCGATGTAAACTTATTTAAGAAGAAATTCTATTGGGTAGAACAAGATATATGGGTTACCTTAAGAGTATCGGCTTCGGGTTTACGTACTATCAATAAGCTTGGTTTAAATGCAGCACTTAAAAAGGCAGCATCACAAGGTCATCTAACTGTATAAAATAGGAGAAAAATATAATGGCAAAGAAAAGTAAAGGTAGTAGAGTTCAAGTAATTTTAGAGTGTACAGAGCATAAAGAAAGTGGTATGCCAGGAACATCTCGTTATATTACTATGAAGAACCGTAAGAATACTACGGATAGATTAGAGTTAAAGAAGTATAACTCTATATTACGTAAAGTAACAGTTCATAAAGAAATTAAATAATAATAAGATATGGCAAAGAAAGCAGTAGCATCTCTACAAAAAGGAGAAGGTCGTTCTTATGCGAAGGTTATTAAAATGGTGAAATCACCTAAATCTGGCGCATATGTTTTTCAAGAAGAAATGGTCCCTAACGAAAAAGTAAAAGAGTTTTTCGCAAAATAGGATTATATATACAATTTAAAAGAACTTCCTCTTATTCTAGTAATGAGAGGAAGTTTTTTTATATAACTACTTGATTTTTTATTACTTTTGCAATCGTAAAACAGTAAGTATGGGAATTTTCAGTTTTTTAAATAAGGATAAGAATAAAAAGGAAAGCCTAGATCAAGGCTTAGAGAAAACAAAAGCAAGTGTTTTTTCCAAGTTAACACGTGTTGTAGCGGGAAAATCTAAAGTTGATGCTGAGGTTCTAGATGATTTAGAAGAGGTTTTAATTACATCTGACGTTGGTGTTGAAACAACTCTAAAGATTATTGAGCGTATTGAAAAACGTGTATCAAAGGATAAATATGTTGGAGCTGAAGAGCTTAATACACTCCTTAAAGATGAAATTGCTAACTTGCTAGAAGAGAATAATACTGTTGATGGAGAAGATTTTGATATTCCACAAACAGCAAAGCCGTATGTAATTATGGTAGTTGGTGTTAATGGAGTTGGAAAAACAACTACTATTGGTAAATTGGCACATAAATTTACTCAAGCAGGTAAAAAAGTTTACCTAGGTGCAGCCGATACTTTTAGAGCAGCAGCAGTTGAGCAATTAGTTATATGGGGTGAACGAGTAGGGGTAACTGTGATAAAGCAACAAATGGGATCAGATCCTGCTTCTGTAGCATTTGATACGCTGTCAGCAGCAAAGAATGATAATGCTGATGTTGTAATTATTGACACGGCAGGTCGTTTACACAATAAGATAAACTTGATGAATGAACTTACTAAGATTAAAAATGTAATGCAAAAGGTAATCCCTGATGCTCCTCATGATGTAATGTTAGTATTAGATGGTTCTACAGGACAAAATGCTTTTGAACAGGCTAAGCAGTTTACGATTGCTACAGAGGTTAAATCTTTAGCTATTACTAAGTTAGATGGAACGGCAAAAGGTGGAGTAGTAATAGGAATATCAGATCAGTTTAAAATACCAGTTCGTTATATTGGTATTGGAGAGGGTATTGATGATTTACATGTCTTTAATAAGAAAGATTTTGTCGATAGCCTTTTTGGAGAATAAACAATATGTGAAAATACAGTAAAACGCAAAGTCTCTATAATTCTTTGCGTTTTTTTATACAATAATTTATGAATAAAGTTGATTTAATAACCTTAGGTTGCTCAAAGAATCTAGTTGATTCAGAACAAATAATACGTCAATTAGAAGCTAATGGCTATCAAGTAGAACATGATCCGGAAAAACCAAAAGGAGATATTGTAATTATAAATACTTGTGGTTTTATAGGAGATGCAAAAGAGGAGTCTATTAATATGATTCTAGACTTTGTTGCCTTAAAAAAGAAAAAGAAGCTCTCGAAGTTATTCGTAATGGGATGCTTGTCAGAAAGGTATCTAGATGAATTGCGCGTGGAGATTCCTGAGGTGGATAAATTCTACGGAAAATTTGACTTTAAAACTTTGATAAGCGATTTAGGTAAATCATATCAACAAGACATTCGTTTAGAACGCACGCTTACAACACCAAAGCATTACGCCTATATAAAAATATCTGAAGGTTGTAATCGTACTTGCTCATATTGTGCTATCCCAATTATAACAGGAAAGCATGTTTCTCGTCCAATGGAGGATATAGAAGAAGAAGTTAGAATTCTAGTATCAGAAGGTGTGAAGGAATTTCAGTTGATAGCACAAGACCTGTCGTATTATGGTTTAGATATATATAAAGAACTTAAGTTGGCAGAATTAACGCAACGATTAGCCGATATTGAAGGTGTAAAATGGTTGCGTCTTCATTATGCATATCCAGCACATTTCCCCTATGATATTTTGCCAGTAATTAGAGATAATGATAATGTTTGTAAATACTTAGATATTGCCTTACAGCATATTAGCGATAATATGTTACACTTAATGCGTCGTAATACAACTGCTCTTGAAACGAAGGAGCTTATTAAAACAATTCGAAAAGAAGTGCCAGGGATCCATTTGCGCACTACATTAATGGTTGGTCATCCAGGAGAAACAGAGAATGACTTTGAGGAGCTTAAATTTTTTGTGAAAGAAGCGAAGTTTGAGCGTATGGGAGCCTTTACCTATTCTGATGAAGAGGGTACTTTCTCAAGTGAGAAATATGAAGATGATATTCCTGTTGATTTAAAACAGCAACGTTTAGATGAATTAATGGCTATTCAGCAAGACATATCAGCAGAAATTGCAGCACAGAAGGTGGGAGGTAAGCTAGACGTTATTATTGACCGAGAAGAGGATGACTTTTTTGTAGGAAGAACTGAGTTTGACTCTCCTGAAGTAGACCCAGAAGTCTTAATTGAGAAAGACGATATTAAGTTAGATCAAGGGCAAATTTATACCGTACTCATCACAGGTTCTGACTATTTTGATTTGTTCGGGAAAGTTCAATTATAATTTGCAAGTTACATTGGAATTCTATAAATTGCGCTGTTTTATTAACTAAACTTAGCACTTTGAATAATAAAGAACTACAAACAGCGATTGCATCTAAGTTAGATGTTCCACAATCTGAAGCAGAAAATTTGATTAATGCAGCAATAGAAGCATTAACAGGTAAACTGTGTGAAGAAAAAACCGTTAGTCTACATGGTTTTGGTGCATTTGAAGTGCGTCATAAAAAAGAACGTTTAACTGTTAATCCCTTAACAAAAGAACGCTCTATAGTTCCTGCTAAGAAAGCATTAGCATTTAAACCAAGTACAGTTTATAAAGATAAAATTAAAGAACTTCCACGAGTATGAGTAACGAAAAGATATCCATCCAAGAGCTCGTTGATGTAATTGCGCAACAAGCAGGTACTTCTAAAAAGAAAGCTGAAGAATTCCTAAAGGTATTTCAAGGTACTATTGAAGAAGGCTTAGTAAATGATAGGCTAGTTAAGATTAAAGGATTTGGCACTTTTAAGCTAATTTGGAACGAGGCACGTAAAAGTGTGAATGTACAAACCGGTAAAGAGTATATTATACCAGGTCATACAAAAGTTACATTTACTCCAGAAGCAACAACTAAAGAACTTATTAATAACCCAGGAGGGTATAAGAAACCAGCTGCTAAAAAGGCATCGCCTAAGAAGGTAGAGCAAGCTAAAGGCACTGACCCATTAGCAAAATTAAATAAAGAGGCAGAAGAAATAAAAGAAATTATAGCTGATATTAAAGATATGAAAAAATCAGACGAGAAAACTTCTCAAAAGGATGTACAAGAGAAAAAAGATATTGTACCTGAAATGGTTAAGCCAACAGAAGAAAAAGACCCTAATGAGTCAATACAACACGCTGCTTTAACAGAGAAGCATGTTTTAAAAGAAAGAGATATTCCTGTTAAACCTAAAGGGAAAGGTAAGAAGATAGTCGTTTTAGTATTAATACTTCTTATAATAGCAGGTGGTGTTGGTGCTTATATGTTCTATAAGGAACCAATAATATCTTTAAAAGATAAGGTTGTAGCTAAAGTTGAAGCTATGAAAACGAAGGCTGCTCAGGAAAAAGAAGATATAGATGAAGACCTAGTTTCTGAAGAAGAGACTGTTGTTGAATCACCAGTAGTAAAAGAGGAAGATATTAAAACTGAAACGACTCCTAAAGTAGAGGAAAAACAAAAAGTAGAACAAGTTAAGAATAAACCAGTTGTTTCTGTTTTTAATAAGAACAGGGATTACAAAAGTATAAAAGCAACGGAAGTAATTAAAAAAGGAGACAGACTGGTATTGATTGCTGAAAAATATTATGGACATAAAGATTTTTGGGTATATATATATGAGGCAAATAGAGCCGTTTTAAAAAGCCCAGGAAGTGTATTTGTTGGAATGAAAATAAAAGTGCCAAATTTAAATCCAGCACTAATTGACCTTAAGAATCCAGCAGTCTTAAAATACGCTAAGAGATTGGAGAATAAGTATTTAGGGTATTGATGTCTTCTAACTTTATATAAAAAGGCTTTGTTAAACAGAGCCTTTTTTATTTTTTAAAAAATCTTAAATTAACGAATTTTAACGTGTTGGGTGTTTGAAAAAAAAAACACAATTTTTTATTTTTGCACTACATTCTTAAAAATTGAAAACATATAAAATATAGAAAAATGGATCAAACAGTTGACATTAGAGAGCTGAATAGCAGAATTGAAAAACAAAGTTCCTTTGTTGATGCGCTCACTATGGGAATGGATAAAATGATTGTTGGGCAAAAACACTTAGTTGAATCTTTGCTTATTGGTTTATTAGCTGATGGACATGTTTTGCTAGAAGGTGTTCCTGGTTTAGCAAAAACACTTGCTATTAATACATTAGCAAATTTAATTGATGCAGACTTTAGTCGTATACAGTTTACGCCTGATTTATTACCGGCTGATTTATTGGGGACGATGATATATAGTCAGAAAACGGAAGAGTTTATCATTCGAAAAGGACCTATATTCTCAAACTTTATTTTAGCAGATGAGATTAACCGTGCTCCTGCAAAAGTACAAAGTGCATTATTAGAATCAATGCAAGAAAGACAAGTGTCTATTGGAGATAAAACCTATGAATTGCCAGCACCATTTTTAGTTTTAGCAACACAAAACCCTATTGAGCAAGAAGGAACATATCCATTGCCAGAAGCTCAAGTAGACCGTTTTATGCTAAAAGTAATAATTTCATATCCAAAGAAAGAAGAAGAAAAGCTTATCATGCGTCAGAATATGTCCGATGAGAAAGTTAAAATAAGTCCAATTTTAAAGCCATCAGATATCATTGAAGCCCGTAAAGTGGTTAAAGATGTTTACATGGATGAGAAAATTGAGCGTTATATTGTAGATATTGTATTTGCTACACGTTTTCCAGAAGAATACGGTTTAAAGGATCTTAAATCAATGATTTCGTTTGGTGCATCTCCTCGTGCCTCTATTAATATTGGTTTAGCCGCTCGTGCATATGCGTTTATTAAAAGAAGAGGATATATTATCCCTGAAGATATTCGAGCTGTATGTTATGATGTATTGCGTCATCGTATTGGTTTAAGTTATGAAGCTGAAGCAAATAATATGACTTCAGAAGAAATTATTAGCGAAATCTTAAACGCTGTTGAGGTGCCTTAATTAGAAAATGTAGTATGCGTAATACCTTACGTCATTACATCTACTTCTAAATTGAAAAATGGAAACTACCGAGTTACTTAAAAAAGTACGTCAAATTGAAATTAAAACCCGTGGATTGTCTAAGCACATATTTGCAGGGGAATATCACTCAGCCTTTAAAGGAAGGGGAATGACCTTTTCTGAGGTACGCGAATATCAATATGGTGATGATATTCGTAGTATCGATTGGAATGTGACTGCTCGATTTAACCATCCTTATGTGAAGATTTTTGAGGAAGAACGTGAACTAACAGTAATGCTGTTAATTGATGTCTCAGGAAGTAGGGAGTTTGGTACTGTCAATAAAACAAAAAAGAATTTAACGACTGAGATGGCTGCTACTATAGCCTTTTCAACCATTCAGAATAACGATAAAATTGGGGTTATTTTCTTTTCTGATAAAATTGAGAAATTTATCCCTCCTCAAAAAGGGCGTAAACATGTACTTCATATTATTAGAGAATTAATTGATTTTGAACCAGATAGTAAGAAAACAGATATAAACGAAGCTTTGAGGTATTTTACAAATGCTATTAAAAAACGATCAACAGCTTTTGTTATTTCTGATTTTATAGATGATAACTTTAAAGATGCTTTAACAATTGCAAATAGAAAGCATGATATTATAGCCTTACAGGTGTATGATAAGCTAGAAACTGAAATCCCATCAGTTGGCTTAATCAAGTTGCTCGATGCTGAAACAGGAAAGAATATTTGGGTAGATAGCTCAGATAAGGATTTAAGAGCTACATATAATAATGCATGGGTCGAAAATCAAAAACAGTTACATCAGTTATTTAGAAAAAGTGGGGTAGATTATGTGTCCGTAAATACGAACGAAGATTATGTAAAGTCTCTTCTTAAACTATTTAAGCTAAGAGCCTAAGATGAAAATTATGAAGCGATTATTCTTTATTATATTACTTCTTATAACAGCGAATTCTTTGTCGTATGGACAAGTGAATGTACAAGCACGCATTGATTCGTCAAAATTATTAATTGGTGAGCAAACAAGAATTAGGTTTGAAGTTACTCAAGATAAAAAGGCAAAGGTTCGGCTACCGATTTTTAGTGACTCTATTGTACAAGGAATTGATATTGTTGAAGTAGAAAAGCCTGATACTGTTGAACTAAGTGATGGGAGATTAAAAGTGAGCGCTAATGTGCTCGTGACATCTTTTGATTCAGCTCTTTATTATATTCCCTCTCAGCAGTTTGTGTCAGGAAAAGATACTTTTAATAGCAATGAACTATCATTAAAAGTGTATACAATTCCAGTTGATACAACAAAAGGAATACACGATATTAAGCCTATTTACAATGCCAAAATTAATTGGAAGTTAGTAGCAACTATTGTCATTTTAAGTTTATTAGGAATAGCATTACTTGTTTTCTTGTTCATCTACATTAAAAAACGTTTCTTTTCTAAGAAAGAAGTTGAAGAAACAAGATATGACCCAGCAATTCCTCCTCATATTACTGCTATAGAGAAGCTAGATATTATAAAGAATGAAAAAATTTGGCAACAAGGTCGTTTAAAAGAATTTTATACGGATGTTACTACTGTTTTAAGAGAATACATTGAACACCGTTATTTAATAGGAGCATTAGAAATGACTTCTGATGAAATAATTGATAGTATTAATTTGTTAGATATTAACGATGAATCCGTTAAAAATAGCTTGAAACAAATCCTTAAACTATCAGATTTAGTAAAATTCGCTAAGTGGGTGCCAGAACAAAAAGAGCATGATACAACACTTAATAATTCGTATGCATTTGTCAATAAAACTCTAGAAGAAGAAATAATAGAACAAAATGAGAATACTGTTGATAGTATAGAGCCAGAGAATAACGAAAGTGATAAAATTTAAAGATCTATGACATTTCTAAATCCAGAATATTTTTTCTTTTTGCTGATACTTATACCTATTGTTATATGGTATATTACGCAACAAAGTAAATCGGAGGCTGATTTTAAAATTTCAGGATTGAAATCTTTTGATAAAGCTCCAGTTAGTAAGAAGGTATATTTACGTCATTTGTTATTTGTACTTAGGTTGCTTACTATATCATTAATAGTTGTTGTTTTAGCTAGACCACAATCATCAAAAAGTTGGCACGATCAAACGAAAGAAGGAATTGATATAATTATTGCTGAAGATATATCAGGATCTATGTTGGCAAAAGATCTGAAACCTAATAGGTTAAAGGCAGCTAAAAATGTAGCCATTGATTTTATTCAAGGAAGACCAAATGATAATATTGGATTGGTAATATTTGCTGGAGAGAGTTTTACACAATGTCCACTAACGACTGACCATGATATATTAATTAATCTATTTAACTCTGTTGATTTTGGAATGATAGCCGATGGAACAGCTATTGGAGAGGGTTTGGCAAATGCTGTTAGTCGTATTAAAGACAGCAAGGCTAAATCAAAAGTAATTATTCTTCTTACTGATGGTTCTAATAATTCTGGAGAGATAGCACCAGAAACAGCAGCTGAAATAGCACGTAAGTTTGGTGTTCGTGTATATACGATTGCTATTGGTACAATAGGAAAGGCGATGTCTCCAATAATGACTCCTTTTGGTATTAATTATGAATTAAAAGAAGTTGTAATAGATGAGCCTACCTTAAAAAAAATAGCTGAACTTACTGGAGGAACTTATTTTAGAGCAAAAGATAATAATGCCTTAGAATCAATCTATAAAGAGATTGACCAAATGGAAAAATCAAAAATAGAAGTGAAAGAATATAGTAAGAAGAACGAAATGTACTTCATCTTTGCATTAATAGCTTTCCTTTTAGTTTTAACAGAGATTGTGTTACGAAATACTATATTAAGAAAGATACCATAAGTAGTTATGTTTAGATTTGCACATCCAGAATATTTATATTTATTGATAATTATCCCTATAATGGTGCTTTATCATATATATAGTGCTATTCTAAAGAAGAAGAAATTGAAGGAGTTAGGTGAATCTCACCTAATTGCTGAATTAATGCCTAAGTACTCTTACCAGAGAGAACAAATAAAGTTTTATTTAGCTTTATCAGCTATTTTATTTTCAATCCTTTTGATTGCTCGACCTCAGTTTGGCTCTAAAATGGAAACGGTTAAGAGGAAAGGAGTAGAAGTAATAATTGCAATGGATGTATCTAACTCTATGATGGCTGAAGATCTTCAACCTAATAGATTAGAAAAATCTAAACAGCTGGTAACAAAGTTAATGGATAATATGGCAGATGATAAAGTTGGCTTGATCGTATTTGCTGGTGATGCTTTTACTCAAATTCCAATAACAAATGACTTTATATCTGCGAAAATGTTTATGCCTTCTATTTCTCCCTCTTTAGTAGGAGCACAAGGTACTGCGATTGGTACTGCTATAGATATGGCAATGCATTCATTTGGGCCAAAGCAAAAGATTGGACGTTCAATTATTGTAATAACAGATGGTGAAAATCATGAAGATGATGCTGTAGAAGCTGCAAAGGTAGCTGCTGCAAAGGGAATGATTGTACACGTAATAGGAGTAGGTAGTCCTCAAGGATCGCCAATTCCTATAAAAGGAACCTCCAACTACAAAAGAGATAAATCTGACAATGTAGTAATCTCAAAATTAAATGAGGCTATGTGTCAAGAAATTGCACAAACAGGAAAAGGCATATATATTAGAGCAGATAATTCGAATAAAGCGCTAAAAATTATACAAAAAGAGATTGATAAAATGGCCAAAGCAGAAGTACAAACAAAAATGTATTCTGAGTATAGCGAACAGTTTAGATTTTTTGCTTTTTTGGTACTCCTTTTGTTATTAGCAGAGCTCTTTATTTTAGAGAGAAAGAATAAGTGGTACACTAAAATAAAACTATTTTAGATGAAACAGGTATTTGTAATGTCAATATGTTTATTTTTGTGCTTTCCTTTTGCTTTTACGCAAAAAGAATCAAAGGATGTGCGCTTTGGAAATAAGTTGTATAAGGATAGTAGATTTACTGATTCTGAAGTGTTTTATAGAAAAGGATTGGGTAAAAATGATAAATCATTTGAGGCAACCTTTAATCTGGGTAACTCTTTATATAAACAAAGAAAATATCCTGAGGCTATAGATCAGTTTGCAAAAGCATCAACTCTGGAAAGTGATAAGGAGAAAATTGCATCAGCATTTCATAATATTGGGAATACTCATTTTCAGTCAAAGGAATACGAAAAAAGTATTGATGCTTATAAAAAAGCATTAAAGCAAAACCCAAAAGATGATGAGACTCGCTATAATTTAGCCATGGCTCAGCAATATTTAAAACAACAGCAACAGCAGCAACAACAACAGCAAAAAGATCAAAAGGATAATAAAGAAGAAAAACCTCAGGATCAGGAAGAAAAGATGTCTGAAGAAAATGCTAAACAGCTGTTAGAGAGTTTATTGCAGGATGAGAAAGAAGTGCAGGATAAAGTAAAGAAACAACAACAAAAATCAAAACGACCTCCTGTTGAGAAAGATTGGTAGAAGATTATTCTGTCTAGAACTTGAAAGTGAATATGAAAAAAATATTGTTAATACTTACTATTCTTGGATGTAGCTTATCAAGTTACTCTGAAGCTATTGAATTTAGAGCATCTGCTCCTAAAGCTGTAGCAGAAGGACAAGTCTTTCGTTTAGTATATTCAATAAATGCAAAAGGTGGTCAAGACTTAAGGGTAGCAGATATGCCTGATTTTGATGTTGTTGCAGGACCTTTTCAGTCACATAGTTCCAATGTTCAGGTTGTAAATGGGAAGGTAAATTCTTCAACTACCGTTTCCTATACTTATAATTTAGCCGCGAAAAAACAAGGCGAATTTTCAATACCAGCAGCAAGTGTTGTGATTGATAAGGAAAAATACTCTTCTAATGCTTTATCTATTAAAGTATTGCCTGCTGATGAAAAATCTAAAGCTAGTAGTAATAAAAAAAATAATAATCAACAGAGTGTAAGTGAGGCATTGTCTGATAAAAATATTTTTGTTAGAGCAATTACATCACGAACTAAACTATACGAACAGGACTATATTCTTATTACTTACAAATTATATTCATTAGTTGATGTAGTCGGCTTTGATCAAAATAATTTTAATTTGCCAGACTTTAAAGGTTTTTTAAAACAAGAAATAGCTAGACCAAAAACATCACAACTTAGTTATGAGAACTATAAAGGGACGAATTACAATACTTTAGTTATATATCAAGCACTTCTTTATCCTCAACGTTCAGGTTCTTTAAAAATAGATAAAGCAAGTTTTGAAGCTATTGTTAGAATTCGTAAAAAAGCACAAGTAAGAAGTATATTTGATAATTTTTTTGATAGTTATCAGGATGTAAAGAAAAAAATAAAGGTTCCATCACTAGAACTAAGTGTAAAGAAATTACCTTCAAATAAACCAGAGTCGTTTAATGGAGCAGTTGGATCATTTGAATTTAAATCAGAATTATCATCAAAGAATATTTCTGTTAATGATGCAATAACACTTAAATACACAATTTCAGGTAATGGAAATATAAAACTAATACAGGCACCTAAGATTGATTTTCCTGCTGATTTTGAAGTGTATGACCCTAAAGTCACTAATAATGTAAAAAATACTACATCAGGAGTAAGAGGCTCTAAGACAATAGAATACTTAATTATACCACGTAGTGAAGGTGATTTTAAAATACCTTCTTATACCTTTTCTTATTTTAATCCCAAAAGTGGTCGGTATAAGAAAATATCTACTCCAACATATAACATACATGTAAGTAAAGGAGATGCAACAAATAAGGGCGGGTCTGTTAATTTTAATAATCAAGAAGAATTAAGATTATTAGGTAAGGATATTCGTTATATAATAACTGATAAACCAAGTATTACAAAAAAGTTTAAGTTCTTTTTTGGTACTATAGGATATTGGTTGTTAATTATTTTACCATTATTATTCTCTATAGCATTATTTATAGCTTACAGAAAGCAGTTGCAGCGTAATTCAGACACAATGCTTGTAAAGAATAGAAGAGCCAATAAAGTAGCAATAAAACGCCTTAAAATAGCAAATGCACACTTGTTAGCCAGTGAAAAGGAGCTTTTTTATGAAGAGGTGCTAAAAGCTCTTTGGGGATATCTTAGTCATAAACTCATTATACCTGTATCTAATTTATCGAAAGAAAATGTTGAAACTGAATTGCTTAAAAAATCGGTTGATGAGAATAATATACGTGAGTTTATGGATGTAATAGCAGTGTGTGAGTTTGAAAGGTATTCACCATCGCATGATTCTGATGCGATGGAAGGCTTGTATAATCGTACTATAGATATAATTTCTAAATTTCAACAAAGCATAAAATAAATATGAAGAAGTTCTTATATATACTATTCTTGTTGATTGTGTCTTTTTCTGTAACTGCAAAGGACTCTCTAACTATTGCTAATAGTTTTTACAAAAAAGGACAATATGAAAAAGCTATAAAAGCCTATCAACAATTGCTTCCTGAAGAATATGAGTCTGCTGATATATATTATAATTTAGGCAATGCTTATTATAAAAAAGGAGAAACTGCAAAAGCTATTTTATATTATGAGAGAGCATTATTAATTGAACCCAATTTTGATGATGCAGAGATTAATCTTGAGTTTGCAAAGTTGAAAACTGTGGATAAAATTGATAAGTTAGATACTTTTTTTATAACTCGTTGGGTAGACAAGTTTGCAAATCTTAAAAGTTCAAACTCATGGGCAGTATGGAGTATTGTTCTATTTATAATAACATTAGGCTTAGCTTTCCTATATGCTTTTTCAAAGATTATTGTAGTAAGAAAAGTGTCTTTTTATACGGCTATCTTTTTATTTGCCATATGTTTAACAAGTATGGCGATGGCTAAAAAGCAGAAAGATAAGGTAGAAAAAAGAGATTTTGCTATCGTTATGACAGCAAGTGTTTCAGTAAAAAGTTCTCCGGATGATAGTGGAACAACTGTTTTTGTTTTGCATGAAGGAGTTAAAGTAAAAATAAAAAACTCGCCAGATGTATGGGTAGAGATTATGTTGGAAGATGGTAATGTCGGCTGGATGCTCAGCGAGGATTTAGAAATAATATAATTAAGCATACTCAATGCTTAACTGTTGAAAGTTTCGGGTTACTAACTCGAGACTTTTTTTGTATCTTTGTTTCTTCAATATCTAACCTATGAATAATAGCATTCAGCTACATATAGAAAGCCTTCGAAAAGAGCTGCATGAGCATAATTATAAGTATTATGTGCTTTCTCAGCCATCTATCTCTGATTTTGATTTTGATATAAAATTGAAGGAATTACAAGACTTAGAATTACAGTATCCAAAATTTTCTGATCCCAATTCTCCAACTGTTCGTGTAGGAAGTGATATTACCGAAGGTTTCCAACAAGTAGCACATAAATACCCTATGCTTTCATTGAGTAATACGTACTCTATAGAAGAGGTGCAAGATTTTTATGATCGTGCTAAGAAGTTTATTAATGAAGATATTGAGTTAGTTTGCGAACTTAAATATGATGGTACATCAATTTCATTATCCTACGAGGATGGAAAGTTAGTTCAAGCAATAACTCGTGGTGATGGAGAAAAGGGAGATGATGTGACAGCTAACGTAAAAACAATTAGAAGTATTCCTTTAAAATTACAAGGAACCGACTATCCTGCTCATTTTGAGATTCGTGGAGAAATATTAATGCCCTGGCCAGTATTTGAAAAATTAAATAAAGAAAGAGAAAAGGAGGGAGAGGCACTTATGGCTAACCCTCGTAATGCAGCTTCTGGTACCTTAAAACTGCAAAATTCAACAGAGGTTGCTAAGCGAAAATTAGATGCTTATTTATATTATATGTTAGGTGAGTCTCTTCCAGGAAGAACTCATTCTGAGAATTTAGATAGAGCTCAATCTTGGGGTTTTAAAATATCAGATGCCACAAAAGTCTGTACATCAATAGATGAAGTAGCTGCATATATCAACTATTGGGATGTAGAACGAAAGAACCTAGCTGTTGCAACTGATGGTATTGTTATAAAAGTAAATTCAATAAATCAACAAATGAATTTAGCTTATACAGCTAAATCCCCACGTTGGGCTATTGCCTATAAGTTTAAAGCTGAGCAAGCATGCACGCGTTTAAACACAGTGACCTATCAAGTAGGCAGAACAGGAGCAGTAACGCCTGTTGCTAACCTAGATGCTGTTCAGTTGTCTGGAACTACCGTAAAAAGGGCCTCTTTGCATAATGAAGATATAATAGAAGGTTTAGATTTACACATTGGAGATATGGTGTTCGTAGAAAAAGGTGGTGAAATTATTCCAAAAATAGTAGGCGTTGATAAGGAAGCAAGAATATTGATAGGAGATAAGGTAACGTTTATCAAAAACTGTCCAGAGTGTGGGGCAGAACTGGTAAGGGAGGCAGGGGAAGCAGCAAATTATTGTCCTAATGAGAATGCATGTCCTCCACAAATTAAAGGAAAAATAGAACACTTTGTAAGTAGAAAAGCAATGAATATTGCTGGTGGAGTTGAAACAGTAGAGCAGTTGTTTAAAATTGGATTTATTAAAAATACCGCAGATTTATATAGTCTTAAATATGAAGATTTACTATCTCTAGATAGATGGCAAGAGAAGAGTGCGAAGAATTTGCTAGTAAGCATTGAAGATTCGAAGAATATTCCATTTGAAAGAGTATTGTTTGGTTTAGGAATTCGTTTTGTTGGTGAAACAGTGGCAAAGAAACTAGCTTTTGCATTACATAATATTGAGTCTATTGAAAGAGCCAGTTTTGAAGAATTGGTAGCTATAGATGAAATTGGAGATAGAATAGCACAAAGTATTATTGATTATTTTTCTGATGAGCGTAATGTTGATTTGGTTAATCGGCTGAAAGAGTATGGTTTAACTCTTGGGATTGACCCTTCTGTTTTAGAGAAAACATCCGATAAGTTAAGTGGTAAATCAATAGTTATAAGTGGAACATTTATTCAATATTCTCGAGATGCATTAAAAAACATGATTGAGCAACATGGAGGCAAAAATGTAGCATCAGTTTCATCAAAAACGGACTATTTACTAGCAGGTGAAAATATGGGTCCGGCAAAATTAGAAAAGGCCAATAAAGTAGGAGTGAAAATTATATCTGAAGTAGACTTTCTTTCTATGATTAGTGACTAATTGAACTTTTGGTTTATGATCCCTGTATACAATCTTTTAATTTCCTTATCCAGAACTAATTTTTCCTTGTTTTTTTATTACTTTTGTATGCTAAAATATCTTTGTAATGCTAATCATTGACAACATAAAACGTTTTTTGGCTGAAAGGAGCATCAATAAGGTGTTGTCTAACCAGAAAAGACAAACATATTTTCCAGATTTTAAATCGATAAAATCAGTTCTTATTCTTTTTAAAAGTGATGAAGAAGAAAAAAACGATTATATCCGTAATATAATTGATGATTTAAAAAAACAAGGAAAAAAAATTAGTGTTTGGGGGTATTTAGATAAAAAGGAAATAGAAATGCCTGTAATGCCTGATTATAGATTGTTTTGTAATTCGGATATTACTTTTTATAGTATTCCTAAACCCCAGTTAACGACAGAATTTACGCATGTAGAGTACGATATGGTAATATCTATGTGTAAAGATGATATATTCTCATTGGATTATTTATTCGCTCAAGCAAGGTCACCTTTTAAGGTGTCGAAGGTAAAGCCATATAAAGGCATTGCGGATTTTATGATACAAGTAGATGAAACAGCAGAGCATGATTTTTTTTATAAGCAAATTATGCACTATATGAATAGTATACAATCAAAGAGTTAAACTTTCTAGAATAGAATATTGATGATACAAAAAAGATTAACGGGAATGGGAGTGGCATTGATTACTCCCTTTAAAACGGACGAATCAATTGATTTTGATGCATTAGCTAATTTGGTAGAATACCAGATTGAAAATGGTACAGATTATCTAGTTATATGCGGCACAACAGCAGAAACTCCCACTTTAACAGAGCAGGAAAAAGAGCAAATTACGCAATTTGTCGTTAAGCAAGTAAATGGTCGTTTGCCATTAGTGCTTGGAGTAGGAGGTTTTAATACAAAAGCTGTAGTTGAGGCAATTAAAAAAGTTGATGATAAAAATATAGATGCAATTTTAAGTGTAACACCATATTATAGTAAACCGTCTCAAGAAGGTTTATATCAACATTATAGTGCTATTGCTAAAGTTTCTAAATTGCCTATTATTTTATATAATGTGCCAGGTAGAACAGCAGTAAATATGTCAGCAGCAACTACTTTACGCTTAGCCAATGAGTTTTCTAATATCGTGGCAGTGAAAGAAGCATCTGGTGATATTGTACAGATGGATAAAATTATCAATGATAAGCCTAAAGATTTTCTTGTTATATCAGGAGACGATGGCGTAACCTACCCACTTATTACATTAGGTGCTGTTGGTGTTATATCTGTTATTGGTAACGCTTTTCCTAAAGAGTGTAGTCGTATGGTTCGGTTGGCTTTAGATGGTAATTATGAAAATGCACGTAAAATTCACCACCAGTTTTTAGAACTGATAGAATTGTTATTCGTCGATGGAAATCCAGCTGGTGTGAAAAGTATGTTAGCTGTTATGGGTAAAATTGAAAATACTTTGAGATTACCTTTAGTGCCTACTACAATTACAACTTTTGAGAAAATCAGAAAAATTTTAGACAACTTAAGTATTAAGTGCTAAAAAATATAAGCGTATTTTAAGTACGTATTTCAAAAAAAATCCCGCCATTAGGTGGGATTTTTTGTAAAATGTATAAAAATGAAAACACCTAAAGGACTATTTATAGGTCTAAATACCTTAGATGTACAGTTTCTAGTTGAGGAATATCCAAAGCAAAACCAAAAAGCAAAAGCTAGTGAATATGGCTTTTATACAGGAGGACCAGCAACAAATGCATCTATTGCTTTTGCTCACTTAAGTGGAGATGCTCATTTGCTCTCATCTTTTGGTAGCCACCCCTTAACGCATTTTACATATGAAGATTTACATTCATTATCTCTTAAAACAACAGATTTTACACCAAACAGAACTTCTCATCCAATTTTTGCTTCTGTAATAACGACAAAGAATAGTGGTGATAGAGCAATTGTTTCTTATCATCCTAATAACTTAGATTATTGTAGCAAAACACTTGATGAATTTCCTTCTAATGATTTTGATATAATTTTATTAGATAGTTTTTATATAGATGCCGCTAAATCTATAGTTAATAGCAATAAAAAAGCAACAGTAGTATTAGATGGAGGTAGCTGGAAAAAAGGATTAGATAAATTATTACCTTATGTCGATATTGCTATCTGTTCTGCAGATTTCTTTCCTCCAGGCACTTCTACATCAGAAGAAGTGGTTGCTTATTTAGTGAAATTAGGTATAGCAAATATTGTTATTACGAAAGGGAATCAGCCAATGCTTGTACAAGAAAATGGGAATAGTTATGGGTTAGAAGTTGAAAAGATTAAAGCTGTAGATACACTAGGAGCAGGGGATGTCTTTCATGGAGCCTTTTGCTTTTACTATGCTAATTCTAGGGATTTTAAACAAGCTTTAAGAAATGCGTCTAAAATTGCAGCAAAATCTTGTTTACACTATGGAACACGAAAATGGATGCAATAAAAAGAGAGATGCATAATAGCACCTCTCTTGTATAGACCTTATATAGATTGGGTTCTTAAAATTTAAATCCTAATGTTGCAATAAAGTTATTTGTAATAGTATTAACACTAGCTTTTGATGCTCCACTTAAATCATACGCATAAAAGTCTTGACTAAGGTCTTTACGCATGTATGCCAAATCAAAGTACCAACTTCCTTCTCTGTAGCCTAAACCACCAGACATATAAGTTGTGTTATTATCAAGGAAATACTCTGTATCTGCTCTTGTGGTATTTAGTGGTAACGTTTTCCTTGCATTTTTATCTGTCGCTGAAGTTATAATACCGTAACCTCCCCTAATAGCAAAGTTTTTATTCAGTTTTATCTCAGCACCTACTTTAATTGAATGAGTGTCTTGTAGGTAATCATTCATGCCTTGGTTCTCGTCAGAAAAACTAGAACTTTTTCCAGTAGCATCTTGTAGTGTCATAGATGTGTAATTTGTAAAACCATAATCGGCACTTAAAATACCTAGCTTCCCAATTACAAAAGCGAGACTACCATTACACTTAAATGGACCTTGAAGTTTATAATAACTAGCACCAATAGGAGTTTCAAAACTATAGTCAGTCGTTGTTTCTGAAGAGATATATGATTGATAGGTGTCTGTTAGAGAATATATAGTAGGCGTACTAATAGAACCACCAATTCGCAAGAAATTAAATGGGCGAAGTATGGTTCCTAATTTAAGGTTTAAACCACTTCCGTTGGTGTTGAGTTCATTTATTAATAAAAATCCGCCACCAGATGCAAAATCTTCACTGTATTCACTAGTAGATTTATAGTCAATGCTTTGAACTCCAATAGCAGCACCCAAATATATTTTGTTGTTAATGTTGGCAGCATATGAAAAAGACCATTCATTGATATATCCAGATTCAGAAAGTGAATAAGTCGGATTAACAACCTCTCCTGGGTTTAATAATGAAGCCCATTGATTGGTTGTTCCTGTTACAGTGTCAATCAAATCAGCTTCGAATGCTAATATTGATAACCATGGTTGGTAATCAAGAGGTTCGTAATCAACAGTATCAACATATTTCAAATCGTCAAATTCTATTCCGTCAGTAAATTCTTCCATATAGTCTGTCATAGATGAGTTTTGAGTAACACCTTTTATATATACATTACGGTTGAAATTTTTCAACTTATTAAAGGTGATACCGAAAGTAGAACTTAATAAGCCAGATTTTTTATTCGTATCAAAATTTAATATAAAACTTAAATTGTTTAAAGGAACATTGTAATGATTGTCCTGTGCACTTGTGTTTTTGTTTGAGATAGGGTCTGTACTTGTTGCATTAGCAATGTTATTTACAACACCTGCACTAACAGAAATTTCAGAACTTCTAAAAACGCCTAATCCTGCAGGGTTAATAGTTGCAGCACTTGCATCACCACCTAGAGCTCCAAAAGCTCCACCCATAGCCATGTATCTAGCACTACCATTAATATCTGTTTGATTGTACTTTAATGCATCAAATTCTCCTTGTGCATAGCTTAAAATGCTTGCCAGAGATACTACTATGCTTATTATTATTTTTTTCATATTTATATTTTTTAAATAAGGTAAAAAAACAAGTTATCTTCTTCCTCCACTTCGAGTTCTACTTCCAGAGCTTCTGCTGCCTCCAGAACTACTGCGTCCACTGCCAGAGCTTCTTCCACTGCTGTAGCTTTTTCCTGAAGAACGTCCTGAGCTTCTGTTGCTATTATAATTATTGTCTGAAGAACGTTGGGTACTTCTATTATTGTAGCTTTTATTTGAATTATCAGAGGAAGTACTTCGATAATTGCTCCTTCCACTTGATCTTGTTTCAGTAGATATAGAGCTTCTTGATGGGGAGGAGGTGTTACGATAATTACTACTCCTTGAACTTCTACTTGTAGCTTGTCTCGTAGATGTAGCACGTCCATCAAACCTGTAGTTTGATCCTCTATAAGCACTTCTGCGGCTATTTTCCGTGTGTCTGTACTTTGGTCGACTACTGTAGTAATTACTGCTATAGTATGGTGTATGATAATAAGAATGAGAATAATAAGAGTGATAAGGATAATAACTACTATATCCATAATAACTGTATGGGCTATTCCAAGAGTTATAATAACCATAATAGCTTATTCTCCATGGGTTGTAGTAATAGCTACTTCTCCAAGGGTTATAATAATAACTATAAGGGTTATAATGAGAACTATAGTAAGGTGAATCCCAGTAGTATGGGTCGTAATTGTCGTAATAGTCTAAGTTCGGGTTATGAAAACGTCTAATACGATTAGAGTATCTGTATTCCGTATTTTCATTGTAGTCATTATCAACAACATTAACAATGGTATCTAAATAGTAACCTTCTTCATATGAGGTCATATTTCCATCAGAACCACGTTTTGACTTAGTATAAAATACGGTGTCAATAACACTTTCTTGCTCTTGTTGTAATTGTTGTTCGTATCTTTTTTGTTGATATTCTCTTTGTTGACGTTTTTGTATTTTTTGTTGCTCTTTGGCTGGTTCTGGGTCGCCAGGGTTGTAGTATATGTCATCAACATATTGGCCGTAGCTAAATACATACATGAAAGAGAATAGGGTGATTAGCATTTTTGCTTTCATAGTATAATCTCCTATAATTTAAATTAGATTTTAAAAGTGTAGATAAACAAAGAAACATTATATACTCTTTAAGACCATCATATTTCTTAATGGTTTAATATCAGAGTTAATAATAGTTCATATGCTTTTATCTATTTATCTTTGTGAAGTACAAATATAACGAATATAACATCAATATTATTTGTATAGATTATTTAATTATTATTAAAGTTGTAGACTTATGGATTATTCAGGTGTTGATTTTACTTTAATTCCCAATGAAGAGTATGTAAAAGATATTTTATCTGCTGAATTAGGAGGGATTGGTTTTGAAAGTTTTGTGTCGAATGATAAGGGGCTTACAGCGTATTGTCCAATTAATATTTTTGATGAACAAATTTTACAAAATAGTTTAGCTAGTTTTCCAATAGATGCAGAAATATCATATACTACAGAAGTTATAAAGGCTCAAAACTGGAATGAAGTATGGGAGAAAAACTATTTTGAGCCTATTATAATTGATAATTGTATTATTCGTAGTTCTTTTCATACTGTAGATAAACACTATAAATACGAGATATTAATTGATCCACGCATGTCTTTTGGGACAGGTCACCATGAGACTACTAGTTTGATGATTGCAGAGATGTTGAAAATGGATTTAAGCAATAAATCATTATTAGATATGGGTTGTGGTACAGCAGTACTTGCTATCTTAGCTACGATGAAAGGTGCTAAACCTGTACTCGGTATAGATATTGACGAATGGGCTTATAGTAACTCTTTAGATAATATAGAGCTCAACAAGCAAAATGACATTGATATTAAAATGGGAGGAGCAGAGCTTCTTCAAGGTTTAAAATTTGATGTAATTTTTGCTAATATTAACAGAAATATTTTGTTGAATGATATGCATACTTATACTGCATGTCTTTCTGCTAAAGGAGAATTGTATATGAGTGGCTTTTATAAAGACGATATTCCTGTAATTGAAGCCAAGGCTAAGGAGTTTGGAATGAGTTTAGTTTCTTTCGAAGAGAAAAACAACTGGGTGGCTGTAAAAATGATTATAGACTAGCTGATTAGATAGAGGAGGTAATAATAAAGGGCTCACTATGTGAGCCCTTTATTGTATTTATCTTGTGTTGTTATATTCCTAATGACTCTCTTACTGCATTTATTTTGTTTTCAGCAGTTGTATCAGCAGTAGCATAATCAGCAACTGATTGAATATCTCCTCTAACTTCAATATAGAACTTAATTTTTGGTTCTGTGCCTGAAGGACGAATAGATATTTTAGTTCCGTCTGCGGTGAATAACTGTAAAACATCAGCTGCTAATGGCATTTCAATTTTACTTTTATTTCCTTCACCATCTGTTGAAGTAAGTGTTGTAAAGTCTTTAACTAATAGAACTTTAGATCCTGCTATTTCTTGAGGTGGTTTGCTGTAGTAATCAGCCATCATTTGTTTAATTTCATCAGCACCAGACTTTCCTTTTTTAACGATAGAAATTCCTTTTTCTTTTGAGAAGCCATATTCTACATAGATGTTTTTAAGAAGTTCATATACACTCATGCCATTATCTTTAGCCCATGCTGCCATTTCTGCTAATATTGCACAAGTAGAAACAGCATCCTTATCTCTTACAAAAACCTGAGGTAAATAACCATAGCTTTCTTCTCCGCCACCAATATAGGTTTTAATACCTTCATTTTTAAGCATTATATCAGCAATCCACTTAAATCCAGTATATACATCAAAACATTCAATTCCATTGCGTTCAGCAATTTCTTTAATCAGTTCAGTGGTTACGATTGTTTTAACCATATACTCATTACCCGTAATTTTACCTAGCTCTTTCCATCTACGAGCTAAGTAATAGCTTAGCATCATTGCAGTTTGGTTACCATTAATTAGGATAAATTCTCCTTTGTCATCTTTTACAGCAATACCAACACGGTCAGAGTCTGGGTCAGAAGCCATTACCATATCAGCATCTACCTCAGCAGCTTTCTTAACAGCCATCTCTAAAGCCGCAGGTTCTTCTGGGTTGGGAGAAACTACTGTTGGAAAATCACCACTAACAACGTCTTGCTCTGGTACATTTACAATATTTGCAAAACCAAATTCTTTTAAGCATGCAGGAATAATCTCTACGCCAGTACCATGAATAGGAGTGTAGACGATTTTCATATCTTTGTTACGAGTAATTGACTCTGGAGACAAGGTGATTTCTTTGATTTTATTGATATACAAAGCATCCATTTCTTTGCCAATAAGCTCGATTAAATCTTTATTTCCTGAGAATTTAATATCATCAACAGAACTTATTTTATTTACTTCTTTTATCACATCTTTATCATGTGGTGGCACTAACTGACCTCCATCATTCCAATAAGCTTTGTATCCATTATATTCTTTAGGGTTATGGCTAGCTGTAAGTATAATACCACTTTGACAACCTAACTCTCTAATTGCAAAAGAAACTTCAGGGGTAGGTCTAAGGTCTTCAAATAAATATACTTTGATTCCATTAGCAGAAAAAATATCGGCCGATATTTCAGAGAAATAACGACTATTGTTACGACAATCATATCCAATAACGACAGCTATTTGTGGAATGTTAGAAAATTGTTGCTTTAAGTAGTTTGATAAACCTTGTGTTGCAGCTCCAACAGTGTACTTATTCATGCGATTGGTGCCAACACCCATAATGCCACGTAATCCTCCAGTTCCAAACTCTAAATCTTTATAGAAAGCTTCTATTAAATCAGTTTTATCTTCATTGTTAAACATGCGTTTAACTTCATTTTTTGTTGCATCATCATAATTTTCATTGATCCAAACTTGAGCTTTTTTATTTACTTCGTTTAGTAATTGACTGTTATTCATAAATTTATATTTAGAATTGTTGGGTTGTTAAATATTACTCTATTAAAGGACTAAAGATAGATAAAACTCCTAATATGAACAAACTTACTCATTATTTAGAAGAGCCTAAATAAAGTAGTATTTTTAATTAAAAGCTTACATTTTTTTGTATTTTTGCAGACCTTTAATAAAAGTAAAATAAAAAGATGAGCCCTACATTATTTGTGTTGGCTGCCGGTATGGGTAGTCGTTACGGTGGATTAAAACAGTTAGATGAATTAGGTCCTAATGGAGAAACCATAATGGATTACTCAATATACGATGCATTACGAGCAGGCTTTGGAAAAGTGGTATTTGTAATTCGTCATAGTTTTGAGAAAGAATTTGTTGAAAAAGTAACTAGTAAATATCTAGGAGTTATACCTACAGAAATTGTATTTCAAGAAGTTGAAAATATACCGAAAGGATTTACATACGATGCTAAAAGGGAGAAGCCATGGGGGACTAACCATGCTGTTTTGATGGGAAAAGATGTAATTAAAGAGCCTTTTGCTGTAATTAATGCCGATGACTACTATGGTGCTGAATCTTTCCAAATACTAGCTGATTACTTAAAATCAGTTGCCGATAAAAAGGGGAAATATTGTATGATTGGTTACCGAATAGAGAATACTTTATCTGAAAGTGGAGTAGTAAACAGAGGAGTTTGTTCTACCGATAAGGAAGGTCATCTTACTTCAGTTGTAGAAAGAGAAAAGATTGAAAGAGAAGGAGGTAGTATTATGTATAAGGATGAAGATGGTGTAGAACAAAGAATTCTTGAAGGAGTGCACGTATCTATGAATATGTGGGGGTTTACACCAGATTACTTTAAACACTCAACAACTCTATTTAAAGAGTTTTTAACTGAGCATTCAAAAAATCTTAAATCAGAATTTTATATACCTACGGTGGTTAACGATTTAATTCAAAATAAAAAAGCGAAAGTGAAAGTCTTAGATACTCCTTCAAAATGGTTTGGAGTAACTTATATAGAAGATAGACCTTTGGTTATTTTGCGTATTAATGAGTTAAATAAAAAGGGAATTTATCCTAAAAAATTGTGGGAAAAAGTAGTGTAAAATGGCAGAAATAATTCTAGTTACCGGAGGTACCGGATACATCGGTTCTCATACTGTAGTGGAGCTTCAAAATGCTGGTTACGAAGTTGTTGTGATAGATAATTTATCTAATTCTTCTATTGATTCTTTATCGGGAATAGAAAGAATTACAGGCAAACGTCCACATTTTGAAAATTTAGATTGTTTAGATTATGTTGGTTTAGATTATATGTTCTCTAAATACGAAGGTATAAAAGCTATCATACATTTTGCGGCTAGTAAAGCCGTCGGAGAATCAGTACAGAAGCCAATTCTTTATTATAGAAATAATGTCAATGGTTTAATGAATATTCTAGACTTAATGCCAGTTCATGGTGTTAAGAATATACTTTTTTCTTCATCATGCACGGTGTATGGTCAGCCAGACGCCTTACCAGTAGATGAAAATACTCCATCAAAACCTGCCACATCACCTTATGGAAACACAAAGCAAGTTTGTGAAGAAATAATACATGATGTTATCCATTCTGGCGCATCTATGAATAGTATAATTTTACGATATTTTAATCCGATAGGAGCTCATTCTTCTGCTGAAATAGGCGAATTCCCAATAGGGGTTCCTAGTAACTTAGTGCCATTTATAACACAAACCTCTGTTGGGATTCATAAAGAGCTAAGTGTTTATGGAGATGACTACAATACGCCTGATGGTAGTTGTATTAGAGATTATATAAATGTTGTTGATTTAGCTAAGGCACATGTTGTTGCAGTTAAGCGAATGTTAGAAGAACAGCAAGATGAATCGTTAGAGTATTTTAATATTGGAACAGGAAAAGGGATATCGGTACTTGATCTTATTCATACCTTTGAAAAGGCAAATAGAGTAAAAGTTCCCTATAAAATTGTTGATAGAAGAGAAGGAGATATTGAACAGGTGTGGGCAGATGCAACAAAAGCTAATAATACTCTTGGTTGGAAAGCTGAAATTAGCATTCAAGATACTCTTAAATCAGCATGGAAATGGGAGAAGAAATTACATGAAACTAGAAAAGTATAATTCTCAATTAAAGAATTTACTAATTTCATAAAACCTTTTGTTGTTACGAAGATAGTATTGGTATACGATGCTAATATTGAATAAGCCTACAGGACTATTATCGATAGATTTTTCAAGATTTTCTTTTCGCTTATATTTATATTGGTTCTTTTTATTTTTAAAATCTTTCCTTGCATTAATTACACTTAGTGCATTTTCTTTTTTCCCAGAAAGGAACATCTGTAAAGCAGATAAATAGTCCATAAACCAACGAACAAATAATACCTGTTTAAGCCTTGAACTTGGTATATTCTTATAAATCATCAATAAATTATTCCTAAAATTTAGAAATGTTTTTCTAGGGTTATCTGTTGATAAAGTTCCTCCACCAAGATGATATACAGTGCTTTGAGGAACGCAACTGATTCTTTTCCCTCTAGACTTTAAACGCCAACAGAGATCAATTTCTTCCATGTGGGCAAAAAATGTATTATCAAAACCACCAGCACTCCAGAATTCTTTTTTACGAATAAATAAACAAGCTCCACTTGCCCAGAAAATTTCTTCTATAGAATTATACTGATTTGTGTCGTTCTCACATTCACCTAAAATTCTACCTCGACAAAAAGGGTAAGCATACTTATCAAGATAACCACCTGCAGCCCCAGCGTATTCAAACTGTTTTTTATTGTTGTAAGATAGTATTTTTGGTTGACAGGCAGCTACTTCAGGGTTATTGTCCATGTAGTTAATTACAGGTTCAATCCAGTTTTCGCTTACTTCTACATCGGAGTTCAATAGAATATAGTATTCAGCATCAACTTGCTCTAGACATTTGTTGTATCCACCAGCAAAGCCATAATTCTCTTTTAGTTTAATAATTTGAACAGAAGGGTAGCTTTCTTCAAGGTAGCTTGTAGAATTATCTGTAGAAGCATTATCTGCAACTATTATGGCAACATCATTTTGGGGTGAATTAGCAATAACACTTGTAAGAAATTTCTTAAGATGATGTGCTCCATTATAGTTTAGTATAACGACAGCAGTTTTTATTTTAGAGAGTGTGTCCATTGACTTTATTCAACTTCTTTATAAACACCAATAGATTTTCCGTATTCAAACTCTCCATCTAGTATAATTTGAACCTCATCTTTAGAAAGGTCTACAACTTTATCTTTTTGGATACACTTAATAATGAATGAAGACATATCTTCTTCGTCAATATTGGTTTCATCGGCTGAGTCTTCATCTATATAGCCATTCTTTTCATAAAATTCATATATTATATCAAGTACATAATCAACTTCGTCAGCTGTTATCTTATTTTTAAGCTCTACAGGAACAAAATCTAATATGAACTGTAATGCTTTATCTTCATCAAATACCAACATGTCGTTGTCTTTATTCATAATAATTCAATTTAAATGATTTTAGTTTTTGTAAAGGTATTGAAAGTTTTTAACTCTTCTAAGTCTAGCATATATATTGTTTGTATTTTTTTCTTTTATCAGCTAAAAAACTATGAATGTGAAAATTAAAAACTTATATTTGTCTTTGGAAAAAATAATTAATTATAAATCTAATCAATAATCAAACTTATTTTATGAAAACTAAATTGTTTATTACAAAAGTTATTTTATTACTTTTTGTTACAATGGGGGCTGTCGCTCAGCCATGTGCTAAAAAATGCAAGCAAAAATGCTCTTCTCATCCAATTTTAAAAAGTGCTCAATGTGCTGTTGCTACTATTAAAAAAGATAGCGAGTTGGTTAATATGTTAGATAGAGACAATATCACAGTTAGAGAGATTAAAGATAGTGTTCCTTCGTATTATAACACTTGGTGGAATACTTTCCGAACAAAAACAGGTATTAAGCCTTACTATGTTGTAAGTAAGAACTGGGATTATATGGATAGTAAGATTAAGGCTCCACATTATGCTTCTGCATTGAAATACAAAGTTTATTCAATGAGCAATGAGTATAAAATGAGCATTGATACAATGAAACAAGTAGGTGATTTATTAATGAATTATACAATTTGTTACAAAGAGCAACCTGTTACGTTTTTGTCTAAGTATGATATGGAGACACAAATCTATACTGTATGGGTAGAAGAAACAGATTTTGTACACAATCCAAGAAGTACAAATGAAATTGATGATAAAACAGTTGTTTTTGCATCAGTTCCAGTTAAAAAAGGGAAATATATTGAAATTCCAGTTCTTAGCGAAGAAGATGCTTTGTATTTAGAAAACAACCGTGATAAATTGAAACTATTAACTGTGTTTCAAGTATCAGATCAACTTTCTGAAAAATATGTAAAGTCTGAATATATTGATTATTTACCAGTAAGTTTAAAAGCTAGAGTAATATTATATGATTGCACTACCGGTAAGATATTCTACAGTAAACTATTTAATAAGTCTAAAAAGTTTAAACTTTGGTAGACGTAACTTGTATAAAAAAAGAGCCACTCTCCATAAGTGGCTCTTTTTTTATACAAGTATTTCTTAAAGTGGATACTTAAAATGCAGCTAATATATCTGCTAGATGTACCCCTTTAATATTAAGCTTATTTTTTTGACAGTAGCTATTTATGTTCATTAAACATGAAGCTTCAGTGCTAATGATAAACTCAGCACCCGTTGCAATAGCATTCTCAACCTTTTTCTCAGCCATCGCTGTTGAAATTTCAGTGTTCTTTACAGCAAATGTTCCTCCAAAGCCACAGCAGGTGTCAGATTCATTCATTTCAATCAGTTTAAGCCCCTTTACATTAGCAAGTAATGTACGAGGCTCATCATTGATACCGTATTCGCGTAGGGCAGAGCAGGAGTCATGAAAAGTAACTGTATGATTAAACTCAGAACCTAAATTAGTTATTTTAAGAACATTTACTAAAAAATCAGTAAGCTCGTACATGCGTTTCCCTAATTTTTGAGCCTGTTCTAATTGAGGTATTTCTTCTTTATATAATTCAGGGTAATGGTGAATAACAAAGGAAGAGCAAGAGCCTGATGGGGTTATAATAGGTAATTCTTCTTTGAAATCCTCCAAGAACTTATTTGCTAGTATTCTGCTATCGTCCCAATAGCCACTATTATATGCAGGCTGACCACAACAGGTTTGCTTGGGGTTGTATACAACTTCACATCCTACTTTCTCTAAAATTTTAATTGTATTGAAAGCCGTTTCAGGGTATAGTTGGTCTATATAACAAGGAATAAATAGTTGGACTTTCATTTGGTTTTTACTTAATGATGAGATCTAGATATATTGGTAAATGGTCGCTGTAGCCTTTATTGTATTTGTAGCCAATATAAGTCCGTTTCGGTTTTTTCCCTAAATAGCGCGTGTCATCTTCCATTAAAAAATTTTCTTGACAAATGTACATGTTTTTTTTCTTGATGAAAAGAGAGTTTTCTGGTAAAAGTAAATTTCCTGAAACAATAAATTGGTCTAACATACCCCAAATGCCTTTGTATTTATTGCTGCCTATTTTTCTGCTGTCTTGATAATTATAGGCTAGGTTATATAAATCTTTTTCATTTATGTTCTCATTTAGTTTTTTAGCCTTTAAAATATCTTTAAGACTAGTATCTGTAGGAAAATCATTGAAATCTCCCATTATTAGAATATTAGCCTTGGGAGAGAGTCGTTTTATACTATCCACTTTAGACTTTAAAACACTTGCTACATAAACTCT
The DNA here is from genome assembly GCA_963663245.1 of Paludibacteraceae bacterium. Lineage (GTDB taxonomy): Bacteria > Bacteroidota > Bacteroidia > Bacteroidales > Paludibacteraceae > JAFGVL01. Next base: position 1,619,643 of record OY760143.1, on the reverse strand, counting down.
TTTAGGCTTGCTTTTTTTTTCTCCTCCATAGCGAGAGGGGAAATGGTTTACAAAAACATGCAACGTATCTCCATTGGGTAATTTGCCCGATGCGTAAAGAATATCTCTTGTTTTCATCCTTTTATTACTGGGCATAGAGATTATAAAGAAATCACTATTTATTAGCTTAAATTGTTTAGGCTGGTAGAGTAGAGCTACATCAATACCTCTTCTGTCAGGAGATTCTTTGTGGATGTACTTATATCGAAGCCTTTTTAGACCAGAATATTTGGTGAGCCCATCTAAGGTGTGTTTATTTTCAATTTCGCATAAACCTATTAATATTGGTTTTTTCCATTTTCCAATGCTCGTAATTACTCGAGCTATATTGTTTAGCTTGGTTTGGTATTTAGTATTATTCCAATATTTTTTGCCTTTAGGTAGAAATTCTTGGTCGTTTTTAATAGGATCATCCTTACAATCAAAAAGATTCTCTACATTGTAACATATTATAGTATAGCTCTCAGGCTTACTATTTTGTGAATATAAGTGTGTAGAAAAAAAAAGAATGAGTAGAATGATGTATAGGCGCATCTAAGTATGAATTTAAGGAGTAACCCATTCGTAAGCTCCCATATCAGCTTGTCCATCAATTAATCTGTTGGTATCATTTTTATCAGTAGGATATAGCGCAGCTGTTATCATATCAGCAGAATTTTTTGCTGGAGAATCTTGATGTAAAGCAAAGTTATATGGATACTCTTCAGTCTCCTCAAAGATTAATTCAGAGCTATTACTCCACAATATATTTGAATAATAAGTATCAGCAGAGCTATCACTGTTAATTAAACTGTTGGAGATAGTTACGTTAAAGTCTGTTGCAACAGGAGTATTATCGTACTTATAATCAAGAGTTAATTCGTCATCTCTATTGCCATGAATAATACAATTTTTAATTGTCCCTTGAGTAATTGGAAGTAAAGATTGACCTTCATCTTCGTGGTTTGTAATGTATACAGATGGTGTAGACCTTTTTATTTTAGAGAAATAGTTAGCTAAAGTACAGTGGCTAAGTTTAAAATTACCTCCTTGAATTTTAATACAGTACTGACCCGTATTGGAAATTTGAGAGTTAACAATCTCTAAATCAGCCTTTTTAGCTTTAATTCCACATGAATCGAAATTGTGAATAATGCTATTTTTTATTGATAGTTTTGGCATTACAAGGTCTCCACATTCAATGTCTATACCCGTTTTTGCATTTCTAATATTTACATGTTCTAATACATGTATGCCAGTTTCTGCTGTAAAAATTAGTCCATCCCATTGACCAGAATAAGCATCATATGGAGTGTCTTTAAAAATATTATCAATACGGTCACCTCTAAATGTAATAGGCTCATTAAGCGTCCCAATAGCATTTAAATTTCCATGTACCTTAAGTGCTGCATTATTATGGAAGTGTAATGTGCTTCCTTTTTCAATTGTGAGTGTTTTAGATGGACCAATACTTAAGTCTCCAAAAATAAGATATGGCTTTGTATTTAATAGTGTTGTGTCATTCAATATAAATTTGTCTTTTAAGATAATTACATCTTGACCATAAGCTTGTAAAGTAAGGTATTGTGTATTACCATTTACTTTAAAGACAATTGAGTCTTCAATTAATAAAGGAGTGTTTTGAAGAGTAGGATCAACGGTTACTTGAACAAAAATAAACAAACTATCTTTTCCCCTAATATATGTATTTTCAAAAGAATGATCTAGGCTGTTTTTGCCTGACACATTAATCTTAAATGGTGAGCTAGCTCCTTCAGCTAAATGTATGGAAGATATATTTAAAGCTTCTTTATTATTATTGTATACAAGAATTGATGCAGTTGTTGAGCCTATAGTTGTGAAGACAGTATCAAATGTGAGGGTGTTTTCACTAAAAGCAAGTTGGTAGCTAGGGTTGGTAGATACTTCATCATCCTTACAAGAGTTAAAAGAAAGTACACTTATTAAAATAAGTAGTAGAAGTAGAATCTGTTTTTGTGCTTTCATGAACTAATAAATTAGTTTACAAAAATAATAGATTTCTTCAGAAACCATTCTTGTTTAATGATTTTTGGCAAATAAAAAGCCCCACTCCAAAAGAGTGAGGCTTTTCTATATTGAATGAATCGTTTTCTACAACAATGCAGAAGATACAGTTAAACCAACCATCACGATTGAAACCATGCTCATTAATTTAATAAGGATGTTCAATGATGGACCAGAAGTATCTTTAAATGGATCACCTACAGTATCACCAGTAACAGTTGCTTTGTGGTTCTCAGAACCTTTACCACCACAGTTACCTTGCTCAACGTATTTTTTAGCGTTATCCCATGCACCACCTGCGTTAGCCATAAAGATAGCTAATACGAAACCAGCACCAAGACCACCAACTAATAAACCAAGTACGCCAGGAACGCCTAAGATAAGACCTGTTAAGATTGGAATAGCGATAGCTAAGATAGAAGGTAATAACATTTCCTTTTGAGCACCTTTTGTAGAAATCTCTACACAACGTGCGTAATCTGGCTCAGTTTTTCCTTCCATGATTCCTTTGATTTCACGGAACTGACGGCGAACTTCTTCAACCATGCTTTGAGCAGCACGACCTACAGCGTTCATTGTTAATCCACAGAATAAGAATGCCATCATAGAACCAATAAAGATACCTACTAATACAACTGGGTTGATTAGAGTTACTTGGTATAATTCCATAAAGTGATTAAATGATAATTCTGCAATTTCAGATTTTTCTAACATTGCTGTACCAACTTCAACAGCTTCACCAGCATGCTCAGCTAAACGAACCAATGCAATTTTTGCTTCTTCAACGAATGAAGCTAATAAAGCAAGAGCAGTTAAAGCAGCAGAACCAATAGCAAAACCTTTACCAGTTGCAGCAGTAGTGTTACCTAGTGCATCTAAAGCATCCGTACGTTCACGAACTTCTTTATCAAGACCAGCCATTTCAGCGTTACCACCAGCGTTATCAGCGATAGGACCATAAGCATCAGTTGCTAATGTAATACCTAATGTTGAAAGCATACCAACAGCAGCAATACCAATACCATATAGACCGATGCTTAAGTTACCATCAGACATTAAGTTAGCAGTATCAAAATTGATAGCACATAAGAATGACATGATAATAGCTACACCAATAGTTAATACAGGAATAGCAGTAGAAAGCATACCTAATCCAATACCAGAAATAATAACGGTAGCAGGACCAGTTTCAGAACTTTCAGCTACTTTTTGAGTAGGTCTGAAGTCTAAAGAAGTATAGTACTCAGTAGCTTGACCAATAATAATACCAGCAGCTAAACCAACAATAACAGAGAATGAAATACCAAACCAGTTATCAAGTTGTAATGTATATAAAATACCAAAAGTTGCAACAGCAATTAAGATAGAACTAACATTAACACCTAAACCTAAAGATTTAAGTAAGTCTTTCATAGTTGCACCTTCTTTGGTTCTTACTAAAAAGATACCAATAATAGATAGAACAACACCAACTGCAGCAATTAACATTGGAGCAAATACAGCTTTTAATTGCATTTCTGGAACAGCTCTAAATGCAGCAGCACCAAGTGCAGCAGTAGCAAGAATAGAACCAGCATATGATTCATAAAGGTCAGCACCCATACCGGCTACATCACCTACGTTATCACCTACGTTATCTGCAATAGTTGCAGGGTTACGTGGATCATCTTCTGGAATACCAGCTTCAACTTTACCAACAAGGTCAGCACCAACATCAGCAGCTTTAGTATAAATACCACCACCTACACGAGCAAATAAAGCTTGAGTAGAAGCACCCATACCAAACGTAAGCATAGTAGTTGTGATCATCATTATCTTTTCAGTACCTTCAATGTCAACAAACTTGTCAAGCACGATGTACCAAAGAGCGATGTCTAATAAAGCAAGACCAACAACTGTTAGTCCCATTACAGCTCCAGAACGGAAAGCAACTCTTAACCCGTGGTTTAACGAGTTCTTTGCAGCGTTAGCTGTACGAGCAGAAGCATAAGTAGCTGTTTTCATTCCGAAGAATCCTGCTAAACCTGAGAAGAAACCTCCTGTTAAGAAAGCAAATGGTACCCATTCGTTTTGAAGACCATTGATTGCCATAACAGTAAACACGATTGCTAATACAACAAATACGATTATTACAATCTTGTATTGTTGTTTTAGATAAGCCATTGCACCATCACGAACGTGTTGTGCAATTTTTTTCATCATGTCTGTTCCTTCGTCTTCTTTCATTAATTGCTTAAAGAAGAAGAATGCAAATCCTAACGCTATAATTGAAGCGGCTAGGACTAAATAAATAACTGAATCTAAACACATAGTTTAAAAAATTTAATGATTAAAAATATTAGTTGTTAAAATTATTTCACTTTAAAAGCGCGACAAATTTAATCTAAATAATAAAACTTGGGGCATTTTTTTACTTATTTTTTTCCACATCTAGGTATGTCTGTGCTCAGAGCTACTTGTATAAAGCTGTAGTGCAACTCAATAAGCTAACGAATTGCTATTGTTGACTATGAATCATATTGTTAAAATTATCTGTTTATCAGTTGTTTATGTTTGTTTTGGAAAATATGAGGTATATGAACTATGAATAAATTAAAATTAATTGTTACTTTGTTCAAGTTGTTTTTCACAATTGTTATAAATTCTTAAATTACCTATAATGATAGATTCAATAACTCAGTTTTACGGGATAATTATTGGATTGTCGGCCTTTTTAATAATAGGTCTACTTCATCCAGTAGTAATAAAAGGAGAGTATTACTTTGGTACTAAAATTTGGCCTGTATTTTTAATACTTGGAGTGGCCTGTATTTTTTTATCTATATTAATTCAGAATTTAATAGTATCAGTTGTTTTAGGAATACTTGGCTTTTCTTTATTATGGAGTATTCTGGAGTTATTTCATCAAAAAAAAAGAGTTGAAAAAGGTTGGTTTCCTAAGAATCCGAACAAATGATTCTATTTAAAAGCTAAATTATTGCTCTTTCCCCTAATAAAGTCGTGTATTTTTGTTAATTTTGCGCAATTTTACTCCTAAAAACTGACAGATATGGCACAATTCTTATCAGAAGCTTCAAGAACATTTAGCGAATATTTATTAATCCCAGGTTTAACCACAAAAGACTGTATTCCAGATTTAGTATCATTAAAAACATCTCTTGTAAAATTTGAGAAAGGTCAGGAATCAACTATTTCTGTTAATATCCCTTTTGTATCAGCTATTATGCAGTCGGTTTCTGACCATAATATGTCAATAGCACTAGCAAAAAATGGTGGTTTGTCTTTTATTTTTGGATCTCAAACCATTGAAGAACAGGTTAGTATGGTTAAAAAAGTAAAGAGCTATAAGTCTGGATTTGTTACTAGTAATGCGAACTTAACTCCTGAAAACACATTGGCTGATGTTATTGAGTTAAAAGAAAAAACAGGATTTTCTACAATAGGTATTACAGAAGATGGGACTTCCAATGGAAAGATTTTAGGGATTGTAACAGGAAGAGATTATAGAGCAACCCGTGATGATCATAATAAAAAGGTAAAAGAGTTTATGACTCCATATGAGCGTTTAATATATGGGGAGTATGGGATATCTCTTAATGAAGCAAATGATATTATATGGGACAATAAGTTAAATGCTTTACCTATTATTGATAAGAATCAAAATTTATGTTTTTTTGTTTTCCGTAAGGATTATGATAGCCATAAGGAATATCCCAATGAAGTATCAGATGATAAAAAACGTTTAATTGTTGGAGCAGGTATTAATACTCGTGACTATGAAGAACGTATTCCAGCTTTAGTTGAGGCAGGGGTTGATGTTATGTGTATTGATTCATCCGACGGCTATTCTGTTTGGCAAAAGGAAACATTGGATTATGTTCGAAAGACATTTGGAGACAACGTTAAAGTTGGGGCAGGAAATGTTGTTGATAAAGAAGGTTTCTTATACCTTGCTGAAGCAGGAGCTGACTTTGTTAAAGTAGGAGTAGGAGGAGGTTCTATATGTATAACTAGAGAACAAAAAGGCATTGGACGAGGGCAAGCAACAGCTTTAATTGAAGTTGCAGCTGCTCGTGATGCTTATTTTGAAAAAACAGGCACTTATATTCCAATTTGTTCTGATGGTGGTATTGTTCAGGATTATCATATGGTATTAGCCTTAGCTATGGGAGCCGATTTTATTATGATGGGAAGATATTTTGCTCGTTTTGACGAAAGCCCTACACGTAAGATGATGGTAAATGGTAATTATGTAAAAGAGTATTGGGGCGAAGGGTCTAACCGAGCTCGTAACTGGCAACGATATGATATGGGCGGAGATGATGGATTAAAATTTGAAGAAGGTGTAGATAGTTTTGTCCCTTACGCAGGTAAATTGAAAGATAACTTAGACTTGACTGTTGGAAAGGTGAAATCTACTATGTGTAGTTGTGGTGTAACTTCATTAAAAGATTTGGAAAAAAATGCTAAAATAACATTAGTATCATCTACTAGTATAATTGAGGGTGGTGCACATGATGTTATTGTGAAAGAATAAATATAATTTAAAGAAAATAAAAAAAGCCTCACTTAGTGAGGCTTTTTTTATTTTCTTTCATAATTTACAAAGGAAAAGTCGTGTGGACAATCTCCAGATGCTTTGTGTTCTTCTCTAAATATCTCTTTCCATTCGTCAAAATTAACTTCAGGGAAGAAGGTGTCCCCTTCAAATTCACCATTTATTAATGTTAGGTACATTTTATTCGCTTTGTCAATCGCTTGTTTGTAAATAGCCCCACCACCAATAACAAATACTTCTTTTTCTTTTCCAGCTAAATCAAATGCATCTTCTAATGAATCAGCAGGAAAACAGTCACCCACAATATGTTCCGGCATAGTTGTGATAATAATATTTTTACGATTTGGTAATGGGCCTTTAGGTAGTGACTCAAATGTATGACGACCCATAATAACAGCATGATTTGTCGTTAGTGACTTGAATCGCTTTAAATCACCGGGTATATGACATAATAACCCATTGTTTTTACCGATGGCTTTATTTTTTGCTACAGCGGCAATAATAGATACAGAACACATACTTAATTATTTTAGTTAGTACTGATTTCAATATAAGACGACAAGTTTAGATATTTTGTTACACATAATAGTGTGTTTTGTGCAAAAACTTATCAACATTTTATTATGTAAGCCTTTTAAATAGATACTTCTCCTTTAATATGAGGATGTGATTCGTAGTTTTGTAAGGTGAAATCTTCAAAAACAAAATCAAAAATGCTTTTCTTTTCAGGATTAATACTCATTGTAGGTAATGAAAGAGTTGTACGACTCAATTGTAGTTTAACTTGTTCTATATGATTCAGATATACGTGAGCATCTCCTATTGTATGTATAAAATCTCCCACCTTTAAATCAGTAACTTGAGCTACCATTTGTAGTAATAATGCATAAGACGCGATATTAAATGGAATACCTAAAAAGACATCAGCGCTTCGTTGATACAATTGTAAGCTTAACTTACCATCAGCGACATAGAATTGATAAAAAGTGTGGCATGGTGGTAAATTCATATTTGGTAAATCAGCGACATTCCATGAGTTAACAATAATTCTTCTTGAATCAGGGTTATTTTTAATTGTATTAATTGCTTCGGTCAGCTGATCTATATGTCCTCCATTATAATCTGGCCACGAACGCCATTGATAACCATATATATGTCCAAGGTCACCATTTTCATCTGCCCATTCATTCCAAATACGTACTCCATTATCTTGCAAGTATTTTACATTAGTATCTCCTTGAATAAACCAGAGTAATTCGTGAATAATAGATTTCAAATGTAATTTCTTAGTCGTAATCATAGGGAATCCATCCTCCATGTTGAAACGCATTTGATGTCCAAATACACTTATAGTACCTGTTCCTGTACGGTCTTCTTTTTTTACACCTTCATTTAAGATGTGTTGTAATAGGTCTAAATATTGGCGCATATAATATAATTGTTGAATCGTTTTTTTTTGGAACAGTCACTAGTACATTCCATAGGTAGTTTTAATTACCATAAACTCTGTTCTTCTGTTTATTTTATTGACAATTTCCATTTGTTTTTCATTAAGTTTTTTGATGAATTCTTCATTTAGAATATCATCAATCTTCAAAAAGTCATATTGAAGAGACATAGCTTCATCAGCTACTACGGGTTTAGTTTCTCCATAGCCTTTAGCACTTAACCTTTCTTTTTCAATACCTGATTTAATTAAAAATTCTACAACAGAAACAGCTCTTTTTGTAGATAATGATAAGTTAATATCTTCAGAGCCAACCATGTCTGTATGAGCACCAATCTCAATTGTAATATGGGGGTTGTCTGTAAGCATTTTTACAAGACCCTTAAGTGCATTTTCAGATTCAATGCTCAGTGTGTATTTCCCAAATTCATAAAAGATATTATTAATACTCACAGGTTTTCCGATGGCAGCAAGTTTAAAGTTTACATTGCTGAGTTTTGTGTTTTTAGGGTCGTTTGTTGATATATTATTCTTTTCATTGATGTGTCCTCTAGCAGTAGCCTGCATTATGTATTTTACGTCTTTATTTAGTTTAAATTGATAAGTGCCATCTTTTTTGGCTCTAACTTTTGTATTTGTTCCATCATTACCAATTATTCGAATAGTTGCATCAGAGATAGGTTCATTTTTATTGTCAAACACTTTTCCTTCAACACTGTATTCAATTATTGGGATCTCAAAACTATAAATGTTATCGTAGCCTTTGGGTTGGTTTCTGGTTGAAGAGAAATACCCTTTGTTAAGGTTTCCTATAAAACTAATACCAAAATCATCATCACTAGAGTTAATAGGGATAAGCATATTTTTTACAATCCATGATGAAAACTCAGCAGGTTCATCTGGGTTATGTATGGCTTTAAATAGATCTAACCCACCATAACCAGGGTGTCCGTTAGATGAAAAATAGAAACTACCATCTGCTTTAAAGGAAGGGAACATTTCATTTCCTTCAGTGTTAATATCGCTTCCAAGATTTTCAGGTTCTCCCCATTCAACGGCATTAATTTTTTGTGCTCTCCAAATATCTTTACCTCCATAACCACCATCTTTATCTGATACGAAATATAAATATTTATTATTAGGATCTATGGCTGGATGAGCAGTTGTAATCGTGCTATCTTCAAATAATACTATCTTTTTAGGAGTGGTCCATTCTCCACCAGCACGTTGAGAAACAAATATTTCAGCTCCATAAGTAATTCCTGGTATGCTTCTACATTGAGTAAAGTACATCGTTTTACCGTCTGGAGAAAAACACGATACTCCTTCATCAAACTCAGTGTTAATTTCTATAGGAAGGGGAGTAGGATCTTCCCATTTTCCAGAATTATTCCTTTTAGCAATAAATAAATCATTATTTTTCTGACCTGTTATTTTACTTATTTTAGAGCCTGTTGCTTGATTCTTTCTAGAAGATGTAAAATAGACAGTAGTACCATCTTCATCTCCAATTACAGGGCAGAAATCACCTCTTCGTGAGTTAAACTGGTAAGCAATCTTTATTTTATAAGGGCTTTCAATTTTATACCATTTTCTAGCATTATCTGCAGAAAAAACACCGTTTGATGCCCAGCTATGATTTTCATCATAATCTAAATACTTTTTATAATATGCTTTAGCTTCTTTATAGTTTTTTGTTTTTCGTAATATTTCAGCATAATATAGATTTGCAGTACTATCAGCAATGTTGTATCTGAAAGCTTTTCTATAGGCACCATCAGCACGTGTGTTATGGTTGATGTAATGATAACAATTTCCTAGTTTAAAAGCTACTTTTCCTCGTAATTCCTTATCGCTTGATGGAATTTGAGTAAGAACTCTCTTGTATATTAAAGCAGCATTATAATATTCTCCAATTTCATATTTTTGGTTGGCTTTTTTTAGTCTTCTGGAAAGACTACAGGAAGAAAAAGCTAGAATGCTAATTAATAGGTATATTAGGAATCGTATTTTCATAGAAGATTATCTTATCATTCAAAGATTGCAAAGATAAGATTTTTAATAATATTTTTTAGTCAACAAACAATAATTCAGCAATTATACCATCTGATAATAAAATACCTTTTTTTGTTAATCTTAAATATTCGCCGTAAACTTCTAACTTGTTGCTGTTTATGTGTTTATCTGCAGACTGTAAACAATGGCTTAGATAGTCTTTTCCAAATTCAGTTGTTATAAATTTAATAGAGGTACCTTTTAATGTTCGTAAAGACGTGATTATATAATCATTGTATTTTTCATTTCTGCTAAGAATTTCAATTTCATAAATTTGTTGTTCACTTTTAATTCTATTAATATAATTGTTTATATCAGAAATGTTCCATTTTCTTGTAACCTTGTTATATGAGTGAGCAGATGGTCCAATGCCTAAGTATTTTTCTCCACTCCAATAAGATGAATTGTGTTTTGATTCGAAGCCAGATTTTGAAAAGTTAGAGATTTCATATTGTATATACTTATGCTCTTTTAATTTTTCAACTACTAAATTAAACATCTCGTTACTAGTATCTTCATCAATAGCTTTTATTTCTTTGTTCATTAACTTTCGGTATAAAATGGTATTTCTTTCGTATGTTAAATGATATGCAGATATATGTTTAGGTTTGATTTCCAGTATCTTATCTATACTTGTTGATAAGTTGTTGATAAGTTGCGAAGGGTATCCATATATTAAATCAATGCTAATGTTCTCAAATCCATTTGATTGACAAAGCTTTATAGCATCTGAGGCTTGTTCTGCAGAGTGTCTTCTGTTGATAAGTTCTAATTCGCTATTGATAAAACTCTGAACTCCTATACTAATTCTATTAAATGGGAGTTGTTTTAACATTAAAATATAATCTAAATTTAAGTCATCAGGGTTTGCTTCTAGAGTAACTTCAGTACAATTATTTAAATTGTAATTTTCTTTTATCGTGTCAAAAATTTGATCAAAGTCTTTTTTATTAAGTAAAGAAGGAGTGCCTCCTCCAAAATAAATCGTTTTAATAGGATCGTTATTAATATATTCTTTTTCACGCTTTAACTCAATACATATACACTTAATAAGACTATCTTTTAGTGATGTATTTATAGTAGAGTAAAAATCGCAATAAGAACAGCGAGATTTGCAAAATGGTATATGTATATATATGCCAGCCAACTTTTAAAATATATTTCTTGTGTTAGTTGACAAAAATAGTTTAAAAATATTTGTGAGTAAAGAAAAAGTAATTACTTTTGCATCCGTTAAACAACGGGGTGTAGCGCAGTCCGGTTAGCGCACCTGCTTTGGGAGCAGGGGGTCGTGGGTTCGAATCCCGCTACCCCGACGTTGTAAAAAGGATAGATTAAAATCTATCCTTTTTTTATTTTAAGTAACTTAAGATTAATGAAATACGTAGTATACATTTTATATAGTGCAATTAAAAATAAGTATTATTGTGGTCAAACAAATAATATAGAAGGATAGGCTAAGACGGCATAATCTAGGTTATTCAAAGTATACAAAAAGCGGTATTCCATGCAGAAAATAGCTTATTAAGTGTAAATGCTAGTTAATAAATTAAGTATTTTGTTACTTAATTAAAAAGGATATACGAAAGTTTATCCTTTTTTTTGTAAATTTGAAAGTCTAAAAAATAGAAATTTGAAAATATTATACGTTCAAACATGCAAAAAAAGGATATTAACCCCTTCGTTTCTAAAAATAAAATTGATAATCAAATTATAGTTATTTTTGGTTCTACCGGAGATTTAGCTAAACGAAAATTGATCCCAGCATTGTATCAATTATACCTAGACAACTTGTTACCAGAGAGATTTGGTTTATTAGGTACAGGAAGTAAAGAATTGAATGATGAGTCTTATAGAAATTACGTATTAGAGGCTCTTATAGACCTTGGTGATGTGCAGCAAAAAAAACTTGATTTTATAAAAAATGTATTTTACCAAAGAGTAAATAATCAAGAAAGGTCTGATTTTGAAATTTTAAAGAAAAGAGTAGATAGATTATCAGACGAATTAGAAACCCCTCATAATTATATTTATTATTATTCAATACCACCATTTCTATATGATATTGTTTCATCTAATTTATCGTATTATGGCTTAACAGCTCAAAAAGAAGGTTGGAAAAGAGTAATTGTTGAGAAACCTTTCGGTTATAGTTATGCTACAGCAGTAGAGTTAGATGATAAATTGCATAATTCTTATGAAGAGAAGCAAATTTATCGTATCGATCATTACCTAGGAAAAGAAACAGTTCAAAATATAACTGTTACTCGTTTTGCTAATAGTTTTTTTGAACCACTTTGGAATCAGCGTTATATTGAGCGAGTAGAAATAAAATCTGCTGAAAAAATTGGAGTCGGTCGTCGTGGAGGTTATTATGATACCTCAGGTGCTTTACGAGATATGATTCAGAATCACTTAATGCAAATTTTAGCAGTAGTGGCTATGGAACCTCCAGTTAACTTTGAGGCTGAAGCCATACATGCAGAAAAAGTAAAGGTATTTCAGGCTTTACGTCCAATAAATGAAAATGAAGTAAAAGAAGCTGTAGTTAGAGCTCAGTACATTGAAACAGAAGTAGAAGGGGATATTCAAAAGGGTTATCTTCAAGAAGAAGGAGTAAGTGCTAAGTCAAAAACAGAGACATTTTGTGCCATGAAATTATTTATTGATAATTGGCGGTGGAGTGGTGTCCCTTTTGTAATAACAACAGGAAAGCAAATGCCTGAACGATTGACAGAAGTTGTACTTCATTTAAAACCTGCACCCATGCTTCTGTTTAAAGACCGCTGTTACGATACAAGTGCTAATATGATTATTTTGCGTATTCAACCAGACGAAAGTGTGAGTATCTGTTTTGGGATGAAAAAACCAGGTGCTGGCTATAAAGTACAAAGTGTATTAATGGACTTTGAATATTCAGATTTATCTGATAACCCAATACCTGAGGCATATGAACGTTTATTATTGGATTGTATGATAGGAGATTCAACCTTATATCCAAGAGCTGATGCTTTGAAACTAAGTTGGAAATTCTTAGATCCAATTTTAAATGCATTTAAAAACCAAGATGATTTACCCTTGTACAATTACCAATGTGGAACTTGGGGTCCATTAGAAGCTAGTGCTTTAGCTGGTAGTATTTTTAAAAAATGGCACCCAATTAAAAAGAAACAATGATTCAACAACAGATTAAAATAGTTGAAGATGTACTACAAGCATCTGAAACAATAGTTCAACTTATACAGAATAACGCATTAAAAAAGAAAGAAAAGAATGAGAAATTTTTTATTGCTGTTTCTGGTGGAAATAGTCCTAAAGTATTATTTGAAATGCTTGGCAGTAAATATAAAGAATCTTTCCCTTGGGACGTTGTTCAATTTTACTGGGTAGATGAACGTTGTGTACACCAAAGTGACAAGGAAAGTAATTATGGTGTATTCAAATCATTATTACCAACAGATATTGATTTACATGCAGAAAGGATGATAGGTGAAAATAATCCTACAGAAGAAGCCGAACGCTATGCACAACTGCTTTCTTCTCAATTGCCTCAAAAAAATGGAATACCAGTTTTTGATTTCATTTTATTAGGAATGGGTGATGATGGGCATACTGCTAGTATTTTTCCTAATCAACTAAATTTATTAGAATCTGAGAAATTTTGTGAAATTGCAGAGCATCCTATTAGTCAACAAAAAAGGGTTACTTTAACAAGCAAACTTATTAATAATGCAGTAGAAGTAGTTTTTTTTGTAAGCAATGATAATAAAGCTCAAATTGTAAGTGATATATTACATAAAGAAGGTAATTATTTACAATATCCAGCAGCACATATTTTTCCAAATTCGGGTAATTTACTTTGGTTGTTAGATAAAGCAGCAGCTTATTATTACGAAAAATATTACTTTTGCTAATTACTATTTTTTTATAAAATGAAAATTACTGTAAATGATGTGTGTATAGCTTTAGAAGAGCTTGCTCCTTTAGCATTGCAAGAAAGTTATGACAATGCAGGATTATTGCTCGGCAATCGTTCTATGGATTTATCTGCAATTTTAATATGTATAGATATTACTGAAGAGGTAATTCAAGAGGCTATTGATAATAACTGTAATATGATTGTTTCTCATCATCCTCTTATTTTTAAAGGATTGAAATCTATTACAGGGAAAAATATGGTAGAGCGATGTGTAATTACAGCTTTACAAAATAATATAGCAATTTATGCTTCACACACTAATTTAGATAGTGTTAGTAATGGTGTAAGTGCTAAAATGGCTGAAAAAATTGGCTTACTTAATACTCGAATTCTAGAAACTAGAAAAGATGCTTTATTAAAATTAGTTTGCTTTGTACCTGATGAGTATTTAGAAAAAGTACGTACTGCCATTTTTCTTGCTGGAGGAGGTCAAATAGGGGAATACGATTCTTGTAGCTATAGTAATAGTGGAGAAGGTACTTTCCGTGCAAATGAAAATGCGAATCCTTTTGTTGGAAAAATAGATGAAATACATGCCGAATCAGAAAAACGATTAGAAGTAGTATTACCAGAATACCTTAAGGTAAAAGTTACTAAAGCAATTTTAGATATTCATCCATACGAAGAACCAGCTTTTGATTTTATCTCTATAGCTAACGATTGGTCTTCTGTTGGTTTTGGTATTATAGGAGAATTAGAAACTACAATGTCAGAGAAAGATTTTTTATTAAAACTAAAAGAATGCTTTAAGGTTGAATATATTAAACACACAGCATTTATTAATAAAAAAGTTAATAAAATTGCACTGTGTGGAGGTAGTGGAGCCGGCTTACTGCATACTGCAATTGGAAATGGTGCCGATGTATATGTTTCTGCAGATTTTAAATATCACGATTATTTTTTACCTGAAGGAAGACTATTAATAGCAGATATTGGACATTTTGAGTCCGAACAGTATACAAAAGACATAATTTTTGACCAACTAACGAAAAAATTCCCTAAATTTGCACTCCGATTTTCAGAGATCAATACAAATCCGATTAATTATTTATAAACGAACATGGAAAAAGCAACAGAAACAAAGGAAATAACCGTTGAAGAGAAATTGAAAGCGTTGTATGAATTACAATTAGTTGCTTCTGAGATAGATACGATAAAAACACTTCGTGGAGAATTACCTTTAGAAGTACAAGACCTTGAAGATGAAATTGCTGGTTTATCTACCCGAATTGAGAAGAATAAAGCTGATATTGAAGAAGTTGATGCAGAGATATCAGGAAAGAAAATAGAGATTGAAGAAGCAAAAATGCTTATCGAAAAATACGAAGAGCAGCAGAATAACGTAAGAAACAATAGAGAATTTGATTTTTTATCTAAAGAAATTGAATTTAAAAAATTGGAGATTGAATTAGCTGAAAAAAGAATTAGAGAATTTTCAGCTCAATCAAAAATTAAAAAAGAAGAGCTTGACCAAGCTACTATTTTTATAGATGATAGAAAAGAAGATTTAACTCAAAAGAAATCTGAGTTAGATGAGATTGTTTCAGAAACGAAACAAGATGAAGAAAAACTACGTGAGCGTTCAAAAGAAGTTGAGACTCTAATAGAAGCTCGTTTACTAACTGCATTTAAACGTATTCGTAAAAATGCACGTAATGGTTTAGCAGTTGTTTATGTTCAACGTGATGCTTGCGGAGGTTGTTTTAATAAAATTCCACCTCAAAGACAATTAGATATTCGTTTACGTAAGAAAATTATCGTTTGTGAATATTGTGGTCGTATTTTAGTTGATAGTGAATTAGCTGGAATCGAAAAAGAAGATAAAGAATAAATAAAAGTTTTATATAGAGGAGAGGGCAGTCTGATAATTTCAGATTGCCCTTTTTTTTTGCATTATTTCCTATCAACTATCCAATTTATATGATATATGAGCTTCTAAAGGGGTAATATATAGTATAAATATTTAATATAGAGCATTTTATATATAATTATAGGTTACTCCATTAAGTTACTTCTAGTAATTCTACTGCTAGAGTAGGAGTTTAGCTTATTTACTCGAAACAACATTACAGATGTAACTATACGTATTAAAAATATACTTAGCAATAGCCACATTACAGATGTAAACTGCCTACTTATTAATAAAAACACACTTAAATACATTACAGGTGTAAATCAATTACAACTGTACATGTGTTAACGCTTTGTTAAAAACACAATCCCTATTTACAGTTTCTAAGTATATGTATATCAGAAATATAAGTGTTAATTGTAAATAAATAGTTTAAGTAAATCTGTGTTTATAGTGGACTTATTTAACAACTACTACTATTAGCAGTTAAATGTATCATTAATTACCAATAAATCAAATAGTTATTGGTTTATCGTAAAGTTATTGTTTTTGTATTAATAGCGTATTTAGTACTTTTTTTTAGAATGCTTACCAATAGAGTTGTTAGAACTTTTATTCCATTAAATAAGCCCATTGTAGTATAGCTTTATTTATTCATAACCTTTTGTTTATATGTATAATAGATAATATTTGCTATTATTGTTTATTGCATGCATATAAGAATTCTACTATAATTACAAATGAATCTTTAGATGATTACAAAAGTAAATTTTTAGAGGTTTTTGTCTGTTTTCAATTGTGAATATTTTTAATTACATTTGCAATTAAAAATAACAAGGTTTTTATTATGGAGAATAATATCAAAATTCGTATTCAGAGATTAATGGAATTAGAACAGCTTAACCCTGCTTCTTTTGCAAAAGCTATACAAGTAAATCCATCAGCTATTTCTCATATCTTAAATGAAAGAAATAAACCAAGTACAGATATTATTGTAAAGATTCTTAACACTTTTCGTTCCTTAAATTCTGATTGGCTCGTATTAGGCATAGGTTCTATGTATAGAAATGAGAAAGATTTAGCGATTCAAGAGCCTGCAGCTTCTTTATTTGACAATGTTTTAGATACACAGCCTATTGTTCACTCAGAACCTACTCAGTCTATTATAAACGAGAATACTACTACTCGAGAAGCCAATAAATCAGATCAAAATACTCTTAATGCAGAAATAAGCTCTTCTCAGGCATCTAAAATAGTTGAAAAAATTATTGTATATTACTCAGACAATAGTTTTGAAGAATTTAATCCCTCTTGCAAATAAACAGATAGTTTTCCCTACTTTTTGCTTCACCTTTTCTGCTAAGAAATGCTTATATTTGCACTCCAAAACAGATACAGATGAAGAAATATGTTTCAGACCTGATAGTTACAGCTAAGAAAGAGCTTAATAATCAGTACTTCTTATTAAAACTTAGTTTTAACGATACCTTGCCAGAAATGTTCCCTGGCCAATTCGTTGAGATATTGGTAGAACACTCTACCACTACATTTTTACGTAGACCACTTTCTATCCATTTTGTAGATAGAAAAACAAATGAGATGTGGCTCTTGGTACAAAAAATAGGAGATGGTACCCGTAAAATGTCCGAATATTTTATTGGACAAAAAGTAAACTTAATCTACCCTTTAGGGAATTCTTTTTCTATTCCTGCTACTCAACAAAAAGTACTGTTAGTTGGTGGTGGAGTAGGTGTTGCACCCTTATTAATGTTAGGAGATGCATTATTGAAAAGCTTTATAGATCCTATCTTCTTATTAGGAGCACGTTCTAAAGATGACTTATTAGAGTTGGACGAATTTGCTAAATACGGTAAAGTCTACACAACGACAGAAGATGGCTCTTATGGAGAAAAAGGCTTTGTAACGCAACATTCTATACTAAAAGAGCAATTTGATAAGATATACACTTGTGGTCCCACACCTATGATGAAAGCTATTGCAGCATATGCTTCTGAAAAAAATATTGATTGTGAAGTCTCTTTAGAAAATACTATGGCATGTGGTATTGGGGCTTGTTTGTGTTGTGTGCAGGAGACGAAAGAAGGACATAAATGTGTATGTACAGATGGACCAGTATTTAATATAAAAGATTTAAAATGGCAGATTTAACAACAACTCTAGGAAATTTAGAATTAAAAAATCCAGTGATGACAGCATCAGGGACTTTTGGTTATGGAGAAGAGTTTGCCGACTTTATTGATATATCTGAAATAGGAGGTATAGTTGTAAAAGGAACAACTTTGCATCACCGTGAAGGAAACCCTTACCCACGTATGGCTGAAACTCCTGCAGGAATGTTAAATGCAGTAGGTTTACAGAACAAAGGAGTTGACTATTTTGTTAATAATATATATCCCGAAACTCGCAAGGTAAATACAGCAATCGTTGTTAATGTATCTGGCTCAACAATAGAAGATTATGTAGCTACAGCAGAGAAATTAGTTGACTTAGATCATATACCTGCAATAGAACTCAATATATCTTGCCCTAATGTAAAACAAGGGGGAATGGCTTTTGGAACTTGTGCTGCTTCTGCTGAAGATGTAATTAGTGCTGTAAGAAAGGTATATCCAAAACATATGATGGTGAAGTTATCACCTAATGTAACAGACGTATCAGAAATAGCACGCGCTGCAGAGGCTGCTGGTGCTGATTCTGTTTCTCTTATAAATACCTTATTAGGTATGGCAATTGATGCTAAAACTAGGAAGCCAATATTATCAACAGTAACAGGTGGTTTGTCCGGACCATGTGTAAAACCAATTGCATTACGTATGGTTTGGCAGGTTGCAAAAGCGGTTAATATTCCGGTAGTAGGACTAGGTGGAATTATGAATACAATAGATGCCATTGAGTTCTTTTTAGCAGGAGCTAGTGCTGTGCAAATAGGGACTGCAAATTTTATAGATCCAACTATAACTGTAAAGATATTAAATGGCATAAATGATTACTTAGATACTAATGGTTATAAGTCAATTACAGATATAGTAGGAGCATTAGATATATAGTATTATATAAACTTGTAAAATGCAAAAAACAACCTTAATATTACTCTTTACAGCTGTATCTTTCTCTTTTTTTGGGGGGTGGTCTCATTCCTCTGACAGTAAGGTTGTTAATGTGTGCGAATACGATGATTTGAATTCAATAAATATAGTATTCGCTGGGGATATAATGGGACACATGCCTCAAGTAAGAGCAGCCTATAATAAAGAGACTAACTACTACGATTTTAAACCTTGTTATACCTATCTTAAACCTTATATTACTGCTGCTGATATTGCAGTGGCCAATTTAGAAGTTCCCTTAGCAGGAAAACCATACAAAGGTTACCCCAACTTCTCTAGTCCTGACGCTATTTTTGATGCAGCTGTATGGGCAGGATTTGATGTAATGCTATTAGCAAATAATCATGCTGTAGACAGAAGAAGTGAAGGAGTAAAAAGAACCATTAGTAAAGTTAGCCAGCAGTCTAAATTTGTTGGAGTTTATTTAAGTAATATACAACGTGACTCTATCTATCCTCTTATAATAGAGAAAAAAGGATTGAGAATAGCTTTTCTTAATTGTACTTATGGTACGAATAATATGCCTGTAGTTAAACCTCAGGTAGTTAATAGAATTGATACTGCCCAAATTAGAAAGGATGTAAGTACAGCTATAGCACGTAAGGCAGATATTATTATTATGACGATACACTGGGGAGAAGAGTATAAGCTGAAAGCTAATGCAACACAAGTAAACTTAGCTAAGTTCTTTGCTCAATTAGAAATAGACTTAATTATTGGCTCACACCCTCATGTTGTACAAAACTTTGATTATGTATATAAAGCAGATAGTACAAAGGTGCCCGTTTATTATTCATTAGGTAATTTTATGTCTAACCAGCGTAAGCGACACCGTAATGGAGGTATAATGGCAAGTGTTAGTATTAATACCCAAACAAAAAAAATAAGTAAATGCTCTTATATACCCTTTTATGTACACAAAGGAAAGATAGAGGGGAAGTATCAGTATTACTTAATACCTACAGTTGATTACTTATCTAGGGTTAAATTTAAGTTGAATCAAAAGCAATTAAGCATAGATTTGCCTCAAAAAGCAGACTCTCTTTTAAGGTTATTTAATAAAGATACACAAGCAAGACTTAAAGAATTAAGTGTAAAAAAGGCTTTAGATTAGAACCCTTCTAATTCATTTAGAGTAATTTACACAATAGATAAATTATTTAAAACCTTATATATAAAGTGTTGTCGATTTGTTTGTTGATAAAATGAATGAATAAATGTAAAAAAAACACAAAATATATTTGTTATATTAAATCAAAGCCATTATTTTTGCTTCGTATTTTTAAGAGAGAATAAACTATTTTATTTACATAAACTATTATTAAATTATTATTATTATGAAAAAATTATTTTTAGCAGTAGCTCTTGTAGCTGCTACATTTAGTGCAAATGCAACTGTAACTCCTGATGCAGGTGGTGGCTGTACTTTTATTTTTGACGATGCAGATAACAATGCTATTACTGCTGCAGCTACAGTTGCTACAGTTGATAATACTGTGTTAGTTGTAAAAGCTGGTCAAACTTGGGCAGGTGAACTTACAAATTACACAAACACTTACTGGACTGTATCTTTTGGATTTGATGGTTCAGGAGAAACAAGTGACAAAAATGCGTTTAAATTTGGTTCTAGCTATATTCAAGCTGATGGTAGTGGTCGTGATATTACTTTCACAGGAACAAGTGGAGATAAAATTTATATGAATATCGCTTCTAAAGGTAGTACAGAGAATACATTTCCTACATTAGTAGGTTGTACAGATGCTAACCCAACTGTAACGATGTCTCCTAAACAGTCTGACGTTACAAAACAGTTACCAGGTGTTGTATATGATGCAAGTGGTTATGCTTGGGTTAAAAAAGAGTATACTATGACTTCGACTACTGCAACTCTTACATGTGCAGGTGGTTGGAGAGCTACTTGGGCTGCTGTTGGTACTGATCCAGGTGATCCAACTTCTTCTTCTGATGCAATTGCTGCTGACGTTCTTTCTAAAGTTGGTAACGATTTAGTTAACCCAACTAACTTAGAAGTAACAGTTATTTCTGTAGCTGGTGGTAAAGTTCTTACATCTTCTGCTTCTTCTATCAGCGTTGCTGGTTTAGCAAGTGGTGTTTATGTAGCAGTTACTGCTGAAGGAACATTGAAATTTGTAAAATAAGAAATATTATTTTTCAATATATAAAAAAGCCTCCCAATTTTGGGAGGCTTTTTTTATGCAGAATCGGGGGAGGCTGTATTTTTATTAACAATAGAAATTTCCTGTAACTATAATATTTTATAGCAAAAAGCCTCTCAAATTTTAGAAAGGCTTTTTATTTTTGTGTCTATATAGTCTAGATCAAAACGGAGTGCTATCATCTGTATTAGCAATAGGAGTAGCAGTTGATTCGTTATTAAACTGATTTTCTGAATTTATTTTTGAAGGAATCTCTGTGTAGGTATCTTCAGCAGATAAGTTCTCAAAGCGAGCATATTGACCTCTAAATCGTAAGCTTACATCGCCCACGGCACCATTACGGTGCTTGGCTACTATAATTTCACCAATGCCAAGTAGAGAGTTCCCATTACTATCTTCTGTTATTTTATAGTATTCTGGTCTGTGAATAAAGCAAACCATATCAGCATCTTGCTCAATTGCTCCCGATTCACGTAAATCTGATAGTTGAGGGCGCTTGCCTTCGTTACCAGTACGGTTCTCTACGCCACGGTTTAGCTGTGATAGAGCAATAATAGGAATATCAAGTTCTTTGGCTAATGCTTTTAAAGAGCGAGATATTAAACTTACTTCTTGCTCACGACTCCCAAATTTTGCACCACCCGTATTTCCGGCAGACATTAACTGTAGGTAGTCAATAACGATTATCTTTATATCATGTTCTTTTTTTATTAATCGAGCCTTGCTTCTAAGTTCAGCAATAGAAAGGCTAGGGGTGTCATCAATAAAAAGTGGAGCGTTATCTAGTTTCTTAAGGCGCTGAGTTAACTTATCCCATTCTTCTTCTTCTAGCTTTCCAGTTCTAATTTTGTCACCTTCAATTTCGCAAACATTCATTAATAAACGATTTACTAATTGAATGTTAGACATCTCAAGCGAAAACACAGCTGAAGGAATTTGATGATCAACCGCCATGTTTTTAGCCATAGATAATACAAAGGCTGTTTTTCCCATTGCCGGACGAGCAGCTATAATTATTAAATCTGAAGCTTGCCAGCCAGATGTTATTTGGTCTAACACATGAAAGCCTGAAGTAACACCACTTAAACCACCTTCTTGTAGGCGAGCAAGCTCTATTCGTTTAATAGCATCTTTAACTATGGGGTTAATTTGCTTTACTTCGTTTTTAAGATTACGTTGAGATATCTCAAAAATCTTAGTCTCGGCATTCTCTAGTAAGTCATCTACATCTGTTTCCTCGTCGAATGCTTGTGACTGTATATTAGACGATATAGTGATTAATTCTCTAGCAATAGCCTTTTGGGCAATAATGTAAGCGTGGTACTCAAGGTGAGCTGCCGATGCAACTTTAGCAGTTAAAGAGGTAATATAGTAAGCACCACCAATTTCATCTAGTTCTCCATTTTTACGAAGACGTTCAGATACTGTGTGTAAGTCGATAGGATCATCTTTAGTTCCTAATTCACGAATCGCTTTATATATTTTAGAATGTTCTGGTTTATAAAAGCTAGTGTCGTTTAAAATATCAGCAATTTTAGAATAGGTGTTTTTTTCTACCATTAATGCTCCTAAAACTGATTCTTCAATTTCTGGTGCTTGTGGAGGCAGTTTCCCAAACTCGCTAACAGCTGCAGATTTGTTGTCTTTCTTATACTTATTATTGCGATTTTTTTGTTCCATTAAGGGCTAGTTTTTATGCATCTCAAAAGTAAGCAACAGAATGCAGTGAGAATAAAATATTGATTGTACGTTATCATCAATCTAGACTATTTTATCAACAGTGTTAATAACTTTACTTTATCAAATATATGCGAAGTCTTATCTTTGATTCATGTTATCATTTCCAAACGCAAAAATTAATTTAGGTCTTAATATCGTAGAAAAGAGATTAGACGGGTTTCACAATATTGAAACGATATTCTATCCTGTAGGTATTAAGGATGCTTTGGAATTTGTTGTAAATGATGATAGCCAATTAACTACACTCACTATATCTGGAATTAAAGTAGATGGTGATTTGAGTAATAATCTAATTATCAAAGCCTATAATCTATTGGCACAAGACTTTTCTTTACCTGTTCTAGATATATATCTGCGAAAGCAAATCCCTTTAGGGGCAGGACTTGGTGGAGGTTCTGCTGACGCTGCGTTTATGTTACAGCAGTTGAATGACAACTTTAAATTAGGGCTTAGTATAAGTAAATTAGAGACTTATGCGGCACAGTTAGGTTCTGATTGCCCTTTCTTTATCCAAAATAAACCTGTTTTTGCGCATGGAAGAGGTGAATTGATGCAAAACATAGATTTATCTCTTAAAGACTATTATTTGCTTGTAATAAAGCCAGACATACATGTTCCTACTGCTTTAGCCTATGCTGGGTGTAAACCACACAAATCGAAGCATGATTTGCTACAAGTTATTCAAACTCCACTTGAAGATTGGAAGAATCTTATGAAAAATGATTTTGAGGATTCAATTTTCACTCAGTTTCCTCCCATTTTAGATATAAAGAATAAAATGTATGAAGAGGGTGCAATTTATGCCTCAATGTCGGGTTCTGGCTCCTCTGTTTTTGGCATTTTCGACCAAGAAAAATCATTAAAAGAATGCTTTCCAAGCCATTTTATTTGGGGTGGGAAATTAGAGTAGTTGTAGTTGGTTGAAGATTAGCACTATATGGTCTTAAAAATCTTAAAATTTTAAGGCTATTTTTGTTGATAATATTTCAATAATTGCCTTTAATTTTTGGATATAAAATACTAATTTAGCGAGAGATTTTGATGAAAATAGAATACAGAAAAAAGAATATAAAAAATGATTGAACAGGACAGAATTATTAAGATTAACATTGAGGAGGAAATGAAGTCGGCTTATATCGATTATTCGATGTCAGTTATTGTTTCTCGTGCTTTGCCAGATGTTCGTGATGGATTGAAACCAGTTCACCGTAGAGTTTTGTACGGTATGAATGAGTTAGGATTGGCTTCTAATAAAGGCTTTAAAAAATCTGCTAGAATTGTAGGAGAGGTGCTTGGTAAGTATCACCCACACGGAGATTCATCGGTTTATTACGCAATGGTACGTATGGCTCAAGAATGGTCGATGCGTTATCCTTTAGTAAACGGACAAGGAAACTTTGGTTCTGTAGATGGTGATAGTCCAGCAGCTATGCGTTACACAGAAGCAAAGCTGATGAAAATTGCCGAAGAAATGTTAATGGATATCGATAAAGATACTGTTGATTTTAAATTAAACTTTGATGATACTTTAGAAGAACCTACTGTACTGCCTTCTCGTATACCTAGTTTATTGGTAAATGGTGGTTCTGGTATTGCTGTAGGTATGGCAACGAATATGGCTCCTCACAATTTATCTGAGGTGGTAGATGCTTGTTGTGCTTATATTGATGATAATTCCATAGAGATGGAAGAACTGTTGAAGTACGTAAAAGCGCCTGATTTTCCAACTGGAGGTATTATATACGGTTATGCAGGTGTTAAGGATGCCTTAGAAACGGGTAGGGGTCGTGTAATGGTTCGTTCAAAAGTTGATATAGAGACAGCAGCGAACGGTCGTGAAAAGATTATTGTTCATGAATTACCATACTTAGTAAATAAAGCTGATCTTATTAAAGCCATAGCAGATATGGTAGAAGATAAGAAAGTGGAAGGTATTTCGAATATTAATGATGAATCTGACCGTGATGGTATGCGTATCGTTATTGATATTAAGAAAGATGCTAATTCTAATGTAGTTCTTAATAAACTATACAAATTTAGTTCTTTACAAACATCATTTAGTGTCAACAATATTGCGTTAGTAAATGGAAGACCACGTATGTTGAATTTGAAAGACATGATTCACTATTTTGTGGAGCACCGTCATGATGTAGTTATTCGTCGTACTAAATATGAATTAGCCGAAGCTGAAAAAAGAGCTCACTTATTACAAGGATTCATGATTATCTTAGATAATTTAGATGAAGCCATTAAAATAATACGTGATTCAAAAACTCCAGATGAAGCTCGTGAACGTTTAATAGAAAGATTTAAACTATCTGAAATACAAGCTCGTGCAGTAGTTGAGATGCGTTTACGTCAACTTACAGGTATGGAGCAAAATAAGCTTCGTGCTGAGTATGAGGAAATTATGCGTCAGATTGCTGGCTTGCAAGAAATTCTTGATAAAGAAGAATTGAGAATGGATATTATTAAAACAGAACTAGGTGAAGTAAAAGCTAAATATGGTGATGAGCGTCGTTCAGAGATTGTATATTCTTCAGAAGAATTCAATCCAGAAGATTTCTATGCTGATGAAGAAATGATTATTACTATTTCTCACTTAGGTTATATTAAACGTACTGCTCTTAGTGAGTTTAGAGCCCAAAATAGAGGAGGAGTTGGAGCAAAAGGAAGTGATTCTCGTGATGAAGACTTTATAGAATATATCTATCCAGCATCCATGCACAATTATATTTTATTCTTTACTCAAAAAGGACGTTGTTTCTGGTTAAAGGTTTACGAAATACCTGAAGGAACTAAAGGTAGTAAAGGTAGAGCAATTCAAAATATGCTAAATATTGATCCAGATGATAAGGTGAATGCATTTATTCGTGTTAAGAACTTACAAGAACCTGAATATAATGAGTCTCACTTCTTATTATTTGCAACCAAACAAGGGGTAATTAAGAAAACCTCACTAGCTGCCTATTCAAGACCAAGAGTAAATGGTGTAAATGCAATTACTATTCGTGAAGACGACCAAGTAATTCAAGTTCGATTGACTGATGGAAACAGTGAAGTAGTAATGGCAAACCAGAATGGTAGAGCTATTCGCTTTAATGAGTCTAAAGTTCGTACAATGGGTAGAACAGCCACAGGGGTTCGTGGTATGACATTAGATCCAAACGATAAGACTGATGAGTGTATTGGAATGATAACCGTTACTGATACAGAAGTAGAAACAATAATGGTTGTATCACAATTGGGTTATGGAAAACGTTCTGATATAGATGGCTATAGAGTAACTAATCGTGGTGGAAAAGGAGTGAAGACCATTAATATTACGGATAAAACAGGAAAATTAGTAGCCATTAAAAATGTTACAGAAGATAATGATTTAATGATTATCAATAAATCAGGTATCGCAATTCGTATGAAAGTCGAAGACTTTAGAGTAATGGGCCGTGCAACACAAGGAGTAAGACTTATTAACTTAGAAAAACGAAATGATGCTATTGCTTCTGTTTGTAAAGTGGATTCTGAAGTCGAGTTAGAAGAAGAGGTAGTTGAAACAACAGAAGTTGGTACAGTTGAAAGTGTAGAAACAAACACTGAAGATAATGGTACGGTTTTGGATAATTCAGAGGAAGAAACTACAGATAGTGAAGAATAGATATATAATTAATAAACTAATACAATGAAAAAAATTATTTTATTATTGGCTTTTATAGTTCCTGTAATGGCATCTGGGCAAGAAGCTAATATTAAGAAAGCAAGAAAGTTAGCTAAAAAGATGACGCCAGATTTTGTGACTGCAAAGTCTTTAATTGATGCTGCTTTGAAAGATGAAACTACAAAAAATCTTTCGGAAACATGGTATACAAAAGGATTTATCGAGTTTAGAAAATATGAATCTGAAGATGATAAGCGATTTGAAGTGCCACCAAGAAAACCTAATTTAAATTTTCAAAGTGAGGGAGCATATAACGCCTTTACTAGTTGGATTGTAGCTGACTCTCTTGATAAAATTGAGAGTCTTTCTAACCCTAAAAGAAAAGGAAAACTAGAATATCGAAAAGATATTGTTGATGACTTAACTACTATTAAGTTATACATTTTTCAACATGGGTATAATTTATATGAGAAGAAAGATTATATAGAAGCAAAGCAAGTATTTGACGACTTCTTAAAATTACCAGAACTTGAAATGATTAAAGGTTCAGGAGAAGATATAAAAGCTACTGATACTGTATTTCTTGATACGAAAGAATATTTACAAGCAACACTACGTCAAATATATTTAAAGCAAGTTTCTGATAAAGATACAGTTGGGTTTGTGAAAACGATGAATGAAGGAGCAGAGCGTTTTCCTCAAAACATTCACTTCTTAAGCTATAAGATTGACTATTATAAGAATACAAATAGAATTGACGATGCTTTAGAAAACATTAATAAAGCAATATTATTAGACGATAAAAATGCAGTTTTATACTATATGCGTGGAGTAATTGGTTCTATAAAGAAATCTGATAAAGCTAAAATAAAAGCTGATTACAAAAAAGCTATGGAATTAAATCCAGAATGGGCTGATGTTGTTTTTGAATATGCATTATTAATACTAGAAGATGCTGATAAAG
This sequence comes from Paludibacteraceae bacterium, assembly GCA_963663245.1. Classification (GTDB taxonomy): domain Bacteria; phylum Bacteroidota; class Bacteroidia; order Bacteroidales; family Paludibacteraceae; genus JAFGVL01. Next base: position 1,592,024 of record OY760143.1, on the reverse strand, counting down.
TATATCAACATGCTCAAATTCAGCAAATAGATTCTGAAAAAGAAAAAGCTAATGAAATATATAGAACAGCGATTCCATATTTATTAAAAGCGAAAGAATTAGGTTTAGAATCTAATAAAGATGATTTATTGCGAAAATTGATGGCTGTATATTATAAGCTAGGAATGACTGAGAAATACAATGAAATTAGAGCTGAAAGAGGACAATAATATTTAAAAGAAAATAACCCCAAGCAAATAAGCTTGGGGTATATCTTTTAGAATACTACTTAACATAATATTAATTATAGGAATATTAACTGTAGAGATTATACATTATAAATTAATGTATTTGTATTTGCATGAAATACAAGCTTACGTGTTACACTTGGATTAAATATACGTGAGATAACATTTCTCTTACGCTTATTAATTGAAACTAAGTTTATTTTATTCTCTTCAATAAAGTCGTCTAAGCAATCAACAATATCATTTCCTTTAATCAAGGATATCTCAGTTTCAAGATTTGGGTACTGCTTTGTAAAATACTCCTTAATCCCAACTAATTTTATTTCATTCCATTTGTTTCTAGCACTATCTATGTGAATAAAAAATATTTTAAAAGAAAAATTATTTAACATCGTCATCATTCGTTCAAATGCAATTAAGTCATTTCCGTTAAAGTTAGTTACAAATGCGATGTTTTTTATATCACTTACAGTATCTAAAGTTGTGTCTTCAGGAATAGCAAATACAGGAATCAAACTTCTTTCAATCACTTCAGCAGTAACACTTCCAATCAAATCCTGTTCTTTACGAGATTTACAGCGAGTACCCATAATTATTAAAGAAAAGTCATCTTTTTGGCTATATTTAATAACTTCTTCTTCAGGAATACCTTCTTTTATAATTGTTTTATATTTTATACGAGGCAGTTCTCCTTTAGAGATTTTTCTTTTCAAGAGATTTTCAAAATTCTCAATATCACTTTTAATCTTTTTCTCTATGCGTAAAGTTTCATCATCATTTGTGTCTAACATCGGTAAATTGCCAAATGCTGGAGTGTGGTATGTGTGAAATATCGTTACTTCAGCCTTAACTGAAAAAGCCAAATGGAAAGCAAAATAACAAGCTTTCATCGAGTAATCAGAGAAATCTAAAGGAACAAGTATTTTTTGTTTATCCACTACAATATCATTAGCAATATCATCATCATCCTTGATGGTACTAACAATTATTGATAATGCTCTTGTTAAATCACTTTCTTTGATTCTAACTCTAACTCCAGCCGAAATAGCAGACTCATCTGTATTTACATTATGAATATGTGTCTCAATCCCTTCACTCTCAAGCAATTTTTTAAGTCCCTGTGCTTTTTCGTAGGTGTGAATAGCGACCGTTACTAGTTTTCCCATGATATTCAAATTAAATTTCTGTAAATATAATATATTATTCTTTTCAAAACATAATATAAAAGCTGTTTTTGAACTATAAAAAAAATGCTCTACTTCCCTACTCTTTCAAATCTTACGCTAAAATCACACGCATTTTTCACTGTTTTTTATTAATTTTGTGTTCCTTTTTATAAAGGGCTTATATTACTAATAAATAATTACTGAACTAATTTATATATGGAGCTTGTAAATAAATATAATCCATCGTCTGTAGAGTCAAAATGGTACGAGTATTGGTTGAAAAATGACTTTTTTAAATCTTCCCTAGATAAAACGAAAGAGCCTTACACAATAGTTATACCTCCTCCTAATGTTACTGGTGTATTACATATGGGACATATGTTGAATAATACTATTCAAGATATATTAATCCGTCGTGCTCGAATGATGGGTAAAAATGCATGTTGGGTTCCAGGAACAGACCATGCTTCTATTGCTACAGAAGCAAAAGTGGTTGGAAAACTAGCTGATAAAGGCATTAAGAAAACGGACCTCTCCCGTGAAGAGTTTTTAAAGCATGCCTGGGATTGGACAGATGAACATGGTGGTATAATATTAAAACAGTTAAGAAAACTAGGAGCTTCATGCGATTGGGATCGTACATGTTTTACAATGGATGAAGTGCGCTCTGATAGTGTTATAAAGGTGTTTAATGATTTGTATAATAAAGGCTTAATTTATCGTGGTGTACGAATGGTAAATTGGGACCCAAAAGCACTTACAGCTCTTTCTGACGAAGAGGTAATTTTTAAAGAACAACAGGGTAAGCTTTACTATTTACGATATAAGGTGGTAGGTGAAGATGCGTATGCAATTGTAGCTACTACTCGACCAGAAACTATTTTAGGTGATACAGCTATGTGTATTAACCCCAATGACCCCACAAAAAAACACTTGCAAGGAAAAAAGGTAGAGGTTCCTCTTATTAATAGAGAGATTCCTGTAATTGAAGATGATTATGTAGATATAGAGTTTGGTACTGGTTGCTTAAAAGTGACTCCTGCACATGACGTAAACGATTATATGCTAGGTGAAAAATACAACCTGGAAACAATTGATATATTTAATGATAATGGTACCTTGAATGAGCATGGTGCTCAATATACAGGTAAAGATAGATTTGAGGTCCGTAAATTGATTGTAAAAGACCTTGAAGCAGCAGGTTTACTAGAGAAAGTTGAAGACTATACAAATAAAGTAGGCTTTTCAGAAAGAACTAATGTAGCCATTGAACCTAAGCTTTCTATGCAATGGTTTCTTAAAATGGAAGACTTGGCAAAACCTGCTTTAGACAATGTAATGAGTGATGAAATTCAATTGCACCCTTCAAAATTTAAGAATACATATCGTCATTGGATGGAAAATGTGAAAGACTGGTGTATTTCACGCCAGTTGTGGTGGGGACATCGTATTCCTGCATATTTTCTTCCCGAAGGAGGTTTTGTTGTTGCTGAAACAGAAGAAAAAGCTCTTGAATTAGCAGTTGAGAAAAGTGGTAATAAGGATTTGAAAATAAGTGATTTAAAACAAGATGAAGATTGTTTAGATACTTGGTTTTCTTCATGGTTATGGCCAATATCAGTTTTTGATGGTATTAATAATCCAGATAACGAAGAAATTAACTACTACTACCCTACTAATGTACTTGTTACAGGACCAGATATTTTATTCTTCTGGGTTGCAAGAATGATTGTGTCAGGGTATGAGTATAAACAAGAAAAATGCTTTAAAGATGTATACTTAACTGGTATAGTAAGAGATAGCCAAGGGCGTAAGATGTCAAAATCCCTTGGTAACTCTCCAGACCCTATTGAATTGATGGATAAATATGGAGCTGATGGTGTACGTATGGGAATGATGTTATCTGCGCCTGCTGGTAATGATATTCTTTTTGATGAGCAATTATGTGAACAAGGACGAAACTTTAACAATAAGATATGGAATGCATTACGTCTAATTAAAGGATGGGAAGTTGTAGATATTGAGCAACCAGAGGCTTCAAAAATTGCTATTGATTGGTTTAATTCAAAACTTAATCAAGCCTTAGAAGAAATTGATGACTTATTTAGTAAGTATCGATTATCAGAAGCTTTAATGTTAATATATAAGTTATTTTGGGATGAGTTTTCTTCATGGTACTTAGAAATAATTAAACCTGCATACCAACAGCCAATCGATAAGCAAACATATGTAGCATCGATTAATTTCTTTGAGAAATTAGTACAAATCTTACATCCATTTATGCCATTCATTACTGAAGAGTTATACCAAGTATTGAATAATAGAGCATCAGAAGATAGTGTGATGGTAAGTGAAATGCCAATTAATACAGGAATCAATAAAAATTTATTAGAAAGATTTGAACAAGTAAAAGAATTGGTCTCTAGCATTAGAACAGTACGTTTAGAAAAGAACATACCCAACAAAGACACATTAGAATTAGAAATTGTTTCAGGTAAAAACGATGATTTTTTCAACAATATTGTAACTAAATTGTGTAAGCTGTCGTCTATTACTAATGTTGATGAAAAGAATGTAAATGCTGTATCATTTTTGATAGGTACATCTGAGTATGCCGTACCTATGGGAGACCTTATTGACCCAGCTGTAGAGATTAAGAAAATGGAAGAAGAAATATCTTACTTACAAGGTTTCTTAAAATCAGTTATGGGTAAACTAAATAATGAACGGTTTGTTGCAAATGCAAAACCAGAAGTAGTTGAAAAAGAGAGAAGTAAACAATTAGATGCCGAAAGCAAAATTAAATCTTTAGAAGAGAGTATAGCAGCATTAAAATAAGAGATAAGGACCTTAATTTAAAGTTTATCATTTTGTTTTAATAGATTACATACTTCTGTTAGCGTAAAAAAGGCTAACTTTACGAAGTTTTTGAGTATAAAAGAATAAATATATGGCTAAGATAAAAGGTGCAGTAGTAGTTAATACAGAGAGATGTAAAGGTTGCGATTTATGTGTAGTAACCTGCCCTAAGGATGTATTAGCTCTTTCAAAAGATGTAAATAGTAAGGGGTATAACTTCTCATACATGAAAAATGAAGAAGAATGTGTTGGATGTTCTTCTTGTGGACATGTTTGTCCAGATGGTTGTATAACGGTTTATAAGGTGAGAGTTCAAGAATAATAACTCCTATCCTAATTACTAAAAAGAAAACAAAGAACAATGAGTGAAGATAATATTAAATTGATGAAAGGAAACGAAGCTATTGCACATGCAGCTATACGCTGTGGTTGTGATGGTTACTTCGGATATCCTATTACTCCACAATCAGAGATAATGGAAACTCTAATGTTAGAGCAACCATGGAAAAAAACAGGTATGGTAGTATTGCAAGTAGAGAGTGAAGTTGCTGCTATTAATATGGTATATGGTGGTTCTGGTTGTGGTAAAAAAGTAATGACAACTTCTTCTGGTCCTGGTATTAGTTTAATGCAAGAAGGAATTTCATATATCGCTGGAGCTGGAATCCCTAGTTTAGTCGTGAATGTAATGCGTGGAGGTCCTGGCTTAGGTACTATTCAGCCAAGTCAATCAGACTATTTTCAGGCAGTTAAAGGTGGTGGTCATGGAGATTATAATCAAATAGTACTTGCCCCATCATCTGTACAAGAAATGGCTGATTTTACTGTTTTGGGTTTTGATTTAGCTTTTAAATATCTTAACCCTGTAATGATTCTTGTTGATGGAATTATTGGACAAATGATGGAAAAGGTTGTCCTCCCTCCTTTTACCCCTCGTTTAACTGATGAAGAAATTGCAGAAAAATACCCATGGGCTACTGTAGGGAAGAAACCTGGTCGTAAAAGAAATTTAATCAGTTCTTTAGAGATTGAGTCAGTCGATATGGAAAAAAGAAATATTAAATTTCAAGAAAAATATAAAGAGATTGATAATAATGAAGTTCGCTTAGAAGAAATAGCTTGCGAAGATGCTGACTATATTTTGATAGCTTTTGGCTCTTCAGCCAGAGTGTGTCAAAAAGCAGTAGAGATAGCTAGAGAAAAAGGGATTAAGCTTGGACTAATTCGACCAATAACCCTATGGCCTTTCCCATCTAGAGAAATTGCTGCATATGCCTCTAAGGTAAAAGCATTTATATCAATAGAAATGAGTGCTGGACAAATGGTAGAGGATGTTCGTTTAGCAGTTAATGGAGCTGCTAAAGTAGATTTCTTTGGGAGATTAGGAGGTATTGTTCCATCGCCTGATGAAGTTCTAGAATTTGTGAAAACAAATTATTTATCAAAGTAAAAAGAAAAAAGAATGACAGCAAAAGATATAATAAAACCAGAAAACTTAGTCTATGCTAAGCCTAAAGTTTTAAATGATACCCCGATGCATTACTGCCCTGGATGTAGTCATGGTGTAGTACATAAACTTGTTGCAGAAATTGTAGAAGAATTAGACATCCAAGGAGATACAATAGGTATTGCCCCTGTAGGATGTGCTGTATTTGCATATAACTATTTAGAAATTGATTTTCAACAAGCTGCTCATGGACGAGCACCTGCTTTAGCTACAGCTATTAAACGCTTAATGCCTGACAAGTATGTGTTTACTTATCAAGGTGATGGAGATTTAGCTGCTATAGGTACAGCAGAAACAATACATGCATGTAATAGAGGTGAAAATATTCTGATTATTTTTATTAATAATGGAATATATGGTATGACTGGTGGTCAAATGGCTCCTACTACACTTGGAGGTATGAAAACCTCTACATCACCATATGGAAGAGATGTAGAAACAGAAGGACAACCTTTAAACATTACAGATTTATTAGTGAAACTTGATGGAGTTAGATATGTAACTAGACAAAGTGTACATACTTCAGGTTCTGTTAGAAAAGCAAAGAAAGCCATTAAGAAAGGTTTTGAGAATTGCAATGAAAAGAAAGGAACTTCAATTGTAGAGATTGTATCTACTTGTAATTCAGGATGGAAAATGACTCCTGATGAATCAAATAAGTGGATGGTTGAAAATATGTTCCCAATATACCCTATGGGTGATTTGAAAGATTTATAGATATGAAAGAAGAAATATTTATTGCAGGTTTTGGTGGACAAGGAGTTTTGTCTATGGGTAAGATTATAGCATACTCAGGTTTAATGGAAGATAGAGAAGTATCATGGATGCCTTCTTATGGTCCCGAGCAACGAGGAGGAACTGCAAATGTCACAGTAATTGTGAGCAAGGATAAAATCAGCTCTCCTATTCTAAATTCTTATGATACCGCAATCATTTTAAACCAACAATCATTGGATAAGTTTGAATCAGCAGTTAAGCCTGGTGGAGTATTGATTTACGATAGTTATGGTGTGAAAAAGCATCCTACACGTAAGGATATAGATATTTATAGAATTGATGCTATGGATAAAGCATTGGAGATTAAAGCCGCTAAAACTTTTAATATGATGATATTAGGTGGATTTTTAAAGGTAAAGCCTGTTATTAAGATTGAAAGCGTTATTTTAGGACTTAAGAAATCTTTACCAGAAAGACACCACCACCTTATTCCTATGAATGAGGAGTCTATTAAGATAGGAATGGAAATAATTCAGAAAGTATAGTATAAATTAATATATACAGAGTGTTTCAACATTAGTTGAAACACTTTTTTTATTATGGCACGAAAAAAAAAATCACATCCAATAATTGAAAACGTTACTGTTTCTGATATTGCAGCAGAAGGTAAAGCAATCGTAAAACACGAAGACAAAGTTATTTTTGTACCCTTTGTCGTGCCAGGTGATATAGTTGATTTACAAATTACAAAAAAGAAAAGAAGATATTTAGAAGCACGTGCTATTAAATTCCATACTTATTCTGACATAAGAGAAGAACCTATTTGTGAGCATTTTGGTACTTGTGGAGGTTGTAAATGGCAAGTTTTACCATATTCAGAACAAATACGTTATAAAGAACAACAAGTAGTTGATAGTTTAACACGTATAGCTAAAGTAGAAATGCCTGAGGTCTCTCCTATTCTTGGTTCTGAAAAAACAACATTTTATCGTAATAAACTAGAATATACATTTTCTAATAAACGTTGGTTGTCATTTGAAGAAATGGACGCAAACTATTCTGGAACTATGAATGCTTTAGGATTTCATATTCCTCGTTTATTTGATAAAGTACTAGATATAAATAAATGCTGGTTGCAGGATGATATTTCTAATCAAATACGTTTGGCTGTAAGAGATTATGCACTTCAAAATGAACTTACGTTTTTTGATATAAGAAATCAAAACGGTTTCTTGAGAAATCTAATTATTAGAACAAGTTCAACGAATGAACTTATGGTAATTGTAGTCTTTTATTATGAAGACAAACAGCTACAAGATCTATTATTACAACACCTTGCTGATTCGTTTCCTCAAATTACATCCCTTCAATATATCATTAATGAAAAAGCTAATGATACTATTACAGACAGAGAAGTAATTGTATATAAAGGAGCTGATTGTATATATGAAGAGATGGAAGGACTTAAATTCAAGATTGGTCCAAAATCATTTTATCAAACCAATTCAGATCAAGCATACGAATTATATAAAATTACGCGTGATTTTGCTAACTTATCTGGGAATGAGCTAGTATACGATTTATATACAGGAACAGGTACTATCGCTAATTTTATCGCTAAAAGCTGTAAGCAGGTTATCGGAATAGAATATGTACCTGAAGCAATAGAAGATGCAAAGGTTAATTCTAATAATAATGAATTGAAAAATACCTTATATTATGCTGGAGATATGAAAGATATATTGAATAATGAATTCATAGAACAGCATGGTAAACCAGATGTTATAATAACAGATCCTCCACGAGCAGGAATGCACAAAGATGTTGTAGATGCTATTTTATTCGCTTCTCCTAAACGTATTGTATATGTAAGTTGTAACCCAGCAACACAAGCGAGAGACTTAGAATTGTTAGATGTTAATTATAAGCTAACAGCAGTTCAGCCTGTGGATATGTTTCCTCATACTCACCATGTGGAAAATGTAGTATTATTAGAGAAGCGATAGTACTTTTTCTATCTGAGGAATTATAGCTTGTTTGTCGTCATTATAAATAATATAGTCAGCTTTTTGAAGCCTTTCATTTTCAGATAGCTGATTTTTTATTCTTTCTAGAACTGTATCTTCCGAAGTTTGCTCCCTATTTACGACCCGTTGCACTCTTAATTCTTCCGAAGCCGTAATGGTAATAGATTTATCGATATGGTTTATCAGCTCTGAATCAAATAGAATTGCAGATTCAATAAATACAATAGCATTTTTTTGTTTTTCAGCCCATTTAGAGAAGTCTTCTCTTACAGCTGGATGAATAAGTTCGTTTGCTATGAGCAATTTTTTAGAATCATTGAAAATAATTGACGCAAAAAGAGTTTTATTGAGATTACCTTGTAAATATATTTCTTTGCCAAAAGCATTTATTAATGCTGCTTTTAACTCTGTTGATTCATTACATAAACGTTTCGATTCATAATCGGAATTGTATACTGGGTAACCCATGCTTAAAAGCAAATCACATAGCATGCTTTTTCCTGAACCAATACCTCCAGTTATTCCAATTTTAAGCATTTTACTTTTTTTCTAAAATATATTCAACCGTTTTAGGAGTATGATTTAAGTTCTTAATACTCTTTAATGAAGTTCTAATCTCTATTGTTGGTCTTCCATCTTTATTGTTTGTGATAGAGTCATAATCAATAAAGGCTTGTATTTCTTCTGGTTGAATTTTGTTGAAATGGCTTAGTCCAACAACAAAACTAACATTTACCGTTGTAGGGAATGTTTTAATTTGAGTATTTAAAGGAAGGTTTTTAGTGGTAACAGGAATTGTAAAAGTTTTTTCTGTATAAAGCTCAACAGGTATCGTTACCTGAATCTTATTTGTTGCAAAACGTATGTTGCTTATTTCTTCAGGAGAGGTAATCACTTTAGTAGACTGAGATATTTTTTTTAGGTCAACTTTTTTTGTGTTTACAACATGAATTGAATTCAACATTGATTTGGATCCAAATATTTTAATTCTTGAAGGCTTTAGTGTTATTGAATCCTTTAATATATGCAGATGTGAAAGAGTAATATCTCCATTAAGTTTTAAAGGAACAACCTTTTCATAGAGTTTCTCGTAATGAATTTTAATGTGCTGAGGTTCAATGCTTCTAATACTCATTGTTGAGCTAGTAGCTTTACGAACCTTTTTCTTTAGTTCTTTACTAAAGATATATAGCTCGTCTTTATTATTAGATGAACATTTATTAAAATCAACAACAATTGATTTTTTGTTATTGTTTAGTTCATACATCAAAATAGAGAATCCTGTATCTTTTACTTTTACTTTGATACTTTGATAAACAGAATCAGTAACAACATATTTTGTAGGAAAATTTTCATATTCTATAGGTATAACCAGCTCAACCTCATTTGTTTTGCTTAATGAATGTAAGAACCAAAAAGCTGTTGACAGGAGAATACAAAACAAAAAGATTAAAACATCCTTTGAGTAGGACGTTTTAATCTTCTTTTTCTTATTTTGTAATATTGTCCGGAATTCAGACATAATTACGAATGTATTAGGTGATTATTTTTTAGCAACACCAGGGTTTGCAATATCCGAAGAAGATGCAAATACAGCCGATTTTTCAATCTTTACACGTACGTTGTCAGCAACTTCAATAATAAAGTAACGCTCTTTAATATCTTTTACTTTTCCGTAGATACCACCAGAGGTCACTACCTCAGTTCCTGCTTGAATTGATTCTTGGAATTTTTTTATCTCTTTTTGTTTCTTTTGTTGTGGACGAATCATGAAGAAATAAAAAACAGCTATCATTAAAACAATCATAATCCAAAATTGTGGGCCACTTGTTTGTTTTCCTGCTTGTAATAAAATACTTAGTAAATTCATGTTAGTTTATTTTTAATTAGACAAATTTATATATTTATTTTTGATTTGGCGATATAATTTTAGCCTTGATAAGTTTATTTTCTTTTTTTAACTGAGTAACAATATTATCTAAAACGCCATTAATAAAAGTGTTGCTTTTATCTGTGCTATATCTTTTAGCAATATCAATATATTCGTTAAGTGTTACATTAATAGGTATAGTTGGGAAATTAATTAATTCAGCTAATGCTATTTGCATTATAACAGTATCCATAAAGGCTATTCGGTCTACATCCCAGTTTTTTGTGTATTTGCCTATTAAACCATTATATTCTTCAGTATTCTCAATCGTATTTCTAAACAATTTAGATGCAAATTTTTTGTCTTCTTCATCTCTAAACATTGGTAATAATGTTTGTTTGTCGCTACTATCTTTTTCATATTTTTTGATAGTCTTTAAAACAAAACTAACAACAATATCAATATCATCATTCCAATAAATACATTGTTCTTCTACAGCAATATCAAGTTCTTCATTTGTAAGAATACATCTTTTAAATATTTTACGCCATAGTTCACGGTCATTCTCAAAGCTGATATCAGAACTATCCATATACTCAGCATAAAAATCACTATTACATATATTTTCATAGATACTTTTTATTGCTACCGGATTATTTTCCCATGTTAGCTTATGCTCATTTATATAGTCATTAAAACCTTTGTTTTTTGAAAGTTCGTTTACGAATAAATTATCAACGAAACGCATATTAGGGTTTAACTCCTCTTCAGAAGGTCTGTGTTTGTTTTTACCAGCTTCTAAACGCTTATTTGCAAATGCAGTGATATCTAAAATAAGTAACAATAAAATATGATAAAGGTTGTATGTTTTTTCAAGACTATGAAATAGTTCTTTTTCAGCTACATTAACAGACTTAGACTGATTTTGAAGATAAGAATAAGTGATTTGAACTATCTTAGTGCGTAGTAAAATTCTATTTATCATTTTTTCAGGGAGCTTCTTGTAATATTATTTTGCAAAAATACGATTAATTTGTAAATAAACTTCACATATTGGCGCAAAAAATATGAGCATTATAAATGATTTCGCACTAAAAAATTTGTTTCTGACTTTGAAATGTGAAAAAAAATGTACAATTTTGAAAATAAATTAATTTTAATAAGTTGAAATGTATCAATAAAAGAAGATGACTTATGGAAGAAATGAAACCTAAAAAGATGGATACTAGAGAGCAAGAGATTGTATTTTCAAAGTCGATTAAAGCTGGCAAAAGAATCTATTATATCGATGTAAAACGAAATAGAAAGGATGATTTATTTGTAGCTATTACGGAGAGTAAGAAGATTATTTCAGGCTATGATGATGATATTAAGGTTTCCTATCAAAAACATAAAATATTCTTGTATAAAGAAGATTTCGATAAGTTTACAGATAGTCTGGAAGAGGTAATTAATTTTATTAAGGTAAATAAAGAGGAAATTATTGCAGAAGCACCAGTAGTCGAAGAAATAAAACACCAGGAGGAAGTAATAGAAGAAGCTCCCTCAAGTATAGACCCCACTACTCCCCCTGAATTTAACATGGAAGAATTTGAAGAGAAATAATAGAATCTAGTTTTAAAAAGGGAGTAGAATACTCCCTTTTATATTTAGTTATTTTGTAAAGCTATGGTGATAATATTTTATTAAAAATATTGTATTTTTATTGAATCATTTTTAGTAACTCTAAGTATGACGAAAGATTAAGTTTCATATATGCTGGTTTTAAAGTATTTACTGAATATAAGTTGATTATAGAGATTATTTACATTATAAACACTTGAGAACTTTAGATTAAAAGTAATCTCAAGAAGCTGATTAAGACCCTTCTTTTGACCTAATATCTGACAATAAAGATTTAGAAATAAACGCATTAATATCCGATGTCGATCATTCGTTTGAAACAATTGATAATAGTGAGTTTTAGATTTTTTAATAATAGATTATATCTCCATAAGCATGAAGTTTACTCTTAAAAATATATTTAAAAAAAGAATAAATGCATCAACTCCTGTATTGTTAGTAGCCTACAGAATTCTACCTCAAGAGAAGATGATTGTTGAGTTGTACAAAGGGCAACTAACGATGGATAATGTAATTCCTTACAAAATGCATTTGGCAAATGATCCTAATTATGATACGTCATATACAATGTTTGGAGATCTAAGAAAATGTATAATAGATTCATTGGTGAATGATGTAGACCAATATATTTCTTTCATTAAAGAGAATGATAAACTGATAATGGACAAGGGGAAACATGTTGGAATCATGAATACTCCTAATCATCAATTCTTTATTAAAGCATTTAAAGATAGATTCGATGATGAGCTTCAGAATCAGGGTATGTTTACTAATATTAAAGATGGATTAAAGTTTATAAATAGAGAAGATATAGAAGAAAAAATAGATGATCTATTTAAAGAGTTAAAAAAAGAACTGAGAACTTTTAGGTAAGTGTTTGAAATATAATTATCTACCCATCATTGTATTTTAAAATAACTAATTAACGAATTTAACAGATTCGTTTTTTTTTGGTAAAAAAAGTAAACTGTTAATTAAATACATAAAAAAGCTTTTGTTAGCATACTGGATAGAAGTATATTTGTGTGAAATAGAAAAATCAATTAAAAATTATATTTAATCATGAAAAAATCAATAATCACATTATTAGTCGTTGTAGGTATTGTATTAATTGTAGTCTTCTGGATAGTAGGAACATACAATAAAATTGTAACGCTTGACGAAGGTGTTCCAGCTCAATGGGCACAAGTAGAAAATGTATATAAGCGTAGAGCTGATTTAATACCAAATCTAGTTTCTACAGTAAAAGGATATGCTGCACATGAAAAAGAAACATTTCAAGCTGTTGTAGAGGCTCGTTCTAAAGCAACTCAAATGACTGTTGACCCAAACAATCTTACTCCTGCAAAATTAAAAGAGTATCAAGCTGCGCAAGGTCAGTTATCATCTGCCTTAGGTAAATTATTAATGATACGCGAAAATTATCCTGATTTAAAAGCAAATCAGAACTTCCTCGATTTACAAGCTCAACTAGAAGGAACTGAAAACCGTATCTCTGTTGAACGAAATAAATTCAATGAAGCTGCAAGACAATTTAATAGCAAGATTCGTCGTTTCCCTGGGATGTTATTTGGCTTTGAGAAAAGAGCTTATTTCGAGGCAACAGAAGCAGAAAAGGAAAACGTAAAAGTTGAATTTTAATGAATCCTAAAGATTTTTTTACAGAAGAGCAAAAAGCTCAAATAGAACAAGCTATTACTGATGCTGAGAAATTAACTTCTGGTGAGATTAGATTGCATATTGATAGTACTTGCAAGGGTGATGCAATTGAATGTGCTGTAAAGACCTTTAATAGACTAGGAATGGCTAAAACAGACTTGCGTAATGGTGTGTTGTTTTACTTGTCTATAGACGATCATAAATTTGCTGTTATTGGAGATAAGGGTATTAATGAAACTGTTCCAGAAGGGTTTTGGGATACTATCTATCAAAAGATTGTTCCTTTCTTTAAAAATGGAGAATTTGTAGAAGGACTTTCATGGGCTATTTTGGAGGCTGGCAAGCAATTGGCTAGCCACTTCCCTATTCAAGCAGATGATATTGACGAATTAACAAACGAAATCTCTTTTGAAAAATGAACAAGTCCAATCAAAAAAATCTCATAAGAACTTTGTTCATTGCACTGTTCGTCGTTGTATCTCAATTAATACAAGCTCAAATCCCAGAAAAGCCTAATCCAGAACGTTTAGTGAACGATTATGCAAATATATTTACTCCTAGTCAGGAGCAAGAGTTGGAGCGCGCATTAGTAATGATAGATGACTCTACTTCCAACCAAATTGTAGTTGTTACAGTTTCTGACTTAGCTGGCTACGACCCAGCTTATTTTGCACAACAAGTGGGTGACACTTGGGGCGTTGGTGGTAAAGATTATGATAACGGTATCGTTATACTTATCAAACCTAAAGTGGGTAACTCTAAAGGAGAAGTATTTATTGCCACTGGTTATGGGCTTGAAGGTGCTATTCCGGATGCAACCTGTAACCATATCACTGATAATGAGATGATACCTTATTTTAAGCAAAATGACTACTATGGTGGTACTATTGCTGGAGTGAGCTTTTTATATCGATTGGCAAAAGGCGAAATAGATATTGCGAAAGAGAAAAGGAAGAAAGGCTTAGGCAAGCTTATTTTTGCTATTATCTTTATTGTTGTTATGTATATTGTATATCGTAAAAAAGGTAAAAACGGTGGTGATGATGGACATACATCCTATGGTGGATTTCTTCCATGGTTATTACTCGCAAGTATGAGTTCTGGTCGTGGCGGATCTGGAGGTAGTATGGGCGGTAGTTTTGGAGGTTTCGGTGGCGGTGGCTTTGGTGGCGGTGGTGCTGGAGGTAGCTGGTAAATTAAACTTAAAGTAAACAATTAAAAATAAACGAAATGAAAAATATTGATTGGTTAGCAATTTGGGATAAAGTACTCCCTTGGTTATTAGATCATGGAATAAAGGTTGCTGTAATAATCATAGTTGGATTAATAATTGATAAGGTTGCTGGACGTTTTATCGATAAAGCTGTGAGAATTGCAGTCGTTTCAGATAAATATTCCTCAAAAGAATCTGAAATAAAGAGAGAAGATACCCTTATAAGTATTTTTAATACTACATTAAAACTAATAGTTATTACTATGGTGGTATTAATGGTATTACAAGAATTAGGCGTAGCAATAGGTCCTATCCTAGCAGGTGCTGGTATTGTTGGTATTGCTTTTGGATTTGGAGGTCAGTATTTAGTACGCGATATTATTACGGGTTTATTTATGATTTTAGAAAACCAATACCGTATTGGTGATGTAGTGAATTTTGATGGTACAGGTGGATTAGTGGAAGAAATTACTTTAAGAAAAACAACTCTAAGAGATTTAAATGGTACTGTACATCATATACCTCATGGAGAAATTAAAAAAGTAGCGAATCTTTCAAAAACTTTTGCTCGCGTAAACCTAAATCTAGGGGTATCTTATAGTTCTAATATTGATAAGGTAATAGAAGTGGTGAATCGTGTAGGAAAAGAACTGTCAGAAGATGCAGCATGGAAAGATTTTATTATTAAAACTCCTGAATTTGTACGAATTGATAATTTTGGAGATTCTTCAGTTGATATAAAGATATTAGGCGATACTCAACCGCTACAACAATGGGCAGTGACAGGAGAACTACGAAAACGATTGTTTGTTGAATTTAAGAAAGAAGGAATTGAAATTCCATTCCCACAAAGAGTTGTGCATCAAGCTAAATAACAATACAACTAACAAATTTAATATATGGACTTTAAGAGTATACTGTCTTATAGTATTATTAATACGACTCGGTTTAAATTTTCTGTAGTAGATTTATTGTTTGTAGTAGGAACATTACTTATCTCCTATCTTCTCATTGCAATAATCAGAAAGACACTGACCGGAAAGAATGCAAGGTTTCAGCGTAATAATAGAGATACTGGACATGCAATTTTTTTGATATTAAAATATATTATTATTGTTGCAACAATAATAATAATATTAGAAAGTGTTGGCGTTAAAGTAACCTTGCTTTTAGCTGGTTCTGCAGCTTTATTAGTCGGGTTAGGTCTTGGTATACAACAGCTATTTAATGATATCGTATCAGGTTTTATATTGCTTTTTGAACGCACCATTACCATTGAAGATATTATTGAAGTAGACGGTATGGTTGCACGCGTTAAAAAAATTGGCTTGCGTACATCTGAAGTTGAAACACGTGACGATATCATTATTATAGTTCCCAATTCTAGGCTAGTATCTGAAAAAGTAATTAATTGGAGCCATAATAGAGCATTTACTCGTTTTAAGATTAAAGTAGGTGTAGCATATGGCTCTGATGTTGAGTTAGTAAGAACTATATTAAAAGAATGTGTTGAAGCAAATGAAAATGTAAGTAAAGAAAAAGAACCAAATGTTCGTTTTGTAGATTTTGGAGATTCATCACTAGATTTTGTGGTGCTATTCTGGAGTGATAAAATGTTTCGAATTGATGATGCTAAGAGTGATATCCGTTTTATGATTAATGAGAAATTTAAAGAAAATGGTATTAGAATTCCCTTTCCTCAAAGAGATTTACATATAATATCTAATGCTACAAATCTAAATCTTGATACTAATCCGAAAGAACAATGACTACTAAAAGCTTAGGAACTGCTCCTGTTTTTTTTACAGCTCTCTCTACTATACTGGGAGCCATTATGTTTTTACGTTTTGGATATGCTGTAGGTAATATTAGTTTTATTGGAATATTAGGTATTATCTTAATTGGACATGTTATTACTATTGCTACGGCGCTATCTATTGCAGAGATAGCTACTAATAAAAAAGTTGAAGGTGGTGGAGAGTATTTTATAATAAGCCGTTCTTTTGGTCTAAATATAGGGGCTTCTATTGGTGTTGCTTTATATTTCTCACAAGCTATTAGTGTTGCTTTTTACATAGTTGCTATGATGGAAGCATTTAACCCAATACTCGATTGGATCGCATCAAGTATTGGATTAGAATATATAGATAAAAGGGTTATTAGTGTTCCTATTATGGGTTTTATATCTTGGTTGATGTTAAAACATGGATCCAAATTAGGATTAAAGGCATTATATATCGTTGTTACTATCCTATTACTCTCGCTTGTTTTCTTCTTTTTAGGAAGCACATCATATTCCGAAACAGTTGGCCAATCAGCTTTGTATAGTAAAATCGAGAATGGAGCTAATTTTTTCACTGTATTTGCAATAGTATTTCCTGCTTTTACAGGTATGACAGCAGGTGTAGGTTTATCTGGGGATTTGAAGAATCCAAGTAAATCCATACCAATTGGAACTTTAGCTGCAACACTATCTGGTTTAGTTATTTATGTATTTATAGCTTTGAAATTAGCTTATTCAGCTAGTCCAGAAGATTTAAATAGTGATCAGCTAATAATGAGTAAGATTGCTATTTGGGGACCTATTATTCCACTTGGTTTAGCTGCGGCTACTTTTTCTTCTGCATTGGGTTCAATGATGGTTGCTCCTAGAACATTACAAGCAATAGCTGGAGATAATATTTTACCTTCTAGTAAGTTAAATTCTTTCTTATTTAAATCAAGTGGAAAAAATAATGAACCTGTAAATGCTACTTTTGTAACTACTTTGTTTGCTACTTTTTTTATATTATTGGGCAATATAAATTTTGTTGCAGAGATTATTTCGATGTTTTTTATGGTTACCTATGGCTCCATTTGTTTAATTTCCTTTTTGGAACATTTTTCTGCAGATCCCTCCTATCGACCAACATTTAGATCTAGGTGGTACTTTTCACTTATTGGTGCTATAATGTGTTTTTATCTAATGTTTAAGATGAATTTTTTCTATGCAATTTTAGCCCTTATAATTATGACGTCCTTGTACTTGTGGATTAATTATTCTAAGCAAGAAGAAAAAACTTTTGCTTCTATTTTTAAAGGGGTGATTCTTCAAGTTAGTAGAAAAATACAGGTATTTCTTCAACAAACTACCAAATCAGAAGTTGAAAAATGGAGGCCTTCTATAATATGTGTTTCTAGTGATTCTTTTAAACGCTATGCCGCCTTTGATCTGTTAAGATGGATTTCGCATAAATATGGCTTTGGAACTTATATTCATTTAATTGAAGGGTTTTTAACTAGAGAGTCAAATGATGAGTCTAAAAGGCTTATATCTAAGCTATTAGATCTTGGAAGTAATAAGAGTAATAATATATATATTGATACAATTGTAAGTCCTTCTTATACTACTGCTATTACTCAGGTATTACAATTTCCTGGTATATCAGGAAAAGAGAACAATGTAATTTTATTTGAATTCGATAAGAATAATGAGAAAGGTTTAGCCACTATAATAGATAATGTGCGTTTAGTTAAAGCGCTTGATTTTGATGTATGTATACTAAGTACATCTATTCGCGGTTTTGGTCATTGTAACGAGATACATATTTGGATAACGCCTAATGATTTAAACAATGCCAATATGATGATATTATTAGGATTCATTATGTTGGGGCATCCAGATTGGGGAAAAGCACAAATTAAAATATACGCCTTGTTTGATGAGACTGAAGTAGAGGAACAAAAAGAGAAGTTATTTGAACTAATTGCTAGTGGCCGACTTCCAATCTCAGCGAATCATGTTATGGTAGTACCTTATAAACAATATCAAGATGTTAAAAATAAGATTAATGAATATTCTACTGATGCAGATTTAACTATTATTGGTTTCGATCAAAACGTTAATAAAGAACATGCTGCTAGCATATTTAATGGATTTAATGAAATTGGTAATATTTTATTTGTAAATTCATCCAACGAAAAGGATATTTCTTAGAAATAGCTAATTATTAATGCACTATTAACTTAATAAAAATCAAATGAGTACAACAAATTCGAATAATTTGGAAACTACAATTACTAAAAAAAGTTTGGGAAAGCGTTTTTCCCTTTTTCTATTAAAACATATTGTAACAGTACTCCT
This sequence comes from Paludibacteraceae bacterium, assembly GCA_963663245.1. Classification (GTDB taxonomy): domain Bacteria; phylum Bacteroidota; class Bacteroidia; order Bacteroidales; family Paludibacteraceae; genus JAFGVL01. The sequence goes on along the minus strand of OY760143.1, from coordinate 1,573,033 downwards.
TCTCGTTTTAGTTTTTGGAGTATATGTATGGGGAAAAATTGGAATTATAAAATCGGAAAAACAGACAATAGCCCTAACAGAGATGTATGAGTCTAAAATTGACAGTTTAGCTGTTTCTCAAATGCAATTGACAGCAAAAACTTTATCATGGGCGATTAGAAGTGAGATGCAAAGAGAAAATAAAGAACAAGTTTCGGAGTTCTTTAATGAGTTTGTAAAACAAATTCAAGTATCTAAATTACAATATATAAATGCAGATGATAATGCTATTCTTGTTTCTACCAATAAAAAAGAAAATGGTATTATTTTAAATTCGAAATTATCAAATGCAAATAAGCAGCAAGTAGAAGAAAATGAACAAGTATATACAATAGCTACCCCTGTTATGGGCTTAAATAGTAAACTCGGTACCCTTTTAATATATGGGAATAAATAAAATTAATTTTATGAATAAGAAAATTATTGTATTCGGTTGCTCCTTACTTTTCTGCCAATTTGGAATAAGTCAAATTATAGATATAGAAAAAAAAGTAAGAGATAAAAAGAAAGTTATTACACCAGTTGATTCAACTTATAAGAATAATTGGAAAACAGGTGGTAACATAGCGCTTAATGTATCACAAGCTTCATTTGATAATTGGTCTGCTGGAGGAGAAAACTCATTAGCATTAAATGGACTTGTTAGTGTATATGCTAATTATAAAAAAGGAAAAGCTAGCTGGGATAATATGCTTGATGTTGGTTATGGTATGTTAAAGCAAGGAGAAATGGATAATTTTATAAAGACAGATGATAAGTTTGATTTTTCTTCAAAATATGGTCGTATGCTATCTGAAAAATGGTATTATGCTGGCTTATTGAATTTTAAGACTCAAATGACAGCAGGTTATGATTATCCAAATGACTCTGTAGCTATATCTAATTTTTTAGCTCCTGCATATGTAGTAGGTGCCTTAGGTGTTGATTATAAGCCTAACGCATATTTAACTGCATTTGTAGCTCCAGTTACAGGAAAGATAACAATAGTAAATGATACTACCTTATCAAATGCAGGAGCTTATGGAGTTGATGCTGGAGAAGTATTTAAGAATGAGTTTGGTGGTTATTTACGTATAGTGTATAACCGCGAGTTTATGAAAAAGACAGTTTCTGTATTGTCTAAGCTTGATTTATTCTCTAATTACTTAGAAAATCCTGAAAATGTAGATGTGAGTTGGGAAAATATAATAGGTTTTAAGGTGAATAAGTACATATCAGCAACTATTACAGTTCATTTGGTGTATGATGACGATATCAAAGCAATAAATAGTAATGGAGCTTCTATTGGACCGAAGGTTCAGTTGAAAGAAGTGATAGGTATTGGTTTTGCCTATAAATTCTAAATAAATAATTATGTCTCAATTATACAAAATGGGAGAACAACCACCTAAAGGAACTTATTATTGTACTGATTGTGCAATGACTATTACGATTGATGATAAAAACACGACATTGCCTATTTGTGATAAGTGTATGGCAATTAGTTGGAGAAAATTAGAAGCATAATGAAATTACGATTAATCACATTACTCTTAAGTATATCAATACTTTCATTTTCTCAAAGCGAATGGAAAAGGCATTATTTTAGTTGTTCAAATAACAATACTTCAATTACTCTACCTTCGGATTTTCATTTTCCTAAGTATTTTGAATATGCTACATGTACTATTGCAAGTTTTTCTACACCTGACACTTGTGTTGTTTCTGTTTTATGTGGAGAAGCTGGTGAACTGGAAATGGATAGTAGTTACCAGGTGGTAGATATGATGGAGTTGAGTAATGGAGTGAAAAGAGCCTTTTATTATAGCAAAATGTTCAATAAACATGCTCGTAAAGATTATCTGTTAGAGTATCAGATTATGTATGATGGAGCAACTGAGGCAAGAAAAACCCTCTTAGATTTAGTATTTGATAGATTAGGTAAGTATTAATTAGAATTATCTTCTTTTAGTTTTTTTCTCATTTTTTCAACTTCTTTTATAATGTTTTGATTGTTAGAAGACAAGCCTAACCAGTCTATTGCATCTGTTAGGTTTGAAAACAATTTAAATTCAATAGGGATTTCAAGTTCTTTACTTACTTTAGCTATTTCAGTTGCATACACATGTTGATTTACAGAACTTACAATAATAGCTGTTTTTCTTTTATTTAAGAATTTAGCTTTTTTAGCATTAGTAAGGTACGTTCTTAAATCATTTATTAGGTAGGTAATTATTGCATCATTAAAATCTGATATTAGATTTAAGTCCAAACTAAACTCTTTATCAGTATATAGCTTAGTCCTATTTTCGATCATTTCGCTTAAATTAAAACTCCCTGTAAATGCTTCTAGTGATAGATTCAAATTTGGAAAAATTTTATAATTGTATTTTTTTGAATTTAACTCCTCCATTATTATTTCCCTCAGTATAATATTAATCAATTATTAATGTGTAAGATATTTCTTAATATACTAACAAAATAGACTTTAAATTGTTTTTAACTATAAAAGCTAAATTATTTTTACTCTTCTAGTTGATTCAAAATCTAACATTGCATTAATAAGTTTTGTTTCTTTAAAATTTTGTAAGTCAGCAATTGTGATACGTTTTTCTTTTATAGCACCTTTAGCTAATAATCGTTGTCGTTGAGTCCCATTTAAAAGATAGGTCTCTGGCGTATACCACTGCTTCCCATCAAAGAATGCTATGTTTGAGAAGGAAGTGTCAGTAACGCAACCATTCTTTACTATTAAGATATCATCAGCACTTCCCTTTTGTTTCATTAAATTAGCAAAGGCTTCACGATGCTCATATTTGTAAGCATATTCAATAGTGTCATCAATTACTAATTTAAGTGTTTTTACAGGCTTGATAGTATAAGGATGGAATTCTATTGCTTTTATCGTTTCCTTGTAAAGTACACGGCATTTGTATGTGTTTGTAGATAAATTGGAGGGTATGTCTATTGCTTCACGCAAATTAATATCTGAATGGACTGAAAAGAGATCCTTTCTGGTCTCATTGAATCGCGTATTATGCCACTCAATATTTACTAATTGTCGGTTTTCTATTTTAATACTTTCAATTAATCGGCACATATATTTTTTTTAGCATTTCATTGTATTCGTCTTCTGCATTGCTAAAAGCAGTAATTCCACCTCCACTTTTATACACATAACCGTCATCAGTTTTTTCAATAAACCTAATCATTACAGCGCTATCTAGGTTAACACCATCAAACACGCCAAATATTCCTGTGTAGTACCCTCTATCATATGTTTCGGTATTAAGTATGATATCTACTGTTTTATTTTTAGGAGCACCACTAATGGAGCCAGCAGGTAATAGGTTAAATATAATATCTCCAATTTCAGCATTGTAATTTTCAGCTAATTCTCCTTTAATTTCAGAACTCACTTGTAATAAACTTCCGCTATTTGTACTTAATTTATCAATATATCTAAATTTCGTAACTTCAACATTTTTTGCAACCATACTTAAGTCGTTGCGTATTAAGTCAACAATTGTATAATGTTCTGCTTTCTCTTTAGCGCTGTTTAGGATTAATTCTTCTGCTTTTGGAATATTTGCATCTATTGTTCCTTTCATTGGATATGAGAAAATGTTTCCATTTTCAATTTTAACAAATGTTTCTGGAGAAAATACTACAAACTCATTTTTATAACGCAATTTGTATTTTGCTTTTGCTGTATTATATAAGGTTTTAAGGTCTGTGTTTAAGGCAATTGAAGTTTTGCATGTGAGATTTACTAAAAAGCTATCCCCTCGTCTTATATGAGAGTTAACTTTCTTAAATTGAGATACATATGAATTATGCGAATAGCCATTGTTTTCAATAAAAACATAGCTGTTCGCAGTCAATTGCTTGTTTTCTAGGCTTATAGAGGGAAGCTTGAATTCTATTTTAGAAACATCTACTTTATCTAGGGGAAGTATTTGAGGTTTTTCTTGTAGGAAGTCAATAATAAACAGAAAAGGAGTTTTTTCTTTTCCATATTTATTCATTTTTTGTATAGCCTCGTTCCTTTTCATTTATGTCTGATCGATTAGAGTGCTAAATTAATCAATTGGAGATAATATATTGCAGACTTGTTGAACATTTAAGAATAAGATCGTTGTATTTTTAAAAATTTAAGGCAACGAATTGAACATATGTTCGTATATTTGTTGGTGTTTAAAACTTTAAAATTATATATATGAGTAAAAAAATTATTGTTGTAGGTGGTTCTGCAGCAGGTCCTAAAACTGCTGCAAAAGCTCGTCGACTTGATGAGTCAGCTGAAATTATAATGTTTCAGAAGTCCCCAGACTTATCAATGGCTTCTTGTGGATATCCTTATTTTGTAGGTGGTTTTTTTGACGATAGAAATAAATTGCTTTGTACCCCTACTGGAGTCGTTCGCGACCCTAAGTTTTATTGGAATGCAAAAGGGATTGATGCCAGAGTAAATATGGAAATTACTAGTATAAATAAAGATAAAAAAACAGTTTCTTATAAAAACTTAATAAGTGGCGAACAAGGAGAAGAAAGCTATGATAAACTAGTCATTGCTACTGGAGCAACTCCTAATTTACCTCGGATTCCTGGTGTTGAGCTAGAAGGGATTAGTACGCTTCAATCTATGAAAGATGCTGACTATTTACGAGCTATACGTGATCAGGGGTCAATTAAAAAAGCAGTGGTTATTGGTGGAGGTTTAATAGGAATAGAGACCTTAGAGGCTTTAAATTTGGCTGGTATCGAACTTACTATGATTGAGTTATTACCTCAGTTGCTTACTTTTCTAGATTGGGATATGGCTAAGTTGATTGAAAATTATTTAAAAACAAAAGCGAATGTTATTACAAAAAATGGTGTAGCTGAGTTTTTAGGTGAAAATGGAAAATTAGTTGGCGTTAAATTACAAAATGGTACAGAAATGCCTTGTGAATTAGCTGTAGTTGCAATAGGTGTTCGACCAAATATTCAATTAGCAAAAGATGCAGGAATTACTATAGGAGAACAAGGAGGTATAAAGGTTGATGAATTTATGCAAACATCAGAAAAAGATATTTATGCCGTAGGTGATTGTTGTGAAATAAAGAATATTATTTTAAATAAGTCGGTTTTAGCTCCTTTTGGAGATTTAGCAAATTTAGAAGGACGTATTGCAGGTAGAAATATTATTGAAGGAAATGTAAAGGCTTTTCCAGGAACAATTCAAACAGGAATATGTAAAATATTTGATTATGGAGTTGGTTCAACTGGAGTCTCAGAGACTAAAGCAAAAGAAGCTGGTATCGATTATATCTCCATTGTTAATGCGAGTCCAGACAAGCCCGGATTTATGGAAGGAAAACTGCTTATTACAAAGGTATTAGCAAAAAAAGGAACAGGAGAAATTATTGGAGCTCAGTGTTTAGGACCTGGAGATGTTAGTAAGCAATTGGCCATATGGGCGACAGCGATTAAAGGTAAACTAACAGCAGAAGATTTAAGTAATAATGATTTACCATATGCTCCCCCATTTTCATTAGCAATAGATCATAGTATAGCTTCTGCACATATTTTGCAAAATAAAATGGATGGGTATTTTGAGGGTATTAATGCCGTTGAACTTAAAAAGTTATTAGATGATGATATTCCCCTTTATAGTTTAGATGTAAGGGGGCCTGATGAGTATGAAGAAACTCGATTAGGAATAGGTGAAATACTAATTCCTTTAGGAATGTTGCGAAAAAGAATGAATGAATTACCTGAGAAGAAAGATGCTTTAATAGTAGTGTATTGTAAGATATCACTAAGAGGTTATGAGGCATCTCGTATTCTTGTAGCCAATGGATATACTAATGTGAAAGTGTTAGAAGGAGGTGTAGTGTCCTGGCCTTTTGCAAAAGAAAAATAAAAAATAGGGAGTTTTTCTCCCTATTTTTTTTAGAATTCTTCTAAATTAGAATTCTTCTAAATTGTTTATTTTTTTATTATATTTACATTCAACTTTAAAAATATTTTTTATGAGTAAATATCTTATTATTGGCGGTGTTGCTGGTGGTGCTACAACAGCTGCAAGACTTAGACGAGTAGACGAACAAGCAGAAATAATCCTTTTTGAAAAAGGAGCCTATATATCCTATGCTAATTGCGGACTTCCTTATTATATTGGAGGAGTAATACCTGAAAGGGATGAGCTTTTTCTTCAAACACCTGAAAGTTTTGGAACCCGATTTAATGTAGATGTGCGTATAAATTCAGAGGTGATTGCTATTGATAAAGAAGAACAAATAATTAGTATAAAAAAGCTTGATACTGGGGAAACGTATACTGAGAATTATGATAATCTTGTATTGTCTCCAGGGGCAGAAGCAGTACGCCCTCCTATTAAAGGAATAGATAGCAAGGGAATTTATACGCTTCGTAACGTTACAGATACAGATAAGATAAAAAATTATATTGATAAATATCAACCTAAAAAAGCTGTTGTAGTAGGTGCTGGTTTTATTGGATTAGAAATGGCCGAGAATCTACACCATTTAGGAATTGATGTTACTATCGTTGAGCTTCTAGACCAAGTGATGCCTCCTATTGATTATAGTATGGCAGCTATTGTTCATCAACATCTTAAAACAAAGAATGTAAAATTCTATTTAGGTGATGGTGTATCTTCTTTTGAAGAAAAAGAAGATGGTGTTACAGTACATTTAAACAGTCAACGAAAATTAGCGGTAGATTTAGTTATTCTATCTATAGGAGTTCGTGCTGATAGTAGACTGGCCAAAGCAGCAGGTTTAGATATTGGTATAACAGGAGGAATTAAAGTAAATAACTATTTACAAACTTCAGATAAGAATATATATGCTGTTGGTGATGCTATTGAATATGAGAACCCAATTACTAATAAGCCTACGGTTGCTTATTTAGCAGGTCCTGCCAATCGTCAAGGGCGCATTTGTGCTGACAATATCGTATTGGGACATAAAATTGCCTATAAGGGCTCCATTCAGACAGCTATTGCAAAAGTATTTGATATTACTGTAGCTACTTCTGGAGTATCATCTAAAACATTAAAGAAAGAAGGTATTCCATTTCTAGAATCTATAACACACTCTGGATCTAATGCCGGGTATTACCCAGGTGCTATACCCTTGACTATTAAAATTGTATTTTCTCCAATTGATGGTCGATTATTAGGGGCACAAGTAATAGGATATGTGGGTGTAGATAAGCGTCTTGATTTACTGGCTACTATCATTAAGCAAAAAGGCACTATTTACGATTTAATTGATATTGAGCATGCCTATGCTCCTCCTTTTTCTTCAGCTAAGGATCCAGTAAACATGGCTGGTTATGTTGCGGAGAATATTTTACAAAAACGTATGAATCCTATTCAGTGGAACGAGATTAATAGTGATTCTCAAAAGGAAATTTATTTATTAGATGTACGCACCAAAGAAGAACTAGAAATGGGCTCTATTCCAGGTTCTTATCATATCCCTGTTGATGAATTACGTGAGAACTTAAATGAGATTCCAAAAAATAAAAAAATTATTATTTACTGTGCAGTAGGTCTACGAGGACATGTTGCATCTCGAATATTAATGCAAAGCGGATTTGAACAGGTATTTAATTTAAGTGGTGGCTATAAAACGTATGAGCTATCTGTTATGAAGCAAAGTAACGAAGATATTTATGATGATTTATCAATAGGAAAAGATAATATTATTCATCAAGGTGTACCCAGTAAATCTGTACGTGTAAGTGAATGCGGTAAAGAATCAAAAAAATAAAAATAATACATTGAATTTCAATATAATTTTCAATATTTGTATGAGTAAAAACACATAATACTTTATACTATGGAAAATAAAAATCAATGTGCTCCAGCTGTTGGAGCTGTTTATGGACTAGGTTTTATCGGTGCAGCAGTTTATTATATCAGTATGGCTAGCTCCTTTTGGTTGGGTGTGCTAGGATTCTTAAAAGCACTAGTTTGGCCAGCATTTCTAATTTATGAAGCAATGAAAGTATTGGGAGCATAATCGCTTCTCATAAAAAAGCCCTCAATCTAAATGAAATTGAGGACTTTTTTTATGATCCAAGCTCATACATTAAACTTTGTTTATGTTTTAATTCTTCGTTTGCTAAGGTTAGTAGAATATTACTATGATTGGTGTTAGCTACTTTTTCTGATAAGTGTTTATACATAAAATAAGCATTATTCTCATTTTGTATTGCTGTTATTATAGCCATTTCCATTTCATTATATTCTTTTACTTTAGGGTTGAAAGGAATATAGTCTTTTACGTCTTCATTTGAATAAGTAATAAGCTCTTCTCCATTCTCCATTTTCTCTAATAGGGCTGATAGTATAGCTTTATGCCTTAATTCATCATGAGACAACTGTTCCCAGACTTTTTTTAATTCTAAATTGGTAGTTTGCTTTGCTTGTTCGCCGTAAAATATACCAGCCTCAGATTCTTCATTAATAGCATACTGTAATATCTCTTCTATAGACTTAAATTTTAGTTCTTCCATAACAATCCCATTTATATTAATAATATAAGTACAATAATACTTAAATTATTAATATCTACAAAAGATATTTTGTTTTTTATAGTGATTAGTAAATATTATTTATTAAATTTGGTATTACGTTACTTAATTAATGAGTCTATAAAAGAGACACATATGAAAACTAAAACACTATATATAAAAGCTCTTTTTCTGCTAATTTTTTTACCAGAAATATTATTATCACAACAAAAAATTGATTCTGATTCTTTGTATAAACAAGCTAAGTATTTATTTAATGAGGGTAAAGATACATTAGCTAAAGAACTATGTGCTAATATACTAGAGTATAATCCCAACAACTATGATATTCGAGTATTATTAGCCAATAATCTAATGTGGAATAAAAAGTACTCAGAGGCAAAACCACATTTAGATTATGTGTTGGAAAAACGCAATAATTATTATGACGCCTTATCATCATCTATTAATTGGTATTTATGGACTAAGGATTATTATGGATGCATCAATCAATGCGATAGCGCTTTACTACATTATCCAAACAATACTATATTTAAACTAAAAAAGGCTACTAGCCTTAGAAAGTTAAATGATTATGATAATGCTCAATCTTTAGTAGATGAAATTCTTCAAGTTGACTCAGCACACAAGGAAGCTTTAAAACTAGATCAACTAATCTTTTTAGATAGGAGTAAGAACAAAGTCACTTTAAGTTATTCATATGATTTTTATGAAAATAATATGATACCCCCTACTCACCTTGCTTATTTAGCTTATTCAAGAAAATTAGAAAAAGGTACAATAATAGGAAGAATTAATTACGGAAATCGTTTTAATATTGAAGGAATACAAATCGAATCAGATGCTTACTTAAAGCTCATTAAACGTAGCTATGTTTATTTAAATGCTGGATTTTCAGAAGCGCGTATATTTCCAGATTATCGTTTTGGATTAGAATGGTATCAATCATTTGGCAAAGGGAATGAAGTATCTTTAGGAGGACGTTATTTAGTTTTTCTGCCTAAAGAAGTTCTGATTTACACTGCTTCGTATGGGAAATATCTGGGAAATTGGTGGTTTAACGGACGAACGTTTGTTACGCCTAAAAATGATAAAGCATCTGTAAGTGGACTTATAACTATTCGCAGATATTGTTCAAAATACAACTATATAGGCGTTCAAGTAAAAACGGGTATAAATCCTGATGACAGAGCAAATGTTATTGATCCAGCCAATAACTACTTCCTTAATTCGACTGGTGCTCGCTTAGAGTTTAACACCTTGTTTTCAAAGCGTTGGATTGCGACACTAAACCTAATTTATGAGAATGAAGAGTGGCGTACTGATAGGTACAGACATGTATTTTCATTAGATATGAAGTTTTCTTATTTATTTTAAAAATGAACGAACATGAAAATATTACTGTGTGATAATGAAGCTATAATCCTAAAGCTATTAAGCAAAGAGCTAACAAGACATGGATTTGAAATTATAACAGCAAATGATGGGTATGTGGGAATGCAAATGGTACGCACACATCAACCTGATGTAGTAATTACAGATTTACTGCTACCTCTAGTAAATGGATTAGAGTATATCTCTTTAATCATAGAAGAATCACCAAAGACTTCAGTCTTAGTATATTCTGATATCTCTGAAGAAAATATGATTGAACAAATATATAGATTAGGAGCAAGAGACTTTATCTCTAAACCTTTTGACCCAGAACGAATAGTAAATAGGATAAAACGTTTAGACGTATACTCTAACTAAAAAATGTAAAAATGAATACTCGAAGAAGAAAAATACGATTATCATTAGCATTTATAATAACTGTTACGATAGTAATTATAGCAGCTATACTATTTAGAAATTGGCTTTTATATGGATATGAAGTATCTGAGAATGCCTTTTTAAATACATTCAAGGAAACATATCAGCTATACTTAAGTTATTTACAAGGTGATAGCCCAAGACAAAATACTATAATTTATTATAGTATGCCTTTTATTTTATTTTTTATTACTATATCCTTATTAAGTATTGTAATACTATTTTTACTACTTATTGTAAGAAGAGCACAAAAGTTAAAACAAGCTATTGTGCTGAAGCATCAAAAAAATAAGGTGCAAAATCTTATTATTGAATATTTATATTCAGAAGACAAATCACTGATTGACAAGCTAAAGAAAAGTAAAAAAAATCTCCTTGTAGATCAAATAATTACTATTCACAAGTCCTTTATTGGAAATAAGTCTAAGGCAGCTAAGAAACTATTTTACCAATTAAAACTAGATGTGTTTACTAGTAAAAAAATCAGTTCCTTTCTTTGGGATGAGAAGGTAAAATACCTTCATGTTGCAGCTGTAATGAATGTTATAACCGTTATTGACAAAGTAAAGAAAAATATAAATTCAAATAATAGCAATGTGCGTGACGCAGCTCAATTGGCTCTTCTAGAGCTTGATTTTACTCATTCATTTGATTGGCTACATACTATTCGCAAGCCTATTTCTAAGTGGCAACAGTTTAACTTACATCACCTTATGGTAAGGGAGTCAATACCTGCACCAAATTTTTCAAAATTTATTTTGTCTCAAAACAAATCTGTTGTGATTTTTAGTCTATGTATGATGGAAGCTTTTGCTCAAGATAATGCAAGAGATAAGCTTTTGCGCCTATTAACACATAGAAATAATAGTATTCGTCATCAAGTGTTACATACTATTAAAGACTTGGGAATCAAAGATGCAACCCCAATTTTAATTGATTGTTATAAAAAACAGCGAACACATATTAAACTAGATATTATTGATGTACTTGCTAATATCAATACAGAAGAAAGTCTTGCGTTTTTAAGCTCTCTGTTACCTAATAAAAAGTTTTTCATTAATATGGCAATCTTGAAAAGTTTGAACAAAACATCTAGAAGCAAAGTGCTTGAAAAAGTAACTGTAACTCCTGATATTGATCAAATTTTAAAACATATTGCCAATAAATAATATTATTATGGAAGTACTAAATTTTATATTAACCTACTTTATACTAGCATTTACAGTTGTTATTTGTTTGTCGTATTTATCCTTAGGAGTAATATCTGCTTACCAACTTATTTTTTATAAAAGAGCTAACAAATCTGTTGATTATAATGTGATACTATCATCACCAAATGCTCCGAGTATTTCTATAATTGCTCCTGCCTATAACGAAAGTAAGACAATAGTAGACAATATAAAAGCATTACTGTCTACTCATTACAATAATTACGAGGTTATTATTATTAATGATGGAAGCAATGATGACTCTCTGAAGAAAGTTATAAAAGAGTTTAAGCTAGTTAAGGTGGACTATGCTATTGACCATAAGATAAAAACCAATGAAATACTTGCTGTATACCAGTCTAAGAATAAAGCATATCAGTTTTTAACTGTTCTAGATAAAAAGAATGGTGGAAAAGCTGATTCTTTAAATGCGGGATTAAATATTGCTCAAAATGATTTATTTGTGGCAATTGATGTAGATTCTATTATTGAGCCAGATGCTTTACTAAAAATGGCTAAACCATTTCTAGAAAGCGAAGAAGAAAGAGTTATAGCAGTTGGTGGTGCTGTGCGTATAGCTAATTCATGCACTATTGAAAATGGACAAATTGTTAAGGTAGAGGTTCCGAAAAATATTTTAGCTCGTTTTCAAGCAGTTGAATATACACGTTCTTTTTTAATGGGCAGAATTGCATGGAGCAAAATGAATGGTCTTTTACTTATATCAGGAGCACTAGGCCTTTTTGATAAAAGAATAGCCATTAAATGTGGAGGCTACAATAATAAAACTGTCGGTGAAGATATGGAATTGGTGGTGCGTATGCGCAAGTATATGTTTGAACACAAGAAAAAACATCGTGTAGAATACCTTCCAGACCCTTTATGTTGGACAGAAGTACCTTCTAACCTAAAAACCCTTAGCCGCCAACGTAATAGATGGACACGCGGTTTAATAGATAGTTTAAGAATACATAGAGGCTTATTTTTCAATCCAAAATTTGGTGCGTTAGGTTTATTGGGGTATCCATTTTGGTTTTTCTTTGAGTGGCTAGCACCCATAATTGAGGTAATAGGAATTTGCTATATGATTTACCTAATTATTATTGGAGCTGTTAATTGGCCATTTTTCTTGTTTTTATTTGCCTTTGTGTATTTATTTGCTGTCGCTTTTTCGGCTTATGCTATTCTTTACGAAGAACTTACCTTTCATAAATATAATAAGGTAAGACATATTTTGAAATTAATAGCAATAGCTTTTATTGAGCCCCTATCCTATCATTTCATAAATGTTTTTAATTCTATTAGTGGAAATATTTCATATATATTAGGAAATAAATCATGGGGAGATCATGAAAGGAAAGGATTTAATGAGGAATAAATAAGTGGATTTTTTCAAGAAGCTTCATATATAAGTTATGAAGCTTCTTTCTTATGGGCTTTAGTATTCATTTAAATCAATTATTAATGCTACCTTTGTGGCTTTAACACTACAGAATTTTCATTGTATCTTTCCATATATAAAGACAAGACCTTCTGTCTAAAAATTATAAAATGACATTTGATTCCCTGAATTTAATTCAACCTATCCTTACAGCTATTAAGGAAGAAGGTTACACTACTCCTACGCCTGTTCAAGCAGAAGCAATTCCTATTGCGCTAGAAGGCAGAGATTTACTCGGATGCGCTCAAACAGGTACTGGTAAAACAGCTGCTTTTGCAATGCCAATTATTCAACTCCTTTCAAAACAAGAATCTTTCGGCCGTAATCGTAAGATTAGAAGCCTTATAGTAACACCAACACGTGAACTAGCCATACAAATTGGTGAAAGTTTTCAGTGCTACGGTAGACATACTAACCTACAAAGCACTGTGATTTTTGGTGGCGTTCCGCAATCATCACAAGTTAGAGCCATTAAAAATGGTATAGATATTTTAATTGCAACCCCAGGTAGATTACTTGATTTAATGAATCAGCGTATTTTTAACCTAAAAGATATTGAAATATTTGTGTTGGATGAAGCAGACCGTATGCTTGATATGGGCTTTATACACGATGTAAGAAAGCTATTGGCAGTACTGCCACCAAAAAAGCAGACTTTGTTTTTTTCGGCTACTATGCCACCAGAAATTGTGAAATTATCGAACACTATATTACATCAGCCTAAAAAAGTAGAAGTTACGCCTGTATCCTCCACTGCTGATACGATTACTCAATCTATCTTTTTTGTAGATAAGGGAAATAAATCACCATTGTTAGCACATATCTTACAAGATGAGTCTATAAAAACAGCACTTGTATTTACAAGAACCAAATATGGAGCAGATAAAGTTGCACGCTTTTTAAATAAGAAAAAGATTAAAGCCGAGGCTATACACGGCAATAAGGCACAAAATGCCCGTCAGAGAGCTTTAAACAATTTTAAAGATAAAACCACACGTGTATTAGTTGCCACAGATATTGCTGCTCGTGGAATTGATGTAGATGATTTACAATTTGTTATCAATTATGAATTACCCAATATTCCTGAAACATATGTACATCGTATTGGTCGTACAGGAAGAGCAGGTGCCGATGGTACTGCCTATTCATTCTGTGACGCTACTGAAAAACCATATTTAAAGGATATTCAAAAACTGATATCTAAAAATATATGGGTAGATAATGAGCATCCGTTTCCTTTAATGGACCACGATGCTGTAATTGCACCAAAACAACCACGTCCACCAAGAAATAAGAACAAGCAACAGAATAAACCAAAGTCTGGTGAGCGACCTAGAAATCAGTCCGGAAGCGCTAATAAACCTAAGAAAAGCAGAAGGTATTAAATGCTAGTTGATGTAGCTATATCTGCAGGGCATATTATGCCAGAACAAACGGCTGGTAAGCTCGTAGTCGTAATTGATGTATTGCGAGCAACCTCGGTTATTTGCACCGGATTAATGAATGGTGCTAAAGCATTTATTCCTGTATCCTCCATAGAGGAAGCTGTTCAACTAAAATCTAAAAACACCCTATTGGCAGGAGAAAGAGATGGTTTTAAAATTGATGGTTTCGATTTAGGCAACTCTCCTCTTGAATATGTTTCAGAAATTGTAAAGGATAAAACTATTATTCTAACTACTACAAATGGAACAAGAGCTATAAATAACAGCTCTAATGCGCATGAGTTAATTATTGCCAGCTTTCTGAACTTAGAAGCTGTATGTACTTATATCTTACAACAAGATAAAGATGTCTGTTTGGTGTGTGCTGGCACTAAAAATAACTTCTCGTTAGATGATGCAATGTGTTCTGGGAATATAATTTCCTTACTGATGAAATATGCTCCAAAAACAGAACTTAGCGATGCTGCCTTTGCACATCTAAATATCTATGATTCAAACAATAAAAGTGATTTACATAAAGCTTTAAATGATGGCTGCAAGCACTATTGTTATTTAAATAACAATGGGTTTTCAGATGATTTACAATGCTGTTTGAAAAAGAATACTTCTATTATAGTTCCAAAGTTTAGTAACCATAAGATTCAATGAGTCTAGTGTTTTGATTTTCTAAATAAACTTTATATTTTTGTTTTATCTAATTATTATAACCAAACTAAAAAAATTATGAGAAAGCTATTATTACCTTTATTATTTGTTTCATTGTTATCACCAGTGTTAACTTCATGTTTTGGAGAATTGGAACCTGAGTATGAAGATTTACTTGTTGGCACATGGTTAACTGAAGATGGTGCTACTATAATTTTCGGAGAAAATGGTTCATATACTGCTATACCTGCGGGAAGCAGTAGTACTTATCAAGGGACTTATTCTGTTGATGACAGGCTGGTAACTATTGTATTCTCTCCTGAAGAGTATAAAGAAATTACGATTGTTTCGATTGATGACGACACCTGTAAGTTAAATGATCGAGGTTATGAAGAAACCATGACTAGACAGTAAAAAGCAATTTAAAAAAGCCCAGTAATTATACTGGGCTTTTTTATCTCTATTATTTTCTCTTTCTGATTAAGATTTAGAGTCACTTTCATTACCTTTGTACTCGCATGATTGATCAGTCCATCTTCCAAGATAAAAAAGCAGCATTCCACACCTTAGGATGCAAGTTAAACTTTGCTGAAACTTCTACCATCGGACGTTTATTAGCTGAAGAAGGCTTTCGTAAGGTAAAGAAAGGTGAAGAAGCAGATGTCTGTGTTATCAATACTTGTTCGGTAACCGATTTAGCTGATAAAAAATGCCGTCAAGCTATCAAGCGTTTTAGTAAACTCCATCCCCATGCTTTTGTAGTAGTTACAGGTTGTTACGCACAACTTAAACCAGAAGAAATAGCTACTATTGAAGGCGTAGATATAGTATTAGGATCTAATGAGAAGTTTGATATCGTTAAGCACCTAGGTGATTTACACAAGAAAAAACAAGCGGAAATTTATCATATTACTACCAATAACATAATTGATTTCCGTCCCTCCTGTTCGCGTGATGACAGAACACGTTCCTTTTTAAAGATTCAAGACGGTTGTGATTATTACTGTACCTACTGCACAATTCCTTATGCTAGAGGAAAAAGTCGTAGTGGCACTATAGCAGAAACCCTTCAACAAGCTAAACTAGCTATTAATGAAGGAGCTAAAGAAATTGTGCTAACTGGTATTAACGCAGGTGATTTTGGAAAAAATACAGGCGAAACATTTTTTGAATTAATACAAGCCTTAGATAAGATAGAAGCAGATGTACGTTACCGTATATCTAGCATAGAGCCTAATCTTTTGACAGATGAAATAATTGAGTTTGTTGCACAATCACAACGCTTTACTCCTCACTTTCATATTCCTTTACAGTCAGGGAGTAATGAAGTATTAGCTTTAATGAAGCGTAAATACAACAGAGAGTTATTTGCTGATAAAGTAAAGACTATATTAAAACAAATGCCCCATGCTTTTATTGGCGTAGATGTAATTGTTGGTACTAGAGGCGAAACAAATGAATATTTTGAATCTGCTCGTCAGTTTATAGAAAGTCTTACTGTTTCTCAACTGCATGTCTTCACCTATTCAGAAAGAGCTGGCACCAAAGCATTAGAGATTGAACATAATGTTGCTCCACAGGATAAAAAGAAACGAAGTGAAGCATTACATTTACTTTCAGATAAAATGACGCATAATTTTTATCAATCGCAAATAGGAAGTCAAGCACAAGTATTGTGGGAGTCCACAAAGGGTGATTATATGCATGGCTTTACAGCTAATTATGTGCGTGTTTCAGCTCCTTTTAATAAAAATTTGATAAATACTGTACAAACAG
The DNA here is from genome assembly GCA_963663245.1 of Paludibacteraceae bacterium. Classification (GTDB taxonomy): domain Bacteria; phylum Bacteroidota; class Bacteroidia; order Bacteroidales; family Paludibacteraceae; genus JAFGVL01. The sequence continues at coordinate 1,556,135 of OY760143.1, read as the reverse complement.
TAACTTTGGGTGGTTTTTCAACAGAAGAAATGTTATCCCTTACAGTCAAATGAAATTCGATTTACAACATACCGATCCTAAATGCAATGCACGTGCAGGTAAGCTAACTACTGACCATGGAGAAATACTTACGCCTATCTTTATGCCAGTTGGTACAGCTGCTACAGTAAAGGGTGTGCATCAAAGAGAATTAAAGGAAGATATTCAAGCGCAAATTATTTTAGGAAATACTTATCACCTATTTCTTCGTCCTGGAATTGATATTATAGAACAAGCTGGTGGATTACATAAGTTCAATGGCTGGGACAAGCCTATACTTACTGATAGTGGTGGTTTTCAAGTATTCTCATTGGCAGATCAACGCAAGTTATCTGAAGAAGGAGCTCATTTTCGTTCACATATAGATGGTTCAAAACATTTATTTACTCCTGAAAATGTAATGGATATTCAACGTGTAATTGGAGCAGATATAATCATGGCATTTGATGAATGTCCTCCTGGTGATTCTGATTTTAAATATGCTAAGAAATCGATGGAGCTTACACACCGTTGGTTAGATAGATGTGTACAGCAGTTTAATAGCACTGAAGCTAAATATGGTTATTCTCAATCACTTTTCCCTATTGTACAAGGATGTACCTTTCCTGAATTGCGTAGAAAATCAGCAGAGTATATAGCCTCTAAAGAATGTGAAGGCAATGCTATTGGAGGATTAGCCGTTGGTGAGCCTGCTGAAAAGATGTATGAAATGATAGAGGTAGTTAATGAAGTACTCCCCAAAGATAAACCACGCTATTTAATGGGTGTTGGTACTCCTCAAAACTTATTAGAGGCAATAGAGCGTGGTGTAGACATGTTTGATTGTGTTATGCCTACACGCAATGGCAGAAATGGTATGCTATTTACTTGGAATGGTACCATGAATATGCGCAATGAGAAATGGAAAAATGATTTTTCTCCTTTAGACGAGAATGGCACATCATATGTTGATAGCACCTACTCAAAAGCATATCTGAAACATTTAATAAAGAGTAATGAATTATTGGGCTTGCAAATTTCATCTATACACAACTTAGCTTTTTATATTGATTTAATGAAAGAAGCTCGCAAACATATTATTGAAGGAGATTTCTCTAGTTGGAAAGCTAGTATTATTCAACAATTAGGACAACGACTATAATGATACTTAAAAAACTGGACACCTATATTATTAAGAAATTCTTAGGCACTTTCTTTTTGTCTATCCTGCTTATATTAAGTATAACAGTGATGATTGACCTAACAGAGAAGATGGATAAATTCTTTGATAATCATGCACCCTTAAAGGCTGTTGTGTTTGATTATTACTTGAACCTTATTCCCTATTTTGGGAATATGCTCAGTCCACTGTTTACTTTTATTGCTGTTATTTTCTTTACGTCAAAAATGGCAAACAATACAGAAATTGTTGCTATTCAATCAAGTGGCGTTAGTTATAATCGCTTGCTCCGTCCTTATTTTATCTCTGCTGCTATTATTGCCATTGCTACTTTTTTTCTATCTGGTTTTGTAATTCCATCGTCTAACAAAACTCGCTTAGATTTTGAAAATCAATATATTAAGAAATTTAGACATGAAAATGTTAGCAATGTTCAATTGGAAATAGAAAAGGGAGTAATTCTGTATATTGAACGTTTTGATAATGTATCTAACAATGGATATAATGTCTCTATGGATAAATTTGAAGATAAAAAATTGATGTCAAGAATTACGGCAGAAAAAATACACTGGGATACCTTGAATCACTGGAGAATGGATAATTACCTTATTCGTGAGTTTAAGGGCATGAAAGAAACATTGAGAAGGGGTATTTCTATTGACACAACGATTGCTATACAGCCATATGAGTTCTATATAACAGCGATGGATAGTCCTCAAATGAAAAATAATGAATTGTGGAATTACTTACAAAGGCAAAGAGAACGAGGAGTTGGAAATATTCAAGCATTCGAAGATGAATATCATAAACGTTTCTCTATGCCTTTTGCTGCTTTTATATTAACATTAATAGGAGTTTCTTTAGCTTCACGTAAAGTGCGAGGCGGAACAGGATTGCATCTTGGGATAGGCCTCTTCCTTAGCTTTACCTACATTTCTTTTTCTACTTTTAGCACCTCGTTTTCGGTAAATGGAAGCATGTCTCCTATTTTAGCGGCATGGTTACCTAATATTATCTTTTCTTTAATAGCCTTTTATCTTTATACGAAAGCACCTAAATAAAAAAGCCCGAATATAAATATTCGAGCTTCCTTATTATAAGAATATAGAATTGTTGTTATTCTGCAGCTTTTTCTTCTTCAGCAGCAGGAGCCTCTTCTTTTACTTCTTCTACTTTTGTTTCTTCAGCAGCAGGAGTCTCTTCTTTTACTTCTTCTACTTTTGTTTCTTCAGCAGCAGGAGTCTCTTCAACTTTTTCTTCTTTTACTTCTTCAGTAACTACTGGAGCTTCCTCTTTTGCTTCTTCTACAGCAGGAGCCTCTTCGGCAACTGGTGCTTCTTCAGCTTCAGGAGCTGCAGCCGCAACTTCATCTTCTATTGCTTTTGCTTTCTTAGCAGCAATTGCAGCAGCTTTCTCTTTGTTTTGAGCAGTTTCTTGCTCTAAACGTTTTTTCAAATTAGCATCTGCATCAGCAGTTAATTTAGTTTTAACAGATTCAACAGTAGTAGTTTTATCAGCTTTCCATGCTTCGAAACGTTTTTGCGCTTCAGCTTCATCAAAAGCACCTTTTTTTACACCACCTAGTAAGTGTTTCATCATGTAAACACCTTCTTCTGATAAAAGGTTTCTAACTGTGTCTGTAGGTTGAGCACCTGTTTGAACCCATTTTAATGCTTTTTCGAAATTAATTTCTACTGTTGCAGGATTCGTGTTTGGATTATAGTTTCCAATTCTCTCAATAAATTTCCCATCTCGTGGAGCACGGCTATCCGCTATCACTACATGATAGTATGCATAGTTTTTTCTTCCGTGTCTTTGCAATCTAATTTTAGTTGCCATTTTTAATTGTATTTTAAATGATTAATACTTGTGCTTTTACTCGAAAAGCGGCTGCAAAGATAGGGTTTTATTTATTAATCAGAAATAGTTTTAAACAATTATTAGATGAATCCTTACAGGATAATTCCAAAATCAAACAATAATTGTATTTTTGCAGTCTTAGAACAGAAAAATAAAACCATGAAGAAAAAGTTATTAGTTACAGGAGGAGCAGGATTTATTGGCTCTCATGTTGTTCGTTTATTAGTAAATAAGTATCCTAACTATGATATCGTAAATCTAGATGTATTAACCTATGCAGGTAATTTAGATAACCTAACTGACATTGAGGATAAGCCGAACTATAGTTTTGTAAAATTAGATATCACTGATGAAAAAGGAATCAATGATTTATTTGAACAACACAGCTTTGATGGTATTATTCACTTGGCGGCAGAATCTCATGTCGATCGTTCAATAACAGACCCACTAGCGTTTATAAAAACAAATATTATGGGTACCGTAAACTTACTGAATGCTGCTAAAAACCAATGGAATGGCAATTATGAAGGAAAACGTTTTTATCATATCTCTACCGATGAAGTGTATGGTTCTTTAGGAAAAGAAGGGATGTTCGTTGAAACTACGCCTTACGATCCTCGTAGCCCTTACTCCTCTTCTAAAGCGAGTTCAGATATGTTAGTAAGAGCTTATTTTCATACTTATAAGATGCCTGTAGTCATATCTAACTGTTCTAATAACTATGGCGCTAATCAGTTTCCAGAGAAATTGATACCTCTTGTTATTAATAATATAAAAAATAACAAGCCAATTCCTGTTTATGGAAAAGGTGAGAATATACGTGACTGGTTATGGGTAAATGATCATGCGCGTGCTATTGATGTTATCTATCACGAGGCCAAATTAGGCGAAACTTATAATATTGGTGGTATTAATGAATGGACGAATATTGACCTTATTCATAAGATGTGTGAGATAATGGACACTAAGCTTGCTAGGCCTGCAGGAGATTCTGCTAAGCTTATTACTTATGTAACAGATCGTGCTGGACATGATATGCGATATGCTATTGATTCTACTAAGTTAAAAGAAGAACTTGGTTGGGAGCCATCATTACAATTTGAAGAAGGTATTGAAAAGACCATTGATTGGTATTTGGAAAACGAACAATGGATGAATAATATTACTTCTGGAGATTATTTGAAGTATTACGAAAAGCAATATGCAGAAAGATAAATCTGATTATTATAATGAATATAGATATATAAAACACAAAGTGCGCAAATGATTTACTATCGAAGTAATCTTTGCGCACTTTGTATTTTAAGAAACAAAAAAGAGCAATAACTTTTAATTATTGCTCTTTGTAATTTATCTTACTAAGATTGACAATATGCTACAGCTAAGTCTAAAATCGAAGTGTCATCAAGAAGAACTAAGCCTCCATCTGGTCCTGGCTCAATATGAACACCCATACTATCTCCATCTTTGTAATTATAGCCTCCAAAATAGTTTCGAACTGTTTCTATAGATAAATCTAGTTCTTGCGCTATTTTTGACATACTACCATCAGGCAAACTATCTTTAATTCTTCGTAACTCATTAAAAGTGATTGTTTTTGTCATAGTGTTGAGTTTAATAGGTTATTTACTTAATCTGTTTGAGGTTGGTTCGATAAATTTAGTGTATTCCTCTCTTTTTTCCAAAACATTTTACATTTATTAAGAGTCAACTCTAAGAGTGAATTTTAACAATCAATTGTTTTATAAACACTTGAGAAAAAACACCCTATTGTAGAACATATTTTTGAAGGAGTATGAATACAAAAATGGTCAAGAAAGATAGAGCAACAATAAATAAAATTAGCTTTTCGGAATTCCAAATGCGTTGTGAAAGCTTGGGCTTATACTTGTTCGATTTAAAAATAACTGGTTGGTAACGTTTTAACAAGGCGTATACTATCCAAACGGCTATAAAACCAACCATTATACCTCCAATAATATCTAAAGGGTAATGTACACCTAGATATATACGTGAATAAGCATTGATGAAAGCCCACAAAAATATAACGAAGGCATACATCCTATTTTTAATTATTAAGCTAGAGAATAAAGCAAAAGCAAAAGAATTAGCAGCATGAGAGGAAACAAAGCCAAATTTACCTCCTGTATAGTTATTAACTATATGAACGAGTCCAGATAATGCAGGGTCTCTAGAAGGTCTAAAGCGCCCTACTAGCTCTTTTAAAATGGATGATGCAACTTGGTCTGCAATAACAACAGTGAGAATTAAGCCTAGTAAAATCCAAGCAGCCTCTTGCTTTTTGGTTTTAATGATAAAGAAGATGAAAGTTATATAAAGAGGAATCCACGTTTTTGTTTGCGTGACAATCCAAAAGAAGTTATCAAGAAAATCAGTATGGAAAGAGTTTAAATATAAGAACAGAGAACTGTCCCAGTTGAGTAATTGTTCTATCATAATGAGGTATTTTACACAAAATTATAATAAAATTACTAAATATAAAAATATAGGGTAATGTCGTTTTCAACATTACCCTATTCTACATACTTTTATTGTGGCAGATAAAAGTTTATTGTAAATAACTATTGAATATATGTAATATCATCAATACACAGATAAGCAGGTGTCTTCATTCCATAGTCATTATTGTCTGACGAGCTAATATTAAAGCTAAGTTTGTTAACTAATCCTAGGTCTGTTAGATTTACGTTTGTCCAATCTTGACAAATATAACTTTTACCCTCTCTAAAATCAGCTAAATAGAAATCTACACTACCCTGAATAATATTAGTTGCATTAAAACCTTTAATACTTACTTTACACCAATCTCCTGCTTCAAATTTTTTGGCATAACCATCTCCATCTCTAAAACTTAAATAGGCATAGGTGTTATTGTTAATCTTAAGTTCTTTTACTAAATGCTCATCATTATTAGGAAAACTAAAATAAGCTACTGGATCGTATGAGGAATAATAAAATACAGCAAACTTACTTCCTGAAGCAGCATTTGTATTATATACACTTAAATCATTAGTATATCCTGCTGTTAATTGATCTGTTTTGCTTGAGCATGCAAAACCACTCCATGCAGTGAATCCTCCACCATAGTCTGTAAAATAATTATCAAAAGAAATATTCTTAGAGTTAAAAGAAGTGTCTTTAAGAATTGTATCGCCGTTTAAAGTAACATCTTCAAAATCGACTGTTGTAAAAACTAGTTTGTCATCAGTACATGAACTCAACAATAATACAAATAATGCAATAAGTGAAAAGATTGAAATTTTTCTCATAATAGTAAATTTTTGTTAGTTAAATAATTAATAATCAACAAACAATCTAGACTACTTGAGAGAATAAAGGGGTGGATAAAAATAATTGGCGCGCCTTACTTTTCTCCTGCTTTTATTCCCGAAAGCAAATGGATTGTAAATTTTGTTATTGGCAGGTCTTCTGACTTATCCTTCTTTTAGCGCCTTCCCATTTTATAAACAGTGGCTAGGTTGCTAAAAGATTCGAGTAAACTCGAAATAGGCTTCACAGCAGCGGGTACTGTTCCGGATTTTAACCGGATTCCCTTTTATAGCACACACAGATTGTATTTGCTATACCATTAACGATGCAAAGATAATTTTAAAATTTAAAAATCAAATTCTAGAATTATTATTTTCAAATTAAAGTTTTGAACAAATAGACTAACTCAAGTCTTTCATGCTTAATTGAACACGCTTACGTAGGATATCTACTTCTAGTACTTTAACTTGCACGTGCTGGTGTATTTTTACTATCTCAGATGGGTCTGAAACGTATTTATTAGCAAGATTAGAAACATGAATTAACCCATTTTCTTTGATTCCTACATCTACAAAAGCCCCAAAATTAGTTACATTAGTTACTATTCCAGGCAGTATCTGGCCAGTTCTGAGGTCATCAATATTCTTAACTGTAGGGTCGAATTCAAAGACTTTAATTCCTTTTCGTGGATCCCTGCCTGGTTTTTCTAATTCGTTTACAATATCTGTTAGGGTTAATAGGCCAAATTTATCTGTTACATATTCATGTAGATTTAAGCTTGATTTAAGCTCCTTATTGGCAATAAACTCATTTATTGACATGCCTAGTCCTTTTGCCATCTTTTGTACTACAGCGTAACTCTCTGGATGCACTGCTGAATTATCTAATGGGTTATCAGCATTGGGTATGCGAAGAAATCCAGCACATTGTTCATAGGTTTTTGCCCCCATTTTAGCAACTTCTAGTAATTGTTTACGAGATTTAAAGGCTCCTTTTTCAGTTCTATAATCAACAATGTTTTGGGCTAGCTGTGGACCTAATCCAGAAATATAAGTTAGTAAGTGCTTACTTGCTGTATTTAAGTCTACACCTACTTTGTTTACACAGCTTTCTACTGTTTGATCCAAAGAGGTTTTAAGTTTATTTTGATCAACATCATGTTGGTACTGGCCTACACCTACCGACTTAGGTTCAATTTTAACTAGTTCAGCTAAGGGGTCCATTAAACGTCTGCCAATAGAAACAGCTCCACGCACTGTTACATCGTAATTAGGGAATTCTTCACGAGCCACCTTGGAGGCTGAATAAATAGATGCCCCATTCTCGCTAACAACAAATACTTTTACTTCTCTGTCGTAGCGTATTTTTTGAATAAATTGTTCTGTTTCTCTACTAGCAGTACCATTACCAATTGCAATTGCTTGAATATCATAAGCCTCTACCATTTTCTGCACTTTTCGAGTTGCAGTTTGATAGTCACTTTGTGGCGGGTTTGGATAAATAGTTTCATTATGTAAAAGGCTACCTTGTGCATCTAAGCAAACCACCTTACATCCTGTACGAAAACCGGGATCAATTCCCAACACTCTTTTTTGACCTAAAGGTGGAGCTAATAGTAATTGATTCATATTATCAGCAAATACTCGGATAGCTTCAATGTCTGCTTTTTCTTTACTTATATGGGCAAATTCAGTTTCAATTGATGGTTTAAGTAATCTTTTATAAGAGTCTGCAATAGATTCGATTACTTGTAAAGAAGATAGCGTTACTCCTTTTATAAAAATCTTTTCTAAACGTTCTATACAATCTTCTTCAGGTGGTGTAATTGATACACGTAAAAACCCTTCAGACTCTCCTCTTCTCATTGCCAATAAACGGTGCGATGAGCATTTTCGAAGTAGTTCACTCGTATCGAAATAGTCTTTGAATTTACTTCCTTCTTCTTCTTTTCCTTTAATTAGTTTAGAGTTAATGATAGCTTGTTTGTCAAATATTTGGCGAATAGAATTACGAGCAGATTGATTTTCGCTAATCCATTCTGCAATTATATCCCTTGCTCCTGCTAATGCATCTTCAATATCTTTTACATTTCCTTTTACAAAAGTCTGTGCTATGCCTTTCACATTGTTTTCTGATTGCTTCATTAAGATACGTGCCAGTTGTTCTAAGCCTTTTTCTCTTGCTATTTCTGCTCTAGTACGTCGTTTTTGTTTATAAGGCAAGTATATGTCTTCCAATTCTGTAAGATTCCAACAGTCTTCAATACGTTGTTCTAAATCGTGGCTAAGTTTCCCTTGTTCATCAATAGACTTTAGTATACTGATTTTACGTTTTTCTAGCTCACACAGCTTATCATATTGTTCTTTAACTGCAGCCACTTCTACTTCATCCATATTATCTGTCATTTCTTTACGATAACGACTAATAAAAGGGATGGTAGCTCCTTCTTTAAGTAGTTTGATGGTATTAGCTACCTGTTTCTCTTTAAGATTAAGAGTCGTAGTAATTAGGGTAATAGTCTTGTCCATATAGTGTCAATTAATAAAGCTTGACAAATATATTAAAAAGTGTTATGGATAAAAGGCTGTGTTGATTATTTGAGGCATTTTGTTGAAAAGTTAAAAAAAGATTATCTTTGCATCGGATGTTTAAAATTAAAACGGATTCGGTTAAGTAAATAATCTTTGGGCATAGTTCCCTTAGGTTATCCTCTATTAGACTCAGACATATTCTTGTCAGAGTTATTCTTATAACTATAATTTACTAATAAATAAAGCTTTAGCAAAGTACATATACCTTTGCCTAGGCTTCTAATATTTTAATATCATGAGTAACGATAATAAATCAATTCACGAATTCGACGTCAATTTAATCTGCGAATATTATTCAACAGTAGAACGTCAAGGGCCTGGTAGTCCTGAAGTAATTACGAAAGCATTAAGCTTCATAGAAAATCTTCCTAAAGATGCTACTATAGCTGATATTGGCTGTGGTACAGGAGGACAAACGATTGAATTAGCTCAACAAACTAATGGAACTATTACAGCTGTTGACGTCTTCCCTAAATTTATAAACATTTTTAATACTAATGCAGCAAAGCTAAACTTACAAGATCGAGTAAAAGGCATTGTGGGTTCTATGAATAATCTTTCTTTTAAAGAGGAAGAACTAGACTTAATTTGGTCTGAAGGAGCTATTTACAATATTGGCTTCGAAGAAGGATTAAGGAAATGGCGAAAATTTCTAAAGAAAGACGGCTATGTTGCTATTACAGAAGCTTCGTGGTTTACGAACGAACGACCTGCTGAAATAGATGAGTTTTGGCAAGATGCTTATCCAGGAATAGATACTATATCTAATAAGATTACAGATATGGAAAAGACAGGTTATATGCCTGTTGCTTCATTTATATTACCGGAAGAGTGTTGGACAAAGCATTTCTATGAACCCCAAATAGCAGCTCAAGAGAAATTCCTTAAAAAAAACAAAGGAAATAAGATGGCAGAAGAATTCATAGAGAATCAACGGCATGAAACTCGGCTATACTACAAGTATAAAGAGTATTATGGTTATGTATTCTATATTGGAAAGAAGCTGTAAGTAATTGAATGGAAAGGATTGTTCTGAAATATGGACAGTCCTTTTTTTTGTTTTTTGGGGGATTAACTGCATTGATCGCTGTTGGGGGTAGCTAAAGATAAAAATCCCGAGTTAATACTCGGGATTTTTATTTTGCGGAGAGAGAGGGATTCGAACCCCCGGTACGTTGCCGCACAATGGTTTTCAAGACCACCGCATTCGACCACTCTGCCATCTCTCCAGAAGCGACTGCAAAGATAAGTCAGATTTCCTTATTTGCAAACGCTTGTTGAAATATTTTGCAGTAATTTTAAACTGTTTTTAAATATGCAAGCATATTATTCTCAATACGAGTAGGAATATTAGAGATATCTTCTTTGATAAACTTCTCTCCTACAATATTTTCGTATAGTTCTATGTAGCGTTCACTGATTCCTGCAACAATTTCGTCGGTCATTTCCGGAACGGTTTGTCCCTCTTTTCCTTGGAAACCATTTTCCATTAACCATTCGCGAACAAATTCTTTCGATAACTGCTTCTGTGCCTCACCTTTTTCAAATAACTCTCGGTAAGTTTCAGCATAAAAGTAACGAGAAGAATCTGGTGTGTGAATTTCATCAATTAGATATATTTCGTTTTTATGCTTTCCAAATTCATATTTTGTATCTACTAATATTAAGCCTCTTTCTTTTGCCATTTCAGAACCTCTAAGGAATAATTCCATAGTGTATTTCTCTAATAGCGCATATTCGTCTGCTGAGACCAAGCCTTGTTTTAATATTTCTTCTTTAGAAATATCTTCATCATGGTATCCCATATCTGCTTTCGTAGTTGGGGTAATAATTGGCGTAGGAAATGCTTGATTTTCACGCATTCCATCAGGAATAGGCACTCCACATATTTCACGAACACCTTTTTGATATGTACGCCATGCGCTACCACAAAGGTAACCACGTACAATCATCTCTACAGGATAGCTTTCGCAGCGTATTCCTGCTGTTACCATTGGGTCTGGTGTTGCTAGTTTCCAATTTTGAACGATATCTACAGTAGCATCTAAAAATTTAGCAGCAATTTGGTTTAACATTTGACCTTTATAAGGGATTCCTTTGGGTAACACTACATCAAAGGCAGAAATACGATCACTAGCAACCATTACTAAAAGGTCACCAATAGAGTATACATCACGTACTTTCCCATTATAAACAGCTGTTTGACCAGGGAAATTATAGTCTGTTTTTGTTAATGCTTGATTCATTATAAAATATTTTATGTTTATTTTTTATTTGTTTTTGTGTCTTCTTTCTTGAATTTTTTATCATAAGCAGCAACTATTTTCATTACGAGCTTATGACGAACGATATCTTTGACATCAAATTCAATTCTAGACACTTCCTTAATACCCTTTAGTGTTTCTAGAGCATCTCTTAACCCTGATTTTTGCGAAGGAGGTAAATCAATTTGAGTAATATCTCCCGTAACAATCACCTTACTATGCACTCCCATTCGGGTTAGAAACATCTTAATTTGTTGTGTAGAAGTGTTTTGTGCTTCGTCTAGAATAATTGCAGCCTCATTTAAAGTACGACCACGCATAAATGCTAAGGGTGCTATTTGAATGGTTCCATTTTCTAAGAATTCTTTCAATTTAGCTGCTGGGATCATATCTTCCAAAGCATCATACAGAGGCTGTAAATAAGGGTCAATTTTCTCTTTCATATCCCCTGGCAAAAAGCCTAGTTTTTCACCTGCTTCAACAGCTGGACGACTGAGAATTATTTTTCGAACTTGCTTATTCTTTAACGAACGAACCGCTAAAGCAATAGCTGTATAAGTTTTTCCAGAACCTGCTGGACCTATAGCAAATAACAAATCATTCTTTTTATACTCTTCTACCAACCTTTGCTGATTAGGAGTACGTGCAACAATAGGTTTTCCATTGATCCCATGTAGAATAAGATTATCTACTTTCTTTTCTTTAGGTGTATTGCCTTTAACAATATCTATAATGCTTTGTTCTTCCATTTTGTTGAATTCAGCACAATAGCATTGAAGTTTATTAAAGATTTCTTCAAAACTAGCAACATCCTCTGCGTCTCCTAGCACCTTAATCACATTGCCCCTAGCCATTATCTTCATTTTAGGAAATAAAGTCTTAATCAACTGCATATTGGAATTGTTTATTCCATAAAATACAACTGGGTCAACTGTTTCGATAAGTTCTAGGATTCTTTCAGTCATTTTCTACCAAGCAAATAATGGATACTTCTCCATGATAGAGTTTACTTTCGTACGAACACCAGCAATAATTACTTCGTCTTCAGGGTTTGAAAGTACGGTATCAATCATATCTACTATCTCACCCATCAATTCTTCTTTAGCTCCACGTGTAGTAATAGCAGCTGTTCCAAAACGCAAACCAGAAGTTTGGAATGGAGAACGACTATCAAAAGGCACCATGTTCTTATTAGTAGTAATATCTGCAGCAACTAATACTTTCTCTGCAATTTTTCCTGTTAAATCAGGGAATTTCGTACGTAAGTCTACTAACATAGAGTGATTGTCTGTTCCATCAGAAATTACTTTAAATCCTTTATCTACAAAAGCTTTTGCCATAACAGCAGCATTTTTTTGTACTTGTAGCTGGTATTCTTTATATGATGGCTCTAATGCTTCTCCAAAAGCAACAGCTTTTGCAGCAATAACGTGCTCTAATGGTCCACCTTGTACTCCTGGGAATACAGCAGAATCAAGTAATGCAGACATTTTCTTTACAATTCCTTTTGGAGTAGTTTTCCCCCATGGATTGTCAAAGTCTTCTCCCATTAAAATAACACCACCACGAGGTCCACGTAAAGTTTTATGTGTTGTAGAGGTAACAATATGTGCATGTTTTACTGGATTTTCTAATAAACCAGCAGCAACTAAACCAGCAGGATGAGCCATATCTACCATAAAGATAGCTCCAATTTTATCACATAAAGTACGCATGCGTGCATAATCCCATTCACGAGAATAAGCAGATGCTCCTGCAATAATTAATTTGGGTTTTTCAGCTAAAGCTACAGCTTCCATTTGATCGTAATCTACGCGCCCATCTGCCTCTTTTACATTATACTCTAATGCTTTATATGCTAATCCTGAAAAGTTTACAGGAGAACCATGAGATAAGTGTCCTCCATGAGAAAGGTTTAATCCTAAAAATTTATCTCCAGGATTTAGACAAGCTAAAAAAACAGCCATATTTGCTTGTGCACCAGAGTGTGGTTGCACATTAGCCCATGTTGCACCAAAAAGTTTACATATACGGTCTATTGCTAACTGCTCGCTTTTATCAACAATCTCACATCCACCATAATAACGCTTACCAGGATATCCTTCAGCATATTTATTCGTTAATACAGAACCCATTGCTTCCATCACTTGTTCACTTACAAAGTTTTCTGATGCGATTAGCTCAATGCCATGTAATTGACGTTTTTTCTCTTTTGCAATAATGTCAAAAATCTGCTCGTCTCTTTTCATTTTCTTTCTATTGTTAATTGTTGAGACCTTGCATGCAAGGTCTGTATCTATTTATTATTTCTTTTTCTGAACGGTCCAGCCAAATTTCCCAATTTGCTCACCTAAACTATAGTAAAAACCGTGACAATAAGCTACTAGCTTAGCGTCATTCAATTTAAATTCTCCTGTTGAATTATCTAAGAACCGTTCGTCGGCTTGAATATTTACTACTTCTGCAATAAACATATCATGCGAACCTAAAGGGATAATGTCTTTTACTTTACATTCTATACTTAAAGGCGATTCTCCAATTATTGGTGCGTTAACCACAGTAGATTTCTGAGGAGTTAGCCCCATTTCTTTAAATTTGTTCACCTTAGCTCCACTTTTTACGCCACACCAATCGGTTGCTTTTGCTAAGTCTTCGTTTGTAAGATTAATTACAAATTCTTTGTTTTTTGTAATTATATCGTACGAATGTCTGCTTTTACGAACAGAAATATAACACATAGCAGGATCAGAACAGATAGTTCCTAACCAGCTTATAGTTATAATATTATATTCTTCTTCTGATGCACCTATACTTACCATAGCAGCAGGTAAAGGATAGATGAGTGTTCCAGGTTTCCAGTCTTGTTTATTAAATGACATAAGTAAGGTGTCCTAATTTGCTATTTATTTCATTACAATGTTTTCTTGCTTAATCTCATTTTCGCAATAATTACATTTTACTTGTACATCTTCTTTATCTATTACATAGAACAAAGAAGGAATTGGCTCATTGTTCGTGATACACTTTGGATTAGCACAGCGTATAATATTTCGAATTTTATCTGGAATATCAATATTGCATTTTTCTATAACTTGATAATCTTTAATAATGTTTAACTTTGCTTCTGGAGCAATTAAAGCGATCATATTTATAACTCTAGGTGCAAAGAATTTATCCGTTATTTTAATAATCCCTTTCTCTCCTATCTTCTTGCTTTTTAGATTGTTACCAATAGTAATTTGACTATCTAGCGTGTCTAAATTAAGGATAGAAACAACTTTAAATAATTTATCTGGTGGAATGTGGTCTATTACAGTTCCATTTTTTATAGCAACAACTACCAGTTCTCTTTTATTATCCATCTTAGTTTTTTTATAATAAACCTAATACATCACAAATAATAGCCTGACGAGCAAATACTCCATTTTTAGCCTGTTGGAAGTAATATGCTTTTTCATTCGAATCAACATCTGTGTCTATTTCGTTTACTCTTGGAAGTGGATGTAAAACACGTAGATTGTTTTTGGTCTCATCTAACATTTTATTTTTTAGCGTATATACATTTTTCACTTTCTCGTATTCAATAGCATCCTGGAAGCGTTCGCGTTGTACACGTGTCATATATAGAATATCTGCATCAGATATGTCAGATAATTCAGATAGCTCTTTGTATTTAATCCCCTTTTCATCACAAAATTGTTTGTATTCTTCAGGCATTTTTAACTCATCAGGAGCAATAAATGTAAATGAGGGTTTAAAATGAGACATTGCCATTAGCAAGGAATGAACTGTTCTTCCATATTTTAAATCACCTACCATGTAAATATTCAGGTTTTCTAGGGTTCCTTGTGTTTTTTGAATAGAATACAAATCAAGCATTGTTTGTGTCGGGTGTTGGTTTGACCCATCTCCAGCATTAATAACAGGAACATAAGATACTTCTGAAGCATAACGAGCAGCTCCATCTAAAGGATGTCTCATCACTATTAGGTCAGCATAGTTACTCACCATAGAAATAGTATCTTTCAAAGTTTCTCCTTTTGTAGAACTCGTTGTAGTAACGTCTGTAAAGCCAATAACTCTGCCTCCTAATCTATTTATAGCAGTTTCAAAACTTAACTTAGTTCTAGTTGATGGTTCAAAAAAAAGCGTGGCAACAACCTTGTTTTCTAAAATATTTCGGTTAGGGTTCTTTTCAAAGTCAGCAGCTGAGGCTAAAATCTTTAGAATTTGCTCTTTTGAATAATCAGATATAGAAACAAAACTTGATTGATTCATGGTGTTTATTTTTTAATAAAGAAGCCAATATAACACTTAATGTAGTTTTATATTGGCTTCTTTCCAATTACAGCAATACGAGTGAGTTTGGGCATAGAATACAGGCCTAAACTTCTTTTTTTATTTATAAATAAAATATTGCTCATATTAAGCAACAAATTTAGCTCGTTTTTGTGGATTTTTTATCACTATTTTTTATTTAGTTTTCAACAATTTTAGTTGAAGATTTTCAATTAGTTGCAACTTGCTTTTGATAGTTTCTGCAAGATCTTTCTGGACGCAAAATTGCATTTCACAATTATTGCCAAAATCTTGCTTTATAATAGAGCACTTCTTTTCTTTTAATAGGTTCATAATTGTATTCATTGAGCTATACTCAAAAGACAGGTTAAAATATGATTGTACAACGTTTTCTATAATTTCTCCATTTTTAATAGCATCTGCTGCTGCCTCACGGTATGCTGTAATTAGTCCACCTGTCCCTAGTTTAACTCCTCCAAAATACCTTACGACAGCAATTAAAACATTCGTAAGCTTGTTCGATAGTAATACGCCATATATGGGCCTTCCTCCTGTACCAGATGGTTCTCCATCATCATATGCTCTATAAAGAGACATGTCTGCCCCTAATATATAGGCATAACAAATATGTCGAGCATCATGATAATTTTTATGCAGTATATCTAATTCTTTTTTAGCTTCATCTACTGTCTCTATTGGTATAGCAAAAGCAATGAAACGACTACCTTTGTCTTTATAAAGCCCTTTGGATGAATTTTGTATGGTCAAATATGTATTCAAATCTTATTGCTTATTATGATACAAAAAACCGCCTCTCAATATAAAGAAAGGCGGTTTTTTATTTTGTGTGTAAAAGTTGTCTCATTTTAGAATCCACTTATTAATACATCTAATTTTAAAGGAAGCACGCTATTTTTTGAACGAATGATAGCTCCAGATAATCCTAATTTATGAGAGATGGAACTTACACTTCCATTTGTATTTGCGATAACATCAACAGGGACTAATTCTAATTCTTCTATGTCTAGCATGGAATCTGACTTAAATTCAGCCTTAAAATAGGATCTCATATCAAAGACGTATGAAGAGCCACTAAGCTCAGCTAATATTGCATTTTCACCATCAGGTAACTCTGAGTTCTTAAAAAACACATCTTTTTCAGATTGATTAATTAGTAATAAGTACTGTGGGGGAGACAATATATTTTTAGTAGTATCAGTATTAATATCTGTAAGCTCACATGTAAACACACAATTATTAATACTTAGTTTTTTACTCCCTAAATAAGCAATATTATTTTTAGTGGTAATATTTAAGCTGTCTTTAATTCTTTTTAAAGGTATTTTAACTACAGCATTAATTCCTGCAGGTGATTTTAGAAATACAACACTATCTTTTGCAAGTGGGTTTGAATATGTATTTTCAATTACATTTATTTGTCTTACTTCTTTGCTTGCAGCGAATACTTTAGCACCATAAATAGTAGTCCCACTAAAATTTGGATATTGATAATCTATTGACATCTCAACAGATTTTATAATAAACATAGCTGTTTTGTCTACTGAGCTTGTAAGAGTTATATAGATGCCATTAAAGACATTCTTAATAAATGCGTCTTCATTAAGGAAATATGAGGGATTATTAATACTTTCAGATATTAATTTGTTTTTTAAGTTAGGGTCGGTTATTGGAATTTCAATTATAGTAGAATCATAATTTTTAGCAATATCTGTTATACTTCCTAATAATATTGATTTATCAGAATAAATATCAGCATCTGTATTTGAATAGTAAGATGTTCCAGAAGGTGCTGGGATATCAAAAGATCCTAAATTCATTTCATAAGCCGCAATAGTTATAACATCATTTGAGTCTGAAGGCACAAAAGAACTAAATTCTAATCTAAGTATTAACTTAGTTTCACCCGCAATAGTATCCTCAGGAAATTTCATGCCTGTCGAATTTGGACAAGTTAGTTGTGTCATTATCTCAGCACTTGTCCTACCATATAGACTATCAGTATAAACGCCTAGCAATAAAGAATTAGAGGAGTTTTTTAATGGAATTTTATCAATCAATAAGGTGTCAATGTCAATATGAAAGGTGTCTGCATGTAAAGAAAAAATGTCATCTGATGTCAATACACTTTTAGTTAAATCAATATCATCATCTTTACAGGAAAAGATAAGTACAGGAAGTACTAGTAATAAGAATAGCTTCGTTAATTTCACAGTGTTAGTTTTATTTAAATAAACTATCATAGAATTCTATATATGCAGCTGCATAATCTTCACTTTCAGTATATGTTATGCTAGGAACAGCTTTACTTGCAATATGCTCTCTAATATCAGCATTTATATTCTCGTTTGTAAGAATTACACCATCACTATGGTCAATAGCTAATTTTGTAATAGCATTATAATCAATGACATTTCCTTGTATAGAAGTTAAATCACTACTTTCTACACCTTCTAATAATAAGTTTTCAGCATAATGAGCATTAAAAGGGCTTTTAAAAGCATCGTCATAAACAGAATAAACTACTTTAGAATCTTTGAAAAAAGGATCTTCGTTAAATGCTTTTTTCACATAAAGTGGAGCCAAAGATGTCATCCAGCCATGGCAATGAATTACATCAGGAGCCCAGCGTAATTTTTTAACGGTCTCCATTACTCCACGAATAAAGAAAATACTACGAATATCATTGTCTGTGAATTCAACACCATCTCCATCAACAGTAGTAAACTTGCGTTGAAAGAAATCCTCGTTATCAATAAAATACACTTGCATTCTTGCTGCTTGTATAGAAGCAACTTTAATAATTAGGGGGTGGTCTGTATCATCAATAATTAAGTTCATCCCAGATAAGCGAATGACTTCATGTAATTGATTTCTTCTTTCGTTAATACAGCCAAAACGTGGCATAAAAGCACGCATCTCACGTCCATTCTCTTGCATTGCTTGAGGCAGATGACGACTAATATTAGCAATGTCTGATTCAGGCAAATAGGGTGTAATCTCTTGAGAGATAAATAAAATTTTTGAAGCTTCTTTCATTGAAATCTAATCAGTTCATAAAAATAGGTTTGCAAAGATATAAAAAAAAATCGTGACACTATCTACTCTTTCTTATTAATAACTGCACTCATTAGCTTATTTTAGCATAATAAATCCATTTTTGGGGCATTACTTTTTATAATTTTTTGTTCTTTTGCAAATCTTATATCAAACAATGCAATGATAACAATACAATCTTCAAAAGAAATAACTGCATTTGTACATAAAATGAGAAATGCAGGTAAGACTATTGGCTTTGTCCCCACTATGGGAGCTCTGCATAATGGACATCTTAGTTTAATTCAGCAGTGCAAGGATGAAAATGACATTTGCATTGTAAGTATTTTTGTTAATCCTACTCAGTTTAATGATAAAAATGACTTAGCAAATTATCCTCGCACAATAGATATGGATAAAGAGATGTTAGAATCAGTTTCATGTGATGTTTTATTTTTTCCACCTACAGAGGAAATGTATAATTCAGACGAAACAAAGCAAGCATTTTCTTTTGATTTTGCCGGATTAGATAAGGTTATGGAGGGAAAATCAAGACCAAATCACTTCAATGGCGTAGTTCAGATAGTCAGTAAATTATTTACCTATATTGCAGCAGATAAAGCATATTTTGGAGAAAAGGATTTTCAACAATTAGCTATAATTATACATATGAGTAAGGTTTTAAACTTTGCTGTTGAAATAGTTGCCTGCCCTACAATAAGAGAAGAAGGTGGATTAGCAATGAGTAGTAGGAATGAATTATTGACAAAAGAAGAACGTAAAATTGCTCAGAATATATCAAAAGTATTATTTGAAAGTCGTAACTTTGTTGGCGAGAAATCTATTGATGAGATTCAAAACTTTGTAATTGAACAACTAAACGTCTTAAATGGTTTAGAAGTAGAATACTTTGATATTGTTAATGGAGAAAGTTTACAGAATATTAGTAGCTGGGAAAATGCAAGCTCTATAGTTGGTTGTATTACTGTATTTTGTGGAAAAGTAAGATTAATTGATAATATTCGATATAAATAAGATATGCTAATTGAAATAGTAAAATCCAAGATACATCGTGTAACAGTAACAGAAGCTAATCTAGATTACATAGGAAGCATCACTATTGATGAAGATTTGATGGATGCTGCAAACCTCATTGCTAACGAAAAAGTGCAAGTAGTAAATAATACTAATGGTGAACGAATAGATACTTATGTTATTATAGGTGAAAGAGGAAGTGGTGAGATTTGTTTAAATGGAGCTGCTGCTCATAAATTTTCACCAGGAAATATTATTATCATTATGTCATTTGCTCAAATGGATTTTGAAGAAGCAAAACAGTTTAAACCGAATATAATTTTCCCTGATACAGCTACAAACAAACTTATTTAAAGAAAAACCCCATCATTAATATGACGGGGTTTCTATTTTAATATATCCTCTCTCCAAATATTGCACTTCCAATTCTAACCATTGTACTACCCTCTTCTATTGCAATAGGATAATCGCCTGACATTCCAATAGATAATTCTTTAAACAAAGGATTGAAAGTGAAAACAGTCGATTTAAGATTGTCAAATACACCTTTCAGGCTTTTAAATTCATCTCTTCTTTGTTCATTGTCAGTAGTGTTTGTAGCCATTCCCATTAAACCACAAATAGTAACATGATTTAGTTCCTTATACATATTACTATTTAAAAAATCGACTAATTCTTTTTCTGAGAAGCCAAATTTAGAAGATTCTTTGGCAATATGAATTTGCAATAAACAATTTACTTTTCTTCCAATTTTGCTAGCTTGTTTATTTATCTCTAAGAAAAGTTTAATGCTATCTACACCATGTATTAACTCAACAAATGGGACTATGTGTTTTACTTTATTCGTTTGAAGGTGACCAATAAAATGCCACTTGATATCTTTTGGAAGATCTTCATATTTTGAAACTAACTCTTGGACTTTACTTTCTCCAAATACACGCTGACCTATATCGTATGCTTCTTGTATGGCAGATGCTGGCTTGTATTTTGAAACACAAACTAGCAATATGTCTTTAGGAATGCTTGATTTAATATTTTCAATGTTATGACCTATAGACATAGCTGAGCTTACTCCTCTTCACTAATAATTAATTCTTGTTGAAATACATCCATTATTGGAGTTTCTAGCAATGATGCAAGCTCATAGTCTACCATTGACCCCTTCATTCCATCTAATAAATTCTCTAAAGCATCTTTAATATCTATTGCTTTAATATACATATTATTAGGCGTTTTCTTTTCATTTCCAGCATCATCTGTCATAACAAACATAACTTTAGATCGATACCATTTATCAGCAGCTGGGTTTTGATTGTCAAATAATTCAGCAATTTTCACTTTTTTAATATTAGCAACTTCTAGTCCAGAACTAACAAAGGGTTGCATTTCTGAGTTTATACGCGCTTCGGCTTCTGTAAAGGATAAGGCATCTATTAGGTATGCCTCCGATACAGTTTTTATCATTCCTTCATCACTTGTTTTTTCGTATTTTACTTTGCATTCAAACCAATTCATAATTTCAATATTTTAAATTTGAACACAAAGATGGAAAGAATAATTGGGGTTTTGAAATTGTGAATGAAATTTAATTGAGAGTTGGATTTTTAGGGAATTGAGTCCATTTTTTATATTTTGCACCCAATGAAGAAAGTGTTTTTTCCCATATTTTCTTGTTTTTTGTGGTAAGTAGTTCGTTATCAGTTATGATGCTTACTAACCAGGAGTTTTCACTTAACTCATCTTTTAATTGATTTTCACTCCAACCAGAATAACCAAAAAAGAATTTGATATTTCCGTCAATATCACCTCCATTATTTATATACTCTTTTAAAAAGTCAAAATCTCCATTTAAATAGACTGTATCAGTAACTTGATAGCTATCAGGAATAAAACTTAAGGTATGTAGATAAAACAAGGTGTCAACATTAACTGGTCCTCCAAGAAAAACTGGAATTTTCTTGTCAATTTCAAGGCCTTTAATAAGTTCATTTAAGTTGACGTCTAAGCTTTTATTAAGTACAAAACCCATACTTCCGTTATCGGTATGTTCAGTTAAAAAAACAACAGAACGTTGAAAGTAGGAATCTTGAGAAAATGGTTCTGATATAAGAACACTACCTTTTTTGGGAGGCACATTATTAAATTCTATTTTGAATACATTCTCGTTATACGTCATCAATACATGATTTTTTAGTGATTGAAAGATACAATTTAAAATGTTATTTATGCTTATCCATTTATATATCGTGCAACATATATATATACAATTTTATATCTTTGTACGGAACAAAATAATGTATGGGAAGAATATTGGCGATTGATTATGGACAAAAAAGGGTTGGAATTGCTGTAAGTGACAACTTACAATTGATAGCAACTGGCTTAACCACAGTAGCATCTCACGATTTTTTTTCTTTTTTAGAAAAATATATTAGTGATGAACAGGTAGATGAAATAGTTGTTGGGTTACCTAAACAGATGAACAATGAGCCATCAGAATCTATGAAATACCTTACTCCTTTTGTTAAAGGCTTGAAAAATAATTTTCCTACGATACCTGTTATAATGGTTGATGAACGTTTTACTTCCAAAATTGCTCAGCAAACGATTTTGGAAAGCGGAATTAATAAAAAGAACAGGCAGAATAAAGCTTTAGTAGACCAAATAAGTGCAACAATAATATTGCAAACTTATATGGAAAGTAAGCGTCTTTAAGGCCAATATGCATATGTCAATTTAATACTAAAAATAAATATTATAGGAATGATTTATCCAATTTATCTATACGGACACCCTGTTTTAAGAAAAGTAGCAACAGCAATTGATAAAAATTATCCAAAACTAAGTGAATTCATAGCAGACATTTATGAAACGATGTACAAATCGGAGGATGGTATTGGCTTAGCAGCTCCTCAAATTGGGAAATCGATACGTTTATTTGTTATCGACTTAACTCCTTTGGTAGAAGAAGATCCAAGCTTTAAAGATTTTAAAAAGACATTTATTAATGCAGAGATTATTGAAAGAACAGGAGATGATGTTACTAAAGAAGAGGGTTGCTTAAGTATTCCGTCTATTCATGAGAAAGTTACTCGTAAAGATGTGATTAAGATTAAGTATGTTGATGAAAATTTTAAGTCGTACGAAGAAACCTACAAAGGCTTTGCGGCTAGGGTTATTCAACATGAATATGATCATATCGAAGGCCATGTTTTTATTGACCACGTATCTCCTATTCGTAAACAGTTAATAAAATCTAAGCTTACAAATATAGTAAAAGGTAAAGTAAATTGTAGATATAAGCATAGAACAGCTTAAATATTCTAATGCATTATTTTAAATATAAGCTCTTTAAGTAAATCTCCTGTTACTGTTCTTGAGCCGACTCCTTTTCCTTTGGCATCATATTCTCGTATGAGACCTATAGATTGCATGCATTTACCTGCATTATATACTCCAGCAGCTTTCACAAAGTCCTTTACAAAGAAAGGATTTACTCCAAGAGTTCTAGCTATATTTTGCTGACTTTTATCTCCTGTATAGTGGTATTGAAGAAGGTTAGAGAAGAAATTAAATAAGACAGATAATGTTACAACTAAAGGGTTGTTTTTAGGGTTTTTATCAAAATAGAAAACAATCTTATTCGCTTTTAAAATGTCTTTTTTAATAAGCGCATTCTGTAATTCAAAATTATTATAATCTTTACTGATACCAATATTCTTTTCAATTAGTGCATCAGTAATTTGATTACTATCAGTAGGTTTTGTTATTATTAGTTTATCTACTTCGTTTACAATTCTTCCAAGGTCTGTGCCCAAAAACTCACTAAGCATAATAGCAGCTTTTTCATCAATAGATAAACTTTTTGTTCTAATATATTCTTTAATCCACCCTACTACTTGATAATCGCGCAATAAATTGGATTGAAAGATTACACCTTTTTTAGCAATCTCTCCTACTACTTTTTTGCGTTTATCAATAGTACCATACTTATAACAAAATACTAATATAGTAGATGGTTGAATATTTTGCAGGTAATGGTATAGTAAATCATAATCTTTAACATGCTGCGCTTCTTTTACAATTACAACTTGGTAAGGAGACATCATTGGGAAACGCTTAGCGGCATTAATTACTGTTGACATATCCACATCTTTTCCGTATAAAACAGAAAGGTTAAACTCTCGTTGGGTATCATTTAATACCTTGGCCTGTATATAATCAGAAAGCATATCAATATAGTATGCTTCTTCACCCATAAATAAATAAATAGGTTTATATTCTTTCTTTTTTAAGTCAGATAAAATCTGACTGTATGATAACTCTTGTTTAGCCACTTTATTTAACTAATAATGAATTTACTCAAAACGTAAGTGTTTTATTGTTTCGCTGTTATTTTTAATCCTTAGTAAAGATTCTATTCCAATATTTAGGTGCTCTTCTACATAGTTTTCGGTCACCTTTTTGTCACTTTCAATAGTTTTAATTCCTTCTTCATGTAATGGCATATCAGAGACTAATAATAAAGCTCCAATTGGAATATGATTGGAAAAGCCTACAGTAAACAAGGTTGCCGTTTCCATATCAATAGCCATGGTGCGAATTTTTATTAAGTATTTTTTAAAGTCATCATCGTGTTCCCAGACGCGTCGATTTGTTGTATAAACTGTACCTGTCCAGTAATCTTTTCCCTTATCTCGTATAGTAGATGAAACAGAACGTTGTAAAGAGAATGCCGGTAAAGCTGGTACTTCTGGTGGGTAATAATCATTGGAAGTTCCTTCTCCTCTAATTGCAGCACTTGGTAGAATATAATCGCCATTTGAATTTCTATCTTTTAAGCCACCACATTTTCCTAAAAATAATACAGCCTCTGGATTTATGGCAGATAAAATATCCATTATTATAGCAGCATTGGGACTGCCCATCCCAAAATTAATAATAGTTATACCTTCGGCAGAAGCATTCATCATGTTACCATCTCTTCCTAGCACTTCTACTCCAAATTGTTCTGCAAACATTTCTACATAATTAGAGAAATTAGTCAATAAAATATGCTTCGTAAAATCTTGTATTGGTTTTTTTGTATATCGAGGCAACCAATTGGCAACAATTTCTTCCTTTGTCTTCATATTGTTTTATATTTGCATTCTAGAATTACAAAAATAACAAAAAATGGGTCAACTTAACTTTCCAGACTACTCATTTAAAATAAAAGTTATTAACGAGAAGAAACAAATCTTTGATCGTATACGGAAGAAATACGTAGCATTACAGCCTGAAGAATTAGTTAGACAGCACATGATAGAGTATCTAATTGAAGAAAAAGGCTACCCTGCAAGCCTTATTGGTAACGAAGTATCGCTCTCCTATAATGGAATGCAAAAACGCTGTGATACAGTTGTGTATGGTAATGATGGTAGGCCTTTAATGATAATTGAATATAAAGCACCAAGCATAGCATTAAGTCAAAAAACTTTTGATCAAGTTGCTATATATAATTCTCAACTAAGAGTTCAGTATTTACTTATGAGTAATGGATTACAACATTATTGCTGTAAAGTTGATTTAGATACTCGAGGCTGTGAATTTTTAAAAGAACTGCCAGTTTATATTGAACTTGTTTAGTTTTTTATGCTTTAATTAGCTGATAAACATCTACATCTAAGTATTCTTCTTTATTTTTTACCCAATCTTTTAAGGTTCCCGTTTTTATAAAGTCTTGTTTTTTAAACAACCTAATACTTGGTGTATTAGAAGGAAGTATGTGTGCAAAAAGAGAGTGAATTCCAAGAAAATCAAAACTATACTCAACTAATAAATTTAAGGCAATATCTGCATAACCATTTTGTTGATGGGCTTCTTCTATAACTATGCCAATACCTACTCTATTATGTTTGGCATCAAAGTCATACAGATCAATCATCCCTACACATTTCTTTGTTTCATTGAGTTCAACGATCAAACGCAGCTGTTTATTTTCGTATATAGTTTTATCTGAATTCACTAAGTATTGACGTAAAATAAACTTAGAATAAGGGTTTATGGTATTACCTACATGCCACCACTCTGAATTATTTTCCCATTTATAAAGAATAGCTAAATCTTCAGGTTCTAAAGCTCTTAAGTTTAATATGTTGTTTTGTAAATATGGCATAAATCTTTAATTAGATTCTCTTGTGTTTCCAAAAATAATATAATAATGCTTTTATATGTTGTCTAGAGATAAAAGAAAATATGTTTTTATTGCTAATTTGCTGATAATGATGTAAAATACTTTCTGATGGAATAAAAATCACGGTCCACCCTTTTTGTTTCATACGCAAACAAAAATCGGCATCTTCTGGTCCATAAAATATATTTTCATCTAATAAGCCTACCTTATCAAGTGCAGTTTTACGAACCAACTGGCATGCACCTATGACATATTCTACCTCAAACGGCATGTTTGCATGCATCTTCTTTTTATAAAACTGAGATTTGCTTTCTTTCAGTATTCCTTTTGAAGCTAAAACATTCTGAAGCTTATAACGTAAAGTTGGGAGTCTTCGGCAACTCTGTTGAACTTCACCATCACTGGCCACTAATTTTACGGCAGCAATTCCAATCTTATCATCACTTTCTATTGTAGTAATTAATGCATCAATGGCTTGTTTATTTACCTCAGTATCAATGTCTAAAATTAACACTAAATCACCTGATACCATTCTTAAAGCCTGATTACGAGCTTTTGCAACACCTTTATTATTATTGTTGGTAATTAAATGAATCTGGGAAGAAAGATATTGCTTTAGAAGGTTTAGCGTATTATCTGTAGAACCGTTATCAACAATAATAACTTCATAATTATATTTGTCAATAGCACTAATTAATGAATCCAAGCAAGGAGTTATATGCTTTTCTGAATTCCATGTTAATATAACTACTGATAATTTTTTCATTTATCCAAATAGTTTTATTTTCAGGGCTTTAAGTGCAATTCTAAATTCACTAAAAGACTTAAATTTAAATAAATGGGATAGTATTAAAGAAGGACGTAAGAAAAACTGAATATTATTCCAAAATAACAAACGTTCCATTTGTTTTGAAGTTAATTTTGGAAAGTTTAATATTGAGTTTCGTTGCACATCTGTAGGAACATAATCTCCTCCTACTATCCAGTTATTCATTTTAGCTAAATCGTAAAATTCAGTGCCTGGAAATGGAGCTACAATATTAAACATTACCTGACTCACTTTTAGGTTTTTAGCTATTTTTAAAGTCTTTTTAATGCTATCAACTGTTTCTAAAGGACTTGTACCTATTAGAATATTTAGTTTAGCAGGAACTTTGTATTTTTTCAATGATTCTATAGCTGCAAAAATTTGTTCTGAGGTAAGCCCTTTTTTAATGTATTTTAGAATATCATCATCAAAAGATTCAACGCCGATATCTACATACTGACAACCTGTATCAGCCAATATTTTTGCTATATTATCATTTATTGCATCTGCTCTTGCTTGACAACCCCATGAAAAATTATATTTTTTCAATTCATGACCAATTCCTTTTAATCTTTTTGCATTCACTATAAAATTATCGTCCATAAAGCCGATAGACTTATACCCATTCTCATGTAATTGTTTTAATTCTTCAGCAACATTCTCCACTGAACGAAATGAAATAGGAGGTTTCTTTTTTTTATCCTTTTTGTATTCTATTTCGCGAGCAAATGTTAAAGAACTTGGCACACAGTAAATACATTTAAATGGACAATTACGCGATGCAACTATAGTTGTATAAGGAGATTCTTTTAATTTAGGATTAGCAAAGTGGTATTGTTCAATAAAATGTCGTGCAGGAAAAGGCAATTCATCTAAGTCTTTTAGTAAAGCTCTTGGAGGGTTATGTTTAAGCTTATTATCTACTAATAGAGAAATACCTGTAATGGAAGAAAAGTCAGTATTATTTTTAAATGATGCTATAAGTTCTTTTGCTGTTAATTCTGGCTCACCTCTTAACACAAAAACATTATTGTCTAGAACAAAATTTTTGGTGTAATATGTTGGTGCAGGACCCATAAATAGAATCTTCGCAGTAGCATGTGTTTTTCGTATTTGTTTTAATGCCTCTAGATCAGCATCCATAGAAAGGTTTACTGACCATATACAGTAACAATCACTATTATCAGACTCTAAAAAAAAAGCTAAGTCATTTGATGATTTTTTCTCTAAAATGAAATCTATATAGTAAATCTCATACTTTTCTTGTTCAAGTAAAGCAGCAACCGTTAGTTCATATATATTAGGCATAGCATACACCACTCTTGTGCAACCAGCAGTACGTTCAGCAGGTTTTGATCCATTAATTGCTGGTGGTGTAATAAATGTTATTTTCATCGACCTAATAATTTATCAAAAAAGCTTTTTTTAGCTTGTCCATATTCATTTTCAATAATATGCTTTGGTGCTTCAAACGCTTTATCTGATTTAATCATTTGATATATTATTCCCCAATCAGGTAAGCCTCCTAGATTTCTATCATCAATATATAAATCCACCGTGATTTTACGAGAAATAAACTCTTCTTCTACCGTCTCAGGATTATTTTGATTTATGGCGTAAAATTCAACACCTCGTTTTCTGCAGAAATCAACTGCCTCTTCTAACAAAGCTCCTTCCCTTACAGTCCATAAAATAAGTTGATGTCGATCTTTTTGTAACATTTTAAGCGTGTCAGTTGCAAAAGGAATTTCTTTACCAATCTTTGGATAGGCATGTTCTACTATGGTTCCGTCAAAATCTATAGCTATAATCATATTAATTTATTAATCAGTTATTTCAACAATTGGATTTAATTCTCTGTCTATATTAGTTTTGTTAGGTTTACAAAATAACATTGCTACAGCAGCAATAGCTGCTGCGTATAAAAAAGAACTAGATTGAAACATATATCCTAAAATAATATTTGAGATAAAACTAACTCCTATTAGACCCATTCGCACTAACACCCAATACATATATTGAGTATAACGAAGATTTATATCTTCTATACTTATTAATAGGGCTACTTTTTTACTAAATAACCATAGTGCTAATGGAATTGACCCAATTAAGTATAAGTATGCAATACTACTAACAACTGTTTTTGTAGCTTCAGTGAAGTTGAAAAGATTGGGGTAATTAGTATTAGCTAAATAACCTAAAAAAGCAAATACAACAGCCTTAACAAATATTGTATAATAATAAAAGTTAGCTTTTTTATATGCTTTTTCTATTAATTCTTCCATTTTTTATTTTTTGAATATTAACTATTTTTTGAATCAGTAAATTCTATTCTGTTTATAATTGATCTGCCTAGAGTTACTTCATCTGCATATTCTAATTCATCTCCTATTGCAATACCTCTAGCAATAGTTGTAATCTTTATACTTTTTACACCTAGTTTTCTAAAAATATAGAAATTTGTTGTGTCTCCTTCCATAGTTGGACTAAGTGCCAATATAATTTCTTTTACGTTTTCTGATTGAATACGTTGAATTAAACTATCTATTTCCAGATCAGCTGGTCCTATTCCATCCATAGGTGATATAATTCCTCCTAAAACATGGTATAAACCTTTGAATTGATGCGTATTCTCAATAGACATTACATCCTTTATGTTTTCTACTACACAAACTACATTTTCATCTCTAGATGGGTTACTACATATGTCGCATACATCAACATCTGATATATTATGACAAATTTTACAATGTTTAATCTCCTTTTTAAGGCGAATAATGGTATTTCCAAAAAGATCAACCTCCTCTTCGCTTTTTTTAAGCATATGTAATACGAGTCTTAAAGCCGTTTTACGACCTATTCCCGGCAATTTAGAAAATTCGTCAACCGCATTCTCTAATAATACGGAAGGAAACTGTTGATGCATCATATTATCTTAATAATTAATGCAAAGTTAAAATTTTATCTATGTTTTGGGTACATTTGTATCTGAATTCTGTTGATTATTTACTAATCGCAAAACACAGGAACCATTTACAAAATAAGATATGTCAAGTTCAAACATTCTACTCCTTATATTAGCCTATTTTGGTTTGTTACTTCTTATTTCCTACATTACAGGAAGAAAAGCAAATAACAATGCTGCATTTTTCTTAGGAAATCGTAAGTCTCCATGGTATATAGTAGCATTTGGAATGATAGGAACTTCTATTTCTGGAGTCACGTTTATTTCTGTCCCAGGCGTTGTTGAAAGCAATGGTTTTGCATATATGCAAATGGTATTAGGCTTTTTTGTCGGATATATTGTTGTAGCTACAATTTTATTACCTCTTTACTACCGTTTAAATTTAACTAGTATATATAGCTATCTAGAAAAACGATTTGGAAATAGAGCTTATAAAACGGGAGCTTCATTTTTCTTATTATCAAAGATTATTGGGGCTGCTGCACGGTTATATGTTGTTGCTATTATTTTACAAACATTTGTTTTTAATACTTGGAATATTCCGTTCGAACTTGGTGTAAGTGTTTTAATTCTATTTATATGGTTATATACTAACAAAGGTGGGATTAAGACTATTATATGGACGGATGCCTTACAGACCTTTTTTTTACTTACAGCTTTAGTTCTAATTATTATAGGAGTCTATAATAAACTAGAAATGCCTATAGATCTAATATCTACAAAATTATTAAACAACAAATGGACAGACATATTTGTTTTTGATGATTTGGTAAGTAGAAATAACTTCTTCAAACAGTTTTTAAGTGGAGTATTTATAACCATTGTGATGACCGGATTAGACCAAGATATGATGCAAAAGAACTTGTCTTGTAAAAATATTAAAGAAGCTAAGAAGAATATGTATTCATATGGGTTTATGTTTATTCCTATAAATATACTATTTCTATCTGTTGGTGCATTGTTATTATTTTTGGCACAGGAAAAAGGCTTACAATTGCCTCAAAATCCGGATGAGATTTTACCATATTTTGCAAATGGCTACTTAGGGAAAGCAGTTACTATTTTCTTTTTCATTGGTATTATTGCCGCAGCATTCTCTAGTGCTGACTCTGCTCTTACTTCTTTAACCACCTCTTTCTCTGTCGATATATTAGGTGTTAAGCAAGAAAAGGCTAATCGTGCTAAAAAGATTCGTCGTAGAGTTCATATTGGTATTTCTATTGTATTTGCGCTAATTATTATATTAATTTATAACATTAAAAATGTAGATAGTATTATTCTTGTAATTTATAAAATAGCCTCCTATACCTATGGTCCACTATTAGGCTTATTTTCTTTTGGCTTATTTACAAAATTTAAACCTACAGATAAAAAAATACCGATAATTGCGATAATATCTCCTATATTAATAGGGATATTAGAATATATATTAATTAAGCTATTTAACTATAGATCAGGAGCAGAATTATTAATCTTAAATGGTCTGATTTGTTTTATCGGCTTATGGTTAATATCTTCAAAAAAGCGTTTTTTCTTAAGTAAAAAACTGATATTAAAAATATAAAATAATGCATATAGACACAGCAGAATTTGTTATCAGCAACACAGAAATAAATAAATGTCCGGAAAGTGATTTACCTGAATTTGCTTTTATAGGGCGTTCTAATGTTGGGAAATCTTCATTAATCAACATGCTAGTCAATAAAAAAGGTTTGGCTATGACTTCAGCTAAACCAGGTAAAACCCTATTAATTAATCATTTTCTAATTAATAAGGCTTGGCATTTAGTAGATTTGCCGGGTTATGGTTATGCTAAAATAAGCAAAGATATGCGCAAGAAATTGCGTACTATGATTGAATCCTATATTTTAAAAAGGAGACAATTAATAAATGTATTTGTTTTGATCGATAGTAGAATAGAGGCGCAAGAAATAGATATAGAATTTATTAATTGGTTAGGTATAAGTGGAATTCCATTCTCTATTGTGTTTACGAAAATAGATAAACTCAAGAAACAACAAGAAGAAGCTAATTTAGAAGCATACAAAAATAAATTACTTGAAAACTGGGACGATTTACCTCCTCTATTTACAACATCTGCTGAAAAAGGGAATGGTAAAGATGAGCTGTTAGAATATATGGAAAGTATTATTAATGAGATTAATGAATAATAAAAAGCCCTTATACATTTTTTGTATAAGGGCTTTTTATGTAAATATTTCTTTATTCTTGAAGAGCATCAATTTTAGCATTCTGTTCATCTTTTAATAACTGAATGCTTTCATTCATTTCTTGCTTTAATGCTTTAATTTCAGCTGTTGGTTTCGATTTTGTTTTTTTGGCTTTCTTTTTAGCCTTTTTCATCTTCTTTTTTGTCTTAACCTTTACTTTTTTTATTTTCTTTTTATATTTATTTTTTATTTTTTTAGCCTTGCCAAGAAGCTTTCTTTTATCTGTCATCTTCTGCTTTTTAGCATCTCTAACAGCCATTGCTTCCTTCTTCTTATCCATACGAAGCTCAGCCATCTCTTTTTTCTTCTTGTCTTTTTCTTTAGCTATGCGCTTTTTCTTTTTAGCTTTCTCTTTTTTAAGTTTTTTCTTCAACTTTTCTTTGAGAGCTTTCTTCTGTTGAGGAGATAAGTAATCAGGTTCAGGATATTCATCTACTTTGGGTTGTATAATTTCAGGTTGTATATAACGAACTATACCTAATTCTTGATCGCAGGTTTCTTGATCAAATACAACTTCTACATTCTTAAATGATTCAAATATACAACGAGAACACTTAACCGAAACTCCTGCTTTTACATATCCTGTATATGATGAATATTTTTTTTCAACCAAAAAGTTATATTTATAGGTTGTCATCATGCTATCTGAATTATTAGTAACAAAATAACAATTATACGTATCCCATAATACTAATTTTGTAATAGGTAAACAGCTCGTTGAGTCAGGAATTTCTTCTTCTGTTAAGCCTAAAATTGACATAGCACTTGTTTTCTGATTTATATCGAGCATGTAGCTTTTAGGCCCTGGAGATATTTCACCTATAAATGCATAAACAGATTGTATTTCAGTAATTAATGGTTTTTTCTTAGTGATTAATTTCTCAGCAACTAAGCCTCTTTGCAAAGAATCGAGAGAGGCTAATACTTTATCGAATGCTGCTTGATTATTTAAACCAACTTTAATAGAATCAATATTTTCTGTAAACTTACTTTGATAGTAGTATATATCAGCAGCTTGAGAAGTGAAAACACTTATAAAAAGTAATGCTAATATTGATAACTTATTCTTCATAACAACCTGTCAGTTAAATATTTTTAAATATATTCTTGTATTTTTATAAAAACGAGGAGCAAATATAGTTAATTTTTCATTTACAATAATTACCAAATAGGCTATTTTCCTCTAATTAAGTTAATATCTCCTCTTTTAATATGTAAAACAGGTTTATTTGTTCTTGGGTCAATATCTGAACCAACTGCCTCAATTATGTAATAATAAGCGCCTGGCTGAGCAATTTTGTTTCCTATTCTACCATCCCATCCTTTTTGTGGGTCACTCCATTCAAATACTTTTCTACCCCATCTATTAAAAATGATTCCTTTAAATGTAATTAATGATCGATAAGCTACCCTAAACTCATCATTACTGCCATCACCATTAGGAGTGAATACATTGGGAACTTCTAATTGAGATGCTAATACAGTAGCCTCAATAGAGTCAATAGATGCACAACGAGAATTACTTACCTCTAATATTATTTTATATAAACCATCATCATTAAATTTATATCGAAGGTTTTCATCGGTATAAAATACCCTGTCTGTACTATCTTTCTTACTTATAATATTCCATTCATAATTTTGTGTAATAGGCTTGTTTGCATTACTTGTTAAATCTACAACAAGAGGAGCTGATCCTCCAAGTATGCCTTTACTTCGATCTATTTCATTTCTTTCTGATCTCTCTGACACTACTCCTTTTAAATTTTGCTGTACTGCATATGGAGTGAAATCTACCGAAGAAAAGGACCTTAAATGTCCTAATTCTCTAAAAAACTGGTCTCCTTCTAAAGTAAATTTAGTTGTTATATACGGAGAAGGCACAATAAAATTATTATCACCAGAGATAATATTAAATTTTTCTATTTCTTTCTGTACGCTCTTATTTAAAGAGTCGAGACTATTGTATCGAATAATAAATCTACGATCAATAGTGTTTCTTACTCCCAAAGAATCCCAGTATTCATATACAGAGGTAAAACTTAAGGGGCTAACATTTGCAATTAAATGAGTAGAAGAACATGGATTTACACCGATTGTGTCTGCAGTTAAGTTGTTAATCCTGATGTTATTATTCATCCTATCAAGCACCCAAATATATTTATATTTTTTTTCGAAGCCATCTTCATATTCAAGAACATAACCACAATTATCTCCATTACCAAAATATCCAGCGGAAGGAGTATTAAAATTAAGAGTAGTAGAAAAAGTATTACTTTCATCATTCCCGAGGTCAATTTTAGTTGCAGGAGAAATAAGATACCTATACCATTTAAAATTTGTCAAGGATGAATGTGTATAAGTAATAGTAGATGTGCTATAGATACTATCTATTATTAGAACCTCATCAATATTTATTAAAGTCTCTCCCATCTGAGAAGCTTTCACATAAATATTACCTGTAGTAAACTGAGCATTACTAGCTAATAGAACACATAAAAAGAAGAGGACTACAGAAAGTGTTTTTTTCATAAAAAACTTATTTTTAAGACATCAAAAATACAATATATATTTAAGCACACAAACAATTTGAAACACAAAGCAACAAACAGTACTTAGATATAATTATTGCGGTCCTTTTTTTGTTAACAAAAAATATATTAATGAGATTTTTCTTGTACATTTGTTCTGTTTTTAATTAAAAAATCTTCAATCAATGAAGCAACTGAGATACATACTTCTTATATCTTATTTTTTATCTCTTTTTCTAAATGGCTTTGCTCAAAGTCGAGATTATCCTAAAGTTTCACAAAACGGCAAAGATTTTTATTTGTATGAAGTAAAGAAAAGTGATGGACTATATCGAATTAGCAGAAAATTTAAAGTATCTCAAGAAGAAATACTAAAATACAATCAACATGCTATTTCCGGTATAAATAAAGGAATGAAATTGATGATTCCTATTCAGGAGCCTATTTTTACAGCTAAGGGACCAACAGCACAAAATGATTTAATTACACATACTGTAAAAACAAGTGAAACACTTTATTCTATTGCAAAAAGATATAAAGTAACAGCTAATGAGATATGGGATTTAAACATTGAAGCTAGAAATGGAATAAAGGAAGGTATGATACTAAAAATACCTTCTTCAGAAGGAAAAAAAACGATGTTTAAAAAAACGACTACTTCTAGAATAACTTCTAGTTCACAAACACATACAGTTCTTCCCAAAGAAACGTTATATAGTTTAAGTAAAAGATATAATACAACAATAAATGATTTGATTAATATAAACCCTGAGTTGGCTAATGGTTTAAAGATTGGACAAGTGATATATTTACCTTCAGCGCAAAAAGAAGATATTATTGTTGTTAGAGATAATTTAAAATCTAATTCATATAATACTGCAAATACAAGAGCTAGTGAAATATTAGGTTCAACTATAAGGAGTGAGAATAAATCTATAATTAAGGTTGCTTTATTAATGCCGTTTATGCTTAATAATTCGGAGAAACAAGATGCAACTATTGATAAGTTTGTCGAATTTTATGAAGGTGTATTATTAGGTGTAAACCAATTAAAACAAGAGAATATCTCTGTAGAACTGATTACTTACGATATTGAAAAATCTCCTATAAAAGTTAAAGAGGTTCTTAAAGCTAATTATTCTCAATTAAAAGATGTTGATTTAATTATAGGCCCAGCATATAGTTCTCAAGTAGATATTGTCGCTGAATTTGCTCAAGAAAACTATATCCCTTTAGTAGTACCTTTTTCTCCTAAAATAAGGTCGTTAGAAACAAATCCTTATGTGTTTCAAAATAACACTCCTCACAAAAAACAATTTGTGGAGGCTTCTCGTTTATTTATTGAGAAATTCTCAGATAAAAATATTGTGATTCTTGATTTTAATAATGATATTGAAGATAATGGTAGTGAATTTTCTAAGTTTTTAAAAGTTTTTTTAGAGAGAGACAATATCCCATTTAAAGAGATGCAGTTTACGCTCGAAAATTATGCTAACATAAAATATAAACTTGTTGATAGCATTGAGAATATAATAGTATTCTCTACTGAGAAAGCTAATATAATTAGAAATCTACTTCCTAAAATAACCGCGATTAATAGTGAGACTACCCCTATTTCTATATTTGGATTTGACTCTTGGAATAAAACACTGACGTCTTATCCTTCAAGCTATTATTATTCATCATTTTTTGTAGACAGAAAGAGTAAAAATAATGGAATATACAGGAATAAATTTAGACAAGAGTTTGGTTATCCTTCTTATTCTACATCTCCTAGATTTGATTTATTAGGATTTGATTTAACTCATTATTTTGTTAAAGCTATTTCAAGCTATGGAAAACCCTTTGTTAGTGAATTAGATCGTTATGAACAAACACAAACCTTACAGTCAAGATTTAAGTTTGAGAAACAAAAAGATGGTGGATATTTGAATATGGGTGTACAATTAGTACACTATACAGAAGAAGATTTTATATTAGCAAAATAAAGCTATCTCATTCGATTTAATGATTTAACAACTGCTTCATCTCTACCTATAGCTCTTATGGCAAGATAGCTTAAAATGGCATTAATTAAAGGAAAAATAAGTGCTATTTTTAAATGATAAGTTAATTGGTATTCACTAGCAAAATATATATAAATAAATACCAATGGATAAAAACCTATCATTAAAACCATATTTATGATACATAAACGTATTTGTAGCATTCGTTTTTTATAAGAAAAAAGTGCTAATGTCGCTATTACAGTTATTAAAAAATTAAGAGCCGTAACTGTCCATGTATTTATTAATATCTCATTTACACCTGAAAGAGACGAAATACCTAAATAATTAAGAACATATACTACCTCACCATTTGTTAGTTCTATTAATGGAGAGAAAAAAACTACTATTGAAAGTATTGTAATTGCAAATAAATATAGAGATTGAATACGTTGTATCATGATTTTATTTTTTAGTCCATTTTTCATCACGAACCTTATAGATTCGTTCAATTATATCTACCACTTTAAGGCCCTCTAGTACATTCGTTGTTATGCTTCCTTTTTTCTTAAGCTTATCAATTACATTCTCAATAACATAATGATGATTTTGAGCAGAACCTTTATATGTACCGTAATCATTAGGAGGATTTGAGGGTGCTAGTTTAGGCATTTTGTAGTCTTTTACATGACAATATTCAACTTCATTCATATATTGCCCAGCAACTTTAACTGTACCTTTAGAGCCTATAATTATAATACTACTTTCTAAGTTTGTATCATATACAGAAGTAGAATAATTTAAACTCCCCATACCTCCGTTTACGAAATCAAAAGTAACAACACCACTATCTTCAAAATCAGTTAAGTCTTTATGAGAAAAGTCGTGAAAATTACCACATATATTAGAGATGTCACCAAATAACCAATACATTACATCTATAAAATGAGAAAATTGAGTAAATAAAGTTCCGCCATCTAATTTTCCGTCACCATGCCAATTCCCTGGTTTATAATATCTCTCATCACGATTCCAATAGCAGTTTAGCTGAACCATATATATATCACCTAAAATCTTATTATCAACAAGATCTTTTAACCATACTGATGGTGGTGAATAACGGTTCTGCATTACACAAAAAACATGACGTGAAACTTCTAATGATTTTGATAAAATCATTTCGGCATCAGATTTTGTTAGAGCAATAGGCTTTTCAATTACGACATGATGGTGTTTATCTAATGCCTTAATTCCATATTCTGCATGAAAACCATTTGGAGTACAGATGTTTATAACATCAAATTCTAAGTCTGAATTTAGCAAATCATTAATTGAAGAAAAAAAAGGCTCATTAATATCTTTTAATCCAAGTTTTTCTTTAGATAATACATCACATACAGCAACTAATTCAGAGTCATCATTTCTGCGAATCATCTCTGCATGTCTTTTTCCAATATGTCCTTGTCCTATTACTGCAAATTTTATCATTCTAGCTATTTCTATATTATTCGTTTTACTATATCATTTTCCAGTTTATATTCTTGAACAGTTTCTGGACAAACAGCAAATCCATTGATATCAAATTTTAAACGATGGCCATCTTCACTCACCCATCCTATTTGTTCTCCTGGGTTACCAACAACTAATGCAAATGGCTTAACAGTTTTAGTTATTACAGCTCCTGCACCAATTAGGGCGTACGCACCAATTTCATTACCACAAATAATTGTTGCATTGGCTCCGATAGAAGCCCCTTTTCTAATAATTGTTTGCTTGTATTCATCTTTTCTTATCACATGAGATCTAGGGTTAACTACGTTTGTGAATACCATAGAGGGACCTAGAAATACATCATCTTCGCAGATAACTCCTGTATAAATAGATACATTATTCTGTATTTTAACATTATTCCCTAATACAACTTTGGGCGAAACTACTACATTTTGACCAATATTACATTGCTCACCTATAATGCACTGTGACATGATATGTGAAAAATGCCATATTTTAGTATTGTCACCTATTTGACAACCCTCATCAATAAAACTAGATTCGTGAGCAAAATACTTCATAATTTTTTGTTGTTGGAAGCTTATGGTCTGCAAAAGTATAACAATATTTTTTTATTCAAGTATGCAATTATATAATTCAACAAAATTCTAGTACAGATTCTGTGATTAATTTTAGTTCAACTTCTGTTAATTCTGTATGCATTGGTAATGAAATAACAGTTTGTGAGAGTTTTTCTGCTACAGGGAAATCTCCAGATTGGTAGCGTGAATCTTGATATGCTTTTTGTAAATGAAGTGGTATTGGATAATAAATCATACTAGGAATACCTTTTGAAGCTAAATGTTTTTGAAGTCCTTCTCTATCAATATCAATTAATTTTAATGTGTATTGATGATATACATGAGAGGAATTAAGACCATTTTCAGGAATGGCAATATTTTTACAATTCTTAAATGCTTTGTTATAATATATTGCTGCTTTTTGTCTTGCCGCATTGTATTTATCTAAGTCTTTTAGTTTAACATTTAATACCGCGGCCTGAATACTATCTAAACGGGAATTTACACCTATAATATCATGATGGTAACGCACTTTCATCCCATGATTTGATATTGCACGCATCTTTTCTGCTAAAATATCATTATTGGTAAATATTGCTCCTCCATCGCCATAACAGCCTAAATTCTTTGATGGAAAAAAAGATGTACAACCAATATCTCCAACACAACCAGACTTAATTATTTTACCGTCTGAGAAAATATAGTCCGAACCTATTGATTGACATGCATCCTCAATTATTGTTAATTTATTTTCTTTTGCTAATACGATTAATTCTTCCATATTAGCATTTTGTCCAAAAAGGTGAACAGGAACGATAGCCTTAGTTTTGGGTGTAATAGCTTTTTTTACAGCATCTATTGATAAACAAAAATTATCAGGGTCTACGTCAACAAGCACTGGAGTTAAACCTAAAAGAGCAACTACTTCTACAGTTGCTATGAACGTAAATGTTGGAGTAATAACTTCGTCTCCAGGCTTTAACCCTAGTGACATTAAAGCAATTTGTAAAGCATCGGTTCCATTACCAACAGGGATTACATGCTTTACTCCTAGATAACTTTCTAAATTCTTTTGAAATTCAAGAACTTTTTCTCCTTTTATAAATGTAGCCGAATCAAGGACTTCTTGTATTGATTTATCAATTTCATTTTTAATATTTTGATATTGACTTTGTAAGTCAACCATTTGAATTTTTCTCATTTCACAAATTTAAAAACCATAATTCAAACCAACAGTAAAGGTGGTATTTTTTCCTTGTAAATATTTGGGAGTATACATATCTAAATACTCTTGTGATGTTTGCCATACTTCGCCAGAAGTTAAACTGCCCGAAATATTATTCGTCTTAATGTCACTCCAATCTACTTGAATTAATATATTAGCGTTGTTAAATACCTCATACATAGCTTTGAGAGAGATAGTTTTATTTTGCCAAACAACATCATTCATATAAGGCTCTGCAATAATATCTAAAATATTCTCTCTTATATACTGATACTCATTCCCATGTTGAGCATAAGTATATGATAGTAAAGTTGAGAGTCGTGAAATTGGTTTATAGCTAAGTGCCACATATATCTCTTGGGCATTATCTCCTAAATAGCTTCCTAATTGATAGCCATTAGAAGTATAATCTAAACTTGGTATAGAATGTTTGTATGTTATTATCTGATTAGAAGTGTATTCAGAGCTTAATGAAATGTTTTTAATAGGGAAATTCGTTAAACGAAAACCAGCTTTGTAAGATACCGGATTTGTTTCTGCCGTTGACATTCTTTTATAAGAGAATTCATCTATATAAAATGAAGCATATAAATGTAAATGTTTAATGTTTCTAGAACTAATGTTAAAAAAGACTTGTGAATTTTGATTTTCACTTTGATCTCTTGTTAAAGTATGATCAATAGATTTGTAAAAAGCAAACGGAATTAAATAGGCTAAATTAATATTATCCTCGGAGTAAATAATTGAATTACCAAAAGAAAAATTAAACCTTTTAAACGGTGTAATTGTAAGCATATTGGCAGCTAAATATTTCTTTTTGTACCAATACTGTAATTCGCCAGTATTCTCCATATAGAATGCAGTAGAGTCTGCCACCATTGATACTAAATTAGCATGGATATAATTTAACTCCACCCATTTTGCAGGTTTAAGGTTTAATTTTATGTGGGGAAAAGAAGGTGTATTTGCACTAATAATATTAGGTCCATTATAAGCATCTCCAAAAGAAATATGATCTTTAGCTAAACCAATATGCCCCCAATTCCATGAATAGTAGATTCCAGCCCTCATCTCACTATAATCACCTCCTGTACCATATTTTTTATAGGCACCACCATATTGATTAGCAATATAACCTGCTTTAGTTACAATAGTATCTATTCCTGTAAAAGGGCTTTTAATCCGCACATTATACTTTTGCCTTTCTTGCAATAGGTTTTCAGGCTGTACCATATCCCTTAGTGAAGCATATACTGAAAAATGTTTTCCAATTGTTGTTTGAAATTCTGCTCCAACCCAACGTTTATAGATATTTCCATTATCGTTAGAGTAAATATTTACTCCTCCTAAAGGGTTAATTTTCACATGAAAAAGATCATCTTTATAACGGTAAGCAGGCTCAAATAAGGATAAGGTAGATTTTTCTGTATTAATAATTTTAACGAAACATTTAGATGGTAGTTCATTATTTTCAAGTGCAAATTCATTTAAATAGAAATCTATATCCTTTTTTTGTCGAGAATTTAATTGACTGCTCTTTTTTGCATCTAACAACGATGTTGTAATAAACTCTCTACTGTATGGTTTAACTACGGAATTAAGTTCTATTACGCCTTCATTAGCTAGTTCATCTACTAATGTATAAATAGCAGTGTAATCTAAATGTAGTGGAATATATTGTGAGAAAGATGTCGTAGAAATAACTAGCATCAAAATGAGCAGATAATTTCTCATTATTTTTTCGTTGATTTAGTGAATAGTTAAGTTGAAGCACAAATTTAAAAATAAACAACGAAAAAAGTACACTTCTTAAGGATTTATATATGAAGATAAGAAAGTTTGTTTAATTACTCCTTGCCTTTCTAAATAGGATATTCATTAGAATTCTACCTAGATAAACAATATCTGTTTTAAATGTACCATGATCAATGCAAGCATCAATATAGTTTAATTCAGAGGCCTCAATTTCTTGAAGTGTTTTAGGTAAATCGGCATAAAATGGTGGTAATAACCCAGGTTTAACTTTTGAACGTTTCTGTTGTAACTCTTTTGAATAAAGACTAAAGTAATGTTTGCTAATTGGTCGCACTCCAACTAATTTAATATTACCTTTTATCAGATTTAATAACATAGGCCATTCATCAATCCAGTATTTTCGCATAAATAAACCTGCTGAATTAACCCTAATATCTCGCTTAAATTTCCCCCCCTCTTGCAAATTATTTTTGTCATATACATATGCCTGTAAATACTCAGAAAAAGGGTGCATTGTTCTAAATTTATACACTTTAAATAATTTCTTATTTTTTCCTATTCTATGTAAACGAATAATAGGGCCATAAGTATGAGACAATTTTCTGTTTGGTTTCTTTGATTTATTTGCTACAAAAAAAATTAATTCTCCCACTTTAAACTCTTTCTCAATTTCAAAACCACAACAATACAATCTACCAAACACTTCTGCTTTTGATAATATTCTTTTCTTACCTCCAGTAAGCCAAAAATATAATTCTCTAGTAAAATCTATTTTTGGTAAAACTCTTTTTGAAAAATAATTTAATGCATATAATACATAGTTAATTCCCAAAGGATAACTAGCGAGAAAGCTTTTTTTATGAGTGCTTTTTGATCTAAAACTAGCAATAAATTGACCATGAAATGGTAATCGATCATGAACAGCAATCATAAATTCATTTATGCCTCTAATATCATTTATTCTTTTAAGGTTAATAATGGTTGAATATCTATTATTTCTTAGATTTCGAATATTAAAGACATTTCTTGTTGAAACTACCATTGTATTTGATGAAAACAGTTCTAGGTTCTTTTCTAAAGACTTAAAGGCTGAAGAACCAGACTCTTGTGTAATACTATTTTTAATGCTTATTTGCGTTTCTTTATCTAGCAAATAGG
Organism: Paludibacteraceae bacterium; assembly: GCA_963663245.1. Taxonomy (GTDB): domain Bacteria; phylum Bacteroidota; class Bacteroidia; order Bacteroidales; family Paludibacteraceae; genus JAFGVL01. The sequence goes on along the minus strand of OY760143.1, from coordinate 1,513,638 downwards.
GTAATTTTAACACTTCATCTTGTTGAGAAATTTCATTTGAAGTTTCATGTTTCTCTATATCTATGGCATATCTAAATGCATAGAAAATCATTGCGCCTATGTTCTCTAATAAAAAGAGAACAATAGCAGAAGCAACAAGTACATTTGGAGATAATTTTAATGACGGAAAAATATAAATAGTAATAAATGAAAGTAAAACTGCTAATAAATCAGCCTTAATAATCCCTCTCAAAGCTTCTTTCATTGGACGTCGTAAGTATGATACATATTTACGAAATATAATACCACATAAATACCAAATAGGAATAAAAACTAGAAATGGCTCAAAATATTTATCTAAAGGATTTTGAGCTACAAGAGGAAACCAACCAACAACTACAAAGAATGTGATTATTAAGAGAATGAAATTTATTCCTAGATAGGATATCTTCGGATTATTATGTGGGCTTTTGTTAAATATATGCATCTTCTATAATTACTACAATCTTAATTGTGAATGCAAATATAAGTTAATTTTAACAAAAAAACGCCTTTAAAAAGCGTTTATAGAACAGTGTTTTATGAACAGTAACGTATTTGCTATGGAAATTAAATATTGTTATCTCGGTATTCTTTTCATCTTAAAATACTTAAAGCCCAACTTCCCATTCTATAGATTAAAGGTTGATATATTTTTATATAACGATTATCTTGAATAAGTGTCCCTCCAAACTTCTTTTTAAAATTTCTCACACCATATTCTTTATTGGGGTAACCTACACCTCCCCAATTAAAACAATCAATACCTATTGATTTTGCATATTGCAATGTTTCCCAGACCAATAAATCAGTAGCATTGTATTTCTTAAAATTACGCAATGTTCCCATATACCAACAATAAGCTTCTTGTTTATAAAGTGTTAAAAGCATAACACTTATAAGTTTATCATTCAGATATGCTCCAAATACTAATAGTCGTTTACTGTTAGATAAAGATTTTGTAGCTCTAGAGAATGTTGAGTAAGTAAAAAAAGGAAGACTTATACGTTTATACACCGTTCTAATAAGTCTATAGGCCTCAATAGAAATAGCATCTGACTCAGGATTGATTTGCTTAATTTTAACACCTTCTTTTTCTGCTTTACGAATTTTATTTCGAGCAGTAGTAGTCATAGAGCTATAAATATCATTCTTTTTTACACTTAAATTTATCGTTATATTTAAGTGCTTAACTGCTTTGAAACCAGTTTTGATAAATTGATCTTGACCCTTAAATTCATCTGTTACATTTCTATACTCTATATATATAGCCTTTGATGAGAGTTGTTTGTGTTGTTGGTTTAGCAGTTCTCCTAATAAAAATTGATCATTATCTTTTATAATAGGTGGTGCATATGCTATGGCTCGCAAAGTAAATTGTGAAATAAGTGTGTTTTTCTCTTGCCTAAGTAAAAAAACTGAAAGTCCTAGTATCTCATTTGATTCAGATAATAAAGCTATTACAACTGATTTTGTTGTTTTCTCTAACTGAAATGAGTGATAATATTCCAATGAGTGAAAAAAATCACCATTAGGATGATCAAACACAAAATCTCGCCATTTATGTGCACCTATTTCTTCTATAGAACAAGCTACTTTCATTTAAACCAGTAATCGTTTAATTTGATTTTTAACCGTTTGTAAAATAAGTTCTTTTAACCACTGTATTTTATTATTAGTCCAACGTTGAGGATGTGTTGTTATCATGATCTGATTTGGCAGATTCTCTTTTTGAAGAGCTTGTATAATCTCATTGGATGTATGATAAGATAGTTGGAATGATGAATTTACTTTATCCCTAACACTATAACGTTCTCCATCCCAACAACGGCCTGTATCTGTTAAGTAAAATACTTTATTGAAATCAACATCAAAATAGGGTTCTCCAATAATATCAAAACCTTTATAAGTATTACTATCCCAAATTGAACGATTGTCAATCTTACTTGTAGGACTACCATGCATACAAATGGTTTTAACTGGATAGTATGTTCGGAAATACGCCAATTGTTTCTCAAAATGGGCGATAGCTTTTTCTTTATCACCATTATATAGGGATAGATCTTCGTAATGATAACCTATTTCATGACCTAAACGGACAATCTCTTTTATAATATGAGGCTGATTACTTTGAGGAGTAACCCGAAAATAATAAGAAGCTTTCACACCCAGTTTATTTTCAATTTCGGCAGTTTGTAAGGAATTGATGGCTTTTAAATCTACGTCGTGTCTTAATACTACCACTTTACTCTTGGGAGTTTTTATAAACTCTTCAAAGGTCTGAAAAGCATATCCTACATCTTTAAAAGACAGTAATAACTCTCTGTATATATCTATAGTAAAATCCAAAATAAGTGGTGTTATTTTATAATAGTATCTAAAATTTGCAACAATTGATTTTTTACCTTCATGCATCTATCTAAAGAAGCTGAAGATTTTGAAGCACCATCTACATATGTTCTAATTTCAGAACAATCTCTTGATTTAAATTCAATACCCATTTCCTGCATCACTATATCTACTGATAAAAATATATCGCCAGGAAAGAAACTAACTGCAGGAATACCCATCAATGCAGCTTCTCTAGCAAAAGTACCAGCTCCTGTTAGCATAACAGAGGTATAGTAACAGACATCCAATCCATTTAATGGCCCAGGTGGATAATAAATATTCTCATAGCCATCAGCATAGGCCTTTTCTTCCTCGTATCTAGGCAAAAATAAAATATTTTGATCTTTAAATGTTTCAAATAATTGTGGGACTATGGTCGTGCTATCTTTTGGAACATAAGATGCTTTTAAATTCTCTGGGCGTATAGTGATGAATTCCTCAAAAGGAAGTTGCTTTAAGAAATCTTTATCTGGCTTATAATCTGCTATATATATATCTTCTTTAAAACCATCAAATACATAAATTTGTTCCTGTTTAATCCGATACTTCTTTTTAATTCTCTTGTAATTAAAATAGTTCGGAAATATAAAATAGCTTGCTAGTAAATAAGAAAACAATTTAAACGAAATATCATTATCACTAAATACAATAGATTTTTTATTTCTTAGAAAAGCAATTAAAGAAGTATAATTACCTCCTAATGAAAAAGCATAATCAAACTTTGGGACTTTAAATAATAAATCCCTCATTCTCACTAATAAACCAACTACTTTCTTGACTCTGCTTTTCCCTTTATAATTACCTATAATTAATGGCTCAATGCCATTCTGTCTTAAAAGAGGTAAAGTTTCCGAGAAATCTCTTGCGGTAAATATTAGCTCATGTTTTTTTTCTAAATGTCTAATTAAAGGCATCAAAACATTTACATGAGGCGTATTTGTAATATCAATCCAAATTTTCATACTAGGCTATTGTTTTAAGAACTTTTGCTGGAGAACCAATAGCAATACTATAAGGAGGGACATCTTTCGTCACCACAGAACCTGCTCCAACTACACTTCCTTCTCCTATTGTAACCCCAGGCATTAGAATTGCTCCAATGCCTATATGAGCACCATCACAGATAACCACTTTCTTATAAACTAATTCATTATCCATAACAGCTTTGCCTCTCTTGTGAGTAGTTAAATCTCTTTGATGACAAAGAATCATTACACCAGCAGTAACCCACACCTTTTTACCAATTTCAACTAAATGTGGAGTAGAATCGTCAATTTGTACAGTTCTGCTTATTTTTGAACCTGTACCTATCTTAACTCCTCTTAATCGATGAATAAAAACAGTTAGATGTGCTGGATATGTAAACTGAGCAATATTAGATAGTGTTCGTATCCATATCCCTTTAATTATTGAAACAACAGTTCTTTTAGCCATAACATTATAAACTAGTTAAAATTTCTACAATTCTATTAGCAGAATGACCATCCCATAAATTTGGTCTATTCCCTTGCTTACCTTTATTATCAATTATACTTAAAACTTCTGCTTCAATCTCATTGATATTTATTAGTTTATTACTTCCCTCCCATATAGTAACTGGTCGTTCTGTATTTGGGCGAACAGTTAAACAAGGAATATTTAGGTAAGTTGTTTCTTCTTGGATTCCACCAGAATCTGTTAATACAAACTTCGCATGTTGTACTAAATTTATAAAAGATAAATAACCTTGTGGCTCAATTAAGTAAAGGTTATCGTATTGACTAATCTCATCTAACAAGTTAAACTCTTGTAAATTTTTATATGTTCTGGGGTGAATAGGAAAGATTACCGGAAGCTTTGCTGACATCTCTCCCCATATACCCACCAATTTCTTTAAGTTATCAGCAGCATCTACATTCGACGGTCTATGGAAAGTTAAGGCAGCATATTGATTAGCATAAAAATCTTTACCTAAACGTATCGTCTGCTCCTTGTTTAATAACTTAAACTCTAATGGTTTTTCTTTCGCTTCTTCTTTAAAGGCTACTAAAGTATCTATCATCAGATTCCCTACCATATGAATTTTACTCTTATTAACGCCTTCTTGCAATAAGTTCTCATCAGCATCTTTACTGGTAGTTAAAAAAATATCTGTAATAGAATCAGTAACTAAGCGATTTATTTCTTCCGGCATTGTTCTGTCTCTACTCCTTAACCCTGCTTCGTAATGAATTGTTTTTATATTTAGTTTAGCTGCTACTAAACAACAAGCAGCAGTACTATTCACATCACCTACTACTAAAACATAATCAGGCTTTTCATCTAAACATACTTGCTCAAAATTTTCCATAATTCTAGCTACTTGAACTGCATGACTAGCTGAACCAACTTCCAAATTAATGTCAGGAGAAGGAATGTGGAGTTCTTCGAAGAATTGTCCAGACATCTTTACATCGTAATGCTGACCAGTATGTACCAAAATTGGTTGTAATTGAGAGTTGTTTTTAAGCGCATGCATTAAGGGCGCTATTTTCATAAAGTTAGGACGAGCACCTGCAACAAGTATAATTTTTTTCATTGGTATGTTAGATAGTTTCTTCAAAAGTACGGATTAGTTGATAAAATACCTTCTTTTACCATTTTTCAATGGTTCAAATTTATCAACTTTTTCTATAATAAGTTCTACTTCCTTACCTACATGTTTTTTCATGGTATTAAATAAAAGCTCCTGTTCTTGCTTATTAAACTCAGGTTTAGGCTCTATTTGCACAAGCATTTTTAGCCCATGTTCCTTCTTCATGGCAAATGCTTTCACATTAAAATCCCTAATCATTATAGAAAAACCAGTGGCAGTAAGGCTGTGTCCGTTGTCAAAATGCATTACATCAGAAGTACGACCTAGTAATTTTGTTATTAACTTACCATTATATTTCGAGTGATCTTCTTCTAATTTAATATCGTCTCCAATTCTATAATTAATTAAAGGGAAAGCGGTATTCAGTAGATTGGTTAATAAAGCAGTTCCTGTACCGTCTTCATAAGTATTTTCTAAGTGAGCAATTGTATTGTATGAAAGATGATAATAACCTTTTTCGATCTCATAGGCTGTAATACCACCATCTCTTGCGCCATAGCAATCCATTACTCTACATTGATAGGTATTTTCCATTAAGGCCCTATATTCTGGCGTAAGTATCTCAGAAGTAGTAAATACAGCTTTAATTTGAGTCATATCAATATCCTTTCTACGAATATAGTCTGTCAATAAAAAGATGGATGCAGCATAACCATAAATATATTTAATCTTTTTCTTTTTTATAATCGCAACATATCGAGCAGCTACTTCATCAGAAATATTCATCCCGTTTAAAGGAATATTATTTCGCATTCGAAAGTAAATCTTATTTTTCCATGACATTTTTCCTGATGGAAACAAAGAACTACTACCTAAGGTAACAAAGCTATCTCCGTATTTGTATCCTGCTGTTCGCCATGCAGATATTTTGGTAGCGGTAATATAACCCCAAGTATTTTCTTCAAAGTAATAATTTAGAGGCATACCTGTTGTTCCTCCTGTTCGGCCCTTTCTATATTTTATTTGATTTAAATTGAGAGGAACAATCTCCTCAAAATATTCTCGAATAATATCTTTATCAATTGGAGGTATACGCTTTAAATCATCAAAAGTTTTAATCTCTTCAAATGCAATACCTTCTTTCTGAAAAAGCTTCTGGTAATACACTGAATTAACCTTAAGGTGTTGTATATATTCTTTTAATAGATTATTCTGCCAAGCGATAAGTTGTTCTGGACTATAGGCATTTAACTCTTCGATTTTTCTCAACCAAAAAATAATTTTTGTACCCATTACCATATCTGCTAATGGCAATACAATCTTTAATAAAAACTTTTCTTTTAAACTCATACAAATAACTTATTGTAAATTGAAATAAGTTTAGTTGCAACACTCTTATTATCTAGCTCTAATTCAACTATTCTTTCTACACCCTTAATAGATGCTATTTCCATTGCTTTTTCAAGAAACGCAGACAAAGCCTCTGGCGTATGTGTTGGGTCAATAAATGTTCCTTCAACTCCACCTAACAGCCATCTAACATCACCTACATCTGTTGTAACAATAGGTAAATTACAAGCTAAAGCTTCTTTTATCACATTAGGAGATCCCTCCGATACAGATGTTAATAGAAACACATCAGCTGCCGACATATAATCTACAATCTTTTCATGTGGTATATCATGTACAACAACTAATTCAATATCATCTTTAGCAATAAGATCTACTGCAGCTTTTGCTAAAGGATAATTTTTTACGCTTCTAGTAGGATCTGCAGCAAAAAGGATATATTTCTTATTCTCTTCAAAGCCACATTTTTTTCTAGCCTCCTTTTTATCAATAACAGAAAACATTTCCAAATTCACTCCATTCGGAATAATATGCAAATCATCTCTTTTTAATTGATTAGCAGTTCTTTCTGACTTAACAATGGTTGCTTTCCAAAGGTGAGAACTAAAAAACTGCACTAAATAATAGCGCCAATTTTTTTCTAAAAAGCTACCCATTAAAGATACAACAACAGGTTTTTTTGTAGAAAGAGATGCAACAAAACCTGTCAATGAAAAATGAGCATGTACAATGTCTGGTTTTATTTGTTTAATATAGGCGCGTAGTTTTCTTCTATTCTTTATATATCCGAATAAACCATTATCCGACAAAGGCAAAAAGTTAACTTCATGGCCTTCTTTTATAATAGAATTACCTTGTGCAGTAACGATAGGACTAACATTTCCTTTCGCTTTCGCTCGACCTACAAACAATATCTTCATCAATTCTTTTTATATTCGTTCCAATACCATTCACAAGCCTTCTCAAAACCTTTTAAGGGATCAAATTGAGGTATATAATTCAATATTCGTTTAGCCTTTTCTATAGATGCCTGAGAATGGGGAATATCTCCTGCTCTATTGGCCCTATAGCTTGGAGACACATTATTGATACCAGCATCAAATTTTGCAAGATTTATTCTTAAATAATCAAACAGTTGATTTAAAGTAGTGTTAGCACCATAAGCGACATTGAAGACTAAATCGAGACTAGTATCAGAAGGTAATGTCATATTATACTGTTCAGCTCGTTTTATCAAGTCTTTTTTAGGAGTTGACATGGCTAATTCATTGGCCTGAACAACATTTTCTACGTAAGTAAAGTCTCTTGAATAAGTACCATCTCCATTAATTGAAGGAGATTCATGGTTAATAAGAGCTTTTACCCAAAGTGGAATTACCGCAGCATACGCTCCATTAGGATCTTGTCGTTTCCCAAATACATTAAAGTAACGAAGACCTATCGTTTCCATTCCATATAAACTTGAAAATACATTGGCATACAATTCATTCACATATTTTGTAATGGCATATGGAGATAATGGTTGACCAATCCGATGTTCAAGCTTTGGCAATTCTTTTGAGTCTCCATATGTTGAAGAACTAGCTGCATAAACAAAGCGCTTAATACCTTCATCTCGAGCAGCGGTAAGCATATTTAAAAAGCCATCAATATTAACAGAATTCGTATTGATCGGATCTTCAATAGAGCGAGGCACAGAGCCTAAAGCTGCTTGATGCAATACTACATCACAGCCTTTCACAGCTTTTTTACATACATCAAGATCTCTAATATCTCCCTTAATAAATGTAAAATTGTCTGATTTTTTTAGAGGCAGAATATTCTTTTCAAAACCTGTCGACAAATTATCTAAGCAGATGACATCATCCCCTTTCTTCGTAAAATATTCACATAAATTACTGCCAATAAATCCGGCTCCTCCTGTTATTAGTATTTTCATTCCGTGAGTGTTTAAACTTTTATTTTTTTTCTATTAACTTACACATACCCTCTTCCTTTCAACTTAAACCAACTCCAAATTATAATAATAAAAAAGAGCAACACGGTCCATGCATTAAACCAACTCTTATATTTTTTATTTAATTGAGTAATACCAAAAGCTGCAAATATTAACTCTAAAGGAACAGCAGGCAAATGAAAACGCTCCGAGTGTGCAAATGCACTAACAGTTAAAATGCCTAGATATGCAATTAAAAAAGCGATAATAAAAACATTCTCACGCCATTTTTTTCTAATAAGCAAAAGATATAAAGCCAAGATGGTAAAAAATGATAAGACATTTTTTACAAATACCCCTCCATGTAACATACGAAAAGTTTCTTGATTAGGAGTTTCAACCATAGTAGGAAAAGGTAGCGTAAAAATTAGAGGAGCAAATATACTGGCTCCTGCATATTTTGCCAAAACATTTCCTTTTTTGGCTCTATCTTCAAGTCTAATTTGTTGATTTGTATCTTTTTGTTGCCATAAATTCTCCACTTCTAATGCAATGGTTCCTCCAGCAAAATAGGCAATGGCTATTACCACCCAAAGGCCTATTATCCATCGCTTACCCCTTTTTACAAGATGTTGTGCGGAAAATAGTAAAGCTGTTACCAGCGCAAAAATAGCTACTATTCCCAGTACGGTACGAAATAAAAAAAGTAAGCCTATTAATAAAAGAACTACGGTAATATTTAAAAAAGAAAATTTTTTCGATCTCAATAAATAGTCTGTCCTTTCTATATAAGCCATCATGATAAATATCATCTCTGTTTCTTTTAAATGCATACCACAATACATTATAAGATTAGGCATCAACAAAATAAAGATAGCAGCTATGCGTGCTACTGCTTCACCAAAGTTCTGAACAGAAATCTTATATACGATTACACACATAAATGCACTTAACAATGCCTTAATAATTCGTGCAATTAAGATATTTTTATTAGTTAGCAAATATTGTAGACCAAGAAATAATGGATAACCCATATCAGAATATGCATTTTTTCCTTGAATGTATAATGGATAAACATCCCCAAAAATACCTGCTCTAATTAAGTCAACTATCCATACTCCTTCATAATGATAACCCATTGAATCTCCTGCAGCAAACTCAAAAGGAGCTCCAGTCATTTCAATGAAAAAATAATAGGAGAAAATAACATAAATAACACGAATCAGAAATGCAGTCCAGAAAATTTTATTTGAGAATTTTTTGGGGGATAAACGAGACCATATTCTTGTTAAATGTCCACTAAAATATGTAAAGAAAAGGATACTAACTACCCCAAATAATATCCAATACCAATACATAGCATAAGATAAAAATACACCAGAAACAATAATTAATGAAATAAAATATAATCCAATGCTTCTATTTGATATATATTTAGGAATAAAATTTAACACAATATGTTTTTTTGTAATTAGAAATGTAACATAATAAACCCATAGAAAACAATGCATTCAATCTGACTGAAAGAATATTTAATTAGTGATTCTTCTTTTTAATTGAATTAACTTATCTGAAAACTTAGGATTTAAAAGTTTTCGAAGAATAAACAACTTCAAACGGAGCAATAAACTCCTATCCTTCCACGAAGCAGAAAAATGATGTATACAATAAGTGTTTTCTGTTAATTTTATCACGCCTGTACTTGTTTTAGGACAAAAATAGTCTTTCGGAAAACAGTGCATATCATCTTTATATACTTGATATTCACCATTTAGCTTAAAGCCATTTCCCGTCATTGTGTCGGATATGGTTTGAGCATTTGTAGTAATATCATTCGTTCCATCTGAATTAATAAAATGTTTGTTTTTATAGTAATCCATTTGTTCTTTTACCCAAATTCCTTTGGGTGCACTTGCCATAAAACCAGTTTGAACATTTGAATATTTATTGCTTTCAAAACCACAGAAAGCTGGTAAATATAACAAATCACCTAGTGATTTTAATATTTCCACATCTGTGTCCATATAAATACCACCCTCTTCATACAAAACATATAAACGGACATAATCTGTTACAAAAGCAAATTTACGGGCTTCATATGCTTCTTTTACGTATGGGTTGCAAGTAATATCAAAATTATCTTCATTCCATAATTTCAACTCATAATCTGGCAAATACTTTTTCCATGAGTCAATACATACAAGAGCCAATTTTGGCATCTCTCCTCTTCCAAACCAACAATAATGAATTACTTTAGGAATCATATCTTAATTTATTATATGGATCAATCGACAATACAAGAATGGCGAAAAGTTAACTAACATCAGTCGAAGACGCGTTTTTATATTTGTTTTAGTTATTGATAATGGAAATACTTTTATCGCTTTTAACTGATCAATGAATAATTTTCGTTCTTCAAAGAAATTAGTCGCTACAGAGCTAATAACTGAAGTCACTGAGAGAGCAATCATCCCATTATACCATGTCTTATTTGCTTGTTGTAATCTTTCTTTATTTAAAATTTCTATAAGATATAATTTATCATTTATCCACTTACGTTTTTTATCAACAGCAATACTTTTTGTAATGGATCCCATTCTAATCAAATAGAAATACACCACTGTAGATACAGATGTGACCCTTCTTGCTTGAACTAATATTCTTGGTGTCCATTCTGTATCTTCAAAATAGATTCCTTCTTTAAAATTATTCTCAGACTTTTTTAAGAGTTCTGTATTAATCATAAACTGACAAGCATAACAAGCATACCCTAATCGTTCAGATAGAAATGTATATCCATCGCACACTTCATCTTTATAGTCTACAAATTGTTGCGTTTTATTAGGCTGAACAACTTTATCTTCTTCATTTACATTACAATAATTAAAACGCAGAATATCTAAAGACTCTTGATCCATCTTATCTAAAAGCGGAGTTATAGCATCTTTTTTAATAAAATCATCAGAATCAACAAATTGAATATATTTACCTTTCGCTTCTTTTATTCCGGTATTTCTTGCGGCACCTAAACCTTTATTTTCTTGAGAAATATACTTTATATGCGAATATTTCTTTAAGTACTGTTGAATGATGCCATCACTTCCATCTGTTGATCCATCATTAATAATAATAATTTCATACTCCTTATTACTTAAGTCTTGATCAAGTAAGCTACCTAAACACTTTGCAAGATATTTCTCTACATTAAAAACAGGAACTATGATACTTAGTCTCAACATATATCTACAAATATTATCCTTAATTTATTGCTTTCAAAATGCTCAATACTTCCTTTTCTTTCTTAGTTGGATAAAAAACATAATCATTTAATACAGAACTATCTATTGTCCATTGTTTAATTTCAAAACCGTCCAGTTTTTTATATGATTTTATACCTCGTTTACTGGTTTTTAATTGTATTATAGAATAATCCAAAGAACTAAGCATCTCAAATACTAAATCAGCTCTCTTTTGTGTAAACTCAAGTTCTTCTTTAGCATGACTATCTAATACTTCACATGTAATAATAGGTTGATCTCTTTTCAGCATTTGTTCCATCCCTGATAAAACCTCATACTCTGCCCCTTCTACATCAATTTTAATAAAAGACACTTTCTCTCTAAATTCTAACGCATCAAAATTAACAGCTAAAACATATTCAGAATCTGTAAAAGAATTAGGACGTAGTGAGCTAACAATTGATGCCCTTTTATCATCAGCTAAAGACTTCTCTAGTACAATATTCTGAACCTTCTCTGATAAAGCACAGTTATAGACCATACAATCTTCCAACTTATTTTCTTTTATTAATTGTTGTGTATAAAAAGTGCAAGTTGAATTTGGCTCAAAACCTAAATAATGTACTTCAGGCATTAATGTTTTTATTCGAAGCAATGTTTGACCAATGTTAACACCTACGTCAACAAACATTCCTTTTTCACTTTTCACAAATCCCTGAATTAGTATATCTAGCCAGTTTTTTTTATGCGTAAAATTCACAAAACCAAAACCATTAATAAATGGAATAGTAATTTTTTCTCCATTTATCTTTCTGCTTAAAGTGAAGTTAAACTTTGAGAGTAAGTTGAGCTTTCTTAATATTCTTAAGAAAAGTAATTTAACAGTTTGCATAAATTTGTGTGTCTAATATATTTGATATTATTTAAAAGATCTTTATTTCCATCGATCGCGTTTATATTTCTCCATTTTAAATAAAAATCGTTCAATAATAGAAACTAATCTATAAAAAATAGGATAGCTTTTTATACGCTCAATTTGATTAATATAAATATGATATTTATCAAAGAAATCTAAGATTGAAAAAGGCAGGAGTTCTTCTAAAACTTTACGTCTTTCTGCTTTACTCATTTCAAGTTGAGTACTACTAATTCCTGTCATATCGAAATAACACAGCTCTAAATCTGTAAATACCACTTTCGCCTGATTTAAACCAGCAACGATTAAAAACCATTTCCAATCGGATGCAATTTTAAGTGATTCATCATATAAACCATGGGTTTCAAAAAGTGATCGACGAATATAAGAAGCTGGATGTTGAATTGTTGAATTGTAAAAAGTGTGTAGATTTATATTTTTCTTCTGTGGCTCCACTCTTTTCTTACCATCTTGTCTAATACTTATTCTCTTTCCTACAAATATATCGCAATCTGGAATAACTTGTAGAATATCTCCTATTACTGTACTATTTACCAAAGAATCTCCTGAGTTAAGAAATTGAACAAAATCACCTTTAGCTATTTTTATACCTTTATTCATAGCATGATAAACACCATTATCTGGTTCACTAACCCAATATCTTAAGCGTTTATCATTAGTTGCTTGCTCTATTAGTTCCTTACTACCATCAGAGCTTCCTCCATCAATAATAATATATTCAAAATCATTTGCTGTCTGATTCAAAACACTAAACATAGTTGTTTCCAAACCAGCGGCATCGTTATAATTTATAGTAATAATAGATAATTTCATGAGTTTTACTTTTCAAACATAAAAAAATCTCTCGAAAACTCTTTCAACTCATTTTTAGGCAAATTCCACCATTGCTTTTCTTGCAAACGATTAATTGTTTCATTATCAAATCGATACTTAACTACTTTTGCTGGAACGCCTACTGCAATTCCATATTTAGGTATATCTGAAACTACTACTGCTCCTGCTCCAATTATAGCTCCATCTGCAATTTTAACTCCATCTAAAACAGTAACATTTGCTCCAATAAACACATCATTTCCAATAATAATTGGCTCAAATTCTTTAATTATATTTTTATCTACAAAAGAATATCCATTTTGCTTAGATATTGAGTAAAACATCGGTGAAGTACTGAATCCATTTGTTGGATGAATACCCAGACCTGCTGAGAAGTTTGGCCCTATAGAAGAAAACTTACCAATAGTTGTATTAGATATATTAGCATTCTTTGAAATATATGAATAGTCTCCAACTTTAACACTAGACAAATAATATGGTGCCGATAGCTTTGATTTATCAGAAAGGTTGCATTGGTAAAGTTGTGACTTCACCAGCGAATACCCTACAATTTTATTTTTAAAGATTATTGGTTCTGATAAAAATAAAGCTACTAGCTTTTGTAAATAATAGTAAATTCGCTTCATTTATAAAATTCGTTTTAAAAGTGTTTTAATAAAATTAGGTATTAGCCTGATAAGAAGATGCTTAATATAGTACCATTTCCCTTGATAAAAAAGAACGATTATTTTTTTAGCTAACTTATTTTCTTTCAGTTCTATTGGTTTAACTTCTACCTTTTTTCTTAATTTATCATGATCAAAAATAGTTACAGTAGCACAATGTACTCCTGAATCATCAAAACCAATATTATTTACTAATGATTTTCCTGGATATAATGTTAAGCCATGATTACTAACTAAACTGGCATGCCATTTCACATACCATGTTTTAATCTCACCATCCACATTCGATTTCAACTGTTTTTGCAATAACTTTCCGCCAAACTTATTAAACATATTCCATTTCTTTTCATCTTCAAACTTCTTGTATAATTCATCCGCATTGTTATTAAAAGAAGACCAGGCCCTTTTCCATGTAGCCCATCCCCAAGGAAAAGGAGCACCATAAAAGAAACTTTCAGTCAGCTTTTTCTTATGAGGAAACATATAGCCAGAAACACTCATCACATTTGATTCTTTCTCATATAAATCAAGTGCGTCATTCATATAAGCAAGAAATCCATTTGATGTAACAATATCATCTTCTAATACAATAACTTTATTATACTTATTTACAATGTCAGTTACCCCCAATATAATAGAATCGGCCAAACCTCTATTTTCATCTGATTCAATAATATGAACCTCACCACACCATTTTCCTTTTCTAATGACACTCCTTACCTCCTCTACTAATCTTTTTTCTTCTTTGTTCGAAGAATCCTTACATCCATCTGCAAAAACATATAAGATCGAATTCTTAGCTAATTTATTTTGCTTTAATGCTTGCAAGGTTTGTTCTGTATGCCAAGGACGATTATATACAAAAAGTACTATTGGTGCTAAGTTATTCATTATCTTTTAAATACTTTTGATAATATAGTATCTGCTAGCATGGAATTGAAAAATACATATTTTCCATTAAATAGTTGATATTTATAGTCATTATTCATTTGATAAATATAATCAAATGGAGGCGTAAACCCTTTTTTACTTGCCGATAATATGTAATCAGGAATTATATCCTTAAGAACATCTTTTAGGAAGCACTTTGGATTTCCATGTTTATATTTCATTTCTTCTGGTAAAGAACTAACAAATTCAACTAGTTTATAATCTACTAAAGGAGAACGAAGTTCTACTGAGGTTCCCATACCGAGTCTGTCTGCAAGATATAAACATTGTGCATTCATAAATCTTGTAAACATATAATCATAAACATCTTTAATTCTAGCATCATTAGAAAAGTGATATGAAACATCTATATCTGAAAATGTATGTATTTGAGAATTTACTTCGATAGTAGTATTCTCTTTAAATTTATTAAAATCATCAAATGTCCAATGTACAGGAACGCTATCATTTAAAATCATAGGGTAACCAGCAAATAATACATGTTTCCAATACTTTGAGAAGAACTTTAGAAAATTAAGTTTTTTGCGTTTTGAGTTCCATGGAAAGAAAGAGCGATGTTCCTTTGTTAAAGTCAAAGAATTTGCTAAAATATTATAATATGGATAACCATAGAATATTTCATCTCCACCTAAACCACCTAATAAGACAGTGAAACCTAATTCTTTAGCCTTTTTGTACAAAGCAAATTGTGACATAGAGGCTACATCACATACAGGTTCATCAATATAACTTGAACATTCTTTAAACAAGTCTTTAAAATCATTTACATCAAGTTCAACTTCATGATATATTAATCCTTGTTCTTCAGCAAATTGTTTAGCTATAGTTCGTTCGTCACAATCAGGAGACCCTTTGTAACCAGCAGTAATTGCATGAACTTCTCTCCCAGTTTGTTTTGCTAAAGCAGCAATTAAGCTAGAATCAATTCCTCCACTTAATAAAACCGCAACTGGCACATCACTACGTAAACAGAGGTCTACAGACTCTCTCATTAAACCTAAAGCTTCTAATTTTGCATCCTCATAGCTACCTTTAAAAGTCGCATTTAAATTCCTTTTCCAATAAGTTTTCAACTCTATACCAGAAGAATTGACAACAGCATATTCTCCAGCCTTAAGTCTTTTTATTTGCTCAATAAATGTTTCTTTTAAATTTATTGGATAATTATATCTTATTGCTTCAGTTAATGATTTTAGATTTAATTGTGGGGTTTCAATGAAATATTTTTGAATAGCCTTTAACTCAGTAGAAAACACAATACCCGTTGGTAATTGAGAATAGTACAATGTTTTTTCTCCCACTCTATCTCTTGCTGCAAAAAGTTGTTCTTTCTTCTTGTCCCATAAACAAAAAGCAAACATTCCTCGTAAATAGCTTAAACAATTAACATTATATTCTTCGTATAAATGTAAAATTGTTTCACAATCAGACTCCGTAGAAAAAACATGCCCCTTATTAATTAGATCCTCTCGTAATTCAACATAATTATATATCTCCCCATTACATATCAACACCAAATCATTATTCTCATTAAATATTGGCTGATGTCCATTATCTAGACCAATAATAGACAATCTAGTTTGTGCTAAACCACATATTTCATCAGACCAAACTCCACTTTCATCTGGTCCTCGATAATGCATTTCTTTATTCATTAAAGAAAGTTTTTCATTATCAGAATCAGTTAGTTTAGTAAAGCTATATATTGCAGAAATTCCACACATAATTATTTTTTTCTTCCTTTCAATTTTTTAGCAATATAATATAAAAACAAGATCAGCTTATTAAGGCATTTTTGACGCATTAACCAATAGTACACAGACATTTCCTTCTTCTCTGTATTAAACTGGTCATAGTCTACTCTAAAGCTATTAAAAGGTGCTAAAATCTCATTCATCTCTTCTGTATATGATAAATTTCCTTTTTCTTTATTAGAAATGCCATCCAAATTATAATCAGAAATAACCAGATCTAGTCTTTGAGTTGATATATTATTTAAAATAATAGTTTTATACCAAAAGTCTATATCAGAGTTATATTTAAAATCTTCTCGATATAAACCATATGTATCAAATAATACTTTTTTAATAAAAGTAGCTTGATGCGCTAATCCTTCGTTGTATAGTGTACCAAATGTTACTTTTTCTGGAGGACTTGAAGTCCAAATAACTTTTCCTTTATCAGAGATATTACATTTTCCACATAATATATCAGCAGAAAGTAGTTGTTTTTCAAATACATTTCTAAGTACCTCCTCATGGATTAAAAAATCTCCCGAATTTAAAAACAATAAATATTCTCCTTTTGAAAGATTAATACCTTTATTCATTGCATGATATACGCCATTATCATTTTCACTTATCCATTTAATACTAATATCTGTATTATTTTCTGCATACTCTTTAATATAGCCTTTGCTTTTATCTGTACTATTCCCATCAATAATTATATACTCAAACTCAATCCAACTCTGGGTAGATATACTAGAAATAGTTTTTTTTAAACCATCTATATTATTAAGATTTACAGTTATAATTGATAGTTTCATCTACTTTAAATGTATTTCAATAAATTTATTAATATCAAAAAATAATTCTTCTACATTTTTTAGTTTATCTTCAGAAAAGTGCCACCATTCAATTCTTTTTAGCTTTTCTATTTGCTCTTCGGTGAACCTATAACGCTTTATTTCTATTGGAGAACCAACTGCAATAGCATATGCTGGGATATCTTTACTTACTATAGCACCTGAGCCTATGATAGCACCATCCCCTATTTTAACACCATCTAGTACTGTAACATTAGCTCCTATAAAAACATCATTGCCAATTATAATCTTTTTACGTTCTTCAATTTTATCTATTGAAGAAAGTGTTATTCCATTTGGTTTATTGTTTAATGAATAAAACATAGGTGCAGTACTGATTCCATTTATTGGATGTATTCCCCAACCACTTAGAAAATTTGGTCCAATTGAACAAAACTTCCCGATAGTAGTATAAGAGACAGTAGAATTATCACTAATATAGGAATAATCTCCAATCTCAACATTAGACAAAATTGAAACAGGCCTAACAACAACATATTTTCCGAAGTTCACATTTTCTCTGCTTGATCGCAATTTAGTAAAATCATAATCCTTACTCTTTAATTGAAAAAGTGCAGGAAAAATCTTAATTAATATTTTCTGAAGTAGTACTAGCATATCATTTTTTTAAAACAGATTTTATTTGTTTTCTAATGAAACGTTTTATCTTTTTTTGAAATGGAACCTGTTCTATTACACCATAATTTAACTCTTGTAAGAAAATATCATATTGATGGTTTCTTATTATTTCAGATGGGTGTTTAATAGGGAATTTCATAGCTTCTAATTCGATATTTACCTTTAAGTTATCATGAGAAAAATCATGCGTAGCCATATCTCCAAAACCGATATTGGATATTAAATTTACTGTTGGAAGAATCGATAATTGTTTTTTAATAAAACAACGATAAAAAAACTGATAGTCCCAAATATCTTTGGGAGGGTTTTTACTTATTTTATCAAATAGCAATTTCCATGTTAAGTGATATTGTTTTTCTTTAAAAAGATACAGCAATAAATCCTTTTGATTTATTTTTTTCCACTCAGAAATTGTATAGTCATAATCATTCCAGTTTCTTTTCCAGGTAGCCCATCCCCATGTATATGGAAATACTGAGTAAAAATAGCTTTCTTTTCTAAGAAATTCTTTTTTTAAGTCAAAATTACAACCAGATATTATAGATATTCGTTCATCATTTCTATAAAAATCTAGAAGTTCCTCACAATAAATAAAAAAATCAGGATGTGCCACACAATCATCTTCTAAAATTATTCCCTCTTCTACATGTTCAAAGAACCATGTAATTGCTGTAGAAGGACCTCTACCACAACCTAAATTATCATCCTGAAATAAGGTCTTCAGGTCGCATTCCCAATCAATATTATCCAATACCCATGAACGTATATTCTCGCAAACTTCTTTTTCAGCACCTTTATCTCTTGGTCCATCAGACGCTAAATACAAATGCGAAGGGCGATACTTACGTATTTCCTCAAACACCTTCTGAGCAGTGTCTAAACGATTAAATATTATAAATAAAATGGGGACTTTCATTAATCTATATAAGGATTATAAGGCAAATCTATTACAGTCCATCCCCTATTTTCAAATTCAACTCTTGTCTCTTTATCCATTTCTTCTTTAAAGATTCCAAGCATAATTCCACTGTATGACAATGTGCCTAACTCACATTTTTTGTTTTGATTATTAATGGTATTTACCATATCTTTAAAGATTTGTGATTTATTCGTGTCTGCCGGTTCAAACTCACAGCCCTTAATATAATGACTATTATAGCCTTTATATGCAATCTGAGGTAAGTTTATTCCTTGTGCAATTTTTTGTACCTCTCTTATTGATATAGAAAAAATATAATTACCACTATCTTCATATTGATAATTCGGAAAAACATTCTTTCCATAAAATTTTGGAGCTTTTCCAAATCCTTTTTTTGCTAAAAAAGCTTTTAATTTATAAATCAAATACTTTTTAAAACTAACAGTTGAAACCAAAGGATCATCATTCGGCTCAGATAGGAAAACAGCCTTATTGGCAACCCTCAATATTTCGTATAATGCAATATGCGGGCGTGGAAAATGATGATAGGATTCTTTACAGAATACATAATCGGTGGAATTGTCCTTTAAGGATAGATTCTCAGCATTTTCAATTTGGTATTCATTGATTAAGCCTCTTTCTTTTGATGCTTTTAATAAGGTCTCACAAATATCAGTAGGTAGGACTTTCTGAAAGCCACGTTTTTTAATACGAATTGCATCTAGGCCCCAACGTCCATCTCCTACAGTTAACCAGGAGCTATTTAAGTCTTTAATACAATCTACTGCTTCATACATACGATTATGCATCCAGTAATCAGCAGTGCTTTCATCAAACCATGTTTCCGTTAATTTCTGATATTCTTCTGAAGAATCGCTAAATATTTCTGATTGTTTTTTATAAACTTCTTCTTTATGCTCTTTTGTTGATTTCATCATACCTCATTATTTTTCCAATTCCAGGCTCCTGTTTTCATACCCTTTAGAAATACCTTTTTAGCGTCTTTCCAGCTCAAATATATAAAGATTCTTGGCAATAATTGAATCGCCTTGTATTTATTCTCTGTCCATAGGAACCCCCACCAAGCTACTAACCAATGTGCAGCTAGTTCTTGTTTCTGTACGTTCAATAATAATATATAAGCATGTATACATGCTTTAGCATAAGAATAAAAACCTTTCCAATTAGTCTTCCTAGTTAATGAACCAGGTCTATCTACCACACAATAAAGTCGTTCTTCCTCCAAAGCAAAGTGTTTTAAAAGCACTGCCATTTGCATAGAAAAAAGAATATCATCACCTCCTACAATTTCTTGAAATTTAATATTGTTCTTTTCTACAAAGTTACGCTTAATAAATTTCCCCCAAGGAAGAGGAACTCCATAGACAATAGATGCTCCATCCTTTTCTCTTCTAGCCTTATCAATTGCTTGATTCACTAAAGGATATTCATTCTTCAAAACACCACTTTCATCTTGAGCAGAGCATTTAAAAAATATAATCTCTTGTTCTGCCTCCTTGTATTGATCTAGTAACTGTTCAAAACCAGCATTAAAATAATCATCAGCATCCGCAAAGATTATCCACTTCCCTTTCGCTTCTATCAAGCCTAGATTTCTCGCAAAACCTGGTCCCTTACCTTGTTCTCCTTTAGAAAAAATTATTGTTGTATTAGCTCTATTCTTCCCAGGAAAATTGGGAAACTGAACTTTATCTGTATCACTATTATCATCTACAATAATCAGCTGTACATCTTCACGCACAGGAATACTATCCAAGCATCTTTGCAAAAGAGTAGGTGTGTTTTTGTGAGGGATTATGATAGAATATTTATACATAGTGCAACTATATATTCAATTATTTTTTTGATTTTATTTGATTAATCGAATGTAAAGCATTTGTGTTCTCTTTTATAATCTCAATTAACTTTTTTGTCTCTACTTCACGCCCCGTCTTCCAAGGGTGATAAACAGTGTCAAAGAACAAACTGTCAGGCAAAACAAAATCTCTTGGTGTATTTAAAATTTCTATATCTAAATCCTTTGATAGATCTAAGGATAATTTATTTATAACTTTTCTATTTCGAATATATTCACTTTCACAATAATTTGGATAGAAAAAGAACACTGCAACTTCTTTTTGCTGAGCAAATTTATGAAACTTATTTAATCTATCAATACCTTTCCAGTAAGTGTATTCTAAATGCTTTTGGCCCTTTAATTGCTTAGGCGGTGTTTTACCTAAATGAGAAATAACATCACCATACTTATTAAAACCACTTTTAGAGTATATTTCATTATGTAATTCTAATTTCTGAAGTGAATCTGCAAAGAACTTATGTGTTTTTATATTTGCTCGCGTAGCATCAATATATCTAAAAAAACTATGTTTTGAATAATTAAACCAATACTCAATGGAATTAAATTGTTCATCTTCAAAATACTTTCTTGCTTCTTTAAAATAGCTACTAGAAATTCTTTTCAATTCAGGATCTCCTTCAACATCTAAAAAATATTCAATTGATAAGAAAACGATATCTTGTTTTTCAATTGTACCTTCTAATTCATTCAAAATAAAATCCAAACCTAAACCTGCATGTAATGCTAAGTTAACAACGGGCACAGATAGTCCATTTTCAACAAGTTCACTATTTAATCCAAATGCTAAGTTTGAGCCACCTGCAAAAAGTATTTTTGGCCCATTTAGTTGATCAACTCTATTATGTTTAAATGTGATCGCAGACAAATAATCATTTTCTATATAATCTTTTTTCACATAAAATGATATGAGTAAAAAAAACACAGCAAATAGAATAAAGAAAGTGAGAAATGAATATATAAATTTTTTCATCATACTAAAATTGAAAATATATAAACTGTTGTTGACCTGCCGTAAAATAAAAAACACTAAAAGTAATTACTATATAGAATACCCATCTCCATGGTTTAGACCATTTATGTTCAAGATTAGCAATAGCATATTGCTTTTCTCTTCCAAACCATTCAATTAAAATGAAAATAATTAATAATATTTTAAGACTAAGTGAGCCTGAGACTGAAGGTAAAGTAAAAAACGATACTGAAAAGATTTCAGAAATAAAACCTAATGCAGATGTAACAGTATCAGACCTAAAAAATATCCAAGCAAATACAGTTAAACAAAAAGTTACACTAATGGATAAAACATCCTTAATATTTGGGAGCATCTGTCCCTTAGCAACGATTTCGATATTATTTCTATTCGTCTTGAATAGAATTAAAGGCATAAAATATAAAGCATTTAAAAAACCCCAGACAATGAATGTCCAATTTGCACCATGCCAAAAACCACTAACAATAAAAATTATTAAGGTATTCCGAACAATGTTAATCTTAGACACCTTACTTCCTCCCAAAGGAATGTACACATAGTCTCTAAACCAAGTGCTTAATGAGATATGCCATTTCCTCCAAAATTCAGCTATATCTCTTGAAAAATAAGGATAATTAAAATTACGCATCAAGTTAATTCCAAACAAACGCGCCGTTCCTATAGCAATATCTGAATATCCTGAGAAATCTCCATATATCTGAAAAGCAAAAAACACTGCAGCAATAAGTAAGGTACTCCCAGAGAAGTCTGTATAATTCTCAAAAACTTGATTTACATAAATGGCACAATTATCTGCAATTACTACTTTTTTAAATAAACCCCAAAGAATTTGACGCATTCCGTCAATAGCTTTATCATATTCAAATTTTCTTGCTTTAGAAAATTGAGGAAGTAAATTAGTGGCCCTTTCTATTGGACCTGCAACTAATTGTGGGAAGAAACTTACATATGCAAAATATGAAACTAAATTATTGGTTGGTTTAATCTTATGTCTATATATATCAATAGAATAGCTTAATGCTTGAAAAGTATAAAAGCTAATTCCAACTGGAAGTATTATTTGCAAGGAATGAAGAGAAAGTTCCTTTCCAAACAGATGAAAAATACCTATAAAATTATCAATGAAAAAATTATAATACTTAAAAACACCTAAAATTGATAGGTTAACAACAATATTCATTATTGAAATTATTTTAGCTTTTTTAGGCTTGTCAGAAGACTTTTGTATATAAAGTCCACTGTAATAACTACAGACTGTCGTAAAAGCCATGAGTAATAGGAATCGCCAATCCCAAAAAGCATAAAAAGTATAGCTAGCTAATACAATAAAAGCATTCTGCAATAAATGGTTGCGATTAAATACAAACCAATAAAGTATAAAAACGATTGGCAAGTAAATTGCAAATTCTATGGAGTTAAAAAACATATTGAATTATAATATCTTGTTAGATTATTCTTACCTATTGTATAATTATGAATGAGAGTTGGCACATATTTCAATATCTATATCTCCAAGCTTAGCAGCGATTTCACCAAAAGAGCTCCAGTAAGAACCTAATATTTTTGTTGTTTGGGAAAGTGTATACATTTCAATTGCAGCCTGCTGAACGCCTTCTTTTGAGTCTCTAGTTATTCTCCCTTCTGGAAAACTAACACAATCTCTCCAAACTTCATTTGTAAATTTTTTCTTAGTAGCTTCATCATCCGAACATAAATAAAAGTTCGTTTGAGGATTTTTCTTTAACTCCTCTTGCATTCTTTTTTCAAACAAATGCAAAGGACTATTTTTTATAGCCCATTCATTATCTGTTCGTCTAATATGTACGCCTATTGTGTTTGTGTTTATTTTAGTTAACTCCTTATTAAGTGTTTTTTTATCTTTTATATGAAATAAGTCTTTTCGGAAACTATTTTGTGGATAAAAAGCCTCCCAGGTTCTGATAAAACAAAATAAATATTGATGAGCCTTGGTAATCTTCTTTTTATCTAAACAAGTATATTCGTCTAAGAACAAGAATAGGTATAGCTTTTCAAGAAGAATAAGAAGCAATAGTACTAGTTTATGCTTTTCATCATACAATTTCAGGAATTTTTTCACACATCTTGGTAAATCTCTATCCCAAATCTCATCCTGTTCATCAAAAATAGAAGAAAAATTAGCATTTAATCCTACATCCTTCACCCACCATACTTTTAACTTACTATTAGTTCTTAGTAAATTCTTTGCAGAATCAATAGCACGCATACGATTAGCCAAACCTCCTATGGGGTAAAGTATTAGTTTCATATATTATTTTTCACCTTTAAGTTTTCTCACGAATAATGACTGCCTAATTAGTTTGAAGATAGTTAGTTTCTTAATATTTCCTTTGACTTTTTGTTTAAGCTCTTTAATATATATAGCTAAGTAGGATAGTCTATAATACTTCATATACATTTTTAAAAGATAGCTTAGTTTATAAGCTTTAGCTTCTTCAACAAGATAATTTAAGATACTTTCTCTGCGTTCATTGTATAATTCATAATCCTTAAAGAAATCTATCGCAGTCATTTGACTTTCAAAATACTTAAACAAACCTTTTTTTATCCATTTATTATTCTCTTTTTTTATATTTCCATCATGCCTTCTATAATAAGCTAAATATTCATCTAAATAGAATATTTTATACTCTTTAGCAATATGAAGTGTTCGTAAATAATCTTCAGAAATCATCATT
This sequence comes from Paludibacteraceae bacterium, assembly GCA_963663245.1. Classification (GTDB taxonomy): domain Bacteria; phylum Bacteroidota; class Bacteroidia; order Bacteroidales; family Paludibacteraceae; genus JAFGVL01. The sequence goes on along the minus strand of OY760143.1, from coordinate 1,489,031 downwards.
TTTTCATTAAACTTAGTTGTTGTTGCTACTTCTTTCTTGAACATCCATCCAGTAGTTTTTATCCAAAAATCGACCATGAATAATTCTTTAAACAAATAGCCACTTTTATAGGCAGATGTATTTTCTTCATATGATTTATCTTCATTTTCCACATAAGAATATGTATTCGTATATAAAAAAGAATATTCAGGATTAGCTAAAAAAGCATTTACTCCTTTCTCAATGAATGTATCATCAACTAAATCGTCTCCATCTAATAATTTTAAATATTCACCTTTTGCAGCAATCTCTGCACGATTTCTATTTGCAGCAGCTCCACTATTATTAGATACAGTAATTATTTCTGTTCTATTAAACCTATCTCCGTTTTCTTTAATCCACTTCTCTACAAGTTCAACAGTGTTATCACTTGAACAATCATCTGACACTATCAATTCAATATTTTGATATGTCTGATTTTTTGCACATTCAAGAGTCTCTAAGATATACTTAGATGTATTCCAGGTAACAATGCAAAATGAAACTAGTGGCTTATCAAAGGATTTCATTATTTTCTAGATTGACTTTTATAGAAATTCAGTATTCGCAATATATAAAATATTGTTTTTTTCCATATTAATCCACAAAGATTGGTTTCCCTTTGGATTTCAGTTTTACAATAATTCTTCAATAGTCTAAGCTTTTCTGTAGATGAATATTTACGAGAAAAAAAAGAGGAGCCTAAAGTACCCGATATGCCACTAATTAAATCACCCATATATACGAATGATGTCGTAATATAAAACCGACTGTTTTCATACCTAGAGCTGTCAAATAGAACTTGATAGAATAAATGTTCAAAATAAAACTTATTATTATCATTCACCGAGTTTTCTTGGCTTACAAAATATTTAAGAAATTCTTTACAAGCATAGAAACACCTTGCATCAGCAGATTTATATTTATCTGAATAATCAACATAAATCCTGTTAGGTTTCCAGTTAGTAACTACATTAGAGATTTTCACAACACTTTCTATGTCATCTGCTATATATCTACCTGTTATCTTTAAAACGTACTTAGATTGATTAATGAAAGTACTAGAAAGCACTGCTTTCTTAATAATCTCAAACTCCCCATAACCTTTACCTAAATGTTTTTCATAGTTATTTCCACTGTAAGAAATAAACTCTAACCTTGAGAACTCTTTTGAAGTAATCAATTCTTTTACTTCTAAAGAGATATCCTCACCAGAATTATTACAAAACACTATATTAAAACTAGTATTTTGCAGATAAAATAAAATGGCTTCGATATAATGCTTTTTCCTTAGCTCTACATCTTGCAATTCTGTAAATAACATCCCTAAGGGATTAATACAAGCAGTTAAAAGAATCGTAGTATTCATCAACAAATAAGTTCTAAGAACTTCTATATTTTGGTCTTATTAAGAATAAGTTTCAACTCATCAAAATTCATTAAGTTTAAATATTCCGTTCTATTAGTATCTAATTTGTGAAACTCATAAAAAAAGTTATCTAATTTTAAACTTTTTCCAATTTCATTTTTCTTAGATAAAATCCCTATACCCCAATCAGTATCAATGCAACATGAGTTGAATTCTGAATTACATCTCCATTTTAGAAAAGCTTTCCATGTAGTACCATTCCATGTTCTAGAAGCTGGTGTATGAAAATATGAGTCACGTTCTCTTGCATGCCACTCAGTTGGTGGATTACAATCATGAAGGACTATAAAGCCATCATCTTTAATATACTTAACTGAGTTTTCTATATCTACATCTACCTGATCTGCTAAGTGCATTCCATCAATAAAAATCACATCAAACTTAATCTTATTCGACAACACTTCGTTCTTAGATAGTTTATCAAAAAACTCATCACTAGTCATTTTAAATTCTATGTGAGGATTATCGATAAACATTTGACCAGGCTCAACTCCATATTTTTTTGAAGCTTTAATTTTCACAAAATTATTGTCAGGATTATTCACTCCTACTTCTAAATAACATGTATCACTTTTTTTCAAAGACAAAAGATAATTCAAAATATCAGTTCTTTTTATAGTCTTAGAAGCTTCTTTCGCTGTAATTTTCTGAACTTCACGGTAATGAGAGTCATGGAAAATTTCTTTTCCTTTTGTAAAATACTTATTTGGTGTCGAAAATAGATTTTTAGGTTTCATATTCTTTATATTATGTGTTATTATATTATAAGTTTTTAATAAGTTGATTTAAATTATTCTCAATTTTAATAAATGTATTTAAAATATATTCATCAGCTTCAGGAATAAGTCTTGGTTGTAACAAGAAATCCTTCATTAAACTAGGTGAATCATTAAGCTCTTTTATAAATTTGACAGTTGACGTATTGTCTCCTTCTGGTTCCCAAAAAATAATTGCATCTTGATTCAACACATCTAATTCAGGCCGATTATAACTACCCCAGTAAATAGGAATACAACCTACAGATATTGCTTGAAACAGTTTTTCTGTTACATAACCTAAAGCATTCGAGTTTTCAGGACAGATATTAAACTGAAAACGCTTTAGATATTCAATCTTATCATCATCATATTCATGTAGCAGACTATCATCATTATTTCTAAACCTCCCTGGACATGACACATCATCAACATCCTTTAATGCATCAACTATTGATGCTCTTAAACCACCTTCTCCATGGCTTGCTACACAGCTTGCAAATCTATCTTTCCCCTCAATATTTGGGAATCTAAGCTTGTTACAGACATCCTTTACTTCTTCTGTTTTCAGAAAGAACACATCCATCCAATTTGGAAAACGAATGTATTTAGCGTGATCAAAATATTCAAAACCCAAAGCTAAGTCTATTTTGTCTGAGCTAAGATAATGATCTAAATACTCAAAATAATTAGGAACTTTTAAGTTCTCTGCTGATTGAAAAATATTTATATCTGTTGCTGTTTTGTTAATGATTGAGCGATCTCCAAATACTGAATAAAATCCAAAATTTACAGTTGGGTTTGACTTTAGTAGTGAAGCTCTAGATTTCAAAAAACGAAACCAAAACAGATCCTCTTCCTTCTCTTTCCAAAAATTATAAAATTGGATTTGTTTGTTTTCATTCTCCTTAAGTTGAATTGACAAAAGGTTATCGTCTTGAGAGCTTGTTTGTTCATTTCTGAATCCTCGCATAAACTTCTGAATCATAACCAGCTTGGTTTTTGTATTTTATTCTCAGCTCTACTTTTCATTAATGCATTTTTAATACTTTTCAAATACTTATATTCCAAATATGATTGTTTCAATAACTTTCTTTTTAGTAGCAATGTCCCAAATAAGATGTTGCGTAATCGTATTTTTAATAAATTTGAGAAATTAATTTTAATATTAATATTTGCAAAATTAATAAGTATATACTTTTTCCAATCTAAATTCTTCGAAGTATATGAGGCTGGTCTATTTTCATAATCATGACAAATAGTAACTTCTGGGCAAATACCTATCTTATAGCCCCAATAGTGAATGCGTTGAATATAGTTATCATCTTCCCCATAATGATAAAATAAGGGATCAAAACCTCCTGTTTTTTTAATAATATCAATAGGAATTAACCATGAGGCTGCACAGACATACTGTGTTTCATAAAGCTCTTTAGGCCTTTTAAAGTATATATCAGAAACAAAGTCATCTTTAACTTCATTTGATTGATACAAATAATATGCTTGAGTATCTTGAGCAATCCGTTGCCCACTTCCATACAATTGCAAAGGACTTAGAATACCATAATCTAAATTTTCATGACTTAGTTCAACAAGTCTAGAAATCGTAGAACCTTCATTGATCCAGGCATCTTGATTTAATAAAAAAACATAATCAGCACCATTGTCTAATGCATAACGCATACCAATATTATTTGCCTTGGCAAAACCTAAGTTTTCTTTAGATTCAATTAAATGGATATCAGAATAATTCTGCTTAATAAAATCTACAGTCCCATCTGAAGATGCATTATCAATTACAACAATTTGTATTGGCATATTCGATGCTTGTAGACTAGAAAAACAACGCTCGTACCATTGCATTCCGTTATACGTAATTATAATTGCATAAATACTCATATTACTTCCATTGAATATTTTCCTTAATTACTTTTGCAGGGACTCCTCCAACTAAACAATGTGCTGGCACATCCTTAGTAACTACAGCTCCAGCAGCAACTACTGCTCCCTCACCTATAGTAACACCTTTTAAAACCATAGCATTTTCTCCTATCCAAACATGATCTTTTATAACAACTGGTTCTAAAACTTTCTGTCCATTTATACTATGTCCATTAGAATCTGTGATAACAACATTATCTGCAATTGCAAAGTCATTCCCAATTTCTATTGACTTAAAACATTTTATTGAAGCATTTGTGTTTAAAAAACCATGACCATGTATTTTAAGACGTGCATCTGAATAGATCAATAAGGAAGCTCCATTATACAACTTAATATCACCAGAACATTCTAATAAAGAATTAGTTCCCATACGTAGCTCTGATATATATTTCTTTTGTTTTTCTAGAAACCAAGAAGCATTAATTTCAATCGATGATGATTCGAATAACTTAATTTCTGAATTCTCAGTCACACGAATGACAGATGGATTATTTACAGCAAGTTTTCCTCTTAAATATATTTTCTCACAATAGTATTGAGGGAAATATTTAACAAGAAAAGACTTTAATATACGTTTAATTTTATTTAAGCCCATAATTTCAAAATTTTCCAAAAATATTTTTTATAGCCTTTCTAATTATAACTTTTCTAACACGTGACTTATAGATCTTCTGTAGTTTTAACCTAATTGCAAGTAATTCATCTTCTGCTAAAATCAGACCTTTGTGTAATGGCAAAAATGATTTCCATTTCTTTTGAAATAGCATCATAGCTACAATCCACTTATCCCCTGGAGTCCCAGCAGAAAAATGTTCTATCAAAATATCATCAATTACACACACTCTATTTCCAAGTAAATTTATTTGCATAGCAATATCAATGTCATATGCATGAAAACTATTAAATGTAGTTTCATCAAAAGATATATTAGGAAACAAATTCTTTTTAACACAAAACCAGAATCCATCTACAGCAACTACATCAGTGATGCCCTTTTGCAGATACTTATCATTAACAACAGATGAAGTATAATAAGTCCCTTCATCATTCTTATATCCTTGAATATAGTTACCTGAAACAAGATTCGAGCAACACCATGTTGAAGGATAATCCGCAATTAGATGTCCACCTATTGCACCTATCATTCCAACATTCTCGTTATCAAAATGTGATATAACTTTTTGCCCCCAATTATAGGTATGAAAACTAATATCTTCATGCATAAAACACAAATACGGATATTTTGACTGCCTTACGCCTTTATTATAAGCTTCGAATATCGAATATTTATTAGTCGAATTATCAATAAGAACTAACTCATATTCCACTCCTATCGTAACAGAAATATTCTCTTTAAGTGTATGAAGTATATCTGTAGTGCGAGAACATATTATAATCGAAATCATTTTCTTATTTTTTTAAGTGAAGAAATGAAAAAGGCTTTAAAAGGAACTTGCCAAGTCGATAGGCCTTAGAATTTTGAATAGAGTTAAGCTCTTTTGTTAAACTTAAAATTGTTTCATCAGAGTCTTTTAACCAAGCTATTAAGAAATTAAAATTATGTTTAATTGCATATAAAAAATATTTTTTTGATTTAATATTATCTACATCTTTAAAATAAAGATATAATTTATGTGCACTGTCGCCACATTGTTCTTTCAAATTGTTTACCAGAACCTCATCATCTTTGAAATAAACGCAAAGTTTCTCTAACAAATCTAGCCAAGAAGAATACTTATACTCTATATCTTCATTTACACTCCAAACTCCAGTCCCATGACGATATACAGCCATACAGTCTTGCAACTTTTTAATCTTACCATACTTAGCATACAACATATATAAAGGATAATCACCAACTGATAGTTTTCCTAATTTTTCAATATCAGGAAGAACTTTATCATTTTTTCTAACAATAACCGATGGAGTATGTATATAGTTCTCTTTTGCTAATAGGTAAACATCTGTTGTCTCAGGAACATCCGTAGTAATAAAATCATCTACTAATTCTTGTTCTACTTCTCTCCATATTTTCACATTATGAAAACATATTGAATAATCAGTGTTTGCTTCTAAAAAATCTACTTGCTTTTGTAATTTAAGAGGGTCAGTCCAATAATCATCTCCCTCACAAATAGCTACATATTTACCTTTAGCAGCCTGTAAGACTAAACTAAAGTTAGTTATCATGCCTCTATTTTCCTCTGGAAACTGAGTCTTAATAATATCTATATTATCATCTGCATATTCTTTTACAATTGATCTTGTACTATCTGTACTACAGTCTTCTCCAATTATTATCTCAAATGGAAATGACGCTTGCTGCATAAGGATTCCTTCTATTGCAGCAGAAATATATTTTTCATGGTTGTATGTAATTACACATACAGACACTAATGGTTTCAAGACTTTGTATTTATTAATTTCAACAATCCTTTTTCTCTATCCTTAATCTTTTTAACCGGAACACCAGCATATATACTCCAAGCATTCAGTGATTCTTTAACTAACGACATGGCTCCTACAGCTACACCTTCATCGATAACAAGATCGGGCATAATTATCGAACCAGCTCCAATCTGAGAATATCTTTTTATTAAAACCTTTCCTCCTGTTACATTCGTTAACTGCTCATCAACCATAGGACTAATTAAATAGTTTCCAGAAAAATCATCTGAGGCTGAAAATATGGTGCAACGAGGAGATAATCCGGTATAATCTTCCATCTCTATTTCTTGAGAACCATACAATGCACTATACATAGATATATGAATATGGTTCCCTAAAGTGATACGACCTGATAAGGCACAATAATCATCTATACGGACATAATCTCCTATCTCCATATCTTCAACGCCATAGAAGCTTGCTTTTTTACTTATAAGAATATTAGATCCTACAGACTTAAACCCAATCTCTTTAATTTCAGATTCAGAATAAAATGAATTCATGACTTAATTATTTCCAATTATTTATTTCTGCATTTACAATCATCGACATCTTCTTTGCTCCTGCACTATTTAAATGGTTCTCATTTTTAAAATCACGTACATCAAATCGCTTATCCATTTCATAATCCATGACTATAATATTCTCATCTACACGCAAACTATCTATCAAAGCGTCTCTTCTCTCAGTTTTAAATAGCATATAATTATTAGAGTAACTTTCAAATACTGGTGGTTTAAATAAAACAACTTTAATCTTATTTTTATTACAATAACGAACTATTGATAATAACTTTCGTTTATTATAAGTAAATTTTTCTATCGAATTTTCTGTAACGAGATTAAAAGTAGTTTTTATTTCTTCTACATCATAGTTTAAATCTTGAAATCTACCTGCAAAATCATTCTCAATAAATCCATATTCGTTGATATCATATGCATATTCCTTAGTGATAAAGGTTTTGTATAAATAATCATTGAAAAATTCTGGTGATGAATAATATAAAGAAATTCTATTAAGTAAATTCACTTCAAAAACTGACACATCATGAAATCTGCAATACCAAGGATTCCTAAAATAAGTCGCATCTCTAAGTTCTTCTCGAGAATGATAACCAAGTTCTAAAAACACATATTTCAACTGCTCTAATGTTGAAACATAATTAAAAAACAAAGCACTGTCTAAAGCATAATCTTGACCACCGTATGCTAGATTTGCCGCTTTTCTTGACAAATACTTCGGATTAACTCCATTTTGAATGTGAGAAGAACCTAAGAACAATATTTCTATATCTTTATTATTATTTATATATTTTGCTTTAATATTAAATGTATTAGGATAATACATAATTACCAGTTCTACTAGCATTAACAGCATAATAAATGGCAATAAAAACAAAGCTATTTTTTTTATAAATTTACGCATATCTTAAAACTGGAAATAAATAAATTCTTGATTTTCTCCTCCCAACATAAAAATTGTAATAATAATTACATAATAAAAGATATATCTAAAAGGAGTTTTCCATTTAACTCCAAGATGTTCAATTGCATATTGGCTCTCTCTTCCCATCCATTCAATAAGTACAAAAAGTATCACTAGAAATGGTAATGTGTAGCCAATATGAGTATTTATAACATCAACTGTTTGAATATAGCTAGGTTTACGAAGAAGCCCTTTAAGCATGTCATAAATATATGATATAGCATGACGCATGCTTTCTGCCCTAAAAAATATCCAAGCAAAAACAGTCATTCCAAAGGTTATTCCCATCAAAGAAAACTCCTTTAAACTTGGTAAAACTTTCCCTTGAGCAACTGTATCTAAATTATTTCGATTTTTTTTAGTTAATAATAATGGGAGAAAATAAATAGCATTTAATGCTCCCCACATGATAAATGTCCAATTGGCACCATGCCAAAAGCCACTTACGATAAAAATTGCAAAAACATTGCGAACTTTTACTAAAGCACTTCCTCTACTTCCTCCTAATGGAATATACAGATAATCTCTAAACCATGTAGACAGTGAAATATGCCAACGTCTCCAGAACTCGGCTATATTTCTTGAAAAATATGGAAAGTTAAAATTTTGCTTCAGGTTAAAACCAAACAAACGTGACGTACCTATAGCTATATCAGAATATCCTGAAAAGTCTCCATAAATTTGAAAAGTAAAAAATATGGCTCCTAACACTAATGTACCTCCGGAGTAAACTTCTGAATTATTAAATATCTCATTAGCTATTTGAGCAGCATTATCTGCAATAACAATCTTTTTAAAAAGCCCCCAAAGTATCTGGCGCAAACCATCAACAGCCTTATTGTAATCGAATGATCTTTTTTTGTAAAACTGAGGTAACAGATTAGTCGCTCGTTCAATTGGCCCAGCTACTAACTGAGGAAAAAAACTGACAAAAGCAGCAAAAGCCATGAAATCTTTTGTAGGTTCTAGCTTGCGTTTATAAACATCAATGGTATAACTCAATGTTTGAAAGGTATAAAAGCTAATTCCTACGGGTAAAATTATATTCAATGAACTGATGCTTATTTCTATCCCAAAGAATGAGAAGGCATGTAGGAAGTTATCTAAGAAGAAATTATAATATTTAAAGAAGCCTAAGAAACCAAGATTTACTAAAACGCTAGTCCATAATAAAACCTTCCTTCTTGTCGCTTTATTTTCTTTTGACAGAGATATTCCTATTGTATAATCGACAAGTGTGCTAAACAATATCAAAGATAGAAAACGCCAATCCCACCAACCATAAAAAGTATAGCTTGCAGCTACAATTAAAAGATTCTGAAGTTTCAAGTTTCGATTTACAACAAACCAATAAATAGCAAAAACTATTGGTAAAAATATTGCAAAGTCAATTGTATTAAAAAGCATTTACTTTTGAGTTTTTATTTATTAAAAATTATTCTGCAAATAGAAACTACATCCTCAAGTCTTAATTCAGGATATATAGGCAAACACAAAACTTCTTCTGCTAATTTATTGGCAACTTGTAAATTCTCTTTATTTGAACTTGGCAAGTCTTTGTAGGCCGTAAAAGACGAAATTAAAGGGTAAAAATATCTTCTTGTAAAAATATTTTTTGTTTTAAACAACTCATATAATTCATCTCTTGAAATAGAATACTCCTCTCCTATAAAGATGGGAAAATAAGAATAATTATGATCTACATTTTCAACCTCTTCCAAGAAGCGAATACCTGGTATTCCTTTTAACTCTCTTCGATATAGTTCTGTTATCTCTTTTCGGATATCAATAATCTGATTAATTGACTTCAGCTGAAGTAAACCAAATGCAGCTTGTACTTCATTCATTTTCGCATTAATTCCAGGCTCTTCTACAACTAACTCTCCTCGAAAACCAAAGTTCTTTAGATTATCTATACGGTGTTTCATTTCTTTAGAATGACAAACTATTGCCCCACCTTCAATGGTACTAAAGATCTTTGTTGCATGAAAACTAAGTACAGATAAATCGCCAAAGTTCAAGATTGAATCTCCATTTCTTTTCACACCAAATGCATGAGCTGCATCATATAGAACTTTCAAATTATTCTTCTTCGCAATTTTATTTATTTCATCAATATTGCAAGGATTTCCATATACATGAACAGGCATTATAGCTGAGGTCTCAGGAGTAATTGCTGCTTGTATTTTATCGGGATCTAGATTTAAGTGAGCTGGTTCAATATCAACAAAAACAGGGGTTATTTTATTCCACCACAGAGAATGAGTGGTAGCAACAAAACTATATGGAGTAGTTATTACTTCACCTTTAATGTCTAAAGCTTGTAAAGCAGACATTAATGCTAAAGTGCCATTTGCAAAAACGGAGATATATTCAACACCTAAATACCCTGCTAGTTCTTTCTCGAGCTGTTGATGTAACAATCCGTTATTCGTCAATTGTTTACTCTCCCATATTTTCTCCAAATACGGAACGAACTCTTCTAATGAAGGTAAATATGGCTGAGTAACTGTTATTGGCTTATTCATTTCTCAACGACATATAAAATTGAACGTTCATGAATACCATTTTTTAAGAATGAATCAACCCCAAAATGATCAATTCCAAGTTGATGTACTTTAAATCCGGTATCACTTAATTTCTTAACAAAGCCTGATTTAGAATCGGCTCTTACATGATCGTATTGCCCATAATACTTCCATTTATCAGATACTGATGTCCACTTTGGATTTTCTAAATCACTTTCTAAATCTAAATAAATTGGAACCATTATTATTGCAAAACCATTGGGTTTTAAAATACGATATATTTCAGAGAGAGCTTTCCTATCATCTTTAATATGTTCTAATACATGAGAACATAATACAGCATCAAATCTATTATCTTCATACAAATCCATTTGAGTAATATCCATTTGATCATCTACACCCTCCATATATAAATCTACAGAACGATGTTGAATAAAGGAAAAACTCTTAATAAATTCACTCAAAGTCTTATCTGGAGCAATATCTAAAAACTGATATGACTTTCCTGTTTTATCTAAATCTTTGAATCGTTGCTCAAAATACAAGGCATACAATCTTGCTCTATCAGAAGCTAAACATTTTGGACATGAATAATGTAACAGGTTCAATGTTTCTAAACTAAATATTGAATGAACATATCCATTTTTATCTAATTCTTCAAAAAAGACATCATCTAGCCGATCAAAATTAGAAACATCGTTTTTACAAAGCGGACAATGATAAGGTAATACCTCAATTGGAGCTTTAGTTTTTAGTCTTTTATATAGTTTTCTAAATTTAGAAGGTATTATTGTTCTTAATTTCATTTCATTTATTTAAAAATATACTTCTCTAAATAATTTCTGTCTCAATAAATGTTGGTCGAACAGCTCCTATCCATTTACTATGCCAACCCGATACTTCTCTATCTTCGTAAATCTCAAAAGAATTTGCATTGTCATGTATAAAGTGTGGGACAGAATTACTCACATAGTAGTTCTGTACAGTATAATAACCATCATTCATTAAATTTGCCGGAATATAAAAACTTGCTCTATGTAAACCTTTCTTCAATGGTTTGTGTTCCGTAAAAACATTAAAAACACAATTTTGATATTTATCCCACACGACTGTACTTACATTAACTGGGAAGTCATCTTTTTCCACCCAGAACTCAGTAGTAATCTCGAATGGTGTTTTTACGGTAATTAAAGAAGAATCAAATTTCACAGATGCACTTTTAACTTTAATAATATCAGTACCTAAAGCATCTTCTTTCTTCCATTCATTATTAACAATTCCTGATTTCACCTCTCCCGATAAGTAATTATCTACAATTTCATTAACTTCTCCTGAATACTTTACCGTTCCATCTTCTAATAAAATACCAGTTTTACAAAGATTTTTTACGGCGGTCATATTATGGCTAACAAATAATACCGTTCGCCCCTCTCCCTTTGACACAGCCTGCATTTTACCTATAGCCTTTTTTTGAAACTCAGCGTCTCCTACCGCCAAGACTTCATCAACTACCATAATGTCTGGTTCAAGATGAGCAGCAACGGCAAATCCTAAGCGCACTGTCATACCGCTAGAATAACGTTTCGTAGGTGTATCGATATAACGTTCACAACCAGAAAAATCTATAATCTCATCTAATTTAGCCTTTATCTCTGGTTTAGACATACCAAGAATAGCCCCATTCATGTAAATATTCTCACGACCAGTAAGCTCAGGATGAAATCCAGTGCCTACTTCTAATAAAGCAGCTATGCGTCCTTTAGCGCTAATAGACCCTGTCGTTGGTGTTGTTACCCTTGATAAGATTTTTAACAAGGTACTTTTACCTGCTCCATTTTTACCAATAATACCTAAAACATCACCTTGTTTTACCTGAAAATCAATATTCTTTAAAGCCCACACATAATCACTATCTGCTGCTGAAGATCTATCATTTACATCCCCAATTTTTAAATAGGGATCTTCATTTCTTCGTATATTAATTTGCCACCAACGATTAAGGTCATGACCGAGAGTATTGGTTGACACCAAACCCAATCGATACTGTTTAGAAATATTTTCAAACTTTATTGCTGTACTCATTAAACTATATTTTCTAACGTTATAAACTTACACGGTATCCATAAAAGAACGTTGAACTCTGTTAAAAACAACAATACCCGTAGCAAGTAATATCAACATAAATCCAAAACTATAAACTAGTCCTGTCCAAGTAAATACACCTTCGCCAAAAGCTCCGTATTTAAAACTTTCAAAAATTGGAGTTAAAGGATTTATTTGCAATACATCTGCCATCCATGGCGTTCTTTTTTCTACAATATTTAATGGATAAATAACTGGAGTAGCATACATCCACAAACCTACGAAGAAGGAAAAAAACATGCTTAGATCACGGTATTTTGTAGTTAAAGATGAAATTAAAATACCAATACCGAAAGAAATTCCTGCCATCATAAAGACCAATAGAGGGAAAAGTAATATATATATATTTGGACGAATAGCTAAATCTATATAGTAGACATAAAAGAAATACACTGCCACAAGTAAAATCAATTGGATAGCAAAACGCAATAAATTTGACGTTATTACAGATAACGGTATAATTAAACGGGGGAAATACACCTTTCCAAAAATACCTTGATTCGAGATAAAAGTTGAAGAAGTTTTATTTAAGCAAGTAGAAAAATAGTTCCAGAAAGCAATTCCTGAAAGATAAAAAAGTGGTTGAGGAATAGTTCCGGTAGCAATACCAGCAACTTCTCCAAAAATAAACACATACATGATAGTCGTGAATATTGGCTGAATAACAAACCAGGCTGGTCCAAGTATGGTTTGTTTATATACGGTAACTAGATCTCTCTTTATAAAAAGGACTAATAAATCACGGTATCGCCATATTTCTTTAAAGTTTATCTCGAACAAACCACCTTGTGGTTTTATTACAGTATCCCAATCTTCTTCTTGAAATTTTTCTTTTGTACTGTTACTCATCTAATATCTATGATAAATTAAAAAAACAAAAATAACCAAAATCAACGAATAATTAACAGTAAATATTTAACATTTATCAACTATTTCGATGTTTTAGGCAGATAAAACTATCTATTTTGACTCATTGTTCCTTTTTACTGATCGGATGACTCAAAGTCATCCGATCAGTAAAAAGGAACAAACGCAAAAATCCCCTCAACAAGTAAATGATGAGGGGATTTGTAAAACGGCGGTGACCTACTCTCCCACTTTTACGCAGTACCATCGGCGTGATTGGGCTTAACTTCTCTGTTCGGGATGGGAAGAGGTGGAACCCCAACACTATAACCACCTAAATTTCTTTAAGTGAAAAGTATTGAATTAAAAAAAGCAAATGTATTGATAGCAACTATCAGCTTACACTTCTGATTTTCAACTGTTAACTTAACAAAAATGACTTATCGGAAAAGAAAAAATAGTAATATTAAAAAATACCATAGATAGAAGAATTTAGAAAGTTTCGGGATATTAGTACTGCTCGGCTTTGATATTTCTACCTTTACACCTGCAGCCTATCAAGGTCGTAGTCTCCAACCTCCCTAATATGGAAATCTAATCTTGAAGTCGGCTTCGTGCTTAGATGCTTTCAGCACTTATCCATTTCCGAACGTAGCTACTCGGCAATGCTCCTGGCGGAACAACCGATGAACCAGCGGTTCGTCCAACACGGTCCTCTCGTACTAGTGTCAGATCTCCTCAAATTTCCTGCGCCCACAACAGATAGGGACCGAACTGTCTCACGACGTTCTGAACCCAGCTCGCGTGCCACTTTAATGGGCGAACAGCCCAACCCTTGGGACCTTCTCCAGCCCCAGGATGTGACGAGCCGACATCGAGGTGCCAAACCATTCCGTCGATATGAGCTCTTGGGAATGATCAGCCTGTTATCCCCGGAGTACCTTTTATCCTTTGAGCGATGGCCCTTCCATACGGAACCACCGGATCACTATGCCCTAGTTTCCTACCTGTTCGACTTGTCGGTCTCACAGTCAAGCACCCTTATACCATTACACTCTTCGACCGGTTACCAATCGGCCTGAGGGTACCTTTGGAAGCCTCCGTTACACTTTTGGAGGCGACCACCCCAGTCAAACTACCCACCATACAATGTCCTCCCATAAGGAGTTAGAAATCAAATAATTAAAGGGCCGTATTTCAAGGACGACTCCACAAACGCTAGCGCGCCCACTTCATAGTCTCCGGCCTATCCTACACATCAAGTACCCAATTTCAATGTAAAGTTGCAGTAAAGGTTCACGGGGTCTTTCCGTCCCGTTGCGGGTAATCGGCATCTTCACCGATACTACAATTTCACCGAGCTCACAGCTGAGACAGTGCCCAGATCGTTACACCATTCGTGCAGGTCGGAACTTACCCGACAAGGAATTTCGCTACCTTAGGACCGTTATAGTTACGGCCGCCGTTTACTGGGGCTTCAATTCAAAGCTTCGCCGAAGCTAACTTCTCCTCTTAACCTTCCAGCACCGGGCAGGTGTCAGGCCTTATACGTCATCTTTCGATTTTGCAAAGCCCTATGTTTTTGATAAACAGTCGCCTGGGCCATTTCTCTGCGGCCTCCTCTTTTAAATGAGGGAGGCGTCCTTTTTCCCGAAGTTACAGGACTATTTTGCCTAGTTCCTTAGCTGTGAATCACTCGAGCGCCTTAGTACACTATACCCAACCACCTGTGTCGGTTTATGGTACGGGTACCTTATAGATAAGTTTAGCGGATTTTCTTGGAAGTCTGTTTACGCCCATATTCGCTCACCACAAGGGCTTACGATACTATCAGGTTCGACTCTATCAGCGGATTTGCCTACTAATATCAACGTCTACACCCTTCAACGATCTATTCCGTCAGATCGCAGGACTTTCACTACTCCGTCCCCACATCACTCTATAAGGTAGTACTGGAATATTAACCAGTTCTTCCATCGGAATCTCCTTTCGGATTATCCTTAGGCCCCGACTAACCCTGATCCGATTAGCGTTGATCAGGAACCCTTAGTCTTTCGGCGAGGGGGTTTCTCACCCCCTTTATCGTTACTTATACCTACATTTGCTTTTCTTGACGCTCCAGCATGCATTACCACACACCTTCAACGCAGACAAGAATGCTCCCCTACCACTCACAGAAATAAATCTGTAAATCCATAGCTTCGGTAATATACTTAATGCCCGTTTATTATCCATGCCAAACCGCTCGACTAGTGAGCTGTTACGCACTCTTTAAATGAATGGCTGCTTCCAAGCCAACATCCTAGCTGTCTATGCAGTTCGACTTCGTTATCTGCAACTTAGTATATATTTGGGGACCTTAGCTGATGGTCTGGGTTCTTTCCCTCTCGGACATGGACCTTAGCACCCATGCCCTCACTGCATGTAAACATTTATAAGCATTCGGAGTTTATCAGGACTTGATAGGCGGTGAAGCCCTCGCATCCAATCAGTCGCTCTACCTCTTATAAACTATACATACGCTGCACCTAAATGCATTTCGGGGAGTACGAGCTATCTCCAAGTTTGATTAGCCTTTCACCCCTACCCTCAAGTCATCCCAAGACTTTTCAACGTCAACGGGTTCGGTCCTCCAGTTAGTGTTACCCAACCTTCAACCTGCTCAAGGGTAGATCACTTGGTTTCGCGTCTACTACCACTAACTTATGCGCCCTGTTAAGACTCGCTTTCGCTTCGGCTGCGCACCTGAAGTGCTTAACCTTGCTAATGACAGTAACTCGTAGGTTCATTATGCAAAAGGCACGCCGTCACAACATAAATGCTGCTCCGACCGCTTGTAAGCGAACGGTTTCAGGTTCTATTTCACTCTTCTATTCGAAGTACTTTTCACCTTTCCCTCACGGTACTGGTTCACTATCGGTCTCTCGGGAGTATTTAGCCTTACCGGATGGTCCCGGCAAATTCATACAGGATTTCTCGTGTCCCGCACTACTCAGGATACTACTAGGTAATAATTACTTACGTGTACGAGTCTTTCACTCTCTTTGGATATTCTTTCCAGAAATATTCTACTTCGTAATTATAGTCCATATCGTAGTCCTACAACCCCAATTTTGCCTAGACAAAATTGGTTTGGGCTAATCCGCGTTCGCTCGCCACTACTAGCGGAATCATTGTTATTTTCTTCTCCTATAGGTACTTAGATGTTTCAGTTCCCTACGTTCGCCTTCTAATAAATTAGAATAATACAGCTTCACTGTACTGGGTTGCCCCATTCGGATATCCACGGATCAAAGGTTATTTGCACCTACCCGCAGCTTTTCGCAGCTTATCACGTCCTTCTTCGCCTCCGAGAGCCTAGGCATTCACCATTCGCTCTTGCTTACTTTCTTTCAACTCATTATCTAATGATAAATAATGAGATTTCTATCGTATTATTTTTTACTACTCTTTTTCTTTCCAATATGTCAAAGATCTCTATTATAATATACTTATTCCATTCTTAGTAATCCTGCTTAAATATAAACAGTAAACTAAATGGGTACATTATATTTTGTTATTCGCAGATAAATCAATATCTAAAAACAATATAAACTAACTCTCTTGCTAGTTTATTTATAGTGGAGAATATCGGAATCGAACCGATGACCTCCTGCGTGCAAGGCAGGCGCTCTAAGCCAACTGAGCTAATCCCCCGAAATTCTTAAATAATAAAAAAATGCCATTGCATTTTACTAGTAGTCCCAGGCAGAGTTGAACTGCCGACCTCTACATTATCAGTGTAGCGCTCTAACCAACTGAGCTATAGGACTGTCAATTCTAGCCACTACCGGGCATACAATTTAAAATTGTAAGATTAAAACAACAGAAAAAGTATTATAAAAGATTCCATCCATCTTCTATTCAATCTTGAGTATCTTCTCTAGAAAGGAGGTGTTCCAGCCACACCTTCCGGTACGGCTACCTTGTTACGACTTAACCCTAGTCACCTGATTTACCCTAGGCCGATCCTTGCGGTTACGGACTTTAGGTACCCCAGACTCCCATGGTTTGACGGGCGGTGTGTACAAGGCCCGGGAACGTATTCACCGCGCCATGGCTGATGCGCGATTACTAGCGAATCCAACTTCACGAAGTCGAGTTGCAGACTTCGATCCGAACTGAGAGAGGCTTTAAGAGATTAGCATCCTATCGCTAGGTAGCAACCCTCTGTACCTCCCATTGTAACACGTGTGTCGCCCCGGACGTAAGGGCCGTGCTGATTTGACGTCATCCCCACCTTCCTCTCACCTTACGGTGGCAGTCTCACTAGAGTCCTCAGCTTAACCTGCTAGTAACTAATGATAAGGGTTGCGCTCGTTATGGCACTTAAGCCGACACCTCACGGCACGAGCTGACGACAACCATGCAGCACCTACACAAAGGTCATTGCTGACTAATCTGTTTCCAAATTATTCCTTTGCATTTCAAGCCCGGGTAAGGTTCCTCGCGTATCATCGAATTAAACCACATGTTCCTCCGCTTGTGCGGGCCCCCGTCAATTCCTTTGAGTTTCATTGTTGCCAACGTACTCCCCAGGTGGAATACTTAACGCTTTCGCTGTACCACATACAGTATATCGCATACAGTTAGTATTCATCGTTTACGGCGTGGACTACCAGGGTATCTAATCCTGTTTGATCCCCACGCTTTCGTGCCTCAGCGTCAGTTACATCCCAGTAAGCTGCCTTCGCAATTGGTGTTCTGTGTTATATCTATGCATTTCACCGCTACACAACACATTCCGCCTACCTCATTTGTACTCAAGAATTCCAGTTTCAATGGCAATTTTACGGTTGAGCCGCAAACTTTCACCACTGACTTAAAATCCCGCCTACGCACCCTTTAAACCCAATAAATCCGGATAACGCTCGAATCCTCCGTATTACCGCGGCTGCTGGCACGGAGTTAGCCGATCCTTATTCGTATGATACTTGCAAAACTATACACGTATAGCACTTTACTCTCATACAAAAGAAGTTTACAACCCATAGGGCAGTCTTCCTTCACGCGACTTGGCTGGTTCAGGCTTGCGCCCATTGACCAATATTCCTCACTGCTGCCTCCCGTAGGAGTCTGGTCCGTGTCTCAGTACCAGTGTGGGGGGTCTTCCTCTCAGAACCCCTACTGATCGTTGTCTTGGTGAGCCGTTACCTCACCAACTAACTAATCAGACGCATGCCCATCCATAATCTATAAATATTTAATAATTAAATGATGCCATTCAATCATATTATGCGGTGTTAGTCCGGATTTCTCCGGGTTATCCCCCAATTATGGGTAGGTTGCATACGCGTTACTCACCCGTGCGCCGGTCGTCGCCTGGTGCAAGCACCATCGTTACCCCTCGACTTGCATGTGTTAAGCCTGTCGCTAGCGTTCATCCTGAGCCAGGATCAAACTCTTCGTTGTATAAAAATCCTAATTTGCTCAAGACACCTAGATTTAAATAGTTGAAATTGATTTCTCTTTTACACTACTTTTTTTTGTCTGTTGTTCCAATTTTACAAAGATCGTTCTTAGGAAATTGTTTCCCTATATTAAAACCCAGGTTTATGATGTGTCTGGATAATAAATAAGGTTCCCTTATCGGTTGCTCTATTTCTATACTTTTCCCAAAGTTCGAGTAGAGTTACTTTTCTTTTAAATGCCCGTTACCAAATGAAAAACCCGTTGGTTTCTGCTTATATTTTAGTAAATCGGACTGCAAAGATAATGCTTTTTGTGCTTATGTTCCAAATAAAACTTTTGATTTAATCTTAAAGTTTTAAACTAATCATTCACATGTTATCAACTCCTCATCAGGAATCCTTTTCTCTAAAAGCGGATGCAAAGATAAGGAGGTTTTTATGTTTTGCAACACATTCACTATAAAATATTATGTAAAAAAACATTAAAAAAATGCTTAGTACTAGTATTTAGAGAGTTATGCCCTAAAAAAAACATGAAATATTTTCTTCAGTGCGTGTAATATTATCGAAACAGGCTGCCTCTATAGTTAAATCACAAAATTAAAAATCATATTATTCTTTTAGATTTACATGACCAATTTTTCTCATTAGAGAAACTATAGCAGACTGTCTTCTTAGTAAATAAGATGATGGATAACGAGGATTTCGTTCACGAGGATTAGGCAAACATACTGCAATAAGAGCTGCTTGAGATTTTGTTAGATTAGAAGCTGACTTATTAAAATATACTTGTGCTGCTTTTTCTACACCATATATACCATCACCTGTTTCTATAACATTAAGATATACTTCCATTATACGTTCTTTTGACCAAAACAATTCAATTAATAGAGTAAAATAAGTTTCTAAGCCTTTTCTAACCCAAGAATGCTTCGGGTATAAAAAAACATTCTTAGCCGTCTGCTGAGAAATAGTACTCCCTCCTCGCATACGCTTTCTTCTTTTATTATCCTTTATTGCTTTTTGAATTCCTTTTACATCGAAACCAAAATGCTGTTTAAAAAGATTGTCTTCTGAAGCAATAACAGCATTTGACATATTAGGTGAAATATCTTCTATCGACACCCACTCTCTGCGTAGCTTAGGCATTTCCCCATCAGCGACTTGATCTACTACCCTAATAAACATTAGTGGAGTAAAAACTACTGGAACAAACTTATGTAGCATTACTAGACCGGTGCTAATAATAAAAAACCAAAGAAGTATTTTTAAAAGAAGCTTGCCTAAACGCTTAAAAAAAGAAGCTTTTAGTTTAAATGCTGTACGCTTTGTTTTTTGTTTAAAATTAACCATCATATAATAATTCTCTAACTAAAAGAAGTTTAACTCGACACAAATTTACAATGAGATTTTTAAATTAGTACTTGTTTTGAAAAATATTTGCAAACAAATACATTTAATTTCTACCTTTGCTGCTTCTTATAAAACTTATAGTATATGTCAGCTTTTAATATAGAAGACTTTAGAAAAGTCACAACAAGCCGTTTAGCAGAAATGAAAGAGCGTGGTGAGAAAATAAGCATGTTAACAGCTTATGATTTTACTATGGCAAGCATACTAGACTTAACTGGTATTGATGTAATTTTAGTAGGAGATTCTGCATCTAATGTAATGGCTGGAAATATTACTACTCTCCCTATGACTTTAGATCAGATGATTTACCATGGAGCATCAGTAATGAAAGGAGTTAAAAGAGCCTTAGTAGTTGTTGATATGCCTTTTGGAACATATCAGGGAAATTCTGAATTAGCTTTAGCGTCTGCTATTCGAATTATGAAAGAGACCGGTGCCGACTGTGTGAAAATGGAAGGTGGAGAAGAAGTGCTTGAATCTGTAACAAGAATTCTTTCTGCTGGCATTCCTGTAATGGGACACTTAGGACTCACCCCTCAATCAATTAATAAATTTGGCACATACACAGTACGTGCTCGAGAAGAAGAAGAAGCAAATAAATTAGTGGCTGATGCACATTTATTACAAGAAGCTGGTTGTTTTGGCATAGTACTAGAAAAAATTCCGGCAACTTTAGCTGCCCATGTAACGAAAAAACTTAAAATACCTGTAATTGGTATTGGTGCAGGAAATAAAGTAGATGGTCAAGTATTAGTTGCACATGATATGCTAGGAATGACCAACAAAGAATTTTCTCCTCGTTTTTTAAGAAGGTATGCTGATATTAATGCTTCGATGACAAAAGCTTTTGAACAATATATTTTGGATGTAAAACAGGGTGATTTTCCTAGTGACAAAGAACAATATTAATTGAAAAAGATAACTACAAAAAAAGACGCAAAAAAACTGCGTCTTTTTTTTGTTAAAAGCCTAGCGATACTCTAATATTAAATCTTCTCCCTGTAAGTGTACTTGGGACCGCATGTTGCTTAGAATTAATATCTGTAACCCAATAATGTGATTCAACATTCTCAAAATCTAACAGATTAAACACTTCAAAACCAAGCTTAATATTCCTTACTAGATGAAAGACATTTGTCTTGTCAAGCCATCTAAAGTCTCCTTTAACCAAAGATCTTGTTGTACCAATGTCAACACGTTTATAAGTTCTTGTTCTAGATGTAGTTTTTGGTTTATGTTCAGCATTAGGTGCCCAATAAGGTAAACCATCTGCCCAAATAAACTTCAAATGCACTTTATACTTTGGAAATCCAGGGAAAAAATCTTGAAAGAATGTAGAAAATACATAGCGTTGTTCATTTGGTCGAGAAATATACCCATATTCATCTTCTAATCGATCTTCTTTTGATTGCATGATTGACAGATTAACCCAAGAATCTGTTCCAGGCACAAATTCGCCAAATAGTTTCAAATCAATCCCTGCTGTATAAGCAACAGCATCATTTTCTCCAGAATACACAATCTTTACATTATCTACAGTATATGTTGTTACTCTATCAGCAGGTTTATAATAAACTTCAGCAGAGAACTTAAAAGGACGCTCTACCCAATGAAAGCGATAATCACTGCCTAGCACAAAATGAAGTGACCTTTGTGCTTTAATATCATTGTTAAGATGTACAGTAACGTTGCGTTGATTATCAACAATTGTATCTCTAATTTCTTTATAAAATGGTGATTGATAATACACTCCAGTAGCAAATCTAAAAACAAAATCTTGTTTCCAATCAGGCTGATAAGCGATAGTCATTCGTGGACTTATTAAAAATTCTTTATTAAAAGTCCAATAACTTGCTCTAACTCCACCAACAAATGAGAAATGGCCAAACTTAAATGCATCTTGTAAATGAGCTTGATACCTATATGTACTAAGTTCACTTTCATCATTAAGGTTATAATATAAGGAAATGATATCCGGATTATATGGTAATGAATAACCTGCAGAATCTCTTATCTGAAATTCATCTATTTTGTCATTAATAAGCTCTTGTTGAAATGAAAGACCCCATTCTAACTCATTTTTTTTAGCAAAATACTTCCCCTTATGGGATAAGTTTTTTACCGTTGCTCTTAGTTTATTTCTTGCAAAATCTAAATAAGAACCTACCCCAACAGTACTTTCAGTATTAATAGTATTATCATCACCAGCAACTTCTCCTAACCAATATGCCCCTGCAATATCATAACTTATCTCCTCTTCTGTATTAAAAGCAGAACCCAATATGCTTAACAATAATTTTTTATTAGGCTTATATTTTAAAGTTGCAGCACCAAAAAAGGTTTGAAATAAATCTTTTTCTTGTCCATCAAAGTAAACCCTCAAATTATTTGTTGTAGGAACACCGTCTTCCGATGGTAAAGTATAGGATTGCGACAAGCTATCTGGGATATAATTATAGCTATTTTGAGAGAAATTCCCCAACACACTAAATTCCCATTTGCTGGTAAAATCATAGGTCATATAGGTTTGATAATCAAAAAATCGTTGATCATATATCCCTTTAGCTGCAAGTGAGCCAAGTACATAGTTTGTACTTTTATACCTTACTCCGTGAATTTGAGTAAATTTCTTATTTTTTGAAATTTGCCCCACATAAGCAGAAGCACCTAATAAACTTCCTGAAATTGACGCCTCAAACTTTTTGGGTTTCTTGTATTTAATATCAAGCACAGAGGCCATTTTATCTCCATATTTTGACTCAAAACCTCCTGCAGAGAATGAAACAGAAGAGACTAATTCTGGATTTATAAAACTTAATCCTTCTTGTTGTCCAGACCTAATCAATAGCGGTCTGTATATTTCTATATCATTTACATACACACTATTTTCATCATAACTACCTCCTCTAACAGAATACTGAGAACTTAACTCATTTCCTGCTGACACACCAGCATAGGTACTTATTATAGATTCTATTCCTCCACCTGAAACATCAGGCATATTTTGTAATTTTGATAAATCTAATTGATCAGAACTTGTTAATTGATCACGGTATGCACTAATCTCTGCAGCTTTTAATGATACTGATGACTCATTTAGGTAAACCATCTTCTGCACCCTTTGTTGCTTAGTAGAAACTTTATAGTAATAAGGCTCAAAACCTACAAAAGAAAATTTTATTGTTGCTGTATCAGCTATTGAGAACTCGAGCAAATAATACCCATCACTTCTAGAAACTGTTCCAACACTTCCCCCTAACACCTGTATCGTCACATATTCAGCAGGCTCTCTGTCACCATTAAAAACATAACCATACACGCGCATGTTAGTATCTGCAAAAAGAGTTACAGAAACTAATAGTGTTAGTATAAGTAAAAAAGAACGTGAGATTTTCATTGAATTTTTCTAATGCAATACAAAGAAAAAACTAATTAGTAAATATGCAAAGAAAAGCGTAGTTATAAGAAGTTAATAATAGCAGAGACCTCAGAAAAAGGAAATCAGACTATTCTAACACATTCAATTTGGCATATTTAAGCAAGAGATTCTTCTGTCCTACATTCTCAAAATCTACAACAGCGCGTAAGTCATTTCCTGTACCACTTAAATCAGAAATTATACCTCTTCCAAAAATGGCATGTTCTACTTTTGTCCCTGCCAATAAACCCCCAGCTAATGTTTGTGTTGTAACATTTGGAGAATTGGGCGTAATTTTTTTAAGGTTTCTAGGTGGTTGATATGGTGCTACGTTAGGACTTGTCTTTTGTTTCTCTCTATAAAATCGTCTCTCAAAAGAGGATTCATTTCTATCATTACTGGATGATGAAAACGAAGCACTCTCTTTAGGAAGATTTAAAAACTGAGGATCAATATCATTTATAAAGCGACTCGGATTACAGAAATTACTTTTACCATGTCGAAACCGAGATTTGGCATAACTAATATGGCAGGTTTCTTTAGAGCGTGTAATTGCTACATAAAAAAGTCTTCTCTCCTCTTCTAAATCTCTTTCAGAATTTAGTGTTCTTAAAGATGGAAATAACTCTTCTTCCATTCCTACTACAGCAACATGTTTAAACTCTAAACCTTTTGATGCATGAACTGTCATTAGTGTAACTTTCTGTAAATCGTCTTCTGCATTCTCATCTTGGTCCGTGAGTAGTGAAACTTCTGATAGGAAATCAGGCAAGTATACCATAATTCCTTCTTCTTCATTTCTCAATTCACAAAATTCATGAATAGCTTTTAACAGCTCTTCCATATTATCAACCCTACTTAGACTTTCGGTACTTGTATCTTTTTTTGCATCAGCTATTAAACCCGAAGCTTTTACTATAGCATGTGCTAAATCATAAGCGCTTATTTTGTATAGTTCTTGATGAAATGGAGCTATAATTTCTCTAAAATTAGTTAGTTTTTGTACAGTACCATTATTTACACCCAAATTATATTTGAGTGTATTAGAGATTACATTCCACGGGCTTGTTTCATGCAAACGTGCACAGTCTAGCACTTTATTTAAGGTCGTACTGCCAATACCACGAGCAGGCACATTGATAATACGTTTTAAGGCCTCTTCATCATTTGAATTAATTACTAATCGTAAATAAGCTAGTACATCTTTTATTTCTTTACGTTGATAGAATGATAAACCTCCATAAATTCTATATGGAATATTCTTTTTACGCAAGGCCTCTTCTAATACTCTCGATTGCGCATTGGTACGATACAATATGGCAAACTCATCATAATTTCTATCAGACTCTATTTCTGAGATGTTTTTTGCGACAGTAAAACCTTCATCATAATCAGAATACACACTATGTACAGTTATTTTCTCACCATCAGAATTCTCTGAAAACACTCTCTTGCGAATTTGCCCTTTGTTTTTATCGATAAGACTATTTGCTGCGTTAACAATATTTTGGGTAGAACGATAATTCTGCTCTAACTTAAAGGTTTTCAGTTCTGGATAGGACGTTTTTAGATTAAGTATATTGTCAATATTTGCCCCTCTAAATGAATAAATACTTTGAGCATCATCCCCTACTACACATAATTTATGATGATCCTCAACCAATCGTTTTACTATTAAATGCTGAGCAAAGTTTGTATCTTGGTACTCATCCACCAGAACAAATTTATAGAAGCCTTTATATTTTTCTAATATCTGAGGATAATCCCGGAACAGAATATTCGTAAAAAACAATAAATCATCGAAATCCATTGCATTGGCAGCCTTACACCTAGCAGCGTAGCGTGCATAAACATCTGTAGTTTGGGGAACTTTTGAATTCCTATCTGACTCTAATAGGGTACTACTTCCTCTATAGGCTTGAACTGAGACTAAATTATTTTTAGCATTAGATATTCTAGCTTGAATAAAATTG
Organism: Paludibacteraceae bacterium; assembly: GCA_963663245.1. Classification (GTDB taxonomy): domain Bacteria; phylum Bacteroidota; class Bacteroidia; order Bacteroidales; family Paludibacteraceae; genus JAFGVL01. The sequence continues at coordinate 1,463,182 of OY760143.1, read as the reverse complement.
GGTTTATAAATCTTATCATCCAAATTTAGTTCTTTAATAATTGCCTTAATCAAACTTTTAGAATCTGAGGAATCATAAATGGTAAATTGAGGAGTAAACCCTAGCACCTCAGCTTCGGCTCGCAAAATACGAGAAAAAACAGAGTGAAAGGTCCCCATCCATAAACGACGAGAGGTTTGCCAGCCAACCATCTCAGCAATACGACTTTTCATTTCTCTTGCTGCCTTATTGGTAAATGTCAATGAAAGGATTGATTCTGCAGGCAAGCCTTGTTGTAACAAATACGCAATTTTGTAAGTAAGCACGCGTGTTTTACCAGAACCTGCGCCTGCGATTACCAAAGAGGGTCCATCATTATAATAAACTGCTTCTGCTTGACTAATATTTAAATCTTTTTCAAAAATTTCCATAGAATTTGGCTGAGTCACAAAAATAACAAAATGTAACACGCAATTAAAATTTACTTATCAACATGTTTCCCTTCTTTTAGAAAAATCCCTACCTTTGTTTTCTCTTTTAATCAATAATTAAAGTAGCTAAAATTTATATTAAAATGCGTATTTTTAGTAAAACAATTCTTCGCTTAAGTGGATGGAAATATGTCCGCACAATACCAGAAGTTAAAAAAAGTGTAGTCTGTGTAGCTCCACACACAAGTAATTGGGATTTTATTATATCTAAACTTGCTTATACTGCAACATCCGATGGAATTCCTCGATTTTTTATGAAAAAAGACTGGTTCTTTTTCCCTGTTGGGATTTTATTAAAATCTATTGGAGGAATACCTGTTGATAGGAATAAGCATAAGTCTCTTACTGATAGTGTTGCAGCCGAATTTAAAAAGAATGAAACTTTTCATATTGGCGTTACTCCTGAAGGTACTAGAAAGCTTGTTAAAGTATGGAAAAAAGGGTTTTACCAAATCGCAGTAAAAGCAAATGTTCCCATCCAACTCGCATATATTGACTATAAAAAAAGAGAATGTGGGATCTTTAAGCTATATCACCCAACTGGCGACGAAAAGGCTGATATGATTGAAATAAGAAATTTCTATAAAGAAGTGACCGCTAAATACCCAAAACAATTTCATAAAATCTAACACATTTTCATAAAATCATGAAAAAGTCAATCTCAATTTTCATTCTTCTTTTCATTACAAATCTAATTTTTGCTATATCTCCAGTTACTATTTCTGTTTCTACTACACCTGGAAACCTATCTGCAGATATTCAAAATGCAGGAGCAGATTTAAAAACTGTAATTAACCTTACTGTTACGGGCAATATTGATTCAAGAGACTTTACCACTATGCGTGATAGTATGCTTGTATTAAAAACAATAGATTTAAGTACCGTTACAATTGATGCCTATTCTGGCACAGGTGGTTCAAACTACAACTATGCAAGTTATTCTTATGCAGCAAATGCAATTCCGGGGTATGCTTTTGTAACTGCTACTAGTGGAAAAGAAAGTTTAACGTCTATTATTTTTCCGGAGTCGCTTCTCGAGATAGAATCTCTTGCATTTTCAAGTTGTACTGGACTAACAAGCATTTCAATACCAGCAACTGTTAATATTATTCAAGCTTATGCTTTTATGTATTGCACTGGACTATCTTCTGTTTCTGCTCAATCGACTACCCCTATTAATTTAGACTTATCAATGCATGTATTTTATGATGTAGATAAAAACAATTGTGTATTACATGTTCCCTCTACATCTCTTGCTGCATACCAATCAGCAAATCAATGGATGGATTTTTTCACAATATCTAATGATATTACAACTAAGCAAAAAGAAGTATCTATCTCAAATATTAAAGTTTTCACAAATAAAAATACTGTAATAATTAAAGATGTTACAGCTGGTGAATATATTGAATTATTCAATATGCAAGGAACAAGCTTGTATAAAAAGAAGTCCTTTAGTAATATTAGCCATATAAATTTAACTGACAGAGGGATATATATAATTAAAGTCGGTTCATTTTCAGAAAAAATAATGTATTAGAATATTGTATCAATATAGTCTACCTCGATATGACACAACAAGTTGAATTTTACATAAGTGCAAAACACAGAGGATTCCACTTAATTACTAATGAAATACTACATCAATTACCAGACTTACCTAAAGCTGGCATTCTAAACCTTTTTGTAAAACACACCTCATGTGGATTAACCATAAATGAAAATGCCGACCCTAGCGTTCGTGTTGACTTTGAAAGCATCATGAATAATATGGTGCCTGAATTAGAACCCTACTACACACATACCTTAGAAGGTGCTGATGATATGCCTGCACATGTTAAAAGCAGTCTTATGAGTACAAGCATTAGCATTCCTATTACCAATGGTCGTTTAAATCTAGGTACTTGGCAAGGCATTTATTTCTGTGAATTTAGAGATTATAGTGGTGATAGGCAACTGGTTGCTACGATAATATCGTAAATTAGAGCCTTCTAACAAAAAACCTATACCAAATTAATGGTATAGGTTCGTATATTTGTAATCTAAAACAGTCAATCTATTTTAGGACTAGACACTATCGTTATTTCTATTTAGAATACAGACCTTTCGTCTGTTTAATATCTAATGCTTTTCCAAATCCTGGAATAAATATCTCCGTTCTACGATTCTGACGATGCTCTGTTTCATAACACCTCACACCATTTACACATTTATTAACTGGACGAGTTTCACCATAACCTTTCGCAGTTATTCTAGTTGTCTGTATACCTTCAGATATTACATATTTTACAGCTGAGTTTGCTCTACGTTGTGACAAGCCCATATTGTATTCATCAGAACCTCTACTATCAGTATGAGAACTAAGCTCTAATTCAAGTTTTGGATTCTCTTTCATAAACTTAACCACTTTATTCAACTCTACTTCTGATTCAGGTAAAATATCTGATTTATCAAAATCATAGTAAATATTTTTCAGCACAATTGCTTCATCATAAGCCACTTTTAATCTTACTGTATCTTGAGTAACTTCATCAGCAAGCATTTGATCTATAGAAACTAATTTCTCTTCTTGCTTATATCCAAATGCATTTACTACAACCTTAAAGCTATCTGCCACATCAAATTCTAATGCTACTGCACCTAATGAATCTGACATTTGCAAAGCAAGTGAGTCTTCTGGGTTAACCTCATCTGACAAGTGCATGAGTAATGTCCCTATTTGTACTTGAGCATCCATAATAGGTATACTTGTCTCATCATTTAATACTAATAAACTGTAGCTATAATGAACAACAGAATCTCTAATAACCATTTTTTCAGATTCTGGCTCTGATTTTATTGAATCAACAGCAACTACTTTCTTCTTCATTTCATATTTACCTGTGAAATCAAAGCTATAGATATCATCGCCACCTTTTCCTCCTTCTCTATTTGAAGAGAAATAACCTGTCTTTAATTTCCTGTCTATGATAAATGCAAAATCATCTGCTGAAGTATTTATTGGAGCTCCTATATTCTTAATATCTTCAAAGCCTAATGAGGTAGCATGACCAACATACACATCTAAACCACCTAAACCATGCTTTCCATTGGAAGAATAAAATAACAATTTATTTCTATCCTCATAAAAAGGGAACATCTCATTTCCTTCAGTATTTATCTTTGGTCCAAGATTAATTGGCTTACTCCACTTATTTTTAGAAAGCTTGGACACCATATATATATCTGTACCACCATATCCACCAGGCATATCGCTAACAAAAAACATAATTTTAGCATTTCTTGTAAGTGCAGGGTGACCAACAGAATATTCATTACTGTTTAAATAGAAAGGTGTAGGCTCTTGCCATTCACGCTTTTTATATTCACTGAAAAATATTTGCAATTTTACGATACCATCTTCACTCATGTTCTCGTAATTATTCTTAGTAAATGCTAAAAATTTACCATTACTTTTAAAGCTGGATGGACCTTCGTGCCATTTCTTATTATATTTCTTATTAAAATGCTTTGGTTTTACCAATTCATTTGAATCTACCTTATCTGCTATAAAAATATCTAAGAAGGGTTCTCTATTCCAGTTGTATTTTCTTAAAATTGGTTTTGAACCAGATCTTGTAGAAGCAAATACAACCTGTTTCTTTTTATAGTAAACCGTTCCAAAATCTTCATCCGTAGTGTTCATAGTTAAATTACGAATGCTATATGTTGGGTTTGGTTTTAGTATTTTCTGAAAATCAGAATTTGTCTCCCAAAAACTTTTCACACGCAAATCACTTGGGTTATCTTGGGCTATTTTCTCCATCCAATAACCGGCAACATCATATTTTTTATTAGCTTTCAATATTAACACATACTTATATAAATCCTCTATTGAAGCAATTGGTGTATTAATAAATTTCTCATATTCAATTTCTGCATTCGAAAAATCAAAACGATTATAATAACTTTCTGCTAATCTTTTTTGAGACAGCATACTTAAAGTGTCAGCTTTTTTATACTTCTTTATCGCTTTATCAAAATAATAGATTTGAAATAAATCATCTGCTTTTTGCTCAGTTTTAGTCTGTGCAAATACAGCAATAAAGCTAAATAGTAATATTATGGCAAGAGAATTTCTCATTTTGATTAGAAATATCTAGGTGAACGAATGCGTTTTAAATGGCTGAAAATAAAATCATATCTTAATACTATCTCGTGGCTACCTCCATTATACTTCCCAGTTTGAGCAACAAAAGACCAATCAAATGAATAACCTGCAAATAGTTGTTCAGAGATATTGTAACCGACTAAACCACCAATAGCATCTCCAGTTCTATACATTATACCAGTATGAAATTGGTCATAAAAAATAAACCCTGCCGTTACATCTCCTTCAATTGGAGCACCTTCAGTTACTTTTAAAAAAGCCGTTGGTTTAAACTTTACATCTTCTACTATCGGTATAATCCCACCCATTATAGTATAAAAGTGTCTTTTTTCAATAGACAAGCCACTACTTAAAGAAGATTCTTCAAAATGATAGTTATTTTGAAATAATTTTGGTGTAGATAAACCAAAGTAAAAATTATCCGCAGAATAATACAGTCCGAACCCAAAATTTGGAGACATGGATCTTTCCGCTATATTATTTGCAACATCATTAGGATTAGTAGAATTTAGGTTTGCTAAATCGAAACTATAACTATTAAACCCAAGTTTTAACCCTAAAGCTAACTTACTTTTCTTTGTTACATTAAAGCAAAAAGCGTAATCAATAAATACAGCCGTATTATTAACAGGACCTATTCTATCATTTATAAATGATAAGCCTAAATTAACAGCCTCATTATAAAATGGAGAGTGTACTGTAAACGTTTGAGTTGTAGGAGCTCCATCAAAACCCACCCATTGAGAACGGTGCAGTGCAGTCATTGTTAAGGCATTACGGCTTCCTGCATAAGCAGGATTCACACCAAGCGTATTATACATATAATGTGTATACATAGCCTCTTGTTGTGCAAACATTGCTGTAAACCCACAAAGCACAAAAAATAATATTGATAACTTTTTTAACATTAAACAGTTCTTATTCCTAAATTATAAAATATTTTTTAACGGTTCAAATATACGTAACCTTTTTTTATTTTAGATCCATCTCCTAAATTAAGTATGTAAAAATATGTTCCTACAGGCAATTCATTTCCACTCATTAATCCACCAAAATGATTAAACCCATTCCAATTATTTTGGTATGGTGACTCCTCGTAAACTTTATTTCCCCAACGATTAAAAACGGTTAGCTTATTATTCGGATATTTATATAAGTTTTTAATCGTAAATAGGTCGTTTACTCCATCTCCATTTGGAGTAAAAACATCAGGTGGTTGAATATCATCAATTACTTGTAAATCTAAAATAAGGATACTATCACAGTTCCAAACATTTTTCACCGTGTCTTTATAAATCCCCTTAATAGTTAAAGTGTCTGAAGCAAAAAGAATATATTCTCCATGATTAATACTATCTGTTAAATAAGTTATTTCCTGTGGATAATGACTTAAATCTAAAGTAACAATACTATCACAACCTAAATTATTAAATAATAGTTGTTGGTAAACACCTGGAACATTAAGACTTCTTCCATAAAAATTATAAATATCAGATGGACATATAGTGTCTGTTATAGTAGCATATGTTTTAGGCCTAACAGTTATTATTAATGAGTCTATATCTGTATGATAGGTATCTAAAGCAGCATATACATAATATTTTGTAGTAATAATAGGATCCACAAAAGGATTTGCAGAGTTATCTGTTAATGTTTCATCTTTTGAATACCAGACATATTCAGCTGGAGGTATGTTTGTGTTTGCATTAAGCTGTATACTATCGCCCTCACAAATACTTGCATCTGTTGAAATTAAATTAAACAAAGCCTTTCTTAACCACAAATTAGTCCAGATGGTATCTGGGCAAACTCGGTGAACAATCATACCCAAAAGATTTTCGCCATCTTGAAGTCTACATGCAGGAAGCTCAAGTGATAACTGTGCTTGACCAGCTTCTTCTGGGACAAACAAAGAATTCCCATTTAATATCCACGAAACCGAAGTATAATCAGACTGTACACTTCTATCAATAGTTATTGTATCCCACGGGTTATAAATATTATTAATAATATCCGTACTAAAAGAAGGGTTATTAGATAAGCCATCAAATCCTTTGATACTATAAGTATTCTCAATATTATTTGTAGTACTACCTAAAGAGTAAGAAAAAGTTAGATTTGGAGGTGCAAATCCTACTCCAGAACCATAAGATAGAAAACCATCCTCATTAGAAATTCTTAATGCAGCATCAGTCAAATTACCTTCATAAACTGAGTATTCATTATTAGCTCCAAACAAAGTAAAACTTGATGATATATCAACACCATCTAGATATATTGGATCGACTCCTCCTGAAGTATTTGTTAATGTGAATATTTGTAATATTTTTGCCCCAGTAGGATCAGGATAACCTGAAAAAGTTAGTTCAGTCAACATTTGTTCAACAGGAATTATATTTAGCATATAAGGAGCTCCTCCAAAACCTGCCTTAGCTACATACTGTGTTACAGCTATTGCTTTATCTGCTTCTATAAAAAGTCCACCAGAACTTACACTAATCTCTTTATTTTCATTCTTATTAACAATATAAACTTCATCAGGCAAACCCTCTTTATGGATAGTTACAGTTGTATTATCCTCTTTACTAATAATCACAGCTTTACTTGGAAACGTAAGAGATAAAACTTCTTTTAGAAGGTATTTTTTACCCCATGTCGATATGGGGGATATTTGTTCTACTAGTAAACTAGAAGCATAATTTGGGTCTGGAATTGAATCACCATAATCTCCTGCAAACACAGCTATAGGATTACAAGTGACAGATCTAACTGTTGAACCAATAAGGTTAGTTCCTGTTGCCAAAAATGTTTGTCCTTTATCAAGAGTTTTCACATAATTAACTCCAGCTAAATATACATCAGCATTTATTTCATCCTTAATTGCACCATTAAAATTAAATTCTATTTGTGTATTATCTTCGGTAGCAATAACTAAAAAAGATGAGGTGGCAGAACCTGGGTAAGCTCCTATTTTATAAGAACCACCTAGTGCATTGGTAGGTAGTACAATAGAGGCATCTGCAGAATTATTCTTATAATTACTTAAATACAAAGATACAGTATCTGATGTTGTAACTATAAGCCCTTTATTTGCTTTATAAAGAGTATCTCCTACGCTACTAATATAACTATCACTAAAATCAACAACTACTTTCTCAATTAGACCTGCGGTTACGGAAAAATTTTGAGTGTACCCAGTAATAGGATTTGTTATATTTCCAGTGCAATCATCTTTAGCTGCTATAAAAATTGACAATTCAAACTCAGGTGAAGCTGTAGAATTTTCGTTTCCAAAAAAACTCACCCAAAATTCTGTTCCTTGAGTTGATTTTTCAGCATATAATTGAACGGATAATACTAGTGATAGAAGTATATAAAGGAACAGCTTATTCATTTGTATTTTTTTAATTCAAAAAGATGTACAAAGCTAAAAAAAAAAAACATTATATGTAATTTATAAAATAAAAAAATGCCCGAGTTATTAACTTCGGGCATTTTTTTATTTCTTTCACTTTAAAAAGCACGTATTGCACGAACATAGAAAGGTAAAAATTTATTTAGGCTTATTTGTGTTCCATCAGAAAAACTCTGTTGCCATGCATTTGTACTATTCACTTCTGTAGAGCTCCAATAAACATTACTACCAAAACCTCCAACTATATCTTTTTGTAAATACAATAAGTTTAATTCATATTTTGATGGTAAATACCAATCTCCAAAACCTCCACCTGCATATTCATTACACACAGTAGCAGCAAAAGCATTACCGTCAAACGTTGCTTGATTCGCAATAATAAGTGTTGTATTTTTTAAACCTGCACCTATACCATCTGCTCTAGAACGAGTATTTGTATTTGATCCTCCATACCATCTAACACCTGCACTCTGATCAGCAGGAGCTGCTATCAAACCGTGTTTCCCATTATCATAAACATAGAATACAATTCCTCCACCATAGCTATCTCCAACAGCATGAACAGTTTCATTTATAATATAAGGACTAGCAACTGTACCAGCTCCTGTAATTGTAATATTAGTTCCTGCTGTACTTACACCACCTACTCCATCTTGCGCTAATACACCCCATACTGAACCATCATATACATATGATTTTAAATCAGTTGTATTATAATACGCCCAATTTAAAGATGGTGAACTTGGAGCCGAAGCTAAGCTTCCTTTCCATTCAATTGAGATACCTTGTATACCTTGAATTCCTTGAGGACCTGCAGCGCCAGTGGCTCCAGTTAATCCAATTGGGCCTTGGGGACCAGTGGCTCCATCCAAACCGTCTGCACCATCATTGCCAGGTAATCCTTGTATTCCTTGAGGACCTGCAGCGCCGGTAGCTCCAGTTAATCCTATTGGGCCTTGGGGACCAGTGGCTCCATCTAATCCATCTGCACCATCATTGCCAGGTAATCCTTGTATTCCTTGAGGACCTGCAGCGCCAGTGGCTCCAGTTAATCCAGTTAATCCTATTGGACCTTGAGGTCCGGTGGCGCCATCTAAACCGTCTGCACCATCATTACCGGGTAATCCTTGTATTCCTTGAGGACCTGCAGCGCCAGTGGCTCCAGTTAATCCAATTGGGCCTTGGGGTCCGGTGGCGCCATCTAAACCGTCTGCACCATCATTACCGGGTAATCCTTGTATTCCTTGAGGACCTGCAGCGCCAGTGGCTCCAGTTAATCCAATTGGGCCTTGGGTACCGGTGGCTCCATCTAATCCATCTGCACCATCATTGCCAGGTAATCCTTGTATTCCTTGAGGACCTGCAGCGCCGGTAGCTCCAGTTAATCCTATTGGGCCTTGGGGACCAGTGGCTCCATCTAATCCATCTGCACCATCATTGCCAGGTAATCCTTGTATTCCTTGAGGACCTGCAGCGCCAGTGGCTCCAGTTAATCCAATTGGGCCTTGGGTACCGGTGGCGCCATCTAAACCGTCTGCACCATCATTACCGGGTAATCCTTGTATTCCTTGAGGACCTGCAGCGCCAGTGGCGCCAGTTAATCCAACTGGACCTTGAGAACCGGTGGCGCCTGTTGGACCCTGTATACCATCTTGAGATATAATTGTCCATGATGAACCATCATAAATATATGATTTTTTATCAGTACTGTTATAATAACCCCAATTTAACCCTGGAGTTCCTGGTGCAGAAGCTAATGTTCCTTGCCATAACACAGAAACATCATTTATTCCTGCAACTCCCTGAGGACCTTGTATTCCTTGAGGACCTGCAGCGCCAGTGGCTCCAGTTAATCCAATTGGGCCTTGGGGACCGGTGGCGCCATCTAAACCGTCTGCACCATCATTGCCAGGTAATCCTTGTATTCCTTGAGGACCTGCAGCGCCAGTGGCTCCAGTTAATCCAATTGGGCCTTGAGGACCGGTGGCTCCATCTAATCCATCTGCACCATCATTGCCAGGTAGTCCTTGTATTCCTTGAGGACCTGCAGCGCCAGTGGCTCCAGTTAATCCAATTGGGCCTTGAGGACCGGTGGCTCCATCTAATCCATCTGCACCATCATTGCCAGGTAGTCCTTGTATTCCTTGAGGACCTGCAGCGCCAGTGGCTCCAGTTAATCCAATTGGGCCTTGAGGACCGGTGGCTCCATCTAATCCATCTGCACCATCATTGCCAGGTAGTCCTTGTATTCCTTGAGGACCTGCAGCGCCAGTGGCTCCAGTTAATCCAATTGGGCCTTGAGGACCGGTGGCTCCATCTAATCCATCTGCACCATCATTGCCAGGTAGTCCTTGTATTCCTTGAGGACCTGCAGCACCAGTGGCGCCAGTTAATCCAATTGGGCCTTGGGGACCGGTGGCTCCATCTAATCCATCTGCACCATCATTGCCAGGTAGTCCTTGTATTCCTTGAGGACCAGTGGCACCATCCAAACCGTCTGCACCATCATTACCAGGTAGTCCTTGTATTCCTTGAGGACCTGCAGCGCCAGTGGCGCCAGTTAATCCAGTTAATCCAATTGGGCCTTGAGGTCCGGTGGCGCCATCTAAACCGTCTGCACCATCATTGCCAGGTAATCCTTGTATTCCTTGAGGACCTGCAGCGCCAGTGGCTCCAGTTAATCCAATTGGGCCTTGGGGACCGGTGGCTCCATCTAATCCATCTGCACCATCATTGCCAGGTAATCCTTGTATTCCTTGAGGACCTGCAGCGCCAGTGGCTCCAGTTGCACCAGTTAATCCAATTGGGCCTTGAGGACCAGTGGCACCATCTAATCCATCTGCACCATCATTGCCAGGTAATCCTTGTATTCCTTGAGGACCTGCAGCGCCAGTGGCTCCAGTTAATCCAATTGGGCCTTGGGGACCGGTGGCACCATCTAATCCGTCTGCACCATCATTACCGGGTAATCCTTGTATTCCTTGAGGACCTGCAGCGCCAGTGGCTCCAGTTAATCCAGTTAATCCAATTGGGCCTTGAGGTCCGGTGGCGCCATCATTGCCAGGTAATCCTTGTATTCCTTGAGGACCTGCAGCGCCAGTTGCACCAGTTAATCCAATAGGACCTTGGGGGCCAGCAGGACCTGTAGCGCCTGTTAATCCAATAGGACCTTGGGGACCAATTGCACCTGATTCTGATGATTTAGCATACAATGCATAAGGAACGGATAACAACTGACTAGACCCAGTAATTGTATAAGATGTTCCTCCATTCGGATCTGTTTCAGATTTAATATAATAAGCACCACTAGACCAATCAATAGCATCAAACCCTGTCCCACCACCAACTTCAATGCTAACTAAACCATTAACATTAGTAGTAGGTGTTTGTGTTTCGGTATAAACTACAGTGGAATTTTGAAGAATACTAATCTTCATTCCTACGGTACGACTAGACACAAGATTATAACTTGCATCTCTAATTACTGCCTGATAGTTCATTTTATCAGGTGCTTGAGCAAACAAACTTAAAGTTAGCAGCAATGTAATTATTAGTGTAAAGAACTTTCTCATAATATTTAGTTTTTTATTATTTTAAATGTTTTCACCTCTTGATTCCCTTCAATTATTTTTATAAAATATGTTGCAGGAGGAAGATGCATCATAGAAATGCGTGTTTCATTTTCATCTACATTATTTTTTTCTATCAACTTACCTCCGGAATCAAAAAGCAAATATTTCAAATTTCTATTATTATAATCCTCTATTTTCAATAGCAAATAATCAGTAACAGGATTGGGATAGGCCATACATTTTAAATGTATTTTCTTAGAATATTTAGTTTCTAGAACTATTGATATTTCAAAAGCCTGCTGCACCCCCTGTGCTACAGAACCATTTGTCCCGGTGTATATTTCACTAACTAATTGCCCTACAGAATAACTCACAGACCCACCACTACCAGTAGCCTCACCACCACCTGCAGGTATTGTTTCCTGTGCATAAAGTCCGAAAAAGCTCATACACCAAAACATCAATACACTTATACATAAACTCTTACAACACATTTATATTTCTTTTAAATTTCTTTAAAAATACTAATTATATTTAATTAGCACATAACATTTAACTATGTTCGGCAACATGTACTCCACAAATAACAAACAGTATTTTTCTATTGATAGAAGTATTCTCACTTAATATAGAACACATATTTTAACAAAAAGTTTTCAAACGGGAAACTTTATTCAAAAAAATAAAGGTCTAGAAAATTAACGATTCAAATAAACATAACCCTTATAAGCATCAGAGCCATCTCCTAATTCGAGGATATAGAAATAAGTTCCAACAGGAAGTTCATTCCCTCCTACTGTCACTCCAAATTGATTGGTGCCGTCCCAATTATTTAAGTAAGGGCCGGCTTCCCATACTTTATTTCCCCAACGGTTAAAGATTTTAATGCTGTTATTGGGGTATTTATCAATGTTTTTAATTAACAGTCTATCATTTACCCCATCATTATTTGGAGAAAATATATCTGGCACAACAAGACTTTTGATAAGAGATAAATCTAGTAGTAGAATACTATCACAATTATACACATTCTTTAATGTATCAGAATAGACACCCTCGACACTTAGTTTCTCACCCCCAAATGGGTATTCTTCTCCTTCTTTTATTGTATAACTAATATTAATAATTTCAGGCTGATGAATATATAGATTTAATTTTAGGATACTATCACAACCATCAATAGTATTAAGAGTTTTTAAATAAGAACCGGCAACATTATATGCATCCCCTTCAAAATAATAACTTTCTCCTTCACAAATAGTTTTATTAACGACAGTTTCTACAGGAAGAATATTTGTTAAGGTCAGTTTTATAATGCTATCACAAGAAGACACCGAACTTAAGGTGTCAAGATATTCTCCAGGAGCGCTAAGGTAATTTCCTCGATAGAAATAAGAACCTCCTACACAAAAGCTATCACGCAGTATTGTAGTTATTATTGAATTTACAATTAAATTTAATGTGACTATGCTATCACAATTGATAGATGAAATAAGAGTATCTTTATACAATCCTGAAAATACAAGTATTTCTCCATTAAAATTAAAGCTATCTCCTTCACATATATCTCGAACAATCAATGTGTCTTGAATATTCTTCACTACAAAATCAAGAATAAGGAAACTATCACATCTAAGCGTATCAATATACCTACCTGAAACACTTAATGTATCACCTTTAAAAAAATATGCATCTCCACTGCAAATAGTATCTCTTATAAAACTAGAATCAGGCAATAATTCAAATACCATATCCCCATTTTGATTTAATGTTGTAGCCTGCTCCAAGAAGTTGTTAAATGGTTGCTTAGCATTTGGAAAAATAGTCGCATTATTAAAAACCTTTGCAGGTACTGTCAAATCATTATTTACATTAGTCACATTATACGCATATTGATTCCAAACTTTACGTGCATATGGCCATGGAAAGTTTGGCAAAGACTTAAAAATGTGCAGTCGACTTGTTGGATCTCCCTGCAACCTTCCTGAAATTATTATTTCAGCTTCACCATCCGCATCACAATCTGCAACAATAGGATATTCTATTACAGTCCCAGAATAAAGAGGAAAAGCAGCTAAATTATAAACAGTAGTGTCTGCACCAGTAAGGTGAGATTTCTGACTGGCATTAATAATTCTCATAGAAGTACCATCTCTATATACAATTTCTTTTATTCCATCCTGATTAAAATCAAAAAGAGTCATCCCTGTTGAACCTGAGACATCTTGAATAGACTCTGTCCACATCAAAGAAATTGTTGAACCATCATATTTATATGCTTTCATAAATGGATTTGTCTGACTACTAGACGCATAAAGCATTACTATTTCAACTTTACCATCTGCATCAATATCTCCAATCAATGGGTAATTCTGATATCTAGTAGTAGAAGTGGCTATATTAGCTTGAGAAAATAATATAGTTCCAGTACGAGGATTATATGCATAAATCCCAAAACTAGTACTGTTTTGTTTTACAAGCACGTCTAAAAGTCCATCTCCATCAAAATCAGCAACTTCAGTATGTCCATCTGAAGAAAAACCAGCAGGAGGAGTAATCGTTTTCTCTACATTAATCACTTTACCCAATACATCTACCGAATATATCGTTGAACCACAGATAAGCTCCGTTCCTGGAACATCAGGCAATACATCAGCCGCACATGATACACGACTCTGATTTCCGTGAAAATAACCCATACCTTCATTAGCGGATCCTGCACCAATAAAATCCAAAGAGTAAGCATCAAACACATCATTTCCAATAAAGGCTTCAGGACGCCCATCATTATTAAAGTCTGCTAAAGCAATAGTACCCCAATCTATATTCCTAGTTAAAGTTTTAAATTTGGTAACATTATATATATCTGAAAACTTATACGAAGATAAACCTTTGCTGGTATGGAATAACATTAACCCAATAGTATCATTCCCTCCAATATCATAATCTGCAACACGTAACATAGACCAACCTGTAGTATAATAACCCGCATAATCTCCTAATTGAATGGTCGCATATTTAGATAGATCATTACCTTCAAAAATAACAAAATCAGCTCGATCTGCCGATTTATGAATAGTTTTTACACTTAGTATCTCTGGAATACCATCATTATTTAAATCTCCCACCAAATTCTGATAATATTCATGAGAATAAACTGGTGAAGATTCTGCTAGTCGAATACCCCATGGAAATGCGTCAACATTAGTATTAAAACAGTCTATTTGTTTTATATTATCTGGAGCATCGACCACCTGCAGATTCAAAAAGACTAGACTATCACAAGCAGCAGCATTTGTTAACTGTAAGGTATCTTTAACAGCTGTTGTATATACTTTTGTTCCAAAAGCATATGATTGTCCTTTAATAATAGTAGTATCAATTCGAGTTGTATCTGCCACTACCCTTTGATACGGATTTCCATTTTGATCTATTGTTGTTGCTTGTTGCAGAAAAGCATTAAATGGTCGTTTCCCATTCGCAAAAAGAGTTGATGTATTAAACTGATATTTTGGAATCGTTAAATCTTTATTTACATTAATTACATTGTATTGATATTGATTCCAAACAGGACGTGCTGGAGCCCATGAACCAGTAGCTGCACCATAAACATACAGAAAAGAAGGAGCCAAAGCTGAAGACACATTTCCAGAGACTATTATTTCTGCGGCACCATCATTATTCACATCTGCTATTACAGGATATTCAACTCCCGTCTGACTAGCGCATGGAATAGTTTGTATAGTTACTGGACTTAACCCACTACCATCTATTATTCTTAAATTAGATTGATCTCTGTAAACTAGCTCTGCATTTCCATCTTGATTAAAGTCAAATAAAGTTAATGCTGTAGCGCCTGATTGATCTGAAGTTATCATAGCTGTTGACCATTTACTAACAATATCTCCACTTATATTATCATATTTATAGGCATGTAAACGAAGATCTGTAGTAAAGCATATCTCTGGATAATTATCGTTGTCAATATCTCCCACAAATGGTTGTGAAGGACCCCTTCTAATAATTTGTCTATTGATAAAAAGGGGTGTGCCAATGATACTATTTGTTTGACCATCCCATACATACAGACAATTTTGAGTGGCAGAATATCTTCTAACTACAACAATATCAATATCTCCATCTAAATCTATGTCTCCAACAGAAGAATATCCATCGCCTACACCTAAAGTGCTTAAATCAGCTTGCGATGAAATTTCAATAGAATTTCCTAACAAACCTGAAGTATTCGTAATTGAAATCTTATATACTACATCTCCAGCAACTAATTCAGCTAAACCATCTCCATCTATATCAATTGCAACTGTATGAGAGGAGGAACCTTTATCATAAACAGCATTTTTTCCCATACTCTCAGTATCTCCTCCTTGTGCCAGCAGCTTTCCTGTTTGAGCATTAAAAATTCTATTAAAAACATATACTTCAGGTACTCCATCTCCATTAAAATCAGCAAATCCAGGTGCTGGACAAAACTGTTCCCAATCATTACTCGACTGATTATAATATGGGTCTGAAGTCCAAAGTAACGATCCATCATAATTGTAACATTTTAGCACATTTCTATCTGTAATGACATTAGTTGTATTATAAGGAACTGCTATAATAATCTGACCTTGATTACTAGTAATATCAACTTTAGCTAATGCAAATGGCAATGTTTGATAAGAAAAAATAACAGGTGTAGAAATAGAGCGAATAAGATTTAATTGATAGTCTAATATTTTAATATCCCTTGCTAATGCTGAAGCATTAAAAGATCCATAATTGCCTA
The DNA here is from genome assembly GCA_963663245.1 of Paludibacteraceae bacterium. Taxonomy (GTDB): domain Bacteria; phylum Bacteroidota; class Bacteroidia; order Bacteroidales; family Paludibacteraceae; genus JAFGVL01. Next base: position 1,446,786 of record OY760143.1, on the reverse strand, counting down.
AACTCACAATTTCAGAATAATTATCACCATCCAAATCACCTACTAAAACACTCGCTAACATTTGAGTGTTTTCAGTTGATTGATAATTTTTCTGAATACCAAAAATAGTAGCTGAAGGTAAAATCGAACAGGCGATTGAATCAACATTATCAGGATAAGTCTGACTAGAAGCTATAAATGAAGTAAACAAAAAAACTATAAACAAAAAGAACCTATTGTTGTAACCTTTTGACATAAGATATTTATCTATAAGTATAATTAGACACAAAAATATAAAAAGGCAGAAGATATAAACAGATTATAATGTTAAATATCAAAAAGCAGAAAGAAAATTACCTATTCAAATAAATATAGCCCTTATAAGCATCAGAGCCATCTCCTAATTCGAGGATATAGAAATAAGTTCCAACAGGAAGTTCATTCCCTCCTACTGTCACTCCAAATTGATTGGTGCCGTCCCAATCATTTAAGTAAGGGCCGGCTTCCCATACTTTATTTCCCCAGCGGTTAAAGATTAGCACTTTATTATTAGGATACTGTTCGATATTCTTAATAATTAATACGTCATTTGTCCCGTCTTTATTTGGAGTAAATATCTCTGGCACTACAACATTCTTTATTACAATAATTTCTAGCACTATTATACTATCACAATTATAATATGAATTTAAAGTATCAACATACACCCCATCAACAGTCAAATACTCATCATTAAAATGGATGCTCTCTCCATCAATAATTGTTTCGTACAAATATGTTGGCTCAGGCCTACTTGTTTTAAGTAGTAAGGTAGCAATACTATCACACTGTTTAGCATTTGTTAGCTTTGCTTGATAAGTTCCAGCTAAAGAATAAACTGTTCCATTAAAGTTAATACTATCTCCTTCACAAATAGTAATATTGGTAACTGAACTAGAATGCGTATTTACAACTAACTCTAAATAGGCAGTACTATCACACCCAACTATATTATTGAAATATTTTGCGTAAGTACCTGCTATTTTATAAACAGTAGTATTAAATGTAATACTATCTCCTTCGCAAATAGTATCTCTAGTAATTGAACTAGTCATGTATTTTCGAAATAGTCGTAAAGAGGCAATACTATCGCAGCCTCTCGAATTAGTTAAATAGGCCGCATAAATCCCAGGCTCCTTATATATCTCTCCGTTAAACACAACACTATCTCCCTCACAAATAGTTGCATCTGTATAGGAAAATGAAGCAGGATAAACTTTTAATCTTAATTCAGAGATACTATCACAACAGCCATTTTCTGTTTTTAAGTATAAAAAATACGAATGCAAACCAAGGTAATCTTGCTCTGGCAACACAAAACCATTTTTATTGTATGTCTGACCTTGACAAATAGTATCATTTAAAATCCCTCTATACACTGGCAACACATGTAAATTGAGAATAACTAAACTATCACAACCATAAGAAGTAGCATATGTTAAGCTATCCAATATATCTCCTACTGTATCTATATACGGATAATAAAAACCATGATTTAAATATTCTTGATATACAGATATCGTATCATAAAAGACATCTTCCTTTTTGGGGTTTACCGTTAAGTTTAGTTCTATAGTAAGAGCACAACCGTTAGGGCTTGAAACAACATTATAATAAGTTCCTGTTATTGTTTCATTAAAACCATACTCACTATAGGTTTCTCCATCACAAATTGAGGCATATATTGTATCTGTTTGATTCTCTCCAACAAAAATTATTGTTTCGGCATAAGCATCACAACCCACTTCATTTGTAGCTACTACAGAGTAATCTTTTGTTTCTGTTGGAGCAACTTTTATCTGTGGATTTGTATCTCCAGTATTCCATAAATAAGTTAAGGTAGAATCGTATTGAAAAGCTTTATTAATATAAGAACGGACAGCCCTAACATTATATGAAGATGACTTATTAATAATGAAACCTTTACCATCAATAAATCTAAAACAACCAGCAGCATTATTGTAAATTTCTGAACTAGACCAATATACATCATACAATAAATCTGTTCCTCCATTTAAAATAATAATCGGACTAATCTTAGGCAAGTTTACATACAAAACAGCCAGCTGACTCAAAGTAGGCAAATACCAGCCATTGTTAAAATCAACTACATTGGCTGCATAAGCACCTGCAGGGTAAAAATCTCTAATCTCTTTTGTATAAGAATATGCTGCTGTATCTGCATAAGTATCATATATTAATGAATTATCAATACCCGGAATATCAAATGTATCTCCCCATTGGGCCATTGGTTCATCATCTAAAGCTACCATCCAGCCTCCTATTCCATCAGGACTAGACCAGAATACAATTCCCTTACTACCGTCAGCATTAATTACAACATCTCCATACTTATAAGCATATAAACTTATATTTATAAGAAGCAATAGTGATATTATAATATGAATTCTTTTCATTATTCTTAATATGCTATCATTGGACGTATAGCACTAGGTGCCGTCTTAATAACTGTGGTTAAGCTATTATTAAAAAACGTTATATAGCCTGTTGATGAAAATTCCGTACTGGTTAAATATGATTTTGCAAGGTCAATTGTATCTGCAGATAAAATATCTGCAGCATCTTCCATCATAAACGATTGTTCAAAATACATTTTTATCTGACCTGCTGACGGTAAAAACCATCCTCCAACATAATCAATATTATATGCAGCAGGATATTCTACTGCTGTACCTTGAGCTAACATAAATTGAGTGTTATTATACCCATCCATATCAAGATACACATCCCTAAACATTCCTGTTCTATTTACTATTCCCGGAACATCTTCATAAACAGTAGACCACACATCAGTTGCAACCATATCTGTTAAACTTACAGCCCATCCATGCTCTCCTGTTTCATCTATATGAAAAATTATTCCTTTAGCAGTTTTTCCACTAGCAGCATATTTAGAAGGGCGAATTGTAGTTCCATCAGTGCATAATATATCTCCAATAGCAACCTTAGGAATATCTAACAGCATATAATTTGCCTCTGAACTAATTGCATGTAAGGTAACACTATCTCCTTCACAAATAAAACTATCTCTTTCAACAACAATTTCTAATTCCTCAGGACTAGGATGTACGATTAGCGATAAAACAAAATTACTATCACACCCCATTGTTGTTTCAAATTCATTTCTATAAACAAAATTACCAATGCTATCTTGTTGAGGTAGAATAAATCCATAATTATCATATACATTACCAGTACAAATTGTATCAAGATAATGAAAATGATAGCTTGGCTGAGGGTCAACATCTAATGTAAATGCAGCATTTCCACAACCATTTGAGGCATATAATCCAATCTGACCATCAATTGTATCATTAAATCTTAAGTATATATTTGCGGAACCTTGACCGCTTATTAAAGTTGCATTCTCAGGAATTGTCCAATTATATACCACAGAAGTATCAGGATCATTAAAATAATACAATAAAGCTTCTCCTTGGCACGGAGAAGCATCACCTAAAATTCCTGTAGGGGCAGTGAAAGATGTATTAACAATTAAATCAAGACTAACTATACTATCACAAACACCTGTCCTAGTATATACTTCCTGAAAATTATGAATACCTACTGGAGGGGCAATAATACTAAAACCATTCTCTGTATAATCCTCTCCAAAACAAATAGCTGCAGACAAATCATAAAATCTTTGATATACAAGTAAGTCTAATACTACATCAATTTCAGGAGTACATGTTAAGGGGTTAATAACCGTATTATAATAAGTATATATGCCTGGTTCTGAATGAGGTGCTAGAGTAAAGTTATTGTTAACATATGATAAGCCTTGACAAATAGTATCTTGAATAACAGTATCATTAACAAAAGGTGATGTGCCAGAAATGAAACCATATAGTGTGTAGTAACAACCCATTTCATTTGTAAGCAAACAGCTTAGCTCCATATCACTACCATCAACTACACGTGTGGTAGCTTGGGTAATATCATTATTATCCCATAAATAGGATGCAAAACCTCCGGGGGCTTCCAAAGTAACCTCTGTTCCTGTACAAGCATCCATAACTAATTGATTTTTCATACAAGTAGCCGTAAAATAGGCATAACCAAAATGGGCTCCTTGTCCACAATCATAAGTGATGAACTCTACTTGCACTTCTTGACCGGCAAACCGACTTAAATCAATTAGTAAGCTACTCCAATCTCTCCATCTGATTGGTGCTGGATAGGTTTTAAGACTATCATTATAGGTATTGAATCCATCTAAATCAGTTCCTGATGTTACATCATATTCAGAACAATCTCCCAATAAGTTTCCTCCAGCATCCATAATGCGTACTCTAAATCTTGGTTGCTGATGAAAGGGGTGTCCAGGATCTTCAAACACAACTGCAAACTTCACTTCTAAAATTGACTTTTCAATATCTACGTTAAAATGATATCTTAGTGCTTCAGTTTCAAATCCTACATTATCATTCCCTAAACGAACAACTCTTGTTTCTCCAGGAGCAATTACTTGCAACAGACCACCTGTATTAGGGTCAGTACCAGTAGTATCAATTACGACATGTCGATTGTAGACTAAACCAGTATCTTGTAATGGTTCATCTGTATCACCATAAAAAGCTTCTACGTGAGAGGATGTAATGTCTGTAAAATCGGGACAGGATGGGTAAACAGTATATGAAAAAGCATTAACTCCATTTATTAAAAGAATTAATGTCAGGAACAGTGTTTTCATAAACCTCATTATCATAACATTACAAGTGTTTTTCAATCTCAAAGCTAATTAAAAATTCTATCTATTCAAATAAATATATCCCTTATAAGCTTCAGAGCCATCTCCTAATTCGAGGATATAGAAATAAGTTCCAACAGGAAGGTTTTCTCCTCCTACTGTTACTCCAAATTGATTGGTACCATCCCAATCATTTAAGTAAGGGCCGGCTTCCCACACTTTATTTCCCCATCGGTTAAAGATTAATATTTTATTGTTGGGGTACTGGTGAAGATTTTTAATTATAAGGACATCATTTGCACCATCTTTATTTGGACTAAAAATATCAGGTACTACAACATTTTTTATTACTGAGATTTGAAGTATTACTATACTATCACAATTATAATAAGATTGCAAGGTATCAACGTAAATACCTTCAATTGTTAAATAGTCATCATTAAAATAGAAACTATCTCCATCAACAATCGTTTCGTATATATAAGTTGACGCTGGATTACTTACGGCTAATACTAAGCCGGCTATACTATCACAGAGTTTTGCATTCGTTAATTGAGCCTGATAAGTACCTGCAATAGAATAAAAACTACCATTAAAGCTAATGCTGTCACCCTTACAAATAGTTTCATAATAAATTGAGCTAGTATTTTGATTAACAAGCAATTCTAAAGATGCGATACTATCACAACCCAATATATTAATTAAAGTGTCTGAATAATTCCCTGTTTTATTATAAGTCTTTCCATTAAACACATATGACTCTCCTTCACAAATAGAATAGTTAATAATAGAGTCTGATGTTTCAGAAACCGTTAGTTTAAAAGTAGCAATACTATCACAACCAAGTGCATTCGTTAAATAAGCTGCATATATACCTTCTTCAGAATAAACTACTTCATTAAAAACTATACTATCACCTTCACATATAGTTGCATTTGATACAGAAAATGATGCTGGATTGACTAAGAGATGAAGTTCTACAACACTATCACATGGACCAGAGAGAGAGCTATAAGTTTGTTCAAAGGTTTTCCATCCGAGTATTTTTAGGTCAGGGATATTAAAGCCATTTTGATTATAAGGCTGGCCTTGACAAATAGAATCTATTATCACTGTTTTAGTCTGAGGTAAAACATGCAACTGCAACTCTACTGTGCTATCGCACCCAAACGAAGTAAGATAAACTTGACTATAAGAGAAATCTCCAATAGAATCAATATGATCAATATAGAATCCATTTTTGCTATAAGCTTTACGAATACAAGTGGTATCTTTGAGAATAGTATTCTTTACAGGAAGAACAGTAAGATCTAGCACTACAGTCATTGAGCAAACATCAAAAGACTCAATTCTATCATAGATTCCCGTAATTGAATCATTGAATCCATTATCAGTATATTTCTCACCTTGACAGATAGTTGCGTATATAGTATCAGATTGATTTTCAGCTACAAATACTGTTGTTTCTTTATAGTCAGTACAGCCAGCTTGGGTTGTAGCAATAACACTATAAGTTGTAGTTACTATTGGTACTTGTCGGATACTAGCGACTGTATCCCCTGTACTCCAAAGATAAGTAAGAGTAGTGTCGTAGCTAAACGACTCACTTGTAAAGGAACTTATCGCACGCACAAGTTGAATATAGCCTTCTTTTGGGTCATCCCAAATATCACCATAAGATGCTCCAATTGAAAAAGCTGTTCCTTGACCGGACTCCGTACTTGACCAATAGTAATCATATGCATCCATAGCAGATCCTCCGCTAGATATTATCTTTGAGCTTATAACTGGATAAGCAGTAGCTAAGGCATTCAATTGAGTAAGAGTTGGCAAGTACCATCCATTGGCAAAATCTACTGCATTTGCAGCATAGCTAGACTCTCCCGGGAAATAATCTCTAATTTTCTTTGTATTTGCATATCCAGTGGTATCACTATACGCTAGTTCTTCAGGAGCATTTACTAAAGTTGGAACATCAACAGTATCATTGCCCCATACATAAATACCTGGTGCATCATCTAAGGCTACCATCCATCCTCCTTCTCTATTTGGACTAATCCAAAAGACAACCCCTTTACTTCCATCTGGCTTGGTAATAACATCGCCAATTTTATAAGCAAAAACACTTATAAAGAGCTGTAAAGTGACAAATATGAGGATTAACTTTTTTATCATTTAAGGTTTAGTTAAAAAGAGCATACTTCACGTATATATTGGTAACTATCTTTTGACTCCAAATTATCAAAATACAGATCATATAGTGCATAATTATTATTATCATCATACTCGGAGCTAGACATATAATATTCTCCGGCAATTAAGATATCTCCACCAGTAACTGTATATGCTTCAGCAAGCATATATTCATTCCTTCTTAGAGAACTAAGCTGCACAATAGTAGGAAGATACCAACCATTCGCAATATCAACAGCATAAGCACCTGGGTAGGTTGCTGGTGTACCTACAGACTGTAAAATCAGTGTATTATTATACCCATCTAATTCTGCAGGAAATGGCACTAACCAACCCCAAAACACATCCTCTAATCCAGGTACATCTACTAATTCTGTTGACCATTGATATAGCGTATCTACATCACTCAAAGCTGCTGCAAATCCATGCTCTCCTGTGCTATCTACATGAAAAACAACTCCTCTTGCTACTTTTCCACTTGCAATAAAATCAGCAGGTCTTACAGTTGTACTATCTGTACAAAGAATATCTCCTACAACAACTTTTGGAGCATCCAAAATAGGGTTCATAATATGTGGACTTTCGGCTGCAAGGGTAACTTCACTTCCTGCACATATAATGCTCTTTTCTATTACAGTTATTTCAACCTCAGGTTCTGGCATTACAGTAATTCTTAGTACTGTAATACTATCACAGCCTGCTTGGGTTTGTAAACTATTGGTAAAGATAAAATTCCCTACGCTATCTTGTTTTGGTAAAAAGAATCCATTGAGACTATATGTAGTTCCTATACAAATAGTATCAGGTATAAAGTTATGATAAACTGGCTCTGTCGTAACATCAATAGTTCTCACCTGAGTTTTACAACCATTTTCTGCTACTACTGAAATTTGCCCGACAGTTACCGAATCAAATAATACAGAGGCAGCATATGTTCCTTGTCCTGAGATTAATCTTGCATGAGAAGGCATAGTCCAATTATATGTAGCAGTAGTATCTTTAGGACTTAGGGTATAAAGTAATCTTTCGCCAGTACATGCTTTCACCCTTCCTGTAATCTCAGGGAATGGAGTAGATGTTTGTTCTGTAACTGTTAAGTTCAGGAAAATAGTGCTATCACAAAATTCACTTGCTCTTGAAACAACCAAAGTTTCTTTATGCAAACCTATACTAGGGTTTTGAATATCAAAGCCATTATCTGTATAGCTTTCACCAAAACAAATTTTATCAAACAAATCGTAAGAGCCTGATAAAACATGAAGTTTCAATCGAACTGTAATATCATCTTCACAAGTCAAGGGATTCATATAGGTGTTATAATAAGTATAATCACCTGAATCCTGATGTGGCATCACAGTAAAGCCATTCTCCAAATAGGCATAATCTTCACATATAGTGTCTGTAATAATACCGCCCGGAGGGATAATAGGAACATTCTCAGTTACTGTTCCATATACTGTAAAATAACAACCCATTTCTGTTGTTATTAAGCAACTGATAGTCATTTCACTACCCGTTAAAGTACGTGTAGAAGTTAGTGTTGTATCTCCATTATCCCATAAATAGCTATTATATCCTTCAGGTGCAGCTGCAGTAACTTCAGAACCAGTACAGTTTTGTAAGCTAAGTTGATTTTTCATACAACTAGCAGTAAAATAAGCATATCCAAAATGCCCACCATAATTACAATCATAACTAGTGTATTGCACTTGAATTTCTTCGCCAGCCATGTGGCTCAAGTCTAATGTTAAAGTTGTCCAGTCGCGCCAACGAACTCTACCATAAGAATTAAAACCATCCAAACCAGCAAAAGCAGTCACATCATATTCAGAACAATCTCCTACTAAGTCACCATTCTTATCCATAACCCTCACTCTAAATCTTGGCTGATCTTCATATGGGTGTCCAGGGTCTTCAAAAACAACAGCGAACTTTACCTGTAAGATTGATAGTTCTTTATCTACAATAAAATGATATGTTAGGGCTTCTGCTTCGTACCCAACATTGCTATTCCCAAGCTTCACAACCTGTGTTTCGCCTGGTAGAATCATCTGAAGGACATTCCCAGTATTTGGGTCAGTTCCAGGTTCAGTAATAATAGTATGACGACCATCAATTATTCCTGTATTAACATATGGACTAGTTAATGGATTACTAGTAGTACCATAATTAGCAACGACATGCGAAGCAGTAATATCAGTAAAATCGGGACAGGATGGGTAAACAGTATAGGAAAGCACATCAACTCCTTTTAAAAAATAAAAGAGAAGAAATAGTGAAAAAATCACTTTACTTGACAGTTTTTTCATTTCTAAATAATTAGTCAACTATTTATAAACAAACCGACTAGAGCTAGTTTGTAATAAAGTAATGACAAATTTAAGAAATGTAAATGAATTTTAACTATTTCGAACAGTATATTTTTCAAAGCAACAACATTTTACCTTTTTAGTAAAAAGTGACCAAGCTTTCTGAATTTAATTTCAGGAATTTCAAGAATATACCAGTAATCTGTTGAAGGCATATTTTTTCCATTATAAACCCCATCCCAACCTTTTTCATTACTCTTGAAATAATATAATAAACGGGAATATCTATCATATATTTCTACAAATGCTTTAGGATAAAAAAGAATATTTTTAATTTCAAAATAATCATTTACGCCATCACCATTAGGAGAAAAAAAGAATTGAACTTCAACTTTTGGACAAAAGCTAAAGTCTCTTAAAACGTTAGTAACAATAGTACTATCACAACCCTTATGAGTAATCATATGCTCTGTATAAAGCCCAGAATTACGATATATATTTCCATTTACGGAATAGGTTTCATCACAATGCAAGGTGATAGTTTTATCAATATAATAAGATGAATTGATAGTTAAATCTAAAGAAATAATACTGTCACAGCCAGCAGTAGTTAAAATTGTATCCTTATACAAAGCACTTGTTGTTAAGAGATTATCTACAAAAAGATAAGAATCACACGCATTCTCTGTTAATGAAACATATTTTCTATTATTGGCTTGAAAAACAGGATCGCCATTTGCTTTAATTAAAGTTGCTTGCGTAAAAGTATTATTAAAGGGCTGCGTACCATTTGAAAAAAAACTTGCATTATTAAAGAGATAGGATGGTATAGTTAAGTCATTATTGACATTGGTAACATTATAATTATATTGATTCCAAACTTTACGTGCTGGCGCCCATCGAGATTTTGAAGATTTGTAAACCCGTAATTTACTGTACGTAAAGTCTTCAAAATATTGATCAGTAGCAATAGTCAGAATCTCGGCTTCTCCATCTCCATCACAATCTAGCACAATACAATTTTCCACAAATGTATTTGAGCTAACTTTATCTAAGAGTAACAATTCTATTGGAGAACTTGTACTTCCATCAATAACACGTAAAAACTTTTGATCTCTAAAAACAATTTCATTTATCCCATCTTGATTGAAATCAAATATTGCAACAGCTGTACACCCAGAATTCTCAGTAACTTGAAAAGACCAAAAATGATTTAAGTTCAATCCATTTATTTTATATGCTTCTAGATTATTTTCAGTCAAAACAATAATTTCCGGAATATTGTCTCCGTCAAGATCCGAAATTTGCGGATAATTATAGGGGTTTACATTATGTACAATCTTCTCAAAAAGGAGAACTGAAGTCACTGGATCATAAGCATATATACCATAAGAATCATCAGAATCATGTTTTACTAACACATCCAAGACCCCATCGTTGTTAAAATCAGCAACTGCAGTATGTCCATCACTTTTATATGCACTTGATGGTAAAATTGATTTTTCAAGTTGAAGAGTGTGAGTAGTGAAGTTTACTGAATATATTTCAGCCCCACATACTAATTCTGTACCTGCTACACTTGGTAAAACATCAGCAGCAACAGTAATTTTCTCTTGAAACTTGCCGAAAAAAGAATTACCAGAGTTTCCTGTACCTTCTGCAATTAAATCTAATGAGAATGCATCAAAAATCATATCTCCACAAAAACATTCAATTATTCCATCATTATTGAAGTCAGCAAAAGAGACAGCTCCATTAAGTGGTACGTTTATGGAATTTATCTTAAAGAGTGTAATATCATTGTATGCATTATACTTATAAGAACGAATATCAGTATCAGTTCTAACGATAATTAATCCAATTGTATCAGACAGGCTTAACTTATTAGGGATTCTAAGTAATCCTATTGGCACAACAATAGCGTTATTAAGAGTAGTATTTAGAGGTATTAGAATAGAGTTTTCAACATCATCACCTTGATAAACGGCTATTGAAGCAAATACATCATTATTAGAAACCGTAACAATTTCAGAAATGCCATCATTATCTAAATCTCCAGCTACAGGGGTAAAATCCCTATTTGCACTTTGAGTAGAAATTTGATCCAACTGCATCCCCCACTCAAAAGAATCTTCTACATACACATAGCAATCTCCTTCTACAACATTATCTGGAAATACAGCAGTATTGATTGAGGAAACAGCAGCTTTCATTTGTGTTGATAATAACAAAAACGAAAACATAAATACATATAAGAAGAGTTTGTTCATTAATGTATGACTAAAGCTTTACACAAAGATAGTTATCATTATGCAATATATTCAATTATCTTTGTGTAGTATTTATAAGATAAATATAATGTGTAAACTACAATTGTTTTTTTCATATTCTTAAAATGAATTACCTATAATCTTTTATGGCAAAACAGCTTTTCATATTATCATTTATAATTTTCCTTATAGGATGTCAGAACAAATCAGCTAATGTTGTAGAAATAAATTCTGATTCGATTTTAAACATTCAATTTTCAGAAGGTTTTACTATAGAATATTTCTCCGATTACAAAAGAGTTACCGTTATTAACCCATGGAAAGATAATACTATTTATGCTCGCTATTATCTTGTAAAAGAAAAACGCACCCCAACACCAAAAGATGGGCATAAAATCCAAATACCTCTTAAGTCTATTGGAACAGCTAGCGGAACACATTTTGAATTTTTACACTTAATTGGTGAACTTCAAAGTATTACTGGTGTGTGTACTATCAACAAGATATTCAATAATAATATTCTTGAAAAATACAACAACAATGAAATCATTGATATGGGAGATCCTTTCAGTTTGAATATTGAAAAGGTACAGATGCTTCAGCCAAATGCTGTTATGGTAAGTGGATTCAACCAAGAAGACCCATCAAGCAAAAGACTAATAGAGAACGGAATACCCGTAATATTTAATAATGAATGGATGGAGACATCATTACTAGCACGTGCTGAATGGATTAAATTTATCGCTTCTTTTTACAATAAAGAGAAAATTGCTGATAGTATATTTATAGAAATAAGAAACAGTTACAATACGAATAAAATCAAAATTAAAAACTTAAAAAAGAAACCGACTATTATGGTTGGTGGAAATTTCAAAGGCACATGGTATATGCCTGGAGGAAAGAGCTATATGGCTCGATTAATAAAAGATGCTGGGGGTGATTATTTTCATAAAAATGATACCACTTCAGGCAGTTTACCTTTAAACTTCGAACAAGTACTAAATAACTTTAGAGATGCTGATTGCTGGATTGCAAGCCCGGCCAATAGTCTAGAGAAGCTTATTAATATTGATGAACGTCATGGACTATTTAATGCTGCTAAAAAAAAGGCAGTCTATAATTTTAACAAACGCATAACAGATACTGGAGGTAATGATTTCTGGGAAAGTGGTATTGCACACCCTGATATTATCTTAGCAGATATGATGAAGGTGTTTCACCCTGAGTTAATGAAGAATCACGAATTCTTCTATGTAAATAAGTTAGAATAACAAAAGCTTTTTCATTAACCATTCACCACTAATCATTTACCATTAATAAGAAGCCTCTTCCGTTTTACTTGAACCTTCAATCAGTCTGTCTAATTCACGCATCTCAGACTTTGTTAGCTCCCTCCAATCTCCTATCTTAAGGTTGCCTAAAGTAATGTTCATAATTCGGATACGGTCTAACTTCCGCACCTCATAATCTAAATATTCACACATACGTCTAATTTGACGATTAAGTCCTTCAACAAGAATTATTCGAAATACAGTATTACTAATCTTTTCAACTTTACAAGGTTTAGTGGTGGTGCCTAGAATAGGAATTCCTGATTGCATCTTTCTCAAAAAACTCTCAGTAATAGCTTTGTTTACTGTTACGATATATTCTTTTTCATGATTGTTCCCTGCACGAAGAATTTTGTTCACAATATCACCATCATTCGTCAACAATATTAATCCTTGAGAATCTTTATCTAAACGACCTATATGGAATATACGCTGTGGATGATTAATATGTTTAACAATGTTTTTCTTCTCCTTAGGGTCAGTCGTGCTTACTACTCCTACAGGCTTATTACAAACAATATAAACTCGTTCTACATCTGTATTAATTGTTTGTCCGTTTACCTTTACTTGTTGCCTAGAAAGCACCTTACTACCCATTTCTGCTTTTTTCCCATCAATAAAGACTTGACCTTTCTCTACCAATCTATCAGCCTCTCTACGAGAGCAAAATCCTGTTTCAGCTATATACTTATTAATGCGTTTTGGTTCTGTCATTATCTTTTTTTTGCAAATATAAGAGAAGAATTATTCCTAAAGACCTTATGACGCGAGGAATTTTTATTTTCTTTGCATTTAGAAATTAAGCAGCATGATTAAAACAAGTCAAAATACACGTACTACCCTATTATTTGTAGGCTTACTATTCTTGTCTACTTTGTTGTTTATTGCTGACTTAGTTTTTGGAAGTGTATCAATTCCCATATCAGACATCCTACAATCTATATCTGGACAAAATCAGGACAGCACTTTCTACGAAATAATTATCAATTTTAGATTACCAAAAGCGATTACAGCTATTCTTGCTGGTGCAGCTCTTTCTGTTGCTGGGTTATTAATGCAAACACTTTTTCAAAACCCATTGGCTGGTCCAGACGTGTTAGGTGTTAGCTCAGGAGCTAGTCTTGGCGTTGCCTTATTTGTAATGGCAGGCAGCCTTCTTCCAATAAGCTTTGGCTCTTCTGGATGGGGCTTAATAATAGCAGCTGTTATTGGTGGCATAGGCATACTGTTGATTATGCTAAGTGTTTCTTTTAAAATACGAAATTCTGTATCTCTTTTGATTATAGGAATTATGTTTGGCAGTATGGCTGGAGCTTTGGTAAGTGTAATACAAAACCATAGTAACCCAGATGCTTTAAAACTATTTGTTGTATGGACACTCGGTAGTCTATCAGCTGTAAGCTGGACCTATATGCAAATAATGGCACCTATTGTTGTTGCTGGATTAACACTAGCCTTTTTTATTCAGAAGCAATTAAATGCCTTACTATTAGGAGAAAATTATGCCAAAGGGTTAGGCGTATCTGTAATACGTTCTCGTTTCGTTATAATTGTAGCCACAGGCTTATTAGCTGGATCTATTACAGCCTTTACTGGTCCTATTGCATTTATTGGCGTTGCTGTTCCTCATATTGCTCGTGGACTGTTCCGCTCTTCTAATCATCAAGTTATCATTCCTGCTTCCATTTTATGTGGAGCAAGTTTATTGTTAGTTTGCGATATGGTTACTCAGTTAAGTGTATATACTATTCCTATCAATGCAGTTAGTGCATTATTTGGAGCACCATTAATTATTTGGATAATTTTAAAGAAAAAATAATGAGTGTAATTCTACAAACAACCAAGCTTGCTATTGGCTATAAAAAAACGGCCATTCAATCTAACCTAAACTTGGAAGTTCAAACTGGAGAATTGATCTGTTTAATTGGTCCCAATGGTTGTGGAAAATCAACTCTATTACGTAGCATGGCTGGGCTTCAGAAATCCCTTAATGGAACAATAACTTTAAACAACAAAGACTTGCAAGAGCTTTCAAACACAGAGAAAGCATTAGTACTATCCTTAGTACTTACCGATAAAATAGAGGTGGAAAATCTTACTGTATTCGAATTAGTATTTACAGGGCGATACCCACACACATCTTGGCTCGGAAATAGCAATAGTATAGACCAAGAGAAAACATTAGAGGCAATAGAGATGGTACAACTTTCTCATAAAAAAGACAGCCCTATTAATGAGCTGTCTGATGGAGAAAAACAACGTGCTATGATTGCAAAGGCTTTAGCACAAGATACAGCGTTAATATTTTTAGATGAACCTACTGCACATCTTGACTTACCAAACCGTGTAGATATAATACTCTTATTACGAAAGCTAGCCAAAAAAACGAATAAGGCTATTGTACTATCTACTCATGAACTAGATTTAGCGATACAAGCAAGTGATCAATTATGGTTAATGAATGAAAATGGTATTGAATGTGGAAAACCAAAAAGCTTAGTTGCCAAAGGATTAATTCAAAAGACCTTTGCCAATAACGCTGTAGAGTTTAATGCTGAACTAGGAAATTTTAGATTAAAGCTATAAATAAACTACACCTCTGACATCTTTTTCTTTTTTCTTCTAATAGCAAATGCTAGAACACCTGAAACTAACAAAATACCTGCTATTACTTGATACCCATATCTCCTCAATGCTGTGTCATCCTTGTTTTCTTCTATAATTTGTTCTGGCTTAGGTGGTTTTATAGTCTTCACCTCTTCAACAACTGATTTCACAAGAGCTTTTACTTTTTTCTTCTTTACTTCTTTTTTTGACTTTGTATAAACAAGCTTCACTGGAATTTTGGCCTCTTTAGTCATATCTAGCACATCATTGATATCAATATTTGTCGCACCGTACTTTTTTAAATCTTTATTGCTAATTTGATCAGTTACAGACCACATAGCATATTGTCCCTTATAATTTTGCTTGGCACTATAATCAATATATCTAGCTAATTTAGCTACATCTTTCTTCTGAGAAATATCACCAATATTATAAATTGTAGTAGCTATTGGTGGTTCATCATAAAATTCACCACACATAGCATACATAGTATATGATTTTATGGCTTTCCCTGGCAAAAGAAATTCATCATCACGTGTTACAATCATAGTTTGAAATTTATGATTATGAGGGATAAGTTCCGTTCCTGCCTTTATATCTAAAACCAATGCAGAATCAGTATTACTCTGTAAAACAAGTCCCATGCAATCAGAATAATGCGATCCATCAGTCCCTGACAAGCGATAATTAATCAAACCATTTTTTGAAGCTTCTTTAATCGAGAACTTTTGTTTAATTGATGTTTCTTGTATTGCACTCAAAGGTTGAATTAAAAGTACACAAGTAAAGAAAAGTATGTTTTTAAAAGGAATTTTCATAAGCCGAATATTTCTAAATAGCTGATATAAAAACAAATTTACAATTATTTTGATAAATCATCTTCATTAAAATTCGATTTCTTAATTAACATTTGGCAATTCTCACAATCAAACTCTAATGAAAATAAAGTGTCATTTTGTTTCAAAAAAAGAGCTTCACTAAATGCAACTTTTTGTTCTGTATTTTCACTAAAACGATTACAAGCTCCCAAGCTATATTTTAAACAATGACGCGTATACATTAAAGGCACTTCATCTAAATTTTCATTCTCAAAAGACGATTGAATAGTTGTTACGCCATGTTGCTGATAAAATGCATCAGCTAAGTGATTATGCACATTGCCTAAATAACTAATTGTATCTTCTGGATATGGATGAGTCGTTGGATATATTTTCTCCAAACACACTTTATATATGGAGCTACGGAGCTGTTCTAATTTTTCCACTGCCTCTCTTCGCCAATTAGCTAAGTGAGATGATGGTATAAAATAAGCTTTTGATAAATCTATGTTAATTACTGATGCAGCAAATACTGTATTACCCAATTTCCCCAGTTGTACACGAATAGTATCTAGTGCTTTCTCTTCATTTTTTGCTAACTCTTTTTCTGCTTCGCAAAAATACTCCAGCACATTATTATCTTCATCCTTAAGTACTAGCTGAAATCCATTTTCTATTTCCTTAAATTGAATCTCAATTGCAATTTTCCTTTCCGATGAGTTCCCTTGTAATTGTTTTTCAAAATCAATATCATAATTTCTATACAGCTTTGTCCCTTTTTTAAGTTTAGGCATCTGTGTTAAAACCAAGTGCTTTCCCTCTACTCTATTCACTCTAAACCCTTCAAAGCCTTTGTCATGAACATAACATAAACCGTCACCATTATGCAGGGTAGTATTTCCAGTAATATCTAATGAATTATTACCTATTTTATCTACCTCTCCTATATACTCTCCTATAGATTTTGGAGTATCAAAAGAAGTAATTTGCTCATTTCTTCCTTCTAAGAAATAATTGGTTTCTCCTCTCTGAAATGATTTCTGTGGATTTGGAGTAAAGAAAAATGATGTTTTCCCTGAGGATGCTTGCTTATACAAAGATGACCCTTCTAAAATTCTATCTAGCTTCTGTCGATAATAAGCTGTAATATTCTTCACATAATCAGCCTCTTTTAAGCGACCTTCAATCTTAAATGAACTAACACCTGCATCTAACAACTCTTCTAAATGACTCGAAAGGTTTAAATCTTTTAGAGATAACAAATGTTTATCATTCATCAATACATTTCCATTGGCATCGACTAAATCATAAGGCAAACGACAATATTGAGCACAAGAGCCTCTATTGGCAGAACGCCCAACCATTGCTTCACTAATATAACACTGACCACTATAACTAACACATAAAGAGCCGTGCACGAAAAACTCTAATGGAACTGAGGTTTGAGAAGCTATGTTTTTAATTTGTTCTAGATTTAACTCGCGAGCTAAAACAACTTGAGAAAAACCTGCTTCTTCTAAAAACTGTACTTTTTCTACTGTTCTATTGTCGGTTTGTGTACTTGCATGTATAGCTATTGGAGGTAAATCCATTTGAAGCACTCCCATATCTTGAATAATCAAAGCATCAGCTCCTGCTTCATACAATCGCCATATTAGCTTTCTTGCATCTTCTAGCTCTTCATCGTTAAGGATGGTATTAAAAGCAGCATAGGTTTTAGCATTATATGAATGGGCATATTTTACCAAGCTTGCAATATCTTCAATAGAATTTCCTGCTACAGCTCTAGCTCCAAACTTATCTGCACCAATGTATACAGCATCAGCACCATGATTAATAGCGGCTAATCCACAATCTAAGTTTTTGGCTGGAGAAAGAAGTTCAATGGAGCGCATGAGGTAATTTATTAAAACGTGTAGAGACGCAATATATAGCGTCTCTACATCATTTAATGAATATCATTAATATCAAATGGAGTCTCTTGGTAAACGAAATAATTCAACCAATTAGTGAATAATAAATTGGCATGCGAACGCCACCTTACTACAGGCTCTTGGCTAGGGTCATTATTCTTATAATAATTACGGGGAATCTCAGTCTCCATCCCTTTCGCAACATCACGTTTATACTCTACATCTAAGGTCCCTGGATTATATTCTGAATGACCTGTCACAAAAAACTCTCTACCATTTCTGGCCATAGCCATATATACTCCTGAGTCATCAGATTTTGATAAAATTTGTAGTTCAGGCACTTTATCAATATCTTCTTTGATCACTTCAGTGTAACGACTATGCGGAGCATAAAAAGCATCATCAAAACCTCTAAATATTGGATTCAACGGATCATCAACTGAGTGTTCAAACACACCAAACATCTTCTTAGCTAAGGGATACTTAGGCACACCATAATAATGATACATAGCTGCCTGTGCCGACCAACATATAAAGAAAGATGAAGTAACATGGGTTTTTGCCCAATCAAATATTTCTTTCATCTCGTCCCAATATTTCACATCTTCAAATGCTAAATGCTCTATTGGTGCACCCGTCACAATTAATCCATCGTACTTCTGCTTTTTTATCTCAGCAAAATCGATATAGAATTCCTTCATATGTTCAACAGGTGTATTTTTAGAAGTATGACTACTTATTTTTATAAAATCCAGTTCTATTTGCAAAGGAGAATTTGATAATACTCGAATTAAATCAGTCTCAGTTGTTATTTTAATTGGCATTAAATTTAGAAACGCAATTTTCTGTGGACGAATATCTTGTGTTGATGCACGTGATGAATCAATAACAAAGATATTTTCTTTCTTCAATTGTTCTATTGCAGGTAGTTTATCTGGTATGGTTAAAGGCATTAGATATCAATTAACAGTTAATAATTGGAGAACAAATATAGTGAAAAGTTAAAAGTTAAAAGTTAAAAGAGAGAAAGGATTTGATGTTTACCTTTTTAAGAATGAAATACAAGCCCAATTTACTTATAATATTTTCTGTAAATATCTCTATAGGCCTTTGTTTTTAGAAAGTGAATCAAGAAACTATCAACTTTTGCTTGAAAACCAAATGAAGAATGTCGCATTGCCCATGATTGCATTTGCATAAAACTAATTGCTGTTTTAATATCAATCTCTGGCATTAACGATGCATTAATTTTAGCCGTTTGAATATCACAAACAGCAAAATCGATATCAGCCTTAGCTACCATCATCATTAATTGTTCTGATTCATAATTAGGCATTTCTTTTATAAAAATTGTATCAGCAATCTCACTCTCAAGATTTTTCAAACGCAAAATACTTGGAGAATTCTCTGGCACATATATTTTTTTCTTTGCTAAAAATATCTGATTCCTTATTGGCCTTACTTTATTATTATATTTTGCTTTACGCTGTATCAGTACTTGTTGTGTATTAACTATTGGTAAAGAAAATGCCACCTTCTCACGCAATTCTGTTGTAACAGGTATATTTCGTGCAACAATATCAATTCTACCAGCATTTAAGTCTTCAATATTTTTATCCAAATTATTTTCTACTACCCATTCAGGCTTTAAACCTAAACTGTCACACATTACATTTATTAGTTCGTACTGAAATCCTCTAACACTATCTCCCTCAATAAAGTAATTCACCGAATTATAATCAGTAGCAATGCGTAAAACTCCTACTTCTTGAATTTCTTCTATATCAACTTTGCGTGTTACTCTATCCAACACAAACGCAGCTATGAGCATTAGAATTGCAGTGGCATATAAAATATGTTTTTTGCTTATTTTCATTGAGTTTAGAAGACTGATTATTAATATCGTATCTTAACTAAAGAAATTCCATGATATCCCCATTCTCAACATATCTGGATACATAGGATAATTAGGCATAGAGAAATAATTTGGATCAACAAACAATTTACTTATATGATAGTATTTAAAATAAAAAGTAGCGGTCTTCAAATGAAAATTACCATACAAACTAGCTAATGGATAATCGCCAACTAACTGATCTTTTTGTAAATAAAACACTCCTGTTGCTGGCATATATCTAGGAGCATAATAGGCTGTATGGTAATACATATCAACTCCAATTTGAGCTGTTAGTACTTTTTTAAACATTTTAAATCCGAAAAATAAGTTATTGTATGAACTTATCTCTGGTAAAGGTAAGGCTGTATTATCACTTGCTTTTTGATACACTACTTTATTTTGAAGATATAGTGGTCCAAATTTAAAATTTAAAATGGCATTCCCTTGTAGCAGCTGAATATCATTTGCATGCTGTTCTGGTACAGCCTTATCATTAAAGTATATTAGTTTATTAATGTTTTGAACCCCTGCTCCTATAGAGAAATTTACAAATTTATTTTTCAAACTGAGAGAAGCCTCTAGGTTTGTCTTTAAGGTTTTATCAAAATTATTGTTCCATATAAAGTGATTTGAGATATAATCATTCTCATAAAATGATGGAGATTCATTTTTCATAAACCCATTAACCCTTAAGGCAACCGTATCTTTAAACAATCGGAAAGAGCTACCTAAAGCTCCTATTAGTTTAAAGTCTCCTGCTTTTCTACCAATAGTATTTATTTCTCCATTTGCGTTAAAAGTAAAAACATCACCTTTTCTTTTTGCCATTTCTGCTCCTATCAACACATCATTCTCATAAGCATAAGTCGGAATTGAATCAGCGTAATTACAGTAATCTTGGTAATCATTTTCAACGTAAGCTGTTATACCTAAAGGAAACCACTTACTAAAACCTTCGTTAATTGTAAGAGCTATATTATTCCTAAACGAACGATAACGAGTTGTATCTATAGTTATAATACTATCAAAATACGTATTCGAGTAGTAGGCCCAATCAGCTTTTCCAATATACCTTTTCTGAGCTTGCTCTAACTTTAATGTATGCGATAATGTAGCAATTCTAATCGTATCTTTAGTAATAGAATCGGCAGCATTTCTACCCTTACCAAATTTCAATTTCTGATTAAAGTAAAGATATTTATTACTATAGCGAGATTTTGCATCAGCTAGCTGTATGGGTATATTTAATGGTTGATAATTACTTAAAGAATCAGTACGATTAATGTAAGCGTGGCTCTCTATTCCTCCATTTTCTTGATTATTAAAAACCTGATATGAAGCAATACCTGTTGCATTATACCATTTACCTAAATAACTTAACCATGCCCCTGATTTAAACATTTGAGTAGCTTGACGTGTATACACTCCACGAGCACTTACATAATCTATTAAAGCTCCAAAATTTAAACGTTTATTGGCATTAACAGTAAACATCCCTCTAAAATCATCTTCTCTCTCGTCACGTTTACCTGCACTATGATACGTCAAATTTGAATAGGGAGTTTTGGTATTATAGAGTATTATATCTGTTGGTGCTTCAAAATAAGCATCGTAAGGTCTAGAAAAAAGAAAATCTGTTTTCTCCGTTCTATCTGTAAATATTTTTGATTGTAAGGGAGAACCTAAAGTACCATTGTATGCATTAGCAATACTATACTTATCTACTTGGTTTCTATTTTGAAAATTAAAAACCGAAGTATCAATCTTTAAAGGAATAGCAGTCGT
This sequence comes from Paludibacteraceae bacterium, assembly GCA_963663245.1. Lineage (GTDB taxonomy): Bacteria > Bacteroidota > Bacteroidia > Bacteroidales > Paludibacteraceae > JAFGVL01. The sequence continues at coordinate 1,424,931 of OY760143.1, read as the reverse complement.
AGTTTTATCCGTAATTTTCCATACACGCACATCAGGTTTTATATTAGAACCCTTTTGAGCAGTAAGTTGAAAGCTGCTTATCAACAGAAATATTATGCATAAATATTTTCTCATGGAATGCAAAGATAGGAATTAAGTTAAAAGTGTACAGTGAAAAATTAAAAATGTAGGTGTATTAATGTAGGAGGCACATTAATATTTCCTAACATTTAGTTTTTCATTCTATAATAAAGCGTACTACAATTATCTAACTTAAATACTTTTGCTGCCATATCTTTCACTTGTTCTACTGTTACAGAGCGGTATTTCTCCACCTCAAAATTAATATCCTCAGCCTTATTAACGGTTTCATAGTAAGCTAAATCTGTTGCTTTATTCATATAGTTAATTTCGGAGAACACATGATTAGATTCAAACTTATTCTTCACTTTTTCCATCTCATAAGCATCAATTGGCTCATTTATCAATTTATCAATCTCCGATTGAATTGCCTTATCAACTTCTTTGAGCGAAACTCCATCTTTAGGCTTACCTTTGATATGTATTAAGCCTGCATCAATATCTCCTGATATATATGCATTAATTTCGGAGAACAATGGGTTCTTTTGCACCAAGTTTTGATATAAACGTGCTGAATTTCCATTCGCTAACAAGTCCGAAATTAAATCACAAATTACATATTCATCAGAAAGTTTATCAGGCATATGATACACTTTAAAGATAGCATCTGCTGGCACATTTCGTTCTACTTCTAAAAAGCGTGCTTCTTTCTGTTGGGGTTCTTGTGGAATATTTTTAGCACTTACATCTCTTTTTTGGATAGGTGCAAACCACTTTTCAGAAAGTCGTTTCACTTCTTCAAAATCTACATTCCCAACTACGGAAAGCACTGCATTATTAGGTGCGTAAAAACGATAAAAGAAATCCTTTACTTCATCTAAAGTGGCATCAGCAATATGCGCTACTTCTTTCCCTATTGTACTCCATTGATAGGGATGTACTTTATAGGCCATCGAACGAATTAAGCTATGTACATCTCCATATGGCTGGTTTAAATTACGCTGCTTAAATTCTTCTATCACTACATTTTTTTGAACATCTAGCGACTCTTGAGAAAAATCTAAACTCAACATTCTATCGGATTCTAACCAAAAAGCTGTTTCTAAATTATTAGCAGGAATACATTCGTAATAATTAGTTACATCATTACTAGTCCAAGCATTATTCTCTGCTCCTGCTAATTGCAAGGGGGCATCAAAATCAGGGATATTTACAGAACCTCCAAACATTAAATGCTCAAACAAATGAGCAAATCCTGTTTTCTCAGGATGCTCGTCCCTTGCCCCTACATTATACATTAGGTTAACAGCTACCATAGTAGTTGTTTCATCTTTGTGGTGCAATACTTTTAATCCGTTGGGAAGTGTGTGGCGGTTGATTTGAATCATATCATTTTTCTGCTAGAGGCGGTGCGCGCACCGCCTGTACATTACATGGTAATGCGGAATAAAAAATTGAAAGCGCAAAGATAGTTATTGAAATGAAGAATGAAGAATGATGTGAGAAGAATGTATAAACACATAATTATTATCACTCTATAGGAATATACATTTCTGTTTTCAACTTCTCTGGCACTACCCTTTCTGGATTACTAATATATTTCTCCATGCAAGGAGAATTACATAATGTACAACCACTACTAGGCAACCACTCTCTAAATATGGTATCGTACACAAGCCCAAAATTTTCATAGGGCCCTTTGGTACAAAAACACCGCATACTTACCTCCTGCTATTGTTCTCACACCAATCTCTCCTTCTGGTTGAGCTGGCTTTGTTAGTACTAAACAAATATCAGTAAGCAACTTATCTGTTGCTGTCATATTGGGATCGTCATGAAATACACAAAAATGCTCTATACCTTTGGCAAAAAGCTGTTGCGTTTTAACACATCCCCATAGCTTACCCCAGGCTCCTCCATAGTCTAGTTCTGAATAATTACCTGTAGCTCTTATATACAAAGCTGTTTTTTCTGAGACCTCTTGTAATTTTGGTCCTTTTAAATTAATCGATTTTTTTTCTTGTTCTTGTTTCATTTTTACACATTTAGGATTTTTTCTAAATACTGACGGCGATACACCGTAGTGTTGTTTAAATACTTTTGTAAATGAAGCTGGCGAGTCATAACCTACGCTGTATGCAATAGTCTGAATAGAATCCTCTGAGTATCGCAACGACCAGAGCGCATTCTCCATTCGCAAACGATTAACATAGGCTCCAAGCGACTCTCCAAAAAACGCTTTTACAATACGGTGATAACATACAACGCTCAGCCAACGACTGTAAATCCAATGTCTCCTGCAGGTTGGCATTGATGTATTCAGTTAATTGATTAAGGCGCTTCTGATATTCTTCGCGTGTTGTAAGTTTTACTGGCATGGCTTCATTTATTTCTTGAAACAAAAGTAAAAGCTTATAAAGAAAGAAACTTTTCCAATCTTGCGGAAATGATAAAATATTTTTCTTGAAATTTAAAAAAGCGAAGGAAAACCTTCGCTTTGTGAACCCGACCATTCTCCCACTATCTCCATATTCGACTATTTTTCAAATATTTACAATCTTGTATTTTAAAAGGGTAAACATTTTTGGTTAAAAACACTAATCAAAGAATGACTATTCTAATTAATCACTTTCACGCTATGCTCACCAACTTTTACAACATACACTCCTCTTGCAGGTAAGTTTATTGATACCATTTCTGAATTGGCTTGTTGCTTGTATATAGCTGTGCCTTGTAGGTTGTAAACTGCAACACACTCTCCTTGCTCTAAGTTTGAAATAAAAAGTTTTCCATCTTGCACTAGTGTTTGAAAAGTTTTATTTGAATTTGCAGTAGTATAAGCAATTCCAGTTTCAGTCTCCATACCAAGGAAATCTTGCCATATTGATACAGCACGATAGTTAGATTCTGAACCTACTGGCACTAAGAGTTTACATGCTGATATATCTACATCCTTAAAAACGCCTATTGTTGATGATAAATCAATTGGAATAGAATTATTAAGCTTAACTGTATCTAAAACATAACAATTTCTAAAGGCTTCATCTTGTATATCAATTAATGAGGCTGGTAAAGCAATATTAGTAAGCAACACTTTATTTTTAAATGATGTTATTGGTAAAGTATTCGCAGGAAATGTTTTTTCAGCCATTGAGGAACGAAGAAAAACAGTATCGATTAAACCTGTATAACCTTCTATTGTCACTTCTTTTAAATCTATTTCAGATAAAATTGGCATACTATCTCGCATAAAGAAAATATCACGAGCATCAATAGTACCAGACAATTTGAGTTTTGTTATAGTTTCCTTTTCTAATTTTGTTAAGGATGTGGACAAATTGCCCGAAGAAACTGCTAATGATTTATAAAAAACAGAATCAAATTCAACAATATTTTGAAAGTCTTTCCATTCAGTTGCTACTTCGTACAATGCTTTGCTTCCTGTAGGAACATAAAGGGTGCATTTGCTTTTATCTACATTCAAAAAAACAGAAGTTGAAGTACTTAAATCAACAGGAAGTGGCTTATAATTATACAATGATGACAAACTACTACAATTATAAAAAACACTTCCTTCAATAGAATTAACAGACGAAGGTATAATCACTGTAGCTAAGCTTGTACAACCCTGAAAAAGCGAATACTTAAGTGTAGTTATAGAAGATGGGATGGTTACTGATGTTAAGTCGTGAAAATATATAAAAGCTTCTTTTCCAATAGAAGTCACAGACAGTGGTATCGCAAGAGATGTTATTTTACTAAATCCCCAAAAACCCTCATCTTCAATAGTGGTAACTGAAGTGGGTATAGAAAGTGAAGTCACATTAACAAAACTGGTAAATAATAAATACGGAATTCTTTTAACATTGTCTCCAATATTAAGAGTAGTTATTGTATTACTACAATCGAAAAATGGATGACTAAATGCATCTGTACAGTTAGTGGCATTAAAATTTATTACACTTAACGAATCACATCCAGTAAATGCTTCTGATTCAACACCTCTTATCGACTGTGGAATAGTAATAGATGTTAATGAAGAACAGCCATAAAAAGCAGCATATCTAATAGCAGTAGCAGATGAGGATATAGTTACAGAATTTAAACTAGAACAATTATAAAAGATTCGATCTCCCATAAAAGTTACCGATGATGGAATTACCATCGAAGTTAGACTACTACACTTATTAAATGCAGCATCTCCAATAGATGTTACCGATGAAGGGATATTAAGTGACACTAAACTTGTACATTCAGAAAAAGCATAATCTCCAATAGATGTTACCGAAGATGGAATGGTTACTGAAGTTAAAGCACTTGTTTGACCAAAAGCTTCGTTCGGAATTGTTTTCACATTGCTACCAATAACAATAGTTTCTAAGGCACTACAACCCGAAAAAGGAAAGTACTCTAACGCTGCATTAGAATTGTAATATACTGTTTTTAAACCGGTACAATTCCTAAAAGCCGCATCAATAAATGTAACTGATGAAGGTATTGTAAGTGTGGTTAAACCTATACACCCCAAAAAAGCCTGAGATTCAATTCTATTAACTGATGAAGGAATATCAATAGAAGTTAATCCTTCACAGCGGAAAAAAGATTGGTAGCTAAGAGATGTTAACGATATAGGAAGAGTTACTGACGTTAACCCTTTACATAAATAAAAAGCCCCCCCTTTAATAGAGCTAACTAAAGGGGGAATATCAACTGATGTTAATCCTTCACAGCCTCTAAAAGCATAATATTCAATCGAAGTAATACTTGTTGGTAAAATAACTGATGTTAAAGATTCTTTACCTTTGTAAGGTGAATAATCATAGAAAAAAGCTTTTTTGGGTACTTCATTTGCTAAATAAACGGTGGTTGAGACAGAAAATGTTCCATCAATACCTGTATAAGCAACAATATCTACTCCACTTAAATCTAGAACAGATAATACTGGCATACTATCCCTCATCATCTTAAAATCCCTTGCATCAATAGTCCCCGTTACAGTTAAACTATCAACAATAGCCAAATCACCTCCTGCTGCAACAATAGAATCAGATAAATTACCAGCCGTAGACTCGACTGTTAAAGCTTGTGACATTACAGTAAACGATAAACCTAATAAGAGAAATAATATTTTTTTCATAATGACAAATTTGATGTTCTATATAGTATGACGTGATTTTATCAAAAGGTGACAGAGAATAGGAAGCAAATATATCAAAATACTATTCATATTGAATAGTTTAAAATGTTAAATTTTAGTGTTAGAGATAAAAGGATTGAGACAAGAAGGCACAACAAATAAAAAACACCCTCCTATTCCTTTCTTAAATTACACTTCACAAAATATACATTTTTAATAGAGTGGACCTTATACTTCTTGTTGAAAAATTCACATTAGTGACTACCCTTTGTATTGATAATATTTAACAAATTACTATCAACTGTCTTTTCAGTCCACTACCTGCTACTAAGACGACATTTCGTTAATTACACTAAAAAAAATAGTGCTATGCGGAGAATATTTTCTGTATTCTCATTAAATATGCGGAGAATAATACGTATATTTGCCGTATATACATAAGTATAATGAAAAAGTACATCTATCAATACGACAATTGGACACAATTTTCTTGGGATGAACAAGAAATACAAGTTTTACTTGGACAGGTAAGACATTTGCAAGGAAAGATTTTGGGGCAAATGAATGCCTTAGGCTTTTCTTTAAAAGAAGAAACCTTACTATCCACTTTAACCCTTGATGTGCTTAAATCTTCTGAAATTGAAGGAGAAGAACTTAACTATGAACAAGTCCGTTCCTCCATAGCAAGAAGATTAGGAATTGATTATGCTGGTATGACATACTCTGGAAGAGATGTTGACGGAGTTGTTGAAATGATGCTTGATGCAACTCAAAACTATAATAAACATCTTAATGAAGAACGTTTATTTAGTTGGCATGCTGCATTATTTCCTACTGGTAGAAGTGGTATGCAAAAAATTGAAACTGCTTGTTACAGAACAGGAGAGATGCAAGTTGTTTCTGGACCAATGGGAAAAGAAAAAGTTCATTTTCAAGCCCCTCCTCCAGGTCAAGTAAAAAAAGAAATGGATCAATTTCTAGATTGGTTTAACAATGAAACAAAAATTGATCTTGTATTAAAAGCAGCTATTGCTCATTTCTGGTTTATTATCATACATCCATTTGATGACGGGAACGGTCGTATAGCAAGAGCCATCTCAGATTTACTTCTTGCTCAATCTGACGAAAGCACTCAACGATTCTATAGCCTTTCAAATCAAATTCTACTAGAAAGAAAGATATATTACGAGGTGTTGCAAAAGAATCAACACAAAGAAAAAGACATAACAGAATGGTTAAATTGGTTTCTGAAGTGTTTATTTAAGGCTTTAGTTTCTAATGAAGAAACAATGAAGAAAGTGCTTATAAAAGCAGAATTCTGGGATAAACATAAAGAAACAATTCTGAATGCTCGTCAACGATTAATGCTTAATAAGCTTCTTGATGGATTTGAGGGCAAACTAAAATCATCTAAATGGGCAAAAATAACTAAATGTTCAGCTGACACTGCCTTACGTGACATAAAAGATTTAATTGATAAAGGAGTATTAAAACAAGAGGAATCAGGAGGAAGAAGCACCAATTATGAATTAATAGACCTTTAAAGAATCTACTACCGTACTTACACCGTGTGGTTTTAATTAAACAAAAGCCTATAGTATGATACTATAGGCTTTTGTTATATAAAGGGCGAACCCGACCAGAGTCGAACTGGTATCGTCAGAACCGGAATCTGATATTCTATCCATTGAACTACGGGTCCTTTTGAAGTACAAAAGTAATCGAAAATGATTAACCCTTGTGCATTAAATATTAATAAAATAACACAACATTCATAATAAAACTAGAAAAATGAAAGGTGATGTTTGATAATTAAAGCATTAGATATGGGACATTGAGCATATTTTTCTATATTTGCTGTCCGAAAAAACTTTAAACAATATATTTACATGAGCTATTTAATGAAACCTAAAGGCTACAAGGCCTTAGTAAACCAAAAGAGAACTGAGCGCGGTATCAGTTTAATCAAAAAATACTTTCAACAAGATTTAGCATCTGAGCTTAAACTAAGCCGTGTTACGGCTCCCCTTTTCGTATTAAAAGGAACCGGTATTAACGACGATTTAAATGGTACTGAACGTGCCGTTACTTTTCCTATACTTGACTTAGGCGACCAACAAGCAGAAGTAGTACACTCATTAGCAAAATGGAAACGCGTTACTTTAGCAGACTTAAATATTAAAATGAATCACGGTGTTTATACGGATATGAATGCCATTCGTTCTGACGAAAGCTTAGGTAACTTACACTCATTATATGTGGATCAATGGGATTGGGAAATGGTAATGAATGCGAAAGACCGTAACCTTGGTTTCTTGAAACAAGTAGTCAATAGAATATACAACTCTTTGTTACGTACAGAATTTTACGTATCAGAAGTATTTTCTGAAGTACATTCATTCTTGCCAGAAAAAATAAGCTTTATTCATGCGGAAGAGTTATTACAAAAATATCCAAACCTAGATGCAAAAGGTCGTGAAAATGCTTATGTAAAAGAACATGGAGCTGCATTTATTATCGGTATTGGTGGTAAACAAAGTGATGGCGAGAAACACGATGGTCGTGCTCCCGATTACGATGATTGGTCTACTCCTAACGACGCTGGATTTAAAGGATTAAATGGTGACATCTTAGTTTGGAACCCTGTTTTAGAAATTGCATTTGAGCTTTCTTCTATGGGTATTCGTGTTGATAAAGAAGCACTTGTTAGACAATTAGAAATTGAAGGAAAACAAGAGCGCTTAGAGTTATATTTCCACAAACGTTTAATGGACGACACACTTCCTCTTTCTGTAGGTGGTGGTATCGGTCAATCGCGTTTATGTATGTTATTATTACAAAAAGCACATATCGGAGAAGTACAAGCGAGCATCTGGCCAGAAGAGCAACGCAAAGAATGTGAAGCTGCTGGCATTCAATTATTCTAAAAACTTTAGGTAGAATTACATATAATAAAACGCTCATCAATAAATGATGGGCGTTTTTTATTTATATGCTTCACTTAGCGTTTACCATTAACCATTGACCATTTTTTCCTATCTTTGCCTTCCAATTTAAAAACCGCATACATGCTCTCTTTCGAACAACTTTCTGTAGAATTTACTGGTCACACTATTTTTGATAATGTTACATTTTTGGTAAACCCCAAAGATAAAATTGCCCTCGTTGGGAAAAATGGAGCTGGCAAGTCTACTATGCTTAAGCTGTTTGCAGGAATTCAAAAACCTACTTCAGGAAAAATCATTATACAAAACGACACAACTATTGGCTATCTTCCACAAGAGATGAGACATACCGATGGTCGCACTGTATTGGAAGAGACTGAATTAGCTTTTGCTGACATCTTTAAACTTCAAAAATTAATTGATAGCCTAGGAGAAGAATTAGCAGAAAGAACAGATTACGAGTCTGATAGCTATCTAAATACAATTGATAAACTGACTCAAGAAACGGAGAAGCTACAAATGATAGGCGGTGCAGATTTCACTGCTGATGTAGAAAAAACACTATTAGGCTTAGGTTTTGCTCGTTCAGACTTCAATAGGAAAACTACAGAGCTTAGTGGTGGATGGCGCATGCGAATAGAACTCGCTAAAATTCTACTTCAAAAACCAGATATATTTTTATTAGATGAGCCGACCAACCACTTAGATATTGAGTCTATTCAGTGGCTAGAGAGCTTCTTATCGACTTATAGTGGTGCTGTTGTTTTAGTATCGCACGACAGAGCCTTTATCAATGCTATTACCAATAGAACTATTGAAATATCTCTAGGTCAAATTAATGACTACCGTGTTAATTACGACAAATATATTGAGCTACGTAAAGAACGAAGAGAGCAACAAATTCGCGCCTATGAAAACCAGCAAAAACTAATAGCTGACACTGAAGATTTTATTGAACGATTTAGAGCTAAAGCAACCAAATCAGTTCAAGTACAATCACGTATAAAACAATTGAACAAATTGGAACGCATTGAGATTGATTTAGAAGATAATTCTCGATTAAACCTTAAGTTCCCTCCTGCTCCAAGAGCAGGAAGTATTCCTGTTGAAATTGATAAGCTAGCCAAAGCTTATGGTGACCACGTAGTAATAGAAAATATTGGCTTAATTATTAACAGAGGAGAGAAAGTTGCCTTTGTAGGTAAAAATGGTGAAGGAAAAACTACTTTGATTAAATGTATTATGGGCCAGTTACCACACAGCGGTATAATGAAACTCGGACATAATGTTAAGATTGGCTACTTCGCTCAAAACCAAGCTAGCTTATTAGATGAAAACAAAACTGTTTTTGAAACGATTGACTATGTAGCTGTTGGAGATATTAGAACTAAAATACGTGATATTTTGGGTGCCTTTATGTTTGGAGGAGATGCTTCTGACAAAAAAGTAAAAGTGCTATCTGGTGGTGAAAAAAGCCGATTAGCCATGATTCGTCTCTTATTGGAGCCTGTTAACCTACTTATTCTGGATGAACCTACCAACCACCTTGATATGCAAAGTAAAGATGTATTAAAAGAAGCGATAAAGGCTTTTGATGGTACTGTTATTTTGGTATCTCACGACCGTGAATTCTTAGATGGTTTAGTAAACAAAGTATACGAATTTGGAAATAAAAAGGTGCGGGAACACATGTGTGGAATTTATGATTTCTTACGCTCAAAAAACATTGACAATTTACAAGAACTAGAAAGAAATTTAAAAGCTAACAACTCAAAAAACATTGAAGATAAACCATCCAATAACAAGCAAACATACGAAGCACGAAAGGAGCAAAGTAAGAAGCTTCGAAAAATGGAAAAGGGAGTTGCTGAGGCAGAAAAACAAATTGAAGCACTTGAAGCAGAGCTAGCTCTTTTAGAAGTAAAATTACAAGAGCCTGAAAAAGCGAATGATAGTAATCTTTTCCAAGCATACGGAAAAAAGAAAAGAGAACTAGAACAAAAAATGTATGAATGGGAAATTTTAGGAGAAGAGTTAGAAGGTTTTCAGAATGCTTAATACTATTTAAATAATTTCACAAATTCTTCTCGTGTATGTACCCCTAACTTCGAATAAACAGGTTTATTCTTCTTATAAAAAATAAAATAAGGAACTGCTGGCACCTTTAGTTTTGAAACAAGCTCTTTACTTGCATCCACATTTACTTTTAAAATCAACACCCTCCCCTTATATTCAGCTTTTAATTTATCAATCATTGGCATCATCTTTTTACATGGAGCACACCAAGGACCGTAAAAATCTACTAACACGAATTTATTTGATTGCAGCAATTGATTATAGGCAGCAACACTAACAGCATCTTTTTGTGGTTTTAGGTTAACATTAGCATTTTTTTCCAAAGGGTATTTTAATGAATTCCAAGCCATTAATCCTCGTTGTAAATCATACACCTTAGAATAGCCGTTTTTAGCAAGAAAATTACCGGCAGTTCTACTTCTTATACCTGTAGCACAATAAATTAGTATTGTTTTATTCTTAGGTAATTTCAACACATTTCTACCGAAGCTCTTATCATAGATATCTATCAATTCTGCTCCTTTAATATGCCCTCTAGCAAACTCCTTTGATGTGCGAACATCAAGTATAATAGCATTTCCTTCTGTAATTAATTGCTTAAATTTTTCAGCCCCAACTAAGCTATATGCATTACTCTGAGAGAATACTCCTGTAGCAATAAGCAAAAGAGATATAAGGATAAAAAGGATTTTTTTCATGTAAAAATGGCGTGAGTTCTTAATTAAAACACAAATCTACGACTATTGTTTTAGAATAGTTCTAAACAACGTAAAGTTTCTATGAATAGGAAAGCATTTCTTTTGAATTGAAATGAGTAGAAAATTCGAGTCTTATTGTAGAAATACAACATCTACGCCAAATAATAGATTAGCATTTTTTTGATAGAAAAGAGTACTATTCAATAAGGTTGCACCACCAGTAGTTATTGAACTTTTAGTTTCTATACTATAATCTGACATTTCATAGCGAGCAAAAAGGGCAACATTTGAAAGCAAATAAAAACGAGCCTCAAACGTCAAACGATTCAATATTGATTCATTAATTGATATTCTTGATGAAGTATTGCCTGCAAAACTATGTTTGATAGTATTTTGGACATCTCTGTCTAAAAAGATACTTGGATAATAATCGTAGTTGAAATCAAAAATAAAGCGCTGTCCAATATTCACATTAGCACCAATATTTACACCATATATATCTTTCCAAAAACTAAGATTATAAATTGGAGCCTCTGGTGCTACAGCATTTATTTGATTTTGCAAATCGGTATTTGTTCCTGTTTTTCCAATGTACTTAGATAAGTCAATAGCATATTCATGATTTGCCATATCTAAACCAATACCAATTTTGGGAGCGATAACAATTGGCCCCATCTTTAAATACACAGGACTATAAATAAAGCTTAAACCAAAATCTAGATATGAGAAGCTTGGACCATTAACTCTAGGCATCTGAGTATCATCAGAAAGCCTTAAACCATTATCTCTAGAATTCATATATCTAACTCTAATAGGAACTTGCAATTGTGATACGAGATATTGTCCTTCAACGTAAGTCCATGTAGCATTCAATAAGTCTATACCATATGATAAGGATTGAGCTTGTAATGGTAATTCAGGGTTAACACCATCTGCAATATTAGAATTTGTTTTAAGTGAACCTATCATAGGTCTTACACCAAAGAAGTACTGACAATCTTGAATCAATCCAACTTGTGCATTAACAGTTACACTTGAGATAATTATCAAACCTGCAAGAAAAGTTTTTAACTTCATACTATACTATTTAAGTTATCAGACAAAAAATAAGACACTCCCTCCTACACTTATAAGAGCACCAAACACTTGCATAAAGGTAACTTTTTCTTTGAAAAATAAAACAGAGGGAACAATTATAAATATGGGTACCAAACCAATTAAAGTAGCTGCAACGCCAGTATTGGTATGTTGAATTGCAAATACAGACAACACAACTCCTATTACAGGCCCAATAATACTACCTGCAAAAACCACCTTCATATCTGGTTTGTTTTGCACAGCTTTAAATACTTTTTTCCAATGACCAACAATACTTAAAAAAACTATTAGTCCTGCAAAACCTGCAATAGCTCGTATCTGAGTAGCAGAAACTGGATCATAATCACCAATGCCTTTCTTTGTAAATAAAAAACCGAAAGCCTGTCCTACTGCTCCAAGAAAAGCAAAAAGAAACCCTTTAAAGGGCATATTCAGTTTAAACTTATAACCCTGCCTACCTAAAACAGCCATAAAAATACCGGCCACCACAATAAGAATTCCTAAAACTCTTTGAAAAGAAAGGTTCTCTTGAAGAAATGATATACCTATAAAAGCAGTTATTACAGGTGTAAAATTCATTATTAGCTGACCCATGCGAGCACCAATAATAGTATAAGAATGATACATAAAAGAATTCCCGACAAAAAAGCTAACAAATCCCGACAAAGACAACCAGAACCATTGATATGCAGTGGCGTCTGTGGGGAAAAATCTACCTTTTAAAAACATACTTATTACACCTAAAAAAATAATAGCAATAGTAATACGTATAATATTCAAAGACAAGGCTCCCATACTCTTGCCTGCTTTCTCAAATGCAATAGCACTTCCTGTCCAACATACAGCTGTTGCAATTGCTGCAATTTCTCCGGAATAATTCATCGCACAAAGATAGAAATTAAGAATGGTTAATGATAAATGATTAATGATTAAAAAAGCATACCTTTGCAGGCATAATTTCAAGTTAGTTTTTTGAACGAATTAATTCATCTAACTAACTCTAACTTCCCATAACTTCATAGTTAAATGAAAGAAAAAGATATGATATTTGGCATACGTGCCGTAATTGAAGCCATCAATTCAGATAAGGAATTTGATAAAATATTTATGCGCAGAGACATGAGCAATGATCTTACACGCGAATTGTTTTCTGCACTTCAAGGCAAAGAGGTGCCTATTGTAAAAGTTCCAGTAGAGAAATTAAATAGAATAACCCGAAAAAATCATCAAGGAGTAATAGCATATATCACCCCTGTCACCTACCAACATATTGAAGACATTATACCTACTTTATATGAAGAAGGGAAAATCCCTTTTGTTGTTGTGCTGGATGGTATAACGGATGTACGTAACTATGGAGCCATTGCTCGTACCTGTGAATGTGCTGGCGTAAATGCTATTGTAGCTCCAATTCGAAACAGCGCTTCTACCAATGCAGATGCTATTAAGACTTCGGCAGGAGCTTTATTAAACTTACCTGTTTGTCGTGAATCAAACCTTACTGACACACTCAAATTTCTAAAAGCGTCCGGACTAAAAATTGTAGCTGCTACTGAAAAAGGGACTAAAACCTATACTGAAATTGATTACAAAGAGCCTCTCGCTATTTTAATGGGAGCTGAAGATTATGGTATAGCTCCAGAGAACCTTCGTTTATGTGATGAAATGGTGTCTATTCCAATTAAAGGAAATATTAAATCATTAAATGTTTCTGTTGCTGCAGGCATATTAATGTACGAAGCAGTAAAACATAGAATCTAATTATGAGCCAATTATCCATAGTTTTCGAAGACAATCACCTAATTGCAATTAATAAAACTTGTAATGACTTAGTACAAGGAGATAAAACAGGAGATGTAACTTTACCAGACCGAATTAAAGCGTACTGGAAAGTTAAATACAACAAACCAGGTAATGTTTTTTGTGGTGTCACACATCGTCTCGACCGCCCTACTAGTGGAATTGTATTATTTGCTAGAACAAGCAAAGCATTGACACGTGTCAATGACATGTTTAAAAACCATGAGGTAAAAAAAACCTATTGGGCCATTGTTAAAGACACGCCAAAAGAAACAGAAGCAACTCTTAAACACTACCTTATTCGCAATCAAAAGCAAAACAAAAGCTATGCGAATGATGCTCCTAAGACCGATGCAAAAGAAGCCTTATTAAGCTATAAAGTAATTGCAAAATCAGATAATTATTCATTATTAGAAATTAATCTTGAAACAGGTCGTCATCACCAAATACGTTGTCAGTTAGCAAAAATTGGCAGTCCAATAAAAGGAGATTTAAAGTATGGTGCAAAACGTTCTAATAAAGATGGTGGTATAAGCTTACATGCTAGACGTGTTGAATTTATTCATCCAGTATCTAAAGAAGCTGTTGACATTACAGCTGCTGTTCCTGAAGATTCACTTTGGAAGGCTTTTGAAGCAATGACAAAATAAAAAAGAGGCTCTCGCCTCTTTTTTTATTTCATTTCAATTTCTTCTTTTAAATCAATCTCATTATTTGAGTTATCATAAAACTTGTACTGCAAGAAACCTAATCGTTGAGAAGGTATTACCTTACAACCACTTCCGTATCGCATTTTCCATTTCTTACCTAAAGAAATAAGTCCTTTATTTATAAAGGCTGCAACGTATGGATGAACATGCAATGTGAATTTTTTTACCTTTAGTTTGCTCACTAAGTAATCAATCTTATTCTCTAGTTGATCAGTAAATAAAATAGATGGTTTCATCGTTCCTTTGCCATAACAAGTAGGACAAGTTTCTTCTACATCAATGTGCATTACAGGACGAACACGCTGACGCGTAATTTGCATCAAACCAAATTTACTTAAAGGAAGTATATTGTGCTTAGCTCTATCAGAAGACATTAATTCACGCATATGATCGTATAATTTCTGACGGTTAGCACCATCTTGCATATCGATAAAATCAATCACAATTATACCACCCATATCACGTAAGCGAAGTTGACGTGCCACTTCTTCAGCAGCAAACATATTCACTTCTAAAGCATTCAATTCTTGCCCTTTATCTGACTTTGAACGATTACCACTATTCACGTCAACTACGTGCAAGGCTTCTGTATGTTCAATTATAAGATAAGCTCCTCTTTTAAAAGATACAGTTTTTCCAAACAAGTTTTTAATTTGCTTGCTAATATCAAAATTATCTAATATTGGCAGTGGGTCTTTATAACGCTTAACTATCTTTTTCTTTTCTGGGTTAATCATCTCAACATAATCACGTACTTCACGAAAATACTCTTCGTTATTTATGTGTATGTTTTGAAAATTAGAATTAAAAATATCACGTATGATACCAACTGTACGACCCATTTCTTCACAGACTAAAGTAACCCCTTTAGCTTGTTGCATTTTTGCAATGGTTTCGTCCCAACGTTGTACTAATATTTTAAGTTCGTTATCTAGTTCTGCTACGCGTTTTTCTTGCGCTACAGTACGTATTATAACACCAAAATTCTTTGGCTTAATGCTTTGTATAAGTTGCTTTAAACGTGTTCTTTCTTCGTGAGAAGTAATTTTTTGCGAGACTGACACCTTATCTGAAAAAGGTATAAGAATCAAATAGCGTCCAGCTATAGAAATCTCAGAGGTTAATCGTGGTCCTTTAGTAGATATTGGTTCTTTAGCAATTTGAACCATGATCTCTTGACCGGAAGTAAGAATTTCGGATATGCTACCATTTTTATCAATTTCTGGTTGCATTCCTTTTTTTGTAATAAGGGGTTTTCTCTTTCTATCAGAGAAAGCACGTTTTAAATAAGCTTGTAGAGAATTGAACTGTGGACCTAAATCCAAATAATGCAAAAAAGCATCACGTTCGTACCCTACATCAACAAAAGCAGCATTAAGTCCGGGCATTAATTTTTTGACCTTGGCCAAATAAATGTCCCCAACAGAAAACGAATCAGTCAAACGTCCTTCAGTATTTAGTTCGACAAGTTTCTTGTCTTCTAAAAGAGCGATTGTTACATCCGTTTTTTGTACATCTACTACTAATTCACTATTCACAGGATATGTGTTATTTAAAGGAAAGTTATGTTTAAAAAAAAACTTAAAGATCATCACTTTAAGTTTTTCTAGTGTTTTTTTTTGAAAAGGAAGCCTACAAAAGAAAAAACTTTTCTAATGAATACTCCCTATTCCCTATACCAAACTGCCTAAAAAAACACTCGTTAATTTAGGCAGATTAGAATGGTGTTAAAAAGAAATAATCATTAAAGATTTATTTTTTCTTTTTATGTCTATTTTTTCTAAGTTGTTTTTTTCTTTTGTGAGTTGACATTTTATGTCTTTTTCTCTTTTTTCCGCTTGGCATATTATTTATTTTTTAATAAGTTCTTATTTTTTTACTACACTAACAAAAGTTTTTGCTGGCTTAAACGATGGAATATTGTGTGCTGGAATAATGATAGTCGTATTTTTAGAAATATTACGAGCCGTTTTTTGAGCTCTTTTCTTAACGATGAAACTTCCAAATCCTCTTAAGTAAACATTATCACCTTTTGATAATGAACCTTTTACATTGTCCATGAATGATTCAACAGTTTTCAAAACAGTTAATTTATCAATACCTGTTTCTTTGGCAATCTCATTTACGATATCCGCTTTTGTCATTTGAGTATATTTTTTATTATTATTTAATTCTTAATGTATTAACTCTCATTTTTTGAGTGTGCAAATATATGACATTTAATCATTCTACAAAAATTTGTTTTGCTATTTTTTTACTTTTTTTCGTGCTTTTTTTAAGAAAATGGAAATATCTTTGCATAAAAGATGATTTATCCTGTTGAAAATCCATATTATGCTTAAAGACAAATCTTTAGAAACATTTAGTTCTTACATTATAGAATGGTACAAAGTAAATAAAAGAGATTTGCCTTGGAGAAACACGCAAGACCCTTATAAAATTTGGCTTTCTGAAATTATTTTACAGCAAACTCGTGTTAATCAAGGACTTTCTTACTACAATAAGTTTGTTAGTAATTTTCCAACTATTAAAGACTTAGCTAATGCTTCTGAAGAAGAAGTACTTAAGTTATGGCAAGGACTCGGCTATTATAGTAGAGCACGCAATATGCATGCTACTGCCAACAATATAATAGAAAACCATAAAGGAAAGTTTCCTGTAGATTATAAGGATGTACTAAGTCTTAAAGGAGTGGGTGAATATACCGCAGCTGCTATTTGTTCATTTGCTTATAATAAAACACATGCAGTTGTTGATGGTAATGTATATCGTGTATTATCTAGAGTTTTTGGTATCAGCACTCCCATTGACTCCACCCAAGGGAAAAAAGAATTTAAACAAATAGCCGACTTACTGATTAACCCGAAAGACCCAGGGAGACATAATCAGTCTATTATGGAGTTTGGAGCCTTACAGTGCATACCTGTAAAACCAGACTGTGATAACTGTGTTCTTAATAATAGCTGTGTTGCATACAGCTCTGAAACAATAATCGATTTACCTGTTAAAAGCAAAAAGATAAAGCAGCGGAATCGTTACTTTAATTACTTTTATATACAACACAACAACAACACTTACTTTCAACAACGCACAGCTAATGATGTATGGAAGGGTTTATATGAATTCCCACTTATAGAAACCGAGAAGGATGTTTCTTTTGAGGAGTTAATTAAAACTGAGAAATACAAAACAATGATAAAAGATATAGATAGTATCGAAATTAATAGTGACTACTTTAACCTAAAGCATGTACTTAGCCACCAAAAAATATTTGCTAAATTCTACAGCATTAAGATTGAGACTAGTAATAAAAATACTCTTTCGTATGTTTTAACGTCTTTTAACTCAATCAGAAAACTACCTGTATCAAGGTTAACTGAGATATTTTTGGAAACTCTCAAGTAAAGCACTCTTGTATTAAAAAAATAATTGTCTACTTTTACAGCATTAAAACAAACAAAACTAAAAGAATAGAATTATGTCATTAAACAAAGTCATTTTAATTGGAAATGTAGGAAAAGATCCTGAAGTAAAATATTTTGATAATGGAAACTCAATAGCCAATTTAACTGTTGCTACAAACGAAAGAGGATATACCTTAGCAAACGGCACTGTTATTCCTGAAAGAACAGAATGGCATAATATTGTAGTAAGAAAAGAGCAATCTCAATTTGTCGAAAAATATGTAAAAAAAGGCTCTGGTGTTTATGTAGAAGGTAAAATCAGAACACGTGATTATGAGAAAGATGGTGTAAAGCGATACATTACAGAGATTTATGCTGACAAAGTTGAATTCTTTAGCTTTGGAAGAAAGCAAGATGCATCAAGCAATACTAATAGCGAAACAACCGCTTCTGCACCAGTAGCTCAAAAACCTGAAGCTTCTACCCCTGAAACTTTTGATGGAAACACAGAAAATTCAGCAAATGACTTACCATTTTAATGAAAAGATAAAACAGATTCATTTAAAATAATTATTTTTGCAAGGACGGGATAACCCGTCCTTGTTTTATTTAACTAAGTATATAAACTTTGGAAACTATTCTAACTACTTTCGCTGAACTATCAAACGCCATAGAAGTATTCCCTTTTTCCTTGCCGGCCCTAATCAGTTTACTTATCTGTTTATTGCTCATAGTAGCATCTGCTTTTATGTCTTCTTCTGAAGTAGCCTTTTTTTCTCTCACACCAAACGACTTATCAGAATTAAGCGAAGAAAATAAACACGATAAAATATTACTTGACCTACGCTCACAGCCTGACAAGTTATTAGCAACTATTCTCATTGGGAATAACTTTGTAAATGTAGCTATCATTATATTATCTACGCATGCCTTGAACTTGATTTTTAACTTTATCAACCCTATTGTTGGCTTTATCTTTCAAACCATTATTATTACGTTTATCTTATTACTCTTTTGTGAAATACTTCCTAAAGTATACGCAACTAATCATAGTAAATCTATTGCTTTTTATGGTGCAAGAATAATAAGAATAATACAAAAAATATGTATGCCTTTGGTCAAAATACTTGTTAATTCGACCTCTTACATTAATAAAAAAATGTCCAAATTAAACCAGGGAAACATTTCTGTTGATGAATTATCTGAAGCTCTTAAATTAACCTCGAGTAGCACAGATGAAGACAATGATATTTTAGAAGGGATTGTAAAATTTGGAAATATAAATGTGAACCAAATAATGACATCTCGCACACAAATGGTAGACATAGAGATTAAATGCAGTTTTAAAAAAGTGCTTGATTTGGTAATTGAATCAGGCAATTCACGCATTCCTGTATATTCTGAAACGCAAGATGATATAAAGGGAATCTTATATATAAAAGATTTACTGCCTCACTTGAAAAAAAACGACAATTTTCGTTGGCAATCATTAATTCGCACAGCTTATTTTGTTCCTGAAACTAAAATGATTGACGATTTACTCTCTGACTTTCAAAAAAATAAAATACATATTGCAATTGTAGTAGACGAATTTGGGGGCACTTCTGGTTTAATTACGTTAGAAGATATTTTAGAAGAAATTGTTGGAGAAATTAACGATGAGTACGATGAAGATAATGATCTATTTACGGTTATAAATCCCAACACCTATTTACTTGAAGCAAAAATTCTTTTAACTGACTTTTTTAGAATCGAAAAAATTGATGAAGAAGTTTTTAGTAAAATTGCTGAAGATGTAGAAACACTCGCTGGTCTTATCCTTGAAATAAAAGGTGAAATACCTACTGAAAGAGAAAAGATAGATTTCGAGAATTACACCTTTGAAATTATTAAAGCAGACGATAGACATATTGAAACAGTAAAACTCCATATTAAGAAATCATAGGATGAAGTTAAGTCATATTATACTCATTATACTTGCCAGCATTTTATTGCTTGCTTGTGAAAAACACAGTCCAAAACCCTATTCTTATTTCAGAATAGACTTACCCAAAAGTTCCTATCAACAATATGACAGCATTAATATCCCATACACCTTTAGCATATCAAAATATGCAGAAGTAGAAACACGTAAATCAAAAAATTATAAAGAAGAGTGGATAGACATTGTTTATCCGCAATTTAATGGAAGAATCTATTGTGCATATATAAAAGTTGAGAATGACTTTAGAAAACTAAGCGAAGAAAGCCGAGAACTAGTTTACAAACATACCGTTCGTGCTGATGCTATTGTTGAGCTACCATATGAAAACCCTGAAGCAAATGTATATGGTATAATATACGAAATAACTGGTAATGTAGCATCTCCACTTCAATTTCTATTAACAGATAGCACCAACCATATATTGCGTGGAGCATTATATTTTAACGCTTCTCCTAATGCTGATTCTATTAAACCTGTTTCTGAATTTATTGAAAAAGATTTGAAACACTTAGTAGAAACTATTCGTTGGAAAAAATAGTTGATTTACAGACACAACATACCAAACCTGCCTGCTCTTCTCTCCATTTGGAAGATAGAAGAAAGCATAGAAGCACTAAGTATTCAACTGAATAAGCAAACTCTTGCCGACCCACGTTATCAGAAACTAAAAAATGAAGTGCGCAAAAAAGAGTGGCTTTGTACTCGTTTACTCATAAAAAAACTATGTGGAGAAGAGAAAACTGTAGTTTATAATAAAAATGGAAAACCATCATTGAAAGATAACAGTTACCAAATAAGCATTTCACACACAAAAAACTATGTAGCCGTATTACTACACCCATCACTAGAAGTAGGCATCGACATTGAGAAACATAGTGATAGAGTCTTGAAATTAAAAGAAAAGTTCATGTCTAACTCTGAAATAAACAACATAGATTCTTTTCAAATTATAGAGCATGTTCTTTTACATTGGTCTGCTAAAGAAACACTATTTAAAATACTACCTGAGACAGAAGTTGATTTTATAGAGCACTTACATATCCACCCTTTCTCTGTAAGCACAGAGGGATCTTTTACTGCAGAGGAATCACGCAGTTCTAGACAAGAAAAATTCACCCTTAACTATTCCCTATTTAAAGATTTTGTATTAACTTGGACGTCTAAATAAAAACGACCATGATTAATATTGAAGCATTATTTTCCATTTCATATGGATTATACATCGTCTGTTCTGGCGATAAGAAAAAAGGAAATGGATATATTTCTAATACTGTTTTTCAAGTAAGTTCTAAACCTGCAAAATTTGCAGCATGCTGTAATAAAGAAAATTATACCTGTAATTTTATCGAGAAACATCAAGCCTTTTCTGTTTCAGTCATAGACCAAGAAACCTCCTCTGATATAATTGGAATTTTCGGTTTTAAATCGGGGAAAGAATTTAACAAACTAGATGGATTTAAAGTAAAATACGGCACAACTGGAGTGCCAATTGTCCTTGATTCTACTATTGCTACTTTAGAGTTTAAAGTAACGGAAACAATAGACGTAGGCACACACCTCATGTTTATTGCAGAACTGATTGAAACAGAGGTAATAGACAACAGCAAGGAGCCTCTAACCTATGCTTTTTACCGTCAAGTAAAAAAAGGATTATCTCCTAAAAATGCACCCACTTATGTTGATAAAAGTGAGAAAGAAAAGACAGAGAAAAATTCCACAGACAATAAACACGAATGCTTAGCCTGTGGATTTATCTATGACGATGAGATAGAAGGAACTCATTTTGACGCATTAGCAGATGATTGGAAGTGCCCTGTTTGTGGTGCCGATAAGTCTGACTTCGACCTAATATAAAATGAATTAGCATGCACTAAGCACTAAAAAAGATGAATATTTTCCATTATATACAATCTTCTAAAAAGATTAACAAAAAATTACTCGCTGTACTTATAGATCCAGATAAATACAAGGAGAAAGAATTAACTCGTTTTATTGAGCTGTGTCAGCAACTACCTCCCGACTTTATTTTTATTGGTGGTAGCCTAACTACCGAAAGTACAGACCTTACTATTGAAAGTATTAAGAAAGCTTGCAATATACCAGTTGTTTTATTTCCAGGAAGTGCTTCTCAATTTTCACCAAAAGCAGATGCAATGCTTTACCTTTCTCTTATTTCAGGTCGCAACCCAGACTTCTTGATTGGACAACATGTAGTATCGGCACCCTTCATTAAAAAATCAAATGTAGAAACCATTTCTACAGGCTATATGCTAATCGAAAGTGGGGAAACTACCTCTGTAGAATACATGAGCAATACCCGTGCTATTCCTAGAGAAAAATCAAGTATTGCAGTAGCAACCGCAATTGCAGGCGAATTACTTGGCAACAAAATGATATATCTAGAAGCAGGAAGTGGTGCCCAGCAAGCGGTACCTACAGAAATGATAAAAGCTGTACGTCACAACATCACTATACCTCTTATTGTTGGCGGCGGATTGCGTACAACCCAAGACATACAAAATGCTCTGCATGCTGGAGCTGACCTAATTGTTGTAGGTAATATCCTCGAAAAAGAACCTGAACTAATGGTGCAGTTTGAGAAAGTAGTGAAAAGCTTTGCAATAGAATAAGATTAATAATCCCCTCATAATAATATTGTATAATTTACCACAAATACTAAAATAGAACAATTATCACGACATTTACTTTACCAATTATTGCTCATAGTATGTTTCTTTCCTCAAGACACTTTAAAATACTAGATCTAATTAAAGAATTACTTCTTTCAAGAAACTATCTTTATTAAAAAATAAAAGTAGGGTATTTGTATATTTGTTCGGTTATTAATTGAAGTTAGATTAAAATAGGATTTAGCTTAAGAAATGTAGATGTTGACAACAGAAAACTTTAAAAATTTATTTGATTCCCATTTTGATGCTGTACGTAGGTATATATTCTATCGTGGTACAGGTTTAGATGAAGCTTCGGATATAGCTCAAGATGTTTTTCTCCGTTTATGGGAAAAGCAAATAGATTTTGATGCAAAAGCAACTGTTGGGCTTTTGTATAAAATTGCTAGAGATATGCATATCACTAAATATCGACGAGCAAAATTAGAAATGGAATATTTAAATGGGCTTCAGATTGACAACAATAATATTTCGCCCCAAGATGTGCTTGAAGAAAAAGAACTTTCTATTAAATATAAAAAGGCATTAGCTAGCTTAAGCGAAAAAGAACGCACCGTTTTTCTACTATCAAGGATGGAAGGATTAAAATACCATGAAATAGCTGAACGTTTAGAAATAAGTGTAAAAGCTGTAGAAAAACGAATGAGTAAAACATTGACTGTATTAAAGAAAATACTGCAATAAAAATGGCAAAAAACGAAAAAAATATTAATAAAGAGCCTCAATTAAACCGAGAATTAGAAAAACGATTCTCAGGTTCCAAAGTTACATGGAACAAAAGCAAGGAAGATATCTGGACTGATATGATGGATAAGATTCAAAAAAAGAAACTGCCATCTAAAGCTAAGGTAATCAGACTTAATATGCTAAAATATGCAGCAGTAGCTATCATTACTCTTTTAATTAGTTTTAGTGGTACGGCTTATTTTTACGCTAAAGATTATAAAACAGAATTAGCACAAGAAATTGAAATATTACTGCCTGATAATTCAAAAGTAAAATTACACGCACAATCTACCCTATCATACAAACCATTGCTATGGAATTTTTCACGCACTATAAGATTAGAAGGAAAAGGCTTCTTTGACGTTGAAAAAGGAAAAAGATTTAAAGTCCTCTCTGAAAATGGAAGCACAGTCGTGCTTGGAACTAAGTTTGAAATAGATGCTCGTAATAACAATTACGATGTTGCATGTAGTGAAGGAAAGGTGAAAGTATCTACTCCTAACGAGCGTGAAAAAGCTATTATTACACGTGGAGAAAAAGCTATATTAGACGATAATGGAAAATTTAAAATTATTAAACAACTAAAAACAAAAAAAGCTGAGGTAAAACAAAAAGAAAATGAGCATGATATTATAAAAAAAGAGTCTATCAACTCAACTAAAAATAAAAAGATAAATGCCGAAGCTCCTACAATTCGAGAAAACAAGAAAAAAAGAATTTTAAATTCGCCTGAAAAACTAGGAACAAAACCAGAGATAATTGAAAAACCTACAGTTATTTATGATAAGACAGATTTAATTCAGAAACAACTAAAACAAGTAGAGAAAAAGAAAATTAAGAATGTAGAAATTACTAAAACGGATAAACAGCACAAAGATAAATTCAGAGCTTCTCTAAAAGCAGAACAAGTTCAAATTTTAAATGATGAAGGATTGAATAAAAAAGAAAGAACAAAAGCATTTATGCAATCACTCTCAGATGAACAACGTGAACTTCTAAAAAATCAGAAAAAAGAAATACAAAGAAAAAATACAGATATACAACCAAAAGCATCTACAGTAAGAGAAGACGAAAGAAAAGAAAAACCAGATATAACTCCTATAAAAGACCAAATAAAAGAAAGCAATAAAGAGTTGCAAAAACGAAAAGCAAGTGAAAACAGAGAAAATATAAAACTAAAACTCCAAAATAAAGGAGCAAAGCAATAAAAATAAAATGCTCTTCTATTTAAATAGAAGAGCATTTTATTTTTTTAGAAAAAAGGTAGGGTAAAAATAACTTCATACGGTTTAATGATATAAAGACAACAAATAACTTATAAAACATTGTTAAACTAAAAACAAAACTATCATGAAAACAAAAGCATTATCAATCATCATCACAATCGGATTATTCCTTTTATCAGGAATTAGTATTGCACAAGAAACTGCTCCCGTTCAAAACGAACCTACTCTAGATCAAGTAAAAGAACAATTACAAACTAAAGACCAGCTTAAAGAAACAAAGCAAGAATTTAAAGCTTCACTTTCAGAAGAACAAATTGCTATTTTAGAAAATAAAGAACTTAACAAAGAAGAAAAAAAATCAGCATTTGCAGAAACACTTACTGAAGAGCAACGCCAAATGATTCAAGAAAGAAAAGAAATTCATACAGGTGAGAAACAAGAAATTGAACACAAACAAAAAGCAAAAGAGCAAAAAAGAATGCAAGTTCGTGAACAAGGTAGAGAAAAAATGAAGGACCAAACTCGTGAACAGCTAAGAGAAAAAACACGCGAACAGTTGAAAGAACAAACTAAAGAACAAGTTAAAGAACAAACACGTGAGCAAGTTAAAGAACAAGCTAAAGAAGGAATTCGAGAACAAAGAAAAGATCAATTACGAGAAAATGCAATTG
Source organism: Paludibacteraceae bacterium (assembly GCA_963663245.1). Taxonomy (GTDB): domain Bacteria; phylum Bacteroidota; class Bacteroidia; order Bacteroidales; family Paludibacteraceae; genus JAFGVL01. The sequence continues at coordinate 1,399,706 of OY760143.1, read as the reverse complement.
ATGTAAAAACAAATGCAAAAAGTAATGTAACTACCAACTAAAAGTTTACTTACTAATAAGTGTCCGGGCTTTCTTATTGAGAAGTCCGGACATTTTTCGTTATCTTTCGCCAAATATTTCAATAAGAAAAACTGTACGATGAAAAAAGCAATAACCATATTGATGATAATAGCGAGTCTACCTCTATTTTCTCAGGGAGACAAAATAGATTCTTTATTAAATGACCTAATTTATAATGATACAGAAAGTGATTTATTTGTAGCAAAAGTAGATCCTGTAAAATATGATTTTATATATGTAGGTTCAAACTATAATAGTAACACATATTACGCTGGTAGAGAAATTGGCAGTAATATGTTCAGTATATCTGAACAATTATATTATTTCAACTCTACTGGTATTTTTATTGGAGCATCTGGAAATTGGTACGACCAGTTAACTCCTGGGTATAATTCCACTACATTTTCTGCAGGTTACAATACCTATTTAGGTAAAAAGAAAAAGATCTCATTCCAAACTTCATATAGTTACTTCTTATATAATAGCGACAGTACTGCTGTTTATCCGTACACCAGCAACGTCAGCATGGGCTTATACTATCGTAACAAATGGTTTAGAGCCCGCTTATCAGGAAACTACATGTTTGGAGACGAAACAGCAATAAGCCTATCTCCTGCCATCTACTCTCGATTTAAATTATTTAAAATTGGTAAACATTTTAAGGTATATACAGCACCCGAAATATCTTTTTATTTTGGAACAGAAACAATTCTAATAGCAGGACCTCCTAATAGAACTTTGGAATACGAAGATGTATTTGGTCTTTTAAATACTCAACTACAATTCCCTTTAATAATTTCTATTGGTGATTTTGATATTGATATGACTTATTCATTAAACCTACCCTATACTCAAGACAAATCAGAATCATACGATACAAATTCACTGTACAGTATCTCTATAGCATATATGCTTCCTATTGAGAAGAAAAAAAAGTCTTCAAGAAATAAATAACATTTTGTGTTATTTAATACAAGAAAATATGTAATTTTATAATACATAAAAAAAGACTCTTTCAATTCACTAAAAATAAACACCTTATGAACTTACTAGATCAACTTAAACAATATACTATTGTTGTTGCCGACACAGGTGATTTCGAATCAATGATTAATTATCGTCCTGAAGATGCTACCACAAACCCATCCCTTATATATGCAGCTTCTCAAATTGAGCAGTACCAACCATTAATAAAAAATGCTGTTACTTATGCAAAAGGACAAACCAAAAAGAAAGAGACTCATGTTAGTTTAGCATTAGATAAACTGGCAGTAAACTTTGGACTCGAAATTTTAAAAATTGTTCCTGGTCGTGTATCTACTGAAGTAGATGCACGTTTATCCTTCGATACTGAAGCAACTATTGAGAAAGCTCGAAAATTAATTCAACTATACGAAGAAGAGGGCATAAACAGAAATAGAATTCTTATTAAAATAGCGTCTACATGGGAAGGAATTAAAGCAGCTGAAGTCCTTGAGAAAGAAAATATTCATTGTAACCTCACCTTACTTTTTTCTATGGCTCAGGCTATTGCTTGCGCAGAGGCTAAGATTACCTTAATTTCTCCTTTTGTTGGACGCATAATGGATTGGCACAAAAAAGAACAAGGGCTTTCTGAAATCCCTGCTCCAGTTGATCCAGGCGTAATCTCAGTAAGCAACATTTACAACTATTACAAGAAGTTTGATTACAAAACAGTTGTTATGGGTGCCAGCTTCCGTAATATGGGTGAAATAACAGAATTATCTGGATGTGACCTACTAACCATCTCTCCTACTTTACTACAAGAACTGGAAAAAACAGAAGGAATCTTGGAAAGAAAACTCAGTATTAAACAAGCCAAAGAAAAAAAGATAGAATTAATTCCAATAAATGAAAAAAACTTTCGATGGCTATTAAACGAAGATGCTATGGCTACAGAAAAACTCGCTGAGGGCATTCGAAAGTTTACTGACGATTTACTAAAATTAGAGGAATATATTAAAGGAAAATTATAATATTGCAAACACTCATCCTTTACTTAAAACAAAATCCCCCTGGAATAATTCCCACAGGAAAAGTATCTACAGCTAATGCGTTGGGTAAAAACCGAACAACCCTACCCAGCTGTTGATTATCAATAGCATCTGCCACATAAATTTCAGAACTATTGGGATCTACCCCTACGGAAGAATAGCCATCTGTAGTACCTGTATAGGGGCTTACAATAAGAAGTTCTGGTTCGGCTGCAGAAAGAACTGCATGTCTATATATACCTCTATTGATAAAAAACAAGGTGTCTTTTGTTCCGTTAATAGTTAAACCTTTAGGAGAATCATCTAAAGGAAAGCGATAGTTCTTTTCCATTTGACGTGTTTCTGCATCTATACATATCAATCCCGCTTGTTCATGCCCATACGGATTACCTAAAAAACCACCATCAGTCAACACCCATAATTTATTGTATTTATCGAGCACCATGGAAGTTGGTTGCTTTAATACTTCAATAGAATCCACGACTTGATCAGTCTCGCTATCAATTACTAATAGTTTATTATCAAAACTCCAGCAGTTAGTAAATACATACTTACCGTATTGCAGCATTTGCTCTGTAGAACTATTACTGAGTGGAATACTTCCTATAATCTGATAGGTACTTGGATTTACTATCGTTATTGCTTGCGCATATAAGTCTGTTACATAAGCTTTCTCATCACTTATAAAATGAATATAACGAGGAGAAGTTAGTCCTGTTATTTTACCCACTAATTTAAAATTATGAGTATTGATTACATATATCTTCCCACTATTATTCATAACAATATACCCCAAGCTATCTCGAATATTCATCGATTGAGCAATATCTCCTAAATAAAGGCTATTTGATTCAAAAAAGATATCACTCAACAATTCATTATTTGGAATACCATAATACGATAAACTAGCATTATTGTAGCCAAAGTTACCTTGATTAAGAACAAACAAAGCCGTTGAGGTTCTCCTTCCATCAAAATTACCCTCCCATAGTTCGCTTTCATCTATACAAGAATTAAACAACAGGGTGTGAATAATAATCAGCAATATGTATTTGAACAGTTTCATCTATAATTGTAATTGTAATTGAAGCAAGTAATTTCTCCCCGGCATAGCTTGCTTTAGAATTGTGTGATACCTCTCACCCAAAACATTAAACACCTTAAATTCGAAAAGATATCTTATTTTTCGAATTTTAAATTCTTTACTCAAAGAGATATCATTCATAAAATAACTAGGAAAAACATTACCCGAACTGAGATCATTACTTGTTGTAGTATAACGTTTACTATATGAATTATGCTGATAGCTTACAGTATACCCCTTATATAAAAAGTTTACCATAAGATTTCCAGAATGAAGAGGTATATAAACTAATTGCTTACCATAAGACTTGTCTCCACTAGCTATCGTATCACCATAATTGATTGAAGGTGTAAATGCATAGGTCCCAGAAATACGATAATCCACTTTACCTAAAATTCCTTTGATATTTAGACTTGCTTCAACTCCTTGTGATAGAACTCTTTTAACATTATTCGGTTCCCAGTATCCTTTTGTATTTGGAACCCATAGAATCCAGTTAGAAATATCAGAATGGTAGCCAGTTAATTCTAGTCTTAACAAATGTTTTTTCATTAACAACTTATACTCCAAACCCATTTCAGCACTATAGCCTTCTTCTGGCAACAAATTCGGGTTACCTCCTGGCTGCCAATATAAATCGTTTAGATTTGGTAAATGATAGTTACGAGCTACATTTCCTTTAACGAGAAAATCTGTATTTTTAAAAACCCTATAATCAAACCCAACAAAAGGCATCGTTGGTAAAACTATGCCATCTACCATTTCTTGACGAAGTAATAAACTAATATTTAACCGCTTATACAGTTCCTTGTATGCTCCTAAAAATGCGGTATACTCTGTTCGTTGTTTATGATACCCAACACCTAACAGCTTTTCATAAGTCTCTACATCGTGATGATTGACAGAGAGATTACCCTTATAGCTTAAATTATAAATACTATTATAAGTATATGACAATGAATTACAATAACTATTTTGAGTACTTTCAGAAGATATCTCATCTGAACTAACACTACCCGAAATCAACTTAATTGATTTAAAATTCAATTGTTTTCCAGAGAAACTTGAGCGAAAAAGTAACAAACTCTTATCTCCAACATGCTTCCATTCACCTACCATTTTATGGTCCGTATCTAATGCATAACTAGGTTTTGAATTTAAAGAATCCTCACTACTTGTTAATGTTGGAATATTTCTATCTGCATATTGCCCCCAATAACGTAGCGTTAGCATGTTCTTGCTATTCAAACGCAGATACACTTCTTGCAATAAGCCATAACGTGTATAAGCAGCATTTTTATTAGTATCTAAAGGATGTTCAAATTCTCCCGTTTCTTGAATTTCAATAGGTATTAAGCGATTTATAAATGTATAGTCATTTTTAGAATAATTATGATAAATACCTGTGCGTATATGTACTTTATCATTACCACCTCCAACTTGTAAAAATTCATCGTAAGTATCATAACTGCCTATTGCTTGCAGATACTTTAACTCAAATTTTTTATTCCAATTAATATTATTACTGGTGTTTATTGAACCGCCTAGCCCTCCACTTTTATCAACAATAGAAGCAGTACCATGTTTCAAATTAACCGCATCGATAACATAAACAGGAATTAAAGAGAAATCAACCATTCCCAACATAGGAGAATTGATGTTAATACCATTCCAACTAACTTGAGTATGAGATGATGCTGTTCCTCGAAAAGATGCAGTTGACAAAGCTCCTCGCCCGTTATTTTTAATAAATACAGAGGTGTTTTCTGCTAGCAGCTCTGAAAGTGAAAGATTAATTTTTTGCGATAAAACCAAAGAATCAAGCTTTGTCTCCTTCATTCCAGCCTTTTCTTTCTTGAATATTTTCTCACCTTCAATAATAACTGGAGCTAAATACTGTACAGAGTCTTGAAATCCTTGAGAAAAAGCACAAGATAAAACACTAGTAAAAATAAATATAACTGTTGCTCTTAATAACATCTTACTTTTTTATAAAACGCATATTACTAAGACTATCCTGCATATTTACTAGAACAAGGTATACTCCTGAAGATAAATTAGAGATGGATAAAGACTCTCCATTATAGTCCTGCTTTTGCAAACATAAACAGCCATAACTAGTGTATATAGAAACAGTAGCATTTTTGAGCGCTGGAATAGATATATAATCACTCGCTGGATTTGGGTATAGCTTATATCTAAAACGATTCATTTCATACACAGGACTTAAGTCCAATAATAAAACGGCAGAAGCACTAGTTGTTATTGCACTATTACTAGCCAAAGAAGCCGTTACAGTTAAAGTTCCTGAACTAGTAAATGAAAGAAGGTTACCTACACCTACACTTGCTGTTGGCAATGACAAATTCCAATTAATTGCTTCCCCTGCTTGCAAACGTGCTGCACGAAAAACAGCTGATTCTAATTGGTACTGAGTTCCTCTAATAGTATCGGGCAAATCAATTACTAAGGCTTCATCTATTCCACTAATGCTAGCATTAGGACTAATATCTACTGCCCCAGCGATTTCTGTAGACACTTCTCCTAGCCAACCCATATCAGCTTGAATAGCATTCTGAACTTTAACAAAATGGATGGTATCTAAATCAATATAATCTCCATAAGCATCCACTGCCCAAGAAATATCAAAAGCATCTCCTCCAGAATTTTCTACTGCAATAGTGTATGGATTATCAGGTGTTGTATATGGAGCTGTACCTCTAACATGATTATCAGCATAACCAAAAGCTTGAGGATAAGATTTCACCATTGTTGGCGTACTCCTATCTATGTCTTCCTTAATTTTTGTGCCTGAAAGGGTATAATTAAGGGTATTTATATCTGGAAAAGAATCGTTTAAAGGATAATAGGCTTGAGTATGAAATGAATTAGCTGAAACTATTCCGCTTCCTCCTAAATTATCAATCCAAGGAACATTCGCTGCTACTGTTTTATTCGGATTGGTATAAGTAACTTGATACTCTTTTTGAGTACTTGAAAAGAAATAATTACTACCAGCCAATTCGTACCAAGTATCATCGGCTAAACCATTCCCATTTTCATCTTTCATTACAGATACAATTGCTGGTTCAGAACCAAAAGCTGATGCATTACCAAAAATTGTAAAATCAACTCCATAAGGATTATCAGGATGATTGTCTACTGGATTGGAAAATTCAAATACTACATAACCCCCAAAAGCACCTAAACTTAACAAACCATTTACACCTCCAACAATTGATTTCGCTGCAGAGGGAATACCATGTGGCACTTCATTGATTAACTGACCCGGAGCAGGTTTATACTCCAAAACTTTAGAAATATACTGCGCATTAAGCAGTAATGTACTAAATAATAAAACTTGTAAAATGATTGTTTTTTTCATGCTCCTACCTTTAATTTTAAATTTAAAGCGAAGAAACATTTAGAAGACCAGTAGTCTGTAGAGAAGATGTTTTCAACGCCTTTCACCCGAAAGCTAATTTACTCGGCAGGTCTTCTGACTCGCTCCAATTTTATCACCTTCCCACCCCAACTCAAGGAGCAGTGGTTACTTTGATAAAACATTCGTGGAGCTTACAGCTACGGGGATAGTTCCTGACTTACACAGGATTCCCTTTTAACCCCAATTTTAAAGTCGGGGACCGAATACGACGACAAAGATATATAATTATTCTTCATTCTTCATTTTAAATTGCTTATTTTTGGATCCAAATTTATACGTATGGAATATTCAACTCATGAGATTTTATTTGCCTTAGGCTTAACTGTATTTGCTGGTCTATCAACAGGTATTGGCAGTATAATGGCATTGGTATCTAAAAAATTTAATCCAAAGTTTCTTGCTGGCTCACTAGGTTTTTCTGCTGGTGTAATGATATATGTTTCTTTAGTAGAAATATTTTTTAAAGCGAAAGATTCTTTGAGCATTGCTTATGGAGACAAGACGGGTTATCTCTATACTGTCATTGCATTTTTCTCTGGTATTGCTCTTATTGCTCTTATTGACTACTTCATCCCTTCAGGAGAAAATCCTCACGAGATGAAAAATACGAAAGAGAAAAATGTCAACAAGGACAAAAAACTCTTACGAATGGGTATGTTCTCTGCCCTGGCTATTGGCATTCATAATTTTCCAGAAGGCTTAGCAACTTTTATGGGAGCATTAACAGACCCTGCTTTGGGTATAAGTATCGCTGTAGCTATTGCAATTCACAATATTCCAGAAGGTATTGCTGTAGCAATGCCTATTTACTACGCAACTAAAAATAGGAAAAAAGCTTTTTGGTTATCTCTTGGATCAGGACTATCTGAGCCAGTTGGTGCCCTATTAGGTTACTTTATTTTACGCAGTGTATTTAATGAGGCAACCTTCGGGATTGTCTTTGCCGGAGTAGCGGGAATTATGATTTACATTTCATTAGATGAACTCTTACCAACGGCAGAAGAATATGGAGAACACCATATTGCCATTGGAGGATTAATTGGAGGTATGGCTGTTATGGCAGCTAGTTTATTGATGTTTGCATAGAAAGAATATATTATGAAATTATTATTAAGATTTAATTTAGTTATTTTACTTTTATCATTATCTAATAGTATTTCTGCACAATGTGTTTTAATTTACGCACCTCCAGGGTATTATATTGACTCTACTGTTTGCAAATTACTAATAACACCACCTGGAACATATAGTCCAGGTGGTGACATTTATGAACCGATAAACTGTTCTCCTGGTTCATATAGCGACTCTTCTGGAGCAAGTGAATGTATCCATTGCTCTGCTGGTACCTTCCAAAGAAATTCAGGAAGCACTACATGTAATGATTGTCCGGCAGGTACCTATCAAGGTAACGAAGGAAGTACTGACTGTATAGACTGCGAAGCAGGAACTTACAGCTCTACAACAGGCAGCATACAATGTCTAAGATGTCCAATAGGAAGCTGCCAATCTGAAAGTGGAAGCACACGATGTATATGGTGCTCTACTGGCCAATATCAAGACTACATGGGTCAAACACAATGTAAAAAATGTCCTATGGGTACATTTCAAGATCTAATGGGTCAAATGAGATGTAAAGCATGTGAACCAGGCACATATGCTCAATATACTGGCAGTTTTAATTGTAATAGATGCGAAGCGGGAAAATATCAACCTTTAGCAGGACAATATAAATGTGAATACTGCCCAGAAGGGACTTATTCAAGTTTAACTGGCTCAACTGAATGTACTGATTGTCCGGAAGGAACTTCAACTTCTAGCACAGGAGCAAGATCTTGTGACATTACCTTGTCTATAGCAGAAAATATATTTGAAAACAGTATCAATTGTTTCCCAAATCCAAGTTGTGGTGCTGTATATTTCGAACTAGAAAAGAATTTCCCATCCATCATCTTATCTGTTTTTGATATTGCAGGAAGAAAAGTTAGTTCAGAATCATTTTCAAATCTAAAAATAATATCTACAGACCTTTCATTAATAGCATCCGGAACTTATCTTATAAAAATTACAACAGATAATAATTGGGCTAGTTTTACAGTCATAAAAAAATAGGATTGCTTTTAATGACTATTCCTCTATCTTCATAGTCGGCTCCTCTCCTTCCACTTCAAAACTCTCAGCATAAGCTGCAAATTCTTTTTCACCTTCTGTTTCTTCATCCTCTTTCCATTCTTTTATCGGTTGCTGTGGCCCTTCTTTTCGATAAAGAAAGGCAAGTGTTGAACCTATAACAGCACCTGATAAATGCCCCTCCCATGATTCGTTTGGAAATGCTTGCCAAGGAAACACATGCCAAATCATATTACCATATAAAAATACTACGATAAAAGCAATGGCTACTAAGGGAGCATATTTTCGCATTACGCCACTCCAAAATAAGAAGAAGGCCTGTGCGTATATTAAACCACTAGCTCCAATGTGTAAATTTTCACGACCTATAGACCATAATAATACGCCTGTACATATCCATGAAAGCAAGAGTACCATATCTGCAATTTTTCCATAGAAATAAAAAAGAGATACTGTAAGGATAAATATGGAAATGCCATTATTTAATAGGTGGGATAAATCAGCATGAACTAATACGTGAGTAACAATACCATGCAGATAAAATAGGCTACGAGGCAATACTCCAAGAAAATCAAACTTCATTTCTAAAACATACTCCATCACGAATACCAAAACAAGTACAAATAAAAATATCCCTCCTATAAATAGGGAATTGATGAAGTGACGCTTGTTGGTGCTTAAATAGCTCATAAAGCAAAGATACGAAAAAGATGTTGCAAGCATCTTAGTTTTTTTTCTCTTTGTTAATAACTTATAAGCCATTCAAACTTCGAGTCGCTTTTAATAAATTATCTTTGATAGTTGATTTGATTTTTTCATAAAATACAACTATTTTTACAAACTATTAAGTATTATAATTAAATCAACACATCAAAATAAATAAACAAATAAACTATATATACTATGTCTCAAGAAATTAAAAAACCTTCTTCTGATAAGCTAAAAGCATTGCAACTAGCGATGGAGAAGATAGACAAAGACCACGGAAAAGGCACTATTATGAAAATGGGCGAACATGTGGTAGAAGATGTTGCTGTTATTCCCTCAGGATCTGTTGGTTTAAACTTAGCTTTAGGTGTTGGTGGATATCCTCGTGGACGTGTTGTTGAAATATACGGACCAGAATCATCAGGTAAAACGACCCTAGCTATTCATGCCATTGCTGAAGTACAAAAACAAGGTGGTATTGCTGCAATTATTGATGCTGAGCATGCATTCGATCGTACCTATGCAGAAAAATTAGGCGTAGATATTGAGAATCTTTTAATATCACAACCAGATAGCGGTGAGCAAGCCTTAGAAGTTGCTGATCAACTGATTCGTTCATCTGCTGTAGATTTAGTCGTGATCGACTCTGTTGCTGCTCTTACTCCAAAAGCAGAATTAGAAGGCGATATGGGCGACTCTAAAATGGGTTTACAGGCACGTTTAATGTCGCAAGCTTTACGTAAGCTAACAGCTAATATTAACAGAACTAATACTACTTGTATTTTCATTAATCAATTACGTGAAAAGATTGGTGTAATGTTCGGAAACCCTGAAACAACTACGGGTGGTAATGCTTTAAAATTCTATGCATCTGTTCGTTTAGATATTCGCAGAATCGGACAAATAAAAGATGGTGATGCTATTAAAGGGAACCATACACGTGTGAAGGTGGTAAAAAATAAAATTGCTCCTCCTTTCCGCAAGGCAGAGTTCGATATTATGTTTGGAGAAGGTATTTCTTCTGCAGGAGAAATTATTGATATGGGGGTTGAATTTGACATTATCAAAAAGAGTGGCTCTTGGTTTAGCTATGCTGATAGCAAATTAGCACAAGGCCGCGATGGTGCTAAACAAGTAATTAAAGATAATCCTGAGTTAGCTGCTCAAATAACTGAAAAAATTAATGACGCACTAAACAAGTAAATGTTTATAATTTACATAAAAAAGCCTCCTAAATTTAGGAGGCTTTTGTATGTAAAAAAACCAAATTTAAAAAATCGTATATTTAAGATTTATAAATCGCATCATATCTTCTACTTCTAAAGAAACTTTTTCAATTATTTCCTCAATCTCTCCTCCAAACAATTTACCCATAATGCCGCCATTCATAGTAGAAATATAAACTTGACCGTCGCTTTTTTCATAAACTGCAAATGATTTAGGCATCATATTCCCCATTTTCTTCCTATCATCATCTTTTAGCATCTGAGCAGAATATTTACCAGAGCAATATTTAATAATTTTAAAATTGCCAATCTCAAAACCACCATTTTCCTTTGTCTCTTTATTTTGATCGATTATGCCTGTTACATGCCATCCGTCTTTTGCATTAATACGATTCTCCATTACAGATACTGTTTTATCAAAATCGTATGGACTTCTCAGCTCTTTTATCATCATATTTCCTGATGAAATACTAATGACTACTCCTGAAAAGATAACCCCTATAAGTATTCCAAATAATAGAATAACGCTTCCTTTAATTCTTTTTTTCATTATTGTAAATTTTTAATTTAATTATTCTTCTGGCACACATATTCCAGAAACTTTTATCTGTAGTATGGTATTCCATATCACTTTTCCAAAAACAATAATTGCTAATGCAAACATGATAAATGATAAGTATTTAAATGTACTTATTTGAGATATTTGATAGGCTACTGCCGATGCTATTGTAATTGCTGTAAGAGGGAAAGTAAATGCCCACCACGACATAAAAAATTCAAGTTTTAAAAAGTTCTTTCGTAAAACAAATAATAACAACACAAAGAAATAAGCAAGCATTAGCATAAATAAAGCAAAAGCATCCCAACTTTGAGCTATTCGTATATAAGCAATGAAACCAACTGCTGGAGGTGCTATTAAAATAAATAAAGTTGGCATAAATTTACCTGGTAATTGGTGGTGGAACACAGCCCTATTTAAGAAAATAGCAAATAAAATAATCCAAAAGAAAAAGCCAACTGCAAAATAGAAATAAGACAATCCTACAGGCATATACTCTACCCCTGCAACAGGGATTAGAATATTACCAACTACCGGAATAAACCAAGCTGGATTCATTGTTTGAATTTCAAAATTTCGCTGTATCCAAAATGAAATTGTTATTAACATAAAATAGGAATGTAGAATAATACCCATCCACCATAAAAGCATCGACATAAATGGCCAATAAGCCATAAATGCTATAGATAATAACAACATTGATATAGAAATAGTTGAAAAGAAGTTAAGTCGAATCGGATGATTAAAATCTGCTTTTACCTCCTCAGAATAATACATTGCTTTTAATCCATACATAATGCTTATTGTAACAAATAAAGCAAAGGTAAAAAATAATACTCCGTCAAATAAAAATTTAGGTAACCACTGTAAATGATAAAACTTACTAAAAACAATTGCTAAACCTGATAAACCCATTACCATAGCATACATCGTAATAGGAAAATGTTGAATTTTATTACTCATAATTTAATTATTTGTTCGTAAATAATCTGCAGCACTTAATGCAGCAATTGTTCCATCTGCAACTGAAGTTGTTACTTGTCGGTAGCGTTTAGCAATACAATCTCCCGCAGCAAAAACACCTGGCAAATTAGTTCTCATATCCGCATCTGCTATAATCTCATCTCGTTCATTTAATTGAACAATTCCTTTTAGGTTCTCCGTATTAGGCATATATCCAATAAACAAGAATGCGCCATCAACTGCAAGTTTTGATTCCTCTCCAGTTTTTAAATTTTTTATAGTTACTTTTTCCAAGATATCTTCACCCTCATAAGCACTAAGAGTTGATTCCATTATAAAATCAATTTTAGGATTCTTTTTAGCTTCTTCAATAGCAAAAGGGAAAGCTTGAAAATGATCAAATTGATGTACAATAGTTACTTTCTTAGCAAATTTTGTTAAAGTAACGGCTTCTTCTAAAGCAGAATTACCTCCACCAACTACTACCAATTCTTTATCTTGAAAAAAATCAGCATCACAAGTAGCACAAAAAGAAATTCCTTTTCCTCTAAACTGTTCCTCTGTCGAAACATTTAAACTTCGTGGACGACCACCTGCAGCAATTACTACTGTTTTGGATTTAAAACTTCGGCCATCTTCTAATACAACTTCTTTTATAGCTGCATCAAATTTCATAGTTGCAATTTTAACATTCGACTTAATTACACATCCAAAGTCTTTTGCCTGTCGTTTCATCGTATTAGCCAACTCATACCCAAAAGTGATTTCTACACCTGGGTAATTAGCTACTTCATTGGTCAATACCATTTGTCCTCCAACAGCACCCTGATTTAAAACCAAGGTTTTTAATTTAGCACGAGAGCTATAAATACCAGCTGTTAATCCAGCAGCACCTCCCCCTAATATCATCACATCATATAATTCGTCCATAATAGTTTTTATTAAAGCCTCCCCAAAGGGAGGCAATATTATTATTTCAATTTACTATCCAAAATAGCTGTTATTTGTTGCATATTTTGAATACTAGTAGTTGCATGCGCTACCTCTCCTTTTTTATAATACATAGTAAAAGGAAGACCCATAAAACCTGCACATGATGGATCTTGTCTAATCACTGCTGATTCTGGACTATCGAAAGCCATTACAGCAAATTTCACATGTTTATAATCGGCTTCAATTTCTTCCATCACTTCATAAACAGGAATACACATGGGGCCCATTCTACCACAACACACCATTAAATTCTCGTTTTCTTCTTGCATCTTTTTTAATTCTGCTGCAGTTTCAATCTCAGGTAAATCTGTTCTTAATAGTTTCATAATTGTACGTTTTTAATAATTATTTAATATTGATTATTTCTTGTATTAATTTCTCATCCGATTTTAAGACTCCTTTTTTATAATCATCCACAATCTTTTCGGTTGTTGCTATTGGAATACCAATAAAAACAGCAATCTTATATTTCGAAAAAAGATGAACAATTTTACTATCCATTCTATGAGCAACTATATCAGTAACACCTTGATTAGATAACCATTGTGGCATTTCTTCAATAGCTCTAACAGCAGGCAATTCTTTTTTATGAGTAGACAACAATACATTATCTTCTAAATCCACTATATTATAGTAATTACACTGACCAAAATACTGGCTCAGAACATTTCGCTGTATAGGAATAGCAAGGCGTTTCATATTTTATAATTCATATTGATTTGATGCTAGTAACACTAAAGTACAAGCAACTTCTACTTCAATTCCTTTTGCCTTTAATCTTTCTTGCAACTCATCATTTTCTGTTCCCGGATTAAATATTACTCGTTTAGGATTTAATTGTTCCAAATATTCATAATAAGGAATCTGATTGGGGGGACCTATGTATAGTGTTATGGTGTCAATATCTGAAAACAAGATCTTCTCAGCATTAAAAGATACTCCTGCAACTTCTCCACTTTTTCCGCCTAAAGCAACTACTGGATGACCATGTTCCACTAAACTTGTGATTGCTTTAAATGCATAACGCTCTGGTTTCTCTGACGCTCCAATTACTAATGTTTTTCTCATAATAGTTTCTGAATTAAATTATAGTACAAAGTTAAAGCTGGGGGAAAATAAAATCAAGAATATATGCATGAAGAAAAACGGCTTACAAACTATATTTATTCATAAAAAAAACTATCATTTGACAGGAAAGCATTTTTGGGCTTTTTTTTTTATTTTTGTGTAAACAAATATACATGTGTGATGGAAGAAAAATTATCAAAAGAAAAATTAAATGAACAGCCCTGTTTTTTAGAACTTAGTGGCGAAGAAATGAGTTTTCTAAAAGATAAAAAAACACAAGTCACTTACCAGCAAGGAGAAACAATCTTTAAACAAGGGGCATTTTCTCCTTATGTTTTATTTGTAGTAAAAGGATTAGTGAAAATTTTCTTGCAAACAGGATACGAAAAACAAATAAATTTACGATTAGCACAAGCTGGTGATTACTTAGCCTTTTCCTCTATTTTTGGAGAAAATGTATACACCTATTCTGCTATAGCCTTAAAAGAAACCATTATTTGTATGATAGATAAAAGAGCTTTAAAAGATTTACTGATAAAAAACCCAGAATTTGCGCTAAAAATAACCTCTAAAAATTATCAAAATGAAAATCAACTATTAGAGATTATTAAAACAATTTCATATAAGCAAATGCGAGGTAAAATTGCTTCTTCACTTTTATATTTAAGTGCTGATGCCTTTAAAGCTGAGACTCCTTTTCATTTTTTATCAAGACAAGATTTAGCAGACTTCTCATCTATTTCTACCGAAAGTGCTATAAAATTTTTAAAGGAATTTGAAAAAGAGAATTTTATAAAATTGGATGGAAAAGACATTGAAATACTCAATCAAACTAAATTAGAAGATATTAGTTTGAAAGGATAATTATTCTTATTTCTTATTCATATCAGCAATCTCTGCAGCTGCAATTTCCAATTGCTCATACCAAGCCTCACCAAACTTAGCAATGAGTGGTTCTTTCAGAAATTTATATATTTCTAAGCCTTCCTTCTCTCCTAATACACGAGCACACTCACATATATGCCACTGGTGATAGTTAACTGCCGTATGATTCTTATATTCATCAACACGAACAGGATAAAGATAACAAGAGATAGGTTTACGAAAGGATATTTTCCCTTCTAAAAATGCTTTTTCTACAGCACAGCTATAATAACCTTTCTCATTTTTATAGACAAACACACACTCTTCTCCATTTACTAAAGAGGTAACATTATCTCCATCTGAATCTATATACGATACTCCTTGTTCTTTTATTATTGCTTGCGAAGCTCTAGGTATATTATCCCAGACAACAGGTAATACTTCTTTTAGTTGCTCTACCTCATCTAGCTCTAAGGGTGCACCAGCCTCTCCTTCAACACAGCATTCTCCTTTACAAATAGCAAGGTCACAAATAAATTTTTTATCCAGCAGGTCTAGGCTTATTATAGTATCGTCTATTTGTAGCATTATTTTCCTTTTATAATCTTCTTAATCTCATTCAACTTGTTCAAAGCCTCTACTGGTGTTAAATTGTCTACATCAGTATTGAGTATTTCATCTCTAATTTGTTCAAGAATAGGATCGTCTAACTGAAAGAAACTCGTTTGATAACCTTCACGATGCGTAGCAATATCTCCCATTGGTTTGGAGATATTAGATTGGCGGTTGTCCGTTTCTAATTCTTTTAAAATATCGTCTGCTCGCTTTACAATACTTTGAGGCATACCTGCCATTTTTGCTACGTGAATACCAAAGCTATGCTCACTTCCTCCACGCACTAACTTGCGTAAGAAAATCACTTTTTTATCCAACTCCTTCACCGAAACATTATAGTTTTTAATGCGCTTAAAACTATGCTCCATCTCGTTTAACTCATGGTAATGCGTAGCAAAAAGAGTTTTTGCTTTTGCTTTAGGATGTTCGTGTATATGTTCAACAATAGACCAAGCAATGGATATACCATCGTAAGTACTAGTACCACGACCTAACTCATCAAAAAGAATTAAACTACGGTCTGACATATTATTCAAGATACTAGCTGCTTCATTCATCTCTACCATAAAAGTAGATTCTCCTACCGAGATATTATCGCTAGCACCGACTCTCGTAAATATTTTATCTACCACTCCGATAGAAGCAGCTTCTGCGGGAACAAAACAGCCAATCTGCGCCATCAATACTATCAAAGCAGTTTGACGTAAGAGAGCTGATTTACCAGCCATATTAGGACCAGTAATCATTATTACCTGTTGCGTTTCATTATCTAAATAAACATCATTCGCAATATAAGGTTCTCCTGGTGGTAGGTTTTTTTCAATTACTGGATGACGACCATTCTTAATATCAATCACATCCGTATCAGTTACTGTTGGAGCTAAATATTTATTCTCTTCTGAAACCTTGGTAAAAGATAATAAACAATCTAATTGAGCAACTAAATTACAATTCAATTGAACAGCTGGTATAGCATCCATCAAACCTAATACTAAATCGTTATATAAATTCGTTTCTAAAGCGAGAATCTTCTCTTCTGCTCCTAATATTTTTTCTTCGTACTCCTTAAGTTCTTGAGTAATATAACGTTCTGCACTTACGAGTGTTTGCTTACGAATCCAGCCCTCTGGGACTTTATCTTTGTGTGTATTGCGTACTTCTATATAGTAACCAAATACATTATTAAAATTAATCTTTAAACTTGGAATTCCTGTTGCTTCAATTTCACGTTGCTGAATTTGCAATAAATAATCCTTCCCAGAATAAGCAATTTGACGCAAATCATCAAGTTCTTTATTTATTCCTGTTCGAATTATCCCTCCCTTGTTAACTAAAACTGGAGGGTCATCGTTTACTTCTCTATCTATACGTTCTATAATTAAAGGACATGGATTTAATTGCTCTGCAATCTTTTTCATGTAGTCGTTCTCAGCAACAGTACATGCTTCTTTTATAGGTTCTATAGCCGCTAAAGCAATTTTTAGTTGCACGACCTCTCGAGGTGAAATTCGTCCTACAGCCACCTTGGATATAATTCGTTCTAAATCACCAATTAGAGATAATTGTTGTTCTATCTCTTCTTTTAATTCGGGTTCTTTAAAAAAATATTCTACTACACTTAAGCGCTCATTAATAGGTTGTACATTTTTTAATGGAAATGCTAACCAACGTTTAAGCAAACGAGCTCCCATCGGACAAGTAGTTTTATCTAATATATCTATCAAAGTAGAAGCACCTTCATTCTGACTACCGTACAGTTCTAAGTTACGAACAGTAAAGCGATCTAACCAAACAAAACGGTCTTCTTCTATCCGACTTAAGGCTGATATATGCCCTACTTGTTGATGATGCGTATGATCTAAGTAATACATAATAGCACCCGCAGCAATAATCCCACTTTCTAACTTTTCTACACCAAATCCCTTTAGGTTCTTAGTCTCGAAGTGTTTGAGTAGTCTATCCATTGCCGAATCAGAAGTGTACACCCAATCATCTTGTTCAAAAGTAAGAAACTTATTTCCAAATACTTCTTCAAATTTTACTCCTTTAGTTCTCTCATATAGGACTTCTTTGGGGGCAAAATTATTCAATAATTTATCTGCATATTCAGCTGTTCCTTCGGCTGTTAAAAATTCTCCTGTAGAAATATCTAAAAATGCCAAGCCGACTTTTTGCTTATTGAAATGCACACTTGCTAAGAAATTATTTTCCTTATGATTGAGCACGTTATCATTTACGGAAACACCTGGAGTAACTAATTCAGTAATACCACGCTTTACAATTTTCTTGGTTAATTTTGGATCTTCAAGCTGTTCACAAATAGCTACACGTAATCCTGCACGCACTAATTTTGGCAAGTAAGTATCCAAAGCATGATGTGGAAATCCTGCTAATTCAATATAAGTGGCAGCTCCATTTGCTCTACGCGTTAAAGTAATGCCTAAAACTTCAGCAGCTTTAATAGCGTCGGTAGAAAATGTCTCATAGAAATCGCCTACACGAAATAAAAGAATAGCATCAGGATGCTGTTCTTTCATCTCATTATATTGTTTCATCAAGGGAGTTTCTGCTGGCTTGCTCATATTCTTTTTAGACTAGGAATGCCAAATTTAAGAACATGTGTCGAAAGATGGAAATAATAGAGAGCTAGGTTATCAACAAAAAAGACGAAAAGCAATACTTTTCGTCTTAGTGTTATTTAATAATTACTGGCATTATTTTTTGGGTTTTCTAAAAGGCACATCAAAGTGATAACTCAAAACTATCATTCCAACAGAACCTAAATTTGCATCAAAAACATCTGCATTTGCATCTGCATCAAAACTATCTGGATTTCTATATTCTGTATACATAAAGTTAAAACTTAACTCTGTGGAAAGAGAAAAACTTTTAGAAAAGAAATAATTTACGCCTACTATTGGAGCTACACCTATTCTTCTTATCGTATTTTTCTGAAAATTGCTAGATGTTGAAAATCCAGTAAGGTCAGCTCCAATATACATTAACCATTTATCTTTAATTAATGGAAAGTTATGCTGATAACCAATCCTACCTGCGACATAAGTCCCATCACCTGTAGCAGTTCCGTAATCGAAATTAACCCCTAATCGGAGAGCATTTTTATCTGACATATAATACTTATACATCAACAAATAAGACTCATTTCTTTTAGCCAAAAAAGTGATTACATTAGCTACATCAATTCCTAATTCGTTTTTGTAAAGTTGAGCCTTCAGGGGCGTTGTTTGAGCAACAACAGCGATACTTGCTACTGCAAACACCGCTGTTGTTATAATTATCTTAAAAAGATTATTCATTACATAAAATACAATTACTTCATTAACGATTCTACACTATTAACAAGTGACTCATAAAAAATAGAGGTATTTTCTTGGGTTTGATCTTTATAAACAATAAACACCTCTTTTTCACCAGCGACTTCAACAACCTTTATGGTTCCTATATTTGCTTCATTATATAATACAGCTAAATTTAAGCAAGCATTAATTTCTGTTACTGTTGGCTCTGTAAGACCACCATCCAATGCATCTAGTGTTTTCACATCTATAGAACCTGCTATAGAAAGAGCTCCTTGAGATAAGCTAAGTTGTACATTATTAACAATAGCATCATCCATATCTGTATATGCAGTAATATCATTTTCAAAGGTTACAGCAGCAGATACTGAAAAAGAATTAGATGGATTACTTTCTTCAACTAGCGAACCAGTAATAGTATATTTAGAATCTGTATTTTTAGTTAATGCAGCAGACATAGTAATTGGTTTTGCATAAACCTCTAAATTAGCAGCCTCTGGAAAACCTTGAGCATTAAAACTAGCAGACATATCTAAACCAAGTAATTTCACATTATCTTTCGTTAAATACATACTTGCTGCTGTCGGCAGATAGATTTGTTCTGCATCTATTGTATAAGGACTATCTGTATAAGACAATATCCCTAACTCACAATCGTTTACAACTAAAATTCTATTTGAAGGGAACGAAACAATAATATTAGCATTAGCCTCTTTTGTCCATTCATTAGAGCTATTACTCCATATATATTTTCCTTTATAGGAACCATAAGTAAATCTACTATTAGCATCTATTAAACTAAGATCGATAACATCATCAATTTCTGTCATCATGCTATCCAACCACTCCTCAGTCAAAGCTTCATTATTTACTTTATAAATAAAACTATCAACTTCCTTAAAGGAAACTCCTGTTTTAAAACTTTCAAAATTGACTTCGAGTTGCCCTATAGAAGCATTAATATTTGCCTTATCTTCAGCAACTGTTGTTTCTACTGGAACTGCTGGATCTTTTTCGTCATCTTTACAAGAGGTGAACATACTAATGCCTAAAAGGCTAAAAACTAAAAATAACCAAAACTTTTTCATAATGTTGTTTTTTTAATAATTTGAATGACAAATATATAATTTTTTCGAGAAAATATATTCTAAAAAATGTTTTATATTCTTTCAGACTCTATCATTTCTTTAAGCTTAGCGTTAAATTCTACTGCATTAATCAACTTATCTACAGTTAGATACATACGATAACACCATACATTTTTAGAATTATCAGGAACATTAATGCGCTCTGCTAAAGCATCAGGGTGACGTAGCTCTGTATCCATTCCTAAAATATCTTGCAAAGGAAGTATAGTCCATATTGCAGGAGATTGAATATGCTGAGCAATAATCTTTTCTACTATCCAGGCTTCACAATTTTCAGGAGCCTCTCCAGATTCAAAAAGCATAGAATTAAAATAGCGCTGTGTTTTTTCTTTATCTTCACCCCACCAAGCTCTAATTGGATTCATATCATGTGTAGAGGTAGTAGATAAAGAAAGGTAAGGTGCAAAATAACACACACCAAACTCCTGCCCAAATTGCTTCGGCATACGTTGAATTTCTAAAGAAAGAAGATTTAATTCTCTCATTACTTCAGGAACACAATTGGGTATCATTCCTAAATCTTCTCCAAAAGCCAACATAGAAGTAGCAGTTAATATAGGTGATAATTTCTTAAATGCTTGCTGCTTCCAAAACTCATCATGTCTACGGTAAAAAAAATCTTCGTACAAGCGAATATATTCCTCTTTTTCAATTGTTGAGAGAAGTTTAAAAGCATCATTGTTATGATAAGAAATTCGTGGGTGATAACAGTGAGCATTTTTACTATCTCTCACAAATAAAACTTGACATAAAAGCTTTAACAAGCCCTCTTGAATAATTCTATCATTAGCAGAAATTTCTTTTTTTGAAGAAAAGAAACTAATTACTTTTCGCTGCGTATCAAATTTTGGGTTTAGTATATACTCTCCTTTTTCATTTTGCATTAAAAAGCCTGCCTTTACTTCTGCTGCTAAATCTCCAAAATAAACTCTTAACAACTTATAAGATATCTGTGGTTTTAACAACTTATCTTCTTCAAACACAAAACCATAGGACTCGACGTCTTCTTCTGATAAGGGCTTCGCTTTATTAAACTGTCCTAACAAGCCCCATTTAGCATGAATTGGAATTTCCCATATTCTAAAGAAGCCTAAAATATGATCGATACGGTAAGCATCAAAATAATTTGACATATGCTGTAATCGGGCTTTCCACCATGCATAATCATCCTTAGCCATTATTTCCCAGTTATAAGTAGGAAAACCCCAGTTTTGACCCATTTCAGAGAAATCATCAGGAGGTGCCCCAGCTTGAACATTCCTATTAAAAAGATATGGCTGACACCACACATCAACACTATGAGGACTTACTCCTATTGGAATATCTCCCTTTAACAAGACTCCATTAGAATGAGCGTATTCCTTTACTTCTGCTAATTGTTTATCTAAGTGGTATTGGATATACAAATAGAAATTAAAGGATTCAACATCTTGTTTATTTAATTTATTAATAAGCTCTTCAGAGTATATACCTCCTTCTTTCCATTGACTAAATTCAGCTGTTTTATATCTATCTCTCAACACAGAAAAAAGAGCATAGGGATACAGCCAAGATTTATTATTTTCTATAAATGATTTAAAAACTTTTTTAGAAAGAATCGTATTCTTTTCTTGTTTAAAAATTAACTTAAGATATTCCCATTTTAACTGGTTAACTTTTTCATAATCTACCACCTGTAATTGATTCAACAAAAGCTTTTGCTCTTTAAAAAAGGCTCTTTTCTGCTTATCTTTCAATAAACCAACGGCTTCTAAACGCAGATACATCGGATGTAAAGCAAAAACAGACAGAGTGTTATATGGATAAGAGTCTGCTTTATTTCGTTGCAAGGTAGTATCGTTAACAGGAAGGGTTTGAATAATACGTTGACCAGTAAGTTTTGTCCAATCAATCATTTTCTTCAAATCAAAAAATTCTCCTACTCCAAATCCCTCTTCACTTCTTAGTGAAAATATGGGTATTGCAACACCCGCTCCTTTAAATACTTGCACATCAAAATACAAATCATTATCAGATATATTCAAATTTTCATTCTCAGATAAATTTTCTAAAATCTCTCTATTGTCACGACTTTCCCATTCTATGACACTTTCATTTTCAGGATTAAACAAAATATACTTATAATCGATAGGAAATTCTACTGGTTCATCTGCTGTTTCAAACGACCATGTTTTATAATCAGTTGTTTTTAAGACCTGCACATCAACTTTTTGAATATCCCAATCTCCTAATGAAGGTTGGTTACCAAGTACAGCTAATCGATACTTATTCATACGAATAAGCTCTCCCCAATGGGGTTCATAATTAACGGTAAAACTTAGTTTCATAAGCATCTTGTTTTTTTGAAAGGAAAGGTAACTAATAGGAAAAAGCTACACGCTCTCAAAGTTATAAAAAACTTTGATTTGCGTATAGCTTTTAATATATATAAAGTTTAAGAAAGGTTCTTACCCACAGCGAGAATACCCACAAGAAGTACAAGTTAAACAACCTTCTTGATAAACAAGTGATTTGTTACCACAAGAAGGACAATTCTGACCTGCAATCTCAGTACCATCAGGAATATATTGCTTCAATGCTCTCTCTACACCTACTTTCCAGGTATTAATTGTTTCATTATTTAATTGCAACCCTGACACTAATTTTATTACCTGATCGATAGGCATACCAAATCGTAATACTCCCGAAATTAACTTAGCATAATTCCAGTATTCTGGATCAAACTTATGCGAGAGACCTTCTACTGTTATCTTAAATCCTCGTTTATTCATAAACTGGAAATCATAACGGGTTCTATCATCTTCATCTTTTGTTTTGATAATTTTACCTCCCGTTACAGCTTTCGGCAACATAATACCCTCATCTTCATCTAAAAGTCCCGTAAAGATTTCATACGGGTATCCTTCAAATAATCCAACAAAAGCAATCCACTTTTCTTTATTATTCTGGAAACGTACAATTTCACATTCTAATTCTTTAGGACGCTCTGTTGTACGAACAGGATAACAATTACAGTCTTTATCGTCTTCTCTATTTTCTTTGTTTTCAGAAGTACTAATTAATACACCTGCACGTGAACCGTCACGATAAACAGTTGCTCCTTTACAACCACATTTCCACGCTTCTGCATATAATTGTCCTACTAATTCTTCGGATACATCGTTAGGCAAATTAATAGTTACGCTAATAGAGTGATCTACCCATTTCTGAATTTTTCCTTGCATTTTAACCTTTTGCAACCAATCTACATCATTAGCAGTTGCTTTATGATAAGGTGATGCTGCTATCATTTCTGCACGTTCTTCTTCTGTAAATTTCTTGGTTACATCATAACCATTTACAATCATCCAAATAACAAACTTATGATGGAATACTGTAAATTCTTCCCATGAGTCTCCTGATTCGTCGACAAAATCTACGCGTACATTTTTATCATTTGGATTTACTTTTCTACGACGCGTATAGTATACTTGGAAAGCTGGCTCAATACCAGAAGTAGTTTGCGTCATTAAACTAGTTGTACCTGTTGGTGCAATAGTCAAACAAGCAATATTTCTTCGACCATACTTCACCATGTCTTCGTAGAGCTTAGGGTCTGCATCTTTAATTCTGTTGATATATGGATTCTTTTCCTCGCGTTTACTATCAAATATTGGGAAAGATCCACGCTCTTTAGCCATTAACACAGAAGAACGATATGCTTCTAAAGTAATTATTTTATGAATTTCTTCTGAAAAATCAGTAGCTTTATCTGTTCCATAACGCAATCCTAAAGCAGCAAGCATATCTCCTTCTGCTGTTGTTCCAACACCAGTACGACGCCCTTGAATACTTTTCGTTTTAATTTTTTCCCAAAGCATACGTTCAGTACGTTTGATTTCTGCTTCTTCTGGATCAGAATTTACTTTATCTAAAATCTTATCAATCTTTTCTAATTCAAGATCGATAATATCATCCATAATACGCTGTGCTAATTGAACATGTTTTTTAAACAATTCATAATCAAACGACGCATCCTTAGTAAAAGGCTTATCTACATAAGAGAATAAATTCACAGCTAATAAACGACAGCTATCATACGGACATAATGGAATCTCTCCACATGGATTAGTAGAGAGTGTTTTGAAACCAAGATCAGCATAACAATCAGGTACTGATTCTTTGATAATAGTATCCCAAAATAACATACCTGGCTCGGCAGATTTCCATGCATTATGAACAATTTTAGTCCAAATTGGCTCTGCATCTACTTCTTTCTCAAACCAAGGTTTTTTAGAATCGATAGGATATTGTTGAATATATTTTTTCTTAGCTAAAGCAGCCTCCATAAAATCATCGTGCATTTTCACAGACACATTGGCTCCAGTAACTTTACCTTCTTCCATTTTTGCATCAATAAATGCCTCTGAATCTGGGTGTTTTACAGATACGCTTAACATCAAGGCTCCACGACGACCATCTTGAGCAACCTCACGTGTTGAGTTAGAATAGCGTTCCATAAAAGGCACAATACCTGTGGAAGTAAGTGCTGAATTTTTTACTGGAGAACCCTTTGGTCGAATATGCGATAAATCATGACCAACACCACCACGGCGTTTCATTAACTGAACTTGCTCTTCGTCGACTTTCATTACACCTCCATAAGAGTCTGACTCTCCATCACTACCAATAACAAAGCAATTCGACAAAGAACCTATCTGAAAAGTATTTCCAATACCCGTCATTGGACTTCCTTGAGGAACTATATATTTGAACTGTTTGAACAAATCAAATAATTCTTGTGCGCTAAGCGGATTTTTATACTTCGCTTCAACACGAGCAATCTCACTTGCTAAACGCCAATGCATATCATCAGGATTCTTCTCGTATAGTTTTCCGAATGAATCTTTTAATGCATACTTATTAACCCACACCCTAGCAGCTAATTCATCTCCTTGAAAATATTCAAGAGATGCCTGAAATGCTTCTTCGTTAGTAAAAGTCTTTTCTTCCACAGTATCTATATTTATAAATTAATATTTTGCAGACCGAGACGGTCTTGGGAAACTTAAATTTTAAGAGTACAATATTAATTACGATAAATGTAAATAAAAAGCTTTTTGAAAACTAGATATCAACAATTCAACAAAAAGTTTTCCAAAATATTTCATATGCTAGTGAAAATCAGAGGAATAAGATTTTTGATTAAAGAAAATGTTTTCCAAAAGAAAAATTTAATTAACAATTCGCTAACAAAAAAAATACATCTAAATAAGAGGGAGGAATTGTTCTTTAATGACTCAGAACAGAATGAGAATAGACAAATTCCCATAAAAGAAAAACTATTAAAGCAATAGCTCAATACAAAGTTGTATTATTTACAAAAGAAAAGAAATAAAATCAGGTGAAAGTTTTCAACAATGAATCACTTTATAATCAATCAATAATTGTAAATCATATTCAAAGTTAGGTGTAAAAACAGACTTTCCTATAAATGATTTCACCTCATCCATAGTCCAAAAGCGACCATCAACTAGTTCATCAGCATTAGGTATTAACTCACCATCATACTCGAGGGTATAAACATAAACCAATTCACATTCAACAGGACATTCCCATTGATAACGATATTCGTATTCAGGCTCAATATCATGCAATCCTAATTCTTCTGCACATTCCCTTAATACTGCTTCTTTTATAGTTTCACCATAACCTACATGCCCCCCAACAGCAGTATCCCATTTTCCTGGCTGTATATCTTTAGTCCAGGCTCTCTGTTGCAGATAAAGTTCTCCTTTACTATTAAAAACATGTACATGAACAACAGGATGTAATAGCATCGATCCTCCGTGACAGTTCTCACGAGTCTCTTTTCCTATTACTTCTCCAAGTTCATCAACAATTGGAAAAATTTCTTCAGACATTTTCTTCAGGTTAGGTTGGTGGTTAAGCTTTAATGTCAAATTCACGGCACAAATATAAAAATTGAAAAAAAATTATGATGATAAGTATACATTTAGTTATCAACAAGTGATTATTAATCTAATGTAATAACAAATATAATTTCATTATTTACTATTTGTAATAATTTCAAAATTCAGTTTCTTTGTATACAACAATATTATACTATGAAAAGTTTTAATTTATTTTTTTTTATTTTAGTTCTCTCTTGTCAGTTAAGTGCCCAAAGCATAGATAGGGTTCTCAACTACAACGCAGAGAACAGTCTCAACAACTACCTCAAAAGTATAATGCATAAGCAATATAATGAAAGAAAAAAAGATTTTAAAAAAGCCCTTAGAAATAAGAAAAGTATAACTAACTACCAAAATAGCACTAAAAAAAAATACCTCCATTTACTAAATACTATCCCGGAGAATTATAAAGATACGCTACCTTCTATAGTTTATTGTGGTAAATATATTGATTCTTCTAGCTGGAACTATCAAATTGAAAAAATTATACTTGAAAAACGAATTACGGCAACTATCTACACTCCAAAGGAAAAAGGAAAAAAACCTGCTATATTATTTTTTTGCGGACATGAACAAACAGGAAAAGCAACTGCTTCTTATCAAAAAATAGCTATTCTTCTAGCAAATCATGGCTTTGTAGTAATGGTAATTGACCCTATTGGACAAGGCGAAAGAGTACAATTAATAAATTCTGAAGGAGAAGCTCTAACTCCAAAAGCAACAAGTGAGCATACTATATTAAACATGGGCGCTATACTTGTAGGCTCTAGCATTGTTAAGGAAGAATTGTTAGATAATATTTTATGTCTAAACTACCTCTTAACACTCCCCAATATAGATAAAGAGAACATTGGGTGTCTTGGAAATTCTGGAGGAGGAACACAGGCTACTTATTTTTCAGCTTATGAAAACCGTATTAAAGCAGTTGCTTGTTGCAGTTGGTTTACAACCCGAGAGCGTATGTTTGAAAAATACGGACCAGATGATGGCTGTCAATACCTAGCAAATGAAGGTAGTGAGAAGCTTGAAATTGCAGATTACTACATCATGCAAGCTCCTCGCCCTACATTAATTCTTGCTGGCAAAAAAGATTTTATAGACTATCAAGGAACTATTGAAGCATATAATGAACTATCAGCAGTATACAAGAAGCTTAATTCTTTATCAAACATTTCGTTATTCTCTGTTGATGATGGACACGGAATTTCTAAACAAAAACGAGAAGAATCGGTGCGTTTTTTTACAAAACATCTATTACAAAAGAATATTCAAGTAGAAGAAACAGAACCCGATATTCTTTCAGAAAACAAACTACAATGCACTAATACTGGACAAATTCACCTAGACTTTCCTACAACTAAAAACCTTCAAGAAAAATTAATAGATAAAAGTTCTTCTTTTGACATAACACACAAAGTGTTTAATAATAAAAGCTTAGTTGATAATATTAGATTTATTAAAAAAGAAATGAATGTCTCCAACAAATATGAATATAAAAGTAAAAAAATAAGTGAACCTATTAAAAATGGCGTATACAAGGAAACTAAATACATTATAGAAAAGAAAAATGAGATAGACCTTCCTCTTAGAGTTTTAAGCCCTCATAAATGGGCTTCAAATGCGGAAGCATTCCTGATTCTACATGACGAAGGAATGTCTACCTCAAAGAGCTTAAAAGTTATAAACGATATTGTTAAAAATGGTAACTGTGTTATACTAGCAGACATTAGAGGCATTGGAGAAACAAAAGACCAAGTAAATAAAAACAACAAAAAATTTTACAGCGAAGATTATAGAAATGCTTCCTTGGCTCTTTTTATTGGGAAGCCCTTACTTAGCCAAAGAGTTGAAGATGTCGTTTCAATAATAGATTTCATAACAGACAAAAAAAATTTCAACAACAAAGAGTTTAAAAGTGTTAATTGCTTTGGTTATGGAAAAATTTCTCTTGCGTTAAGAGTTGCTTCATATTTAGATAACAGAATTGCACACACAGCAACTAAAAATGACATTCTCTCATGGAAAGAAATCATAAAAAACCCTACTATAAGAAATCGAATGGGATTAATCGTTCCTAATGTATTACAACATTTTGACATAAATTGTTTAAGGAGGTATCCTTTAAAATAAAAAGACCTTTTACTTAAAGCAAAAGGTCCTTTTATTAACAGTTTGAGTAAAATTTAATTCATAGCTAGTACTGTATTTGTATATACTAACGGAGCCTGCTCTATATTGTTATTCCCGAAACCATCATTTTCTCTAAAGATATTTCCTCCTAAAGCACAAGATGATAAAAGCATTGATGCAAATACTAAAACTAAAATAAAAAGTTTACTTAATGTTTTCATAGTTCTTAAGATTAATTTTTGAATATATTTAAGGTTACATTTTTAACATTCTTTGTCAAAAGTATGAAAAATTTTAAAAATCAAAAGGCTTTTAACTGTTTTTTTTCTGAATCAAATATTATTTGATTTTGCACATAATATAGCTTCACGAATAAACTCTGGCACATCACATATTTTTCTTGTTTTTTTGTCTACAAATGCTAAATTCACTTCTGCTTTATTTACGATTTCTCTTTTTTCATTATACATTTTATAAACAAATGTAATACGTGGATTTTCTAGTTTCTTCAAGTTCGTTTTAACTGTTAACAAATCATCATAGACAGCTGGTCTTACAAATTTAAAATCCATACTTATAACAGGTAAAAGACAACCTGCGTCTTCAATTTCTTTATAAGGAATACCTAAATCACGAAACATTTCCCAACGAGCAGTTTCATAATACCTTGCATAATTTGAATGGTGTAAGTA
Source organism: Paludibacteraceae bacterium (assembly GCA_963663245.1). Lineage (GTDB taxonomy): Bacteria > Bacteroidota > Bacteroidia > Bacteroidales > Paludibacteraceae > JAFGVL01. Next base: position 1,370,738 of record OY760143.1, on the reverse strand, counting down.
TCCCATTACATCAGTATCTGAATATGGCACTCTTACATTACATATATACTCAACCATAAATTAATATTGATTAGAAGCCAATAAAACTAGTGTACACGCTCTTTCTACATTTATCCCTAATTGAGTTAACTGCTGTTCAAATGCAGGATTTTCTGTTCCTGGATTAAATAAAACTCTTTTAGGATTTAGTTCTTTTATATAATCAAAATACTCTACTTGATTCTTAGCCCCCACATAAAGAGTAATAGTGTCGATCCCTTCATACGGAATCTTTTCAACATCAAACTCTACAGAAGAAACATTACCTGTTTTTACACCTAATGCTTTTACAGCATGTCCATGTTTCACTAACGCTGTGATTGCCTTATATGAATAACGTTCAGGATTCTCACTTGCTCCAATTACTAATGTTTTTTTCATGTTTTTCTTATCTTTTATTTCAAACCACTCCTAAGTCGTTTCCCAAAACCTCGCCCTACTTTTGTATCTTGTGCTTTACGACGCAAGCCAAGCCCTTTTCCTAATTTAGAATTATCTGCATTCTCATTACAAAGGCCTAAATTCCTTCCTGCGGCTGATCCTTTTTCTTCTGGTCCTTTTTTATTTAAGTGTGCCATAAAAGTTATATTTTAGTGATTATTACACTCATGATCTTCTCCATGACCACTGCAGTTACTTCCTCCATCACTAACTTTACCTGCTAAATATTCAGCAACTAATTTGGAAACATCTCCTTTACAGTTACGTACAACCTCTACGCCATGTTCCTCCAAGATATTTACGGCACCATTACCGATACCTCCTGCTAACATCACAGTAACTCCCTCTTGCTGAAAGACTGAAGCTATATTAGACTTACAACCACACCCCTGAGGAGAATCCATTCTTTCTTCAGATAAAATTGCTCTATCATCAGAAACAGTATATATTTTATAAAACTCACAATGTCCAAAATGGGCATCAATCTCATTATTACTTTTTGCTGGTACTGCTATTTTCATCATTTATTATATTTATATTATTTATTCAATTCTAACTGCATTCCTGCATAAAAGGGCTGTATTTGTTTATTTAAAGCATGTTTTAAAGTATTTAGAACCTTATCTCCAGTACAGTGTCCAGTATAAAATACAATATTAGTATAGTCATTTTTTAAAGCTGATGCAATTTCTTCAATTTCTTGAGTAGATTCATATTGATTGTTTTCATCCGAATCTAATAGATGAAAACCTCCTATTGCCCATTTAATTGAAGAGGTATATTTAGAACTGACAGTATCCAGAATATTTAATAAACCACTGTGTGCACATCCTGTACAAACTAGTTTCTGTTCTTTCCCAAAACAAAATACTAACTCATGATTAAAATCATCTAATTGCAAGCCCCTATAACTACTTTCTTTGTACAAATAGTTATTCGCTTTAGGGAGAGGATGATTTTTCTTAATATTAGCTAACACAGAAATATCATCTTCTAACACAGTATCTGTTCGAATAAAGTTAAAACGATTCAAATGCTTAATTAAATTAAGATTAAGACTAATATCTCTCAAGCCTTTACGTTTAGAATAATACTTCTGCAATAACGCTTTACTAGACACAATAATTCTAGCTTTCTTATTTTTTTCTAAAAAAGTTGACAAACCACCAACATGATCAACATGCCCATGACTCAAAAACAAATAGTCAATTTCCGAAATATCTACTCCTAGCATTTGTGCATTTTTAAAAAATGCATTAGATAAGCCAACATCAACCATACACTTATGATTTTTTGTTTCTATATAAAAAGATAAGCCATGTTCTGTTTTAAATTCAGCATCCTTTTTCCTATTATCTACAAGTACTTTAACGATCATTTATAATCTCCATTCAACAGTTCTAATTCATTATTTCCATAATCTGGGCAACCTTTACATGGAGTATGATTTTCTAATCCCTCTATCACTTTATAACACCTTGTACATCTATACCAAGATGATTCAAACTCGACATTACCACCCTCAATATTTATCATTTTCCCCTCAACAAAAGCCTGTGCTATTTTCTGTCGAGCTTTCTCATATATGCGAGTTAAAGTAGGTCGTGACACGCCCACTTTTTCAGCAGCTTGCTCTTGTGTTAATCCGTCATAATCTAACAAACGAATAGTTTCATATTCATCATACATTAATACAACAGCAGATAAATTTCTAGCTCTTATACCAAAAGGCTTAAACCCTTTCATTTTAGGTGGGTTACAAATTTTCCTATTTTGCTTTGGACGAGGCATAAAGTGATAAAGATTTTAATAATTTAATAACTTAGAGAAGAATTGAGATAAAACTCAACTCTTCTCTAAAGATATTTATTTTTTCAAGATTTTACTTAAAATAGTTTCTTTATCAATTTTTTTGGTACAAAAGAACCAATCATAACAATGCATATCCTCTTTTTTATCCATTCTCTCTTTAGCCACACCACAAGAACCTGCAGTTGGAACAATTACTTCATCTCCAGGTCTCCAGTCTGCAGGTGTAGCTACATTAAACTCATCTGCTGCTTGCAAAGCAATTACAATTCTATACAATTCATCAAAATTACGTCCCAAACTAAGAGGGTAATAAAGAACCGTACGAACAATTCCTTTTGGATCAATTACAAAAACTGCACGAACAGCCTTTGTATTACTCTCTCCAGGCATCATCATACCATATTTTTTAGCCACCTCCATTGTAATATCTTCTATTAAGGGAAATGTAACTTCTACATCTTTCATCCCCTTATATTGTATTTTTTCTTTTATAGTACGCAACCATGCAATATGACTATATAAACCATCTACAGATAGTCCTACTAATTTACAATTAGCTGCATTAAAATCTTTTTCCAGAGTAGCAAAAGTCATAAATTCAGAGGTGCAAACTGGCGTAAAATCGGCTGGGTGACTAAAAAGAATAACCCAACTCCCTTTATAATCTGATGGGAAATTAATATTCCCTTGGGTAGTTACAGCTTTAAATTCAGGTGCTTTTTCTCCAATACGAGGCATAGCAAATACTTCTTGATTTTGTAAATTTTCCATTTTTATTAGTTTTTAGATTAATATAAACAACAAATATAATAAACATATGTGCATTATCGGAGACAAATATATACTATTTCAGAAGATATTCTAATTATTAATTGAGTGGATATTTATTATTTAAGTACTTCTCCTTTAATTGTTAGTACTATCCTTTGACTAGCACTAGAAGTAACAGTTATTGTTTTAGTAAATGGACCTATAATTTTAGTGTTATACTTCACAATAATCTCAGCTGTTTCTTTCGGTAAAATTGGCTGCTTAGGCCATTGTGGGGAGGTGCAACCACAAGATGTTTTCACATTACTTACTACTACTGGAACAATATCTACATTTGTAAATTTAAAAATACACTGCCCGTCTGATTTTCTCTTTATTTTACCATAATCATAAACATATGAATCAAACTTAAAACCTCTTGTTTCTTCTTTTTTCTGTTCTCTTGCTAAGAGCGAAAAAACAATGAAAATACTTAATAATATAAGAACATTTTTTTTTATCATATCTATATAATTTAATACTTATTTTACTAAAACACTTCTGTTATTTAATTGGGTTTGAACTTCACATACTAGGTGATTAAAACTTTCTGCTACTATTGCATTTTTAAACACCTGAGTCACCATTCCTTGATCAGAAAAATCTTCACTAACTGGTATTTGAGCTAATAATGGTATAGAGAATTCTTTTGACAATGCTTCTCCTCCACCTTTGCCAAAAAGGAAATATTTTTCATCTGGATGTTTACTCGGTGTAAACCATGACATATTTTCAACGACTCCCAAAACTGGTATTCCTATTTTTTTATCTTGATACATCGCAACAGCTTTTTTAACATCAGCTAAAGCAAGTGCTTGAGCTGTACTAATGATTAACACTCCAGAGGTATCAAAATTTTGCAACAAAGTAATATGAACATCTCCTGTTCCTGGAGGTGTATCAATAATTAGATAATCTAAATCTCCCCAAAGGGTATCAGCTAACAACTGTGATAACCCTGTTGATGCCATTGGACCTCTCCATATAATTGGTTGCTTTGCATTTATCAAAAATCCTATTGACATAACTTTAACTCCCTTATACACAAAAGGAATTAAATACGTTTTTTCACCCTCCATTTTTGTAAACGGTTGTTTATCGACTAAGTTAAACATTGTTGGTATAGATGGACCATACAAGTCTGCATCTAATAAACCTACCTTTTTCCCTTCTTTAGCTAAACTTAAAGCTAAACCTGCAGCAACAGTAGATTTCCCGACGCCACCTTTTCCTGAAGCTACTAATATAATTTCTTTTATATTTGGTATAACTTTTTTATCCACACCCACTGATTTTTTTTCCATATCGAACTCCTTTGTATTTTAACTTTTATACTTTATTTCGAATAAATTATTATTGCTATCTTTTATAAAGTAAGTGTCATTCTCATATTTTCTTCTAATATATAAAGGGTAATTTTTCTCTGCTTTTTGAGCAATCTGTTCCGCTTTATCAGAAAAAAGACAAATGTGAGAACAAGAAGGTGTAAGCCATTCTTCGTTTACAAATAATTCTAACACTAAGCCTTTACAATTTATTATAAAAGCATTTATTTCATTTCTTAACCCAAAAATTACCTTAGCATCCTTTGCTGATAAAGTAAATGTTCTAATTATCTCTCCACCTAGAATATCTATATAAAAAGATTCTATATCACTTTTTGTCACTTGTAAACCAACATGTATCAGTTTATTCATTCTCAATTACCTTATTAAAAATCAATTTTATTTCTTTGCTTATTTCACTATCTGGAGCATATTCAACCATACTTTTACATTGCACCATAGATTCAACCATACGCCTATCAAAAGGTAATTTCCCTAAAAAAGAAATATCTTCCGAATTACACCATCTCTCAATTTCATCTGACACACCTGTATTCAAATCGAACTTATTAATAAGCACTAATGTCTTTATATTAAAACTTCTAGTTAAACTTACTATTCTCTTTAAATCATGAAAACCTGATTTTGTTGGCTCTGTAACAATTATGGCTTTATCTACTCCAGTAACTGACGATATAACTGGACACCCTGTTCCCGGAGGTCCATCTAACAGAACAAGATCAACCTCCTTCTCCTTTGCTAATTGTCGAGCTTGTTCGCGCACTACACTTACTAACTTACCGCTGTTTTCTTCTCCTGGAGCCAAACGTGCATGTATCATTGAACCATTACGATAGTCACCTGCATACCAGCGACTATCTTCACTTGGAAGCATACTTATAGCTTCAACTGGACATATTCGAGAACAAAGCTTACAGCCCTCACATGTTGTTCCTGAAATCTCTACTTTATCTTCTACAAAAGAGATAGCTCCAAACCGACAATAACGAGCACATTTACCACAATTAATACATATATCATAATCTATTACTGCTTCACTTCCCGAAATATATTTCTCTTCTTTATAGTTTTCTGGTTGAAGAATTAAATACAAATTAGCTGCATCTACATCACAATCTGCAACAACCATATGCTGTTTTAATGTTGAAAACGAAGCGCATATACTTGTTTTACCTGTTCCACCTTTACCACTTAAAATAACTATTTCTTTCATCACCCCTGTTCTTTGACTAATAATTCGACCTTACTAAGCAAAGCTGAAAACTCTTGCCTATAATCTTTTTTATATTCTGAAAGAATTTTTCCTTCAGAATAAATTCTTGCTATCTCTTTATCAAAAGGTATTTCTAACAAAATAGCAATATTCTCCTTTTCCAACCAATCATACATTTCCTTGCTTCCTAAGCCTGACCTATTTATTACTACACCAAAAGTTTTATCCATTTTTTGCAATGTTTCAACAGAGAGCTTTAAATCATTTAACCCAAAAGGTGTAGGTTCTGTTACGAGTAGAACATAATCAGCATCTTCAACGGTTGCAATAAACGGACAAGAGATTCCCGGAGGTGCATCCAATAAATTTAATCTTTCTAAATTTACAGATGCTATTCCTTTTTTGATAATTGGCACAGAAGATGCCGTCCCAATTTCAGTTCGGCATTCGTATATTTCTGTTTTATCTGTGTATTTAGACCTTGTTATTACTCCTGTTTTTTTCTTCTTTTCTGTAATCGCATTATGCTTACATGCTACTACACAAGCACCACAAGAATGACAAAGTTCTTCTGTTAACTGAATTACATTTTGCTTTGGCAAATAAAAAATAGCGCCATAATTACAGTATTCATAACATTTACCACAAAACACACACGCATCTACATCAATTACAGGAAGTAACTGCATAACCTCTTCCTGTTCTGACACTTCTCCTAGTAAGAACTCAGCCACATTTGGAGCTTCCGCATCACAATCGACTAAATTTACAATTCTATTTTCTTGCTGTGCAACCCAAAAAAGATTCGTAGAAACAAATGTTTTTCCAGTACCTCCTTTTCCACTAGCTATAACTATATTCATTATTTTATTTTATTCTATTTTCTTTAACCACGAAATCACCTTTTTTTACATGTAAAACATCCGCAATCACATCACATTTAACCATCAACAAAAAGAATATTTTTTTAGACGACACCTCCCAAAGTCCTTCTAAATTCCCTTGTCCTTTAGAAATAACAACATCTGCTTTCTCCCATATTTCTAGAAACTCTGGGGAGCATTTATTTATAATAGTGGAAGGAGCATCATACCCATTTGAGATTACATCTGCTACTATATCCATTTCTACATATGCTGCATCTTGATCTGTCACATCATTTATTACTGGCGCACCTCTAACAGCATATTTTAAATTTGGATGCATTAAATTCTCAACCAATAATTTATCAAAAACAATTTCACCACTATTATCCCCTAAATAGAGCACTGTTTGTGCAGATGCTAAAGCTTCTTTTAATGCTAAAGAATCATCAATAGCAAAATCAACAGACAACACCTTGTGTATTGTTGCTTCTAAATCATATTCTGTACTTACTGCAAAATCAATAATATTACCTGCAACAGCTAAGCGAAGTGCTGTATCATAAGAATTTTCCGCTTTTAATATTTGACTTTTAAATGAATTATATCCTTTTAGAACCAAATCATTACTTTTTCTCTTCAATTCTTTATATGGATCGTTATTCCCTGTATACTCTTTTAACAATCGATGTAGTGAGGAAGAAAAAATTGGAGCAGAAAAATTATCTTTTGTATCTAAATACATTTGTGACATCTGAGAAACAAAAATATTTTTATCTTTTAATGAAAGTTTCTCTTGTTCAATCAATGACTCAAATGCTTTAACAAAACAAAAAAAACAACGATAATCTGATATCATAGAATTTAATGATTACATGAATTAGTACTTAACTGCAATAATCCATTTATCCAATCATTAGCTAATTCTTTTGCCGACTTTACAGCTGCACCTGAAGAAACATTAATTTTCTGTTCCTCTAATAAGTTAACCGCACTTTGACCAATTCCTCCAGCAATAACTTCAGTTACTCCTCTTTCTGCTAACCACTTTGGAAGCAATCCCGGCTGATGAGGAGGTGCTGGAATAGATTCTTCACTAACAATTTTCTTATCTTCAACTTTTAAAATCACAAACTCACTACAATGTCCAAAATGAGAACATAACAAACCTTCTTGCACAGGAACAGCCACTATTCGTTTCATATTTTTTTATATTTTTTAATTAAAAAGCATCATACAACAAGATTATTGCATGATGCTTATCACCTATTGTTCTACTCTTGCACCAAATCCTCGACCACCACGTCTTCTTCCTTGACCTTGGCCTCTACCTTTTCCAAAACCCCAAAAAGTTTGATCTTGCACTAAAACTTTTCTGTTTTCTAAAATTTCAGATTCACTTTTTCCTTTGTTAGTAGGATTACATTGTCCCATTTTTCTTCCAGTCATAGCACCGTTACCATCTGGACCTTTTCTGTTTAAACCTGGCATAATACCTCCTTTTTTATATAATTAATACTTAGACTAAATTCAACTTATTGAATTTATAATTTGAGCTATAGATTTATCTTTATCTTCCATCACTTGCATTTCTACATGTAATTGAAGAAATAGATCTTTCACCTTCCCACCAAAGTCTCCTGAGATTACTTTTTTGACTCCTTCTGCAATAACAAACTGAGCAGAAGCTGGACCAGCACCTCCATCTGATTCTTTATTTGGATTTGTGACAAACTCTGTTTTTTTTGTTTCTGTATCAAAAATTGCAAAAAATGAACAACGTCCAAAACGACTATCCATTTTTGAGTCTAATTTATCTTCTTGTGAGGTAATTGCTATTTTCATAATTATTTTAGTTTAAATGAACATATGTTCATTATTAGAACACAAATGTAAAGAACATATGTTCATTTCGAAAATCTAATCTGTTAAAAAAATATAACTAAAAAAAGCTACTGAGAAAGTAATTCGTGACCAACTATTTCAGCTGCCTCGACAACGAAGTATACACAAGTTCGTTCTGAGATTAAATGAAAATTGTGTTTTGTAGAAATCTTATCTTTAGAGAAGTTTTTAATTTTTAATAACTTTGAACAAATTATTGAACCGTATGTTTTTTTAAACTCATTAGACATACGCTGAACAGAAAGATAATTATTAGTTTTAGCAATTTCATCGTTAGGGTTTTTGACATTAGACACACAAAAACCTGAAATCATATACATAGCAGTACAAGCACCACAAACTTCTTTCATTCTACCCATACCAGCGCCAAATGGAGCAGCAATTTTTTTAGCTATTGTAATATCTATATTACAAATATCACTATAAGCCATAAGCACAGATTGTGCACAATTATATCCTTCCAGAAAATAAGCTACAGCTGCATCTTTTCGTTCTAAGATATTAATTTCCATACTACCTACAGTATCTATTAATATAAGTATTAGCTCTCTTTTTACCTAAAGAGCTAGCTAAGTTAAAGTCAACACAAGCCCCTATAGAGTCTTTCAACTCTCTTTTTACCAAACCTCTATTAATTAGTGCTGTTGCATAATTTGGCTGTTGTAATATTGCTTTATTAAAGTCATCAATAGCTTCTTTGTAGCGCTTTTGATCTAGAAATAGCTGCCCTCTACAATTAATAGCGCGCACGTAAGTAGAATCAAGAGCTATAGCCATATCATAATCAAATAATGCTCCCTTTATATCTTTAAGTTCGATCTTAGCTAAAGCTCTATTTACATATAATTTTGAATCGCTTGGATCAAGTTTCAATGCAAAATTATAATCTCTTATAGCTCCTTCGTAATCGCCATATTGAGCCCTATTAAGAGCTCTGTTATTATAATCCAAATTGGGATCTGGTGCTTGACCAGGCTGTGCAAAAGCTCCTGCAGCAGCAAAAAAAAGCAAAAATATAAATAATTGTATCTTCATTATGATAATTTTAACCCGAAGGACTTAATACAACGGAGAGTAAATACTGAATTTAAAAATAATGATTACCTCACTTTACAATACAAATCTAATGCCTCTTGTGCATAATCGAAACCCATTTCTACTGCCTTACTCCAATCAGAACATGCTTCAAACTTTTCTCTTAAAAAATAATGAGCATTTCCACGATTACTATAAGTCCTTGACATAGAAGGATCCAGATATAAAGCCTTATTATAATCTGCAACTGCACCTTTATAATTTTTCATTACATATTTAACATTTCCACGATTATTATAAAAATCTGGATCGTAAGGATCAACACGAATAGCTTGTGTATAGTCTTCTATCGCACCTTCTTTATCTCCTAAACGTGATTTTGCTATTGCCTTATTATAATAAGCTTCAGCATAATCAGGATTTAATATAGTCGCTGTATCAAAGTCAGCTATTGCAGGATACATCTCTACTAAGAAATATTTACACACGCCTCTGTAGTAGTATGCCTCTGCATCAGTAGAGTCTAAGGAAATTAATATGTCAAAATCACGCATTGCAGTTCTATTATCATCCAAATCAGCATATGCTAATGCTCTGTTAAAATAGGCATTAGCATATAAAGAATCAAGTGCTAAAGCCTTTGTAAAATCAACTACAGCTCCTTTTGCATTCAATTTAAGATTCTTTGCAAACCCTCTATTAAAGTACGCTTGTGGATAAGTTGAATCAACAATAATTGCCTCATTAAAATATTCAATAGCTTTATCTAAATCCCCAGACTTTCCCTTATCAATACCTTTTCTAACTAATTTTTCTGCTTTTTTATTTCTTTTTAGTTCTGCTTTTGTTAACACCTCCTCAGCAGGAATAGAGTCTTCTGCAATAGCTAAAGAATCAATTCTTTTCTGATTTTTAAGACTACTGTCTACTTCTTTAATAGGTTCTTCTGAAGACCAAAGGCTTACAAAAAGAAAAGAGAAAAATAAAAGTATGTGTAACTTTTTCATGAATATGCTTGATTTATTATAATGAAGGCAAATTTAATAAATTGTTTTAAGAGAGAGTCTAAAATTCTCAATAAAAGAATTTGATTTTTAAAATAAACAAAGAGTTGATAAATAATAACTATTTTTGATGCTATTTAGATTGCAAAAATAAACAAATAATGAGGAAATTTATAGGGTATTTCAAAGACTTTCACAAGGAGTACTTCAATGTAAAATTATATTTAATTATACTGTTTTTTATTGGAGCTCTTATTACAATTAACTACAGCTTTAATATTGAATCGGGTTTCATTAAACCAATTAAGAACATTCCCTTAAGTTTTTCGCTATATTTCTTATATCAAGGGTTTGCATTTTATGGCGTATTGTTTATCATCTATTTATTTGACAGAAGTAAAATAACATTTAGCAAACAGTTCTGGATAAAGAGTTTATTAGGATTTAGCATACTGGCTATTGATAGATCTGCCACTTATAATTTTGCCTGCCTTTTCATAGAATACTGCTCTTCAGAGACTCTACGTTTCTATTTCAAGATATTAATAAACTTTGCTAGTTGGATTAGCATTTTTGGATTACTACTAATAGTTAAATTTTTCTTTGATAAAAATGACGGTAATGGAATTTACGGTTTACGCTTTAAACATGTAAGCTTCAAAGCTTATTTTATTTTACTTCTAATAATGGTTCCTCTTGTTTATATCGCATCATTTATACCTGAATTTATAGATTATTACCCTGTATATAAAAGAACGGGTGGAAATAGTTTCGCCAATTACTACAACATCCCCGAGTTTGTAAGCAAAGTTACTTTTGAATTATTTTATATAACAGACTTTTTAAATACTGAATTATTTTTCAGAGGTTTTCTTATTATCGGACTTTCGAAACTAATTGGAAAAAATGCTGTACTCGCTATGGCCGCGACCTATTGTGTTTTGCATTTTGGCAAGCCGATAGGGGAAACAATAAGCTCAGTATTCGGTGGATACATACTAGGTATTCTTGCTTTATACAGTCGTAATATATGGGGAGGTGTATTTGTACACGGTGGTATTGCCTTATTAATGGAAATATTTGCTTTTAGATATCTATAAAAAATGCCCCACATTTTAAACGTGAGGCATTTTTTATGGAATAGAATATTTTATGGCTTTGTAAAACGCACTGTAGGCTTTCTATTTGAAAATAAAATTGCTGTATTAATCATGGCTAAATGAGAATAAGCTTGAGGAAAGTTCCCTAAAAGCGCTTTCGTATTAAAATCAATATCTTCACTAAACAAACCTACATGATTTGAACACTTTAATATACCATCGAACATCTCTTTAGCATCTTCTACTTCTCCAATCTGATACAGAGCTCTTACCATCCAAAATGCACAAATAGTAAATGCTGATGACGGTTCTCCAAAATCATCTGGATTAACATAGCGATACATCAAACCTTCATGATACAATTCTTTTTTAACAGCCTTAACTGTTTGCACAAATTTTTCATCATCAGGAGCAATAAAACCATATTCTTCCATCAACAACAATGATGCATCCATAAAAGTATTGTCATATGCTTGTGTAAAACTTTTTACTTCATCATTCCAACCATTCTCTAGAATATCTGCTTTAATTTCATCTGCTACTTTCGTCCACTCATCTTCATAGTAACTTTTCCTAATCATCTTGGCAATACTAACAGCTCTATCAACAGCAACCCAACACATTACTTTAGAGAACACAAAATGTTTGCCTTCGTTTCTAATCTCCCAAATTCCTTTATCTGGTTTTCTCCAGTTATCAATTACTGTTCGCACTGTATTCCTAACAACAGACCATATGTCTTCAATCTCATCTAGTGGACCAGGGAAAGTTCTATAATACCTAAAGATTACGTTCATCAAGTATCCATATACATCATTCTGCTCTTGAAAATAAGCGGCATTACCAATTCGAACAGGCTTAGACCCCTCATACCCATCTAAATGAGGAAGCTCATGTTCTACTAAATCTCTTTCTCCTCTAATTCCATACATAATCTGAAAAGTATCAGACTTTGACTTAAGAATACTCTTAATAAATAGCATAAACTTTTTAGCAGAGTCCTGTTGTCCCAAATTAAGCAAGGTATCAATAGACATAGAGGCATCTCTCAACCAACAAAAACGATAATCCCAGTTTCTATTTTCACCTATTGTTTCAGGTAATGAAGTAGTTATAGCGGCTAATATTGCTCCAGAATTTTGGAAGGTCAACATCTTTAAAACTAATAAGCTTCTATCTATTTCTGGGTCATACAAATCATATTTATTAGCTCTATTCAGCCAATTAATCCAATAAGTTTTTGTACGTGTATACTCTAGATATACTCGTTCCATATCAATATTAATGAGCTTTTGGTTATAGGAAAGTAATAAGAAATGAGAATCTGTAATAGCAATCTCACGTTGCTCAAGAATATCATCAAAATTTAAGTCACTATATAAATGTATCGTTTCTGAATTTCCTTCTGCTCCTGAACGTATATACTCATCAAATTTAGTATGCTTTACCTCTCCTCTAGCATAATCTAACTTAGGGTTATAAACGACAATAAACTTAGGCTTACCATACAAATAACGGATATATCTATAAATTTCTGAAGGGACAAATGGGCTCGATTCATTTGTTTTATAACGAGGCATAAAATCAAACACCTCAAAAGCTCCTTTTTTAGAAGTATAATTAGTTACTAAGACATTCGTATTTTCAACATATTTTTGTGTAATATTATATGTATCATCTACTTGGAATCCAAATTCACCTCCTTTTTCCTTGTCTAAAATATTTGAAAACACTGAAGGTGAATCAAAATCAGGCAAACAACACCATTCAATCCATCCTGTTTTTGAGACTAGAGCTGCACTTTTACAGTTCCCTATTACTCCATAATCTAAACTATTCATCTTTTATTTTTTAATCAACTACTTAACAAGTGTTTGTAATAAATCTAGAAAATGTTTTGGATCTGCAAGATTATATCTAGCCTCTTCCGAAACGTTCCCTATTTTAATAGTTACACTATCATCAGGTAATTCTCTAAACATATCCTCGTCGGTTGTATCATCACCTGCACAAAGGATAAAGTCATATTTTTTCTTATTAACAATATTTCTAACGGCATCTCCTTTACTAACTCCTGCGACCTTCACTTCAACAATTTTATTGCCTTTCATAATTTGAAGGTTCTTTTTAGTGCAAGGATATATTAGCATCTCTACCAACTGATTCACACGTAAATTTGCCAACCAGATATCTACTTTTCTATAATGCCACACCAATGCTGAATCTTTTTCTTCTACAAAAGAGCCTGCAGTTCTATCAGTTATCTCTTGCATTAAAACGGAGATTTCTTCTTTCCAGTTTTCATCAACAGCTATTGCATTTTTAATCCACATTCCCTCCTGCTTATAATATGCACCATGCTCAGCGACCATCCCCATAGGCAAATGACCCAACCATTTTTCCAAAGTATTCATATCTCGACCACTAATAATAAATACTTCTGTATTTGGCATTTTTAAAAGGTCTGACAATAATTGCTTTAACTCTTCAGGAGGATAGGCCATTTGTGGGTCTTTATGAAAGCCAACTAAAGTTCCATCATAATCTAATAATATCAAGCGTTCTTTTGCTGCATCAAAATCTTGTTTTACGGTATCACTAAATTCTTTAGGACGTAAAAACTTCGTTTTAATTTCATCATTTTTAGCTTTAATTTTAAGTAACTCTCTCATAAAATCTTTGGCCCATTTCTGAACAGTTTGCTTTTTAATGATAGCCTGCATACTTGCCATACGCTCTATTTGCTCTCCCTCAGGCATTTGTAAAGCATCAAGTAAAGCTGTTACAATATTGGTAATGTCATTCGGATTAATTAACAAAGCATCCGACATTTCTATAGAAGAACCGGCCATTTCACTTAAAATAAGTACTCCTGTCTGGTCTCTCTTTGCTGCTACATATTCTTTTGCAACTAAATTCATTCCATCTCTTAAAGGAGTTACTAAACCTATTTCTGCGACATTGTATAGTGCTGCTAATTCAGCAAAAGGAATATTTTTATAATAGTAGTAAATTGGGATCCAGTTAACTTGAGAATATTTTCCATTTAAAGCTCCAATCGTTTCATCCAATTTAATTTTTAAATCACCGTATATTTCCACATTATCTCTTGATGGTACTAAAACCATTACAAGCGATATCTTACCAACATACTCTGGGTGCTTCTCTAACAATATCTCAAAGGCCTTCAATCTATTTAAAATTCCTTTACTATAGTCTAGTCTATCAACAGAGAGAATAATCTTCTGCTCAGAAAATAACTCTCTGTAGTTTGCCATATATTTCTGTACCTCTTTATCTTCTGATGATAAGTTATACAAATCATAATTGATACCCATAGGATATACATCAGAGTATACTTTTCTATTTTGAATAGTAACTTCGTTCAATTTGCTTTCTAGCCCCATGATACGATACACTGATGATTCAAAGTGACGCATATAGTCGAAGGTATGGAAACCTACTAAATCACTTCCGAGTAACCCTAATAGCAAATCAGCTCTCTTAGGGAGGATGCGGAAAAGCTCATAACTAGGAAAAGGTATATGGTGAAAGTACCCTATAGAAGTATCAGGTAATTCTTGGCGAATTTTATTGGGTAATAACATTAATTGATAGTCTTGTACCCAAATCACATCATCTGGTTGAGCTATCTTCATTACTTCATCTAAAAAAATCTTATTAACCTCAACATAAGCATCCCAGTATTTATCCTGAAACTCTACATAAACAAAAAAGTAATGACAAAGTGGCCATAAGGTACTATTACTATAGCCCTCATAATAATCGTGGTAATGTTGCTCCGAAATAAATACAGGATAAAGATTGTCTTCATTTAACACTTTTCGAACTCGATCAGCCTTCTCTTCATTCTCAGGAAAAATACCTGGCAATCCAACCCACAACATCTCTACATCAATATCTAAAGAACTTAAACCTGTTGCAATACCACCAGCACTTCTAGTAAACTCAAATTCACCATCATTTTCTTCTATTTTTACGGGCAGTGAATTGGATACAATAATAAGTCTCATAATTTGATTCTTTGATTTTAGTAAATAGTCAATCTTAGGATTTGATTAACTAAAAAGCAAATAAATGCCTTTTTTTAGGTTGATTTCCAAATATACGTGATTTTTTCTATTTTAACAAATCAACAATCATAACTCACTCTTTATCAGACACAAAAAAGGTGTTGTAATATACAACACCTTTAATTATATAAATTTAATAAAATAGTTAATCTGAAATAATAAGTTTACCTAACAGACTATTCTCTCCATTTTGCTGAACTGAAAGAATATACACACCAGAAGGTAAATTCCCTCTACTGATTTCTATATCCCTTCTATCTTCTACATCTAATGATTTAACTCTTTCTCCAAACAAATTATACATATTTAAAACACCTGTAATAGGTTCAACAAATTTTACTTTTGAGGATATTTTCATTGGATTAGGAGATATATTTAATGCTTTAGTCATCTTTGGAGAGTTATCTGCAGATAATTTCCAATCATTTTTTAAAATTGTTCCATTACGACCAACTACCCATGCATTATTTTCATCAACAATACATATATCATAAAGTTTTGACGTGGTATTAGAATTAACTTGATAATATGGTTGTCCATTTACACTTCTTGTTATTACACCACTATCTCCTACTAGATATATATTATTTTCATCTACACAATCTACGCCATACATTGAAACATTATGACCACCAGAAGCTAATAAATGATACCAGTCTACACAAGAATTACTAGATGACCAATTATGCATTCCTGCAATAACACCTTTTGTTTCACTTAAAAGACAAACATCAAAGACTGAACAAGTAATCGAATAATCACCCCTTTTCCAAGTTACTCCCCCATCTGTTGTATACATTGTTTGAGCATAAGATGGTGAACCAACAACACAACCAGTCAAACTATCTATAAAATGAATAGCTGTAATATCAGTAACTCCATACACATAACAGTTAAGACAACCACCAGCTTCTACTTTACTATTTTCAACCCAAGTTTTACCTCCATCAGAGGTTTGCATCAACTTATCCATTCCACCTATCCATCCATGTTTTTCGTCTGAGAAACAAAGAGCTTCTAAGTAATATCCTTTATCTATAACCGTATCTAACTCCCATATTATTCCGCCATCAGTAGTATGTAAAACGGTATAGTTATTTCCGACTATCCAACCTTCAGTCCTACTAACCATATCAACATTTTTCAAATTCTCACTTACTGGCGCCATCTGCATTTTCCATGTTTGTCCACCATCTTTAGTATGAAGAATAGTTCCATTAACGCCTACTGTCCATCCATATTTATCATCTACAAAATCAATAGCATATAAAGTTTCGGAAGAAATATCCACAGGAACTTCTCCAAAGGGAGCTCCTAAATCTACCTTAACATTTGTTTGCTTAACCCATTGAGAATGAAGATAAAAAGAACAGCTAAATACTAGCACTAGTGCTATTAAATATTTTTTCATTTTTAATATTTTAGTTTATAATTAACTATATGACAAAAAAAAACAAAAAGGTTGCAGAGAATAATGTTAAAAATAAGACAACATTGTAACTCCCTACTTTTGTATAACTAAAACTCAGAATATTTCTCAGCATTGCCATTATCATATATATCCGTATGCAACCAGCTCACTCCTTTCTCTACTCTTATTTTATACGGCAATTTATCTTGGTTGTCTTTAATTTTCTGACGAGCCTGTTCAGCCGTTAATCCTTTTACATCACTATCAGCAGCCGCACCATTAGCATGTGCTGTTAGGTAAATTTTATTCGCTAAAGTTTTATCCTTTGTTAACTGGCATATATTACAACGAAAACCTCGTTGTGTAAACTGCCCACCCCATTTCCAAGAATTAATTGTCATAGGAGCTTTAAATATATCTTTTCTTAAAACTAACAGTGTTTCTAAAAACTCTTTATCAAAAAATTGCCAACTCTTTTCTCCAAACTTATCATAAGTATGTTTACAAACTAGTTCTTGAATCTTAAAATACGGTTTTAATGCATCAATTACTTCTTTACGTGTCATAGTATTATTTTACATAGTTTATTAATCACCCCCTTATAATTGGGGTATTGATCTAACATCTCTTCTTTATTTGCTAACTCAAAATCAGCAAAATCAAAACCAGGTGAAACAGTACAGCCCAATAATGAATAAGTATCAGATTCATTTACTGTTACTGCAAACCAATCACCTGCCTCAACAACGAACTGAGGTTGCTCTTCTTTTGAAATATTATTTCCAACAACTTGTTTCTTGTAAGCTCCAGTTTTTGTTAGCATATGAATAGTAATAGATGAGCCTTTATAGAAATGCCAAACCTCATCTTGCTTAATGCGATGAAAGACGGAGAAGTCATTAGAGCAAAGCAGGTAGTAAATAGATGTAGAGTAGTTTCTATCACCATCTATGTTTTGAGGCAAACTATCTGAATCAACATGCCCTTTACTTCTATAGGTTTCTTTATAGTATCCTCCTTCTGGGTGTGGCTGAAGGTTTAATGATTGGATAATTTTATTTATTTTCATATTGAATTCAAAACTATAAAATCTAACAGAAAATAATCAATATCTAATCAAATAGATATCAACAAAAAAGGACCTTATAATCAAGATCCTTTTCTTCAATAACTATAATCCATTTCATAAACTATTTTTGGCTTTAGCAATAGCTGTTTTATCTCATTTTCTATAAACTGATTAGTATATGGTCCATCCATCCACTGAAGAGCCTTCTCTAATGAGAAAAAGAATTTTATTTGATGTGCTAATCTGTTCTGCATTTTTGCAAAAACACTAGCATATATAAACTGATTGGGTGTAGCAACGAGTACTGCCACTTTTTTTCCCTCAGAAAGTTTATGATTATTTGCTTTAATATGTGATAAAAAACCTTTCACATTATCAAGAGTAATATCAAAAACTACATTACGCAGATCTGTTATATTATTGTAATCTTTTGAATAATTTTTATCTTCTGCTTGAAGTATTTTAAAGCTAGTAAAACTATTCGGAACTACAACTCCTTTATGAGCCTCTATCGTTAAGTTTAATTCTTTATAGAAAACATAATCGCTTAGTAAAGATTTCTTCATTTTACTTATTACTTGATTGGTGCTACAAAGATAGAAAGTTTCAAACAGACTATACCAAGGTGTTTTATGTTTGAAAGCAGTGTTAAATATACAGAAATTAACCCCTTATATAGAACTTCTCTCTTCTAGTAAAGACAGTCAAGAATCAAATAAAAAGGGCTTCACTAATGCAAAGCCCTTAAGTAATCATTATATATTAGATATTAATCTTCTAACAAAATCTCCATAATAGAAACAGCTGCCTTCGCTACAGAAGAACCAGGGCCAAATACTGCAGCTACACCTGCTTTATATAGATAATCATAATCTTGCGCTGGAATAACACCACCAGCAACAACAATAATATCTTCACGACCTAATTTCTTTAACTCTGCCATTACTTGAGGGATCAAAGTTTTGTGTCCTGCAGCTAAAGAAGAAACGCCCATAACATGTACATCGTTTTCTACAGCCTGCTTAGCAGATTCAGCTGGTGTTTGGAATAATGGACCCATATCTACATCAAAACCACAATCGGCATAACCAGTGGCTACTACCTTAGCTCCACGATCGTGACCATCTTGACCCATTTTAGCAATCATAATACGAGGTTGACGACCTTCTTTCTTAGCAAATTCTGCTGTTTGCTCGCAGGCTTTCTGAAAGTCTGCATCGTTTTTAGTTTCTGATGAATACACGCCTGATATAGTTCTAATGGTTGCTTTATAACGTCCTGCAATAGCTTCGCAAGCGTCTGATATTTCTCCCAATGATGCACGAACACGTGCTGCTTCAACGGCTAATTCTAACAAGTTACCCTCTCCTGTCTCAGCTGATTTAGTTATTGCTGATAATGCAGCCTTAACTTCATCCTCATTACGATTTGCACGTAATTCTTTTAATCGCTCTACTTGCTGAATTCTTACAGCCGTATTATCTACCTCTAATATATCAATTGGATCTTCTTTTTCCAAACGATATTTATTAACACCAACAATAGTTTGACTTTTAGAATCAATACGAGCTTGAGTTCTAGCTGCTGCTTCTTCAATCCGCATTTTCGGCACTCCAGTTTCGATAGCTGCTGCCATACCTCCCAAACCTTCTACTTCTTCAATTAAAGCCCAAGCTTTATCTACTAATTCTTGCGTCAAGCTTTCCACATAATAAGAACCAGCCCAAGGGTCTACCTCTTTACATATATTGGTTTCTTCTTGAATATAAATTTGTGTATTTCGAGCAATTCTAGCTGAAAAATCTGTTGGTAAAGCAATAGCCTCATCCAACGCATTCGTATGTAATGATTGTGTATGACCAAGTGCTGAAGCCATAGCTTCAATACAAGTACGTCCAACGTTATTGAATGGGTCTTGCTCTGTAAGGGACCAACCTGAAGTTTGAGAATGCGTTCTAAGAGCCAGTGATTTTGGATTCTTAGGATTGAACTGTTTTACAATCTTCGCCCATAATAAACGACCAGCACGCATTTTAGCAATCTCCATAAAGTGATTCATACCAATTGCCCAGAAGAAAGACAAACGGGGTGCGAAGGAGTCAATATCCATTCCTGCATTAACCCCTGCGCGTAAATACTCAAGACCATCAGCTAAAGTATATGCTAATTCAATATCAGCAGTTGCTCCTGCTTCTTGCATATGATATCCTGATATAGAGATTGAATTAAACTTAGGCATTTTTTGCGAAGTATATTCAAAAATATCAGCGATTATTTTCATGGAAAATTTAGGCGGATATATATACGTATTACGCACCATAAATTCTTTCAAAATATCATTTTGAATAGTTCCAGCCATTTCTTCTAGCTTTGCTCCTTGCTCTAAACCGGCATTTATATAAAATGCGAGAATTGGAAGAACTGCTCCATTCATAGTCATAGAAACTGACATCTTATTTAATGGAATGCTATCGAAAAGGACTTTCATATCTTCTACAGAGCAAATAGAAACGCCTGCTTTACCAACATCACCTTCTACTCTTTCATGGTCAGCATCGTACCCACGGTGCGTTGCTAAATCGAAAGCAACCGACAATCCTTTTTGTCCTGCAGCTAAGTTTCTACGGTAAAATGCATTTGACTCTTCTGCTGTAGAAAAACCAGCATACTGACGAATTGTCCATGGACGCATTGCATACATTACAGAGTATGGTCCACGTAAATAAGGAGAAATACCAGCAGCATAATTTAAGTGCTCCATTCCTTCTAAATCAGCTTTTGTATAAGCTGGCTTAACAGCTATTTGTTCTGCTGTTAACCAACTACTTTCTACTTCTGGAGAAGCAGTTGTTGGTTTGGTGATATCTAAGATATCTATATTTTTAAAATTTGGTTTCATAGTTCTGTTATTTTACTAAAATAGAATTGAAGGTTTTTAAAGTCTCTAACACATTTGTACGAACATTAATAAAGTGCTCTATTCCTTGCGTTTTAAGATCATCCATACAAGCTGGTGCACCTGCCACAACTAACAATTGATTTTCTGCAATTGCTTTATGTGCTTGAGGTGCTAGTTCAACATATTCATCATCACTTGAACAAAGAACAACAATATCAGCATTTGCTTTTTGAGCAGCTGCTACTCCTTCTTCTATTGTTTTAAATCCAAGGTTGTCAAGAACTTCATAACCTGCACATGCAAAGAAATTACATGAGAACTGTGCTCTTGCTAAACGGAAGTTTAAATTACCGATAGTCAGCATAAATGCTTTCGGACGCTTTCCTGCTTCTGTTTCAAAGCGTAAAGCTTCAAATTCTTGAGAAGCACGAACAGTCTCCAAAGTATCAACCTCATCGTGTGTTTCTCCATCTTTTTTAAGAGTTACTTTTTCAGCAGCAAGTTCAGAAAAGTTTGGATATTGATTCGTTCCTAAAAGAATCTCTTTACGAGCAGAAACTGCTTTTAAGCGTTTAGTCGCAGTTTCCTTAACATCCTTTTGTACACTACCTACTTGAACAGCTGCAAGGAAACCTCCTTGTTCTTCAACTAATAAGAAAAGCTCCCATGCCTTAGCAGCAATTTCTTTAGTTAAAGTTTCTATATAGTAAGAACCTGCAGAAGGATCTGCTACCTTATCAAAATTTGATTCTTCTTTCAGAAGTAATTGTTGATTACGAGCAATACGTTCAGAGAATTCATCCGACACTTTATACGTTGAGTCGTAAGGCACAACCGTTAATGAATTTACACCGCCTAAACTAGCACTCATAGCTTCTGTTTGCGTACGAAGCATATTTACATTGGCATCGAAAATTGTTTTATTAAACTGTGATGTTTCAGCATGAGCACACATTTTAGCTGCACATTTACAAATACCATTTTCAGTCGCTGAACAGTTGGGACGTTGACAAGCTGGTTGATAAGCATCAACTATTTTTGCCCATAATAATCTTGCTGCACGAAATTTTGCAATCTCAATAAAATAATTACTTCCAACACCAAAGTTAAACTTGATTTTCTTAGCAGCTAAAGAAGTATCAACTCCAGCATCTACCATTTGAGAAAGATATTCATTACCCCAAGCTAAAGCATAGCCTAGTTCTTGAAATATTTGAGCTCCTGCATTGCTTAATGATATAGTATTTACATTCAACACTCTATACATTGGTAATGTTTTAGCAGCCTCAACAGTTGCTTTAGACAATGTTGTAATTTCTTCCTTTGAATAAGCTTTACCACGTGCCATCATATTATTGATGGGATCAAAATTAACAGAGCCCTGCAATTTAGTCAAATCATAATTTTTAAAAGAGAAATACTCAACAAGTAGATTTACTAAGTCAACTGACTCTTTTGTGCAAGTTTTAAAGTTTAGCTCTACACATTCTGCTTGAATTCCATCCAATAGATTTGCAATAAATGCAGCATTTAAATCATCTCTACTGATGGTAAAGCCTATTGCATCAGCTCCTCTATTTAAAACATCCAATGCTTTTGCATTAGCTGCCTTAGCATCTTTTACAACAATCTCTTGTCGAACAAACCACTGGTTATCAATTTTAGTTCCTCTTAAAAATGGGAACTTACCAGGCACTGCATTAGTTATTGCTGAACCTTCAACATCTTCTTGTCGATAAAAAGGTTGCACATTGAACCCCTCGTTAGTTTTCCAAACGAGCTTTTTGTCAAAGTCGGCTCCTTTTAAGTCGGCTGTAACTTTTTCCATCCATTGGTCTTTAGAGATTGATGGAAAATCTGTGAATAATTTCTGTCTATTATCTGCCATAATAATTAGTAAGATTGATAAATTTTAAAGGCACAAAGGTACATTTTTCTATTAAGTTAGAGTCTTTTAATAAAGAATTTTTTAGTTAATTAATACTTTATATTTATTAATATTATATTTACACATTCTTATCTTTAAAACAATACAAAATAACAGAACTTGAAATATGAATAATATAAAGACTATTCTATCATTAATCATCATTTTTATCTCTTTACCAATAATTTCCAATTCTCAAGAGAAAAATAATCCCAAGTACAAATATTATTATTCAACCTCGCCTACACAAGAAACTGACAACTACATTATTTACACTGATGAAGTTAGCACACGAACACAATATATTTTTACTAAATTTAGAATCACAAATAAGACTAAAAAATTACTCTTTTTTGATTCAAAAAATGCAGAATATGAGATTAATAACACCAAACAAGCGACTAAAAGAGCAAGTAAATTTATACCTCCTTTTGAAACAAAAAAAATAACTTTAAAAGTTACTGATAAGAGAGCTAATTTTCATGTTGAAAAATTTAAATTAACTATTAAAGAATTACAATCCTATTCTTTCAACAAAAAAGAAGACTCATTAATTCTTATTAATTATCCAGCAAAACCACAAGACACTATTATCAATAATTTTTTAATTAAGTTTACCAATAATATTTATCATTCAAATCATCTTGAGATGAAGATTCACTGTCAATACTTAGGAGATAAAGTAGCTTTCATTGACCCCTCTAAATTGTTAATCATACAGGGTAGAAAAAAGTGGGAAAACTCCTCTAAAAGCAAAAAACACAGGATAAAACCTAATAAAATTTGGAAATTTAAGGTTTCTTTTGTTCTTACAAAAAAAGAAATTAGGGCGAATTATAAAGATATGAAATTAGATTTCAGCAATGTAATTTCAACACCAGAACCACATTCAATAGAAGGGTTTTCTCAGACATATCAATTTGATTCAATTTTAACAAGAAACAAAAAACGATAGCACTTCATTTGAGGGTTATAAACACTTAGTCTATTTCATAGTTCAGCTTGTTATTTGTAAGCTGTTTTTTTGAGAAAATACTTCTAAACATTTTTGAAGAATAGTTTACTCGTTTAGAGTATTGTCGAAAAGTTTCATTGCGCCAATCTAAGTCATCATGCCAAAAAGTTGTTGGAGAGATATAACAATAAACGGCATCCATAATAGCACTACTTCTATTGACCTTTGGTTTTTCAGACAATGAACTAGGAGCTATTAGCATTATCTTTTTATTTTGGCATTCTAATCTAAGGGTCGTTATTATTTCATTAAACTTCTGATTAAAGGCCACTTTATTCTGAATACTTTTAATTTCTCCTCCAATATCTTGTATTGGTCGTACTTGTAGAATATCAATTGAAATATCTTCAAAAACCTTGAAAAACCGACTTAACTCTTCAACGTTTTGGTCATTTGCAGTATAGTTTACACGTATTTTACAATGTGGGAATTCTAATTTCTTCTTAGAAATTACACGCAGCACATTCATAAATATATCATAAGAACCTCCTTTCATCATGTATTCATATGTCTCTTGTTCTACCCCATGTAAGGATATTGTAAATTCATTTAGACCAGCTTCTAGTAGATTATGAATTTCGTCTTCTACCAGCAGATTTGCATTAGTTGTAAATGATATATAAGGAACACCATATTGTTTTGCAACTCGAACTATATCGACATTATGTTTAAATATTGTAGGCTCCGCTCCACAACCAATCTGCAATTTTAAAGCTTGAGGAAAAATTACTTCTGCAATACGATTTAGGTCTTCAGACTTAAAGCTGCCTTTAAGTTTCTGCCTTCTATCCTCACTACTAAAGTAACACATACGGCAACGAAAATTACATGCCAAAATAGGATCAAAAAAAACAACCAAGTACCGTTTATGCAATACTTGCAAAAGCCAAATCCCAATACTTTTAAGGAAGGTACTTTTAAGGAAACGATTAAATTTAAGAAGTGAATATATATTCATAATATTTTATCTAGATAACACTTTATATGTATGATTATCAATACTTACTACACATACTCCTTTTTGAGCTAGTGGCAAATTAAACTCATCTCCCACTACAATACCCCTATAAAAAAGATTTCCCTGCAGGTCATATATTGCCAGAATTTTATTATTTAGTTGCCCGTAAACAAACAATTCATTATTGCTAATGTAAACAGATACCTCATCTTTTATTAGACTGGATAGTACTACACTTACTTCCTCCTCAATTTTAATAAAATCTTTCCATTGGTTAGCAGCTTCATAATCAGCCTTTGTATTAGCAGGCACTTTAAGAACACATGTAGTTTTATTTATATTAAAAAAAACATCCGTTGCCAATATAATAGTAGCAGGTGTAGTACTTTTAGAAATAAGAAGAGTTAAACCTGTACAATTTGAAAACGCTTCAGTACCAAGTGAATTAACACTGCTAGGTATAGTTAAAGTTGTTAAACTACTACAATTCGAAAAAGTATACATATCAATAGAAGTAACGCCGTCTGGTATGTTTACAGATGTCATACTAGTACAATTATTAAAAGCATAACTTCCAATAAAAGAAACAGCACTAGGCACTACTACAGAAGATAAACCGGTGCAGTAAGAAAAAGCTCTGAACCCAATAGAACCAACACTACTCGGAATAACAATTGAACTTAAGCCACTACAATTTTTAAAAGCACTAGCACCAATAGAAGTTACTGAATAGTCATTTCCACTATAGCTAACTACTGATGGAATTGTTAGTGAACCAGAATAACTATTAAAACTTATTGTTTCATAAGTTAGCTCGACCTCATAAGGAGGAGTAGCGGAGGTAATATTATAACACAAACCTCCTACTTTAAAATCATAGGCCCAAGCGTTAAAAGTTAAGCATAGCATTAAAATGAGAAGTGTATGTGTTTTCATGATTTATTATCTATAAGTATAATTAATCTTTCCTTTTTAATTCATAAAGATCCGTTCTTCTATCTTTTAAGTTTCGAACTCCTCCAAACTGATGTAATTCTCTCAGCAAATCAACATCAACATCAGCAATTAGTATCATTTCTGTATTTGGTGTAGCCTCTGCCTTTACACCATTTGTTGGGAAGGAAAAATCGCAGGGTGTTATCACCATTGATTGTGCAAATTGAATATCCATATTATGCACATTTGGTAAGTTACCAACACTACCTGCAATAGCTACATAACACTCATTCTCTATCGCTCGTGCTTGCGCACAGTTTCTTATCCGAGAATAGCCATTTTGTGTATCCGTTAAAAATGGAACAAATAAAATATTCATACCTTCTTCTGCCATCAAACGGCTTAATTCAGGAAACTCAACATCATAACAAATAAGTATACCTATTTTACCACAATCGGTGTCGAAGGTTTGAATTTTAGTTCCTCCTTGCGTACCCCATATCCGAGCTTCATCAGGAGTAACATGTAATTTCTCGTAGCGCTCTGTCTTACCATCTCTCTTACACAAGTAACCTACATTATACAATCTATCCTCAATTACCTGAGGCATACTACCTGAAATAATATTTATATTATATGAAATAGCTAATTCTGAGAATCGTTGTACTATTGCTTCTGTATATCCTGCTAATTTCCGAAATGCTTCTGGTTCAGAGAGTTTATTATACTTAGCCAATAAAGGTGCATTAAAGAACTCTGGAAATAATGCAAAATCAGAACGATAATCAGAAACAGCATCTACAAAATATTCTACTTGCTGCATCAATTCATCTAAATCTTTGTATTGTCGCATTTGCCACTGAATTAAACCCAGTCTGACAATACTTTTTCTTTTAGATGGTTCTAATTGTTCTGCCTCATAGTATACATTATCCCATTTAAGCAAAATAGCGTATTCGTTGGATTCTAAATCATCTTCCAGATATCCTTTTAGTACTCTTGAAGCATGGAAGTCATTTGACAACTGAAAATTCAATACAGGATCATGTATTTCTTTTCTTTTTACTTTATTCAGGTATTCCTTTGGGGTCAACTCATTAGCGTATTTATGATAATTAGGTATTCTTCCTCCAAAAACAATTTCTTTTAAGTTTAATCGTTCACACAATTCTTTACGATAATCATATAATCTACGTCCTAATCTTAATCCTCTAAAGTCTGGATGTATAAATACGTCAATCCCATACAAAGTATCTCCATTCTCATCATGCGTATCAAAAGTATAGTTACCTGTTATTTTATTATAGGTATGATTATCTCCATACTTCTTATAATCAACTATTAACGACAAGGCACAACCCGCTATTTTATCATTTACCTTGATAACTACTTGTCCTTCAGGGAAACTTTTTATTAGCGTTTTAATATGATGCTGTTTCCAATATGCATCACTCATATTAGTATACGACTCAATCATTGTTTCTTTTAACTCTTGATAATCATCAAAACTTAAAAAACTCAGTTCTATATTTTCTATTTCTTCCATAACTAATATTTTGCACAAAAATACTTATTTACTTTGTATAACAGTCAAAAAATCCCACCGAAATATTTCGATGGGATTTGTGCCCAGAACAGGACTCGAACCTGCACGCCCTTACGAGCACTAGCCCCTCAAGCTAGCATGTCTACCAATTTCACCATCTGGGCGATTTGTTTTGCAAAGATATAATTTTAGGAATTGTGACGCAAAATATTAAAGTCGATACAATAATCCTGTCATTAACTCATTCTATTTTCATAGTCCGCATAACTAAACTCACGAATTAATTTAAACTGATTTTCTTTAGTCCACAACCCAATAGAAGGGTGAGAAACTCCATTAAACATAGTCGTTTTCACCATAGTATAATGCATCATATCTTGAAATACAACTCTATCACCTACTTGTAATTCTTTATCAAAAGACCAACTACCAATAAAATCGCCCGACAAACAACTATTTCCACCCATTCGATATGTTGGCTTTCCCTCAATAGGATCTGTAGCACCAATAATTGCAGGTTTATACGGCATCTCTAAACAATCGGGCATATGACATGCAAATGACACATTAAGCATTGCTGTTATAATTCCTTTATTCTGTACAACATCTTCAACAGTAGAAACCAACTCTCCTGTTTCCCATACAAAAGCAGAACCGGGCTCCAATATTATTTCTAAATGAGGGTATTTATTTTTAAATGCTTGTAACAAAACAATCAAATGCTCTACATCATAATCTTTATGCGTCATTAAATGTCCGCCGCCCATATTCAACCATCTTAATTGAGAGAAGTGTTTCCCGAACATTGATTCAACCTTATTTAATACTTTTTCTAAATCATAAGAGTTTGATTCACACAAAGTATGAAAATGTAAGCCATCAATACCAGCAGGAAGTTCCTCTGGCAAAACACCAGCGGTAACACCTAAACGAGAACCTTCGGAACAGGGATTATATAAATCTGTTGCAACATCTGAAAATTCAGGATTTATACGCAAGCCGCATGAAATATTTTTATTTACTGTTTGAGGGTAAAACCTATTAAATTGATTCAGCGAATTAAATGTAATATAACTACTACAATCTATTATTTGAGAAAAATCATTTTCTGTATAAACAGGAGCATATGTATGTGCCTTACTTCCCATCTTATCCTTTGACAAAAGAGCTTCAGACAAAGAGCTGGCAGTAGTTAAGGAAATATAGTCTCTAATTATTGGAAATACAGTCCACAAGGCAAAAGCTTTGAAAGCCATTATTATTTCAACACCAGAACGCTCCTTTACAGATCTTATTAGTTCAAGATTTTTTCGCAATCTTAATTCATCAAGCACAAAACAAGGAGAAGGTATTTGACTATAATCAATCATTTTATTTTTTTACTACAGTTTCTTTATATCCCAACCTAAAACGAACTGAAATAAACACATCAGAACAAACATTGATTCCATCTATAGTTGCAGGCACCCAGTTAGGCATTTGTTTAATTGCTTTAATAATTTCCTCATCCAAACATGGAGCAACAGATTCTCGCACTTTAATATTCCAAATCCCCCCTACTTCATCAATAATAAAGGTTAGTTCAACTGTCCCTTGATGACTACCACCACCGCACTCCCATGAAATATTTTTATATATAAACTTATACATAGCATCAGTACCTTCAGCATAATAGGCATTGGAAGAAAGGTTTTCTGTTTCGTATCTATGACTACACAAAACGCTTGGTGGTTCTATACTACTTACAAATGAAAAGGGTAATAAAAATATATAAAGTAAAGTTTTCTTTATCATACACCGTTTGTTTGTATTTGAGAAGTAAAAAACTAAATAGACAAGTTGTTAAAATACTATTTATTTTGATAGATGAAACCCAATTATTAAAGAAGTTGTAGATACAATACCATTATCTCCATATTTTCCAGGTATCCATTTAGGCATTAGCTTTACTACTCTTACAGCTTCAACATCAATACTTGGATAAATTCCTTCTATCACCTTGATTTTTGAAATACTTCCATCTTTACCAACAGTAAACTTCATTAACACGTCACCCTCAATACCTTTTGCTTTAGCATCTTTAGGATATTGCATATTTGCATATATAAATTTATACATTGCTTCCTTACCTCCTTTATATTCTGGCGCACTCTTTACTGAAGCAAAATCTAATTGCTCCGCAGCTAAAGGCTGAGGTGTAAAAGATTGCTGCTTTCGTGAACTCTGCTGACTAAAAAGAAATACATTTAAACAAGTAGCAATAATTATCAATATAAGTTTTTTCATGTTTTTAATTTTAATAGAGAAAAATACTATTTATTTTCTAGCACTGAATCGTATCCAAACTTTATTGGAAATACGTACCTAGAGTTTACATTATTGCCATTTAAAATACCTGGCTTCCAGGTTGGCATAATAGTAAAAAGTCTAACCGCCTCCTTTTCAAAAACTTTATCGGAAGATTTTGACACTTTTATATTAGCCAAATCACCATTTGCTTTCACTATAAATTCTAAGTAAACCTTTCCTTTTTTAGTTCCTCTTTTTGTAGCTTTCTTGGGAAATACCATATTATCATTTAAAAATGTTATCATCGCCTCTCTTCCTCCAACAAATTCTGGGTCAGAATCAACAAACTTAAATATTACACCTTCAATTTTCTCTTTCTTTTGCGCATGTACAGGTTGAACAAGAGATATTGTAACTAAACACATGATAACAAACAATATTTTTTTTCTCATAAGCATACGATTAATATTTTATACATTTTAGTAAAAAAACGGCAGCTTCTCTAGCAACCGTTTTCACCTTAATTTTCTATTGATTATATCGAACTGGTATAATAATTTTTGTTCGCACTAGCTTCCCATCTAACATTCCTGCTTTCCAAAAAGGCATTTTTCTCACTACTCTCATAGCTTCATTATCAAAAGCATTATTACCAGAAGATTTTAAAATAGCAAGATTAGTCATTTCTCCATCTTTCTCTATAACAAACTCTATCCTCACCATTTCTTGTGTAGCCTTAGTCTTCTTAATTCCTTTATAATTGATATTGCTATTTAAGAATACTTTCATACTATCTACACCTCCTGGATATTCTGGCATTTCTTGCACCATTACATAAAGTGAATTATCTTCTGACTCTTCATAAGCTGGAGCTTCTACCTCTACAGAGGCCTCAGTTATCACTTGTTTTTCTTGAGCATCGTCAATTACAGTAGACTGATCCTGTAGTTGGACTTTTACTTCTGTACTATCTTGAGAAAATAGCATAATGCTAAAACATAGAGTAAAAACTGTTGTAGTAATATTTTTTTTCATAAGGTTGGATTTTGGAATTTATATACAAATATAAAATTTTCTCCGAGAAACCAAAGCATTTAAGGGCTTTTATCAATCAATCTACCCATAAGCTATTTTAAAAACTTAAAGGCTATAGGGAGCGTATATTTCACCC
The DNA here is from genome assembly GCA_963663245.1 of Paludibacteraceae bacterium. Lineage (GTDB taxonomy): Bacteria > Bacteroidota > Bacteroidia > Bacteroidales > Paludibacteraceae > JAFGVL01. The sequence continues at coordinate 1,339,855 of OY760143.1, read as the reverse complement.
TTACTGGCTGACCTTGTGAGCTTCCGGGAAACCAAGCTGGCATAGACTTAACTATTCTCAATGCTTCATTGTCTAACTTATCATATCCTGATGATTTTATAATCTGAACATTAGATATTTCCCCTCCCTTTTCTACTATATATTGAATATAAATTTTAGGAAAATATTGATAAATTTCGGCACCTTCTGGTATACCAATCTGATTTGCTAAATATTTATAAAGAAGCGTTTTCCCTCCCTTATATTCTGGCATTTTCTCAACAAACTGGTAAACAGTACTATCAATTGGACAAACTGAAGAAGATGTATATATATACTCTTGAGCATTTATATATCCAGCCACAAAAATTAATAATAATACTATTATCTTCTTCATTTTAAAATAAGCTTATCCGATTATAGTATTTTACAGTTCTAAATCTCCATTGTAAATCTCATGCCATGGCAAACCCTGAGTATTTAGCATATTCATAAATGGATCAGGGTCAAATTCTTCTACATTAAAAACGCCTGCTTTTTTCCATACCCCTTTTAAAAAAAGTAGAGCTCCTATCATTGCTGGTACACCTGTCGTATAACTTACCCCTTGAGCTCCCGTTTCATTGTATGCGTCTTGATGCTTACAGTTATTGTACACATAATAAGTAAGTTCTTTACCGTCCTTAATTCCTTTAATTCGACAGCCTATAGATGTTTCTCCAGTATAATTCTCGCCTAACTCACCAGGATTAGGCAAGACTGCTTTTAAAAATTGAATCGGAACAATCTTTACTCCATTATATTCAATCTCATCGATACGTGCCATACCTATATTTTGAATGACACGAAGATGTGTTAGGTAATCTTCTCCAAACGTCATCCAAAATCGAGCACGTTTAAGAGTTGGGAAATTCTTCACCAAAGATTCTAACTCTTCATGATATATTACATACGATTCCTTAGCTCCAATATTCGGATAATTTAAAAGCTTATGAATTGCATGTGGTTCTGTTTCTATCCACTTTCCATTCTCGTAATATTTACCTCGTTGACTTACTTCACGAATATTAATTTCAGGGTTAAAATTCGTAGCAAAAGCTTTTCCATGGTCTCCTGCATTACAATCTACAATATCTAAATAATGGATTTCATCAAAATGATGTTTAGCTGCATAAGCAGTAAAAACACTGGTTACTCCTGGATCAAAACCACAGCCTAAAATAGCTGTTAATCCAGCCTTTTTAAATTTATCTTGATATGCCCATTGCCATGAGTATTCAAATTTAGCCTCATCTTTGGGCTCATAATTAGCAGTATCCAAATAATGAACACCAGCTTCTAAACACGCATCCATAATTGTAAGATCTTGGTATGGCAGTGCTACATTTATAACTAAATCAGGTTTTTCTGAATAAAACAGTTCAACCAGTTCTGACACAACATCAGCATCTACTTGAGCAGTTTTAATATTTACACCAAAACGCTTCTTAACATCAAATGCAATTGCATCACATTTATCAAGTGTACGACTTGCTAAAACAACCGATGTAAAAATATCAGAATTTTGAGCTACTTTATTAACGACGACAGAACCTACACCTCCTGCTCCTATGATAAGAACTTTACCCATATTAAATATACTTTGTAATTAGGGTACAAAAATAATCTAATTTTACATTAAAAAACAGATTGTCTAAATAAAAGGAATAAATTTGCAGCATAATTATAGCAACACCACACATCTTAGCATGGAAGAATTAAGAAAAGCACAAGAGCATCACATATATAAGATTCATCAAAAAGCATGGAAATGCATAAGAGAATATGGATTAATTGAAGATGGAGATAAAATATTAATCGGACTTTCAGGAGGAAAAGACTCATTAGCCTTAACTGAAATTTTAGGTACAAGAATGAAAAACTACAGACCTAAATTTTCTTTATTAACGGCACACATTACTATCAGCAATATAGAATACCAATCAGACTTAGCATACCTTGAGAAATTCTCTCAAGAATACAATATCCCTTTTATTCATACTACTACGAGTTTTGATATAAGCACAGACCATCGAAAATCACCCTGTTTCCTTTGCTCTTGGAATAGAAGAAAAGAATTATTTAAAATAGCTAAAGAACATGGTTGTAATAAAATTGCCTTAGGTCATCATCAAGATGATATATTGGAAACTCTTTTAATGAATATGACTTTTCAAGGTGCAATTGGCACCATGCCTCCAAAATTAAAGATGGACAAGTTTGATATGAGCATTATTCGTCCTTTAGCTTTAAATTCAGAAGCTCAAATGCTTGAGCTTTCATCCATAAGAAATTACCCCAAACAAGTAAAAAACTGTCCTTTTGAAAAGGAGTCAAATCGCTCCGAAATTAAAAAAGTCATACAACATCTCACTACCCTAAATCCTAATGCAAAGTATAATTTATGGGGTAGTATCCAGAATATTCAAACGCAATACCTACCTAAAAAGAGCGAATTTTAAACATTTATAAATTGCTATAAATATCTTTTGATTTTTTTCTAAAAAAAACTTCATTTATTAATTATCTGGCACTGTGCTACTTAAATATTTCTTTAAAATTATCCGAAAATAAACTGAACAATTTAATTGTTTATTATGTTTACATTTGGAAATATTTAACAAAGAAATATTTACTAACCAAACCAAAATATATTAAATTATGAAGACTTCTAAAGAAGAAATTATCAGGTCATCAACTAAGTTATTTATCAGAAAAGGGTACCATGGAGTTAACCTTACTGACATTGAAGCTGAAGTTGGAATTACACGAGGGGGATTATTCTATCACATCGACAACAAAGAGCATATCTACAGAGAATCATTAAGTAGATATCTTATTATGGTTGATGACATTGAAGCAAAATTCACATCATTAAAAGCAGAGAATTTAAAAGATTTTATTGATCAATACACTAGTTTATTAGAAAAAACAATGTCTGACTTATCAAAGCTGTTAGCTCCGACTAACTATTCTGGATATTTTAGCTTTTTCTTACTGGCTATTGCAGAACAAGGTGACTTAGTTAAGAAATTTGACAAAATTAATGCTGATCAGATTAAATTATGGACTAACGCTATTCAAAAAGGAATAGATAGCGGAGAAATTAAGAAAGAATTAGACGCAGATACTACTGCGCAATTATTTAGAAATGCATCATTTGGTCTATCCTATTTATCTAGTGTAAATAAAGGACTTCAAACAAAACAACTAAGAAAATTAATGAGCTCAACTTATGAGTTAATTAAAAAATAAATGGCTTAATATTTTGATTTTCAAAATATTAAAACAACAACAAAAAGAAAAATCTCCAAATTGGAGATTTTTCTTTTTTATAATATCTTTACAGTCGGTTAATAAAAGAGGCTGGAATTATTAGCCTTATAAAAACAATACATGGATATTACAAAATTATTTGCACTTATCGCAAACTTTATGTGGGGATGGCCTCTTTTAGTATTACTACTTGGAACCCATATTTTCCTTACTTTTAGACTCAAATTCATCCAACGTTTTATTTTTAAGGCTATCAAATTATCTTTCACAAAAGATCCTGATTCTGATGGTCACATAAGTCAATTTAGTGCTCTAGCAACTTCTTTAGCGGCAACAATTGGAACCGGAAACATTGTTGGTGTTGCAACAGCTGTTAGTTTAGGAGGACCAGGTGCAGTATTCTGGACATGGGTAACAGGATTTCTAGGCATAGCCACTAAATATGGAGAAGGTCTACTCGCTATAAAATACCGAGTGCGCACTAAATCTGGCGGATTTGCTGGTGGACCTATGTATGCTTTAGAATATGGACTAAAACAAAAGAAGTTAGCTATATTCTTCGCATTGGCAACTATCGTCGCTGCAATTGCTGTTGGTTCATCTATACAAGCAAATACCATTACAGATGCCCTTCAAACTAGTTTTGGTGCAAATAAATACACCACTTCTATTATTGTAATGATTATTGCTGGCGCAGTTATGCTAGGAGGGATTAAAAGTATTGGTCAAATTAGCAACAAGATAGTCCCATTTATGGCTATTTTTTATTTACTTAGTTGCATTATTATTCTAATTACCGACTACCAAAACATACCTTCATCTATTCTATTAATCCTCGATTCTGCATTTACTAATCAGGCTGCTGTTGGTGGATTCGCTGGTTCAACAATAATGCTTGCTGCTCGTTTTGGAGTTGCAAGAGGCTTACTTTCTAATGAGTCTGGAATGGGTTCTGCTCCTATTGTTGCTGCAGCTGCACAAACAAGAAATCCTGTTAGACAAGCACTAGTATCTTCTACAGCAACATTTTGGGACACGGTAGTTATTTGTGTTATAACAGGCTTAGTTTTAGTAAATACAGGCGCTTGGAATCAGAATTTAGAAGGCGTAAAAATTACACAATATGCCTTTGGAGGAATACCCTATGGCGGATACCTTTTAAGTATAAGTTTAGTAGCCTTTACATTTTCTACAATTATAGGGTGGTCGTATTATGCAGAAAAAAGTGCTGAATATATTTGGGGACAGAAATCTATTGTTTATTTTCGCATTATATACATTTTAGGGATATTTTTCGGAGGGATATTCCCTCTTAATGTTGTATGGTATTTCGGAGAAATATCTGTTGGTTTTATGGCAATACCTAACCTTATTGCCCTATTGTTCTTAAGTAAAGTAATTGTTTCTGAAACAAAGAAATATTTATGGAATGATAAATTAGATGATTATTCAGATGATGAATTGATTAAACATGACAAATAAATTTATAAAAATACCACTATCTTTACATTTACATACTATACTAAAAAATAACTATGAGTAAATTAGAAACTACCTATTTAGGACTAAAACTAAAGAACCCTATAATTATAAGCAGTTCAGGATTAACTAACAGTCCTGAAAAAAACTTAGCGTTAGAGAAAGCAGGTGCAGGTGCAATTGTACTAAAATCTTTATTTGAAGAACAAATATTAATGAACAGTGAAAAGCTATTGGAAAATAGTGATTACACTGAAGCAATGGATTACATCCAAAATTATGTTCAATCAAACGATTTAAATGACTATCTAAATCTTATTAAAGGTTCAAAACAAAAATGTACAATTCCTGTTATAGCAAGTATCAATTGTCAAAAGTCGGGTGACTGGTCTTCATTTGCACACCAAATGGAATTAGCTGGAGCTGATGCTATCGAACTTAATATCTTCATGCTAAATACAAAAAAGCAAGGAGATAGCACTTCTCACGAGCAAGCATATATAGACATAGTGAAAAATGTAACAGCTGCTGTTAGCATTCCAATTGTTGTAAAGATTGGTTCTCAATTTACAAATTTAGTTTCTCTATCAGAAAGATTAATAAGTGTTGGAGCCAATAGTATCGTTCTATTCAACCGATTTTATCAACCTGACATCAATTTAAAAACCATAGAACTTCAAGCTGGAGAAGCTTTTAGTGCACCATCTGACTTTGCTAATTCATTACGTTGGGCTGGACTAATCTCTGGCTTAGTAAAAAACAGCAATATCGTTACATCAACAGGAGTACATGATTGGGAAAATGCAGTTAAAGCTTTATTAGTTGGAGCTCAAGCAGTACAAATATGTAGTACCGTATATAAAAATGGGAACAATGTAATTTCTGAAATGATTACGTGTATCGAAAGCTGGATGGAACAACACGGCTACTTAAACATTGATGAATTCAGAGCTAAATTAAATTATGCTAATTCTGAAGATGCAACAATTTTTGAGCGTTCTCAGTTTATGAAATATTATTCGAACTATAACAAATAAAATACAAAAAAACTGTTTTCATAACAATGTCCAAAAAAATGATTCTAACTTTTTTGGACATTGTTATAAGAATAAGAAAGAACAGACCTCATCTTAATTATAAATTAGGAGGCTCAGTAAAATAGAAGCATTCTTTTTATTATATCTTATTCACCACCACTTTATAGGTTGGATCTTCAATCACATTAACAGCAATAATTTCATCTGCATTTTGTAAAAGCTTAAGACAATCTGCACTTAAGTGTTTTAACTTCACCCTCTTACCAACCTTATGATAACGTTCAGTTATTTTATTTAAAGCTTCAATAGCAGACATATCTACAACACGACTTTCTTCGAAATCAATTATCACTTCATCTGGATCATTAAGTACATCAAACTTCTCATTAAATGCAGCTACTGAACCAAAAAATAAAGGACCATATATCTGATATGATTTTACACCATTTTCATCTATTGTCTTTCTAGCTCTAATACGCTTAGCATTATCCCAAGCAAATACTAATGCCGCTATTATAACTCCTATAATAACAGCTAAAGCTAGGTTATGTAAAACTACAGTAACCAAAGTGACCATCACCATTACAAATATATCTGACTTCGGCATTTTAGTGAATGTTCTAAAACTGGCCCATTCAAAAGTACCTATTGCTACCATTATCATTAAGCCTGTAAGGGCTGCCATTGGCACTTTCTCAATTAAACTAGAACCAAACATTACAAATACTAACAACATTATTGCAGCAACAATCCCAGACAACCTTGCTCTTGCACCATTCGACACATTGATAAGGCTTTGTCCAATCATTGCACAACCACCCATTCCAGAAAAGAGTCCCGAAAGCATATTAGCTGCTCCTTGTGCTACAGCTTCTTTATTTCCATTACCACGAGTTTCTGTTATTTCATCAACAATGTTAAGCGTAAGTAAACTCTCTATTAAACCCACTCCTGCTACAATACCTGCATAAGGAAGTATAATCATTAATGTTTCAAAGGTAAACGGAATACTAGGAATATGGAAAGGGGGAAATCCTCCTTGAATAGAAGCCATATCTCCTACCGTTTTAGTATCTATATCGAAAAAGAATACGATAGCAAAGACAACTAATATAGCTGTAAGAGATGCTGGAATAATCTTCGTTAATTTGGGGAAACCCCAAATAATAAGCATTGCTAAAAACACTAAACCTAATAGAATATACAAAGGAGAGCCTGTTAACCAACTACCAGAAGCATCTTTGAAAATATCTAACTGTGACATAAATATAATAATAGCTAAACCATTTACAAAACCAAAAATTACTGGGTGGGGAACTAAACGTATTAACTTCCCTAATTTTAAGAGACCAGCTATCATTTGAAAAAGACCAGCCAAAACAACTGTGGCAAATATATACTCAACACCATAATCTTTTGCTAATACAACTAATACAATAGCAACAGCACCAGTAGCACCTGATATCATTCCTGGACGTCCACCAAAAATAGATGTTATTAAGCCCATAACAAAGGCTGCATATAAACCAGTTAGTGGAGATAGCCCTGCAATAAGTGCAAAGGCAACAGCTTCTGGCACTAAGGCTAAAGCAACAGTTAAACCTGATAATATTTCTGTTTTGTAATCTACTTTCTGAGAGAAATTGAAAATACTTAATAATTTATTCATCAAAAAAGGGAAGTAAGTTAATAATATAGAGAACAATAGTATTCTCTTTTTACGAGCATGCAAAGGTAAGGGCTTTACGTAAAATAAGAACTATAGTCGCTGAGATTTAATGATAAAAAAACATAAAGTCATATAAACACAATGATCGGATGACTTGAAGTCATCCGATCATTATAAAAGATTATTATATGTTAGAGACCCGATTAATCGCGTCTTTACAAATCTATACTAATTTATGTATCACTAAACCAGAGCGTAATTTAGGTTCGAACCAAGTTGTTTTAGGAGGCATAATATTGCCTGTATCAGCAATAGCTATTAACTGATCCATAGAAACAGCATATAAGGCTAAACCTAAACGCATTTCGCCACTATCTACTCGTTTGCTTAATTCTCCTAAGCCACGAATCCCCCCCACAAAGTCTACACGTTTTGAAGAACGTAAATCTTCAATGCCTAGTAGTTCATCTAAAATAAGATTAGAAGAAATGGTTACATCCAAAATTCCAATTGGGTCATTGTCGTTATAAGTTCCTTCTTTAGCTGTAAGGGAATACCATTTACCTGATAAGTAAATTGCAAAATTATGCAAAGCATTAGGCTGATAAATCTCTATTCCTTTATCCTCCACTACAAAATTCTTGTTCAAGGCTTCTAAAAACTGTTCATCCGTTAAACCATTTAAATCTTTTACTACTCTGTTATAGTCGATAATATTCAATTGATTGTCTGGAAAACACACAGCTAAAAAATAATTATATTCCTCATCACCAGTGTGGTTTGGATTATTCTTACGTTTCTCATCTCCTACTAAAGCTGCGGCTGCACTTCTATGGTGACCATCAGCAATATATAAATTAGGAATACCCGCAAAAATTTCAGTAATGCGTTGTATGGTAGCCTCATCATCAATTAACCAAAAATGATGTCCAAAACCATCTGGAGCAACAAAATCATATTCTGCTGGAGCAGCTACCGTTTTAGCAACAATTGCATCTAACTCATCATTGTGAGGATAAGCAAAAAATACCGGCTCTACATTTGCGTTGTTTACACGCACGTGCTTCATACGGTCTTCTTCTTTGTCACGACGTGTTAGCTCATGTTTTTTGATATTCTCAGTCATGTAGTCTTCTACACTAGCACATAAAGCTAATCCATATTGTGTACGACCATTCATTGTTTGTGCATACACATAATAATTTTCTTTTGTGTCTTGAACTAACCAACCCTTATCTTGAAAAAGATTAAAGTTAGCCAATGCTTTATCGTACACCTCAGGCAAATGCTCATCTGTCCCTACAGGAAAATCAATCTCCGGCTTAATAATGCGATACAATGATTTATCGTTTCCTGCAGCTTCTTCTCTTGCTTCGATAGAATTAAGCACATCGTACGGACGAGATGCTACTTGCTCTACTAATTCTTTTGGTGGACGAATACCTTTAAAAGGCTTAATTTTGGCCATTATATTTTACGTTTATGTATTGGTATTTTATTTATTAACGCGAAATTTCTCATCTCCTTTTTCTAAGAAATCTACAATTTGTTTAGCAGCTGCTAAACCTGCATTGATATTAGCCTCAGATGTTTGGGCTCCCATTTTCTTTGGCGTTGCAAAGAAACGGTCAGCAAATTTATCTCTTAGCTCCACTGCATTTACTGGAGCAATATCACTCATATATTTAAAATCAGAACGAGCTTCAAAAAACTTCACTAATTCTTCTTCGTCCACCACTTCTTTACGAGCCGTATTAACTAACATTGCACCTTCTGGCATTTTACTTAGCAAATCAAAATTGATAGACTTTTTCGTCTCAGCTGTAGCTGGTATATGTAAAGAAATTACATTACAGGTTTCATACAATTCATTTACATTATTCAATGCTTTTACACCATCCTTTTCAATAACATCAGCAGGACAATATGCATCGTAAGCAAATACTTGCATACCTAAACCTTTAGCAATACGAGCCACATTACGACCTACATTTCCATAAGCATGTATCCCTAATTTTTTTCCTAACAACTCCGTTCCAGACGTTCCATTATATAAATTACGAACAGCATAAATCATCATTCCGACAGCTAGTTCTGCTACAGCATTTGAGTTCTGTCCGGGCGTATTCATAACACATACACCTCCAGTAGTTGCTGCCTCTAAATCTACATTATCGTAACCTGCACCTGCACGTACAACAATTTTCAATTCTTTGGCTGCGGCTAACACTTCTGCATCAATAATATCACTACGAATAATTACTGCATTAGCATCAGCTATTGCATCTAACAATTGTTGTTTTTCTGTGTATTTTTCTAGTAAAGCTAACTCATAACCTGCTTCATCAATTACTTTTCGAATTCCATCTACAGCTACTTTAGCAAATGGTTTATCTGTTGCGATTAAAACTTTCATAATTGTTTTATATTTTATTATTAAATTTCTTAAACAAGAAAGGACACTTGAAGTTCGAATCTGAACTAGAAGTGTCCTTCAAATATGTTTTATTGTATTAGTGTTTCTTTGCGAAATCTTTCATACAATTAACTAAAGACTGAACACTGTCTTTGGGTAAAGAGTTGTATGTAGATGCTCTAAACCCTCCTACTGAACGATGGCCTTTTATTCCAACCATCCCTTTTTTAGCAGCAAATTGAGCAAATGGTGCTTCTAATGCAGCATATTCTTCATTCATAACAAAACAAATATTCATAAGAGATCGATCTTCAACAAGAGCTGTTCCTTTGAATAGTTTATTCTTTTCAATCTCATCATATAATATATTAGCCTTATCAATATTCATTTTTTCAATCACCTTTAAGCCACCTAAAGATTTATAATATTTAAGTGTTTGTAAGGCTGCATAAATATTAATAACAGGAGGTGTGTTAAACATTGAACTATTTACAACATGAGTGCTATAATTCAAATATGTTGGTATTGGTCTTGATACTTTTTCTAAAGCATCTACTTTTACAATAGCAAATGAAACACCTGCTGGAGCTAAGTTCTTTTGTGCTCCACCATAAATAAGATTGTATTTTGAAACATCAACAGGACGCGAAAATATATCTGAAGACATATCTGCAATTATAGGTATTGGAGAATCTAGTTCTTTACGAATCTCTGTTCCATATATCGTGTTATTTGTAGTAATATGTAAGTAATCAGCATCTGTAGGTATTTCAAAATCTTTTGGAATATATGAAAAATTAGCATCTTTTGATGAAGCTACCTCTACAGTATTTCCAAAAAATCTGGCTTCTTTTAACGCTTTGCTAGCCCACGCTCCAGTATTTAAATAGGCTGACTTGTTTTCCATAAAGTTATATGGAATCATACAAAACTGTAAACTTGCACCACCACCCAAGAAAAGCACTTTATATCCTGAAGGAATATCTAACAATTCAGCAAATAATGCTTCTGCCTCGTCAACTATAGGAATGAATTCTTTAGCACGATGACTTATTTCCATTAAAGATAGTCCTACTCCATCAAAATCTAAAACTGCTTTGGCCGTATTTTTTATCGTCATTTTTGGTAAAACAGAAGGGCCTGCATTAAAATTATGCTTTTTCATTTTTATTTTTTATAAAGGGTAATGTATTATGTTCTATTTTTTCAGAGCGTCAGCACACTCACAACAGAATTAAAAAAGTCTATCAATAAGTGTTCAACAAAGAAAAAATAGTTCCTCTTATTATTAGGGAGAGCAAAGTTAATGCTTTGTTTAATTGAGGAAAAATTTCTGCATTCTTTTTTTACTCCAAACCATAAATATTTATCAACAGGTTAATAACTATTTTGTAACCAAAACATACATATAAATCATTAAGCCATCAATTTTTTATATCGAATTCGCTTTGGACCATCATCACCTAAACGTTTCTTTTTATTCTCTTCATACTCATCGTACGAACCTTCAAAGAAAAAGACTTGCGAATCGCCTTCAAAAGCTAATATATGTGTACATATTCTATTTAGAAACCAACGGTCGTGCGAAATAACAACAGCACAACCAGCAAAATGCTCCAAACCTTCTTCTAATGCTCTTAAGGTATTTACATCAATATCATTAGTTGGCTCATCTAATAGCAACACATTAGATTCTGCTTTCAAGGTTAAAGCTAAATGCAAACGGTTACGTTCTCCTCCTGATAATATGCCACATTTCTTTTCTTGATCACCACCAGTAAAGTTAAACTTAGAAAGATAGGCACGTGAGTTTATTTCCCTACCTCCTACTTTTATAAATTCTGTTCCCTCAGAAACAACTTCATATACTGATTTATCTGGATCAATATCTTTATGGGTTTGATCGGCATAACCTAATGCAACAGTTTCTCCTACATCAAAACTACCTTTATCTGGAGACTCCATTCCCATAATCATTTTAAACAAGGTGGTTTTACCAGCACCATTGGGTCCAATAACACCGACAATACCATTGGGAGGTAAAACAAAATCTAAATTGTCGAACAATAATTTATCACCAAAGGCTTTACTCATATTCTTCACCTCAATAACCTTGTTTCCTAAACGAGGACCGTTTGGAACAAATAGCTCTAAGGTTTCTTCACGCTGCTTTTGATCTTCATTCAACAGTTTATCATAAGCTCCTAAACGAGCTTTACTTTTAGCCTGACGAGCTTTTGGTGCCATACGTACCCATTCTAACTCTCGCTCTAATGTCTTGCGTCTTTTACTTGCTTGTTTTTCTTCCCCAGCCATACGCGTGGTTTTTTGATCTAACCACGAAGTATAGTTCCCTTGCCAAGGAATACCTTCTCCTCGATCTAACTCTAAAATCCAACCGGCTACATTATCTAAAAAATATCTATCATGCGTAATAGCGATAACTGTTCCTGCATATTGTTGTAAGTGCTGCTCTAACCAATCTACCGATTCTGCATCCAAGTGGTTGGTTGGCTCATCTAATAAAAGCACATCTGGCTGTTGTAATAGCAAACGACAAAGCGCTACACGACGACGTTCACCACCAGATAAGGTTTTCACTAAAGCATCATCAGCAGGACAACGCAAAGCATCCATCGCGCGCTCTAATTTATTATCTAAATTCCATGCATCTAAACGATCCAGCTGTTCTTGCAACTCTCCTTGACGTGCAATCAAAGCATCAAAATCAGCATCTTCATCAGCAAACTTCTCATTTACTTCCTCAAACTCTTTCAAAGCATCAACAATTTCGCTTACACCTTCTTTTACTATTTCCTTTACCGTTTTTTCTTCATCTAATTGTGGCTCTTGTTCTAAATACCCTACTGAATAACCAGGAGAGAAAACAACTTCTCCATTAAATGATTTTTCTACTCCTGCTATAATTTTCATTAGGGTAGATTTACCAGAACCATTTAAACCGATTACACCAATTTTGGCTCCGTAGAAAAAAGATAAATACATATCTTTTAAGATAGTACGAGTTGGTGGAATTACCTTGCTCACGTTAACCATTGAGAAAATGATCTTTTTATCGTCTGACATATAAAAAAGGGTTAAAAATTTAAGGATGCAAAGTTAGGGAAAAATGCTTAACGGTCAATGCTTAACGGTTAATAAAATAAAAAAAGAGATGCAATTACATCTCTTTTTTTATTTCGACAAAGGAATATTTCTTTTACACTTTAGTTATCATCATTTATCGTGTCCCAAACAAGATTTCTCATACAGTCTAAATACCTCAACAATATCGCCATCAGCAAACATCTTTTCAATATCTTGTTTCGTAGAATAATAAGATGCTTTTGTATTAAAATAATCTCCTGCTGCTATACAATACACTTTTTCATGATAATACATTCTGTTGGGCATAAGCAAAAGACTATCTCCTTTGAGCTCTCTTACTTTTACTAATTGATAAGAAATTTCACTTTCAGGCACTACATTCCTACGTTCAATCTGATATACATCTCCTACTTTTGGGTCATCGATAAAACTTTGCTCGGTACATGAACTAATAAAAAACGTAACAACTACAACTACTGATGATAGTTTTAATATAGCACTTAAGAGACTTTTCATACGCTTATTTTTTAATGATTGATTAAAAATAGAAAAAATATACCAGTCTACATAGAACCTTAAAAATATTTCACAAAATTTCACAGAGACTTAATTAACTGTGAAACAATCACAAAAGACTATGAATAGAACCCTTTTTAGAAAAAAAGACATAACAGCCCTTGCAAATATAAAAAAGAGCCTTATCTTTGCAACCGTTTTTAACGAAACACATGGCCGATTCAGTAGCTCAGCTGGTAGAGCACATCCCTTTTAAGGATGGGGTCCTGGGTTCGAACCCCAGCTGAATCACTTTTTAACATTTAACCGCTTGATAATCAAGCGGTTATTTGCGTTTTAAGGGATGGGTAAAACATAGGTAAAACGCCTTTTGTTAAAGATCCCTAATTCTTTTTCAAGAACTCTCCGAAACCTCTACTATTACTACACCTACAGGGTATAAATATACGAATATTTGCGCATTCTACAAAATGTCGTTTTTTGCCCCCTTCTACTCCTCTTTTTACTCGTAATATTTTTTAAAATTCACTTTTATAAATTAAAGAAACGCTCACCTTAGAATTATTATTAATAAGGAATTATTCTAATAATAAGATTTAACACAACAAGGGTGATTTATTAACATATTAATCGATATTTTTTGAAATGGTAATTGATATATTTGAGGGATATATACTAATAACACATTAATTGGATGTATAAACAATGTTTGTTTGCTATATATCTTAGTTGTGGTTCATTTACAAAAAAAGCCTGCTGTTAAACAAAGAACTATGGAGAACAAATCATTAGAAGAATTAGAAAGAATTTCAAAAGACTATGCCTTCTATTCATCAGAAAAAAGATATCTCGCAATACTTGAAATTGAAAAAAGAGAACCCCTTTCTGAAGAATTAAGAAAAATGAAAGAATCTTACGAGAGTAGTCAAACAGACCTTGAAGAAAAAAAATGGATCTTAGGAAGCAAGAATATAACTAATGATCCTTCTGCTCCACTACTATATAGACCATGGGTTATATATCTATTTTCAATTTTATTCTCTGTTTTAGCTGGTTCAATTTTAATTGCACTAAATTTTTATCAAGTAAATAATAAAGAGTTAGGGAATCGCACAGTATTTTTTGGTGCAATTTTAACAGCTATAGTTAAACTAATAACAGATAGGTATGAAGAAATATTCATATTAGGAGGATTAAATGCCCTTTTGGGTGGATTACTGATTGAGTTTATATGGAAAAAAAGCATAGATAAAAACTTAAAATATAGAAAAAGGAATTTTATTATACCATTCTTCATTTTTATAGCTTTAGCATCAGTAATTATATATTATATTTTTATAAATTCAATTAAATAAACGAAACCACAACAAACGGTATCACAAATGGAGCGCTACGGGCTGACCTTGTTTGACGTCGCTCTCCGAGGCGACGCCCCACAATGTCATACCGTAACCGTTGTAAATAATTAAAATGAACAAAATACTAATAATAACAAGCTTACTTTTTTTCGGAATTGATAGCTTCTCTCAAGACTCAATAGATGAACCTCAAAACGTTATCGTTAATTGGGAAGTGGGAACATCAAAATCTATTACTCAAATTGACTCCACAACAATTTATGCTAATGACTCTATTTTTATGGCTTCAGGAATGAGCTCAAATTACACTATGAAAATATTGAACCAAAAGGATACGATTTATGAAGTTCTTTTTAAACAGATTACTTTAGATAATATTTCGGTCGAATCAGAAATGATAAATGCATCACCAATAGAACAAATGATACAAGAATTAATATTGGAATTGCAAAAGAAAATGTCTGGTCTTGAATATTCATTTCTAGTAAACCAAAATACAGCTCTAGCTTTTGAAATTAAAAATGAAGCTGAATTAAGAAAGCTAGTAGAAGAAATGGTAGTTGTTGTTCTGAATCAATTCTTAGATAAATCAAAAGTTGAACTTGATGAATCTAATAAGGATGAAATAAAAATAAAGGTCAAACAATACATGAATGAGCAAATGCCCGCAGCCATGCAAACCATGCTAAACGCATTTAATTATATTTTCCAAGCATACAGCTTTCCTTTTGTCTTAGACCAAACTTACACTCAGGACATTGAGGTTTATAACGTTGATCAAGTTCAGCATGGTGACAAGGAAAATCAGGCGAAACTTATCGTAAACACTTCTTCATCTAATTCCGAACTAATAATTGATTATATATATATATACGATAAAGAAGAAGCATATCAATCTTATATAGTAGCGCAAGGTAAAGCTGAGCAAATTCCTATTGATCAATTTGATGTTGACGAACGAGTTGAATCTAAATTTGATTTAGAATCATCATGGATAAAAAGTAGTTCGTCATTCGTGAATGTAAAAATGGGTAATGTAATTGTAAAGAACACAACACAAGTAATAATTAAATAACTATTTACACCAAAAGTTGCAAGGCTAAAACGAACTAAACAACGAATTAAAATTATTATTATGGAAAACAAAAATGTATCAAAATCTATTATTTTAGGCTTTTCTCTATTATTTGGGCTTTTATTATTAGGCTTCTTTATTTTCAAAGGACTAAAAACATTTAGCGACAAAGACCGTGTAGTAACCGTGAAAGGATTAGCCGAAATGAATATGACGGCAACTTCCGCAACTTTCACTTTAAATTTTGCTTTTTCAGGCGATGATTTACAGGAAATAATTAAACATACAGAAAACAAAAAAAACGCTATAATTGTACGTTTAACAAATATTGGATATAATAAAAATGATATTGCTATAAACAATATAGATGTAACTGACCGACAAAAATACTACAAAACTCAATGGAAAAATGGGAAAGAAGTTCAAGTAAAAATTAATAGATATACTATTAATCAAAGCTTAACAATTCAATCGAAAGATGTAAAAAACACAGAAGACAAGACCTCTCAAATAAATTTGGATTTAATTAGTAAAGATCTAACATCTAATATTAAAACAAATTATTCTTTCCCCGAATTAAACTCAATAAAACCGCAACTAATAGCCGAAAGCACAAAAAATGCACGTATCGCAGGTGAGCAGTTTGCCAACGATTCTCAAGCGAAATTAGGGAAAATTAAAACAGCTTCTCAAGGGCAAATAACTATTGCAGGAAGGTACTATTATAACGAAGAATCCAGCACAAAGCCAAAAGAGCCTTATATTCAAAAAGCCAGAGTAGTAAGTACGATTGTTTTTTTCTTAGAATAAAAAAGCCCAGCCCCTAGCACATCGGGCGCAGTGGGCTGACCTCGTTTGACGTCTAACCTATCGGTCGACGCCCCACGATGCCAAAGCCCAAACGTTCAGCCCAAAACAGACAACATCAAACTCCACTCTCTCTTAAATTGTTTGAAACTTTACAATAAAAGTCTCAAAGGATTATAAACAATTTCTCTAACTTTGAGATTATAAATTATAATCCAAGATGACAGCCTTAAAACTACACAACTCACCTACCGTTGATATTTACTCAGCGCAAACAGAAACGGAACAAGAAACACCTGTTTTAGGAAGCATCAGTGCTGGTTTCCCCTCTCCTGCCAATGATTTTATTGATTTGAGTATTGATTTGAATAAGCATTTGATCAAACACCCTTCGGCAACTTTTTTTGGAAGAGTAAAAGGCGAATCAATGAAGGATGCTGGTATTAATGAAGGAGATTTGTTGGTCATTGATAAAAGCATAGAACCCGCAAATGGGAAAATTGCTGTTTGCTTTATAGATGGAGAATTTACCCTAAAACAAATTAAGATTGATAAAGAAGGTGTTTGGCTAGTTCCTGCCAATGAAGAATTTAAACCTATCCATATAACAGAAGATAACGACTTGCGTATTTTTGGAGTGGTTACACATGTCATAAAAAGCTTCTAATTGAAGTCAAATAATAAATAGTAATTAAATGTTTGCACTCGTAGACTGTAATAACTTCTATGCCTCTTGCGAAAGGGTATTTCGCCCCGATTTAGTAGGCAAGCCCGTTGTTGTATTATCTAACAACGATGGTTGCGTTATTGCGCGTAGTAACGAAGCAAAAGCTGCTGGCGTTCCTATGGGTGCTCCTGCATTTAAATACAAAGAGCTATTTAAACAACAGAAAATAAACGTATTCTCTTCTAACTTTGCTTTATATGGTGATATGAGTCAGCGCGTAATGGAAGTTCTTGGCACTTACAGTTCTGATATGGAAATATACAGTATTGATGAAGCATTCCTAAAATTGGAAGGGCTGGAATCTACTCAGCTAGATGAACTAGGCTTAAAGATGAAAAAGCAAGTACAACAATGGACTGGCATTCCAATAAGTGTTGGCTATGCTCCTACTAAAGCCTTATCGAAAGTAGCCAATCACATTGCTAAAAAGTTTCCTGAACGCACAAAGGGCGTTTACCAAATAGATAGTGATGAGAAACGCATCAAAGCATTAAAATGGCTGAAAATTGGTGATGTGTGGGGCATTGGCAGAAAACACGCTCAACGCTTAATATATATAGGTGTAAATACAGCCTATGATTTTACTCAATTATCAGACAGCTGGGTGCGTAAAAATATGTCAGTTGTTGGTTTGCGTCTAAAGCATGAGCTAGAAGGAAAATCTACTCTGCAACTCGAAGAAATACAGAACAAAAAGAACATAGCCACTACCCGCACCTTTGATGGCAACTATACCGAGTTAGAACAAATAAGAGAACGTGTGGTGAGCTTTGCCGTTTCTTGTGGGGAAAAATTACGCAAACAAGGTTCGTGTTGCAATAGTATCATGGTATTTATCCATACCAACGGGCACCGACAAGACCTGCCACAATACAGCCAGAACATTGTAATTAAACTTCCCTTTGCCACGAACTCTAGTATTGAGCTGTCCAAATTTGCCCTACAGGGTTTAGAAAGAATATTTAAAAAGGGTTTTGCTTATAAAAAAGCGGGTGTTATTGTGATGGACTTCAGTCCTGAGAACAACCAACAACTCACCTTATTTGCCAAAAGAAATGTAAAGCATATTGCCCTGATGAAAGCCGTAGACAAAATAAATGCTATTTGCGGACAACAAAAAGTACGCTTAGCAGCACAAGATACAGGGCGTGTTTGGAAAATGAATCAAGAAAAATTATCACCGAGATATACCACTAATTTACAGGATGTAATCAATGTGAATTGTCAATTTTAAACAAAAAAAAGAAACATTTGAAAACATGGATAACCCATTTGAAATAATTGAAAAACGTTTAGATAATATTGAAAGCATACTTACGGAGATAAATAAAAAGTTAGAAACAAAGGCAATAACTAAAAAACAAGAAGACAAACTCCTAACTATTGAAGAAGTTACAAGCTATTTAAGTCTTGCAAAATCTTCCATATATGGAAAAGTTCAGAGACGAGCTATACCATGTATTAAGTCGGGGAAAAGGCTATACTTTAAGAAATCAGAAATTGATGAGTGGTTAAATAAACGCAGAAGAAAAACATCTGACGAACTTCGAATTGAGGCTGAAGAATACTGCAAGAATAAGACTTGAAAATTTGAAAACGAAGCATTTATTCAAATTAAATTATATACATTTGTAATACTTAGCAAAGTAACGCATCATACCCCCATGAAAAAAAATTTATTGTTCTTACTATTCTCTATTATATTTAATTCCATTTTCAGTCAATGTTATGATTGGGAATGGGTAAAATCAGCAGATTCATATAACATAAAAGGAAAAGGTATTACAATAGATAATGAAGGTAATATTTTCGTAGCAGGTTTATTTGAAACTGATTCAATTAACTTTGATAGTATTACAGTGTTTAAAAAGCAGGTTTCCTTTGGAGATAAAAATCTTTTTTATGTAAAATATGATAAAAATGGAAATGTACTATGGGCAAATTCTTTTTGTTCAAAATTGTACGAATTAAAAGACGTAACAGATATAACATCTGATAATGAAGGCAATATATTTATAAGTGGCAGCTATTATAAAGATGACACTCTATATATTGGGCAAGATACACTCTATAGCAAAGAGGAGTTGATAAGTAGCACATATTCAAACGACCATTTCTTTGTTGCAAAAATAGATTCTAATGGAAATGCTTTATGGGGAATAAATTCATCCGGAAATAACGGACAAAGAATACATGACGTATATTGTGACAAATATAATAACTTGTTTATTGCTGGAATGTTTACTGGAAATTACATGGATATTTCTGATAACACAATATATAGAAAAAGTAACTACGGAGACATGTTCTTTGCAAAATATGACTCAGAAGGAAATTATCTTTGGTGTAAAAATGGAGGAACTGGTAATACCTCTAATTGTTATAGCATAACAACAGATTCTGAAGATAACATTTTAGTTGCAGGACACACTGCCTCTAATGTTGAATTTGACTCTATTTCAATTGGATTATCAAACAATGGCAATGGCACATTTCTATTCAAGTTTGATAGTATTGGTAATGCTTTATGGGGAAAAGAACCTCGCGGATATATGTCAAATGAATACCATGTAGGTAATGTATGTGTTATTACTGACAAAAAAAATAACGTATATCTATTAAACAGTTTAGATGGCGACTGTTATATCGACGGCAATACACTATATCCAACCGATATTGATTGCGCTTACATTGTTAAATTTGACCAAAATGGATTATATCAATGGGGAACTGTATTAGATACAGACTATAGTGTAGCTACTGGATATATTCATTATGATGGAGGAAAAATATCTATTGATAGAAATGATAATATATTTGTAGCACCAGAAAGTGCAGGTTTATTAATATTTGGACTAAATAAAGATAATGGTACAATAATATGGGAAGTTAATACATATGGTAGTTATGGACCAGACAAGATTCTTTCAATAGACACAGACAACAATGGAGATATTCTAGCAACTGGTTTTCTTCAAGAAAAGGAGATGGTCTTCACAAATGACATCTCTATAAATCGTGATTCTTATGGCTATCTCTTGTTTACAGCTAAACTTTCAAGTATTAAAAAACCAAATTTAGGTATAGACACTTTATTATGTGCCGGAAACAGTTTAATCCTAGATGCAGGCACTTTCACATCATATTTATGGAATGACAATAGTACCAATGCTACTTTAAATGTGAATCAAACTGGGAAATACTTCGTTAAAACAACAGATCAATGTGGAGTTCTATCAGACACAATAAACATTACAGTAAATACAGATCAAATAGATATTGGATCTGATTTATATTTATCAAATGAAGATAGTTTAAACATAATTGTCCCTTCAGGCTTTAATAATTATGTATGGAATGATAGTATTACAACTGACACATTGAAGATTATTGCCAGTAATTACTCAACAGGTATCTATACTATAAAAATTGACGCGAAAGACAACAATGGATGTCATACAAGTGACTCTATTAACATCTACTTAAACACAACAAACATCAAAGATCCAAGAAAAACAAATGAATTTGAAGTTTTCCCTAACCCTTCTTATAATTACGTCAATATTAATACAATAAACTCATCTATTATTAAAAAAATTGAGTTGTATAATTTGAATGGAAACTTAATATATGAAGATAATCTTGAGACAGGTTCAATTGACTTAACCAGTTATAATTCAGGAATCTACCTCTTAAAGGTTATTACTTCTAAAAACTTATATACATATAAAATAATAAAGAAATAAATATTTCAATAAATTAGCATAGGCATTGCCTACACATTTTTTTTTGAATAAAATACATTTGTAATACTTAGCAAAGGCTAAAAATTAGAATATTATAGATCGCGTTTAGATATTATCTTAAGCTGAATCACATTTAATTTAAAACACCACATTATTATTAAGATACCTCTCATTAAGTTTATTAAGACATTTACACACATACTTTACTTATCTTCCCAAAGCTTTATTTTTTAATTTTTTCAGCACAAAAATTAAATCTCTTATTCTTATAATATATATTGTGTCTTTATAATATGGTATTTATTATATTTGAAAGCTAGATAAGCGAACGAGCTAATATCCTTTCTTTAAATAAAATGAAAAGCTAATTTATAATATAACTTTCTAACAAAAATAAAAAACAATATTTTTCACAATGAAACACACCCTCCTTCTTTTTAGTTTATTCATATGTATGCAATTAAGTTTTGCAAATTCAAGTTTAATAGAAAAGGTTTTAAACACGGAGGTTTTTAGTATTGAAGAAGTAGACATCCATAATAATGAAAACCGCCTCTTTTTAAACACTTCCTTTTCATCCCCTACTATTTTAAATACTGAAGAAATTAAACAAATCAAGGAATTGGTTATCTATCGTATTGATTTAGTATACACATCATTTAAAAGCAGTCGCACTTTTAACCAAAGAGAATTAAACAAGAAACGATTATTAAATTTGCATGCTCTGATCCCTGAAGTTTTTAAAAACGAACTAATATCATGGCGTATTATTGAACAAACAGCAGCAAAAAACGCAAAAGAAGCAACAGCTTATTTCCACGGTTTCATTTTCTATATTCGACCTGCAGGCAGCAAAAAACAGACTAAAAAAGAAATTGCCTATATAGAAAAATTACTTAATGGAAAAACCCCTAGTTACAGTATATTACCATCAGAAGATTTGCTTGAGATAAAAACAAAAGATAAACTTATAGATGATACGATTACCGCTTCTAGAAAATACACATCCGGCTTTTCGGAGAGAGAAGCTCCCAGCTTTAAAGGTGGACTATCTGCTTTAGAAAATTTTCTAAATACCAATATTCTATTTAGGGGTGCAGGTAAGATAAGTGTTTCTTTCACCGTCACTAAAACTGGTAAAATAAAGGATATTAGAGCTATAAACAGAGGAGGAAATGTAAGTGAAATAGAACTGCTTAATGTTTTAAAAACTATGCCTACTTGGAATCCTGGCAAAGTACGAGGAGAAGTAGAAGATTACAGCTACACCTTACCTATTGTATTTAAAAAAGAAGAAACCAAAATTAGTCCTGAATTATCCACATCAATATTAATGCACACACAACCCTTATCCTCTAGAAATAAAATAGACAAACCAATAAAAATTGATTCCACAATTTTTAAAGTATTTAAAAGGAATAAGGAGTGGGAAAAAATGTTAATAATATGTGATATCACAAGTAGTATGTCTCCCTATTCTGCTCAACTTTTATTATGGCTAAAATCTTCTTTTAAAGAAAATGGATCTACTTCTGAACACTTCACTTTTTTCAATGATGGAGACAACAAAATTGATAGTGAGAAAAAACTGGGAGATGTAGGTGGGATTTATCATTGCAAAGCATCTGTTTTCGAAAATATTAGAGACGTAATTTTCACGGCTATGATGGCTGGCTATGGCGGTGACATTCCGGAAAATAATATTGAAGCTACGCTTGAAGGTATTAACCAATGTCCATCTTGTAAAGAAATTGTAATGATTGCAGATAATTATGCCACACCTAGAGATTTGTCATTATGGCACAAGGTCAATGCTCCTATACATATAATTCTTTGTGGCACTTCGGGTGGCATAAATGTAAACTATCTTAATTTAGCTTATAAAACAAAAGGTTCTTTGCATACAACGAAGAAAGATATCTCGTTCTCTACAGAACTAAAAGAGGGTGAAGAGATAAGCTTTGAAAGTAACTCTTTTGTGTTCTTAGATGGTAAATTTGTTCGCAAATAAGCATTCTTGTATATTCCAAGTAGAATGAAAAAAATCACTATCAAAAAACTAACAAATTTAAATGTTCTTTATTTCAAGAATAGTATATTTGTAATACACTTATAAATATATATATATGATTCCAGCCATCACCCCCCCAACAGACAACTTATATAAACTAATTGCATTATTTGGTTTAGGTATTTTAATTTTAGCTGTAATGAACTATGGAACGCAACAAAGCGATGTTATCAAGAGTAAAATTGAGATTGAAGAATTAGAAAAAGAAATATTTGGAATTGTACATCATTACGATACTATAAGTGTTGACTTTGAAAAGAACGAACAAGCAAATATCGTTAAATACGATAAAATATCAGATTTAAACAAACAAATTGAAGAAGTAGAAAAGATGATAATGAAAGACAAAAAACTACCTCATCATGTAAAGACTGATATCGCTACAAAAATTGATATCATAGAAATTAAAACAGCTACAATACAAAAACAAGAACGTACAGATTTACTTCTTGTAATTATTTCACTTGTATTAATGAGTGCTGGTTTTATTCTTTGGTACAAAAAAGAACAACGCTGGAATGATTTAGAATTAAAACAAAAAACTAAAAATTAGTACATCTGTCCAAACATGGATAATAAGCAAATCCTTATCAAAAAAGCTTCTGGTGACATAGAAGCTTTTTCATCAGAAAAGCTAGAACAATCACTATTTAATGCTGGTGCAGAAAAAGATACAATAGAAAAAATTGTTGCCGACATTCAGCAATGGATACAGCCAGGAGTTAGCACAAAAAAGATATATGCTCGTGCCTTTTCTATTCTACGTAGTAAAGAAGTCAACTCATCTTTACGCTACCGTTTAAAACAGGCTATATTTGAATTAGGACCCACAGGTTACCCTTTTGAGATTTTAATCGGAGAACTATTTCAACGCATGGGCTATCAAACTGAAGTAGGTGTTGTTCTTGAAGGAAACTGTGTAACGCACGAAATGGATGTGGTTGCTACCAATTCAAATACGCAACACCTCGTAGAGTGTAAATTTCATAAAGACCAAGGAAAGCATGTAAGTGTACAAGTCCCTTTATATGTACGTTCACGTGTTGATGACATTGTTAGTAAACGAAAACACTTGCCTTCTTTCCATGGACTTAGATTCAAGGGATGGGTGATTACAAATACACGCTTTTCCTCCGACTCTATTCAATATGGCAGCTGTAGTGGCTTGCAATTACTAGCATGGAATTACCCACACGGAAATGGGTTAAAAGAACGTTTAGAAGAATATAAGCTCTACCCTGTTACTTTACTAAAAAGTTTAAGCATAAAAGAAAAGCAGACCTTACTAAATAAAGGAATAGTTTGCTTTGCACAACTAAAAGAAAACTTGTCTGTAGTAGATGCTTTTGAACTAAAAAAGACCAAATACAACAATTTGCTTAAAGAATTAGACGCAATTGGACTATACCCTTAACACAATGGAAAAAGTATATATAGAAGATAAAAGTTTTGAAAGCAAAAGCTATCAAAAAGATGCCTTAGCAAAAGGAGAATATGACAATTGCACTTTTAAGCAATGTGATTTTTCTGCAACGGACCTTTCTGAAATTACTTTTATCGACTGTAGATTTATTGATTGCAATATAAGCATGTGTACCTTAACAAAAACTAGTTTTCAAGACGTTCGGTTTGAGAGTTGTAAAATGCTAGGCTTACAATTTGAAAACTGCAATGCATTTGGCTTATCTTTTAATTTTGAGAATTGCCAGTTAATGCATGCTTCTTTTTACAAAACAAAAAGCAAACATACAATTTTCAAAGACTCTAGCTTAATAGAAACAGATTTTGCTGAATGCAACTTAAATAATGCTGTTTTTGACAACTGCGATCTCTCAGGAGCCATATTTGAAAATACCCTTCTGGAGAAAGCTAACTTTCGCACATCCTATAATTACTCTATAGACCCAAGCAACAACTACATTAATAAAGCTAAGTTCTCAAATGCTGGCATTGCTGGTTTGTTATATATGTATGATATAGAGATTGAGTAGTACGTACAGAGTATCTGTTCATAACAATAAAAGAGGGTCTCACCAAAATGAGATCCTCTTTCTTATCGAATTCTATTGCTGTAACTTTTAAAAATTTACAATATTAAAAATGGTCAAACCATAAACAAAAAAGCGTAGGAAACGAGCCAAAGCCCAAAGCAAATAATGAGAAAACTTGAATTTAATAACGCCGCATGCTAAACTAACTACAGAGTGAGGTATAGGTAACATTGCTCCTATAACAATTAATACTCCTCCCCATTGACGTAAATTCTTAACATGAACGGCAACTGTTTTCTCAATATATTTATGAATAACTGGAATTCTATATATCTGCTGACCAGCCAAGTAAGATATTACACCCCCACTATACGAGATAACAGCAATAATAAATAAATCGACCCAAGGATAGAGAGATTTTGCTGTTAATGCGATAAATAGTTCTGGTGGAATTAATCCAAGAAATGATTCTGAAATTAAGAAAACAGAAAAAATAAGTGACTTAGAATAATTGGCTAATACGCCTGATAACATGCTATCTAAATCAATGATAAATCTATCTAACACATATAAAGACACAACGAAAAACAACACCATAAAAAATGCCTTCACTGCCAAGTCTTTAAGGAATGTGTAAAAATTTGTAAGTTGGTAATATCGGTTCATCCGCACCATGCGCTCTTGTAGTCTCATATCTGAAAGAACGTCATAAATCCAATAATTGTTTACATAATAATCATTTTTAACTAAAAATTAATATAAAAGAAGCCATAATGTTAAAAGGAATGCCCCAAACATAACATATAATGCCCTTTCGCTAGTATTATAACAAAATAAAAAACGATAAAAGAGAAGGAAAAATTGACAACGAATAAAAAGCCAGTTAATTCAACAAAGGTCTTGTTGTTAATAAGTTCCAAGCACTAGATACAGTTTCTTCAAACATTTTAACTTATTTTTGTGAAAACAATGCCTCTATGAATATATCATCTGAAGGAAAATTTGAAGATATTTTACAACGATACGAATCATATCTTACAAATAATCAAGCAGGCTATTTTGACGTAGAAGAGTTAGAGCAAATAGCCGACTACTACCTCTGGAAAGGTAGAACCAAAGAATCATCAAAAGCCATAGAACTAGGGTTAAACATACACCCAGGAAGTTCAGCTTTGCTTAATAAACGAGCAAAGATATATTCTACTATGGGCAAATATGAGAAAGCGCTTCAGATATTAAATCAAAGTCCAGATGCTAGTGACTCAGATAATATCTTACTTAAAGGCGAAATTCTAATTCAGCTTAATCGCTACACCGAAGCTGATAATTTATTCTCATCTATTCTCCATATTAAAGATAAAGAGTTTGATTCAAAATGTTTAGATATTGCATATATATACCTAACTGCACAGTCGTACGAAAGAAGTATAAAATATCTTCTTGAAGGCATTAAACACAACTCTGAAAACATAGATATTCTTTTCGAATTAGCCTTCTGCTACGAGCAAACTGCTCAATATGACAAGTGTATTAATACACACAATCGCATTATAGACCTACGCCCCTACTCTGGAGAAACATGGTTTAATTTAGGTCAGGTATATTTTATGCTTGGTAATTACGAAAAAGCTGTAGAAGCTTATGATTATGCAACTATAATTAATGAAAATGATGCTGGTGCATGGTTACAAAAATCTCATGCTCTTTTTCAATTAGAACGCTACGAACTTGCCAAAGAGAATTACCTCACGTATATGGACATGACAGACTACAAAAGCAATGTCTTAGTATATGTTGGTGAATGTTACGAAAAAATAGACCAAATAGATAAAGCCTTGCTTAGTTACCAAGAAGCTTTAGAACTAGATGAAACAAATATTGATGCCCTTACCGGAATTACTATTTGCTATCTAGAGAAAGAAGAATTCAGAAAAAGCCTTAATTACGCATCAAAAGCCTTAGAATACTCTCCTGAGTCTAGTGAACTATGGATATATATTGCTGAAGCATATGTAAATCTTAATGATTACGAGAATGCAATTCTTGCTTACAGGTCTTCTTTAGATTTGAATCCTAAACAAGCTGACAGCTTAGTTGCATTAGCTAATATTCATTTTGAAATTGATGAATACGGCATGTCATTAGAGTATTACCAACAAGCTTACGAAATGGATCAAGATACTGAAAATATTGATTTATTACTGGCAATTAATTACTACAAATCGAATGAGATAAACCTCTCATTAACTCACTTAGAAGTAGCAGCAAAAAAATCTTCTGATGCTACTAATCTATTCTTTGAAATGTGCCCAGAGGCAGTTCGTCAATTCGAGAATATGTTAAACAAACTAGATTAATGAAAAAACACATTTCTCTTTTCTTTAAAGGATTAGCGATGGGTTCTGCCAATGTTATCCCAGGTGTTTCTGGAGGAACAATTGCATTTATCACAGGTATATTTGAGCGTTTAATTGGAGCAATCAAGTCATTCAATTTAACAGCAATTAAATTATTCTTCAGCGGTAAGTGGAAAGAGTTTGCAGAACACATTGACTTTAAATTTCTACTCGCTGTAATGATTGGAATAGCTGTATCTGTTATTTCAATAGCCCAATTATTTAAGTTTTTATTTACTGAATATCCCGTGTATATATGGTCATTCTTTTTAGGCCTGATTATAGCATCCATCTATTTCGTCGGCAAAACAATAAAAAAATGGGACTACTCTGTAATCATTAGCATGATAATAGGAATAGCTATTACTAGTCTTATTGCATTTACCAATCCTGCTTCAGAAAGCGATAACTTTTTATATCTAATTCTTTGTGGCATTGTGGCTGCATGTAGCATGATTCTTCCAGGACTATCAGGTTCTTTTGTACTAATTCTTTTAGGTAATTATGAATTAGTAATGATTAATGCAGTTATAGAGGGGAATGTAATGATACTTCTTCCTGTTATAATTGGAGCTGGTATTGGCTTAATTGCATTCTCACATATACTATCATGGATATTCAAAAAATTCCCTAACCAAACGATTTCACTTTTAACGGGTTTCATTATTGGCTCGATTATTATTATATATCCTTGGAAAGATGAAGTTGTACAAGTATTTGGTGGAAAAGAAAAAGTAGTAGGTTACAATTGGTATTTACCAATTATTGATAATTTATTTTTTATGGCATTTGGCTGTATTATACTTGGAGCTGCCTCCTTAATTGCAATTGAATTAATTGCTAAACGCAAAGAAAAAAAAGAAAAGTAGATCATGAAATTATTTGGACTCATAGGCTACCCATTAGGCCATTCATTCTCAAAAAAATTCTTCACAGAGAAATTTGAAGCAGAAAATTTAAACGATTATCAATACCAAAACTTTGAGATTGATTCAATAAAAAAATTCCCATCAATTTTTAAAGAAAACCCTGATATACTAGGACTCAATTGTACTATTCCTTACAAGCAAGAAGTAATGCAATACCTAGATGAGATAGATGAAGAAACAAAAATTGTTGCTGCTGTAAATACTATAAAACCGATTAAAACAGCAGATGGACTAAAACTTAAAGGTTATAATACTGATATTATTGGATTTGAAAATTCTTTAAAACCAATGCTTAACGAGCAGCACAAAAAAGCTTTAATTTTAGGAACCGGTGGAGCTTCAAAAGCAATAAAGCATATCTTAACAAAACTGGGAATTGAATATATTTCTGCGTCTATTGAAGATGAGCTATTTGAAAATGAAATTCCTTATAGTCAAATTGACTCTGCAATGATAAAAGAGAGATTAGTCATTATCAATGCTACACCACTAGGTACATTTCCTAAAGTAGATGCCTGTCCGGACATTCCCTACAACAGCATTACTGACCAGCATGTTTTATTCGACCTTGTATATAATCCTGAAATAACTCTATTCATGAAAAAAGGAAAAGAAATGGGTGCTAATGTAAAAAATGGACTAGAAATGTTACATGGTCAAGCATTAGCAGCATGGGAAATATGGAACTCTTAAAAAACAACGATTATGAAAAAACAAATTAGCATTAGCTTTTTATTTGTGATATTTTTATTCACTAATAGTATACCTGCACTTGCACTAGAGACTCCAGATAGTAAAGAGTTTTTTCATTTCTGGGTACAATTCAAGAATGCAACAAGAGATAACGACGCCGCCTATTTATTCGGACACACACAAACACCCTTTCAAAGTGAAGGCGGTTATTTCAATAGCTATGCAAGCCTACAAGATGTAAAAGACTATTACAAAGAAGTATACCCTCCCTATTTACACGAGATGGACTTTGTACGCTTTGATGTAGTAATGGTAGAAAACAGAGGTGCTTGTATTTGGCTGGGATACGATTTTATTGAGAAATGCTATTTCTATAGCTATAAAATTATGGAGCCTGGTGGTAATTTAGAATCTGACACCTATGAAGAGAAATACTATTTTAAAAAATTTGATAAAGGATTTATGTTTTATAAAATGGTAGCAGGAAACTCAGGAATGGATGATTTCTACTGATCAGAAAAAAAAAATTAGAACTTAATAGAGCCATTATTAAAACATTTTTTCATTACAAATGTTTTAATAATGGTTTTAAAATTAATAGTAATGACAAACAATTTATTAAAAGGAAAAAGAGGAATTATATTCGGGGCACTAAATGACATGTCTATAGCATGGAAGGTAGCTGAAAGAGCTGTAGAAGAAGGTGCAACTATAACTCTAACAAATACACCCATGGCTATGAGAATGGGCGATACTGAAATGCTCGCTGAGAGACTTAACACTAAAGTTATACCTGCGGATGCAACAAGCATAGAAGATTTAGAGAAAGTTTTCAAAGAATCACAAGAGCTACTCGGTGGAAAAATTGACTTCGTACTTCATTCAATAGGGATGTCTCCAAACGTACGTAAAAAGCGCACCTACGACAATTTAGATTATAAGATGTTGGATACGACTTTAAATGTATCTGCTATATCTTTCCACAAAATGATTCAAGTAGCCAAAAAACAAGATGCTATTGCTAATGAAGGGTCAATTCTAGCTCTATCATATGTTGCTGCACAACGTTCATTCTTTGGGTATAACGATATGGCTGATGCCAAATCCCTGCTTGAATCTATTGCTCGTAGCTTTGGTTACATTTATGGTAGAGAAAAAGGCGTTCGCGTTAATACTATATCTCAATCTCCAACAATAACAACTGCTGGTAGTGGTGTAAAAGGGATGGATGGCTTATTAGATTTCTCTGATAAGATGTCGCCTCTTGGTAATGCTACAGCATCAGAATGTGCCGATTATTGCATCGTAATGTTTTCTGATTTAACAAAAAAAGTAACTATGCAGAATCTATTCCATGATGGAGGATTCTCGAGCATGGGGATGAGTCTACGAGCAATGAATCAGTATGAGAAAGGCATGGAGAATTACTATGATGAAGATGGAAATATTATATACGGTTAAACAACTATGCTAGTAAAGATATACCCAGAGAATCCAAATCCTAAAGAGATTGCCCAAGTTGTAGCATGCTTACGTAATGGTGGTTTAATTATTTACCCTACCGATACTATCTATGGTATTGGTTGTGATATTTTTAATGCTCGTGCTGTTGAAGCTATTTGTAGAATTAAAGGAGTAGAAGCTAAAAAAGCTAAGCTCTCATTTATTTGCTATGACTTAAGTCATATAAGTGAATATGCAAAAGTAGACAATAAAACATTCAAACTAATGAAAAAGAACTTACCAGGTCCTTTTACTTTTTTATTAGAGGGAAACAACAAGCTGCCTAAGATATTCAAGTCAAAAAAAACAGTCGGCATTAGAATTCCGAACAACAATATTATCAGAGAAATTGTAAAAGAACTAGGAAACCCTATTATGTCAACGTCGTTAAAGGCCGATGATGAAATACTAGAATACTTTACAGACCCCGAATTAATCTACGAAAGATACCAAGACCAAGTAGAAATAGTAGTTGATGGTGGCTATGGCGATTTAGAACCCTCTACAGTTATCGACTGTACTGAAAATAAAATGGAGATAATACGGCACGGAAAAGGAGAATTAATAGAATAAAAAATGGCTATTAGAATTTCACTAACAGCCATTTTTTTTGCCTATATAAAAAGGACTTATCTCTTCTACCTTGCAACACAACGAATAAAGTGACCATAAGAACGAGAGTGAGTAGACCAATCAACAGCACTGCCATTGTAGAAGCGTAAATAATAAGCATTTCCTCCACCACTACT
The DNA here is from genome assembly GCA_963663245.1 of Paludibacteraceae bacterium. GTDB lineage: Bacteria > Bacteroidota > Bacteroidia > Bacteroidales > Paludibacteraceae > JAFGVL01. The sequence continues at coordinate 1,308,291 of OY760143.1, read as the reverse complement.
CACTGAATTTCCCCAATAATAACCTCCAGTTCCACCATAAGTAAAGTTACCACTTGCATCCTCACGTTGTCCTAAGGCTGGAAGGAAAATAGTATTAGGAGCTGTCCCAAACCTTTGTCCATACACACCATTTTCTGTTGTCCAAACTGAAGGTGCTTTCCACAATGAGTCAATTTCTGTTTTTGTAGGAACACGCCACCCAGAAGGACTTGGATCATTGACAAATGTCCAAATATCAGAAGTAGATGGTAATGTATAATCTCCTTTCCAATAACGATCCCATGTAGTAGAACCATCAGTAGCAATAACGACCCCAATATCTCCAGTAGAAGGCCATCCAACTTTGCTATTCCATTGATAAAACATACCTGCTTCTTCTGGCTTAGCTGCAAATACTCCAGGAGCAGAAACATTACAAGTAGCCCATATGGTACCTTTAATTCTTATTCCTTCTAAAACGGTTACAACACAAGTAGCTGTTTTATCATCAACCTTTGCTGTAATAGTAACTTCTCCTTCTTCTATGGCTGTTACTGTTCCATTTATTACGGTAGCTATAGCTTCACTACTACTTGTCCATATTACTGTATTATTTGTAGTATTTCCGGACTTAACAGTTGCTATCAGTGTCCTTTCTTCATCAATTAACAATACAAAAGATGTTGTATCCAAACTTATAGAAGTATCATCAATTACAGGTTCTTTATCTTCACTACAAGCGGAAAATAGAAAAATACTAAATACTAGAAAGCAATAAAAGATGTGTTTTTTCATAGTTGTTTTTTACATGTTCGTTATTTATAATAATTCTCTTTTTTTTAAATACAGTATTATACTAAATAGAATGTATAAAAATACTACTATATATTTATTTTCGCAACAGATAATTATTATAAATACAATAAAAAAATGGCTGTTTCGAATAAACGAAAACAGCCATTTCTCTTTCTAATCACTAGTAAACTATTTTATTATACTGCTTGTTCAATATTCCAAACAAAAGCACGAATACCAATATCTGTATTTTGTTCATCTAATTTCTTCACCCTCTCTATCAAAGGAGCAACTAACTCATCTGAGATAATTGTCATAACAGCCGAATTCATTTCTGGCCAAGTATGGGTTCCTCTTCGAGGCTCTCCATCTTTGGAACCCCTACCTTGTACATCTTCCCACCAAGTAAACCCTCTAATATCTAAAATATCTAAAATATACTCTATGCGTTCTGTATTAGCTTGGTTAAATACTATAAATACTGATTTCATAATCTTATTATTTATTTAGTTTGCAGCAATCCACCCAATGACATAAAGACATTGGATGAACATTTACATAATCTTAATTTAAAAACTCAAATTGTTCTCTCAAGGCTTTCTCTTTATCCCGTTCTCCTTTACGTGCCATTAAAGAATAAACAACAGGCACAATTACCATTGTTACAATGGTAGAGAATATCAACCCACCAATTACGGCTATACCCATTGGTCGCCACACTTCAGAACCTTCGCTAGTACTTAAAGCCATTGGCAACATGCCTAGTATAGTAGTAGCTGCTGTCATCAATACCGGACGAAGACGTGATTTTCCTGCTTGCGCCAAGGCTTCATTCACATCTAAGCCTCTATCTCGTAATAAATTAGTATAATCTACTAACACAATACCATTTTTCACCACAATACCAATTAATAGTATGGCTCCTAAAGCAGATATCATATTTAATTCACTTCCCGTGATAAATAAAGCAATAGCTACGCCTGAAAAACCAAAGAAAGCGGACAAAGTAATAACAAATGGTTTAGAGAATGACTCAAATTGAGAAGCCATTACAATATAAACTAAAGCTAAAGCTAACAATAACAACAAACCTAAATCACTAAAAGATTCTGTCATGCTCTCATAGGCTCCACCTACATTAACATTAATGCCTTTTGGCATTTCTATATTGTCTAACTTTTTATTGATATCTGTAGCTAAAGTACCTATAGAAACTCCTTCTGGCTTAACGCTTACGGTAACTGTTCTTTGTTTACGTTTGTGTGTAATACTTGGCGGTGACCATAACTCTTTTACTTCCCCCAGTTCTTTAAGCTTTACCTTATTTCCTGTTGGAGTCATAATGGTCATATCCTCCACATCACTAATGGAATTTCGATACTCTTCTTTGTAACGGACAATAACTTGGAACTCATCTCCATCATCATGCAGTAGACTTGCTATTTCTCCAGAAACTCTATTACGAACAGCATTTGAAACCATAGCACTATTTAAACCAAGTTTAGCTAACTTTTCTCTATTAAATTCAATTTGTAGAAGTGCTTTATCTGATTTACGACTAATGGCAATATCTCTAGCTCCTTTTACAGAACCTAAACTATCTTTAATTTCTTGTGCTAAAGCATTCGTAATATCAATATCATACCCAAATATTTCTACATCAACTTGATTTGCTTGTTGTCCAGACATTGCTCCACCATTTGGTGTAACAGTGTAATTGATAACCTCTGGATAATTAGCAATTTCCTTTCGTAAAACTTCTGCTAATTCCCAAATATCTTTATCTCGTTCACTTATTTCAGATAAACGAATATTCAAGTTTATCATGTTAGTCCCTGTTTCCGAGAACAGTGCTATAAAACCACCTTCGTCACTTGCCCCAGCTGAAGAAGAAACTATTTTTACTTCAGGCATATTTTCTTTTACATATGCTTCAATCTTTCTAGAAGTTTTTACCGTTTCTTCTACACGGGTACCATGTTGTACCTCAATTTGTGCAGCAATCATTCCTTGATCCGACTCTGGCATGTTTCCTTTTTCAATAACAGCAAACAACGACATGGATAAAATAAAGATTCCAATAGCACTAAAAATAATTGTTTTTCGATGCTTCAAACTCCAACGGACAACACGTTCATAGAAATTATCTAATTTATCCAATAAAGGAACAATATTCCTAGTATGCCAATTATTTTTCTTATCATCTTTTTTAAGTTTCAACAACAAAGAAGACAAAGTTGGTGTCAAAGTAATAGCTGCTACCGTAGACATAGTTACAGTTATCGCTACAATATACCCTAACTCTTTAAACATCATTCCCATTTCACCACCTACCAATGTTAATGGTAAGAACACTGCCAAAATCACCATCGTAGTTACAATAACAGACAACCAAACCTCATTGGTCGCATAAATTGCTGCTTCACGTGGACTACTACCTCGCTCAATATGTTTAGAGATATTCTCCAATACTACAATCGCATCATCTACGACCATACCAATGGCTATAGTAAGGGAGGAAAGCGAAATAACATTCAAGGAGCTTCCTGATATATACAAATACACAAAAGAAACTATCAAAGAAATTGGAATAGTAAGAACAATAATAAAAGTAGCACGCCACCTTCCTAAAAAGAATAAAATAACTAACACTACAAAAATCAAAGCATACATCAAGGAACTTGATAATCCTTGTATAGAACTTTTAATAAAACTAGAGAAATCAAATATTTCATTAATTTCTACATCAGGAGGTAAGTTTTGTCGGACCAAATCCATTTGATTTTTAACCTCATTAGCAACTTCAACAGTATTAGAACCCGATTGCTTGGTTACAAAGAAACGAATAGCATCACGTCCATTTACTTTCTCCTCCATGGTTAAATCTTTCAAAGTATCTTTTACAAGAGCAACATCTTTCAAAAAGATAGACTTTCCATTATAGTTACCTACTACTAAACTTTCGATATTTTTACTATCCTTAAATTCGCTTTCAATACGCATTTGGTAATCTTCTTTACCCATACGAACATTTCCAGCAGGCGTATTTCTATTTTCCATCCGAATAGCATTACTAACCTGCTCTAAACTAATACCATATGCATCTAATTTTTGAGGATCAGACTCAACATACACCACACGTTTAGGAGCACCAATAATAGTAATGGAACCAATCCCTTCAATTCTATTCAAGCGATTTTCAATATCATCTTCCAAAATATTTTCTAAGCTACGATAGCTCTCATCTGCTGTCATTACATACATGATGATAGGCATTGAACTCGTACTAAATTTGAAAATCATTGGATTATCAGCTCCTTCAGGTAGAATACTCGAAATTCTATCTAGCCTATCTCGAATATCGTTGGTAGCCTCATCTAAATTGGTCCCATATTCAAACTCCACAGATACAATTGACATATTATCTTGTGATTTTGAAGTAAGCTCTTTCATATAAGGCACACCGTTTAAGGTGTTCTCTACCAATTTGGTTATATTTTCTTCAATATCAGCTGCATTTGTTCCTGAATAGGTTGTCATTACTGAAATAGAAGGAAACTCCATTTCTGGATAAAAATCTATCGGAAGCTTAGTATAAGAATACAAGCCAAATATCACCACCGCTACAAATACCAATATAGTGGTAATAGGGTTTTTTACGGACGATTTATATATACTCATAGTATTGTATTTCTAAATTTTTATTACTTAGTTACTTTTAATGTATCTCCAGACTTTAATTTTGACTGACCAACAACAACTAACTCTGTTCCTACAGCTATCTCATTCGATAAAACTTCTACTTTATCATTAAAACGTTGTCCTAGGCTAACTAATATTCTTTTAGCTTTTCCTCCTTTATTTACAAACACATAACGCTCATTAGACCCTTGTGTTTTTAATACGGTTTGATAAGGAACAATTAAAGCTTCTACCTCTCCTAGGTTCAACTCAACACTACAATACATGCCTGGCTTGTACTTCTCTTTTGGGTTATTGATGGCAATCTCTGCCTGGAAAGAGTGATTAACTGGATTGATCGTTGGATACACTTGAGCCAATTTCCCATCAATTACATCTTCGGGATAAATATCGCAAACTACTTTTGTTTGCATGCCTTTTTTTACCTTAGGATAGTAGCTCTCTGGAATATTAATCATTGCCTTTAATTTCTTAATTTTTACTAAAGAAACAATGGCTGCTTTTCCTAAAGTAGGGTTGGGAGTTCCTGAATACATTTCTCCTTCTTCCATATATTTACCTGATATTACACCAGCAAAAGGTGCTTTAATAAAAGTGTTCTTTTCTAAGTTTTTAGCATTTGCTTTGGCAACATCGTATTGTGCTTTAACCTGATCAAATGCTTGTTGAGAAACACTCCCACTTTTAATTAAAACCTTCATACGGTTGAACTCTGTTGTTAAAGTAGCTAATTGTACTTTTGCTTGGTATAGCATAGTCTGATCCATCTCTACCAACACTTGTCCTTTTTTAACTCTTGAACCTACATCCACTCTAATTCTTTCTACTTTACCTGGAGTAGTTGGTACTAAATGTACTTGTTCATCAGATTCAATATTACTTGAGAAAGACACTGTTCGTGCAATTGATGTGTTTTCTAACACTTGTGTTTGAACAAGCATAGCGCTGTCTTTCTTTTCTATTTCATTTTCTGCTGCATCTTTTGGTTTACAAGATGTACCTAAAAAGATAATTCCCAATATTGGTAAGCTAAGCAATAAGCGTTTTGTCGTTTTCATGATATATATGTTTAATTGTTTATTTTTTTCCTAATAAGTTATTCAATGCTGTTTGTGCATTTAGCAAATCCATAATTGAACTAATATAATTACTTTCTGCTGTTAATAAGTTGTTGTGTGCATTTACAATATCTAAGGCAGAAGCTGCTCCTTGTTCGTACTTCGTAGTAATATTTTTAAATACACGTTGAGACACTTCAATGTTTTTCTTCTGAATTTTATAACTTTCATTAGATGTTTTCAAGTTAAAACGCAATTGTTTCTCTTGTATAGAAAGTTGATCCTTTAGATTATCCATTTCAATAGCAGCACTACGATAGTTGATTTTTGCTTGTTTTACTTTCGACACATTAGAGAAAGATGTAAACAAAGGCATACTAGCAGTTAAACCAACCATATGTGGCGATTGCATATCAAAAGCTGGAACTAAAACTTTATAAGTATAATTATAAAATGCTGCTACATTAGGCAAAAAATTCGCTTTAGACATGTCAACCTGCTTTTTTGCTAAAATCACATTTTTATTCATCAATTGCATATTAATATTTTGATGCGCGGTAAATGGCGCAAGCATTAAGCTATTAATAGCCTCTTCATCAACTAATTCTTCAATATCATCTGTTAAAAAAATTGGTGACTCTGCTCCTAATCCAATTTGTAAGCGAAGCATATTGTATGCTAACTCAATTTGTTGGTTTACCTTTACAATAGAATTTCGCATTGATGCTACTTGTACTGCTAATTGATCAGCACTTGTAGATTCGGCAACACCTACTAATACCATGGTCTCAGTATTATTCAGCAGCTGTTCTAAATTAACTAAGTTTTCTGATAATATTTGAGCCGTTCGTTCTGATATAAGTACCGAAAAATAGGACTCTGCGACTTGTTTCGTAATATCCAATTCTGATTTTTTATACGCAAGAATGCTCATCTGCTTCGCAAGCTTTGACATCCTCATGCCCACCCAATAATTTCCACTAAAGATTAATTGAGTAACTTGAACTTGAATATTACTAGTAGGATCAGACAGACTGCCAATTCCTGGTATCACAATATCATCTCCCAAAGGTTCTTGATAACTAAAAGTAGCTTTTGCCTGAGGTAAACCCTGAGCAATACTTTGCCACAGCGTTTGATTTGCATCTGCTATAGAGAGGCCTTTTGTTGCTAAGGTTTTGTTGTACTTTAAGGCCACTAGCTTAGCACTATCTAAAGAAAGTGACATCCCTCCCGATTGTGCATTTAATGTTATTATACTTGCTAAAAAAATGGCAAGTGCCGCAACTGTTTTTTTCATCTTAACTATATATTTATGTTTGTTTTATTTATTTTTTAAATAAGCTTCTTGATAATATTTTAAGCCTTTTTCATTAGCGACAATTCTAATATACACATCAACCATAAAATCAAAAACAGATTGAAATTTTGTTTTCTTCTTTAAAGTATTTACAATATTTTGAAATTGTAGCGTAAGAAAGTGAGCTGTTAATTCAATGTCTAGTTCTTCTCTGTATATTCCTTCAGCAACACCTTTAGCAATCTCATTTGTCATATAAAGAATTGTCTCTTCTTGTCTTTTTTTTGAAAACTCTTCGTGAATTTTGGGATAATATTTCGTCAAGTCATAGAAAAAAGAATGATTTGCTTTTCCTTTACTTGATCTAAAATACTGCATAATAGCCATTATTCTATCTATTGCATTTTTAGCAGGGTCGTTTTCTATCTTCTTTGTTTCTTGTTCAATATCATGTTTTTGTTCATGAATACTTTCTAAAACTTCAAGTATCAAGTCACTTTTTTGTTTAAAGTAATTATAAAAAGTTTTTTTAGAAATGCCTAAACCAGAACAGATGTCATCAATACTAACACTCTTCAATCCATATTTACAAAATAACTCAGAAGACGTTTTTAATATATCTTTTTTCAGCTTATCCATTTTACATATTAATTATATTGAAAACAAAAGTAACAGAATCCTATATAACAAACACGCAAAACTATGTTAAAAAATATTTACACAAACTAAAACAGCCTATATATAGACGTTACGTGGAAACTAATAAATTCTTCAAGTTTCCAAGTTTAATTATTAAAGAGAATTATAACACAAAGATGATTGATAACGTTCATTTATTAAAAAGGTTTTCTGCACAATTAACAAATTTCCCGACGAATGAACTGTTTTAATCGATAAGCAATCACGCAAAAAAAATGGAATAACTAAAAGCCATCCCATTTCTAATATATTAATTGAAAACCTGTATCGTTTATGCTTGTATCAAAATTAAACTATGCTGCGTTCCTTTATAATGATTGTATATTAGAATATTTTTAGAATTTTTCAGCTCTCCTTGTCTAACAATATCTTGAGGAATATCTTTTCCGCTAATAACTTGCACTGCCAAATAACATGCAAAAGCACTAGAGGATGGATAATCACCAACTAGGTTTTTATAGCTTAACAAGGTCGTTTTAGAAAAAAAATTTTCTTGTACACTCCAATAATAAGTATCAGTTCGACTATCACCATTACAGCCTAAAATTACCGCATCAATTTCTTCCTCTGTTAAATTATTCTTGGAAAGAAATTCTGACACCATAGTCAATAACTCATCATCCTGTAAATTTGATGTGTGATTGACATCCGCAATCTTAGCTAAATAGTTATCTGAGTCTGACTCTACAACAAACATCACAGAACCTTCGCCACAAACTGTTCCTTTGGTTTGAGAATCTAAAAGAGTCGTTGATGTTACAGTTTCTTTTTTAAACTGCCCTGCTAATGTTTCAACATTAAAATTATAATCCGAAACCTCCTCTACATTACCAAGTAAAAGCTTACTCGCTTTCTGTTCTTCAAATAACATAAAAGCATCTAACAAAGTATTTTCAAATGCAAGACCTTTGTGTACATGGGTAATATTGTAAGAAGAATTCTGTGTCATTAAAGCTAAGTTACCAGCTAATGCATTAGGAGTGCTTTGTACAAAATTAGTAGGAGTTAATGGACCTTCTTTATAATCAACAATCTGATTCAAAAATTTAATGCAATCTTCTAAGCCTCCTTCTGAAGAGCCTAATAAAATACCATTTACATTCTCCTCATCCTTTAACAAAGGTAAACCAGCACCTATTCCCATACGAATAGACTTACCCATTCGACGTAGTTGATTCGCTCTAATTAAATCACTATAATCAGGTTCAATTGCAAGAAACTTGTTTCCTTCATGCACTTTAACTTCACCTCCAAACAAAGCATCGTTGAAAGTAAATTGAGGTGATATTGAACGTAGTTTTGTTATATACATAATTAACCTGCAAAAATAAGTGAGGTGCAATTACCACCAAACCCATATGAATTAGACAAAACGTATTTTAATTCTATCTTAGAAAGATAATTTCTTTCGGGCGAGAACCCATAAGCATTTTCAGATTCAGTAATATTTAAACTTGGGTATATTTCTTTATTAGATATACTAAGGATACTAAAAACAGCTTCTAGTGCACCTGCTGCACCTAAGGTGTGACCAGTATATGATTTTGTAGAACTAAAAGGAGGAACTTTTTTGAAAACATTTTTAAAACCAGTCATTTCAACAATGTCATTATTTTGAGTTCCAGTTCCATGTGCATTGATATAGTCAACTTGCTCAGGACTGATACCTGCATCTAAAAGAGCCTCTTGTATACACAAGGTCACGCCTACCGCATTATCTGACATTGATGAGGTATGGTAAGCATCATTGGTATTTCCTGCTCCTATTACTTTAGCTAATTTTGTTTTTTTACCGCAAACATCTTCAGCTTCTAAAACTAGATATGCTGCCGCTTCTCCTAAATTTAGCCCCTTACGATTGATATCAAAAGGTTTGCATTTTTCACCAGACAATATTTGCAATGAATTAAAACCGTTAACGGTATATTTAGCTAAACTATCAACGCCACCTACGATTGCTCTCTTTACTCTGCCTGTACGAATTAATCGCATACCAAACATAATTGCATTAGCTGAAGAAGAACAGGCGGTATTAATAGTGTTGGATATGCCTTTTATGGAATAAAATTCAACTATTTTCAAGGTATGGGCAGCACAGCTGTATGAATCAACAAAGTCAGACTGTTCTGTTTGTAAATTAGAATCTCTATACAATTCATCTGTTAAGCACATTCCTCCAACAGTACTTGCAGAGATAAATGCAGTATCTGTAGATGAAATTTGATTAGCAGTTAAACCCGCTGAAGCAACAGCTTCTCTAAAGGCTTTAAAGGCGAACAAGTCTGTTCTAGTTAATCCTTTATGAGATTCTAAGTTTAGCATTTCTGCTAAACGCTTAGTTTCTATATCAACCTCTCCAAAAAACTTCTCAGAACTATAAGCTGAATTCAAATATTTTGAATGCCCCAGCCCATCTTTAGCAGCTCTTAGCATGGATAGATTAGTATCCACATCAGCACCTAAAGGGGAAATACAACCTATTCCGGTGACACAAACATTCATTGTAAAACCTATTTTTTTACTTCAAGAATATAATCCGCCATGCTATTAACATCGATGAGGATTTTTCTTCCATCTGCAGGGTTATTAATCTTAACATCAAATTCTCTTTGTAACATTACAATTAGTTCTAGAGAATCAATTGAATCTAGTTCTAGACCACCATCACCAAATAAAGCCATATCATCAGCAATTTGTTCTGGAGTAAAATCTATCAAATTAAGATAGGTAATTATGTGCTCTTTCAAACTTTGTTTTAATTCTTCTTTATTCATAGTATTTTAATTATAAGATTTTTGCAATTTTTAATTTTACATATGCTATTATTTGACAGAATATACTTATTGATAATATTATTGATAGAGGTTGTAATAAATCAGACCAACTGCCTCCTCTTAGGAATAATATATAAAAGCCTTCTAAACACCAATGCAATGGAGAAAAAAGACTAATATTATACATATAATCTGGCATTAAGAATGTTGGCACCCAAATTCCACCTAAGGCAGCAAATATTATCACAGATATCGAGCCTAAACCATTGGCTTGTTCCTGTGTCTTTACAATAGTTCCTATCATCAACGCATAACTAATCGCAGCAAATGAGCAAGCAAATACTATAGCAATAAGTCCTAGCATATTATCTGGCAAGCTTAATTCTGGAAGTCCAATTAAAGGAAATACTAATAAGCCAATACTAAATATTACAAATACTTGTAACAATGCGATACAAAAATACAGGAACTGTTTTCCAAAAAGAATCAGCGCAAAGCTTGATGGCAAGGTCTTTAAACGCATAAAGCTTCCTGAATTTCTCTCTTTCACCACATTAACTCCTAAAGACACAACCATGAAAAACATAGCAAAAATTGTCCAAGATGGCACATTGTGTTGAGATGAGTTTGGAATTATATTTCTACTGTTACTTGCTGCACTTATTCGTTCAATTTTTGTTTGGTTGTGCATGACTTTCTTTTTAAAGTCATCTGCACTCATTTCCAATCCCATTGCATCATAAATATTACCTATCATTTGCCCATTTTCAAGAATACTGACATGAGCATATATCATATTTATAATTGATGAACTATATCCCTCTTGCAATACAGGGTCGTAATAAAACTTAAGTGATAAATTGTTTTTTCCTGGCTCTTCTTGCTGTTCTCCTAAACCAAAATCAGCCATAATAGCATCACTCACAGCTTGTGATTTTGCTGTTAATTTTTTTGTAAAATCAGGAGCTATATATATTGCTGTTAAAGTTTCTTTGTTTGATATAGAACCTACAATTGCTGCTGAATCAGTTTTTGTCTCTACTGTAAGATCAAACATACCTGAATTTTGCAATTCTTTAGCTAATTGATTTCCAAGTGTTCCTTCATCATGATTAACAATAAGCATTTCAATTTTATTGCTATTAACCATATCAAAAGCACTCTCTTGCACTATAGTGATAATAAATACCATTACAATTGGTAATGCAAACATCAAAGCCATTCCGACTTTATCGTTCCAAAACAAAAGAAATTCCTTCTTTATAGATGAATATGTGCGGTACATTCTATGCATTAATCTCTATATTCTTTTCCCGTTAGCTCTAATATAATATCCATCAAACTATCAGCTTTATATCGTTCTTTTAAAGAACTTAACTCATCAAAAGCAATTAGTTTCCCGTAATCAAGAATAGCAATATTATTACAAAATTCCTCTGCTTCTGCTAAATGATGAGAGGTATATATAATAGTAGTTCCTTGCTCGTTTAAACTATTTAAAAAAGTAACAATAGCATTCTTGCTTTGAATATCAACACCTACTGTTGGTTCATCAAGCAATAAAATATCTGGCTCATGTATAATTCCAATTGCTAAATTCAGACGTCTTTTCATTCCTCCAGAGAAATTCTTCACCTTTTTATTAGCTACCTTCCCTAATCCTAAAATCTCTAACAGTTTAAAAGATCTTTCTTTCACCATTTTAGGAGACAGCTTATACAAAGCTCCAAAATACTCTAAATTCTGTTGAGCTGTTAACTCAAGATAAAGTGCAAAGTCTTGTGGAACAAAACCTATAGACGGCTGTACATTTCCTTTAAACGTAACTCTTCCAGAAGTACTTGTTATAGTATTACATATAATATTAATAAGTGTAGTTTTTCCAGCCCCATTTGGCCCAAAAACCCCAAATTTATCTCCTTTATTTATATGAAGGGATACATCTTGCAAGCTAAACTCATCAGAGTTTTTATATAGTTTGCTTAGGTTTTCTACAACTATTAATTCTTGACTCATTAATACGTTTTGATTTTTTGTTTCAAATCTAAAAATGCCTTTTTCTCTACATGATGAATTTCAACCATCATATCTGCTATTTCATCTAAGTCTTTTTGCTCTGTATTTCTTCCTCTTAATACGCCTGCCATCTTCATAGCGCTATTGCGCCATAAATCTCCAGACTTCGTAAAATCATCTGAGATTTTCAAGAATGAACCATCTTGAAAATACTTAGCAGCTTCTTCTAAAAATGCTGCATATATAAATCTAAAACCTCCGCCTCCGGTTCCAATTTCTTCTTGCATTCTAATGATCTGTCCTAAGTACAAGCCCGTTTTTCGAACGCCATACTTATCACGCCATTTTCTAATCTGATTAGAAGTATGAACAATTCCTTTTACACCTGCAATATTACCAGGAATAGACAACATATCTCTAACATTGCGCTTAACTCCTTTTATTATTCCTTTTCGGATAACTTCTTCTGATATTGGAGCTACCTTTTCTTTTAAATAATACACATGTCCTTTAGGAGCATATATACCCTGTGCAAAGCGAACACGATTCATGGTTTCAACAGGCAAAGTCGTCACTTTATCCATTATGGGGTCACTCACTAAATAATCATCTCCTTCTTTACCATACACAATAAGGTTATGAGCATTAAAGTGAAAACGGTATTCTTTTGGAAAATAAGACAGATTAAATACGCCTACCTGACACCCAACCAATAAACCCTCATTTATTCTCTTATCAAGAAACAATTGAGCGTCTAATTCTTTTCTAAACCGCTTCGATTCAAACTCAATATTTAAACTCTTAGCCGTACGTTTAAATATTTGACCTGGCATTGTTCTAAAAGATATAGCAGGCCCACCATTAAGTTTAATAAATGGCAGGTGTACATAAAATAAACCCGAACCCATTCCAAAAGCTAATGGCTCAGTCATAAAGTCCTGACCAGAATTACGCAAAAAACTTGTTATTACTCCATTCTCACAATGAGCTGACTGTATATGTTTAAAACTATTATCCATTAAAACTTATATTTTTCTTAATTCCTCTATGCTAACATCAAATAGTTTTGCGTATTTTATCAAGACATCTTCTTTCAGATTATTAAAGACCTTAGATTTGAAATGCCTTTTTACTTTAAATTTTGAAAACCTCATATAGGAAGCTAGTATACTTACATCCATTAGGTTTTTAATCATATAATAGTAAACAGGACTTTTTTCTCCATTTAAGACCAAAACTCTTGCGTGCTTTAATTCTTCTTCGATATCTTCCCATGCTTGTTCTAATGCAAAAGATTTTGGTTCCCATCCACTACTTAAAGTAGTTTGATATTTACCATCTTTACTTTTAGCATAACAAAGTTCTGGAGTTAATTCCTCTAAAGCACTTTTATCTTGAGGAGTTTCATCTATTTGCATCTCTATACAGTTTTATTAGCAAACAGTTAGTAAACTAAATGCGTAGGAGAAACGAGCGCTTTCAGGAACGGCTAACAAGATTTTATCGCCTTTTTTCAATTTATTAGTCTTGACAAGACCATCAAGCATTATATATATTGAACCTGCACCAATATTCCCTTGTGTTTTTAATGTAGTAAACCATTTATCATATGGGATAGGGATACCATTAGCAGCTAATATATCATATATTTTACTTTCGAAAAAATAACTAGACATATGAGGTAGAAAATAATCAACTTCATCAATATTAACTCCTCGCTTATCTAAAAGAGGACGCAATGAATTAAATCCTAATTCTACAATATTAGAACTTAACAACTTTACATCTTGCTTTAAACTTAAAATTGATTTATTGACAATTTCTTGTGAAGACATATGCAAGTAGCTTTCTAATGTACCATCAGCATTTTTCTCTCCACACATATACATGCATGTTTCTTTCTCATTAGCATAAGATGAAAGTTCTATCCATTCAACTTTTAGAGATATTCCTGTATCTGCCTTCTTATTTTCTAACAAGAATGAACCAGCACCATCTGATAGCATCCAACGTAAAAAGTCTTTCTCAAAAGCTACATAAGGGTTCTCTTGTAATTCTTCTAAATGCCTTGCTTCTTCTTCAAACAATTGAGATTTAATTACAGAAGAAAGTCTTTCCGAACCTACACAAACAACTTTTTTCTTTTCTTCACATTTAATAGACATAAATGCATATTTAAACGCATGCATACCAGAACAACATGAGCCTGCATTGGAAGTCACTTCAATATTACCTGTTTCAGGTAATAAACCATGAGCCATCACAGCGTGTGAAGGCAACATTTGGTCGGGACTTGTTGTTCCGCAAGTAAGCAACTCAATTGTCTCAATTTCTTTAGGGTTATTTTTAAATAGCAACCTTACTGATTCTGCAACAAGTTGAGCATTTGTATGTGTATGTTTTCCTGATTTATCTAAGGCGTAATAACGATTCTCAATTCCGTTATTTCTAAGTACAATTCTTCTAGATTTTGAGGGTTTACCATTTATTTGTCCCAGGTAAATTTCCATTTCATCATTCGACACTGGATCATTTGGAAAAAAGCTTGCGGTTTGGTTTATGTAAACTTCTGACATAATTTATTTTAGATTTTACTGCAAATATAATCTTTTCTTTTTTTTATTCTTCTAAATATAAAAGGAACAATCAACAAATAATATAAAACTATTATTACAGGGGAAATAATGAACAAGGCTAATATCAAATAGTATTTAAATGCAGCTACTACAATTTTTCGCCCTTTATCGGAAGTTCCTAGTTTTTTTATAAGAGTTGCCCATACTTTAAATATGCTTTTCGCCTTCCTTTCTATGAATAAAATATCTGTTCCTAAATAAATCATTTTTAATGATAAAAAATCATATTGCAAGGTATCATAGTCTTTCTTTTCTATTGCCTTTTTTAAAACTTCTCCGTATTTAGCAACATTATCAATATCTTTCTGACTTATTCCTGGCAAAGGAAAAACGCCCCATTTTCTTGTTTTCTTGGCAGTAAGCATCCAATGTAAAATTGTAAATGCACTAATATGATTCTGAGAACGGTCAATCAATGGAATATTTCCAATAAGCTTACCTCCTGCTTCATTAATTCTAGTCCTTACTCGATCTTGAGAATTAATCCACATATTTCTCGAACCTATCAAAGTTACTACTGGAGTGTTTTTAAGGAGTGTCTTAAATGTAGCATCTTGAAGAATAGAATTTGTTGGAATTGATGGAGACAAGAACCAAGGCTGATAAGCAAAGATTATCAAATCGTATTTTTGATATTTATACTTAATAGGGTTTAGTTCTATGGGAATATCTAAAACTGATTCAGGCATAGCATCCCAAAAAGCTGCAGAGTTCCATGGAAAAGGAAATGCTTTTTTAGGGGTGTATTCAACATAATCTATATCTGCTGTTTCAGAAAGTGGCACCAAAAATTTATTAGTAATCTCACTTAGTTGTCCAGACTGCGTATATAAAATTGCTAGTACTTTCATTGTTATAATAAATCACTTAAAATCAGATACTGTTAACAGGCTTGATTTTTTTACATAATCCATTATTTGGATTTGTAAAAACTTATCTAATCCTGAAAAACTCTTAATAAGAACTTTTTTATCTTCTTCCATGTTTTTATTATAACCTAAAACCTTTGGTGCTTTTTCTTGTATTGCTAATCGCAACAATCTATACTCAACAGATTTTGGTTTATTCTTAATTTCATTTTCAAGAAGAGTAGCTCCACTTTTAAAAGAACTTATTTTTTCCTTAACATTGGAAACAAGAGCTGCCCTTTTCATTAAAAGTGATCCCTTATAAGCCTTACTTAATGAAGTTTGTTTATCAGAGGTCAGAGTTGCTATTGACTCATCAATTAGTTGTAAATCAACAGATGAAAAAGCTTTGTAAAAAGTTTCTTTAGATATTGAGAATGAATTTACAAAACAGAACAGCAACAATGTAATAAAAAGAATAGATTTTTTCATATTAATTATCTAGGAGTATATGTTTTTAAGTTTAAATCAATATAAAACTCCTTATTTTTCTTTCTTACTAGAAAATAAATATTGGCTTTATCACGAGATGTAGGATTAAGGCTATCAATATCACTATCAGAACTATAATAGAGAATATCTATTTTTAATTTCTTTTGTGGTTCTATCAACCACTCCATTTTATTTAAATCAAAAACACCAGAAACAGCACCATTATTAACAACACTTATTCCGAAAAGATTATTTTTAAATAATGGTATTTTTACAGAACCACCCACTAATTTTTTCTGTCCTCTTGTATTTACAAAAAAACTATTCCCTTCAAAATCCTCTACATAAAACCACTTCACCGATTTATGCAACACATAATCATTTACAACTATACGTTTATAATTAAAATCAAACCCAATTAGGGGATCTCCAAATACGTCAATAATACCACAACTATCATTTCTTCTTACAATTGTATAGAACCCATATCTATATTCAAAAGGCTCAGATATATCTCTACGATTATCATCAATATAATAAATATCTGAATACGATTCTAGGGTTCCCTTTTCTGTTACTGAAAAGCCTTTAAAATTAGTTTTTGAAGAAATAACAAACACCTTTTCTAAATCTGCACTACATCCATCATCACAATATTCTTTATGTTCATAGACATCAATATTGAAAGGTTCTTTAATAATTTCTACCTCTAGACCATCAACATAGCCATAAAAATTAGGATTGAAAAAATCGATAAAAGTAAAATATGGCTTAATAGCTACCTTTCTTGTATCAGCATACATAAAACCCCAACGATCTTTCTTCTTGAAAGGAACTAACTGGGAAAGTTGAGTCTTATCTACCTTTGCAAATTCTTTTTCAAGAATAGCTTTTAATTGTACTTCTGAATATTTGGACTCAATTTGAGCACTTCCCAAAACACAAAAAACCAACATTATAGATAAAACAATAGTTCTCATACAACAAATGTAATAATTTAAATCAATTTACTAGCTAGTAAATGTGCTTCCATCTCTACTTGTACTTTTTTAGCTTCTTCTTGAGCTACTTTTGCATAATTTTCACTTCCATCAGCATAGATAATTTGACGAGAAGAATTTACTAACAAACCACAAGTTTCATTCATTCCGTATTTTGACACCTCCTCTAAGCTACCTCCTTGAGCACCTACTCCTGGAACTAATAAAAAGTGATTCGGAATAATTTTACGAATATCTCCTAACATTTCAGCTTTAGTAGCACCTACAACAAACATCATGTTATTATTTGTACCCCATTTAGAAGAAGTTTCTAGAACTGTTTCGAACAAACGTTTATCTGTTTCTTTATTCGTGGCAAATTGGAAATCAAAAGCTCCTTTATTCGAAGTTAGGGCCAACAGAATAACCCATTTATTATCATACCCTAAAAATGGTGTTACAGAATCTTCGCCCATATATGGCGCAACAGTAACCGAATCAAACTCCATATTTTCAAAAAATGCTTTCGCATACATAGCAGAAGTATTACCAATATCACCACGCTTAGCATCGGCAATAATAAATTGATCGGGGTAATTAGAACGTATGTATTTTACAGTACGGTCTAATACATCCCAGCCTTTTAAGCCTAAGCTTTCATAAAAGGCTAAGTTGGGTTTATAAGCTACACATAAATTTGCCGTAGCATCTATTATACCTTTATTAAATTGAAACATTGCATCATCTTCTTCTAAAAGGTGTGCAGGTATCTTTTTTAAATCTGTATCTAACCCTACACAAAGGAAAGACTTCTTACGTTTAATATTCTCGAATAAATCTACTGCGTTCATATTTTATTTTTAATTATTTCTTTACAGGGACAACAATTTCTTTCAACACTTTCTTTTTCTTTGACATAGGATCATACTTGTTGAACATTAAGATCATAGCATTATCATTTACATTCACCTTTGCCTTATAATTATTGTCTTTTAGTTGTTGTAACTCTCCATATTTTAAGCGCACCTTAATATTTGCAATTCTACCTTTATTTCCTTTTAATTGGAAATTATAAAAGACACCTGTTTGAATAGAGTCTGGCCATGTTGATTCTAAAAAAACGCCAGACATTAAAATTGTTTTTTGTGGTGTTTGAGAAAACACTAGGATTGAAAATAGTAAAGTTAGGATTGAAAACAAAAGTATTCTTTTCATCTTATTTTAATTTTATCAGTTTAAACAACAACGAAGGGAATACGACAGCATTCCCTTTTTAACTTACAATTCAGATTCTTTTAATCGCTCTGCATTCTCAGCAATTATTAGTTGATCAATTACTGATTGTATATCTCCTTCCATAAAAGCAGATAGATTATATATTGTATACCCGATACGGTGATCAGTAATACGTCCTTGCGGATAATTATACGTTCGAATTTTAGCCGAACGATCACCGGTAGAAACCATAGTTTTACGTTTACCTGCTATCTCGTCTAAATATTTTTGATGTTCAATTGCATAAATTCTAGAACGCAGCTCTACCATTGCTTTCGCCTTATTCTTAATCTGTGACTTTTGATCCTGACATTGCACCATTATTCCAGTTGGCTCGTGCACAAGTCTAATAGCTGAGTAGGTTGTATTTACCGATTGCCCTCCTGCTCCTGATGAACAAAAAGTATCAACTCGTATATCTGACTCCTTTAACTCTAAATCAAATTCGTCGGCTTCAGGAAGAACAGCAACTGTTGCTGCTGAAGTATGCACACGACCTTGTGTCTCTGTTTGAGGCACACGCTGTACACGGTGTACACCCGACTCATACTTCATGATGCCATATACATTTTCACCACTCACTTCAAATACAACTTCTTTATAACCTCCTAATGTACCTTCGTTGAAGTTGGTCATTTGCACACGCCAACCCTTGTCTTCACAGTATTTTTGGTACATACGGTATAAATCACCTGCAAAAATTGCAGCCTCATCACCTCCTGTACCTCCACGGATTTCAACAATGGCATTCTTACCATCTTCTGGGTCGGCAGGCACTAATAATAATTTAACTTCTTCTTCAAGAGCTGGTATTTGAGGTTCCAACTCATCCAATTCGGCTTTTGCCATTTCTCGCATTTCTGGATCGGTCTCTCCGTCTAAAATTTCCTTCGCTTCTTGAATTCCATGTAAAATCGTTTCGTATTCTTTTTTCTTTTCTAGAATCTTTTCTAAATCGCGATATTCTTTATTCAACTTAACATAACGCTTCTGATCGGTAATTACAGCAGGGTCAGTTATCAGCGTAGAAATTTCTTCAAACTTATGTTCGAGACCTTCTAATTTTTTTATTAATGCGTTTTCTGCCATCTTTATTTTTTATTCCCTTCTACCCAAACACGTGCATTTACAAATGCTTCTATCCAAGGTGTTACTTGATCTTCTTTTATCCGGTTCGAAGGATAATGTGCCCATTGCCATGGAAATATGGCTCGTTCTAAGTGAGGCATCATAGCTAAATGACGACCATCATTAGAACATATCCCAGCTATATTATAATCCGAACCATTTGGATTAGCAGGATATTTATCATACGTATAATGCGCAATAGCATGGTAAGCACTTTCTTCTTGTGGCAAGCTAAATTTACCTTCACCGTGTGCAACCCAAACACCTAATTTACTCCCTGATAGAGAAGCAAACATTACTGATTTATTAGAAGGAATTGATAGGCCTACAAAATTCGATTCAAATTTATGCGAATCATTGTGTAACATTTTAGCACGTTTATCATGTTCTGGATTCAACAAGTTCAATTCCACCATTAACTGGCAACCATTACAAATACCTAAACTTAATGTATCAGGTCGGGCATAATAATCAGCTAAAGTTTTCTTAGCTGTCTCATTATATAAGAAACCACCAGCCCATCCTTTAGCAGAGCCAAGTACATCTGAGTTAGAAAACCCACCACAAAATACAATTAAGTTAACATCTTCCAATGTCTCACGACCAGTAGTTAAATCTGTCATGTGTACATCTTTCACATCAAAGCCAGCTAAATACATAGAATACGCCATTTCACGTTCTCCATTAGTTCCTTTCTCACGAATGATAGCTGCCTTAATACCAGACCTCCCTTCACGATCTGCGGTAATTCCGTATTGTGATAACTTACCTTTAAATTCGTTGTTAAATTTGAATTGCAAAGGTTGTTTTTTATAATTCTCAAAACGTGCTGTTGCACATGCTTCACCACTTTGTTTTCTATCTAACAAATAAGAAGTTTTAAACCATAAGTCACGTAAATAATCTACACCAAAATGATAACTAAGACCATTCTTCTCTACCATTACATGTCGCTCATCTGAAGGTTGACCAAGAATAGCATATCCAATACCATTCTTTTCCAATATTTTCTCAACGGACTTTCTGTCACTAACTTGAATTAAAATCCCTGGATTCTCAGCGAATAATATTTTCACTAAATCTTCCTCTTCAATTGCATCTAAGTTGATTTCTGCACCTCCATTAGAATTAGCAAAGCACATTTCTAATAAGGCAGTAAGCATTCCTCCAGCAGAAATATCATGACCAGCCAATACTAAATTGCTATTAATTAATTCTTGAACAGCATTAAAAGCATCGCGGAAATACTCTGGATATTTTACTGTTGGGACTTCCTCACCCAATTTATTCATTACTTGTGCTAATGAAGAACCACCTAGCTTATGGCTATCAAAGGAGAAATCGATATGCATAATACTCGTTTTAGTATTATTAACCATTACTGGACCAACTACTTTCTTCACATCAGAGACTTCAGCTCCTGCTGAAATAATTACTGTACCAGGAGAGTACACCTTTTTATCTCCGTATTTTTGTGTCATAGATAAGGAATCTTTACCTGTTGGAATATTAATTCCTAATTCACAAGCAAATTCACTACAAGCCTCAACTGCTTTATATAAGCGAGCATCTTCACCAGGATTTTTACATGGCCACATCCAGTTAGCACTCAAAGAAACACTTTGTAGACCATCGGCCATTGGAGCCCAAATAATATTAGTCAACGATTCTGCTATAGACAAAATTGAGCCCGAAGCAGGATTAACTATTGCTGCTAAAGGAGCATGACCAATTGATGTAGCAATACCTTCTTTACCGCGAAAATCCATGGCTACTACACCACAATCATTTAGAGGTAATTGAATTTCCCCAGCACACTGCTGATGCGCAATCTTACCTGTAACTGAACGATCAACCTTATTGGTTAACCAATCTTTACAAGCGACAGATTCTAATTGCAATACTTGTTCTATATATTCGTTTATTTTCACTTCTTCTGTTACCACAGGAGCAAAGCTTTCTTTTACGGTCGCGTCTTTTATTACAGTACGTGGCGGTTTTCCAATCATATAATCCAAAGGCCAATCAATTGGAGATTGACCATCTGCTTGCTGAAAAGTAAACTGCATATCACCAGTTGCTTCTCCTACTACATACATAGGAGAACGTTCGCGTTCTGCTATTTTAGCAATATTTTCTATATCTTTTTCATTCACCAAAAAGCCCATTCTCTCTTGACTCTCATTACCAACAATTTCTTTGGCCGATAAAGTAGGGTCTCCTATTGGTAATTTTGAAATATCAATTTTACCACCTATATCTTCTACTAATTCTGACAAACAATTTAAGTGTCCACCTGCACCATGATCATGTATAGAAACGATAGGATTGTTATCACTTTCGGATAAAGAACGGATAACATTGGCTGCACGTTTTTGCATCTCAGGATTAGCACGTTGTACGGCATTCAACTCAATTTTATTGTCAAACTGACCTGTATCAACAGATGAAACTGCACCACCACCCATTCCAATACGGTAGTTATCACCACCCATCACAACAACTTTTTGTCCTTTTTCTTGCTTGCCTTTCAAGCTATCGCTTAACTTACCGTAACCAACACCACCTGCTAACATAATTACTTTATCGAAACCATACTGCTTCTCATTTTCATTATGCTCAAAAGTCATTAATGAACCACAAATAAGTGGTTGCCCAAATTTATTTCCAAAATCACTAGCGCCATTTGATGCTTTGATTAGAATTTGTTCTGGTGTTTGATACAACCAATTACGTGCAAATAAATTTTTCTCCCAAGAGCGTCCTTCTTCGGTACGAGGATAAGAAGTCATATATACAGCAGTACCAGCAATTGGCAAAGATGCTTTTCCTCCACCTAGACGATCACGAATTTCACCACCAGTACCAGTAGCAGCACCATTGAAAGGCTCAACGGTTGTTGGGAAATTATGCGTTTCGGCTTTTATCGAGATAACCGATTTGAATTTCTTTACTTCAAAATAGTCTGGACCCTCTGCTGTAGAGGGAGCAAATTGTTCTATCTCTGGACCTTCGTTAAAAGCTACATTATCTTTGTAAGCAGAAACTAATTTATTAGGATTTACATCCGATGTTTTACGAATCAATTTAAATAATGAGCTTTCTTTTTCTTCTCCATCAATAATATACTGTCCATTAAAAATTTTATGACGACAGTGTTCTGAATTCACTTGAGAAAAACCAAACACTTCACTATCTGTTAATTTTCTACCCATCTTACGACTCACCTCATTCAAATATTCAATTTCATCTGCACTTAATGCTAAACCCTCTTGTTGGTTATAAGCATCAATATCATCAATTGAAATAATTGGATTTGGTTGATTGTTTATAGTAAAAAGTTGTTGATTTAGACCTTCATACATTCTTTGAAGCATCGGATCATGATCTTCTTTATCGTTCTTAGCAGGATAATATTCTTCTATACGCAGAATACCAGACAAACCCATTATTTGTGTGATTTCAACAGCATTAGTACTCCAAGGAGTAATCATCTCACGACGTGGTCCAATAAACCAGCCTTCTACAGTTTCTTGTTCAACATATTCAGCTTCGTTAAACAGCCAAACTAATTTATTTACATCTTCTTTACTAAAAGTTGTTGTGGAATCAACAGCCAGAATGTTTTTCTCGGGCGTTTTGAAAAATAAAATCATACAAAGAGGGTTTGAATTTTGAGTTGCAAAGGTAAGATTTTCGTTTGGTATATAAAATGTAATAAATTGTAATTTTATGGTTCTTATTGTTTTTTTTTCAACAAGTATGATATAAGACAGTATTAACAAGATTAAGACCTAAAATAAGAATAACAACAGAGACTACACAAGACAATTAAAAACCTGTTAATCCTATCCATGTTTTCATATTATAAAATTTTTATTATTTTTGCACAACAATTTCCCTAGAAAAGCGTTATTAATTTATAATTTGAACCACAAAAACCCTACATTTATTGATTTAGACTCTACTCCAAAAAAACTTAATAAATTTTCTAAAGATGAAAAAACTACAATTAGTTATTTTGCTTTGCACCACACTTTTAATAGCGCAAGCAAATACCAATACAGGAGGAGTAGATATCAGTAATGAAAGTACAGCAACAACAGATATTGCCATTGAGGTAAGCGTCTCTCCTAATCCAGTTGTTGAAATTGGAGAATTACAATTTACTTTATTAGAAGACTCTAGAGATGTCTTTATTTTTATTGCCAACTCTGCTGGTAAAATTGTTAACGCCCTACCTATTGGCGCAACAAAAGCAGGAAAAAGCAGCGTAATTCTTAACGTTGATGGCTTAAAAGGATTTTATGTTGTTGGTGTTAAAGCAGCGAACCAAACAGGAACTTGTAAAATGTTTGTAAAATAAACACACACTATATCACCTAATAAAAAAGGCGACTTAGGTCGCCTTTTTTATTTATACTACCAACCAGGACAAGCATCTGGTAATCTTATTTCTTTTTGAATGTAGTGATCTCAATTTCTTGTGGTTTATTATACCCACCAGTTATAAATTTCAAGTTATCTGTTTGCTCTAACACTAAACGATTTGCCTTCATTTTATAATTGCTAGAGTTATAGAATTTTTTCAGACCCGTATATTCATTATTATCACAATGCATTTTCCAGAAATGAGCTACAAGACCTCCATTTTGAGTCCAATCGTCATATATACCTTTTTTCAACAGAACACCATCTTGGGTAAAAGAAAAAGCTTCTTGGTGCCCGTGAAAATTAATTGAATTATCTTCTGCAATTTCAAAATAAATAGCATTATACGTATCTTTTCTATATTTATAATGCGGTGCAAATAATAATTTCCAAGTTAAAGCTCCACTTAGATCATATTTCTGCAAAAACACATTATAATCACTATCAAATCCATATAAATATATCGCATTATTCTTTTTGCTGATAGTAATATCTCCTCTACTTGAATAGTTGTGCCTTGTAACAAAACCTCTACCTCTTGTTTCTGTATATTGAGTTACATCCCCTCTTTTCTTAGTATGATCATACACATCAATAAAACCATACACATTCCCAATCTTATGGTTTTCAGAAGGCATAGCCTCTTTTCCTGATAGATCTGGCTTAATATTGATTTCACGAAGCACTTTTCCTTCTTCATTTACAGTAACTACGGTATATGACAATTCTTTCTTCTTCCCAGTTTTTGTAATCAAATAGATTTCATCACCACTGAAGTTACTATAAACATACTCTATATCACCTTCAACAACTGGCAACTCAAGAGGTATTGCTTTATATGTAAATGTTTCATGATCAAACCGGTGCAAACTGTAATCGACTTTCTTTTCTTTTTTATTATGAAATATATGAAAAGCAAAAAGGTACTTATCTGTACAAAACATGGATTTACATGGTCCCCAAAGATATGTTTCCTTAAATTCCTTAGATTTCTGCTTTCCTTTAGTCGTAAATTGAATAAAATTAATCTTCTCACTTTTTTTTCTCATTCCTGATCTATCTCTAACATAGATATAATCTCCATATATATGATCTTCATTATAATTCGTAATAAAATTTCGTCCACCAATATATATTTCTGGCTCATAATAATACAAAACCTCAAGGTCTTTTGTAAAATATACAAGATTAGGATAGTTTGTAAATTTTGGGCGTACAACAGTTAAAAAACCCTTGTCTCCTAAATCTAAAAATTCAGAAAAACTAAACTTTCCTTTAACGGTCTTCACAGTTTTAGCTTGACTAAAAGAAACAGCACTCATAAAAGCCAATGAAGCCATCAGAAAAATTATTTTTCTCATAATTGCAATTATTGATATATTAAATTATTTTGTTTGCAATTATAAACAAGTTTTTTCAACCACCAAAATCTAGAGCACTACAATTTAGCCATTTCTAAAAAAACCAGTCCAAATTTACATTGCTAATGATTTTCAACACAACAAAAGGAAATATTGCTTACATTTTTTGCTGTAGAACATATTAACCCAGCAATCAAGTCACATTTATCTTTCAATAATTTTCTTAAATTTGTAAAAACAAGATTATTATGAAAACGACTCTAAGACTCTTCCCATTTCTTCTGTGTGTTTTAATGATTTCCTGTTTAAAACAAAAAAAAGAGACTGTACTTGACAGCAATTCTGTTATAAACATAGAAGACTCCATAACAAACAGTCATCCCCCAGAGAAACTATCCGACATATACACGACTAAAAAAAAAGCCTCTCAAAATTTCACTTTTAAAGCAACTGATGAAATTAGTATTACGTGCAAAGAAGGAACTAAAATTAAAATTGAACCTAACAGCTTAGTTTCTACTAAAACAGGAAAACCGTCAACTAAAGACATCTCTTTACAGATTACTGAATATTATAAAATTTCTGACATGCTGCTAGCAAACCTTTCCACAACAAGCAATGGGAAGCTACTAGAAACAGGAGGAATGTTAAATATTGAAGCTTATGCTGATAAGCAAAAACTTAAACTTAAAAATGGAAGAAATATAGAAATCCACTTCCCCAACAGAAAAAAGAATGATGGCATGCTGTTATTTAATGGCACAAAAAATAACGAGGGAATCAACTGGATAGTAAACAAAACAAAAGGCAAGTTCAAAAAAGAGGATATATCAAGCTTCTCTTTTAAAACGGACTACATATCACCTTGGAGAGGAGAATATGACTTTAAGCCAGGCATTTTCACTAGAGCTGATAAAATAAAAGATCTTCCTCGGATAGAAGAAAATAGCACAAATGGCCTTTACAAGCATTTTGCCAAGCACACAAAAAAACCTACAAAAAAAGGCAAATTAAATCACCTCGTTGGACAATTTGATTTCCGTTTTATTATTGATAAAGACGGAAATGTAGAACGGAATTCATTTCAAAAAAATACTAACGAGTATTTAATAATGAAAACAGATTTCCCAGATGTAATTCATGATGCATTTTTAAAACTCCCCAAATTTATCCCAGCTCGTACAAAAGATGGAAATGTCAGAACAAGAGTATATTGTCGTGCAAAAATTACAATAGATAAAAGAGTTGATGTTAAAATGTTAAGCCATTCTGATCATATTAACCTATACAAAGAAATGGATGAGAATAATATACCTGAAGATCAACCAGACCCTAAAAAGATAAAAGAACAACTTGCTCAAGATATAAATACAGTAAAAGTAGGTGAAATTCAAAACTCATTATTAAAATCTTCAAAATTAAACTGGATAAATTGTGATCGATTTTTAAGCTCAAATAAAAAACTAACCAACTTTAAAATAAAAACATCAACAAACACTGAAGTTAAAATGATGCTAGTATTTAAAAATATCAACTCTATTTTTAATAGTGACTTGCTTAGCTCCTCTAAACAAGGTAGCATTATAAACGGGGTTTTCACAATCAACAATATGCCAATTGACGAAGCAGTTACCATAATTATATTGAAAAACGAAAACAAGAAAAATTACATCGCAATAAAAGACACCAAAATTACAGTAACTGGAGAATCTGGTTTCAAGTTTGAGCCCGTAACTTTAGATAAACTAAAAAAGATGTATATAAAAATGAATCGATAGATAAAAAGTCAAGGTTTTCTTTTTTTCTTATTTTAACATTTTAAACAAAAGATTTTTATATTTTTGTAATCATTGCCTTAAAACAAACTTAAATAAAAATACAAATGAAAACAAAAAAGATTCTCCCTATTCTATTTATTGTTAGTCTATTTTTCTCTTGTCAAAACACCGAGACTCCTATTGATGATGGAAAAACACTTACACCCTTAGCATTACTAGTTGATATGAATGATGATGGTATTAGTGAATTTAAAGTAGAATATAATGTAACTATAAATAACGGACAAGCTGAAGAATATATTGGACACTTGCAACCCTTAAATGGAACTCAATTCTTAGTAAATGAATATCTTTCCCAAACCATGATTAAAGATACAGGAGATATTATTAAAAAAAATCCTATTCTTCCAGAAGAATACGACAGCCCTGTTTTAAAAGCGATTAGCAAAAAAGAAGGTGATATAAAATGGACTATCAACAGTATTCCTAAGTCTATAGGAGATTCTGTTCTTATAGGGACAAAACTAAACCCTGCGTACATAGCAGTTAGCTATATATCAAATGGAGATACTTATATTGGATGGGCTAAAATTCATTTTAATCTTGAAGATGGTGAACCAACTTTAATCACAAAAAAAACTTCAACTGTAGATATGACTATAGACGAATAAATATATATAAGCATTAAAAAAGGGGGAGTGATTTTTTTTAATCACCCCCCCTTTTTTTAATACTGTTTGTAGTTTTTTTATACGGATAATAATAAATTGCTTACTTTTGTTCTCTTAAAATATTATTATAAACAAAACAATTATGGGATTATTAGATGGAAAAGTAGCGATAGTAACTGGTGCTGCAAGAGGTATTGGAAAAGCTATTGCTCTTAAATTAGCAAGCGAAGGTGCTGCTATTGCGTTTACAGATTTAAACATTGACGATAATGCGAAAGCAACTGAAGCTGAGATATCAGCTTTAGGAGTTAAAGTAAAAGGATATGCTTCAAATGCAGCTAGTTTCAACGACACAAAAGATGTTGTAGCTGAAATCGCTAAAGAATTTGGTAGCATAGACGTATTAGTTAATAATGCGGGTATCACAAAAGATGGTTTAATGATGCGTATGTCTGAAGAGCAATGGGATATGGTTATTAATGTAAACTTAAAATCTGCCTTTAACTACATCAATGCTTGTACCCCAATTATGATGAAGCAAAAAGCTGGCTCAATTATCAATATGAGTTCAGTAGTTGGAGTTTCTGGAAATGCTGGCCAGGCAAATTATTCAGCGTCAAAAGCTGGTATGATAGGCTTAGCAAAATCTATCGCCAAAGAGCTTGGTTCTCGTGGTGTTCGTGCGAATGCAATTGCTCCAGGATTTATTGAAACTGAAATGACACATGCACTTACAGATGAACAACGCAAAAAATGGTCGGAAGTAATTCCATTACGTCGTGGTGGGTCTCCAGACGAAGTTGCCAAAGCAACCTTATTCTTAGCATCTGATTTATCTAGCTATGTAAGTGGTCAAGTAATTAATGTTTGTGGTGGAATGAATACTTAAAAAATCAAGACCTGAATTTTGATAGAATTAAAAAGAGCATTGTTGAAAAACAATGCTCTTTTTGTAATTACAAATCAAGATATTATAAATACCTTTTTTGATCTACTTCTTTCACAGCTACAAATATCTGTGTATTACGCTTCCCTGTTTTTCTAGATATATTATGCACTTCAACAGCCTTTATATCTTGATCTCTATTTAACTCATATTTTGAAACTGGCAACCATTTATCATAAATATAAAATTTAATTTTGGTTGCTGATTTAAGCCATGAAGTACCTTTCTTAAATCGATGCCTAGAGGTAACATACGTTTGAATAGGTATCTCTAGATATTCATAACCCTCAGGCAAATTATTAGAACTACCTACCATCCCAATAAAATACTGATATAAGCTCTCCCCCTTTTTTGTATGCAACCTAACAATTACAGTACTCATAGGTTTTGGCAAACCATGTTTAACTCTAACTTTTTTAAACTCTTCCCAAAGCAAAGCATCGTCTCTATCTATATTTGCATCAGAAGATTTAGTTGACACGCCAATAAGTCTTAAAGGTTTCTGAGTTCTAATAAGCTTCGGGCTACTCATTCTCTTTATTACAAGAATATAAAGAACAAGCGATAAAAAAAGAACACTAGGTATTACAGAAGCTAATATGTAAAATAAATTATCCATAATGATTTGATTTTAATTTAAAAATAAAGATACAAAGAATATTTTTTAATAGAATACATTAACTACAATAAAATCAACTAATTCTATCTCCTTTCTAAAAAATAAGTCTATGTTATTTTTAAACTATTTTATCTTTACTATATAGAGTTAGCCTTTGGATTTTTACTATCTTTGTGTTCTTAACAAAAAAACACCTCAAAAATACTATTAACTCACTATAAATCATGGCATTTAACGATCTACTAGGAAAATTATTAGGAAATAAGTCACAACGCGATTTAAAAGAAATATATCCATACCTTGATAAGATTAAATCTATCTATCCTGATATTGAAAAACTAAGCAATAACGAACTACGTGCAAAAACTCAAGAATTAAAACAAAATCTGAAAGATGCTGTTGCTAAAGAAAGAACACGTATAGATGAGCTTCAAATAGAGATTGAAACTATAGACATCAACAATCGCGAGAAAATATACAATGAAATTGACAAGCTAGAAAAACAAATTCTAGAGAAATATGAGATAGCCCTAGATGAAGCTCTACCTGTCGCCTTCTCTATTGCAAAAGATACTGCACGTCGTTTCAAAGAAAATGAACAAACTATTGTAAGCGCAAATGACTACGACCGTAAGTTAGCTACAGAATATGACTTTGTTACCATCGAAGGAGAGAACGCTATTTACCATAACGAATGGACAGCTGGAGGCACAAAAACTAAATGGGAAATGTGCCATTACGACGTGCAGCTTATTGGTGGTGTTGCTCTTCACAAAGGTAAAATCTCTGAGATGGCAACCGGTGAAGGTAAAACCTTAGTTGCTACATTAGCCGTATTTCTAAATGCCTTAACAGGTAATGGAGTGCATTTAGTTACCGTGAATGACTATCTTGCAAGACGTGACTCTGAATGGATGGGGCCGTTATATATGTTTCACGGCTTAACTGTTGATTGTATCGACAGACATCAACCAAATTCAGATGAGCGTCGCATAGCATACGAAGCAGATATTACTTTTGGAACAAATAATGAATTTGGATTCGACTATTTGCGTGACAACATGGCTACGTCTCCACTAGATCTTGTGCAACGCAAACATAATTATGCAATTGTGGATGAGGTCGATTCAGTATTAATTGATGATGCTCGTACCCCGCTAATAATTTCTGGGCCAGTACCAAAAGGCGAAGATCAGCTATTTGAAGAATTACGACCACGCATAGAGAAGCTATATCAACTACAACGTACTCTTGCAACAAACTATCTTACCGACGCTAAAAAACTAATGAAATCGGAAGATAAAAAAGATATTGAAGCGGGAAATCTGGCTCTTTTCAGGTCTTTCAAAGCATTACCAAAAAACAATCCTTTAATTAAATTCTTAAGTGAACAAGGAGTAAAACAAACCTTATTAAAAACGGAAGAGTTTTATATTGCTGAGAAAAATCGCAATATGCATATTGCAACTGACCCTCTTTATTTTGTCATAGACGAAAAACAAAATAGCATCGAATTAACTGATAAAGGTATTGATGCTCTTACAGGTGATTCTGATGATCCAGACTTCTTCATTTTACCTGACGTTGGTAGTGAAGTTGCTGAAATTGACAATTCAACTCTTCCTGCAGAAGAAAAACAAAATAAAAAAGACGATCTCCTGCAAAAGTATGCTGTTAAATCAGAATTGGTACACACAGTTAATCAATTACTAAAAGCATATACACTATTCGAAAAAGATGTAGAATATGTAGTAATGGAAAACAAAGTAATGATTGTTGACGAACAAACGGGTCGTATTATGGATGGCCGTCGTTATTCAGATGGTTTACACCAAGCGATTGAAGCAAAAGAACGTGTGACTGTTGAAGCTGCCACACAAACATTTGCTACTGTTACGTTACAGAATTATTTCAGAATGTACCATAAGTTATCCGGAATGACTGGTACTGCTGAGACTGAAGCTGGTGAATTCTGGGACATATACAAATTAGACGTAATCGTTATCCCTACCAATAGACCAATTACTCGTTCTGACATTGAAGATAAAGTATTCCGCACAAAACGAGAAAAATACAATGCCGTAATTCAAGAAGTGGCTACTCTTGTAGAAGCTGGAAGACCGGTATTGGTTGGAACAACTTCTGTTGAAATTTCAGAATTACTGGCAAGAATGCTTTCTCAACGAAAAATCAGACATAATGTACTGAATGCCAAGCTGCATCAAAAAGAAGCAGATATCGTTGCTCAAGCTGGACAAACAGGAACTGTAACCATTGCAACCAATATGGCTGGTCGTGGTACCGACATTAAACTAACTCCAGAAGTAAAAGCAGCTGGCGGTTTAGCTATCATTGGTACCGAACGCCATGAGTCTCGTCGTGTTGATAGACAGCTTCGTGGTCGTGCTGGACGTCAAGGAGACCCTGGTTCTTCTGTTTTCTTTGTTTCGTTAGAAGATGATTTAATGCGTCTTTTTGGCTCAGAAAGAATTGCAGGCGTAATGGACAGATTAGGTTTCGTAGAAGGAGAAGTAATTCAACACTCTATGATTTCAAAATCTATCGAAAGAGCACAAATGAAGGTAGAAGAAAATAACTTTGGTATTCGTAAAAGATTATTAGAGTATGATGATGTAATGAATTCACAACGTGAGGTAGTCTACTCAAAACGTCGCCACGCTTTAATGGGCGAACGTATTGGGGTTGATATTTCAAACATGATATATGATACGGTTACAAATGTAGTTGAAAACTATCATGACATGAATGACTACGAAGGGTTATCATTAGAGTTAATCTCCACCTTTAGTTTAGACATCCCTTTCAGCGAAGATGATTTTAAATCCATGAAACTACCAAAAATAATTGATGTAGTTGACTCTGCTGTTTTGGAAAATTTCAAAAGAAAAATGGATCGTTTAGCTGAAGTATCATACCCTGTAATAAAACAAGTACATGAAGAAAAAGGCGAACAATACGAGAACATTCTAGTTCCAATCACAGATGGTCAACGCACCTACAACATTACTGTAAATTTAGAAGAAGCCTATAATACAGAAGCTAAAGCTGTTGTTACTGCATTTGAAAAAACCATCATGCTTTACATAATTGATGAAGCTTGGAAAGAACACCTACGTGAACTTGATGAATTACGCAACTCTGTACAAAATGCTAGTTACGAACAAAAAGACCCTTTATTAATCTACAAACTAGAGTCATTCAATTTATTTAAGACTATGATTGATACGCTCAATCGTAAATCTATGGCAATATTGCTACGTGGTCAGATTCCAATGCGCGAACCAGAACAAGTACAACAAGCCAGATCAGAAAGAAGACAAGACTTTAGCAAATACCGAACTCAGAAAGATGAGATGGCTACAACACAGCCTATGCAGGGAGGTGCTCAACAAGACACGCGCGAAAAACAAGTATCTCAACCAGTAAGAGTAGAGAAAAAAGTGGGTAGAAATGAACCTTGCCCATGCGGTAGTGGAAAAAAATTCAAGAACTGTCACGGAGCACAATAATAGAACTTTAAAAACATGCTAAATTATATTATCTGGAATTTCGACCCAATCCTACTTAGCCTTGGGCCTATTACCATTCATTGGTATGGTTTAATGTGGGGAATAGGATTTTTAGTGGGATTTGAATTAATGAGTCGCATATTCAAATATGAAAACCACCCAAAAGAATGGGCTGATAAAATGTTTATATACATGTTTATTGGTACAATAATAGGGGCTCGGTTAGGACACTGTTTATTCTACGAACATTGGTTCGATTGGATTGACGCATACGGAAGAACTCATGAAGGATGCATCAGCCACCCTCTAAATTTATTGAAAGTTTGGGAAGGAGGACTATCAAGTCATGGAGGTGCTTTTGGAATATTAACATCCATGTACATCTATAATCGAAGAGTTTCTAAAAAAGGATATCTCTGGATATTTGACCGCCTAATAATGCCTATTGCTGTTGTTGGCTCCTGTATTCGTTTTGGGAACTTATTAAATTCTGAAATTTATGGAGAAGTTACAACTATGCCTTGGGGGTTTATATTTGTTAGAGACGGACAAACACTTCCAGCACATCCCACTCAACTTTATGAAACACTATACTGCTTAGTAACGCTAGCAGTGTCTAGCTATTTATTTTTCAAGAAAAAAGCCTATGAACGTAAAGGTTTTATATTTGGAACATCCTTAATAATAATATTCCTTACAAGATTCTTTTTAGAGTTTATTAAAAACGACCAGGAGAGCTTTGAAGCAGAGATGCTATTAAATATGGGACAAATACTTAGTATTCCATTTATTATTTGGGGTGGCTGGCTTATTTATAATACTATGAAGAAACCACGGATCAAAACTGATTAATTACAAATTACTGATACATGACTAGATTAAAAGAATTAAAAAAAGACATTTTTTATGTAGGCGTTAATGATCGCCACACACATTTATTTGAAAATATGGTGCCACTCCCACACGGCATTTCTTATAACTCATATGTAATATTAGATGAAAAAACTTGTTTAGTTGACACTGTTGAACTATCATTCTCCGAGCAATTTATAGATAAAATCTTACAAGTTTTAAATGGTAGAGATTTAGATTACCTAATTGTAAACCACATGGAACCAGATCACTCTGGCTCTATCAAATCTATCAGAAGAGCATTCCCAAATGTACAAATCATTGGAAACAGCAAGACTTTTGGAATGATAGAAGGATACTTTGGTGTAACAGAAAACTTACTAGAAGTAAAAGATGGTGATGAATTATCATTAGGAAAACACAATTTACAATTCTATCTTACACCTATGGTACATTGGCCTGAAACAATGATGACTTTTGACACTACAAGTAACACATTGTTTTCTGGAGATGCTTTTGGAACATTCCGTGCCTTAGATGGTGGAGTTTTAGATACTGAACTAGTAACAGATATATACTGGTCTGAAATGTATCGTTACTATGCTAATATAGTAGGTAAATATGGAGCACCTGTACAAAAAGCCTTAAAAAAACTAGCACATTTAAAATTAGAAATGATTTGCTCAACTCATGGACCAGTCTGGACTGAGAAAATACCTGAAGCAGTGGCAGTTTTTGATAAACTAAGCAAATATGAAGGAGAAGAAGGTGTTGTAATAGCATATGGGTCTATGTATGGTAACACAGAACAGATGGCTGAGATTACTGCTTCATATCTATCTGATTACGGCGTAAAAAACATTGCTGTACACAACCTATCTAAATCTGACCCTTCTACAGTACTAAGAGACATTTTTAGATTTAAAGGCTTAATCATAGGTAGCCCAACCTATTGCAACGAGCTTTATCCAAAAGTAACTGATTTAGTGGCTAAAATAAAAACAAGAAACATTCAAAATCGCACTTTTGGTTGTTTTGGTTCATTTACTTGGGCAGGAGCATCTGTAAAGATATTAAATGGTTTTGCTGAACAAATGAAATGGAATATATGTGATGCATCCGTAGAAGGAAAAATGGCTGTTAATAGCGAACGCTATGCAGAATTAGAAAAACTGGCTAAAGTAATGGCAGAAAAACTTAAAGCTTAAAAGTAATGACTCAACAAAACGGCATCTAATTTGTTATAGAATAAAAGATTTCAACAGTTTGTCAACATTTATTAAAAAAAGTGAATTGAAATTACGATAAACTAGTATATTTGTTATTAAGAATTAAGCGTTACCAACTATATCTTTATTTAGCTTTATGAAACGTATAATAATTGCATTGACAATTTCAATCATTACCATTTTAGTTTCTTCATGCGACCCAGGATGCGGATGCCCTGGTGGAGCTGGATATGGATATAACGACACAACAAACACCAACCAAGATACCTAAAAATTCATGTTTTAACCGTAAATAAAAAAGCCTATGAAACGCCTATTCTATATCTCATCATTAATAGTTATATTCTTATCTCTATTATTTAGCTCATGTTCAACACACGGTGGTGGTGGATGCCCTGGATCTGGAGGATACTCTCCTGGAACAACAGGTCACAATATTATTATAACAACAAATAATATTTCATAAGATTGATGTAAAATCATAAAACATTTCATCTTTTGTCTAGCACAAAAAATGAACATGTTAATTAAGGAAATTTTTCTCTAAAATTTCCTTTTTTTATTGTGTAAAGCAATAGATTATTTGTAATTTTGTTCTCTTCAAAAAATAAGTATTAATTTTAAAAATAATTTCAAAATGATTAAAGTAGGTATTAATGGATTTGGCCGTATTGGTCGCTTGGTTTTTAGAGCCGCACAAGAGAGAAACGACATCGAAATCGTTGCAGTAAATGACCCTTTTTTGGATCTTGACTATGTAATTTACATGTTAAACTATGATACAGTTCATGGTAACTTTACTGGTACTGCTGAGAATAAAGGTGGTAAATTATTCGTTAACGGTAAAGAAGTTGCATTTTTTGCTT
Organism: Paludibacteraceae bacterium; assembly: GCA_963663245.1. Taxonomy (GTDB): domain Bacteria; phylum Bacteroidota; class Bacteroidia; order Bacteroidales; family Paludibacteraceae; genus JAFGVL01. The sequence continues at coordinate 1,272,326 of OY760143.1, read as the reverse complement.
CAATGAACGCTGGCGAAATTGCTTGGGGTTCTGCAGGTGCTGACTATGTTGTTGAATCAACTGGTGTTTTCACTACTACAGAAGCTGCTTCTGCTCACCTTAAAGGTGGAGCTAAAAAAGTAGTTATCTCTGCTCCTTCTGCTGATGCTCCTATGTTTGTAATGGGTGTAAATCAAGAAACTTATTCAGCTGATATGGATGTTGTATCTAACGCTTCTTGTACTACGAACTGTTTAGCTCCTATTGCTAAAGTAATCAATGATAATTTTGGTATCACTGAAGGATTAATGACTACTGTACACGCTGCTACTGGAACTCAAAAAACTGTTGATGCTCCTTCTAAGAAAGACTGGAGAGGTGGTCGTTCTATCTTAGGTAATATTATCCCTTCTTCTACTGGTGCTGCTAAAGCTGTAGGTAAAGTAATTCCTGAGCTTAACGGCAAATTAACTGGTATGGCTTTCCGTGTTCCTACTGTAGACGTTTCTGTAGTTGACTTAACTATTCGTTTAGACAAGCCAGCTTCTTATGACGCTATCAAAGCAGCTATCAAAGCAGCTTCTGAAGGTGCTATGAAAGGTATTCTTGGATATACTGAAGATGCAGTTGTTTCAACTGACTTCATCCACGATTCTCGCACTTCTATCTTTGATGCTGGTGCTGGAATCGCATTAAATGACAACTTTGTAAAAGTTGTATCATGGTATGACAATGAGTGGGGTTATTCTTGTAAAGTATTAGACCTTATTGCACATATGGATTCTAAAAAATAATATACTTCATATTATAACAAAAAGTCCCAAGTGCTCCACTTGGGACTTTTTATCTTTAAGTATATAGCTTTTGAGAAAACACAACAGCATCTTATGATGCATACTATAACATTATCAATTGACAAAAGAAAAATTATATACGAGTAGCTTTATTGGAATATGCACTGCAAACTTCCTTTATTTTATTGGATTCTATTCATTACTACCAATACTTGCATTGTATGTAATGGAAACTTTTAATACCGATAAAATACTAACGGGGGCAATTGTAGCAGCTTATACTATTGCTGCTGTAATAATACGTCCAATTAGTGGCTATTTGGTAGATATATTTAACCGAAAAATGATGTATATCATTTCTCTTTTCTCTTTTGTAGTTTGTTTTGTAGGTTATCCTCTTGCTGGAAGCATTAGTCTAATTATTGCCTTAAGAATAATGCACGGATTATCTTTTGGCTCATTAACAGTTAGTGCTAACACATTAGTAATTGATATTTCTCCAGACTCACGAAGAGGAGAAGCTTTAGGCATATATGGAGTTGCCAACACATTAGGAATGGTTGTTGGACCCATGCTTGCTGTATACTTAAATAAACTTTACGGATACCACAGTGTTTTCTATTATGCATTAGGCGTAGGAATCATCGCCTTCATTATTGCTAATTTTGTAAAAGCACCTCAAACGAATAAAAAAACAAATAAAAAAATCTCATTAAGCCGTTTTGTACTTAAAATTGGATTACCTGCAGGCAGTGTACTATTCCTTGTAGGAATTCCTTTTGGGATGGTAACAAGTTATGCTGCGCTATACTCAATTGAACTTGGCTTAGGGAAAGACACCTATTGGTTCTACTTATTAATGGCAATAGGCATTATCATATCTCGTTTTTTCTCTGGAAAGCAAACAGACAAAGGGAAACTATCAGCAATTATAACAATTGGAACAACTGTGGCGGCTATTTCTTTATTTATCATGTACTTTTCGAAATATACGAATAATATTGACGCATCATTAACTGTATACATATTTAACTTGTCATCATTTGGTGTTGGTTTTGGTTATGGGTGCATTTTTCCAGCAATGAATACCTTATTTATGAATATGGTACCCTACAGCAAAAGAGGGACTGCCAATTCTACTTACATGACAACTTGGGAAGCAGGAGTAAGCATCGGGCTATTATTCGCACCATTAATTGGGGATTCAATTAATTACTCATCAGCTTTTTTAATTGGAGCAATATCTGCCTTAATCTCAATTTGCGTTTTTGTCTTTTACGTAAAAAATCATTACGAGAAACACCGTATAAAGAATTAGTCTAAGTAATTTATAATCACATAATTTTTTAGCACCTTTGTATTATAAAAATATATTCTCATCTATTATGAATAAAACACTTCGAACACTTGTATCAAGTATAATTGCATTCTTGATTTCGCTCAATGTCTTTTCTACTTCTTCATTCACAATAGACACGCTATCTATTCAAGAAAAGATGGACAAGGTTCCAGGAAAATACAAAAAAGAAGCTTATTTACTAGGCAGTTATGTAAACAAAGAATTTAAAGATGAACCGAGCAAAGCTTTTGCAATTTGCTATTGGATAGCAAGTAATATTGACTATGATTTTAAAAGCTACGTTGAACGAAGAATAGAATCTTCCTCTCCTAATGAGATTCTAAAAAAGAAAAAAGCACTTTGTGGGGAATTTGCAAATCTATTTAAAGTAGTATGTGATTCTGCATATTTAGATGCTATTGTTATTGATGGTTATACTAAAGATTTTGATTACGTTCCTGGAGATACTCTTTTTAGAGCAGAACACACATGGTCGGCCGTAAAAATAAATAATGAGTGGCAATTAGTAGATCTGACTTTTGCTACAGGATCCTATATCCCGAATGAGAGTTCTGGAGAGATTGACTTAACGTTAGACCTACTACCTTACTCTACTAACACTAAATTTATAAAAAAATTTAATTATAAGTGGATATTTGTTCATCCAACAAAAATGATACTTAGCCACTACCCTGCTTATACAGAACTTCAATTATTAGATACCCCTATTTCTCTTAAGGTTTTCAGAAATGGAAAAGAAGCCATTTCAAATAGACTAAAAAAAAATCCTAAATTAAAGACCAACAACAAGGAGCTAAATACTTTTTGTAAACAACCTATTATCAATAAATATTTCTTAATTGGAGATGAAGGCCTAAAAAACAACCCCTATGATAGAAGGATAAAAGGATTAGCATATCTAAATGCTATAGAAAATATTTTTGAATCAAATATTGACCCAATAAAAAATATCTTTACTGGCGTTAGCAAATCTACACTTTTACAATACAAACGTTATATAAAAACGGCTGACTCTGCAATGAAAATAAGTCTTACTGACAACGAACTTGAATACCGTCAGATTCAGAAACGCAGTGAAAATTGGAAAGCCAGTCTTAAACTCACGAACAAAGATCATAGAGCCGTATTAAAACAAAGATTAAGAGCAAATAACAACAATTTGAAGCTTATTGATAAAATATACCAAAAAGGCATTATGATAACAGAACATCTAAATGCTCAAAAAGCACAATACTTGGCAAAATCATTAGAGAATGTAAATCGCCCTAAAAGAGAAGACCCTGTTTTGGTAGCACAAAGCAAAGCTCTAATGAAACATCAAGATTCTATCAGAAAGCTAACGTTAGGAATGTTATTTAAAATTGAAAATATAAACAGGCAATTTTCTAAAGATGAAGTTACGAAAAGATGTGAGCAAGAGAAAAAGGCACTTAAAATTCATACTGACAACATTAACAATTTAGAGAAAATTGCAAAAATCAGCAGCAATAATTCTTTTTTAGTTCACATCCCCACCACTAATGTTGAGAAAGCATGGATGAAAGAACAAAACCATATTGCTGATAGTATCAACAAAACAAATATTGACACATTGCTTATTAATCTTTACAATAGCGAATTGCAACTTTATATATTAATAAAGCAATATACAGCTTTGGTAAAAGAACGATTAAACACATTAAAACAAGCAAAAAAGAATTCAATAGCTGATCAAAGTGAAGATCGCATATTTACTGAAACAATAGATAATTATGCTGATAACCTATTAAGCTATCACTTTGAATTAAAAACATACACTCTCACAAAAGAGTTATTAGAAGAGAATATTAAAAGTGAAAACAAAAAAATAATAGCCGTAACAGATAAACTACAGAAAGAAAGTGATATGGAAAATGATCGCCATAAAAATTATTTATTATATCGAAAAGGAATTAAAAATGCTGAAAATCTTCGCACAAAAATGGCTATCAAAAGACTAATAAAACTAAATACTATAGTTGACAAAAGTTTAATACTAGTAAAATAAGTATTTCGTCATGCCACATTTACCTACATTAATATCCGATCTTGCTGTTATTTTAATTGCAGCAGGTCTAATCACCTTGTTGTTTAAGGCAATTAAACAACCTGTTGTATTGGGGTATATTCTGGCAGGCATTGTTGCTGGCCCTGCCTTAAACCTTTTTAATGTTTCAGATATCGAGAACATAAAAACATGGGCAGAAATTGGGGTTATCTTCTTGTTGTTCTCCCTAGGTCTTGATTTCAGTTTCAAGAAACTTTTTAAAACTGGACGCACTTCATTTATCACCGCATTTACTGTAGTAACAGCGATGCTCACCTTAGGATATTTAACAGGAAAAGTCTTAGGATGGTCACATATCAACAGTCTTTTTTTAGGAGGGATGCTCTCTATGTCATCTACCACCATTATTATCAAATCTTTTGATGAAATGGGACTACGGAACCAATTATTTGCAAGTTTGGTTATAGGTGTACTCATAGTAGAAGATTTAGTAGCAGTTGTTCTAATGGTATTACTCTCTACAATTTCCACAACTAATAATTTTGATGGATCAGACCTTATTTTTAATATCCTTCGCATGGGAATGTTCATCCTTTTATGGTTTATTTCAGGCATATATCTTCTACCTACTTTTTTGAAGAAAACAAAAAGATTTTTAAATGATGAAACCTTATTAGTAGTCGTTCTAGCATTGTGTTTAGGTATGGTATTATTGGCTACAAAAATCGGATTCTCTGCGGCTTTGGGTGCCTTCGTAATGGGTTCTCTTTTAGCTGAAACGTTAGAAGCAGAAAAAATAGAACATCTCACCCGACCGATAAAAGATTTCTTTGGTGCTATCTTCTTCGTATCTGTTGGCATGATGATAGATCCCTTAGGACTAGGGGCACATTGGCTACCTATTTTATTAATAACGCTAGTCGTTATCTTTGGACAAATAATATTTGCAACTATCGGTATGGTATTATCAGGACAACCTCTAAAGGTTTCTATTCAATCTGGTTTTAGTTTGGCTCAAATTGGTGAGTTTGCATTTATTATTGCAACACTAGGTTTAACCCTGAATGTAATTGATGAAACTCTATATCCAATAATTGTTGCAGTAGCAGTTATCACTACATTTTTAACACCATTTTTAATAAAATCAGCTCCAGCTGCTTACATAAGAGTTAGTCGAAACTTACCAGCACATTGGTTAAAAGCCATACACCGTTTATCGTCTTCTCCTCAATTAATAAACTCAGAAAACCTCTGGGTTGGATTAATAAAAGATCTAATGAAAGTAGTAGTAGTCTACTTAGCTATTACACTAACTATTATGTTTCTGGGCTTCACCTATCTCACGCCATTTGTTTATACTTTTATTTCAGGCATTATCGCAAATATAGTTTCGGCTGTTATTATTATTATTAGCATGGCTCCTTTTTTACGTGCCATTATGATAAAAAAGAACCACACAATTCGAACACTGCTTACACAAAGAGAAATGAGCAAAGGTCCTTTAATAGCTATAATGGCTGCTCGAATTATAATTTGTATTAGTTTAGTGATGATTGTGATTGGAAAATTCTTTGATATAGGATGGATGTTCGTATTTATGATAGCTCTTTCAATTATCTCATTCACCATATTCTCTAAATGGCTAAAACGAAGTTCTATAAGAATTGAAAGCAGATTTCTTTCCAATTTATCAGAACGTCAAAAACATATAGAGAGTAAAAAACCTATGAAAAAGGAATTTGTAAGACATCTCTTATCTAGAGATATTCACTTGGCAGATTTTGAAATGCAAGCACACTCTCCTTATGTAGGTAAGAACTTAATAGAATTAGGCATACGCGAAAAATATGGTGTTAGTATAGTATCAATTATTCGTGGTGACAAACGAATAAATATTCCTGGAGGGAATGAAGTATTATTCCCTCACGATCGTATTGTTGTTGTTGGAACAGATCACCAGTTAATGCGCTTTAGTTATATGATGGAAGAGTATTCTTCTAATGTCGACTACACAGAAGGAATGGATGTTGTTGTAGAACAAGTATTACTAAACCCAGGCTCTAAACTAATTGGAAAGACCATGCAAAACTCATTGATAAGAAATACATACCGTTGTATGGTAATTGGTATCGAACGTGAGCATCATTCTAAAATGAACCCTGAAACATCAGAAAAATTCAGAGAGAATGATATACTATGGCTGGTTGGAGAAAAACAAAAAATCATGGGATTGATAGAAGAATGCCAACAATAAATAATTAAACAAATAATTAACGTAACAAAATCTCAATGAACATTGAACTTTCAGAACAAGAACAAATACGCCGTCAGAGTTTAGACGAGCTTCGTAAAAATGGAATTGAACCATATCCAGCTGCCGAATATACAGTAAGCGAATATTCTAATGGTATAAAGGAGGCGTTTAAAGATGATGCAGCACAACAAGTAGTTACTATTGCTGGTAGAATTATGAGTCGTCGCATTATGGGAAAGGCTTCATTTATCGAGATACAAGATTCTGTAGGCCGTATACAGGTTTACGTTAGTCGTGATGATATTGCTACTGAGGAGCAACCTGAAATGTACAATACCGTTTTTAAACGTTTATTAGACATTGGCGATTTTATCGGCATTAAAGGGTATGTATTCCGCACACAAGTGGGTGAGATATCTGTGCACGCACAAGAGCTTACTGTTTTAAGCAAATCTCTTCGCCCCTTGCCTATCGTTAAATACAAAGACGGTGTTGCACACGATTCTTTTGAAGATCCAGAACAGCGCTATCGCCAACGCTATGTAGATTTAGTTGTGAACGAAGGTGTTAAAGACATCTTTTTAAAACGAACAAAAGTCTTCAACTCAATGCGTAATTTCTTCAATGAGAAAGGTTATATTGAAGTAGACACGCCTGTATTGCAGCCACTTCCTGGTGGAGCATCAGCTCGTCCATTTATCACACATCATAATGCTTTAGACATACCATTATATATGCGTGTAGCCAACGAGCTATATTTAAAACGGCTTATTGTAGGTGGCTTTGAAGGAGTATATGAGTTCTCGCGCAACTTTCGCAACGAAGGAATGGACCGCACACACAATCCTGAGTTTACAGCCATGGAGATTTATGTTTCCTACAAGGACTATAACTGGATGATGGATTTTACTGAAGAGATGATTGAAAAAATTGCCTTAGAAGTAACAGGTTCTAGCGAAGTTCCTATGGGTGATACCATCATCAATTTCAAAAGACCATTTAAACGTATAACGATGATTGATTCTATCAAAGAATTAACGGGTATCGACATTAATGGCATGGATGAAACTCAACTACGTGAGGTCTGTAAAAAGCTAAACGTAGAAACAGATGCAACTATGGGTGTTGGGAAATTGATTGATGAGATTTTCGGGGAAAAATGTGAGGGTACTTATATACAACCGACATTCATCACCGACTATCCAAAAGAAATGTCACCACTTTGTAAACGTCACCGTGATAACCCTGAACTAACAGAACGTTTTGAATTAATGGTCAATGGTAAAGAGCTAGCTAACGCTTACTCGGAACTAAACGACCCAATTGACCAACGCGAACGTTTCGAAGAGCAATTAAAGCTTTCAGAAAAAGGCGACGACGAAGCCATGTTTATCGACCAAGACTTCTTACGCGCCTTAGAGTACGGCATGCCTCCTACCTCAGGGATGGGTATTGGTATGGACAGATTAGTAATGATAATGACTAACCAACCAGCTATTCAAGAAGTACTTTTCTTCCCTCAAATGCGCCCAGAAAAAGTGCAGAAAAAAGAAGTTAAAGTCCTTACAGAGGAAGAAAAAATAATAATTGAGCTATTAAAATCTGAAGGCACAATTAGCATTAGCGAGTTAAAAGAAAAAAGTGGGTTGTCTGGCAAGAAATTCGACACTGCTACTAAAGGTTTAAGAGAAGCTGAGATGGTTACAGGTGAAAAACAGAATGATATTTTTGTACTTACTTATAGAGAAATAGAATAAACGATAAATTTCTATTTAAAAAAATTAAAAAGGAGAAGTATTACACTTCTCCTTTTTCTATATTCCTACTACACTAATGTTAAAAAAGAGCGACTGTTTCCAGCCGCTCCTTAATCTTAGGTTGGTATACTATTTATCGCTTCAATAAGAAGTGACCTACTAATCGTTGACCCGTTTCTTTCACTTCAATTACATACCAGTAATCAGTAGTTGGCATTTTATTACCTCTATATTTACCATCCCAACCATAAAACTCAGATCCCTTGTATTTCACAAGTTCTTTTCCATGGCGATCATAAATAACAATCACAGTTTTTGGATAATATTCGATATTCTTAACATACCATACATTATTACTACCATCATCATTTGGTGAAAAGAACTCATCTGGAGTTAATGGTAATGGATCAATATAAAAGTTCATCTTAGTTTTACATCCATTAGCATCTGTAATGTTGAGCTCTTGAATCCCGAATGTCAACATACCCACATTATACGACCCTAAGAAAGATCCTGTTTTATTATAAATCTCATATTCATAAGGTGATGTTCCATTGCTAGCTTCAATTTGGATATTTTTAATATCACTTTGATCTACTGATGCAATTGGTATACTATGGACACTTATGTTCACAGGCACTCTTGGTGATTCACATCCAATTTTACTTTTCACAGAAGCATACATGGTTTTTTCTCCAAGCTCTTGCTTACTCACTTTTTGAGGACTGACTGAAGAACCTCCATAAGGTTCATCATACCACAATAAGTTACCACCTGTAGCTTCAATTACTAAACTACTCCATGCAACCGAACCCTTTGTTAAACAGGTAGCATAATCTTCTACTAAAGGAGAATTTGGTATTGCTTGAACCGTAACAGCATAATCAGTAGAACTTACTGCAGTACACCCTTTATCATCTACATAATTTACACTTACTGTTTGTTGCCCTGCAGTGTTCCATGTAACAAAAATACTATCCGAACCATTACCAGAAGTAATTAATCCACCAGAAGAAACAGTCCATTGGTAATTATTCATACCTGCTTGCGTTTTATAAACCGCTCCTACTGTTTCGGCACAAAGATTATCATTACCATCTATTGTTGGTGTTGGTAATGAATTTATAACTACTCCACCATTTTCAATTTGTGAAGCACAACTCACATCAGGACCGACTGTTGTTACAGTATAGTTTGTATTTGCTGTTGGGGTCCCCGAAATGGTTACCGTCTTAGCAGTCGCATCTTTTGTTACGATTAAACCATGTAAATCTCCCGTTACAGTTGCATCTGTTGCTCCACCACCATAAGTGTAAACTACTGGCGTAATAGATAAACCTACACATACAGATTGATTTTGAGGTCCATTTGTTAAGGCAAGTTCAGCTGAATCAGGTATAACAATAGCATCACTTATTTGAGCCGCTGGACAACGATTTGCATCTCGTATATCAATCGTAAACGCACCATCAGCTAAATTAGGAATCACTTGATTATCTGTTAAACTTTGCCACAGACCTGTATTGTTCAATAAATACTCATATCCAGGCGTTCCTCCAGTTAAATTAGATATAGTAACCCAACCTGTTCCCGAATTACATAATGGACTATTTACAAATACATTTGTAGTAACCGGTGACGGTACATTAACTATTCCTGTAATTGGAGTAGCTAAACATAATTGTCCATCTCTAATATTAATAGTATAGTTTCCATTAGGAATATTCTTAACGGTATCTCCTTGTACTATAGATATCCATGCTCCTCCATTTAATTGATACTCGTAACTATTATCTCCTCCATTCAAAGTACTCAATACAACAGCTCCCAAATCAGTACTACACAATGGTATAATATCCGTTTTAACATATTGTACCTTAGAAGGCATTGTTGTAGTTCCAAGAATTGGCAACGAAGTACAAGCTTTCGAATCACGAATCAAAATAGAATGCGATGAACCTGGAGATAAACTAGCTACAATTCCTGCAACCGAAGCCCCTGAAGATACACTCTTCCAAGTTCCAGATCCATCTAATTCATAAGCATATGGTCCTGTTCCTCCTGTTATTGTGCCAAAAGTAATAGAACCACTTGCTCCATTACAAAGAGGATCTGTAAATGCTATAGGAGCTTTTATTGTATCTGGGATAAGAATATTACCTGTAACAGTTGCCGTACATGCACTATCATCTCTCACAATAATGCTATAGGCACCATCAGCTAAAGAGTTAAGGATAACTCCATCTGTTACAGCAAGCCATGTCCCTGACGTATTCATCTCATATTGATATGGTGATGACCCTCCTTGAATATCAAATTCAAAACTACCTAATTGGTTATAACAATCTGGATCTGTAAAGACACTCGCACTTATATCTAAAGCTGCTGGCTGAGATATAGCAATGGTACCAGCAATAAAGCATTCATAAGATACAGCATCGCGTACTTTTATTTTATAGCTACCTGAAGCTAAGCCAGTAAATGTTACTGGTGTAGAAGCAGCTACTGCAGCTGTAGAACCAAAGGCTGATATAATGGTTAAACCATCAGCACTTTCTAGCTGTAATTCATAGTTAGGTGTACCACCTGTTGTTACTTGCACTGTAATAGATCCTGTAGTATTACCATTACAATCAACATCTACTTTGGTAGCAACTCCTATTATAGCTCCTGGCTCACTCACTCTAATTGTATCTATTTTCACATCACAAGTCTCACCTACATTTCTAGCTCTTATTGTATAAAGGGCCTCTGGCAATCCAACTAATGTTGCATCATAAGCTTGAATTAATGTTGTTCCTATAGAATCATAAACTGCATACTCTATAGCATTACCATTACCACCTGTTATACCAGAGATAGATATTGTTCCATCACTTCCTCCAGGTGTTGTTACATCAGTTGAAGATAAAGTTGCTTTAATAGTATCTACTAAAGTAACATCAACAAATATATTTGATGTACAACCTTTATCATCTCTAACATCTACTGTTAAATCACTAGTCATATTACTAATTGTAGAACTTGAGCTCCATGTAGTTCCAGCATTAATACTATACTCATAAATTCCTGAACCACCTGTTGCATTAATCACTGCACTAGCATCTACACCAGCACATACTGGATTAGTTACAACTGAATCTAGAACCAAAACAAGAGGATCTGTGATATCCTGCGTCTTAACAGATGACACACACATATTAGCATCTCTTGCCATTAAGGAGTAAGTTGCTGCTCCTAAAGAAGAGAATGTTGTTCCCGCTTGATAAGTCGAACCACCATCATTACTATACATATATGAACCATCACCTCCTGTTGCACTAACAACAATAGAACCATCAGTATATGCATTACATGTGGCATTTGTTACAACTCCAATTATAGTTTGTACTGAATCTGGCTCATGTACAATAATATTATTCTTAATAAGAACGATAGCACCATTATCATCTTGTACTCGTACTTGGAAAGTATCTGCTGATAATGAAGCAAAAGTTTCAGGTGTACCTAGGGCTAATGCAGCTCCATAGGTAACCAGTACCGTTCCATCTTTTCTTTCCAGTTGGTATTGATATGGTGATGTTCCGCCAATAGTCACTTCTGCTACAATGCTACCATTTGTTCCATCTTTACAAGTTACATTCGTAACAATTGTATCACCTTGAATAGCACCTGGCTCATCTATTGTAATAGAATCAATAATATACTCACAAGATTCTAAAGGGTTTTTAGCAAACAGTTTATATGTTCCTGATGATAGTCCAGTTAATGGAGCATCATAAGGCTGTACTGTAACTGTTCCTACTGAGTCTCTCAATTCATATTCAATTGCAGCTCCTGAACCTCCATTTTCAGTAACAATCGTTATTGTTCCATCAGAACCTGCTGGTACAGTTACGTCTGTATTTGTATATGTAGCTGTAATTGGAGGATGAACTGTAATTGTTCCACTTACTCTAGCTGAATCACAAGGAGACACTTGTCCTGATGTTGCTAAAGCATAATTATAAACACCTGGTGTTGTTGCTGTTCCACTTAAAGTATAAACAGTTCCAACAGTTGTTCCTGTTACACCCGCTGGTAAATTAACAGCTACTACATCCGTAGCACTTCCACCAAGATTATATGTTATATCAACTATCGTTGCCTCTCCTGCAGCTGTACTACAGAATGTTTGCGTATTATTAGCACTTGTTAGTGTAATAGTTGGCATATCATTTATGGTTACAGTTGCAGTATCAATACAACCATTAATATCCATATAGGTAATTAAACTTGTTCCTGAACTTACACTAGTAACTAAACCGGCATTATCGATAGTAGCTGCAGCAGTTGTTGCTGAAACCCATGGTGTTGTAACATTAGGAGTACCTGTTCCTGTTAACAATGTTGTTCCTGTTTCACAAGCTACCAGAGTTCCTCCTAAAGTTGGATTTGCATTTATAGTAACTGTCGCAGTTGCTGTACATGAATTATCATCCATATAAGTAATTAAACTTGTTCCGGCTCCGGCAGCTGTAACTTCTCCTACATTATCAATAGTAGCATTAGCTGTGCTTGCTGATACCCATGGTGTTGTTGCATGTGCAGTATTCGTTCCACTTAAAGTAGTAGTTAATCCATCACAAACAGTTAAAGTTCCACTAATAGTTGGATCTGGATTAATAACTACAGTTGCTGTATCTATACATCCATTGGTATCCATATAAGTAATTAAACTACTTCCATCAGTCACACTAGTTACTAAACCAGCATTATCTATAGTAGCTACTGCTGTTGTTGCAGACACCCACGGTGTAGTTAAATTCGCAGTATTAGTTCCCGACAAACTAGTGGTTCCTGTTTCACAAGCAGATAATGTTCCACTTAAGGTTGGATTAGCATTAACGGTAACAGTTGCTGTTGCTGTACATGTATTATCATCCATATATGTAATCAAACTTGTTCCGGCAGCTACTGCTGTAACTTCTCCTACATTATCTATGGTAGCTGTTGCTGTTGTTGCAGATATCCATGGTGTTGTTGCATGTGCGGTATTCGTTCCACTTAAAGTAGTAGTTAATCCATCACATACTGTTAACGTTCCACTAATAGTTGGAAGAGCATAAACATCTACCTCTGTAGAATCACTCATAGCAATATCTGCAGCAGCATAATTTGCATAGGTATTTCCATTCTCTAAAGAAACATAAGATTCGTTGATAATAGTTGCTCCCACTGTTGTTGCAGTTGCTGTTATTGTTAAATCTGCTGATGATGTAGAAGCTAAATCGCCCACATCCCATAATCCTGTAATACCATTGTATGTCCCTTGTGAAGGAGTCGCAGAAACAAATGTTAAGTTTGAAGCAGGTATTAAATCCATCACTTCAATCCCTGTTGATGTTACAGCAGAAGGATTTGTAAGTGTTATTGTATAAGAAATTGTTCCATTTTGACAAGATGAACCAAGAGTTGATTGATCTAAAGTCAACGATGTACAAGCATTAACGGTAACAGTTGCAGTATCAACACAACCATTATTATCCATATAAGTAATTAAACTTGTTCCCGCTAACACACCTGTTACCACACCTGAACCATCAATTGTTGCAACCGAAGGAGTTGCTGATGTCCATGGCGTTGTAGCATCAGGCATACCTGATCCTGTTAAAGGAATAGTTAACACTTCACATACATCAAATGTTCCGGCAGTTATAGAAGGTAAGGCATTAACCGAAATATTAGTAGTTGGTTGAACCTGTGGACAACCACTCGCTGCTGCAATTGTATAAGTAACTGTATAATTACCTGCCGTACTCGTATTTGGTGTAATTGCGCCAGTTGCGCCATCAATTGTTAAACCAGCAGTTGATGAATAAGCACCTCCTGCTTGACCAGTTAACGTTACAGTTTGTCCTGTTGAAATGCTTGCACAATATGGTGCACCTGCATAAGATATTGTTGCAGTAGGTAAAGTTGTTATATCTACTGTTGTAGTTTCTTGTACTTGTGGACAACCACTTGCAGCTGCTATTGTATATGTTACGGTATAATTACCTGCAGTACTCGTACTTGGAGTAATGGCGCCTGTTAATGCATCAAGACTTAAACCTGCGGTAGATGAATAAGCTCCACCTGTTGTTCCTACTAAAGTTACTGCTTGACCAGTTGCAACACTTGAACAGAATGGTGTTCCTGCATAAGATATTGTTGCAGTAGGTAAAGTTGTTATATCTACTGTTGTAGTTTCTTGTACTTGTGGACAACCACCTGCGGCTGCTATTGTATATGTTACGGTATAATTACCTGCCGTACTCGTACTTGGAGTAATAGCGCCTGTTAATGCATCAAGACTTAAACCTGCGGTAGATGAATAAGCTCCACCTGTTGTTCCTACTAAAGTTACTGCTTGACCAGTTGCAACACTTGAACAGAATGGTGTTCCTGCATAAGATATTGTTGCAGTAGGTAAAGTTGTTATATCTACTGTTGTAGTTTCTTGTACTTGTGGACAACCACCTGCGGCTGCTATTGTATATGTTACGGTATAATTACCTGCCGTACTCGTACTTGGTGTGATTGCTCCTGTTGTGGCATTAATAGTTAAGCCTGCTGTGGAACTATATGTTCCTCCGGTATAAGCTCCAGTTCCTGTTAATGTAACTGCCTCTGCTGTTGCAATACTTGAACAGAATGGTGTTCCTGCATAAGTAATGGTAGCTGTTGGTAAGGCAGTAATTACCACAGTAGATGTTGCTGTTAAAACATCACTACAAGTTGCAGCTGCATTAGATACTGACTCTAAAGTTAACACCTGATCTGCAGTTACTGCAGTTGCAGTTACAGTTCCTACGCCAGCGCCATCTAATGATACGGTAGTGCTTGCTGCGCTATTTATATTATACGTTACAATAGCATTAGCTGTACCGGTTAAGGTAAATATTGCATCAGTTCCTGAGCAGATTGGACCATTATTACTAGCAATACTAGCTGTTGGCAAACCACTAATTACTACGGTTGACGTTGCAGTTAGCATTTGACTACAGCTTGTAGTTAGATTAGCAACAGAAACTAATGTCAATAACTGATCTACAGCAACGGTAGGTATTGTTATTGTACCTGCACCCGTTCCATCCAATGTAAGTGTTGTATTTCCGCCTGCATTAACAGTATAAGTAACAACTGCATCAGCTGTTCCACTCAAAGTAAATACGGCATTATCTCCTGAACAAATTGGTCCATTATTACTCGCAATAACTGCTACGGGTATTGTATCTACCGTGATTCTAATTCCATCTACAATAGAACATCCACCATCACAAGCATATGCCTTATAATAAGTTGTAATAGCTGGACTATCAGCAAATGTATTTAATCCAGATGTAGGTCCTGCTTCAACTGTCCAAACTGTACTATCCGGAGAAGATTTCCAAACAAAATCAAACGGAGGAGTTCCTCCTCCAGCTGTTGCGGTTAGATTTACTGCATCACCTGCACATATAGAGGTATTATCCGCTGTTAATGCTAATGTAAGTGGATTTGGCTCAATAATAGTAGCTGTTTCTGAATCAACAATAGCACCATACTGATCTAATAGGTGAACTACATAGTCACCACCAGGTAAATCAGCAACAACATGAGTCCAGTCAACTTCTCCTGGAGGAGTCATTGTTTCAAATACTGGGTTCACCATATCTAAAATATCATATACCTTACAATTAACACCGTCATCACCTTTTGTAACCAAAATAGTTAAAGTTCCATCAGGAATTCCTGAACAAGAATTATCTGTTGGAGTAACACTAACAATCTCGGGTAAAATAACTGAAGTATAAGTAAAAGTATATGTTTCAATACAGCCATAACCCAAGTCAAGCGTACCATAAAAGGTTTGGCTTGTATAAGCAGGATTAAATGTCAAACCTGCTGTAATTGGATTATTTCCTTCATCAGTAATTGTATACATCGCTGCTTCAGCTCCTGTTAATCCTTTACCTTGCAAGTCTGCTCTAAAGCGTGTCATTACATTTGGTGGAGGTATCCCTGAAATATCGTAGGTTCCAAAATACTGCCCATTAAATGCTGCTTGAATAGATGCATCATCCACTGCTACATCAGCATCTTGACCTGCACCCGGACAACCACTCGAGGCATTACTTCCTGTTGAAAATGCATCTCCATCTAAACTAGTATAATAAGCAGTTGCTCTATTGTGAATTGTACGACGGCAACCAGTTATCCAAATATCAACATAAGAAATATCTCTTACTTGAACATCAAAAGTGATAACAACAGAATCTTGTGCGACACCAGATAAATTAGCTGCTGTAAGTTGAGGTAAATAAAACTTAACATACTCATTCACATCACTACCAACATTGAATTCTTCGGTTGCAGTTGGAGGTGTTATAATTGTTCCATTTTTATTTCTAAATTCAACAGAGCCTGGGATATAATCAACGGGCAAATCCAATGTGTCTAAAACATAAGCTCCTGGTTGAGTTATATAATTTCCAATATTTGAGATTCCTAAACGATAAGTTATTACCCCACCAACTGGAGTTGTAGTAACGGTTGAAGTTTTATTCATGACTAAGCGTGGCTGCTGAGTTTCAATTGCCATATAAGTCATATAGTAAGAAAAACTACCATTTTGTTCATCTGGCAATTCCATGGTTGCAGAAGTTGCACTAGCAACCATAGCTCCTGTTGGCAATCTTAAATGATGAGCTCCAAATCCTAATGTATTTATTTGAGAAGGTAATCGTGTAATTTCATTACCATTCAAACCTGTAAATTTATCATATGTAGTAATACGTCCAGAAGCCATACCTTCATGTACATCAGTATGCAATACGCCATTTTGATCATAAACATCAAATCCAGCTTGATCTGTAATCAAAGGATTAATATATTGAGTTGTACCACCTGGAGAAGAAGTAAATTGAATTCCAGAATTAGCAGGTGTTACTGTTACCCCTGCATCAGCTAATATACCTGCATTATCTTCAGCATCAACAGTACATACCCCTAGATATGATACACTATTGGATGTTGCTGGAACTTCACCTGCGGCAAAATTAAATCCAACACTATCACCACCAGCATCATCTCTCCATCCATCCCAAAATTTAATTACACGTGGAGGACAATTGGGAGGTCTAAAAATTACAACTAAATTCCAGCCACCTTTAGAACCTCCACCATCATCATAACCGTTATTTCTGACATTTGCACACCAATATAAACCACCTGGTTTACCTTGAACTAGTGCTGTGACATCTGCAAAATAAGCATATTTATCCCCAGGTGTATTTGCCAGCGTTCTATCTGCTGTAACATCAGTATAAACTAAATCACCTGCCGCTTTAAATTTCACTACGTTTGACCCTGTTGAAACACCTGTTGCTCCACCAGCATGAGATTTTAAAGTCGGTGTTCCTGGATACGCAGCATAGGTAGTGGTACCTCCATCATCGTTACCAACCCAGTATAAATAAGCAGCCTCAACTGTAGTACAGGACATATCAGAACCAAAATCTAAATAAGCTGCAGAAGATTGAAATGTTGACATATCATCATCACAGTCTGCGTATATCATAGCAATACCATCGTCTCCAGCAGGGACAAATGGCTGAGCTTTTGAGTTCATACTTCCTGTTCTAAATACACTATTATTTGTACCTGAAGTTTCATTATTTAACGAAAGATATTTTCCACATTGCAACATTTCTGCATCTGTAAATGGGCGATCCATTACTAAAGGACTTTCATCTTTTACCCAGACTAACTGTAGTACAGGAGCAGCAATCATAGTTATATCATATTGTCCGGTATAAGACAATCCTGGTTGAGCTACCAATTGAGCAGATGCCGAAGCACTAACAAAACCCAAAACCAATACAACAAGAATTCTTTTAAACGATTGTAAAATCGTAGAATTCTGACATTTATTTAATATATATTGTTTCATAAGAATATTTTTTCTTTGTGTTTTTCTGATTGAATATTTAACCAATAGTTCCACAAGCTGGAACTGGAAGAGTTCCTGTTGTTTTTATTGGACCAACCGTATTTGTTACTTCACCCGTATTGGCAGTAACACTATAAGTGTATTTTGAGGCTATAGTTAAACCAGTAATATTTCTACTTAATGCAGCCGTAACCTGTGTATCTACTACTGCACCTGTATCATCAAGTACTGTAACTGTATAACTAGTAGCACCAGCAACAGCATTCCACCGTGCCGTAAAGCTCGTATTCGTTATCGTTCCTGTAATTGGAGCATATGCATTAAAGGGTGTTATTACTACCGCTGCACCGATTTCAAATTCTGCCGTTATATTTTTATTTGATGTCATTAGAACTTGACGCACTAAAGCTGTACTTCCATTATCTGTCCACCTAACAAATCGATATCCTGTTTCAGGCATTGCTGTAACTTTAACGGTTGTTCCAGCTGGAAAAACTGAACCTCCTAAGTCTTGTACTAAAACACCAGTTCCTCCTGGTGTAACATTCTTTGTTAAGGTATAAGTTACAGGAGGGGCACTAAAGGTTAAGCCTTCCAATGGAACAGTTACAGAAGTTGCTCCTGGAGAAGTTAATACTAAATCTACAGTATGATTATACGGTGCTGCAACACCTCCCAAATAAGTAACGTTGATTGGTGTTCCTGCCATTGCATCTGCTAGCGACACTTGTGTAGAACTTAAAGAAAATTGAGCTGCATCAGCTCCAGAAAGAGAAAGAGTAACTGGTCCTGTTAAGTTAACTCCAGAGATTGGAATATTTTGAGAAACAGGCTGAATAACTCCTGCAGCAAATTTCCATGTTACTGCTTGTGTAGTAATTTGAGGTCCTCCACCTGATGCTGTTAATCCAGTAAGACTAACACAGTAATCTGGAGAGCCTGCTGAAGATATAATTAACTGAGCATTACTAACTCCAGTAATTACTGAAGGCATAAAATCAACTGCTATTGTTTGACCAGCTTCAGCAGCAGCTAATGCAATTGTTGAAGTGGGCAAAGAGAATTTTGCTGCATCTGCTCCAACAACTGATAAAGTCATATCTCCAGATAAATTCCATCCTTTTACGTCAATATTACCTGAAACTTGACCACCTCCTGTTATTCCTGAGATTGTTAATCCTGCTGCATCATCAGCACAGGGCAAGTATTCAGGACTTGCCACATAAGTCATCGCTCCTACAGCAGTATAAACATTAATTGATTTTAACGGAATATCTTGTCTCATAGTACCAAGCGTTAAAGCTGTAGATCCTGAGACTCCTGGCATCCATAATGAAATCTTAATTGTACCAGTACCACTTTTAGATATTTGAACATTATCTTCACCGGCATGCCAAACACCTAATTTTGTAGTAGTAAGTATAGCATCATCACCATCGTGCATAACAAGACCACCAATTTTAAGATTATCAAAATCAACAGTTCCTCCTGTTTGATTATACTCATCTATCATAGCGGATGTGACAGTTCCTCCACCTAGAATCTCTATTATTCTATTACTAGAACCGCCTGTCATCTCAAACTCTAATTCAACAACAGCTCCATCTCCTCCAACTAAAAAATCAAAAGGAGGAAAACCTAATTCTCGTCCAGAAGTACTTCCCTCTAACCAGTAAGTACCAGTACCAGTAGGGTCTACAGTAGCATCTTCGGTAATAGTAAAACCATCACCTGCACCAGAATGTAACATGTAAGGATTTGAACTTGAACCAGACTCAGTTATTGGATCCCAGTCTGTAAAATCTGTTGAGTACAACAAAATATCTTTTTGAGCAAAGGCTGAAAAAGAAATCAATAGACAAAGAAACAAGAGTGTTCCCTTCAGGCCTAATGACATGAAAAAGAAATGTTTTTTCATAATATATTAATTTAAGGTTTGTATTCATTACATATAGTAATTAATATCGCTTAGTGTCTTACTAAGCATTGTATCAAAAAATGCATGTGTTTTTTATAAAGAATCTTTAGAACTGTGTGTGTGTGTGTGTGTGTGTGTGTGTGTTCTTCAAGAAATCTAAAAATTACTTTATAAAATCATTTTTTAATACTTGTAAATTTGTTTTTGAGACATATAGTAATCATTTTAAGAAAATTAAATTCTTAATTATAAATATTAAACGACATGTTTACATAAAAAAGAATGACCTGACTTATAAAAATCAGTTGTACAATCTTTCAAATAAAATTTGGTAAATCTCTTAGCTATAGCTAAAAAAGGAATCAATAGAAGATGAAAGAAGTGCTTTTCTTTCACGACAATTGACATGGAAAAGAATTGTTTTCTCATGGTAAAAGTATTTAAGGTTTGTGCTCATTAATATAGTAACAAGCTAAAAATTGCTTAATATATTATTAAGCACAAAAAAAACAAAAGAGTGTGTTTCTCTGTCTATCAAGAACAATGTGTTTTCTTAGAACTGTGTGTATGTGTTTTTCAAAAAATCTAAGAACTCACATTTATTATTAATTTTATAATTGTTAAACGGTGCTAATGATAAATTATTGCTAAATTTAACAACTACGACACAATATTAACTATTTTTTACTATAAAACAACAAGAAAATAATACTTTTAACATTTAAGCAGCCACTTTTAACACAAAGAAAATTATTTATCTTATTGTCAATATATAAGTATATAAGCAGCTTACTATTCTATTTTTTTCTACCTTTGTAATCCAATAACCAAAAAATCTTATATGAGTTTTCCAGGAAAAATAGCCATCATGGGTGGCGGTAGTTGGGCAACTGCTATTGCAAAAATAATACTAACCAATACAGACAATATAGTCTGGTATATGCGTAGACAAGATCAGATCGATGATTTTAAACGCCAACGAATGAACCCCTCTTACCTCACTGGAATAAAATTTGAGATTGATCGCATTCATTTCACTTCTGATATTAACGAAGCTGTTAGCTTAGCAGACACGCTTATTTTTGCTACACCATCTCCATATTTAAAAACACATCTTGAGAAGCTAAACACTCCTATTAATGATAAATTTATCATTTCAGGAATTAAAGGAATTGTTCCAGAAGAGAATATGATTCTATCTGATTTTTTTCAAAAAGAATACAAAGTTCCGGAAAAAAATATTGCTGTTTTAGCTGGTCCTTGTCATGCAGAAGAAGTTGCTCTAGAAA
Source organism: Paludibacteraceae bacterium (assembly GCA_963663245.1). Lineage (GTDB taxonomy): Bacteria > Bacteroidota > Bacteroidia > Bacteroidales > Paludibacteraceae > JAFGVL01. The sequence goes on along the minus strand of OY760143.1, from coordinate 1,250,994 downwards.
GACTATCCTACCTTACATTTGCTTGTAAAGACAGAGAAAAATCAAAGACATTGATTGAAACATTTTCTACTAATTTTATTTATGTAAGCACAAACGACGACTTAGACGGCATTGAATATGCTTCGGTAATGAAAAACATTGTAGCCATTTGTGTTGGCATTTGTCATGGATTAAAATACGGAGATAATTTCCAAGCTGTATTAGTATCCAATGCTATTCAAGAAATTAATCGTTTCTGTAATGCTGTGCATCCTATCCCCCGAAACATAAATGAGTCTGCCTACTTAGGTGATTTAACGGTAACTTGTTATTCCAAATTTAGCCGTAATCGTTTATTTGGAACAATGCTAGGAAAAGGTTACTCAGTAAAAACAGCCTTAATGGAAACAGAAATGATTGCTGAAGGGTATTATGCTACAAAATGTATCAAAGAAATAAATGAGAAGTTCCATGTGAACCTTCCTATCGTTGATGCTGTTTATAATATTTTATACGACAGAATTTCACCTACAATAGAGATTAGACAATTAACAGAAAAATTTAGATAGTAAAGACGCACAGCAGTACGTCTCCATATTAAAATATTTTATATGAAGAATATTACACTTAACATCGACAAAGTCTTAGATTTTGTATCTAAAGAAACAGTTTACAGTTATGCTAAATTAGCAAAAGATTGTGCTACTGCTCTTGAAAAAGAAACTGGAAAAGGCAATGATTTTTTAGGATGGCTACACCTCCCTTCATCAATTAACAACATACAATTTGCTGAAATTGAAGCAAGCGCTAAAGAACTTCGCTCCAAATGTGAGGTGGTTGTAGTAGCAGGAATTGGTGGTAGTTACTTGGGTTCAAAAGCTATTATTGAGGCTTTGTCAAATAGTTTTAATTGGCTACAAAAAGAGCGTGAGAATCCAGTAGTCGTTTTTGCTGGAAATAACATCAGTGAAGATTACCTGTCTGAACTATCTGACTTTCTATCCAAAAAAGAATTCGGCATTATTAACATCTCTAAATCAGGCACAACAACTGAAACTGCTTTAGCTTTCCGTTTACTAAAGACTCAATTAGAAAAACAAGTAGGGAAAGATGAGGCGAAAAATCGTATCGTTGCCATCACAGATAAAAGCAAAGGAGCATTACGCACCTTATCTACCCAAGAAGGTTATAAAACATTTGTTATTCCAGATAATGTAGGTGGACGTTATTCCGTACTAACTCCTGTTGGATTACTACCAATTGCTGTAGCTGGATTTGATATTCGCCAATTAGTAGCTGGCGCTGTTGCAATGGAAAATAGCTGTAGCTACAAAACAGCCTTTGCTGACAACCCTGCAGCAATCTATGCAGCAACTCGTAACGAATTATACAAACAAGGTAAAAAAATTGAGATCCTAGTTAACTATCATCCAAAATTGCATTACATATCTGAATGGTGGAAACAACTTTTTGGTGAAAGTGAAGGAAAAGAAAACAAAGGCATTTTTAATGCTGCTGTAGATTTCACTTGCGACCTTCATAGCATGGGACAATGGATTCAAGAAGGAGAACGCATTATCTTTGAAACTGTTCTTTCTATAGAAGAACCTAATAAAGAAGTGGTTATAGACACTGATAGCGACAACCTTGACGGGCTAAACTTCTTAGCAGGTAAACGTGTTGACCAAGTAAATAAAATGGCTGAACTAGGAACTCAACTAGCCCATGTAGATGGGGGCGTTCCTAATATGAAAATTGATATTCCTAAATTGAATGAATATTATTTAGGACAATTAATGTATTTCTTTGAAATAGCCTGTGGAATAAGTGGGTATATGCTAGATGTAAATCCATTTGATCAACCTGGTGTTGAAGCTTATAAAAGTAATATGTTTGCCTTATTAGAAAAACCTGGTTTTGAAGAGGCAACAAAAGCAATAAAAGAAAAATTATAAACATAGAATTAAATTTTAATAAAAAACAAACAAAATGAGTAATCCAGAATTAGAAGATATATTAAAAAAAGGGCCTATTAGAAGCATCGCTATTGTTGTTGTTGCAGTTGTAGTACTATTAATGCTAAAACCATGGGCACAAGTTGGTGCTGGTGAAAGAGGTATCGTTTTAAACTTTGGTGCGGTACAAGAAGTAGTATTAAATGAAGGTATTCACTTTAGAATTCCTTTTATGCAGCAGGTAAAAATTATGAATGTGAAAATTCAAAAAGAAGTAACAAGTGCTGCTTCAGCATCTTCAGACTTGCAAGATGTAGCAATGTCTGTAGCATTGAACTACTATATTATTCCTGATAAAGCAAACGTTGTTTATCAAACAATTGGAACAGAGTTTAAACCAACAATAATCGACCCTGCTGTTAATGAGGTAGTAAAAGCTGTTACAGCAAGATATACAGCAGAAGAATTAATAACAAAACGACCTGTAGTTAGTGCTGAAATGCAAAAATCTCTTTCATCACGATTATTGAAATATAATATTTCTGTTGATGCCTTTTCTATCGTTTCTTTCAGTTTCTCTCAAATATTTACAGATGCTATTGAGGCAAAGCAAACTGCTGAGCAGAATGCATTGAAAGCAAAAAGAGACTTAGATCGAATCAAAGTAGAAGCAGAACAAACAGTTACAGCTGCAAAGGCTGAAGCTGAAGCATTACGTTTACAGAAAATGAATATTTCTAAAGACCTTATTGAATTACGTAGAATTGAAGCCAACCTTAAAGCTATTGAAAAATGGAATGGTATTCTACCTAATGTAACAGGTGCTGGTGCTGTACCCTTTATTGGAGTTGGAGGAGAAAAATAATGATTAAGTGGATAATAATTGCGCTTATTTTTGGTTTTGTTGGTAGTTCATTAGCAAAATACAAAGGCAGAAATCAGTTATTGTGGGGCGTATTGTGTACCCTCTTTCCATTACTTGTTATTGCTATTCTATTACTCCCACCAGGAGAAACAAAAAAATGCCCGCATTGTGCAGAAATTATTAAAACTGACGCAAACTTATGTAAGCATTGTGGCATGGGTTTATAACAAGCACATTAGTAAAATACAGCATACAACTTAAAATAATCCATCCCATATTTGGGGTGGATTATTTTTTATATCTTTACTAATACTCACTTAAAAACTTTATATTTGGGAAACATTTAAACATATTCTTATGAAAAAAATATTCGGATTTGGAGAACAAGTAGAAGGTTACAACATTCCTGTTTTAAACGAAAGAGAAATACGTGCAGCAGCAGGACTATTATTCTTATTGATGTTTATAACCATTATGATTGTTGTATTTAAGAATGACTTTACTCCACTAAAGTATGGTGTAGTTGTTTTTATGATTGACATTCTTACGCGTATACTTATTAATCCCAAATATGCTCCTACCCTAATTATAGGTCGATTAATAGTACGTAATCAGACACCCGAATATGTAGGTGCTCAACAAAAGAAGTTTGCATGGATAATTGGAGTTGTATTAGCAATCACAATGTTTATACATCTAATAGTACTAAATGCTCAAAGCCCAATCACAGGTATCATTTGTCTTATCTGCTTATTATTTTTGTTCTTCGAATCAGCTTTTGGCATCTGCTTAGGCTGTAAGTTCTATAATATTTTTTACAAAGAAAAAGCGCAACACTGTCCTGGCGAAGTATGTGAAATAAAAAACAGACATGAAATTCAAAAAACAAACATTGGTCAATTACTAATTGTAGCAGCATTTGCTGCTGTAATAGTTCTAACAGTTTATTTTTTTAAAGAGAACTTTAGCCAAGCCCCAGTAGATATATTCGGATTAGGAGATCATTAACTAAATAAATTATGGCTAGATTTTTAAAAAGCAGGAGAAAAGCAAAAGGTGCAGCACCTGGAAGCCTCATTTTTATAGGTGAAAAAAAAATGGATGCTGTTCGTATTCGTCTTTTCAACTATAATGAAAAAGCAACCTCTGAAAAAGAATTCGACACAATTGAAGAGGCTTTAAAGCATGTTGACTCAAAAGAAACAATATGGTTAAATATTGATGGTATACACAATACAGATATTATTAAAAAAGTAGGTGAGCATTTCAAGATATCTAATATTGCTCTTGAGAATATTTTGAACACAACACAGCGCTCAAAATATTTCGAAGATAAAAATGCTAGTACTATCCTTACAAAAGCTATTTATTATGATAACATTGCTGACAAAATCTCTGTTGAACAGATATCATTTATAGTCCTCAATAATATCCTTATTAGTTTTCAAGAGAAAACAGGTGATCATTTTGAACCAGTACGTGTACGTATCAGAAGTAGCATCGGCAAAATAAGAAAATTATCATCTGATTATTTAATGTATGCACTTATAGATACCTTAGTAGACAACTACCACATCTATTTAGAACAAATTGGAGAGAAAATTGAGAACTTAGAAAAAGAGCTCTCGAACCCAACGAATGAACTTATATCAAAACTATATCATTATAAAACTGAAATTACCTACTTCAGAAAAACCATAAAACCACTTCGTGAGGTACTAACTAGACTCTTACGTTCAAAAGATGATGTAATCAATAAAGAGAACATTGTTTATTATGAAGAATTATTTGATTTAGTTGAGCAATCTATAGATGCTGTAGAAAGCTATTTTAACATGACCAACGATTTAATTAATCTCTACAATACGCATCTAAGCAACAAAGCAAATGAAGTGATGAAAGTGCTTACTATATTTGCTTCTATCTTTATTCCATTAACTTTTATTGCTGGTATATATGGAACCAATTTCGATAACGTACCAGAATTACACTACAAATACGCCTATTTTGTAATGTGGGGAGTAATGATTGCTGTTGCTGGAATAATGCTATACCTTTTTAAAAAGAATAAATGGTTCTAAGAATAAACCATATTGTATTATCTATCATTCTAAGCCTAATTACTCTAGGCTCTTATAGTCAAGTGATGGACGATGCGTATTATTCTCTTTTAATGAGTTACCACTCCTTAAATACGGATTCTTTAAATAAAGAACTACGCATTCAGAAAATATACAAGAACGGAGTTTCACTTGCAAAAAAAGAGCAAAAACCTATCTTTTTATATTTCACAGGATATGCTCTCGCAAATGGGAGAATATTTGAAACATCTATTTACAAAGACCAAGAGCTATTCAATCTATTAAAAGATAATTTTGTGAATATCTGGCTTTATCTAGATGATAAAAGATATGGCAATAAATGGTCGGAAATTCAAACAAACACATTTAAAACGAACCATCAACCATGTGCATACATTCTTTCTCCTAATGAAAAAATGCAATCAATGCCTTTAGACCTTGAAACAATTCGGTTAAAATTGCTCAAAAAGGAGGTAGTTGATTTCTTAAACAAAGAGAATAAATAGCACTTACTCTATCAAAAGCCATATTTCAATCGTAAAAAGCCATAAAAAAGTTCTCCTGTTTCTATATACGATGGAGGGTCTACCATTGGCAAATTAGGTAATTCAAAGTCTCCTTTAAAATACATGGCTATTAAAGACACTTTCATATCATCTGATAATGAAAAATCAATACTTGGAAAAACTAAGATGGCATTAATATCAGGATAATACATACCTGAAATATTAGCGTTGATTAATGGAGAAATAGGATAAGCAATGCTACCAAAGTATGTAAATTCAGACAAACTGAGTGTTTTTATATCTTGGCTTGCCCCCATCAAATCAATAAAAGATAGCTTATTATCAGCAATATACTGATTATAAAAGACCTCTCCCTGTAACATTAAATAATTTGAAAATGAATAAGTTAGATTCGCACTCGCAAAGAATAAACCTGAAGCATCCTTAAAATCTTGATCTGGATGCAAATAAGTGAGCTCTCCACTAAATGACACATCTTTAATGCTTCCTGTCCATCCACCTCCTACTACCCACTCACGAGAATTATACAAACCACCCATTAGTTGAAAATCGTACTCCCACTTACTAAATCTACCCAAAGCGGCTGTTGTAAAAGTAGAATCGTTGGTGTATTTCACAGCCGCTTCTATAGTTGATGTATAGCCTGGATAATACTGAATTCGTATTGCATCGCTTCCCGGTCTCTCTGGGTAATCAAAATCTACAAACGAATAAGCATTAAAAATATCGTTGGCATTAAAGACAAAGGTTTGCCCCCAATTAATACGCTGACGACCAACAGTAACATCTAACTTTTCTACAGAATACTTGAAACTCAATCTATCTATCATTGAATTCAGAACAAACATATCTCCTTGAGCTACATTCATGGACAGCATATCCTTTTCCATTTCTTTTTTACTGAAATTCATGGAATCAGCACGCATTTGATCTCCGATAAAGAAACGATTGCGCATTTGCAATGAACCGGTCAACTTATCATTAGGATACCACCCGACATTAATACGATTATGCAAATTATTATCCATAGTCTCCAGCTGCATTAAATCAGACTGCATATAATTACTCATATATGACACATAGCCATTCACTGCCCATTTCTTAATATCTGTAGAGTCTTGTGCATTTACTATCGCAACTAATAAAAATGAGAATAAAACTATCTGTAATTTCTTCATAGCATTAGTTATTTAGAAACATCGGTATCAACTTTTCCATCTACTAAAGTTACTACTCTACGAGCTTTATTTACAACTCGTGCATCATGAGTAGAGAAAATAAAAGTAATATTTTCTTCTTTATTTAATTTTTCCATAATATCTAACAAGGTCTCTGTCGATTTTGAGTCAAGGTTAGCCGTAGGTTCATCAGCTAATACAAACTTTGGTTTCGAAGCTAATGCTCTAGCTACAGCAACACGCTGTTGTTGTCCTCCCGATAGTTTATTCGGACGACTATCCATTCTATCTCCCAAACCAACAGCTTCTAGCAATTCCTTAGAACGAGCATCTCTCATCATTTTATCTTTACCTTGTAGGTTCATGATGAATTCAACATTTTCATGTGCTGTTAATACAGGAATTAAGTTATAAGCTTGAAACACAAAGCCTATATTATTTAAACGAAACTCTGTTAAGTCTGCCTCTGGCAAAGCATTAATTTGAGTATTATCTACTAACACATGGCCAGCCGTTGGTGTATCTAAGCCTCCAATCATATTCAGAAGCGTAGTTTTACCTGAACCTGAAGGGCCAACAATCGCAGCAAATTCACCTTGTTTGAAGTTGAGACTTACACCATCTACTGCACGTACCTCAGTGGCTGTGTCACTGTATACTTTTTCTAGGTTTTTGATTTCAATTACATTCATGATATATTGTTTTTTTATTTGAGACGCATAACAATGCGACTATACTTTTTCTATTTTAATTACATATCCATTTTTAAGGCCTCATTTGGATTTAGCTTCAATGCCTTTCTAGCTGGAATCAAAGAAGAAAGTATCGCTACTATTACAACCAATAAGGTTATTAAAAAGAACAACAATGCATCAATATCTGGATATACCTTCGCAGCCCAGCCCATTGCTTCAAATCCTTCTCCAACAGAAGAGAAATTAATTCCTGTTCGTCCTGTAATTGCAATTAGAACACCGCCTATTATCATTCCTATAAACGAGCCTGTTAGCGTTAGATAAACAGTCTCCAACATAATCATTTTAAACACTCGGATTTTTGACATACCAACCGATCTTAACATACCCAGCTCCTTTGTACGCTCCATAATTGCCATTAGCATTGTGTTAACAATACCAAAAGCCAAGGCTGCGAAAATAATTCCCATTATCATCATATAATATAGATACATAACATCTGCCATCATCCCTGCATCTGGGGCTAATTCTTTCCAAGTCATTACACTTAAGCCATTATGCTTTTCATCTAACTTGTTTTGAAATACTATCAGATTCTCTTCATCGTTATTAAGAATAATGGTAATCTCATGTACTTGTTTATCTGTTAAACCAGACATATTCTCTAAGTCTGCTTGACGGATAAAAGCAAACTGCTGATCAAAACCAGTATTGAATGTTTTAAAAACACCACATACTTTATACGGAACTTGCACTGCGTAACCATCTTTACCAACAAAACTTAAGTTTATTTTCTTACGCAAGTTATAAGTTGTTGCCGCTTTAGTTATCACTCCTACTGACAATTTATTCACTTCAAGCTTATCTAGCTCTTTATGAAATAGCTTTTTAGATCGAGAAGGATGCAAATCTAACAAAGGGTGAAGTTGTAGAAGAATATCTTCATCTAGCCCTAGAGTTTTTAAGCTATCTAATACTGCTGGTGTTATTTGATATCGTTTAAGCTTTAGTTGTTCTGCTGTCTTATCGCTTATCACAATTGGATTACGCATTTTACTCTCAAAATAAGAGCCCGCACCCGGAATAATAAACTTATTCAAATCAGACACAGATTTCTCTTTATCCACATCAATTCCCTTTACCATCATTCCACTGTTGGCCCATGCAGTTTGAGCTGCACACATTAAACTAGTATGTTTCGCGTATGATTTTACTTCTGGAGAAGTAGAAAGAAACTCTTCCAATTCATCTATCTTAGGTACAATTGCATTTACATCTTCATTCTTAAGGTATTCTGCATTTCTAATTTTAAGATGCGACATCTCTGTATATACAGCTGATCTAATTCGTTGATCTACCCATCCTTTCATTAATCCATTTACAAAAACACCAGCAACAGTCCCTAGTACAATGGCTCCAATAACAATAAGACTTCTAGACTTATTTCGCCAAATATTTTTCCATGCTATATTATTTATCATAGTTGTATTTTTTATGCATGTAGGTTATTAATAATTTTCATTTTTCTGATTGTTCGAAGTGGAAAATAACAAGCCAACACCACCATAATAATAACAACCAAGGCTTGTAAGTAAAAATACGGTCCAAACCACTCCATTGGCATAGTAGCATCAAAGCCCATATCTTCCATCATTTTGGCAGTTTCACCTGTATAACGCATTGGATAATAGTAGCCCAACATAATTAATGGAGCAGAAGCAAGCATACCAGCAGCAGTACCCATTATTCCTATCATCAACATTTCTAGAACAGAAATAAATGCTAGCACTTTCTTTTTCATCCCTATTGCTACGAGCACTCCAAATTCGCGTTTTCTTTCTGCCAACATCATCAACACTGTTCCAAAAATGCCAAAGAATATGATTAGATAAAGAATTCCTAAAAATAGCTGTCCACTTTTATCATCACCTTCTATTTGTTGTTGTAAAGTTGGATTAAGCTCTTGCCAATTTTTAACGACCATTTTATCTGCTGGTAGTTTTTCTTGTAAAGCAGATTGCACTTCCAAAAAATTATCTGGTTCATCTAAGTTAACTGCAAAATAATTTACTTTCTGCTGCATATTAAAATACTGTTGAGCTTTAGACAAGGTCATATACACCAACTTATTATCTAAATCTGGTGAGATTAACTTTATAATTCCTCTTACCGGAAATAAACCAGCAGCACTTACACCATGATAACCTTGTCCCATTAACACAAGCGTATCTCCTACATTAATATTAAGATATTTAGATAAGCGATTAGAAACAAATACTCCTTCGTCATTAGGCTCTAAAGATTGAGCTGGGTAGGCAGCATATTTCTTTATTACAGATAAAAGTGCAGCATCATCTTCTTTATGAAGTTCTAAAGAAGAAATAATTGCTGCTTCATTTTTAAATGAGTATTCATTAAACGTAAGCATTAGTTTTTTCACCTTCTCAGGTATGTCAATCTCCGATTCAATTTTTACAAGCGCCTCATCCGTTAATCTAAAATGAATTAGATGTTGTTCTGGATTAGAACTTCCTTTCTCTGCTATAGGGTCAACAGCCATTATAAGTATCCCCTTCGACTGCTCTCCATATGAAGCAAAAGAGAAATTATTAATTCTTGGTGTTACTGATTTTACGCCATCAGTTGTACGTATTTCTTCTATAACAGAATCACTATAGGTCAAAGAGTAATCAATATTCTCTTCATCAAAAAACTGAGGGTGTTGCACCTGCAAAAAACCAGTATATGACTCAACCGACTGAAAAATCATATGTGTATACGTACCCAATTGATAGCTACGCATTAATATCGACAAGAAAACCGCAAAAAATATAGAGGCAGCAGTAATAAAAGTCCTTCTTTTATTACGCCATATATTGCGCCAGGCTAGTTTTAAATAATTATTCATTTTATTTTAGATTAACAGTTCTAACTATTATCGTACACGTTTCATATTCTGCTGAGAGAAGAAACTCTCCTTTATAGGCTGATTAAACTTCATAGATTTCAGAATAACAATCGTTTTATTTCCAGGTTCATCCTCTGGTAATATTTCCATTTTAGCAGGAAGTTTCCTCCCACTAAATTGTTTCACATCAGAACCTAACATTGTGCGAACAAGATAATTATCTTCATCATAGTATTCTACTTTCATTTGATAGTATTCTGACTTAGCTATCCATACAATCATTTTACCCCAAACAACGGCAACATCAGGCTTTGGAATTAATTCAATCTTATAACAAGAGAATCCTTGCATTTTCTCTACTTCCAAGAGCTTTACCTTATAATCATTTACCATAGATGATTCTCGCATAATATCATCATTTGTATAATCACTTCCCATCCACCCTTGCGACATCATAGATGGTGGTAGTTTTATCATTCGAGATATGGTAGGATTCCATGTCCACAATTCATTTTTTCGCTTTAAAAAACTTTGTCCTTTTTCGCTAGACGGTGCTGTAACAAGAGATAAGGAGTACTCTGTTCCTTTCGACCAGGATTTCATACTAACAGTACGCTTCCACGAAGGGCGCTGAATTATAATTTGCATCTCTCCATAACTAGATTTTTCTCCCTTGAACTTATCTTCAGCCTTCTTGATAATTTGAGCTGCCGACATTTTTGTTTGGGCCATTGTACCAAGAGCACAGAATAGCATGGAAACAAGTAGAAGTAAATTAACTTTTTTCATAGTAGTCCTATTTAGTGTACATGTTTAAAATTCTTTCTTTAATATTATCAATTGGATATATTTCTGGTGCAACAACATAATCAAATGCTACTCCGTCTAACATAGTTCCAAAAAACATTGCTTCTGTAGCAGGATCATCATATCCTTTAGAGGTAAAATAAGTCATTGCTGTTTTCATAATAACAGGTATCCATTGCTCCATTTTATCTTTAAATAACTCCATTACCTGAGGCTGCAAAAATAAAGAGAGCAACAATTTCCAACTTTGTGCTTTTTCAACAATAATTCTAAAAAACTCATTTACTAAGAAAACAAATTCATCTTCGGTAAGCACTCCGTCTTTATTCGGGTCAAAAGCGGCCATCATTTCATCAATACTCTCATCCATAATGCTCATTAAGAGAGCATCCTTACTTTCGAAATAGCTATACATTAAACCTTTAGAGATTCCGGCTTTTTTAGTAATCTTACTAATTGAAGTGGCATGAAAACCCTCATTAGCAAAGAGCTCTAGAGCTGCATCCATTATTAATCGTCGCTTATCTTGACGTATCTTTTCGTTTTGAAGAGCTGTTCTTGGGGACATACATTATTTTTTTGACTGAACGGTTGGTCAAATTAAACAAACTATTATTTAATAAACAAATTATCATGAAAAATTATTTCAATAATTACTATTCTGTTCTTATATTTACGCAGCAAAATAACCAAGCTATCTCTCTAAAAATCGAGCAATGAACAACAGCTATATGAGTCCTAAAAAATATTTCAGAACACTTCAATTAATTTTTAAGGCTCTGCTAAGCGGTCTATTATTTTTCATTACTATTGCTCTTGCATTAGTATTGGGTAATACCACACCTACTAATCAAAGCTTACTCTACCCTTTAATGGGAATTACTGTCTTTTTATTTATTAATGCTGTATTTACATCTAAAATGCTTTTTAAGAAGAAAGTAGAACATGCAAAAAGCACCAAAGCTTTGGATAAAAAAATAACAACATATACTTCAGCTGTAATTATTAGATTGGCATTTATTGAAGCTACGGCTTTATTTGCCACTGTATCATATATACTTACAGCCAATACTGCTTTTATAGGTACAGCAGGTATATTGTTAGTGATGTTTCTACTGTACTTCCCTAAAAAAGAAAAGGTAATTGCTGAGCTAGAACTTAATTATGATCAAGTTTCTAAAATGGAGTGAAATTTGTTTATTCTCAATACAAAAAAAGGTATTTAGAACCTACTTCAACACTCTTTAACTGAATATCGAAATGTAAGATTGGCATAAGTCATTTTTTTTTACGAAATTCGCAGGTAGAAATTATATAAGCATACATATACCTCAATAATAAAACACAACATGAAAATCAAATCATTGTTATTATCGCTTTTACTTATCTCATCTATCAGTCTTTTCTCTCAAGCTACCGAGGCAAAGGGTTTAATTACTTTTAAAACGATTAAAATAACTAACCCTGAGAAAAAACTTACTGATACTATTACAGAAGTAGGTAAATACACTATGGTAACCTTATTTAATAAGGTTGATTCTAAATTAATTACCATATCTGACTCTTCTGGTTATTACTATTTCCGATTAGATGAGGAGATTGCTAATTTCACACATGTTCAATTCTACAACGACTATGGTGTTTATGTTGCTTTTCCAATAGCAGAAATCAAACAGCCTTTTCATGATGTGCTTCTTGTAAAAGATGAAACTATTCAAGAGATTAAAGAACTAGATTTAGTTAGTTCTGAAGAAGAACCTTCTCAAATTGACTTAGAAATTGAAGAAGCTTCTAAAGAGGTAGAAGATGTGAAAATTGAAGTAAAAGAAGAAGAAGAATAAAACCTTCTCTTTTTCAACTATTTACTTTTTCTATTGACATTTCTATATATGTTTCAAAAAGCTATTTCCAACTACCTTAAAAGAACCAACAATTCTAAGCTAGATTTAAAAACCGTTTTATTTGACATGGATGGTGTTTTGTTTGACTCTATGCCAGGTCATGCAAAGTCATGGGTAGAAGCTATGGCTGCATACAACCTTCCATTTACAGAATACGAAGGATATCTAAATGAAGGAAGAACAGGTATTACTACTGTTAATTACGGGTTTAACAACATCTACAACCGTGATGCTACAGACGAAGAGTACAAAGGTATTTATTCGCTAAAAACAGCACTTTTCGAAAAATACCCTTTAGCTAAGCCTATCCCTTTTGCTTTAGAACTAGCTCAACAAATAAAATCACAAGCTTTAACAGCCTCTATTGTTACTGGTTCAGGACAAAAAAGTCTTTGGGGAAGAATAGAAGAAAGTTACCCTGGTGTGTTTGACTCTGATAAGATGGTAACCTCCCTAGATGTGAAAATTGGCAAACCCGACCCTGAGCCTTACTTAATGGGCCTAGAAAAAAACAAAATTGATTCTCATCAAGCAGTAATCATTGAAAATGCCCCCTTAGGTATTGAATCAGGAGTTGCTGCCGGAGTATTTGTTATTGCTGTTCAAACAGGAATTTTAGAAGAAAAAATATTACACGAAGCAGGCGCCGATTTAGTTTTCTCAAGCATGGAAGAGTTAAAAAATAACTGGGAAGCTTTTTCAAGTTTAGTTATTTCTTCTAAGTAGAATCAGCAAAAAACTATACCTTGTTAATCCTGTCTTATTTTAGAGTTACCACTCAATCACAGCTTTTCCTTTTTCTGCCAAATATTGATTCGCCATTCTAAAGTGACCACAACCAATAAACCCTCTATGCGCAGACAAAGGTGAAGGATGCACTGCCTCTAACACTAAATGTTTTTGAGTATCAATTACAGCTCCTTTCTTTTGAGCGTAAGCACCCCACAGCATAAAAACAATGTTCTCCCCCTCAGAACTTAGTCTGTCAATTACAGCATCGGTAAACTGCTCCCAACCTTTTTTCTGATGTGACCCAGCTTCGCTTGCTCGTACAGTCAATGTTGCATTTAACAATAAAACACCCTTCTTAGCCCATCGCTCTAAATTACCTGAAAGAGGAATTGGAATATCTAAATCACGCTGTATTTCTTTAAATATATTAACTAAAGAAGGAGGAAACTTCATTCCATCAATAACGGAGAAACACAATCCGTGAGCTTGACTTTCTCCATGATAAGGATCTTGTCCTATAATAACCACTTTAACTTTATTAAAAGGACATTGATAAAAGGCATTGAATATAAGTTTCAACGGAGGGAAAATAGTAGATGTAGCATATTCATATTGCACAAAATCAGTTAACTCACCGAAATAAGGTTTATCAAATTCAGCTTGTAACTGATCTTTCCAACTTTGTTCAATCTGCTCTTTCATTAATACATCACATCCAATAACGGTACTCCAATAGATGAATTTGGGTAAGATATGTTCAACATATTAGATATAGTAGGTGCTATATCAACAACTGAAAAAGGGATCTTTAAATTTTGTTTTTTAATACGCCATCCACACATCATAAATGGAGCATAGTTATTTATCCGACTAGAAACACCTACCTTTACAGATTCTGTTGGCACATCCGTCCAACCTGGCATAAGATACAAAACTATATCTCCAGCCTTATTTCTATTAAAAGCATTCTTTGCTTTCTGAATCTTTTCATTATCACAACTCAACTGTTGTAAATCTTCTGCTCGAACAGCATATTGTACTCCCGAAAATCTACTCATAAAATCAGACACCTTTTCTTCTACTTCTCTAATATCTAATTTCTTAGATGCAATTTCTTCTTTGTTTAAGTATAAGTGGCGATTAGCATACCCATCTACAAAATCTACCTGTCCATAAATAGCCATCAAATAAGTACTTAACAGGGATAAAGATCTATCTACCACAAAATAACCAGTAGGCACTTTATACGACTTCATTTTCTCTGGACAAATATATTGTGTTTGAGGAGCATACACCATATACAATACATTTTCTTTTCCACAGCTAGCATCAAGCATATCCATTAAAGTCTGGATTTCTTTATCAACACGCAAATACATATCCTGAATTTCAGCCGTTAATATGCCTGCACTTGCTTGATCAAATCCACGAACAGAAAATTGAAGATTCAAAACATCAGGTACTTCATCAATTCCTACATATTCACTTCTTATAGCTCGTTCTGCTAATTCTCGCACAGCAGTATTCGCAAAAGGTGAACGTTTATATTTTTTATACGAAAAATTATTACCTAAAGTTTCTAGCATAGAGTAAGCAAAAAAAGAAGAAATACCTGATTGTGCTGAATTCGCAATATAATTTGACCCAATATACATATTGCTCCAGTTACGACGAATATTATTCTGAACCTGACTTATATTATTAGCCTGAATAGCCCAGTCTGGCAATATATTTCCATAGTAAGTCGTACTCATCCATTCTCCTGAATTTTCATCAATCCAAACTGTTCCATTACCTGAATGACCTGCCATCATAACAGCTTCTTCTGGATTTAATCCAATAGTGATAATTTTTGATTCTCCTTGAGTATATAGTTTTAGTTCATCAGTAAAAGTACTTGTAAGCAAATTTTTAGGAGAAACATACGCGCCACCCCCCACTCCTTTTTTCTCAATATCATATACACAGCTCAACTCACGGTTTGTTTTTTTCTCAAAATAAGTATCTCCTGAAACTCCGTGATCAGAAGGAATTGTTCCTGTGTATACAGAAGCATAATCTGCTGAATTGCCACAATTCAAATACGGGAAAGTCATATTTTTGCAATACAAACCACTAGAGGTCAATCGTCTAAAACCACCATCTGAAAAGCCACTCCAAAACTTTGTAATATAATCTGATCGTAGACCATCAATTGCGATATTAACAATTAAACGAGGACTCGTTTCTTGGTTTTTTTGAGCCGAAGAAAGAACAACAACACCTGCCAACAATAAAATTAGATATATTCTTTTCATAGTTTATGATTAATTTTCAGACGATATTCGCTGACTACGAATATAAAATAAGCTTCTCATTAAAATAAGTAACATGATAGGTAAAAATGCGACATTAAACTCTTGAGGAAGAATAAGATATCCTGCTATAGCAAACACAACAGCGAATGCATTTGCCACTTGGTAGTAGTACAATGGTCTACGTAGTTTTTTACTCAAAAGAGAAAGTGCAAATAAAAGATGAACTGGATTGAGCCATAACAAGTTATAATTACCAGCAACCAATGGGTGCGCTGAGAAAAAACTCAAATAGAATACAACAATACCTATTAAACCTAAAACTGTATATAGTAGTCCATCTATCCAAAGCATTTGATTATTTCTACCTAAGTAACTTATGATTCCAATTAAAAATAAAAAGGCAAAACTAACAAACAAAGGTTGCAATAAGAAACTACTCTCCTTAGTATTATTTGTAGCCTGATACACTTGAATAGTTTCACTTACAATTAAGCTTTCATCTTCTCGCTGTGCTGTTTTCAAATAATTCATAAGCTCAACAGGCATAAACATACGCTCACGAGTGGTGGCTATTTCATCAGAAGAACTCCCTAAAACAATATCAATCGCAAATTTATTCCATGTAGAAGCACCTACGCACTCTTCGATCAGCTGACGAAAAGTTTCCTTATTTTCTTTTTCTTCATATATAAGACCACCTTTTACTGCATTCTCAACCATATCTCTTGGTTTTGTAGCACAGTTATCGTAGACATAGTTGTAACGATAAAAACGATTCTCTGGAAGATAATTAGACATCAAGGATTCAAAAAGTAGTTGTTTCTCTTGCTGACTTAAGTTTAGCTCTTGTTCCCAAACAGCAATGCCTTTATTTCTATATCGTATAAATAAATCTTGAGAAAATTCAATTGATAATTGATAATCTGTAATCCCTTTTACAAACTTAATGTAAAAGCCTTCAACATCATAATCAAAAGTTCCATAACTAAAAGCGACATCAAGAGTTGGACTTGTTCCTGGGTCATAAACACGAATAGCCGTATGCCCAAACTGAGCATACAACTGAGTTCCATAACCACAAGTAATTACACTTACTTTTGCTTTATCAGACAGGGTCTCTGAAAAAACAAAACTAAATGAAAAATAGCATATAAAAAGTAACAGAATTTTCTTCATAATCGTATTCAAAAAAAGCGAGATCAAAACTCCAGTGTTTTCAACCTCGCTCTCATATATAAATAAGTTTGATTAGTTTTTACTTTCCTCAGCAATAAATACTGATTCTTCCTTTGAAGAAGTTTTAACACCCATATCACACGTTCCACTAAATACTGCTTCTGGCTCAATAACCAATACTTTAGTTTTAATATCTCCAATTACATTAGCTGTTGATTTCAAGGACAAGGTGTCAGAAACATCAACATTCCCTTTTAGCGAACCCATAATATCAGCATTTGAACAAACAACATCTCCAATCAAAGAGCCTTTAGGTCCAATTACAACGCGACCTGTACATTCAATTTTACCTTCAACAGATCCATCTACTCTAAAATCGCTATCAGAAACAATATTTCCTTTCACTTGACTACCAAATGCTAAAGCATTGTGAGCTATACCATTACTATTTCCATTTTCCTTTGCCATAATGATTTTTCTTTATTTTTTTAACCGAACAAAAGTATTGATTTCCTTTTTAATAAACAAATCCGATTCCCATAAAGAGAACCGGATTTTTTTGAGCGGGAAACGGGGCTCAAACCCGCGACCCTCAGCTTGGAAGGCTGATGCTCTATCAACTGAGCTATTCCCGCAAAAACTCCTAATAAATAATTAGGTTAAAATAATATACTTACGCATTTTGTGGGCAGTGGTGGATTCGAACCACCGTAGGCGTAAGCCAGCAGAGTTACAGTCTGCCCCATTTGGCCACTCTGGTAACTGCCCGAAAGCGCTGCAAAAGTAATCGTTTTTTATTAGTTCACAAACTAAAACTACCCAAAATAGCCTACAATACAATTATTACCCATTTAAACTTATTTGTTCCAAGAGCTTATCATTTAAAATTATTATTTTTTTTCCATCAATATCAATAATTTTCTCATTGTGTAGTTCAGAGAGAATCCTACTAGCACTCTCTCTTGTTGTTCCGGCTATTTCTCCTAACTCTTGTCTTCTTACAGGAAGGACAAAAGTACTATTTGAATATACCTCTTTAGAAAAATACAGCAACAAAGTAGCAATTCTCCCCATTGTATTTTTCTGCGTATTATTGTTTAGCACATGTGAGTTTTTCAATTCACTCGTACTCAAATCTGTAATTATTTGGTATGCAAAATCGCCATTTGTATAAATAAAATTTCTAAAAACAGTTAAATCAAAAAAACAAACAGAAGTCTCTTCTAAAGCAGTTGCCGAAAAATTATTAACCCTATCTGAAAAATTACTAGGTAAACACAAATAACTTGGTGCTTTTACAATTTTCATCACTTTTTCTTTTGTCCCATCTGTGACATGCATCTTAACCAAGCCTGTTTTGATATAAACAACATTAGTTGAGAGCGCATTTTGTTTAACTACAATCTCACCGGGTTTAAAATTCACCCGCGCACAACTACTATTAAGCATATCCAACTCTTCAACAGTCAGCCTAGTAGCGGCATCACATTTATATTCACACAAATGACATAAATTAGTATCCATAATTAAATAAGATTTGTGTAAAGGTACAAAAAAATGTGATAAATATCACACCAATATATGCAGACTCACACACTATTATTTAAACATTAGATCTATAAATTCGTTTTATTTGTATTAAAGAAATTTTTCCATAATAAACATAAAAAACACAAACATGGCAAAAAAAGAAGTAGATATAAACGAACAAATAAGCAAGCTATCTAAAGAAGTAGAAAAACTTCAGAAGAAAGTAGCAAGGATGCAAGAGAATAGAAAAGACCAATTATCTATTGCAGTTGTATCTGGTGACATGGATAAAATTTTAGCAACAATGGTAATTTCTTTAGCTGCTGCTGCAATGGACACACAAGTAAAGCTATTCTTCTCTTTCTGGTCATTATCTGCCTTAAGAGATCCAAAGAAAAAAGGAAAAGGGAAAGACTTTATTTCAAAAATGTTTGGATTAATGTTGCCAAAAAAGAATGGCTTAAAACTTTCTAATATGCATATGGCTGGTATGGGACCTATGATGATTCGTATGTTAATGAAAAAACAAAACGTACTTTCTTTAAACGAGATGTTTGAACAAGCTGCAGAATTAGGAATTGAGATTACTATCTGTGAAATGTCGATGGATTTAATGGGCTTCAAAAAAGAAGAATTTATTGATTATCCACATTTACGTTATGCTGGTGCAGCAACATTTACAGCTGATGCTGGTGAAAGCGCTGCTCAATTATTTATTTAAAAACAGACGTATTTTTTATGCGCCACAACAATATTATTAACTACTAGAGATGGATTTATTCGTCTCAACAAAAACCAAGAATCATGACAGAACAAGAATTACAACAAATCACAGCAGACCAAGTTATTGATGCAAGAGGAACAGCATGTCCTGGTCCACTATTAGCTGCAAAAAAAGCAATTGGTGATATCGAAGAAGGAGAAATCATGGAAATCATGTCGGCCGATGAAGGTACTAAAAATGACATTCCAAAATGGTGTAAAAAAGTAGGACACGAGTTCTTGGGAATCCTAGAACAAGATAGCTATAGCCGTTTATTTTTACGTAAAGCTGACGATTAATACGATGTTAACGTAAAGACGTACATTCTTTTTGCGCGTCTTTACATAAATCACACACTATGTCAAACGAAACAAAACAACCGAAAATACTGGTTTTCTCTACCGATAAAATTTCCGACCCGGGAATTGATCAGGCGGGCTTACGAAAAATCCACTACTCTCCTTTAGTATACACTATTAGTTTACCTTGTTCTTCAGGGATTAAACCTATATGGATATTACATGCTATAAAGAAAGGTTTCGATGGTGTTTTCATAGCTGCCGACGGACACGAGTGTTCATTCAGTGCAGGCTGTTCTGAACACACCAATAAGATAGTAGAAGACGCGCAGGCTTTAATGAAGGAGAATAATATAAGTCCTAAACGAATTCGAATGGCTGCTTTATGTTCGGTATGTGCTGAACCTTTTGCTGCCCACATGGAAAATTTTGGAAAAATTTTATTAGGAATAGAAGAATAAAAAGATTTGAATATGAATCAGAAGGAAAATAAGTACGATGCTTTAGTCATTGGTGGAGGTATTGCTGGTCAGGAAGCAGCATTAAACCTTGCCGACATGGATCATAAAGTACTGTTGGTAGAAAAGGGGCCATCTATTGGTGGTAAAATGATTCAGTTAAGTAAGGTATTTCCTACGCTTGATTGTGCTGCATGTATTACCACTCCTAAGATGTCAGAAACAGCCAGACATCCAAACATCACTCTAATGTTAGATAGTAACATTGAAAACATTAGCAAAGATGGAGACGATTTCAATGTAAACATTACAGAAAAGCCAAGGTATGTTGTAAGAGAAAACTGCACTGGATGTCAAGAATGTGAAGTAGTTTGTCCTGAAGTACGCGACGACGAATACAATGCCAATCTAGCAGGGAGAAAAGTAGCCTACATTCCCTTTAGCTTAGCTAATCCACGAATTGCAACTATAGATCGTCAAGACCATTCAGCTCCATGTATAAGTGAGTGTCCGGGAGGAGTAAAAGCTTATGGATATATTAGCTTAGCTCGTAATGGACAATACGAAGAAGCAATGAAACTACACATGGAAGACATTCCTTTCCCTGGTAGTTTGGGTCGCGCATGCTACTCTCCTTGTCAAAATGCTTGTACCCGCTCTGGTTTAGACGAGGCTGTTGACATTCGCAAGATCAAACGTCATTTCTCTGATTATTACTACAACAAATACCCAACAGCTCCTGCTATTGATGTACCTAACAAAACAGATAAAAAAATTGCTGTTATTGGTTCTGGTCCTGCCGGACTAACAGCTGCTTATCACCTTGCACTAAAAGGACATAAGGTAACTATTTTTGAAGCAGCACCACAAGCAGGTGGTATGCTAAAACTAGCTTTACCAGAATACCGTGCACCAAAAAACATTGTAGATAGAGATGTTCAAAATGTAACTGCTCTTGGGGTTGAAATTAAATGCAATCAAAAAATTACCGATTTTAATAGTTTAAAAGAAAAAGGATTTGATATCGTTTTCGTTTCTGTAGGAACACATGATACCGTTAGTTTAGGTGCTGAAGGTTCTAACTTAAACGGAATAGTATCATGTCTTGACTTTCTACGCGAAGCCAACATTGGCGAAAAAGAAAACTTAACCGGCAAAAAAGTAATGGTTATTGGTGGTGGCAACACTGCTATTGATGCTGCTCGTACTTCACTTCGACTAGGAGCAGAAAAAGTAACTGTTGTTTACCGTAGAAGTCGTGAAGAAATGCCATGTTTTGCTCCAGAGATAGAAGAAGCTGAAGAAGAAGGCGTAGAAATTCTTCTTCTTCGTAACCCTGTAAAATTCGAAGGAAAAAATGGTCAATTGAATAAAGTTCAATTAGTAAAGATGGCCTTAGGAGAACCAGATGCTAGTGGCAGACGTAATCCTTCTGCAGTAAAAGGCTCAGAATATATGATGGATGTAGATTATGTGATTGAAGCTATCGGATTAAAAGCCTCAACTACTGATTTCACCAATCAAATCGAACTAAATAAGAATGGTACCATACAAGTAAATGCTAAAACCTTACAAACATCAGACCCTGCAATTTTTGCTGGAGGAGATGCTGTTAGCGGAGCCTCAACCTTAATTGAAGCAGCAGGACAAGGTAAAAAAGCCGCCTTCTATATCGATAAACACTTACGTGGCTTAGAGATGGAAGATTTCATTGATGGAGATAAATTACCTGCAATTGATAAATCAACGGTAAAAAATAGATATACAGGAGCAAAATCAACATCTGTTCTCAACAATCATATTCCTTTAGAAAATCGCAAAAACTCTTTTGAAGAAGTAGAATTTACCTATACAGATGAACAAGTGGAAGAAGCAACAAATCGCTGTATGGATTGTAGTAATTGCCGCGAGTGCCACCAATGTCTTTCTATTTGTCCGGCAGAAGCAATCGATTTCTCTCAAAAGAAAAAACACACCAGAACTACGGTAAAATCAGTAGTCGTTACTACAGGATATAAACTGTTTCCACCCGATGGAAAACCAGAATATGGATACACAAAATTTCCGAACGTAATTGACTCTATGCAGATGGATAGATTGATTGCTCCTACCCGACCATTCAACAATGTATTGAGACCAGGGGATGGAAAAACTCCCGACAACATTGCCTATGTATTATGTACAGGTTCACGAGATTCGGCTATAGAGAACTCTGCCTGTGGTGCAGAATGTGGCAACAACCCTATCTGCTCGCAAATATGCTGTATGTACTCTATTAAACAAGCACAACTTATTATGGGCGCATTACCCTTGGCAGATATCACCATCTACTATATGGACATTCGTGCTTTTGGCAAAGGCTACGAAGAGTTTTTCCAAGAAGCAAAATCTATGGGTGTACGATTCGTAAAAGGAAAAGTAGCTAAAATTCGTGAAAACGAAAATAACAGTGGCGATTTAATTCTTCGCTACGAAGACGTTGCCAAAGGTATCGTAAAAGAAAGCAAGCACGATATGGTAGTCTTATCTGTTGGTGTATTGCCCAATAAAGAAGTACCTAATATGTTTAAGAACGAGAAATTAGCACTCGATAAATTCAACTATGTAGAACAACAAAATGAATTGGTAAGTCCCTCACTAACTAGCATCAAAGGAGTATTTGTAGCTGGTGCAGCATCAGGACCTAAAGATATACCTGACTCTATCCTGTCAGCAGGATGTGCTGCTTCGGAAGTAGCCAGTTATTTAAGTAATACCAATAACCAATTCACATTTGCACCCAATAAAAAATAATTATGAAACAACGAATAGGCGTATATATTTGTCATTGTGGTGGTAACATTTCCGACTATGTAGATGTAGAACAACTCGGAAAAATGTTTCACGAAGAAGATGGCGTTGTCGTTTCTAAAGATGTGATGTTTGCTTGTGCAGACTCTAATCAAAAAGAAATGATTGATGATATCAAAGAGCATAATTTGGATGCTATTGTAGTCGCTTCTTGCTCTCCAAAATTACACTTGCATACCTTTAGAAATGTAGCCGAACGTGCTGGCTTAAACCCTTCTAACTATGTGCAAGTAAATATTCGCGAACAATGCTCGTGGCCTCACTCTGATAAACCAAGAGAAGCAACTGTAAAAGCTGCTGGATTAATTCGTGCAGGAATCAATCGTGTTGCTCATTCAGAATCTCTTGACAACATTGAACTAACGGTAAAAAAATCAGTGTTAATTATTGGAGCAGGTGTATCGGGAATGAAAGCGGCTATAGAAATGGCGAAGGTAGGCAACGAAGTTTATTTAATTGAGAAAGATTATTTTGTTGGCGGTCGCATTGCTCAAAACGACCAAGTATTTATGTCGGGACAAAAAGGAAAAGATATAATTGCTAGCTTATACAACGAAATTAGAACATACAATAACATTACTCTATTTACTGGCGCTACTGTAGAAAAAGTATCGGGCAGTTTAGGAAATTTCAATATCGATGTAAAAGTAATGCCACGCTATATTAATAGCAAAGGAGATAAACAAACATTAAAACAAGCGATAGATGTTTGTTCCAAAACAATTCCAGATAGCTTTAATTACAACTTAATTAAACGTAAGGCTATTTATAAAAACTACCCAACAGCAGTACCTGATGTACCTGTTGTGAATATTAATGCGCTAAAAAATGATACAGAATTCTGCGAAAAATTTTCATCCGTACTTAATCTAAATGAAAAAGAAGAAATTTTATCATTGATAGCCGGTTCGGTAATGGTTACTACTGGCTACGACAACTACCAACCAGCAGAAGGTGAATTTGGCTATTTAACCAATCCCAATGTTGTAACGCTTCCAGAATTCAAACGCTTAATGGAATTATCTCCAGAGAAGCTAATGTATAAAAGCAAACGCATTAAAAACGTAGCCTTTATCTATTGCGTAGGTAACAGACAGAAAAAAGGAGAAAACAAATACTGTTCTCGTCAGTGCTGTACCTCTACTATCTATACCTCTTTACAATTGAAAGAGAAATACAATGACATCAACACCTTCCATTTCTACAGAGATATTAGAACCTATGGTAAGCAAGAAATATTGTACGAGCAGTCGTCGAAACAAGGCGATATCTATTTACGTTACGATGAAAAAACGCCTCCTGTAATTGAGCAAGAAGGAAAATCTACTATCGTAAAAGTGATTGATCACCTAACATCCAAAAAGGAATTAGAAGTAGAAGCCGATTTAGTTGTCTTAGTTACTGGAATGGTAGCTCGAGAAGATGCTCCTAAAACTTCAGAACACTTTAAAATTCCAATTGGAAGAGATAAATTTTTCAACGAAATTCACCCTAAACTAAAACCTGTTGAAACAGTAATTAAGGGTGTTTATATTGGCGGTTCGTGTCAAGGACCTAAAAACATAAGCGAGTCGGTACAATCCTCTTTAGCCGCTGCTTCAAAAATTAGCGCTTTATTAAAAAGTGGTACTGTATCGGTCGATCCTATTATTGCCCGTGTAAATGCCGATGCCTGTGTGTGGTGTGGCAAATGCTCTGATGTATGTGACTACACAGCCATCTATGAATTTGATGCTGGTGATAAAAACATAGCAGCTGTTAATAAAGGTGTATGTACTGGTTGTGGCATTTGTGCTCCCGTTTGCCCTAGTAATGCTATCGAAATTGCACAATTTACCGACAACGAAATACAATCCATGATTGACGGTTTCACTACCGATTTTGACATCAAAGAAAAAGCAGCTAATAGCGATGCCGAAGTGGCAGAAAATGCAGCTCTTATGAAAGATATGCCTCAGCTTTGGAAAACAATTCTAACCAATATGGGTGTTGATAAAAAAACAATTCCCGAAGTGGCTGAAGCTATTGGCGAAGAGAAACAGGTGGTTACTTACCATATGATGACCATGAATAAATACAGTATTATTTCGGCGACAGGTATCGACGAAGATGATGAGTATTTCTATTATAAAGTAAATTAATCCATATCCCTATGAAGATAAATCCCCAATTCACAACAGAACTAAAGAAATACGGCGTAGACGAATTCCAAGCTTGCTTTAATTGCGGCAATTGTACGGCTACCTGTTCTCTATCGACTAAGGAATCTTCGTTTCCTCGAGAAATGCTTCGCTATAGCAGTTTAGGTTTGGAAAATGAAATTAAAGGCTCTTTGAAACCTTGGCTGTGCTACTATTGTGGCGAGTGCTCTGTAGAATGCCCACGACAAGCAGAACCGGGAGAATTAATGATGAGCTTGCGTCGATGGTTAACTGCAAAATATGACTGGACAGGTCTATCAGGGTTACTATACAAATCTCTTCCTATTAGCATTATTGCATTTGTGCTTGTAGCAGTAGGTATACTTATATATGCAGCCAATCAGCAATTCAATTTAGAAACAATTATTCACTTCGGACATCAGTTTGAAATGATAGCTATTGGGGCTGTATTTGCAATAATACTATTGCCAAATATTATTAGAATGTGGTGGCACACTACCTTCAAAAAAACAAAAAAAATAGATATACCTCTCTACCTGAGAAGTATGGGCGAGTTGTTTATACATATGTTTACACAGAAACGCTCCCTTGGTTGCGACGATAACGAGCGCCGTTGGTTCCAACACCTAATACTGGTATTTGGTTACCTTGCTTTACTATTTACAACAGTAGCACTCGACTGGTTTTCTACCACCAATCTGTTTATTATTATACTTGGCTATGTAGAGAGTTTTATCGTGTTTTATATAACTATCATCTTTATGGCTGGTCGTGTAAAGAAAAATAAGGAAGTAAGCAAGCACTCGCAACCCTCTGATTGGTTTTTTGTTATATGGTTATTCTTAATGGGCTTTACTGCTTTTATGGTACGTGGTTTTATTGACCTAAACATCTTAGAAACAAACAAATGGCTGTACCTAATACACCTTATTGTATTAGTACAATGGGCTGTTATTATAGTACCTTTTGGTAAATGGACGCATTTCCTATACCGCTCCTTTGCCATGTATTTCGACAAATTGGTAAAATAGTAAGAATAAATAGTAAACAAAAAACGCAGATTCCTCTAAAGAGTCTGCGTTTTTATTTAGTATTTATCAAAGGCTTACAACCCTTTAATTTCAGAAAAACACTACAAAAAAAACTAGAGCAGCAGCTTATGTTCGTCTTCAATTTTTAGAAGGTAATAAGCTTATAAGGTTATGCACATAAAACGAAATAGCTAATGCTATTTTAAGATAGGTAGTATAGAAAAACTCCCTAGCTAGATAACAAAAAAGCCTTCAGAGATGAAGGCTTTTTTGTTATCTAACTTAAGCTTAAAAGCAGCTTTCTATTTCACAATCGTAAATTCTACACGTCTATTAATTTGTCTGCCTTCAGGAGTGTCGTTAGTATCAATAGGTACAAGTTCACCATAACCTTTTGCTGTAATACGCGATCCAGCAATACCTTTTGAAACGATATAATACCTAACAGCATTTGCTCTATCATCAGAAAGTTTCTCATTAGATGCATCTGAACCTACATTATCTGTATGTCCAGAAATAGCAATTTCCATCAGTGGACTATTATTAAGCAATTTAACAACATTATCAAGCTCTTCATTTGATTCTGGTCGCAGTATTGCTTTAGCTGTATCAAAGAAGATATTGTTAAGACGAATAGTCTGTCCTACTTCTACAGGAACTAAATACAAGTCATTTTCAATCACTGCAGACTCTGTAATTTCTCTTCCATCAAAACTTTCAGAAACCGGCAAATAGTTTTCTGCTTTTGCTAAATAAGAATAATACTTACCAGCAGGAAGAGCAACCGCATACTCTCCAGTTTCTCCGTTAGATGTTGCTTTACCAATAACTTCTCCAGTAAATATATTTGTATAAATAATTTCAGCCTGAAGTGATTCATTCGTTTTCTTATCAAGCACTTTTCCCCTAATTACAATAATCGGATCGGGCTTGATAATTTCTTTCTTCGGCTCTTCGGCTCTTGGCTTATAAAACTCTATTCTATTTAAGTTAGCTTTCTTTCCAACATTACGAACAAAGTAAGCAAACTCGGATTTAGAGTCAATAGTAAAATAATTCTCAGATGCTTCTGTATTAATAACATTACCTAGATTAATTGGTTGACTCCAGTTTTTCCAAGTATCATCTAAGCGTTTGGTTATATAAAGATCTGTTTCTCCATAACCCAAATGCCCTGAACTGGCAAAAACAAAAGTCTTATTATCTGCTGCCATAAAACAAGGAATTTCATCTCCAACAGTATTTATATCATAGCCCATATGAACAAATTTCTCATACTCGCCGGCTTCATTTCTAAACCCTACATACAAATCGTTAGCGAAATACTTATTGTCATCCTCTAAGTTCTCCATATTAACAAAATAATACTTACCATCATAACTCATACAATCAAATAAGTATGGACTTACTGAATAAAAGTCGTTAATTTTCAACTTCTCTCTGACCCATTTTATTTTCCCCTTTTTATCTCGCTTTAAGAAGGTTTTATATACAACGGGCTTTCCTAAGGTCATATCATTTACATAACCTACATTATTATCTTGAGAAATAGATGACAACACACTAGAACTTGATTTTTTATATGGGATATTAAAATCACTATGTTCTACTTTGGCAATTTTACCATCTGCTCCTAAAGTTGCTCTATATATTTGATTATTGTTTTCATCATTCTGGTGACTAAAATAGATATACTTTCCATCTAGAGAAATAATTGGAGTACTTGGATCATAATTACCTGAGACATCATCATTCATATATACCACTTCTGCCTCGAAAGTATTATCTTTTGAAATATTAATCTGCGGTGTATATTTCTCTGCAATATCGGTAAGGGCAACTCCTGCAATCTGATTAACTCCTGGAATTTTCTTATAGTCGAGATATACATTTACACAAACTATATTCTTTGTAAGCTCAAAATTGTAATTATTTATTCTATACCCTTTTATAGGAGATGCTTCTCCTTGATAAATAGTTTTGGAAGCAACAGTAGATTTATCTTCACTAGATATAATAATGTCTACTCTTACAATAGCTCCTGCATTATAATTTTCGCAGACAACTACTTGCTGGGCATCAAAGGGCATAAAATAAAAACTGATAAACTCTGGACTCTTAGCTCTCTTTTTAGGTTCTTTTCCTTCTTCATTCTCATTTAATACTGCAGCACAATTTTCATTAAATCCTTCTTGAAATGTAACTGGTGTACCTGCACCCGCTTCGGAACCTTCGACTACATAACTCCAGCGAACTTTTTGTGCACTGCTATAACTAACAATTGTAAAAATAAATAGTAGAAAGATTAAAAGCTTTTTCATGGGAATAATAGTTTTTAACGAAATTATTATGACTTACTGATTTTAAAATCAGAAAAATACTTACAGATTGTATAAAGGTTCAAAAATACCCAAATCCAATTTAAAATCATAGAATTTAAAAAAATAACTCAAAAAAAATCAATAACAACAAATAAAAATATAACATAATAATCTATTTATCAAACAAGTATAGATTCCTCAACAATACGCACATATGATTTCATTTCATCAAAAAACAAATAAAACTCTTGGGTATATTCATCTTTAAAAAATCTAAGTTCATTGATAGCTGATCCCATCCTAGAGACATTAGCTGTACGTTTATCCATCAGTTTTAGAACTTTTTCTATTTTCTCTTCTGAAGAATAATTATATAAAAGATTCTCAAATTTCATATACCTCAACCATTGTCGTGTCCTATTTGGAAGATGAGATTTGTAGCGAGTAAGTAATTTATATTGACTACGACTAAATTCTTGTAAAGATACATCAGCATACTTCTCCCAGTTAACAGCTAAGATATGATCATAATAAATATCCATAATTACAGGCGCGAACTTACCATAGTTTTGATGCAAACGTTTAGTGCCTTGTCTAAATACTTGGTGTGAATCTGTAAAACTATCAATTGCCCTATGAAGTTTAATTCCAGCTTGCATATCTTCCGAATACAAAGACATAGAATTTTGTCCTTTTACAGCATCTGCCATAAAATTACCCACTGCTATTTCTTCCGGTAAATCTTTGCTTAAATATAAATGTGCTAAAAAATTCATACTAACTATTCTTCTCCCCTTGCATTAATAGTTTAATAGCTTCATCCAACGAACCAGCACGAATTACTTCTCCAGAATTGACAAAAAAGATTTCATCCGCATTTTCGATCGTATTTAAACGGTGAGCAATTATTACAAGAGTAGTGCTAGCAGGTAATTTTTGTAAAATAGTATCGAGTAATTGTTCTGTAATAGTATCAATATTTGCAGTAGCCTCATCCAAGATAAGCAAATCGGGCTTGCGCAATACCATACGCATAAAAGCAATGAGTTGCTTTTGACCTAAGCTAATACTATCATTAACACTCATAATTGGGGTATCTAAGCCTTTATCAAAGGCCTTCAACAAACTTTCCAATCCGCTTTCTTCAAGTGCGTGCATTAGTTGCTCATTGTCAAAATTTTTCATGTTAGAATTTGCATACAAAATATTTTCTCTGACTGTCCCTGAGAATAAAAATGGATCTTGTAAAATAAAACCTATACGATTTGTACGCTCTTCATGGGAGATAGAGCGGATATCTTTCCCATCAAAAATTACGCTACCACGAGTAGCATCGTATAAGCGTGACATTAAATTAGCAGTAGTTGTTTTTCCACCACCAGTTGGCCCTACAAAGGCATATGTTTTTCCTCTTTCTAAATCGAAACTTACTTGATGTAGCACTTCTGTATCATCAGAATAACTAAAAGACACTTTATAAAATGAAAGTAATGCTTCTGATGTTCTTCCACAGCTTTTGTTATTAATAACTAAATCACTTTCTAAATTTAATATTTGAGCAATTCTATCCCAGCCTGCCAATGCTATTTGAAAATATGCCCATACAGATGCTATTTGTCTAAGTGGATTGTAAAAGCTATTTACATAAGCCAGAAAACTTATTAAAAGCCCTACTGTAAAATCACCCTTTGTTATTAAATAAATGCCAAAGGCAAGAATAACTAGCAATCCAAGATTAGCAGCTAACCCATATGTAGGTAAAAATACAGCGCTTGACAACCCGGCCTTTATTCCTGTTGAATAGTTATCATTATTTACCTCTTGAAAACGTTTACGGAAATAATCACGGCGATTAAAAGCAACTATTAACTTAAAGTTATTTAGACTCTCTTGAATCTCGGCACTCATAGCACCCGTACTTTTCATATTAGCTGCATTACGTGTTTTAACCCAAGGAGATATAAAAGCCGTAAATAACAACACAAGCAAAGCTGGAAATAAAGCAGCTGCGCCTAAGGGCAAATTAATTGAAAGTAGAAAAATAGCAGCACCTAACATGGAAAAGATACTATTTACAAACTGCATTAAATACTGAGAAAAGAACTGATTTAATTTATCGGTATCATTATTAATTCGCGATATTAAATCTCCAGCCTTATTTTGATTGAAAAAATCGACAGGTAATTCTTGTAGTTTATTAAACAAGCGATTACGCAAGTTATATAACATGCGTTGCCCAACACTCCCCATTAAAATAGTTTGTAAGTAACTCGTAAAAAGTACCACTATAAACATCCCCAATAATATGCCAGCATATAGTAGTACTCCATCATATTGTTTGGTTTCAATATAGTTATCAATTGTATACCCAATAAGCATTGGAGCAATCATATTAAGGCTTGCATTAATCAATATAGCAAACAGAGCAATAAACATATTTCGACGTTCCTCTCCCATCAGTGCCATTATTTTTTTAATGGTATCTATCCCTTTCTTTTTTTGGGGTTCGTTAGTCGTATCTGATAAATTGTATTGTTCCATTAATATCAATCCTCATTGTTTTCATAATGATTGGTACTACGTTGCGAATTATTAATTTGCACATATTCTGGAGAAGTATTCATAAGCTCCTCGTGCGTTCCTTTTGCCACAACTTCTCCTTGCATGAGTAATATTATTTGCTGAAAATTCCTTACAGATGCTATTTTTTGAGCAACTGATATCAGAGTAATATTTGGATAATTACGTTGAATATTTTGAATGATTTTTCTTTCGGTTTTTGCATCTACTCGTGCCGTAAAATCATCCAATAAAAGAATCTTAGGGTTTAAAGCTAAGGCTCGCGCTAACATAATACGCTGTTTTTGTCCACCTGACAAACTATTGCCTCGTTCTGAAATAAGCGCATCTAAACCCTCTGGCAAGCTATCAACATAGTCCTTTAGCTCTGCTGTTTCAATAGCTTTTTCTAGAGATGTATCCGTAACGATATTACTAAACGCTATATTTTCACGCAAATTTAGATTGAACAAAACACTATCTTGAAACACAAAACCTATCTCAGACTGCAGACTTTCTTTATTGTATAATTCTAGCTTAACTCCATCATAAGAGATTTCGCCTTTACTTGCTTTAATTAAGCCTGTCAACAAATACAACACCTGTGTTTTTCCTGCAGCTGTGGGCCCAATTATAGCTGTTTGAGAGCCTGCTTTTACATCAAAACTCACATTCTTTAACACTGGCTTATTTCCATAAACCACTTCAATATTTTGCAATGAAATATTCCCGTCTAAGGGTTTATTTTTTGTCCCCTCATCAACACTTTCAGTAGTTTCGAGCACTTCTTTTATACGTGTATAAGAAGCACTCGCTTGTGCTATCATATTACTCATAAACCCAATTATCATTATTGGGAAAATCAATAATATGAGGTATTGATTAAAGGCTGCAAAGTCTCCTAAAGTCATTGCATCATTAATTACATAATGTCCACCAACAAGTAAAATAACAAGAGTAGCCATATTCATCACAAACAATACGGATGGCATTAGTGTGGCAAAAAGTTTCAATATAGACAATCCCAAATCTCTAGCTCGAGTATTAGCCTCCAAAAATTTCTGATATTCGAATATTTGAGAGTTTACTACTCTAATTATTGCCGCTCCCATCACACTCTCATTAATAACTTTGTTTAGCCAATCAATTACCTCTCTACTCTGCTTAAATAGAACTTTAACTTTGGAGAAGATTAGAAAAAAGACAACAGCTATAATCGGAATTATTGCTAATATCATTAAACCCAACTTCCAATTAATTGAAAGTAAAAGCACAGACGCTCCTATTAAAATAAAAATTGATGAAGCAATAGAAACAACTGCTTGAGAAACGAAATACTTAATAGAATCAATATCAGAAGTTAAATTTGACAATAATTTTGAAGGGTTTGCTTCTTGAATAAAAGCAAAACTTTGACGTGAAATTTTATTAGAAAGGTTGGTTCTTATATCTTTAGCAACTCTTTCAGATACAATTGTTTGAACTATTCCTTGTAAGTATGCAAAAAGAAAAATCAAGACCGAAGCAAGAACAAATTTTTGAATTAATGAAACGTAATCAAAGGCTCCCTTTACATACGAATCTATACCTGTAGATATTAATTGGGGGATAATTAAATTAATACCATTGCTCAAAAGCGCTAACACAACCAATAATATACTTATCCATTTATAGGGTGCTATAAGCTCAAACACATTGGCTTTTGGCTTATTGGGTTCTATGTTTTTTTGTTTTGTCTTTTTAGACATACATGAATAAATATTTTATTAAGATACAAATGTACACTATGTTTAGTTATTTCAATCCTAATTAAAGGATGAATAAGAGTATTTAACAAAGCATCGTTCAAGTTTAATTATCTTTGTAGTAATGAGCTTACCAAAACTTATACAAAACTCCGTTGAAGACACTTTATCCTGTAAAGTACTTAATACCCAAATACTTTATGGCGGAGACATTAATCGCAGCATACAACTAAGCACTGACAAGGGTGATTTTTTTCTAAAATACAATAATAACAAACTATATCCTGAGATGTTTGAGAAAGAAGCAAGAGGTTTACAACTGATGTCTTCTACCAATGAAATTGATATTCCTCAAGTAATAACAGCAAATAATACTGATGATGATGCATATCTACTACTCTCTTATATAGAAACTAACCATCAAAAGGCAAAATTCTGGGAACAGTTTGGAGAACAGCTAGCCAACATGCACAAACATACAGCAACTCAATTTGGATTAGATGAAGACAATTATATTGGCACACTCCCTCAGAGCAATAAACAACACGATAGTTTTGTAGATTTCTTTATCAAGGAAAGATTAGAAGTTCAATTGAACATTGCTGAACAAGCAAATAAAATAAATTTAAGACAACGTAAATCCTTCAATACATTATATAAGCAGCTACCCAACTTAATACCTACAGAAGTTCCTGCATTACTACATGGAGATTTATGGTCGGGAAATTATATGGTAAATAAAAAAGGGGAACCTTCTTTAATTGACCCGGCTGTATATTATGGTCATAGAGAAGTCGACTTAGCCATGACTACTTTATTTGGTCGTTTCGACACAGCATTTTATGAAGCATACCATGCTACTTTTCCAATAGAAAAAGCTTGGAAAGAGCGTATTGCAATTTACAACCTATACCCATTATTGGTACATGTAAATTTGTTTGGAGGAGCTTACATAAAAGAAGTGGAATCAATACTTCGCTATTATAGATAAATTGATTTATTGCTCCAACAATAAAAAAAGCCTCCAAGTTTTCACTTGAAGGCTTTGAGGTTCCTGGCGGATTCGAACCGCCGTAGACGGTTTTGCAGACCGGTGCCTAGCCACTCGGCCAAGGAACCCTGTTTTGCAGTTGCAAATATAAAGCAATATTCTAAATCTACAAAGTAAAATGTAGAGTTGTTTATTTCACTCTATGCATAAATAAAAAACCCTCTCAGAAACTGAGAGGGTTAACTTATAGAGAAATTTAAATATCGTCATACATTTCATCATATAGCTCTTCAAATAACTCTTCATCATCAAGCTCGTCTAGATAAACATCATCCACTTCCTTCGTACTCATTGCCACCTGTTTATTTAACGGCTCAGTTACTTGAGTAGTATCTGCATCTTTACCAGCCATCATTTCTGTCTCTTTTTCATTTCCATTAAATGCAAAAAGAGATACAGTTAATATAACTACTACCGAAGCTGCTACATATAAATAAGGACGTAATCGTTGGAACATAGGCACAACTTTGTTTTCCTCAGCAATAGTTTCTTGCATACGAGAAGCAAAGTCTTCGAAATAATTGTCAGGCACTTTAAATGGTGACTTTTTTGAGATTTCGTTTAAAGTTGGTTTTTTATTTGTTGCCATCTTTGTATTTGTTTATTCTTCTTGTTTAAAAAAGGTTTCTATTTTTTTTACTGCTAAATGATAAGATGCTTTTAGCGCTCCTACCGAAGTACCAAGCACTCCTTCAATCTCATCGTATTTCATATCATCAAAATACTTCATATTAAATACCAGTCGTTGCTTTTCTGGTAAGCTCATTACTGCTTGCTGTAATTTCAATTGCAATTCATCACCATCAAAATAAGCATCTGCTTCCATTTTATTAAGCAAAATATCTTCAGGGTCTGCTCCAATATTTTGATTACGCTGTTTGCTTATAAAAGTAAGCGACTCATTAACCGCGATTCTATACAACCAAGTTGAGAGTTTAGCATCACCTCGAAAAGTTTTTAATCCTTTCCATGCTTTTATAAAGGTGTTTTGCATTACATCATTAGCATCGTCATGAGTAAGCACCATCTTACGAATTTGCCAATAAATTTGTTGCTGAAATTGCAACACCACTTGATTAAAAGCTTTTTCATTTTGCTTTTTATCTTGAAGCATTGCGATCAATTCTTTTTCATTAAAATCATCTGCCATGCAACAAAAATAAACAAGAAATAAGAATATCAGTAAAATAAATGGTTAAATTACTACACAATTATTCTATGAGCTCAATTCTATGACCGTTAAATAATGAAAAGGTTTAACCGAAATAGAGCCTTTTTTTTGTATTTTTGCAGGGAATGACAAATAAAAATATCTTTGACTATGCGCATGCAAAGTACAAAGCTTATTTAGCACAGTAATATACCATTTAACTATGTCCGAAAAAGATAAATATACCGAAGGAGTATTTAATAGAAGCACTATTGAATTTGTTACTGTAGCTGCTGAAACATGTTTATTCCTTGAAAGTGCTGAATCATTCTCAAAAAAAGACTTTATACAGCGAGCCTTAAAAATTCTCCCGCTACTATATCTTAAAACTTCATTAATTGAGAGCCCCGAAAGAATTTTAGAAGAAGAGCCTGAGCGTTTTGTTCGCGAAACAGATTACGAATTCATTAAACAAACCATAAGTGAAGTACTAGGAAGCTCTGATCGTTATTTAGAAGTTTTCCATCCAGACATTCAATTAAGCGAAGAAGGTATTGCAACAGATATTTCCGAAAATTTAGCTGACATCTACCAAGACCTTAAGGACTTCTTACTCTGCTATCAAATTGGAAATGAAGAAGTAATGAATGATGTGACAGCAATATGCCTTACATCCTTTAAAGAGTTTTGGGGACAACGATTAGTGAATTGTTTGCAGGCTTTACATAGTGCATTATATAATAATGAGGAGGAAAATGAGGAGGAAAATGAGGAGGAGATATCTGTTGACTCATTAAAAAAAGACTTTCTATCCCATCAGCACAACGAAGATATGGAGGCATTTCTTAATTCAACAAAAAGCGAAAATGAAGATTGAACCTAGTATAACGAAAGAAGCTGTTAATGAGTTGCCAATATCTTCCTTTCAAGGAGATATTATTATTGTAGATAGCAAAACAACCTTCAAGTCAGCCATTTCACATTTACAACAAGAAACAATTTTAGGTTTAGATACTGAAACAAAACCGGCCTTTAAAAAAGGAGTTACTAATAAAGTTGCCTTAGTTCAAATCTCTACTGAAAGTGTTTGTTATTTGTTTCGTCTAAATAAAATTGGATTTCCAAAAGAACTACTTGAAATTCTAACTAACCCACAAATAAAAAAAATTGGATTATCTCTTCGTGATGATTTTCTAGCATTAAAGAAACGTAAACCTTTTATTCAAAAAGCATGTATTGACCTGCAAGATATTGTTGAAGACTACGGAATTGCTGAACTTAGTTTACAAAAAGTATTTGCCATTTTATTCCAAGAAAAAATATCCAAATCACAACGGCTCTCAAATTGGGAATCAGATATACTTACTGAGGCTCAACAGAAATATGCAGCTACAGATGCTTGGGCTACACGTAGAATATATTTACAACTAATGGACTTGAAAAACGCACAATGATTAAAATAACGCTTAAACCTCGTAAAGAAGAATCACTTCAACGCTTTCATCCTTGGATTTTTTCAGGTGCCATTCAACACATTGATGGTAAACCAGCTGAAGGTGATATAGTAGAGTTATGTGACAGCAAGGGAAATTACTTGGCTCTTGGTCATTATCAAATAGGCAGTATTGCCGTACGCGTTATTAGTTTTGAAAAAAGAGATATTGACTCTAACTTTTGGGATGAAAAAATAGCTAACGCTTATACCTTACGTAAAGCCTTACACTTAGCCGAAAACGAAAACAATAACACCTATCGTTTAATACATGGTGAGGGAGATACACTACCTGGACTTATAGTTGACGTATATGGAGAATCAGCTGTAATGCAAGCACACTCTGTAGGCATACACATGTCACGCACAAGCATTGCAGAAAGCTTAGTTAAAACTGTACCTAGTTTAAAAAACGTGTACTACAAATCAGAAACTACCTTACCATTTAAAGCTCCTATTGAGAAAGAAGATGGCTATTTAATTGGCAAATATTCTGAATCGATTGCCGTTGAAAACGGACTAAAATTTCATGCCGATTGGCTAAAGGGACAAAAAACAGGTTTCTTTGTTGACCAGCGTGAAAACAGAGCTTTAATTGAACAGTACTCTAAAAATCGCTCTGTATTAAATATGTTTTGTTATACCGGAGGCTTTTCTTTTTATGCTTTGCGCGGTGGTGCCAAGGTAGTACACTCTGTTGATAGTTCTGCTAAAGCTATCGAACTAACGAATAGAAATATAGAGTTAAATTTTGGAGATGATAGCAGACACAAAGCTTTTGCTGTTGATGCCTTTAAATATTTAAATGACATTCAAGATGAATACGACCTCATTGTATTAGACCCTCCGGCATTTGCAAAACATCGTTCGGCCTTACGAAATGCATTACAAGGCTATCGTAAATTAAATGCAAAAGCATTTGAACAAATAAAACCAGGAGGCATATTATTCACCTTCTCTTGTTCTCAGGTTGTAACAAGAGAACAATTTAGATTGGCTGTTTTTAGTGCTGCCGCACAAAGCAAACGTGTAGTTCGTATTCTTCACCAACTAACACAACCAGCAGATCATCCAGTAAATATTTATCATCCAGAGGGAGAATATTTAAAAGGCTTAGTACTTTACGTAGAATAATAAGTATGTTTATAATGAGAATTAATAGTTGCTTTATAACATAGTTATAAAGTTATACCTCACAACATGACATACTGTATGGAAGTTGAGCTTTTTTTACTTTATATTTGAACAGTGTTTTTCATAGTATAGATTTAAGGTAAAGAAGGGGTTGTCGAAAGATAGCCCTTCTTTTTTTACAAAAAGTATGAAAAAGCCTACTAAAACTACATTTTTTCCGAAAATGACACCCTGTATTTCCAAATTACAACCCCATAAAACATACAATATGCCCTATATTTGAACTGTGTTTTTCATAGTATTAGATTTAAGGTAAAAAAAGGTTGTCGGTGGGCAGCCTTTTTTTTTGCTTCAAAATGAAATGTGTATTTTTATTACTTATCTTTGAGAAAATAATGGTATAAGATTAAAAACTACATTCATATTTTATTACGTAGCTCTACTTGATGATTTAAACACACATGAACTCGTTCTCCAAAAAAATATCTCATGCATTTATTGATGCTTTACCCAAAGCACGTAGAACAGCTTGGTGGATAATAAAAATTATGATTCCCCTTTCTCTTGCTGTTGGCATCCTGCAATACTTTAATTTACTTGATCCTCTTTCTAATATCGTTAGTCCTGCTTTTGAACTGATTGGTTTATCTGGAGAGGCAAGCATCGCATTTATTAGTAGTATTTTTGTAAGTTGCTATGCTCCTATTGCCATAATTTCCTCTTTAGATTTAGATATGCGCGAAATTATCATCTTAGGTTCAATGTGTGTTATCTCTCACAATATGCTATTTGAATGTGCTGTACAAAAAAAGTCAGGCTCCAATCCTTATATAATATTTGTTGTACGACTCTTATTTAGTTTTGCTTCGGCAGTTTTCCTGAATTGGATATTACCTAGCAAAGAAAGCTTTGGAGAAGCACACTTTGCAGAGGTATACGCTACTCCTACCTCATTTATAGATTTCTTAATTAACTGGGGAACTAGAAATGGTTTATTGGTAATTCGCATACTACTTATCATATTTAGCTTAATGTTTCTACAAAATATTCTACAAGCATTTAAAATTCTCGGATTTCTATCTAAAGCATTAGCTCCTGTAATGAAAATAATGGGTATGTCACCCAACACTTCTTTTTTGTGGATTGTAGCCCAAACATTGGGTCTTGCCTATGGCTCTGGTGTGCTAATAGAGGAAATCAACAAAGGAGATATTAATCAATCTGAAACAACAAGACTAAACTACCACTTAGCACTTAACCATTCTCAACTAGAAGATCCTATGTTATTTGTTGCTATAGGGGCTCCTTTTTTTTGGGTATCGTTGCCACGGTATATTTTTTCTCTCTTATTGGTTTGGGGAATAGTCGCATTTGAAAAAATAAAAGAGAGAAGTGAAAAACAATAAAACCATAAAATTATTATTAAGTATATTAGGCGTAATAAGTTTAAGCTTAGGAATACTAGGTATTTTCTTACCTCTTTTACCAACTACCCCTTTCCTATTACTTGCTGCAGCTCTGTTTGCTAAAAGCTCAGAACGTCTTTATAATTGGTTACTCAACCACAAATATTTTGGTCCTTATATTAAAAATTTCCGAGAACACCGCAGCATTCCTCTTCATATTAAAATCATTGCCATAACTCTTTTATGGACTACAATAAGCTATAGCGCTTTGTTTATAGTTCCTCTTTTATTCGTAAAGATCTTACTCTTTGCCATTGCCATAGCTGTATCTATTTATATCCTTTCATTTAAAACTTCTAAGTAATCTTTTCCTTTCTCAATAATTATCGTATTATTGCACAAATTATATTTTTTAGTATTT
Source organism: Paludibacteraceae bacterium (assembly GCA_963663245.1). Classification (GTDB taxonomy): domain Bacteria; phylum Bacteroidota; class Bacteroidia; order Bacteroidales; family Paludibacteraceae; genus JAFGVL01. The sequence goes on along the minus strand of OY760143.1, from coordinate 1,211,521 downwards.
TAAAAATAAACTTTATGGAAGCAAAAAGAATAATTTACAAAAATGAGGAACGAATAAGAGTGGATTTTCCCTATAACATAGAACGCATTAAACAAATAAAAACAATTGAGGGTAGTCGTTGGAGCATGAGTTTAAAATCATGGCACCTCCCCTATTCTAAAAAAACAATTAAAGAGCTAAAGCTTATTTTTAGTGATATAACAATAGTAGATATATTTAATTCTAATGATAGAATAAAAAAAGAAGTCACAATAGAAGTGATAGGAAAGCGCATCGAACTAAAAGCACCAAAAAATGAATACGATATAAAATTCATTCGAAGTTTTGATTATGCAAGATGGCAAAAACACAGATTTCTTTGGATTATTCCCAATTACAAAGATAATATAGATCAAATTAAACATCACTTTAAAAATAGAATAGCCTCTATTGAATATAGAAAAAAAGAAATGCCTATTGTTCCAGATAAAATTAAAATAGCTAAAAAATTAACCACAAAAAAAGTTTACCCAAAAAGTATCGAAGCTCTTAACGAATTGCGTATTTGGATGCAACACAAAAGGTATAGCGACAGTACAATTAGTAGCTATATAGATAGTTTACAAAAATTCTTTGCATACAGCCTACCCAAAAAGCATGAAGATATTAATGCACAAGACTTAGTTAATTATGTACACGGGTATATTATACCCAATAATCTAAGCTATGCTATTCAAAACCATACAGTAAGTGCTTCCAAAATATTTTTTAGAGAAATAGTAAATGCTAATTTTGATGTAGAACAGTTTCATCGGCCAAAAGCACAAAAGCGATTACCCAATGTATTGAGTAAAGAGGAGGTAAAAGGGATATTAGATGCTATTAAAAACCAAAAGCACAAGGCTATGTTAAGTTTGATATATGCCTGTGGGTTAAGGCGGAGTGAATTACTTAATCTAAAAGCAAGTCATATTGAAAGCAAGCGAGGTTTAGTTATTATTAAACAAGGGAAAGGAAAAAAAGACAGAATAGTTCCCATATCAGAAAAAACAATTGAGATGTTAAGAGCATATTTCAAAACCTATCAACCAAAAGTATGGTTATTTGAAGGACAAAATAACAGTGTGCAGTATAGTGCAGAAAGCTTATCAAAAATATTAAAGAAAGCATGTACAGAAGCCAAAATTAATAAACCTGTAACATTGCATTGGCTCCGTCACAGTTATGCAACACATTTGCTTGAAAACGGAACAGACATACGTTACATACAAGAACTGTTAGGACATAGCAGTTCAAAAACCACGGAAATTTACACACATGTAAGCACTAAAAATATTCAACAAATAAAAAGTCCGTTTGATGATTTATAATTAACACATAGCATATTAAAAAAGTTAAAAATTTCAACAAGAAAAATTCTAACAAAGATTCAAAATAAAAAAATCCAAATCGTATGTTTTTCAAAAAATACTTTATCTTTGAAAATATATAATATAACAAAGGTACACATACCGACCCCTATTGGGATGTATTATGTACTTTTATGACACCTATAAACTAGTTAGCCACCATATTATGACAAAGACGTTTTTATATATAATAATGATTTTATCTATATTCGGATGCTCAAAAATGAGTAAAGAAGAATTAGATAAGGAAATAATCGGGAATAGTTTTATTATTTCTTCGAATCCAAATGATTCAATGGAAGTTGAATTTGAAAAAGAAAAAATAAAATCATATTCTTGGAATTACTTCATTTATGAAAATTGGGAAATTATTAAACAAAATGACTCATTAGTTTTTCACCTATCTGGAAATGATTTTCTGTTTAAAAAGAAAGAAAAAAACATTTTAATATTTGAAGATATAAAAAACGGAAAAGAAATCCACTTAAATAAAATTACATCAAATAAAATCAACAAGAATGAACTAATTGGCAATTGGATAGCTGAAGAAGATTTATGTTATTTAGATACGATTAATCCTCCTCCACCAGCTCCTTGCAATTTAATTGAAGATTACTTTCAAATCCCTCATGTTGAAATAAACAACAATCAAATTATTATACTTACCCCATGTGATTTATCTGAAAACAGATATTCAATAAATGAAAAATTTGGAGTTATTACTATTACAGATAAAAACGAAGAATGGAAAATAAAAAAAATAATTAATGACACTATTATTCTTGACAAAAAATATAAAGAAAAAAACTCAATAAAATACAAAGAGAACATTAAATTAATAAAATACGGTGGCTAACAAACGGTATCGCACATGCGCCACAGCCTTCGGGCAGTGCGTTGTGCAATATTTTCATCGGTGGACACCTGCGGTGTCCCATCGTCCGACAATCATCCTCACGGCTGATGTCACACGATGCCATACCGCCAACCGTTACCAGCAATTATAGAAGCGGATAAATTTAACCTGTGAATTTCAACTATGAAGAAGAAAATAGATAAAAGATTCCCTGAATATTTAGTGCAAAATTGGGAAGCATGTGATGGGGTAAATTTTGCTATTGCTTTAGCCAGAATAACAAACTGGATTCTTCACGTAGAATGGTGGACATATAAAGATGGTTCAGAATCAGAGAATGAAATGAAACCATTAAGAGTTTATGTAGGTAATAACTCAAATCATATTTATGATTTCAGAGGAAAACAAACTATAAATAGTTTTTCTAATAATATAATACAACCACTTATAAAAAAGAGAAGAATCAATTCGTCAGGTGGCGTTGCAACGAAATGTTACAGCGAAGAAGAGCTACTAAATCTCCCATTAAGAATTAAACCGAGCGAAACAAGAATACTTGAAGCACAAAAATTTATAAATGAAAATTTGAGTTTCTTAAATGATATTCCAAAAAGAGTTGAACCAAAAGTTCCAGCACACATTGGAGCTAGATATACTTTTGGATTGTGCAATCCATTTGCTGAAGCTCTTAAAAATTTAAAAGGTTATAAAGCTATTGGAATAATTGCAAAAGAATACACTTTACAATTCAGTAGAAGTAAACTAGGATATGCTCACAGTATTGCACTTGACGACGATGGTAATGCAATTGATATATGGGGAATAGACAAAATTGAGAATATTGTTCAGAGATTTGGAATTAAAGAATATGAACTTGATGAATCTGAACATTCGAGGGTAAATCTTACACTAAAGCAAAACTCCCCAGAAAATTACAAAAAATATTATGAAGAATCTGTTAGCATAATTAATGAATTCTTCTAACTATAAAATAAATAACAGCTGGTAACAAACGGTATCGCACATGCGCCACAGCCTACGGGCAGTGCGTTGTGTAATATTTTCATCGGGGGACACCTCCGGTGTCTCATCGGGCGACATCTAGCCTAGCGGCTGATGTCACACGATGCCATACCGCCAACCGTTAGCCATAAGTTGTGGGAGAAGAAAAACAGAGGTTTTTTTTCTAACTAGCAACTAGAAAAAGAAGGAATTTGCTTCAAAAATTGAATGAAAAAAAATTTAAAGCTCCGCCACCAAACGAAACCTTTTTTGAAATGAAAAAGAAAAAAAATTTTAAGGAAAATATGAAGGTTGGTTTTTCCTCCTTTATTTTGCGGTTTAATGAATGAAAATGTTTCAACATCGCTCCTTTGAAAATTATTTGCGTTTACAAACTGACCGTAGTGAAATAAACCATTTTAGTAAAAATGGGAATAATAACTTTCTATTTAGGAATCAAAATAAATAAGTTTAAAGTGCAACTCTTGTCTAAAATTGCATCTTTAAAGTAGTAATAATTAACATCAGCTTTTTTTCGGCTGAAAAAACAACCTATGGCTAACAAGCGGTATCGCACATTGGGGCGCAGCGGGCTGACCTCGTTTGACGTCGCCTTTCAGGTCGACGCCCCACGATGCCATACCGCCAACCGTTAGGCAATATTATAAAAGTTAAACACGCAATCAAATGAAAGCTTACATTGATCATTATTTCAAAAATGGTTTCTTCCTAAATGAAGAGAATCTCATTAAATTAACTGATATTATAAATAAAAGGTTAAAAGAAAAAGACATCTTACCTACTGAATTAAAGTATAAAATAATCCGTAGTGATTCAATGCTTTTTGAAACAAAAGATTATAATGAAATAATTCGTGAGGAAAACTCAAAAAGAAACTTAATTAGAAGATTAGAATTAAGCATTGAAAATGACACCATCAGTTTGGAGTTAGCATTTGATAAAAGTGAAAACACCTTCTTAAGCATTGAATCTATTGAAAAAGACTTTGCATATCTATTATTTTCTGACATTAAAGAATATCTACAAACTGAAGTGTTAAGATATAGAGGCTTTGAATTTAAAAAAATTAAATTTGACAGATATATTTTACCTTTATTCATGATTTTCTTTATGGTTTTCACATTTACTTCATTAAGAAATAATGTTCCTAAAGAAAACATTGAGAAAATAATAAAAAGTGAATCTGTATCAACAAAATTGAATTTCTTAATAGAAAAGAGCCAAATGAATATTGATACTAAAAGTCTTTGGTATCTTGCAATTGGAACGATTATAATCACAGTATTTTCATTAACATGTTTTGAATTTCTTGACTTTGCATATCCAAGAAATATATTCTATTACGGAAAAGAGATTAAAAGATATGACAAACATTGTAACATTAGAGGAAAAGTTATTTGGGGAATTCTCATAGCCTTAATAGTTAGTTTATTTGCAGGATTTATCGTTTATTATCTCACAAAACAATAACATTGCCTAACAAAGGCTATCGCACATAGGGCTGGGCACTGACCTCGTTTGACGTCTCTTTTCAATCGACGCCCCACGATGCCATAGCCCAAACGTTGTGTGCAATTTTAAGAAACGCGTACTTTATAAACCAAAATGAAAATACACAAAATAATCATCATATTATTCTCCATACCACTTATCCTCTTACAATATTCTTGTCAGGGCGATAGAAGTTGTGAATGTGAGGTTACAAACTTGACTGCCTATAAAATTAATGTTCTAAAGTTTGGTGGTCTTCAGAACGATTATACAACAATATCTATAGATCCATATAAAACTTCTGAGACATTTACCTTAGATTTAGAATATACAATTGGCATGTTTGATCCTGGTCCTCCTGTTATAACAATTCGTGTAGAAAGTTACTCTGACTCGATAAACACATATACAAATAAAACAGGTTCCTCATATGGAATAAAGGACTTAAGTGAAACCAGAATAAATAAATTTAAAGTTGAGCTAAATCCTGAAAATAAAGACGGAAATGACAAACCATTTCTTGTAACTAGAACAAATTAAAAAAAAACAGCACACAACAAAGGCTATCGCACATAGGGCTGGGCACTGACCTCGTTTGACGTCTCTTTTCAATCGACGCCCCACGATGCCATAGCCCAAACGTTAGCGTTCATTTTAAAAACATATACATATGGCATTATTACCACAACAATACATTGATTGCGTAGTTGCAATCGGAACATTAAATGGAACTGATAAGAGTTGGATTGGTACTGGATTTCTTTTTGGAGATTTAACAAAAGAAACTGCAGATAAAAAAAATGAATATCATGTTTACTTGGTCACAAATAAGCATGTGTTACATGGCCTAGATAGTATAATTGTTAGATTTAACCCTCAAACTGGACAATCTGCAAAAGACTATTCCATAAATCTAAAAAATCCATCTGGAAAATTATTATGGACAGGAAATCCAGATCCAGATATAGATGTTGCTGTAATTGCACTTGATTTTAAGAAAATACAAGATGAAGGTATGAAATTTAGTTTTTTTCAATCCGATAAAAACATAGCAACATCTTCTGATTTAATCACTATAGAAGCAACTGAAGGAGATTCTGTTTTTGTATTAGGCTTTCCAATGGGGATTGTGGCAGAAGACAGACAACATGTATTTGTTAGAGGAGGTGTAATTTCTAGGATTAGAGACCTATTCGAAAATCGAAGTAAAGATTTTGTAGTTGATGCTTTTGTGTTTCCTGGAAACAGTGGTGGTCCTGTAGTCTCTAAACCTGAAGCTATTAGTGTTGGGAAAACAAAAACAAACAATAAATCAGATTTAATCGGTATAGTTAAAAGTTATATTCCTTATTCTGATATTGCTATAAGTAAACAAACAGGTAATCCAAGAATAATTTTTGAAGAAAATACTGGTTTAACAAAAGTAGAACCTGTTGATCACATTATCTCGACAATTGAAAAAGAAAAAACGAAACGCTAACAAACGCTATAGCACATGCGCCACAGCCTCCGGGCAGTGTGTTGTGCAGTGTGTGTTTCGGAGGACACCTTTGGTGTCCGCATCGCCTGACATCATCCTCACGGCTGACGTCACACGATGCCATAGCGCCAAACGTTACAGCCAATAAAAGGAAAGACAATGAGACGTGTATATCTAATTATTTTGACAGTATTATTTATTTCTTGTAATCCAGGAAAAAATAATGAAACAAGAATAGAAGAAAAATCTTCTGTCGAAATGAAAGCTACAATATCAGTAGACTCTACTTTTATGGAATTTTTTGAAACGTTTATGTGGAACAAAGAATTTCAAAAATCAAGAATCACATTTCCAATTAAACACGAAACTAAGAAAATTATAAACTCTAAAGACTGGAATCATCTTTCATTTTACACCGGAAATAAATACATTCCTATTCTAAACTCAGACACAATTAGATTATATGAGAAAGATGTAGAAGGGAAAAGCATAGAAATGTTTATTGTAAATATATCAAGAAAATCAGCAACAAAGTACAGCTTCATAAAGAATGACAATAAATGGTTTTTATCTTGTACTCAGAATGTAATAATTAGAAATGTTCCTGATTTTGAATTTATTGATTTTTTGACAAAGTTCTCAAATGATTCAATTTTTCAAATTAATCACATATCATTTCCTTTACCTAAATCTTATCTTGATTCGGAAAATGATTATGAAACAGTAAACGAAGTTGTTTTACAAAAAGACTGGAAACATATAAAAGCAGTTGAGTTAAACGACAAATTATTAGTACTTTCGAATATAGATTTAAAAAACAAGTATCGAAATATATTCTATAGAGGAGTTGAGAATGGCATTTGGGTAAAATTCTCCTTTGAAAAAATTAATGGGAATTGGAAACTTATAAAATTAGAAAATTCCTCAACATAAAAAAATTACAGGCTGTAACAACCGGTATCGCACATGCACCACAGCCTACGGGCAGTCGGTTGTGCAATATTTTCAGCGGGGGACACCTGCGGTGTCTCATCGGGCGACATCTAGCCTATCGGCTGATGTCACACGATGCCATACCGCCAAACGTTAGCGGTAATTATATGATGAGACAACTATTATACATATCACTATTAATTGTTTTAGGATTTGTTAGTTGCGTGCAAAAAAGCAACTCGACAAACAATACTAAATCAAAATTAAAATTGACTTTCGAAGTTATTCCCGAAGACTTCGAAAATCATTCTTATTCTATTGAATGGAAAGATACCTTGGGACAATCTGAGGGTTATATTGGTAATAAATGGTTTAAACGACCTAAAGAAATATGGTGTATTATAACAAACCATCAAAATGACACATTGGGGTACTACAGAGGTCTTAGTACTGCGCAGACATTTACCTATTTTCAATCAACTGATACTATTGTGACATTGAACTTTATGATTGGTCTAAACTTTTTCTCTGATAAATTCGGAAGCGGAGAAGACATGGTTGAATTTGAGAATAATGCTAAACAATATTCTAAAGACAATAGAATGCCAATAGTTTTCGAACCTATTCAATTAAATTTAAAAAAGGACTTACGAAAGAAGTACGACATTGAACTAAAAGAAAAATAACTACCGCTAACAACCGCTATCGCACATGCGCCACAGCCTTCGGGCAGTTTGTTGTGCTATGTGTGTATCGGGTGACACCTTTGGTGTCTGCATCGCCTGACATCATCCTCACGGCTGACGTCACACGATGCCATAGCGGCAACCGTTAGCGCACAGTTGTAGAGGAAGACCACGAGCGATTTTAGTTAACTAGAAAATGATTAAAAAATAAAAGTGCGGAGTCAGCACAATAAACACTGACAAAAATTAAAATGAAAAAGCTTACAATTATTTTGACAGTTTTAATTGCAATGACAGTTTCGACAAAAGCACAAAATTCGGACTCATCCCCACTCCCTTTTAATCGAGATTCAAATACTGTTACAGTGAGAATAGACAAAGTTAGTGATGCAGGCTATACCGTAAATATTTATAATTCAAAGGAAGTTTTAGTAAAATCAGAAAAAATAAAAAAAAATAAAATGCAAATAAATGTGGAAGATTTAGTTGATGGATTTTACAGGTTTGAAATTATACCTAATGAAGGTATTCAGTGGAAATTTAATCATGGATTATTAATACAAAGATAAAATTGGTTCATTTAACTATTTGTCTAAAGAAAAAAGGACAATTTGTCGCCGTAGCTGTAGTTTTCAGGTAAAAGATTGTACTTTTAAAGTTATAATAATTAAACACAGTTAAGTCGACAACGAAACAAACAACCGATGCGCTAACAACCGCTATCGCACATGCGCCACAGCCTCCGGGCAGTTCGTTGTGCAATGTTATAGCGGAGGACACCGTTGGTGTCCCATCGTCCGACATCTAGCCTCACGGCTGATGTCACACGATGCCATAGCGGCAAACGTTAGCACCAATTTTAGAAATGAGAAACCTAATTATATATATAATCTTAACTTTTTTTTTAAGTTCATGTTATTCTTTTTATAAAACAAAAAAAGAAGAAACATATTACTCAAATAAAGAAATCAAAGAAAAAAGAAAAACAAAAACACGTTTTGGTAGAGTAAGTCTATTTAGAGTTGGCCTTGATCAAGGAATAGATGAAATACTTAAAACTAAGACATATGCATTTAATGGTAACGCTAAATATAGTTTAAAAAGAAAAGTAAATTGGTGTCGATTAGGCACTGATGTCGATTATTTTGAATACTGTGTATATGACACAATTCAAAACAAAATAATTAAAAACATCAGTTATAATAGAGCTAAAAAATGGGATGTTATATATTACAATAAAAAAGAATATAAATTTAAACCTAATTTGGATTCATTTAGAGTTTGCGTAAAAACAATAGACCCAAAAGCTTATGAAATAATCTGCGAGGGTTTTGATTAGGAATATATAAAATAAAAAAACAGGTGCTAACAAAGGCTATCGCACATAGGGCTGGGCACTGACCTCGTTTGACGTCTCTTTTCAATCGACGCCCCACGATGCCATAGCCCAAACGTTACCAAATATTTTAAGAATGAAAAAACTGTTTATCATATTAATTGTATTCTTAATCTACTCATGCTCAAAGAAACAAAAAGAAAGCATAGATTATTTTAATGACATAAATGACAGTTCATTCATTTCTTTCTATAAAAACTATTTCAACGATTCTATATATCAAATTGAACACACGCAATTCCCACTAGAAGGTGCATATTATGAATATGATATTGAGAAAAAATGGAAAAAAGAAAAATGGTATTTTCTGAAAAATTTGCCTAGCGAACTTGACACCTCTCTATATAACATACAATTAAAAAAAGAAAACGAACGAGTAATCGAAGATATTGAGTTAAAAGAATCTGGATTCTCCATACAATTTCAATATCAAAAAATAAAAGAGAAATGGCATTTAGTATATTATGATGAGAATAACTATTAAAAAAAACATTTGGTAACAAAGGGTACAGCACATAGGGCGCGGGGCGCTGACCTCGTTTGACGTCGCCTTTCAGGTCGACGCCCCACGATGCCATACCCCAAACGTTACCAAATATTTTAGAAATGACACGAGCTTTTACTTTAATCCTAATTCTTATAAGTTCCTTGAACATAATAGCTCAAAGAACTAATTGTGGATGCAGTGAAAAAGAAATAAGTTTAGAGAAACAATACAAGTGTGATACAGTAGTATTCTCAAACTCAGCCAAGATGTACTGGCAATGGAATTGTGACTCATCTTGGTTAACTTTTGAAAATAAAGAAAAAACTATTCTAAAATCCTGTAAAAATGAAACTGTTTATGAATGTGAAAGAACAGGATTAAATTATTTAAAGGAATATGACAATTATTTACTTTTTCAGCACAAATGGATTTCAGGCTGTTGTACTCCTCCTGACTTAGTTTTTATAAATAAAGAGAATGGAAAAGAGATAAAAAGAATTACGAGTGAACTCTTTATTTGGGGTGATATTGTTGATAATTATTCTGTGTATTTTTCTGACACAACTTATACTAAATTGATGCTTCTAAATCACATTACTGATAATCAACAAATTCAAAACTTTAAAAACAAGGAAATTGAAAATTCAGTAAGTAAAAATCAAGTTATACAGTTAAGTAATTTATTTAAGTCGTTCGAAAAAAATAATGAATATCTAACTTTTGACTTTAAGAAAGAAAATGGAGAAGTTGAAAAGATAAAACTTATAGTAAAATAAAAAACATTTGGTAACAAACGGTATCACAAATGGGGCGCCACGGGCTGACCTTGTTTGACGTCTACCCTACGGGCGACGCCCCACAATGTCATACCGCCGAACGTTGTGCGTCATTGTGTCTCGTCCTAAAAAATGTCTACACAATTTGATGTAGAAATGTATAAAAATGAAAGAGTAGTTAGACGCTACAGTGAAGGATTTAAACTAAAGGTTTTAGCCGAATTATCCACCGGCAAGTATTCTAAAAGAGAATTATCTCGCATTTATGGACTAGAGAATAGCACCATTAATGTGTGGATAAAAAAATACGACAGAAAAGACCTTATGAACACTAGAATTTTGATTGAAAACGAAGACGACTTATCACGAATTAAGGCGCTCCAAAAGGAAATAGAGCAACTTAAAAAGCTTGTTCTAAAGAAAGATCTAGATCAACTTGTCAACGATTCTTATTTAGAAGCACTAGCTGAAATGCATGGTTATAAGAATGTAGCCGAGTTAAAAAAAAAGCTAAACGACCAGCCCTAATTAAAGCAATCCCCAAAGCAGGTAAGATATCCGCTAGCGTGTCGGAAGTCTGCACCTGCTTTGATTTAAAACGCGATGCGTATTATAAATACAAGAAGCGTTATAGCAAAAGAATGCACACTATTGAAAAGGTAGTTGAACTAGTTAAAAGGGAACGAATTGAGCAACCAAGAGTTGGAACCAGGAAGCTACACAGAAGCTTAAGAGAATCCTTTCAAGAGCAACAATTGAAGATTGGAAGAGATACTTTATTCAACATCTTAAGAGAAGAAAATCTACTCATTAAGAAAAAGAAAGCTTCCTGTAAAACAACCAATTCATACCACCATTTCCATAAATACAACAACCTGATAAAGGATGTGCCTATCACCCACCCTAATCAATTTTGGGCCAGTGATATAACCTACATCCGAACAGTAAAAGGCTTTTGCTACTTAGCGCTTATTACAGATATGTATTCACGTAAAATTGTTGGGTACGATATGAGTGATTCCTTAGAACTAAAGGGATGTCTGAGAGCACTAAAATCAGCTATAAGAAAAACAAAACCAGCTCCTGGATTAATTCATCATTCTGACAGAGGATTACAATATTGCAGTCATCAATATACCAATGAGTTGAAAAAACACAAAATAGCTATCAGCATGACTGAAGAAAATCATTGTTATGAAAACGCCCTAGCGGAAAGGGTTAACGGAATTCTAAAAGATGAATTCTACCTTGACCAATGCTTCTTCTCTAAAGATTTAGCGGCTTTAGCAACAAAAAATGCTATTGATATTTATAATACTAAAAGATTACATTTATCTTTAGCTTATAAAACACCCGATACAGTGTTTAAAAATGTATCATAAATTAATTTTAACCTGTAGCCATATTTCAGGACTAGACATACAAAATGACCACCTGCAAAAAATAACATGATTATAATTAACAGTTTAATATTTAACAAACAATGAAAAAATTACATGGATTATTAATTATTTCTGCATTGATTCTTCTCAGTTCATGCAACGCAAAGATTTCAACAAGTATTAGTAGGACTTATCCTCCATTAGATTATAAACAAGAAGTTGTTGTAATTGGATTGAGTGAATCAGAACCTGATAAAGCCGAAGTATTAGGTCAAGTAAAAATTGGAGATACAGGATTTAGTACTAAATGTGGCTATGACATCGTGATTGACAAAGCAAAACTTGAGGCAAGAAAGGCTGGAGGAAATGCAATTAAGATTATAGAGCATAAGCCACCAACTGCGATGGGAAGTACATGCCACAGAATTACAGCTAAAATTTTGAAAGTTGAGAATATTGATTCATATAAGCCAGTAGTAATTGTAGATTCAGCACTATTAAATGCAGATTATGCAGTTTTACACATATATAGGAATAGTGGTGTTGGTGCTTTAGTAAGCTATGATTTGCATTTGGGTGATACAACGATTTGTAGAGTGAAAAATAGGTGGAAAAAATCAATAAAAGTAAAAAAAGACGGATATAATACTCTATGGGCAAGAACTGAATCGAAAAAGGAATTGCCGATTAAAATAGAATTAGGCCGTGAGTATTATATTCGATGTGCTGTAACAATGGGGGCATTTGTAGGTCACCCAAGTTTGGAACTTGTTGACAATGTTACCGGAAAAGCAGAATTTGATGCAGTTATAATTCGTGAAGCTGATAAAAGGGATTTATTAGTTTTAAAAGATGGACGTGAAATAGAATGTGTTATAGAAAGTGAAGACGACCAAAATGTCTATTTTTCAATTTTTAGAGATGGAAATAAAATTGATACTCAAATGGGTAAAGATAAAATTCAATCAATTGAAAGGGCTGAATAATGAGAGACAAACTATTTTTTATTTATGTAATATTTTCGATGTTTTCATTTGGGAATCTTTTAGCGCAAGATTTAATTGTTACTAATGAGGGCGATTCTATTAATTGTAAAATAACAAAAGTGAAAACGGATAATATCTATTTTACTTTTAAACACAAAGAAGAAATCAGGAGTACATTATTGCCAGTTTCAAGTGTAAAGACACATCAATTTGAGTATTATCAGACAAGTGAAGTACCCGAAGATAAAGTTGTAGGCTATGAAGATTATCAAAAATTTAGGATTGCTATAAATGGTGGATATAGTTATCAGACAGCAAAGGTTGCGGAGAGTGTTCCTGCTGATTTTAAGGATTACGTAAAGGATTTAAAATCAGGATACCATTTTGGCGGTGATTTGAGTTATTATTTTACCGAACCATTAGGTTTTGGTATAAAATATTACTTATATAAATCCTCTAACAGCTTAGATAATATTTACGTAGAGGATAATATCGGAAATAGGACGTATGGTAAATTGAGCGATGATTTGACAATTTCTTTTATTGGTCCATCTTTCTCAACAAGACTATTAAACCACGATAAAAGCAATGCATTTTTAATGAATCTTTCTTTAGGTTATATGGGCTACAAAAACAACAAAGTAATTGTGGACGACTACATTATGACTGGCAGTACGATGGGTTTAGCTTTGGATATTGGATATGATATTGGATTGTCAGAAAACTTGTCATTAGGGTTTCAGATTTCTTTTCTGTCAGGAACATTATTTGAATATGACTGGAATGATGGTTCAACAACAGAAACGATTGACTTAGAGAAAGGTGAATATGAAAGCTTAAATCGGATTGATTTTTCAGTTGGATTAAGGTTCAGTAAATAAGTACTTTGCCTAACACGCGGTCATAAAACATTGGGGGCGATGTGGTTATTCGAGCCTCGGTTCTCGCATCAAAGTTCGTTGTACCTTGATAGTGAAGTAGCTCCGAAATCCCCAACGTTTCATACCGCCAACCGTTACAAGCAAGCTGTGAAAAGAGAAAAACACCTATCCAAGCGTAGAAAAAAAATAAGAAATGAAGTTGTTTTATGCTCACCACAGCACATTTGCAAGCTTCATTCTTCTGCTTGCAAAAAAGCTGTTCTCGTATATTCTAATACGAACTAAAAAATAATTCAAACAAAGTTAAATTGTAAGATATATTCTTAAATTTGCATAGACAGAGAATCAAAACAGCGGTTTTGTTTCTGTTTTATTTACATACTATTATAGAAGCGTTTTAAATATTATCCTTTTTTAGAAAATCGGCAAAATTATCTAAACAATCAGGATGATAGCAACAAACGCTCCGCGTCTATATAAAATATGGGCGTGGGGCTGTTGCTTATCTGATTGTTGGGTCTTTGCCGATACCTCTAAGAAAGATAAGTTTAACAGTTCCCACGCCTTCTTTTTTATAACACCTTTGGGGGAATTGAGGTGAAACACTTAAAATTATGAAAAAGTTCTCCTTTTATCTAGTAATCCTACTTGGATTAAGTCTCACTTTTACTTCTTGTAAGGAAGAAACCGATGAGCCAACATCACCTAATTCAACATCAACAACTCCTCCAAGTCCAACTGATCAAGATGGATATGCAAGTATATCTGCATCTTGCTCTAGTTCACCAATTTACTATTATCTCCCAGGTTACAACTTTTATAAATGTAATTATTTTTACAAGCTTGAATTGGGTATTGGATATACATCAACAGACTTAGCAAATGAAGCATATTTTAAAATAGTGAGCACTAATATGAGTTTTAAAATAACTAATTATTCAATAAAATTGCCTCCTGGTGTTTATTATTGTAAAGCAAAAAGAACTTGTACTGGAAACACTTGTAGTAATGATGACCCTGATTATGTACGTCCTGCTGATATATCAAGGAGTACCTCATTCACAGTAACTTCTAGAAAAACGACAACTGTTAGTGTACCATATCTGAATTAATAATATGGAAACTAAATATTATTTTGATTGTCAATGTTCTTCTGAACCTTATCTAAAGGCTGAAAACTTTGCAAATACTTTAGCTGAAAAAAGACATCTCTATCACTCATATAATTTTTTACATACAAAGTAAAAAAATTACAAGTGATTTGATTAAGGTCTTTGATTATGAAAAGGTTCAGAAGATGCTTACAGGAAAGTACATGAACTCAAAAAACATCCCAATAATTATTGAATCTGTAAGGTCATTTAAGAAATCTACAAGCTACAATCTTAAACATAAACTAATATTTGTTTGTTTTGGTTTAGACTCCAAAGAGCTTTTCAAGCTTAAAAATTATTATAATGTAAAATATATTATTGCCATACCTTGGATTCGAAAATCTTTAAATGATTGGATTGAGGAGGTAAACCCCACTCCATTATAATTAATTTAGGTGGAATAAAGAAATACGAATTAGGTATTCAATAAAAGGGTAAACATGTTTATGTCAAATATGCAAACCTATTCCAAAATTCTTTATCTTTGTGAAAAATCATAAATATAAAAATGCCTGAAAATCAAAACATAGAGTGGAAAGAAAGTTGGAGAGATGAATACTTAAAATGGATTTGCGGTTTTGCAAATGCGAAGGGTGGTAAAGTTATTATTGGCAAAACAGATAAGGGAGAAATCATTGGCGTTGAAAATGCAAAACGCTTAATGGAGGATATTCCGAATAAAATCCAAACTCAATTGGGTATTATTTGTGATGTTGATTTAAAAGAAATTGATGGCAAAAGTTACATTGAAATAGATGTTAAACCTTATGATGTGCCAATTTCTTACCAAGGTAAATACCATTACAGAAGTGGAAGTACCAAACAAGAATTAAGAGGAACTGCCTTATACGAGTTTCTACTAAAAAAAGCAGGGAAAACATGGGATGATGTTGTTGAATCAAGAGCAACATTTGATGATATTGACCTAGCTGCAATTGAAGCATTTAAAGCCGGAGCAACTGTAAGCAAAAGATTGCCTTTCATCAAAGGTGAAAATAATATAGAGCAAATTCTTCAAAACTTATTGCTGTTAGAAAACGGACAACTGAAAAGGTCGGCGGTTTTATTGTTTGGAAAACAACCTACCCGTTTTTACATCAATGCTTTTGTGAAAATTGGTCGTTTTGGAAATTCCGATCATGATTTGCGCTTTCAAGAAGTAATTGAAGGTAATGCTTTTCAACTTGCAAATAAAACCCTTGATGTTTTAGATAAAAAGTTTCTCATCTCTCCTATTTCATACAAAGGCTTACAACGCGTTGAAAGTTGGGAATATCCTTACGAAGCCATTCGTGAAACGATTTTAAACGCCATAGTTCACCGGGATTATATGGGTGCTCCTATTCAAATTCGAGTTTATGACGATAAACTGGTTATTTGGAACGAAGGAAAATTACCCGAAGAGTTGACTTTTGAAGATTTAAAAATACAACATTCATCCTACCCACACAATCCGATACTTGCAAGTACTTTTTTCAAAGGTGGTTTAATTGAGTCTTGGGGGCGTGGCACCTTAAAGATTATTAATGAGTGTGTAACGGCAGGCTTGCCAGAACCTTTAATTGAAAATCAATCGGGAGGTGTTCGTGTTACAATATTTAAGAAACAAGCTCTTGTAAATATTGAACTCAATGCAAGACAACTGAAAGCTATCGAATTTCTAAAAGAAAAAGGAAGTATAACAAATAGTGACTATCAAACACTTAATAATATTTCAAAAGCTACTGCAACAAGAGATTTAACTGAACTTGTAGATAAGTATAATATTCTCAAACGAAGTGGTGAAGTTGGAGCAGGAACAAATTATATTTTAATTGGCTCATAATTGGCTCATGGGTATTTAATTCTCTTTTAATATTCACACATAAGCATCTATTAATAAGTGGATTGTAAAATTACCTATTGGCTCATAATTGGCTCATGAAAAAATAAAAACCAAACATATGTATTAGACAGCTATATGCCACAGCCTCACACATTGCCAGGCTTGGCAAAAAGTGTGTCTGTCACAGTGCATAGTCGATTTGGGAAGTGCTACAAACAGCCAGCTTGTAACAAAGGCTATATAAAATTGGGGCAAATAGCTATTGTTCATACATTCTCTGATGCGGAAACTGAAAGTGATTAAAACAACATAAGTATAGTTGCGCCCCAACTATTACATAGCCCCAAACGTTATAGCCTATTTTGTCTCGTCCTAAAAAATGTCTACACAATTTGATGTAGAAATGTATAAAAATGAAAGAGTAGTTAGACGCTACAGTGAAGGATTTAAACTAAAGGTTTTAGCCGAATTATCCACCGGCAAGTATTCTAAAAGAGAATTATCGCGCATTTATGGACTAGAGAATAGCACCATTAATGTGTGGATAAAAAAATACGATAGAAAAGACCTTATGAACACTAGAATTTTGATTGAAAACGAAGACGACTTATCACGAATTAAGGCGCTCCAAAAGGAAATAGAGCAACTTAAAAAGCTTGTTCTAAAGAAAGATCTAGATCAACTTGTCAACGATTCTTATTTAGAAGCACTCGCTGAAATGCATGGTTATAAGAATGTAGCCGAGTTAAAAAAAAAGCTAAACGACCAGCCCTAATTAAAGCAATCCCCAAAGCAGGTAAGATATCCGCTAGCGTGTCGGAAGTCTGCACCTGCTTTGATTTAAAACGCGATGCGTATTATAAATACAAGAAGCGTTATAGCAAAAGAATGCACACTATTGAAAAGGTAGTTGAACTAGTTAAAAGGGAACGAATTGAGCAACCAAGAGTTGGAACCAGGAAGCTACACAGAAGCTTAAGAGAATCCTTTCAAGAGCAACAATTGAAGATTGGAAGAGATACTTTATTCAACATCTTAAGAGAAGAAAATCTACTCATTAAGAAAAAGAAAGCTTCCTGTAAAACAACCAATTCATACCACCATTTCCATAAATACAACAACCTGATAAAGGATGTGCCTATCACCCACCCTAATCAATTTTGGGCCAGTGATATAACCTACATCCGAACAGTAAAAGGCTTTTGCTACTTAGCGCTTATTACAGATATGTATTCACGTAAAATTGTTGGGTACGATATGAGTGATTCCTTAGAACTAAAGGGATGTCTGAGAGCACTAAAATCAGCTATAAGAAAAACAAAACCAGCTCCTG
Organism: Paludibacteraceae bacterium; assembly: GCA_963663245.1. GTDB lineage: Bacteria > Bacteroidota > Bacteroidia > Bacteroidales > Paludibacteraceae > JAFGVL01. Next base: position 1,193,444 of record OY760143.1, on the reverse strand, counting down.
GATTAATTCATCATTCTGACAGAGGATTACAATATTGCAGTCATCAATATACCAATGAGTTGAAAAAACACAAAATAGCTATCAGCATGACTGAAGAAAATCATTGTTATGAAAACGCCCTAGCGGAAAGGGTTAACGGAATTCTAAAAGATGAATTCTACCTTGACCAATGCTTCTTCTCTAAAGATTTAGCGGCTTTAGCAACAAAAAATGCTATTGATATTTATAATACTAAAAGATTACATTTATCTTTAGCTTATAAAACACCCGATACAGTGTTTAAAAATGTATCATAAATTAATTTTAACCTGTAGCCATATTTCAGGACTAGACATAATAGAAAGACTGCAAACCAGACAGTTACTTGTATTTTAAATTAAAACTATTATCTTTGATACTATCAAATGATACTATCAAAAGAAAATTAAATGAAACCACCTTATACAATAACAGGAAGAATTCTAAAACTAGTTGCTTTAATCTCAGAAAAAATTGGAGAAGTTAATTCGGCTCATTTAACTAAACCTCCAACTGAGTTAAGAAAGAAGAACCGTATTAAAACTATTCATTCTTCATTAGAAATAGAAGGAAATACATTGACATTAAAACAAATTACTGCAATTATTGAAAACAAACGAGTAATTGGTCCTAAAAAAGACATACTTGAAGTTAAAAATGCCATAGATGTTTATGACTATCTAGATAAATTGAATCCATTTAGTTTTGAATCATTTTGTGAAGCTCATGGTATCTTAATGAATGGACTTGTAGAATCTGCAGGTCGATTAAGGAATAAATCCGTTGGAATAGTCAAAGGGTCAGAGATTGCTCATATTGCTCCTCCAAGTGATTTACTGAAACCTTTAATGAATGATTTATTTGAATACTTAAAAAATGACGATGATTTAATTCTAATAAAAAGTTGTGTGTTTCATTATGAAATGGAATTTATTCATCCTTTTATTGATGGAAATGGTAGAATGGGAAGATTATGGCAAACACTCATTTTAAAAAATACTTATCCTGTATTCGAGTTTCTACCTGTTGAGACACTAATTAAAGAACGTCAAGACAAATATTACGAGGCTTTAGGTAAATCTGACAATACAGGAGAATCAACCCTTTTTATTGAATTTATGTTGGAAATCATTCTTAAATCATTAGAAGAATTACTTAACATTCAAAATGTAAGTCTATTGAATATTGATAGAATAAACCTTTTCAAATCAATTATAAAAGAGGACTACTTTTCTCGGAAAGACTATCTAAAGAATTTCAGAGAAATATCATCAGCAACAGCAAGTCGAGATTTACAATATGCAGTTGAAAATGGATTGATCGAAAAAATCGGCGATAAAAACTTAACTAGATATAAATACAAATAAAAAACTAAGCCTAACAACCGCTATCGCACATGCGCCACTGCCTCCGGTCAGTGGGTTACACAATATTACCATCGTAGGACACCTGCGGTGTCCCATCGTCCGACATCTAGCCTATCGGCTGACGCCCCACGATGCCATACCGCCAACCGGTTGGCATTCATGCTGTGTCGTCCTAAAAAATGCATAAAAGATTATATCTAAATGATAGATTACAACATAACAGGATTTCTAATTTTTGCCTTTATAACATCAATTACTCCGGGCCCCAATAATTACCTACTTTTCTCTTTCGGAGAAAAATACGGATTTAAGGATTCTAGCAAGCTAATGCTAGGCATTCTTTCTGGGTTTATGGTTTTGCTTTATGCTTCTGGCTATGGTATTACTGAATTAATTACAAATAATCCAACTGTAGGCTTAATACTAAAAATAGCAAGTTCTTTTTGGCTATTCTATTTAGCATTTGCTATAAGCAAACTCAATTCAAAAACTTTTCAATTAAATTCAAAGACGGGCTTTTTTCATGGTTTCTTTATGCAATTTGTAAATCCAAAAGCTTGGGTTATGGCAATTACTAGTGCCAGTGCTTTTATGCCTCAATTAAATAATACACATACAAGCGTATTTATGTTTGCTTCTATATTTGGCTTGGTTGGCATCCCTTGTATGATTACTTGGATATTCTTTGGAAACCTAATCTCAAAGTTATTAAAATCAGAAAAAAAGAATCGCATATTAGGAATAATATTGTTTCTTTTAATGACAATTAGTATTCTTATGATTTGGCTATAAAGTTAAAACGGACTTGTTAAATACATTTTTCATACTTTGCTGATTGCTATACCATTACAACAATAAAAAATGTTAATTATCTCATTATCTGCACATTAATTAGAATATAATCTTTATTGTCAGTTGATTTTTGTAATTTTGCATGCTGTAACTAAAAGACTATATTATGATATATGACGATAGCCAAAAAGAAATGGCAGGAAAGATTGAAGAGGCTCCTCTTAAATCAAACTGGAAAGATTGGAAGTGGCAATTAAAACATGCTATTAAAGATATTGAAACTTTTGAATATCTAACCGGAATTAAATTCAACAGAAAAGAAAAAGCAGATTTAGAAAAAACTTTTGACAAGTTTCCTCTATCTATAACACCTTATTACCTATCTCTTATTGATAAAAAAAATTTCAGAAACGACCCCGTATTTAAACAAGCATTTGGTGGCATTGAAGAATTAACCACATTAGAATCTGAACATGCTGACCCCTTATCTGAAGATACAGATAGTCCTGTTCCTGGACTTACTCACCGTTACCCTGACCGTGTATTATTTCATGTAAGTAATATTTGCTCTATGTATTGTCGCTTTTGCACAAGAAAACGAAAAGTAGGAGATCAGGATTACATTCCCTCCAAAGCTCAGCTATCAAAAGGAATTGAATATATTAAAAACACTCCTCAAGTACGTGATGTACTACTTTCTGGAGGTGACCCATTTATGCTTCCTGATAAAACTATAGATTGGTTATTATCTGAAATAAGCCAAATTCCTCATGTCGAAGTTATTCGTATAGGAACAAGAATGCCTGTTGTTTTACCTTACAGAATTACAGATGAATTAATTGCTATTTTAAAGAAATACCAACCCGTTTTCATCAACACACACTTTAATCACCCCAACGAAATATCTAGTTCAGCTAAAGAAGCTATTAGAAAATTAGCTGATGGAGGATTCCCTTTAGGCAACCAAACAGTGTTATTAGCTGATATAAACGACTGCCCTAGAATAATGAAATCTTTATTACATAAGTTGGTTCGAAATAGAGTAAAACCATATTACCTATACCAATGTGACCTGTCTGAAGGCTTATCTCACTTCAGAACACCCGTAGGAAAAGGAATTGAAATTATGGAATCTCTTATAGGCCACACTAGTGGTTTTGCACGACCTACTTACGTAATTGATGCGCTAGGTGGTGGAGGAAAAATACCTGTTATGCCGAACTATATTATTTCATGGTCGACCAATAAAGTAGTTCTTAGAAACTACGAAGGAATTATCACAACTTACAAAGAGCCAGATAGCTACGAACCTAAGATGTGTGATAGAGATTGTGCTAATTGTGACATGGATTTAAATATGAACGATATAAATGAAATAGATGAATCTGAAGCAATAGGAATTGAAAAACTATTATCAGATTCTTGCAATACTATATCATTAATTCCTGAAAAAAATGCACGAATAAAAAGAAGGAAAAAAAATGCAAGATAAGCTAGAGATTTTAGGAAAAGGAAGCTTAATTCAACACGGAAATCTTAACCAGCGTATTTACTTAATGAAGTTGGACAAACAAGATGCCTCAATTATTATTGATAAACTTTCAGCTCTTGCTCATAAAAATAGTTACTCTAAAATATTTTGCAAGATTCCTAAATGGGTTGCACCTCTTTTTATTTCAGATGGTTATCTATTAGAAGCTAGCATTCCTAAATTTTACAATGACACTGAAGACGTTTTTTTCGTTTCAAAATTTGTAGATGCCAATAGATTACAAGAAGTGCCTAAAGAAGCTTTGAAAAGCCTAAGCAATTTACTAGAAGATACTGCTACAAAAAAGAAAACTACTATCCAGCCTAACACGTCATTTGAGTTACGTAAATTAGAGATTGCCGATGCAGAAAAAATAGCATCTATCTACAAGGAGGTTTTTATCTCCTACCCTTTCCCAATTCATGACCCTAAGTACATTACACAAACTATGAGTGAAGATGTTCAGTACTATGGAGCTATAAAAAGCGGGAAAATTGTTGCTGTTGCTTCCTCAGAAATGGATGTAAAAGGATGCAATGCTGAAATGACTGATTTCGCAACAGACCCTGCATTTTTAGGCAATAACTTATCAGTACTATTACTCAATAGAATGGAAGAAGCAATGAAAGAACAAGGAATAAAAACCTTATACACTATTGCTCGCCTCAACTCAATTCCGATGAACAAAACATTTTTAAAATTTGATTATCGTTATTCGGGAACTCTTATCAACAACACCAATATTGCAGGAAGTATTGAAAGCATGAATGTCTACTACAAAAACATCTAATGAGTTGGATTGATTTATCCATATTTTGCATCTATTTAATTGCCATGCTGGCAGTAGGCGTGTATTTTATGCGCAAAAATAAAACAACCGACGATTACTTTGTAGGTGGAAGAAATTTAAGCAGCTTACATATTGGCTTATCTGTTGTTGCTACTGATGTTGGTGGGGGTTTCTCTATAGGTTTAGGTGGACTTGGCTTCACCATGGGACTATCAGGCAGCTGGTTGCTTTTTACAGGTTTACTTGGGGCTTGGTTAAGCGGCGTATTGTTAATCCCTCGAATAGCAGACCTTGCCCGAAAGAAAGGCTTCTTATCCTTCCCTCAATTCCTTGAATTTATATTTGACAAACGCGTTGCTTTAATTGCAGGTATTATATCAGCCATCGGTTATTTAGGCTTTACTAGTTCACAAATATTAGCCGGCGCCAAATTAGCCTCCTCAACATTTGATGGATTAAGCATTAACCATGCATTATTAGTAATGGGAACAATAGCTATTATTTACACTGTAATTGGAGGAATAAAAGCCGTAATATATACAGACACCATTCAATGGATAATACTAATGGCTGGCTTGGTTCTAGTAGCCTTACCAATTGCTTATTTCAAAATTGGAGGAGCAGCAACTATAACAGCAAGCTTAGCACCAGAATTTTTAAGCTTAACATCTGTAAGCTGGCAACAAATAGTAAATTGGATGTTTACCATTATTCCTATTTGGTTTATAGGAATGACACTCTACCAACGAATATACGCTGCAAAAGACACAAAAACAGCTCAAAAAGGATGGTTTATAGCTGGTTTTTTTGAATATCCCTTAATGGCTTTCATTGGCGTTGTATTAGGAATGTTTGCTCGCGTAGCTATGGAAAATAATATGTTACCAGGCTTCAATAGCTCCAATTTAGATGCTGAGATGGGCTTACCTATATTACTTAAAACAATTCTTCCTGTTGGATTTTTGGGCATTGTTTTATCAGCTTATTTTTCTGCTATTATGTCTACTGCTGACAGTTGTCTTATGGCCTCGTCAGGCAACATACTAACTGACGTTCTAAAAAAACATCGTTCAAAAAACAGCTTAAAACTTTCACAAATACTAACCTTAGTTGTTGGAATAGCTGCCCTTTTATTAGCCTTAAAAATGACCAGTGTGTTAGAACTAATGCTTCACTCCTATTCATTCATGGTGTCTGGCATGTTTATTCCTGTATTAGCCGCATTATTTTCCAAAAAACCGAACTCAACAGCTGCACTAACTTCAATGATTGTTGGTGGAGGTACAACACTTAGTTTAATCATCTCTGATTGGCAGTTACCTTTAGAATTAGATGCTAATCTATTTGGAATAAGTGCTGCATTTGTATCCTATCTGCTTATTAGTAAACTCGCAACTAAATAAGATTTCTTTCTTCATTATCATCTTAAAAAATGATATTTTGTTAATTTCGAACACTAAGAAATTATTAAAATAAAATCATTAACTTTACATTATGGCTGAATTAGTAAAATGTCGCCCTTGTGGCTATGTAATGAAAGAGGATGAACTAGATGAAGTTTGTCCTGCATGTGGTTTACCTCGTAAAGTATTTGAACCATATAGAGAAAGAGTATCTAGTAACAGGTTAATGATATTAAATTTAGACCTCCATCCTATTGCTATTCATATATCGCAAGCTTTTGTAGGGATAATTCCTTTAATATTTTTATTTACAGCTCTATTTCCAGACTTCTATTCTGAAGAACTAAACATTATGAATATCGTAATGATTATTGGTTTACCATTAGCTATGATTGTTGCACTTTTTACAGGATTGTTAGATGGCTACACTCGTTTTAAAACCTTTAAAACACCTTTACTTATTCAAAAGATTGTGTATAGCATCATTATAACTATTCTGTCTACCATTGCTTCACTAATTGTAATTTTTCAAGGTCTAACTCCTGACAATCAATTAATAATTATTCTATTGATACTTGCTTGCTTTGCATGTGCGACCATATTAGGGTTGAAAGGAAAAAAATTATTGAACGTTATACTACCTGGAAAGGTTTCAATTGTAAAAAAGAAAAAGATAAAGCCAGAATAAAAAAGCTTATGACAAAACACATAGCTACCTTCTCAACAAAAGTTATATTTTCTTTTTTTTTACTACTTACCTTAAATGGATGTATTGAAGAAGAGCCCAAAGAAATAACAACTCCAGACTATACAAACCCCATCATTCAAAACGATGATTTCTTTACTGGCTCACATTGGAACGACCCTCATGTTTTAATAGTTGGTGACCAATTGATTATGTATGCTTCCTCTGACAAGTCCTGGGACGAAAAAGTAAAAATATATCGTCTCATATCTTCTGATGGTATAAACTGGAGTCTGAACCCTAGTACTCCAGTACTAGAATTAACTGAAAATGCGTGGGATGGGCAAAGCATTGAGACTCCTTCCGTTGTTTTCTACCAAGGAAACTATCATCTTTTTTATACAGGCTATGATGTCTCTTATAGCTATACTACCAATGGCGCAGACAATATTCCAAACAATGTTGACGATGATAGCGCCTCTAAACATTTTAAGCTTGGTCATGCTATTTCTTCTGACGGAATAAACTTCACCAAACAAGGTTTCATTGCTGAGCCTACAGCTCCATACAGCGATATGAATTTCGAGTTTAATCAATACATTGTTGGTGAACCTGCAGCCGTAGTTTACAACAATAAAATATATGTTTATTTTACTGCAGTTGGAGTTGATGCAACTATAAGTTCAACATGGCAAGTAATTGGTCTCACTTGCTTTGATGGATCTACTTGGGATCAAAGTAGACTTGTATTAACACCCGATTTAAACATCTACCCTAGAAACACTTTCGTTGGCTATTCTACTCCTAATGCCATAGTACTAAATAATAAAATGCATCTGTATTATGATGTGGTAATTGATAGCCCTTGGACACAAGTAAAACTACACCATGCATCTTCACCCAATGGAGAAACAACATGGACACAAGATGCAACTCCTTTATTTGAAAGAGAAGACTATAGCTGGACTACTGATGAAATTCGTTCTCCTGCAGCACTAAAGTATAAGGACAAACTATACCTTTATTTTGCAGGACATGTAATGGAACCAGAGATTAATCTTGCAATTGGTTTAGAAATTTTGCCTCTTCCTAACTAATCAAAATTGTATTGTTTCTTAATTGCAAAAATTATCTCAAAAAAAGAGTGTGTTTTTTACAATAAACTAAATATAAAAACTGTAGCAATTTCCTCCTATTAAGCGTTCTCAAAACCCTTAAGAACCTAGCATTTTATAGTTTATTCCTAAATAAATATTAAAATCACTTTTGCTGTTTTTTTTTACTGTTTTTTTGAATACCTTTGTTTTCTTTTTTTCAACACGAAAATAACCTAATTATTAACTTAAAAATAGAATAAAAAATGTCAAATGTAAAACGCGTTTATACGTTCGGGAACAAAGAAGCCGAAGGTAAAGCAGACATGAAAAATTTGCTTGGTGGTAAAGGTGCAAACCTTGCTGAAATGAACCTTATTGGTGTTCCAGTACCTCCAGGATTTACTATCACAACTGATACTTGTACAGAATACAATCAACTAGGTCAGGCTAAAGTTATTGAGCTTTTAAAAGGCGAATGCGAAGAAGCTATGGCATATGTTGAAAAAATTATGGACATGGGATTCGGTTCTAAAGACAACCCATTATTAATGTCAGTTCGTTCTGGTGCTCGTGTTTCTATGCCAGGAATGATGGATACAGTATTGAACCTTGGTATGAATGACGAAGCTGTAGAAGCTATCGCTAAGAAATCGGGTAACCCTCGTTTCGCTTGGGATTCATACAGACGTTTTGTTCAAATGTATGGTGATGTAGTTTTAGGAATGAAACCTGAATCTAAAGAAGATGATGATCCATTTGAGGAAATCATGGAAGAGATGAAAGAAAAGAAAGGTGTTGAAAATGATACTGACTTAAGCGTTGATGATTTAAAAGAATTAGTACAGCAATTTAAAGTAGCTGTTAAAAAACAAACAGGGAAAGATTTCCCAGTTGATCCATGGGAACAACTTTGGGGATCAGTTTGTGCAGTATTTGATAGCTGGACAAACCCAAGAGCTAATTACTACCGTGCAATGCACCAGATTCCAGAAGAATGGGGTACTGCTGTAAACGTACAAGCAATGGTATTTGGTAATATGGGTGATAACTCTGGTACTGGTGTTGCCTTTACAAGAGATGCTGCAACTGGCGAGAACGCATTTAACGGTGAGTACTTAATTAATGCTCAAGGTGAAGATGTTGTAGCTGGTGTTAGAACTCCACAACAAATTACTAAAGCAGGTTCTTTACAATGGGCTGAATTAGCTGGTGTAAAAGAAGACGATAGAGCAGCTAACTACCCTTCATTAGAAGAGTTAATGCCTGTAGTTTACAAAGAACTTGACGAAACGCAAGATAAATTAGAGAAATATTTCAAAGACATGCAAGATTTAGAGTTTACTATCCAAGATGGTAAATTATGGATGCTTCAAACTCGTAACGGTAAACGTACTGCTGCTGCGATGACAAGAATTGCTGTTGAAATGGTAAAAGAAGGTATGATTGACGAAAAAACTGCTATCCTTCGTCAAGAGCCTAATAAATTAGACGAATTATTACACCCTGTATTCGACAAAGCAGCTATTAAAGCAGCTAATGTTGTAGCAAAAGGTTTACCTGCATCTCCAGGTGCTGCTACTGGTCAATGTGTATTCCACGCTGATGAAGCAAATAAATTCCCAGTTTCTATTCTTATTAGAACTGAAACTTCTCCTGAAGATTTAGAAGGTATGGATATCGCTAAAGGTATCTTAACTGCAAAAGGAGGTATGACATCTCACGCTGCTGTTGTTGCACGTGGTATGGGTAAATGCTGTGTGTCTGGAGCTGGTGATTGTAAAATCGATGCGAAAGGAAGATCATTTACTGCCAACGGTCAAACATTTAAAGAAGGTGACTGGATTTCGTTAAACGGTTCTACTGGTGAAGTGTACGCAGGTAAAGTTGCTACTATCGACCCTGAGTTGAGTGGTGATTTCGGAGCTATCATGGAATTAGCTGATAAATTTAGAAAAATCGACGTAAGAACAAATGCTGAAACTGAAAGAGATTGTAAAGTTGCTCTTGATTTCGGTGCTCAAGGTATTGGTCTTTGTCGTACGGAGCACATGTTCTTCGAAGGTGAGCGTTTAATTCGTATGCGTGAAATGATTTTGGCTGATGATGAAGCTGGAAGAAGAGCTGCATTAGACAAATTATTACCTATCCAACGTCAAGACTTTACAGATGTATTTACTGCAATGGCAGGTTTACCAGTAACTGTACGTCTACTGGATCCACCTTTACACGAGTTTGTTCCTCACGAGCCAGAAAATCAAGAAGCAATGGCTAAAGAAATGGGAATTTCTGCTGAAGTTGTAAAAGCAAAAGTGGAAGACTTACACGAGTTTAACCCAATGTTAGGTCACCGTGGTTGTCGTTTAGGAAATACGTACCCTGAGATTACAGAAATGCAAGCAAGAGCAATTATTGAAGCAGCGATGGATCTTAAGGCTAAAGGCATTAAAACCTTCCCTGAAATAATGATTCCACTTATTGGAACTGTTCAAGAATTCAAATTACAAGAAGAAATCGTTCGTTCGGTAGCTGCTGAGGTATTTGCTGAAAGAGGAGATAAAATCGAATACATGGTAGGTACTATGATAGAGATTCCTCGTGCTGCATTAATCGCAGATCAAATTGCTGAAATAGCTGAGTTCTTCTCATTCGGAACAAATGACCTTACGCAAATGGCTTTAGGATATTCTAGAGATGATGCTGGTAAATTCTTACCTGTTTATCTTGAAAAAGGAATCTTAAAAGCAGATCCTTTCCAAGTATTGGATCAAGAAGGTGTTGGTCAATTAGTTGAAATGGGTATCAATAAAGGACGTAGCTCAAATGCTAAATTAAAAGTTGGTATTTGTGGTGAGCATGGTGGTGAGCCTTCATCAGTTGAGTTCTGTGTAAGAGCAGGGATGAACTATGTAAGTTGTTCTCCTTTCCGTGTGCCTATCGCACGTTTAGCTGCTGCTCAAGCTGCATTAAGATAAGAAGCAAAATGCAAAGATAGCCTCTCTTCATGAGAGGCTATCTTTTGATAATATAAAAGCCCCTCCTTTTGGTGGGGCTTTTTGTTTGTAATTTTTTTGGTATATTTGAACTTCAAATTTAATCCAATATCTTACTGCAATGAAACGAAACTATTTTACACTCATCCTTTTTATTTTATTAATTTTCACTGCTTGTGAAGATGATAAATCTAATTCAGCAAATGCAACATCTACATCTATTAATATAAATGCTCAATGGAAAGGCTATTTACTCAGTGATGGTTCTGATATTGAAAGAACTGCCGACACATGTTATACAATTAACATCTATCAATCAAACACTAGCTTATTAGCCAATTTAAGCATACCCTCTGAATTTAATTTTCCTTCCCCTGTTGAATTAACCGGTACGATCAAGAATGATTCAACCTTCTCTTTAAAAGGCAACTCCGGTAACGACACGATAGTGATACAAGGAACTATTGAGGAAGACAATTCACTTCACCTTATAATTGATGGCATTGAAGAAGAACTTCAGTTCGTTTTTTTGCATAAAAATAACACTTTAACAACAGGATCCTTTTCTAACCAATATTTCTTAGAATTAAAGTTAGGACAAGCCGGTGTTGGAAGAAGTGTTATTCTAGTTCATGGGATGGACGATAATTCTAAATCATGGGACAAAATGATCGATTATTTAAAAGACCATAATATTGGAGATAGTTATAATGTTTGGGTATACGAATATAAATGGTGGAATCATATCATTGAAAATGGAGAAAAAATGGCTGACTTTATCTTAGAATGTCAAGATAGTAGCTGGGTTTCTATGGACCCTATAATAATAGCTCATTCAATGGGTGGATTAGTCTCTCGTGCATATATTGCTGACTACACGCATTTAAAAAGTACCAACTTCTATAGACTTGTTACTTTAAGCACTCCTCACCTAGGGTCAAAACTATCGCACTTTGTACCTTTTGGAAACACTTCGGGTGTTGGCGACCTAAAACCAGGAAGTGACTTTTTAAACTATATTTATAACAATACAACTGATATAAATAGTCGCTCAAAATATTGGTTGTTAAACGGACGAATAAGCACCTATCATTCTTGTTATCATTTTGGAGTACCTTTTTGTTACCATTGGCACTCACCAAAACCATCATTAGTAGAAAAAACAGGTCATGGGGTTTTAGATAAACCGAACGATGGTATGGTAACTAATGCATCTGCACGCTTTGAAGGAAACTCACACTATGCAGGAGATAAAAGTCCTCATGTAGTAAATACATTTGAATGGATCAACCATTCATATTTAAACAAAGACACAAGAGTTTGCAAATGGGTTAAAGACTTTATTTTAGATCATCCCTAACAAAAATGATCTTTCCGTGTGCCTATCGCACGTTTAGCTGCTGCTCAAGCTGCTTTAAGATAAAAATAACTCTTATACTATATTGAAAAGCCCGGCATTTTGTCGGGCTTTTTTTATTTGTGTTTTTTGGTATATTTGTGTAAATAAAAACATATTAGAATATGAAAAAAACAGTTATTTCATTCATCCTACTCTTACAAATAACTAGATTATTTGCATATGATTTTACTTCAATTACAACAGATGGAGCTATTCTAGAATACACCATAACTTCTGACAGCACAGTAGAAGTAAGCGGTGAAAGCTCGGTATTAGGTCCTTGTACTATACCAGATACAGTAACATATATAAATACTTATTCTGTTACAAGAACAGGAGATTTAGCTTTTTTTGCTTGTAATGAATTAACAGCCATTACTATTCCAAATTCTGTCAAAGAAATTGGATATGGCTCTTTCATCAGTTGCAATAATTTAACAACAGTTACACTTCCAAACTCTGTAAATAAAATTGAAAATCAAGCTTTTTCTGGTTGTAAAAGCTTAAAAGCTTTCTCCATACCAGACTCAATCACGATTATAGAGAGTCGCTGTTTTAAAGACTGCGATAGTTTAATTTCAGTTACTATTCCAAATTCTACAACTGAAATTGAGAACTCTGCATTTATTAACTGTTTTAGTCTACAGGGAATAATATTACCTGATTCAATAGTGAAAATTGGAAGCTCTGCTTTTGAGAATTGCAACAAGCTAAGTTCAATAATAATTCCCGAATCAGTAACTGATATTGAACTCAATGCTTTTTCAAGCTGTGATAATTTAAAAACAGTTTATTACAATGCAATAAATGCAACAACAAGCAATAACCCTCCTTTTGGAGAAGCATCATCAATAACTAATTTTGAAATAGGAAGTAAAGTACAAACCATACCTGTCAACTTATGTTCTAAGATGACAAATCTAACGGCTATCACTATTCCAAATTCTGTAACTAAAATTAGCGCCTGGTCGTTTAATGATTGTGATAATTTAGTCTCTATCACGATTCCGGATTCAGTAACAAGTATTGGATACTATGCATTTGCAAATTGCGACAGCTTAAAAACGGTGTATTACAATGCTACAAATGCCTATACAAACGACGATCTCCTTTTTGGAGATAATTCCTCATCGATAATAAGTTTTGAAATAAGTGATAATGTGAAATCTATTCCAGCAAATTTATGTAATGGTATGAGTAAGCTAACATCTATCACAATTCCAGAAAAAGTAACGAATATTGGAGATTATGCTTTTGAAAATTGCACTAGTTTAAATACGGTAAACTACAATGCCATAAATGCTACAGTAGGCAACCTTCCTTATAAAGGAGATACAATAATAAACTTCAATATTGGAAATAAAGTGCAGTCTATTCCCTTTAGGTTATGTTATGGAATGACAGAACTTACAGCAATTACTATTCCTGATTCTGTTAAAACTATTAATGGACAGGCCTTTTATAATTGTGATGGATTAACATTAATTACAATACCAGAAACAGTAACCAATATTGGGGATAATGCTTTTAGCGATTGCGATAGTTTAAAAGTGATTAATTATAATGCTATAAATGCGACAACAGGAGGAAATAATATATTTGAACCTATAGTGACAAACTTCCTGATAGGAAATAAAGTGCAATCTATTCCAAACTCATTATGTTATAATCAAACTCATTTAAAAACGATATCCATACCAAATACAGTAACAAATATTGGAACATTTGCTTTTTACAATTGCGACAGTTTATTATCTATCAACATACCTTATGGTGTAACAAATATAGGAGACGGTGCATTTGCAAATTGCACAAACATCACAAGCATAGAAATACCAGAGACGGTTAGTTCTATTGGCACATATGCATTTTATGGAGACTCTAGCATTATATCAATATATGCTCATCCTATCACCCCAGTTGATTTAAGTACAATGGTAGATGTTTTTAAATATGTTGATCCGGCAACTTGTATATTACATATACCTACTGGAAGCTTATCAGCTTACCAAGTAGCTGATAAATGGAAGGACTTTACAAATATAACAGATGATATTGCTGTAGATATAGATGAAGTCGATTTTAAAAACATATCAATACAAACATTCGCCAATAAGCTTAATCTAAATAACTGCCCAACGAACAGAACAATATCTGTTTATTCAACAAATGGGAACCTTATATTTAGCTCAACCAATCAAAAAAATTCATTAAATATAGATCTACCAAGTAAAGGTATATATATTATTAGCATAGAAAAATACAGTAAGAAAATACTTACTCAATAAGAAAAATGATTAAAAACTGGCTATACGCCAGCCTTTTTTTATTCCCTTTAAAGCAATATATTTGCAGTACACGAATAACAACTAACATGAAAAAAACAATTCTTTTTCTAACTATCATACTTCTACTTAGTTCTTGTGCTGAGCTATTAACGATAGCAGAACAAACTGTAAACACAGCTACAACAAAACCAACAGAACAAGAAAATGCTTCTGGTCTTAAAAATGCGTTAAGCGTTGGAATTACCAATGCCGTATTAGCACTTAATAAACAAGATGGATTTTTAAAAGATAATATGGTGAAAATTCTTTTACCAAAAGAAGCTGCGATTATTACAGATAATATTAAACTAATTCCTGGTGGAGAAAAGATGGTGAATGATTTTGAGCTTCGCTTAAACCGTTCTGCTGAGGATGCTGCAATTGCTGCTAAACCAATTTTCATAAAAGCCATAAAGGATATTACCATCGCAGATGCTTGGAGCATATTAACTGCTGGCGACCATGCTGCAACCGATTACCTACAGAAAGCAACGTATAAAAGCTTACAAAAAGCATTTCAGCCTAAAATTAAAAAATCATTAGATAAAAAAATAGTTGCGGGCATATCTACCTATCAATCTTGGAACACACTAACTAGCAGCTACAACAAATTAGCCAACAGTATTATAGGAAAAACATCAAGCTTAACTCCTGTTAATACAGAACTAGATACATATGTTACACAAAAAGCACTAGATGGGCTATTCTTAAAAGTAGCTGAAGAGGAAAAGAAAATTCGGGAAAACCCTATTGCTCGTGTAAATGATATTTTAAAAAGAGTATTTGGACAACTTGATGGCAGGTAACTAGCTAAAATATTGGCACTATAATTACCATACGTTAAAAATCCTTGCACATCAACATTTAACACAAAAGATAATTATATTTGTAAATATAATTACTCAATACGTATCATCTTGTTTCAAGCACAGCTTCCCACAAAAATTTATCGCTATACTAAAAGCTTTATAAAGAACCCCATTTTTAAACTGGAGTTAATTACACGCATATTATTTGAAAAAATAATTGGGATAGAAACCTACAAACAAGTTTCCATAGAAAACCTAAACATTCCATTAGAATTAGAACCTGTACACTACGAAAGCTCTGGAAATTCATACCTAGGAAAGGTTTTAAAATCTCAAGGCATCAACAGCAATGATTCAATTATTGACTTTGGTTGCGGAAAAGGAGGAGCTGTTCTCTACATGAATAAATTTCCCTTTAAAAAAATTGTAGGCGTTGAATATTCAAAATCAATCTTTGATCAAGCAAAAAGAAATATTAACAAATGTAAAAGAAGTAATATTACAATAGTTAATAAAGATGCTCAAGAGTACAAAGATATTGACAACTTCAATTACATATACTTCTATAACCCTTTTGGAAAGTCTGTATTTATTAATGTTCTTGAAAACATTGAACACTCAATAAAACAAAATCCAAGAAGCATTAAAATAATATACAAGAACCCAATTCATCATGAAATAATTGAAGAAAAAGGACTATTCAAAATGACAGGGGAATATGAGACTGAATACAACAATAAATTTCATGTATACAACTATAGTCTTTAAAAGGTTAAGATCTCTCTTAACTAAATAAAAACACTAACTCTCAACTATTACCCCCACTCCTTCTCTCTCTAATAAACTTAATGACTTAGAACAAATATTAGACGAACATACCAAAGAAACCTCTAAGCTTTTGTCCACCTTTTTTATTTGTTGTACCATTTCTACTATCTTTTTAGCATCCTTCTGTATAATACGACTCTTAATGAGCTTTACAAGTCCTATATGATTTGAACCTAAAGGCACTAACTCTTGGCGCTTAGGAAATCCGTATGTTTCTGGGTTTATATCCATCGTGTATAATTTGCTTACAAATATAAAACAAGATTTCTTGTAAAATATATCGTACGCGATATATTTTTCCTTATATTTGTATCGCACACGACACAATAAACTAAAAAAACAAATTATGAATACAACAATTTACAACTTTAAAGCTAAAAGTCTACAAGGCAAAGAAATAGATCTAAGTGATTATAAAAACAAAGTAGTAATTATAGTTAACACAGCAAGTAAGTGCGGCTTTACACCACAGTATGAAGGTCTCGAAAAACTATATGAAAAATACAAAAAACAGGGATTAGTAATCTTAGGGTTTCCATGCAATCAATTTGGAAAACAAGAGCCTGGTTCAGAAAAAGAGATAAGTGAAGGATGCTTAATAAATTACGGTGTTACTTTTCCAATGTTCTCAAAAATAGATGTTAATGGAGAAAATGAGCATCCTCTTTTTAGCTATTTAAAAAAATCACTACCTAACCTGCTTGGAAAATCTATTAAATGGAATTTTACAAAATTTATTATTAATAAAAATGGAATTCCTGTAAAACGCTATGCTCCTATAAAATCGCCATCTTCTATGGAAAAAGCAATAAGTAGTTTGCTAAAAGAATAAAATATGGATAATTACGAAGTTTTAAAACTTGACAATCAGTTATGTTTTCCTTTTTATGCAATCTCAAGATTGATAACAAAGCAGTATCAACCACATCTTGAAGAGCTAGGTATTACCTATCCACAATACTTGGTGTTACTGGTTTTATGGGAAACTGATCAAATTTCTGTAAATACAATTGCAGAAAAATTAATCTTAAAAACTAATACCATAACACCCTTACTAAAACGCATGGAAAACGCAGGGTTAATTAAGCGCTTAAAATCTAAAGAAGACGAAAGAAAAGTCTATATTCATTTAACAAAAAAAGGCTTAACTCTGCGAGAAAAAGCAGTCTGTATTCCATCCAAATTAATAGGAAGCGACGAGGTTGATGATAAGCAAATGGAAATGATGAAAAAATTTCAACAACAACTACTTACCCTTCTAAAAGCGATGCAAAATACAGAAGAATAAGTACGAACAGAAATCACTTGTACATTAAGCTTTAATAAAGTACTTTTGCACGCTAACAAAACAATATTGAATCTCGACCCCTATGGCCCTACAAGATGAAATTTCTCGCAGAAGAACCTTTGCTATTATCAGTCACCCCGATGCAGGTAAAACAACCTTAACCGAGAAATTATTATTATTTGGTGGAGCTATTCATGTGGCTGGAGCAGTAAAATCTAACAAGATAAAAAAGACTGCAACTTCTGACTGGATGGAGATTGAAAAGCAACGTGGTATCTCTGTTGCTACTTCAGTAATGGGATTTGAATACAAGGGAATAAAAATTAACATTCTAGATACTCCTGGTCACCAGGATTTTGCAGAAGATACATTTCGCACACTAACTGCTGTAGACAGTGTAATTATTGTTGTAGATACAGCTAAAGGAGTAGAAGCACAAACACGCAAATTGATGGAAGTTTGTCGTATGCGAAATACGCCTGTTATCATTTTTGTAAATAAATTAGATAGAGAAGGTGTAAATGCCTTCGACTTACTTGATGAGCTAGAAGCTGAGCTTCAAATTGCCGTACGGCCATTAAGCTGGCCTATCAATCAAGGACCTAGATTTAAAGGTGTTTTCAATATATTCGAAGAAAAATTAGACCTCTTTACTCCTAACAAACAAACCGTAACTGAATCAATTGCTTTTAATGACATCTCTAGTCCTGAATTAGAGAATCATATTGGAGAAGATGCAGCACAGTTGCGAGAAGACATGGAACTAATTGAAGGTGTATATAATCCCTTCAATGTTAATGAATACTTAGAAGGAAAGTTAGCTCCAGTGTTTTTTGGTAGTGCCCTCAACAACTTTGGTGTAAAAGAGATGTTAGATTGTTTTATACAAGTTGCACCTAGTCCACGAGCAATAGAAACTCTTGAACGGGAAATAAAACCTGAAGAGAATAAATTTTCTGGTTTTGTATTTAAGATACATGCCAACATGGACCCTAACCACAGAAGTTGTTTAGCTTTTATAAAAATTTGTTCTGGAAAATTTGAACGAAATATTAACTACAAACATATTCGCCATAATAAAATGATGAAGTTTTCTACTGCTACTGCTTTTATGGCTCAGAAAAAGGAAACCGTTGATGAAGCATTTGCTGGTGATATTATTGGATTGCCTGATAGTGGTGGCACCTTTAAAATTGGTGACACTTTAACAGCTGGTGAAGAACTACATTTCAAAGGCCTGCCGAGTTTTTCTCCTGAAATGTTTAAGTATATTGAAAATGCGGACCCTATGAAGTTCAAGCAACTAGAAAAAGGCGTTAATCAATTAATGGACGAAGGAGTCGCTCAGTTATTTGTTAATCAATTTAATGGTCGTAAAATCATAGGTACGGTAGGTCAACTACAGTTTGAGGTAATTCAATATCGCTTAGAGCATGAATATAATGCAACTTGTAGATGGGAACCTATCTCATTACACAAGGCTTGTTGGATAGAAAGTGACGATAAAGTACAATTAGAGAATTTCAAAAAGCGAAAACAACAATACATGGCAAAAGATAAAGAAGGACGCGACGTGTTTCTTGCTGACTCTGGCTATGTTCTACAGATGGCACAATCAGATTTTCCAGAAATAAAATTTCATTTCAGCTCAGAATTCTAATACAATGGAAAAAGGACAAACATTTACTCAAAAAATGATAGTACTTGAAAAAGACACTGCTCTAAACTTAGGCTCTGGTGGATTACAAGTATTTGGCACACCCGCTTTAATAGCATTTATGGAAAACACAGCTTTACAAGTAATTCAAAAAGAGCTGCCTAAAGGAAGTGAAACAGTTGGAATGGAAATTAACACCAAACATCTAAAAGCATCGCCTATAGGTGCAGAAATAACATGTACTGCAACTATTACCAATGTTGATGGTAGAAAAATCAGTTATGAAATTACAGCCTGCGATGCTAAAGGAGACACAATTGGAACAGCATCCCATGACCGTTTTATAGTAGATGCTGAAAGATTTATGA
Source organism: Paludibacteraceae bacterium (assembly GCA_963663245.1). Taxonomy (GTDB): domain Bacteria; phylum Bacteroidota; class Bacteroidia; order Bacteroidales; family Paludibacteraceae; genus JAFGVL01. The sequence continues at coordinate 1,174,095 of OY760143.1, read as the reverse complement.
ACAAATTAATTAAAGGCTAGCTTTAATTTTCTCTACCATTTTAAGAATCTCATCAGATTTTTTCTCTAATCGTTTTGGAAGGATTACAGCTGACTCTTGGTTCAGATAAGCAAAATAATGATATTTTGTTTCTTCTAACAAAGTAAAATCATTAAGTGGATATTTTGTTTCTTTTCCGTTAATTGTTAATACAACTTCCTTATTATTAAAACTTAAACTCCTATCTTCTATTACTTGAGGGTTTTTCTTCAAATAGTTAGTAATTGTTTTTCTACGTAAAAACTGAGTAAAAGCTTTTTGTATAAATACCATAGCAACTACTAATATAGAAACCATCAAGTAAGAGAGTCCTGTAGCTCCATTATGGTGTAGCATAAACAACATTAAAAGCACAAAGAACCCCATAAGAATCCAATGAATATACTTTTGTAAGAAGTTAGCATTCTTCTTCATGAAATGTTGATTAAACTCAAAAATATCAAAAGGCGTTAATTGAAAATGAATCATAATTTATTTTTTTATTGCTGTAAAATAAGTTCTCCTGTATGGGAACAATATTGCTTGGTTAGTTTGCTTTTTATAATCGGCTGGAAGCAATTCTAGAATCTTCTTTTTAAATTTATCTCGTAGCTCATCATTCGGAATCCTATCTAAATACACCTTCATTTCTGTTTCAGTATATAAGTCAAGAATTTCTTGATGCTGTGAAAATACATGTTGATGATTAGTCTCCCATAAATCTATTTCATCGCTTAAATTACATAGTACCTCATAATAATAACTAGGAACAAAATAATTTGCAGTTAAACCCATAAAATACCTTTTCCATTTTCTACCTCCAGCAATACTTTCCATAATAACATGAATAGGCATATTCAATGCATTAGGCGTTTGCACAGCCAACAGCCCTCCTGCATTTAACAAACCCATAAGTCTCTGAATTAGATCAGTATGGCTTGGCAAATGAGGGAAATAGTTGTTTGAAAATATTAAATCATAAGTTCCTCTTGCTGGCAACGAATCAAATTCAAACACTGCAATTGAGGAAGAGGGAAATAGTCCTTTCAGCATTTCGACATCTCTCTCCGAATCACTAAAAACGAGAATATCACTAGGAGTAATCTTATTAAAACTGGCTAGTAAATACTGAGCAGATTGATGAAGTATCTTATCTAACACAATTATTCTCTTGTTACTTCTAATACAAATGGAGTCCCATCTAAATAAAATTGAAAATTACCATTATCTAATTCATCATACCAAATACGCATTAAATCAACTTTACGATTATCCCACTCTGTAATAAATATGGCATCTTTTTGCTCGTGATAATACCAATAACCATCAGGAATATTAAAGCTGGAGAAAATTTGTTTAAATTTTGCATGACCATCAGCAGTAAACTCAAGCTTAGCTTTTTTCAACCTTTTCATCTGACGTTCTTCTTCAGTATTTAAGCGACTATCTTTATTTGATTCTATTGAAACCACACTCCATTCACCGATAATTTTCGTTTCTATCTGCGCAGAAAGTGAATTAAAAAGAAATAACCCCAATAATGATAATAAAATGTTTTTCATAAATGATAATTTATTTTTTCAACCTGAAACATATTTCCCTATAAAAGGGATTTTATTTAAAAGATATATAATTATAAAAGACGTTGTAAAAATTAATACAATAAGAACTGGAATACTTATCAAAGGATAACACATGGTCCAATATATTCCTTGAAAGGAGAAATAATCGAGCACTAAAATATGTATTAAATAAATACCATAACTACGTTTAGTTATATTATTACGCATCAAAATTAATGCCTTACTTTTAAGCTTTGTATTTTTAACTAACAACATTAGCCCTGCAGAAGCAAGCACCACATTAGGACTTATATTTTCATAAAAAACACCTACAAAGTGCCCCCTAAAAGCTGTAAGAAAATAGGTTCCAAAGATAGTAATTATTACACCAGTAATAAAGGCTACAAGCCCTATCTTATTTTTATTTTTAGATACAACTGCTTTTTCAGATAAAAAATAACCTAAAACAAGATAGCCGACGTAAGCAAATCGGTTGAAAATTTGAATCGTAAAGAAATTACCATTACCAAAAAGGTATAAAGCCATAATATTAATAGCGATTAGCAAAAACCAAAAGACGAAAAACCAATAGAATTGCTTATTTGTAAATTGACGTACCCACTTCCCTAAAAAAGGAATAATAATATACAAACCTAACAACATATATATAAACCAAAAATGGAACGATATACCTCCTTTAAACATTTGAAATACCCAGCTAATAATATCTTCTGTTGAGGATTGGGAATTAGTCCAAGTGAAAATTAAATAAATAATGGAAAAGAAAATAAACGGGAATAATATTCTAAGAAGTCGTTTTTTATAAAATACCCACAAAGGGATATCTTGAGGTAATAATAGCGCTCCACTCAACATTACAAAAACAGGAACAGAAAATCGAACAATACTATCAAAGACATTTCCAACCCACCAAATATCACTAGGTACTAAACCATATTGGTATAATATATTGGCTGAGACATGCAACCAAACAACTCCTATCGTTGCTATAACTCTTAAATTATCAAACCACTGTATATTTCTTAAACCAGTCATAATATTACATCCCTTTATTAAAGTAAACACACCATTCTGTCAACCCACATCTTTCACAATGTGGCTTACGAGCCATGCAAACATACCGCCCGTGCAATAATATCCAATGATGTGCTTTTCCCAACAAATTAGCTGGAATATATTTTACTAGTTCTTTTTCTGTAGCTAAAGGAGTTTTAGAATTCGTTGTTAAACCTAATCTATTAGAAACCCGAAATACATGCGTATCAACAGGCATAGCATTTGCGCCAAAAGCAACTGAAGCAACTACATTTGCTGTCTTTCTTCCCACTCCAGCTAAGGTTTGCAGTGCATCAATATCACTTGGCACTTCACTATTAAAATCAGCAACCAGCTTTTGAGCCATCTTTACTAAATTCTTAGCTTTATTGTTTGGGTAAGAAACACTACGAATATATTCAAAAATCACTTCAGAGGAAGAAGAAGCTAAAGCTTCTGGAGTTGGGAAATCATGAAATAAGCGTGGCGTTGATAAATTTACTCGTTTATCGGTACATTGAGCAGACAAAGAAACTGCTATTATTAATTCAAAAGGATTGGTGTAATTTAACTCACTTTCAGCCACAGGTACATATTCCTTAAACCAATCAATTACTTCCTTATATCTCTCTTTTTTTGTCATTGATATATACGCCATTTATAAGCATGCCAAAGATAATGAAAAACAGCAGATTAATAAAACGAACTATTTATCAACAAAGGGGAAAAGACTGCTCTAAATTTATTATTTTTGCATATAACCAATATCATGATATAAAAGGTCTATGGCAAAAAAAATAATTTCTGGTACTAATCAACACCAAGACTCATTTATTACAACTGTCGCTCGTTTCTTTTCTGATCAGCGAACAAAATATGGGATAGGCATTCTACTATTAACCCTTACTGCTTTTTTAGCCTTAAGTTTTATCTCCTTCTTTTTCACGGGTGCTGCTGACGATAGCGTAATAAATAGTATTATAGAAAGTGACAAAGGCGAGATAACGAATTGGACTGGACCAACTGGAGCTTACATTTCTAATTTCTTCATCAATAAATGTTTTGGAATTGCCTCCTTCTCATTTTTATTCCTAACATTTATTATTGCCTTTCGTTTTATGAGAGTTAAACTCTTAAAAATATGGAAAGCCTTTGCTTTTACTAGTATTTTACTAATATGGACCTCTGTTAGTGTTAGTTATTTTTTCTATGAATTCTATTCAGATTCATTTATTCAGTGGGGTGGAGAGCATGGTTTTGTTATAAGCAAATGGCTTGAACTAAATATAGGTTCTGTAGGAACATTCTTGCTCATCATTGCTTCATTTATTGTATTTGCAATATTCACATACAAGGGAACAATTCCTTTTTTACAAAAAACTGTAGAGGTCATTATTAGCAAATTGAAAAAAATATTCTCTAAAAAAGAAAAAGAAAAAACAATTCCTGAAAAAACTAGCACAATTGAGGAAATTGAAGAACCAATTGAAAGCATAGAAAATATTCAACAAATGAATAATGAGGCTTCTACTAAAGAATATGAAGTTGAAGAAAAAAAGAAAGAAGAAGATAGCTCAATGTCGACATGGGTAGTTACCAATGAAGGTGATGAAGAATTTGAAATTACAGTAGCCGAAGGAGATGATGATGTTACAGAAACAAGTACAGAAGACATTACAAGCAATGGAACTACAATGGGCGACTACGACCCTACAAAAGACTTATCCAAATACAAATACCCAAAACTCAGTCTACTAAAAGACTATGGAAGCGGAGATGGTCAAGTAAATATTGATGAACAAACAGCCAACAAAGATAGGATTACTACAACCCTAAGTAATTATGGAATAGCTATCGATGACATTAAAGCTACAGTTGGACCAACCATTACCTTGTACGAAATTGTCCCAAAAGCAGGTGTGCGCATTTCTAAAATCAGAAGCTTAGAAAGTGATATTATGCTAAGTCTTGCAGCTACAGGCATACGTATTATTGCTCCAATACCAGGAAAAGGAACGATAGGAATTGAGGTTCCCAACAATAATCCTCAAATGGTTTCTATGCTTTCTATTATAAGCTCCAAGAAATTCCAAGAATCGAAATATGCTTTACCTGTAGCTTTCGGCCGAACCATAACCAATGATATATTCATGGTCGATTTAGCCAAAATGCCTCACATGCTAGTTGCTGGAGCTACCGGTCAAGGAAAATCTGTTGGGCTAAATGCCATTATAACGTCTCTCCTATATAAGAAACATCCAGCTGAGTTAAAGTTTGTCTTAATAGACCCTAAAAAAGTAGAATTTAATATTTATTCTAAAATTGAACGTCATTTCTTAGCCAAAATGCCGGACGAAGAAGAAGCTATTATAACTGATGTAAGCAAAGTAGTTCAGACACTTAATTCTCTAACTAAAGAGATGGATGAACGTTACGACTTACTAAAAACAGCACACGTAAGAAACTTAGCCGAATATAATGAGAAATTTATTAAACGTAAATTAAATCCTGAAAAAGGACATCGATTTTTACCATACATAGTAGTTATTGTAGATGAGTTTGGTGATTTAATTATGGTGGCAGGAAAAGAAGTTGAAATGCCAATTGCTCGTATTGCTCAATTAGCACGTGCCGTAGGCATACATATGATTATTGCAACTCAACGTCCTTCTGTTAATATTATCACAGGTGTTATCAAGGCCAACTTCCCTGCAAGAGTAGCTTTCCGTGTATCTTCGCAGATAGACTCTCGCACAATCTTAGATGCAACTGGAGCTAACCAACTAGTGGGACGTGGTGATATGTTATTCTCTCAAGGAAGTGATTTGGTTCGTGTACAATGTGCCTTTGTTGACACCCCTGAGGTAGAAGAAGTATCAGACTTCATTGGTAATCAACGTGGTTACCCAACTGCTTTCGAATTACCCGAATATATAGCTGAAGGTAGTGAAGGTTCAGATTTATCTGGGGTAGATTTAACAAAAAGAGATACCATGTTTGAAGATGCTGCTCGTTTAATGGTTGCGAATCAACAAGGTTCAACTTCTCTAATTCAACGTAAATTCGCCATTGGATATAATCGAGCCGGACGAATTATGGATCAACTAGAAGCTGCCGGTATTGTTGGTCCTTTTGAGGGCAGCAAAGCAAGACAAGTACTCATCCCGGATGATTATAGTTTGGAACAAAAATTGAGTACCCTATAATTAAGTACAAGCGCAATACATTGCACCCTTAACAATAAAAAAACATGAAACACTTATTAATTATATCCACCCTTCTCCTATTTACAGCAATGGCTCTGTTCTCTCAAGACGACCCTAAAGCACGTGCAATTTTAGATAATTGCTCTAAAAAATTTAAAGAGACAACTTCAAAAATTGATTTTTCATTAAAGATAGAAGATACAAAAACAGAGAAACAACAAACAGTAAAAGGAAATATTGTTGTAAAAGGAAAAAAATTTAAATTAACCGTTCCTACTGTACATACATATTATGATGGAAAAACACAATATGTTCATATGCTAAAAAACAAGGAAGTAAGCCTTACTACGCCTATATTAGAAGACTTGCAGCTAATAAACCCGGCTTATTTAATTACCAGTTACACTAAACAATCTACCGTTCAATTTAGTTTAGATAATAAAGCAAGTTCTCCTAATTATATTATTGATGTTTTTCCAGACTATAAAATAAAAAAAGAATACTATAAGGCAATTGTAATTATTAATAAAAAAACAAATGATATTATTTCTATAAAGGTTCTTAATAGGAATGGTGTACATACACGTCTAAAGGTTATTAATAACCAAAAAAACTTAATGTTTAATGACGCTTTCTTTGTGTTTGATTTTAAAACAAACCCTGATGTAATCACTAATGATTTACGCTAAAATGAAGAAACTAAAAAAAACTCTCGGTATTTTCATACTACTAATAACAACTAGTGGTATTTTTGCTGCGTCTCAAGTTCCAGACTTATGCGTGTTTAAGAAAGACTCCATCCAAGACACTCTTTCTGTATTTATTTTTCCATTAGAAGACTTCTTTGATATTATTGGCGACAAAGATTTAAAAGGTTTTAAATATTGTGAATCTCCTTCATGCGTAAGAGGCTACCAGGCAATTTGGGAAATACAAAATGACAGTCTATTCTTAATATCTATTCAGGGCTGCAATGAGCAAATGAGCTGGTGTGATGAATCTGCTATGCCTGATTTAAAACTTATGTTTGGGAGTGAATGCGAGAACAACAAAGTATTCGCCTATTGGGTAAATAGCAACTACCGCTTCTTTGAAGGAAAAGAAGTTCCTTTAATTGACAAACAAATTTACAAAGCAGATAGAATTGTAAAAGTACGAAAAGGAATAATTACAAAAAATAAGAGAAAACTCAACATTAAACCTAAGAAAAAAGCAAACGAAATAAATCTCAGTACTCCTGAATTTATTTTATATACTATTCACAACAATTTTAATTGGAGAGATTTACCAAAAATAAAAAAGGATAAATGGTATGCTGAATTGGAAATCACCGTTAAAAAAAACAGAAAAACAAGTATTAAGATTATTACTGATACTCCTGAAAACTTTAGAATTGCTGCCGAAAAAGAATACAACAAATCTTTAAAGAAAGTACGCTGGTACAAATACAAACAACTAGGAAAAAAGGTGGAGTTAAAATTCACAGTTAGAGCCTATTTTGAAAGAAATGATCAAAAAATAACCATAGTAAAATAGTATTACAGTATGAATGAAAAAGTTAGATGTCTGATAATTGGATCAGGCCCTGCAGGCTACACAGCTGCAATTTATGCCTCTCGTGCAAATTTAAGTCCTATCCTATATGAAGGAATGCAACCAGGAGGTCAGTTAACTACAACAACAGAAGTAGAAAATTTCCCAGGGTATAAAGATGGGATAACAGGTCCAGAATTAATGGAAGATCTAAAAGCTCAAGCAGAAAGATTTGGAGCAGATATCCGCTATGGTGTCGCAACATCTTCTGACTTATCTTCTTCTCCCTATAAAGTAACTATTGATGAAGAAAAAACGATTGAAGCAGAAACCCTTATTATAGCAACAGGAGCTACTGCCAAATACCTTGGCTTAGCTGACGAACAAAAATATGCAGGCATGGGCGTTTCTGCTTGTGCTACTTGTGATGGTTTCTTTTATCGCAAAAAACGTGTAGCTGTTGTAGGTGGTGGCGACACCGCTTGTGAAGAAGCAATTTATTTAGCAGGACTTTGCGAAAAAGTTTTCCTCATAGTAAGAAAACCATTCTTACGTGCTTCTAAGATTATGCAAGAGCGCACCTTAAACACTGAAAACATTGAAGTATTGTTTGAACACAATACCTTAGGTCTATTTGGAGAAAAAGGTGTTGAAGGTGTTCACTTAGTAAAAAAGCAAGGTACTACTGAAGAAGAAAGAGTAGATATTAATGTACACGGTTTCTTCTTGGCTATTGGACACACTCCTAATTCAAAAATATTTAAAGAAGTAAAAACAGATGAAGTTGGCTATATTCTTACCGAAGAAGGTAGCCCTCGCACAAGCATAGCTGGTGTTTATGCTGCAGGAGATGTTGCAGACAAGCATTACAGACAAGCCATTACTGCTGCAGGAAGCGGTTGCAAGGCAGCTATTGAAGCTGAGAGATATTTATCAGAGAAGAAACTTTAATATAAGACAAACTATATTTTAATACAAAGCCCAAAAGTTAAATATAACTTTTGGGCTTTGTATTAATAATAAACAAGCTTTATTTAATTTATTTACTTTCTTCCCTTTGTTTTATTTCATCTCTTAATAAAAGAGCTTTCTCGTAATCTTCCTCTTTTACAGCCTTATCTAGCTGTGCATTCAATTCTGAATCATTTAAAGTTTCATAAGACTCTAATTCAACATTGAACTCTTGATCTACATTTAATTCACTATCAAATTCCTCTTCAGAATACATTTCAGAATCTGCTGACTCTTCATCTTCTTCAAAGAAAACACTAGTGGCACTCATAATCTCTTCTGTCGTATATATAGGACTCTGAGAACGAACAGCCAAAGCAACGGCATCAGAGGTGCGAGAGTCAATTTTTATTTCAACACCATCTTTATCTTTAAAAATAATTTCTGAATAAAAAACTTCCTTGTCCATTTTATAAATTATTACTCTATTCAATACAATATTATAATTCTGTATTAAAGTAACAAATAAATCATGTGTTAAGGGACGTGTAGGGGTTAATCCCTGTAGATGCATAGCTATTGATTGTGCTTCGGTAGAACCTATAACAATTGGTATACGACGAGAACCATTTTCTTCGCCTAAAACTAAAGCATAAGCAGCAGACTGTGTTTGACTGTAGGTTAATCCTATTACATTTAATTTTACAAGAGCAGACATACTTTACAATTCGAGAGTTCTAATTTAATAGCATTAGATAATGCTGACAGAGAAGGGGCACAAACTCAAATTGAAATATTCACAATTATATTGTACACTTTCACCATCTTTAAAAACAAATATACGGTTTTTTATGTTTTAATAACAAATAAGCTAGCAATTTACTACAAGTGATTTTCTTTGTTTTAATGGAATACTATACATTTGCACGATTATTTTTATCGTATGACTCTTAAAGAAATTATAAAACAAACTATTTCAATTATATCTTCTCCTACTAATACTTGGGAAAAGCTATCTAATGAGATTGATGATACATCAAAAAACGATGTGTTTTTCTTTTACTCATTACTCGTGGCAAATATGATAGCCGTTATATTTGGAACTTTTTTTAATGGCATAGATTTTCCCATTGTTACTTCAATTCTAAAAGCACTTATATGGGGAGTTGCTATTTATGGTGGATATTGGGGTGTTTATTATATACTAAATGAAGTTTTATACAAACGTCATTTCATAGAAATTGAAGCGCTTAAATCTAATCGCTTAATTTATTACTCTTTTGCCCTAACTCTAAGTTTACATATGATTACTTTTCTTTTCCCTAATCTTGAGTTTCTTAAGATTGGCTTAATATACACTCTCTTTATCGTATGGGAAGGAGTAGGAAAAATGCTACCTACACTAAATGAGAACGAACGAAGTAACTTCGTTTTGATTTTATCAGGTTCTATTATACTTTTACCAATTGTTATTTATCAATGTCTAATTCTATTTGTACCTGCGGCACAATGAGTATAATTACACAAAAAGTAATCTAATCAAAGTAAGTTTTACACCTCCATGCTTAAACCCTCTAACATAAATATCAAAAACAGAAGAGCTTCATTTGACTATGAATTAAGTGATAGAGTTGTTGCTGGAATACAGCTATTTGGAACAGAAATAAAATCTATCCGTGCAGGAAAGGCTAGTCTAGTTGATTCTTACTGTTATTTTATTGGAAAAGAACTCTGGGTAAAAAACATGCACATTGCTGAATATATTTTTGGTTCTTTTGCTAATCATGAAATACGCCGAGAAAGAAAATTATTGCTCAACAAAAAAGAACTTGCCAAATTACTTAGAGCAACAAGAGAAACAGGATATACAATTGTAACTACTAGATTGTTCATAAATGAAAAAGGCTTGGCAAAACTAGAGATAGCTCTTGCAAGAGGTAAGAAAAACTACGACAAACGACAATCACTGAAAGAAAAAGAAGATAAAAGAAGTATGGATAGAGCAATGAAAGAGTAATTAGTATTCTTCCTTATCTTCCTTATCAGACCACATTTCAAATGCTTTTATCGCTTCATCAGATAGATACTGCTGCGTTTTAATCTTACGAAGTGCTGGATGAAGATGCATTTCTTCATAAATAAAAGAGTCATCAAACCCAATATTTTTTGCATCAGCCTTCGTATTCCCATAGTATAATGCACCTAAACGCGCCCAATAAATTGCACCTAAACACATTGGACAAGGTTCGCATGAAGTGTATATATCACAACCAGAGAGATCGAAATTTTTCAATTTAATAGCTGCATTTCTAATAGCCATTACCTCGGCATGTGCAGTAGGGTCATTATTCAATGTAACCTTATTTACTCCCGTGGCAATAATCTTATCTCCTTTAACTATAATAGCACCAAATGGGCCACCTCCCTTTTCTACATTTTCAATAGAAAGGCTTATAGCTTGTCTCATTATATTCAACTGAAATGCCATAATAATTATACCCTAAAATAATTTATTTCTTCTCTTTAGCATATTTCATCCATATCAAGAAGTTATTTGTTGCTTCTACTTTTATCTGATCTTCAGCGATAAGCTCACACTTATATTCTGAACTTAAATAATTTGTATCTATTACTAAATTTAACAGTAATTGTTCATTTTCCACATACCATGTTCCATACGTAGTATCGTTACATTGCTCACGCACCAAAGTACTATCTTCATTAAAGACAATAAACTCATTCTTTTCACAGTCTGTTGTAAAATTAAAGGATCTACTTTTAATAATCCATTTACCAACCATCAGATTCTCTGTTATTTCTAAATCAGTTTTTTCACATGACATAAAAACCGTTGACACAAAAAAGACTAACAATAATAGTGATATTTTTTTCATTCTTCTATTTTTTTATAAATGCCCCATGCTATAAATAAGGGATATTTTTTTTGAACTTTTATTTCATTTGATTCATTTAACTCAAACTCTATTTCTTCATTTACAGTTGATACCTGCACCCCATTAAAAATAATATCCATTTTCATCATGCACTTGCCATTTGCAACTCTCCACACACCCTCTGATTCAGATTTTGGCAAACAATCTTGATGCCTCATTGCTGTTGAATCTGCTCTAAATATAAGATATTCTCTTTTCTCACATGCAGTTATTGTTGAATCAAGATTAGGGCCTCGATCTACTAAATACCACGTTCCCATCATTTTTTCATAAGTAACGGGCTCATTAAATTTATCAGAATCCTCGCAAGAGATAAATAGAATTAAAAAAAAGAGTGAGAATAAATATACTAATTTCATTATTAATCACTTACAAAATTACTAGTATGCAAATATAATAAAAAAGAACAGCAAATTTACTATGATAACAAAAGCAATTAGAACTAAAACCTCTCATCTTTTTAGAGAAATTATTAATCAATTATTACAAATCATATATTTAAAGTTTTTTTATTTTAAAAATGCTTGAAAACCCTTTTATTATTATTCTGTTTTAATAACTTTGCGCAATTAAATGCTTTGTGTGCACAAAGCAAATAAAAAGTCAAATAACAAAATGATATCTTTAGTCTATGTATATTAATTCTATAGGGCATTTCATACCTTCTTTACGCCTTGACAACGCTTATTTTGAAAAAATAACGGGCCGTTCGAACGAATGGTTTCTAACACATACTGGCATAATGAGTCGATCTAAAGCTAGTAAAGAAGAAAATAATCACACTATGGGCTTAAATGCTGTAGAGAATGCCTTATCTACTTTACCTTACGCAATTCAAGATGTTGATTTAATTATTCATGCCTCATACACTCCTTTAGATACTGTTGCCACACTAGCACATGTAGTACAACAAAAATATTCCATTGTTAATGCAAAATCACTATACGTCTCTTCTGCTTGCTCTTCATTAGTAAATGCAATTGAAATTGCTGAATCTTTTTTTATTTCAGGAAAGGCTAGCAAGGCTCTTATAGTTGCATCTGAACACAATACTGCTTATAGCAACGAATCTTGTGAAAAGTCGGGTCACTTATGGGGAGATGGCGCTGCTGCCATATTTATTTCTAAAGAGAGTATGAATGAGAATGAATCTAAAATAATAGATCTCACAACAAAAGGATTAGGACACATTGGGAAAGGTCCTGAAGCTGTTTATCTTCGACCAAGAACAGAAGGCTTAGTTATGCCATTTGGCAGAGACGTATTTCAGCACGCATGTGGAGAAATGATTGATGCTTTATCAGAAGTTTTAAACAAAAATAACTTAAATCTTAATGATTTAAATTATGTAATACCTCACCAAGCAAACAAACGAATCATTTTAAACATAGCTAATCAACTTAAATTAAATATGAATTGTTTCTTAGGCAATATTGAAGAACTTGGAAACACAGGTTGTGCAAGCACACTGATTGTTCTTTCTCAACATTGGCATAAACTTCAAAAAAATGATTTGATTGGCATTACTGTTTTTGGTGGTGGCTATTCAAGTGGAAGTCTTCTCGTAAAAAAGTAATCTACACTTTCAATGCTACTGCACACTTCTATTCATTTTGTGCCATTTTAACCTCTCTCAATCCCCTATCTAGTGGGAGTTGTGTTAAATTTTAATAAAAAAACATTTTCACAAAACATTTATACGTTTTAATAGTTAATAATATATTGAAACGCTTATTTTTGTGTTTCATTTTTATTAAAGATTTTTTTCCTTAATCAAATCACACTAACATGAAACCCTCACACATTGAACACATTGGCATTGCTGTTAACAAATTAGATGAAGCTATTCCTTATTTTGAAGACGTTATCGGAGTTAAATGCTACGCTATTGAAGAAGTTGAAGAACAAAAAGTTAAAACTGCTTTTTTTAAGATTGGTGACACTAAAATTGAACTATTAGAATCTACAGACCCAAATGGTCCTGTAGGAAAATTCATTGAAAAGAAAGGACAAGGCGTACATCACATTGCTTTTGCAGTAGACAATCTTTCTGAAAAATTAAAAATTGCTGAAGAAAAAGGCGTTCAGGTAATAGACAAAACTCCTCGAAAAGGCGCAGAAGGTTTAAATATTGGATTCCTTCACCCGAAATCAACTTTTGGTGTATTGACAGAACTATGTGAAGACCCTAACAAATAAAAAAGGCTTTACCAACGAAATATATTATATATCATGAACAATCAGGATAAACTTAAAAAACTAATTGACAAGAGAGCAAAATCACGCTTAGGTGGTGGTCAAAAAAGAATAGACTCTCAACATGCTAAAGGAAAATTGACAGCTCGTGAACGTATTGATGTTCTACTTGACGAAGGTAGTTTTGAAGAATTAGACATGTTTGTAACACACCGTTGCACTAACTTCGGGATGGAAAAAACTAAAATCGATGGAGATGGTGTAATTACTGGACATGGAACAATTGATGGTCGTGTTGTTTATGTATTCTCACAAGATTTCACAGTATTTGGAGGTTCTTTATCTGAAACCTTTGCTCAAAAAATATGCAAGGTAATGGATATGGCCATGAAAATGGGAGCGCCAATTATTGGGATAAATGATTCTGGTGGTGCTCGTATTCAAGAAGGAGTAACATCTCTAGCAGGATATGCTGAGATTTTCGAACGTAATATTTTAGCCTCTGGTGTTATCCCTCAAATATCGGCCATATTTGGTCCTTGTGCTGGTGGTGCAGTATACTCTCCTGCCCTTACTGATTTTGTAATGATGACAGAACAAAATAGTTATATGTTTGTAACTGGCCCTAAAGTAGTAAAAACTGTTACTGGTGAAGAAATTACTGTGGAAAACTTAGGCGGTGCCGATGTACACAACTCAAAATCTGGAGTATCTCATTTTAAAGTTGAGACAGAAGAAAATGGATTATTGCTTATTCGCAAATTACTTTCTTACTTACCACAGAATAATTTAGAAGAACCTTCATTACTTTCTACAAATGATCCAATTGAGCGTGAAGATGACACTTTAAATGAAATTGTTCCTGACAATGCAAATCAGCCATATAATATTGTTGATGTTATTACAAACATTGTTGATGATGGTGAGTTCTTAGAAGTACACGAACACTATGCAAAAAACATCGTGGTTGGTTTTTGTCGCATGGGAGGTATTAGTGTTGGTGTAGTAGCGAATCAACCGAGCTACTTAGCAGGAGTATTAGATTGTGAAGCTTCACGTAAAGCAGCAAGATTTGTGCGTTTCTGTGATGCTTTTAATGTTTCTATTCTCACCTTAGTTGATGTACCTGGATTCTTACCAGGATCAGGACAGGAATATGCTGGAATTATAACACATGGAGCAAAACTAATGTTTGCTTATGGAGAAGCAACAGTACCTAAGGTAACTGTAACTTTACGAAAATCATATGGTGGAGCTCATGATGTAATGTCTTGTAAGCAATTACGTGGTGATTTTAACTATGCATGGCCATCAGCAGAAATTGCAGTTATGGGTGCATCTGGTGCTATTGAAGTATTAGAAGGACGAAACATTGCAGCTTTGGAAACAGATAAAGAAAAAGAAGCATACATCCAAAAGAAAACGGATGAATATCAAGAAAAATTTGCTAACCCTTATCAAGCAGCTGCCTATGGATACATAGACGATATTATTGAACCTCGTAATACTCGTTTTAGAGTAATTAGAGCATTCCAAACACTAGCGACAAAGAAATTATCAAACCCTCCAAAGAAACATACAAATATTCCATTATAAAATAAACGACTATGACATTATTAGAAGTAACAAATTATACATGGATTGTAACTTTCGTTGGTTATGGAAGTGTATTTATTGCTCTTATACTTATGGTAGGAATATTCACTATCATCCCTAAGTTCTTCAGATTTAATTTAAAAGGTGTTTTCTGCCGAAAAGATAGTTGCGCTGAAGAAAAAATGATGGATGACGAAATAAGTATTACTGGTGATGAAATTGCAGCTATTTCTATGGCATTAAATTTATATTATAATGACATACATGATGATGAAAGTAATATCATCACGATTAAACAAATACAACGCCGCTACTCTCCTTGGAGTTCTAAATTGTTTAATATGAACAATGCTGTTGTTATGAAAGGCAGATAAATTCTTAAACGAAAATAATTACATATACGATATGAAAAAATTTAATTTTACCATAAAGGGTAATAAATATGCTGTCGAACTAAAATCTTTTGAAGAAAAAACAGCAGTATTAGAAGTTAACGGAACAGAATATGCTGTTGAAGTTGACCAAGAAGTAGTAAAACCTAAAACACCAACAATCATTAGAAAAACTGCTGTGTCTACTCCTGAAGAACAAGGAGCCAAATTAGCCGCTGGTGGAGGTGGTAATCTTAAGGCTCCACTTCCAGGAAATATTTTCAAAATGCTTGTCAACAAAGGAGATGTTGTAAAAAAAGGAGATACACTTCTCATAATGGAAGCCATGAAAATGGAGAATGAGATTAAAGCAGAAAAAGATGCAACCATCAAAACTGTAAAAGTAAAAGAAGGCGATTCAGTTCTTCAAGGTGATATATTAATTGAAATGGCATAAAGATTATGAGATTGACAAAAAAATCGAGTTTCATTGCTTTAGGTCTAGTTGCAATTCTTCTAGTACTTAGCTCTACAGTTGATTGGGGATTCAAAGCTATTGCTAATGCTACTCAAACCACAACACAAACAAATATTGATTCTGAAACTCAACAGAAACAAACTACATCAGACGAGGATGAGCCTCATTCAGCTCTTGGCGGAATTAAAACCTTTTGGGAATTTACTGGATTTGCCAATTTATTTAAACCTGAAAGAATACCTCTTAGTGAAGTAAATATTAAACAGACAGATAAAACCATTATTGTAACGAAAAAAACTAACCCTTCAATTATATTAGCAGAAGGTAGTTCAAAATATATAGTTATAGAAGGTGATGAAGTGGTAGATTACACGAATAAGTCTTTTGATGGAAGAAACCTAATCATGATTGCAGTAGGATTATTCTTTATTTTCCTAGCCATAAAATACGATTATGAACCTTTACTTCTTATTCCAATCGGTGTAGGAATTATTCTTGGAAATATTCCTTTCCTAGCTGGTTATAAAATTGGAGTTTACGAAGAAGGCTCTGTATTAAACTACCTTTACTTTGGAGTAAAACAAGGTATTTACCCTCCTCTTATTTTCTTAGGTATTGGAGCAATGACAGATTTCTCTTCATTAATATCTAATCCAAAACTATTCTTATTAGGAGCTGCAGCTCAAGTAGGTATTTTCGCCACTTTCTTAGGGGCCATGTATCTTGGATTTGATTTAAAAGAATCTGGAGCCATTGCAATTATTGGTGGAGCTGATGGTCCAACAGCTATATTTCTTTCATCAAAATTAGCTCCACACTTAATGGGTGCAATTGCTATTGCAGCATACTCATACATGGCTCTTGTTCCTGTAATACAACCGCCAATTATGCGCTTATTGATCCCAAAGAAAGAGCGTTTAATAAAAATGAAACCTCCTCGTGCTGTATCAAAAACTGAAAAGATGATATTCCCTATTGCTGGTTTATTGCTAACAAACTTTATAGCACCTTCTGCACTTCCTTTACTGGGAATGTTATTCTTTGGAAATTTACTTAAAGAATCTGGTGTAACTGAACGTTTAGCTGATACAGCAAGAAACGCTCTCATCAACATTATAACAATATTATTGGGAGTTACCGTAGGAGCATCTACACAAGCAGATGTATTCCTAACGGCAGATTCTATTAAGATATTTGGACTCGGGGCATTATCATTTATTGTAGCTACAGCTGGTGGATTAATATTTGCAAGAATTATGAACATCTTCCACTCAAAAGACAATAAACTGAACCCTCTTATTGGAGCAGCAGGTGTATCTGCAGTTCCTGATAGTGCACGTGTTGTTCAAATAGAGGGGATAAAAAATGACCCTAACAACCACTTATTAATGCATGCTATGGCACCAAATGTTGCTGGTGTTATTGGCTCCGCGGTTGGTGCAGGTATTTTATTAAGCATGTTATCATAACAGATACAACTATTTATATCTTAAGGCTTTCCTTTATGGAAAGCCTTTTTTTATGCTTTTTATATAATAAATACTTGGGAAAAACTTATATTTGAATCTTAAAAATTTAACACCGAAAAATCTATCGAACTATGAAAAGGCTTTTCTCAATTCTCCTTCTTAACAGTTTCCTCTCTATAGCCTTTTCGCAATCCATTATAAGTAAAGATGAGGTATTATCATCAATGAAGCGTGCTACTCAATTCATGGTGGAGAAAGTAAGCTATAAAGGTGGTTACTTATGGTCGTATTTACCTGACTTCTCTCGTCAGTGGGGAGAAATGGAAGCTTACAATACTATGATTTGGATACAGCCACCTGGCACACCGACTGTAGGGAATTTATTTCTAGATGTTTACCATGCAACTGGTGACGAATATTATTTTAAAGCTGCTATGCAAACTGCAACAGCATTAATTACTGCTCAACACCCAAGTGGCGGCTGGCATTACATGCACGATTTTGCTGGAGAGAAATCAATAAAAAAATGGTATAAAACAATTGGAGCTAGTGGTTGGCGATTAGAAGAATTCCAACACTATTATGGCAATGCTACTTTTGATGATGGAGGAACTATTGAAGCAGCATCTCTCCTATTAAGACTATATATTGACAAGGAAAATCAATTTATAAAAACAGCCCTTGATAAAGCGATAGGTTTTATCCTAAACAGTCAATATCCAAATGGTGGATGGCCACAGCGTTTCCCTAAAGCAAGAAAACATAAAAACAAAGGGTGGAGAGATTACACTTCTGATATTACTTTCAATGATGATGTAGCTGTAAAAAATATTCTTTTCCTAATCCTATGCTATAATGTTTTTGAAGATGAGAAATTTCTAAACTCCATTTATAGTGCGATGGATAATTACTTAGAGATGCAACAAGCAATGCCACAGCCCGGTTGGGCTATGCAATATAGCTCAAAAGGGAAACCAGCATCTGCCAGAAGTTACGAACCAGTTTCTTTATCAACTTCAACAACTGAAAACAACATTTACCAATTGATGTATTTCTATAGCTTAACAGGTGATAAAAAATTCTTACACCGTATACCCGAAGCTATAGACTGGTTAGATAATCTGCATCTTCCAGATAGTTTAATTAAAAATGGCAGAACACACCCTTCTTTTATTGAACCCAAAACCGATAAAGCATTATTTATTCACCGTAAGGGTTCAAACTCTTACAATGGAGAATACTATGTTGACTACAACCCTAAAAAAACACTATCTCATTACAAGTCAACCAGAAGAATCAACATTAAACAATTACGAAAATCGTACAATAAATTAGTATCATCTAACCCTGCTTTAGTAACTGCAAACTCTGCACTTAAAACAAAACAAGAAATCCCTAAATACTTTAGTCGTCGTTCTGGTAAAATTGCTGATTTAAATTCACGATATGTACCCTACTTAGATGCATCTCCCAAAAATGCAAAAGAAATTATAACCAAATTAAACAGTCAAGGTTATTGGCCCACACAACTTATTGCAAAAACAAATCCTTATCTCGAAAAAGGAGATAAGAAACAAGTAACACCAGGAGATTTTTCGGCTACTCGTGTCGGAGATATATATGACACTTCTCCCTATTTAGATAAAGAATCTCAGGTTTATGGGATTTCTGTGGGAGTTTATATTAAAAACATGAACCTTTTAATAGAATATTTGGTAAATTTGGAATCAGAAAATAAACAAAAATAAATTACTATATAATGAAATTAGAGCATTTTGCACTCAATGTTAAAGATCCAAAAGCTATGGCTAAGTGGTATTCAGAAAATCTAGGAATGACTATTGTTCGAGGTCTAGACGATGCTCCTTTCACTCAGTTTATTGCAGATAACAGTGGACGTATAATGTTAGAAATATATTGCAATCCTTCAGATCAAGTCCCAAATTATAGTAAAATGGATGCTTTATTGGTACACCTTGCCTTTGTTTCGGAAGACCCTGATGCAGACAAAGAAAAGTTAATGGCTGTTGGTGCAACTTACGACACTGAAGTAAAACTAGAAGATGGTTCTTACCTTTTGATGTTACGTGATCCTTGGGGATTAGCAATACAATTTTGCAAACGAGGTAATCCAATGCTATTAGAAAAAGAGGCATAAATAAATGAAAACAAAAATACTATTCATATTATTATTTATCTCCTCCAATTTCTTCGCACAAGAAGCAGAAGAAATTTTCTACAGCTATATTGAAATTGCAAAAGCTATTGGAGACTTAAATAATGATGGGATAAATGATTCCGTAACTGTAATTCAAGATACAGTATTCAAAGAAAAACCCTATGTATTAAAGGTGTTTTTTGCTACAGATGAGAAGAACTACAAACTATATGTATCATCAACCAATGTAATTCTTCCAAAATATAGAACATATGAAGATGAGATTGATGCTGAAAGAAAATTTTCAGAGATCTACATTAATGATGGTGCTTTATACATTTCCCATTCTCAATTACGAGGACATTTCGAACATAAGTTTTTATACAAGAAAAATGACTTTATTTTGGTAGGCTATAATGAAATTGAGTCAGATGGCCTAGGTCATCTAACCTCTAGTTATTTTAATTTAGAAACGGCCGAACTAATTATTCGTCAAGAACACTTTACCACAGGAGAAGTTATCAATCTTGAAAGAGAATATAAAAGAATAACTCCATTACCAAAACTTCAAGATTTCAAGCCCTTAGACAATCAATTCTTCTAACATAACAGTAATCTTCTCAAAATATGAAAAGACTATACTCCTTAGCATTTTTTCTTTTAAGCATACATATCATATATGCTCAAATTGTAGATACTCAGTTTGGGAAAATTGAAGGAAGTATAAATGGAGGTATCTATAAATTCTTGGGAATTCCTTTTGCTAAAGCCCCTGTAGACACACTTCGCTGGAAGGCTCCTCAGACACCTTCTACTTGGACAGACACCTTAAATACCAAGATATTTGCGCCAGTTTGCCCTCAAAAAGAATTTAAACAAGGTGCTACTGCTGGTATTATTAAAGGAGAAGAAGATTGTTTATACCTTAACATATGGACACCAGACTTATCAGGTGATTTACCTGTTTTATTTTTTATTCATGGTGGAGGAAACCAACAAGGAGGAGCTGGAGAAAATGACAGTACTAATATCTACGACGGAACAAATATGTCAAAAAAAGGGAATGCCGTTATTGTCACTATTCAATATCGTTTAGGACCTTTAGGTTATTTAGTACACCCAGGATTAGAAAAAGAAAACACCGAAAACACCTCTGGAAACTATGGAGTAATGGATCAACTATTAGCTCTTCAATGGGTACAAAATAATATTAGCAACTTTGGAGGCAATGCTAACAAAGTAATGATATTTGGAGAAAGTGCTGGAGGTGTTAATGTCGGGAATTTATTAACGACTCCTTTAGCTGCAAACTTATTTCAACGAGCATGCATTCAAAGTGCTGCTCCTACAATCACTTCTTATGATGAAGTAAAAAACAATGGGATTGCATACGTTGATAGTTTTATAACAACAGGAACTAATACAGATAAAATAAACTATTTAAGGACATTACCTCCAGACACACTTGTTAAATATGAAAAAATGCCTATGAGTGGAGGTATATCACAAGGACACTGGCAACCTGTAATTGACAATATAATCTTTTCAGGATCTGCTAATACTATTTTCCAAAGTGGCTCATTCAATAAGGTCCCCTTAATGATTGGGTCGAACTCAGAAGAAACAAGCATAAGTTCTCCTCCTATTGTAACTCCTAGTATGGTAAATGCATTAGTAGCATCTTACTTTCCATTCAATCAAACTGAAGCTTTAGCACTATACCCAGCTGGATCTACCAACGAAGAAGCAAAAAATTCATATATAGGGCTAACTACTGATGCACAATTCACTTTAGGGACTAGAAGAACAGCTCAATGCGTTAGCGAGAATCAAAACAACCCAGTTTGGCGTTATTTTTTTACCCACAAGCACAACTATCCTCCTGCGCTTGAATCGTATGGCTCTTATCATGGAATAGAACTATTTTACATATTTAATAACTGGGAAAACATAACGTCAAGTATTCCTCCATTTTTCAGCATACAAGATGATTCTGTTCAAACAAATATGCTAAAATATTGGGTTAATTTTGCAGATACTGGAAACCCAAATGGTATAGAATTAGAAAAATGGCCAGAATACAACAACGCAAGTGATTGTTATTTAGAAATTAAAGCAACTCCAGATGGCTCTAAAATTGGAGTTCGCAGGGAGAAATGTGATTTCTTTGATAGTGCATCCTTTTACACCGAATGTACAACAAGCTTAACAGCAGGCGAAATAAAAAATAATTCTATTTTTACTATTTATCCAAATCCATCAAACAGGATTTTCCACGTAGAATCAAAGACTTCTGAAAACTTTAAACTATCTATTTATGATAGTAATGGTAAAAAAATAATAGATGGAGAAAACATATCAAACTTAGATCTATCTCCATTTCCATCAGGAATATACAACGTATTAATTAATCAGAACAAGAATAATTTTCAAACAAAATTAATAAAACAATAAAATATGAGTGCAAAAGACAGTAAAGGGAAGAGCACAACTTTCTTTGTAATATCTGGTGGTAAAGGTATCGCAGCACATACCATGTTACATTCACTAATCATCCAATATCCTGAAAATAAATTCCCCATACATGTTATTTCCGAAGTTCAAACTGAAGAGAAAATTTTCGAAGCAATTGAGAAAGTAAAACAATTTAAGGGTGCGGTTGCTCATACTATGGTAAATGTAACTCTTCGTAAAAAATTAATTGAAGAATGCGAAAAAGAAAACATTAAACATTTTGACTTAATGGGTCCTATGGCAACATATATAGAAGATGAATTAGGGTACAAGTCAATAAGTGTTCCTGGCTTGTATAGAAGAATTAACGCTCAATACTACAACCGTGTAGATGCTATTGACTTTACCTTAAACCACGATGACGGACTAGATCCAAAACGCATATTAGACGCGGAAATTGTACTTGCAGGGGTATCTAGAAGCGGGAAAACTCCCTTAAGTATATATATGGCTATGTTTGGATGGAAAGTAGCCAATGTTCCCTTGGTAAAAGGGATTGATCCACCTGAAGAACTTTTTAAAGTAGACCCTAAAAGAGTTTTTGGATTAAATATCAGTATACATCAATTGGTTAAACACCGGTACAAACGATTAGCTCATCTAGGTGATTTTGACAGTTCTAAATATATAGATGAAAGAAGTGTACGCGATGAAATTCTTTATGCTAATTTAATATATGAACGCGGAGGATTTACAAAAATAACTGTCACTAACAAACCAATTGAAAGTTCTGCCAATGAAATAATAGCAATGATTTCTGACAGATTTGACCAAGAAGATATTAAACACGACATACCAAACGTATAAGTCTTTAAACGTTAAAAATAAAACACCATTAACGGCCTTGACAAATATTAATTATAGAGCTGTTTTTTTATTGAATCCAAGATGAAAAAAAAAATCTTCTTTTTATTATTAATATGTTCAAATATATTATTTGCTGAGGACTGTGACGAATACTCCCCCATCAAATACAATAATTCAGTAAAATTATACATTGAAAAAGAATTTATGGGGTTCAGAATAGTTGACACAAGTAATTATGTAGATAATTGGTGTGAATATTATGAAAATGGTTTGGTTCCCTATTATCAAGAAGGTGATTTCAATGGAGATAGCATTATAGATTATGCTGTTATGATTTATTCTGAAAATATATTTAGAATAATTATTTTACATAATAAAGGAGGTGACAAATTCTCACACCATATAGTTACAGAAGAAAATGCAGAAGGAGAAAATTACTATCGTGATAATTTAGAGTTAGATATTGGTTTTGGCATATCACCTCCTGATGAATATTATAACATTAAGATGGATAGTTTTTTTACAGTCAAAACAAACTCTCTTGACATCTACAAATTAGAAGAACCTATTGAATTGTATTACTGGACAAACAATAAATATATATTACACAGTTATGATGATTTAAAAGAATCATTAGAATAGCATATATTCATTTTTATTACGACTTGTATTAAGTCTATCCTCACATAAAGAAAAACACCAATCATTACTAATGAGCTTAGAAGAATTAGGATACAACAAAGCACTTGAAAGCCACAAAAAAAAAGAAGGCTTAGATTCTTTTGAGGTAGGTCGAGTAATCTCAGAACATAAGGAACGTTATATTGTAAAAAACTCTAGCAATGAGTTTAATGCTGAGCTTATTGGCAATCTTCGATTTACTGCAGAAAACAGACTGGACCTCCCTGCCGTTGGAGATTGGGTGGCCTTTACTAAATACGATGAAGGTAAAGCTTTGATTCATGCTGTTTATCCTCGCTACTCAATTATTGAAAGAAAAGCAGTAGGAAAGTTAGGTCATGCACAAATAATTGCAACAAATATTGATTTTGGATTAATTGTTCAAGCAGTAGATAGAGACTTTAATATAAATCGTCTAGAAAGATATCTAACCATTTGTAATGCTTCTAAAATTGATTCAATTATTATACTAAGCAAAATAGATTTAATTGATCCATCTTACCTATCGACAATTATCGAACAAATAACACAGAGGATTAATGAAGTTCCTGTTGTTGCTATAAGCAATCTAGATAATGCCTACAAGAAAATTGAAGCTTTATTAGAAAAAGGGAAAACCTATTGTCTATTAGGTTCCTCTGGTGTTGGAAAATCTACCCTTCTCAATAATCTTTCTAGAAAAGCTCAAATGAAAACAGGCGAGATAAGTACTAGCGTCAATAAAGGAAAACATATTACTAGCCACAGAGAGTTAATTGTATTAGAGAATGGGAGTATTGTAATAGATAATCCTGGAATGCGAGAAGTTGGGATTGCTGATTCTTCTGATGGTGTAGATACTACATTTGGAAAAATAATTGGATACGCAAATAAATGCCGATATAAAGATTGTACACATATACATGAAGAAGGCTGTGAAATACTATCTGCTCTTGAGAGTAAAGAAATAGACAAAAATTCTTACACCAATTTTATAAAAATACAAAAAGAAAAAATGCATTTTGAATCCACTTCTCTGGATAGAAAAAAGAAAGACAAGAACTTTGGGAAAATGGTGAAGAATTTCAAGAAGCAACGAAAGAACGAAAAATACTAAGAATTAATAAAAGATTTTTCTCAAAAGAAGAAAGCCGTCTTTTATCCTATTTTATTTCTTCAAATAGCAAGTTTTCAAAACAATACTACTCCCATCAATCTTACAATCAACTTCAGCAGGATCTTCTGTTAAGCGGATACTTTTTACTTTTGTTCCTCTTTTGATTACCATAGATGAACCTTTTACCTTCAGGTCTTGAATAACTGTTACAGCATCACCATCTTGTAATTCTGTGCCATTACTATCTTTTGCAACAGCAGCTGCCGTTTCTTTTTCATCCTCCTCTCCCGTTGTTTCATAAAAACAGTCAGGACATATATATAGAGAGCCATCAAAATAAATATTTTCTGATTGGCATTTTGGACAAATACTAATTTCACTCATAATAAATGGATTTAAAGTAAAAAGAGCTGTCTTTCAAGACAGCTCTTTTTTATAGTTCATATATTATTTATACTTCTTTACTCTTACGAATATAGCTATTATAACGCCATTTTGCATTCTCCTCAGCAGCAACAAATAATTCTTTTGCTTCTTCTGGGAATTGTTTTACTAATGATGTATAACGCACTTCACTCATTAAGAAATTTTGGAACTTATCCCATTGTGGCTCTTTCGAGTCCATAATAAATGGATTTTTACCTTCTTCTTCTAAAGCAGGATTAAATCTCCATAAGTGCCAGTACCCAGCATCAACAGCATGTCCTTGTTGAGATTGAGAAGCACCCATTCCTGATAATAATCCATGATTAATACAAGGAGAATAAGCAATAATAAGTGATGGTCCTGGATAAGCTTCCGCTTCACGAATTGCTTTTAATGTTTGCGCTTGATTAGCACCCATTGCAATTTGAGCAACATATACATAACCATAAGTTGTTGCCATCATACCCAAATCTTTCTTACGAATTTTCTTACCAGAAGCAGCAAACTTAGCAACAGCACCAACCGGAGTTGCTTTAGATGATTGTCCACCTGTATTAGAATAAACCTCTGTATCAACAACCAAAATATTTACATTTTGACCTGAAGCTAATACGTGGTCTAAACCACCATAACCGATATCATAAGCCCAACCGTCACCACCAATCATCCAATGTGATTTTTTTACAAAGTATTGTTGCAATGGAACGAGTTGTTTACATACGCTACAGTTACAAGCTGAAATAAGAGGCATTAATTTATCATTAACTTCACGAGTAACAACTGTACTATCTCTGTTTTCAATCCATTGTGTAAACAATGTTTTCATATCAGCAGAACAATCAGAACAATCTAAACCTTCTTTCATTAAACGTTCAACACGGTCACGCATTTTCTCCATCCCGATATTCATACCTAAACCAAATTCAGCATTATCTTCGAATAGTGAATTACCCCATGCTGGACCTCTACCAGTAACACCTTTAGTATAAGGAGTAGATGGAGCAGAACCAGAATAGATAGAAGAACAACCTGTTGCATTAGCAATAATTTGATCTTCTCCGTATAATTGAGAAACTAACTTCACATAAG
Organism: Paludibacteraceae bacterium; assembly: GCA_963663245.1. Taxonomy (GTDB): domain Bacteria; phylum Bacteroidota; class Bacteroidia; order Bacteroidales; family Paludibacteraceae; genus JAFGVL01. The sequence goes on along the minus strand of OY760143.1, from coordinate 1,147,934 downwards.
GTGTTTCACCACAACCAGCACAAGCTCCAGAGAACTCAAACAATGGTGTTGCGAACTGTGAGTTTTTCACATTTACTTTTGTATCAACTAAGTTCTGTTTAGAACTAACTTCTTTCACACAGAAATCCCAGTTATCTTGATTTGGCATTTGTGATTCGATTGGAACCAATTTCAATGCTTTACCTTCTTTGTTTCCTGGACAAACATCTGGACAGTTACCACAACCCATACAGTCAAGTACATCAACTTGAATACGGAACTGCATACCGTCAAATGCTTTACCATTAGCTTTTAATGTTTCGAAACCTGCAGGAGCTTTCGCTTGTTCGTCTGCATCTAATACAAACGGACGAATAGCCGCGTGAGGACAAACATAAGCACATTGGTTACATTGAATACATTTTGATGGATCCCAAACAGGAACAAATGCTGCAACACCACGTTTTTCATATTTAGATGTACCTTCATCCCATGTACCATCTTCACGACCTTTAAATGCAGAAACCGGAAGATCATCTCCCGCTTGTGCATTTACTGGACTACATACATCTTTAATAAATGCTGGCACATCATCAGAAGATGAAACCTCATCCTTCAATTGAATAGAAGCCCACTCTGCTGGAATATCAATTTTGACAATATCTCCACCTTTATCAACAGCAGCATAATTCATATTTACAATCTTATCTCCTTTACTACCGTAAGATTTCACAATGAATTTCTTCATTTGATCTACAGCTTGTTCGTAAGGAATTACTTCTGTAATTTTAAAGAATGCCGATTGTAAAATTGTATTAGTTCTATTTCCTAATCCAATTTCTTGAGCAATATTAGTTGCATCAATAATATACATAGTTATATTATTTTCCGCTAAATATTTCTTTACATTGTCAGGAAGGTTTTTCTTCACATCTTCTACCGACCAAACTGTGTTTAATAAGAATGTACCATTCTTTTTCAACCCTTTCGTCACATCATACAAACGTAAGTATGCTTGTACGTGGCATGCTACGAAGTTTGGCGTGTTTACTAAATAAGTAGAACGGATTGGGTTATCACCAAAACGAAGATGAGAACAAGTGAAACCACCTGATTTCTTTGAATCGTATGCAAAATATGCTTGACAGTGTTTATCCGTATTATCACCAATAATCTTAATCGAGTTTTTATTTGCACCTACAGTACCATCAGCACCAAGACCATAAAATTTTGCCTCATAAGGTGAATTTGGCAATTCAATTTCTTCTTTAATTGGAAGAGATGTAAATGTAACGTCATCAACAATACCAACAGTGAAATGATTTTTTGGTTCTGGCAACTGTAAATTTTCAAACACAGACAAAACCGATGCTGGCGTAAAATCTTTAGAAGCCAAACCAAAACGACCTCCTACAATAACGGGAGCATTAGGTTTTCCATAGAAACAATCTTTTACATCTAAATACAATGGCTCACCTGTTGATCCTGGTTCTTTTGTACGATCCAATACCGCAATTTGTTTTACTGAATCAGGAACAGCTGCTAAGAAATGTTTCGCTGAGAAAGGACGATATAAGTGAACGGCTACCATTCCAACTTTTTCTCCCTTTTCCATTAAAACGTCAATACCTTCACGAATAGCTTCTGTACCAGATCCCATTGCAATAATTACGCGTTCAGCATCTGGAGCACCATAATAATCAAATAAACCATAGTTCCGACCAGTAATTTTATTAATTTCTTTGATATAGTGATCTACATCATCAATAACATTATCGTAAAATGGGTTACATGCTTCACGTGATTGGAAATATATATCTGAGTTTTGAGCAGTTCCACGAGCAACTGGGTGCTCTGGGTTCAATGCGCGAGCGCGAAATTCAGCCAATGCTTTTTGATCTACTAATGGAGCTAACTCTTCTGTAGATAAAGACTCAATTTTCTGTATTTCATGAGAAGTACGGAATCCATCAAAGAAATGTACAAATGGGATTCTTGATTTAATAGAAGCTAAGTGTGCTACTGCTGCTAAATCCATTACTTCTTGTACCGACCCTGTTGCAAATAAAGCACATCCTGTTTGACGCACAGCCATCACATCTTGGTGATCACCAAAGATAGATAATGCTGCTGATGCTAATGCACGAGCCGAAACATGATAAACACCTGGAAGTAACTCTCCAGCTACCTTATACATATTAGGAATCATCAATAATAAACCTTGAGAGGCTGTAAAAGTATTTGAAAGTGTTCCTACTTGTAATGCTCCGTGCATAGTACCTGCGGCACCACCTTCAGATTGCATTTCTTCTACTTTAACTGTTTCACCAAAAGCGTTTTTAAGCCCATTTGCAGCCCATTCATCTACATATTCCGCCATTGTTGACGATGGAGTGATTGGGTAAATTGCTGCTACTTCAGTAAACATATATGCAATATGTGCTGCAGCTTGGTTACCATCACAGGTTAAGAATTTTTTTTCTTTTGCCATTGTTAGTAATATTTATTTGATTTAAAAATTATTTTCTCGAATGATTTTTTAAAAGAGTAGAATTAGTTCCTGATTTTACAAATGCTTTAAAATCAACCTTATTTACTTTTTTAAAAAGGAGCACAAATCTACAAAACTATTTGATAAAACCCCAATTATAAAGGGGCTATTTTATGGTATAATAAATTCTAAAAACACCAACAGCCTTATTCAATTAAGAATAAGGCTGTTATTATCTCTTATCATACAGATTTTTACTAACGCATAGTATTATTAGTTGTAGGTTTATTATTTAAACACCCTCCTGGTTTATTCGCACAATTTTGACCAACTGGCGAAGCATAAACTCCTGAGCTTTCAAAAACTCCTGCAATAGTGTTTATGTTTGTTTTTTTATCGTTGTACTCAACAATTACAGAGCCCATTTTCTTATCTGTTTTTACAGAATACACTCCTTTTTGTTTTTTAATTTTCTTCATCACTACTTTTTTGGCCTTATCTGCTACCATCACATTAAAAGTAATAGTTTTTTTACCTGCAAAAAGCATTATGGTAAGTAAGCCAACAAAAAGCAATGTTAATATTCGTTTCGTTTTCATATCTGATAATATTTAAATAATCTTTTTATAAATAAGGGTTGTTTTGTTTTTCATAAGCAATAGTAGTTGTTCCACCATGTCCTGGATACACAACGGTTTCTCCTGGTAAAACTAGTAGCTTCTTTGTAATTCCATTAACAAGAGTAGCATAATCTCCTCCTCTAAAATCACTTCTACCTATACTATCTTTAAAAAGCACATCCCCTGATATCAACACTGCATTTTCTTTATTATAAAAACACAAACTTCCCGGAGAATGCCCTGGTACAAGTATTGCCTCTAAGTTAGCATTACCAAAACTAACAACATCTCCCTCTTTAATGTGTGCAGTCAATGCCTGAGGAGTAACTTCAAATTGAAAACCATATGAACGTACAGTCTCTTCAATTAATGCAATAAAAAACTCATCGTCTTGATGAGCTTCAGGCAATACGCCATATTTCTTTGCTATAAAAGCATTGCCAAAAATATGATCAAAGTGACAATGCGTATTAATAACTCGTTTAAGAGTTAAATTATTTTCTTCGATAAATGCAACTACCTCTTCTTCTTCAAACGGAAACAAACATCCTGCATCAATAATAATACACTCATTCGTCTCATCATATAAAAGGTAGGTGTTTTCTTGTATCGGATTAAATGTGAAAACTTTTATAAACATAAAAATATACTAGTAACGATTAAAATTCATTCCTACAGTAAGAGCTACAGCATCAGACATTAACTCAAGCCCATCAACTAAATCCTGTAGTCCTCTACAATAACGAAAGCCAAACTCGACCTCTCTATCTCTTAGCATCGTTGCTCCAACTCTAATTCCAAATATTATATCTGCTACAAATGGATTAACATCTTCTTTATCAAAGGATAAATTCCCTTCAATCTTTGAAAAAACATTAATATTCGGTTGAAGCCCTAAGTCAAATGCAACATATCTATTACTTCTACTATATCTAGAATCAAAGACATAACTAAAATACAAAGGTATTGATAAATAAGTAAGAGTTGATTTAACAGATTCTGTTATTGGAGTACTCCCTAAAAAAATTGTATCTCCACTTGCGTTAGTTCCATATTTATCTATAGTACCAGTCCCATCTTCTTGCGTTGCTACAATACTCTTCAACCCTAAACCAGCACTAAAACATGCTCTTTGATTAATTTTAAACGTAGCTCCAACTTCAGGGTAGAAGCTTATTTTTTCATCCCCTAAAAATATGGTGCTTAATCTGGGGTATAAAATTCCTGCCTTTACATTATAAGTTATTTGAGAATATGCGACTGAACAAGCAACAATTAAGAATAAGCTAAGTAATGTTTTTTTCATACTGGAAGAATTATTAAATCACAATTTAAAAAACCTAAGAAAATATTTACAAAGGCAAATATACCACTTTCTTGGTTTCAAAAAACGCTTCATCGAACCATTCGGATATGTTATACATCATAGCTTTCTTTTTATAAGCTTTGATTTCTCGTTCGAGCTCACCTCCTTTTAGGCATATCAAGCCATTAGGGATAGCATTTTTTTGTTGTAGTTTGATGTTTTTTTTGCTTAATCGAACTAAATCACCTAATGGCATTACAGCTCTACTAATTACAAAATCAAACTTTCCTTTTTCCTCTTCTATTCTGGTATGCTTAAAACTTATATTTTTTAGCCCTATAGCAGAAGAAATTTCTGTACATACTTTAATCTTTTTTCCTATAGAATCTACTAAATGAAAACGCACATCTGGAAAAAGTATTGCCAAAGGGATACCTGGAAATCCACCCCCACATCCAACATCTATAACAGTAGATCCTTGCTTAAAGTTCAACACATTAGCAATTGCTAAAGAATGTAAAACATGGTGTATGTATAAGTTCTCAATATCTTTACGGGAGATAACATTAATTTTGCTATTCCAGTCAACATACAAATCGTACAGTGCTTGAAACTGCTCCTTTTGTTTATTGGTGAGGTGTAAGAAGTACTTTAGTATGCTATCCATTGTTATTTCACAAACAATTTAGCGATTGGACTTTCTTTTTTGAGAACAGATGCTAATGCATTATATGACAACAACACTTCTGTTTGACCTAATGAGTATACGGCAATTTCATCTGGATTAAACACATATGAAATACCTTCTTCCGTAACACTAAAGTTCTCGTTAGGCATAATATTCATGGCAAAGAAATAACCATTATTTATCATCTGTTCTTCGCTATCAAAACCATTATCTATCATAATTTGTTCTTTCAACAACTCAGAGACTCTAGGCTCAAATCCTTCTTCAAATATATCTCTCTGAATAATTTTTCTTCCTGTTCCTAAATCAAATACCAAATACTGCGTATTATTCATTACTAAAAATTTACCCAGCTTAGTATATCTAGATAATTCGTAAGAAAGGATACCCATATCATTAAATAAAATTACAGTATTCATAGACCACTCTTCATTATTCATATCACTACCGGGCCTTTTAGCTCTTATTTTTAAGTGTTTTGCATAAGCATCAAAAGTTCCTGAAATAAAAGTATCTACAGCTAATTGAGCGTCATAATTTATGTACGAAGAATCAAAAGCATACACCATTAATTGTTGCTGTAATTTACTAAGCACTTCTTCATTTACACCAGCAACTGGTTTTAAGAATTGTATATCAACCTTACAATAACCATTTACGGAGTCTCCAGCATCTAAAGAACGAAGTATCTTTGTGTAATCTACTTTTTGAAACTCTAATGATGAATTTTTCTTACATGAGTAAAAAAATACAAGCATTACGAAAACTGTTAATAAACTGACTAATAATCTTTTCATTTGTTTTTCACATTAAAAAGTTTGTTAATGCAAGTTTAACAAAAAACTTTTACTTTACAGTTATTGTTATAGAATAAATCGCTATTTTTTTTGTAAATTTGTTCTATGGTTAAAAACTGGCTTAAATATGGTCTAATTTCCGTACTATCAGCATTATTTTTATATGCTGCATGTGGGTACAACCTAGCAACATTTTGCTGTGGAACTTGCGAGTCAAATGGAATTGAAGCTCTTGTTAAAAAGCCATGTCACAACTCAGCAACTACATGCTGTTCTTCTGAACACAAAGAAAAACCTAGCTCATCCTGCAACACAGATGAACACAAACACAAAAGTTGTGAAATTATCCACCTAAAAGTAGATGATTCTATTATATCTACTGAAGGTCAAAATTTCTCACCTAAGCACATTAATTGCATTACTCTTTTAGCCAACTACTTTTTAGTTTATTATAACAAATCAACTATTTCTAGTAAAACCATACACCCTCCGGACCATCCTCTCCCTCTTGCGGGGAGGACAATGCTTCGTTCCAACTGTGTACTACGCCTGTGATTTTTAATTATTAGCTTCTATTGTTTGATTATACTAAGTCAAACCAATAGGATTATTATGTTTAATAATTAAAAATATGAAAAATGAAAAAATATATTATTTGCTTATTTATACTAATAAGCCAGATACCTATATATGGACAAAATATAAGTGGCCATATAATAGATGAAAATAAACAGGCTATAATCGGTGCTTCTATTTTCCTTAAAGGGACAAATAGTGGTACTATTAGCAATAAAGATGGAGAGTTTAATCTCGTGAGAGATGGAGCCTACTATAAATTAATTGTATCTGCAGTAGGATACAACCCTGACACAGTTACTATCCCCAAAGGAGTTACACAATTAAACATCACGCTTAAAACAGGTGTTGAGTTATCAGACCTTGTTGTCTCTACCTCTACCCCTGGTTCGTCTTACGATAGAAATTCTATCACTAACTTACAAAACATCACTAGCGGAGAATTAAGAAAAGCAGCTTGTTGCAATTTATCTGAGAGCTTTGAAACAAATCCATCTGTTGATGTTTCGTACAGCGATGCAGCTACTGGAGCCAAACAAATTAAACTCTTAGGACTAGCTGGAATTTATGTTCAAATGCTGCATGAAAACGTTCCTACACTAAGAGGAATAGCGGCTCCATATGGCTTAGGCTATACCCCCGGACCATGGATGGAAGGCATACAGATATCAAAAGGAACAGCCTCTGTTAAAAACGGATACGAATCTGTTACAGGTCAAATTAATATTGAATATCTAAAACCTGACAAAAGTGATAGACTGGGAATTAATGTTTATGCAAATGATGCTGGTAGATTAGAAGGTAATATTAACTCTGCCATAGCAATAAACAAATACCTTTCAACTGTTGTCCTAGCTCATATAGAAGACGAAATTCAGGAGTTAGACTCTAACAAAGATGGGTTTATGGATCAACCAATGGTTCGCCAGCAAAATATAATGAACAACTGGAAATACTTTAAGAACAATTATTTCCTACACACTTCTTTGCGTTTCCTAAATGAGAATAGAATAGGTGGTCAATTAAGTAAAATAAATAATCCATACACAATAAATATTGATAGTAAACGGTATGAGTTTTTTGCTAAAAACGGATTCTTATTTGACGACAAAAATGAAAGTAGTGTAGCTTTAATACTTAGTGGAAGTCTACATGAGAACAATTCTCAATTTGGAATTAAAAACTACAATGGAGATCAAGAGAACTGGTATGCCAACTTAATATATGATACGGGGTTTTCTAAAAAACACAAATTATCATTAGGCTCTAGCTGGACATATGACAATTACAATGAATATCTAAATGCTATTCCTATTAATAACAATGAGTCAACTCCGGGCATTTTTGCAGAGTACACATTTAACCATAATGACAAATACATTGTATTAGCTGGAATTAGAGCAGACAAAAGCTCCTTATACGGTATGTTTTACACACCACGAGTACATATAAAGTATAATGTAGCTGAAAGTTTTAATTTAAGAGTCTCAGCAGGAAAAGGGTTTAGAACTCCAAATGTTTTAGCTGAAAATAGTTTTCTATTAGCCAGTAGTAGAGACATTAATATATCTACTAAACTACAACAAGAGGAAGCGTGGAATTATGGTGTAACGGCAACCGGGCATATTCCTTTATTTAATAAAGAGCTTAACATCCAAGGAGAATTTTTCTTCACCAACTTCTTAAGTCAAGTAGTAAGTGATTTAGACACTGACCCCCATGCAGTAAATATTATTAACGTAAGCAATGGGTCATATTCCAAAAGCTATCAAATTGAAGCTAGCTATGAACTACTAAGAGGCTGGAGTATAACGGCAGCTCACCGAATCACTGATTCTAAAGCAACTATTAATGGGAAGCTCCGAGAAAAACCATTGACAAATAGATACAAGAGCTTAATCACCTCTTCTTATCAAACAAAGCTTAAAAAATGGCAATTTGATTTAACAGCGTTATTTAATGGTGGAGGTCGACTTCCCGACCCAGACACAAATAATCCTAAATGGGCTACGGAATTTAAACCATACACTATTATCAATGCACAAGTCACGAAGTATTTTCGCACATGGTCGATATACCTAGGGAGTGAAAACTTAAGTAACTTTATACAAAAAGACCCAATTATTGACGTAGCTAACCCAACAAGTACGGATTTTGATGCTTCAATGGTTTGGGGTCCAATACATGGAAGAAAGATATATGCTGGTTTAAGATGGAATATTCCAGCAAAAGAAACCAATAAAAAACATAATACACATTAAATAATTAACCAAATAAAAATTACGAATATGAAAACAACAAAAATTTTAGCAATACTTATAGCCCTATTTATAGGAGCGAATTTTGCTCATAGTCAAAAAACAAAAACAACAGTTTTTGATGTTAATATGCATTGCGGAAGTTGCAAAGCAAAAGTTGAAAAAAGCATTGCTTTTGAAAAAGGAGTAAAAGACATACAGGTTAGTCTTGAGAACAAAACTGTTTGCGTAACCTACAAGACTAAAAAAAGTTCCGATGAAAAACTTATAAAAGCATTCAAAGAATTAGGCTATGATGCTTCGGTAAAAAAAGATTGTCAAAGTAAATGCGAAAAGAAGTGTTCTCAAGAATGCATAAAAAAATGCGGAAGCGAAAAAAGCAAGGAAAAGCCCAAATGCCACAATAAAAACTAAAAATACAATTTAGCACCCATTTACCTAAATAAGACTAAGGCTCCCTCGTGGAGCCTTTTTTATGCAATCATCTAACTTTTAACATTTTACAGATGAACAAATTTCAAACTTTGCTTGTTTTAACATTAGAATTTCAAATTTTATCTTTAAAAATATGGCAGCAAATAAATTCACTTCATTATTCATTTTAGCTTTATTAAGTCTAACAATTAAAAGTTATACTCAAGATAACACTGTTAAAACAACCATTTTTGAGGTAAACATTAAATGTGATGAATGTGAAGAAAAAATTTTTCGTAATTTCTCAGCATACAATGGTATTAAAAGCATTGAAGTAAGTATGCCAGACAAATGTGTACGCATTTGTTACAATCCTTCATACAATTCAGACATCAGCCTATTAAACACTTTTAAAGAATTAGGCTATACAGCAAGCATAAAAACAGAAAATACAGAGGTCAATAATGATTGTGGATGTGATGACAAATGTTTTGCTGGAAAAAGAAACCGATTTTAGAATAGACAACACACCAACCAAAATATATTTGTGTGATTATAGTCTGCCTTGACTATATAAATAAGAGGGTATCTAAAATAGATACCCTCTGCTTTTTTACACAGATTTAAATATTTTTTATTCACAATTTTAATGTTACAAACACCTACAAAAGAGAACAATACAGACTACATACCTGCAACAAATATAATATATAAAATAAATATCGCTTTTTTCAGCTTATTTATCTGATATTATGGTTTATCTTTGCGCTTTCAGTGGAAAAATGATTTACGATATAAATTTTTTATCAAACAATGATATTTAAAGACATACCAACATTACAAATAGGAAACCTAGAAATTAACCCTCCAATAATTCAAGGTGGAATGGGCGTAAAAGTATCACGCTCAGGATTAGCTAGTGCAGTTGCAAACGAAGGATGTGCTGGAATTATTGCCAGCGTTGGATTAGGAGATTATGAAAACAACCCAATTTCTAAGTTTGTAGAGCTTAATAACGAAGCTCTACGCCAAGAAATTAGAACTGCACGCGCAAAAAGCAATGGCGTAATTGGCGTAAATGTTATGGCCGTTCTTTCTAATTACGAAGAACTTATTAAAGTGTGTGTAGAAGAAGAGGTTGATATGATTATCTCTGGCGCTGGACTACCCCTTGATTTGCCAAAACACATGAACGGCAAAGATATTAAATTAATACCCATAGTTTCCTCTGCTAGAGCCTTGGATGTAATTTGCCGTAAGTGGAAGCAAAATTATAACACACAACCTGATGCTGTTATTGTAGAAGGTTTTATGGCTGGTGGTCATTTAGGTTATAGCATGGATGATTTAGAAAAAGGCACAGCTCCTAAATTAGAAGACTTAGTAAGTGAATTGGTTGAATACACCAATAAGATGGAAAAACCTATACCTGTTATTGCTGCAGGAGGAATATTTGATGGTGCTGATATTGCTAAATTCTTAAAACTAGGAGCATCAGGTGTACAAATGGCTACTCGTTTTGTTTGTACTGATGAGTGCGATGTTGATATCGAATTTAAGAAAACCTACATCAATGCTAAAAAGGAAGACATTGTTGTTATAAAAAGTCCTGTTGGACTTCCTGGTAGAGTTATCAAGAATGACTTTGTAACTAAAGTTAAAGCTGGTGCAGCAATTCCTTTCAAATGTCGACACCACTGCTTACACACATGCAACCCTAAAACAGTTCCTTTCTGTATTGCAAAAGTTCTGGGAGATTCTTCAAGAGGAGAATTACTTGAATCGTTTGCCTTTGCAGGCTCTAATGCTTATCGTTGTATGGAGATTGTACCGGTTAAAACTTTAGTAGATCAATTGAAAAAAGAGATTAAAGAGAATATATAGAGATATAATTACATTTATACACAAAAGGCAAGCTAAATTTAGCTTGCCTTTTTTAATATTATTCTGGTTCTTATTTTGATTTTTTCTTCCAAAAATTACTTATTGGGTAATAAAGACTAATTCCATAACTCAAATAACTACCCCTCCATTGCATTTTAGTTACGCCAGCCGGAATACCTTCTTCAAAAAGAAATATATTATCTTCAAAAATATTTTTAAATCCTTGATTATATATCATAAATAGTCTGTATATAAAGCCACTCTTTCCACACAACTCTAGACCTACACCGGTTTAAAGAGACATAGTATACTTATTAGCCGCTATACTGTTTAAGGATATGGAATAATCAACAGTATCTGTTGTAGTTGAAATAATACTCCCATCCCCTGAAAAATTTTGTATAGTTACATACTCTGTATCAGAAATATTTTCTTCAAGCTTTAGTTTTCGAGAGTTAATAATAAAGTGACAGCCTATTTGACTAGTAAAATAAAGATTCTTATATAGAGGTATTTTTGATATTAAACGCAATGGCACTTGCCAATTACTTCCATGCGAAATATTTACTTGTTTTCTAAATCCATGAGTAGATGGAGATGAGCTATCTATAAGAATTGAATAATAATCATTACTAAGGTCAGTATAAATTAAACCTGTTTCAATGGAAAAATTATCATACACATCCTGTCTAAGGTTAAATAAAAAAGGCCCAACACTGTTAGTCCCTGAATAAGTTTCTAACTCATGCTCTGGAGATAAAAACTTTTTATTTGAAAAAGCTAAATCAAGTCCAACATAGGTTTTCTGCTGAGCTAACAAACTGCCTACTATAAATACTAACATACTCATCAAAACAATTTTCTTCATAATCAATAGATTTTAGTTAAACGACAATAAAAGATACCATATAATAGCTTTTAATATATCCATTTAACATTCTTTGGAGGTATTTATAAACTGTTTAGACATAAAAAAGCCGAACAGGCTATGTTCGGCTTTTTTTATAATGTAATTTCTTAAATTAAGTTTACAAATACATCTGTACCGTCTTCTTCTAGTTCAATCTTAGCCTCACGAGCCAACCAGCCTAAAGCAGAATACAAATCCTTGTCTGTAAGCTTAGTTGCCTTCTTAAGTTGTTTTACAGTTTTTTTGCTGCCATCATTCAAGGCATTCCACACTAAACCAGCGTTTGTTCCAATTTTCGTAGTCATAATAAGTAATTTTTAATTGGTGTATAATTTTTGATAAGAATTGTAATACAAATGTAGAATAATATTTTATAATTTATCTAGCAAAAGAAATAATTTTAACAACTTATAAGTTCTTACAAGAAAAGCTATTATTAGGGAATTTTAATCAAACTTAATAGCCTTTGCAGGTAATATACGACTAATCAATATTGACGGTAAAACTAACATAAGTATGGAGCTAATCACAGTTCCTACATTTAACAATAATACATGTACAATATTAATTGAAATAGGAACATATGTTACATAATACGTTTCTGGATTTAAAGGAACTATATGAGTAAAGTATTGAAATAAAACAATTCCTAGACCAAGAATATTCCCCCAAAGAATTCCTTTTGTAATTAGGAAAAAAGAGTGATACAAAAACACTTTTCTTATAGACCAATTTTTGGCACCCATAGCTTTTAATACTCCAATCATATTCGTTCGCTCCAATATTAATATCAACAAACCTGATATCATATTAAACCCAGCAACAACGAGCATTAAAATCAATATAATAATAACATTTGTATCGAGCATTCTTAACCAAGAAAAAATCTGTGGATTTAAATCTTCAATGGTCCTAGAAAAATAAGTTGAACCATCTGGATTTACACGATTAGCTGTTCGGAAATAAACTTTATCTCCTATCTCCTCTAATCTTTCATAATCGTGAATCAATAATTCTAAACCACTCGATTGCTTGTCCGACCAGTTATTTAATTGTTGAATTTGTTTAATGTCTGTGAGTATAAACATTTTGTCATATTCAACAAAGTTTGTACAGTATATACCAACAACTTTAAATTTCCGAGCACGTATATATTCATTCTCAATAAAATAAGTAATAAAGGTAGAATCTACTCCTAAATCTAACAATCTCGACAAATAAAGCGATAGTATAACTTCCTTTGAGGCTAAAGAGTCGTTTAGAGCAATACTATCTCCTTCAATTACATTTTTTTTATAGAAATCCCAATCAAAACTTTTATCAATTCCTTTTAATACAACCCCTTGTACATCATTATTCGTTTTTATTATACCTGGCTTTGTAGCAAATCGCTGTACGTGTTTAACCCCATCAATATTTGAAAGACTAAGAATTAAACTATCTGATGAATTGATTGGATTTGTTTCAAAAGTATCATTACTATCAAAGTTACTTATTTGAATGTGAGAACCAAAAGCAATCACCTTATTACGTATCTCATTTTTAAAACCTATAACTATTGATACTGTAATTATCATCACAGCTAATCCAAGTGCAATACCTAATACAGCAACACGAACAGCTGGACGAGACTTTGATTTTTGCCCCTTCTTATTAAAATGGATACGTTTAGCTATAAATAGTTCAAGATTCATTTAAACATTGATTAGCTCAATAATTATTTCTTCCCAGGATAGGCTTCCAAAGCTTTTGCTAAAACTACAAGTGCTTTTGCTAAATCTTCTTTATTAAGAACATACGCAATTCTCACTTCATCAACACCTATACCTGGCTCTGTATAAAAACCGGAAGCAGGAGCCATAAAAATAGTTTGTCCTTCATAATCAAAGTCTGTTAAACACCATTCGCAAAACTTATCAGCATCATCTACTGGTAATTTAGCAACAGTATAAAAAGCACCCATCGGTATAGGAGAAAAGACTCCAGGTATTCTATTTAAACCATCTATTAAGCACTTACGCCTACCCATATATTCTTCATAGGTATTTAGCATATACTCTTCAGGGGCATCTAGAGAAGCTTCCCCTGCAATTTGCCCTATTAATGGTGGACTTAAACGAGCTTGACAAAATTTCATCAAGGTATTTCTTAAGGCTTTATTCTTTGTTATCAAGGCACCTATTCGAATTCCACACTCACTGTAACGCTTTGATACAGAGTCTATTAAAACAACATTATCTTCAATTCCTGACAAATGAAATGCTGAGATATATGGAGAACCTGTGTAGATAAATTCACGGTACACCTCATCAGAAAAAAGGTATAAATCATGTTTTTTAACCAAGTCTTTTATTTGATTCATCTCATCACGAGAATATAAGTACCCTGTCGGGTTATTAGGGTTGCAAATCATTATCCCTTTTGTCTTCTCATTAATTAACTCCTCAAACTTTTCCATCGGAGGCAAAGCAAAACCATCTTCAATTTTTGAAGTAACAGCCTTTATTATCGCACCTGCAGATACAGCAAATGCCATATAATTTGCATAAGCAGGCTCAGGTACAATAATTTCATCTCCAGGATTCAAACAAGCCAAAAAAGCAAATAAAACAGCTTCGGAACCACCAGTAGTTATTAAGATATCATCCGCATTTACATTAATGTCAAATTTCTCATAATAAGTAACTAACTTTTCTCTATAACTAAGATTTCCATCACTTGGACTATACTCAAGCACTTTGCGATCAATATTACGAATAGCTTCCAAGGCAACTTCTGGGGTAGGCACATCTGGCTGACCAATATTTAAATGGTAAACATTTAATCCTCTAGCCTTAGCAGCATCGGACATTGGCACCAATTTGCGAATGGGTGAAGCTGGCATTTCTATTCCTCTGTTTGAAATTTTTGGCATTATAAAACAATTTTATTTACAATTAACTTTTGCACTAAACATACCAGCTATTTTTTATCGAACAATCGGCATATATAGTAATTTGCAAAGATAGAAAAAATGGCTGTAAAAAAATCATCCGATAACTAATTAGTCATCGGATGAAAATCTATATTTATTATAAAATTATTATTTTAAACTACAGAATCAACACAAGCTCTACTTTCCATTACTTCACGTATTATTGAGGCTACAGCTAGATGCTCTGGGTGAATGGCGTACGCTTGTAAATCAGACATTGACTCAAACTCTGTTACTAAACTAAAATCAAATACTTCTGCTGGGTTTACATTAATTCCTACTTCTAACAATTTAAGTTCGGAAATCACTTCAGGCAAAACTTCTAATGCGATTTTAATTTCTTGTAATTTTGCTGCCTTTTCAGCTTCACTTTGAAAAGGTTTTAATTTAAATAAGACAATGTGTTGAATCATTTTTGAGTTTTTTATATTAAAAGATTATGCAAATGTAAAATAAGAAAATCATAAAGTCTGAGTAAACCTATATGTTTTTAATCACAATTTCAGACTTTTGACATTTCATTCTTTTTAAAACAAACACACCAAAAGAATCAACATCTTAATCAAACCAGCCAATATTGGGCATTTTTTAACATTTCACTAAAAAGCCGATGAAATGGGAAAAAACATGCTATAAAACATATTTTTTTCGTTTTTTATCAACAAATTCTTGCATGTCCTATGAACATAACGTAACTTTGTAGCGTTATTTTGAGATATTAATCTGTTGAGATACAATTATTTATTTTAAAATAAGTACTTAATCAGTGGATTAAGTTGAGTTATTGGTTAGCTCTAAATTTACAGCTAACCTATTAGTAACCTAAACCATTTTTAATGATTAAATTAAAAACAGCTTTCTTCTTAATTATTCTGCTGGGTTTAGTTTCGTTTGTACCTTCTACCTTATTCAATAAGGACAATATCAAAGAAAGTACCTCAAACAACGATGCAAGTCAAGCATTGTCGAACGAACTAGCTATTAATAAAGGAGAACTTGTTTTAATCAACTTTTGGGCAACATACAATGCTAGCTCAAGAATTGAAAACATTAAGTTTGCCGAACTGATGAGTAAAAATCATAACAGCAAGTTTAAAAATGCTAATGGTTTTGTTGTTGTCTCAATCTCTTTAGATTCTTACGAATCTGTTTTTAAAGAAACAATTAAAAGAGATGGCTTGAGTGCTACACGAAACATACATGCAACACATGGCTTTAATTCCAAGTTAGCCAACAATTATAAACTTGGGAACAAATTCGGGAACCTTCTGCTAGATGCAAAAGGTGAAGTTTTAGCAAGAAATCTAACTATAAATGAATTAGAAAAATTGCTACAAAACAAGTACACTAATTAAATCTAATGTCTTGTCCTGAAATAGTGATACAGATTATTAGACAAAAATAATTAATTAAACAGTTGCAAGTTTATTCTTGCAACTGTTTTTTGTTTTATAGGTTCTCATTTTAACTTTATTCTGTTGATGCATTTGATTAGGCGTTAAATAGTGATTAGAATAATGCGGTCTTTTTTGATTGTAAATTTCGACTGCATTCTTCACAATTAACTTCATAACAGACAATTCTTTATTGAACTTATCAACCATAAATTCTTGTTTTAGAATCCCATTTATTCTTTCAGCAACAGCATTTTCATAAGGGTCTGAGTTTTGAGTCATACTACATCCAATCTCGCCTTTATCTAGTGCTTTTTGATACTCATTTGCACAATACTGCAGTCCTCTGTCTGAATGATGTATTAATGGTAAATGCTTATCTTTTCTGCGTTTCATTGCATTTTTCAAAGCAACTAAACTACTCTCTGTATTCATATTATCAGCAACATTAAAGCCTACTATCTTTTTAGAATACGCATCAGTGACTAAACTCAGGTAGCACGGATTTTCTCTTTTCCCGATATAGGTGATATCCGATACCCATACCTGTTCTGGTCGTTGTATTTGTAAATCTAAAATCTTATTCTGATGTTTTCTAAATCGATGATGTGAGTTCGTTGTTATATGATAACTACGTTTAGGTGCTATTAATAAATGGTTGGCTCTTAGGATATCAAGAAACTTATCTCTACCTATTTTCAATTGCTTTAATTCCTTATTTAGAAGATAATACAGCTTCTTCGATCCAATTCTTGGCATAGACATCCTAATATCTATAACCATAGAAACAACTTTTGAAGCATTGACCTGCTTCTGTTTTCTTCTTGTTATTTTTCGATAATAAACCTGTCGATCTATCCCGAACAAAGTACAGGCAAACACTACTGTTTGTTTTTCTTCTGTTGTAAAATCGCTGATTGTTCGGGAGGTGAGTTTTTTCGTATATCAATTTGATATTCTTTCTCGGCAATATCAATCATCATATCAAAGATGATAGCTTTCTTGTCTGCTACAAAAGCTCGTTGCTCGACAAAAGCTTTCTGCTTCTCTAGCAACTTCACCTTAGCCTCTAGCTCCATTATCCTTTGTTCAGGTGTTTTTGGCATATTAGATGGTGTTTTATTTTCCCAATCAAAGTTACCATATTTTCTCAACCAACTAGTAACTGTATGGCTTCCTTGGATACCATACTTCTTTTGTGCCCCATTAATGCTTAGTTCTTCTCGTTCAATTTCTTGTACAATTTGTAATTTTAAAGACATTGAGTAGTCTTTCTGGGTTCGCTTTACATAACCCGTGCTTCCTAAATTTTTCATTACGATACATTTTTTAGTGTATCGCTATTTCAGGACAGGACATAATAAGTAATAAAAAAAGGATGTCCGTTTGGACATCCTTTTTTTATTACTTTCTATGTCTATACTTCTCGTATTTTTCTAATACTTCTCGTACATAACGATAAGTTTCTGTACCCCGAAAATACCCATGCCTTACTCTAGGATCTGTATAATATTCTTTTTTACTTTTAAGCAACATATAGTCTTCTACATTACCATGCCAGATATGTGGATTTTTGCCATACTTTTCAGCCAAAGCCATAGCATCAGTTATATGACCTGCTCCAGCATTATATGAAGCTAGTATAAATTTAATGCGTTCTTCTTTATCTTCTATTCGTCTATACTTTCTATTAAGCATTTGCAGATATTGTGTTGCGGCATCAATATTAGCTTTTGGATTTGAAATAGTAGTTTTAGTTAAACCATATGCTGCTCCTGTACGTGGCATTAGCTGCATTACTCCTCTAGCTCCTGCCCAAGAGACTGCACTAGAATCAAATTTTGATTCAGCATGGCACTGCGCCACTAACAATTTCCAGTCCCAATCAATACGTTCTGCATATTTTTTAAATAACATATCATAAGGAGATATTGCTCCTTTAGGAATATGTATCTTTCTTTCTCCAAAAAACTTACTGCGAACAAAGTATTTATTATATAAACTAGCATAGTGTATTTTTTCTGACCTTTCAGTAAACCAAGAATTAATAGTATCCTGTAGTGCAGGACAATTAGAAGAAACTGCCCAGGCGGAACGCTGATTAAAACTCACAGGAATCTTACAGTCTATGTTTTGATAATATGTTTTATTTAATAATGCTACATCATTCTCCGCTACAGTATATTGTATCGTTCCATTAGAAACCATCTCAATTAAATTATCCGTTGTTAATGTATCTGCAGCAAGTTTAATAATGATTCCTCCTCCTATTTCTTCATTCAAATTGTGTAATCGCTCTTCATATTTAGTATTAGGCAATACATACACCTCTTTTCCAATAAGATCAACCACACTACTTATCATCTCCTTTGCTCCTCGCTGAATCAATACTTGGTTATTAACATATTCATTTTGAATATATAATAAGTCTTTTTTCAACTCATTGGTAATAGTCAAACGATAAGCAACTAAATCAACTTTATTATTCTTAAGCAAATTTATTAAATCAGCCTCACTTGATGCAATACGAATAACCATAGCTAGTCCCTGTTCCTTGGCAAACTTCTCACAAAGTTCATAATCAAACCCCATCTCTTGACCCTTAAAGGTAAAGTAGGATGATGAACCATAGAGAGTAGCAACAAATAATGTATCACGAGCAATAATCTTCTCAAAATCACATAAAAGAGGTGTTGACTTCTCCTTTTTGCAAGAAAGTAGAAGCACGGCAGTAAGGATTACAAGAATGATTTTTCTCATTATATAGTTAGTTAGTTTATACGCTTAATATATGTTCTGGCTTTATTAAATCCTTTCCTGATAAACGAAGTAATAATTGAGCAGTTGCAACAACATCCTTTTCACAATAAACTGCGATTCTAGACAAATCTTTTTCTTTATAATACACTTCTGCCACTTGACTTCCATCAATATCATCTTTAGGTGTTGGTATTCCAAAAATTGCCGTCAATAATTTTAAAGAGGTGTAATTCTTAAAATCACCAAACTTCCAAAGTTCCAGCGTATCTAAAAAAGGAATCTCCCATGGTTTTTTTCCAGCAATACGCAATGTTTCAGGCAAGTTTAAACCATTAACTAACATACGTCTACATATATATGGAACATCAAATTCTTTAATATTATGTCCGCATAAAGTATGATTACTGCTAAGCATAAATTTTGAAAGCAATTCAGAAAATTCAATCAACAATACTTTTTCATCGTCATTACTAAATGATTTGGTACGAAAACATGTACTTGATGAGGAGTCATAATAAAGAAAGCCAACAGAGATACAGACTATTTTTCCAAATTCAGCATAAATACCAGCACTATTTTCGAATACTTGTTGAGCACTCCAATTACTAGGAAATCGTTCTGGGTTACGAGATTGTAACAGCTGTGCTTTTTCATCCCAAAGGTGTGCAATATTCTCATTCATATCTTGGTAATCTGCTACCTGAGGTACTGTTTCAATATCTAAAAAAAGGATTTTATCCCAATGAAGGTTTAACATATTTCAGATAAAAGGATTAATAATTAAGAATAGTTTAAAAAAGATCTTTGATAACAAAAGTAAAATTATTAACTATTATTCACTCATTATTTTCCAATAAAAAGTTTTCCGTGGTAGGAATCTCTTTCACGCATTCTTTTATTAAATAGGTCTACAAACTCAAAGTTCTTCAACTTCCACTCTGGCATCATGAGCAAATCTTTATTTGACTGAGAAATAAATCTTTCTATAGCGATATTGGGGTTTAGTCTTTCTACAAAATTCATAAGTAATTCAATATAGTCATCAATATCAAAAAATTGAAACATTTCTGGCTCTACAGAGTACTGATCGGCCATGATAGTTCCTTTAATCAATTGTAATTGATGTAACTTAAGAGTATCAAGTGGTAAATTATTTATTAATGGCACTGCATCAAGAATCATTTTTTGATTCTCTTTTGGTAGACCTAATATGAAGTGAGCTCCAACATAAATACCTCGCTTTGCTGTATTTTCAATAGCAGTTTGCGCTTCAGAAAATGTATGTCCACGATTTATTAATTCTAATGTATTATCATATACTGATTCCACTCCATACTCAATCATTACGTAATTACGCCTTGCTAGCTTAGAGAAATAATCTAATAATGCATCTGACACACAATCAGGTCGCGTACCTATAACCAAACCTATAACTCCAGGCACTGATAATGCTTCATTGTAAATAAGCTTTAATTGCTCAATATCAGCATATGTATTAGTATATGATTGAAAATAAGCTATATATGATTGACTACTATATTTAGCTTTAAAAAAACCTATCCCTTCTATTAGCTGTTCTGTTATAGATTTGATTGGATGACAATATTCAGGACTAAAAGAGTCATTATTACAATATGTACAGCCTCCTACTCCTTTTCTTCCATCTCTATTTGGACATGTAAACCCAGCATTAATAGATATTTTTTGTACTCTTTGAGGAAAAAGGTCGTTAAGAACTGAAGTGTAATCTTTAAAGCATTTATTTTTATTAAACATGATACACAAAGATAATTATTGAATAGTAAAATCGGTATTATGATTCATAATTATTTAATAATACATGACTGTAGAAACCTTAGAGGTTTTTCCTACATTCTATTACACATTAAAAAATACAGCCCAACATTATTATACAGTCTCAAAAAAAAGCATTTAAGTATCTATTTATCCTCTTACTGTATTTTTTCAACAAAAAAACTCTACATAACCCATTTACAAAGGCATTTTTTCAACAAAAAAGTTATTATTAAATAAATATTATTATATTTGCCTCGTTAACATTTACATTTATTCACAACAATTAATAATTAATTGTTTAAAAGTCATATAAGATGAAAAAAAGAATCTTGTTATTTGCACTTACTGTTGCTATGTCATCCATGAGTCTTTTTGCTCAACAAACCTACAACCATTGGTCTATCCAAGGCAAAGGAGGTATCAATACTATTAGAGGCGTTAAAACTTCAGCTACCGAAAGAGATTTCAACGCTGAATATGGAGGTGCTATTGAATATACATTTACTCCTGTAATGGGTATTGGCGTAGAATATTTATACCAAAATAACGACCATTCTAATTATAATTTCACTTCAAATATAAGTCAAGTGACTTTGTTTACATCTATCAATGTATCTAATCTTGCTGTTCAATTCCGCAATGATTTCTGGAAAAATTTCAACACCTATTTAAATATAGGTGGAGGATTGGGATTTGGCAGTTATGAAAACTCAGATCCTTTAACTGTAACTACAGATCGAAGCGGAGACATTACAAATCTTGCTGTAACTGCTGGACTTAATTTTGAATTTAATTTAGGAAAAGCTATTTCATTAGGTCTTGAGCCTCAGTTCATCTGGAATTCAAATGGAAAATACAATCCTAAAGTTTACCAATCAACAAAAGATTTTTACTCAGTAAACCTTAACTTAAGGTACAAAATTGGAAGCTCTAAAACTCACATTCGCAATCAAAATTATGCAGTCTATTGGTTAGATCAAATTGAAAACATTAAACACCAAACACAACAAGAAGCAGGTGCAAAAACTAAAATGCAAGAACTTCTTATTGAACAAGCAAAAAGAGACGCATTTGTTAAAGACTCTCTTCGGAACGACTCAATTAATCGTTCTAAAGAACTAGAAAAGAAAAATATTGAAGATGGTGTATTCTTCAAAAAAGCAGGTCAGAATGTTGGAAAACAAAATCTTTCAGATTTAAATACTGATTCTACCTCTAGTAATTCTTCGACATCTACTCCTATTGAACAAATCATCGAACAAGAGCCTGCTATAACAGAACAGAATCCAGCTGCAATAGAGCAACCTATGATTGAGCCTATAGTTAGTGAAACATCTGAAAACTCTCTACACTCTAAGCAGACTGTTTCAATGAAAACAGAAACTTATAGTGGTAGTGAATTAAAACGCTACAGTATTGTAGTTGGTAGTTTCTCTAGCAAAGCAAATGCAGATAAACTAGCCGACAAACTTCAAAGCGATGAAACAATGGCATTTGTAGTTCAAAATGACAAAGGCATGTACCGTGTAATTACACATACTAGCAATGGTATTGACTCTGCTGTATCTCAAGTTAAGAAAATGAGAAAGGACTATCCTGATGCTTGGATACTAGTATTAAAATAAACAAAGTAATTATAATAAAAAAGGCGCACCTTTAGTGCGCCTTTTTTATTATATCCCCCATTAGAAAAGCTAAGCATTATTCTTTCTACATAGAATTTGAACATCGTTCTTCAGGTCAATGCTTCTAGACCAACAGCATATTTCCTATGGCAAACAAAAAAGCCACCTCCTAATTGGAAGTGGCTTTTATATATTATATCTTAATTACTAACCTAAGTAACCTTTAAGCAGTTTACTTCTTGAGTTAGCACGCAGTCTTCTGATCGCTTTCTCTTTAATCTGACGCACACGTTCACGCGTTAAACCAAATTTATCTCCAATCTCTTCTAAAGTCATCTCTTGATAACCAATACCAAAGAACATTTTAATAATCTCACTTTCACGTTCTGTTAAAGTTGATAAAGCGCGATCAATCTCTTTCGTTAAAGACTCATTAATTAAAACCTTATCCGCATTAGGAGAATCATCATTCACTAACACATCCAATAAGCTATTATCTTCACCTTCAACAAAAGGAGCATCAACAGAGATATGTCTACCTGACACTTTCAAGGTATCAGCAATTTTATCTACAGGTATTTCAAGCTCATCAGCTAATTCTTCAGAAGAAGGCTTACGCTCATGCTCTTGTTCAAATTTAGAAAATGCTTTATTGATTTTATTAAGAGAACCGACTTGGTTCAATGGTAAACGAACAATACGCGACTGTTCTGCTAATGCTTGTAATATTGATTGACGAATCCACCAAACAGCATACGAGATAAATTTAAAACCACGTGTTTCATCAAATTTTTCTGCAGCTTTTATCAAACCTAAGTTTCCTTCATTAATTAAATCGGGTAAACTTAATCCTTGATTTTGATATTGTTTTGCAACAGAAACCACAAAACGAAGATTTGCTCTAGTTAATTTTTCTAGAGCAATACGATCTCCTTTCTTAATTCGCTGTGCCAATTCAACTTCTTCTTCAACCGTAATAAGATCTTCACGGCCAATCTCCTGTAAATACTTATCAAGAGAAGCGCTTTCGCGATTAGTAATCGATTTGGTTATCTTTAGTTGTCTCATCTATTGTATTAAAATTAAGCTTGCAAAGCTACTTATTTTTATGGTAAAAACAAACTCATTTAAAAGTTAGCAACAAAGTTATCTAACAATTTAATTTGTCCTTAACCAAAAAACAAGAATTGAATTTGATTATTTTAATTCTAAAACACCTAAAACAAGGGAGATGTTCTCAATAATTGATTTTTTAACATATCAAAAATGATACAGGAAATAAAAAATAAGGATAGAAGACCTAAAACCTCTACCCTTATTAAAAAACGTATCTATTGCTCTAAATTGATGGCATAATAACCAGAACGTCCATTGGGATATATTCCTGAAACAAATAACACATTATCCTTGTCGATACTATTATCTACTGCTTTAATCGCAGCTTCAATATCAGCAACTTCTTTTACTGGTTTATTATTAATTTTTACGACAATAAAACCTTTTTGAATCCCTGCATGTGCAATTTTCCCTTTCTTCATTACCTGCACAACTTTCAATCCTGATTTTACATAAAATCCACCATTTATTTTTTCATCTCTCACTTCTTCAAATGAAGCTCCTAAATCTTGTAAGTTAAGAGGCTTCACTAAATCGGTACTTCCTTTTTTATTTTTTAATTCAATCTTAAGTATTTCTTCTTTGTTCTTTCTTAAAATGGTAACCGTTATCTTGTCTCCTGGACTATATCGTGCTATTTGCTCCGTCAATTCAGAAACAGATTTCACTTTCTTCTTATTGACTGAAACAATAATATCTCCTTCCTCAATTCCGGCTTCTTCTGCAGCACTATTTTCGGCAACTCCTCTAACATATGCACCTTCTAGTGTTTTTATGCTTTTTTCTTCAGCTAATTCATCAGTAATATCACTAATTGTTACGCCTAGTATTGCTCTTTGAACTTCACCAAATTCTTTTAAATCAGAAACAACCTTAGAAACGATGCTCACTGGAACTGCAAAAGAATAGCCAGCATAAGAACCTGTTTGAGAAGCTATAGCTGTATTAATTCCAACTAACTCTCCACTTGTATTTACAAGAGCACCACCACTATTGCCCGGATTAACAGCTGCATCAGTTTGAATAAACGACTCTATTTTCATTTCGGCATTAATAATATTAATATTTCTAGCTTTTGCACTAACAATACCTGCTGTTACAGTTGATGTTAAATTAAATGGATTACCTACTGCTAACACCCACTCTCCAACTTTCAAAGCATCTGAATCTCCAAATCTAATAACACTAAGATCTTCTGCATCTATTTTTAAAAGAGCTACATCAGTATTAGGGTCTCTTCCAATTAATGTCGCCTCAAAAGATCTTTTATCATTTAGAATAACTTCAATTTCATCTGCACCTTCAATCACATGATTATTAGTAACAATATATCCATCGTTTGAAATAATAACACCAGAGCCACTCCCTAAAATTGGCTGAGGTGCACGTTGCTGCATCCTTGGTTGCCCAAAGAAATATTCAAAAAATGGATCTTGACGAAAACCTCTCCCTATAGGAGACTGCTGCTGCATCTTTTTTGTTTTTACGTGAACGACTCCATTAACAGACTTTTCTGCCACATGTGTAAAATCAGAATCAGGAGCAATGGAATTGCCAGTCAATTTAAAAACTGATGAAGAGGATTCCTGACCCTCAAATAGAGAAAAATCAGTTGAAGCCAATGATTTGGCAAAAACAAATGTAGTAATACCTGCACTAACAATTGAAACTAAAACAACAAGTGCACTTTTTTTTAAAAAACTAGTAACATTCATAATTTTACTTATTAAAATAGGTTTAACATAAATTTAAGCGCACTATTTTTTTTCAATTTTCATGCAAAGAGAAATTAGTGTGACAAAATTTCACACTTTATGCAATTTTTTCATATTTCTTTAATTTTAGTTTTCTTATTGGATAGAATAAAAACATGTAAGTATCTTCATCATGAGTGTTTTATAAAGATCTTTTATATCTTTGCAGCTGTAGTAGGTCGGTTTGTCGCTGTTTCAATTTAATGAAAGAGAGGAAAGTCCGGGCAACAAAGAGCACCATACTTCTTAACGGGAAGCTGTTTGCGAAAGCAGAGTAGTGTAACAGAAAACAACCGCTTCGGTCTTGTATCGGAGTAAGGGTGAAAAGGTGAGGTAAGAGCTTACCGGTGATTATGGCAACATAGTCAGCCGTACGCCTTATGGGTTGTAAGATCATGTATACCGACGCATAGGACTGCTCGTCCAATGTCGGGGGGTAGATCGCTTGAGACAAATGGCAACATTTGTTCTAGATAAATGACAAACATTTCGATCTTGTATCGAAATACAGGACCCGGCTTATAGACCTACTACTTTTTTATTTATAACTCTTTTAAATTATGAGTATTTGGGGGGAAATTTTATCTCAATTAAAAAAAGTCTACCAATTTATCTTACATGATATTTGGAAAATTACAGGTGCTGAATTATCAAAAACCAAACGATACTCTTACAATAGCATCAAAGTTTTAATCCTAGCAATTCGTGGGTTTAAAGAAGACAAATTAGACACTCGCGCCTCTGCACTAACCTATTACACATTGTTTGCTATCGTCCCAATACTAGCTCTAATATTAGGGATCGGAAAAGGGTTTGGAGTTCAAGATATCATAGTAGATGCTATTTCAAAACAATTAAGCGTACAAGCTGAAGTAATGCCTGTACTACTCGAGTTTGTAGACAAATACATTACTCGAACACAACAAGGGGTTTTTATTGGAATTGGCTTTACTATATTACTTTGGTCTGTTATGGCTGGATTTCGTCAAGTAGAAACTGCTTTTAATGACATTTGGCAAGTTAAAAAACCACGCACATTTGTCAGTCAGTTTGCCACCTACTTTTCTATAATGCTAATACTACCAATATTTATCGTTGCATCAAGTGGTTTAACCGTATTTGCAAGCACACAATTTTCTAATAATGTTTTCTTTGGTATTTTTACTCCATTTGTTACCGAATTAGTCCGTTTTTCTCCTTACTTTATTAATTGGATCGTATTTACAGCTCTTTATATTATAGTTCCAAATACACGCGTTCGTATTGGTCCTGCTCTTATTGCAGGAATATTTACAGGTACGCTATTTCAGCTATTTCAATACTTATATATTGAAGGACAAGTTTACTTAACTTCTTATAATGCTGTATATGGAGGATTTGCCATCATCCCACTTTTACTATTATGGCTACAAATATCTTGGCTTATTATCTTATTAGGAGCTGAGTTATCTTTTGCCGTTCAGAACATCAAATTATTTGAGTTTGAATCTGATTCTCAAAATATTAGTAAAAGATATAAGAATTTTCTAACAATTGTAATATTACAGGTCATTATTAAACAATTTGAAAAGAACAAGTCTCCTTTCTCTTCGGAAGATATATCTCAAAAAAACTCAATTCCTATCAGACTAGTAAGAACTATCGTTCATCAATTAACAGAAGTAAATATTTTAAGTGAAATTTACACAGAAGATGGAAGAACAAAAGCCTATCAACCAGCTCTTGATATTAATAAGATAAGCATAAGTTACTTATTAGAAAAATTAGAAGAAGAAGGCTCAGAGGGCTTTCTTATTGATAAAAAATTGAAATTCTCAAACACGTGGAAGCAATTGAAAAATATAAAAAGTGATATTCAGAAAAAAGGAGGTGCTACATTAATAAAAGACTTGTAAAATAATATCAATAAGAATTTCTTGATACTATTTCACGTATTTCTTTTCTTTTCTTCTCTCTATTTTTTTGACTAGAGTAGCCAATTGTTATTATAAGCAATGCTTTTTTTGACTTGGGGATATGCAATAGGTCTTTTACTTTTGTCTCATTAAACCAACCAATCATGCAACTGCCTAACCCTTTTTCTGCTGCTGCAAGACAAACATGTTCTGCTAGTATTCCTAAATCAATATAAGGGAAATGCTTCTTTTTAGCCCAGCTTCCAAAACCTGAAGTAAAATTAGCTCTCTCTTCTACTAACACTAAATGAATGGGAGCCTGTTTAGTAAAGTGATTTAACCCTAACACCTTACTAGAAGTAGTATCAGCCAATTTATTTTTCAACGCAACATCATCAACAACAATTATTTTCCACGGCTGAGCATTACATGCAGAAGGAGCTAAACGAGCTGCTTGAAGTATATAATCAACTTTTTCTTTTTCTATGTCACGAGTATCATAAGCTCTATCACTCTGACGGTTTTCTACTAATTCTAAGAAAGATTTCATGTATTCTTATTCAATTAACTAAAATTTATCTACAAAGATACAGATTTGAACAAAGGAGTTATGTATTTTTGTCAGGAAATATATTTCATTAGTATACACTTCTATGTTGCAAGCAATTAATAAATACATCCAAACTAATAATCTGCCTAATGCTCCAGCACGTCTTATTATTGCTGTTAGTGGAGGTGCTGATTCTGTTGCCTTACTGCACCTATTAATAGAATTAGGCTACGAATGTATTGTTGCTCATTGTAATTTCAATCTCAGAGATAAAGAATCTGACCGAGATAAAAAGTTTGTCACAGAGTTAGCAAAAGAATTATCTATTCCTGTGTTTACAAAAGATTTCGAAACAAAGTCGTATGCAATAAAAAACAAAGTATCCATAGAAATGGCTGCTAGAGAATTGCGCTATGCTTGGTTCGAAGAAATTCGCACAAAACACAATGCTGTAGCAATAGCTGTAGCACATCACTCTGATGATATGGTAGAAACATTTCTCATGAACATAACACGAGGAACGGGCATCCATGGATTAAGTGGCATTAAAGCAAAAAACGGAAACATTATTCGTCCTTTGCTAGCACAATCTCGCTCTGAGATTGAAAGCTATTTAGCAGACAACAATATTAAATACGTCACAGATTCCAGCAACAAAGAAGAAGTATACCTCCGTAATAAGTTTAGAAACTCTATCATTCCTAGCTTGGAAGAAATCAACCCTTCTTTAAAAGAAACAATTATAGAGACAATACAACGTCTAAAAGATGTTGAAGAAATATACAATAATAAAACTAAAGAAATTATTCAATCTATCTTAACAAAAAACACAGATGGTTTTAGCATTGAGATAAGTAAATTAAAGCAACATACATCCATCTCCTCTATTTTGTTTGAGACACTTGCTCCTTTAGGATTTTCATCCTCTACTATTCAATCACTTATTAAAAGTCTTGATGGGCAACCAGGAAAACAATTCTTCTCTCACTCTCATCGTATTATTAAAGACAGAAAACATCTATTTGTGAGCTCAATAAAAGATGACAATAATGTAGAATATTCAATAGAAGAAAACCAAACTACAATAGAATCTCCTATCAAACTAGAAATAAAGAAACTCAAAGATTCTGTTTTCTCAATTAATAAAGATTTAAACTACGCTTACTTAGATACTCAATTAATAAAATTCCCTCTTACTCTTAGAAAATGGAAAAATGGAGATTCTTTTTCTCCTTTAGGTATGAAAGGCAAAAAAAAGCTAAGTGATTACTTCATAGACCAAAAATTCTCCTTAAAACAAAAAGAAGAAACATGGGTCCTATTATCTGGGAATAAGATTATATGGATAATTGGAGAAAGAATTGACAACCAGTACCGAATTCAAGCCAATTCTAGGGAAATATTAAGAATAAAACTCTTAAGTTGAGTCTTTAGTGTGAGCAAAACAGCTCATTACAAAGGGCTTGTTGAAAACTTTTCACATAATTTTAACATTTAACTTTAAATAAATGCGTATTATTGTACCGATTTTAAAATGCGGGAGCCGAAAAGCATTAATTAGAGTAGGCACAATAAAAATATATCAAAAATGAAAAAAATTTTATCTATTTTATTTGTTGCTATAATTAGCACAGCCGTTTTTGCTCAAGAAACTACAACTACTGATGTTTTAGTTAGCAAAAAAGGAAATGCAATTTTACCAGTAGCTGGAGACATTGCAATTGGTGCAGATGCACTACCAATTTTAGATTATTTAGGAAATGCTTTAAATGGTACTGCTGCAAATACTATTGCGTTACCTTCTACAACTATTTTTGGAAGATATTACATTGCTGATGACATGGCAATTCGTGCAAACTTAACAATTGCTAACACAACAGACATCACTAAAACATTAGTGAATGATGTAGTAACAGCAGGAAACACAGTAGAAAACAAAGTAAGTGTAAAAACTAGTGACATTAGAATTGGTGTAGGTGTTCAAAAATCTCGTGGTTATGGAAGATTAAGAGGAAATTATGGTCTTCTTTTAAACTATAGATACCAAGATGGTAGCACAAAAAGAGAATACGGAAACTCTCTTTCTAATGCATATACAGCACACACAACAGGCGGTGGTGTAACAAGCTCTAAAGATCAAGCTACTAACACCTTAGAGTTTGGACCTGTAGTCGGTGTTGAGTATTATTTCGCACCTAAAATGTGTATTGGAGCTGAAGTTAATCTTCTTTGGAGTGGCGTATTTTCTAACACCCCAACTGAAACTGTAACTGAAACATGGGTTGCTGGAGCCTTAGTTAAAACTGAAGTAACAAAAGACGATGCTGGATCTGTAGCAACAAAAGATAGAGGTCTTGACACATATGGTGTTGGTTGTTTAGGAGGAATTTATTTAATGTTCCATTTCTAATCAGACAGGTTAATATAAAAAAGCCTCCCGTTTGGGGGGCTTTTTTTATACCCAACTACCCTATAAACCACTAACCCTCAATGTTAAAAATAAGCATGTAAAACAAAAAAAAATATATTTTATGCTTGTTTATTAAATATTGCACTTATATTTGCAGGGAGTTTTTACCGCTATTAACTCTTTGCAGGTTCGCAAAACAAATTATTCACCAATTTTATTGTTATTTCTCTTTTCCCCAAACAGGACAAATGCGTGTGCATTTATTTCGAACGAGCTGCATTAAATATATCAACTTATTAAATTTTATATGTATAACATTTTAGATCTAAACGAAAAGCTCTTATCCGAGTTAAAGCAAATTGCTAAAGAAGAGGGTATTAAAAGAGTAGATTCGTTAAAGAAAGACGAGCTTGTCTACAAAATTCTTGACCAACAAGCTATCAACAAAGCTAGTCAGGCAAAAGAAAAAAAGCCTATCGACAGAAAACAAAGACTACGTGTTCCTTTAAAAAAGAACGTTGAACAAAAAGTTTACTCCGCTTCTGGAAATGAATCTAAAAAAGAAGATGATAGTCCGTCTAATATTAAGAAGACCACTATTAAAACTCCTAATAGACCTATCAAGAACGCTCCTAAAAACAAAGCTGAAGATCCTCAACCAATTAAAAATGAGCAACACCCAGCTAAAGACAAAGCTGACAATAGCCTTAAACCTGCAGAAGGGAACGTTCCGGAGAAAGAAGCTACACTACAAAAAAAGGACAATACTCCTGCTGTGGATAACAAAACAAAAGAGAAAAATACACCAACTCAAAAAACTAATTCTGACAACAAAGATCACAATCAAAGAAATAACGGCAACAATTCAAATAATAACCGTAGACAAAACAATAAAAACAATGATAATGGTTATGAGTTTGAAGGTATATTAGCAGGAACAGGTGTTCTTGAAATCATGCAAGACGGATATGGTTTCTTACGTTCTTCTGACTACAACTATTTTAGTTCTCCTGACGATATTTATGTGTCTCAATCTCAAATAAAACTATTCGGATTAAAAACTGGTGATATAGTAAAAGGTTCTATACGTCCTCCAAAAGAAGGTGAGAAATATTTCCCTCTTGTTAAAGTTGAAAATATTAACGGACGTTCACCTGAATTTGTACGTGACCGTGTTCCTTTCGAGCACTTAACTCCACTATTCCCTGATGAAAAATTTAACTTAACAAAAGGAAGAGGAGATAGCTTATCTATTCGCGTGGTAGATTTATTTTCTCCTATTGGTAAAGGTCAACGTGGTTTAATTGTAGCACAACCAAAAACTGGTAAAACAATGCTTTTAAAGGATGTTGCCAATGCTATTGCAGAGAATCATCCTGAAGTATATATGATAATTCTTTTAATAGATGAAAGACCTGAAGAAGTAACTGACATGCAACGTAGTGTTAATGCTGAAGTTGTATCATCTACTTTTGATGAACCAGCTGACAGACACGTAAAAGTAGCTACCATGGTGCATGAAAAAGCAAAACGCATGGTTGAATGTGGTCATGATGTAGTTATCCTATTAGACTCTATTACTCGTTTAGCACGTGCGTACAATACAGTTGCTCCTGCTTCTGGAAAAGTGCTTTCTGGTGGTGTTGATGCAAGTGCATTACATAAGCCAAAACGTTTCTTTGGCGCAGCTCGTAATATCGAAAATGGTGGTAGTTTAACAATTATTGCTACTGCATTAACAGAAACTGGTTCTAAAATGGACGAAGTTATCTTTGAAGAATTTAAAGGAACTGGAAACATGGAGTTACAATTAGACCGTAAATTATCGAACAAACGTGTATTCCCTGCTGTTGACATCACTGCGTCTAGCACACGTCGTGAAGACTTACTATTAGATGATGAAACAATTGCTAGAATGTGGCCATTCCGTAATTACTTAGCAGATATGAATTCTGTTGAAGCTATGGAATTTGTAAAAGGCAACTTAGAAAAAACATCTTCTAATGAAGAGTTTTTAGTAAGTATGAATGGATAAATAATTATCAAAACTATAAAGTAAGACGAGTTAGGTATTTTCCTGACTCGTCTTTTTTATTTAAAATACTTTTATATTTAACACAAAATGCTGTAATTCGCAGCATATTAACAAGTAAAACACTATGAAAAAAACATTCTTTCTTCTAATGACAATTCTTTGCCTACAAACTATTTCCAGTAACGATACAAAATATGATTTAATAGTAGCACAAGATGGCAGTGGTGACTTTACTACCATACAAGAAGCTATTTTCTCGCTTAGAGCAATGATGGCCGAACGCAAAACTATATTTATTAAAGAAGGAATTTACAAAGAAAAAATAGTTGTTCCAACATGGACAATCAATATTAGTTTAATTGGAGAGGACAAGGAATCTACAATTATTACATGGGATGACCATGCTAACTTACCAATGCCTATCGCTAGCACAGAGAAAAAAATGGGGACATTTAGAACTTATACTCTTTGGGTGCAAGGACATGGTTTTATTGCAAAAAACTTAACGATAGAGAATAATGCACCACAACTTGGACAAGCAGTATCTATTCATGTTGATGGCGACAAAGCAATATTTATTAATTGTAATATATTAGGTAATCAAGATACTATCTTTGCTGGCAGTGAAACAAGTCGTCAATTATACAAAGACTGTTATATTGAAGGAACTACTGATTTTATTTTTGGTCCTTCAACAGCCTATTTCCAAAGCTGCACAATCCATTGTAAAAAGAACTCATATATAACTGCTCCATCGACCCCTAAATATAAAGAATTTGGTTTTATTTTTAACCAATGTAAAATAACAGCAGATTCAACTGTCACTAAAATGTATTTAGGCAGACCATGGCGTCCTTATGGAAACTCAGTATTTGTAGATTGTGAGTTAGGTAAGTTCATAGCTAAAGAAGGATGGGACAACTGGAGAAATCCTAAAAATGAAAAAACGGCACGTTTTGTTGAACTAGGAAGCACTGGTCCAGGTGCAAATAAAGGTGATAGAGTAAGTTGGTCTCAAAATATTTGTGATTGTAAAGCCAAACTGTTTTCCATCAAAAAAGTATTATCTGGAAATGACAAGTGGAAACCGTTAAAAGATTAACCTATTAAAAATCTCCCAATCCGCGTTTTGAGCAATAAATAGCTAAATAATATTGAAAAAAACATTATAGCTATAAAAAGCAAAGTCGGAAATATAATAGGAAAACCTTTTGCTTGAATAAGTATCCATTCTGCAAATAACTTCTTATTATAAAACAAAAAGCTGATTAGCCATACGTGAAATATGTATATACCATAACTGTACATATTTAATCTATTTACAATAAAATTATCTTTTAAATAACCCTTCTGGTTTAATAAACTAAAAGAAATATAAACTAAGCACACAAAGCTTATATTTGCAAAATACTTTGCAACATTATAAAGCAAATCATTTGTATCAATAATATAATTAGTTCTAAAGACACTTATTGACAACCAAACAATAAAAAAGGATATAATAGCTTTCCAATTAAACAAGAATGATAGTTTCTCTCTATATCTTGAGATCAAATACCCCCAATAAAAATACACGTAGTAATGAATAAAAAAATTAAGAGCAAATGATGTTCTAGCAGGAAAATTATAGTGAACAGTAAAATAAGATAATACTGATTTGTGATATATACATAAAAAAGAAAGAGCTATAATAACAACAACATGAACCAATGCAAGCTTAACTTTTGCTAGAGATCGAGTGATAACAAAACAATAAAAAAGCGCTAATAAAAACCATAAGTGCCAATAACCCTTTCTAAAAAAGTCCCAACTAATTCCCTTCCACTCAATAGTATCAAAGTTTACTATTCTCTCATGAGAGAGCATCATTAAAAAAGTGAATATAAAATAAGGAATCAATAATCGCTTAACTTTATTCCATGCAAATAAACCGATATGTTCGTACTTCCCTTTAATATGGATTAAATAAGAAAATAGGAACCCAGATATAAATAGAAATAATGGCATTCTAGCTCCCAACCAAATAACAAAAATTGAAATATAGGTATCATATAAATCATTTCTCACAAACTTCCATCCCATATAAGGACAAAATGAATGGAATAAAACAACAAGAACAATAGCTATTGCTCTGAGATATGATATTTCTATTAAACGTTTATTTTCCACTGTTTATATGCCTATTTCAAACACAAAAGTAAGATTTTAATCTATTTTTTTGGAATTTATAACGGATTTTATAATCTTTGTACTTCGAAAAAACAAAGAAGAAAAATGAATTTTATATTAGTAAATAAATGGTGGTGGTGCTTACGAAAGAACAACTCGTGAGGAAAACCCTATGTATCTAATAGAACAATAAAATACAAAAGGCTTGTCGAAACTCACGACAAGCCTTTTTTTATATTAATTCCATATATAACAACATGAAATACTCAGTTGACGAAAACGGTTACTACGGAAGATTTGGTGGAGCATATGTTCCCGAGATTTTACAAAAAAACGTAGAAAATCTAAAAGAAGTTTATCTTCAAATAATAAACGACCCTTCATTTATTAAAGAATTCAACATCTTACTAAAAGACTATGTTGGACGCCCCTCTCCTCTTTATTTAGCCAAACGCTTATCTGAAGCTGTGGGTGCAAAAATCTACTTAAAACGTGAAGACCTTAATCATACCGGTGCACATAAGATTAATAATACCATCGGTCAAATATTAATGGCTAAACGCATGGGAAAAACACGCATTATTGCTGAAACAGGAGCTGGACAACACGGCGTAGCAACAGCTACCGTATGTGCTCTTATGAACATGGAATGTGTGGTATACATGGGCGAATTAGATGTGAATCGCCAGTATTTAAATGTACAAAAAATGCGCATGTTGGGAGCAACAGTAACTCCTGTTACCTCAGGAAACAAAACACTGAAAGATGCTACCAACGAGGCCATACGTGATTGGTGCAACAACCCATCTGACACTTTCTATATTATTGGTTCAGTTGTAGGGCCTCATCCATATCCAGATATGGTAGCTCGTTTTCAGGCTGTAATTAGTGAAGAGATAAAAGCTCAGTTGTTAGAAAAAGAAGGACGTGATTATCCTGATTATTTAATCGCCTGTGTAGGTGGCGGTAGCAATGCTATAGGCACTTACTTTCATCACTTAGACGACGACAGAGTAAAGATTGTTTCAGCCGAAGCTGCTGGTTTAGGAGTTGACACAGGAGAGACCGCTGCAACTATTCAAATAGGATCAGAAGGAGTAATACATGGTAGTAGAACCTTATTAATGCAAACAGACGACGGACAAATCATTGAACCATACTCTATTTCTGCTGGCTTAGATTATCCAGGAATTGGACCTATTCATGCGCACTTGGCAAAAACAGGTCGCTGTGAAGTATTAGCAATTACTGATGACGAAGCACTATCTGCTGCTTTTGAAATAACCAAGTTGGAAGGAATTATTCCCGCAATAGAAAGTTCACATGCTTTAGCTGCTTTACATAAAGTAAACTTTAAGCCTACCGACGTGGTAGTACTTACTGTTTCAGGTAGAGGAGACAAAGACATGCCTACTTATTTAGATAATTTTGACAAAAAATAAAACATTCATTATATGAAAACAGTATTAAAAGTAAATACCAAAACCTTACTCGGGGACCTGCAGACTCCCATCGGTATTTATTTAAAAATAAGAGACCTGTACCAGAACTCCGTTTTATTAGAGAGTTCGGACTACAACAGTGCTGCAAATAGCAATTCATACATTGCCTTCTCCCCTATGGCCCGCTATATGGTAAAAGACAAACTAATTACCTTAGAACATATAGACAATTCTGTAGAACATATAAAAGTTAAAGATAAATTCACTGTACCTAATACCTTTGATGCATTTATTGCCTCATTTAATACTGAAGGTATGGAGAATAAAACCATGATAAACGGGTTCTTTGGTTATTCTTCTTTTGAGGCAGTCCAATATTTCGAAGATGTAGCTTTATCTGCCAATAGAAAACCAGAAAACGATATACCAGAGATTCAATATGTATTATACAAGTATGTAATTGCTTTGAATCATTATAAAAATGAGATTACTTTAATTGAAAACCTTTTAGAGGGAGAAAAAACAAAATTAGCCTCTATTGAAACTATTTTAGAAAGCCCTAATATTGCTCAATATGATTTTGAGAAAGTAGGGGAAGAAACATCAGATATTACGGACGAAGATTACCGTCAAATGGTAACACAAGGCAAGAAACATTGTTTCCGTGGAGATGTATTCCAAATAGTACTTTCACGCAGATTCCAACAGAGTTATAAGGGAGATGATATTATGTTATACCGTACACTTCGTTCGGTAAATCCATCTCCATATCTATTCTATTTCGATTTTGGATCGTACCGCATATTTGGCTCTTCGCCAGAAGCTCACTTAATGGTAAAGGGCGACAAAGCTTACATCACTCCTATTGCAGGTACTTTTCGCAGAACAGGGGATGATGAAAAAGATAAAATTGTGGCAGAAGAACTAAAAAATGACCCAAAAGAAAATGCCGAACACGTAATGTTAGTTGACTTAGCTCGAAACGATTTAAGTCGCAATGCAGACAATGTGGTAGTCGATGAATTTAGCCAAGTGCAGTACTATTCTCACGTTCTACACCTAGTATCATCTGTTAGCGGAGATTTACCGAAAGATGCCAATATTATCAAACTATTTGCAGATACTTTTCCAGCAGGAACCCTATCGGGAGCACCAAAAGTAAAAGCCTTACAATTGATTGATAAAATCGAAAAACACGACAGAGGTTTTTACGGTGGCTGTATTGGTTATATTGGATTTGACGGAAACTTCAACCAAGCCATTACTATACGCTCATTATTGAGTAGAGACAATACCTTGTTCTACCAAGCGGGGGCTGGCATTGTTGCCAAATCTGTTGAAGAGAGTGAATTACAAGAAGTGAATAACAAGCTGGGTGCTTTAACAAAAGCAATTGCAATAGCTAGTAAAAAATAAGAACCATGAAAATATTAGTTTTTGATAATTACGATTCGTTTACTTACAACTTGGTACATGCCGTTAAAAAGTTGGGATACAAAGATGTAGAAGTGCATCGCAACGATAAAATTGCCTTAGCAGATATTGCTAAATACGACAAAATAATCCTCTCCCCTGGACCAGGAATTCCAACGGAGTCTGGAATACTACTAGAACTTATTAAAATCTATGCGCCTACGAAACCAATTTTTGGAGTGTGTTTGGGAGTACAAGCCATTGGAGAAGCTTTTGGAGGACAATTAATTAATTTACCAGAAGTACATCATGGAGTAAGTTCTAATGTGAACATTGTTGCAGAAGACATCCTGTTTAAAGGTTTAGCCCAAAATGTAGAAGTTGGTCGCTATCACTCATGGGCTGTATCAAAAGAAAGATTTCCTTCTTGCTTAGAAGTTACTGCCGAAGATGATGAAGGTATGATAATGGCCTTGCACCACAAAGAGTATGATGTTCGTGGTGTACAGTTTCACCCAGAGTCAGTATTAACACCAGAGGGTGAGCAAATGATTTTAAACTTTTTAGAAGCGTAGATTATGAAACAAATTCTAACAAAGCTTTTCAACTACGAAAGCTTAAGCCGACAAGACGCAACAGAGATATTAAGTAAGATAGCCGCGGGCGAATACAACAACGAGCAAATTGCTTCTTTCATCACGGTATACTTAATGCGACCAATTACTTTAGAAGAGCTGATGGGCTTTCGCGAGGCCTTATTAAATTTAGCTCTTAGAGTGGATTTAAGCGAGTTCAATGCCATGGATATTGTAGGTACTGGTGGCGATGGAAAAAACACCTTCAACATATCGACATTAAGTTGTTTTGTATTAGCAGGAGCTGGTTTTAAAGTAGCCAAACATGGTAATTATGGAGCAACTTCAGTAAGTGGTGCTTCTAATGTATTAGAATATTTTGGAGCAAAATTCACTACAGATTCAAGCATCATTAAAAAAGCCATTGAACAGTCGGGCGTAGCTTATTTACATGCGCCTCTATTTAACCCGGCCATGAAACATGTGGCACCAGTTCGTAAAGCTTTAGGGGTACGTACATTCTTTAATGTATTAGGGCCACTAATTAGTCCTGCTCAACCCAACAATCAATTATTGGGTGTGTATAGCTTAACCATGTTACGTTTGTACACCTATATCAATCAGCAGATTGGCACTAATTACACCTTGGTACATGGCTTAGATGGTTACGACGAGGTTTCATTAACGGATAACACGAAGATAATCACCAATAACAAAGAGATTATCTTATCTCCAAAAGAAATGGGATTTGAGCCATTAAAACAAGAACAGTTAAGTGGTGGAAATAGTATTGACGATGCTGCTAGTATATTCAAAAATATTCTGGAGAACAAGGCTACTGAGGCACAAATTGCGGTAGTGGTTGCCAACTCAGCTTTTGCTATACAAACACTTCAACCTAATAGTTCTTACGAAGAATGTAAGACACTTGCATTAGAATCTATTCAATCGGGAGGAGCTAAAAAAGCATTTGAACAATTTTTAGCTATTTATAAATAAACATTCATGACAATTTTAGACAAAATAATAGCAGACAAAGTCATTGAAGTGGCTAACAGAAAAGCAAAAACTAGCATTGATGACTTAATCAATACGCCTGCATTTGCATACCCTACACTTTCTTTAAAGGAAAACTTATTGACTTCTAACTCGGGGATTATATCCGAATTTAAACGCAAGTCGCCATCAAAAGGTTGGATACACGAAGGTGCTGATGTGGGTGCAGTAACTAAAGGTTATAGTCAAGCAGGGGCTAGCGCTATCTCTATCTTAACGGATGAGATTTACTTTGGAGGTACGCCTGCTGATGTTATAGCTGCTCGTCCACAAGTAACTTGTCCAATCCTACGTAAGGAATTTATGATAGACGAGTATCAGCTATACGAAGCAAAGGCTATGGGTGCTGATTTAATTTTACTGATTGCTGCTGCTTTAAGTATAGAGCAAACGAAAGAATTAGCTCGCAAAGCACGTGAACTCAACTTAGAGGTATTACTAGAAGTCCATAATGAGGAAGAGATTGGACATGCTAATGAGTTTGTAGATATGCTAGGCGTAAACAACCGTAACCTTAAAACATTTGTTACGGACATACAAGCCTCTTTCGATTTAGAGAAACGCATTCCTAATGATTTTGTCAAAGTAAGCGAAAGTGGCATATCAGAAGTAGAAACAGTAAAGCAATTACGCCAAGCAGGATACCGTGGCTTCTTAATGGGAGAGAATTTCATGAAGGAAGAAAATCCTTCTGCAGCATTAGCATCATTTATACAACAACTATGATAATAAAAGTCTGTGGGATGAAAGATGCCCAAAACATACAAGACTTAGCTAAGCTAAACCCCGATTATATAGGATTCATTTTCTATGCTAAATCACCACGTTATGCTGCTACGACAGACAAAAACATACTGTCTAATATAGACATTGCTATTCAGAAAGTAGGTGTATTTGTAAACGAATCATTCGAAACAATTCTTGAAACGGCTAATTCCTATGGATTAGAGGTAGTTCAGTTACACGGAAATGAATCGCCAGAAACATGTAAACTTTTGCAAGAAGAAGGTTTAACTGTATTTAAAGCCTTCCCAATAAGTGAGGCTAGCGACTTTGAAAAGACAGCTAAGTACGATGGCTTTTGTGATTATTTCTTGTTTGACACTAAAACATCTCAACACGGAGGATCGGGTCAGAAATTCGATTGGCATTTACTCAATAATTATACGGGAGAGACTCCCTTCTTATTAAGTGGAGGAATCGATTTAGAAGATGCTACTGACATCCTACAAATTAAACATATGCAATTTGCAGGAATAGACATTAACAGCAAATTTGAATTGGAGCCAGGGCTGAAAGACATCTTAAAAATTAAAAAATTTACACAAATGCTTAATGATAAACGGTAAATAAAAATACCAATCAACCACTAACCATTGACCATTAATTATTAAAAACATGAACAGAATTAATAAACTCTTCGAAAGAAAAGCTAACAATATACTATCAGTATACTTTACAGCTGGATATCCCAACTTAGATAATACTGTTGAAATCATTAAAGAATTAGACACTCAAGGAGTAGATATGATAGAGATAGGCATCCCCTTCTCTGACCCTATGGCTGATGGACCAGTAATTCAAAACTCTAGTCAAATTGCATTAGCTAATGGGATGACTCAAAACTTATTGTTTGAACAACTAAAAGATATTCGTAAAGTAACCGACATGCCCTTAATCTTAATGGGCTATGTAAATCCAGTGTTACAATTTGGATTTGAAAAACTTTGTCAGAAGGCAAAAGAAGTGGGTGTTGATGGATTTATTATCCCCGATTTACCTATGGCAGAATACCTACAAGAATTTAAGACTACTGCTGATAAGTACGAGATGGAGAACATCTTACTTATTACACCTGAAACACCTGAAGAGCGCATACGCTTAATTGATACCCATAGCAATGGATTTATCTATATGGTATCATCTGCAGCAACTACAGGAGCTCAGAATAGTTTTGCTGATAAAGAAGCTTACTTCCAACGTATCAAAGACATGAACTTAAAGAACCCAACTATAATTGGTTTTGGCATTTCTAACAAAAATACTTTTGATAGTGCATGCAAGCATACTTCGGGAGCTATTGTGGGTAGTGCTTTCATCAAGGCCTTAGGAGAGAGTAAAACGATTAAAGAAGCAGTAAAAATGCTGATTAATAAACTAAAAGAACAATAAAATGACACTACAAGATTGTATCCAATTCGCCAACGAGCACCCAATGTGTTACTTGGCAAGCAATGAAGAGAACCAACCACGTGTACGTATGTTAAACTTTTGGTTTGCAGACGAAAGCGGTTTCTATTTTCAAACAGGAGATGTAAAGGAATTCCCTCATCAACTTAAAAAGAACCCTAAAACAGAAGTCTTATTTTACAAAAGTCATGGTATGGCTGGAATGACTTTACGAATTTGTGGAGAAGTTGAATTCTTAGATGATAGAGATTTAAGAGTAAAAGCATTAGAAGACCGACCTTTTTTAAAACAATTTGGATTAACGGCTGACACTCCTGGCTTAATTATCTTCCGCCTTGCACATGGAGAAGCACATACGTGGAGCATGGAAACAAATATGGAACCTAAAGACGTATTAAAATTTTAGTTTTTTTACTTAACAACATAAAAGCGTAGTACTCCACTACGCTTTTTAACTACCAAAAATGCTTAACGTACTTATTACGTTTTTTGTAGTTAGTAAATATTTCTTTATATTTGACATCCGAAATAAAATCACATAAAAAATCTCCTATGAAAAGAATCAAATTTATCCTACTCGTTTTATCATGTTTTATCTTTTCGAGTACTGTTTCAGCTAAGAAAAAAGACAATGATTATGTACAATGGGCAACTACCATTGCCAATTCTGAAATGAAACACAACCCTGAATTATGGCAGGCTGATTTTCTAAAAAAGCCAAAATGGGACTATACTCAAGGACTAATTTCAAAATCATTAATAGAATTATATAAGGTAACAAAAGATACTGCTTACTTTAATTACGTACAAGAATTCACCGATTTCTTTATTGATAGTACTGGAACAATAATGACCTACAAAATGTCAGACTATAATATAGACCGTTTAAATGGAGGTAAGTTCTTATTCGATATGTTTACATACACAAAAGACACTAAATACATTAAAGCCATTGCTAAACTAAGAGCTCAGTTAAAAACACACCCTCGTGTAAGTCTAGGTGGTTTTTGGCATAAAAAACGCTATCCAAATCAAATGTGGTTAGATGGTTTATATATGGGAGCTCCTTTCTATGCACAATGTGCTGAAGCATTTAACGAAGGCGATGAATCATGGAACGATATTACGAACCAATTTATATTAGTAGATAGTGTCACTCTAGACAAAAAAACAGGATTAAACTACCACGGTTGGGACGAAAGTCGTGAACAACGCTGGTCTGATTCTATAACAGGATGTTCACCTCATTTTTGGTCAAGAGCTATGGGTTGGTACATGATGGCTATGGTAGATGTATTAGATTTTCTTCCAAAAAAACATCCACAGCGTGAGCAAATTATTAAAAACCTAAATAGACTAGCAGCAGCATTAGTTAAGTTTCAAGATGAAGAAACAGGTATGTGGTACCAAGTAGTTGATTTAGGCGGAAAAGAAGGTAACTATGTAGAATCTTCTGGTACAGCTATGTTTATATACGCAATGGCAAAAGGAGTAAATATGAAATATTTACCAAAAGAATTTAGAGACACTGCTTCAAAAGCATTTTGTGGCTTAACAGCTAACGCTACTCAGAAAAACGAAGATGGAACAACATCCATTACAAAAGCTTGTGGTGTAGCAGGCCTAGGCGGAAAACCATATCGTGATGGCTCATATGAATACTACATCAATGAAATAATTCGTAATGATGATCCTAAAGTAGTAGGTCCGTTCATACTCGCAGCATTAGAAATGAATAAACTTTGTAAATAAAAACAGGAAACTATATAATGTAAAGACGCACTACTGTGCGTCTCTCAACCAAACAAGAAACAAATGAAAAAAACACTATTATATTCTCTAGCATTATTAATAAGTATTGGCTTTATAGCCATGAATAAAAAACCTGTTAAAATCTTCTTAGCTGGAGATTCTACAATGGCTGACAAATCCAAAAGAGCTTATCCTGAAACTGGTTGGGGAATGGTGCTTCCATCTTATTTTAATGACAATGTCATTATTGAAAACCATGCTCGCAATGGGAGAAGCACTCGTACTTTTATAAGTGAAGGACGTTGGGATTTTATGCTAGAACGTGTAAGTAAAGGAGATTATGTTATTATTCAATTTGGGCACAACGACCAAAGCAAGCATAAGGTTGATAGATACACAAGTCCTGTGGACTATAGCAAAAATATGAAAAAATTCGTTTCTGACGTACGCAAGAAAGGAGCTATTCCAATTTTATGCACATCAGTAATGCGTCGAAACTTTAATGACAAAGGTGACTTTGTAGATAAACACGGCAACTACCCCAACTTGGTGCGTGCTGTAGCAAAAGAAATGCAGGTTGATTTGATTGACATGCAACATACTACCATGGATTTACTAATTGCTGCAGGTGTTGAAAATTCAAAAAAATACTTCTTACACATTGCTCCAGGGGTAAGCGAAAAATACCCTGATGGAAAAGAAGACAATACGCATTTTAAACCAGCAGGAGCCATGGAAGCCGCTCGACTATTTATAGAAGGTTTAGTTCAATTAAATATTGAGCCATTAGTAAAAAACTTACTGCCAATGGATAAGGTAACTTTAAAAACTACTACTCCAGTAGCAGGTTTAGGAAAATTAAAGAAAACGATAAACCATAAGCTTGACGAAGGAAACGAAAAAAAGAAATAGATCATTTGTAAAGACGCACTGCTGTGCGTCTCAAGCATAAACCACAACATGAAAAAACTACTACTAATAACACTTACTATTTTCTCTTTACAAGCAAGTGCTCAATATGTTTCTAAAGTACATGTATCTGACCAAGGCAATGGGATGTACAAAAACCCAATTCTGCATGCAGATTATTCGGATCCAGATGTTTGTCGTGTAGGTGATGATTATTACATGACAAGTTCTAGTTTTAATTGCGTGCCTGGTCTTCCTATTTTACATTCTA
This sequence comes from Paludibacteraceae bacterium, assembly GCA_963663245.1. GTDB lineage: Bacteria > Bacteroidota > Bacteroidia > Bacteroidales > Paludibacteraceae > JAFGVL01. Next base: position 1,103,924 of record OY760143.1, on the reverse strand, counting down.
ATGATTTAGTAAACTGGACAGTAGTAAACTATGCCTTAAAAGAACTAACTCCTAAGAATGTGTTTAACAAGCCACAACATGGTAACGGCGTTTGGGCTCCAGCTATTCGATTTCACGAAGGTGAATATTACATCTATTGGGGAGACCCTGATTTTGGATTCTACATGACCAAAACAAAAGACCCTAGAGGTGAGTGGAGTGAACCAGTTTTAGTAAAAGGAGGAAAAGGCTTAATCGATTGTTGTCCATTTTGGGATGAAGATGGAAATGCTTATTTATCTCATGCTTATGCCGGATCTCGTGCTGGACAAAAAAGCGTGCTTTCTCTGTGTCGCTTATCTAAAGATGGTACTAAAACGACAAGTGAATCAAGAATCATTTTTGATGGACACATAGACCACCGAACTGTTGAAGGAACAAAACTATACAAACGCAATGGCTACTACTATATTTTTGCTCCTGCTGGTGGTGTAAAAACAGGTTGGCAGTTGGTATTACGTTCTAAAAACATATGGGGACCATATGATGAGAAAATAGTTTTAGCACAAGGAAAAACTACTATTAATGGTCCACATCAAGGTGCTTGGGTAGATACTAAAACGGGTGAAGACTGGTTTATACATTTCCAAGACAAAGGAGCTTATGGTCGAATAGTTCATCTACAGCCTATGGTTTGGAAAAAAAATTGGCCAATTATTGGAGAAGATACTGATGAAGATGGTACAGGTGAGCCTGTAGCAATGTTTAAAAAGCCAAATGTTGGTAAAACTCATCCTATTGTAACTCCTATAGAACATGATGACTTTAGTACGTTTGACATAGGTTTACAGTGGCAATGGCATGCTAACCCACAACCAACATGGTACTTTAGCGATGTAAAAAAAGGGAATCTTCGTTTATATTCTGTTTTTACTGATTCGGTTAGAAACTTATGGGATGCTCCTAATCTACTTTTACAAAAATTCCCTGCTGAAGAATTCACGGCAACAGCAAAAATAAACTTTTACCCATCAGAAAAATATACTGGTGAACGTATATGCTTTGTAATAATGGGAGAAGACTACAACCTTCTTTCTTTAGAAAACACAGATAAAGGGATTTTTATTTTCCATAATGAGTGTTATAGTGCTCGAGATAAAAAAAGCAGAGAAGGTTTAGTAACAAATATGCCTTTTGCTGGCAATACTGTTTTCTTTAGAGTAAAAGTATCAAAAGGAGGAATATGTATTTTTTCTTATAGCACAAACGGAAATGATTATACTCAATTTGGCTTAGAATTTACCGCTAAAGCAGGTAGATGGATTGGAAGTAAAATTGGCTTTGTATGCCAACGTCCAAAGAAATCTAATGATGGTGGATGGGCAGATATTGAGTGGTTTAACTTGGATAAATAATAATTAATAGTAATTGATTCTAAAAAACATAAAAATGAGAAATATGATTAGATTAGTCTTTGTCTGTATATCAACAATAATATTTTTTACGGCTTGTCAAAAACAGACAAATGAATTAAAAGCAATATATAAAAACTTACCATTTGAAATGGCTGAGTTAGCAGACGTTGAGTTCCCCAACAACTCAGTAAATTTAGTAGATTTTGAAGCTGTTGGTGATGGCATGTTTGATAATACAGATGCATTTGCAAAAGCAATAGCAGCAATTTCTAAAAAAGGTGGTGGAAAGGTTATTGTACCTATGGGACATTGGGTAACTGGTCCAATCATCTTTAAAGACAATATTAACTTACACCTAGAAAAAGGAGCATTAATTACTTTCTCTAAAAACAAAGACAAATATCCTATTATTGAAACAAGTTTCGAAGGCTTTGATACGCGTCGTTGCCTATCTCCTATTTATGGAAAAAACCTGAAAAATATCGCGATTACAGGCGAAGGTATTTTAGATGGTAGTGGTGAGGTTTGGCGTATGGTAAAAAAATCAAAATTAACTTCAGGCGCTTGGAAAGAGTTAATCAACTCAGGTGGTATTGTTAGCGAAGATGGAGAAGCGTGGTATCCTTCTGAAAGCTACATGAAAGCGCTACCTCTAATTCTTGATTTAAACGTACCCCTAATAACTAGTGATGAACAATGGGAAGAAATTAAAGATTTCCTTCGCCCAGTTATGTTATCATTTGTAAGCTGTGAGAATGTGTTGTTAGAAGGTGTTACCTTCCAAAATTCGCCTGCATGGTGCTTGCATCCATTAATGTGTACCAATGTGCAATTAATAGATGTAACGGTAAAAAACCCATGGTATTCTCAAAATGGAGATGGTCTAGACTTAGAATCTTGCAAAAACTGCTTGATATACAACTGTAGTTTTGATGTAGGCGACGATGCTATTTGCATTAAATCAGGGAAAGACGAAGACGGACGTAAGCGTGCTATACCAACAGAAAACGTAATTGTATATAAATGTACTGTTTACCATGGTCATGGTGGGTTTGTAGTAGGTAGTGAAATGTCTGGTGGTGTAAAAAATATTTACGTTGACAATTGCACCTTCTTAGGAACAGATGCCGGTCTTCGTTTTAAGAGTAAACGTGGACGTGGTGGTGTTGTAGAAAACATCCACATCAGCAATATACACATGATAAATATTGAAACAGACCCTATTATCTTCAATCTATTTTACGGAGGAAAACACGGTAAAGATGCTGTGAACAGCGAAAAAAACCATGTAAAAGACCTACAGCCAGTAGACGAAAAAACACCTTGCTTTAAAGATATTTATATCAAAAACATTACTTGTAACGGAGCGTATCGTGCTATGTTCTTTAATGGACTACCAGAAATGAACGTGCAAAATATCAATATAGAAAATGTAAGCATTACTGCTGATATGGGAGCTATTCTAAACGAAAGTGATGGTATTAATTTAAAGAACATCCATATTGAAGTTTCTGAAGGAGCTATTGTAAAACTATTTAATGTAAAGAACGTAGCCTTAGACAATATATCATCATCTAATCCTGATAGTGATATCATTCACATATCAGGTGATGATACTAAAGGAATATTAATGAAAAACATAAACTTGAAAGAAGAAAACCTTCAATCAACTGTTGAAATAATAAAATAAGAATACGATGAAAAAAACAATTTTAATGGGACTAACGCTACTTTTTACCGTTAGTACATTTGCTCAAAAGGGTTTAAACCCACATACCTATGCATTTATCAATCTGAAAAATAACAGTGGTATTAAACACAAAGACTATCCTGTTACTATTAAGATTAGCGATATCACCTCTTTATTTCACAATTACACCGGACAACGTTTAGGTATCTTTAAAGGTAAGGGTGAAATCCAAAGTCAGATGGATGATTTAGATAAAGATGGTGTTGCTGACGAAATATCATTCTTAATAGACATAGATGATGATGAAAGACTATTAGTACGTATGCTTCCTCCTAACTATGAGATTCCTAATTTTGAAAAAGAGTTATTTGTTGAACTTGTAACAAAAGAAAAACAAGGTGATAGTTATAAATACACCTTGGTAGAAGAAATCTCATCTAAGAAAGATGACATGTACAACAAAATGCATCACCACGGAGTTGCCTTTGAAACAGAACAAATTGCTTACCGTATCTATTTTGACAAAAAACAAACGATAGATGTGTATGGAAAAATTACGCCTCGTTTAGAAATTCCTATGACTCAGTGGTACCCTAGCGACAAACAAATGGCTAGTGGTAAATATGGTACAGATATTCTAAAAGTAGGAAGCAGTGTAGGCGTTGGCTCTTTTAAGGGGTGGGATGGTAAGCAAGCCATGCATTTCGACAGTGTACAAAAACGTACCCAACGTATTGTGGCTAAAGGAAATATCCGTAATGTGGTAGAAACAGAGCTAGAAGGATGGTACTATCAAGGAAAAAGTATCAATACAAAAATACGTTATATACAATATGCTCGTCACCGTGATGTAAAAGTAGAAATTATCTTTCCAGAAGATTTTAAAGATAGTTTAATATTCACGACAGGCGTATTAAAATTAAAGGATGAAAAATTCCATACAGACAACAGTAATTTAGTGGGTTCTTGGGGATGGACTTTTCCTGAACCTAAAGACACTATTAAATGGTGTAGACAAACTATGGGTGCTGGTGTATTTGTCCCAGAGAAATATGCTAAAGTAGAGGCTACGGATAAAAGAAATCATCTAATATTGATTAGCAATAATGGAACACCTACCCTAAGCTACTATTTAACAGCGGCAGGATTAATAGAAAAGAAAGGCTATAAAAACTCGAAAGACTTTTTTGAATATTTAGACAATTGGAAAAATGAATTGATGCATCCAGTAGAAGTATCCATTACAGAAAAATAAAAAAAGAGCCTCGATAATTACCGAGGCTCTTTTTTATTAAGAAAACGATGTGCCAACTATAAATAGAGGCTTTACAACATATAATATTATCATCCTTATTTTAAAAAAAAAACTATATTTGACTTCTTTTTTAATCAACTATTACATCACTACTCTATTTGACAAATGGGAAGTTTCATAATTATTCTTATACTAACATTAGTGTTAATTGCTTACGGTATTTTCGAATACCGTCAACATCAAAAACACTTACTTTCCATTCCAATTCGCATTCATGTTAACGGTACTCGAGGAAAATCTAGTGTAACCCGTTTAGTTGGTGCTGGCTTAAGAGCTGGAGGATATAAAACGATTACAAAAGTAACAGGCACCTTCCCTCGTATGATTCTTGACGACGGAACCGAAGTAGTTGTTCATAGAAAAGAAAAGGCTAATATTCTTGAGCAATTAAATATTGTAAAATTCTGTTCTCAACAAAAAGCAGATATTTTACTAATTGAATGCATGGCCTTACAACCGACTTACCAACGTATTACTGAGCACCAGATGGTAAAAGCAACACATGGTGTTATTACCAACATTCGTCTAGACCATTTAGATGTAATGGGTCCTAAACTTATAAATGTAGCCGAAGCTCTATGCTTAACTATTCCCAAAAAATCTAAACTTTTTACTGCTGAAGATCGCTTGCATGATTATATTGAAAAAAGAGCACAAAAGAATAACACCCAACATTTTGCTACCATTAACGACAAGGTTAGCGCTGAAGAGATGGAAGGCTTTACTTACTTTGAACATCCAGAAAATGTAGCTTTAGCTCTTGCAATTTGCAAAGATTTAAAGGTAGATAGAACATTGGCATTAAAAGCAATGAAAAAGGCTTTGCCTGATGAAGGGGTACTTCGAAAGTTCACGGTGAAAAAAGAAAATAAGACCATGCATTTCTACAATGCTCTTGCTGCCAATGACCCTGAGTCATCCATTATGTTATGGAATAACATCAAAAAGATGGAAGGAGAAAATAAGCAATATGTTATTGTTATTAACGCTCGAAAGGACAGAAAAGAACGCTCTGAACAACTGATACAAGCCTCGGCTACTTTAGAGTTTGACCAACTCATAATTTCAGGAGAGAATGTTGAGTTAGTCAAAATGATGGCCAACAAACAAAAGATAGATACTGGGAAAATACTTTTAATAGGTCAAGACAACCCTAAAACACAAGTTGAAAAGATATTCCCCTCCTTAACTAAAGAATCAGTAATTGTAGCCTTTGGAAACATGGGAGCTGGAGGGGCTGAATTATCAAAATATTTTGAAGAAAACCATAACACCACTTTAACATGATAGAAGTTGCAGTAACAATTGGAATTGTGCTTTCGCTATTCTTTGTAGAAGCATTTGGAATGGCAGCGGGGGGAATAATAGTTCCTGGATACATTGCCTTACAAATTGGCGAACCAGACAGACTAATAGGAATGGTGACAGTAGCTTTTGCTACATTTCTTATTATTAAGTTAATAAGTAAATTCACCTTCTTGTTTGGACGAAGACAAATGGTTGTCTCTCTATTAATAGGAACAATACTAGCCATCGTTTCGCATCACTTTATGTTTTTCAATACTGCAAAAACAACAATAGAGCTTTCAGCTATTGGCTGGGTAGTTCCCGGATTAGTAGGACATTGGTCGGTAAAGCAAGGCTTTATCAAAACCATTGCAATGCTTGCTATCATTTCTATTCTAGTTCGATTTATAGTGATTATTATTAACAACGGAGCATTAATCCCAGACCTATACTAAGATGAGAAACATATCAATTAGATCAACTTTAGTACTAAGTATATTGGGTATACTCTCAATAGTATTAATGTATATTGTTGAGAATACTAAAAAAGAATATACGCAACCCTATTTTGAAGAGAAATTGGATGCCGCAAGAATAATGGATGAAAGCTTATCTTATTTAAAAGAGAAGCACTTTAAGGATGAAATTTCTATTGACAATATTAACGACCCTAACGACACTAAAATAATAGGAACTCGTTATTCTTCCATCACCTCTGGTAGAGGTTCCTTGCCCATTAAATTAAGCACTGCCAACCCCAACTTTGCAGCCTTATTAGTCGAACTATTCAAGGATGCCAAGCTTAAAAAAGGAGACCATATTGCCATTGGTGCTACAGGCTCCTTTCCTGCTCTAAACATTGCAGCTTGTGCAGCAGCAGAAGCCCTAGAACTAAAAGTTAGTTACATTGCATCTGTATCTTCCTCTTCTTGGGGAGCCAACAACCCTGATTACACTTTCTTAGATATTCACAAAAGTTTAGAAGAGGGTAAGTATATTAGTCATTCAATTATAGCCTCGTCGATAGGTGCTAATGAAGATTTAGGACGAACGCTAAGTACGGAAGGTCGTGAACAGTGTATTGCTGCTATTGAAAGAAATGGTGTGCAATTAATCAATGGTAAAACATTTGAAGAAAATATTGCAACAAGAATGAAAATATTTGCTCAACGAGAAAACAAATTAGGCAAAATCCAGTTATATATAAATATTGGAGGTGGAATTGCTAGTTTAGGTGGTGTAGAAAACTCTGCAACTTTCCCATCTGGTTTATCTAAAGATGTTAAGTTAAATCTTTTTAAAGAAAAAGAAGGAATCATGTTTGAATTTGCAAGTTTAAAAACACCTCTGATAAACTTAAAAAACATAGAAGGTTTAATGAACCGCTATGATTTACCCAAAGAACCAACTCCATTACCAAAACCTGGAAAAGGAAAACTATTTTACGATTTACAATATGATATGCGTATCGTTTTAGGGACAACTCTATTTTTAGTGATGCTTATATTTCTAATCATTGTATTTGATAAAAAACAGAATGCTTTAGGAAATGAAATTATTCAACAAGAAACAGAAGAAAAATGAGAAAAATACTTATAATTACAAGCATACTTTTTTTCAGTTTATCTACAGCCTTTGCAGCCAAACCCAAAAAAGTTAGATTAACCCCAGTAAAATCGGTAGCCAAAGTTTTAGTACAAGGAAAAAAAACGCATACATACTATGCCCTATCAAGTAAGTCTAAAACTGAATATCTAGTAAAAGGACCTGGGAAAATTTACATTAACGTGCGATCAAGAGCTAAAACAGGTGATTTCAAGACAGAATCATTCTCGATAAAATACAAACGAGGTAAGTTTGTAAAAACTTTAAAAATACCTACCTTAAAAGTAAGTGCTTTAAAATATAAAAATGAGAAAATACTAGGATTACCAACTAGAAAAAAACAATTGGTAATTAAAGTACCTCCTGGCACCCACCGCTATGTTTTTAATAAAACAACAAAAGAACCTAAGGCGCACATTCAAGTATACTTTGAAAAAAAACCACGACCAGCATGGACTGAAATAAAACCAGAGAACACAATTCCTTCGCAAGATATACGATATGTGAAATCTGGCGTTGTAAGAACATACCACCAATTATCTGAAACATCTTCCTTTAACTTTTCAATTACCGACAGTGAACGAATAAAAGTATTATTGCGACCAGAATTCTCTTATGTAATGTTGGATGAGATTGAGTTAAAAATAAGGCTCACAAATCAAAACAAAAATACATCTAAAGTATATAAAATAAACTCTCACCGTTCTAATGAATTAGAGTTCGTAACCGAAAAGAAAAAAATCCCAGGTACTTCTCAAACATTTTATCTGAATCTAGCTAAGCCAAGTTCAGCTAGTGAGAAATATTCGATTAGCTTAGAAAGTGGGGCAAAATCTGCTATCATTAGATTATTCTTAGACAGCAAAAAAACTAAAAAAACAGCTACACTTAAATGAACAAAGTCTTATCCATTTATATCTGTCTAATTTTCTGTCTAGGCATCCCTGCTCTTGCTCAAACTAAAAGCAGAATTTTCAGTTCTTATGGAGCAAGCTATAATCCTTATTATAGCCCTGACACTATATATGATTATGTAAATAAAATTGGCTACAACAAACAGGAGCTGCTAAAAAACATTCCTTTTATTGCCTATGGAGCAGCTGTTGAAAATAAGCAACAGATATCAGAAAAGATCAGTTTAAAAATGAATGCTCTATTAAGGATGTGTAACTATTCGACAGACTCCTTATTAAATCGCAGCTATATATCTATTAGTGCTAATCCGACTTACCAGCTGAATAAAAAACTAAAAGTTGGAAGCATTCTAGAATTTAAAAAACAACAAAAATTTAGCTCCAATAACTTAGGAGAAGAAACGAATTACTCCCTCTCCTATACAGGAGGAATAGCTACTATATACTCTATTTACAAAATAGATAAGAAACATAAAATAAGCTTGCAATACAGCTACCAAGACAAAGTGTTTGATAAAAAACATTCTTTGTATGGCAGTGGAGATGATTTAATTCCATTGGACAACTCACAACAAACTATTGGTTTAGTCTTTTATAAGAAAATAAACAAGAAGCATAAAGTAGAATTAAATATAAATTATTTTGAGAGAAATTACAGCTATTTACCTTCATACGATTCTATACTAGCACCCAATTATCTTGTTCCTAGAAAATATAAAAGTTTAACTTCAAGAGTTTCTTACAGCTTTAAGCCAAACCAACTATTCTTCTTCAAACCTTATTTTTTTTACGAAAGTAGAGAAGATGTATATAATAACTATTATTCTTTCGACAGAATTGGAGGGGGTCTTTTTGCCAGCTATAGTTATAAAAGATTTTTCCTGAGTTGGAATAATAAGATTCAAAATATTCAATTTGATAAATGTGAAGCACCTACTAATTTAACACCTTATCCTGTTTTAAATTACACTTATTTTAATTCTTCATTTACGGGAAGAATTAAGCTGCTTACTTTCCTAGATATTCAATTAAGAGCTACTTATGAAAATAGGAGTTCTAACGCAAATAGAGTAAGTTGGAAATATAGAAGACCTTACCAAACAATGGATTACTCTATTGGCTTGCTTATTTCGCCAGAGAAACTTTATCTAAAACATTTTATTAGATAGTTATGAAAAACAACACAATATCTAAACATTTTATATTGATTGGCATAGCTATAATCTTACATGTTCAAGCATTTGCTAATTGGCGTTGTAAAGATTCTATACCGCAAAAAAAATCGCTTTACGGTGTTTACGCAAGCAGCAATAGTTATTATGCAATTGGACTATCAGGTACTATCATTAAATCGACAGACCAAGGAGAGAGCTGGAGCATTCAAAATAGTGGCACGACAAATTCTCTATATGCCGCGGATTTCCCAAGCGATACTTTAGGATTTGTTGTTGGAAAATCGGGTGTTGCACTTAAAACAATTGATGGTGGACAAAACTGGTTTGCTCTTGACAGCAGAACAACTCGTTATCTTTATGGAATAGATTTTATTAACGATAGTATTGGTTTTGCTGTTGGCTCATCTGGAAGAATAATTAAAACAAAGACTAGTGGCACCTATTGGTATATTCAGACAAGCAACACGAGTAATTCATTATACGGCGTATGCTTCACTTCAGACATAGTAGGCTATGCTGTCGGAGATATGGGTACCCTATTAAAAACAATTGATGGTGGTGTAACATGGAGCATTCAAATTAGCCCTGTAACAAAAGCGCTCAACGATGTATACTTCACAGACGCTAACACTGGATTTGCGGTAGGAGATTCTGGCTGCATTATAAAAACAACTAATGCTGGGCTTAATTGGCAAGACATCTCAATTAGCTCAACAAATAACCTAGAAGCAATAAACTTCTCTCATCCAGACACAGCCTATATTGTTGGGACAAGTGGAACTATTTTAAATAGTACAGATGCAGGAAATACATGGAAATCTATGCCGAGCTGTTCCTCGAGCACATTACGTAGTTTAGCTTTTCAAGCGAATAATACAGGACTTATTGTTGGCAATTATGGAAAGATACTAGAAAAAATATCTATAGAACAATACCTAATAGATTCTATTAATACTGTAAAAAAGAATCAGCTGGACTCAATCAAAAATGCTAATGATTTCCTTATATTTCCTAACCCTGCAATTTCAACAATAAATATTTACAAGAAAAATATTACTGCAACAGAAATTTACATCTACAATTTACAAGGATTTATAGTTTCAAAAGAGACCGTAACAGGAGAAACATCTACTATTGATGTAAGTTATCTTAAAAAAGGATTATACATTGTATCACTTACCGACAACAGGAAAATTATTTATTCTAATTACTTCCTAAAGAAATAAATAAAAATGCCTCGATAATTATCGAGGCATTTTTTATATCTACTATACTAATTTCTTATTATCTATTTCTCCAAGGCTTATCGCTATTAGAGTTACCACCACCACGACGAGAGCTTCCGCCACCGCCATCTCTGCGTTCTCCTCCAAACTTATTACCTCCTTCACTTCTGCGACGAGAACCTCCTCCGCCACCTGAGCTACGACTTTTCCCTTTATAGCCACCACCGTTTCCTCGGTACGAGCCTTCTTTTCCACCGCCATTACCACGGCCTCCTTTAGCAATACCCACTTTGGCTTCTCCCATATCTTCAAAGGCAGACATTACTACATCAGCCTTATCAGAAAATACGTCGAAGAAGGTAAATTTATTGGTTACTTCTATACCCGTTACAGTAATGCTTTTATCGCCTGTAGCATCGTTAAGCATACCTAGTAAACGATTCGGACTAAAGCTTTCTTTTGTACCTAAATTGATTTTTAAACGTGTTTTATTGCCACGTCCTCCTCTATCCGATTTGCCACCACGGTCTCTTCCATTATCGTTGGCAGAGATATTTAAATCTGCAGCTTTTTTATAATAATCTAAAAAGCGGTTGAACTCTAAAGACACAAAGCGTTTAATAATATCTTCTTTATCAATATATTCTAGTTTCTTTAAAATATCAGGGAACATAGGGTCTAGCTGTTCGCTGTTTACCTCTACATTTTCCATACGTTCTACCAAGTGAAACAATTGTTTTTTACATACATCCATTCCATTCGGAATTTGTTGTTGCTCAAACTGACGTCCTATTACACGTTCGATATCACGAATCTTATGTTTCTCTCTGCTATGAATAATCGCAATAGAAATACCTTTCTTATTGGCACGACCTGTACGTCCACTACGGTGCGTATAACTCTCCGTATCGTCTGGTAAGTTATAATTGATAACGTGCGTTAAGTTGTTTACATCCAACCCACGAGCAGCTACATCTGTTGCTACTAATACTTGAATGTTTTTGTTACGGAATTTTTGCATCACAGAATCACGTTGCGCTTGTGATAAATCACCGTGCAAAGCATCAGCACTATAACCATCATTCATTAAGTGGTCTGCCACATCTTTTGTTTCTTGGCGCGTACGACAGAAAACAATTCCGTAAATATCTGGGTTTAAATCTACGATTCTCTTTAAGGCTAAATAACGGTCGCGTGCCTGTACCATATAATATACATGCTCTACGTTTTCCGTTCCTGCATTTTTCTTTCCTACTGAAATCTCTTCACGTTCTTTCATGTATTTCTTAGAAAGCTTGGCAATACCTGCTGGCATAGTAGCTGAGAAAAGCATGGTACGTCGTGTGTCTGGAGTTTGCTCGAAGATGGTATTGATATCATCTAAGAAGCCCATATTTAACATTTCATCTGCCTCATCCAAGACCAAGAAATCTGCACTACCCAATTTCACCTTACGGCGTTCGATTAAATCGATTAATCTACCTGGAGTAGCTACAATAATTTGTGGTGGTACATCTAATTGGCGTAATTGAAGAATTATATTCTCCCCTCCATATACAGGAACGACTTTCATGCCCTTCATGTATTTAGAGTAGCCTTTTAAATCGTTGGAAATTTGAATACATAACTCACGTGTTGGAGCTAGTATTAAAGCTTGTGTTTCTTTTCTCTGTACGTCTAGTAAATTGAGAATAGGTAAACCGAAAGCGGCTGTTTTACCTGTACCTGTTTGAGCCAAGGCAACTAAATCCTTGGTTTCGTTCATCATAAATGGAATACTACGCTCTTGTACAGGCATAGCATTCTCATAGCCAAGTTCTTCGATTGCTCTTAGAAGCTCGTCATTAAGTCCTAATTCTTTAAATGTCATTTTGTTTGTGTTATTACACGCTCTCTGAGTATTTATCCGGCATAAATTAATCTAATCTCTCTCAGAGAAAACGTGGTAACCCTTGGTAAGAAACTCTTAATGAGTTTGTTTCAGACTAATACTCGAGGCTGTGCCCGGTTTGTAAATCGGGTGCAAAGGTAAGGGTTTAATTTGGAATAACCTATCAGTCTTTAAATTGAAGATTTAACAGCACCAGCTCCGGTCTATTACCCAATCTAATGCGTGGACCCCAAGTACCATAACCTGAGGTAACATAGAAATGTGTGTTGGCAATTTTCTTGTACCCCCAACTTACTTCAAAAATTGCTTTGGTTAAGTAGTTAAGCGGAAACATTTGTCCGTGATGGGTGTGTCCTGATAGTTGTAAGTCTACCGGAAGCTGAGCCACTTCCTTTAATTTATAGGGCTGATGATCTAATAAAATAAGAGGCAGCTTAGTCTCAACTTCCTTCAATAAGTCTGGAAGATTTTTTCTGTCTACGCCAGACATTTGCTTGGCAGAATAATCATCTCTACCTACAACTACAAATTGTTCTTCTATAGTTAGTACACTATCGCGCAATAAGGTCATGCCTAGTTGCTCAAATACTGGTAGCGACTTATCTATCTTGTTAATGTATTCATGGTTGCCTAGTATTGCTATTTTTCCGTATTTGGGTTGTAGTTTATCAAAGAGGGGCTGCAAGCTATCTACTAATGCTGGACTCACCCCTTCATCAATAAAATCGCCTGTCATTATAAAGATATCTGGCTGCTGTTCTTCTATGCTTGCAAGCATCTTTTGCATATCCTTATAGCCAATAATACTACCTACATGCACATCAGAAACTAAGGCAATCTTTAGCTGTTTCAAAGAAGTTTGCTTGTTAATCTTTAGGTTTATATTCTTAACAACAGGTATTTTTGCATTTATATACCCAACAAACAATAACACTAAAACAATTCCGATGGAAGACAACAAGATGTTAAATTTATGAGGAGACAAGTCGGGCAAGAAGTGGAATGCCTTATCAGATAAGAAGATTATCTTTCCTAATAGAATCAACAATAAAAAATACAAAATAGCAGCTAACCATATCCCTCCCACTTCTAATAAAAATTTCGATTCAACTCCATAACCAAAATATGCAACTCTACCAATAATAAATTGAGTTGCCAAGAATAAAAACAAAACAATATACCCATACTTAATATAGCTATTGTTGGGCAGTAGCTTATATCCCTTTACAAATAGGAAATAGTTCACTAAAGAATATATTATAGTAACAACGCTAACAAAAATAATGGGGGCAAAATTCTTCATTTTTCTATTTAATCTATTAGTAAATCGTCCAAGTTTCTCTTAGGCACATAATGTACTCCAGCATCATCTCGCCAATATTCAAATTTATTCTTATCCATCTCTTTCAATACAACTTCTTCATCTGGCTTACCTAATGCTATCACATATAAGATTTCTAAATGATTTGAAATGGAGAATGTCTCTCTAATATATTCACGTTTAATAGAGGCAAGAACACAAGCCCCTAAGCCTTGCTCTGTCGCTCCTAAGAGAATGTTTTGAATAGCTAAACCATCATCGCAAAATATATTGTTATTGATTAGCGTATCTTTTAAAACGATAATATATGCGGCTGGTCGCTCTCCCTCAACAGGGCCTTGCCAATCAGTTAAATAGCCAGCCCATGCTAATGCAGGAAACATATTAGCACATGCAAGCTCTGTTTGTAGCAACTTATACTTCAACGCTTGTGAATTTCTTGCTGAGGGAGCTAAACGCGCCAAATTAACAAGAGATTTAAGTGTTTCTATATCTAAACGTTTACCTTCATCAAAACGACGAATAGAACGTGATTTTGTAATGATATCTAGTAATGTCATTCCTTATTATTTTGCAGTTTGCACATCTTCTAAAACATTATAGAACACACGCCAACCAATAGCTTCTTTATATAATAATGAGCCTCCTACAGGCACATGTAGTGTTGAACCATAAGTATTTCTACTATCAAAAGAGTTTTCATCACACAATGCAGGTTTCAACTGATCTACATATACATTGTTCAATTTCATACATCCATAAAAAGCTTGTTTCCCAATTTCCTTAATTGTAGAAGGAAGTGTTATTGCTGGCAATGCTTTACAATTATAAAATGTATTATCTCTAATAATTCTTATACTTAATGGAATGCTCACTGAGGTTAATGCGGTACACTCTTTAAATACACCATCTCCTAAATAATTTACTTCTGCAGGCACAACAAAAGAAGTTAGACTAGTACAACTCTGAAAAGCATAACTTTTAATTGCATCTAATTTAGCAGGTAAAGAAACAGACAGCAATTTATCACATCCATTAAATGCGTAAGAACCTACAGTAATTATTGAATCTGGTATTATCAGTTCTGCTATTCCTTCTGGACAACGAAGAATTTGATTTACCTCTTTATTAAAAAGCATTCCATTTATTGATGTGAAAAACTTATTTAACGTATCTACTTCAATAATCATCAAACTTTTACAATTATCAAAAGCACTCTCAGATATATAAGTTGTATTAGCTGGAACAACTATTTTATCTATAGCACATCCTGCAAAAGCATTATCATATATACTATGTACAGAGTCGGGAATAGAAACATTTTTTAATTTACTACATCCTAAAAAAGTTCTTTCCTTAATTTCTTTGATAGCTAAAGGTAGAGACAACGATAGCATTCCATTGCAATTAGAAAATGCATCTTGTTCTATTACTTCAAGAGATGCTGGAATTGTAACTGTATGCATTGCCTTACAATCTGTAAAGGCATTTTTATCAATTATTTTCACTGATGATGGAATAACGACTGAATTTAATCGAGCACAATCTCTAAAAGCATTCTTACCTATTTTTGTTACGGTATAGAATTTCCCAAGATGCTTTATTGAATCTGGTATAACTATAGCTGATGTATATTCGTTTAGAGTTACATCATAGTCCATTCCTTTAAAAGTAACCTCTAAGGTTAAATTAGCTGCTGAGGTTATATTATAATATATAATACGCCCCTTATTAACCGCTTTAAAGTCTTCTGCAAATAGGTTAAATGTTGAGAAAAGAAATAGTAATAAAAGTGCTTTGGTTTTCATAGTTTTGATTATAATTAAAGAGTTATATAGTTATCAAATATAGTTTAATTGCTCTAAAAAGAGAAATCAAAATTGTATAAAATTTTGTATTATTAAAAAAGCCGATTTAATAAATAAATCGGCTTTTAATAACTATACTATATATTTTAGAATCTGCTTTCAACTACGCTCCAATCAACAATTTTCCATAACTCGGCTAGGTGATCAGGTCGACGGTTTTGATAATCTAAGTAATAGGCATGTTCCCATACATCGAATGTAAATACTGGTTGTAATCCTTTAGTCATTGGATTGCCTGCATTACTTTCTTTTACAATCTCTAGTTTGCCATCTGCATTTTTAACCAACCAAGCCCAACCAGAACCAAATGTAGTTGCCCCTGCTGCTTGAAAATCTGTTTTAAATTTCTCAAAAGATCCAAAAGCACTATTAATTGCTTCGGCAAGAGCTCCAGCAGGTTCACCTCGACCCTTTGGTGAAAATTGAGTAAAGTAAAATGTATGGTTCCAAACCTGTGCTGCATTATTAAAAATACCACCATCAGATTCTTTTACAATCGTTTCTAAATCAGCGTTCTCAAACTTAGTTCCCTCAATTAAATTATTAAGATTAGTTACATATGCTTGATGATGTTTTCCATAATGGAATTCTAATGTTTTCTCAGAAATAACTGGCTCCAATGCATTTTTTGCATACGGAAGTTGTGGTAATTCAAATTTCATAATCGTTATAATTTTATATTAATATTTTCTGATGGTAAAGATAATACTTGTATTCGGTATTTCAATACTTAATTGAATTTATTTTGATAAAAACTTAAGTTATTCAATAAAGAGACATAAAGATATAAAAAAGTCGAGATGAAATTACATCTCGACGAATAATATTTAATATTTAGGTTTTTACTTTACTACAACCTTATATGATTTTCCATTAATAATAACAATATAAACTCCATTTTCAAGTTTTATTGATTTTGAAAGTGAACCTTCAATAGTTCTAGATTGACTTATCAAAGTACCATTAAGAGCATATAAATAATAATCAACATTTTTATCAGTACGAATTATTATTCTTTTATTATGAGAATACACAACAGCTTCTTCAATTAAAGAAATATTATTGTCAACAGAAAGGGAAACAGTAACATCATAATCAGAAATAGACCCATCTTCTGCCTGCACTCTAAAACTAACTGAAACTCCTTTCGTAAAAAGTTTTGGACCTGTAGTTAACAATGTCGCTCCTTCTGAAACAGTTACAACAGGTATATATGAAATAGACAAATTTGTATTTGTAGGTAATGGAAGTAAAACAGTTTTATCAACATGATTGATAATACCCTCTACTCCAATAAGTTCAAATGTAGTTATCTCACTTTTATTACTTGATTGTTTAACATTAACTTGATAATCTCTTAAAGAACCATCTTCTGAAACTACAGTGTATACTGTAGGAGTTCCTTCTTCAAAAAACAGAGCCCCTGTCGTGATTAAAGTTGCATTTAAAGAAACACTAATAGAAGGTGTATGTGGAACAGCTAGATCTGTACTAGAAGCAAGAGCAACTGTAATTGTATTATCTACATTATTGATTAGCCCAACACTACCATCTAAGATAAATGATGTAATATCATTTTCTCCACTTAACTGTACAATTGACACTTCATAACTTGAGATACTTCCGTCTTCTGCTTGTAGCATATAAGTCTGTGTTAACAAGGTAGAAAACATACGAGCACCTGCTGTTATAATGGCAGCATCATCTGATATTGTAAGACTTGGAGTATAAGCAATTGAAAAGTCAAAATTTGAATTTACTGTTACGATTATTGTTTTAGAGACTTCATTAATCTCTCCAACATAGCCATCAAGTATAAAGGATAATATTTGATTATCTCCACTTAACTGTATAATAGAAACTTCATAACTGGAGACACTTCCATCTTCTGCTTGAACGGTATAAATCACAGGTGAAACTGTAGAGAAAAACTGAAGCCCTGACGTTAATAAAGTGGCATCATCTGAAATAATTACAGTTGGAATATGAGCACTTGATAAATCAACACTTGAAGGAATAGTCACCAAAATAGTTTTAGTAACTTCATCAACTCCTCCAACAAAACCATCCAACATAAAAGAAGTGATTTGTTTTTTATCACTTAACTGGTCTATTGTAACGACATAATTTGCTACACGACCATCTTCTGATTCTACTGAATACTCTACAGAGCTATCTTCAGAAAACACTTGAGGAGCAAGAGTTAAAAGTGTTGCATTTGTAGAGACACTAACATTTGGTGTATATGCTAAAGATGAATTCATTTCCGCAGGTAGTACAACAAGAATACTTTTTGTAGTTTCATCAATAACGCCAACATTACCATTAATACTAAATGACAATATTTGATTTTCTCCGCTTAACTGAACAATAAAAACTTTATAACTTGAAAGATGACCATCTTCTGCCTTAATATTATAAGTTACAGGAGAATCTGTTGAAAAAAACTGAGAACCTGTTGTTAATACTGTAGCTGCAGCTGATACCATTATACTAGGAGTATATGCTATAGACAAATCAATATCTGATGGTATAGTTACTACAATTGTTTTATTGTCTTGATTAATATCCCCCTCATAACCCTCTAATGTAAACACACTAATCTGATTATCTCCACTCAATTGATTTATTACAACTTGATAACTAGCAACGCTACCATCTTCTGCTTGTACTTGATATTCGACAGGAACACCAGGCTCAAAAAAGAATTCTTGTGTTGTTAATAAAGTTGCAGTAAGCGATACAGTAATGGAAGGCACATAAGAATCTGCAAAGTCAAAATTTGAAGGAACAGAAAGATTTATTGTTTTATCTAACTCATTAACAACAGCATCATAACCAACTATACTAAAGAAATTTATCGATTTTTCGCTACTTAAAGATACACCTTCACCACTAAGGGTAATCACTTTACTTAAGACTCCTGGAGATGACAACGTTAAAGTTGAAATATTTAATTCCACAGCAGAAGGCTCATACTTAACATAAACAGATCCTCCAGAAGGAGAGATTGTTACGGAAGAATAATAAGTTCCCTCCTGAGTAGTACTTACTCTGTAAGGAAGAGTTGGATCAACAGAAATACTACTAACTAACCCAGTTCCAGAAATATTAATTTCCTTAACAACTGATTCGTTAAGATTTATATTTGCTTGACCAAAACTTAGTTCATCACCACAATCTACTTCAATAGTTCCATTATCCCCAGTTACTACAATATCAGTAACATTCATAGGAGCTGCACTTGACATTACTAATCGAAAAATCTTCGTTCCTGCTCCAGTTATTTCCCAATTCTGCTGAAACCAAGTAGAAGACTCTAATATTGTGACTTCTTCATATGCACCATTTACCCATACACTTCCATCCCACTCTTGCAACCTTAGTTGTCTATTAATTGAGCCCGCACCATAATTAATATAAAAATTACCTCCATTAACAAAATTAAGTGGAGGAATTTCTACATATGAATTAGTTGAGTTAATGGTTTCACTTCCTGTTCTAAATTCAATCCAACCAAATATTTCAATTTGATGATAAGTTTTATCATCATTATGAAAGGATAAATCTAGAAACTTAATATCTCCATAAGTTGTAGCAAGAGATTTAACAGTAGAAGAACCCGCAGCTTCTGGAGTTATTGCTGGATCCTCAAAGCTAAGTGAAAACAGAGTATCTTGTTGAGAAAACAAAGCATTCACACAAAAAAAAGCTATAACAAGTAATATGTTTCTGAGTCTTTCCAAAATTCCGTAATGGTGTTTTAATATTATAACGCAAGAATGCACAAAATATTTTGTATTTATAAACAAAACGGACAACAAAAGTAAAAAAAAATTACCCTAAACTAATAGTTTAGGGTAATTTTTTCATTTATAAGTAATTATACTTTCTATTCAACAATTATTTTTGTGGAGAAACCGTCCACAATTACAATATAAACTCCCTTTTCTAATGAAAGGGGAAGTGTTTCTGTTAAACTTGTTATAACACCTTTGTAAATAAGATTTCCTACTAGATTTACAACAGCTACATTTGCTCCAATTTCGCCCTCAACAATAACTGTGGCATTATTCGTATATATTTTTGAAACACTAATTGCCTCTGCAATATCAGTTGCAATAGTAACAGATATAGAATAATCTTTAGTAGTTCCATCTTCTGCTGTCACGGTAAATGTTACTGCAGACGTAAAATCTACTGCTGCTAATGACACTGGAACTGTTAAAGAAGCTCCTCTTGATACATCTGCAGTTACAGCCAAAGCTGTTATTGCTGTTCCATTAGGCAATTCAACAGTAGCATCAACATCACCAACGGCAACTGTTTCTCCACCAATAGTCATTGAAATAATATTTGCTCTTTTACTTTGAACTGCAGTTGTTGTTGTTCCCAATAAATACACACAAGCATTATCTAATAAAGTAAGGGCATCTGCTGTTAAATCATTTGATAACTCATTAAATAAAGCGACCATCAAGTACTTCGAAGTTCCTGCAACAATTCCACGATCTGTAGCTGACATTTCATGAATACAAGCTTTTCCTTCTCCAGAGATTGTTGCTAATATATTACCTCCAGTTGTTGAACTTAAAGTAGAATATTGAATCGCCTTAGATCCTCCTGTGGTAAACATAGTAACAGGATCTGTTAAACCAACAAAAATTGGATGAGACTCTGCCCCTGCTTCAATCTCTAGCGCTGATTCTCCCACTCCATTTTCTGGTGCTCCTAAGTTCCAACATGTTGACTTATAAAAATAAGACTTCATATTTAATATAGGTTTATCAACTGTTAACAGTTCACCTATCTCCTTACCGGGCTCAGCTTCAGCGCTTCCTATTGATTCATGAAGAACAATTAAATCATAAGAATCATATGCACTAGCGGCAGGAGCTACTGCTAATGGAGTTTGAGTTGTTACATCATATTTAGCATTCAACTGTATTAAAAATAAATTAGCTGCTTTATCTATTGCATCTTCAGTAGTAAGATACAATACAGATTTTGCACTAGGATCTTTTACAGTTATTGTTCCTGTTTGAACTACAGTTGCTGGGTTAGCTCCTACTAAACCTGTTACTGTAACTGTATAGTTATAAACGTCAGGATAAGTACTTCCTGTACTTACTGTTCCTGATATTGTAAACACATCACCAACTAAATTACCGGTTAAACCTGTAGGTAAATCTGTAGCAACAACAGCTGTTTGATTTTCAACCGTAAAGACAATATCTGCAATTGTGGAACCATCCTTAACTGCTTGACTTTTATTCGCAGGATCTGTTATCGTTGGTACTGGCACATCTGCAGTTGTAATAAGAGTATATACATTTGTCAACGACAAATCAATATCATTAGTAATAACTACTTTAACTGTGTCTCCAACAGTAATATTAGTTAAATTTGAGACACTATCAATATCCATAACATGCTCTCCAAAAGCAGTGGAATCACATGCGATAGTTAAATCTGTAGCTGCAAAAGTTGACACTCCCACTGTATACGAAGTATAATCAAGATTAACTCTAATTGTATCTTCATCAATAACACCAGTTGAACCATCAATACTTAGTGAAGTTAAGTTTGGAGCTTGTGGCCCTACACCTTTCAACCATACTCTAATACCAAAAATGTAAATAGTTTGACCATTTCCAAAGTCAGCATTCGTTGAACCTCCATCTAAAGAGATCCCTTTAACTTTTCTCAACAATCTTATTTGCGTGAGATTTTCAGCACTTAAGTCATAAGAAAACCACTGTGCATCTGCAATTGTTTTTGATGCTACAACCCTAACAATACTATCAACAGCATAATCAGCTTCATTTGAAGCATAAGTAGATTCCCATCCTAAAAGAGCAGGTCCACATGTTTTATCATCTCCATTACCTGATATTAAGAATTCAACTTTTGAAATCTGCCCAATAGAAGTTGTCACATCAACATAATATTGATCTGCTGAACTCGGTGAAGAACCTAATTGCACATAATATTCACTACCATTCTGAGCAGCAGATTGATCAGTAGAAAGAGTTACTCCTGTACCAGCATACTCTTTATAGTAGTCTGTCAGAGTAGTTGATGACATAGACGTAAATTCAACATCTTGAGCATTAACATTAAGAGCTAAAAGAAAAGAAACAAGGATTAAAATTTTTCGAGTAAAATCTTTTTTCATAAACATAATTTTTAATTAATAATAATATAAATTTGAAAAGAACAAAGTTAAAAAAAATTATACATAGAAAAACAAAAAAGCAACTAATTTATCTATTAGTTGCTTTTTTGTTTTTCTATGTTTTCTATCAATTCGGATACAAGTGATTAACTAAACTATTTAGATATATTTCTAAATTTGTTAAATTATTATCTTTATCTAAACTTTTAGATCTCCCGTCTACTATATTGTTCTTATCAAGACCATTAGCTTCTTCCCAAACATCTGGAATACCATCTCTATCTGTATCTACTGGTGCAGGAAGAGAATTTAATGTAGGCCATCCACCTACATCAGATTGATTGTCTATTATTCCAAAGGTAATAGGAACAGGATTATCATTTGAGTCAAAAGTATTTGTTCCATTATATGTATAAGTACCATTAGTCACTTCACTAACAATTCTTGCATCTACAGCATCACGTGCTAAAGAAGCTCCAGCATAGTCTAACACATATGTATATGCATCAATTGCAGAATGGGTAGTAACAGTTGGCATTTCAAATTCAATATTAGAACGGATAGTTGCTTCCGAAACCGTTCCATCAGGTTGAATTCCTCCTGCCCAATTATCATTAGTTACAGTTGTATTTCCATCAATATAATTACCATCTACATAAAACAAGCCCCAAGAGCCTGATTGCTGAACATCATTATCAGGAGCAGTAGAACCTGTTTCCCATGGCTCAATAATTCTATAAGATCGTTCTCCACTATAAGTTGCTGGACCTGGCTTATAATAATTATTTACTAAATTATAGGTTCCCCCTTCTGCAGCATAAGCACTATTATAAACCCAGTTATATATCACATTATTTCTATGATCTACCTTTTCCAAATCAGGCCTACCTGTATATCTAGAACCACAGAAACGTGGATTTCTGCTACTATGATGTGCTAATAAATTATGGTGAAAAGTAGCTGTTTGACCACCCCAAATACCTCCGTAACCATGATTCCCTTTATCATGAACAGAGTTTCTTAAACTTTCAGAAATCAAACACCATTGCATTGTAAAATTACTATTATCATAAAAAGAGGCACATTCATCAATAGACCAACTCATTGAGCAGTGATCAATTAAAACATTACTTACATCATTCCCTGACACAGGATCTGTTTGAGTAAAACCAGCAAAATCGCCTAATCGAAAGCGTATAAAACGAATAATTACGTTATCAGCTTCAATATAAGTTGAAAATCCTTTTAAACAGATTCCATCACCAGGAGCAGTTTGACCCGCTATAGTAATATACGGATTCTGAATTACAATTGGACTTTGCAAATCAATAGTACCAGATACTTCAAAAACAACTGTACGAATACCAGATTGTATTACAGCCTCTCGAAAACTACCTGTACCACTATCATTAGTATTTGTAACATAAATAACTTTCCCTGCCCTACCTCCAGTTGTATATTGACCTGCTCCCTCAGCCTGAGGAAAAGGTTTGACATAGTTAATAACAGGTATAGAATCCTTAACTACTGGTTTTTCATCCTCCTTACAACTATAACTTAAGCTCAAGAAAAATGCAAGAACAATTGCTATAACAAAATTTGTTTTCATACAATTTAAGATTAAAGCCAGAAAAAGGAAGTTATTAAACTTCCTTTTTCTTAGCTATATATTTATTTAATAACCATAAACATTTTCAAGATATCCTTTACTATTAGCAATAGTATTATCAGCAAATGGCATTAATTGATGCTCATCTGGCTCAAAATAAATGGTGTAGAAATTATCATAATATGGAGGATCTCCATCAGTAGGGTCTGTCAATCTTGAGTTTCCACCTGTTGTCCAAAACTTATAATTCGAAGAAGGCGAGGCACTATCATCTGTTAATACTTTTGACCAACCTCCTAAAGAGTCTGTTACAGCTTTGTCATCTGTCTCTCCAGGATACAGACCGTAAAGCTCAAACTTATTCATACTCGTTCCTGTAAATTTCTCAGTTGTTGGTCTCCAAAAAATATCTCCATTATTTGCTGCTACATGCGTAAAAGCAGCAAAATCACTTCCCGCAGTTGCATTTGCTAAATCAATAGTTCTAGCTGAAGCTTCTTTAATTTTTTCTGACAATTTTCCCCAACGAATTAAATCATCTCTTCGTATACGTTCACCAGCAAATTCAAATGCTCTTTCGTCGATAATATTATCGAGTGTTAATGGTTTAGAACCTAAACCTGCTCTTGATCTAACTAAATCCATAGCTGCTTGACCACTCATTGCTGCACCATTGCCAGCCGTTAATGTTGCTTCAGCGTACATAAGTAAGATGTCTGAATATCTCATTATAGGAACCTTAAAGGCATCTCCATCTTTATCAATCATAGGAACAATCCACTCAGCTCTAAATTTCCCAAAAGGAATTTCATTAACCTTAGCTACAATAGGATGAAGTGTTCCTGTACTAGAGGAAGTAACATATTCATATAAAGGACAAGTAACATCTTTTCTTAAATCATTTTGATCATAGTCAAAATAAAATGTTGGAGTCGCTTTCCATTTCGATTGAATCTTTTTCTCTGTATAATCTCCTGACGGACAAGGCATCGCCCAAGTAAGTGCTAAGTAGCTTCTATAATTAAAACTCCACAAATACTCTGATGACAGAGGATCTATTCCTCCACCCATGAAATTAACAAATATATTTTCATAATCAGTATCTAAACGACTTGTACCCCATTTTGTAATAACAGAAGATAAAGAATCTCTAACAATAGCCATTATAATACCCTTTTCAGTATCATCAACAGTTCTAGCAATTTTTGATGTTGAATTTGTAGCTGTACTTAGAGTATGAAATGCAGGAGTACTTAATGGTCTTTGCGCATAACCAACATAAGAAAGTGCAATTCTAGCATACAAACCTAAGATTGATTCTTTTGTTGGTCTTTCAATAGAGTTTGAGATACTTGTTCCACCCCAAACAGCATAACTAGATGCTACTTGCAAATCACTTAATATTTGCTTGTAGATAAGATCTCTATCAGAAGGATATACATCCAGAATCTCTTTAGTTAAAGGTTCAAAACGAGCCGGAACATCACCATAATATTTAATTAAGTCGTAATACAAATAAGCACGCATAGTTAGTGCTTCCGCATACAACACACCCATTTTGTTTCCATAAGCAGGAGAAGAAAATTCTGGAATTCTGTCTATCGCAATATTACACATTTCAATACATCTATATATTCCATCCCAAATAACTGGATTCTGCACAGCAGTATTATTTGATATTGCATTATAAGAGACTGTTGAATAGGTATCTGTTCTGGAATATGTTAAGAGAGTTCCATTATGTTTCTCAAGATCCGTATTACCATAATAAAATTGATCAAATCCTTTTCGATACACTTTATCTTCGGCCATATGATCATAAACACTATTTAAAAACTGCTCCGTTAAAATAGAGTCTGAAAAAATTACGTCATCGGCAAAACCAGATTCTGATTTCGCTTCTAAATAATCTTCACATGAAGTAAATGTGAGAAAGACTAATGACGATAGTCCTATTAATAAATACTTAAATAATTTCATATCTTTTTATTTTAAAAATTTAGATTTAAACCAACATTTATGGCTTGATTTTTTGGATAAGCTGAGTAATCAACACCTGGCGTACGAGGATCTTTTCTACGCGTATCAACCTCTGGATCGAAACCAGAATAATTGGTAAGCACAAATAAGTTCGTTGCAGAAACGTATAGTCTTAAACTCTGAATTGCTAATTTATTAACCCATTTATTTGGTAACGTACAACCTAAAGTTACACTATTTAAGCGTAAGAACGAACCATCCTCAACAATACCTGAATGTAATAAAGTATATGAGTTGTACGGATTATACATAGTTGTAGTTGCATTCATGGCAGCCAAGATATCTGTTTCTGTTACATATCTACCTGCATGAGTAGAAGGATCTCCTCCAATTGCAGCCGCTGTATATTCCCCTGTTGCATCAATAAAAGTCCATCTCTTACCATTTGCCATTTCCGAGGTCATATTTTTTAATTTATGACTAGTCTCTTCCGTTTGTGTAAACATTAATTTATTCGCGTTATATACATCATTTCCTATTACATAAGAGAAAGTCGCTGAAAGATCAAACGCTTTATATGTTGCAGCCATGGAAAAACCTCCAGTAAAATCAGGTAGGGTTCTACCAATAATTGTTTTATCATCTTCATCAATTTTACCATCAGGCACACCATCAGGTCCACTAAGGTCTCTTAATTTAATAGCTCCTGGTCCCCATCCTTGTTTTACAACTGTTTCTCCATCAACAAATTCATTACCATCTGCATCAAAATATCTATCATCAGTAAGGTCTGCAGGAGTTCCATTATCATCAACTACAGAATATCGCGCATCATTCATATCCCAATACCCGATACCTAAAGCTGGCACAAGAGACACCCACTTAAATTCGTCTGCAGCATATCTACCTACTAGTTCATAACCATTTATTAAACCAACTGGCTCTCCAACTTTTACTAGATATTCAAATCCTAATTTATTGGTTCCTCCAGCCCATCCAGAAGAAACAGGTTGAAAAGTAGTACTATCACCTAGGGAAACAACCTCAGATTGCACATAAGCAATATTAAAGTTAAAATCTAACGAATAATTCTTCTTTTGTAAAACATTCGCATTAACAGAGAATTCAAGACCCTTACTTGCAGTTTCTCCAATATTATCATACATAGTAGCATAACCAGTACCTCCAACATCTGTATCAAGCAATAAATCTACAGTTGTATTATAATAGGCATCTATACTACCACTAAGTCTATTTTTAAAGAGACCATAGTCTATTCCGACATTACGAGTTGTTGTTGTTTCCCATATTAAAGCTGGGTTTAATAATCTATCAGAAATCGGATAAAAAGTTCCTAATGTTGTCCGAGCATCATCTAAATCAGCCACATAATTTCTTAAATATGAACCTGGATCGATATTTGAGTTACCAACTTGACCATAACTTAAACGCAGTTTTAAATCGTACAACCAATTTTTAGTGCTTGATAAAAACTTCTCATCCGAAACTCTCCAACCTGCAGCTACAGAAGGGAAAGTACCCCATTTTTTATATGGTATCATATTAAACCCAGTATAATCATCTTCTTTAAGACCTTGTGCAAATCTACTTGATCCATCTGCACGTAATGTTGCTGTTATATAATATTTTTTACCAAAATCATAATTAACACGTCCAAAAAACGACAACATCTTTTCCTCATACGGATAACGAACTGATACAACGTGATCATCACCTGAAGAAGTATAACCATCAGCATTATCATAGGTTAAGAACTCAGGCAAGTGTCTTGAGTAAGTATCAATAGACCTAAATTTATAGATATTTGTTTCTTCTCCCAATAAGAATATAAAACTATGTTTTTTCTTCTTGCCTAAATCTTTCAATTTATACGAAAGGGTGTTTGAGTTAACATAAACCATTTCGTCATCAATAAAATTATAAACGATTGGCAACTCTTCATTCTCACGAGATCTAGAACTTGTTGGCCCATAAAATTTATACTCCTCATTGGTCGTTTTTCTATAACCATAATCAACTTTTAACTGTAAGTCCTTTATGATATCCCATTGTACACGAGCATTGTATTTGTACCTTGTTTTTCTTTTCGATTTAAAATTATCTGCTACTGCTTCATTTGGATTAATCAAACTCGATGTAAACGAAACTTCCTCTCCAACTAAATCATCTGGATCAATTTTAAGTTCTATTGGAGCATAATAAACGGCATGCTTTAAACGTGAATCTGAAGAACCACTTTGGTCTACATCATTTGCTCCTCCACCATTTACTCTTTGATCCATATACTGAGTTTTCATCGAAATTTTCAGTTTTTTTAATGGTCTCAAGTTTAATTTAAAATCTAAATAATCTTTTGAGAAATTAGACAATTTCATAATTGCCTGATCATCAATTCTATTATAATTTAAATTATAACTTGCTTGTTTAGTACCTCCAGATATATTTAAGGTATGATTCATTGTAGTTCCAATATTGCCAAAAATAGAATCTTGCCAATTATTAGTTTCCATCCCAGCATACTGATCCATAATAGATTGATAGTATGTTGAACTCATAGCTGTTCCGGCATCATAACCTGGGGTGTCAAAATATTTAATGAAGTCATTATTAACTTCACTACTTCCAATTCTACCACCACCACGCATTACCGCTCTTTCATACTGCCATAATGTAAAATCTTCTGCTGACAAAACATCTAATTGATTAGCAATTCTTTTCCAGCCTACAAAGCCATTATAACTAACATTAAAACTTGCTTCTCCTTCATCTTTACTACTTGTTCCTTTAGTTGTTACAATAACAACTCCGTTAGCAGCACGAGACCCATAAATAGCAGTTGCCGAAGCATCTTTCATCACTTCAATCGACTCTATACTTGAAGGGGGAATATCATTAATACTAGTAGCAGGAAAACCATCAACTAAATATAAGGGATCATTTGTAGAAGTGATGGATGTACCACCACGAACACGCACTTTAATTTCGGCATCAGGGCCTCCCTCTGTTTGCGTAATAGACACACCACTAATTTTTCCTTGCAAGGCATCTAAAGCACCGGCACTGGTATGTTTACTAAGCTCATCACCACTAATATTAGTAATCGTTGACACTAAATCTTTTTTAGCAATTCCAGGCCCATATCCACCAGAAATAACTACAGCATCTAATTCTTTTGAAGAATCTTTTAATACAACATCAGCTTTAGCGCCAGAGATTGTAACTTCTTGTGTTTCCATACCAATGTAAGAAAACTCTAAAATTTTCGCATCATCAGGCACTGATAGTGTATATACACCATTAAAATCAGTAATTGTACCTACGGTAGTACCTTTTACTTTTACTGTTGCGCCAATAACAGTTTCTCCTTTTTCATCTTTAATTACTCCTGATATGTCTTTCGCAAACAATTGCAAAGAACTAACAATCAATAATAGAAGAACAAAAACTGAGCGTTTCACACTTTTAAATCCAGTGTTTTTCTCTTTCATAGAATTAAATTTAAATTGTTATTTATTTGTTTTACTTATATACTCTAAAAACTCATTAAAAATTTGCCCAGCAAATATAGAAATAATATAGGAAATAACAAACTACAAAAAGTTAAGTCTTTCCTTATTACTACAACGACTTTGAAACTACTATATTGTGTATATTAATGAAGTATTTTTCTGAAAAATAAAAAAACTACTTTCTATTCTTAACAGAAACTGTTTTCTTTGCACAACAGAGAATTAGATTCAAATCAAAAACACCCGTACATGATAGAGCAAAACGATTTAACCATTCTACATAAGAAGAATATTAGCGAAGCAGTTTTCAAAGAACAGCTTAACTCCTTTAAGCAGGGCTTTCCTTTTCTTAAAATCAAACAAGCTGCAGCTATTAACAATGGTATTACTGCTACGAATATAGACGAAGAAAAAGCATATCTAGTTACATGGGACTCGTACCTAGCCAACAACAAAGACATTATTAAATTTGTGCCTGCCTCTGGAGCTGCGAGTAGGATGTTTAAAGATTTATTTGAATTTATAGATGGAGGTTTTGATATTCCAAGGTCTACATTCGAAAAGAAGTTTTTTGATGAAATAAAACAGTTTGCCTTTTACAGTGATTTAAATGACACCTGCATTACAAAAAACAACAAAAGCATTAATGAGCTTATCGCCGACAATGAACACAAGGTAATTATAAAAAACCTATTAGGTGAGTCTGGATTAAATTATGGCAGCTTACCAAAAGGTTTATTAAAATTTCACCAATATGGAGAAATTAGCAGAACTCCCTTAGAAGAGCATTTAGTAGAAGGTGCGCTATATGCAAAAAGTGGCAACCAGGTAGCTATTCATTTTACGGTATCGACAGAACACCGTGCGCTTTTCGAAACATTAGTAAAAGAAGTACTCCCTGTATATGAAGCAAGCCATGATGTAAAATTCGACATCAGCTTCTCTGAACAAAAACCTTCTACTGATACTGTAGCTGCTGATTCAGACAATAATCCTTTTAGAGAAAATGGCGTTATGCTTTTTCGCCCAGGTGGACACGGAGCACTCATCGAAAACCTGAACGATTTAGAGGCTGATGTAGTTTTCGTAAAGAACATAGACAATGTAGTGCCTGATAGTTTAAAAGACAGCACGGTTACTTACAAAAAACTAATCGCAGGTATTCTAGTAGACCTACAAGCAAAATCCTTTGCATACTTAATGCAATTAGACGATAAAAATATTTCTGATGCAAGCTTGGCAGAAATAACAAACTTTTGCAACAAGGAATTAAACAACCAAAAAGAAAAAGAAGAAGGCGTAAGCAAAGAAGCGCTCATTTCCTATTTAAAAGGAAAACTCAACAGACCTATTCGTGTTTGTGGCATGGTTAAAAATGAAGGTGAACCTGGAGGTGGTCCTTATTTAGTAGAAAACGAAGACGGTTCTGTATCTCCTCAAATTCTAGAAAGCTCTCAAATTAACACAGCAGATGAAAAAGAAAAGGCATTAATGATGAGTGCGACCCACTTTAACCCTGTTGATTTAGTTTGTGGTATCAAAGATTACAAAGGCAACAAATTCGATTTAACTAAATACGTAGATAAAAATACCGGTTTTATTTCTCTTAAATCTAAAGGAGGTAAGGAATTAAAAGCATTAGAATTACCTGGACTATGGAATGGAGCCATGAGTAATTGGAATACAATTTTTGTAGAAGTGCCTGTTGCGACTTTTAATCCGGTAAAGACCGTGAACGATCTATTGAGAACTGAGCATCAATAAGATATCAATCAAAGCATTAGAATTCCACATTTTAGGGAGCTAGCGCTTTATATGTTAAAAGACATAATTCACTATTTTTAAGCAAATATGCTTTGGTAGATTCAATAAAAAAGATACTTTTGTTACGAAGCCGTTGGTATAGGTTGGAAAACTCAACATTTATTACACAACGAGGGAATATTGAACTTTTAATGGCGGGCTGCACCTTAGGGTTGTTCTTCGGAGCACGGCAGATTACAGAGGAAGTTAAAACCTCAAATCCTGTAACACAGGAGTTTTCTCAATTTACTTTCGGCTTTTCTTTTACAATAAAACCCTGATGAAATTCATCAGGGTTTTTTGTTTCTTAATTACACTACAGGTGAGAGCACTATATCATTTGCTGTACTTCTTTCAATAAACCATATCCTTCTTCTACTGTTTTAATATTTCTTACTGATACAGAGCGACGAGAATTTAATTCTTTCAATTTGCAATTTTGTGGGTGACTAGCCATATAATTTAACACAGCTCCAAAGGTATCAGTTTGATAATAAGCCGAGTTTAAGTTATACACTAAATAGCCTATCAACATTCCATTCTTCAACACTACTTTCTCGAAGCCTAATAACATAGCTAACCATCGCATACGAATAGCTGTCATTAGTTGATCTACTTCTTTCGAAGGTGTTCCAAATCTATCTTTTAAGCGCTGATAAAAGGCTGTCAATTCATCTTCTGTTTTTAAACTATCCAACTCACGGTATAAACTCATTCGTTCAGACACATTTTCAATATAATCAGTGGGGAACATCAATTCTAAATCGGACTCTAACTGACAATCCGTAACAAACGCATGCTTACTTTCTTTTTGAATATCTTCTGCATATAATTCAGCAAATTCTTCGTGCTTGAGTTCGTGCACAGCCTCGTTCAAAATTTTCTGATAGGTCTCGTAACCCAAATCGGCAATAAAACCACTTTGCTCTGCGCCCAACATATTTCCTGCTCCACGAATATCTAAATCTTGCATCGCTATGTGGAAGCCACTTCCTAAGTCAGCAAAAGTTTCGATGGCCTCTAATCTTCGGCGTTGGTCTTGTTTTAAAGAACTCAAGGCAGGTGCTACCAAATAACAATAAGCTTTTCGATTACTACGCCCTACTCTTCCTCGTAATTGGTGTAAGTCGCTCAAGCCAAAACTCTGTGCATTATTAATAATGATAGTATTGGCGTTAGGAATATCAATACCCGATTCTATAATAGTAGTAGCAATAAGCACATCGTATTCGTAATCGATAAAATCCACTAAGGTTTGTTCTAATTTCTCTGGGTCCATTTGTCCATGCCCTACACAAATTCGTGCTTTTGGCACTGCTTTTTTCACCATCGCTTCTAATTCGTAAAGTGTTTGTATGCGGTTATTCACAATAAACACTTGTCCATTACGCGTTATTTCATGTTCGATGGCTTCTTTCAGTAATTCGGCACTAAAGGTATGCACCTCCGTTTGTATAGGATAACGGTTGGGTGGCGGCGTACTCATTACCGACAAGTCTCGAGCTCCTAGCAAGGAAAACTGCAAAGTACGTGGAATTGGCGTGGCTGTCATGGTTAAGGTATCTACATTTACCTTCATGCTTTTTAGCTTTTCCTTTATAGTTACGCCAAACTTTTGTTCTTCGTCGATAATTAGCAAGCCCAAATCTTTGAATTTTACTTGCTTACCTACCAGCTTATGTGTACCTATCAGAATATCTACCTTCCCATATTCAAGACGCTCTAAAATATCCTTGACTTCTTTCGGTTTACGTGCACGAGAAATATATTCTACCTCACACGGAAAATCTTTCAATCTATCTCTAAAAGATTTATAATGCTGCGTAGCTAAAATCGTAGTCGGCACTAATATCGCCACTTGCTTTCCATCAGTTGCAGCTTTAAAAGCTGCACGCATAGCCACTTCTGTTTTACCAAAACCAACATCACCACACACCAATCTATCCATTGGAAGGGTACGTTCCATGTCCGATTTTACATCGTTGGTAGCTTTTAATTGGTCGGGTGTATCTTCGTAAATAAAGGAAGCTTCTAGTTCTTGCTGCATATAGGTATCGGGGGTGTAAGCAAATCCTTTCTCCGCTTTACGGCGCGCATACAATTGAATTAATTCGCGGGCTATATCTTTTACTTTTTTCTTGGTACGCTCTTTTAATCGCTGCCAAGCTCCTGTCCCCAATTTATTTACCATAGGAGGCGTACCGTCTTTCCCTTTGTATTTAGAAATACGGTGCAAGTTATGTATACTCACAAAAATGATATCATCATTCTTATACATCAACTTAATTACTTCTTGCTTTTTACCGTTTACATCTTGCTTGAATAATCCACCAAACTTCCCTACGCCATGGTCAATATGCGTTACAAAATCGCCAATCTGAAATTGATTCAGTTCTTTTAAGGTTAACACAGCTTTTCCTGCACGAGCCTTATCTGATTTGAGTTTGTATTTATGAAAACGGTCAAACAATTGATGGTCGGAGAAAAAGCAAACCGACATATCGTGGTCGACAAATCCTTCGTGCAGGGTTTTAAGCACAGGCATAAAAGGAACTTTCTCTTCCTTGTCTTCAAAAATAGCTTGTATTCTATCCGTTTGCTTGGAGCTATCGCTCATAATATAGAGCTTATAGCCATCGGATAGGTATTGCTTGAAACTGCTCACCACCAAATCAAAATTCTTATGGAAAAGCGGTTGTATAGTCGTATTAAAATCTACTACTGTAGCATCGGGCAGATGTTTACGAGAAGCAAATTCAATCTTAGAAAAATTCTTTATCTGCTGCATAAAATCGCTACCCGTAATGAGTTGCTCTTTTAAATCAGCCGTTTTCTCTTCCGTTTGATTAATAGCCACCAAAGATTCATCGTACAACTGATTAATAGTGTCTTTAATCATCGAAAAGCTATTGAATAGCAAGAGCGTTTCTTTAGGAATAAAATCAAGAAAGGAAATCGTTTCCGTCTCCCTATCTCGATGAATATCGGGTACAATACTGACCGTTTTTTTCGATTCTGTAGACAATTGCGTTTCTATATCGAACAAGCGAATAGTTTCGACTTCCTTGCCAAAGAAATCGACGCGGTAGGGCAACTCGTTAGAATACGAGAAGATATCGATAATACTACCACGCGAAGAAAACTGACCTGGCTCGTATACAAAATCTACGCGTTCAAATCCGTATTCAATTAAGAGGTCGATGATAAATTCGGTATCTACCTCCTCGCCGACATTTAGCGTAAGTATCTTTTCTTGTAAGGCAGCTGTAGTTATTACTTTTTCTGCCAAGGCTTCTGGATAAGTAACCACTATCATTTTTTTATTGCTTGCCGATATTCTATTCAACACATCGGTACGCAGAATCTCATTGGCAGAATCTATCTGTCCATATTTAAAAGCTTTCTTGTAAGAGGTAGGAAAATAAAAGACTTCGTCGAGCCCGAGTATCTGCACCAAATCGTTGTAAATATAGGCAGCTGACTCTTGGTCGTTAGCGATGAAAAGAGAGGCTTGATTACGTTTACTATGAATAGCTGCAGTAGCCAAGGTTTGCGACGAACCTTGCAGTCCGGACACAGAAATTCCACCTGCAATTTCATTTTGTAGGTTTTCAAAAACCGCCTGTAGCTGTGGGTGCTTGGCGTAGAGGTGAAATAATTCGTAAAGTGTCAATGTTTCAAAATTGTGAAGTGCAAAGATAGGGAAAGATTTGGGAGTTAAGCTTTCTTTTATTTGATAAGTTATAAGAAGAATACAGACAGGTTTAACCTGTCTAATAAATGACTATAAATTGTTGATATCTAAGTTCTGAATTTTTGGTTGGTTTTGGGGGGAATGGTTAGATTTGGGGTTGAATATATACAAACTTACTACAATCTAATTTATTGGGATGTATAGGTGAGTTTAATGTTATATGTAAACTAGTTGTGAATAATGCTATTGAAACATTTCGTTATAATATCACATTAATAGAAAATGATTGAAAATTCAGATGATGTAGAAAAAAAAGGAGAATTAACGATATCCTATTTCAGACTAAATGATCATATTAAAAAAATTATTCAGACCAACTATAAAACATTCTTTATTGGGATAATTAGTTTAATGACTACGTTATGGTTGATTATATCGGTGAGTTCATTTTTTTATCCCGATAGTTTTCTATCAAATAAATATGTTCTTTATGTTGCTGCTTCGATAAGTTTTATTCTGAGCTTAATTAATGCTATTAGACACTATTTCAAAACTCCGATTAAAGGACTTGAAGGAGAGATTAAAGAGATTCAGAAAATTGCTTTAATAAGGAAACCGTATTGGACTTTTAAATTGACGGCAACGATTCTAAAAAATAGACTCGGTGATATTGATAGAGAATTAGATAATGTAATCAATAATCGAAAATATATTAAGATAAAGAAGGAACTAGATCTATTAGAATATCTTGAATGGGTAAATTCAAGACCAAATCAATTTTTGACTCTTATAAAAGTATTAAAACAATTGTTAATAGTAGATTTATTTGAAGCTCTTAATTTTGATGAGAACAATGAAGAAGGAAATTTCAAACTATTGGTAAATACAATTAAATTAATTGAAGATTTTTATCATGATTTGTACAAATTTGAGGTAGAAGAAAAAGAAATTATGTTTCCAGAGCTTGCACAGAAACTAAATTCGTATCAGTTGAGCTGGGTGCCTATGATAAGGGAAAATGTAAATCAAATGATGAAAGAGCTTGATGAAATTGGAAATCGAAAGAGAAAAGATACAAGTAAAATACATATTAATTTAGTACTAGAGAGTCCTGATAATATTGATGATTTTATCAAGGAACTTGAGAAATTATATAATATTGCTAATGAACAATTATAAAGACCCAGCTACCGCGCGATTATATCGCGTGGATAAACAAAAAGAAAACACTGATATGATTAACAAATGTACAGGTAAGGTGTAATTTGAATAACTTTGCCTCTGCTTCAGCTGACGGATTCAAACAACAAAACAAAAAGGGCTTTAGCCTTATATCATTCTAGCATGTGGCTAAAGCCAACAACTATACATACATCATATCCGTCAGCTAAAGCAGACGGCAATAAATAAAATCTATAAATAATTAAAAAGTCATGCTACTATCCCTTATCGAATTACTTGTAATGTTAAATCCATTTGCTCTCTTCTTATATTTAGGCCCAATAAGAAAAGACTTAACTCACAAACAGTTTGTAACTGTAATTGCAAAGGCTAGTCTAATATCCTTATTCATTTGTTTCATTTTCTTTTTCTCAGGAGAGTTTTTATTCAAAAGAGTGTTTTCAATAGACTTTGAATCTTTTAGAATCTTTGGAGGTATAATTATCTTTTCCTACGCTTATTTCTTTATAATCAAAGGACAAAAAGCCTTAATAATGATAAAAGAAAACCTAGACGATTTAGCTTCTGAAATTGCCTTGCCTTTTATGGTTGGCGCAGGTACAATTTCTTTAAGTATTATGACTTCTTATAGGCATCCTACCTTGATTGGAGTTGGAATTCTACTAGTCGTCTTTATTGTTAATTTTCTTATTATTTTCTTATTAAAGAAAACTAGAGATTCTTTGGAAGGAAAGAAATTAAAAACAGCATATGATAAAAACATGGAGGTATTACTGCGACTAAATGGGTTCTTTATTGGAGCTATTGGAATCAACATGATTCTAACAGGAATTAAAAAAATGTTTGAAGTTGGTTTGTAAAATATACTAAAAACACATTTGAAATATTACCGTCTGCTTCAGCTGACAAACAATAATAACATATAATGTCCACAGAAAAGAAACAAGAAAAAACAAGACTACACCCTCGCAACAGAAACCGAGAACGCTACGATTTAGCAGCACTAATAATTGCTAAGCCTGAATTAGCGGCTTTTGTAAAACCCAATAAATATGGAGACGATTCAGTAGATTTCGCTAACCCGATGGCAGTAAAAGTCCTTAACAAAGCGTTACTTCACCATTATTACGGCATTCAAAATTGGGAATTCCCCGACGAGAACTTATGCCCTCCCATACCTGGAAGAGCAGATTACTTGCACTATATGGCAGACTTATTATGCGAAAGCAATTACGGAAACCTACCAAAAGGAGATAAAATTACCTGCTTTGATATTGGCACAGGGGCTAGTTGTATTTACCCTATCATTGGCGTAACAGAATACGATTGGCAATTTATAGCCTCAGACATAGACACTAAATCGATTGAATCTGCGAAGAACATTGTTAGCTCTAATGCCTCACTTAAGGCTAAAATTGACTGTCGCTTACAAGAGAATAAGAAAGATGTTTTTTACGGCATCATAGACAGAGAAGATAAATTTGATATTTCAATATGCAATCCTCCTTTCCATGCCTCAGAAGCAGATGCACAAAAAGGAACGCAACGAAAAGTGAGAAATCTTACTGGAAAAATAGACAATAAACCCACCCTCAATTTTGCAGGCGTCAGCAATGAGTTAATATGTGATGGAGGTGAAATTAAGTTTATTCTAAACATGGTTCGAGAAAGTAAAAAATTTGCTGAAAATTGTTTTTGGTTCTCTACCTTAGTTTCTAAAGAGGCAAATGTAAAAGGAATTACTAGAGCATTAAAAAAAGCGGAGCCCATACAAATTAAAACTATCCCAATGGGAACTGGGAATAAATCGAGCCGTATAGTAGCGTGGAGCTTCCTTTCGAAAGAAGCACAAAACGAGTGGCGTGAAACTAGATGGAAAAAGAAATAAAAGAGAAATAATTTACACAGCTAGCTTCGACATGTTTTCGGGAATATTTAACAATAGTATTACTATCTAGTTTCTGATTGTTTGGTAGGTTTTAATAGAATGTTTAGATTTGGAGCAAT
This sequence comes from Paludibacteraceae bacterium, assembly GCA_963663245.1. GTDB lineage: Bacteria > Bacteroidota > Bacteroidia > Bacteroidales > Paludibacteraceae > JAFGVL01. Next base: position 1,066,255 of record OY760143.1, on the reverse strand, counting down.
ATTTTTAATAAAATACTCATTACTGGATAGCCTGAAAAAATAAATTCTATTTATTAACACATTCATTCATGAAGAGAAAATTTAAACTAGTATTAGCAATTCTACTACTATTACTTACTACATCATGTGGTTGACATACAGGAAATTACCCCAAATACAAGAAAGCTGTAAAAGGAAGAATTACTTATTAAATTATAAAACATCTCCACTGTAAAAAATTATTCACAATGAAAAAAACAATCACTCTCCTATTATTACTTAGCAGCATTCTAACGTACGGACAAGACATTGTAAAGGAATTATCAGAACTCTATAAAGCGAAAGAGTATGATAAGGTTATAGAAAAAGCAACTCCGCATTTAAAAACAAAAGACTTACGAGTAGATATTAATTTATTAATGGGCCGTAGCCTTGCAGATAAAGGACAATTCAAAGAAGCTATTAATTATTTGAAGTACACAGAAAAAAAAGACAAAAAGGAGAAATCTTGGCGCAAGGCTTGGGCATTGGCATATTTAGGCAACTGCTACTTTATGACTGGCAATATTGAGAACGCAGAAGAAGCTTTGAAAGAATGTCTAAAACTGAATGCCACTAAAAATGCTAGCGCTTATGCTCAAAAAAGTGCAATATTATTCGGATTTACGAAGCCTACTTCTAAATTCGACATAGTAGAGTCTAAAAATTTCATCTTCCATTTTCAAAGCCTACAAGACACAGAAAAAACAACAAAATATACAGAAGAACACGAAGATGCTTATAAAGAAATTAGCAAGTTTTTCAAAACTGAATTACCTAAAAAGATAGATTTTTTCGTGTGGGACAAACGAGATGATGCAAAAGAAACATTAGGAAAAGACTTGGGCTTTGCTGTCCCCATTTTTTGCATAGTGCATGCGCACAAAAAACAAACAATAGGTCATGAAATGACGCATATTATCTCCCATTATTCTGCTACTCCTATTGCAAAAAAAAGATTCATCAATGAAGGCACAGCTGTTTATTTTAACCAAGAAAAAGACAACAATGAAAAGTTAGTAAAAAAATGGATGAAGAAATCGAGTATGACTCTAAACATTAAAGATTTTTGGGCAAATGGAGAAAGATATCCAGAGGTGATATTGTATCCTTTAGGTGGTTTAGTGGTAAAAGAACTCATCAAAGAATTTGGAAAAAAACAGTACCTGGAGTTCTTCAAAAATCAAACCTACGAAAATGCCAAAGCCGTTTTTGGAGCTGATCTAGACACGCTGATTACAGAATTGGAGCTTAAACTGAACAAGGGATAAAAATAACGCCTACCTACAAATAAAACATAAGGCTGTAGCAACTAACATATCGGAAGAAACTTTATCTTTGTAGAAATTAAAACTAAACAAGATTATTATGGGAAAAGGACAAGATGCCAAGAAGAATGTAAAAAAAGAAGCAGCTAAAACGCCTAAAGAAAAAAAAGCAGAAAAGAGATTGAAGAAATTAAAATAAGAATTTAAATAAAGACAGGATTTACATGTAAGAACACCTTTAAAAAAACTTGTTAATCCTGTCTAAATATTTTCTTTTGAATAATTTTTCCTTTTCGAACTCCAATTTTCTGAGAAGTATAAATACCACTGTGGCCACTAAAGTAATAAGCAACAAAAGTAGCAACTGCAAAATAGATAAGGTATTCACCACCAAACAATTCTACTCCCATTATCGTACATGCTAAAGGCGTATTAGTTGCACCTGCAAATACAGCAATAAAGCCCATTGCTGCAAACAAACCTACAGGAGCTCCAGTATATATAGCGATTGTATTTCCTAAGGCTGCACCAATAAAGAAAAGTGGTGTTACTTCTCCTCCTTTAAAACCAGTAGAAAGAGTAATTACTGTAAAAATTAACTTCCACAACCAACTAAAGTCATCTACTCCATTGGCATGAAAAGCATTCACAATACTAGCACCTTCGCCAGTCTTTGTCGTCACACCCAAGCCTAAATAGTCCGTTCCAAAAATAAAGGTCAGCCCAATAATAACTGAACCTCCAATAAATGGTATCAGGTATTTATTCTTGATATACTGCTTGGCTTTAGCTTTAATAAAGTGAGATGATTTAGCAAAAAGCAAAGCACATAGTCCAAAAAGCACTCCTGCACCTAAGGCCGTAGCTAAAAATTGCAAGTTTACATTCAGCAAACCAAATGTACCTGCATCATGAAAATCGACTATATATTGCGTATGATGAATGCCCCATGCAGAACAAGCTAAATCAGCTAAAATGGAGGCTAACAAAACAGGAAATAAAGCATCAAATTTTATCTTTCCAATAACCAATACTTCTAAAGCGAAAATAGCTCCTGCTATAGGCGTACCAAACACAGCTCCAAAACCAGCAGCTACCCCAGTCATAAGGAGTATGCGCATTTCTTCAGCAGACAGCTTAAACTTCTTACCGATAAACTGCGCCATGCTACCCCCAATTTGTATAGCAGTACCCTCTCGTCCGGCTGAACCTCCAAACAAATGCGTCAGTACCGTACCAATTAAAACAAAGGGAGCCATACGAGCAGGAACCCCTCCTCCAGGCTTGTGGATCTCATCCATAATGAGGTTATTTCCCGCTTCGGAATTTTTCCCTTTAAAGCTGTAAGCCCAAACAATAATTACCCCAATAACAGGTAAGAAATAAAGTAAGTAAGTATTTTCCCAACGAAATTCTGTTGCTGATTCTAACAGCCATAAAAATAGCGCCACGATAGAACCGACAACTGCTGCAACGGGAATTACGAGCAATGTCCATCGTAAGATATATTTCAAAATATCTAACTGGTTAAACGACCATTTTTGTTTATTCATGATGGCTATTGAGACCTTGCATGCAAGGTCGTTACTAATTATGCTGTAGCTAAAGATGCTGCACCCATAACAGCGGCATCATCTTCTGGCAATTGGGAGAACTGTATATTTACTTTCCCTTTCCATATAGGTAATACAGAAGCTTCAAAAGTTTCTTTAATTGGGTTCATTAAGATATCTCCCGATTTAGATAAACCACCAAATAAAATAATAGATTCAGGAGCGCTGAAACAAGTAAAATCCGCAAAGGCTTTTCCTAAGATTGCTCCAGTAAAATTAAAGACTTCTTGTCCTAAAGCATCGCCTGCCATAGCAGCATCAAATACATCTTTTGAAGTAATATCTGCCAATGGAATAGAACGCAAGCTGCTTTCCTGTTGAGTTGTTTCTAATTTCTCACGTGCTGTACGTGCTACACCTGTTGCCGAAGCATAAGCCTCTAAACAACCATAGCGACCACAGCCACACTGACGACCATCTTCGCGTACCATCACTAAGTGACCAAGCTCACCAGCAAAACCATCATGACCATACACCACTTTTCCGTCAACAACAACACCACTTCCAACACCAGTACCTAAGGTAATCATAATAAAGTCTTTCATTCCTTTAGCTGCACCATAAGTCATTTCTCCAATAGCAGCAGCGTTCGCATCATTGGTTACCGTACACGGTATCCCAAATTTCGCTGACACTTTTTCAGCAAAAGGCACTTTATGTTTCCAAGGTAAATTAGGAGCAAATTCGATAGTACCTTGATAATAGTTCCCATTAGGTAAACCAGCACCAATACCTTTTATTTTATCTATTCCTCCTACTTCATCAATGAGTGGAGATAGGACATCATACAATGCATCCACATAAGCATCAAACTCAGGATAGGCTCCCGTTTTTAAACTTGTTTTCTTTACTACTGTTCCTTGATCGTCAACGATACCTATCTTGGTGGTCGTTCCACCCATGTCAATTCCAATTACCATAGTTTATTTTGCTATTCGTTTATTAAACATTCCGTATCCAAATATAAATAAAATACATACAAAGCCTACCCAGTAGCTAGGTAAAAATCCAAATACATCCACCATTTTACCTTGTAAAGCAGGTATTATTGCTCCACCAAATACCATCATCATAAAGATGCCTGATGCTTGATTCGTATATTTTCCTAATCCATCTGTAGCCAAAATAAAAATACAAGTCCACATAACAGAAGTACACAAACCTACTAAAACTAACAATAATACATTGATGGGTACTTGTGCAAACAGCACATTAAAATGACTGTCGACAGCAGGCATCCACACCTTAATAGCAGGGTTTAATAAAATAGCTCCTATATAAAAAGCTAAAGCTGATAGGCTAACAATAATTAACTGTGGACGGCTACTTACCTTTGTTCCTATAGCCGCTCCAATTAATCGACCAACAAACATCATTAACCAATATGTGCCTACCACTGCACCTGCTATTCCTGCATCAATATTCAACTCGTTCAGCATATATAAGTTGGTAAGATTAGCAGTCGTAATCTCTAAGCCAACATATAAGAATATAGCCACCAAGCCCCAACGAAAATGCTTATACTGCAATGCTGTTCCTTTTATCTTCTCCGATTGAGTAATATCTGGTGTAGGAATATTTACTTTTAATAAAAGAAGGAACATCACTACCAATACAGAAAGAATAACATATAACAATGGATTTACATCTGCTATTTGTAGTTGATCAATATTCTCATAGGCCACTTTTCCTATAATCATTCCAACAACTAAAGGCGCTAACATGGCTCCTATGGAAGCAATGGCTCCACCAAAATTCATTCGACTATTGGCTCCTTCCTTCGATCCTAAAACAGTGACCATTGGATTTACGACTACCTGTAAAATAGTAATCGCACAACCCAAAATAAAAACGCCCAATAAGTATATCCAGATTGAAGCTAAATTTCCTCCTGCAAAGACTACAGAGAATCCCGCAATCATTCCAGCAACAGCACTCAATGATGCTTTTTTATAGCCTAATTTCCTTACCACAATAGATGCAGGAATACCCATAAAAAGATAGGTAATAAAGAAAGCGAAGTTACCTAATTGAGATTGAAAGGTTGTAAGTGAAAATTGCGTTTGTATAACCTTAGCAAAAGGATTGTTTAACCCAGTAGTAAATTGGATTAAAAAGTAAAAAAGAAACATTACCCCAAGTGGGATATAGAATGATTTATTTTTCATAATTTAAGTAGCATGAAAGAGATAAAATATTTCTGTACAAGATAATTTATTTCAAATTATCAATAAAGAATTCTGTTATTCTTGTAAACATATGATAACGTGTGTTACCACCTTTTAATCCGTGATTACGGTTCATGTAAATTTGCATATCAAATTGTTTGTTGGCTTGTACTAGTTGTTCTGCATAAGCATAAATATTTTGAATATGTGCATTATCATCAGCTGTACCTCCTATTAACAATAACTCTCCTTGTAGTTTTGATGCTAGTGACATAGGGGAACTACTATCATAACCCGTTAAGTTCTCTTGAGGACGACGCATATAACGTTCCGTATAAGCAGTATCATAGAATTTCCAATCAGTATGTGGAGCTACAGCTACTCCTGCTGCAAATACTTTTTGTCCAGTACTCATAGCCATTAAAGTAGTAAAACCGCCATAGCTCCATCCCCATATTCCTATTCTATTTTTATCGATATAAGATATCGACCCTAAATTTTTTGCAACAGTAATTAAATCTGCTGCTTCATTTTCACCTAAATACTGATAGCTTCCTTTACGAAATTTTTCTCCACGTGCACCCGAACCACGTACATCTACACACACAGCAATAAATCCTTTATTTACTAATTCCTGTTCTAAACCTACACTATAAGCATCTAACACTTCTTGAAAATCAGGACCACTATATTGGTAAATAACAAGAGGGTATACCTTTGATTCATCAAAATTGGCTGGCTTCATCATCCAAGCATTCAGTTTAATATCTTGTGCATTTTTAATCGTCAGAAATTCTTTCTGAGGCATAGTTGCTATTTGCTGTGTAAGAGCTGTATTATCTTCCATCACTCTTACTTCTTTGCCCGATGCCGCACAAACGCTATACGTATTAGGTACACTTGCTGTAGAACTGTTTTTTATAAAATAAGTATATAGCTTATTAAATTGGGCTGATTTTACACCCTTACCTTCTGTTAGTGCTTTGCTTTTCGCTTTTAAATCTACACAATATACATTTCTATCCAACGGGCTAGTCGTAGCAGCTTGATAATAAAATAGTTCTTTAATAGTATCGTAACCATAAAAATCAGTAATATCATACGATCCAAAGGTCAACTGTTGATCTAAAATACCTGTAGCCCCATACAAATACATATGACGAAATCCATCTCTTTCACTTGCAATAGAAAATTTATTGTCGGGAAGAAATGTTACATAGTCGATATTTCTATAATCTACATAAGTATCACTTTTCTCCTCTAGCAATAAACTTGGAATTAATGATTTAGAATTAACCGAATACATCTTTAAACGGTTCTGATTCCGATTTAAAACAAACACAGCAAAATCTTCTGTTTTATTAATCCATTTAATGCGAGGAATATAGAAATCGCCCAACTGTTTTAAATCAACCGTATTATTCTTTTTATAATATACATTGAAAATATTCAAGCTAGCTATAGGATTGGTTGTTCCAGCCTTAGGATACTTAAATGTTCGAATGTTCGGATATAAATCAGCATCATTTTTAAAGGGGTAATTCCCATATAGTTCAAAAGAATATTCGCCTACCTTCGTATTGTCTAAACTCACATATGCAAAATACTTACTGTCTGGCGACCATATTATTTGCTTCGTAATTGCAAATTCTTCTTCATACACCCAATCACTTACACCATTAAAAACATTACCATCTGCTGCATTCTGGGTTATTAATGTTACCGTACCATAATCGAGTTTTCGCAGTCTCAAATCATTATTTTTAGCAAAAACTACCATACGTCCATTGGGTGAAAAAAGAGGGTCGCGTTGTTTGCCTACACTATCAGAAAGTGCCTCTAAACGATTTCGTTTCACATCAAAAACATAGTAATCAGCAACAAAAGAACGACGATACAGTTGCTCAGAATTGGTATATACCATTATCTTTTTCTCATCAGGACTAAAAAAATAGCCTTCAATACTTTCAACCTTCATATTTTTAGTTTTAGAAGCATCAAAGAGAACCTTCTCTTCTGCTCCTTTTTTATAACTATAAAGGGTAATTATTTTACCATCGTCAGATAGTTGTGTGTAATTCTCTCCATCATTCGTAGAAATAACCTTTGACGGGGCTTTAGCATTGTATTCTCCTGTAACTATCCCTTTTAAAACATCAGATGAAAAATTCTTTTTTGCAGTAAGGTTTAGAACAAAAAAAAGAGCGCTTGTAATAATCAATATCTTTCTCATAGTAGTCGATTTATCCATGAACTTTTATAAAATATATTATAGATATACATTTTTTATGCAAATAAACATAAAAATCAAATAACCTGACATTATATATGTACATTTTATCTATATTTGCTTCAATTATTTATGAACATAATTATATAGTTAAATGTCCGATTGTCTAGTTATTATACCAACTTATAACGAAAAAGAAAATATTGAAGATATGCTTCGAACAGTTTTGGCTTTACCAAAACAGTTTGACATTCTTGTTATTGACGATAACTCTCCTGACGGCACGGCAGAAATTGTAAAATCTTTGATAAAAAGTTCTCCTTCTATTAATATTTTAGAAAGAGCTGGAAAACTTGGATTAGGAACAGCCTATATAGCAGGTTTTAAATGGGCCATTGAAAAAAAATATGATTACATTTTTGAAATGGATGCCGATTTTTCACACAACCCCAACGACCTAGTTCATTTATATGAGGCATGTTCTAAAAAAGGATATGATGTAGCTATTGGCTCTCGTTATGTTAGTGGCGTAAACGTAGTAAACTGGCCAATGGGTAGAGTTTTAATGTCTTATTTTGCATCAAAATATGTACGTTTCGTTCTTGGAATGGGCATAGCTGATACAACTGCTGGCTTTAAGTGCTACCGAAGAAAAGTATTAGAAACAATCGATTTAAGCAAAATCCGTTTTAAGGGCTACGCTTTCCAGATTGAAATGAAATTCAAAGCTTACAAACTTGGCTTTAGACTAACTGAAGTACCTATTGTATTTACAAACCGAATTTTAGGCACATCCAAAATGAACAGCGGAATTTTTGGAGAAGCTGTTTGGGGGGTGTTACGATTAAAAATTAGCAGCATCATTCACCCAAAAAGATATAAATAAAAAATCTACACAAAACCCTTTTGTAACTATAAAGGGTTTTTTATTATCCCATTCTTAAAAAACGACACAAATGTTTCTTATTCACAACGCAAAAATCGTTAATGAAGGTAATTCTTTCAAAGGGTCAGTTCTCATTGAAAATGACAAAATATCCAAAATATTTAAAGCAGACGTTCCTACAAGCATTATAGAAAAAGCTACAGTTATTGATGCGACTGATAAATACCTCGTGCCTGGAGTAATTGATGGTCATGTTCATTTTAGAGAGCCTGGACTTACCCAAAAAGGAGACATCGCAAGTGAAAGCAAATCTGCTGTGGCAGGTGGAACCACTTCTTTTATGGAAATGCCGAATACAATTCCTCAAGCTACTACTTTAGACATACTAGAGAAAAAATTTGATATCGCAGCTAAAAAATCATTTGCCAACTATAGTTTTTATTTAGGCGCTAGCAACGACAATATTAAAGAAGTAATGAAAGTTGACCCTAAAAAAATATGTGGGGTGAAAATGTTCATGGGTTCTTCTACAGGAAACATGCTGGTAAACGAAGCTGAATCTATCACAAAAGTTTTTGCTGAGTCACCTACATTAGTTGCTATTCATAGCGAAGATGATGAAATAATAAAAGCAAATATAATAAAATACCATGCTGAATTAGGAGACAACACTCCATTTAGCCACCACCCTATTATTCGTAGCGTAGAAGCTTGTTATAAAACGACAGCACTAGCAATTACACATGCTAAAAAATACAACTCTCGCTTACATGTATTGCACCTTTCTACCGCCAAAGAGCTATCTCTATTTGAAAACCAAATACCATTAGCTGATAAAAAAATAACAGCCGAAGGAAGCCCTCAGTATCTTTACCTAGATGATACCATGTACGACACACTTGGTGCACGTATGAAATGTAATCCAGCCATAAAATCTTCTGCTGACAAAGATGCATTAATACAAGCTTTAAACAACAATAAAATTGATGTAATTGGCACTGACCATGCGCCTCATTTATTAGAAGACAAACAGGGCACTTATTGGGAAGCTGTTTCAGGCATGCCTCATATCCAACATAGCCTGGTACTTATGCTTGAATTAGCTAGACAAGGAAAAATCACCCTTGAAAAAGTAATAGAGAAAATGTGTCATGCTCCTGCTACCCTTTACCGTGTAGAGAAAAGAGGGTATATTCGTAAAGGATATTTTGCTGACTTGGTATTAGTAGATCGCAATAAAAAATGGACAATATCTACTGATAATATTCTTTCCAAATGTGGATGGTCACCTTATGAGGGTCAACAATTAAATCACCAAGTATCTCATACTTTTGTTAACGGAAAACTAGTGTATGAAAATGGTCAAATTGATGAGAGCGTGAGAGGTGAACGATTGGTATTTAACATATAAGATTCTGCCTATGAAATTATTATTTACCTCCCTATTACTTCTTCTTTCAGTATTTTCTTATTCTCTTGCTCCCATAGAGGAAGTTCGACCCGCAAACATTAGAGATGGTATAAACTACATGCCAAACGGCAACGTTATATTATCCTTTTTCGCCCCCTACAAGGACAGTATTTATGTAATTGGTGATTTCAATAGCTGGCAGAAAAACAGCACTTACTTCATGAAAAAAGATGTGGTAGATAACGACCATGTTTATTGGTGGCTAGAAATCACAGGATTAAATAGTAACACGGAATACGCCTTTCAATATTTAATTGACGATGGACTTAAAATTGCCGACCCCTATACAGAGAAGGTACTAGACCCCACTTATGACGTATCGATTAGTGCAAGTACTTACCCCAATTTAAAACCATATCCTTCCGGTCAATCGGGGATTGTATCGCTTATTTATCCATCCAACCAAGAATACACTTATCTTAACTCTACTAGTTTTGTTCGTCCTGCAAAAGAAAAACTGACTATTTACGAAATATTATTGCGCGATTATATAGCAGACCATAGCTTTAAAACACTAGAAGACAGTTTGCCTTACTTAAAAAAACTAGGAATTAATGCTATTGAAATTATGCCTCTCAATGAATTTGAAGGCAATTCAAGCTGGGGATATAACCCATCTTTTTATTTTGCTGTAGACAAATATTATGGACCTGCAAATGATTTAAAAAGTTTTATTGACAAGTGCCACGGTGAAGGCATTGCTGTTATTATTGATTTAGTTTTAAATCATTCCTACAGCTCTTCTCCCTTAGTTCAATTATATTACGACGGCACTAAGCCGACAGGAGAAAACCCCTGGTTTAATAGAGATTGCGTTAGTGCTCATTGCTGGTCGAATGATTTTAACCACAGCAGCATAGCTACTCAATATTTTATAGACAGAGTTACAGAACATTGGTTATCTGAATATCATTTTGATGGCATCCGTTTTGACTTCACACAAGGATTTACACAAACTGCTGGAGACAATTGGGCCAAAGATAACAGTCGTATTGCCATTATAAAACGCATGGCTGATAAGGTATGGGCTACTGACCCAACTGCTTATGTTATTTTAGAGCACTGGGCAGATAATGCTGAAGAAACCATATTAGCAGATTATGGCTGTATGCTTTGGGGCAATATTACCGAAAAATACCAAGAAGCTGCCATGGGATATAATGAAACTTTGAAATCAGATATCTCTTGGGGATTTTATGGAAATAGAGGCTGGACTAATCCATATCTTGTCACATACATTGAAAGTCATGATGAGGAGCGAATCATGTACAAAAACATCAATTACGGAAATGCTGATGGAACAACATATAATATTAAAAATTTACCTACAGCATTAAATCGTTCAGCACTAGATGCTGCTTTTCTTTTCACCATTCCTGGACCAAAGATGTTATGGCAATTCCAAGAATTAGGCTATGATTATTCTATCGACTACAATACACGCGTTGGCGAAAAACCAATTAGATGGGATTACCTGAATGAGACAAGCAGAAAAACACTTTACGACAAATACAGTGAATTAATAAAACTAAGGTTGAACAATGAGGTTTTTACTAGTGCTCAAACAAACGTAAGCATGTCGACAGGTGCAGCAGATGGACTCAAGAAAATTATCCTAACACATACTTCAATGAATGCTGTTGTAATCGGAAATTTTGGAACAGTTCAAGCTTCAATTAACCCTACCTTTCCCAGTGCCGGAAATTGGTACGACTATTTTGGCAGTAATGATATCTCCTACAATGGCAGTGATAACTTAAGCATAAATCTTTCGCCTGGAGAATACCGAATTTACACTTCAACAAACATTACAACTAAAAAAAACAACACAAAAACTACAAGCAAAGATTCAGATAAATTTAGCATTTACCCAAACCCTATGCTTGGAAATTCGTTTACAATTATTAATCATAATAATACTTTTATAGAGACAGTTCAAATAGTTGACTGCAGTGGAAATCTAGTTGCAAGGAAAAACATTCAATCCAATAAAAATATTTCTAAAATATCGTTCAAACAGCCTATTGGGTTATACTTTGTTCTTGTAACACATAAAAATGGAGTAGTATCTCTTAAACTAGTAAAATCTACTTATTGAGATAATATGTTTACTTACATTTATAACTCTCCCATCGGAAACATTCAACTAAAAGGAACTGAAACGCACATTACAGATATTAGTTTTGTAAAAGAAAGCCCCAATCATACGGAAGAAAATATAAACTGGGAGCTCGGGAATAACACAAGCCAACAGCTAAACGAATACTTTGCTCGCAAAAGAAAGCAATTTGACTTAGACTTGCAGTCTCACGGCACTCCCTTTCAACAAGTTGTTTGGAAGGCTTTACAAGAAATCCCATTTGGAGAAACCAGAACTTATGGCGAAATTGCAGCCTCTATTGGAAACCCAAAAGCAGCACGCGCTGTTGGCTTAGCGAACAATAAAAACCCTATTCCAATTCTTATTCCGTGCCACCGAGTTATTGGAGCAAACGGACAGCTCACTGGCTACGCTGGAGGATTAAAACGTAAAGAATATTTACTTACACTAGAATCACAAAAATGATACAAAGAGTTACAAAATACAGCTTGCTTTTATTAGCATTATTCTTTCTATTTTCTTGCTCTAAAAAAAAAGCAATTGTAGAGAAAGCAGAACTACGTAAAGTTTTTCTACAAGGAGAAGTTCAAGGAACATACTACCACATCACATATCTACATCCTACTGGAAAAGACTATCATAAAGACATCAAAGATGTATTGCAAGGTTTTGACAAAAACTTCTCTGTATTTGACAGTCTTTCGCTAATTTCTCGCATCAACAGAAATGAAGAAAATACAATACTGAACAATCAATTTATTGAGCTTTTTACAATAGCACAAGAAGTTTCTAAAAATACTCATGGCGCTTTTGATTTAACGGTAAGCCCACTAGTAAAATTATGGGGCTTTAATAATGGGAAAAGAATCACCGTAAACCAAAGCATGATTAATAGAATTATGCCTCAGGTTGGTTATCAGAAAGTACAACTAAATGGAGATAAGATCCTAAAAGAAAACCCAAAAACTACTTTAGATGCGAACGCTATTGCACAAGGATACTCTTGTGATTTAGTAGCCAACTTACTTATCAAAAGAGGCGTACAAAACTATATGGTGGAAATTGGTGGTGAAGTAATTACAAAAGGGAATAGTCCTAGAGGTGACAGTTGGAAGATAGGCATTAACAAACCTATAGAGGATAGCACTAATCTGGTGAGCGAAATTGAAGACGTAGTGCTTTTAAAAGATATGGCTTTAGCCACTTCAGGCAATTATAGAAAATTCTATTACTTGAATGGAAAAAAGTTTGGTCACGAAATTGACCCAATAACTGGCTGGCCTATTCATCACAACTTACTAAGCGTATCCGTAATAGCCCCCACATGTATAAAAGCTGACGCTTATGCCACAGCATTTATGGTGCTAGGCGTTGAAAAAAGCATACATATTCTTCAGAAACTAACTGACATTGAAGCCTACTTTATCTACTCAGATGAAAATGGAAAAAACAAAACGATTTACACTAGAGGGTTTTGGGGGTATTTAGAGAAGAATAAGAAATGATAAGTTTTCCTGGACATGCATTAGATATGATTTCTCGAATTAAAAACAATAAACGAGAAAGAAAAACTATGTATGATGACAAACAGTTTATTTACAGTGATAACAAAAATAAAATTAAGACAAAACGCTTAAAAAAATTATCAAAAAAACTTAAAGAAGAAATTGATACAAAAATGGCAAAAAAAAGAAAAAGCGAGTATCTGAAAATCATCATTTCATTTACTTTTGCATTAATTCTAGTCTTTTCATTTTTAATTTACCTCTTTCGTTGACTAAACTCACAACCACAATACTGCTGTCTATAAAAATCATATTGCTTTATAATCTCAGACTGCTTGTTTGCCAAGCCTCCCTTTCTCCAATTCTCTTCCCAAAAAGTTAAGTCATCGTATGCTTCTGATGCCAGTTTACCGGCTAAATTTATTTGAGTTAAATCCTTCCACCTCGAAGAACCTAAAGTTGAAGCAAAAACCTTCAGTCCATACTCATGTGCATATCGTGCTGTTTCTTCAAACCTGATTCTAAAACACAAATTACAGCGCTCTCCTCTCTCTGGTTCATCTTTTAAATATTCCGTTTCCTTTAACCAATCAGCATAAGAATTATCAGCATCAATAAACTCAAGACCTAATTCTGCTGCATAACGAGCAATCTCAGCCTTGCGTTTATCATATTCTGATTGAGGATAAATATTGGGATTATAAAAAAAGACAACTGGCTCTATAGCATTGCTAATCATACTATCAATTATGGCAACAGAACAGGGAGCACAGCAAGTATGCAAAAGAACTTTCTTAACTCCTTCTGGTACTAATAATTCTCGTTTCACAAGCTCTTTCATTTCTTTTTAATTGTTGCAAAATTACAAAACATTATTTAATCTATATTCTTCATTCACAATTATACTTTAATTGTTGAATTATTCAACAGAATAGATTACCTTTGCAGACTGATTTTTTTACTATGCGAAAGACTATCTTTTATTTACTTCTATCAATGCTGTTACTCAGTTCGTGTAACAGCTATGAAAAATTGCTGAAAAGTTCAGACAGTTTGGCAAAGCTTGAGGGGGCAAAAGAGTATTATAAAAATAAAAAATACATTAAGGCAATAACCTTATTAGAGAATATAGCACCTAGCTTCAAAGGAACTGACAAATCAGAAGAAGTTTTATATTTAACTGCAAAAGTAAACTTCGACAACAAAGATTATTTTACAGCAAGCAGCTACTTTGCCACTTATGCAAAAACATTCCCTAGAGGTATTCATGCTGACGAAAGTTGGTATATGATAGGTTATTGCGCATACAAAGATTCGCCTGATGCTCGCTTAGACCAGACTCCAACAATTGAAGCAATTCAAGCATTTGAAGAATATCTACAGATTTTTCCAATGGGAAAATATGTTACAGAGGCTAATAAGTATCTAAATGAACTAAATGAAAAACTTGCATACAAAGCATTCTTAAATGCTAAGTTGTATTTTAATATGGGAAATTACCTAGGAAACAATTACCTATCTGCTATTATTTCAGCAAACAATGCTATTAAAGATTATCCAAATAGCAAACACAGAGAAGAATTATCATTCTTGATTTTAGAATCTAAATTTGAACAAGCTGAAAAAAGTGTAGCATCTAAAAAAGAAAAACGTTACCGAGAAACAATTGACGAATACTATAATTTTTCTTCTGAATACCCTGAAAGCATTTTTACTAAAGAGGCGAAACGAATTGTAGAAGAATCTCAAAAATTTGTAAAAGAATAAATATACAATTATGGATTACAAAAAAACAAATGCACCCAATAACACAATTACTCGTGATATGAAAGAGTTATGTGTAGAGATTGACAATGTGTATGAAACGATTAAAGTGATTGGAAAACGATCTAACCAAATTAGCGTTGAAATGAAAAGCGAATTGGAGAAAAAACTTCAAGAATTTGCCTCATACAACGATAATTTAGAAGAGGTTTTTGAAAACAGAGAACAAATTGAAATTTCTCGTTTTTACGAAAAGTTGCCAAAATCATCGCTTATAGCAATAGAAGAACTTATTGAAGGAAAAATTTTCCATCGTAACCCTTCTAACATAAAAAAATAAGTAGCTAACAGCTGTATTGAGAAAGATAAAAGAATTATTCTATGTTAAAATAGATTGTTCTTTTATCTTTTTTGTATTTTTACCTCTCAATAAAAATTGACTTATGCTAAAAGGGAAAAATATAATTCTAGGTGTAACTGGTAGCATTGCCGCATACAAGACTGCACCACTCATTCGCTCTCTAATCAAACAGGGAGCTGAGGTTAAGGTAATAATGACTCCCTTAGCAAAAGAATTCATCACGCCACTTACGCTAGCTACCCTTTCTAAAAATCCAATTTTAGTTGATTTTTTTGACCCTACAAATGGAAACTGGAACAGTCATGTAAACCTAGGGATTTGGGCAGATGCTTATTTGATTGCTCCTGCTTCTGCAAACACGATAGGAAAGATGGCAAATGGTATTGCCGACAACCTACTACTCACAACTTATCTTTCAGCTAAATGCCCTGTTATTATTGCTCCTGCAATGGACTTGGACATGTATGCACACCCTACAACACAAAAGAACATAGAAACGCTTCGTTCTTTTGGCAATCAAATCATTGAAGCAAACACCGGTGAATTAGCAAGTGGACTAGAGGGTAAAGGACGTATGGAAGAACCTGAAGAAATTGTAGGTTATTTAATAGACCTTTTCTCCAAAAAAAAAAGTTTAAGCAATAAAAAAGTATTAATTACTGCTGGTCCAACCTACGAGAAAATAGACCCAGTTCGCTTTATTGGCAACTACTCCACTGGAAAAATGGGATTTGCAATAGCTGAAGCCTGTGCTGAAAAAGGAGCTGAAGTAATCTTAATAGCAGGTCCGGTTCAACTTACGACCAAACACAAAAATATTACCCGAATAGATGTAGAATCAGCTGAGGAAATGTACAAAGCAGCTATTTCTCATTTCTCAAAAACAGATATTGGCATTTTATCTGCAGCAGTAGCAGACTTTACACCTAAATCTAAAGCAACACAAAAAATAAAAAATAAAAACAAGGAAATGACTCTTAACCTTTCTCAAACGAAAGATATTGCAGCTGAACTTGGAAAACAGAAAAAAGACAAACAATTACTTGTTGGTTTTGCTTTAGAAACCAATAACGAAGAAACAAATGCATTAGAAAAAATAAAAAATAAAAACTTTGATTTTATTGTATTAAATTCGCTGAACGATAAAAATGCAGGATTTGGTTACGACACCAATAAAATAACTATATTCTCAAAAACTGGCAAAAAAGAAGAATATAAACTTAAGTCAAAAAATCTTGTGGCAAATGACATTATTGGTACTATTGAACAACAACTTATAAAATGAAAAGAACATTAACAATAATACTCCTATTTTTTGCTCTATTCTTTAAAGCTTACAGTCAAGAGCTAAATTGTAATGTAGTCATTAATTCGGATCAAATAAAAGGAACGAACAAACAGGTATATGTAACATTACAAAAAGCCTTGTCTGACTTTGTAAACAATCGCCGCTGGTCAACCTTCACCTATGCTTCTAACGAAAAAATAGAATGCTCTTTTGTTATCATAATTAATGAGCAAAATGATAAAACTTTTAAGGGAAGTTTACAAATACAAGCAAGACGACCTGTATACAACTCTGCATATTATACTTCTTTATTCAATTTTAAAGATGATAATTTTAATTTTGAATATTTAGAAATGTCACAATTAGAATTTACCGAAGGAACCTTTGGCTCAAACCTAACAGCGATAATTGCATATTATTGTTACTTAATTGTAGGCTACGATTGTGACTCATATGAAACATTTAGTGGCACACCTTCTTTCACAAAAGCAGAAGCTATTGTGAACTCAGCTCAAAGTCAGAGCGAAAAAGGATGGAAAGCTTTTGAAGATGATAGAAACAGATATGCTTTAATCAGCAATTTACTAGACGACAACTATAAAAAGTTCCGAATATTATACTACGAATATCACCGATTAGGTTTAGATGAAATGTATAATGACGTAGCAAAAGGAAGTGCTAAAATAGCCACATCAATAAAAACCTTACGAGATGTAAACCGCTTCCGTGCATCAGCCGTTATCGTATCTTCTTTCCTTGAAACAAAATCGGATGAGATTACAAAAGTATTCTCTAAGGCTCCTAGAAAAGAAAAAATGGAAGTATATGAACTTCTAATGGACTTAGACCCTTCTCAACAACAAAAATATGAATCTCTAAAAAATTGATTATTTCATGCTCAGCTCCCTAATAATAGAAAACTATGCTATTATTGATAAACAAGAAATACTTTTTAAAAAAGGATTTTCTGTTATCACAGGTGAAACTGGTGCCGGAAAATCGATTATGCTAGGAGCTCTAGGGCTTGTCTTAGGGCAACGAGCAGACACAAAAACGATTCGTGAAGGAGCTAACAAATGTATTATCGAAGCATGCTTTGAGATAAGCGAATACAATCTAAGAGATTTTTTTGCTGAAAAGGAACTTGACTACGACAACAACTGCATAATTAGAAGAGAAGTTTTATCTTCTGGAAAATCACGCTCTTTTGTAAACGACACTCCAGTCGCACTATCAGATTTAAAAGAATTAGGCATACAACTCATCGACATTCACTCACAACACGAAAATCTTTTATTAAACGACAAAAACTTTCAGCTAAATGTATTAGACATTATTGCTAAAACTAGTAATGAGCTAATATCTTATCAAAAAAAATTTAGTGAATTCTCAACCATACAGAATGAACTTTCTAAACTAACTGACTTAGCTACATCAAGCTCTAGTGAAAAAGAATATCTACAATTTCAGTTTGACCAACTATCAGCGACTAACCTACAAGCTGAAGAAAAAGAAAGCTTAGAAAAAGAACTAAAAAAATTAAGTCATAGCGAAGAATTAAAAATAGAACTATCTAAACTACAACAATTACTTTCTGACGACACAAACGGAATAGTTCTCAATTTAAAAGAAGCTATTAACACATTGGGTAAAGTATCTAATTATTTTTCAAAAAGCGACGAAATAAATGATCGTTTAAACACTTCTTTTATCGATTTAAAAGATTTATCATCAGATATAGAAATACTACAGAGTGATGTGGAGTTCAACCCTGAAAGATTAGAATATATTAATCAACGATTAGACACTATTTACACCTTAGAACAGAAGCACAAACTAAGTGGTACAGAAGCATTAATTTCTTATCAAAAAGAAATTGAGAGTCAATTATTAAGAATTGATTCTTTTGATGAAGAAATTAACAAACTAAAAACCAAATTAATTATCAAAAGCCAAGAACTTGCTCTTTCTTCAAAAAAATTAACAGCCAAAAGAACTACTGGGTCTAAGGAAATGTCAAAAAAAATAATTCCTCAACTACTCTCTCTGGGAATAAAAAATGTGCAATTTCAAGTGTTAATTTCCGAGAAACAAGAATTTTCCTCTAACGGGAAAGATCAAATAGACTTCATGTTCTCAGCCAATGAAAAAACAAGCATGCAAGCAGTTTCTAAAATTGCTTCTGGAGGTGAGATATCAAGATTAATGCTAAGTATAAAATCCTTAATCGCTGAAAAAAAAGAACTTCCATGTATTGTGTTTGATGAGATTGATAATGGTATTTCTGGAGAAATTGCTGATAAAATGGCTGATATAATGTGTAAAATGAGTACTAAGACTCAAGTAATTTGCATTACTCACCTACCTCAAATTGGTGCTAAAGGAAAAATGCATTATAAAGTATTTAAGCAATCCTCCACTACACAAATAAAACAATTAGACAAAACAGAACGAATTAATGAAATAGCCTTAATGCTAAGCGGTTCAACAGTATCGGATGCAGCTATTCAAAATGCAAAAGCCCTACTTGCAAATTAACGGAACAACAATTTGTTGATAAGTTATAATCATTCTAAATGAACAATTAGTATATATGTTTTGTTTAAATAATGTTTTTTCACTATTTTTGACATACCAACTTAAAGTAAGGGATTTTATATGAAAAAGATTTTACTCTTAATATTCATTTTTAGTAGCTGCTTTGTTTACTCTGGAGAAAGTTTGTTTGATGACAATTTTGGACAACAATCTGAACAAATAGAAGCTAAACCTATAACTGTTTCTTTTTTAAACGGACAGTTATTTATTATTGACGCACCAACAAATTCAAAAGTTGAAATTTTCACAATGCTCGGCGTTAGCATTTATCACAATGTGATCATAAAACAAAAAGAAAGATTCTTGATTGATTTAAATAAAGGATTCTATATTATTAAAGTTGCTGGAGTAACGAAAAAGATTTCTGTCAAATAGAAAATATAAAAACTAAATAAAAAAGGGCTTTCGTTGAAAGCCCTTTTTTATTTAGTTTTTAATAGCTCCTCTAATTTTATTAACTCGTCTCTATATTGAGCAGCTTCAATAAAATCTAATTGTTTAGCCGCTTCTTTCATTGCCTTTTTTGTTTTAACAATAGCTTTCCCTAATTGTTCTTTGGTCATGTATTGCACCACAGGATCGGCAGCAACAGAATTAGCCTCTGGCTCGATATAGGCATCCGTTTCTTTATTAGCGAATACGGATGTAACTTTACCCTTCAATATAGCTCTTGGAGTTAAATTATTCGCTTCATTATAAGCTATTTGTTTTTCTCTCCGCCGACTTGTTTCATCTATCGTAAGACGCATACTATTCGTAATTTTATCAGCATACATAATCACTAAACCATTTAAATTACGAGCAGCTCGTCCAGCAGTTTGAGTAAGCGAACGATTCGATCTTAAAAAACCTTCTTTATCAGCATCTAAAATAGCAACCAAAGACACCTCTGGCAAATCTAATCCTTCTCTTAATAAATTTACACCTACCAATACATCAAATAAGCCATTTCGAAGACCTTCCAAAATTTTCACTCTATCTAACGTATCAACATCCGAATGAATATAACTACACCGCACTCCATTTCGTTCAAGATATGCTGTTAATTCTTCAGCCATACGCTTTGTTAAAGTAGTAACTAAAACTCGTTCATCCTTTTCTGCCCTTATTGTAATTTCTTCTAGCAAATCATCAATCTGATTTAAACTCGGGCGTACATCAATTACTGGATCTAATAAACCTGTTGGTCTAATAACTTGGTCTACTACCACCCCTTCAGATTTTTCTAACTCGTAATCGGCAGGTGTTGCACTAACATAAACGGTTTGACCTACAACACTTTCAAACTCATCAAACTTTAAAGGACGATTATCCTTTGCTGCTGGTAAACGAAAACCATAGGAAACAAGATTTTCCTTCCGAGCAGCATCTCCACCATACATAGCTCTAATCTGTGGAAGCGTAACATGACTTTCATCTATTACCATCAAAAAATCTTTTGGAAAATAATCTAATAAACAGAAAGGGCGACTCCCTGGTTGACGTCCATCAAAATAGCGAGAGTAGTTTTCAATTCCTTGGCAATAACCTAATTCACGAATCATTTCCAAATCATAATTTACACGCTCTGTAATTCGCTTTGCCTCATAGGGCATAGCCAAAGATTCAAAATGAGCAGCCTGTGCTAACATATCCAACTGAATACGTTCAATAGCGCTTTTAACACGTTCCTTTGTCGTTACAAATATTGTAGCGGGATATATTTTATACTCTTCAAAAGATTCAATAGTTCTACCTGTCAATGGATCAATGCTAAGAATTTCATCAATCTCATCTCCCCAAAAAACAACCCGTAAAACAAAATCAGTATATGCTAAAAATACATCTACAGTATCCCCTTTAACGCGAAAATTACCTCTATTTAACTCTATCTCATTCCTAGTATACAAACTATCTACTAAGGAGTGTAAAAAATCATTTCTTAAAATCTCTTGACCTCTCTCTATTTGAATCAGATTTGAATAAAAATCTTCCGGATTTCCAATACCATACAAACAAGAAACAGAAGAAACAACTATCACATCTTTTCTTCCCGAAAGCAAAGCAGATGTTGTTGCTAAACGCAATTTTTCTATTTCATCATTAATGGCTAAATCTTTTTCGATAAAAGTATCTGAAACCGGCAAATATGCCTCTGGCTGATAATAATCATAATAGGAAACAAAATATTCTACAGCATTCTCTGGAAAGAAACCTTTAAATTCTCCATATAGTTGCGCTGCCAATGTTTTATTATGACTTAAAATTAATGTTGGTCGCTGAATTTCCTGTATAACATTTGCGACTGTAAATGTTTTTCCAGACCCTGTTACTCCCAGCAGTGTTTGATGATTCACACCCGCATCTATCCCAGCAACAAGCTGCCTAATCGCTTCAGGCTGATCTCCAGTAGGTTTATAATTAGATGTTAGTTGAAAATCCATTCTATATCTATATTAAAACAAAAAAAACTTCCACTCTTAACGCACTAAAGCAAAGAGGGAAGCATACATCTCTTCTTCTTTAATTAACTAGCAGGCATTAATATCATACAAATAATATAAGCTAATATACCTGCTGCACCAAAAGAAAATATAACCCAAAGTATTCTTACTAAAGTAACATCCACCTCAAAATATTCGGCAACACCTGCACAAACACCAGCAAACATAGAATTACGCGAACGCTTTAATTTTTTCATATTACTCATAATAGTATTATCTGATTAAAAAGCATAGCTCAAAAATACAATAATTAAGTCAATATTTTCAACTAAACTGCACATATAATTAAAGTGAAAATGCAGAGCTCTCTAAATTGCAAAATTTACAAAATAAACTATCTTTGTAATGAATATATAAGTAGATTGTTTAATATTAACTACAATACAACATGAAAAAAGCAACAATACTAGCTACTGCATTATTATTAAGTTTTAACTCTCTGCTACATGCCGAAGAAGGTAAAATTTCTTTTGGATTAGAATTATCCCCAGCTCTAACTTGGCTAAATACGAGCTCGGATGGCATAGTAGAAGATGGAAACTCCGTTAAATTAAATGGAGGTCTTATTGTTAATATTAATTTGGGGGAAACTTATTCGATTATTACAGGTTTAAGATACAACTCTTATGGAGGTAATTTTGATGGACCTAATGTTGAAACAAATGAAATTAAATATGAGTTTAATGAATTTGAAATTCCTATCGGATTAAAATTAAGAACTGGCTCATTTGGAAAAATGCGTTATGCAGCTCATATAAATACAGGGATGGGAATCATGATAAAACCAAAAGAAACTATTGTCGGATTAGGAGATTATGAAAATGTATCTATATCAGACAAAACTGACTACAAAATATTTCCTATTAGAGCATTATATGAAATTGCTATTGGAGGTGAATATGATTTAGGAGCAGTAATTCTTTGTGGGAAGATTGGGTATAAAGGTTGGTTCTCAAATTTATATTTTTACAATGACAAAATTAATTTACCTGCTGATCAATTACAATTAATTGATCCTGTTAACGCCGGTGATCCTGCAGCAGCTATCTATCCTAATACTATTACTTTTCAACCTTCAGCAGTTGAATTAACTATTGGAGTAATATTCTAACTATCATCATACAAGATACTCAAAATCCTCTTTGCTTTGCAGAGGGGATTTTTTTTGCCTCAAAACTAAAGTTCAAAAATAGACTAATTCTTTCATTATTAGTGTTGTATTATTAAAATAAAAGACCTACTTTTGCAGCACTTTTATAAAAAGTGTGATGGGAAATTAAGCGAGAAAACTTATCACTTAAATTTTGAGTAACACAAAAAATTAATCAATGAAAACATTTCAATTAGAAGGCTCTGTAAGAGAGTTAGTTGGTAAAAAACCAACAAAAGTAGCTCGTGCAAACGAGAATGTACCATGCGTTTTATACGGTGGAAGTGAAAATATTCACTTTGAAGTTCCTAGTAATAAAGTTCGTAAACTAATTTACACCCCTGAAATCTTTGTTGTAGAACTAAGCGTTGCTGGCAAAACTTTTAATGCCATCATGAAAGACTTACAATTCCACCCTGTTTCTGACAAGGTATTGCATATTGATTTCTTGGAAGTATTCGATAAAAAACCTATTGTTATTAATGTACCTGTTAAACTTAACGGATTAGCAGAAGGGGTTAAACAAGGGGGTAAATTAATTCAGGAAATGCGTACAATCAAAGTAAAATCTACTTATGATAAAGTTCCTGAATTTGTTGAGGTAGATGTGACTGGTGTTGAATTAGGAAAATCAATTCAAGTTGGTACTCTTTCATTCCCTGGCTTAGAGATTTTATCTCCATCAATGAATATTATATGTGCAGTTAAATTAACTAGAGCAGCTAAAGGTGCTGCTGGAAGTGCTGGAGGAGCAGCTGAAGGCGAAGTAGAAGGTGCTGAAGGTGAAGCAACTGAAGCAGCAGCTGAAGGCGAAGCAAAAACTGAAGGCGAAAGCTAGAACAACTTTAGGGTATGTAACAGAACTCTCATTTGCAAATAAAATGTTTAATCTGTTCTCTAAAAATAATAGTATTTCACAAATGAAATATCTAATTGTAGGATTGGGCAACATTGGTAATGAATACCATGAAACTCGACACAACATAGGATTTATGGTATTGGACGCTTTTGTAAAAGCGTCCAATATTTTTTTTACCGAAGATCGGTATGGTTCTATATGTAGACATAAAGTAAAAGGACGCTCAATTATAATGCTAAAGCCCTCAACTTATATGAATCTGAGTGGCAAAGCTATTCGTTATTGGATGCAAAAAGAAAAAATAGCCCCTGAAAATTTATTAGTAATAGTTGATGACCTTGCACTTCCATTTGGAAGCCTTCGACTACGAGCTAAAGGATCTGGGGCAGGACACAATGGTCTTAAAAGCATTGAAGAAGTATTAGGTGGAAATTCATATGCTCGTTTACGTTTTGGAATTGGCAACAACTTTCAACAAGGCAAACAAATAGATTATGTACTTGAGAAATTTACTTCTGAAGAACAAGAAGCTTTAACTGAAAGACTTGATAAGTCTGCTGAAATAGTAACTAGTTTTTGTCTAAGTGGTACACAAAACACAATGACACAATATAACAACAAATAGATTGAAAACAGATGTTCGCATTGACAAATGGCTGTGGGCTGTGCGTATATTTAAAACTAGAAGCATAGCATCAGAAGCATGCAAAAAAGGGAAAGTTTCTCTAAAAGGTGTAAACCTAAAACCTTCTCGTACAATTAAAGTTAATGATATTATTGAAGTAAGAAAAGGACCCGTTATCTTTTCATTTAGAGTTCTCAACTTATCTGAAAACCGTATGGGAGCGAAACTTGTTCCAAACTACATGGAGAACGTAACTACTCCTGAACAGCTTGAAATTCTAGAAATGCATAAGCTAAGCTTTTCTACCAATCGAAATAGAGGAGAGGGACGACCCACAAAAAAAGATCGACGAGAAATCGAAAGCTTTACCGAAGAGTTCTTTTTAGATGAAGATTATGAAAACTAAATTTTAATAGATCATGTACACCTCTGCACAAAAGAAAAAAGACAACATAGCTGAATACCTCTTATATATGTGGCAAATTGAAGATCTTATTCGAGCATATAAGCTTGATATTGATGCTATCAATACACAAATTGTAGAGAAACATGAATTACCCACATCAAAAAAAACTGAACTACTAGAATGGTACGAGCAACTAATTGATATGATGCGCTCAGAAAATGTTATTGAGAAAGGACATTTACAAATCAATAACAACATCGTTATTGACCTTACCGATGTACACATCTATCTTTTAAATAGTAAAAATCCTCAGTACAATTCTTTCTATCAGAAAGCAATTCCTATCATTAACGAATTAAAAGCTAAACAAAACAGCACAATAGAGAATGAAATAGAAGTATGTTTCAGTTTTATTTATGGCATACTCTTGCTAAAGATCCAACAAAAAGAAATTAGCAAGGAAACAGCATCAGCACAAACACTTATAACTCAAATAATCTCTCTATTAGCTATTAAATATAAGGAATATAAAGAAGGTAAATTAGTACTTGAGTAAAAATTAGTACTTTTGTTATGATTCAAACAAAAAAAACAATAATATGAAAGGAATTGTCCTAGCAGGAGGGTCTGGTACTCGCCTCTACCCTATTACTAAAAGCATATCAAAACAAATTGTTCCCGTTTATGATAAGCCTATGATTTACTATCCTTTATCTGTCTTAATGTTAGCAGGCATTAAAGAAATACTAATTATATCTACCCCTCAAGATTTACCCTTATATAGAAATCTATTAGGAGACGGAGTAGACATTGGCTTACAAATCGAATATGCCGAACAACCATCACCTGATGGATTAGCCCAAGCATTTATTATTGGCGAAGAATTTATTGGCAACGATAGTGTATGTATGGTGTTAGGTGATAATATCTTTTACGGATTTGACTTCTCAAAACACCTAAAAAACGCCTCTCAATTGACCGAAGGTGGTTATGTATTTGGTTATCATGTGCACGATCCAGAGCGATATGGAGTAGCTGAGTTTGACAACAACGGAACCGTATTAAGCATTGAAGAAAAACCAGAAAATCCCAAATCAGACTGGGCAGTTACAGGCTTATATTTTTATGACAATGACGTTATTAGAAGAGCTAAAGAATTAAAACCTTCTCCAAGAGGAGAATTAGAAATAACAGACTTAAATAAAACCTATCTTGATGAAGGTAAATTATCTGTTGAGTTATTAGGTCGCGGCATGGCTTGGCTAGACACTGGAACTCATGACAGCTTATTAGAAGCGGCAAATTTTATCGCAACTATTCAGAACCGACAAGGGTTACAAGTTGCTTGTCTTGAAGAGATAGCATATAGAAAAGGATACATAAGCAAAAAACAATTATTGAAACTAGCTGCTCCTTTAAGCAAAAATCTTTATGGTCAATACCTAATTAAAATAGCAGAAGAAGAACAACAACATTAAGAATGGAAATAATAAAAACACCTATACAAGATTTAGTTATTGTGAAAAATAAGGTTTTTGAAGATGACAGAGGCTATTTTACAGAAGCATATAACGAAAAAACTTTTCAAGACAATGGTATCAATATTAAATTCTGTCAAGATAACAGGTCAAAATCTTCTTATGGAGTAATTCGTGGTTTACATTATCAATTGAACCCTGCTAGCCAGTCAAAATTAGTATCAGTGATACTAGGAAAAGTTTACGATGTTGCTGTTGATATAAGAAAAGGATCACCAACATTCGGACAATGGTACGGAATTGAGTTATCAGGAGATAATCATCTTCAGTTTTTAATTCCTCAGGGCTTTGCACACGGTTTTTCTGTTTTAAGCGACACTGCTGTTTTTAGCTATAAATGCGACAATCTATATACTCCAGAACTAGACAGAGGTATTGCGTATAATGACCCAACTTTAAATATTGACTGGAAAATACCAGCAGAAAAAGCGCTAATTTCAGACAAAGACACAAAACACCCACTCTTAGCTAATTCTGAGACAAACTTTAGCTTTTAAACAATGAAAAAGATATTAGTTACAGGAGCATACGGACAACTGGGTAGTGAGTTAAAAGCAATTTCATCAAACTACTCTGAGTTTAATTTCATATTTACTGATGCTGACAGTTTGGACATTACTTGCCAAGACGCTGTGGTAAGTTTCATTAAAAACAACCCTGTTAACTATATAATTAACTGTGCTGCTTATACAGCAGTTGACAAAGCAGAAGAGGAAACAGACCTGGCCTATAGCATTAACCGTGATGCTGTAAAAATACTGGGAGAAGCAGCTACTGAATTTGATGCAAAATTAATACATGTATCAACAGATTACGTGTTTGATGGCACTAACCACATCCCCTATTCTGAAGACATGCCTATTTGTCCGCAATCTGCTTACGGCAAAACAAAAGTTGCAGGCGAAATTGCATTAGAAGAAGCTTGCAAAGAGGCAATTATCATACGCACCTCATGGTTATACTCTAGTTATGGAAATAACTTTGTAAAAACGATGATTAAGCTAGGAACTGAAAGAGATAGCCTAGGTGTTATATTCGACCAAATTGGAACGCCTACCTATGCTGGAGATCTTGCGGCAGCTATCATGAGAATCGTCTCTAAGAACAACTGGAAAGGTGGCATTTATCATTTCTCCAACGAAGGTGTCGCTAGCTGGTACGATTTTACGAAATGCATACATGAAATATATGGCATTAACTGCATGGTGAATCCTATCGAATCGAAAGATTTTCCAAGCAAAACTCCTCGCCCAGCCTACAGCGTATTAAACAAAACGAAAATAAAAAACACTTTTGAAATGGAAATTCCCTATTGGAAAGACGGTTTGGAAAGATGTATAAATGACATAAAAAAAGGAGTCTAATTAGACTCCTTTTTTTATGTCATTTACTATTTCCTTATTCGAAAACAACAGTTCTATTATTATAAGCAAGAATCTTACGTTCAATATGTTTACCTACAGCTC
Source organism: Paludibacteraceae bacterium (assembly GCA_963663245.1). Classification (GTDB taxonomy): domain Bacteria; phylum Bacteroidota; class Bacteroidia; order Bacteroidales; family Paludibacteraceae; genus JAFGVL01. Next base: position 1,038,457 of record OY760143.1, on the reverse strand, counting down.
TAGACAATACAATTTTCTCCAAATCTTGTCCTTTACGTATTAGCACTTCAATGGTATCCTTGTGTGTAATATGCGCTACATCTTGTTTAATAATTGGACCTGCATCTAATTCTGCAGTTACATAATGACTAGTAGCACCTATCATTTTCACCCCTCGAGCATGAGCTGCATGATAAGGCTTAGCACCTACAAAGGCAGGAAGGAAAGAATGATGAATATTGATGACCTTTTTCTCAAAATGCTGAATAAAACTATCACTTAAAATCTGCATATAGCGAGCAAGCACGATAAAATCCACCTTATTTTCTTCTAATAAAGCTATCTGAAAAGCCTCCTGTTCTGCTTTAGTTTCTTTCGTTATAGGAATATGCTTGAAAGGAATATCAAAGCGATTAGCAATATGTTCCAAATCTGGATGGTTACTTACAATTAGTGGTATTTCTACGTTCCACTCTCCGGCAGCATGTCTGGCCAACATATCATAGATACAATGAGACATTTTTGAAACAAAAATGGCCATTCGTGGTTTAATATCTTTAAAATACAAATCAAACTTCATCTGAAGTTTCTTGGCTATAAGCGTTTCAAAATATTCTTTAATTTTTTCACGTGGAATAGCAAATTCATGTAAGCTCCATTCAACACGCATAAAAAACTGCTCATCTTCTTTATCTACCCACTGATCTAGGTAAAGAATATTCCCTTTATTTATATTTATAAATTCAGTAACAGTAGCTAATATCCCCTGTTTATCAGGACAGTGTATTAATAAAACAGCTGTATTCTCAGTTTGTGTCATTCTTTTCATTTCTTATTTAGAGGAACAAAGGTAATAAAATCAGTGAAATAGTTTTATCTTTGCAGCATGAAACAGATAGTTCTATCACTTAAATCAAAAATGCGTTTTCGAAGATGGACAAGAAAGGCTTATGCCATTTTTGCCTCTCTACAATCATGTATTTCTATTGGAGCTATTGCTATTCCTATTATAAAAAAGAGTTTAACTGAAACCAGCATTTTATTCTTCGATTTATTCAACAACAATGATATTGAAGATGATCAAGAGACGCTATTGGAGGATATACTTGAATACAATCTTGTTGTAGTCTCAACAGATAGTGACATATATACAAATACTAATTTACATCAGTAATATCGCGACCATTGGACCTATTCCAATGGTCGTTTTTTTTTTACAAAACACTTAGAAAATGAAAAAACAAATTTCTTTTAAAAAATCATCAAACGGAAAAGGTTATAGATTCTTTACCAATTTAAAAAAGAAAGTGATAATTGGAACTCTTTCATTAACTTGCCTAAGTCTCTTTGCCCAAGAAAGCAACGATTCAATAAAAAACATCCAATTAGATAATTTTGAAGTCGTATCAAAACACCAAGAGATTTATTCTGATCTTACACGTATAGTCTCTGTAATGGAAAAAGAGGAGATTGAGAATGCTCCTGTAGAAACTTTAGCGGATTTACTTAATTATGTAGCTGGAGTTGACATTCGTCAGCGTGGAGCAAATGGCGTACAAGCAGACATCGTTGTTAGAGGTGGTACATTTGATCAAGTGTTGATTCTTCTTAATGGTGTAAATATTACCGACCCCCAAACAGGACATCATAATTTAAACATTCCTATAGATGTTAGTGCTATTGACCGCATAGAGATTCTACAAGGACCAGGCTCAAGAGTATTAGGGCCCAACGCTTTTAGTGGAGCAATAAATATCATTACTGGAACAGCCAATAAAACAGGAGGACTTGCTAAAGTAGAGGCTGGAGACCATGGTTTATTTTCTTCTCTCATAAATGTATCTATTGTAAACAAAAAAGTGAAAGCTTTTGCCTCAATGGCAAACGCTAGTGCTGATGGATATATGCAAGACACCGATTATAAAATCACCAATACATTTGCACAACTAAGATATGACAGCAAAACCTTGGGTGATGTAAACATTCAAATGGGCTATCAAGACAAATGGTTTGGGGCTTACGGCTTTTACACGCTAGCGTACCCCAACCAATTTGAAGCAACAAAAACATTCTTCACATCTATATCAACAAAAAAACGAATGGGAAAATTCGTAATAACTCCTCAGGTTTATTGGAGACAAAACCACGATCGATTTGAACTCTTTAGAGATTTTGATGGTGCAGCTGCTTGGTATAGCAGTCATAATTACCACCAAACAGATATTGCTGGTGCAAATATCAGCAGCTCATATTATTCAAAAATTGGCAAAACAACTGCAGGATTAGATTATCGATTAGAACACATTTACAGCAATAAACTGGGTGAAAGTATTTCAGTAAACAGACCGGTTCCATTTGCCCCAGACAGCACTTATTTTACCAATGCAAAAGGCAGACATAATCTGAACTACTTTATAGAACAAGCCATCTTTCTAAAGAAGTATTCTGCTTCTATTGGTGCACTTGGAAACACAAACAATGACTATGGAAGCAACTTCTATTTTGGTGGAGATATGGGATACACCTTCAATAAAGCAATTAAAGCATTTGCTTCTGTTAACCAGTCTTTACGTTTACCTACTTACACTGATTTGTATTTGCAAACTTCTGTTAATCAAGGCAACCCTGACTTAAAGGCAGAAAAAGCATTGACGTATGAACTAGGGGCAACTTATAAAAATCAACTATTTGCAGGAAGACTGGCAGCTTATTACCGTAAAGGAAAAGATGTCATCGATTGGGTTAAGCTTCCTTCCGAGACAAAGTATATGAGTAAAAATCATTCAGAAGTAAATTCTCTAGGAGCTGATATAAGCTTAACATACAGCCCTAACAAATGGGTGAAAAGAGTGAAAATTAGCTATTCATTTCTACAATTAGATACTGAAAGCGGAGCCTATGACTCAAAATATGCGCTTGATTATCTGAAAAACAAATTAGGCTTAGACTTTGAGCACAAAATATACAAAGGCATTAGTGCATCCTGGCGCTTAAACTATTTAGACCGAAAAGGAAACTACACTGATGCTTCCTCGACATTAGTAGATTATAAGCCTACATTATTAACAGATGTGCGTTTACAATGGACAATTAAACGCATGACATTATTTACAGAAGCCAGCAATCTATTCGACACTCCCTATATCAATTATGGTGTTGAACAGCCCGGAAGATGGGTAAAGGGAGGCTTGCAATTTAAATTGTAAATAACCTAAAAACACTAACCACAACCAAAAGTTGTTTGAAGTAGAGGGGCGAATGGTTTTTTATCATCGTCCCTCTTATTTTTCAAGAGTTATAAAACAAAAAAAGCAAGTCTAAAAATAGACTTGCTTTTTGCGGTATGGACGGGACTCGAACCCGCGACCCCCTGCGTGACAGGCAGGTATTCTAACCAACTGAACTACCACACCGTATTTTTTATTCAATTGCTCTGCAAAGATAATCTATTTTTTCTGTTTCACAATATAGGAATAAAAAAAAACAACTATTCGTTTATACTATTCTAAACCTGAATTGATTATAGAAAAAACTATTCCAAAAATAGCAATACCTACTAATACTAATCCAGCTATCTTGTTGATAAGCCACAAACCTCTAACATTAAATTTTGATCGGAAAAGATTGACACAAAAAGTAAGCACAAACCACCATAAAGCCGCACCGACAAACACAGCTAAAAGTCCTAAAACAGAACTAACTAGAGTAAATTCAGCACCAACAAAATCAAAGCGAGCATACAATCCTATAAACAAAAAAATCATTAATGGATTGGTCATTGTTAATGCAAAGGAGGTGATAAAATCTTGAAAATAGCTTTCTTTTTTCTCTGAGGCAACAGATATTTTTTTCATGGGATTTGACTTGAATATTACAAATCCAAAGATTAAAATAATGAAAGCTCCACCAAATTCTATGTAAAATTGATGTTGATGGATAAAATCAACAATAAAACTCATACTAAAGGCTGCCAAGGAAGCATAGCCTAAATCGGACAATGCGGCTCCCAATCCTGTAAAAAACCCATGATTTCGACCTCGATTTAAAGTCCTCTGAATACAAAGAATTGCTATAGGCCCTACGGGAATAGAAGAAAACACTCCTATCATTAATCCTTTTAAAATAATATCTAACATATACTATTGTAGCAATTTTCTTTTTATAGAGTCAATAATTTCATCATACTGCTTAGGTGCAAACCACTCCATATCCTTGTCTGCATTAAACCATGTAAGTTGCCTTTTGGCATATCTACGTGAATTTTGTTTTATCATTTGCAATGCAAAATCTAAGGTATATTTACCTTCAAAATACTCAAACAACTCTTTATATCCTACAGTATTTAAAGAATTGTAATCTTTAAATGGATGCAAACTTCTAGCTTCTTCAACTAGACCATCTTTAACCATCACATCTACACGAGCATTAATTCTTTCATAAAGTATTTCACGAGGTAAATTTACGCCTATTTTAATGATATCGAATGCTCTTTTTTTGTTTTTTGCTGTTAAAATATCTGAATAAGGAGACCCTAAAGTTAAACAGACTTCAACTGCATGCATAACTCGTTGTTTATTTTTCAGATCAACGTTCTGGTAATGCTTAGGATCTAAATCACACAATCTTTTAGAAACTCCTTCAAGACCCTCCTTTTCATACAATTTCTTAACGCTCGCTCTAACAATTGGTGTAATTGCAGGAATATCATCTAAGCCTTTACAAACAGCATCAATATACATCATTGAACCTCCTACAAGCAATACAACATCATGCTCTTTAAAAAGTTCATCTAATAGCGCAATTACATCATGCTCATACTGTCCTGCATTATAGGATTCAGCAATACTTTTAGTTGCAATACAATAATGCTTTACTCTTTTTAATTGAGTTCTATCAGGAGGAGCCGTTCCAATTTTTAGTTCTTTATAAATCTGTCGCGAATCTGAAGATATAATAGGACAAGAGAAATGTTCTGCCAAACGGATACTACAATCTGTTTTACCTACACCTGTTGGTCCTGTTAGTACTATAAGTGTTTTTTGATTCACAACTATCTATTAACAAAAAACCCGAACAGAATCGGGTTTTTCAATTGAAAAAATATTTTTTTTTATAATGCTGGTTCTTCTGGAGAGCTATTCTCTTCACCCATATTTAGATCAGAGTATCTTTCTTCATCTAACTCCTCCATCTCAAATCCCTCTCCATAAAAAGAAGCATCTACATTCTCAGCATCTCCAGCAAGCTTTTTAGAAACTACCTCTTCTTCCACAGTCTCAAATTGCTCTGGCGGCAATCCATTTGAGATAGAACAAACAGCACTTTCAACTGTCTTTCCAGGAATAATTTCTTTTAACTCAATAAAAAAAGCTCTATCTGACAAATAATCAAATATATACAATAGTTTCTGGTCTTCATCAGAAATTAATTCACTTAATTCTGTTTCTGACATTACTAAATTATCAACTTCAGAACCAGAGTCCATTTCAAACAAAGTAACCTCCTGTTCTTTTTCCCAATCTTCTGAACAAATAAAGAAAGAAGTCATTTGATCTTTGTTGAATTTAACTGAATCAAGCAAAGCATCATGCAGGTCATAAAACGTAGCTTCAGAATCTACGGTTATCTCGCGAAGAAAATCGTCCACCTCGTCAGACAATATTACAAACTTATAAAGCATTCTTATATCGAATTTTAAATTAGTTCGTAAAAATAATATTTTTCTATAAAAAAAGGAGGATAAACATCCTCCTTTATTTTAATTTTTAAGTTTTGCTTCAATTTCCATGACGCTATTCCTAAAACTCTTATCTGTAGTAATTAAATCATTAACCTGCTTACAGGCATGAAGCACCGTGGCATGGTCTCTTTTACCAATTGTTTGACCAATAGAAGAAAGTGAATTTTTAGTATATTGTTTAGACAAATACATTGCTATTTGACGAGCTTGTACCACTTCTCTTTTTCTAGATGGAGTTAATATTGACTCTATTTCTAAGTTAAAGTGATTACATACAAGATCTCTGATTTTCTCTACCGATAGACTTACAGGTTTTACTGCAACTAATTTACTGACAACTTTTTCAGCTAGTTTATTATCAATAGGAGAGTTAGCAAGCATTGAGTGAGCTAATAAAGAAACAATAACTCCTTCGAGGTCTCTCACGTTCTCTGTTACATTTTTAGCAATATAATCAACTACTTCCGGAGCAATCTCTAAACCATCTCTATATATCTTATTTAACAAGATTGATTTTCTTAACTCATAATCAGGTTTCTCAAGCTCTGCTGTTAATCCCCATTTAAAACGAGTCAATAAACGTTGTTCCATTCCTTGAATAAAAGCTGGAGAACGATCACAAGTTAAAATAATTTGTTTACGAGACTGATGTAAGTGATTAAATATATGGAAGAAAGTGTTTTGAGTAGCTACTTTCCCAAAGAACTCATGAATATCATCAATAATTAACACATCAATTGTTTGATAGAAGTTCAAAAAGTCATTCACTGAATTTCTACGAACAGCGTCTGTATATTGAATTTGAAATAAATTTGCTGAAACGTACAATACTCTTTTCGTAGGAAATTGTTGCTTAACAGCAACACCAATAGCATGCACTAAGTGTGTTTTACCTACACCTGACTGCCCATGTAAGAATAAAGGGTTAAAAGCAGTGTCTCCAGGGTTTGAAGAAATACTTTCTCCAGCAATACGAGCTAATTTATTTGCTTTCCCCTCAATAAAAGAATCTAATGTATAATTAAAATTTAATTGAGGGTCAATATCTTTTAATATAGTTTTTTCAAAAGGATTATGAATATCCTTTACTTTATTTTCTTGAGTAAAATTTTTTCCATTAGTTGTTTTTTGCGTGCTTGGAATTTCTGTTACCGTTTGGGTAGCATTATCCATAATAATACGATACTTTAATTGCGTGCCTTCACCAACTTCTCTATAAAGAGTTTTTCTAAGCAAATCAATATATTTTTCTTCTATATATTCATAGAAGAATTGACTAGGCACTTGTAAGATAAATTCATTACCTTTATAACCAAGAGGAACAATAGGAGCAAACCATGTATCAAAGGCGACATCGCTTACATTGTCCTTGATTACCTTCAAGCATTGGTTCCACAATTTTTCGTGAGTCATACTCTAAATGTCTTTTTAAAATAAATAATATTCTACTAATTTGCTTTAGATTGGTGTATGCAAAAATGACAAACATTTTCTTGAAAAAAAAACCTTTTTTTGCTAGGTTTTTTTGTTTCCTCCTATCTTACTTATTTTCAATAATTTAACACAACTATTTGACTTTCAGCCAATTACAAGATTTAACAGTTAATGTTACAGTCTGAATATAAAGAAGTTATCTCATTTTCATTAAAAACTAGTTACAAGCTTATAATTCATCAAAAGACGTACTATAAAAAGGTTCATAACTTTTAGTTAATTTTTATCAATTTAGATTGAATTTAAATAACAAAAAGATCTTTTTAATATTAAATTGTTATAGGCGAAGAGATTATACAAGACAACAAAACAACAATAAAACACTAAAAACAAGATACTTAAAAAAGATATAGCAAAATAAAAAACTAACAAGTAGTTATAATTTATAAGTTAGAATACTTCTAAAAAACACTAACATTAAAGTAGTATATATTAATACTAGAAAAATAGATACTTCTAAAAAACTAATAAAAAAGCCTCTAGAAATTTCTAGAGGCTTTTTATTGAGAAACATTTTTTTAGTAAACCAAAATCTTATCTACAAATATAAAATTATCTATTGTTACCTTAACAAGGTAAATTCCTTTTATCGAAACTGGAATAGTTGTTTTACGAGTATTTGTTACACCTGATAAAACAACAGAACCATTTAAATCAAATACTTCATAAACAGCAGATTCCCCCATAAGTTCAATAACAACATTACTTTCAACTGCATATATTGAGATAGGGCTTGCATCATTTAACGAAACACCTACCGTTGGGTTAATAGTAACTGTAACGGCAGTTGTATCAGAACAACCAGCTAAGGTATGGCCCTTAATATAATACGTACCACTAGATGATACAATAAATGGTGTTGACAACACACTTGTTGCAGCAGCATCAAGCCAATAAGTATACAACAAACCAGATGTTGAACCTGCTGTAACAGCTGCTGCAGTTATATCAACCATAGATGGCTCTTCTACTGCCGGAGGATTAGTAACTACTACTGTTGGTTTAGGATTCACTGTTATTGTTGCACTACCAGTTTGAGTATTGCTACAAGTTGTAGAACTAGCATCTTGTACACTTACTAACTCATAAATATAATCATCTGGAGTACTAGTAGATTGCTCTACTGTAACACTACTACCAGTTGCTGTTGTAATTGTTTGAGAAGTACCACTATTAATCGAATATGTAAATGTATAAGGTGCAACTCCGTCTATTCCTGCAAAAGTAATGTCAGGAGCTATGCTGTTTTCACATACTGCAGTAGTTCCGCTTATTGTTGCTGATGGTAATTGATTAACAGTTATTGTTACCGTACCAGTTTGTGGGTTACTACAAGCTGTACTACTTGCATCTTGTACACTAACTAATTCATAAGTATAAACATAAGGTATAGCTGTTGATTGTGATACCGTTACACTATTACCACTTACTGTACTTACAGTAAATGATGATCCATTTATCTTGTACGTAAATGTATATGGAGCTATTCCATTAGCACCTGTAAAAGTAACTTCAGGGGCTGTAGATGACTTACACACAGCCGTTGTTCCACTTATTGTAGCTGTTGGCAATGGATTAATTGTTGTCGCTACAGTCGCTGTATCTGAACAACCCAATGCAGTTTCTCCTACTATATAATACGTACCACTTGAAGATACAGCTGAAGGAGATAATAAGGCAGTAGTTGCAGTAGAATTTGTAAAATAAGTGTACATTAAACTTGCTGTTGAGCCTGCTGTTACTGCAGAAGCAGTTAAATCTACTGTATTAGGTGAACAAACTGCTGCTGGACCAGTCGTGATTACAGTTGGTTTTGAGTTGACTGTTACAAGCACAGCTGTCGTATCAGAACAACCTAAAGCCGTTTCTCCTACTATATAATAAGTCCCACTCATAGGCGCAGCTGATGGTGTTGCTAATGGAAGAGTTGCAGCTGCATTAAGCCAATAAGTATATGTTAAAGCACTAGTTGAACCTGCCGTTACTGCAGATGCTGTTAAATCAATGGTATTAGGCGAACAAACTACTGTTGGGGCATTCGTGATTACGGTAGGTTTTGGATTAACTGTAACTGATATACTTGCTGTATCACGGTACCCTGAAACTTTCTCTAGTAATACATAGTATGTACCAGCTGACACAGCTGTCTCATCAACGACAGGGCTTGTTAAAAGCGCATCTGTATAATAAGTGATAGTTCCTCCAACAAGACTACTTGTTCCATCGGTTAAATCTGCTGTAGTTGAAGAACAAAGATTAACAGTTGAATTAACTTTTAAAGCTGAAAGTTTATTCATCTCTAAATCATCCAAATAAAACACATTACCTATAGCACCAGTATTAAATGGGTAAGGAAAGACAGAACCTCTCACCTCAATCCAAGCACTATCTGGAACTCCTATTCCAGTTATATCAAATGGCAAGGTAAATTTAGTATAAGCAGCTACAGGAGGTAGTGATAATTGAGAATAATAGCTAAAGCCTCCTTTTCTTAAAACAAGAAATACTTGCATAGAATCAGAAACTGAAGTACTAAACTTGTAATAACCTGTTAAATCACCATAAGCTTCATTGTAGTCAAAACCACCAACACGAGTAACTCCATTGTCATAAATATTAGCAAAATAATCATATGTCCAGTCATATGCAGGAACACCAACAACATTGAATTTTAAAGCAGAGCTTCCTTCATATGCGTCAGTTGTTTTTTCAATAGGATTTCCAGCTCCCATAGCATCTAATTGAATATTACTACCATCTTGTGCTGATATCCACTCATCAGGAGTATCATAAGATTTTGTTGTCCATGCGTCAAAATTGCCATTTTCAATAGGGTTTAATGTAACTGGCAAAGTTGATGTAAATGACATATCATCTACCATCAACATACTTCCACCTGCTATACCTAATTCATTAATCGCATTAGAAGAAGAAAAAGCAATAATTACAGAATCTGGAGCAACAACTGGAGGTTGTGCGATTGGGAATGATAATCTTTCCCATAAACCAGAAGATGAACCTGTAATATTATACATATTGGGTGAATAAACAGCTCCTCCTAGCTTTAAAAATACCATAATAATTGCTGTATCATTAGGCTGTACATCATAATTTGCCCAAACCACAAATGAGTCTGGTCTTTGCGTGTATGGACTTCCTCCTTTACCTGAAGATGGTTCGTCTTCGAAATTAGCTATATAAGCAAACGTAGTATCTACTCCCACTGTCATTTGTGTTTCCATTTTAACAGCAAAACCTGAACCTGAACGACCTGTTACTTGAGTAATTGTAGTAACATCAAGGTTATCTTGTTGAGAACTTTGAAAACCATCTAAAGACAAGATATTCGTTGTTGTCCAGTCTTCAAAATCACCATTTAATAGTTGAGCACTTACTTGTAGACAAACAAATGCACTAATAAACAACAGAAACTTTTTCATAATTGATTTGATTAAATATTATTAATAATTTAGTGTCGCAAATATACTAAATCGTTTTTACAGATTAAGTAAAACATTTGTAAATTTTTAATACCCTAATATTTTCAACATTGACTTATAACTTTGTTCTTTAGCAAAGAGCTTTGTATACATCTCTCCTTCTTCATCTCTATCAATAACTACTAATTTAGGAGAAGGCAACAAACAGTGTTGTATTCCACCAAACCCTCCTAAAGACTCTTGATAAGCTCCACAATGAAAAAAGCCGATATATTGCTCTTGAGCTAATCGAATTTTCGGCAAAAATATAGCATTTGAGTGTGCCTCTGCATTATAAAAGTCTTCACTATCGCAAGTTAATCCGCCAAGATGAACACGCTCATATTCTAATTGCCAATTATTAATAGCTAAAAATGGATAACGTTGATTAATAGCCCAAGTGTCTGGTAGGGTTGTCATAAAGGAACTATCTATCATATTCCATAACTCTCTGTCGTTTTGTTGTTTTTGGTTAACAATAGAATATAACATAGCTCCACTTTCTCCAACTGTATAAGAGCCAAACTCTGTAAATATATTCGGCACAGGAACTTCATTTTGCTGACAAGCATTTTTTATCTGAGCAACAATTTCCTCAGCCATATATTCATAATCATATTCAAAACCTAAATGTGCCTGAATAGGAAAACCACCTCCAATATTTAAGCTATCTAATTCTGGACAAACTTTTCGGAGTTCACAATATAAGTTAACCGCTTTATTTAACTCACTCCAATAATATGCTGTGTCTTTAATACCAGTATTAATAAAAAAATGCAGCATTTTTAATTGCACCTGTTTATTCTTCTTCAGCACTTCCTTATAATAAGGTATTATATCATTATATCTAATTCCTAATCGAGAAGTGTAAAATGCAAACTTAGGCTCCTCTTCTGCCGCTATTCTTATTCCGACCTCTAAGGGCTTTGTAAAGTCTTTCAATAATAAATCTAGCTCAAACTTATTGTCCAAGATTGGAATTACATTCGTAAATCCATTATTAATCAAATTTTGAATATTTTCAACATATTGTGGACGTTTAAAGCCATTACATATTATATAATTATCTTTTTTAAGATGCCCCGTTTCGTATAAATTCTCTAGTAAATGAATGTCGAATGCTGATGAAGTTTCCACATGCGTGTCATTTTTCAACACCTCTTCCATCACAAATGAGAAGTGCGAACTCTTTGTACAGTAACAATAATTATACTCTGCTTCATAGTCAACCTTAGCCATTGCTACATTAAACATGCGTTTTGCTCTTTGTATATTTTCACCTATTTTAGGCATATAAGCAATACGAAGTGGGGTTCCATACTGCTTAATAATATCCATTAAAGGCACACCAAACCACGACAAATTATTTTCATCTACAGAAAATTCATCATTTGGAAACTCAAAGGTTTGCTCAATTAAATCAACATACTTATTTTTCATTACATATTATTATTACAATCCAAGTTAAGTAAACACATAAAAAAATCAATATCTAAACGACCTACTTTTAATATTATAAAAGAATACATCTTAGACAGAATGCAAAATTAATTAAAATTTCAAAATAAAGCTGTATTTAAATCAAAAAAACAAAACACATAACTGATTCATTTTGTAGTGTTTAAAATGTTTACAAGACAAACAAAAAAACACAGCCCACAAAATACAATCTAACTTGATTAGCTGAAAGAAAAAACACCAATGTAAAACACTTATATTTAAACGATATATATTAAAAATACCTTAATTTCAATAGCTAAGCCCAACATAAAATCAAGAATATATATTATATTTGCATCTCTAAAATTTAGGACTAATCATGGCAAAAGGACTCACTTCACGCAGCGAAAATTATTCGCAATGGTATAATGATTTGGTAATTAAAGCTGATTTAGCTGAAAACTCTGCAGTTCGTGGCTGCATGGTTATAAAACCATATGGTTATGCTATTTGGGAAAAAGTACAAGCACAGCTAGATAAGATGTTTAAAGAAACAGGGCATGAAAATGCTTACTTCCCTTTATTTATACCCAAATCATTTTTAAGCAAAGAGGCAGACCACGTAGAAGGGTTTGCCAAAGAATGTGCAGTCGTAACACACTATAGACTTAAAAACTCCCCTGATGGAAAAGGCGTAGTAGTTGACCCTGAAGCAAAACTAGAAGAAGAGTTAATTGTTCGTCCAACTTCGGAAACAATTATCTGGAACACCTATAAAAATTGGATTCAATCTTATAGAGACTTACCTATATTATGTAATCAGTGGGCTAACGTTGTACGTTGGGAAATGCGTACGCGCTTATTTTTACGTACTGCAGAATTCCTTTGGCAAGAAGGACATACAGCTCATGCTACAGAAAAAGAAGCAATTGAAGAAACAGAACAGATGCTACGCATATATGCAGAGTTTGCAGAACAATACATGGCTATGCCTGTGCACCAGGGTCTAAAATCGGCTAACGAACGTTTTGCTGGCGCAAAAGAAACTTATTGCATAGAGGCTTTAATGCAAGATGGAAAAGCCTTACAAGCAGGAACATCACACTTCTTAGGACAAAACTTCGCCAAAGCATTTGATGTAAAATTTCAGACAAAAGAAGGTGGAGAAGATTATGTTTGGGCAAGCTCTTGGGGCGTTTCGACTCGCTTAATGGGTGCCTTAGTTATGGCACACTCTGACGACCACGGCTTAGTTTTACCTCCTAAATTAGCTCCATACCAAGTTGTAATTGTACCTATCTACAAAGGAGAGGAACAATTAACTGAAATTAGCATACGTGTTAAAGAGTTAATGACAAAACTAAGAGCCTTAGGCATTAGCGTGAAATTTGACAACAACGACAACAGAAAACCAGGCTGGAAATTTGCTGAATACGAATTAAAAGGAGTGCCTATTCGTTTAGGTATTGGTGCTCGCGATTTAGAAAATGGCACTATTGAAGTAGCTCGACGTGACACCTTAAGCAAAGAAACAGTAGAAATAAATGGTGTAGAGCATCACATCGAAGCACTACTTACTGAAATACAAGATAACATCTATAAGAAAGCCTTGGACTATCGCACATCTGTAACGCGTAATGTAGATACTTATGACGATTTTAAAGTAGAGATAGAAAAAGGTGGCTTCTTATTGTGTCACTGGGACGGCACTCCTGAAACAGAAAACAAAATTAAAGATGATACCAAAGCAACCATCCGTTGTATTCCTTTAGAAGGAGATAAAACTCCTGGAAAATGTATGGTAACAGGTAAGCCATCTCCACAAAGAGTAATTTTTGCTAGATCGTATTAATTACATAAAAAAAGGAGCTCAAAACGAGCTCCTTTTTTATTAGAATATTGTTAAATATTATCCTTTAATATTGTCTACTATCCATTGACCAACCTCGCTGGTTTTGTATCCTTTTGCTCCTTCTCCTGCAATGTCTTCAGTTACAACATTGGCTTCCATAGAAGCAGTTACTGCATTACGAATCACCTTTCCTTCTTCCATTAAGCCAAATGCATATTCGAACATTAATGCAGCAGATAGAATAGTAGCAATAGGGTTAGCAATATCTTTTCCAGCTGCTTGTGGATAAGAACCGTGTATTGGCTCAAATACAGAAGTGTGGATTCCAACTGATGCAGAAGGAAGCATTCCTAATGACCCAGTAATTACAGAAGCCTCATCTGTTAAGATATCTCCAAACATATTTTCTGTTACCATCACATCAAAACTTTTTGGCCATTGAATAATACGCATAGCAGCATTATCAACAAACATATATTCTGTTTCGATTTCTGGATATTGTTTTTCAACTTCCTGCCCTACTTCTCTCCACAAACGAGAGGTTGCTAATACATTTGCTTTATCAACTATCGTCACTTTTTTACGACGTTGACCTGCATACTTATATGCTAAATGTAAAATACGCTCAATCTCTTCACGCGTATAAACACAAGTATCATAAGCAGTATTACTGTCTTCTGAACGACCTTGAGGACGACCAAAATACATACCTCCAGTTAATTCACGAATACACATAAAATCAGCACCGTCAACTAAATCTGCACGCAATGGAGATTTCTCAATTAAAGATGGGAAAGTCGTTACCGGACGAATATTAGCATACAAACCTAACTTTTTACGCATTGCCAATAAACCTTGCTCTGGACGAACTTTTGCTGATGGATTGTTATCATATTTTGGATCACCAATAGCCCCAAATAAAACTGCATCAGATTGCATACACAAATCATGAGTTGCATCTGGATAAGGGTTTCCTGTTTGGTCAATAGCTACTGCTCCTACTACTGCTTCTTGTGTAGTTAATTCATGTCCAAATTTCTCACAAATAGCTTTAGTAACCTCTAAAGCTTCTTTCGTTATCTCTGGTCCGATGCCATCTCCTGGCAATACTGCAATATTAAGTTTCATATTATTATTTTATTTATATTATTTTCTTTCAAATTTCACATAACGAGGTTCAGTTGGAAGATATGTATCATCATCCCACAGACTACTTGTTATCATAAGATCTGCACTATAACGATTACATGCAATAGGCACATTATGTATACGACACTGACGCAACAACATTTGGATATCAGCTTCATGTGGTTGTGGACTTAAGTCATCAATTAAAAAAATAGCTAAGTCTACTTTCTTTCTTACGACCAAAGCTGCAATTTCAGCATCACCTCCTAATGGACCTGAATTCATACATGTTATTTCCAGGCTTTTAAAACCTTTTTCAAAAAGAGCTTTCTGAATTAAACTACCAGTAGTTCCAGTACAGACTAAGTTATGTTGCGATAAAACTTCAGCATTAAATTCCGACCATTCAACCATATCAGCCTTTCGACTATCATGAGCGACCAATGCAATAGTCAATTGTTTAGCCATTTTTATTTCCATAATCTATTTGCAATTTTTATTTTCTTCTACAATATTCAACATCTTTAAGGTTGCTGTAATAGCAGCTTCCGTTTGATCAGAAGAAAAACCTCTTGTTCTAAATCTATTACCATTACAGTCCCAAGATATTACGGTCTGCACAAACGCATCTGTTCTTCCTCCTGGAGGAATAGTGACAGAATAATTGGTTAATATCGGCAGCTCCGTTTTTTGTTTTTTATATATCTTCTTAATTGCTTTCATAAAGGCATCGAATTGCCCATCTCCCCACGATGTTTCTTGGTATTCTTTTCCACGAATATCCAATTTAACTGTTGCCATAGGATATAAACCATGTGAAGTGGTAAGAGAATAATTCAGTATACGTATTCCTTCATCTTTATTATCATATCCTAAAACATCAGAAATAATATAGGGCAAATCTTCTTGCGTAACAATTTCTTTCTTATCTCCTAACTGAATAATACGTGCTGTAACCTTAGCCATCGCCTCATCATCCAACTCAACACCTATCGACTCTAAGTTTTTCTTAATATTTGCCTTACCCGATGCTTTTCCTAGAGCATATTCACGTTCACGATCAAAACGCTCTGGCAATAAATCATTGTAATAAAGATTTTTCTTATTATCTCCATCAGCATGAATTCCTGCCACTTGCGTAAATACATTATCACCAATTACTGGTTTATTTGGTGAGATTCTAACACCAGAATAAGATTCAACAATCTTACTTATTTTCGTAATTTTCTCTTCTTGTAAAGAGGTCTTTATTTTTAACTGATCATGTAGAATAGCCAGCACACTAGATATTGGCACATTACCAGCTCTTTCTCCCAAGCCATTAACTGTGGTATGAATCCCTTTTATCCCAGTTTGAACTGCATAGAAAATATTTGCTACAGCCAAATCATAATCATTATGTGGGTGAAAATCAAAGTGCAAATCAGGAAATCTATCCACCATTTGCTTACAAAAATCGTGTGCTTGTGGTGGATTTAAAATACCCAAAGTATCTGGCAACATAAAACGCTTAATGCCTGAATCAGCTAAGCTTTCTACTAAAAACATCACATATTCTGGAGAGTTAACCATTCCATTTGACCAATCTTCTAAGTATATATTAACAGCTATTCCTTCTTTAGTCGCTAATGCAACTTCATTTTTTATAGCAGCAATATGTTCATCTTCCGTCTTTTTTAATTGATATTTTAAATGATTTAAAGAACCTTTTGCTAATAGATTCAACACCTTACAGCCAGCTTCTTTTAACCATGTAACAGAAACACCATTATCAATAAATCCTAATACCTCAATATTATTAATATATCCTTTCTGAGCAGCCCAATTAGTTATTGCTTTCACTCCCTCAAATTCACCATCAGATACTCTTGCAGATGCTACTTCAATTCTATTAACTCGTAACTCTTCTAGCAGTAAACGAGCAATACTTAGTTTCTCTTGTGCTGAAAAAGAAACGCCAGAAGTTTGTTCCCCGTCGCGCAGGGTTGTATCCATTATTTCTATCATAACTTAAAAATTAAAAAATGAAGGAATTAAAAAATGAAGATAATTATTTCAATTTCATTCATTCTTTTAATTATTTAATTTGCTTACTTCTCCCAAGCCTCAATTTTATCCTTATTACTTAATAAGAAGTCAATATCATCAAAGCCATTCAACATACAGTTCTTTTTATAAGAATTGATTTGAAACGATTCTGTTACACCACTTTTATTATCTTTAATCGTTTGCTCTTCTAAATCAACCGTTACGGTTACAGATGCATCTGTTTGTACCTCGGCAAAAAGTGTTGCCAAAAATGTTTCTGATACAACAACAGGAAGTACGCCGTTGTTCAAGGCATTTCCTTTAAATATATCTGCAAAGAAACTTGAAACAACTACTTTAAATCCATAACCAGCTACAGCCCATGCTGCATGCTCACGGCTAGAGCCACTACCAAAATTTTTTCCCGCAACAAGTATTTCTCCTGAATATGTAGCGTCATTTAAAACGAAATCTGCATTAGGCTTTCCCTCTTTATCGTATCGCCAATCAGCAAATAAATTATCTCCGAACCCTTCACGAGTTGTCGCTTTTAAAAACCGAGCAGGAATAATCTGATCGGTATCCACATTCTCTATTGGAAGTGGGACATATGTTGATGTTATTTTTTGAAATTTTTCCATGGTCTTACATTTTTCTTGGGTCAGTAATTTTACCTGTTACTGCAGCAGCTGCTGCTACTAATGGACTTGCCAATAATGTTCTTGCTCCTGGTCCTTGACGACCTTCGAAGTTACGGTTTGACGTAGAAACAGCATATTTACCAGCAGGAACTTTGTCATCGTTCATGGCTAAACAAGCCGAACATCCTGGTTGACGTAATTCAAACCCAGCATCCGTTAATATTTTATCAATACCTTCTGCTTTAATTTGTTTCTCTACAGCCCATGAACCTGGTACTAACCAAACAATTACATTCTCTGCTTTCTTTTTCCCTTTAACTGCTTGTGCAAATTCACGAAAATCTTCAATACGACCGTTGGTACAACTGCCTAAGAAAACATAATCAATTGCTTTACCTACTATCTTCTCTCCTGCTTTGAATCCCATATATTTCATTGAATTTTCAAAAGATTTTCGGCCAGATGCATCAATAGACTCTAATGTTGGAATAGCATCATTGATACCCATCCCCATACCTGGATTCGTCCCATAAGTAATCATTGGTTGAATATTAGCAGCTTTATAGGTAATTTCTTTATCAAAAACAGCATTATTATCAGACTCCAATGTTTTCCAATAAGCAAGTGCCTTATCCCAGTCTTCACCAGCAGGCGCAAACTCACGGCCTTTCATATAGTCATAGGTAGTTTGATCTGGAGCTATTAAACCTCCACGTGCACCCATTTCAATACTTAAGTTACAAAGCGTCATACGCTCTTCCATGCTTAAATTGCGAATAGCTTCACCTGCATATTCTACAAAATAACCCGTAGCTCCACCAGTAGTTAACTGAGCAATCATATATAGAGCCAAGTCTTTTGCCGTTACGCTCGCTTGTAATTTACCATCAAAATTAATACGCATTGTTTTGGGGCGTGGTTGTAAAATACATTGCGAAGCCAATACCATTTCCACTTCTGAGGTACCAATACCAAAAGCAATAGCCCCAAAAGCGCCATGCGTTGAAGTATGCGAGTCACCACAAACGATAGTCATTCCTGGTTGGGTTAAACCATTTTCAGGTCCGATCACGTGAATAATACCATTCTTCTCATGACCTAAACCATATAAAGTCAAACCAAATTCTTCTGCATTCTTAGTCAAGGTATCCACTTGAAATTTTGATACAGGGTCTGCAATTGGCTTTTCTTGATCAATAGTTGGTATATTATGATCGGGTGAAAGGGTCGTTTTTTCAGGACGAAACACTTTCAATTCTCTTTTACGTAGTCCATCAAATGCTTGCGGACTCGTCACCTCATGACAAAAATGTCTGTCGATATATAATTGGGTTGGCCCATCTTCTACAGATGTTACCACATGAGCATCCCAAATTTTATCAAATAATGTTTTTCCCATTTTTATTATTTTTAAATATCGTTTTGTTAGTAGAGACGGAGCGCGCTCCGTCTCTACATAAACATTACATTTTATTATTTTATAAATTTATTCATGGCATCTATATACGCTTGAACAGAGGCTGCAACAATATCAGTATTAGCTCCAAATCCAAAATACGTATTTCCATCAAACTCTATTTGCTGATGCACTTTACAAAAATCATCGCTACCTTTAGTTATAGCTTGTATTAAAAAATCTCTTAATACCATATCACGATTAACAATCTTTTTTAATGCATTAATAGAAGCATCTACAGGTCCATTACCTGTAGCATCAGCTGTTTTTATTTCTCCTGCAACATCTAAAGTAATATTAGCATTGTGCTTAATACCTACTCCTGCAACAGCTTCTAATTTAACTAATTTAATTTTATTACCAGAAGATGGCTCTTTACCAACTAATTTCAACACATCTTCGTCCGTAAAGTCTTTTTTGCTATCCGCTAATTTTAAGAAATCTTCGTACACCTTGTCCAATTGTTCTTTTTCAATTTCGACATCCAATACACTTAAACGGTGCTTCAATGCAGCACGACCACTTCTTGCAGTTAATACAATAGAATTCTCATCAATACCAACATCTTTCGGGTCAATAATCTCATAACTTTCACGATTCTTTAAAACACCATCTTGGTGAATTCCTGATGAATGAGCAAATGCATTACGACCAACAATTGCTTTGTTTGGTTGTATTGGCATATTCATCATACTAGATATCATTCTGCTCGTCTCTGAAATTTGAGTAGCATTAATACCGGTTTCAATACCAAATTCTTTGTGACTTCTTAAGGCCATTACAACTTCTTCCAATGCTGTATTTCCAGCGCGCTCTCCAATACCATTTATAGTAACTTCTACTTGTCGTGCACCATTTAAAACGCCAGCTAAAGAATTAGCAGTAGCCATTCCTAAATCGTTATGACAATGTGTAGATAGAATTGCATTGTGCACTCCTTTAACATTCTCCATTAAGAATTTTATTTTATCTCCATATTCTGTAGGAAAACAATAACCTGTTGTATCAGGAATATTTACCACCGTAGCACCAGCTTTAATAACAGCCTCTACAACTTGTGCTAAATAGACATTATCTGAACGACCAGCATCTTCACAATAAAACTCTACATCTTCTACATATTTCTTCGCATGCTTAACAGCTGCAACTGCACGTTCAATAATCGCTTCACGTGTAGAATTAAATTTATGTTTAATATGATAATCGCTTGTTCCAATTCCTGTATGAATACGTTTGTGTTTAGCAAAAGCTAGCGCTTCTGCAGCAACGTCAATATCTTTTTGAACTCCTCGTGTAAGGGCACAAATTGTTGGGGAACTTACCGCTTTTGAAATTTCTACTACTGATTTAAAATCACCCGGACTAGAGATTGGAAAACCTGCTTCGATTACATCTACTCCCAAAACTTCTAAAGCGCGAGCCACCTCAATCTTTTCAACCGTGTTTAACTGACAACCTGGGACTTGTTCTCCATCTCTCAAAGTTGTGTCGAAAATAAATAATTTGTCTGACATATCGTTATAATTTTAAGGGTTCAAAATTAGAAAAAAAATACGAAAAAACACATAAAAAAGCCTTTCTCTTATTCTAGCGAGAAAGGCTTTTATAGTTTTTTAATGTATATCAATTTCACATACTATCACAGCAACCTCACTTCAGCTTGAATCCAGTCAAGAGAATTAATAGGTCGAGAAGAATAATATGTATAAATATAGCTTTCATTATTTCTTTATTATGATGCAAAGATAAAATGTTTTTTTTGTTTTCAAAACAAATTCGAAATATTTTTACTGTTTTTGTAACAAATAAAAACAAAATAAGTAAATATTGTTTTAAATCGAAACTAAAAAAGAGAGATTTATAAAATTCAATACAAATTTAAGAATAAACAAAACTTCATAAGTTTAAAGCCCTACAAACACTTATTTAAAAAATATGCATGTAATCGATTATCTTCAGTCAATTCAGGATGAAATGCAGCGACCAAAAAATTATTTTGTTCTGCCATTAACACTTTATCTTCCAACTCAAGCAAAACCTTTACGCCCTCTCCTACCTTTTCGATATAGGGAGCTCGAATATACACCATATGAAAAGGAGTTGTGCCTAAAACAGGTATAGGCACATCTGCCTCAAAACTATCTAACTGTCTTCCAAAGGCATTGCGCTCTACATATATATCCATTAATCCTAAACGATGTTGCTCACTACCATTAATATGTTTAGCTAAAAGAATAAGCCCCGTACAAGTTCCCATTATAGGCAACCCTTTTTTGCCCAGCTCTTTGATAGGCTCCAATAAATTATATCGCACCAACAATTTACCCACAGTAGTACTTTCACCTCCTGGCAAGACTAACCCATCAATTCCTTCTAAGTCAGAAGGATTCAATACGTCCACTGTAACAACTCCTAATTGTTGAAGTACATTACGGTGTTCTCTTACGGCTCCTTGTAGGGCCAATATTCCTATTTTCATTTGTTTACGTTTTGTAGAGAAGCAACACCTTAGGTCTTAATGTAGACAAACACAATACCTTGCGTCTCTACATAGCATTTCTATAAAAAAGTGAGATAACGAAAAACCGCTATCTCACTCGTATACTATTAGACATAGCGTACCCTATCTTTACTTACCAACCGCGGCCAGCAATCTTATCTTTATCTTCCATTTGAGCAACACTTTCTCCACGCATAGCCTCTCCTAATCCTTTAGATACTTCAGCAACTAATTTTGGATCTTGATAATGTGCTACAGCCTCAACAATTGCTTTGGCTCTTACTGCTGGGTTATCTGATTTAAAAATACCAGAACCAACAAAGACACCGTCACATCCTAATTCCATCATTAAAGCAGCATCTGCTGGAGTTGCAACACCACCAGCAGCAAAATTAACAACAGGAAGTTTACCTAATTTCTTCACTTCAAGAATTAATTCATAAGGCGCTCCCATATCTCTAGCAATGGTCATCAATTCCATATCGCTTGCATTAACAACTTTGCGAATATCATCAGTTACCTGACGAATATGACGAACTGCTTCTACCACATCACCTGTTCCTGCTTCTCCTTTTGTGCGAATCATAGCAGCACCCTCACCAACACGACGAAGTGCTTCACCTAAGTTACGAGCTCCGCAAACAAATGGTGCTTTAAACTCATCTTTTAATAAATGATACACATCATCTGCTGGAGTTAACACTTCACTCTCATCAATAAAATCAATATCTAAAGCTTGTAAGACTTTTGCCTCAACAATATGTCCGATGCGGCATTTTGCCATTACTGGAATTGACACAGCGTTTTGAATACCAATTATCATTTCTGGATCTGACATACGAGCTACTCCGCCTTGTGCGCGAATATCCGATGGAACACGTTCTAAAGCCATTACTGCAACTGCTCCAGCTTCTTCAGCAATTTTTGCTTGTTCTGGATTAATTACATCCATAATTACTCCGCCTTTTAGCATTTCTGCCAATCCTCTTTTAACGTTTTGGGTTCCTGTTTGTTTATTTATCGTTGTCATTTTTTTATATGAATTTTGTACAAATCTACTTGTTTTACTTTTAACTCTATATAACTCTCTGATGGCATTTTACTACCATATACATGGTATTTACTTCTCTGCTGCAGCTTGACGTTTACGTACATCTTCCATATACTCTAACATATCAGTTAAACGCTCTACCTTAGATTTAGTAATAGCCACTCTACCCGATCGGATAAACTGCAACACACCTATATCTGCATGTAATTCGTCAAATGTTTGCTGTGTCTCAGCATAATGTCCAATTTTTTGAAATACAACATAGTGCTCATTCAATTCTAAAACATGAAGCCTATACTTACGAATTACATCTTCAAATACACCTCTTTCTAAAATTTTTCTAGAAGATATTTTATATAGAGCTATTTCTTGATGCACTAACTCATCGTCAGTGTTAAAATATGCCTTTATCACATCCACACGTTTATCAATTTGCTTCACCACTTTTATCATTGATTCTCTATCTGAGAAACAAGTAATAGTAAATTTATGAATGCCTGGTATAGCAGAAGGAGAAACAGACAAGGTTTCAATATTCATGCTTCTACGCGTAAAAACAATTGTCACTTGGTTTAACAAGCCAACATTATTCTCAGAAAATACGGTTATTGTATATAATGTTTTTTCCATGATTCTTTATTTTTTTTCGTCTCCTAAAATTACATTTGTAACACAAGTTCCAGCAGGAACCATTGGGTATACCATACCATTTTGCTCAACGTCTACTACTAATAAGTAAGGTTTGTCATCTTTCAACATATCTGCTATCGCTGCGTCTAGATCTTCACGACGAGAGACTAATTTGCTTTCAATACGATACGCTTTTCCAATAGCTACAAAATCTGGATTATCCATTTTTGTAGAAGAATAACGCTCGTCATTAAACAATTCTTGCCATTGACGTACCATTCCTAAAAAGTTATTGTTTAGAATAATTGTTTTAACGCCTAAGTTCTCTTGCATAATAGTCCCGAACTCTTGAATAGTCATTTGAATACCTCCATCACCAACAAAACAACAAACTGTTCTTTCTGGAGCACCAAACTTAGCACCCATTGCTGCTGGAAGACCAAATCCCATAGTACCTAAACCACCAGAAGTAACAACGCTTCTACCTTTAGTATACTTAAAGTAACGACAGCCCATCATTTGGTTTTGTCCTACATCTGTTACTAATACAGCCTCATTATTCGATGCTTCAGAAACCTTACGAATAACTTCTCCCATCTTAAGTTGACCCTCTGTAGAAAACACTTCCTTTTGAATGACAGATTTATCTTCTTTTGCTGTACAAGCATCAAACTCAGCTATCCACTCATCATGTTTTGCTGCATTTAATTTTGCAGTAACAGCAGGCAATGTTGTTTTGGTGTTACCCATTACAGCAACATCTACTTTTACGTTTTTATTAATCTCAGCTGGATCAATATCAAAATGAATGATTTTCGCTTGTTTAGCATAGGTTTTTAAATCTCCTGTAACACGGTCGTCAAAACGCATACCAATAGCGATTAACACATCACACTCATTGGTTTTTAAATTCGGACCTAAGTTTCCATGCATCCCAACCATTCCTTTCGACAAAGGATGATCTGTTGGTATGGCTGATAAACCTAAAAGGGTACAAGCACTCGGGATTTGTGCTTTTTCTAAAAATGCTTTTAGTTCTGCTTCAGCATTTCCTAAGGTTACACCTTGTCCTACAATCGCATAAGGTTTCTTTGCATTGTTAATTAATGCAGCAGCTTCTTCGACTGACTCTGGTGTTGTTTCAGGAGTAGGCAAATAACTACGTATAAACTTACATGGCTTATATAAGTACTCGCCTTCTGCCAATTGTGCATCTTTGGTAAAGTCCAATACTACCGGACCAGGACGACCACTTCTCGCTATATAAAATGCACGAGCTACAGCCCAAACAACATCTTCGCGACGACGAATTTGGTAACTCCATTTAGTAATAGGTTGAGTAATACCTACAACATCTGTTTCTTGAAAAGCATCAGTTCCCAATAAAGCAGAACCTACTTGACCACAAATAACAACCATTGGTGTACTATCAATCATTGCATCTGCAATACCTGTAATGGTATTTGTTGCTGCAGGACCTGATGTTACAATAGCAACACCAACTTTTCCTGACACACGTGCATAACCTTGAGCAGCATGTGTAGCACCTTGCTCGTGACGCGTTAATACGTATTTTACTCTATCGTGATAATCATATAAGGCATCAAAAACGGGAATAATTGCTCCCCCTGGATATCCAAAAATTGTTTCAACACCTTCTTCTAAAAGACTATGCATTAAAGCATGACTTCCTGTTTTTATTTCTGGTTTCATATTTATTATATTATTCTATTATTCTACAATTCGTACCGCACCTTGATCTGCTGAAGCCACCATACTTGCATATGCCTTTAAGGCTTTTGATACTTGACGGTCTCTGTCTTTTGGTTTAAAAGCAGCCTTACCTAAAGCCTCTTCTTTTGCTCTTCTATCAGCAAGTTCTTCAACACTCACCTTTAGATTGATGCTTCTTTCTGGAATATTAATTTCAATAATATCCCCATCTTTTACTAAACCAATAGCACCACCAGCAGCAGCTTCAGGAGAAATATGTCCTATCGACAAGCCTGAAGTCCCTCCTGAAAAACGACCATCTGTAATTAGAGCACATTCTTTTCCTAAATGTTTTGCTTTAATATATGAGGTTGGATATAGCATTTCTTGCATACCCGGTCCTCCTTTAGGTCCTTCGTGTGTAATTACAACAACATCACCAGCATTTACTTGATCTTTCAAAATACCTTCACAAGCAGTATCTTGAGAAGTAAACACTTTAGCTGGTCCTGAGAACTTATAACAACTCTCATCTACACCCGCAGTTTTAACTACACAACCATCTACAGCAATATTTCCATAAAGAATTGCTAAACCACCTTCTTTATCATAAGCATTTTCATAATTACGAATACAACCATTAGTTCGGTCATCATCTAATTCTTTGTATTGAGCATTTTGAGAACCCATTACTAAATTAAATTTATTACCTGGTGCACTTTTATATAAATCGACAGCTGTATCAGTTACGTTTGCACTATTGATATCATATTTATCAATAGCCTCTGCTAATGTATTTCCATCCGCACGACTCACAGCAGTATTTAACAGATTCTGTTTAGACAGTTCACTTAAAATTGAAATGATACCACCTGCACGGTTAACATCTTGAATATGATATTTATCGGTATTTGGAGCAACTTTACATAAACAAGGAGTTTTACGTGAAAGTTCATCAATATCTTTCATAGTAAAATCTACTTCTGCTTCTTTCGCAATAGCTAACAAGTGTAATATAGTATTTGTTGAGCCACCCATAGCAATATCCAAAGACATTGCATTTAAGAAAGCATCACGCGTTGCTATAGAACGAGGCAATACACTATCGTCACCATCACGGTAATATTTATAAGCATTTTCTACAATTATCTTCGATGCATCCATAAACAATTGATTACGGTTAGCATGCGTAGCGAGTACCGTTCCGTTACCTGGCAAAGCTAAACCAATAGCTTCGTTCAAGCAATTCATAGAGTTGGCAGTAAACATACCCGAACAACTACCACAAGTAGGACAAGCATTCGCTTCTACTTTAGCTACATCCTCATCACTAATATTATCATCGGCCGCTTGAACCATGGCATCTATTAAGTCTAAATGTTTACCATCTAGTTCACCAGCTTCCATTGGTCCTCCTGACACAAATACAGTTGGAATATTTAAACGCATAGCTGCCATCAGCATTCCTGGCGTAATTTTATCACAATTACTGATGCAAATCATTGCATCTGCTTTGTGCGCATTCACCATATACTCAACACTATCAGCAATTAAATCACGCGAAGGCAAAGAATACAACATACCATCGTGCCCCATGGCAATTCCATCATCTATAGCTATCGTATTAAACTCGGCAGCAAAACAACCTTGCTTCTCAATTTCAGCTTTGACGACTTGTCCAATCTCATGTAGATGCACATGTCCTGGAACAAACTGCGTAAAAGAGTTAACAATAGCAACAATTGGTTTTCCCATTTGCTCTGTTTTCATGCCGTTAGCATGCCATAGAGAACGAGCTCCAGCCATTCGGCGACCTTGCGTACTTGCTGAGCTACGAAGTTGATTTTTCATCTAGGTAAAATTTTTAATAGTTTCGGACTGCAAAATTACAGTTTTTAAGCCATTTACAAAAGTTATTTATTAACAAAAAAGCCTATCTCGGTAGAGAAAGGCTTAATATATATTATAATGTTAGCGCAACTACATAAGCATTCCTCTACCTAATTGGTGTAATTAGGACGACAACGCTTACTATAATATCTAACATGTATCTTTTCATTATTCGTTTTAATTGAATTGCAAATATACAACATTTTTACCAAAAACAAACAATCTAACGTATATTTATTAAATATTGTGTCAATTCATAAGTATACTGCACGCATATCTAAAAATGTATAAGGACAATATCAGTAGCAATTCAACACATCCTATATAATCTTCAAGTAAGTTTAACTTACACAATCAAGTTTAAGTGGAAAATGTTTTGTATTTTTGCATTAAAGTACTTTAATCGAATATAATCATGAAAATTAAATATGTTATTAGCTTAATAATTGCATTACTATCAATTATAGCTAACGCTCAAAACAATGGGAAAATAAGAGGAAAGATTACTGACAAGAACACACAAAGTGAGATTATCGGGGCATCAGTTTTCATAGAGGGAACAGACAAAGGAACCATTACAGATATAAATGGGAACTACACACTAGATGCTCCTATTGGAGTAGTAAATATTCGAGTAAGTTATATTGGCTACACAACAGACACAAAATACAATATACAATTGATGAGTGGATACGATCAAATCATCAATTTTGATTTAACTGAAAGTGGAGAACAATTAAATGACATTGTCATAACATTTGACAAAGAACGTTCTGCCTCTGCTGGCGACATGATCTCGCCCTTATCTGTACAGCGATTAACTTCACAAGAGATAAAGAGCAATCCAGGTGGCAACTTTGATGTATCTAAAGTAGTGCAAACTTTGCCTGGTGTTGGCAGCAACAATGGAGGTGGCGGGTCGCGTAATGATATTATAATTCGTGGTGGTTCGCCTAACGAAAATGTGTACTATTTAGATGGAATTGAAATTCCTATTATTAACCATTTTCAAACACAAGGTAGCTCGGGTGGTGCACAGGGCATTTTAAATGTAGCCTTTATAGAAGATCTTAAACTAACCAGCTCTGCTTTTGATGCTCGTTATGATAATGCATTAGCCTCAACTTTTGTAATCAATCAAAGAGATGGAAACCCAGAAAAAGTAAAAGGAAATATTAGAACTGGACTTACAGAGTCAGCCCTAGTATTAGAAGGTCCGATTGGAAAGAGTAAAAAAACAACTTTCTTAGCTTCGGCTCGTCAATCTTACTTGGGTTTATTATTTTCATGGATAGACATTCCTATTCGCCCCAATTACTTTGACTATCAGTATAAGCTAACACATCGCTTTGACAAGAAAAACGACTTAACTGTTCTAGGTATTGGAGCTATTGATAATTTTTCCTTTGCAGATAAACCAAATGCAACACCAGAGGATGTATATATTACACGTTCACAACCCTATATCAACCAATGGAACTACACCATAGGAACTACCTATAGACACCTGTACGAAAAAGGTTTTATGACAGTTAGTTTTAGCCGCAATATGTTTGAGAATACAGTAGACAAATACAAAGAAGGTGTGATTGATAAAAATGCTCAAACCTTAGGTCTTACATCTATTGAAGCTGAAAATAAATTACGCATCAACTTTAATAAATTTATCAATGGATGGAAAATCACAGGAGGTGCTAGCACTCAATATGCGAAATACGATATCGACTTTTTTAGCCAAGTTACTAACGACATTACAGATGGTCTAGGCAATCTCTTAGTTCCGGGAACTGTAATAAGCACAAAAAATGGTATTGACTTATTAAAATATGGTGCTTACGGACAAGTAGCTAAATCATTCTTTAACAACAAATTCTTAGTTTCAACAGGCATACGTACGGACATGAATTCATTTACCGAAACAGGCATGAATCCATTAAAAACATTATCACCAAGATTGTCGCTTAAATATGTAGTGAGCAAAACTTTTGATATTACGGCTAGCTTTGGAGATTATTATAGAACCCCTACTTATACAACCTTAGGATACCAGGATAACTCAGGCATTTTACAAAACAAGGATATGGACTATATTCGTTCTACTCACTATGTATTAGGAACCGAATATCAACCCAAAGATGCCTTGCGTTTTGTAGTAGAAGGATTTTACAAACAATACAATAACTATCCCGTATCAGTAAATACAAGTATTTCTGTAGCTAACCTTGGGAACGACTTTGGTGCTATCGGCAACGAAGGAGTAACTAGTAATGGATACGGTGAAGCATATGGTGTAGAGTTTTCAGCACAACAAAAACTGATTAAGAATATTTTTTATGTTGTCAGCTATACTTATGTAAAAAGTTTATTTTCAGGAACAGATGGCATACTTAAACCATCTACTTGGGATAATCGTCATTTATTATCGGGGACATTGGGATTAATATTAAAAAAAGGCTACCAGCTAGGATTTAAATACCGTTACACTGGTGGAAATCCCTATACTCCATATGATATGAATCTATCACAAAAAAGCTATATGTTGCTAGGGTCAGGAGTATTAGA
The DNA here is from genome assembly GCA_963663245.1 of Paludibacteraceae bacterium. Taxonomy (GTDB): domain Bacteria; phylum Bacteroidota; class Bacteroidia; order Bacteroidales; family Paludibacteraceae; genus JAFGVL01. The sequence goes on along the minus strand of OY760143.1, from coordinate 1,008,874 downwards.
TTACAGCAAAGTAAACACCAAACGATTATTAGACTTTAATCAGTTGGATTTACGAATAGACAAAACCTTTGATTTTAAAAAGTATACTTTAGAGCTATTCTTAGATGTACAAAATGTATTGGGCAGCTTAAATGAAAGCACTCCAACTTACACCTTTCAGCGAAAAGCTGACAACTCTGGATTTGAAACAACTGATGGTTTAGCTATAAAACAAGATGGTTCAAATGGAATTCCAATTGTGGTTTATAATAAATCTCGGAATGTGATTCCTACGATTGGGTTTATATTTATGTTTTAGATATTTAAGACAGGATATAGTTCATAATTTTGCCGTCTGCTTTAGCTGACGGATTTGAGATATAATAGAATAGGCTTTAGCCACATATTAAAAAGATGTGGCTAAAGCCTATATTTTTTATTCAATTACCCGTCAGCTAAAGCAGACGGCAAAATTTCAAGAACACACTACCCGATCAATAAATGCCATTTCCTCCTCTGTAAAACTAAACGCGCCAGCTTTTGCATTCTGTAGTGTTTGTGTTGCATTTCGAGCACCCGCCAACGCAATTGTTATACCTGGTCGCTGCACCGTCCAACGCAAGACTAACTGTCCGAGAGTAATTTCTTTTTCGTTTGCTAGCACTTGTAGTTTTGCTAGCATAGCATTTGTTGCTGCAATTTTTTCGTTCGTAAAGGAAGGGTGATTTGCACGATGATCGCCTTCTTGAAATTGAGGGTTCTCTTTTAATTTTCCAGTTAGTAATCCTCTTTCTAAAGGGCTATAAGCGAGCACTGCTTTCTCATTTTCTATACAGTAAGGGATAGTCTCTTCTTCCATTTTACGAGTCACCATACTATAAGGAATCTGATTATTCACAATATTTAAAGACTTATCGGCTTCAGCTAGCCATTCCGCTTTATAATTACAAACACCTGCATAACGAACTTTTCCTTGTTGAATTAAACGTTCAACAGCCTCAAAGGTTTCATTTATAGGGGTTGTCACATCATGCCAGTGAATTTGATATAAATCAATATAATCAGTCTTCATACGACGAAGGCTATCCTCACATTCTTTAATCACGCTTTCTTTACCAGCATACTTATAAATATCAATAGCTTGTTTCTGATTATTATAGCTTTGGATAAACTTAGTTCCTTTATCTAAATCCCAGCGCATTCCAAATTTGGTTAATATTTGCACCTTGTCTCTAGACATTCCTTTTATTGCCTCCCCTACAATATCTTCACTTTCACCTTGTCCATAAACGGGTGCAGTATCAATACTAGTCATACCAACATTTATTCCTTCACGAATCGCTTTCACGGCTTCATTTTTATCAGTACTTCCCCACAACCAACCTCCAGCAGCCCATGCTCCAAAAGTAATTACAGACAGTTCTAGATCTGAATTCCCTATTTTTCTAAATTCCATATTTTATTTTTATAATTCAAGCATAAAGATATAAACATTTTGTAACTTTATAAACTCAATATTTGAACACAGACGATACAAATAAACATTTAAAATAAACTATTATGCAAATTAATCTCATTTACATCATTGTTCCTGTTCTTATAATATTCTTTGCAGGAATTAGAATTGTTCGCCCAACATCACGTGGTTTAATTGAAAGACTAGGTAAATACAATAAACTGGCAGGCGCAGGCTTCCATTGGATTATACCAATTATTGATAAAATGTACCCTGTAAATGTTACCGAACAAATGATAGACGCACAACCTCAAGAAATTATTACCAACGATAATTTGAATGCAAGTGTAGATGCACAAGTGTACTTCAAAGTAAAATCAGACGAGGAAAGTGTTAAGGGTTCTATCTATAACGTAAACAACTATCAATATCAAATTGTAAATTTAGCGCGTACTACCTTACGTAATATTATAGGCACATTAACTCTAAAATCTGCTAACAGTGAACGAGGTAAAATAAATGCTGAATTGTACAAAACTTTACATAATGAAACTGCTAATTGGGGTATTGAGATTGTACGTACAGAGTTAAAACAAATCGACCCTCCTCGTGACGTACAAGAAACAATGAATAAAGTAGTAAAAGCTGAGAATGAAAAAATTGCAGCAATTGACTCAGCGACAGCAGCAGAAACTGTAGCCGATGGTATCAAACGTGCGAAGATAAAAGAAGCTGAAGGATTTAGGCAGTCTAAAATTTTACATGCTGAAGGTGAAGCTGAAGCTATTAAATTAGTAAACGAGGCTGCTGAAAAGTACTTTATTGGGAATGCACAAGTATTAAGAAAACTGGAAGCATTGGAAACTTCACTTGAAAACAATGCAAAAATTGTAGTTCCTACTGGTTCAGACTTAGTAAATATTGTTGGAGAAATGGCTGGAATTACACCATATCCTTCTAAAAAGAAATAAAAAACAATAACATTAATAGTCTTTCGACAAAAAAGGTTTTGTAATTCACAAAACCTTTTTTTGTTTTAATTAAAATATATTATTTAAAATAGCTCTCATTATTTAAAAAAATATAAATTTGTAATGCATAGTTTTTCATCCTCACAATTAAAAAACTAAGACAATGCAAAGTTGAAAATTAAAATTGAGCAGATTATGAACAATGAACTAGTTATCGCATATTTTATAATAGTTAGTATTTATGGTGCCCTTGAAGTTTTTTTAGAATTAAAGTATTCTCGCTGGGTTTTTAAACAAAAAAGAAAAAATGAATTAAATATTCTTCTAGCATCATTCTTTTTAAGTGTTTACATAGCTCCAATAGAGTATTCTTTTACTAGCCCTACTCTCTACTTGCCAACTATAATTATTGGATTCTCCCTATTTGCAATTGGTGCATATATTCGAATTTTGACTTTACAAACACTAAAATACAATTTTTCACCTTTAGCCGAAGCTGAATCTCATACAAAATTAATTTTAAATGGGGTATACACTTACATAAGACATCCAGCTTATTTAGGCGTTCTAATAATGGCTATTTCAGGCTGTATACTTTTTTCATGTATATTTACATACTTACTTTTCATCATTCTTACAATTAGCATTTTGAAACGTATCTCTAAAGAGGAAAAAGATTTATTGCAGAATTTTGCAGAATACAAAGAGTACAAGAAAAACACTCGTAAACTTTTACCATTCATTTATTAATATATCAAGATAGCTTTTTTACTCGAAATAATTAAATTTCAACAAAATAATCTATTCTTTATTTCTGAACAAGATGAACAAGCATAGCTACCCAATAAATGAAATATAAACTCACAATTACTACCATAGCTCTTATACTCTCTCTTAGTAATCTTTTCAGTAATGACACCATTCGCTATGAATGGTTAAAACTAGAAAAAATTCAGGTGGATACTCTCATTAAGATTGATACGGACAATTTTATTGGATGTGTAAATATGCAATTTAGCAAAGGTAGTGACACTATAGTCAATTGTGGGTATGTAAGCTTAATGGCGATTAATAATTCTGCTGTAAAGTATTATTGGACAAGAAAACCTTCCTCTCTAAACTTCACCCTCACAAAAGGATTAGATTACAAAATTCAACTTACTGCTGTTTGTAAAAAAGAATTGCATAAATCTAGTTTCTACATGAACTATTCAAGTTTTGCAAAAGACAGTTGTTCCCTAGAGAAGGTATTTAATAAGGAAATATATCAAGACAAATACGAAGGTAAATTATTGCATTATTTCCACATGAACAAGCAAGTCTACAAAGTAGAACTATTTCATCCCAATATGGCAAGTACAGAAATTAAAAAATCTGGATATAATTTAGATTTTATCCCTGTTAATCTGAAATCAAACAAATAGAGTAACATTAACTGTTAACTGTTAATTGAATCCCTTCTTTAGACAAGGTTATTATTTGTCTGCGATATAAGTCTCCAACAGCTTTTTTAAAAGTCTTTTTACTTACACCAAACATTTCATATATAAGTTCAGCTTCACTTTTATCGGTAACGGCTAAAAAGCCCCCTCGTTCAGTAATACGTTGTAGTAACTCTTCAGAAAAATCGACTATACGATCAAAACCAATTTTTGACAAACTTAAATCTATCTTAAAATCAGCTCTTATTCTCTTTATATATGCAACACCAGTATGACCTAAAGCTAATGTATCATATAACTCATTAGCATATAATATCCCAACATACTGATTATTTATAATCGCCTTATAACCTAAGTCTGTTTTTGAAGCTATCAATATCTCCACTTCATCACCAATTTGATATGGTGCTTGAGTTTTATTAATAAACTTGTCATATTTTGCAGTTCCATAAATACGCTTCGTATTTTCATTATAACGTATCTGAACCAAATAAGTACCATCTTCCTGCATACGTGCTCCTTGCTCTCTTAATGGAACAAACAACCTACGCGCTACACCCCAATCTAAATAAGCTCCCATTTCATTAACTAAGTCAACTTGTAAGAAAACAAAATCACCTACCTGACCATAAGCTTTTTCACGTGTTGCTACTAATTTATCTTCAGTATCTGGATATACTAAGGCTTGTACAATACTACCTTCTTCCATCCAATCTTTCAAATATTGTCGTGGCATAAGAATTAAACCTTCTTCTCCTCCATCAAACATAGCTCCTTGATCACAAAAATGTGTTAACTGAAGATCATTATATTTTCCTATTTGAAGCATTGTATTTGTTGTATTTCAGAAAATTTGTTGAGAAACCTATTTATTCAAACATATGTTTAAACCTCTTAAAGAAGTCTTTTGTTGCGGAAGAACTAGGCTTAATATTTGGAGAGCTCTTTAGCTTTTCAATTTGCTTCTTCTCTTCTTTACTCAAATTCTCTGGTATATAAATACCTATATTTACTAATAAATCACCAGTTCCATATCGATTTACACTTGGCAAACCTTTACCTCTTAAACGAAGAACCTTTGAGGGTTGTGTTCCAGGCTCAATTTTCACTTTTACCTTTCCTTCTATCGTAGGAACCTCAACAGAACCTCCCAATATTGCAATTGGGACATCTAACAAAAGATTATATATTAAATCATTCTCATCTCTTATTAGTTCTGGATGTGATTCCTCTTGTATCAACACTAATAAATCACCATTAACGCCTCCACGACGGGCTGCATTTCCTTTTCCACTTACTGATAGTTGCATGCCTTCGATTACTCCTGCAGGTATGCTTATTGATATTACTTCCTCGTCACGAACAATCCCTTCTCCTGCACAATGAGTACATTTATTAGTAATTGTTTTTCCATCTCCATTACAAGAAGGACAGGTACTTTGCGTTTGCATAGCACCCAATATTGTTTGTTGTACACGCGTAACTCTACCTGTGCCTTGACAAGTTGAGCAAGTAGAGATACTATTGCTATCTGCAGCTCCAGAACCTGAACAATGAGAACAACTAATATATTTTTTTACTTTTATTTTCTTTTCGGCACCTTTAGCAATCTCTTTTAAGGAAAGGTTCACTTTAACACGTAAATCGGCTCCTCTATTAGTTCGCTGCCTAGACCCTCTACTGCCACCTCCGCCAAAGCCACTAAAGCCTCCGCCAAAAATATCTCCAAAGTGGGAGAAAATATCTTCCATATTTCCGCTCCATTGTGCTCCTCCAGCTCCACCACCAGAATTCATTCCAGCATGACCATACTGATCATAACGTTGACGGTTCTGGGGATTACTTAAAACTTCATAAGCTTCTGCAGCTTCTTTAAATTTTTCTTCAGCTACCTTATCGTCTGGATTTTTGTCTGGATGAAACTCAATAGCTTTTTTGCGATAAGCCTTTTTAATTTCAGCTTCTGCTGCATTCTTTGAAATGCCTAGTACTTCGTAATAATCTCTTTTTGACACTTTATCTAATTTATTTATTTACCATATGCAAACGCAAAACAATACGTTTTTACTCTCCTACTACCACTTGTGAATATCGAATCACCTTTTCATTAAGTGTATAGCCTTTTTGTGTGCAATCGATTACCTTTCCTTTTAAATCTTCTACTGGAGCAGGAATAGTTGTTATTGCTTCATGAAATTCTGTATCAAATTGCTGTTCTATAGAATCAATTTCAGACACACCCTGTTGTTTTAAAAAGTCTTTAAATTTACCATGAATAAGTTCAATTCCTTCTTTCACTGCAGTAATATCAGAAGCATCATCCATAGCTTTTAAACCTCTATCAAAATCATCCATCAAGGGAAGTATATTAAGCAACAAACTCTCACCTGCGGTTTTCATTAAATCGGCTTTCTCACGCAATGTTCGCTTTCGATAATTATCAAATTCAGCCATTAAGCGTAAATGTGTATCGTTTAGCTCTTCATATTTTTTTAAAAAATCTTCTTTCTTTGATTTCTTAACCTGCGGTTTTTTTTCTTGTTTTTCAGCTACTTTCTCTTCAGGTTTTTCTGATGGAGTTTCTTCAGCAGTTTTCTTTTTACTCATATAATTAATTCTTAAAATTTCGGTATCGCCTCATTTACAATTTTTCTGCCAACAACAATATGGCAGAAAAAACAGAGCGCAAAACTGAATATTTGTCAGCCTTGCGCCAATTATACATTAAATTGCAAGTGATTTCTAATAATTATACTTATCAAGCGCCCTTTCTAAATAATCAACAAATGCTTTAATATTCTCATTATAAGCATAAGGATTACTTATCATATGACCCTTATTATCTAATAAAACATAATAAGGCTGGGCATTAGCGCCAAATTTTGCACGTTGTAGATAGCTCCATTTTTCACCCTTTGTTTCAAGCAAAAGTTTCTTGCCATTTTCTTCCACAGTTTCAGGCTTATCTAATGGTTCACGGTGGTCTACATAAAGATTGATTACGACAAATTGAGACATTAAACGCTCAACGGATGCTTCTTTAAATACAGCAGCTTCCATTTTACGACAGTTAACACATCCATATCCAGTAAAATCGACAAAGACAGGTAATTTTTTCTCTGTAGCAAAGGCCATTCCTTCATCATAATCAGTAAATTGATTATGTGTTTCTTGAGGAGGTAAGAATGCACTAATTTCCTTTAAAGGAGTTCCCCAAAAACCACATGAAAGATACCCTACAAAAACAAATGCAGCAACGGCTAAAAGCCTACGAACCCAATTTATATGCTGATTCTTACTATCATGTGGAAAACGAATATAACCCAATAAGTATAATGCTAAAGCTACAGAAAGAACTATCCATATACTAATAAATACATTTCGTGTAAGCAACCCCCAGCCATAAGTAAGGTCTGCTACAGAAAAGAATTTCAATGCAAATCCAAGTTCAAGAAATGCTAAAACTACTTTTACATTATTCATCCAACTACCTGAACGAGGCATCGAGTTTAACCATGTTGGAAATAAGGCAAATAAACTAAATGGAATAGACAATGCAAATGCAAATCCAAACATTCCAACTGCTGGTCCTAATAAGGAATTTGTTGTTGAAACTTCAACCAGAAGTGTTCCTATTATTGGACCTGTACACGAGAAAGAAACAACAACTAAAGTAAATGCCATCAACAGTATACTCACAATACCAGTAGTGCTTTCAGCTTTTTCGTTAAGTGCTGTAGACCAAGAAGCTGGTAATGTAATTTCAAAATAGCCAAAGAATGAAAGGGCAAAAACAATTAGTAAAACAACAAATACTAAATTAAACACAGCATTTGTTGAAAGGGTATTTAATGCACTTGCACCAAATACTAATGTTATTAAAATCCCAAGTACTACATAAATTACATTAATAGACAAACCATAAAACACAGCCTCTCTTCTACCCTTAGCTTTATCTTTATTTCGTTTTAAGAAAAAGCTAACTGTCATAGGGATAATTGGCCAAACACAAGGAGTGAATAGTGCTAATAAACCACCTAAAAATCCGGCTATAAATATAAACCAATAGGATACACCTTCTTGACCATCACTGGAAGAATTATCACTATCCAAACCATTTATCTGATCAATTACTGGCTCCCAATAATCAACCTTATCATCTGACATTATCTCATCTAACTGAATAGGCTCAATAAAAAAGCCTTTTGTTACGGTATCTTCTTCAATAACTTCTTCCTTCTTTCCAAAAGTAAAAGGTTCTTTTTTAGGAGGCAGGCAACTCTCATCATTACAAGACATAAACTTTACAGTTCCTGTTATAAAGAACTTGTTTTTATCAGTAATAAGAATCTTTTGGACAAAAGTCACTTCACTTTTAAACCAAACAACATCGGTTTCAAAAGTTTCATCATACTCTTTTACAGCTTTAGAGTCAGCATGAACATATACACTATCTATTAATGTTACTCCTTCTACAGTAGAAAAAGTAATAGTAGTAGGCATAGGGTTACTATCTTCTAAACCATATATATGGTATGGTTTAGTAATAGTTGCCTTAATGATAAGCTCAGCTTCAGTTTGAGAAAGGGAATTCTGTTCAAAGGTCCAATTTACTGGATCAATTATTTCTGCCTTTAACAATGAAGTTAATAGCAAAAAAACAAACAAAATTGACAACTGTATTTTTTTCATAAGAGATAACAAAGATAATAAAGTTTTATCTGGTCAACAATAGCTTAACACTAATTCCAAAATTATGACTCTTAGTTGGATAAGAAGAAGATACTAATGGGTTGGTTGCTTGATAGTCATAGTAAAGTCTAAAATTCATTTTCGAACTAAACACATATTCTGCTGAAAACTGTATACCAAGGGTATTATCACCGGCAGTAGCTTGTGTTGCTAAGTCATCATCAATTTTTCTAATCAACGTTTTAAAATCTTTTGAAGAAATATCTAATCGTAAATTTAAATCATTTTTAACCTTTTTTTCTTTATCATTACTCAACTGTAAAATCACATCAAAATCAGAAATTCTATATCCAATTCCACCTACCCATTCATTATTTGACGATTCAACAATTTGACTACTAGATAAATTAAGAGCTAAATTTCTCCCAGTCCTATACTCTCCACTAAAGGTTAAGCTATTTTTTAAGGTTGCTTCTACTCTAACTAATGGATTAAAATTCTCTGAAATAGATACCGAAGCAACATCAAATTGTGACGAAGGGACTGGCAAATCTGTTGTTACGTCTTTAGTAAAACCAAAGCCATCTTCTGCTTCTACCCAATTCGCATAGGAAGCAAAAGACCCTATATTATATTTACAAATATATGAATGAACTAAATTAACACTTTTAAATCTATCTTTTATAAATGGGATACGAGATAATCCATCGTATGATATTCTCCAGTTAGGTAATAATTTAATAATTGAAGGTATTAGTTTAAAAGTCTGATTATTAATACTACTACCAGTATATGCTGATAAGAATGAAGGAATTAACACATCCGTAGAATTCTCGGAAAAACCTTGTGTTGATGAATCATAAGTACCTAAAACAGGATTATCAGATAAAAAACCTGTAGTTGGATATGCTAATCCATTATATTTACTATTCATTATTTTAACAGCCGCTGCTCGATTTGTTTTAAATGTCTCGTATGTTTTAGAATAATAATTATCTCCAATGTCTCCAGAGCTACTAAAAATAGTTTTAACAGCTATTGTAGTCATACTAAAACTACCCGTATTAGTTGTTGGCATACCGTTGTGCACATACTGCACCATCGACTGAGAAGTATAGTTTCTTGATGCTCCAAAATCAACTTTCAACCCAGGCAGTGGTTCAACTTGCATTTTAACAGATAAGTCTGAAGTAAAAGTTTGACTAGCTGCCTCCATCGTAGGGTCTCCGCTCAACCAATTCTCATTCTTCGCTTTTTCTATAAAATCTGGATCTTGATAACCCATTGAGAAGAGTACTCCTGGAGCATATTTACCTTGATACGTATCTTGTCCAAAAAAGCCATTATCGGGCTTAAACCCATTTAATCCCATACCGTTACTTTGGTTGTAATTAAATGAAATATTCCTAACCATCATTAATCCTCTTGAGACATATTGCAAAACATTATCCAATCCACTCACATCATTCGGATCTAACACAACAACTTTAACTTTAACATTTCTTTCTGAAAACTTAGGGTCTATTTCAATGGTATTCTTGTCTAGAACTTTATACTTCAGCTTAAACTCTTTATTAATTGAATCATAGGCCGTTACCATAATCAAGTTAGCATTCAATCGATGTAGAAACTTAATTTTCTTGCCCTTAACCAAGGTCACCTGTTGTTCATTCTTCCTTTGAGGCCTATTACTTTTCTCATTCTTCTTATTTGTTCTTCTTGATGAAAAACGCCTATTTACTTTTTTTAGATATTTAGATTTATCATATAATTGTTTCATACTCATACGAGCATCCAACTGCCAAGCCCCTAAACTTGTAATCCTATTTCCCAAACTAGACTCTTTTATTCCAGCCGCTTCATCTTCAGCCGTTAAAGGGCCTCTATCCCAAGTATAATTACCATTGTACATTACATTAGAATTAATCCAACTTAAAAATGGAATCTTTTTTAAAGGCAATGAATAACTTGCAGTAACAACTTGCTGATAAGCTAGCGGTCTACCAAAAGACATAATACTTTGCATAACAGTATCTTTCCAGTTTTCATATTCTGTAGGGAAAAGCTCTTTATTAACAGGCGTATATCTAGTCTCATCAATATGAGCATTTGTAGCATTACTATAGGTCAATCTCAGTGCTTTACTTAAGTCATACTTTAAATCAAATTTTCTATTCCATAAGAAACTCTTACTTGAAGATAAAAGAGGGTTATTTGGATCTGTATATTGAATATCGACATTATTAAAATTTCTCATTTGCATCTCATTATACTGTCGCATCAAGGTATTGTTATAGGAGATACTTGAAGGTAAATAATAAAAATTAAAATCAGTAAATAATTTTAAGTATGGAGACCGCAAAGCCTTAATCTTTTTTAAAGGTTCTACGGGCTTCGTTTTTATTACATAATTATAATTAAAAGAGCCTCTGTAATCTTTCATCACATTTCTTTCTACTTCAGGATTATGCTGATTTGATTCGGTATAAGAATATCCAAACGTAAAGTTTGTAGGATCATAAAACATTGGATTTTTGCTTCTTATATCTATTTTCACATTTGTTAAATTAAATCCTTTTGTGGTAAAAACAGAATTAGAATAATCTGAAATAGAATCTTCTTCATGTTTTGAAATAGCATTATCTAAGGTTTCATCTAACAACACATCTTGATTAAAAGCGTCATATTTGGGTTTAGTTAATTCTTGAGAATAAGAATAGAACATTGGTATTTTCACCTTTGCTTTTTCAGGAAATAGCCTACCCAACTCAAAGTTTGTTGAAACATTAAACTGAGAGAAATCATCCATTCTTCTGTCCATCACATTATCTTCTACACTACCAAAACCTGTTGTTTCAATTCTACCAGCAAGACTTACACTTCCGAGATCTGATAAATTAACTGTAGCATTTGCCACAGCTGCATAACCACTCTCTTCATTAAAATCGGACATACGTAGCTCATTAATCCAAATCTCCCCTGATTTAACATCTCCTGTCTGGTTTCTAACACCAATCATAATACTTTGCACATCACCTAAACTAGGATTCCCTATAATTGTTACTTGATTTAGTGGTTTATCAGGATCTTTAAGTGAAAACTTAGATACTAAAGAAGCAGCACCACTTTTTCTGGCTACATTTCTTTCAATTTTCACATCAGTAAGTAACGACAATGGAAAATCAAACATATTTTCATCAGGCCATACAATTCTTCTATCTCCCGATTCCTCTGTTTGATCATAAACTCCATGTGGAGTTAATTTTAGTGGTATCTCGTATTCATAATAATTATCTACTAAATCGGAACCTACCCTCACAAAACAAGTTAAATGTGAATTTTGCAAGTCTGTTACATCATCAATCATCTTCTCTGCATGTACAAACATTTGAAAACGTTTAAACTGACGCATATCATAACTGGTATTTTTATAAACAGCTAAAGCATCATATGCTGGAAGATCTGTTACTCGCAATGACATTGCTTGCTCATTTTCTTGACGAATTTGTGCTTGACTTGGATCTTGTTCTCTAGTAATACCAGTTGGCAACACATAATTAACAGGTTTTCTCTCAGAGTTCTCCTCAATATTAACTACAGCAACATCTAATTCACCACTAGTAGCTGGTTTTGTCTTCCCTATAGGAAACAAAGAACTTTTATATTTTCTCCAATCTCCTCTAACTAATTCCATCGTTGCGAAACGCAAATGTGTTTCTTCTTCGAAATTAGTCATATACATTCTCATAAATCGTATCGACTTAAAACTTCTGTTACCTCCAGTAAATGTATCATCATCGGAGTCACGAACAGGAATTTTAAACTGGTACCATGTTATTTGTTCATTATCACCATTTTTCAACTTAACTGTAGCAGTTACTTTATCCATAATATGATTTTGTCCAACAATCATATCAGCAGGACGCAATGACAATTTATAAATATAATATTGCTCGTATTCACTTAAATTATTATCTTGATTGATATCTTCTACGTTTGGTAATGTAGAAGAAGAGGTTGTATAAGATTCACTTGTATTGGTAGTAACTGGAGAGTTGCCTTCCATCCCGTTATATCGTTTATATCGTTCTAAAATACTAAGTTCTTCTTTATCATAATCTCCGCCTCTAAAATAATGGAAATTATCACCTGCAGGATCATTTAAAGCTGAATACGGATCAGCCTCTAATATTGGTAAATTAGCCGCGCTAATTTTTGATTTATATTGAGTAATATAATTACTATATGTTGAAAAAGTAAACTCATCTTCATTTCTCAATCCATCCAAACCAACATCCTGGAAATCTCTAGAATATTCATTATTATCAAAAGCATTTACCATTGACTGAGTTATTGGCACCCTACCCCAAACAGTTTGTTGCGTTTGTAATGTGTCATTATTAACAGAAAGTCCATTTTCAAAAGATTTTCTACCATCTTTAAGAATATCTTCAGATATTTCTCCTAGGTTAATGAATAAATCTCCCCCTTTAGCCGTTTTATTATAAACAAAAGGATCCATCATCCAAAACTCAAGGTACTCAATATTTGCAGCTTCAAAATCAGGCACTTCCATTTTACGCATAACACCACCCCACCTATCAGCTGGATTTAATAATGAACCATCTGTATCAATATTATCTGCGTCCAAATTATATGGACCTCTTTCAGTAGGATAATATGAAAGATTCAAAACTGTTAACGAATTTACCTGTCCGATAATAGGGTCTCTATTAGGAAATATCTCTTGTTCTAATATCTCTCTTACAAAGTGATTAGATAATTGATCAACATCATTTCTAAGATGATCTGGAGTAGTTGTAGTGCTTCGAGTAAAGATTGGATCTACATTATACCAAGAAAGCAATGCTCTATTTTTACCATAATCAATATTATTAGACAACGAAGCTTCTGGAAAAGGAATTTGTCCATCTATCTTACCTCCTTTTGGTGTACTCGCTAAAAACCAAGCATAAGGATATTGAATATTTATTCCCACTTTAGAAGCCTCAAAATCATCTAAATATGATAACCCTTGTTCTCCAACAACAGATGAATGTCCTGGTAAAAGTTGGGCAAATTCCCCATTAAATGAAAAACTTGAAGGGGCAGTTGCTTTTATTAAAGGAAGTCTATCTAAAATATTTGTAAGTAATTGAGATTCTTTTTTATAACTGGCATTCGCTCCCCAAATTGTATTAGACATTGGTTCATCCCCTATAGTTACTTTTGTTGTTAAGGGCTTTTCAGACAAATGCAACATAGTAGCTCCAATACTTAAATCCTTACTATATGCATATTCTAAATGTGCTCCAGAGAGTGATTTTCGTTGCATACTAAAAAATGACTGACTTTCTAAAGACACGTCAATACTAGTTCCTGATTCTAAAATAGATTGATTAAGTATAGTAACAGAACCCATAGCATAATCTACCGTATAATCAATATTCTCAGTAAGAGCAACTCCTCCTGCTGTAACAACAACAGACCCTTGAGGAACATTAAAAGCATTTAAGCGAATCTCCGAACCTACTGATGATTTATATTCTCCTTTTATTCTAAATTTATTCTTTTCGGCAAACTCTATCGCATCTGATTTAGCTTCATCATATAACTCTTGATATACGATATTATCTGCAATAGCATCATCAGCTATTCTTGTCCGCAAAGAGCTACCAAATGGTTCAAGTACCGGAAAAATAATTCTACCCATAGTAGAGTTTATAGTATAACCTTCTACAAAATCAAATAATCCATCTGGACGAAGTTGTTGCATTTTATCCATTCTATCAAGCGACAAGACTTTTAACAGAGGTTTATTTTTAACAGCTCCTTCTGGAAGGTAATTGATGTATGCACCCGTAGAATCACTTTGATACAAAACATCTAATTTAAAATTATCTACTTGTATCTGAGAGGCTCCTAATGAATAAATATTTTTCATCATTAAATGCCAGTTCTTTTGACTACTAGAGAAACTGGTCCCTTTTATTAATTTAAGAAATAATGCATCAGGAGCATCTATACCATCTGTAGAAAACTCTCCCACTTGATATACTTTCCCTTGGTACGAATATTCAAAAGCTACTGCAAGAACCTCATCTGTCATTAATTGACTTCTCAAAGAGATATATCCTAACTGAGAATTTATAGAATATTCAGAAGGATCTAATCTACGTGCACTTTCGACTTTTTCATAATCCTCACCTCCATCAAAATCAATATTAAGAATTCCATATTTATTATCTAAAACTGCATTTACCTGTTGTACATCACGAACATTATTTACTCCTGACACATCGGCATAAAGCTTATTTGCATTATTATATGGGTTTTTCACCCCTGGCAAAGGTGTCCAGTATGAATTATCAATCTCATCAGTCTCTCCCAAATCCATAAACGCAACAAAGTTACGTGCTTGAGTAAAATCGGCACGCTTATTTGTCACCCAAACTTCAACTCGATTAACCACAATACCAGAATTGATATAGGGTAATTTACTCATTGAGTTCTCAAAATTATTTCTAAAATATTGTGATAAAAAGAAATGTCGGTTTTCATCATACTCATCAGCATCAATTTCAAAACGAGTAGTTTGAGCTCCATTACGCAAACTCACAGTTTTTGATTCAGATTCTTGTTGTGTAGCAATTGCAGAAACAGTTAATTTTCCAAATTGCATTTCTGTTTTAATACCAAACAAGGCTGTGCTTCCTCTAATCAAGGAACTATTAAGCGGCAAACTTACATTCCCAGCCTCTATATTTTTAATAATATCATCTTCTTTTCCTTCAAATGCTAATTTAATTTTTGATTGATCAAAATCAAAAGAAGATTCTGTATTATAATTCATACCAAAACTCACTTTATCACCTACTTTGGCATTCACATTCATTTGAATTTTTTCGTCAAAATCAAAAATTGCAGATGGCTTACGCATTCTTTCTGATAGGGTAGGATTATCAATTCTATTGATTTTAAAGCCAAAAAGGAGTTCTGTTGATCCTTGTAGTTTTATTTGCACACCTCCAGGTCCAAATATTTTATCAGCAGCTCCAAGATTTAATTTGATATCTGTTAAAGAAAGTTGTTTATCTTTATCTTTTTGGGCTTCTTCTTTAATTCTAGATCTCCAATATTGTTGCATAGATTGTTTTAAGCTATAATCTTTGTACTGACTATCAGTCATAGAAAAAGGAGTAATAACATCCATATCACCTACTTTTGTGCTAAAAACATACATCCCTGATTGAGGGTCATATTGAACATCGGAAGAGAAATTATTTGGATCTTCTAAATCCATTGGGTGTTTTCTTGACAAGTCTTCATAAGTGTCAATTTTCCCATTCTTAACAGAAAATTTAACGGCGGAGGAGTCCTCTTCTGTTGTATTTTGAATAGAGTTTATCGTTGCACTTTCGTCTATTTCTAGATGAACATTAACAACAGCATAAGCTGCTCCAAAAACTATCCCGAAAAAGAGTAAAATTAATATGTTGTGAAATCTATTCAAAAGAAAATTCTATAAGTAACTGGTTTATAAATATTAGAAAATAAACAAACAATTAAATCATTTTCAATGCTTGTTTAATTAATTGTTCTACAGGAAGTTTCGAATCATTTTTCATGACTTTTTCAATAGATTTTTGAGAAGCTTGTTGATTAAACCCAAGCATAACTAAAGCTGCTATTGCTTCCTTTTTTGATGAGCTATCTACAGAAAACAATGCTGAAGAGTCTGCATCAGATTTTACAACTTTCCCTTTTAAGTCTACAATAATACGTTCTGCCGTTTTTAAACCAATTCCTTTTACTGATTTAAGAACATTTACGTTGGCTGTTGAAATTACTTCTTGTATTTCAGAAACTGATAATGAAGACATAATCATACGTGCAGTACTAGCCCCTACACCAGAAACTGACAATAAGTGTAAGAAGAGTTCACGTTCTGCTTGGCTTAAAAAACCATACAGCACATGTGCATCTTCACGAATAGCTTCGTAAACAAATAACTTACAGGAAGTTTTATCTGATAAGTGTGAATAGGTTGGTAATGATATATTAATAAAATAGCCTAAACCGGAATTCTCAAGAACTACGTGTGTAGGACTTTTTTCCGATACTTCTCCTTTTATGTAATCAAGCATAAATTTTGCGTTTTTTCTTTAACGAACAAAGATACACACAAAATGTTAACGAACAAAACAGTTTTTTTGTACTACAGAACGCTGTTTTTTTAGGTATTTTAAGTATTATATTCTTTTATTAATCAATGAGTTATTTTATTCCGTTTCGAACAAGCAAGGCATCAATTGATGGCTCTTGTCCTCGAAAACGTTTATACAATTGCAAAGGGTCTTCAGACCCACCTTTTGAAAGAACCATTTCTCGGAATTTTTCGGATGTCTCTTTATCAAAAATACCTTTTTCTTTAAATAGTGAAAAAGCATCTGCATCAAGCACCTCTGCCCATTTGTAGCTATAATATCCAGCAGAATAACCTCCAGCAAAAATATGCGAAAACTGTGTACTCATACAGACACTTTCAACAGGTGGCAACAATTGCGTTTTTGACCATGCTTGTTTTTCAAATGCTTGCACATCACTTAAAAAAGGTGTTTTTTGAGTGTGCCATGCCATATCTAAATAGCCAAAACTCAACTGACGAAGGCATGTGTAAGCGATATTGAAATTTTCAGAAGCTTTCATTTTCTCAATTAATTCAGCAGGAATTTTCTCCTCTGTTTTATAGTGAATCGCAAAACCATCCAAAAATTCTTTTTCTGTAGCCCAATTTTCCATTAGCTGTGAAGGTAGTTCTACAAAATCGCGATACACATTGGTTCCCGATAAGCTTAAATACGTACACTCTGTTAATATTCCATGTAAGGCATGACCAAATTCATGTAAGAAGGTATTAAACTCATCAAAAGTCAATAGTGCTGGTTGTGTTTTTGTTGGTTTGGTGAAGTTCATCACGATAGAAATATGCGGACGACTATCCTCTCCTCCTTCTTTCCATTGTCCTTTAAATTCTGTCATCCAAGCTCCATTTCTTTTTCCTTCTCTCGGGTGAAAGTCAGTATATAAAACAGCTATAAAAACTCCTTTTTCATCATACACTTCAAATGCCTCTACTTCAGAATTATATACTTGAATTGAGGTGTTTTTTTTAAATTGCAATCCGTATAAACGAGTAGCTAACCCAAATACTCCTTTTTTTACATTCTCTAATTCAAAGTAAGGCTTTAGCAGCTCATCATTTACACTATACTTTTCTTCTTTAAGCTTCTCCGAATAATAACTCCAATCCCAAGGCATCACTGTAAAATCAGCACCCATACCTTCAGCAAAACTCTGCACTTCAGAAACCTCCTTAATAGCTTTTGGTTTGTATGCAACTAACAGGTCATCAAGCAGTTTATACACACGCTCTTCTTTCTTTGCCATTCTATTATGCAAAGCATACGATGCATAATCATCATAACCCAACAATTGAGCAATTTGCAAACGTAGAGTCACAATCTTTTTAACAATTTCCAGATTATCACTTTCTCCTCCAATAGCCTTCCTATTATAAGCCAAATAAATTTCTTGTCTTAAGGCTCTATTATCAGCATATTTCATAAATGGAATATAACTAGGATAGCTAAGGTCAAACAGCCAACCTTCTTTATCCTTTGATTGAGCTTTTGAACTAGCAACGGCTAATATATCTTCTGGAATTCCAGATAATTCCGCCTTATCATTTATAACAAGTTGGTATTGATTGGTTTCTTTTAACACATTCTGACTAAACTCCAATATCAACAAACTCAGCTCTTTAGAATATGTTCTATATTTTTCTTTATCGTCAGCATTTAAATTTGCGCCTCTATCGACAAACGCATCATAAGCTTCAGTTAGAAGCATATTTTGCTCGGGTGTTAATGTCAGTTTACTTTTATTATCATAAACACTTTTAACGCGTGTAAACAACTTTTCATTTAAGTAAATTGTATTCGTATGCTCTGTTTCTTCAGGTGATATTTCTTGAGCAATACTTTCCATTAGCTCACTCGTTTCTGCATGAAGGAGGTTATAAAAAGCATATTGCACTTTATTTAATACTCTTCCTGATTTCTCAAAAGATTCAATTGTATTTGAAAATGAAGGAGTCTCTGTATTATTTGCTATTGCTTCTATTTCTTGTAGGTTTAATCGCATACCTTCTCTAAAGGCTGGCAAATAATGTTTGGTTTCAATACTATCAAAAGGAATTGTCTCGAAAGGTGTATTATATTTTTCAAGAAATGGATTGTTTTTTTGTTGGGCCATAATCGTAAAACAAAATATAAGGGTAATAATATGTGTTAATAATAATTTCATTGCTGGTTAATTTACATTATTTCCAAACCAAGTCCAGTAGCAAGCTTCTTAAGATGTTCGTTTTTTTCTATAAGAAATTCGAGTTTATCTTTAGTTAACATCACACTTTTCACCTCCTTAGTTTGATTAATGACAGTTTCAATTTCTAACTTATCATTCTCTAGTTTATCTGATAAAAAAGACAATAACTTAGATTTGATTTCACCAATTTCTTTTTCTTGAAAAGAGTTTTCTAGTTCAACTTCAAAGACAGCATTTTCTTTAAGTTTTGGGTTAGTTGATTTTATTGTACTACACAAATGTACTTGGTCAGGAATTGTCACAACAAAAGATTGCCACGCACTTTGAAGTTCAGCTTCTGTAAAAACCTCATCTCTATTTTGAGATCTTTCTACAACAGCATTAATCTCATCAGCATTTGAACCATTTATTGAGATACTACTAATAGCAATATTTAAGGGTGGTGATTGGGGTTTTGGCTTCGAAACTACAACTGCTGGAAAACTTGTATCTACAGGCTTCTGAACAAGAGCCTCTACTTTTGTTGGTTGTGGTTCTGGTTTCTTAACATTAGAAAAAATTTTGCCTAAAACAACTGTATTGTCATTATCAATTAGTTTATTTTTTTTTTGATCCGAAAGTTGGCACAATCGAATCAGCATAATTTCCACTAAAAGTCTTTTGTTTTTACTTAGCCGATAATCTAAATCGCAATCATTTGCAATTTTCATTGCGCTATATAAAAAATTAACATCACAGAGTTCTGCTTGATTTTTATAGGAGTCTCCAATAGCAGATCCAACTTCTAAAAGACTAACAGTTTGAGCATCTTTACAAACCATCACATCTCGTAAATGACCGCTTAAACCACCAACAAAATGATGCGCATCAAAACCTTTATTTAGAATTTCATTGAAAATCATCATTGATTGAGGCACATTCGATTCTAAAAATGCATTCACCAATTGAAAATAAAAGTCGTAATCAAGAACATTAAGATTCTCAATTACATTTTTATAAGTAATATTATTTCCACAAAAACTAACTACTTGATCAAAAATTGAAAGAGCATCTCTCATTCCTCCATCACTCTTTTGTGCAATAACATTAAGTGCTTCTGGTTCTACTGTAACATTTTCTTCTGATGCTACAAATTGTAAATGTCCGACGGTATCTGCAACTGTAATTCTATTAAAATCATAAATTTGACAACGAGATAGTATTGTTGGTATTATTTTATGTTTCTCTGTAGTCGCAAGAATAAAAATAGCATGTGCAGGGGGTTCTTCTAGGGTTTTCAAAAAAGCATTAAAAGCAGATGCTGATAGCATATGAACCTCATCAATAATATACACACTATACTTTCCAATCTGAGGTGGAATACGCACTTGTTCTATTAAATGTTTTATTTCATCGACCCCATTATTAGATGCCGCATCTAATTCATGAATATTAAAAGAACGATGATCATTATATGAAACACAAGATTCACACTCATTACAAGCATCTCCTGTTGGAAGTAATTGTTGACAATTTATTGTTTTTGCAAAAATACGGGCACAAGTTGTTTTACCAACACCTCTAGGGCCACAAAACAAATATGCATGAGCTATGTGATTGTTTTTAATTGCATTCTGTAATGTTGCTACCAACGACTGCTGGCCAACCACCGATTGAAAAGTGCTAGGTCTATATTTACGTGCCGATACAATAAAATTTTCCATGTTAATAATTTAGAAAGACAAATATAAATAAAAACAGTCAGAAATATTAAAGATGTTGATAACTAGTATTCCTTAATCAGAATTAGAAATTCAGATTAATTCCTTACTTTTGCAATGTAGAGAAACGATATTATATTATGGAAAAAGTCAAGGCCTTTTTAAGATTTATAAAACCTTACATAAACAAGTATACGATTGTAATTGCTCTGTTTTTTATGCTATTGTTTTTTAGCAAATACAGTATAATTGAACGCATCAGACTATACAAAAGCGTTGCTGAGCTTGAGAGAGAAAAGAAACAATACGAAGAAAATATAATTGAGGCTCAAGAGCAACTTTATCAACTCAATACAACCAATGAAAATTTAGAACGAATGGCAAGAGAAAAGTATCGAATGCACAAACAAAACGAAGAAGTTTTTATTATTGAAGAAGATAAACTAAAGATAAAGTAAGCTCCATGTCAACCATCAAAATTCAAAAAATAATATTTATCATCTCCGGGATTCTATTAATTGGAGGAGCTATACTCTTCCTTTTCAACCAGAACCTTGCAGTAATTGGATTTGGACTCGGAACTATAGGTTCACTATATGTTCGGATAAAAAACTTAACTAAATCTAGTGATTTCAGAATTAAGCGATTACAAAAGATACAAGCACTATCTGCTATCCTGCTACTTGGCACAGTTTATTTGATGTATATAAAAAGTGATGCGTGGATTATTGCTTTAATTCTATCAGCAATAATAGATTTAATTATTAGTTATCGAATGCCTAATGAAGAATAGAAAAATAAAAAAACTGCTTAAATTTTAAGCAGTTTTTTTATTTTTCTATTCTTTAATATACCGTTCATTAAGCAACTCTATTATTTCAGATGTTATATTATAAACTGTATCAGCACTGAGCACATTTTTATATAACGCCGAATTGCTTAAAATTAGTTGATATTTACCATTCTCATTATATTCTTTTAAGAATATTCTAAGAGTGTCTGTTAATTGATCATCAATTTTCTTTTGACTAATAAGATACTCTTGCTCTAACTTACTACCTAATTCTTCTAAGTCTTGACGTTTTTCCATTAAACGAGCATTCTCTTGTTCTGCTCTCTCCCTATTAAGGAATGAATTTGATTGCAACTTTCTCTGAAATTCTGCGCCTTCCTTTTGCCACTGATTCATTTTTTTGCTAAAATTAAGCTGTGCTCGTTCTGTTTTTTCAACCAAAGAAGCACTAGCATCTTTGGCAAAACTATAGTTTGTAAGAAGCGTATCAATGTCAATATAAGCAATTGGAAGTGTTACTCCAGAAACTACGCCCTTACTTTTATTAGCATTAACAGACTCCGGTTTTGAGCTAGAAAAATGTAAAGCAAATAAAATAATAACTGCTACTCCTAGTATTCCATTTATTATTAACGATAAATATTGTCTCATTTAAAGAAGTATTTGATTAAAAAAACATGTGTTGTCACATGAACATTAGAGAAGTTGAATCTCTTAAAATGTGTTGCAAAGATAAAAGAATATGTATACTAAGCTTAATTTTTAACAAAAAAAACACCTAAACAAGACAATTACGACTATTTTTTAACACTATTTCCATGAAATACAAAAGCCTTAACTTCAAATTCTTTTAATTATTAAAGCTTTACTATACTTTTGTGAAAAATAAATACAACACACATTATAACATGACAAATATTAAAACTGTTTGGAACTTTTTCAATCAAATACTTACGATCCCTCGTCCATCAAAAAAAGAAGAGAAAATTCAACAGTTTCTTCTTGATTTTGCAAAAAACCATAAGTTATCAGCCAAAAAAGACAGTGCTGGAAATATATTAATTTATAAACCAGCATCCTCTAACAAAACAAACAGCCCTACTGTTGTAATTCAATGCCACATGGATATGGTTTGTGAAAAGAACAGCAACATCACTCATGATTTTAACACTGATACAATTAAAACAGAGACAAAAGGAGATTGGATGCATGCAAAAGGGACTACTCTAGGGGCAGACAATGGCATTGGCATAGCAATGCAATTAGCTCTCCTATCAGATAACACACTCTCTCATCCAGCTATAGAATGTCTATTTACCACAGATGAAGAAACTGGATTATATGGGGCTAGCAATCTTGATTCTAGATTGCTAAAAGGAACTACTCTTATTAATCTAGACACGGAAGAAGAAGGTGAATTTTGCATTGGTTGTGCTGGTGGTATTGATTCTTTAGCCATCTTTAAAAAAGAAGAAGAAACAACACCAGAGAACTTCTTCTTTTTTGAGGTTAAAGTCAGTGGTCTTTCAGGTGGTCATTCAGGAGAAGACATAAATAAAGGACGAGCGAATGCTATTAAAATACTTGCTGAATATTTAGCGATATTAGAAAGAAAAACACAGGTTAGAGTTGCTAAAATCAACGGAGGTAATCTTAGAAATGCCATTCCAAGAGAAGCATCTGCTACTTTGGCTGTTCCTTATAAAGATAAGGAACTTGTTAGAATTGAAATTAATATTTTCATCTCTGAAGTAGAAGAAAAATTTAGCCAAACAGAAGCATTTTTTCGCTTTGAGCTAGACTCATGTGATGCTCATAAATCAGTACTAAAGAAGTCTCTTTCTGACAATATAATAATAGTTTTAAACAACTCTCCTAATGGCCCTGTTGAAATGAATAAAACAAACACTAAGCTAGTTGAGACTTCAACCAATTTAGCAGCTATTCACACACTTGAGGACACTATATTTATTGAAACTAGCCAACGTAGCAGTAACGAAACAGACAAAATTAAAATATCTACAGAGCTAAGTAACATCTTCCTTAAAGCTGGCGCAGCTATAAAAAAAGGAAAAGATTATCCAGGATGGAATCCAGACTTTCAATCTGAACTAGTTAAAAAAGCTAGCATTTCTTATGTAGAATTATTCAATAAAGAACCAATAGTAAAAACTATTCATGCTGGGTTAGAGTGTGGTGTAATTGCTAAAAAATACCCAAAAATGGAAATGATTTCCTTTGGACCAACGATATTAAATCCACACTCTCCATCAGAGAAGGTTCAAATATCATCAGTTGAGAAATCCTGGCTCCTATTAGTAAATCTCCTTAATCGTTTATAGAAATTCTCAAACTGGTTTTTTCTTTTTTTATCGACTATTATAGTCATTTCATCGATTTGTATATTTATAGTTCAACTTTTCTGTATATTTTTGAAATCGAAAATAAAAAAGCTAATGAAACAATATTTTATATTAATTACATTTCTGGTTATCAGTCTTGTTACATCTGCCCAAAAACACACTATTAGTGGTACTATTAGCAGTGCTGAAAATGGAGAAACCCTAATTGGAGCAAGCATTAGGGTTAAAGACTTAGCTAATGAAGGAGCAATAACAAATGAATATGGATTTTATTCTATTACGCTACCTACAGGAAAACACTCTTTAATTTCACAATACATTGGATTTAGCCCAGACACTTTAACTATCATTTTAAATAAGAACATTCAAAAAAACTTTTCTCTGAAATCTGAAACAGAAGTTTTATCAGAAGTAATTATATCTGAAACAAAAAGCAACAACAATGTAACTTCTGCTCAAACAGGTCTCCAAAAATTAGAGATGAAAGAGATGAACTCTATTCCAGTTTTATTTGGAGAAAGAGATATTATTAAATCTCTTCAACTGCTCCCTGGAGTAAAATCTAGTGGAGATGGTGGTGGAGGTATATTTGTCAGAGGTGGCACTGGAGACCAAAACCTCATCTTACTTGATGAAGCAATAGTATATAATGCGTCTCACTTAATGGGTTTCTTTTCCACATTTAATTCAGACGCGATAAAAAATGTAGACTTATATAAAGGAACGCAACCAGCACAATATGGAGGACGCCTATCTTCTGCCATGGATATTCGCATGAAAGATGGAAACAATCAAAAATACGAAGCCAATGGAAGCATAGGTTTAATATCGTCAAAATTAAGTCTCGAAGGGCCCATTAAAAAAGACAAAGGCTCTATTTTAATTTCAGGCAGAAGAACATATGCAGACCTATTTCTCAAACTAGACAACAGATATAAAGATACCAAATTATATTTTTATGATTTAAATATGAAAGCCAACTATAAATTTGGACACAAGGATGTTATATATCTTTCAGGATATTTTGGCAGAGACAATTTAGGACTTAAAAATTTATTTGGAATGGACTGGGGGAATGCTACTGGGACACTCAGGTGGAATCATTTATTCAGCAATAAGCTTTTTGCTAACACCACCCTAATTTACAGCAACTTCGATTACAAAATTGACATAAGTAGTTCTGGTCAAGAATTTGCAATTCTTTCAAACATTCAAGACTATAATCTAAAACACGAATACCAGTATTATATAAATAACAAAAACACTCTAAAGATTGGCTTAAGTAGTATTTATCATAATATTTTACCTGGAGAAGTAACTATTGACGATGTTACGTCTCAAAAACTACAAGAACAAAACTCATTAGAAAATGCGATTTATTTATCTGAAGATTGGAAATTAGCAACATGGTTTAATATAAATGCTGGTTTAAGATTTAGTTCTTTTAGTGTACTTGGAGGCGGTGATTTTTATGACTTAAATGCTCAGCACGAAGTCATTGACACAGTCAATTACAAAAAAAGTGACATCATTACCACTTATTATAATCCTGAGCCCAGAATAAATGCGAGTTTCTTATTGAGTGATAAAAACTCCATCAAGGCAGCCTACTCAAGAAACACACAATACTTACATTTAATTTCTAATTCAACTACAGCCAGTCCAACTGATAAATGGATGGGTAGCGACAATAATATAAAACCAGAGATTGCTGATTTATATAGTATAGGATATTTTCAAAATTTCAAGAAAGACGAATACGAATCAAGTATAGAGTTATATTATAAAGAAATGCAAAATCAGATTGACTATAAAGATGGTGCTGATATTATGTTTAATAATCAAATTGCTACACAACTACTAACTGGAATAGGAAGAGCATACGGATTAGAGTTTTTCTTCAAAAAGAAAACTGGAAAAATTACCGGTTGGATAAGCTACACGCTTTCTAGAACTGAAAAAAAGATTGATGGCATCAACAATTACCAATGGTACGCTGCAAGGCAAGACAAAACTCACGACATATCAATTGTAGCATCATATCAAGCAACAAAAAGATTAAACATATCTGCCAATTGGGTCTATAGCACAGGAAACGCTGTCACTTTCCCAAGCGGAAAATATTTTATTGACGACCAAATTATTTGGCTATACACAGAAAGAAACGGTTATAGAATGCCTGCTTATCACAGATTAGATATTGGAGCTACTCTTAAGCTAAAAGAGAATCGTCATTTTAGCAGCGAAATATCTGTAGGAATTTACAATGCATATGGAAGAGAAAATGCATACCTGATTAACTTTAGAGAAAACGAAAGCGATCCTACAAAAACAGAAGCCGTTCAAACAGCTCTATTCAAATTCGTTCCATCAATTTCATGGAATTTTAGATTAAAATAATATGATAAAAAAAATAGCATATATACTAATTACAATAATAACGCTAGCCTCTTGCGAGAGTGTTATAGAACCAGACTTAAAAGATATTGAATCTCAATTAGTAATTGAAGGTGTTATAACGAATGAAGCTGGCCCATACTATGTTAAACTCTCAAAGTCAACAAATTTCACAACAAGTAGCATATTTAATGGGGTTGAAAATGCTCAAGTAATAATTACTGATGACTCTGGTATTATAGATACATTAACCATGTCTGAACCTGGCATATATATTACAAGTAAAATTACAGGAACTCCAAATGTAAATTACACATTAAAAGTTATTGCTGAAGAAAAAGAATACAACTCCCAATGCACTATGCCTAGTTTTACAAAACTAGACACACTTCTCATATTTAAACAATCATTAGGAGCAACAACTATTCGTTTTGTAAATACATTTTACACCGACCCTGCTGGGGTAGAAAATTACTACCGGTATAAAACAGCTGAAAACAATAAGGTGAAACAAGGTGTTTCAATTACTAACGATCAATTTTCAGATGGAATTATTGCTCAAAACACAGTAAGTGTATACCCAGAAATTCCTGGTGAAAGTCATCTAGGAGATACAATAAACGTAGCCTTCTTATGTATTGATAAAAGTGAATACGATTATTTTTTTGGTCTTGCTCAAGCTTCTGGGGGAAATGGAGCTGTGCCAGCAAACCCGAAATCAAATATCTCTGGAGGATGTTTAGGATATTTCTGCGCTCACACTATTGATAAACGCTCTATTATTCTTGAATAATAAGAAAGAAAAATTAACTTTATAGCCAGAAATGAGCAACAATAAACGTAAAATTATAAACGACCCTGTATTAGGATTTATTACGATACCTTCCCCTTTTCTGTACGACCTCATACAACACCCTTATTTTCAAAGATTAAGCAGAATAAAACAGCTAGGGTTAACATCTTTAGTATACCCCGGCACACAGCACACACGATTTCAACACTCTATTGGATCCATGCATTTAATGCATGAAACAATTACTCAACTTCGTTTTAAAGGTGTTGATATTTCAGAAAACGAAGCTGAAGGTGTTCTTGCTGCAATCTTATTGCATGACATAGGGCATGGCCCATTTTCACATGTACTAGAAAGAAGTTTGGTTAAGAACATTAATCATGAAGAATTATCACTAATGATGATTAAAAGCATTAACCAAGAAACTAAAGGTAAACTAAATACTGCTATTGCAATATTCACAAACCAATATAAAAAAAAATTCTTACATCAATTAGTCTCTGGTCAATTAGACATGGACAGACTTGACTACTTATGTAGGGATAGTTTTTACTCGGGTGTAGCAGAAGGAGCTATTGGAGCAGATAGAATAATAAAAATGCTTAATGTATCAAACGACACTTTAGTTATTGAAGCCAAAGGAATTTATTCAATAGAGAACTTCTTAATTGCTCGTCGTTTAATGTACTGGCAAGTTTATCTTCACAAAACAGCTGTCGCTGGAGAACGTATGCTTGTTAATATTTTAAAACGCGCAAAAGAATTAACTGAGCAAGGACATCGTTTATTCTCAACTTCATCATTAGATTTCTTCTTAAAAAATCAAGCCGACACAGAGCTATTTAAAAAAGATAATATTGCTTTAGATAAATTTATTAAACTTGATGATTCAGATATTACATCTGCCATAAAAGAGTGGTCAGATCATTCAGACACAGTTTTATCAACACTTAGCAAACACTTTATCAACAGAAAGTTATTTAAAGTAAAAATAGACACTGAGCCAATTTCAGACAAAGAAATTCAGTCGCTAAAAAACAATTACAAAAAACAATATTCACTAAATGATGATGATGCTGATTATTTTTTATCAGCTATAGCTATTACTAATGACACCTATAATTCAAAAAAAGACTCATTAAAAATTCTTTTTAATGATGGATCTATTAAAAACATATCTGAAGTATCAGACATATTGAATATTAGCGTATTAGAAGAAAAAGTAACTAAACATTTTCTTTGCTACTTAAAGGCATAAGAATTTTTAACGTATCCACACATATTTAAATATGTTTATTGATAGTGAAACTTAATATTATTTTTTAAATTTGCGCTCAAATTTTCTTAACAAAATGACCTTTACAGCTCAACAAATAGCCGATTTTTTAAAAGGAACCATCGAAGGTAACCCTGAAGTTATTGTCAACAATTTATCGAAGATTGAAGAAGGACAACCAGGCACATTAACTTTTCTAGCTAATCCAAAATACACTGATTATATATATAGCACAAAAGCAAGTATTGTTCTAGTAAACAGTGACTTTAAACCTAAAGAACCTATTAACGCAACTTTAATCAAAGTTGCAGATGCATATAAATCATTAGGTGTATTACTAAATCTAGTAGAACAAAGCAAAGAAAAAAAGACTGGTATTCATCCGTTAGCTTTTATAGAAAAATCAGCTCAAATTGGAGAAAATGTCTACATAGGACCTTTTGTTTATGTAGGCGAAAACACTGTTATCAATAATGATTGTCGAATATACCCTCACTCATTCATTGGTGATGGAGTCTCAGTTGGAGAAAATTCACTTTTCTACTCTGGTGTAAAAATTTACGATAATTGTCAAGTAGGGAACAATTGTATTATCCATGGAGGAACTGTTATTGGTTCTGATGGTTTTGGCTTTGCTCCTACAGAAAATGGCACGTACGATAAAATTGCTCAAATTGGGAATGTAATTATTGAAGATGATGTTGAAATAGGTGCAAATTGTGCTATCGACTGTGCCACTATGGGTTCAAGCAGAATTCTTAGAGGTGCAAAATTAGACAATCTAGTGCACTTAGCTCATAATGTTGAAATTGGCCAAAATACTGCAGTTGCAGGTCAAGTAGGTGTTGCTGGTTCAACTAAGATTGGTAAAAATTGTGTTTTTGGAGGACAAGTTGGTGTTGCTGGGCATATAACAGTTGCAGATTATTCAATTTTTGGAGCTAAATCTGGAGTATCTTCTTCAACAAAAAAAGAACACACAACATGGATGGGCGCTCCTGTTCAAGAAATAAGTGATTATAGAAGATCTACAGCTGTTATTCGTAACTTACCAGCATTACAGCGAACAGTTACTGAGCTTCAAAAAGAAGTGCAAAATTTAAAAAAGATTCTCGAAAAGAAATAAATCTACCAAACTATACAATTACTTTTTCTCTTTCTATGACAAATCAAAGAACAATAAAAAAAGCATTTTCTGTTAAAGGAAAGGGACTTCATTCTGGTCTAGATATTACCCTAACGTTTAATCCTGCTCCTGAGAATCATGGAATAAAAATTAAACGTGTTGATCTAGAAAATCAACCTATAATTGATGCCTTAGCGGAGCATGTTATGGGAACTACAAGAGGAACAGTTTTATCAAAGGGGAATGCAGAAATTAGCACTATTGAACACGCCTTAGCAGCTTTATTTGCTTTGGAAATAGATAATTCTTTACTAGAGGTTGATGCAAAAGAGTTCCCAATATTAACGGGTAGTTCTTTAATATATGTAGAGAAAATTGAAGAAGCAGGAATAGTTGAACAAACTGCTGAAAAAGAATTTTTTCATGTAAAAAAGAAAATTGAATATATTGATAAAGAAACTGGTTCTTCAATAGTCCTTCTACCCGACACAAAATTTAGCATTGACACACATATTACGTATCCTTCTCAAATACTTTCTAACCAATACGCATCATTAGATGATTTAAGCAATTTCAAAGAAGAAATAGCTGATTGCCGCACCTTTGTTTTTGTACGTGAGATTGAGCCTCTTCTTACTCAAAACCTTATCAAAGGAGGAGATTTAGAAAATGCAATTGTAATTTATGACGAAGCTCTGCCTCAAACAGAATTTAATCGAATAGCAGAATTAACCAATCACCAAACAATGGATGCCAACCAACTTGGTTATCTAAATGGCGCACTAAAATATGAAAATGAACCCGCTCGCCATAAACTATTAGATGTAATTGGTGATTTAGCATTAATTGGGCGACCAATAATTGGAAAGGTTATTGCTACAAAACCTGGTCATAAAACCAACACGAACTTTGCAAAAAAGATTCGTAAAGAATTAAAAAAACAAGAAATACAGACACCAGTCTACAATCCAGATACTGCTCCTGTATTAGATACAAATGGTATAAAAAAACTATTACCCCACCGCTGGCCTTTCTTATTAATTGATAAAATAATTGATATTAATAAAAGTAAAGTAATTGGAGTAAAAAATGTTACCGCAAATGAAACACTATTTCAAGGTCACTTCCCTGACGAGCCAGTAATGCCTGGTGTTTTAATAATTGAAGCTATGGCTCAAACAGGAGGTATATTAGCACTTTGGAATGTTGAAGAACCAGAGAAATGGTCAACATATTTCATGAAAATTGACAATGTAAAGTTTAGAAGCAAGGTAGTACCAGGAGACACCTTAATATTTAGACTAGATTTAATAGAACCAATTCGTAGAGGTTTAGTACATATGAAAGCGAGAGCTTTTGTTGGTGAAAGAATTGTAACAGAAGCCATATTAATGGCTCAAGTAATAAAAAACAAATAATTAAAATATCTATATGCAAAATTCAAATGCATCCATTCATCCAGAAGCAAAAATTGGCAGAAATGTTAATATTGGACCTTATGTAACTATTGAAAAAAATGTTGTTATTGGCGAAGGCACCATGATTATGCCACACGTAACAATTCTTGATGGCTCTCGTATTGGCAAAAATTGTCGTATTTTTCCTTGTGCAGTAATTGGAGGAATTCCACAAGACTTAAAATTTGATGGAGAAGAAACCACAGCTGAAATTGGAGACAACACAACCATTCGTGAAGGAGTTACTATTAATAGAGGGACAGCATCTAAAGAAAAAACAATTATTGGAAAAAACTGTTTAATTATGGCATATAGCCACGTAGGTCATGATTGTATTTTAGGTGATAATATTATTATATCTAACTCTACTCAATTAGCAGGAGAAGTAACAGTTGATGACAATGCCATTATTAGTGGCGGTGTTTTAGTTCACCAATTTTCTCGCATTGGAGCACATTCAATGATTCAAGGAGGCTCAAAAGTTATCAAAGATATCCCTCCTTATATTACAGCAGGCAGAGACCCTCTTTGTTTTGTAGGGCTAAATTCTATCGGTTTACGTCGTAGAGGATACTCTATAGAGCAAATTGACCGCATTCAACACATTTACCGTTTAATTTACCAATCAGCTTTAAATACAACACAAGCATTAGAGCAAATGGAAAAAGAATTACCAGAAAGTGAAGAAAGAACCTATATTGAAAATTTCATTAAAGCTTCTGCTCGCGGTATCATTAGAGGAACATTAGAATAGAAATTAAAATCTTTACAATAAAAAAGAGTCGTCTATTATAGTGGCTCTTTTTTCGTAGATACACCATTCATCGCATCACAATAAGAACAAATAATGACCGACAAAAAAGACAATCAAGAAACACCTAAAAGTCTCAATTTTATTGAACAGATGGTAGAAAAAGATATTCAAGAAGGAAGAAATAATGGACGCATACAAACCCGATTCCCTCCTGAACCTAACGGTTATTTACATATCGGTCATGCCAAAGCTATTTGTATGGACTTTGGTATTGCAGAGAAATACAATGGAACTTGCAACCTTCGTTTCGACGACACTAACCCTAGCAAGGAAGAAGTTGAATACGTAGATGCTATTCAAGAAGATATACAATGGTTGGGGTATAAATGGGATAAGATTTGCTTTACCTCAGAATACTTCCAACAACTCTGGGATTTAGCGGTACAATTTATAAAAGATGGAAAAGCCTATATCGATGAGCAAAGCTCAGATGAGATGGCCAAACAAAAAGGAACGCCTACCGAGGCAGGAACAGCAAGTCCTTTCCGTAGCCGTCCAATGGAAGAAAGCTTAAAACTTTTCGAAAAAATGAATACAGGCGAAATTCCTGAAGGTGCTATGGTATTGCGTGCAAAAATAGACATGGCGGCATCAAACATGCATTTTCGTGATCCTATTATGTACCGCGTGGTTAATCATCCACACCATCGCACAGGCACAACTTGGAAAGCATATCCTATGTACGATTTTGCTCATGGGCAATCGGATTATTTCGAAGGCGTAACACACTCTTTATGTACACTAGAATTTGAAGTACACCGCCCATTATATAATTGGTATATCGATCAGTTTGCTAATAGTGACTATCGCCCTTATCAAACAGAATTTAACCGTTTGAACATTACCTATACTGTAATGAGTAAACGAAAAATGTTACAATTAGTACAAGAAGGACTGGTAACAGGATGGGACGACCCACGCATGCCTACTATTGGTGGTTTACGTCGTCGTGGATACACCCCTGCATCTATTCATAGCTTTATCGATAAAATTGGATACACCAAATACGAAGCACTGAATGATGTGTCTTTATTAGAGTCTTCTATCCGTGAAGATTTAAATGAGAAAGCAACACGTGTAAGTGCTGTTATCGATCCTATCAAATTAATTCTGACCAACTACCCAGAAGATCAGGTAGAGATGATGGAAGCCGTAAACAACCCTGGCGACGAAACAGCAGGCAAACACGAAATTCCATTTACCAAAGAACTATATATAGAACGTAACGACTTTATGGAAGATGCTCCAAAGAAATTCTTCCGTATGACTATAGATAAAGAAGTACGTTTGAAAAGCGCCTATATTATTAAATGTACAGGCTGTAAAAAAGACGAAGCTGGAAACATTACCGAAGTATATGCTGAGTACGACCCACAAACAAAAAGTGGCATGCCCGAAAGCAACCGCAAGGTAAAAGGCACTATCCATTGGGTAAGTGTAGAACACTCCTTGCCTGCTGAAGTTCGCATATACGACCGCTTGTTTAATGTAGAAAATCCTAGCGAAGAAAAAGAAACTGACTTTAGAGACTTACTTAACCCAGACTCGCTTATTGTAAATACTGCAGCACGAGTGGAGCCTTGGTTAAAAAATGCCAAACACATGGAGAACTTCCAATTCCAACGTACGGGTTATTTTAATATAGACCCTGACTCTACTGCTGATAAATTGGTATTTAATAAGACTGTTGGTTTAAAGGATAGTTGGACGAAGAAGAATAGCTAATTATAAGTACTTAACTATAAATTGAAAGCCGTTATTCTTTATTGAATAGCGGCTTTTATTTTCAAAGTCGCATAAAAAAATAGAATATATATTTATTAAGAGAAATTTATATCTTTGATATAATAAAAACTTAAGTACCTTATATAGTCTATAAAAAATATGGAGTTAAAACAAATAGCTACAATTAAAATCTTAGCTACTTTACTTTTAGTTTTTCTTTTATATAATTGTGAAAAAGAGCCAACAATTACAACAGAAACATTATCAGAATTTAGAAACGAGAAAAAAGTAACTATTATAGGTTATAGTTTAGATGCAATGGAGCCATTTATTACAAAAAATGGAAACTATATTTTCTTCAATAACCATCAAGGGAGTAATGAAAAAGAACTTTACTATGCTGAAAAAATTGATGATACAACATTTGAGTTCAAAGGAGAAATACAAGGCGTAAATTCTAGTTCGGTTGATGGAAACCCTACCATGGATGCAAACAATAATTTCTACTTTATTTCTACTCGTAATCTTAATACTGGTATTAAAACAATATATAGTGGTATTTTTAATAGTGGAACAGTTACTGAATTACACGAAATAAATGGAAGCATAAATATCCCTACTCCATATTGGATAAATATGGGCGTTGAAATTTCTAAAAATGGGAACACCCTACTATCTTCAAATGCTAAATTTAATATTGGAGAAAACTTTCCACATAAAGGAAATATAAGACTTGCAGAAAGAAGTGGCAATGAATTTAATATTCATGCCAATGAAACAGAAATATTATCAAATATTAATACAGATGAGAGAATTGAATATGCAGGAGAACTATCTGCAGATGAGTTAGAAGTATTTTACTCACAAGTAACATTGTCAACACCTCCAATATTTAAACTGTATTATGCCAAAAGAGAACAAACAAATGGGATATTTGAAAAGCCGATATCAATCACAGAACCTTTTGATGGAAATATAAACGCATTTGTAGAAGGGCCATCTCTGTCAGATGATGCTAAACGCTTGTATTACCACAAATTAGACAGTGGCATTTTTTCTATTTTTATGTTATCTAGAGAATAAAAATGAAATTATTATTCAATTAACTAATTAATCAACAACACCCATAATTATGAGTTATTATTTTAGCACAATTCTAAAAGACAACTGCTTCATAGAAGCAATCAAACAAGTAAAAA
Organism: Paludibacteraceae bacterium; assembly: GCA_963663245.1. GTDB lineage: Bacteria > Bacteroidota > Bacteroidia > Bacteroidales > Paludibacteraceae > JAFGVL01. Next base: position 974,302 of record OY760143.1, on the reverse strand, counting down.
CTGAATTAAAAAAAGAAGGTTTTGGTGTACTAACAGAGATTGATGTAAAACAAACATTGAAACAAAAAATTGATGCTGATTTCAAAAGATACACAATTTTAGGGGCTTGCAATCCTCATTTTGCATATAAAGCATTACAAAGCGAAGATAAAATTGGTGTTTTCTTGCCTTGTAATATTGTTGTTGAGGAACATGAAGATGGAAAAATTGAAGTTTCTGCAGTTGATCCAGTTGCATCAATGAGTACTGTTAAAAATACGGATTTAGAAGAATTTGCATCAGAAGTTCAAAGCAAACTTAAAAAAGTCATTAATAGTCTCAAATAATTTGAAACCAACAGCACTTATAATACTTTTTTTTCTATCAATAGCTAATGTTTTTTCTCAAACCTTTCAATTGCAAGTAAATATTAAAGGGTTTAGCGATAATGGCATTGCATACGTAATGCTATATAAAGAAGGAGAAGATTTTAACCATGCCTCAAAAACGTGCATTAAGAAAAAAATGTCAATTAAAAATAATACTTGTGTTCTCAAATTCTCTAGTTTAAAAAAAGGGAAGTATGCTATAATGGTATATCACGACATGAATAAAAATGGAATATTGGACACCAATTTTATAGGCATACCCAAAGAAGGAATAGGGGCATCTAATAAAATGAAAGGTATACCATCATTTAAAAAAGCTGCTATATTTATCGATAAGAACAAATCTATATTCATTAATATAAAGTATCTTTAAAAGAATTAGCAAGTAATTAAACTAATTATTGAATAACACATCATAAATTGCAACAATGAAAACTAAAATATTTTCAGTTCTACTTTTACTATCATTACTATTCAGCTGCGAAAACGATAACAGTTGTAAAGAAACAGCAGCTACTTACACTGTTACATTTAGCTTTAACTGGAACACTGTCGATTTCCCAACAGACTACCCTAATGGGGCTCATTTTTCACCCTTAATAGGATGGAGTCATAAAAATTCGAGCTCCTTCTTTCAGGAGAATACTTTTGCTTCGGAAGGAATTGAATCAATGGCTGAAACCGGTGCTACGACAATTCTATCAAATGAAATTAATACATTTATAAACAATGGTGAAGGAAAAGAAATAGTATTAGGTAATGGTTTAAATAATGGAACTGGTGAAATAAGTCTTAATATATCTGTAGACAGCAAGCATTCTGCAATAACTCTTGCTAGCATGTTAGCTCCTAGTCCTGATTGGTATGTCGGAATAGTAAATATTGACTTATTAGAGAATGACTGTTTTGTTGAGAGTAAACAACTACAAGCAAAGGTATATGATGCTGGAACAGACGATGGAAACGCCTTCACTTCTAGCGACATTGACAGCAACCCGGCAGGAAAAATCACTTTAATAACAACTGCTCCGCTAGGTAACGGTATAGAAGTCAATCCAAATTTCTGCACTGTATCAATTGTAAAAAAATAAAACAATTGATCTTATGAATAAAGACGCATCCAATACCATAATATCAGAAATCAGGAAAGATTTAACAAACCAAGCTAATCCAAATACAAGAAAACAAAACCAACACTATTTTAAAGAAGAAATTCAACATTATGGATTAAAAATGGTGGCAATAAATGCCATTTCAAAAATGTATTTCAAGATAATAAAAGAAGAAAGCAAAAAGGATATCTTTATTTTATGCGAAAAACTTTGGCAATCTGGCTATTTAGAAGAAGGAATTATTGCCTGCAGATTTTCATACAAACTTAGAAAGGAATACGAACCTTGTGATTTTTCTATTTTTGAAAAATGGATTAGTAAGTATATAAACAATTGGGCTACTTGTGATACTTTTTGCAATAAAACAATGGGGGACTTTTTAATTCAATACCCAGATTACATAAAAGAATTGAAAAGGTTTGCAAAATCAGAAAATCAATGGTTACGTAGAGCAGCAGCCGTATCATTAATTATTCCGGCTCGAAAAGGTTTGTTTTTAGAAGATATATTTGAGATTGCAGATATCCTTTTATTGGACAAAGAAGACTTAGTACAAAAAGGATATGGATGGATGTTAAAGGTAACTAGCCAAACCTATGAAAAAGAAGTAATAGAATATATTGTTGAACATAAAGCTTTAATGCCTAGAACTGCCTTACGATATGCTGTTGAAAAAATGCCTAAAAAACTGAAAGATTTAGCTATGGACAAACAAAAACCCATCTAAATCAAATAGTTAGAAGGGCTCACTAGTTACATTCAAACTCTATTGCTTAATATCATTAGTAAGCTGCGCCATCTTAATGGCAGTTACACCTGCTTCATCTCCTTTATTCCCATGCTTCCCTCCTGCTCTATCAAGAGATTGTTCCATGGTGTCATTCGTTAGTACACCAAATACAAAAGGAATATTATATCGCATATTTAAATCTACGAATCCTTGTGTTACTCCTTGTGATATAAAATCAAAGTGCGGAGTTTCACCACGAATAATACACCCTAAACCGATTACGGCATCAACGTCTAACTCATCAGCTATTAGTTTAGCACCATAAGTTAACTCAAAAGCTCCAGGAACAAAATGTACAATGATGTTATCCTCTTTAGCTCCATGTTTTACTAAAGTATTATATGCTCCTTTTAACAAGGCCGCTGTTATTGTATCATTCCATTCAGACACTACAATACCAAACTTCATTTGTGAAGCATCTGGCACTTTAGTAAAGTCATACTCTGATAAATTTTGATATTTTGTCGCCATCGTATTATTAGAATGTTTAATTGCAAAAAAAACCACAACTTAGCGTTGTGGTTTTCAATATTATTTCTTAGCCATCGATGCTCTTTCAATATATTTCTGAATATCTCGAGCAGTACTGCTTTCAAAATACACGTCTTTAATTTGAGTGTATAATTCAATAGCTTTATCACATTCTCCTTTACTTTCATAAATAAGACCTGCTTTCTTTAAATATATTGGACTTAACATTGAATTATCTGTCTCATAAGCTTTAGCAAAATAATCAAGAGCTAAATCAAGATTATTTAATTCAACATAAGCATCTCCTGTTAAGCCAAGTACTGTTGTACTTATATTAATCTCTTCATTTCCATCAAAATCTTGTAAGTAATTAACTGCTTTCTGGTATTCTCCCATTTTATAACAACAAATACCTGCATATGCATTGGCTAAATTTGCTGACTTAGTAATACCATAATCTTCAATTATCCTCTTAAATCCTCTAGAGTCAACACCATCACCATTTAGAGCTAATTTAAAGGAATCAAGAGCAAAATACTGCTGCGACTTTGCCATTTGACTTACTGCTTCAGTTTCTTTTGGTGCTTTATAATATTTATTAAACAAGATAAAACCTGAGACAATTACAATAACAACTAATACAGCATAAATTAACTGCTTCTGGTTTTTTTCAATAAATGCTTCAGTTTTGCTTATTGCTACTTCAATATCTTCACCAACACCTGCGGTATCTTTCTTATCTTTTGACATAGTTTTTACTTAGTTCTTTTAATATTAATGGAAGGCAAAAATAGCTTATTCTTATATATAAAAGAAATATTCGATGTTATTTTTAATAAGATTTTATGTAAACCAACATTAGCATATTGGTACATTGGAATATTTTCTTCTATCTTTGTAAAAAAGCAAGCATGTATCTTAAACAAATATCGTTAATTAACTACAAAAACATTTTACAGGCAGAAATCAATTTCTCACCTAAAATCAATTGTTTAATAGGGTTTAATGGTGCAGGAAAGACGAATATTTTAGATGCTATATACTACCTCTCGTATTGCAAAAGCCATAGCAATAATATTGATAATCAAAATATCACTCACAACGAAAATTTTTTTGTGATTCAAGGAAATTATGTAATTAAAAATAAAAATGAGCATATCTACTGTGGTCTAAAACGAAAAAAAAAGAAACATTTTAAACGCAACAAAAAAGAATATCAACGTTTATCAGAACATATAGGGTTACTCCCTTTAGTTTTAATATCACCAAGTGACTCAGAATTAATAGCCGAAGGAAGTGATGAGCGTCGTAAATTTATGGATAGTATTATTTCTCAGTACAATCAAATATATTTACAAGATCTCATCAAATACAACAACAGTCTACAACAACGTAATTCTCTATTGAAAAATAATATAGAAGACACATCTATATTTGAAATCTGGGAAGAACAAATGGTGTTATTCGGTGAAAAAATACACTTAATTCGTAAAGAGTTTACAGCAAAATTTCTTCCTATCTTTCAACAATACTACCAAGTTATTTCTGAAAAAAAAGAGAGCGTTAGTTTTAATTACCACTCTCAATTACACAATTCTAGTTTAAAAGAAGAATTAATTAGTTCACGCAAACGTGATAGTATTCTAGGATATACAACTAAAGGAATTCATAAGGATGATTTAGAAATGAAGCTCGGAGATTACCCAATTAAAAAAATAGGGTCTCAAGGCCAAAATAAAACATATTTGATAGCTCTAAAACTAGCTAAATTTGATTTCCTTAAAAGTATTGTTGGTGCAAATCCAATTTTACTAATGGATGATATTTTTGACAAACTTGATACTGAAAGAGTTAAACAAATAATAAAATTAGTCTCAGAGAAGCACTTTGGACAAATATTCATCACTGATACTAATAGAGAGCACCTTGATGAAATCATTAAAGATATGCATCAAGACACAAAGATATTTAGAATAGAAAATGGAGAAGTAAAATTCGAGTAAAAGATTCAAATCTGCAATTTGGAATGTGACCCAAATTCTCGTACTTTTGCTAGACAAAACAATAATGATGAGCGACCAAAGATATAACCAAAGAGGCGTTTCTGCCGGCAAAGAAGATGTGCACAATGCCATCAAAAAAATAGATAAAGGAATTTTTCCTAAAGCTTTTTGTAAAATTGTCCCAGACTACTTAGCGGGTGATAAAAACTACTGCAACATAATGCATGCCGATGGTGCTGGCACAAAGTCTAGTTTAGCATACATGTATTGGAAAGAAACGGGAGATATATCTGTTTGGAAGGGCATTGCTCAAGATGCTCTTATAATGAATATTGATGATTTACTTTGTGTTGGGGCAACTGAAAATATTTTACTTTCTTCTACTATTGGGCGTAATAAAAATCTAATTCCTGGGGAAGTATTATCGGCTATTATAAATGGAACAAATGACTTATTAGAGGAACTAAAAACAATGGGTATAGAAATCCATTCAACAGGTGGAGAAACAGCTGATGTTGGAGATTTAGTTCGTACTATAATTGTAGACAGCACTGTTACTTGCAGAATGAAACGAAATGAAGTAATTAACAATGCTAATATTACTGCAGGAGATGTAATTGTTGGTTTATCATCTAGTGGCCAAGCTACATATGAAAAAGAATACAATGGAGGAATGGGAAGCAATGGCTTAACTTCTGCTAGGCATGATGTATTTGCAAACTACCTATCAAAAAAATATCCTGAAAGTTATGACGAAGCAGTTCCTGCTAGCTTAGTATATTCTGGAAGCTATAGACTGATTGACAAGATTGAAAGCTTAGGAATAGATGCAGGAAAGCTAGTTTTATCTCCAACGCGCACCTATGCTCCTGTAGTTAAAAGAATGCTTAATGCTCTTAGACCTCATATACATGGAATGGTGCATTGCTCTGGTGGGGCTCAAACTAAAATTTTACATTTTGTAGACAAGCTTAAAATTGTAAAAGATAAGCTTTTTCCCGTTCCACCCCTATTTGAGATTATTCAAAAAGAATCAAATACAGATTGGAAAGAAATGTATAAAGTATTTAATATGGGACACCGTTTAGAAGTTTATTTACCAGAAGAATATGCAGAACAAGTGATTGCAATATCAAAGTCATTTAATATAGAGGCTCAAATTATTGGAAGATGTGAAAAATCCAACAAAAAAGAATTAGTCATTAAAAGTGAATTTGGAGAATTCATTTATTAATTATTCTTAGAATATTTATACTAAAAAAGGTCAAACAAATTTGTTTGACCTTTTTTAGTATAATGAAATAATTGATTTATCTTCTTCTTCTCCTATTTATATTTTTTCTCCAACCCACCTGTTTTCTACCATACTTGCTATAACAATTGTCACCACCAGCAACCTTATAAGTCACCATTAAGTTTAGATTACAGTAGGCATCATTCATCTTCGACCAGTTTGTATAAAAACCATCAATAAAATCAGCATCACCTCCAACTGGATATCTCCAACCAAACTCACCACCAAAAGTCCAATCTTGATTAATTGGGAATGTAATCCCTAATCCAAATGGAAACATTACACATTTACCAGAATACTCAAAATAACCAGACTTTTCATTAAACTCTAATTCTTCTGGTAAAGTATCTGCACGATCAGTACCAACATACCTTCCAGGAATAGGGTCTCCAAAACTATCATAATAAAGCTCTCCAGTTTCGAAATTTACAAATCTCATGTTTGTATTATAAAAGAGACCACCTACACCAAAATACAAGTACAAATCAAAATTTTGACGGCCATATCTAGCTTTCAAAAAATAGATATCAAACTGTAGAGAAGCTTCAATTCCATTTGCATAGTATTGAAACTGTCTGTCATTTCTTGAAGCATCATCATTCCCACTAAACAAAGAATACATGAAAAGAATTTTATTAGCGAAAATTTCATTGTATTCATGCTTGTATCCCCATGTAACAGAAGGTCGTGTATACAAAACATCCCAATCATTAGCCCAAAGACGAAGGTCTGTTTCTGAACCACCTGCATCTCCAAACATATAATTAGGACCTATAGCGAAAACTAAATAATCCTTGCCATCATAAGTTTTAAACTTATGTAAACTTTGTGCAAACAAAGCTGACATAGAAAAGCATAAGAATAAGGATAATAGTAATTTCTTCATTTCAAATCATCAAAAAATTATCTGACAAAGGTAATATGATTTATTTATAATACAATATCAGATTTTATATTTATTAACATAACAAAGATAAAATTTTCCCTATAACGGACAAAATTCTTCCACTTTATTTATTTCTAGGCTATTTTTCTCCTCATTAAAGATAAAAAAACACCAACAACACAAAGAAAAGAGAAGATAAGGAAAACTAACTGAGCACTTTGAATAAAAAATAGAATATTTGATTGATCAATTTGTTCATTTCCTACATAAAGGTATACAGATAAAGAAGCTATAGCCATACTAAACATCATCCCTGTAGTTCGCATTGTTCCTATTGTTGCTGATGCTATTCCATAATATTTACGCTCTACTGAACTCATTACAAGATTAGTGTTTGGAGAAGAAAACATCCCTATTCCAAAACCCAACACTATAAGCGAAAGAATAATATAAATCTGAGATGTATCCGGAGAAATAAACACTAACATCAACAACCCTAAAGCACTAACTCCCATCCCAATTGACGCTAAATAACGAGGATTAATTTTATCAGACATCCTTCCAGAAAACATAGCTACTATAGCCATTAAAACTGGTTGAGTTATTAACAATGCACCTGCCTGACTAGGAGAGTAATCTTTAGCATACTGCAAATACAAGCTTAGCATAAATCCAACTGCAAAAGTTGCAGCATAGTTAATCAAAGCAGAGAGATTAGAACCTGCAAATATTTTGTTTTCAAAAAATAATTTCATATTCAACAATGGAGACTTTGATTTCCTTTCAACAAACACAAATAAAATAAGACCAATTAAGCCAAAGCTTGTATATAAGATAGCAGGAATAGTAGGCAACTTAGAAAACCCATACATTAATGCAGTCATCGACGGCATATAAATAACAGTCCCTAACCAATCAAATTTTTCATTTTCATTTTCAACCCACTCTGCCTTTATTTTCCAAAATACTAATACTGCTATTAATAAAGAGACTACTCCACTAATAAGAAATAAACTTCGCCAACCTAATGACTCTGTTAAAAGCCCTCCAATAATTGGAGCTGCAGATAAACCTAAATATACAGCTGACACGTTCAGTCCTATTACTTTTCCTCTCTCTTCTACTGGAAAAGCAGAAATAACAATTGCCATAGCGGTACTAAACATCATTGCTCCACCAACACCTTGAAGTAAACGAGCTGCAATCAGAAAATCAGCTGATAATGAAAAGCCACACATTAATGATGCAATCCCTAAAATTAAGTTGCCATATAAATAAACTTTCTTTCTACCCCATAAATCGGCAAATTTCCCTAAGGGGACTAAAAAAACTGCTGAAGCCAATAAGTAAGCCATTGTAATCCAACTTAATTGTACAGCACCAATTTGAAAATCAAGACCAATCTTAGGTAAAGCAACATTAACTGCAGCACCAAGAAGAGGATTGAAAAAATTGGATAGGATAGTCACTATCAGCAACAAATTTTTATTTACTTCAACTGTAGAATTGGCTTTCATAAACGACTAAGCTATTTTAAAGCTTTAATATTTTCTTCATTTACTATTAATTTTCCAGCAGGAGTATATAATTCTTTTATTCGTTCTTGATAAACTTCTTCAACTTTTCCTCGGATAATTTTCATAGTACTATTGACTAAACCATTTTGTTCAGAAAATGGCTCAGCAATAACTGCAACTGATGAAGGAAACCATCTTTCTGGAAATAAATCAGCATATTTTCCTCCATTACGGTATTCATTTAATTCGCTTTGCATTTTTTCTAATGCAGATTGCTTAGCCTCATCACTCTCCCAATTCATAGTCGCATTACTCTTTTTCACAAAACGTTTTAGAGCTTCTTTATTTGGCACAATTAAAGCAGATGTATATGGATCTTGCATGTTATGTAAAAGAACTTGTTCTATAAAATCAGAATTTTCCACTAAAGCTTCTTCTATACCTTCTGGGCTATATTTCTCACCATCTCCTGAAATCAATAAACTTTTGAAGCGACCCGTAACATACAAATAGCCATCGTCATCCATATATCCCATATCACCTGTATATAACCAACCATCTTTAATTGTTTCAGTAGTGGAATCAGGATTTTTGTAATAACCAGCCATTACATTTTCGCCTTTAATTACTATTTCTCCTTTCTCAAAATTAGGTAGAGATTTACCATCTACATCACAGATTTTCAAGTCCATAAAATCTACTAAATAACCTGAAGAACCTAATTTATGATGTTTTGCTCCATTCGACGAAATAATTGGAGTCGCTTCAGAAAGACCATATCCTTGAAACATTGGAATACCTATTGCATAAAAAAAGCGTTGTAGGTCTATATCTAACAATGCGCCTCCACCAATAAAAAATTCTAGTTTACCTCCAAAATTCTCGCGAATTTTTGAAAACAAAACTTTATCAAATATATTTAATAATGGTTTCTTTAAAAACTGAAACCCACGAGCTTTATTATAACCTTCTTTATTATATGAATATGATATTTTTAGAGCAAATTGAAATAAACTATTGATAACATTTCCTTTTGCACGAATACCACTTTCGATATTCTTTTTAAAGTTTTTTGCTAAGGCTGGTACACTTAACAATAAACTTGGTTGAAGTTCCTTAATATTTAGAGGAATATTTTTTAAAGTCTCTTGTCCTGTTTTTCCAACTTGCACCGTACCAACGCTTGCTCCAGAATACAAAAAACTATAAAAACCAGCGACATGTCCAAAACAATGATCGAGTGGAAGTATAATTAGCGTTCGATAATACTCAGGAATATCCATTAACGTTAGTGCTTGTTCTACATTTGCTGTATAATTCCTATGTGTTAACATAATACCTTTAGGGTCAGCTGTAGTTCCTGAAGTATAGCTTATATTTGCTAAATCATCTGGTTGAATAGTTTTTGATCTTTCATCAACTATTTTAGCATTTTCAGTTAATATGTCACATCCATTTTTAAGTAACTCATTTAAGCCAACTTCATTCAATTGAAAATCAGGTTGCTCATCAAAAACGATTACCTTTTTGATTAAAGGCAAATCTCTAATTATTGAACGAATTTTATTTAATTGTGTCCCTGAAACTAAAATATATTCAGCCTCAGAATGTTGTAAACGAAAAATAAGATCATTACTTTCTTCTAACTTAATAGATAATGGAACATTAATAGCAGCAGCATGTAAAATAGCAAGCTCCCCAATTATCCAGTCATTTCTTCCCTCAGATAATAATGCAATTTTATTCCCAGCTGAGACTCCTAAAGAAATCAAACCTGCCGCAAATTGATGCACCTGCTCTTTTGTTTCTTTATAGGTAGTTGGTTCAAATTTATCGATCTTCTTTTCCCATAAAAAGGTATTCGATGCATACTTCTCAACGCTATTATTCAATAAATCTATTATTGTAGTTCTCATAATTTATCGTAGTGTATTAAACAAAATTATTCATATGTAAACAATTCTGTTGGCTTTGTTCTATCTAATACTTCTAATCTCAAATTCTCGCCAAGTTCAATTCCTTCTTTCAACAATTCATTTTGCACTACTTGAAATGCTTTCTCGGGAGAATTATTATCTCTACTTAAATGGCATAAATAAATAGATTCTAAACCTTCATGATAGTTATTAGCTAAAAAACGAGCTGTTTCAACATTATCTAAATGTCCATATTTGCCTCTAATTCTATCTTTTAAATGCATAGGGTAATATCCTTCATCTAACATATCTTCATCATAATTAGCCTCAATTACTAAATAATTAGCCAATCTAATATGAGTTGCAGCATTGGCACAAATATAGCCTAGATCTGTTGCAACGGTAAATCTTTTTCCATTATAATGTAAGGTATACCCAACACTATCAGTAGCATCATGCGATACTGCAAAAGCTTCAATCTCAAAATCACGAATTGTTACTATCTCACCTTTTTCTAGAAACTTTTTACTAGAGAATAGTTTTTGAGTAACACCATAAGATTGTTGAATTCCCTTATGAACTTCAGTAGTTGCATAAATTGGAATAAAAAACTTTTCTCCAAGTGAGCCCACTGCTTTTATATGATCAATATGGTCGTGTGTTACAAAAACTGCTTGAATAATTTCCAACGGAATCCCTATATCCTTAAGCCTTTTCTTAATTGTACGTGAGCCAATACCTGCATCTATTAAAACACCGAACTCCTCTGTTCCAAAGAAATAACAATTTCCACTACTTCCACTGGCTAAACTAACGAACCTCAATTTATCCATCATTTAAGGTTTATAATTAGAGTTTTCTAAAATTCGTTGGTAGTCATTTTCCTCAACTAACATTGGTAATGTTATATCTTTGTTATTATCCATGTAACTCTTTATTATCTGAAAGCCAACCCAAATTGCGGCCTGACCAGGAGAATCTTCTGAAAAATAAGAAGTAAAAGGTGTTGGGTTTAAATACTTTGAGCATATTAATTGAGAGCTATTATACAAATGTTTATTTTCGACAATATAAGTCCACATATTTTGCTCATTTTGCTCACACCAGTTAAATTGCTCTACTGTATAGCCCATCAATTCTGCTTCAGTTCTTTCTTGCATAATTACACTTTGCAAATAAAGAATTTTTGCTCTAGAAAGCATCCCTGCTAAAAGCTGAGCATTATTATCAAAAGGAAATTCGCTCATCAAATAACCTAAAATAATATCTGGGGCAACTTTTGAGCGAGTCATATTTTGAAGTTGATAATCATAAGCTATATTCTTATAAAAGACATAATCAGCTCCTAAATAATTATCAATACTTATAGAAAGAAATTCTTCTGTTGCTACGACGGATTGGTTAAAACCAGATATATGCATAGCTATTTGAGGTATTTTCTTCTCTGGGAAGTAGAATTTAATATACTTGAAAGCCTCAGTTAGCTCAAGTTCTATATCACTTATATCATTAAAAACAAGTTGCGATTCTTGATAAATCTCATTTACCATACTATCTCTTACAAATGACTTAAGGTGATTTGAAAAGTTTAGAGAATCTGGTGACCCTATCATTACCACACTTGTTACAAACCTGGAAAAGAGACTACCATAGTTATGACTTAATTTAAGAATACTTTGATTCATATCTAGCGTATCCATAGTCATTACATCACGATCGAAGCGTTTAATTTTCAGTTCTAAATTTATCTTTTCTGTATCAACTTTAAAGCGATTCTTATTACAAGAAGTAAAAAGAAAAAGAAAAGAAGTACAAAGGATGATTAGATATTTCATTTTCAATTATCAAATAAGTTAAAAAATAAAGACGCGTTGCAAGCGCGTCTCTTAATTATAGTTGTATTATTAAAAACTATTCAAAATTAAATGTAAGAATAAAAAGTCGAGACGTTAAACTTTCAATAGAGTTAGAGTATTTAAGATCTTGTTCATTTTGAATCAAAGGTCTATCTCTTTCTATCAAATTATTAAATCCTAAACACATCTTAAATTCTGGTGCTAATTTAAAATATGGCAAATAGAAATCACAACCGACACCAAACTCTACAAACAAATCAAATTGCTTAAGCAATATTGCCTCGTCTTTTTTACGAGACAAGTCAATCATACCACCACCTCCAGCGATCAAATATGGCCTATAGTTTTGTAATCTTAAAGCTCTATATTTTACATAAAAAGGGACTGCTATTAATGTAGATAGAACACTTGTATCAAACTGTTCTATTTTGACGCCATTCTGAAATCCGGCAAATGCAATTTTTCTTTCACCAAAATTTAAAGTCGGGACAAAACGCAAATTAAAGTAATTTCCTAGTCGTAAATCAGAAATAATCCCAACAGTAAATCCAGGAGAAGGAGAAGCTACATCTCCATACCAAAGAGTTCCATCTTCATCAGGAACTTCACTTGGTTTAAACATAAAGTCTTGCGTATGCATACCTAATGTAAATCCAAAATGAATTAATTTATTGTCAGACTGTTGCAAATTCTCTACAACTCTACGCTGTGAAAAGGAATTAACAAAACCTACAACAAAAATAAATAATATAACTAGTGCTCTTTTCAAATTGAATTTATTGTAAAATTAATTACACAAAAGTATTTAGTTTTTTTTTGTATTGAACATTTTTTTTGATTTTTTCGTTATTTAAAATTAAAACAAGTACTTTTTTATATTCTTTCACAAAAAATTATAGTTAAATATTTTTCTATAAATAGAAAATGAAATACATTTGCACTTACTAATTAGTACTAATTAAATTTTATAAAAATGGCTTACATTATTACAGAAGACTGTATTGCTTGTGGTTCTTGCCTTAGCGAATGCCCAGTTGACGCTATCGCCGAAGGCGATATCTATGTTATTGACGCTGAAGTTTGCACCGATTGTGGAACTTGCGCTGACGCTTGTCCATCTGAAGCAATTAACCCTGCATAATTTCAGGCAAGTTAAAAATTAAAAAGCTGTTCATATTTGAGCAGCTTTTTTTATTTAACAATAATTTCTTTAGATTTTCCACATTCATCAACAAGCACCATTGTAACACTGGTAGTACAAACTAAGTCTTCCTTCCCTGAATTAACTTCTAATACTTTAACCTCAATAGCCACCTCTATTGAAGAACGCCCAAGCTCTGCTATCGTTCCATAAACTTTAATTATATTATTTACTTTTATTGGTTGTAAAAATAAACATTCCGAGATTTTGAGCGTCACTAAATGATTATCTCTAATTTCTTCTACAGCATAATTAAAAGCTGCAATATCTATCCACGTTAATAACCTCCCTCCAAATAGATTCCCTTTAACTCCAATATCACTAGTAAGAATAGTATGTGTTGATATTAATCTCATATTTATAATTTATTGTAAAAGATAAACACCCTTAAGGGCAATATCATAAAACGGCTTCGCTTTATTCTCTTCTAATTCATTAACAACATTTGCTTTTTGTATTAACAAATTAAAACTATTATTTCTCAAATTCGAAATCTGAAGTACTATTTCAGCATTATTTAAGACACTATATACTTGATCATCTGAAAACAAGCGTATATATGGTTGTGTTTGAGAACCTTTAGGAATAACATAATAACTTTTCTTTTTTCTAATTTTGAATATATCATCATATATTACAATCTCTAATTTATCTTGTTTATCTGAACTTAAATAGATGCGTACAACAAATTGAGTTGGATACATTCCTCCTGGCTGAAAGAAGGTAGCTTCTACGCCAAAAACCTCTAAAGACTTTAGATCTTTCGTTACACCTACCGCACACATTGCTTTCTCAAATCTTTTTAATGGTGGTATAGGTCTACGGTATGGGATTGTATCTATTAAGAAAGTAGTTGTACTAAATTCTGTTTTAGGAGCAACAATTATTGAGTCACTACTCATTTTAGGCTGTAAAAAATATTCTGATTGATTTTTTGGAGAAATACTCCAGCCCCCATTTTTTTTAGGCGTAAAGTGAAATTTATATTCATCAGAATCATCAACAGTAGATTTAAATTGACAGAAACTAACACCTTTTAATTTGCCTTTATAAGAACATAAATAGCTACTATCAGCTGTTCGAAGGAGATAGAATTTTGAATCTAACGAGGGAGTTATAAACCACTCTTGATTAGCTTTCTCTTTATATTGAGATATAGTTAATTGTTGAGAGGATGACTTTTGCAGACACTTATTTTCATCCGCCCCATAAAGAATTTTCACAGCCTTATTCGTTATAACTTGAGGGTAGGCAAATAAAAAACAGACCTTAAAAAAAATAAAGAACGAGATAGCTCTTTTCATAATATAGTAATATATTTTGCACAGCAATAGCAAAAACAATACCCAATTACTTCTCTATAAGTTTCTTTAAAATCTTATTTCGGACAGAATTTAGTCCTTTAGAGTAATCTTGAGGGTCTATAGTCTCTAAAGAGGCTATTAATTCTGGTTTAAAATCGGGGTATACGACACAAACCTTCTCCAAACAATACATGCTGTACATCTGAATAGCAACATCTTGCTTAGGTGAGAGCATCCATTCAAAACATTGATTAATAAAGTCAACCGAAAAATCTTTGTAGTTTGAGTTAAATATAACAAACAATATTGAGCGCCTTACTCCATGAAACCTAGTTTGAGGTAAATACTCAATGAGTTCAGCTAGTTTGGGTTCTAGAAGAAATGGAGTTTTTTTTTGCATATGACACAATATCCAGCCTGTGCGCCATGCCATTTTCTCATTATCTGAAAAAAGCAAAGGGAAAAGTTCTTCAAATAATGATGGAGCATCTTCAATTTCTTGAATTAGATAATCAACTAATTCAAGAGACATTTTTTTTAGAATAAGATCCTCCCAATTCATTATTAAACTAATAGAATCGTATATCTTTAATAACTTCTAAGCCGATATAATTATTTAAATTCTCTACTAGCTTTTGACGTGACATCATTAGCTCATTACGTAAAACAGAAGAAGATAGCTTTACATACAAGACTTTATTTTTGATGTATTTTGATTCACAATATTTGTTAATTGCAATACCAACAACAGACTCCCATGAATTCAACAAGTTCTTTTCATTTATCTTAACATCAAGCTTTTGCAGCTTTACTAGTTCTTTTATGACATCACTTAAATTTTGTGATTCTCGCCTTCTCATTAGCGCAACTTTATCATTGTTCCCACTTCTGGTTGTTTGCCATAAATCATATCATTCATCTTATATAGTGAACGAACACGAATCCCTTTTAACTGAGACACAGAATACATAGTATCTCCTTCTCTAAACATATACGCTTCAGTTACAGCTTTTCTTTTCTTTCTAGCAATAAAAACTAAGTCTCCCGTTTTAGGATTAGCACCATACTTAACTTCGTTAGCTTTCAATAATTCTTTCTCATACAGATTAAATTCATCTGCAAGACTTGCATATGTATCCCCTTCTTTAGCAATTACACATTTCACTCCGTTAATTTTTTCAATCTCATGAGTACGATATGCATCAATATCAGCAATATAAACTCCATCATCAAAAACTTTATTTTCATCTAAATCTATTTGCGATTTATTAGACGATTTAAAAAAGCCTCCTAACAAAGATTTCTTTTCTTTCACTTCTATCTTTGGTGAATTATTAGATACTTGAGCAATTGTTTTTGTTGGACTACCCTTAGCTGTATCATACTGATTCAATTGATAATCATCTATTAATTTTATTAATTTAGTAGGATACTTAGGATCAGTAGCATAACCAGCTTGCTTCAAACCAAATGCCCATGATTTATAATCTGTCTTGTCAAAATCAAATAAGAAAGCATAACGTGATCGATTTTTGAGAAATTTAGAATGATCTTCAAAGGAATAAATAGCTTTACCATATTTCCTAAAACATTCTCCTTTTTTATCATCATCATGAAAAATAGTTGGACCTGTCCACTCTTTATGACATTTAATACCAAAGTGATTGTTAGCTTTTACAGCTAACCTCCCCTTCCCTGCACCAGACTCCAGCAATCCCTGAGCCAAAGTTATACTAGCAGGTATGCCATAATTATACATTTCTTGAATAGCGATATCTTTATAATTCTCGATGTAATCTACATAATCTGAATTTTGAGAAGAAGCATTCAAAACGATTAAAGAATAAAGAATAAAGAATAATATTTTTTTCATCTGCCAATGCAATTATTATTCATGCAAATACAGATATCATTCTGAATTTGCATGAACTTTATTTTTAAATTATAATTTACAAAAATAGAATTTCTTTAAAAAGAATATGATACTTTTATAGCTTTGTTATCAACAATTATATTTAACGGAAATGGAAAATAAAGAATTTCAAATACAAGTTACTGTTCTCAATCACACAGAACTACCAAAAGAATACCAAGATCTCATTAAGCTAGCAAAAGAGCAAACACAATTAGCTTATGCTCCCTATTCTAATTTTCAAGTCGGAGCTGCAGTACTTCTTAATAATGGACTATTAATTGGAGGGAATAACCAAGAAAACATAGCTTATCCTTCCGGTATGTGCGCAGAGCGTGTAGCTCTTTTTTATGCAAACTCACAACACCCTCACACCCCTGTAAAAGCATTAGCAATTGCTGCTTTCAACAATAACGATTTTACGAAAGCTCCTATTTCTCCATGTGGTGCTTGTCGTCAAGTTCTCATCGAAAGTGAAAATAGATTCAAAAGCAACATTGAAATCTTGCTTTATAGCGATGAAAAAATTCTACTTGTTAAAAAAGCGGCAGACCTTTTACCTCTTGCTTTTTCTATTTAAACACTCATATATCTCTTTAAATCATCCACTTACAAACAAACACCCTTTTTTGTTAATAATTTTTTGTTAATTTTTTTCACATTGTTGCTTGTTGTTAAAAAAAAAATTCTAATCTTGCCAAAAATTCAAGCACATGGAAAAAGAAAAATTTCAAATAGAATACACGATTAAAACAGTTTCATTAAGTATGCTTTGGCAAACAATAAGCACTTCAAACGGACTTGAAGAGTGGTTTGCTGACAAGGTAAACGTAAAAGATAAAACCTTCACTTTCACCTGGGGAGACGCATCCCAAGAGGCCGATCTCATTTCTTCTCGAAATAATAATTTTGTTCGTTTTCGCTGGGATGAAGATGCTGGTGAAAAATACTATTTTGAATTTAAAATTACAGTAGACGACATCACAAAAGAAGTAGCTCTTATCATAACAGATTTTGCAGAACCAGACGAACAGGACGATGCAAAAACACTCTGGAATAAACAAATAAAAGATCTGTTTAGAAATATTGGGTTATAATTATAAAAAAAGCCTAACTCATCAATGTTTTCTAAAAAAGCCACAAATGCTGTTTCAACAATGAAACAGCATTTTTTATAGGTATTCTTAACTAACTATCCTATCTCATTCAATTTTTTAAACTAACTTTGTGCTTGATTTA
The DNA here is from genome assembly GCA_963663245.1 of Paludibacteraceae bacterium. Lineage (GTDB taxonomy): Bacteria > Bacteroidota > Bacteroidia > Bacteroidales > Paludibacteraceae > JAFGVL01. The sequence continues at coordinate 956,433 of OY760143.1, read as the reverse complement.
TAAAAGCATTTTCATGTTCAGAATTAAACAACTAGACAAGTACGTATTTCTTCGCTTTATAGAAGTTTTATTTGCCACTTTCTTTATATGCACTTTTATTTTTTTGATGCAGTTTCTATGGAAACACATCAATGAATTAGTTGGTAAAGGATTGGATATAATAGTTCTATTAGAATTTTTTTATTATGCGGTGCTATCTATCGTACCAATGGCTTTACCCTTAGCTATTTTATTAGCATCTCTAATGACCTTTGGCAATTTAGGAGAACAAACTGAACTAACAGCAATGAAAGCTGCTGGAATCTCTCTGTTTAGAATCATGCTTTCTTTATTAGTATTTATTTCATTTATAAGCATTGGTGCTTTCTTTTTTGCAAATGATGTTTTGCCTGTTTCTCAAAAGAAACTATGGGCATTAATTTTCTCCATGCGGCAAACCTCTCCTGAGTTAGATATTCCTCAAGGAGAATTTTATTCTGGAATTGCAGGGTACAATATCTATGTAAGAGAAAAAGATAGTGACCGCAAATTACTAAAAGACATTATGATTTATGATTTCTCAAAAGGATTTAATAATGCTTCTGTTACAGTTGCTGACTCAGCACGAATAAAACTTTCAGAGAAAAAAGACTATCTATTATTATCTTTATATTCTGGAGAATCGTTTGAAAATTTACGCAGACAAAGCAGTCGCAGTTCAAATAGTATTCCTTACAGAAGAGAAAATTTTAGCGAAAAAGAAGTTATAATTGATTTTGACATGAGCTTCACACGTATGGATGAAAGTGTTTTAAGCGATCAATACATGAGTAAAAACATAAAGCAACTAGATGCAACAATTGACACTCTTCAACATAGCATAGATAGTATGTCAAGCATATATTCAGAACGCTTTATAAACAGACATTTCTTTGGTAGAAACATACAACAAGGAAAAATTTTAAATACAATTCCAAGCAACAAGATAAAAGTAAATGCCGACTCTCTGTTTTTCAATTTAAAACAAAAAAACATGAAAAAAGCAATTGCACATTCTCTTCAGAAAGCTGAAGATTACAACATAGATATCAGTTCTAATTTCTCTTTCATTGGAAGTGAAACCTATCAAATGATAAGGCATCAAATAGAATGGCATAGAAAATTTACCTTGGCTTTTGCATGCTTAATATTCTTCTTTATTGGAGCTCCTTTAGGTGCCATTATCAGAAAAGGTGGTTTAGGTATGCCCATTGTCGTTTCAGTAGGCATGTTTTTAATCTATTATGTAATTGATTTCTCTGGATATAAACTAGCTCGCGAAGGTGTATGGCCTGCCTTTAATGGAATATGGCTGAGTTCATTCTGCTTGCTTCCAATAGGCGTTTTTCTAACTTATAAAGCCGCCATTGATTCACCAATATTTAATACTGACACCTATAGAAAAATGTTTGGCGCAATCAAAAAATTGTCAATAAAAAATAAGATAAATGAGTGAAGAATTTAAACTAAACACCATAGAAGAAGCCATTGAAGATTATAAAAATGGTGAATTTCTAATTGTAGTAGATGATGAAGATCGTGAAAACGAAGGAGACTTTATTGTTGCCGCAGAAAAAGTAACACCTGAGAAAATTAACTTCATGATGACACATGGACGTGGTTTGTTATGTGCTGCTATAACAGAAGACCGATGTAACGAACTTGAGCTTGAGATGCAAACAACAGCAAATACTTCGGTACATGAAACTCCCTTTACTGTTACAGTTGACTTATTAGACTATGGGTGTACAACAGGCGTATCTATGCACGATAGAGCAATGACTATAAAAGCTCTTGCAGACCCAAAAATGAAATCTAGCAACTTTGCTCGACCTGGTCACATCAACCCTCTAAAAGCTAAAATACGTGGCGTACTTCGACGCGCTGGCCATACCGAAGCTACTACAGATTTAGCTAACTTAGCTGGACTTTATCCTGCTGGAGCTTTAATAGAAATCATCAACGAAGATGGTACTATGGCACGCTTACCTGAGCTAATTGAGGTTGCGAAAAAATTCAACATCAAAATCATCTCCATTAAAGACTTAATTGCTTACCTATTAAAAAAAGAATCAATAATTGAAAAAGGAGTTGAAGTAAATATGCCAACTGAATATGGGACATTTCGTTTAATTCCATTCAAACAAATTTCGAACGGAGCAGAACATATTGCTTTAATAAAAGGAACTTGGGATAAGGATGAGCCAATCTTAGTGCGTGTACATTCTTCGTGCATGACAGGTGACATATTTGGATCTATGCGTTGCGAATGTGGAGAGCAACTTCATAAAGCTATGCAAACTGTTGAAAAAGAAGGCAAAGGAGTTGTCGTTTACATGAACCAAGAAGGAAGAGGCATTGGATTAATGAATAAAATTGCTGCTTATAAACTACAAGAAGAAGGAATGGATACCGTAGAAGCAAATGTACATCTTGGCTTCAACCCTGACGAGAGAGACTACGGTGTTGGTGCCAGCATACTTCGTGAAGTTGGTGTATGTAAAATGCGTCTTATGTCGAACAACCCTGTAAAAAGAATTGGATTAGAATCGTACGGACTTGAAGTAGTAGAAAACGTAAGTATTGAAATAGAAACAAACGAACATAACCTATTCTATATGCAAACAAAAAAAGATAGAATGGGACATACTTTGAAAAATACGAAATAAGCTGTTTCGTTCTCCATTTAAGAAAAAATTCTCCTCAAATCAGAGGGGAATTTTTTGTTTAACTTAATACCTTTCCGTATTTTTACGGCAAAATATTATAAAACAACTATGAAAAAACACACACTATTACTTTTCAGCTTATGCATTCCAATGATAATGCATGCATTAACAGTCACCTCTACCGCAGGAGGATTATCTTCTGCAATAACTACAGCAGGCGCTACGCTTAGCTCAGTAACAAACTTAACAGTAACGGGCAATATTGATGCACGTGATTTTAAAACTATGCGTGATAATATGCCGGCATTAACTACCATAGAATTAAGCAGTTCAAGTATAATGGAATACACAGGAGCTGAGGGGACTTTTACTTCTTTCGCTATAAGCTATGAAGCTAACACTATTCCACATAGTGCCTTGCAAAACAAATCGGGGTTACTGTCAATTACTATTCCCACACCTACAACTGCCATTTCAATGAATGCTTTTGAAAACTGTACAAGCTTAACCGCTTTTACAACTCCTAGCTTAGTCACATCTATAAGTTCGTACGCATTTAAGGGTTGTACTAATTTAAACACTATAAATATTCCTTCTAATATGGTATCTATCGGCTCAGAGAGTTTTAAAGATTGTACTTCTTTAGCATCAATCTCTATTCCAGCCTCTACAACTAACATAGGTGGCACTGCTTTTAGCGGCTCTTCAGCTTATATAAATATAGATGCTAGCAACCCTAAATATTTTAGTGCTGACGGAGTTCTATTCTCAAATATTGGCTCATTACTACACTGCCCAACAAGTAAAACAGGAAGTTATACTATTCCTTCAACGGTTAGCTCTGTTTCTATTGATGCTTTTAGAAATTGTGTCAGTTTAAGCTCAATAACTATTCCTTCAGGGGTTAGAGAATTTTACATGTACGCTTTTGAAGGATGTACAGGCTTAACTTCCATTTCTATTCCAGCGTCAGTACTCTTTATCGATTCTTATACATTTGCTGATTGTAGTAATTTAGCTACCATCAATGCCTACGCAACAACACCATTTAATTTTACTTCTTCATCTTCCGGGTATGTTTTTTCTAATGTAAATAAAACAACATGTGTTTTACATGTACCTGTTGGTAGCAAGGCGGCTTATCAAGCGGCATCTCAATGGAAAGATTTCACTAATATTGTGGAAGATTTGAGTGTAGCATCAAAGAACCCAAGCGTTAAGAAAATAAATGCAAGTATCCAAAATGGAAAAGCTATAATAAGTGGACTATCAGGAACTGAACAAATAAGCATTTATAATACTCAAGGTTCTGCTTTATATAATCAAGTAGCGAATTCAGAAACAGTAATAGTAAATCTACCTTCACATGGTATTTATATCATTAGAGTTGGAAATGAAAGTATAAAAGTAGTTTACTAAGACTTTGATAAGATTTAAATAAAAAGGACGATATCTTCTATAGATATCGTCCTTTTTATTACGGAGTTAAACTATACTAGAAAAGCATCTTAGCTGAAACACCAAACATCATAGGTCTTCCTTTTTGCACAAATGATTTCCCCAAAGACTCAAAGTAAAATGAATTATAATCTGTTTCAGTAGCATTTTTTATCCATCCTGTTAATTGAAAAGTATTCTTCACCAACGACACTTCTCCATTTAACAAACCATAAAAATCTTGATAGATACTATTTTCTTCATTCCAATAAGTTCTACCTACTCCAACATACTGTGCTACAAAAACAATTTTATCAAGCATTTTCTTATTAATTGACAATGCATAATTAGCACTAACAGACAAAGTATTTTGTGGTGCAAATGGAATAATTTTTCCAGCATAATCTACATTATCAACTTTGTATTTCTTAAATGTAGCGTATGTATAACCATATGCTGCATTAAATGACAGCTTAGAACTTATAGCTGCTCGCATAGCTGCTTCTACACCGTAACTCTCTACCTTTTCTGCATTCGTTATCACACGATTACCATGCGAAGTAAACGTAGCCATTTGTTGATTATTATCATCAATATAAAATATAGCAAGATCTACAAAAAGTTTATTTTTCACTAATTCGTTACGTGACCCTATTTCATAATTCCAAGAATACTCTGGTTTATAAGAAATCGCCTCTTCAACATCGACAGGAGGTTGGTTTTGCATTTGTGATTGCAAAACATCAGAAAACATAGCATAATTATACCCACCTGCTTTATATCCTCTCGTCACAGAAGTATATACAGTACTTTTATCATTAATAGTATACTTAAATGAGATCTTTGGTAACAATTGCCAAGACTCTTTATCCTGAAAACCATTTATTGAATACGTAGAGTCAACTAACACAAGAGGAACCATTGGAGAAGGAGACACTTGCATAGATGTATTCATAGTAGCTGCAGAATTATAATCTATTTTTGTCTTTTCATAATCTAATCGCACTCCTGTAGTAAAAGAAAACTTCTTACTAAAATCATAGCTAGATTGATGAAACCATGCTAAACCATAAGTAGGTGTTTTAAAGTCACCTGAAATTGGCATTTCATCATTGGTAATTGTTATAGCAGGCATAGCTGGATTAGCGGCTTTAGCGGCATCAAAATACCCTTGCAGCATTGCTATACCACTAGATAAAAAGGTCATAGGAGCATTCACACTATAATCTTTATAAAAACCAAACAAGCCATCTACCCACTGGTATCTTTTATTATTATTTGAACGAAGTACAAATTCTTGTGTAACTGAATGCAACTTTTGTTGTTGACTAAGAGCAAAAATTGAATCTGAGGTAAAATCTTGATCAATTTGCATTTGGTCATCTAAATATTGATAGCCAGTAGAAGAGGTGAACAAGACATTCTTTCCCTCTCTTTGCAAACACAGCCCACCTGCAACCATCTCTCTTTCATAACTACCCTTTTCATCGTAGCTAATTAGAGTTGATTTATTTGTAAGTGTATCATATTGAGCATATGGATATGCATTTTCTGAAGACTGGTCATAAGAGAGACTCATCTTTGCACTCCACTTTTTACTTAATTCCCACTCTAACTTAATTCTTCCACCTAAAGATTCACTTTTGTTTCTTTCTCCATTAAACGTATTTGTAAAATAGCCTTCATTTTTTTTATAGTAACTAGCAACAGAAACACCTACTTTATCACTCAGCTTATTATAATGAGAGAGCCCTAGCTTAAAATCATTATAACTACCAATTGATAAATTCACTCTGGTTCCTTGAAACTCAAATGGAGAAATGGTAGTCACGTTTAATAATCCCCCAAGAGTATTACGTCCATAAAGTGTGCCTTGCGGTCCTTGAAGAAATTGAATTGATTGAATATCATAGAAGTCAAAATCAAAACCACTTTTGTCTAAATAAGGAATATCATCCACGTACAAACCTATAGATGGCTCAATCATACGTGAACCTATTCCTCTTACATAAATAGATGAAGTGATTTTTGAACCATATTCTGGAACATAAAGATTAGGAATAGTAAGAGATGCATCTTTCAAAGATGAAATTTGCAAACACTCAATACTCTTTAAATCGACTGAATAATTAGTTAGCGCTTGTTCATCAAAAGAGTTTACCTCTTTTGGAGCCGTAATAACAGCGGCTTTTAACACTACAGAATCTTCGACATGCTGAAATGCAAATAAATTGCTTAACATTACGCTTAACATGCCTAGTAAAAATATTTTTTTCATATTTATTATTTATTATCGTAGATAGTAATCAACAAGCATAGAAACATCTACATTGAAAAGATATTTTATGATGCTGAAAAATAATTTCTCACAAAAGAATATTTATGAGTATATACTTATGTTAAAAATAAATATGGAGGAGGTCGAGAGAACAACTCGAAATGAAAGAAGCTATTAACATCAAAATCTTTTGAAAAGATTTTTTGAAGTTTAATACTAGCAGGATAATCAAACACAACAGTTTGCTTCTTTGGCTCACTTTGCTCTTTTTCAAAAGAAAACATATACGTAGAAGCTTCAACTATTGGCCTATCTAAAGAAGGATTCCAATTTATTACCCTAGCATCAAGAAGACCGAAGGTCTCATTATCTTTTGCATGATTCCCAAATAGGCCTAACAATTGATACAAGCCAAAAAAAATGGCCATTATCAAATATGGAGTATAACTAGAGAAGATACCGAGATAAAACATACAATTATTATCTTTTATAAAGTTTCACAAAAGTAACCATTCAATTGCTGTTTTGAAAGCATTCTTAAAAATATCATCTAAAAATAGTCTTCTGCTTGAACAAAAATAAATTTTTATTTCGATCGTAATAATCTACTATTTGATCACAAAAAAGAATCTAATAGCTAATATTTAAAACACTCACATATCTCAATTCCACTTTCATCCCATCTTTTATCATATTTTACCGAAAAAAGCCTTCTGAGGTTTGCAATTTTTACTTACATTTGCACCTTGAGTAAAAAAATATCAGAAAAGACATCAATTAAAAGAAAAACAACTATTTCATTGTGAAAGATACAAAATACATTTTCGTAACTGGCGGAGTAACTTCATCTTTAGGCAAAGGCATTATTTCAGCATCTCTTGGAAGATTGCTCTTAGCTAGAGGATATAAGGTAACCATTCAAAAACTAGATCCATATATTAATGTTGATCCTGGCACATTGAATCCATACGAACATGGTGAATGTTATGTAACTGAAGACGGGCACGAAGCAGATCTTGACCTTGGACATTATGAACGTTTTTTAAATATTAAAACTCAAAGAGAAAATAATATTACTACTGGAAGAATCTACCAAAGCGTTATAAATAAAGAACGACGTGGTGATTACCTTGGAAAAACAGTACAAATTATTCCACATATTACAGATGAAATTAAACGCAGTATTAAAAATCTTGGCACTAAGAAAAAATATGATTTTGTAATTACTGAGATTGGTGGAACTGTAGGCGATATTGAATCTTTACCATATATTGAAAGTGTACGTCAACTACGCTGGGAACTTGGAAAAAACATTCTAAGCATACACTTAACTTATGTTCCTTATATCGCAGCGGCTAAAGAACTAAAAACTAAACCTACTCAACACTCTGTTAAAGCACTACAGGAAGAAGGTGTGCAACCAGATATATTAGTACTACGTACCGAACACGAGCTAACAGCCGATGTACGCCGTAAAGTAGCTTTATTCTGTAACGTTGAGCCTGATGCTGTAATTGAATCAATTGATGTTCCCACTATCTATCAGGTGCCATTAAAAATGCAAACTGAAAAATTAGACCAGGTTGTCTTGCGCAAATTAGGTCTACCTTTCACTTCAAAACCAGACATGAAGGATTGGACAAAATTTTTAGACAAAATGCAAAAAGCAACTAAAACAGTTACAATTGGCTTAGTTGGAAAATATGTTTCTCTTCCTGACGCATATAAATCTATTATAGAATCCTTACACCATGCAAGTGCTCACAACAACAGAAAACTCGAATTAAAGTTGATCCCTTCTGACGACATTTTACCAGACAATATTCACGACACTCTAAGTGGAATGGAAGGGATTATTGTTGCTCCAGGTTTTGGAAATCGTGGTATAGAAGGAAAAATAACCGCGATACAATATGCTCGTGAAAACAACATTCCCTGCCTAGGAATTTGCTTGGGAATGCAATGCATGGCGATAGAATATGCTCGAAATGTAATGAGATACAAAGATGCTAATACTACTGAAATTGACCCGAACACTAGTCATAATGTAGTAGATTTAATGCAAGAACAAAAAGGCATTCTGAATTTAGGAGGCAGCATGCGCTTAGGAGCTTACAAGTGTAAGTTATCTAAAGGCAGCCTAGCGCATAAAATATACAATTCAGATGTAATTAAAGAACGTCATCGACATCGTTTTGAATTTAACAACGATTACAAAGAAGCCTATATCAAAGCTGGAATGAAATGCACTGGAATCAACCCTGATTCTAACTTAATCGAAATAGTGGAACTTCCTGATAAAAAATTCTTCTTAGGCACACAATTTCACCCAGAATATAGTAGTACTGTTTTAGACCCACATCCACTTTTTGTAAATTTCATTAAAACAGTAATAGAATAATGTAAAGGCGTATAACATTACACCTCTCTAATAATATAAACATGGACAAAAATACAATTATCGGTTTTCTTACTATTGGTGCAATTCTATTTGGTTTTGCATGGTACAACCAACCATCCAAAGAAGAAATAGCACAAGCTCGCTACAATGATTCAATTACATCCTTAACTCCCAAGGTAATTTCTCCTATAACAACAGCTCCTATTGAAGTACCCTTAAAAGATACAATTGCAATTGAAGAAAAAGCAGTAAACACCTACGGCCCTTTTGCTCAAGCTGCTTTAGGAGAAGACAAAGAATATACAATTGAAAATAACCTTATCAAAATAATTGTTAGTGCTAAAGGTGGACAAATTAGCATGGTCGAATTAAAAAATTACAAAACTAAAGACAAAGATGGAGACCCAATTGTTTTATTTGACAGTAAAAAAGACAATAGCTCAACAAACTACAATATCATTACAAATGACAACCGCATTATCAATACTATGGATATGTATTTTGAAGGCGTTAGTGTTCGAAAGAAATCTTCTGTACTATCAGGCGAACAATCATTTACATTCAGACTAAAAACAAACACTGGAGCATATCTAGATTATATATATACTGTAAAAGCAGATGATTATATGATTGGATACAGTATAAAAGCACACAATATGGGTAAAGTTATGCCACTAGGCGTAACCTACCTACCGATGCAATGGAGCTCAAAAATCAAGCAACAAGAACGAAGCAAAAAATTTGAATCACGTTATGCCTCCATTCAATACAAATTTTTAGGAGATGATATTGAAAAAATAGGAGATACGAAAAGTGAAGATGAGGATTTTACAACAAAAGTTAAATGGATTGCATTTAAAGACCAATTCTTTAGTTCTATTCTAATAGCAGATGACGCCTTTACTTCTGGCCAACTAACAAGTACTACTATCGAAGACAACACATCTCCTTATATTAAGGAATATAAGGCTGAATTACATATTCCTTTTGATCCTACTGGACAAACAGCTACTAATTTTAAATATTATTTTGGACCAAACAAATACAAAATTCTTAATGATTACGATAAAGGCATTGAGTCGGACAAAGAACTTAACTTACAAAAAATAATTCCTTTAGGATGGGGTATTTTTGGATGGATAAATATTTTTGTTGTAATTCCTGTATTTAATTTCTTAAGCACATATATAGGTAACTTTGGTATCATTATTTTACTATTGACACTCTTTATCAAATTACTATTATTTCCTCTCACATACAAGTCATATATGTCAACTGCAAAAATGCGTGTTTTAAAACCTCAAATTGATGAAATAAATGCACGTATTCCTGCAACAAAAGCAAAAGAACGCCAACAAGCAACCATGGCCTTATATGGTAAAGTTGGTGTTAATCCATTAGGAGGATGCTTACCTATGCTATTACAAATGCCTATTCTATTTGCTATGTTTAGCTTCTTCCCCGCCTCTATTGAACTGCGTCAAGAAAGTTTCTTATGGGCTCAAGATTTATCATCTTATGATAGCATTTTAACATGGAGCACACATATCCCATTAATATCAGAGTATTTTGGCAATCATGTTAGTTTATTTTGCTTATTAATGACTATCACCAACTTAGTGTACACGCATATTAATATGCAAACTACTATGGATACTCAACAACAAATACCAGGAATGAAAGTAATGATGTATATCATGCCGGTTATGTTCTTGTTTATATTTAACAGCTATGCTTCAGGCTTGAGTTATTACTACTTTATTGCGACCTTAATTACAATTATTCAAACTTATTCTATACGCTACTTCTTAGACGAAGAGAAACTCTTATTAAAGTTACAAACCAATGCAAAAAACCCTAAGAAGAAAAAGAAATCTGGTGGTTTATTAGCAAGACTAGAAGAAGCGCAAAAAAAACAAATAGAAATGCAAAAACAAGCAGCTAAAAAGAAAAAATAAATCTGCCTCAAAGTATATCAAACAAAAGACCTTTAGTAAAACACTAAAGGTCTTTTGTTTTCATACATCTATTAACTCTATTTATACACACATAAATAAGGCGTATCAACCTCCACTTTTGCTTTAAATACCTCACCTTTATCCACAGTAAAAGACTCTAGCTTTTTATATTCTTTCCATACACTCTCCCCCGGAAGCTGCACAGACATCTTTCCACTCATTACAGTCATCACTTCTACTGTTGACGTTCCAAACTCATACTCACCTGCTGCCATCACCCCAATAGTTGCATCTCCTTCATCTGATTTCAAAGCTATAGATTTTACTTTTCCGTCAAAATAATCGTTCGTTTTAAACATATTAATTATTGTTTTAAAAATTTATTAAAATGCAAAGATAAAAAATTAACCTTCAACTAAATAAAAAATAAATTACAAATGAATAATAACAAATAATTCTTATCTTTGCACCCCAATTTCAAATCAATATAAAGTCTAACCTACTAATTCGATTAGTGAAAATTTAAAAAATGACAGAGAAAAAAGAAAACATCGTAGAAGATGTAAACGTAACCGAAACTGCTCCAGAAGCAGTTGTAGCTCCGACTCCGGAGGTGCAAGAAGAAGCAACTCCTGTTGCTACTGAAGAAGTGATTGAAGAAGCACCAACTACCGAAAAAGAAACAAAAAAAGAAAAAATTGAAGAACCAGCTCCTGTAGCACAAGAAGAATTCGACTGGGATGCTTACGAACAAGGTCTACTTCCTGATGCAAACAGAGATGACCTTGAAAAAATCTATGACGCTACATTAAACGTTGTTAAAGATCGTGAAGTTGTTGAAGGCACTGTTATCTCTATGACTAAAAGAGAAGTTGTGATTAACATTGGCTTCAAATCTGACGGCGTTGTATCTACAAATGAGTTCCGCTACAACCCAGACTTAAAAGTGGGCGATACAGTAGAAGTATTCATCGAAAGCCAAGAAGACAAAAAAGGACAATTAATCCTTTCTCACAAACAAGCACGTGCAACACGCTCTTGGGATCGCGTAAATGCTGCTTTAGAAAACGACGAAATCATTACTGGATTTATCAAATGTCGTACGAAGGGTGGTATGATCGTAGACGTATTTGGTATTGAAGCATTCCTACCAGGATCTCAAATTGACGTTAAGCCAATTCGCGACTACGATGTATTTGTAAACAAAACAATGGAATTCAAAGTGGTAAAAATCAACCACGAATTTAAAAACGTTGTTGTTTCTCACAAAGCTCTTATTGAAGCTGAATTAGAGGCTCAAAAGAAAGAGATTATCTCTAAACTTGAAAAAGGACAAGTACTTGAAGGTACTGTTAAAAACATTACTTCATACGGTGTATTTATCGACCTTGGTGGTGTTGATGGTCTTATCCACATCACTGACTTATCTTGGGGTCGCGTATCTCACCCAGAAGAAATCGTACAATTAGACCAAAAATTAAATGTAGTTATTCTTGACTTTGATGACGAGAAAAAACGTATTGCATTAGGTCTTAAACAACTTTCTGCTCATCCATGGGATGCTTTAGACTCTGAACTTAAAGTTGGTGACAAAGTAAAAGGTAAAGTTGTTGTTATGGCTGACTATGGCGCATTTGTTGAAATAGCACCTGCTGTTGAAGGCTTAATTCACGTATCTGAAATGTCATGGTCTCAACACCTACGTTCAGCTCAAGACTTTATGAAAGTTGGTGATCCTGTTGAAGCAGTTATTTTAACTCTTGATCGTGACGAACGCAAAATGTCTCTTGGTATCAAACAATTAAAAACTGATCCATGGGAAGGCATCGAATCAAAATATGCAACTCAATCTAAGCACACAGCAAAAGTTCGTAACTTCACTAACTTTGGTGTATTTGTTGAAATTGAAGAAGGTGTAGATGGATTAATTCATATTAGCGACCTTTCTTGGACCAAGAAAGTAAAACACCCATCTGAATTTACTCAAATAGGAGCAGACATTGATGTCACAGTATTAGAAATTGATAAAGACAACCGTCGTTTAAGCTTAGGACACAAACAACTAGAAGAAAATCCATGGGATGTGTTCGAAACATTGTTTATTGTTAATTCTATTCACGAAGGAACTATCGTTGAAATGCAAGATAGGGGAGCAGTTATATCTCTACCTTATGGTGTAGATGGGTTTGCAACTCCGAAACATTTAGTTAAAGAAGATGGTTCTGCAGCTAAATTAGATGAGAAATTAAACTTCAAAGTAATTGAATTTAATAAAGATGCTAAACGAATCATTCTTTCTCACAGTCGTATTCATGAAGATGCTCAAAAAATTGAGAATGGCGAAGAAATAGCAACTCCCACTAAAAAGACAACTGCTAAGAAGTCTAAAAAAGAAGAGTCTTCTATGGAAAGAACAACGCTTGGAGATCTTCAATCATTAGTTGATTTAAAAGATCAAATGATTACGGAAAAAGCTGCGAAAATTGAAAAAGCTGCAGCCGAAGCAAAACCAAAGAAAACTACAAAAGAAAAGGTAGAAGATGCTGGTGAAACTAAGGAAAAAGCTCCTAAGAAAACTACAGCTAAAACTAAAAAAGAAGAAAAAGACGCTGAAGCACCTAAAAAAACTACAGCTAAAACAAAGAAAGCTGCAGTAAAAGAGGAAGATGGAGAAGAAAAAAAGTCTACAAAAAAGGCTCCTGCAAAAACTAAAAAAGAAGCAGATACTGAAGACAAAGCTCCTAAAAAAGGTGCAGCTAAAAAAGCTCCTAAAACTGAGGAATAAAAACTTTAATATATTCAAAAAAATAGCAGCAAAAAGCTGCTATTTTTTTTTGTAAAAATCTTTTTTTTCTCTATGTTTGCATAGTTTTAATAAAAACCACGATTTTTAACATTTTATAAAATAAACAACACAACTTATGAAAAGAAATCTTTTATTAGTGATTGCAGCTGCTATGTTGACTACCAGCTCATTTGCGCAAGTTACTGAAATCTCTAAATGGTCTATCGGACTTAAAGGCGGTATGAGTACAGTTAGAGGTATTGATTACGGAAGTGAGTTTGAAAGAGCTTACAATCCTATAGGAGGCATATTTGTAGAAAGAACTGCAAATCCATTCTACGGTATTGGTCTTGACTACATGTATCATATGAATAATGTTGACGGTAAATTAGCTGGACTTACTCCAGCAAAATACACATCTACTATTCACCAAATTCAAGCCTTTACTTCTATAAACCTTTCTAATATTGTAGCTAAGTATAGAAGCATGAAAAAACAAAAAACAAACTTATATTTTGTTTATGGTTTAGGAGCAGGAATCGGAAGTTATGATGACGACCTACCTCTTCCAGGGGCTTCAGCATCAGAATCAGGATTATTAAGTCTTTCTTCTAGCTTTGGTGTTAACGTAACTCGTAACATTACAAAAAGCATTGAAGTTGGTTTAGAAGGTAAATACCAATGGAACTCAAATGCTGACTTTGCTCCTGCAGGTGCTAACGGTTTCTACGTTGCTGACATTAACTTACGCTACAAATTAAATGGTGTAAACAACACTAGAAACATCAGCTTAACTGATTTCGAAAAAATGAATAGCCGCAGAGAAGGAACTCAAGAAGCTATTGATCGTTTACAATATGAGTTAGCTCGTCAAGGTGAAGCTATTAAAAAATTAGAAGCTAAAGAAAGCTCTGATAGTATTGATGGTGTTGCTATTAAAGACATCATTATGGGTCAACAATACCAAATGGACCAACTTACAAAACAACTTACAAGAACTCGTAAGGATCTTTACAGACACCTTAACGCAACTGATCCAAGTTACTTAACTGGAGATACAGCTCAATATGACATCTCTACATTTGGATTTGAGACTGGTTCTTCTAAATTAACAAAAAGTGCATTTGTTGTTCTTGATACAATTCTAACTCAATTACAAACAAACACAATTTGGTCTGTAAAAGTTAAAGGACACACAGATAACACTGGTTCTGATTTAATTAACAAACCACTCTCTGAACGAAGAGCTGATGCTGTGAAGAAATACTTTGTTAAAAAAGGTATCGAAACAAAAAGAATTGAAACAGCAGGTTTTGGATCAAGCAAACCTATTGCTTGCAATGATGACGAGGCAGGAAAAGCTAAAAACCGTCGTGTTGAGATTATCATCAATAAGTAAAAAGATAATTTTATATATAAAAAAGGACGACTTCGGTCGTCCTTTTTTTATATAGTAATTCCTCATTATACGTTTTGTAAAGCGTATCCTAATTACGAACATAAAAAAAACGGACAACCAAAGAGCCATCCGTTTCTATTTCACAATAATATTTCTACTTCAACAAAGCAATATCTAACACTTGTTTAATATCTGACACATAGTGAAATCTTAAGCCTTTTACGTAAGTATCATTAATTTCTTCTACATTCTTTTTGTTCTCTTCACAAAGAATAATTTCTTTTATGCCAGCTCTTTTTGCTGCCAATATCTTTTCTTTAATCCCTCCAACAGGTAATACTTTTCCTCTTAATGTAATCTCTCCAGTCATAGCAAGACCTTTCTTTACTTTCTTTTTAGCAAAACTAGAAGCTAATGAAGTAATCATAGCTACCCCTGCTGATGGGCCATCTTTCGGAATTGCTCCTTCAGGAACATGTATATGCACATTCCAATCTTCAAACTTTATATCGTCAAGATTTAAAAGTGTGGCATTTGATTTTATATATTCGAGTGCTAGCATAGCAGATTCTTTCATAACATCGCCTAAATTACCTGTCAAGGTCAGCTTCTCTCCTCTTCCTTTACTAAGACTTGACTCTATATAAAGAATCTCACCTCCTACAGAAGTCCAAGCTAATCCAGTTACAACTCCAAAATACTCATTTCCTTGATATATTTCTCTTGAATAGCTTGGAATTCCTAAGTAATCCTTCAAATCCTCAATTTTCAAATCTATCGAGAATGAAGCATCTTCAGCAATTTTTCTTGCAACCTTACGCATTACCTTAGCTATTTTTCTATCTAACTCTCGTACTCCTGACTCTCGTGTATAAGAATTGATAATCTCCTTCATCGTAATTTTCGATATCTTCACTTTACCTTTTGGAATGCCATGGTTTTCTAGTTGTTTTTTTATTAAATGTTTTATAGCTATTTCAACTTTTTCTTCAATAATATAACCACTAACATCAATTAACTCCATCCGATCTAATAATGGTTGTGATATAGAGTTAAGGTTATTTGCCGTAGCAAGAAAAAGCACTTTAGACAAGTCAAAATCAACATCCAAAAAATTATCATGAAAACTTGTATTTTGTTCTGGGTCTAATACCTCAAGCAAAGCTGATGATGGATCTCCTCTAAAATCAGAGTTTACCTTATCAATTTCATCTAACACAAACACAGGATTGGAAGAACCAGCCTTAATTATATTTTGAATAATTCTTCCTGGCATGGCACCAATATATGTCCTACGATGTCCTCTAACTTCGGCTTCATCATGCACACCACCTAAAGACATTCGTATATATTTTCTATTCAAAGTTTCAGCAACAGATTTTCCTAGAGATGTTTTCCCAACTCCAGGAGGGCCATGCAAACATACAATTGGAGATTTCATATCTCCTTTAAGTTTCAATACTGCTAAATGCTCAATAATTCTTTCCTTCACTTTATCTAAACCAAAGTGATCTTTATCTAATACTTTTTGCGCACGAATTAAATTAAAATTATCTTTTGTAAATTCACCCCAAGGAATATTTAACAAGGTATCTACATAATTACTTTGCACACCAAAATCTGGCGAATGTGAATGTGTTCTTTCTAACTTTGCAAGCTCTTTCTCAAAAACCTCACGCACATTATCATTCCATTTCTTTTTCTTTGCCCTCTCTTGCATCTCCAACACTTCTTGTTGTTTTGAATCACCACCCAACTCATCTTGAATAGTTTTCATTTGTTGATGCAAAAAATATTCCCTCTGCTGTTGTTCAATATCTTCTCTTGCTTTTGACTGTATAGAGACTTTAATTTCTAACAATTGAGATTCTTTATTTAACATCTCTAATAATTGATAACCTCTTTCTTGTAAATCATCAAGTTCTAAAAGCGCTTGCTTATCTAATACCTTTAATCCAAAATTACTACAGATATAATTGATTAAACTTGAAGGATTCTCGATATTTTTTATAGCAAAAGAAATTTCTTGTGGTATAGAACCTGAATTCTTAATAATTTTGGTTGCTAGTTCTTTAATAGCTTCAATTAGTGCAACAAAAACCCGATCATCTTCAGCTGGTGAAGTTTCAGCTTCAAGCGTAACTTTCCCTTGTATATATGGTTCTACATCTACTAACTCATTCAACTTCATCCTTTTTTTCCCTTCCAGGATAACCGTTGTTGATCCATCAGGCATTTCAAGAATCCTAACAATTTTTGCAGCGGTACCTACAGAGAACAAATCATCATAAGTAGGATTGTCAACTTTCATGTCTTTTTGAGTACATACACCCAAAATACCATTTTGATTATACACCTCCCTGACTAAACGCAAAGATTTATTTCTAGCAACGCTAATAGGCATAACTACACCTGGAAACAAAACCATATGTCTTAATGGAAGAATTGGTAAATTATCACCTTCAGCTCCCTCAAAATCGAATTTCTCCTCTCCATCAGAAATTAATGGAATAAATTCAGATTGATCTAAATCATTTTCATCAGAAAAAACTTGTTCTATTTTTACATTCATAATTATCTTATATAATATGACAAATCAGTTAAAAAAATACTTTAAAAGACAAAATGACAGCCTTAATATACTCTAATAAGAATATAACTCATATTCTGTCTTCAATAACACACTGAATATTAGAACAATAATCTTATTTTATTATTCAGCTTAAACAAGAGCGCTTATTTATCAATTGATGTGCCAAAAAAAGCCGCCTCTATATCATAGAAACGGCTTAATAAAAATAAAAAAGTAATATTTTAACGCGTAGTCTTAACTAAACGAAGACCCACATAATTAAATTTTAATTCAGGTGGTGTTCCTAGACGATTAGAAGAACGAGATGATTTAGAAATCTGCGCCCAACTTCCTCCTCTACGACAACGTTCAACACCAAATTCAACTCCCTTTGGATTATTTCCTGCCCCATCACTATATGAGTTTGTATACCAATCCCAGCACCACTCCCAAACATTTCCGCTCATATCATATATCCTAAGCTCATTTGGTTTTTTTGATCCTGTGGAATGAGACATACTCATACTATTTCCTTTATAAAAGCCAACCTCATCAATAGAGTTACTTCCAGCGTACATATAGCCTTGAGATTCAATTCCTCCTCTTGCAGCATATTCCCATTCAGCTTCTGTAGGTAATCTATAACCATTAGCAGTCCAATCACAAATTACATTATTATTTCTTTTAATTTGATAACATGGGTTTAAACCTTCTTTCTCAGATAATTTATTGCAAAATTCTATCGCATCAAACCAACTTACATTTTCTACAGGCTTCATTTTTCCTTTAAATGAACTTGGGTTAGAACCCATTACATCTTGCCACTCTGATTGAGTAACTTCATAAGTACTTATATAGTAATCACTCAATGTTACTTGATGGACAGGCAGCTCATCTTCAAAGCCATCCTCTTCATACGTATTACCCATTTTAAATGTTCCACCTTTTACCAATACAAATTCCATATCAGCATTAGTCGTTATAAATGTTTTTTCTTCTGCTGTCGTTGTTGAAACAGAGAATATAATTGATAAAAAAACGACAAGAATTAATCTAACATTACTAACAAGTAATGTTTTTATATTTAATGTGTGATTTATTTTCATAGTTATTTTTTATTACTGTCTTTATTCTAAAATTTCTAAACTAATTAAGATACACTACCAAGCTAAGGCAGCATAAATTAATACAAAATTAAGTACAACAAACAATACAATTACTGCTATACTTGTGCTAAATAAGTCTTTTTTGTTCGTTTTCATAAGCGTAAATAATTAATAGTTAAACAATTAAAATTAATTTATAATTCAATAACCTATTCTTTATACTAATATTACACTACAAAGATAAAACATATATGTTATATAACATACTTTAAAAACATAATTTTAAAACATATTTACAAAAAAAAGACTTTCAATTTAATGAAAGTCCTTTTATTAGGGAGTTCTATTTAGAGTATTTTTTGAAAATGTTTTTCAATTAATAAGCAGACTGGAATTGTTTTAAAAAACGTACATCATTTTCTGAAAACAAACGTAAATCTTTTACTTGATACTTAAGGTTGGTTATCCTTTCTACACCCATTCCAAATGCATAACCACTATATACCTTACTATCAATTCCACATTCTTCTAAGACATTAGGATCTACCATCCCACATCCTAGTATCTCAACCCATCCTGTATATTTACAGAATGGACATCCATCACCTCCACATAAATTACAAGAGATATCCATTTCAGCAGAAGGCTCTGTAAAAGGAAAATAAGATGGTCGCAAACGAATATCTGTGTTCTCACCAAACATTTCTTTGGCAAAATATAATAGAGCTTGTTTTAAATCAGCAAATGAAACATCTTTATCAATGTATAATCCTTCTACCTGGTGGAAGAAACAATGTGCTCGATAAGATATTGCTTCATTTCTATAGACACGACCTGGACAAAGAACACGAATAGGTGGCTCTTGTGAAGTCATAATTCGAGATTGAACACTTGATGTATGTGTACGTAGTAAGACATCTGGATTTTTTTCAATAAAAAAAGTATCCTGCATATCACGTGCTGGGTGTTCTGGTGGAAAATTCAATGCTCCAAACACATGCCAATCATCCTCTACCTCAGGGCCTTCTTCAACCGTAAAACCAATACGCGAAAAAATATCAATAATTTCACTCTTTACAACTGAAAGAGGATGACGAGAACCTAATGCTATAGGATCTGCAGTACGAGTCAAATCTTCTCCCTGAGCAACTTCTTGCGTACTATCTAAATTCTCTTTTAACTCTGAGATTTTATCTTGAGCTTTAGTTCTCAACTGGTTGAGCAATTGACCAATTTCTCTTTTTTGCTCATTTGGAACATTTCTAAAATCACTAAACAAAGCTGTGATTTCACCTTTCTTACTTAAGTACTTTATTCGTAAAGCTTCTAGCTCATCTAAACCTGCAGCGTTAAACTTCTCAATTTCTTCAGTTATCGATTTTATTTTCTCTTGCATTATCTCTCTTTTATAATAGAATGCAAAAATAAGAAAATTTATATGCTAAGACGCTAAGACGCTAAGAATTTATGAGAATAAATGTTCTTTGTTAGTTATATTTCATAAAGAATAATCTAACTTTGTGATATAGGCTTATCGCAAATAACAGAGAATATCAATGAACGGAAAATATATACTTAGTTTTTTAAAAAAACTAACTGCAAACAACAATCGCGAATGGTTTGCTGAAAACAAACAAAAATATCAACAAGCTCTAAGTGAGTTTGAACAAATTGTATCCAGCCTAATTGATTCTATTTCTGAATTTGATGAATCTATAAAAGGAATGCAAGCTAAAGATTGTATTTATAGAATATATCGCGACGTGCGCTTTTCTCATGACAAATCTCCATACAAAAATCACTTTGGGGCATATATTTCTGCTAAAGGAGGTCGCAAAAGCGAACGAGCTGGTTATTATATTCACTTTGAAGAAGGAGATTCAATATTAGGAGGTGGGTTATATTGCCCTCAGCCTCCAATACTAAAAAAAATTCGCCAATCAATTTATGACAATATTGATGAATACAAGTCTATCGTTACTAGCCCATCCTTTTCTCGTTTTAAACCGATGGGCGAAAAATTGAAAAATATTCCACGAGGATTCCCAAAAGAATTTATAGACGGCGACTACTTAAAGAATAAACATTTCACCTATATATACGAAATGGATGAAAAGTTCTTCAACAGTGACAATTTTATTGACAAATCGATTACTATATTTAAAGAAATGTATACTTTCAATATTTTTTTGAATTATACAGTAGATGAGGTATTAGAAAATAATTTATAAAAATATGATTTTAGACACATTAGAAAACTCTGAGATGTACGAAAAATTACACCCTCAGTTCAAGAGAGCTTTTGATTATATTAAAGCAACTGATTTCTCAAAAATAGAAGCAGGAAAAATTGAGTTGGATGGCAAAGATTTAATGATAAATATTGCCGAAGGAGAAGGTAAAACTATTGAAGAAGCAAAGATGGAGACACACAATAAGTATATTGATATTCAAGTCCCTCTTACATCAATTGAGACCATGGGATATACCCCCACAACAGAATTAAAAGAGCCTATAGGAAATTACAATGTGGAGAAAGACCTTACTTTCTTTAAGGATAAAGCATCTACATTAATTACTGTAAAACCTATGCAATTTGCTATTTTCTTTCCAGAAGATGGACACCAGCCGGCCATAGGTAATGGTCCCTTCAAAAAGATAATTGTAAAAGTGAAATTAAAATAATTACATTTTAATTGCTTGCATAAGGATCTATTAAAAAAAAGAAAGTATCTTACACTTTCTTTTTTATTCATCCAAAAACAATAACAAATTTAAGTATGGAACAATTAAATATAATAGCTAATGATGATTATTTAGCCCCTTTCGAAAGTGCTATAAATGGACGCCATAATTTTGCCATACAAAAAGAAAAAGAGCTCATTGGAAAAAACAAAAACCTTTCTGATTTTGCTACTGGCTACATGTATTTTGGCTTACATAGAACAAGCACAGGATGGGTTTTTAGAGAGTATGCTCCCAATGCAACTGACATATACTTAATTGGGGACTTCAACAACTGGCAACAAGGTCCAGAATATCAACTAGAAAATATTGGTAATGGCGTATGGGAGATTCAATTACCGACCAAAGCTATTAGACATGGAGACCTTTATAAAATAATGATGCACTGGCATGGTGATTTTGCTGAACGTATTCCTGCATGGGCTCGAAGAGTAGTACAAGATGACTTTACTAAAATATTTAGCGCTCAAGCATGGGCTCCAAAGAAAACATTCGAGTTTAAGAACAAGAAATTTAAGCCTAACAAATCTCCTCTTCTTATATATGAATGTCACATAGGAATGTCTGGTGAAGAAGACAAAGTATCAACATATAATGAATTTAGAGAAAAAGTATTACCACGTGTAGCTAAAGCGGGTTATAATTGCATTCAATTAATGGCAATTCAAGAGCACCCATATTACGGATCTTTCGGATACCATGTATCTAACTTCTTTGCTCCATCATCTCGTTTTGGAACTCCAGAGGAATTAAAAGAACTTATCGACGAAGCTCATGGGAAAGGTATAGCTGTAATAATGGACATAGTGCACTCACATGCCGTGAAAAACACGAAAGAAGGATTAGGCTTATTTGATGGCACACCTCACTTATATTTTCATGAAGGGGAACGTCGAGAGCATACTGCTTGGGACTCTCTTTGTTTTGACTATGCAAAAGATAATGTATTACACTTCCTTCTTTCTAATTGTAAATATTGGCTAGACGAGTATAAATTTGACGGCTTTCGGTTCGATGGAGTAACTTCAATGTTATACTACAGCCACGGTTTAAACGAAGACTTTAACGGCTATGATGCATATTACAACGGACATCAAGATGGAGATGCAATATGCTACCTTACTCTTGCGAACAAGTTAATTCACAAAATCAATCCTAACGCTATTACTATTGCAGAAGAGATGAGTGGCATGCCAGGAATTGCAACAAAAGTAAATGATGGTGGGATTGGATTTGATTATCGACTAGCAATGGGAATACCAGATTTTTGGATTAAAAACATTAAAGAACAAGAAGACCAAAATTGGCAAGTTGGTCATTTATTATATGAATTAACAAATCGCAGGAAAGAGGAAAAAATGATTAGCTATGCTGAAAGTCATGACCAAGCATTAGTTGGTGATAAAACGATTATATTTCGCTTAATAGATAAAGATATGTATTCTCACATGTCTAAGATAGAAGGAGGAACAACCCTTGAAATAGACAGAGGAATAGCCTTACATAAAATGATTCGCTTAATTACTGCATCTACTATAAATGGAGGATACCTTAACTTTATGGGCAACGAATTTGGCCATCCTGAGTGGATAGATTTCCCTCGTGAAGGTAATGAATGGAGCCATCAATATGCACGTAGACAATGGAGTTTACTTGACAATCAAGATTTAAAATATCATTGGTTAGGAGATTTTGACAAAGAAATGATTGTTTTATTAAAAGACTCAAAAAAGATACAGGATACAGATATTATTCATTTATGGGATAAGCAAGACGACCAAGTATTAGCTTATCAGCGTAAAGACTTAATTTTTGTCTTCAACTTTAACCCAACAGAATCATTCATCGATTATGGCATACTTGTTCCTAAAGGATCTTACAAAGCAATATTAAATACAGATTCTAAAAGCTTTGGTGGATTTGGGTCGGCTGATGACAACATCATTCACCATAGTCAGAAAAGCCACGAGAAAAAGAAAGATTGGTTAAACCTATATTTACCTGCTCGTTCTGCAGTTGTATTGAGAAAGCAGAAATAAAAATATGCTTAAATCTAAACTTCCTTTTTTAACAGAACCTGAATTGCTTGATAAAATAGAGCAACAAGGTATTTATAAATCGTTTAAAGCAGGGGACACTATAGTTGAACCAGGCAAACACATAAAAATAGTTCCTTTAGTAGTAGAAGGCACTGTAAAAATAATTCGTGTAGACCAAAATGGCAACGAACTTTTCTTATACCACCTATCTAAAGGTCAATCATGTGCCTTTTCATTTTCTTCTTTTTTAAGCGAGAGGCCAAGTGATATAAAAGCTATAGCAGAAGACAACACTAAACTTATATTAATCCCAAAAGAAAGTGCTCTCAGCTGGTTTCATAAATACCCAAGCTGGTGCAAATTTATTATGTCTACAATGGAAAATCGTTTTGATGAACTTATCCAAGCAGTTGACAATATTGCTTTTACTAAAACGGATGAACGATTACTTGCTTTTATAACTAAAAAAGCAAAAGCCTTAAAAACAAACACAATAAATATTACACATCAAGAAATAGCCAACGAACTATCTTCATCACGCGAAGTTGTTTCTCGCTTACTAAAACAATTAGAAAAAGACAACAAAGTAAAGTTAGGGCGCAACAAAATTGAAATTATTTCCCTTATGTGATAATAGTCACCAAACAACAATATTATATATCGTTTCTTTGTATTCAGATTATAATATAAACCTAATAAATAAATAAAATGTTTGGATTTTTAAACACACTAACAGCACCCAAAGTCGATTATGTTGACTTAATTGACAATGGAGCAATTGTATTAGATGTAAGAACCAAGGAGGAATATAAATTTGGTCATATAGACAACTCTGTAAACATTCCATTGGACCAACTAGCTAAAAATATTAAGCGATTTAGCAAGAAAAAAGCAATTATTACTTGCTGTCAATCTGGAGCTCGTAGTGGCCTTGCAAAAAGGATATTAGAAGAGCATGGTATTGAGGCTTATAATGGAGGAGGATGGTCTCGCTTACAGAGATTTCTCTAAAAAAATAATTTAGTGCTTTATTAGAGTCTTGTTATACCTATGTATTTCAAGGCTTTTTTTATTTAAAAAGAAATGATTAAAAATTGTTTTTGTACATTTGATTAACAAACATACAATCATATGACAAAAATAGTTTCTATAATTACTCTCTTATTCTGTTTCTTAAATCTCTTCTCTCAAAGAATTGAAGATAAAAATCACTCAACAAAAGGCTACATTAAAGAAAATGGGAGAATTGAAAACTCTAACCATTCAACAGAGGGTTATTTTAAATCTAATGGGAGAATTGAAAACAGAAGCCATAGCACCATTGGCTATATTAAATCTAATGGGAGAATTGAAAATAGAAGCCATAGTACAATTGGCTATGTAAACGATGATGGCAGAGTAGAAAACCGCAACCATAGCACTATCGGATATATCAAAAAAAACGGACAGGTTGAAAACAAAAGTCATAGTACAATAGGATACGCAAAAGGGGTTAATAAATACCAAGCTGCTGTTCGATATTTTTTCATGGAAGAATTAAACCAAGATTAGTATGTCAGAATTTAGAATAATACAAACCTTTATGTATCCACAAGATGCATACACAGCCAAAGCCTTTCTAGAATCAGAAGAAATAGATGTTTTCTTAAAAGATGAAATGACTACGCAAGTTTTTAATTTTTCTTCCTATGCCTTAGGGGGTGTAAAAATGCTGGTTCCTTCTGTGGATGCAGACAGGGCAATTCAATTATTGGTTGATGGAGGTTATATTATACTTGAAGAAAAGCCTACGAATTCTATTGAGATAATTTCTTCAAAAACTATCAATGACAAAAAACATTGTCCGTATTGTAACTCGTCTAATATATCAATGGAAAAGAAACCCAATTGGATTACTATTAGCATCTATTTTTTAATAGGACTTATTTTACCAATAACAAGTAAAACATTTGTTTGCTTTGATTGTAATAAGAAATGGAAATTTCAATAAAAAAGGGGCTAACGCCCCTTCTTTATTATTATCATTAACACTAGACTACTCTATATTCTTTCTTACCATAGTCAAATATTCTTTCATTTTAGCCGTATCTTTTGCATCAATAATTTTAATCAAATCTGCTAATTGCTCTCGTATCTGTTCTACCTGGTTTGAAGTAAATGGATTAAACAGAATTTCAGACAACAAATAATCATCTTCAGACAGTAAGCCTTTTGCAATATCCATATGCTTTCTAAAAGTTGTTCCCGGCGCTTCTTGTTTTTTCATTACAGAAGCAAATACTAAGGTAGAAGTAAAAGGTATTGAAAGTGAATATGCAATCGTTTCATCATGCTCTAAAAAAGTGTAATCAAAGATGTTTAGCTTCAAAGACGCATAATAATCTCTGAAAAACTTCTTTCCTCTTTCATCTGACTCTGTAATTATAATTGCATTATGTTCACTTAAATCATTCAAGTTGGCAAAAGTGGGTCCAAACATAGGGTGAGTAGAGACAAAAGGCATCCCTTTAGATTTATAATACTCTGGTAAACCTGTTTTTACAGAAGCTATATCTGATAAAATACATGTTTTTGGCAGATAGTCTATTACACTTTCAAATACATCAACAGTAAATTTAAGTGTAGATGTATTAATAAGCATTTCTGGTTCAAATGCTTTTATTTCCTCAAAAACATTTGGTAAAGCAGCTAGCTTATGAGGGCTTGATGGCAATACCTTCACCTCATTATTTATGCTTAGTTTATCCCCATAAAAAGTGCCTAGTTTACCTGCACCCATAATTAGAACTCTCATATTTGCATTTTTTATTGTTCGTTTATCGCTACTACTATTTGTTCATTATATCCATTTGCTTACGAATAGATTCTGCATGCATAGCCTCAACTAAAACACGCATAAATTGGTTACTCATACCCAGACTTTCTCCTAAAGCTGCACGCTTTAGCAATAATTCATCATAACGTTTGCGTTGTAATATTGATATATTATGTTCTTTTTTAAACATACCCATTTCCTCTGAAATTCGCATACGTTTAGCTATAGCTTCTAATATATCTTTATCAATTTCATCCATCTGTTGTCTCAAGTCAGACAAGTCTTCCGTAGACTTAGCCATATCACGCAATACAATCTTATTTAATAATTCATTTAAAGCATGTGGCGTTACTTGTTGAGCTGCATCACTCCACGCTTTAGCTGGATTGCAATGTGTTTCAATTATCAACCCATCAAATTGCAAATCCATTGCCTGTTGAGATAATGGTGCTATTAGCTCACGCTTTCCACCAATATGACTCGGGTCACAAACTATCTGAATGGATGGAATTCTTCTTTTTAATTCCACAGGCATATGCCATTGAGGTTGATTACGATACACTTTTTTGTCATATGAGCTAAAACCACGATGAATAGCTCCAATTCTACGTAACCCTGCATTATATATACGTTCAACAGCACCAATCCATAATTCTAAATCAGGATTTACTGGATTTTTAATTAAGACAGGAATATCAACGCCTTGTAAAGCGTCTGCAATTTCTTGCACAGCAAAAGGATTCGCTGTTGTTCTTGCACCAATCCATAATACATCTACACCATATTTTAAGGCTTCATACACATGTTTTGCCGTAGCTACTTCTGTAGCAGTATACATACCTGTTTCAGCTTTTACTTTTTTCAACCATGTTAAGCCCTCTACACCAATACCTTCAAAACCTCCTGGTTTAGTACGAGGTTTCCATATTCCTGCACGAAATATTTTCACACCTTGCGCTGCTAATTCTCGAGCGGTTTGCATCGTTTGTTCTTCTGTCTCAGCACTGCAAGGACCAGCTATTACTATTGGTCGTCTATCTTCAACTCCTTCTAGATTTAATTTCTCTAGTTCCATATTTTTTTTATTTTAATTTACTTATTCTTTCCAAGGCCTCTTGCAACATTTCTTCTGTTGCACAAAGAGAAATACGTATGTATTGATTTCCTTTATCTCCAAAAATAAATCCCGGAGTAATAAATACATTCGCATTGTACAATACCTTATCTGCTAACTCACCACTTTCTTTATAACAAGCAGGAATTTTTCCCCAAAGAAACATACCTACTTGATTTTCATCAAAACTACAATCTAATTCTTGCATAATCTTAGCAGCTAAAAATCTGCGTTTACCATATAATTTCATATTCATCTCTTGATGCCAAGCATCCGAATTTTTCAGAGCTTCAACAGCAGCTACCTGCATAGGACGAAACATCCCAGAATCAACATTACTTTTTACCTTTAGAATCCACTCAATAAATTGAGCGCTGGCAACAACAACACCCATACGCCAACCAGCCATATTATGCGATTTACTCAAAGAGTTCATCTCAATACAAATATCTTTTGCTCCCTGCACAGCCAAAATACTTAAACGATTTTCGTTTAAAATAAAACTATATGGATTATCATTTACAATAACAATATTGTGTTGCTTACCAAAGGCAACCAATTTTTCAAAAAGCGCCATACTTGCATTAGCTCCAGTTGGCATATTAGGATAGTTTACCCACATCAACTTTACCTTACTTAAGTCCATCTTTTCCAACTCATCAAAATCAGGCTCCCAATTATTATTTTCATCTAAACTATACGTAACTGCATTTGCTTGTACTAAATTAGTAACAGACATATAAGTTGGGTAGCCTGGGTTAGGAATCAAGACCTCATCTCCTGGGTTTAAAAAAGCCATAGAAATATGCAGGATACCTTCTTTCGAACCTATTAATGGTTGTACTTCTGTAACAGGATTTAAATCAACATTAAACCATTTCTTGTACCAAGAAGCTAAACCTTCACGTAATTCGGGTATCCCAATATAACTTTGATATCCATGTACATTTGGCTTTACAACCTCATCAGTCAATGCCTTAACCACCTCATCCGATGGTGGCATATCTGGGCTCCCAATACCTAAACTAACGATATTCTTGCCTTGTGCATTTAACTGTGCAATTTCTTTTAATTTAGTAGAGAAATAATATTCACTAACTGCGTTTAACCTTTCTGCAGGTTGTATATTTAATTGAGACATTTTATTTATTTATGAGAGACGCAAAGCATTGCGTCTTTACAATTAATCATTTTACACTGTTTGCTCTCCATCTGCATATTCTCCTAATAGTTTAAATTCGTGCGTTAATGGAATCATAGCATCTAAAGACTGTTTATATCTATCGTAATCCGAATAACACAAGTCTATATAAAATTGGTACTCCCATTCCTTTCCAATTATTGGTAAAGATTGAATCTTAGTCATACTAATATCATAAAATGAAAATATCGTTAATACTTTTGACAAAGCCCCAGAAGTATGGTCTACTGAAAATACCAAGGATGTTTTATTCTTTTCTTTTCCTTTTTGTAATTCAGCTACTTGATTCTCATGCACAACAATCAAAAAACGAGTAAAATTACGCTTGTTGGTTTCAATATCATTTTCTAATATTTCCAACCCATACATCTTTGCTGCGTCTGAGCTACAAATAGCTGCTACTCCTTTTACTTGTTGTTGCGCGATCTGCTCAGCACTACCAGCAGTATCTTCTGATTCTACTACTTTTATATGAGGGTATTTATCCAAAAATTCTGTGCATTGCATCAAAGCAATTGGATGTGATTGCACTTCTTTTATTTCTGCTAAAGACTGCCCTGGCAATGCGCAAATGCAATGTCTAATGCGTAACTTATGTTCGCCTACTATTTTTAATCCACTATCTTTTATTAAATCATGGTTCTGTAACAAGCTTCCAGCTATGGTGTTTTCAATTGCCACAATTGCTATAACAGATGTATCTTTCTTTACTGATTGGAATACATCCTTAAAAGTCATGCATGGTATAACTTCTACGTCCTCTCCTTTAAAATAAAGACGAGCAGCCATATCGTGAAATGAGCCTAAAACTCCTTGAATTGCAACTTTCCTCATGATCCTCAATATTAAAAACAACAAAAAATCCCACTTTTCAGCGGGACTCTATATTTTGTATTTTCTTATTTTCTATTCTCTGTTAAACACAACAACATCCCGCTCTTACTTAGTAAAGTAGAAGTAATAAAAATAATAACTAAATAATGGTGTTCTCATTGTGTTTGTTTTATGCTTACAAAAGTACTATTTATTTTTAATTATTAATTGAAATGAAAGATTTTTTTATTCCCACTCAATAGTCGCAGGTGGTTTTGAACTTATATCATATACTACTCTATTGACACCTTTTACTTTATTAATAATTTCGTTCGACATTTTTGCCAAGAACTCATACGGCAAATGTGCCCAATCGGCAGTCATTGCATCGGTAGAAGTTACAGCACGTAGTGCAACGGTATTTTCGTAAGTACGCTCATCTCCCATTACACCTACAGATTGTACTGGCAACAAGATTGTTCCTGCTTGCCATACCTTGTCGTACAAATCCCAATCGCGTAATCCTTGAATATAAATATCGTCTGCTTCTTGTAAAATGCGTACTTTCTCTGGTGTTATATCTCCTAAAATTCTGATACCTAAACCTGGACCTGGAAATGGATGACGCTTGATCAAGTGGGGCATCATTCCTAATTCCATCCCTACCTTGCGCACTTCATCTTTAAATAATAAGCGAAGTGGCTCTACTAATTGTAGGTTCATTTCTTTTGGCAAACCACCTACATTGTGGTGCGATTTAATCACATGTCCCGTAATAGATAATGATTCTATTATATCAGGATAAATAGTACCTTGTCCCAACCATTTAATATCAGTTAACTTTCTAGCTTCTTCGTTAAAAACATCTATAAATCCTTTACCTATGATTTTACGTTTTTTCTCTGGGTCGCTAACACCTGCTAGCTCTGTATAGAATTTATCTTTGGCATCTATGCCTAAAACATTTAAGCCAAGATGTGCATAATCTTCCAACACTTTTTCAAATTCATTTTTGCGCAATAGACCGTTGTCTACAAATATACACGTTAGGTTTTCACTAATAGCTTTATTTAATAATACAGCTACCACCGATGAATCTACACCTCCAGAAAGCCCTAAAATAACCTTATCACCACCCAACTGCTTCTTCAATAGACCAACCGTTTCTTCTATAAAAGAAGCAGGGCTCCAATCTTTACTACAGGCACATATATTTAAAAAGTTATCTAATAACTGCAAACCACATTCCGTATGAAATACTTCTGGGTGAAACTGTACACCCCACATATTTTTATCTTTTACAGCATAGGCTGCAATATTTACTTCGAGCGTACTGGCAATTATTTCAAAATCAGCCGGTGTCTTAGTAATCGTATCTCCATGAGACATCCAAACTTGCACATCCTTGTCAACATTCTTCATTAAAGCATTTTGAGTATCCACCTCTGTAAGGTGTGCTCGACCATACTCGCGCGAACCTGCTGGCTCTACTGTTCCTCCAGAAGTATGCGCAATAAATTGAGCCCCATAACAAATACCCAAAATTGGATAAGTTCCAATAATTTCAGATAAATCTGCTTTAAATGCACTATTATCATACACAGAAAAAGGGCTACCCGAAAGAATTACCCCTTTAACACCAGCAGTATCTTTAGGAAACTTATTATAAGGAACAATCTCGCAATAAGTATTTAACTCACGTACTCTACGTGCTATTAACTGAGTGGTTTGAGAACCAAAATCAAGGATGATAATTTTTTCGTGCATAGGGCTAAATATGATAGTAATTTAATGCTGCAAAAGTAAGGAAATAAGTTAAGAGTTGCTAGTTAAAAATTTAGAAAGGAAAACTAAGTTACAAACAAAAAAAGGATGCCATCTTACAGCACCCTTTTACAATAATTATATAAAAAACACATATTACAACTCCCATTCAAACTGAGGATTGTCTTTTATTGATTGAACAATAACTTCAATCTCTTGAGGAGTAATGTCTTTTTCTAACCATTTGATGGCTGGAGCAAATTCGGTAAAAAATTGTTGTGGCTGGTTTACTTTTGTAAATTCACGATGAACAACTTGAGTATAGGCTAATTGATGTATTGAACTATAAATACCAGCAGCTTTCTTTTTGAATGAAACACCCCCACTCATTTTAGCCAGTTCTTGTATATACCTCTCAACATCAGAAATAAATAAACCCCAATCCATTTTTCGGGTATCAACAATACTATAATAATCCTTATCAAAATCCTTATCCTCCTCCAGCAACTTCTTAAACTCAAGAAGTCCATCAACAGTTACTGTTCCAAAACGAGCATCTATTACTAGTTTTAAATCAGGTAAAATTTTATATCCTGCTGTAAATTGGGTTCGTTTTTCCATCAAAAAGACTCTAATAAAAAACAAATTTAACAATAACAGCTCGTAAAAACAAGATATTCAATAAGAAAGCTTCTGCTACAACATTGAATCATTCATAAGAAAAGAACTATCCCCATAACTCAGAAAACGAAAATCATTCTTTAAAGCGTAACTATACATCTTTTTCCAATCTCCTTTTAAGTAGGCAGAAATAAGCAATAACAAGGTGCTTTTAGGCTGATGAAAATTAGAGACAATACTCTTCACTAATTTAAACTGATAGCCGGGCACTATCATTATTTGAGTAGAAGTTTGAAAACTATCTAAATTAAGTCTATCCATATAAACAATAATATTCTGCAGTGCTCTTTCAGCACTAATAGACAAGATTGATTGATAAGGAATCCATTGCTGAACTATCAAATCATTCTCACTTGCCGTTGGATTTTCTTCTAAATACAAACCTATATAATATAAACTTTCTAGCGTTCGAACTGAAGTTGTTCCAACAGCTACAATATTATTGATTTTATCCATTAAATGATATATGCTTGAGCGGGTAATCGAAAAAACCTCCGCATGCATCGTATGGTCTTTTATCGCTTCAGACTTTACAGGCTGAAAAGTCCCCGCCCCCACATGCAATGTAAGTTCCTCTAACTCTACTCCTTTTTTTTCTAGGGCTTTTAAAACAGCTGGCGTAAAATGCAACCCTGCTGTAGGCGCAGCTACCGAACCTTTAATTTTAGAATACACCGTTTGATAGGTTTCTTTATCTTTTTCACAAGTTGCACGATGCAAATAAGGCGGAATTGGCAACTCTCCTATCTTATCCAATATTTCAGCAAAATTTACAGCAGCATCATTCCACGAAAAACGAATAATGTGTGTATTACCCTCTGTTGAAATTCTTTCAGCACATAATTGCACAGACGGAGCGCACTCCGCCTCTAACAACAAGGACAATTTACCAGATTTCCACTTTTTCGAATTACCCACCATACACCTCCATTCACAACTTTGTGTTTGCTGAAATGCTAGCACATAATCATTCGGAGCATGTGGTTCCAAACAGAAAATTTCTATTTGCGCTCCTGTATCTTTTGTAAAAATCAAACGTGCTTGAATTACCTTGGTATTATTAAACACCAACAAACTATCAGAAGAAAGAAAATCAGGAAGTGAGGTGAATTTTACTTCAGAAAGACTTCCATTATTATTCACTAACAACTTTGAGTCCGCCCTGTTTTCTAAAGGAAACTTTGCTATTCGTTCATCAGGAAGATCATAATCGTAATCTTCTATTCGTATTTGTTGCACCTCTGAAAACATAAA
Organism: Paludibacteraceae bacterium; assembly: GCA_963663245.1. Classification (GTDB taxonomy): domain Bacteria; phylum Bacteroidota; class Bacteroidia; order Bacteroidales; family Paludibacteraceae; genus JAFGVL01. Next base: position 923,384 of record OY760143.1, on the reverse strand, counting down.
GATCTAAATTTTTGGACAAAATTAATGAATTTAAAATACAATTCAATATTCTAAACAAGAACTCTAAAAAAACAACATAAAACACTAAATATAAACAACTTACCAAATTGTTGATAAATTGTATTTCTAATTCAACAAAAACATACTGCAATATTTTTTCTTTCAAAAGGCATTCGTTACTTTTGTATTGATTTATTCCAACATGACAGAAGAGCAAACTCAATTAATACTAGGGTTACAAAAAAAAATAGGTCTATTAAAAGATTTATACGAAACCGAGAAAGCGAAAAATCAAACTCTTGAAGAAGAATTAGAACGCAAAAAAAAGGAATTAATGTTTGATCATAAAAACTTGTTGGAATTACAAGCCAAACATGATAAACTTGTTACAACTGGACTACTTTCTGTGACCGAAGAAGAAAGAAAGAAATCCAAACAACGCTTATCAAATATGGTGCGGGAAATAGATAAATGTTTAGCTCTGCTTAATCAATAGAGCATGAAAAAATCTGATATGCTGAAAATAAATTTAAGGATTTTTGAATTGCAAGATTCGATCAGCTTACAAATTTCTCCTGAAAAAGAAGAAGTGTACCGTAAGGCTGCAGACGCATTAAATACAGCTATCAGAGAATACAGAAGTAAGTACCAATTAACATCCTTAGAGAAATTAATCTCGATGGCTGCTTTAAATTTTTCAATATCTAATCTTACAACAGCTAGCAATAAAGATGTAGAACCATTGCTAAAAGAATTACAAAAGATGGACAGCGAATTGGAAACTTACTTGAACGAAGCAAGTTCGAAATAAACAAAACTATATATAATCCCGCATTATTTTATCTAAAACAAGAGTTTTATGATAGAGTAGTGCGTTTTTTTTAACCATTAATACATATTGTAATGAGTCTATTATTTATAATTGGAGCTTTTTTAGGAGGTGGGATAATCACATTTGTGGTCGCAAAATCTGTTTCTAAAAATCGCACTAAAGATCTTCTAAAAGAAGCTGAAGCTAAAACAGAAGTTCTGAAACAAAAGAAATTAATTGAGGTAAAAGAAAAATACTTAAGCCTTAAGGAAGAGTATGAAAAACAGGTAGTTGAACGTAATGCTAAAATACAACAAAATGAGGCAAGAATTCAACAACGAGAAATGCAACAAAATCAGATGCAAAGTGATTTACAACGAAAAACATCTGAAACTGAAGCTATCAAAACTAACCTTGACAATCAATTAGAAGTAATTGAAAGCAAGAAAAAAGAACTCGAAAAATTACAAAAAGAAGAACAAGTTAAATTAGAAGCAATTTCTGGTTTATCTGTTGATGAAGCAAAAGAACAATTAATCCAAGCATTAAAAGATGAAGCTCAATCTGATGCCATGTCATACATTAACGAACGCATGGAAGAAGCAAAGATGACAGCTAACAAAGAAGCAAAACGCATTATTGTACAATCCATACAACGTGTTGCAACTGAAACGGCAATAGAAAACTCAGTTACTGTATTCCATATAGAATCAGACGAATTAAAAGGACGTATAATTGGACGAGAAGGACGTAACATCCGTGCTCTTGAAGCAGCTACTGGAATAGAAATTATTGTAGATGATACTCCTGAAGCAATTGTTCTTTCAGGCTTTGATCCTGTTCGTCGTGAAATTGCGCGCTTAGCTCTTCACCAATTAGTAACCGACGGACGTATTCACCCTGCTCGTATTGAGGAGGTTGTTACGAAAGTAAGAAAACAAGTTGAAGAAGAGATTATCGAAACAGGTAAACGCACCACTATTGATTTAGGGGTACATGGTTTACACCCTGAGCTAATTAGAATGATTGGTAAAATGAAATACCGTTCATCATACGGACAGAATCTATTACAACACGCGCGTGAAACAGCTAACTTATGTGCAACTATGGCATCTGAATTGGGATTAAACCCTAAGAAAGCAAAACGCGCAGGACTATTACACGATATTGGTAAAGTGCCAGATGATGAACCAGAATTGCCACACGCAATTTTAGGAATGAAATTAGCTGAGAAATTCAAAGAGAAACCAGATATATGTAATGCAATTGGAGCTCACCATGACGAAACAGAAATGACAAGCTTATTGTCCCCTATCGTTCAAGTTTGCGATGCTATTTCAGGTGCTCGTCCAGGTGCCCGCAGGGAAATTGTAGAAGCGTATATCAAACGCTTAAATGACTTAGAAAATTTAGCACTTTCATATCCTGGTGTTATCAAAACATACGCTATTCAAGCGGGTCGTGAATTACGTGTAATAGTTGGTGCAGATAAGATTGATGATAAAGACACAGAAACATTATCATTTGATATTGCTAAAAAGATTCAGGATGAAATGACATATCCTGGACAAGTAAAAATTACAGTTATTCGTGAGACACGTGCGGTAAGTATTGCCAAGTAATCTAACGCCTCAAGAAGGCTCTGATACAAAAAACCATAAAGCATTAGTAAACAAATATTTACTAATGCTTTTTTTATGCAAAAAAACTAAATTACAAATACAATGACACAAAATCATATCTTATAAAAAAGAATGAATTATGCAAGAAATTTGTGAAATTATGTAAGAAAATAAATAAATAAAGCATCCATCTTTATCAACCCTTTCTGTTTTTTGTACACATACCCGAACAAGAATATGATAAGCGATAAAGAATTACATAAAAACATCCAACTTGCTATTGAACAAGACATCCCATCTTTAACAGAAAACATTACTATTTCTGTTAAAGATGGTGTTATAACTCTATATGGTGTAGCAGATGATTATGCCATTAAAATTAAACTAGAGAATGTAATAAAAAAAATTAAAGGTGTAAAAGCAATGTTAGATAAGATTAAGGTAAATCTTGGACTCAAAATAAAAAAAGACAAGAATCAGATTCTCTTAGACACCTCAAACAACGAAGGCTATTATTGGGAATATTCACACGATAGAGTCATTATAAAGAATAATGAAAAATGGGTAATTCAATATAGTAATATTAAAACAGAAGAAAAAAACATTAACTCTGAGTTAAAACACTGTACTATATATTAGTAAAAATCTACAAAACATATTCATAAGTAAACATTTACTTAATATGTGAATTATACAATTTTTTATTGAAATTATGTAATATATATCACTACAACAATGCCTAATTTTACTTAACACAATAAAAAAAGAATATTTGTATTTTTATTAATAAATTCTATTCATTATGGTACATTTAGAATTAGAGACTAAGCTATTATCACTACAAAGTAATATGTATAATTTTGCCTATTCTTTAACGGTTAATAAAGAACGAGCTGAAGATTTATTACAAGAGACAACCCTAAAAGCTCTTACTAATTCCGAGAAATTTATTGACAACACCAATTTTAAGGGCTGGGTATTAACTATAATGAAAAACATATTCATTAATGGATACAGAAAAAATCTACGTAGTCAAACGATGCTTGATAGTACAGACAACTCTTACTATCTAAACATCCCTCAAACTTCAGGGTTTGACACTCCAGAAAGCGCCTATTCTATTAACGAAATAAATAAATGCATCAATGCTTTTAGTAATGAATACAGAATACCATTTTCCATGCATGTATCAGGCTTTAAATATCACGAGATTGCTGAGAAAATGGATCTACCTATAGGCACTGTTAAAAGCAGAATCTTTTTTGCCCGTCAGCGCTTACAAGAATCATTGAAAGATTATAAATAATAGCCACACCAAACTAAAGTAAGCCGGAGATTTATCTTCGGCTTTTTTTAGTTTACAACTCTTCCTTTTTTATTAAAACTCCTCTGCTGACTTATTGTTTATAAAAATAAAAAACTTGAATTATTTAGTTTTTTTACGAAATAAAACTAACTTAGTCTTTTGATTTTCAAACCTCTAAAAAAATCATAGTTGAAATTACATATCAAATACATGGTTAGTGCACGCTGCAAAATGGTAGTGAGAGAAGAGTTAAATAAACTTGGACTTCACTTTGTTATGCTGGATATGGGCGTAGTAGATGTAATGGAAGATTTAAATGAAGAACAAAAAAAACAAATTAAAACTGGTTTATTAGCCGCTGGCTTAGATCTTATAGATGATAAAAAAACAGTTCTGGTTGAAAAAATTAAAGCCGTAATAATAGAAATGGTTCATTATTCAGATGAACTTCCTAAAACAAACTTTTCTGATTACCTGAGAGAGAAAATAAACTATGATTACACCTATATGGCTAATGTGTTTTCAGAATCTCAAGGCACTACCATCGAAAAGTTTATCATTTCACACAAAATAGAACGAATAAAGGAGTTAATCATGTATGATGAATTAACATTAACAGAGATTGCCTATAAAATGCATTACAGTAGCATAGCTCATTTATCTAATCAGTTTAAAAAAGAGACTGGACTAAACCCCTCACATTTTAAAAAGATGAAAGGTATGAAGCGAATAGCAATTGAAGACATTTAGTATCTTTTTATGAAATTTCATTTTAAGTTGGATTGTATCAATCACTTCCTTTAAAGGAATACTATGAATAAACAAGATAAAACAAAAGACGAACTAATTCTAGAATTAGAAGCTTTGCAAAAAAAACATCAGTCATTGAAAGACTGTCTTGGTAAAAATATTGCTGAAAGCAAACTGGCAAAAGATACAATTCAACAAAAAAACAAAAGTCTTGTTGCGCTACTAGAAATTAGTCAAAGCCTTACTAAATCACTAAACAAAACAACTGTTTTACAAACAATTGTCGATAGTGCCACTTCTTTGTTTGATTTAGACAGTGGGGCTATTTATCTGCTTAAAGGAGAAGATTTGATTTTAGAAGCTACTACCCCTGCTTTACCACCACAATTTCCAGCAGAACTTAGGCATGCATTGTTGAGTGACCATCCTCATATTATTAAAGCTACTTCTTCCAAATCTCCTGTCATTATACCTGACACAAAAATTGCTAACCTTTCTCCAGCTGAACAAGCAGTGTGTGACTCACGCAACTTAAGCTCTCTATTATATCTTCCTCTATTAATAGATAAAAGAACAGTTGGTGTTATAATACTTGGAACTATCGGAAATAACAGTCGGCTTTTTTCAGAAGAAGAAATTAACTTATACCAAACCTTTGCTGGACAAGCAACGATGGCTATTGAAAATGCCCGACTATATGAAGAAACGCAGAAAAACGCAGAAAAACTTGAAAAAGATATACTTGAACGAAAGAATGCAGAACGAAAAATAAAAGAATCAAAAGATTACCTCACAAATATTATTGATTCGGTAGCCTTACCTATTTTTGTAAAAGATAAAAACCATAAATTTTATTTAGTAAACGAAGCTTTTTGTACAATGCTTAACCGTTCTTATAATGATATTATTGGCAGCTCTGGTTATGAATATTTCCCTAAAGAGCAAATGAAAGTTTTTATTGACAAAGATGAAGAAGTATTTAAAACAGGGAAAGAAAACATTAATGAAGAATTACTTACCACTGGAAATGGTAAAACACTCACTCTTATCACAAAAAAATCTTTATATACAGACAGCAATGGCAATAAATTTCTAGTTGGAGTTATAAACGACATCACAGAGAGAAAGCTTGTAGAGAAGGCATTACAAGAAAGTGAAGAGTTTCTCAGAAAATCACAAGAGGTAGCACAAATAGGTAGCTATAGTTTGGATATAACAACAGGAATTTGGAAAAGCTCCGAAACATTAGATGCTATTTTTGGAATTGATAAGGATTATATTCATACAATCGAAAATTGGGCTATGATTATCGACCCTGAATGGAGAGAGACAATGGTTAATTATTTAAGCAATGAAATACTTTTAAAACATGAGCGTTTTGATAAAGAATATCAGATTAACCAACAAAACAACAATAAAATATGCTGGGTACATGGACTTGGTGAATTAGAATTTGATAACAATGGAAATCCCACCAGAATGTTTGGTACTATTCAAGACATTACTGAACGAAAGCAGGCTGAAATAAGACTAAAAAAAAGTGAGGAAAAATTTCACTCTCTATTCTCCGTTATGTTAGAAGGTTTATATCTTCATGAATTTATTTACAATAAAAATGGGAAAGCAATTAACTATCGTATTATTGAAACTAATCCGGCTTCAGAGTTACATTTAAATATTAAGTCCAAAGATGCGATTGGGAAATTAGCAACCGAACTATATGGAACTAAAGAAGCCCCCTATATTAAAACATACGATAAAGTAGAAAAATCTGGGACTCCTTATCAATTTGAAGAATACTTTGAACCTTTAAAGAAATACTTCCACATCACAGTATATTCTCCTCAGAAAGGAAGATTTGCCACTATCTTTTCAGACATAACAGAGCGGAAACATGCGGAACAAAAACTAAAAGAAAGCAAAGAAAGACTGGAACGTTCCAATATAGAATTGGAACAGTTTGCTTATGTTGCATCACACGATCTTCAAGAACCATTGAGAATGGTTTCGAGCTATACACAGTTGCTTGAGAAAAGGTACAAAGACAAACTAGATCAAGACGCAACCGAATTTATACATTATGCAGTTGATGGTGCTATACGCATGCAGAAGCTGCTTAACGACTTACTAGAATATTCTAGAATAGGATCCAAAAAGAAGACTTTTGAGCAAATAGACATCGCTGAAATCTTAGAATATGTTATTTCAAATCTACAGTTATTAATCGCTGATAATTCAGTTGAAATAACAACAGATGATTTACCTATTGTTACAGCAGATGGATCTCAGTTATTAAGAATATTCCAAAATCTGATTGAAAATGCTATTAAGTTTAGAAAACCAAAGCAATTAGCCAAAATACATATAAGTTGTACAAAAAAGAACAATCTGTATCAGTTCTCAATAGCCGACAACGGAATTGGGATGGAAATGAAATACCACGAAAGAGTGTTTGTTATTTTTCAACGACTGCATCCAGTAAAAGATTACCCTGGAACAGGTATTGGGCTATCTATTAGCAAACGCATCATTGAACGACATGGCGGAACTATTTGGTTTGAATCTACAGCAAATAAAGGAACTACATTTTATTTTACTATCCCTATATAAAACATTAAACACCTATTAATTATGAAACATCTAGAATTTGTAGAAATTCTTTTAATAGAAGATAATCCAGGAGACATTAGGCTTACACAAGAAGCTTTAAAAGACGGAAAGGTAAAAAATAACTTACATGTTGTTTGCGACGGAGAAGAAGCTACTGACTTTCTTTTCAAAAGAAATAAACACACAAATGCTCCTCGTCCCGATCTTATTATCCTAGATATTAACTTACCTAAAAAAAATGGGAAAGAGGTATTGGCTGAAATTAAAACGGACCAAAATCTCAAAAGTATTCCTGTTGTAATTCTTACAATGTCTAAGGCTGAAGAGGATATTATTAAAACATATAATTTACATGCCAACTGCTTTATTACAAAGCCACTCGACTTAGATAAATTTTTTGATGTAGTAAAAACAATAGAAGAATTTTGGCTTACTCTAGTTAAACTTCCTCATAAATAATGTGTAAAAAAAAACAAAGCATTCTCTTAATTGAGGATAATCCTGGCGATAGCAGGTTAATTAAAGAGATGATTAAAGATATCACTTCTTTTAATTACGAACTTATTATTGCCGAAACCTTAAAAGAGGGATGTGAGTTAATCAAGAAATATACCCCTATTCTTGTTTTACTCGATCTCAACATGCCTGATAGTAATGGAAAGGAAACCTTCGATACCGTAAAAAAATTGGCAATTGACATCCCTATTGTATTAGTAAGTGGACTGCAAGATGTAGATTTATCTCTATCACTTATCCAAGATGGAGCGCAAGATTACATTCTAAAACAGGATTTAAACAATATTCTTCTTGAAAAAACGATTCAATATGCTATCATGCGTAAACAAGCAGAAAAAAAGCTTAAAGAAACACATGAAAATCTTGAACGCGCAAATATTGAAAAAGAGAAACAGAAAGCAGAACTCGCCATTTCAGAGAACACTGTAAAGGCAAAACAAGAGTTTCTATCTACAATGAGTCATGAGATTCGCACTCCAATGAATGCCATTATTGGTTTCACAAAAGTATTATTAAAAACAGACCTAACTCCAAATCAGAAAGAATATTTAAATGCCATTAAATTAAGTGGTAATTCTTTAATTACACTAATTAATGACATTCTCGATTTATCTAAAGTGGATGCGGGTAAAATGACATTTGAACAAATCGCTTTTGATATATCTTCTTCTATATCTTCCATGTTGTATATGTTTGAAATAAAGATTCAAGAAAAGAATTTAAAACTGATAAGTAAGTACGATAACAATATTCCAAATATAATAGAAGGAGACCCAATGCGATTGCATCAAATCATTATAAACCTAATGAGTAATGCTGTAAAGTTTACAGCTGATGGAGAAATTACCCTAAGTGCAAAATTGATTAGTGAAGATGATATAAAAGTAACTATTGAATTTTCCGTATCAGATACAGGAATTGGCATTGATACATTACAAAAAGAACTCATTTTTGATGATTTTCAGCAAGCCAGTAGTAGCAACTCTCGTTTATATGGTGGTACTGGACTGGGACTTGCAATTGTAAAAAAACTCGTAGATGCGCAAGGTGGAAATATTAATGTAAAAAGTGAACTCGGTAAAGGTTCTAGTTTTATCTTTCAACTACCTTTTCTTAAATCTAAAACAACAATAAATGAGCAAACAGAAATACTAGAAATAGATAAAAAGGATAAGAAAATTAAAATCTTAGTAGTAGAAGACATCCCCCTCAATCAACTGTTAATCAAAACACTACTAGATGAATTTGGTTTCACACATGAAATGGCTAGTAATGGAAAAATTGCTGTTGAGAAACTACAAGAGAGCAAGTACGATATTGTTTTAATGGACTTACAAATGCCAGAGATGGATGGTTTTGAAGCAACAAAATATATTCGGAATGAATTAAAATTAACAACACCAATAATTGCTTTAACAGCAGATGCCTTTAGTATTAATAGTGAGAAATGCATAGCTATAGGCATGAGCGATTGTATTGCCAAACCAATAGATGAACGCCTTTTATACACAAAAATAATAGACTTAGTAGATGCGCCTTTAGCATCAAATAATAACGAAAATATTGAAACACATAAGTCCAGCTGTATCAACTTAGAATATTTAATTAGTCGCACCAAATCAAATCCAAAGCTAATATTAGAAATGATAGCAGCTTATTTAGAACAAACTCCTCCCCTAATTGTTAGTATGAAACAAAGTATATTGAATGAGGACTGGGACTTACTATATGCCTCTGTACATAAACTAATTCCCTCATTTTTAATAATGGGTATACATACTGATTACGAAATTATAGCTAAAGAAGTGCAAGAATACGCAAGTAAAAAAGAACAGCTAGATAAAATACCAAGTTTAGCTTCACAAGTTATAGACATATGCTCACAGGCATGCGATGAACTAGAAAAAGAATATAATACTATTAAAAACAATAACTCATGATAAAAGAAAAAATAAAACTATTTTTAGTTGACGACGATGCAGTCTTTCTAAAATCCTTAGAAATAGAGTTTCTTAATGAGGAAGGATATATAGTCGAAACTTATGCTACAGGGGAATTATGCATAGATAGTTTATCAAACAAGCCCGATGTTATTATTCTCGATTATCATTTAGATGGCATCGATAAAAATGCTATGAATGGCTTGCAAACACTTGATAAGATTAAAGCCCGCAATCCAGACATACCAGTAGTAATACTTTCTAGTCAAGATAAAATTGAGGTAGCCGTTAATTGCATGCACCACCGTGCTTTTGATTATGTGGTAAAAAGTGAAACCTCATTTTTTAGACTGCAAAAGATTATTCCAAACATTCTTAAATACAAAAAGATGGAAAAGGAATTGAAGTGGTATATGGAGCGAATGTGATTTGCAGAAAAATGAAAGCCACATATTACTACTAAATTTTACAAAAATCCGCTTCCTAAAATAGGAGGCGGATTTTTATTTGCCTCAAATACTCATTCATTTTTAAAATAGTGGTATCTTTGTCAAGCAATTAATTCTTGAAGAAAGAAGATCTTAAAAATCTCCAAGGTAAGAGTTGTACAATTACTATCATATGGGGCTGTTTGGTTTTGACAGCGGGTAGAAGTGGTTTGTAAGCATGCAGTGCATTGTCGGATAGCACTTTAATCATAGTCGGCAACATTTAACTGGCGAAAATAATTTTGCTCTTGCTGCATAATCGAATTATAGTAGATTTTGCTTAATTCCGATACTAGGTATTGGAACGAGACATCACTCAGCAGCTAAGCCCTAAAGCGTCTGATCAAGTGGTGTAGAAAATTCAGGGATAGTTAAAGAAAGACCTTTGTTCTTTAATGAAACTTTTAAGGATAAGGAAAAGGTTGGTAGCTTCGGTCCTGCCTTCTCTCGAAAATTTAAGCGAAGATAAGCATGTAGAAAGCAAGGTAGTTCCTCGTTTGGACACGGGTTCGACTCCCGTCAGCTCCACTGATTAAAATGCAGATTTATGAAAAACGCTGAATATAAGCGCTTTAAAAAATCGCATTTATGCAGAAATACGCAAAAACAAGTAAAAAACAAGTACTTTACACTTGTTTTTTCACTTGTTTTTTTTTGAACAAGTGTAGCACATACTTCGCTGATATTCAGCATTTTGCATAGTAAACTTTGTTTTGTTCTTATTAACTTTGTAAAATCTAACAAGCTCACGCTTGTTGCAAATGTAAACGTTATGAGAAAATTAAAAGAACAAAACGTCTTTTCAGTGACATTCTTTCTACTGAAATCCAGACCATTAGCCAATGGTGAGTTACCAATTTATGTTAGCCTTTATTACATGGGTAAACAAGTACACTTTTCTTGTAAAAAATCCGTGGCCCTGCATAATTGGGATTTAAACAAGTGTACAGTCAAAAGCTCCTATAGAGAAGGGATTGAATTAAATGCCGATTTGAACTTTATCAAAGAAAGCGTCTATAACCTGTATTTCACTTTAGTGGACCTACAAATTCCCATTACTGCTCAAAAGATTAAAGAGCGTTTTCTTCATGCAGATAACGACGTCTGTATGAATAAGAACATTGGTTTCGTAAGCTATTTTCAAAGATACTTAGAGAATGTGAAAAGCAAGATTAATATTGATTATACAGAAGGTACATACAAAAAGTACCGTACAACCTTTAATCATGTAAAAACATTTATTCAACTCAAACAAAGGGAAGATGATATTCCATTTGCACTCCTTACTCCTACTATAATTAATTCTTTACAAGACTATATTCGTGTTGACAAGAAATGTAGCCATAACTCTACCATCAAATACATGAAGAATATAAAAAAGGTGACTACTATGGCTCTCAATGAAGGATTAATGGACAAGAACCCTTTTAGGGGGATTCGATTCAAATTTGAGGATACAGACACTACTTACTTAGACGAAAATGAATTAAGACTTCTGGAAGATCAATCATTTGCTAATTATACGCTCTCTAATGTGCGAGACATATTTGTTTTCTGTTGTTATACAGGTTTAGCTTATATTGATGTAGTAGAGCTTAATGCTTCTCATATTTTTGAAGATAAAGGGAGATTATATATAAACAAGCGTCGGAAGAAAACCAAGCAAATGAGTACCATCCCAATATTTAAACCAGCTCTAAAGATTATTGAGAAATACGAAGATCACCCTTTGGCAAGAATCAACAAAGTAATTATCCCTGTATTAAGTAATCAAAAAATGAATCAATACTTAAAACAGATTGCTGAAATGTGTGACATTAGAAAGAACCTGACTACTCACGTTGCTCGACATACTTTTGCAACTACTGTAACATTGGCTAATGGGATTTCTAAAGATGTGGTTGCTAAGATGCTGGGACACTCTAGCACTAGGATGACGGATAGGTATGCTAGGGTTACTAATGATTTGGTATTGAAGTCTACACGAGATTTATCTAATATGCTTCAATAAATAATCTTTTAACACTTAAAATATATTAATTGATATGTGAAATCTTTATATTTGGGGAAATTCAAATAGCTATAAATCAAAAAATACCCATATGTGGACAAGATTTCATATCAAATGTAATAACTGTGATAAGGTCACTAACTTAAGGATACAAATACCAGAAAAAAAGGAATTACACGTAAAATTAAATTGTTTGGGATGTAAATCTGAAATAATAGCTCTTCTTACAGTGGATTTGAATAATGCTTCCTGGGATTTTAAAGTAAGTAGAGGTGAACAAATAAACGGAGATTTCAATGGAGGAGATTATTTTCATGAGTTTAGTGATACACTTCCTATAAAACCACCCTCTGAAGAACCACATGAAAAATTTATGCCAACTCTAAGAATGCCAATGGAAGAATTTAAGGCATTAAAAGAGACTAAAGATAAAAGGAAATTATCTTCAGATGAAGACTGGCAGAACTTAAAAGATTTATCATATGCATATGCTCGTTTTGACAAAAACGTTATTGAGAGACTAACAAGAAAGCTAATTGAAGGAATTTATCCTAATTCAACATTCAATTTCAACATTGATTTAGATTATCAAGGAGCATTTTATTGTGCACTAAATTATATGATATTCCCTTGGATTGATTCAGATAATCATTTAGAATTTGTCGATTGGCTCAATGAGAAAATTTTTAATAGCACAAATGTTACTAATACAGAATTAATTAATTTTACTCAAAATATTGTAACAGAAGAAATAATCATTAATCTAAAAGAAGAAATATCGGAACTTATTGTAAGATTTATTGATAATAGAGATTTATTCCATTTTGCATATAATAAAAGACTTACATCAGAAAACTATGTTTCAGTTGAAGGCTTTGTAAGTATAAAAAGTTTCTATACAGACTGTTTCGAATTTATTGGAAGAAACAGCCACTTAATTTTTAGACTTCAGAACTTTAAAGAAAGAGGAATGTTAGATGCTGTTCCAGTTGGTGTGCCTGGAAATGTTTCTAACGCATCTGATTTTGCAGCCCTTGACAATGGCAAAAAACTTGATATTTTAAAATTATGTTCTGATTTAGTTCCACAGAAAATGTACACTAATTCATTTGACAATAAAATTAGAAATGGTATAAACCACTATAAAGCAAAGCTTGATTTACAATCTCAAATCATAAGCTATTATCCAATTACGAAAAGACCTGAAGAAGAATATCAACTCAAATATATTGACTTTATAAATCTAACTTTAGACATCTTCAATTCAACCTTAAAAGTTGGACAATTAATAAAATTTGCATCAATTCACAAAGCATTTTTAGATTCATAAACAAACTTGATTATATGTACATAAGCAAATTAAGAATAAAGAATTTCCGAGCGTTTGACCTTGTAGAGTTAAACTTCAATGAAGGGTTAAATATCTTAATTGGAGAAAACAATAGTGGTAAATCTGCAATAATCGATGCTTTAAGATTATGTTTAGGGTATGGAAAACCTGATTCTGGTATATATATTCAAGAGTCAGACATATACAGAAACCACAATGATCCAAAAGAAGTTCATAATGAAATTCAATTTGACTTGATTTTTGAAATTGGAGAAGACCCCTTTGAAAGACAATGTTTTAATGATTTCATATCTCAAGACCCTGATGACGCAAAGCGTCAAACAATTCAATTACATATAAGGTATTCATTAGAAAACAAAGGAAAAAGGAAATTCTTTAAAAGAACTGTTTGGGGAGGAGACAATGAAGGTCAACTAATACCATACGATGCTTTACATGAAATATTTTACACATATTTAAGCCCTATGAGAGATGCTGTTAATTCATTAAAGCCGTACTCTTATGACAACAAAACAGCTCAACTCTTTAATCAATTGACTAAATATAATAAGGAGGAGGAACAAGACATTAAACTTGACGATAAAAAGAAATCTGAATTGGCAAGTAAACTTCATGACGTATTTGAAGATGAGAAAAATGATTGGAAATACATTTTAGAGTCAGGAAAAGAAAAAGTAAACGATCATCTTGAAGGAACAGGCATCAATAAGAAGTCACCTCAAATTAATATGAATTATGTAGGTCGTAAATATTCTGATGTTGTAAGGGGTATTGAACTCAAAAGGCCAATATATAATCCCGAAGAGTTAAATGGAGCAGAACAAGAATTCTTTGAACTATATCAAAATGGTTTAGGAGAGAATAATTTGATATATACCTCAGTAGTACTCGGAGATTTAATTAATAGATGTGAAGATGAAGACCTTGAAATATATAATGCTTTATTAGTTGAAGAGCCTGAAGCTCATCTTCACCCACAATATCAAAATACTTTCTTTGAATATCTAAATACTTTACAAGACAAAGGACTTCAAATCTTTGTTACATCACATTCCCCTACAATCACAGCAAAATGCAAATTAGACAGAATATTTGTTCTTCAAAAGCAGTTACAAAACACACATATTTTTTCTTTCGCAAATTTGTCTGAAGAAGATTTTTCAAGTACCAACAGAAGTTATTTATTAAAATTTCTAGACACAACAAAGTCTCAAATGTTCTTTGCAAATGCAGTGGTTTTAGTTGAAGGTATTGCTGAGGTTATATTATTACCAATTTTATCTAAAAAGTTTTCTAACGATAAAATTGATTTAGAAAAAAATGGGGTTGAGATTATTAATGTTGCTGGTGTTGCTTTTGAACATTTTGCTAAACTATATAATAATGCAGACGAAAAGAAACGGTTACTTGCAAAATGTTCATTGATTACGGACAGTGATCCAGTTCTAGCAAAAGCGGCAATGGAAGGAGAACCTGAAACACCTGCTAAACCAATCTCAGACAGAGCTGCAAAAGCAAATGAATTGACAAAACATAATCTCCATGTATCCTTAGCTCCAAACACATTTGAGTTTGATATGTTTTGCCAGTCAGATAATAATAGAAGTATTATGCAAAGAGTTTATCGCAGCATGCACCCTGGAACCTTTGATTTAGAAGGTGATTTTTCTGTGGAAATCTTAATGAAGAAGCTAAAATCCAATAAGGATAAAGCAGATTTCGCCTTAGCATTAAATGAGGAATTAGATGGATGTGATAGATTTGAGGTGCCAGAATATATACAAGAAGCAATTGATTTTCTAAGTTTAATATAAATAAAGATGTTTAGTAAGTTATCGTTTGCTCAAAAAAGAATTGTCGCTTGTAATAATCCACGAATGATTGTAAAAGCATGTCCAGGAAGTGGTAAAACATATTCGGTAGCTGCAAAATTAGCTAGGTTATTACAAAAAAGCAATTTAATAAAACATCAAGGTGTAGCCACTTTATCTTTTACGAATACTGCTTGTGAAGAAATAAAGAATCAACTTAAAAACGAATTTAGCATTTCTGAAATTTCTTATCCTAATTTCACAGGGACACTAGACAGCTTTATTAACAAACATATATTTTTCCCATATGGACATTTAATAATGGAGTGTGATAGTCGACCTGAGATTGTGGGTACAGAGTTTAACAAGTGGTTTGAATATGATTTATCACAGAGAAATAGATTCACACAAAAGATTACAGACACAAACTATTATTTTGATAAAGTCTCATTTGATATTAATGACAGATTATTAAGATTAGCTCCATATCAAACTTACAGTTTTGTTAAAGCAGACTGGGAAAATCCAAATAGAATTGATGGTTCTTTGAAAAAGTGTATTCATGACCTTATTATAATGAAAAAGAAACATTTTAATAAGGGCAAAGCAATACAATCTGATGCTAATTATATTTCATATAAGATTTTAAATAAATACCCACTAATAGCTAAGAATATTTCTAGAAAATTCCCATATATTATAATTGATGAAGCACAAGATACTACTGAAGTTCAGATGGCTATAATTGACACTCTAGAAAATGCGGACTTAAAAAACATCATGTTGATTGGAGATCCAGATCAAGCAATCTTCGAATGGAATACAGCAAATGCTGATTTATTTATATCAAAATGGAAAGATCCTACGTGGTTTAAACTTTCATTAAAAGAAAACAGACGTAGCTCAACCAAAATATGTAAATCATTAAATGGGTTCTTCGATAATGAAATGACGTCAATTTCAATTGATGAAAATTGTATTGAAGAACCAATTATTATGGGACATAATTCTGAAAAAGAGGATATACTTGATATTAGTTGTAGGTTCATTGATAAATGTACGGAATTGTCAATTACTGAAGAAAATTTAGGGATTGTATACAGAGGAAAATCATTTGGAGAAAACTATTTTGATTTTGTAAACGAATATGCTTTTGATAAAGAATTACCTTGGGAAAACAAACATTATTATGTTAGAGATATTGTTCATGGCAAGTACCTTATGGAGAATGGGAATACTAAAAGAGGTTTTCATTTGATTGAGAAAGGGTATCATAAATTTTATTCTCAAAAGACTCATATAAATGCACAACACATTAAGATTGAGATTAATAAAGTAGGCTACATAGATTATCAGAAAAATATATTTGAGTTTATAAACAGACTACCAGATGTAACAAATAAAACATTGTTAACCTGGATTACAGAAGTAAAATCTAATAAACTTAATTTTTACATTAAAACTTCTAGAGGCAACATTGTAATCAACCACCTTTTTAAAGACAATAGCAATGACTCCAAAGACTTGTCTTACATAAATACTATTCATTCTGTAAAAGGAAAAACATTAGAAGCAATTTTAGTATTCCTAGGCAAAAGAGATAAATCATACTATACCACCCTAATTAACAGTAATTTTGACACCTTAACTTCAGAGAATAAAGAACAAATGAGAATTGTTTATGTTGCGTGCTCAAGACCAAGAAAACTACTATGGCTTGTGGTACCTGAAGCAGATGTTACTACATGGAAAACTTATTTAGGATAAAAGATCTTCTTTCTCTTTAACTTTCTCATTGACAAAAACTACCAAAAACACAAATACTATTAAAAGAAACATTAAAATCAACCAACCATTACCACTTTTACTTGAAATAACACTTCCACTTCCATACACAGGAATAGCAAAATCCCCTGCCATTAAAAACTCAATATTTTCCATCTAACCTCCCTATTTTAAATTGTTCGTTTTCTCTTTTTACATAAAACTCATAAATACATGTAGCAACAACACCTTCTACTTTTGCAGAACCATTAAATACAGAAAAAGTAAAACCAGACCCAGATAAATAATCTTTTGTGACTACAACTTCTTTCTTTTCTGCATCAACTAATACTTCACAGATTCTTCTGTTTTTTTTGAGTGCATTATCTTTCTGCTTTGTCAACTCTTTCTCCTTTCTTACTCTCTCATTTTTATGCGCAATCTGATTTTCTCGACTAGCATAAATCTGATTCGACCGATGAGGAGCAAACCAACTTTTATCATACGGACACTGTTTCTGTTCTTCCATTTTTTTAAATTTTCATTAAAGATAAGAAACATATTCCACAAAAACACCACAACAAGCTGTTAACGAGCCACTTAGTGATATTTTTTCTATCTTTTGCACTGCTTTGCACATCTATCTATCTAGATTAATCCGTATTCATCAAAGTGTATCTAGATTGACATAGATTTATCTGGATTTAGCTGCTTTTTTAATGACGTTTTAGCCTGTTTTATTTAAACAAATCCAATATTTCTGTAGAAAAATTAATACATTTGCATAGGTTTACTTAGGTAAACGGTTTAAATAGCATTATAGAAAGCGTTTAAATATTATCCTGTTTTAGAAAATCGCCAGTTTTCACTAAACAACTAGGATGATAGCAACAACGCTCTGCGACTATATTTAATATGGGCGTGGGGCTGTTGCTTATCTAGTTGTTGGGTGTCTGGCGATACCTCTAAGGCGGATAAGTTAACAGTTCCCACGCTTCTTTTTTTTATACAAACCGCCATTTGGGAACTGGGGTGATAAACTCTATACCATTATGAAAAGTTTGATTACTAAAGGAATCTCAGTGATGTTAGTCGCTAGCTTGTTTACGGCTTGCATAACCTCAAAAGACGGTCTAAAAAGCGAGCAAAAGACCAGCACAGAATCTATTGTACCAGCAGACAGGAACTCCTACTCTATTCTAAACCGAGTAGAAGGTGATGCAACATCATTTAAGGTTTGGCTAACATTTATTCCAATTGGAGGTATTTCTGACAGAGGTTTATATGATAGAGCCTACAAAGAGGCTGTAGAAGGAACTGATGGGATAATACTCCCCCACTACACTTACAAAAGAGTTAGAATCCCTTTATTAATCACAACCTTTGTATATAAGAAAGCAAAAGTGGAAGGAACTTCCTTTGTGTTAAAGAGTGATTCGGAGTATCGGATGGAGAAGAAGTAAAAACAAATAGCAATATCACCTTTGACTAATTGTCTAATGGTGATATTGCTATTTGCTAAGATTACAGATAATTATTCTTATCTTTTTAATATACAATCTTCGTACTTTGATTACCAACAGTTACTACATAGGCTCCACGATCTGGCAAGTTTACCTTTATCATTTTTGCATTTGCTTGTTGGTTGTATATTACGTTTCCTTTTAAATTATAGATAGTTATTGTTTCTCCTACTGCTATGTCCGTTAAAATAACTTGTCCATTGTTGACATGGGGTGCTAATGAATTTATCGTTGTATTGTTAACATTTGTTGTTAAATCTTCTACTATATATAAAAAATCTTGCCATTGAACTGCTGCTTCATAAGCTGATTTAGAACCTACTGGAACATGAAGAACACAATATGATTTATTAACATTGTAAAATACATTTGTAGATAAACTTAAATCTACTGGCATAGGCGAATATGAATAAAAAGATGATAAACTACCACAAGAATAAAAAGCAGATCTTCCAATAAAAGTAACTGTAGAAGGTAAAGTAATAGATGTTAAATTAAAATTGCAAGCATAAAAAGCATATCGACCAATAGAATCGACCGACGGAATAGAAACTGATGTTATAAGTTTACATCCACGAAAAGTAGAGCTTTTAATAGATGTAACAGATGGAAGATCAATTGATGATGCTAAATTACCACAACCATAAAAAGCCGACTCTCCAATTGAAAGAATCGATGGTGGAATCACAATTGATGTCAAACCATTACAAGCATAAAAAGCATAATCGCCAATTGAAGTAACTGATGAAGGGATAGTAAGAGATGGTAAACCATCACACCCGTAAAAAGCATAATCGCCAATTGAAGTAACTGATGAAGGGATAGTGACAGATTTTAAATCTGAACAATTATAAAAAACATAATCTGCAATAAAAGTAACAGAAGAAGGGATAGTAACAGATGTTAAACCGCTAATTTCAAAAGCCTTAGTAGCAATATAAGTGACTGATGATGGAATAGTTATAGATTTTAATTGACCACAACCATGAAAAGCCCTAATTCCAAAAGAAGTAACAGATGATGGGATAGCTATAGACGTTATATCACTGCAATCAGAGAACACATAATCTGCAATAGAAGTAATCGAAGCAGGTATAGAAATAGATACTATACCTATGCAGCCCTGAAAAGCATTATTACCAATTGAGGTAACAGTTGATGGAATTATAAATGAAGTTAAACCACGAAAATCTTTGAACGCATAAGCTGGGATGGCTGTAACATTACTTCCAATATTAAGAGTACTTAAAGCAGTACATCCAGAGAATACAGGAGATAAGTCTCCCCCCATTGTAGTACAATTAGTAGCATTATAGTTTACATTGGCTAAAGCTATGCAGCCTTTAAAAGAATTATTACCAATATATGTTACATCTTCAGGAATAGTAATTGAGGTTAACCCATTACAACCAGAAAAAGCATAATCGCCAATAGAAGTAACAGAAATTGGAATAGTAACTGAGGTTAATCCATTCCATTCTCTGAAAGCATTTGCAGGTATATTAGTAACACTATTCCCAATATCCAGAGTGCATATAGCTGTGCAGCCAGAGAAAGCTCCTAGTGAAACACTTCCAACAGTTGTACAGTTTATAGCATTATAAATTGCAGTGGTTATACTTGTACAATTTGAAAAAGCAGAATTACCAATTATCGTAACATCTTCAGGAATAGTAATTGAAGTCAAGCCACTGCAACTATAGAAAGCATAATCTCCAACAAAAGTGACAGAAGACGGAATAGTAACTGATGTTATGCCACTCCATTCCCTAAATGCGTTTGCAGGAATACTTGTAACATTACTTCCAATACTCAGTGTGCAAATAGCAGTACATCCAGAAAAAGCTCCTGATGAGACATCTCCAACAGTTGTACAGTTTATAGCATTATAAACTGCAGTGGTTATACTTGTGCAATTTGAAAAAGCAGAATTACCAATTTCCGTAACATCTTCAGGAATGGTGATTGAAGTCAAGCCACTGCAACTGTAGAAAGCAAAATCTCCAATAAAAGTAACAGAAGACGGAATAGTAACTGATGTTAATCCACTCCATTCCCTAAATGCATTTGCAGGAATACTAGTAACATTATTTCCAATATTCAGAGCAGAAATAGAAGTGCATCCAGAAAAAGCGGCTGATGAAGCTTTTCCTATTGTCGTACAATTTGTAGCATCATAAATCACGGTTGTTATACTTGTACAATTTGAAAAAGCAGAATTACCAATTGTGGTAACATCTTCAGGAATAGCAATTGAAGTCAAGCCACTACAATTATAGAAGGCAAAATTATTTATAGATATAACAGTTGTTGGAATTACAAATTCTCCAGTTTTGGATGTTGGACATTGAATTAATACAGTTTTATTTTTATTAAATAATACACTGTCTACACTTGAATACATTGAATTAGTAACATCTACTGTAATTAGTCCGCTGCAATTAAAAAAAGCATCTGTTCCGATTGATGTAACCGATGAAGGGACAAAGAGTGATGTAAAACTGGTACAACTATAGAAAGCATTATCTCTAATAGAAGTAACCGATGAGGGAACTATGTAGTCTCCAGTTTTAGATACTGGACATTGAATCAAAATAGATTTAGTCTTATTAAAAAGAACACCATCAATACTTGAATAATTTATACTAAGCGCATCTACTGAAATTAATGCACTACAATTTTTAAAAGCATCTGTTCCAATCGATGAAACCCATGAAGGAATGAAAAGTGATGGTAAACTTGAGCAATTTAAAAAAGCATTTGATTTAATTGAAGTAACAGATAGTGGAAAAGCTATAGAAGTTAAACTACTAGAACCTCTAAAAGCATAAGCAGGAATTGAATTAACAGAATATATGAAACTGAAATCCCCATCCACAGTCCCTTCAGACCCATAATAAGAAGAAACCGCTACTCCACTTATATCTAATACTGAAAGCACAAGCATATTATCACGAATTGCTTTAAAATCTCTTGCATCAATAGTTCCTGTAACTGTCAAATCGGTAACAGTGCCTAGGTCTCCACCTGCTGCAACGATAGAGTCAGTTAAATGACCTGCAGAAGAAACTACAGTTATTGCCTGTGACATTACTGTGAAAGACAAAGCAATTATAAGTGAAATTATTTTTCTCATACTATTCATTCTATGTGTATAACTAAATGACTAAATTTTGTTGAAAGGTTGCAGATTTTTCTTGTTAAATTATGCAAACAAATATAAATAATAAAATTTACAACCAATATTTTATTGCAAAGTTCTCAAATAAAAAAGGTTGTAAGAGGATAATTGCTCTTACAACCTTTTAAAAATTGTTTTCATTGTTCAATATCTTAGTTCATCGCATCTTCGATATCCTTTCTTTTGAAATAATTCTTACCATGAATCTTTCGGGGTTTTAAATACCCCTTTGAGACATAGTTTTGAACTGTTCTTTTACTCACCTTTAAAATCTCACAGACATCTGCCGTATCAAGGTATTCTTCTTTATCATTGTCATTATTCTGACTTTGATTTTGGTTTTCACTTTGAGATTGAATTAATTCTTCAATCTCATTTAATTTTAAGTAAAGGTCTGTTGTTGTTACCATCGCTTTCAATTTTATGTTTATGAATTATAAACACAAAAATACATGAGATATAGCTGCTGATTAGTGTCGCGCGACAGGGTTACATGATTTTTAAATGGGCATTTAATAGGGGATTAACACACCATCACCAATAATAAATAAGGGTTTGCGTGGAGCTCTTTCTGATTTTTCTCCTAAAACTTGTTTCACACTTGACTGAGAAAAACGACATGTTTCAGTACCATTATTATGAGAAAAATGATTTTCCATCCAAATAGCAAGATCTTTCTTACTCACTTTTGTCATTTTACCAAGCTTATGAATTTTCTTAAATGCATCAGCAAGCAGATTCATATTTCCATAAAAGACCATCTCTGTGGTTGAGTTATCATTAAAAAAGAATTTCTCAAGATGCTTCCGTGTGTTATCTTTAAAATAAGGAACTACTTTTCTTAAGAACATATTCTTAATTTCAACATCAAAGAGTATCTGTTTTTCTTTTGTTTTTTTATCACCATGCTCCTTTAGCAGCTCACTAACTTCTGTACGAGAAACTGGTATTTTAGAATCAAGGTATTCCTTATTCTTTATTACATCATTTACCCTATTTCTTAATTCCATTGAATAAGTAACATCATAAGCACGCTGATATAATTTATCCATTGGCACTTCCCCATTTGGAAGGAGTTTAAAATAAAGCTGACCTAATAACATATCTGTATCATCATGATCGATAGGCTTTAGATCAGCTTGCCAAAACTCAATACCTTTATCACTAAAGAAATAATCATCAAGCTCGTCCCCTGTTAATTCTCTATCTCTATATTTATCATAGAAATTGGTAATTTGAGAGAGTTTCATCCCAACAAGAATGCTATAATCAGAGGTCTCTTTTAAAAGCTCCTGCAAATCTTTTAATTTATCCGTTGAAGTTTTCAGTAAACCTGAAATCGCTTTTTCAATTTCGAGGTCAATGTCGTTGAATGAGTTATAATCTTTAGATTTTACAAGCATATTTATCATATATAATCAGGCAACTCTGGATCATCAATCGACTCATTTAGTCCCAATTGCAAATAAGCTCTTTGTACAGTATCCGAGATTAAGGGCAGTTTCTTACTAAAAGGATGAAATGCTTGCCCAGTCTTTATAGAACTCTTTAATTTGTTCAATTCATCCTTTTTCTTTTCCTTATCATTTATCCATTTGGATAAATATTTATACCTTCCAGCACAGTATATATGAAATATTATCTGTTCTTCCTTCCCAATATCAAGAATTAGAGTATGGGCTAAATCATCAGCCTCCTGTTTATAAGCATATGCTTGTTCCTGATTTTTTGATGAACAAGCCTGTATATATAATAAATTGCATTTTGCAGTTTTTACATAGTTTGATTTAGGTGAAAGTGACTCAGCCTGTGAAATATAGTTCTTTGCTAATTCTAAATCTCCTCCATTACCTTCCATTTCAAGTGAACCATATTGTAACCAGAAATGATGATCTGATTTGAAATATTCTGTAATAGAGTCATAAACCTCTCTCGCTAAATCTATTTCCTTTTTAAACCTTCTATAAAGAAATCTATGATTAATTAATGCTTTATATAAGTTAAAAATGCGCGAAGGCCCATTAGCCTGAATTAACTCAGGAGCTAAAACAGAAAGAACTCTAATATAAGCCTCTTTTAAATCACATGAAGTTGCACACTTATTAATAAAGTAATCTGCCAAGATTCTATGACGTAACATAAACTTGCTTTTAGTAGTTCCAACAGTAATAATAGTACCTTGCAAAACCGTATCTAATAAGTTTAATGTAGAATTTTGTGGTTCTTTAGAAAACCCAATAATTTCTTGTTTCGTGTTAGTAAAACCAAGTTCAGTATTTAATGCTAAACATATGGAAAGAATTTTTGATTCGCATGGAACTAAAGAGTCATATTCATCTTTAATTATTTCATTGAAAGACATACCTTTTGTAGCCTCCTTCATAGCTATAAGAATCTGTCTATGAGCTCGGTTTTTAAATTCGTATATTCTCTTACTCGCTGACATCCCACTCAGAACACCAAGCAAATTATGCTTATCGAGCTTTTCAATTAAATTATCAATCTCTAAATCATCTAAATCTGGAATTGAAAGCCGAGATACATCAACAATATCAGGTGTTAAGTATTGATCTAATAAGTCAGCATAGTTACTTCTAATACCTATAATTATTAATGGTGGATTCTCAAGTTGATTATTTAAGGAAGTAATAAGACCTGGCAGTTGTGAAATTGCATTTTTAGAGTTATCAAACATGAGTACAACTCTCTCGTCAATAGCACTAATAACACTAACAATATCCTCTTTTCGAGGAATAAAATCTGAATAACTTAAAAAGATTGTTCTACCTTGTTGAGATAACGATAAACCTAACCTTTTCAAGATAGTTGATTTTCCTGAACCAGCATATCCATAAAGTGCAATTATCTTAGTTTTATCGTTTACATTCTTTGATGACAAAAATTCCTCGGAAATATTTACGATATCGGTAGTAATAGTCCTAGGAATATCTAAATCCATTACTATATCATTCCACCTTGGAGATGTACCTTGTAAAAAACCAGATCGTTCTTTGATTGGTATAATCTCCTTTGGCACTCTATTAAAGCATCTTGAGAATTGAGTAATTGATTTCTTAGAGATACCAGCCAGATCAGCGTATTCGAGAATACTTAACAGGTTGGGAAATGTATTTTTAAGTATTTCATTTTTTTCAGGCAGGTCGCTTTTAATTGATAAAATCCATTCTAAAAAATCCTTCGTTGTTCCTTTTACATGGTGTACATTATAGTCATTTTTAAGTATTTCTTTCTTAACAGGAGAAATAGAGGGAGTAATTAAAAATGATTTCGGTCTTCTCTCCTTAAGTCCAAAACGTGCTTCACGAGCAATTATATATTTTTCGAAAAGTGGTTCGCTTAACTCGGTACCAATAAATACTGTTGGCAATGTTGAGTAATCATATACAAACTGACCATAAAGAGGATCATGAGTAAGTTGAGCTTTTGCATATTGCTGTGAAGAAAAAATCACCTGATCTGGATTACAAGGTAATTTGCCATGTAAATATACAATTTGTGTTTTATCTAATGATTGATCTCTTTCTGAAAACTGGTCAAAAGGATACCGAAGCTCATCCATACTTTTGCTGCTTCTCCTAAAAGTCTTCTCAATAATATCATCAATATTTATCGTGTAAATCTTAAACCAATGTGGAATACAAATAGAATTGTAAAAATCAGGAATATCTGAACTAGTTAGATTATTAATCAAAAATTCAGATTTAGCCTCTTTTTTTATTCCCTTACTCAAAAATGCTTGATACATCTCAGGCAGGGTTGTATTGTCGTAATCTCCATCAAACTTAAGAAACTCCCATATTTTTTTTCCTAATGTCCATCCTGTCGGGAAATTTTCATTCAATTTATTTTTTGCATCTAAAGAAAACCCTGATCCTAAAAAAAGAACAGCCTGATTATTACTTATCTGCCTCAGTAAATATTTTTCATCATCCGGTTTAAACATATGATTTTATTTTTGATTCTTGTTTAATAGAATATATTTCGACCAATTACTTTCTCAAATATAAAGTTTTTTTTCAGTAAAAATAATGTTTAACAATAAAAACTATATGCTATTTTATGAAAAGAAAAATCTCAGAAAATGTAAAAAATTAGGCTAATAGATATTCATTTAAGTTCTAAAACTTAAGCACTTGTTTTTACACTTGTTTTCACCTTTCTACAAAACCACTTCACTTAAGGCATAGAAAACACTTCAGAGGATTCTCATATTCTCTTGTCGGCTCCAATAACGTCACTTGTTTTCATACTTGTTTTAGCTTTCTCTAAAACCCCTACATTTGATTCCCTATAGTCATGCCCTAAGTTGGGTTCGAGAGGTGTACAATTTTGAAATATAAGCACGAAGATTTAATAATAAAAAGGGTCGATTATATAATCGACCCTTTTTTACTATTATTTATTAGATTCCTTTATGGTTTCAGTAGGCTTGTACCAGTTTATCTTTTTCGTAAAATACATGATAATACCTAATACTACAAATAAGCCTATACTACCCATTAATAAGGCAAGATCCTCTAATTGAAGTATGACATATAAGAAGATATAAAGCACAGACAATATAAAACCTAAAGCAAATGTCGGTAACCCTTTTTTAAATATGCTATATCCATAACTTGTAATTAAAATCACTGTTGAGAATGCTGCAATCAAATATGCCCAGTCAAAATTCAGCTGTTCTGAAATAGATAATAACAGGCTGTAAAATAATACAAGAGCTATTGCTACCAATAAATATTGAACTGGATGAATCTTTTTCTTAGTGAAAATCTCCACAAAGAAGAACACCACAAATGTCAAAACAATAAACATTAATGCATACTTTGCTGATCTCATGTTTTTTTGATACATCCCAACCGTTTCAAGCAAATTAACTCCAAAAGAAAATTTATCTAATCCAGAACTCTTCACTTCATTATCAACAAATTTTTGAGGAATATTTCTATTGTAATGCAACACATTCCAATTTGCTTTAAAACTATCTTCACCAACTTTTGACTCAGGAGTAAAGGCTCCTTTAAAGCTAGGGCTTGACCAGATACCTGATAGTTCAACTTTTGTTGTTTTACCTACTGGAATAAAGAAAATACTACTACTACCATTTAATTTAATATCGCTATTAAACTCAATAACTTCACCTGAAAAAACAGAATGGTCATTTAACTTTATTTTTAATCCATTATCAACAAATTCATCATCTTTTCCTCCTGGTTCAGCAGAAAAACTTTTCCCATTAATCGTTAAATCAATATTGTTTTTAATTCCTCTTAAATCACTAATACCTATAGTAACATATGCTTTATCCCAATCTATTTTTGTGTATGCAAAATTGCTAAAATCAGGTTTCTTAAAATGTCCACTAATTTTTAAATCAGATTGGTACAAAATCGATTTATAAATCCCTATATACCTTTCTTCTGGTTTTAGATTACTTTTAATATATAATTCTTCAGGAAAAACATGAAGTTTATGATATTCCGTATAAGTCTTTTTGTTTTCTGTGTAAGTATAAGAATAAGGAATGGTTAAAACTGGACCTGTAACTGTTTGATCAAGACTCCATTTGTCATTAATCTCATTCTTGACCTTATTACTATAACTATTACGTTCTTGAATAAGATCAGATACCATTGCTGTTGGGATTAGCATTAATAAAGTAAGAACCCCAATAACAATTACCTTTGCTGTAATTGATTCATAAAATCTTGTTTTCTTTTCTTGTTTTGTTTCCATAATAAAAAGTTGTTAATTAATATATAAAGTACTTTGTGCTTCAGAGTTAAAAGACAAAAAAAATTATCTTAACAATTCTTCTAATCCAGATAAATGTTCTTGAAAAGCCTTCCTGCCAATATCTGTAATCTTGTATTGTGTATTTGGCTTCCTTCCAATAAATTGTTTTGTGGACAGAATATAACTACTATTTTCCAATGCTTTTAAATGACTTGACAAATTACCATCAGTAACATCTAATAGTTCTTTGACAGAGCTAAAATCAACAGAATCATTTACCATAAGAATAGACATAACACCTAATCTAATACGGTTTTCAAAAGCCTTATTTAATTTTGATATTATAGTCATACCTTACGATCATATTTAAAATACATAATTGAACCATATAAAATATGGCAAACACCAAATCCTAGAGTCCAAAACAGAATACCTTGGTGTAAGAATAATACAGCTAAAATTCCCAAAATTATTTCGGTAATACCTAAATATTGAATCTCATTAAACATAAATTTTGATGTATTTACCAAAGCTAATCCGTAAAATATTAATGTCGTAGAGGCTATATAGTAGATTTCTCCATGATATAAGAGTATTAATGAGAATATTCCTCCAGTAACCAAGGGGATACTAAAATGATATAATATTTTATAAGTTAGTTTGTTGAATAGTTTCTGATTTGATTTCTTAGCTTTTTTCCATGAGAAATATACTCCTGAAGCCATAGCAAAAATTAGCACTAACATTGCAATCGAAACTAAAATAATTATTTCTTGAGATAAATTATAGTCAGTAGCTGAAGGATTTTTCAATATATAAAAGTAAGCTATAGCAGCACCAATTGTTGCAACGATTCCAGCAGAGATACCAGACAAACCACTTAGTGATAAAAACTTTGTTGACTTTTCCATCAAATCACGGATGGTTTTTAGATCTTCTAATTGTGTGTTCATATTTGTAATATATAAAGTACTTTGTACTGCAAAGTTAAATATTATTATAACACACACAAATATTTTTGTGTGTTTATTTTACAATTAAATATGAGCACTTGTTTTTACACTTGTTTTCACCTTTCTACAAAACCACTACACTTAAGACCTAGTAAAGTTCTCAGAGGATTCTCATATTCTGCCATATCCTCTAATTTATCATTCAAGAACATTTTAACACAATAGATTATACTATTTACTCTATTATATATACATTTGCCTCTTAACAAGAGAGTTAAAAAAAATAAAAATGCCCTAAAAAGAGCACTTTGTTAAATCAATTTTACATTCTAACTTTATCAAAAAGTCATTTAATTGAATTTATTCTGCAACCTTTTAAAAAAAAATAGTCTATTAAGTATTAACACAATAAAAAACACGATAGACATTTAATTATATAATATGAAAAATCATACTCTTTCTGTAAAGAAAGCATCTTCTTTTTTACTATTTGGTTTTCTCTCCCTTTTTTCATTACTGAATGCACAGCCTCTTTCTGGAGATTATACCATCGGTGGAACAACACCAGATTATCTTACCTTTAACGATGCCGTTACTGATCTGGAGTTAAATGGAGTAAGTGCTCCTGTTAACTTTAATGTTAGAACGGGAAATTATGAAGAACAAATTATAATTAACTCCTATCCATTTTCGAGTGATGCCTATCCGGTAACATTTCAATCAGAAACAGGTGATAAAAATGATGTAATTCTTCATCACGAGCATCATAATTGGTCTACTAATGCTAATTACACCATTTTTATTGACGGTGCCGATCACCTATTATTTAAGAATCTCACCATTCAGGCAAATCCAGAATCACCTACATCAATAAATAATAACCGAGTAATTTATATTACAGGAGCAGCGAATAATATATTGTTTGAAAATAATCGCATTAAGTCGTGGTATACAACTAGGGACTATTTTGAATACAACGACTGTATTGTGGTAGGTAGCGATTACATTGGATCAAGAGACAATAACAATATTAGCTTTGTTGGTAATGAAATAATTGGAGGATGCTGCGGATTGTACATGCAAGGGCAGATTGAATCAGGTAATCATTTTGGCGGAAATTGGTTAGTTAATAATAATATTTTTATCGATCAATACCGTACCGGCCTTGAATTCTCAAATAGTTCAGGTGTTACAGCTACAAATAATTCTTTTACCTCTAAGCCTGGGCAAAATTATTTTACGGGTATATATGCGAGTGGAAACTATAACAAACTTGACATTTCTAATAACAAGTTTTCATTGTCCGGAGGATCAACAGGAATTAAAGTTAGTTCTTTGAAACGTACTCAGCCTAGTGTACAACAAGTAGTTAATAACATTATTAGCATTGGCCCCGACTCAATCTATACAGCACCAATTGGGATAAACACACTTTACAACGACACCTTGCTTGTAGCTCATAATACTGTAAATATATATGCAGAGACAAACTTAGGGTATTGTATTCAAAGCAATAGAAAAGATACTGTGTTTTTAAAAAATAACATGCTCTCACATATGGGTGGAGGTTTATGCTACTACTCTAATGACAACAGCTCTAGCATCCTAATCACTGAGAATAACAATCTATTTAACAATGGTAATACTTTAGCAGAATTTGATGGTGTTTCTTATTCAACTTTAGAAAATTTACGAGATTCTCTTGGAACCGATATGTTCTCGACTACTCATGAACCATACTATGTTTCGAATACATTGCTAATTCCTTTTAACCCATTAGCATATGAAACAGGCACTCCTCTAGCTACGGTAAGTTCCGATTATTTTGGCACCCCTAGATCGATTTCTTCACCAGACGTAGGGGTTTATGAAGGAACAGTACCAAATGTAGATGCAGGGATAGTAGGTAGTGATATTGCTGATTATGTTGCCTGTCCAAATGATAGTATCCCTTTATATGTTACCCTAAAAAACTTTGGTATAAACAATCTTACATCAGTTGAAATTGCTTATGGAACAGTAAGTACAATCGAAAATCAAGTTTCTTGGTCAGGAAATCTAAATCAACATGAAGAAGAAAAAGTGTTTTTGGGATATATTAAATTTGAACAATTAATAGATATTAGCTTCAAAGCATGGTCATTTAATCCAAATGCACAATCAGATATTTTTTCTTTAAACGACACTATAGGTTTATTTAAAAGCCCAAGACTAACTGGAGCTTACACCATAGGAGAAACACTTAGAGATTTCACTTCTATTAGTGATGCTGTAGATGCCTTAAGTAAAAGTGGTGTATGTGGTCCTGTTGTATTTAGTATTGATTCAGGAGAATATGTAGAAC
The DNA here is from genome assembly GCA_963663245.1 of Paludibacteraceae bacterium. Lineage (GTDB taxonomy): Bacteria > Bacteroidota > Bacteroidia > Bacteroidales > Paludibacteraceae > JAFGVL01. The sequence continues at coordinate 892,649 of OY760143.1, read as the reverse complement.
AAGTTCTTATACCCAAAATACCTGGTTCATCGGCCACTAATACCATCACTTTTAGGTCGGCAGATAATGATAGCAGTAAAGTGCTTATGAAGTTTAGTGCGCCTTCTTCAACTACTAATTATGTGGTGAGTCTTAATGGAACCGAATATATCACCTTTAACAAAATGTCATTTCAAGCGCTTGGCTATTATGACAAAACAGTAATATCTACTTTAAATGGAGCTGGACATAATACTTTCACAAACAACGTTTTTATAAGTCAAGGAGACAACCTTATGTACGTAGCAGGAAATAGTCCATATCAAGCAGATAGTAATATTATTAGTAACAACCATTTTATTGGAGGAGATACACAGCTTACAGTTAGTGGTACATCATCCAATTTTTCTTCAGGTAATACAATTACTGCTAATATTTTTGAGGGTAATTGTTATAATTCTATTGTTATATCTGGCCAAAAAGATTTGCTATTCTCTGACAATACAATTTCTGGCTCTCGATATGGAAATGATGGAGTTGCTATGGATATATCAAACTGTTTAGAAAATCTTATAATTGAAAAGAACAAATTTAATGTGACAGCAAATAGAGACCTTGTAAATAACATCAGTAATTGCCACGGTAATGAATTATATCCAATTATCATTAGAAATAATTTTATTTCAACATATGGCTCAGACTACTCAAGGTGTTTGGCTATTAGCGGCTCATCTTATGTTAAACTAGTCAACAACAATTTTAACTTAAGAGGAAATGACACTTATATTCTAACAGTAAGCTCAACTCCTAATCTTGACATATACAACAATGTATTTAATAGTACACATAACGGGAGAATTTACAGCTTCAGCAACCCATCTGATACAACTCTTGTTCGCTCTGATCATAACGCATTTTTCACCTCTAGAACAGATGGGTTCTTGTATGATGGGTCATTTCTTTCTTTACCAGATTGGCAAAATTCTCTAGGCTTAGATCAAAATAGTATATTTACGAACATTGCTTATACAAATGATACTAATCTTCATATTATAAATAGCGTAGGACTCTATAAAACAGGAATCAATTCACCTAATGTGTTAGATGATATTGATGGTGATACTAGACATTTGAGCACACCATGTATCGGAGCAGATGAATTTGAGATTGATTCAACATCGTACTATGACATTCAATTAGTATCAGTTTTATCACCTGATACTACTTCTTGTACAAAATCAGATTCGTTAATAATAGAAGTCTATAGCAAATCTAACTTCCCTATTACATCTTTCGATGTCAAATTGTGGGCTTTTGAAACCTTCAGTGATTCAATTCACATCACTCAAACAATACCACCGCTCGAAAGCATTATTGTTAATTTAGGCCAATTTACATTTGCACCAAATACTACATATAGCATTGATTTTGAGATATATAATCCAAATGAAAATGTAGACAACAACATTGCTGATAATTTTATGTCTGTAGATTATTATCATTTAGATAATGCAAAAATATTTAAGAAAGTTGATGAGGAATGTAGTGGAAATATTGAGTTGTATTTGAAAAGTTTTTCTAGAGATTCAGTGTTATGGTCTACAGGGTCTACAGAACAGAGTATTATCGCCTCTGAATCTGGATCTTATTCTGTAACTGTAACTGATAATAAAGGATGTAAAATCTCTGACACTATAATTATTGAATAAAATGAACAACAGATTAAAACATATCAAACTTAGCTTAGTATTGTGTATTTCAATGTTAAGTTGCTTTTGGGCTAATAGCCAAGTGATTGACCGCACCTATTTTTCTGACAGCACTATCGGTATTTTGGATCGTATTTTCGATCATGAAAAAGTTGATGATGGTATCATTATTTCTGGAAGAATCATTGATTTTAACTCTCACATACCATTAATTATGAAAATAAACACTAATGGTGAAGTAGTATGGTCAACCTCAAATAATTACCCTCTTGGAATCAGCGAATGTAGTTTCTTTTTAATCGACAATTTAAATGATGGTTATATTTATGGTACATCCATAGAATATGATTGGCCATACCGTTATCATAAAATGTGGAAAGTAGATATTGTTAATGGAGATATAAGTTGGGTTAAAGACTTCTATCCTACTGAAAACACAACAATTATGTTGGCCGATTATGATTCAATATCATATGTTGCAGCATACAACTATGATAATAAATCTGTAATAGCTTTAATGAGCAAAATAAACGGAGATACAATTTTCACAAAAGCAATTGATAATGAATCATCGTATGTAGATATTGCTGTAGATGACAGCAAGAATATCTTTTTCTCGAGAGGGAATACCGTAACGAAGTTCAATTTAACTGATCTAGATCAATTGATATGGAGCAAAACATTTCCTGATGATGATGATAATCCGATTATTATCAAAAACATATATCTAGACCAATATGATAATTTATATTTACTTGGAAATAAATATTATTCTTTCGGAACTGGAGCTGCAGTCATAGCTAAAGTAAATAGTCAGATTGGACTTAGTGAGTGGATAACAGTCGTTGCTTCAAGCTCTCACAGAATAATTGATTTTATTGATAAACATGAGAAGATTTATGCTACCAGCCAACACACTTTGGTGGGTGGAGGATCCTATGCTTTTAGAACGGCAAGCGTTGATAAATTAACAGGCCAAAAAGATATGTATTCGTCATCAAATGTGACTCCTTTTGGTTATACTGGAGGTGGCGCATCAGCATTATCAATTGATGTAGATTGTTCTGGAGATGTATACCAAACAGGTTATTACGGTAGTTCTAACTCGGGGCCAGCTTCTTGGGGAATCATGAAGGTTGATGGTGTAAGTGGAGATAAAGTATTTGAGCTTACAATAACTGAAGATTCAACAAAAAATGATAATTATAGTGACGGAAGAGTATGTACCGTTTTTGGAAATAAAGCAATTGTTTTAGGGCATTTAGAAGACACAGCAACTTCAAAAAGAAAGCCATACTACACCCAAATTGACACTCAAAGCGGAGATCTTACCAATAAAAAACACTTAGCAGGAGGATACCAATATCCTTCTAGCACTGTAGATATTATTAGAAATGATAGTACAACAATTGTTCTAAAACAAGAAGGAAATGCTATCGTTATTGATCAATACGATTTCAATAACAAATTACAATGGGCCCAAAAGATTTCAAGTAATAGTGTGATTATAGCAGGTCAAATGAAAATAAAAGATAGTAGTATTTATTGCACAAGCTATATGCCTACTCTAGATAATACACCACCTTATTATACTGATAAAACTAAAAAGTTATTTATTCATAAATTAGATATGGATGATGGTGACATACTAGAAAAGGATTCTATAGAATTTGTAAACAATAATGTATTTCCTTTTGAATTAGAAGTTGATAACAATGATGTATTTATATTCTATTGTAACAACGACTCTAACTACTATCAAAAATGGAATGGAAGTTTCTCTAGCGCATACTTATTAGAAGTAAGTAATTCCAACCTTGATTATGAAGGGAAATTAAACACTATTATTGATGATGGTGCAGGAAATTTACTTGTAGCTGGAACAAATAATCTTTTTTCAATAAATAAATACACCTTAGTCAAATCATCAGCTTATACTTTTGCTTCATCACGAAATTACCATTGCTTACATATATTAGGAGATTCCTTGTTTTTAGTTGGAAATGATCAAAACAATAATCAATTGATTACTGCCCTAAATACCAATGGAATGTCCTCAATTTGGGAACAAACTTACCAACCTAATGGTACACTATACAATGTGATTTCTGATGCATCTAATAATCTTTATGTTTCAGGAACTACCAATAATTCTAGCATTGTATATAAGTTATCGCCAATAAATGGTTCAACTAATTGGACATATATTGAAGATACGGTACTATATTCAAATACAACTCCATATGATTTAAAGTTGAATCACTATAAAGACCACTTGTATTTGGCAGGAGCAAACATTAACCCAGATGGCAGTTCAGATGTTCTAATCACAGCACTTGATTTGAATGGAGATACTGTATTCACTTATTTTGAAGGAGATGAAATTGGTAAATTAAGTAACGCTAAAACCATAGCATTATTAAACAACGAGACAATGTGGGTTGGTGGTAGTTACAATACAATTTCCGGAGGAATCCAAGGATTTATCTATACACTAAACGATCCAGCATCTATTCCTAATCAAATAAATGAAAATGAAGATTTAACAAAAATCAGTGTATTTCCTAATCCTGCCAACAATGAAGTTTTTGTTAAAGGGATAAATGGAAAATTCAATTACTCAATTTATGATATTAACGGACGCGTATTACAACAAAAGATTAATACATCCAACTATGCAATTAATGTTAGTGAATTACCTACGGGACTTTATCTTCTAAATATTACTCAAGAAGAAAAAAGCAAAAAAATAAAATTAATAAAACATTAATTAGTGACTTTAAAAGAAAGGCTAATTACAAATAAATATTATTACATTTACACCGAGCAAAACAAAGCAGTTTTGTGCAACATATTGAATAGTAGCACTTGTTTTTTCACTTGTTTAAATTCAGCAAAAAACCCTGTAAATACGACATATTGGAGCATCCAGAAAGTTAAGCTTTCTCCCGTCAGCTCCACAATAACCTTTAAAGCTCTAAATAATAATATTTAGAGCTTTAATTTTTTAAAAGAAAAGGATAACAATTATGACAAAAAATGAAAACAACAATAACATCTGGCTGTCTCATAAAAACAATCAAGAATTTAGTTTTACGGATTATGGCATAACACCTACTATCCTTAACAACGAAGCTGAGGTCGGTCAGGCAATGCTAAACGAACTTTACAGCACGGCATCATCAAAAGAAGGCGATATTAACATTGCCCTTCTTGGCGGTAGAGGGGCTCAGGAGTTACATCGCTTACTAGGAGAATTGGCTAAAACAACAGAACAGGATAAGCTACTAGCTAGACTAAACGTATTTACTCAAGACGCCCTTGCTCCTATGGGCATGAATAACGGATTAAGTTTTGTTAGAGATTTTGAGCGTATTTTAGGCAGTCAGTTTTTTGACAAAATAAAAAGCTTCACTCCAATGAGAACAGACACTGAAGATATTGAGTCTGGACTTATAGCATACTTAACCAAATTAGAGAAACTAGGAGGTTTAGATATATTCTTTATTGGACATGGTCCAGAAGATAATCAAGCATCACACCTTGCCTATATTAAGCCATTCTCTGGTGCACAAAATCATAATATTGCGGGTATAATTCCAATTTCCAGCAGTATTTTGGAACATCATATTAGCAAGTTCAAAGCTGGTGGAAGCCTTGTGAGTGAAAGTGATGAGAAGGAATGTCGATCTGCTAAGTATATTATCACACTAGGACCAGCGGCAATATTACAAGCTAAAAAAGTTGTTCAGTCTGTGGTAGATGCAGATTCTGCTCCTGCTAAAGTTCAAACATATGCAAATGTGCTTAATACTGGCATAAGTTCAAATAAAGAGGAAGCTATGCTACAATTAAACACAAACCCAGGCCTTTGGATAAGACTACACCCTAACACAAAATCTTTTGTGTTACCTAGTTTAGAATTGTAAAAAACACATTAGACGGTCGTAAAAATTAACCATTACATTTACACCATGAAAAAGTTCGCCCTACATTGGCAAATATTAACAGCATTTATACTCGCTATTCTATTTGGCATTTTCTTTAAAGAATATGTATCCTATGTTTCATGGATGGGAATACTCTTTCTCAAAGCATTAAAGATGCTTATTATTCCTTTAGTATTTACCTCTATAGTATCAGGTATAACAAATATTGGAAATGCTAATAACTTAGGACGTTTAGGGTTTAAAACTATTAGCTACTATTTAAGCACAAGCATACTTGCATTACTTACAGGACTATTCTTCGTTAACTTATTTCAACCTGGCAAAGGTGCTGACTTAGGATTTATAGAAGAAGTAAAAGGGCTATCTATAGCCAAAGAGTCTTTTGGTGAAATGCTACTTAATATTGTTCCTGAAAATATTTTTGCAGCAATGGTAAACAATTATATGCTATCCATTATTTTCTTTGCTTTATTAATTGGCTTCTTTATCTCAAAAATTGCAGATAAAAATAAACTAATACTCACCAACTTCTTTAATGCTGGCTTTGATTTAATGATGCAAATTACGATGTTTATTATTAAACTAACGCCATTAGGAATCTTTGGAATTATTGCCAAACAAATAGCTGAGACAACAAATTTAAATGAACTATTTTCTCGTTTAGGGCTGTATATGATGGTCGTTATAATTGCTCTATCATTTCATGCTTTTATATCTTTACCGCTTATTCTTAAAGTGATAGGAAAAGTTAACCCTCTGAAACATATAAAAGCTATGCGCTCTGCATTGCTTACAGCCTTTTCCACTTCCTCAAGTAGTGCTACACTACCCATAACCATGTCATCTGTAGAGAAAAATTCAGGTGTTTCAAGCTCTGTAAGTAGTTTCACTTTGCCTCTAGGAGCTACCGTTAATATGGATGGCACTGCCTTATATGAACTAGTAGCTGCTATGTTTATAGCACAAGCTTATGGGATTGAACTTACTATTCCTGAGCAGATAATAGGAGTACTTACTGGCCTACTAGCTTCCATTGGTGCTGCTGGCATTCCTATGGCTGGACTGGTAATGATATATGTTGTTCTTACAGCTATGGGTATTCCATTAGAAGGAATAGGGCTTATCCTAGCGGTTGACCGTATTCTCGATATGTTTCGTACTTCTGTTAATGTATGGAGTGATAGCTGCGGTGCTGTAGTAATAGCTAAAAGTGAAGGAGAAGAACTAAAGGTGTAGTATAGAATGCAGATAAATGTTCTACAACAACAAATCCATTAAAAATAAACCTTCCACACCCTTTTTCCCGATAATTCTTCTATTTTTGTAAGCGCCTTTCTTCTTTTAGCTATGGCGAGATTATTGCAACAAGAAGAACGTTCATCATATCTATCAAAATTATACCAACATGAAAAAGCTTACTTTATTATTACTTCTTGTTATTCCATCGTTTATTCTATTTGCTCAATCGGCCTTACAAGACAATGTTGACGACCTACAATTAGAAAGCCTACACAGTGCTCCTGTAATACTTGAGCCAAATGATTCTATGGCTTTATTTCACTTTATTGTAACAGACCCTAGTGGCAATCCTCAGTCGTACGATGTAATTCACTTAATGAGTAAGATTGATGAAAAAAGATATGCAAAAAGACCAGACAAAGATGGTTTATTTGATTTATTATTACGAGAAGGAGATACTTTAGAAGTACGAATTAAATCACTTGGAAGAGATTCTATTATTCGCTTATTAGCAATTCCGTTAGATTCAGCTAATCTTCGTATTTACAATTACGAAATTAGCTATAGCCCTGCTCGAACTATCATTCTTGAAAATGTATACTATGACACTGGAAAAGCTACATTACGCCCAGAATCTTTCCCTTCATTGAACGATTTAGGTGAATTATTGTTATTAAAACCAGAGGTAGAGATGGAAATCTATGGACATACAGATAATGTAGGTGGAGAAGAGTATAATTTAAAACTATCTCAAGGCAGAGCCGAATCAGTTAAAAACTATCTAATAGATCGTGGTATAACAGCAAACCGCCTTACTCCTATTGGATTTGGATATTCTAGACCTATAGATACAAACAACACAAAAGAAGGAAGACAAAAAAATAGACGTACTGAGGTTCGTATGTTATATGATTAATCAAATAGCACACAATTAAAAATATATTAATACCATCGCAATCATGAGAAAAATAATTATCACTATACTTTTATTTGCTGCTGGTTTATACTCAGCAAATGCACAAGCACCCATACACGCTTCACGCAATGGAATGGAACCAACAGAAACAATGGCTCTATTACAAGTATTAGTAACTACACTTGATGGAGTTCCTAGTAAAGGAGATAAAGTTAGCTTTGTTAACGATTCAACCAAAGAATCATATGGCGGAACATCTGATGACATTGGTCGATTTGACGTATTAATACCAAAAGGAAAAGCATACAATATAGTTGTGACTGTTTTAGGAAAAGACACTATGATGCGTAGCTTCAAAGTTCCATCAGAACCTGAGTTTATTACTATAAACTACACCTTTAAATATGAACCTCCAAGAACAATACGTTTAGACAGAGTTTACTTCGATACTAATAAAGCAACAATTCGAGGAGAATCATTTGACATGCTAAATGAACTAGTTGGATTCTTAAATGACAAACCTAATATTGTTATTGAAATTGCTGGTCATACTGATAATGTTGGTGGTATTAAACCAAATCAAGTGTTGTCTCAAAACAGAGCAAACGCTGTAAAAAACTACTTAGTAAAAAAAGGAATTAAAGCAAATAGATTAAAACCTGTCGGTTACGGTCTAACAAGACCTATCTCTACAAATGAGACAAAACAAGGAAGACAAATGAATAGAAGAACAGAAGTCTATATTCTAGAAGAGTCTTACATTAAACAAGCAAACGATACAGTAAAATAGATTAAAAAAATCCCTCATCAGTTTGATGAGGGATTTTTTATGTTGTTTTTTTGTATCGTAAAACGGACAAAGTAAACATTGAAAAAGAAAAAACACTTAGAGCTGTAAAATCTTTCCATATATCTACGAGGCTTGCTCCTTTCAGAATAACACCTCGCATAATTTTTATAAAGTAATACAAAGGGTTAAACCAATTTATTTTCTGAGCCCAATCGGGCATACTATTCACAGGAGTAAATAGTCCACTTAACATGATAAATATCATCAAAAAGAAAAAACTAGCAAAGGTTACTTGTTGTTGAGTTTCACTTATAGTAGACATAAACAACCCCAAAGAGAGAACTAAAATAAGATAGATAGTTGCTGATCCAAATAATAATAAAAGACTCCCCCGAATAGGCATATTAAACACAATATATGACAAAGTTAATCCTATCACAAGTTCAACTAATGCAATCACTAAAAAGGGAATTAATTTGCCTAATAAAAGTTGCCATCTCTGAATTGGTGTAACATTTATTTGCTCTATCGTTCCCAACTCTTTTTCTCGAACTAAATTTGCAGCTCCCAACATCATACCGATAATTGTAAGCAACACCACCAAAATACCTGGAGCCATATATATTTTATAATTCAAATCAACATTATACCAAAAACTATGTACAATGTTTATCTGATTATTCTTAGGCAACCCTCCCATTCTTTCAACTAAAACCTCTTTATTAAAATCCATTATTATATTGGACAGATAAGCTGCTCCTAATTGAGCTGAATTTCCAACAATAGCATCAGCTAATAACTGTACATCAGGCTGATTGTAATTAATGAGTTTCCTTTCAAAATCTTTAGGTATACACAGAGCTATATCAATTTTACTTCTTTGAATTAAATTTTCAGCCTCATCTTGGGTAGCTACATAGTGATTAACATGAAAAAGAGCATTATTCTTTATCTTATTAATAAGCCTAGCAGAAGAACTTGAATGATCTGAATCTACAATAGCCATATCAATACGCGTTACTTCAAAGCTTGCTGCATACACAAGAATCAACAATTGAATAATAGGAATTATCACCATGATTCGCAGCATGATTTTATTCCTGAAAATTTGCAAAAACTCTTTTTGTAATATATAAAGAAGGGTTCTCATTTTTTAAATAATAATACGTTTTATTCTAATCTAATTTTAAACTTACGTATACTTACACCCATAAAGAATAAAGAAAAAGCTACTAAGATTAGCGTTTGATGCCATAGTATTGTAAGCCCACTACCCTTCAACATTATACCCCTATTAATTTCAATAAACCAACGTGGAGGCATCAAGTTTGACAATAGTTGTAGTAACTCTGGCATATTTTTAATTGGAAATATAAAACCTGACAACAATATAGTCGGCATCATTAATGCAAAGCCCGAGATAATCATTGCCACCATCTGTGTTTCCACCATAGTAGAAATCATTATACCTAAACTAAGAGCCATGAATATAAACAAAAGTATTTCTGCCATTAACAACACCATACTACCTTTAACTGGTACATCAAAAAACTGTGTCCCAATAACTAAAATCATAATGGCATTTAGTATCGACAAAATAAAATAAGGTGTCACCTTACCCAATATAATTTGCAAAGGGTTAAGTGGAGATGCCATTAACACTTCCATTGTTCCGGTTTCTTTTTCTCTTGTAATTGTTATTGCTGTCATCATAGCTGATATCAACATCAATATCATTGCAAATAGACCAGGAATAAAATTATAGGCATCCTTTAAGTTTTCATTATAGAGCATACGGGTTTCTATGCTTATTAATGTAGGATTTTCTTTCACAACAGACTTAGATTGCAAATAACTATTAATAATTGCACTTGTATAGTTGACAACTAATTGAGCTGTATTAGGCTCAGAGGCATCAGCAATTAGCTGAATATTTGCTTTGCCACTAGATTGAAACTTTTTACTAAAATCATTCTCAAACACAACAATCTCTTTCACTGTTCCACTAGATAACAACTCATCATATTCAGCTGGGTTACTTACTACAGCAGCAAGGATAAAATACGGAGAAGATGCCAACTTTTGTATAATTTGCTGGGTCATTTCATCATTAGAAAAATCAGCAATCCCAATAGTAACATTGCGCACCTCATTTCTAAGTGCAAATCCGAAAAGAATGAGTTGTACCAAAGGAATTCCAAATAAGATTACCAAGGTTCTCTTATCTCGAAAAATATGTAGAAACTCTTTTTTTACAAAAGCTCCAAACCTAGTTCTATTTGTGAATAAACTTTTCATTTCTTATTTTCTGGCTATTTTCAAAAACACCTCGTCCATATTATGTGCATGGTACTTCTTCTTTAACCCTTCTGGTGTATCTAAAGCAACAATCCTCCCTTCATCCATAATTGAGACTCTATTACAATACTCAGCCTCATCCATATAGTGTGTTGTAACAAATACAGTAATACCTTTCTCAGATGCCTCGTATATTAAATCCCAAAATTGTCTACGAGTAACAGGATCAACTCCTCCAGTTGGTTCATCCAAAAAAACAATACTTGGATTATGAAGAATAGCAATAGAAAAGGCCAACTTTTGTTTCCACCCTAAGGGTAAATCAGCAATGCGCCTATCAGCATATTCTGTTAATTCCAATCTTTTAAGCATTGCTTCGGTACGTTGTTTTCTTTCATTTATGGGTATACCGTATACAGCACCATAGAATCGAATATTTTCATTAATTGAAAGATCATCATACAAAGAAAATTTTTGACTCATATAGCCAATATTATTTTTAATCAATTCGGTCTCTTTATATATATCATACCCAGCAACAGTCATCTCACCCGAAGTTGGTATTGACAATCCACACAGTATTCTAATTGCAGTAGTTTTACCTGCTCCATTTGCTCCAAGAAAACCAAATATCTCTCCCTTCTCTACTTCAAAAGAAAGATTATCATTCGCTATGAAATCTCCGAACTTCTTCATCATGTTTTTAACTACAATTGCTTTCATCTATTTAGCTTTTTGCTTGTTTAAATAACATAAATACATCTTCAATTGTAGCTTTTATTGAATTGAGTTGAATATCAGTTTGTCCATTTTCTTCTAAATATGATATTATGGCTTCTTTTTTAACCTTCCCTTTCGGAGTGACTATATGTAAAAAGCTACCAAAACTATTAATTGAGATTGTATTTGGAAAGCCTCGCAATATTTTAGATGTTTGATACAAGCTAGTATTACACCTTAAACTCCAGATATCCTCCTTAAAATCTACCTTCATTCTTTCTGGTGTGTCAACATTAAAAATCTCACCATCTTGAATTAATGCTATCCTATCACAAAGACTAGCCTCATCCATATAGGGTGTTGAAACTAGAATTGTAATGTTTTGTTCTTTAAGGCGAGTCAGCATATCCCAAAATTCTTTACGAGAAACGGCATCAACTCCTGTAGTTGGCTCGTCTAATATTAATATTTTGGGCTTATGAATTAATGCACATGATAGCGCTAACTTCTGTTTCATACCACCAGAGAGTTTACCTGCACGTCGATTTTCAAAGGGTTCTATTTGAGAATATATATCCTTCACCAATTCATAATTTTCTTTAACTGTTGTTCCAAATACGGTAGCAAAAAACTCCATATTTTCTTTTACCGTTAAATCAGTATACAAAGAAAATTTCCCTGGCATATATCCAGAAAGCAGTCTGACTTCTTTATAGTCTTTCTCTATATCGAATCCGTTCATTAGAGCAGTGCCACTATCAGGCAATATTAATGACATTAAAATTCGCAACATAGAAGTTTTACCAGCTCCATCTGGACCAATAAGTCCAAATAGCTCTCCTTGTTTCACCTCTAAAGAAATTCCTTTTAGAGCTTCTACTTCACCATAAGATTTTTTTATGTTGTTTATCGAAATCATTCTACTTAATAGCGTAAAGATTTATATTCAATTATTACTTAAATACCACTTCACCTGGCATCCCTATTTTTAGACTTCCATCATTAGCAACCCGTACTTTAACAGCATACACTAATTTAACTCTCTCTTCTTTGGTTTGAATAATTTTTGGTGTAAATTCAGCTTCTGAAGCTATCCATTGAATCTTCCCTTTCAACTCTTTGCTATCATCTCCATTATCGATTAGCACTCTAACAGTTTGCCCCAACTTAACTTGAGAAAGTTGTGTTTCACTTATATACACACGTAAATTTAGAAATTCTACATTAGCCATTTTAAACAAGGCTTTTCCTGGCACAGCTAATTCACCTGGCTCACCATAACGTTCTAACACAGTTCCTTTTATTGGTGCACGTACAACAGCAGCTTGCATTCTGTCCTCTAGCACTGTAATCTGAGCATCAACTGTCTCAGCTTGTTTTTGAATAGAAATTACTTGAGAAATAGAGGCTTCTTTTTCCCTATTCACCAAATCTATTTGTCCTGTAATATCATCTAATTGTTTTGCCGTAGCAGCCCCCTCAGACAACATCTTATTTATTCGTTTTAAATCTTTATTTGCATTAGAGATTTGCTGATCTAAAACTGAAATCTGTGCTTGTATTGTACTTGATTGTGACAATATTGAAGTCTTCTGAGAGATTAACTGTCTCTTTTGAAGACTCAGATTAGTTGTATCAATTAAAAGCATAAGAGCATTAACTTGCACCTTGTCTCCCTCTGCAACACTTGCAGATATTATACGTCCGTTATTTTCAGATGAGATTACAATTTCATCTGACTCAAAATTTCCAAAAGCATCTGCTTCATTCTTGGTACCAGCACATGCTGACAATGCAACAACAGCTATTATTAGTATAAGTATTTTTTTCATATCATTAATAATTTATAGTTTTTCACTTTGAATTTCTTACTCTCCTTTAATAGTATGATAGTTTACTTTCGCCTGTATTAATTGCAATCTATGTATTTGATATATTGCCTGAGCTTGAAAAGCAGCATTTAGGTCTCGTATATAATCAGCTGAATTTATCACCCCATTATCCAAAGCAGACGCTGATCGTTTTACGATTTTCTGTTTTAATTCGACCAATTCATTATCTACTATTAGCATATTCTCTAGTTTCTTAATATTATTAAGCTCTCTTGTCAAAGACATTTTAATGGCTCGTTCAAAGTTCTCTTTTGCTATATCAACAGTCCTCTTTTTAACTTTTAATACTTTTTTATCATTCTTGATTTTATTTCCATCCCATAAATTCCAAGCAAAACCTAATCCACCTAAATACCAATCGTCAAAAGCATTATTTAGCATATTTAAACCGGGTCTTCCATAACCTGCTTGAGCAAATGCATAAACATAAGGTAAGCGTTTTGTATTTAGTAACATTTCACTTTGATCCATTTTGTTTTTTTCCAAAAGGAACAAGCCTATTTCAGGTCGCTTAATATCTAAACTAGGTAATACTCCTTTAGGCTTAGGAAATGTAATTACTGTTTCTTCTGAAATATCATGTCCAATTAAGATTCCCAACAAAGAGAACGTTGTATTCTTATTCATTAGCAACTCCATTTGTTGCTGATCTGTTAGTAAACTCTCAGCCCTAAGATTATCAAGCTCATTAGGCAATAACATTCCATTCTTAACTGCTGACTCCAATTGCTTTATACGTTCTTCAACAACTTGTCTTTTAAGCATTAAAATTTGATTGTTTTGCTGAAGAGCTAACGCATTAAAATACAAAGAGTTAACTAATTCTTTTATCTTATATAGATCAACTTCATTCTGCTGTATATTTATTTTAAAGTCTACTAATTGCACATTTTTACGCTTCCTAGTCATACCAAAATCATATATCTTTTGCTTTACATCAATGTAAACACGATATTGATCTTTAGAGAATTCTGTATTGGCAAACCCTGGAATTGGTAAATTAATTTCAACTACATCTGATTGATAAGATGCTCTTCCAACAAAATCAATCTGTGGCAAATTAGAAGCTCCAATACTTTTTCTTTGCAACAGATACAATTCTTCAATTACACCAGCTTGTTTTAGCTGCGGGTGGTTCTCTCTCGCTAGAACCTGACAACTATCCAATGTAAGTCCTTGTGCTGACATTGTCATTCCTAAAATAACAACAAACAAAAGAGTTAATCCTTTTTTCATTCTTCTATAAATTTTAACATCATAACTTTTACAAATTCTCTTCTCTCTGAAAGAAACTTAGAGTAGGCTTGTTCTTCACTATCAAAATAGATTGTCTCCATAAGAGGACGGGCAGCAAATGGAAATATACAAAGCCCTAATATACTTACAATAAAATGTCGAATATCAACATTCGATTTTTTAAACTGAGATTCAAACATCTTAACTAATACTTGAGGATTGAATCCTGCATTTTTCATTAACTCTTTCATCATAGAAGGATCTCTATTGATTTCGTTAATTATAAATTGAGGAACAAATGGATTTTCAGACAACACATCCATATAAGTATCTACGAAAAGAATAACTTTTTCTCTTATAGGTGAATCTGATAGAAGGACCATACTAACTTCCCCAAAAAAGCCCATAAATATTTCAGAGAAAACAGCTTCAAAAAGTTTATTTTTACTACGATAATAGTAATGTAATAAAGCTTTATTAATATTTGCTTCATCTGCAATTTCTTGCATCCTAGATCCATCCATACCTTTACGCAAAAAGACTTTACGTGCCGCTACAAGAATTTTCCTTTCTGTATTAATTTCCACATTCATAAATTAACCTTTTGGTTAAACCGCATGACAAATTA
Organism: Paludibacteraceae bacterium; assembly: GCA_963663245.1. Lineage (GTDB taxonomy): Bacteria > Bacteroidota > Bacteroidia > Bacteroidales > Paludibacteraceae > JAFGVL01. The sequence continues at coordinate 877,292 of OY760143.1, read as the reverse complement.
AGTATTTATTTTTCAACTAACCAAATGGTTAATTGAAAAATAAAAAAGAAGGCATGCAAAAAAATTGCACGCCTTCTTTTTTATAAAGCTTAATCAATATTCTATCTTTTCTTTTTCTCTGCTTTTATTAAAGCTTTTACCTCTTTTATCATCATATTAGCCACTTTTTCATTAACAGGACTAATCTTTTTCGCTTTTTTCCAATTCTCTATTGCAATCAAATAATCTTTCTGATCTCTATATACAACTCCTCTCATCATATATGCTTGAGAATTGCTTGGGTTTAATTCAATTACTTTATTAAAATCAGCTAAAGCATGTTCTAAATTTTTAGCATTCATTTTACAAATACCTCTTAACAAATATGCTTCTTCGTAATCAGGCAACATTTTAATAATCATATTAAAATCTTTTGTAGCCTCATCACAACGCTCCATAGAAAATAACAAATCTCCTCTATGGATATATGTATTAATAAGTGTTGAATCTTTTAAATGAGCAATATTATAATAAAAAAGAGCTGAATCTTTTTTATTGGTATCTGCATATAATAACCCTAGGTTTAAAAATGCTCTAGCAGCACCATACTTAGGCTGAAGAGAAATAAACCTCATAAAATTTTTAATTTTATCCTTTTTATTGTCGGCCATTACTCCTTTACAATAATAAACATAAACACTGTCGTCCAAGTTGATAATCATTTTAGCAACTGTACGTTCTTCCTTAACTAAGTATTTTTTGAAAATTTGCTCTGCCTCAGCATGTTTATCTTGTGCAGTTACGAATTGAAAAACTACAAAAAGTAGTAGTGATAGTAATTTTAGATATCTCATAATAAATTCTTTTACTGTATTTCTACCGCAAAAATATGATAAAATTGTGCCAAAGGTATTTTTTCAAAGAAGAAGTTATCAACTAATCATTTTTACGATCGTTCTTCCTTTTAGATTTCCATCTAAAATAGCGACAATGCTATCATTCAATTGATCTATAGTTATTTCATTACACAAACCAGTCAAATTATTTAATTTCCAGTCAGTTGCAAGCTTTTCCCATATAATTTTACGTTGATCCATAGGATAATTTTGAGTAGACACTCCTATTAATGAAATCCCTCGTAAAATAAATGGATAAACCGTTAAATTAAGTCCTGGCGACGCAACATTTCCGCAACACGCAACAACTCCAAATGGCAACACTGACTTAATAATATTCTCTAAAATAGCACCTCCAACTGTATCTATTCCAGCAGCATATTTAGCTGAAAGCATTGGTCGTAGTTCTCTATCTTGAAAGTCAATTCGTGAAATAACCTTTGATGCACCAAGCTGATGTAAATAATCATTTTCTTTTGTTTTACCCGAAATTGCTACCACCTCATAACCAAGCTGGTGCAACAAAGCAATACTCATAGAACCTACTCCTCCACTTGCTCCAGAAACAATCACCTGTCCGTTAGATGGTTTAATTTGTTCCGTTATTTTATGAATACATGTTGCAGCTGTAAAACCGGCAGTCCCAATAATCATGCTCTCTTTCATACCTAAACCCTCTGGCAATTTAACAGCCCATGAAGCTGGCACACGAATATATTCACCAAACCCCCCTGGTGTATTCATTCCTAAATCGTAACTGGTAACAATTACATGGTCACCATTCTTAAATGCTTTTACTTTAGAATGTTCAACTACACCAACAGAGTCTATACCAGGTGTATGAGGGTATTTTTTAGTAACACCCTTATTACCAGTTGCTGAGAGTGCATCTTTATAATTTAGAGAAGAGTAATATACACGCACTAATAATTCATTATCAGGCAAATCCTTAATAATACGAGTTCGAATACTTCGCACATAACCACCATTCATCTCTTCAACAACTAGCGCGTTGAATTTTTTTTTTGAGTCTACTGCCATTACAAATAAAGATTCAAGGTTATACTGTCTACATTAATACAAAAATACTAAAAACGAACAATATAATTATGCATTTGAACCATATTGTTTTTAGGAAAATCACAAATGAAACTATATCTTTGAACATGGCAAAGATGAAACTTACAGTTTTAGGGTCTGGTTCTGCACTACCAACAGAAAAAAGATATAATACCTCTCACATTCTAAGTATTGGTGAAAAGAACTTCATGATTGATTGTGGTGAAGGTTCACAAATAAAACTACGCCAGTATAAAATTCGCACGGCTAAATTAAATCATATTTTCATCACACACTTACACGGTGACCACTGCTTTGGACTGATTGGCTTTATTAGTACTATGGCAATGATGAATAGAAAAGAGAATTTATATATTCATGCTCATGCCGATTTAGAAAAATTATTACAGCCGCAAATTGATTATTTTACGAAAGATATGTCTTTTAAAGTTGTATTTAATCATATCAACCCTCGAAAAAATGAAGTTGTTTTTGAAGACAAATCATTAAAAGTATCAAGCATACCTCTAAAGCACGGAATACCTTGTTGCGGTTTTTTATTTGAAGAAAAAGAAAAAGAACGATCACTAATAAAAGAGAAAGCTGAATTCTACAATATCCCAATCAAAAAAAGACACTTAATAAAAAAAGGAGCTGATTTAGAATTACCTACTGGAAAAATAGTACCAAATAAAGAAATCACTCTTGATCCAGAAAAGACTAAAAGCTTTGCTTTTTGTTCTGACACCATGCCTATAGAAAAAATAATACCGATAATCGAAAATGTAGATTTATTATACCACGAAGCTACTTTTGCAGAAGAAGAAAAAGAAAGAGCAAAGGAAACCTACCATAGCACAGCTAAACAAGCAGCTAAAATTGCTCAAACAGCAAATATAAAAAAATTAGTTGTGGGACATTATTCGGCTCGCTATAGAAATTCAGAAACAATTCAAAAAGAAGCCAGAGAAATTTTCAAAGAAACTTATGCTGCAGAGGATGGAAGTGTTTTTGAAATCTAATACTTCAACTTATCTATTTCTCGATCTGAATATTCAGTTGGATTACTCTTAAGAAAATCTAAGACTTTAAGAACTTCTTCTACAGATATTTCTCTTTCAAGAAAAGCGACAGCTGCATTTATATCTACAAATACACTTAAGACTTGTGCTGTTTTATTGCCAGCATGAAGTTTATCAAAAACAGAAGCATACACTTGTTGATTATGCGTACCTACCAAAATAGCATTTCTCCTTTCACCAACCATATTACTTTCAATAAGAAAGTTTAGATAGTCTTTAATTTGATCAATAGTAGCATCAATAATTGAAAGAGATCTCAAATCAAGAATATTATTGTAATCCGAACAGAAATTTTTATCCTTAGATTGTTTTGTCTTATAGGCAATAAAAGTTCGTAAAGTCAAAACACCACTAAAAGCTTCTATGATAAGTTTTTTGTCTGGGTAAATAATATACGATGCTTTTAAATTCGGTTGACTCATACCGTATTAATTTGGGAGTATAATAAATCAAAGTTATTAAATAATTTTATTAACTCAAAACATCAAAATACCCTTCTCAAAGAATACTTCACCAACAATAACATAATAGGCACCTCTACCAAAGGTCCAATTACAGCGGCAAAAGCTTCTCCCGAATTCATTCCAAATATTGCAATAGAAACGGCAATAGCTAATTCAAAATTATTACTAGCGGCTGTAAATGACAAGGTAGTAGTTTGCTTATAGCTTGCACCTAACTTTTTACTCATTTTAAAAGAAACAACAAACATTATAAGAAAATATATAATTAAAGGTATAGCAACTTTAATTACATCTAATGGTAAGGAAATAATATAATTACCCTTTAATGAAAACATTACAAAAATGGTAAAGAGTAATGCAATCAAAGTCAAAGGGCTTATTTTAGGAATAAACCTAGCCTGATACCATTCTTCAGATTTCACTCTAGTCAATAGATAGCGAGTAAGAAAGCCTGCTAAAAAAGGAATCCCCAAATAAATTATTACACTTGTTGCAATTTGTTTAATAGTGATAGCCTCAACAGCAGCATTTGTTGGTATACCAAACCACGCTGGCAGTACTGCAACAAAGAAATAGGCATACAAAGAAAAGAATACGATTTGGAAGACAGAATTAAAAGCGACTAAGCCAGCCGCATATTGTGTGTCACCTTTTGCTAAATCATTCCAGACAATTACCATAGCAATACAACGAGCCAAGCCTATCATTATAATACCATACATATAGGGCAAGTTTGCATTATTTTCTCCTGGAAACAACTTGAAGAAAATAACTGCAAGAGCAAACATTAATACTGGACCAACGATCCAATTCTGAATTAACGAAAGTGTCAACACCTTTGTATTTCTAAATACATCAACTAACTCTTCATACCTCACCTTGGCTAAAGGTGGATACATCATTACGATTAATCCTATGGCGATAGGAATATTTGTAGTACTTTCTGGCGAAGGCTTTAAAGACTCCCAAAACGCGACAATAGAAGGATTCAGATATCCTATCAACACCCCCAAACCCATAGATAAAAAGATCCAAAGGGTTAGATATTTATCTAAAAAGCTTAAGTTCTTCATACTATTAGTTTGCTTTTATTTCAGTATAGAATTTATTAAAACCTTCTTTTATTTCATCTCTCACTCGAAGAAATTCACTCCAAATATATTCATCTGAACCTACTGCATGCGATGGATCATCAAAACCAATATGTAAGCGATGTTTTACCTTTCCTATAAACGAAGGGCAAGATTCATTTGCTCCTCCACAAACAGTAATTACATAATCCCATTCCTCTCCTAAATACTTCTCTACTGAATCAGACGTGTGATGAGAAATATCTATTCCTATTTCTTGCATTGCTGCTACGGCTTTCATATTTAATTTACCAGAAGCTTCAGTCCCAGCAGAACACACAGTTATGTTAGCATCAAACGATTGTAAAAACCCGTGTGCCATTTGACTACGACAACTATTTCCTGTACATAATATTAATATCTTCATCTTCTAAAAAATAAAATTAAATAAAAATCCAACAAGCATTATTCCACCACCTACAACACCTAAAAAAGTAAGTATTAATGGCATCTTTAATACTTTCTTTAAAATAATCATTTCTGGCAATGACAATGCTATTACAGACATCATAAAAGCCAAAGAAGTTCCTAATGCTGCTCCTTTTTCTAGTAGTACCGCAACAATAGGTACAATACCAGCAGCATTTGCATACATTGGTATTCCAATTATAACAGAAAGAGGCACACTATACCAGGCAGACTTACCCATTAAACCAGCCATAAAATCTTCTGGAACATAGCCATGTGCTCCCGCTCCAATTGCTATACCTAAAGCTACATAAATCCATATTTTCCCAACAATATCTTTTACCGTTGACAATCCAAATTTTATTCTATCATTTATTGATAATTTTTCACTAGTAGCATTTTCTTGATTCGTTTGAACTTTATACACCCATTCTTGCACCCATTTTTCCAAGCCAAGTTTCCCAATCATCCAACCAGCAAAAATTGCAATTATTAGTCCTGATAAAATATAAACTACCGTAACTTTCCATCCAAACATACCAAACAAAAGCACAATAGCTACTTCATTTATCATTGGAGATGCAATAAGAAAAGAAAAAGTTACACCTATAGGTATACCTGCTTCAACAAATCCTAAAAAAAGTGGAATTGCCGAACAAGAACAAAATGGGGTTAATACACCTAGACCAGCAGCCATCGTATTACCTAAAAAAAGAGGTTTTCCGGCTAACATATCACGTGTTTTTTCTGAAGAAAAATAAGAACGAACAATCCCTACAATAAATATGATTAACACCAATAGTAATAAGACCTTTGGAAGTTCAAATATAAAGAATCGTAAAGCTTCTGTAAGGTGAGCATGCTCTTCTAGACCTAATATTTTATCTACAATTAAATCTGAGAAGTTTTGTAAATTTACATAAAGAAACACCCATACTAGAAGAGTAAAAACAATTATAACTATAGACTTAAATAACTTCATAAAAATTGATGATAAATTGTATAAACACCTATTAAAATAAACAAAATTGAAACGACTCTTCTAAACCAGATTTCAAAAAGTTTCACCTTGTTGTATAGTCCTCCAATACCTGAAACAGCATACGCAAATACCCATGCAAAAATCACTACAGGGATACCCGTTGCAATCGCAAACAACACAGGTAATAATAATCCTGAAACACTACCTATTGACAATGGAATAAGCATTCCAAAATACAGCACTCCACTGTAAGGACAAAAAGCTAAGGCGAATAACATTCCTAATAAAGTAGCATCCCAATAACCCCAACGCTTCTTACTTTCCATTCGTGAAGTAATTTTGCTTAAACCAGGAAATCTAACCTTCAGAAAGTCTAACATAAATAAGCCAATAAGAATTAACAAGGGTCCTATTATTTTCTCCCCATACTTCTGGAAAACTCCAGACAATTCAAATTGGTCAGCCCCTAAATAAAAAATAAACGCCAATCCTGTATAGCTAATTGCTCTTCCTAAAGTATAAAACAAACCATTAAAAAACACACGGTTTCTATTTTCAATATCCTTACTAATAAAACCGACTGCTGTAATATTTGTCGCTAATGGACATGGGCTTATTGCTGTCATCAATCCTAAAAGGATAGCAGACAACCAAGGAATTGTGCTATTTGAAAATAATTCTGTTAAAAAATCCATAATCCAACTAGCTTATTAATGAGTCAATTTTTTCTTTAAGAATAGATTTAAATTTCTTCGGATTAGAGCGAGCATACAAAAAAGCTTCGTTCGTTAAAAGAATTCTTTTGTCCCCTTTTACAATAAGCACTGTCTGTCCAGACACTTTTAAGCGTTGGGCTAATTTCTCTCCTGACTCCTGATCTAGATTAATTGAATGAAAACTAATTTTATTATCTTTCTTTAATCCCGCATATAGACTCTCAATATTATTATTTAATTCCGATTCTATTGTGTTGCAAGTAACACAACGAGCTGTAAAATGAAAATAATACACCTCTATATTGTCTGAAGAAATCGCTTTTTTGGACTCTTTATTTTGTCCATTACATCCAATTGCTGTTAATAATAGAGCACTAATTATAAAAAATTTAATTGTTTTCATGATACTATTTATTTAATGTGAAAAATGATTTTAACTCTGTTACTGATGGCACTGAACCTTTTACAACTACCTTACCATCAACAACTAATGCTGGTGTAGTCATTACATTGAATTGCATTATCTCAACAATATCTTCTACTTTTGATACTGTTGCTTCCAAATTTAATTGTTCTACAGCTTCACGTGTGTTTTTCTCAAGTGTTTTACACTTTGCACATCCAGTTCCTAAAACTTTAATTTCCATTTTAAATATATTTTAATTACTACCTTTTAATAAAAGAACAGCTAACAGTATATGTATTATCATTAACACAGGTACACCAATATAAAACTGCCACTTTTTTGTTTTATGATGAAAAAAGTACATCCCAGACCAAATACCAATAGACCCCAATAATAGGGTGAAAATAAAAAGAGTTTTTTCAGAAACCCTATTCTTATTATTACGAGCCTTATATTTATCAATTCCCATAGTTAAAAATGCTATCACATTAATAACTAACAGATATATTATGACTCCTTTAGCTATCATGACAACTTGCAATTTTTAATTTTTGAGCGAAGAAATTCTCAAAAAGCTGTTGTGCTAAAACCCAGTTATCCATATTTATACAATATTTTACTTTAGGAGCTTCAATACTTCCTTGAATTAAACCAGCCGTACGCAACTCTTTTAAGTGTTGAGATACTGTAGCTTTAGCTATTGGAAGTTCTGCATGAATATCACCAAAACAACATTGATTTAAATTAACAAGATAATTCATTATCAAAACTCGTGTTGGGTGAGCAAGTGCTTTAGCAAAACGTGCAAATTGTTCTTCTTTTTGTGTTGTCATATAAAATAAACGATATTGTTTGTTGTTCGCAAAATAACGAACAATATTTTAAACATCAAAATAAATCAATATTTTTTATTTTAAATTAAACCTTTAACAAAACTAAAAGTCATAGATGCATAAAAACCAAATTATCATCATTAAACTTAAAAATCATGAAAACAAGAAAATTAACCGTAATGATTCTCGCATTAATTTTTGGAGTAGCAACAGCAGTAGCGCAAGGACCAGGAAGAGGACACGGAAAACACAAGAAATCACCTGAAGAAAGAGCTCAAAGACAAACTGAACAGATGAAAATTGACTTACAACTGACACCAGAACAAACCTTGAAGGTTGAGAAAGTAAATCTCAAATACGCTCAAGAAGCAAAGAAGATGCGAGAAGAAATGAAAGCAAAAAGAACAGCTCACAACACAAAAAAACAAGAAGAATTAAAAACAATTCTTACGGCAGAACAACAAGAAAAACACATACAAATTTGCAACCAAAAGAAAGAAAAGAGAAAAATGAGAAGAAAAAATATGAGAAGATGCATGAAAGATGCTAATTCAAACTAAAATTCTAAAAACTCCCTCCCAAATTCCAAAACAAACTTTAACACAACCAAAAAGACCCGAGTGCTAGCTCGGGTCTTTTTTCGATTGTTTTATTCTACATCCTCTTCAGTTGTTGGAAGCACTACATTATCAAAAACACTTAACTGCCGTTTAAATATCTCATCTAATGAAATCTGAAATGTTTCTGTTGTTAACACTCCTTCTATAGAGGTTAATCGTTCTAATATAATTTGCAATAAATGTCTGTTATCTTTCGCATAAATTTTTACAAACATGGCATATTTACCTATAGCATAATGACATTCTACTACTTCAGGAATGTCTTTTATCTTCTCTACAACTTTATCAAAATGTTTTAAATCTTTCAAAACAAGTCCTATATATGCACATGTCTGATAACCTATCTTATAGGTGTCAACAATAAACTCAGATCCTTTTAATATCCCTAGATTTATTAATTTCTGAATACGTTGATGTATAGCTGCCCCTGAAACATTACACTCTCGAGCTACCTCTAAAAATGGAATACGAGCATTTTTAGAAACTAATTCAAGAATCTTCTTATCTAATTTATCTAACTGATGATACCCCATATTTTATAAAGATTAAATTCCTATTTACAATTTACATGTTGCCAAGCCATCCATGACATAACAGAAACCGATGTTTTAAATACATCTAAATCAATTTCAAAATTTGGCGTATGTAAATTACCTGTGTTTTTATTTGTATTTCCTTTTATTCCAAATCGAAAAAAGGTACTTGGGTATTCCTGACTAAAGAAACTAAAATCCTCTCCAGTCATACGAACCTCTAATTCTTTAATATTATTTTCACCAACAACCTCAGTGGCATATTGCTTTGAAACCTTAGTCACTTCAAAATCATTATTTACCGAAGGATAACCATCAGGCAAATCTACATCACACACACAACCATAAGCAAGCGCAGTTTCTGTTGCTATTCTACGAATATGACCTTTACAAACTGATCTCCAATTTTCATCAAAGGTACGAAATGTTCCTGACAGCTTAACTTCTTCCGGAATCACATTCGTTGAACCATCAGCTATTAACTTTCCAAAAGAAAGTACCATTGGTATAAGTGGATCTTTTATTCTAGCACTAATTTGTTGTAACGAAACCAATATTTGAGAAGCACAAAGTACTGTATCGTTATATAAATGAGGTAAAGCAGCATGTCCACCTTTTCCTTTAATAGTAAGATGCACCTCATCAGCTGAAGCCATAATTTGACCTGAACGAAAAGCAACACTACCCATGGGATAATCAACAGAAGCATGTTGCGCCAATATTACATCTGGTTTATAATCGGAAAAAACATTGTCTTGTAACATTAAACGTGCTCCTCCAGGATGACGTTCTTCTCCTGGCTGAAAAATAAAAAGCACTGTGCCTTCCATCTCGTCTTTTATTTCTGAAAGCACTTTAGCTACACCAAGCAAACTAGCCACATGAGAATCATGACCACAGGCATGCATACAATGATCTTTTGTAGACTTATAATCTAAGGTTGTATCTTCTTGAATTGGTAGCGCATCCATATCTGCGCGTAAAGCAACAGTTTTTCCATTTGGGTTATTCCCCTCTAAAACCGCTAATATCCCAAAACCTCCTATATTTGAACGATAAGGAATATTTAAAGACTCAAGTTTTTTTTGAATATAAGCAGCTGTTTCCTGCTCTTGAAATGACAACTCAGGATTTGCATGAAGATGTTTATATACACCACACACATATAAAAAAGATTTCTCTGAAAGTATTCTAACTTTATCTTTCATCTACAATTAAAATTCTATTTCTGAAAAAACATTTTTGCTGCTATTAAAGTAATAAAAACAGCAAAAACTTTTCTTAATATCTTTGGATCAAAACTCAATACAATTTTTGAACTAAAATAAGATCCAACAATAAAAAAGATGGCAATTATTAAAGCATATTTAATATCAACGTTACCTTCTTTATAATAGTTCATTGCTGCGGCAATACCTATCGGAGGTAACATAACAGCTAAACTAGTACCTTGAGCCATTAACTGTGAGTGCCCCAAAATATAAATTAGTGCAGGAATCATAACTATACCACCTCCTATACCAAGCATCCCACTTAAGACCCCTGATACTATACCAATCATCATTAATATACAAAATTCTATTACGCCCATTTTTGGAATTTTAAATTGTTATATCACAAAGATAATTTTAATGTTATATATATATGTCTGTTTGGATAGATTTTTGCCTTTTTAAATGGAAAGAAAATCTTTTTAGTTTTTAACTGTTATTTCAGTTATAAATTTATAAATTTGCATATCAATTTTTACAAAAAAAAAGAATTACTACAATGAAAAGACAATTATTAGTAAGCTTTCTATTACTAGCGAGCGTCTTGACAATGGCCCAAGAACCTATTGCCAAATTTAACAAGCACACCAACGATTTTGGAACAATTTATGAAAAAGATGGGAAAGTAAGTCATCTTTTTGAATTTACGAACATTGGAACTGGTGCATTATTACTAACCGAAGTAAAAGCCTCATGTGGTTGCACTACTCCTAAATGGAGTAAAAAGCCATTGGGGCCTGGAGAAACTGGAATAGTAAAAGTCACTTATAACCCTAGAGGAAGACCAGGACCTTTTAACAAAACAATTACGGTAACGAATAATTCTAAAAAAAACAAAATAAAGCTTACGATTAAAGGAGATGTAATTCCTAAAAAAAGTAAGACTACACAAAAAGAATAAAACATCAACAAGGAGAATTTATTATGAATAAGAAAATATCACTAGGACTACTTGCAATTTTATTATCAACAAGCATTTTTGCTCAAAAACCAAAAATCGAATTTACTGAAATGCTATATGATTTTGGAACAATTGCAGAAGAAGATGGAAAAGTAACTCATGTATTTGAATTCACTAATACTGGAGAATCAGATTTATTATTAAAAAACGTACAAGCTTCATGTGGATGTACTACTCCTCAGTGGGCAAGAGAACCTATACCTCCAAAACAAAAAGCAAGCATTACGGTAACATATAAAGCAGCTGGAAGACCAGGACCTTTCACAAAGTCCATAACAGTAAGCAGCAATGCTGATAAAAAAGTATTAATCATCAAAGGTGTAGTTACTAAAAGAGGACAAAAAGTTGAAACAGCTTATCCAATATTAAAAGGAGATGTTCGTTTAAAAGATGTAAAAATAAATTTTGCTGATATTGCTAAAGGGGAAACAAAACAAGTTAAAATGCCGATTGCAAACATCACAAAGAAAGACATAATAGTAACCTTTATAGATTTACCAAAACACATAACAGCAGAAACAAAAAAGATTGAAGCGGGCGGAAAAAGCAATATCACTCTAAAATTTAACACTTCAGAAATTGATGATTGGGGTAAAACAAAAACTGATATTACTTTTGTTACTGGAGATATAAAAAATAAAAAAGCAGCCAAACATAAAGTAACAGCCTCTGCAAAAATTTTTGAGAAATTCACCGAAGCTCAAATCAAAAACCCTCCAGTTATAAAAATAGCTAATGAAATTATTGCTGGAGAAGTGAAAAAAGGTGAAAAGAAAACTGTTGTTGCTAATTTCGAAAACCTAGGAAAAGTACCTTTATTCATTAGAAATATTGACACAAATGGAGACTTTATCTCAATTAAAAATTCAGAAAAAGTTAAACCTGGAAAAAAAGGCAAACTAAAAATTACGATAGACGGATCAAAATTACAAGCAAAAAATTACAAGCAAACTATTACTGTAATGAGCAATGATCCTAAAAATGTAAACAAACGTTTCCTACTTAAATTCAATGTAGTAGAATAAATATCAAATAAACTATACAAATAAAGGGGATAATTATTAAATAATTTATCCCCTTTATTTGTATATTCGCATAATGTGTAAAGAAGATTGCCATATTGAAGATAACGACAAATACATCGGTTTAAATGTAAACAAAGGTATTAGTCAACCGCCGTCTATAAACCCTAGACTAAAAGAAAGTCGCACAAAAAGAAAAAAACTTTCCATAGATGAATATGTAAGTGGAATTCTCAAAGGGAATATAACCATTCTAAGTCAAGCTGTCACCCTCATTGAAAGCTCAAAAGTAGAACATCAGTCTATTGCTCAAAAAATAATTGAGAAATGCTTACCTTATGCAGGAAAATCAAATCGTATTGGTATAACGGGAGTTCCTGGGGCAGGGAAAAGCTCCTTTATTGAAACCATTGGAATGCATATAACAAACAAAGGACGAAAACTAGCTGTTCTCGCAATTGACCCTAGCAGTGAAAGATCAAAAGGAAGTATTTTAGGGGACAAAACTAGAATGGAAGAACTTTCTGCTAGTAAAAATGCCTTCATTCGCCCCTCTCCTTCTGCTGGATCTCTAGGAGGTGTTGCTCGTAAAACACGTGAAACTATTGTGCTCTGTGAGGCTGCCGGTTTTGATACTATTTTTGTAGAAACAGTAGGTGTTGGTCAATCTGAGACTGCAGTACATTCTATGGTAGATTTCTTTCTATTAATCCAACTTACTGGAGGTGGTGATGAGCTACAAGGGATAAAAAGAGGTATCATGGAAATGGCAGATGGAATTGCTATTAATAAAGCTGACGGCAACAATATTGATAGAGCAGAAATAGCTCGGAACTTATATAAAAATGCATTGCATTTATTTCCTGCTCCAGAATCTGGATGGGAACCTCAAGTACTAACATGTTCCTCATTAGAGAAAAATGGAATCCCTGAAATATGGGATATGATAACTGAACAGATAAGCTTTACTAAAACAAACGGATATTTTAATCATAAGCGCAATCAACAATCTAATTATTGGATGTACGAAAGCATTAACGAGAAACTCAAACAACACTTCTATGCTAACGAAGAAATTGAGACTCTTTTACAAGAGAATGAGAAGAAAGTACTAAACAATGAAAAAAGCTCTTTTGTCGCAGCTAATGACCTATTAGAATATTATTTTAAAAAGCAATAAAATTCAGACACAATGTTGATTGATACCCACGCACATATTTACTTAGATGCATTTGATGAAGATAGAGCTTTAGTTATTCAACAAGCAAAAAAAGCTGGAGTAAAACACATAATACTTCCCAATGTAGATAACGATACTACAAAAGCAATGTTTACATTGGAAGAGTCTGACCCTAGTTTTTTTCATTCTGCTATAGGGTTACATCCAACATCAGTAAATCATGAATATAAAAAAGAACTCACAAAAATCAAACACTCCCTCGACGAGAACTCATTTTGTGCAATTGGAGAAATAGGTGTTGATTTGTATTGGGATAAAACATTCATAAACGAACAAATTAAAGTTTTTGAACAACAACTAAAGTGGGCAATAGAATATAATTTACCCGTTATCATTCATGTAAGAGATGCATTTCCCGAAGCCTTAAGAAGTATAGAAAGACTAAACTGCCCTCAACTACATGGAGTTTTTCATAGTTTTAGTGGCAACTTAAAAGACGCTCAATCAATTCTAAATCTCAAAGGATTTAAGTTAGGGATAAACGGTATAGTCACATTTAAAAACTCAGATTTAAAAAACACCTTATCACAGATTCCTCTTGAAAACATTGTTTTAGAAACAGATGCTCCATACCTAAGTCCTGTTCCATACAGAGGCAAACGAAATGAGCCAAAACACCTATTAGAGATTGTTGCGAAGTTAGCTGAAATATATAACGAAAGTACTGATAATATTATAAAAAAAACAGGCGAAAACGCCCTGCAAGTTTTTAAATCTATTATATTTGCACCTGAAAGAAACGATACTAATTGAGCGCATTAAGTAGAACAATTTTAAAGTTAATTGCTTTTTTTTATTAAATAGCAGTTACAAAGCGTGTAATTAAGCTTGCAATTCGTATTTTTTTTTTAATTTAGTGCCCGAATTAACCCATTATAAAAACGAGACGGGCAAAATTTTGGAGAGATGCTCGAGTGGTTTAAGAGGCACGCTTGGAAAGCGTGTGTGCCCGTGAACGGTACCGGGGGTTCGAATCCCTTTCTCTCCGCAAATACATTGGAAATAATTCAACAAAATAAAATCTATAATTAATCTAAAAAACAAGAAAATGAAAAAGCTATTTGCAATTTTAACTATTTTAGGTGTATTTACCCTTGGAATAACAAATGTTGCTGCACAAACAGACACAACTGCTGTTGAAGCTGAAACTACTGAAGTCGTTGATACTGCTTCTGCTGAAGAAGAAGTAGTTGCTCCAGTAACAGAAGAAAAAGAAGGTGGAATTCACAAAGCATTAAAACAAAAATTTATTGAAGGTGGTGCCGGATTTATGGCTCTAGTAGCTTTTTGTTTAATATTTGGTATTGCATTATCAATCGAAAGAATTTTATATTTAAGCTTAGCTTCTACGAACACTAAAAAACTATTAGCTGACGTTGAAGCTGCAATTGAAAAAGGTGGAGTACCTGCAGCTATGGAGGTTTGTCGCGAAACACGTGGACCAGTTGCTTCTATTTTCTACCAAGGACTTTCTCGTTACGACGAAGGCATTGAGGTAGTTGAAAAAACAGTCGCTTCTTATGGTGGTGTTCAACTAGGACTACTAGAAAAGAACTTAAGCTGGATTGGTTTATTTATAGCCTTAGCACCAATGTTAGGTTTCATGGGAACTGTAATTGGTATGATTCAAGCATTTGATAAAATCCAACAAGTTGGAGATATCTCTGCAACAATTGTAGCTGGTGGTATTAAAGTTGCCTTATTAACAACAGTATTTGGTCTTATCGTTGCAATTATCCTTCAAATCTTTTACAATTTCATTTTATCAATCATTGACAACCTCGTAAATGACATGGAAGATTCATCAATATCTTTACTTGATGTAATTGTAAAATACGCGAAAAAATAATTTTTAAAATCAATTAAAATGAAATCAATACCAAAAATATCTTTATTGGTACTTGCTATACTATCTGTTATTATCGGAATTGTATTTTATGCCGGTGGTACATCAGGTAGTTTAACAGCAGGAACTGATTCTTTTGATATACCAACATACACCAACTCTCTGATTCTTTGGGCCTATGCATTAGTAATACTTTCAGTAATACTAGCATTAACTTTAGTTGTTCTTAATTTTATTGGCAAAATGAAGAATGATGCAAAAGGTGGAGTAAAATCTATCATTGCTATCGCTGGTTTAGCGCTTGTATTAGTAATTACATTTATCATTGGAAGCAATGAAACAATGGAAATTATTGGATACGAAGGAACAGACAATGGTGGATTTTGGGCTAAATTCTCTGATATGTGCTTATACTCGGTTTACACATTAATTGTTGGTGCTTTTGTTACAATAATTGCTGTTAATACATTTAAGCAAATAAAGAAATAAACTTAATTATGGCTAAAAGAAAAGTCCCAAGTATAAACGCCAGCTCAATGGCGGATATCTCATTCTTACTCCTTATTTTCTTTTTGGTTACAACTTCTATGGCTGTAAACAAAGGGTTAATGAGGAAATTGCCACCGCCAATACCAAAAGATTTTGAACAACCTGATATTAAAGTTAATAAAAGAAACACTCTTGTTGTTCTTATTAATAGTCAAAATCAACTAATGGTACTTGGTGAGCAAATGGACATTAAAGACCTTCGACAAAGAGCAAAGGATTTTATCAAGAATGAGTTTAATGATCCAAACTTACCAGTTGTAACTCCAGTTGAAGTAAATTTATTGGGGACAATGAATATTACTAAAGATCATGTTGTATCATTACAAAATGATAGAGGAACAGATTATCAATCATACATAGAAGTTCAAAATGAATTGGTAGCCGCCTACAACGAATTAAGAGATGAACTGGCAAAAGAACGATTTGGTGCTTACTATAACGATTTGACTGTAGATCAACAAAAAGCTGTTCAGCAAGTCTATCCACAGAAAATATCTGAAGCAGAACCTAAAAACTACGGAGGAGAAGAATAATGGCGAAAATTAGAAAAGAAGGAAAAAAAGTCGTTCCAGAAATTAGTACGGCTTCATTACCGGACATTATTTTTATGTTGCTCTTTTTCTTTATGGCAACAACTTCTATGAAAGAAGTAACTTTCATGGTTAAATTTAAGGTTCCTGAAGCAACTGAATTACAAAAACTAGAAAAGAAAACCTTAGTGCGTTATTTATACGTTGGTCAGCCTCGTATGGATTTAATAAAATCTCACGGTACTGAAAGCCGTGTTCAAATGGACGATGAGTTTGTTGATGTAAATAGAGTAACAGAATTAATAACCCTTGAAAGAGAAGGTATGGCCGAGGCAGATCAACAAAAAATGATTGTTTCAATAAAAGCAGACCAAGAAACAAAAATGGGAATTATCAGTGATATTAAACAAGAGCTTAGAGAAGCATTTGCACTGAAAATAAGTTATGCTTCTACACAACGAGCTACAACAAAATAAGGCTTCTTCATCATAAAAAAATAAGGGTTCCGAATTCGGAACCCTTATTTTTTTATCTATTTTTATAGATTTACTCTTTATCTTTGATAAATTTATTAATAAAAACATGTGTCATAAAACCGACAAACATTGACAACCCTCCTAAAACTAACAAAATATTTTTTTGGAAACCAAAATAATAAACCATTAGAAATAACACTCCAATTAAAACGATAATTGCACCTAACACCTTTAAGAACTCTTTCATTTTTATATAATTTTATTTGTTTTCAACTTTACGACTACAAAATAAATAATAATTCTATCAGAAATAAAATTTTTCCTTAAAAATAATATTTCTGTTGATAACTATTAAGTCTAAAAGCCCAAAGCTACTTACAAAAAGCTGTATATTTGTGCATTACCTGTTATTTTTCTTTAAAACATCGAGATTTAACTACCACGGACAAAGAAATGGAAATAACTCATCCTTTACAAAATTTCTTGTACTGCCCGATATGCGGTAATAAAACCTTCATCCCTTATAACGAAAAAGCTAAAAAATGTACTAGCTGCAGTTTTGTCTATTTTTTTAATAGTTCTGCTGCTGTAGCTGCATTTATCGTAAATAAAAATGATGAATTATTAGTTTGTTGTAGAGCAAAAGACCCATATAAACAAACCTTAGATTTACCTGGAGGCTTTGTTGATATGAATGAAACAGCAGAAGAAGCTAGTTATAGAGAAATTAAAGAAGAGTTAAATCTAGCTATCAATAAAATAACCTATTGTTTCTCCTTGCCAAACATATATCCATTCTCAGGGTTTGAGGTACATACATTGGATTTATTTTTTGAATGTAAAATAAATTCCTTCTCTGAACTTAGAGCATCTGATGATGTGTCAGAAGCTTTTTTTATAAAAAAAGAAAAAATTAACATCGATGACTTTGGACTAGCATCTATTCGTAAAGGTCTATCAATATATTTGAATCGAATTTAATCACTGAACAATGAAGAAGTATATTTTATTTTGTTTTTTAATTCTTAGCATTGAAAGCATTCAATCACAAGAAACTTTTATTAATGCTAATCCTGATAAAGACTTTTTTACTGGAAAAGATTTGTTTGTACAGCAAAAATATGCCGCATCTTTAATTAGCTTCGAAGAGTTCTTAAATGACAGAGAATATTTAGGCGAAGCAGATATGATTCAAGAAGCTGAATATTATATTGCTTGCGTTACATATGAGCTAAGAAAAGATAATGCTCAAGAAAAATTGCAATCATATTTGGAGAAATACCCTTATACACAATTCGAAGATCGTGTATATATGATGCTTGGAAACCTTTCGTTTGACGTTAAAAGATACAACCTCGCCATTAAACAATATGAGAAAATAAAGAAAAAACGCTTAAGTAAAAAAGAGCAAATTGAAGTAACCTTTAGAGAGGGTTATGCAAATATAGAAACTGTTAGATATGCAAAAGCAAAAAAATTATTTAAAAGTTTAAAAGGAAAGAAATCAAAATATGGGATATCTGCTACTTACTATGCTGCATATGCTGACTATTGCTTAAAAAATTACGAAACCGCCTTAGCAGGATTCCTTTCTATTAAAGAGAAACCTGAGTTTATTGCTTTTGTACCTTATTACATCGTTCAAATTTACTATATACAGAAAGAATACGATAAACTTTTACCATACGCAAAAGAAGTTCTCGAGCTAAATGCTAGTAACAGTAATAACTCTGAAGTTTATCGGATTCTTGGAGAATGTGCTTATCAAAAGAATGATTACGAGCTAACCATTGAGTACATGAAAAAATATGCCTCAAACTCTAAAAAAGTAATGAGAAATGATATGTATATTATTGGAATGTCTTATTATAAAACCAACAATTTTAAGAATGCAGCCAGTTATTTAACTAAAGTAACATCCTTAAAAGATTCAATAGCTCAAAACGCATATTTACATTTAGGGAATAGCTACATAAAAATCGAGCAAAAAAGCAATGCTCGAATGGCTTATAAAGCTGCAGCATCTCTTAATTACAATTTAGAAACAAAAGAAGAAGCTGCATTTAACTATACGCTATCAACTCTTGAAACAACACCTCCATTTGGTGAATCAATAACAGCATTTGAAAGCTTTTTAAAAGATTTCCCTAACTCAAAATATAAAGATAAAATATATGAAAACTTAGTAAGAGCATATCTATCTTCTAAAAATTTTGTAGCAGCAAGCATCTCTCTTTCAAAACTTAAAAACCTAAGTCCTGAAATGAGAAACGTAAAAGCATATATCTTATTCCAAGTAGGAACTCAGCAATTTGTTAAAGGTAATTTTGAAGAAGCTGTAGAAATATTTAGCAACGCTTTATCTGAGGCATCAGCAAACATTAAAAATGCTCAAATATATTATTGGAGAGGAGAAAGTTACTTCCGCTTAGGTGAAAATGAAAAAGCTCGTAAAGATTTTATTAGTTTCTTAGGAAAAGACGGAGCCGAAGAAATGGCAGAATTTAATTTAGCCAATTACAATATTGCATACACCTACTTCAACGAAAAAAAATATGATGAAGCTAAACCAATGTTTTATAAATATATTGCAAGTGAGAAAAATACTACATCTATTACCTATGCTGATGGGTTAGATCGATTGGCTGATTGTTATTTTATTGCTAGAGATTTCAAAAATGCTGAACTGTATTATACTCAATCAATTGAAAAAGCTGGTAAAAATGGAGATTATGCTGCTTTTCAGAAAGCCTTTGTTCAAGGATTGCAAAAAAATTACAAAGGAAAAATATTAGGTCTACAAGATTTAGTTACAAAATATCCTAATTCTGATTTCCACGACGATGCTTTTTATGAAATGGGACGTGCCTTTGTATTAGTAAATCAGCACGAAAGAGCCATTGATGCATATCAAATTTTAATTACAAAATATCCTCAAGCTCCTTTATCTCGTAAAGCAGCTTTCGAGATTGGCATGTTATACTATAACGAAGGTGCAAATAACAAAGCAATTACAGCTTTTAAAACAGTGGTGACAAATTACCCTAATAGTGAAGAAACAAAAACTGCCCTTGAAACACTAGAATCTATCTATGTTGAAGAAAATAAAGTAGAAGATTTCTTTACTTACACAAAAACATTGCAGTCAGGTATTGTTATTTCAGACCCTACAAAAGAAGATTCTTTAACTTACTTAGCTGCTGAGAGGTTATACATGAAAAATAAAATTTCTCAAGCTACAGGTAGTTTTGAACGCTATTTACAAAACTATTGCGACCAAGGTCGATTTTGCGTGTCTGCTCGTTACTATTTAGCTGATTGTTATTACACAACTGATAGCATCAATAATGCCTACGAACAATACAAAACATTAGCAAAAATGCTAGGAAATCCTTTTATGGAAAATGTATTAGTTCGCTTATCACAAATTGCTTATGACGAAAAAGATTTTGATATTGCGTTGACCTCATTTAAACAATTAGAAATGATTGCAACTGAACCTGAAAATATTACAGCTGCAAAAACAGGAGTATTAAGAAGCAGCTTTATTCTAAATGATACTAAAACAACAATTAATATTGCAACTGAAATACTAAGCGCAAAAACAGTAGATGCTAAATTAGCTAATGAAGCTAGATTCTATAAAACAAAAGCATTTCTCCTTAATGATGAAACAGAAAAGGCGCTACCTGATTTAAAAATATTATCCAAAGATCTGCGTACAGCAAGTGGTGCTGAATGCAAATATTTATTGGCTAATTATTACTTTGAAAACGAGAAAGATAAAGAAGCTGAAAAAATTATAACAGAATTTATTGAAGAAGGTACTCCTTATCAATATTGGCTTGCACGTGCGTTTGTATTATTTGCTGATATTTTTATAAAAAGAGGAGATGATTTTCAGGCAAAACAATACTTGGTAAGTTTACAAGAGAATTACACCAAACAAGACACGATTCAAGATCTAATATTAGAACGCTTAGATGGAATCACTATACGTGAGAATAATACTATTATAGAATAACTTTTAGAACTCTGAATACCTATAGAATATAATCATATGAAACAGATAAGATCTTTTGTAACCAACACCTTGCTTTTATTTAGTCTATTGTTTGCTAATGCACAAACAACTGAATCTGACTCTATCATTATTCAAAGAGACGTTACAATAGAGAAAGAATATGTCCCTATAATTAAGGATGCTGGAAAGATTAATGAGATACCATCGGTTGTTGACCCTGAGATAAAACAAATTATTGTAGATTATTCTACATTTTCGACTCTAATGGACCCTAAATACAAGTTACGACAGCTTGAATCTGCTCGTTTACGCACACCTCCAATTCCTGATCAGAAAGATGGATTTCTACGTTTAGGGGCTGGAAATAGATGGGCTACATTAGGAAACCTTATGTATCCTCTACTTAATAAATCTACCCATAGATTAGACTTTAAGCTAAATCATAATGGTTTACTAAAAGAAAAGAAGCATCACGAAAGCAAGGGTGGTTTAACCTATCAAAAATACAAGGAAAAAAGTGAATTAACTGTTGATGCGAATTATGAATTTGAAGGTTTTAATTATTATGGAGATAATGCATTAGATTCAACAACTAACTATATCTACCCTATTGGGACAACCTTTATTGGGAAAGACTTTATTCCTGAAATTGCAGGAATTTCAAAATGGAATTTTAGCATCGCCTATAAAACTATTCCCGTAGAAGAAGAATATAAAGTATTAACTAAAATTGATTACAAGGGCTTCTCTCCTACTATAGGATTAACCGAACAGCTTATTAATACTCAAATACATTATGATCAGAAAATTGAGGAAAATATTGCAGGAGTTGATGTTCAGCTAAAAAACTTAATATATAACAATAGTAAAATTAACCATGCTTTTGGACAAAACAATTATGCTGTATTTAAACTAAATCCTTATTTTGCTTTCAAGCAAGAAAAATGGTATTTAAAACTTGGGATAAAAACATTTATATCTAAAGATTCTGAAGGAAAAGGATTTGTTCCTACTGCTGACATTACAGGACAAGCAACACTTATAGATAAATCAATTTATGCTTATGGTGGAATTACAGGTGATTATCAAACTAATTCTATGAACTATGTAGAATCTATAAACCACTATATCAATTTAAATAGGAAACTAAAAGACAGCTACACTCCTTTCGATGCTTATGGTGGTTTTAAATTAAAACTTCTGTACAATTTCTTGATTGATTTATCTGTTCGTTATAAGATAAATAAAAACCAAGCTTTCTTTGTAAATGATTTTCTTATTGATACAAATACAGCATCTATAATTCAAGCGAATTCTTTTAGTGCAGACTATCAAGACGCTAATTTATTTAATACAACCTTAAAATTCAATTATAACTACAACCAAGACTTGAGTTTTATTTTAGGAGGGAAATATAACTCATGGACAGTTGCAAATGCTGATTATGCATGGCACATGCCAAAATACGAAATTGACTTAGGTATAGACATGAAGCTCTCAAGACGTACAAGCGTTAACCTATATTCATATGTTGCAACAGGGAGAAAATCCTTAGGAATTAATGGAAATACAGATTCCATGAAATCAATAGTAGACATTAATCTTGGGCTATTTTATGCACATAGCAGCAAAGTGTCTATTTTCTTAAAAATGAATAATTTATTAGATAGTCGTTATGAATATTTTAACGGATATGAAGTTGTTGGCTTTAATGCTTTAATAGGTTTAACTTTCTCCTTCTAATAAAGCTAGAATCTACAAACAAGTACTATTGACAATTATTCTTTTGTTATTAAAACAACTGCTTGAGATGCTATTCCTTCCTCTCTACCAACAAAACCAAGTTTCTCTGTTGTAGTAGCTTTTATAGAAATATCAGCGACATCAATATTTAACACATCTGATAAGCTGCTACACATTAAAGGAATATGAGGTTTAAGTTTAGGCTCTTCGGCAGAAACTGTTACATCAATATTTCCTATCTCAAAACCAGCATCTCTTATTAATACTGCAGTTTCTTTCAGTAACACTTTACTATCTATATTTTTGAACTCAATAGAAGTGTCAGGAAAATGAACTCCAATGTCGCCTAAATTAGCTGCACCTAATAAAGCATCACAGATACTATGAATTAACACATCCGCATCTGAATGTCCTAATAAACCCTTAGAATTATTTAACTTAATACCTCCTAGGTATAAGTCTCTTCCTTCAACAAGCTGATGCACATCATACCCTAATCCAACTCTTACTTTCATATCTCAAGTATATTTATAAAAAAACAAGTTGCTACAAAAGTAGCAACTTGTTTTAAATATCTATATAAAGTTAATTTTATCTTGTTAAATCTTTCAGTCCATCCATATCAAATGATAAACTAAAACGCACTGTTTGATCTAAAGGATTTGTTTGTGCAGCAGATAAAATATAAGATGCATCTAATTGAAACATATTTAATTTAAAACCGGCACCAGCTGTAAAAAACTTACGACTACCTTTTGTATCACTTTCATGGAAATAACCAGCACGAACCATAAATTGATTATTATATGCATATTCAAGACCTATTGCCCAAGCAATCTCTCTCATTTCTTCTGCAAATCCTCCAGAAGCATCACCAAATGAACTAAATAATCCAGATAAAGGAGAAATCTCTAAAAAGGCATCGTAGTCTTTATCGAATTCTACTTCCGCAGCTGCTTTAGCATTTACTACAGCAGCATCATATGCTGCTTCTTCTGTTACAGGATCAATCCCTGCTGTATAATCCTCTATATATTTAGCATTGTAATCATCTAAAAGAGGAGTACTAGGTATTAATAATTTATTTAAATCTGCAGATATTGTGATGCTATTAAATTTATCAATTGGATATTCAAAAGAAGCACCAAGTCGCATATTTGTAGGTATAAACAATGAAGTATTACCTTTATCATAAGACATCTTAGAACCGATATTAGAAATATTTAAACCCAATCCAAATGAACCATCGTCCATTGGGAAAGCTATCGGCAATCTATAAGTAGCAGATATATCAGCAGCAACAGAAGTACCAGGATATAATTCCTCAACCATACCTCCACTTAAATCAGCATAAATAAAACGTAATGCTACAGCAGCCGATAATTTATCAGAGAGTAAACGTGAATATGCCACATCAACAGCAAATTCACTTGGTTGAGTTGATGTTAATAAAGTTCCATCAGCATTTGTTAAGTCAACATCTCCTAGTGAAAAATAACGTAAAGAAGCACTTACTGTCTGCTTTTCTGCCACTCTAAAGTACCCACACAAATATGCTAAATTAATATCCTTTACAATTTTGGCCATCCATGGTGTATAAGAAAAAGATACTCCTCCAGGACTATCCATAAAAGCATATTTAGATGGATTCCAGTGTTGAGAATTTACATCTGCACTGGTTGCTGCACCTACATCACCCATACCACTAGCACGTGAATCAGGAGTAATTCCCAATGATGGCACTGCGGTAAGAATTGGATTTAATCTTCTGTTTCCATCAAATACATCAGTCTTAGTTGTTTGTGCAAAACTGCTAATAGATACAACAAGCATAATGCTTGCAATTAATAAGTTCTTCATTGAATTATATATTTTTTTTAAAGATGCAATATTACAATAAATCTATAAAATATAAACGTAAATATCTTATTTTATTGTTATCGAACCAATAATTTGTTTGATTTTCTTGAGAAATCGCTCTTCTCTTCTGATTCTACATAAACAGTATATAAATAGATTCCTCTCAAAAGCTTTCTTCCTGAGGAAGTTGTTAAGTCCCAAGATATTTCCGCTATATTTTCATCCGAATATACTGTTTTTTCTGTTTGCCACAAGAGCTCCCCTGTTAAATTATACACATATAGCTCAATGTTCATCTCAGACTGAGGCTGATCATGTTTAAAAATAAAATTCACATAAGATTCAGCCGGATTAGGAGCTGCATAAAAAGTATATAAGTGAGGTTTAATCCCATTTTCAACATTGAATGTTAAGGTCTCTGTAGAGGAATTATTTAATAAGTCCCATGCTCTAAAAGTTAAAGTATAAGAACCATCTTCTAATTTTGGTATCTCGTACACCAGTTTCCCTGAGCGATAATCACCAAAAGATGATTCATAATAATTATTTAACACATAAGATAAGTTGGGATTATCATTCAGCGATAAATACAAATCATGACCAATTCCTCCTCCCACAGCATTAATACCATTTTCATCACTAATATTTGCTTCAAAAACTGGTGTTGAGTCTACTGATTCTCCATTAATAAAATTAGACGTATTTAAATACATATCAATAATTGGCCCTTCATTCTCAAAAACAAAATCAGATTTTGAACCCCCAACATAAAAATCTTCATAATAACCCTGAGCTTCTAAATCATTCGTTTCATCTGCAGCATACAAATTAATTCTTCCAAAATCATAGTTATAAGCAATATCCTTAGGAACCATAAAAGTTATGGTAAACTTTCCGTCTACTACCGTTGTTTTTCCGTTAAACAACATATTAGTGCGATCTAAATAGGTATATATCGTTGGATCATCATTAGCCATTGTACTCACCGACATTTTTTTATCATAAACGACTGCCGTTACAATACCATTAAAGTTATTAAGTAGCATTGAATCTGATGATTGTATTTCTCCTTTTACAGAAACAGTACTTAATGCTTTTATCGTATCTCCTACAACATTTGAATTACTACTAACTTCTGTAATTATTACTTTATTTAAAGGCACATGCATAACTAAAGCAGGATCAGCAAGTAAAGTAAAACTTAATCTATTCAAATCTGACAAGTCATTTTTGGACCGTCTCATAATTTCACCTAAGGCCAATGGTTTTCCATTCTCGATTTTAAAGATATATTTATTAAATGCACTATTTAGGGCATAGTTGTTATTTGAATAAACTGTTCGCGAAGTTGAAAATAAACCAATTGCGCCCCCATGGTTATTCAAAAACATATCTTCGCCGGCAGACGATTTTGAATTATCAAAATGACTAAAACTACATGATGCTGTAACAAATAATGGAAGCTTTTTATTGTACATATTCGCAATATCATTTCTACTAATTATTTTCTCGTTAGACAAACCTTCAATACTTCCATGTCCAGTATAATTAAGTAAAAATATACCTTGATCAATTAAATTAAGATAATACTCTTTTGCTAATGGATAAGATTCTCCACTCGCACTTGTTTCTTGCAAATAAGAATCTAAAAATAAACGCTTAGGCTGAAAATAAGGATATGTAGTTTCCATATATTTCACAAGTCTATCAGAATCAAAAGTATGCCTAGTATCATCATCATCATCAGCAATATATATTAGCCTATTCTTCCAATAGCCTTTTTCATTATTATCCATATAAGCACATATCTTTGCAACTAGATCACTCGCTTGACTCTCAGTAGACACAGGGAAACGTCCTATCCCAACCTCAAGATTACCACTAGGGATATAAGACCCCTCAGAATCATCTAGCAAACCAAAATAATCATCTGTCACGTAGGAGTTTATTTCATGCAATGACTCCTTCGCTTCGTAGCATGGTAATTTATGAGTATCCTGGTTTTTTGATTCTATGAGTCTATTATCATAAGTTCCATCTCCAAAAAGCAATAAGTATTTCGGAGCTTCTTCTGAAGTTGAAGCTCTATCAAAAAACATCTTCATAAACCATCGAATAGCTGTTGCATCTGGCACTCCAGATGAGAACTCATTATATACTTGTTCTAGAAAAACAGTAATTACAGAAATTCCGTCATGTACTCGATGCTTCTCAGCTAAAACTTCAGCTTGTTTGTAATAGTCTGAATGAGTAACTATTACCATATCTTTTTGAGCTAAACCATGTAAATCTTGATTTACTACTTGCCCTGCAAATTCAGGCGTAACATGTTCTGCAGAAGGATCTAATGCAACATACTCTTTTAAAACCACTGCTGAATCTAGAAAAACATATTTACCATCAGTATAAGAAACAGACATATGCTTAGCATTCGCTGGATCAGTTATATCCCATATCACAAGCCCTGCATCTGCCGTTAACGAATATTCTGCCAACTGAGAGCTTGCTATTATTTCAGGCTGGCGAAAAGCCATACTACTACCATCCATAATCAAATGACGAAAAGCATTTACAGAAATATAGTTTAACCAAGCCTTTGATGCCGAATCATTATATTTTAAGTTAATATCTAACTTAGAACTTGATGGCAAAATTGAATCAGTATTAAAAAGGTTTCTTTCAGCAAAAACATATGTTGATATTTTATTAAATTTTAAATCAAAACTATTAGAATTTAAGCTAACACTCATTGTTGAACCAGCATCTGTAGTTGGATTGGCACATGCAGCAACTGTGATTTTAGCTTTTTTAGAAATAGCAACATTAGGAAAAATAAAAGAGAATGTTTGCGTTGCAGTAGAACTAAACTCTTCTCCATACCATTCTTGCCCACTAGAGAGGAAGTTGCGCATTTCTAATTCATGTAGTTGATAATCTAAAAAATTCGTAACAGCGACTGTTGGCGTTCCCGTTAAAGCAGCTTTAGTACTAATGGTTTTTTCAACTCCCGCATCAGAACTTATAAAGTAATAACCCTTAAATGAATAGGGATTAATTGTTCTATTAAATTTACTTTCACTTGTATTGTATTCCCATGAAATAGGTCCTTGAGCATAAAACAACAAGTAATCTCCTTCATTAAAAATTCCATCTACGCCTGTTTCTTTCCAAACAGCCACTTGAGGTAAATCATCTATTTTTGATTTATTAAAATCCTCATGCAGTTTTGCACCTCCATAACCAAATACCCGAGCATTTGATGGATCAGCAACTCCCCAAGCAACAAGATCAGAATAGCTAATTTTATGTATTCCTGTTTGAGAAACAGCAATTTTAATCCAAGCCCCTGTTTTCAAAACAGAGTTTGACACAAATGAATGCAAACCAGCAGAGCTAGCAGAACGGAGGTTAGTCCCATTTTCTGTGTTAATAGAATATTCAAGAGTACATGAAGTTATTTTTTCAAACGTTCCATTTTGATCTAAAATAGGCAAAAAATACAGCAATGCTTTTTTCTGTTTTCGATCAAAAAGATATGTAACTTTTAGCGTAGCATAATCAGAATCTGGAGATGGACTATTTTTAATAAGATTACTTTCTTTCAGTGTTAAATTATTTGTCTGAATATCTTTTAACTTAAGACTATCAACAGTTTGATTATTTTCTAATGGAATTGTAAGAGTATAATAAGGGAGTCTACTATTATCTAAACAAGTTGAATTATCAAATACCAAGCTCGCATCAGACACATTTTGCTCTAATCCTTTCCAGTTTAGGGTAACAGAAAGTTGTTGAGTTGAACTGGCGAAAGACCAAGAGCTAAAACTCAAAAACAACAATAAATAGTATATAAATCGATTCATTATCTAATGCTTTACATTATTACTTTACAACAAATTTAAGCAGCTGTTTGTTTTCTATATAGGCCTCTAATAGATTATCTATGGAAACAGCGCCAACTCCAACTGGAGTTCCCGTAAAAATAATATCTCCTATTTTCAATGTAAAAAAACGACTTACAAAAGCAATTATCTGATTTACATTAAATATCATATTCTCCGTATTGCCTTTTTGCACCGTACTTCCATCAATATTTAAATGGAAATTTAAATTATTGATATCTCCAAAATCACTAATAGGGTAAAATTCACTTACTACTGCAGAGCCATCAAAACCCTTACACAACTCCCATGGATTTCCTTTTGAGCGTAATTCTCTTTGTTTATCTCTAGCAGTAAAATCTATACCTATACCAACAGTACTATAATAACGAGGAGCAAATTTCTCAGAGATATTCTTTCCTAATCGATCAATCTTAATTATTAACTCTGTTTCATAATGAATCTCTTCTGAGAAACTAGGAATATAAAAAGGCTTATTCTTTTTCAAAAGAGCTGAATCCGGCTTCATAAATATTACTGGCTCTGAAGGAATATCGTTATTCAACTCCTTAACATGCTCAGCGTAATTCATTCCTACAGCTATAATTTTCATCTTTTTATCTTTTCAAAAGAAGGGTACATTTACCCATCTGTTCGTAATCTGTTAAACATTACTGCTAAGTGAGCATATATAGATGTATTTTGAACTATAATATCTTCTGGCACTTTAATTCTAAACGGTGTAAAATTCCATATTGCTTTAAGTCCTCCTTCTATCATCAATTCAGCAACAGATTGAGCTGTATGTACAGGAACAGTTAATATACCTATTTTTGTTCTTGTTTGTTTTTGCAATTCAAAAAATCGATCTATATGGTGAATGGGGATATGATTCAGTCTAGTTCCAGCCATTTCATATTTTACATCGAAGCCGGCACATACTTTTAATCCAAATTGAGACAATCCATTATCTTGAATTAAGGCTCCTCCTAAACTACCTACACCAAAAATAAATGCTTTATGTGTTTTGGTAAAGCCCAAAAAGTCTTCGAGAACATCAACTAATAATTTCACTTCATAACCAACGCGTGTTTTTCCTGAAATATTAACATAGGATAAATCTTTGGCAACTTTTGATGCATCAACTGCAATATCACTAGCTATCTGTGTTGATGAAATAAAAACATCGCCCTTTCCTTTACAAAGCTTAGCGTAAGCCAAATACCATGGCAATCTTCTTAATGCTGGTTCAGGGATTTTATTCTCAAATACTTGCTCGTTACTCATATGCGGAATTTTACGTTATATGCAAAAATAATAAAATTATTGCAGGTATTTTTGTTGTTTGATTGAATAACAGTGATTATTTTTGACAATTAAACTTAAAAGATATGCAAAATATTGATTGGAAAGATAAATTAGGAGAAGTTTTTCCCGAATCTAAGCCTTTACAGAATGATAAAGTTACTAAATCTGAAACTCAACATTTCAGAGTTGAATTAGATAAAAAAGGTAGAAATGGAAAACAAGCAACATTAATCACTGGCTTTATGGGATCAGATGATAATCTGAAAGATATTGCTCGAAAACTAAAAACAACTTGTGGAGTTGGTGGTTCTACCCGTGATGGTGAGATTTTAATACAAGGAGACTTTAGAAAAAAAGTATCTGTGATTTTAACGGATATGGGTCATAAAGTAAAACGGATTAATTTTTAAGCCCATTTACACCCTTACCTCTACTCCTTCTTTTTTAAGAAATTTCTTTAAGTCAGCAATATCAATCTCTTTGTAGTGAAATATGCTAGCTGCAAGTGCAGCATCAGCTTTTCCTTGAGTAAATACATCTGTAAAATGCTCCATATTCCCAGCACCTCCACTAGCTATTACAGGCACATTTACTGCTTCAGAAACTTTTCTGGTAATGTCTAATGCAAAACCATCTTTGGTTCCATCATGATTCATAGATGTAAGCAATATCTCTCCAGCTCCTAACTCAACAGCCTGCTTCACCCAATCCATAGTTTTAATTGGTGTTGCAATTCTACCTCCATTAAGATAAACATACCAATCGCCTTTCTCAAACTTTGTATCTATTGCCAACACAACACACTGACTCCCAAATTGACTTGCTAACTCATTAATAAGCTGAGGATTCTTAACGGCAGCTGTATTCACAGAAATCTTATCGGCACCACAATTAAGCAAAACAGAAACATCTTCCACACTACTAATACCTCCACCTACAGTAAACGGAATATTAATATGCTTTGCAATACGAGTAACCAATTCCGAAAGCGTTTTTCGTTTTTCATTAGTGGCTGTTATATCTAAAAAGACTAATTCATCAGCACCCATTTTAGCATACAAAGCACCTAATTCAACAGCATCACCAACGCTTTGTATATTTAAAAAATTTATTCCTTTAACAGTTTGCCCATCTTTCACATCCAAACAAGGTACTATTCTCTTTGTCAACATATAATTACAATTCAATAAAATTGCGTAACATTTGTTCTCCAATATCTCCAGATTTTTCTGGATGATATTGCATTGCATAAAAATTATCTTTCCACAAGGCTGCACTATATTCATTGATATAGTTTGCCGTAGCGATTGTATTATCTCCTAGCTCAGCATAAAAACTATGCACAAAATACACATAAGAGTTTTCTTTCACCTTACTAAATAATGGGGTTTTTAACTTGTAAATATCGTTCCAACCAATTTGAGGAACTTTTTCTTTAGGCGGAAACAATTTCACTTGCTGAGGAAAAATACCTAAACAATCAACATCTCCTTCCTCACTATGCTTACACATTAATTGCAGTCCTAAACAGATTCCTAGCACAGGCTGCTTTAAAGAAACTATCAACTTATCCAGGCCTCTTTCTTGCAAGTAAAACATAGCAGATGTTGCTTCACCTACACCGGGGAAAATCACCTTATCTGCAGCTTTAATTACAGCAGGGTCATCGCTTACAATTGCTTGTACTCCTAAGCGCTCCAAAGCATAAACTACAGAACGAATATTACCTGCATTGTATTTTATTATAACTATATTCATACTTTAATATTAAGGGCGAAATGAAATTTGCCGAACCTAGACACTAGATTCGGCAAATTTACAAAATGATTCAAGTAATATAAAACAAAAAAGCACTTATTCGCTGCTACTCGAATAAATAAAATGAATTTTATTTTTTAATCATATTTTGAAGTTCTTGAATAGATATCTTTCCATTCAGCCAGATGTAATGCTGGGTAGAGTCAGACTTTGAAAGAATAACAATATCTGTATGCTGATTTCTGGATATCCTCGTTAAAATTCTTGTATAAACACCATTTTCTCGCGCTTCCATTAAAGGTTCAAAAGGAGGGTCAACTGAAATCGAATTTTCTACATCAGAAAAAAAAGACCTAGCCAATTCTGACTTTCTCAAGGCTTTTAAAGTAAGAACTTTCATTCCATCTACACGAGAAAGTATTTGATCGTTTCCAGCATCTTCCTTTCCAAAAAAACTGGCTAAATTAACCATCCCCTTAGAAATAGAAACATATCGAAATTCTTTATTCTCTGAGTACTTATCAAATACAACTTGCATTTTTTGAGCTTTCAGGACTACAGCAAACAATAAACCCAAACTTAATACGAATAACTTATAATTACTCTTCATATCCCAATTAATTAATTGTTTGCAGCATTGTATCTCCACCCAACGACATTTTTATCACACTATCGTTATTTGTAAACGAGGGAGTTAACGCACCCTCTAGACCCATAATAGGCTCCAACGACTGCATACTTTGCTGTAAAGGTGCAATTGCCTCATTAATTGCTTCATCTGCAAATTCAACTGCTTTTTCCATATCATCATATCGCACTCCTTGTTCAATAACAAATGCTTCTTTCTTTTGTGTGAGAGTAAAAAAACCAACTGCAAGAAAAATAGATGCAGCGATAGAGATGCTTGAAATTTGATAAATGCGTCTCCTCTTTTGATTACCATATCTAAGTTTCGAAAGGAACCTTTTTTCAAAATTATTTTTCAAAATGACCTCTCTTTGAGATGCTTCTAAAAAACGAAACATTTCTTTATAAACATCATATACACTATCAGACTCCTTATCAACAAGATCCTTAAGCAGGGCCTCTTCTTGCAAAGAAGTTTCTCCCATCAAGTATTTCTCTATCAAACTATCTATCTTCTTCATTTATCAAAAGGTTGATTATTTATTCTTTTTTGGCAAAAAGCATCCTAATTTTCTTACGAGCTCTAGATAAATTTACTTTTATCGCATTTTCATTTAAACCTGTAATTGCTGCAATCTCATCAAAATCTAACTCCTCAAGATCTCGTAAGCTAATAACCGTTCGTTGTGTTTCTGGCAAATTAGCAATTACTTCTTTCACCACCGACAAGGTATTCCTTAATTCCGTTTTTTCATATGGATTATCTGCTCTTTCAATTGCTTCAGGAGCATTGGAATCTTCTTTATTCGTTTTTCTATTTTGAGCTCTAATTTTATCTAAACATAAATTTCGAGCAACGCGTAATACAAAAGCCTGCATATTTTCAACAGCAGATAAATCGTCGCGCATATTCCACAGCTTAATAAACACCTCCTGCGTAGCATCTTCAGCCTCCTCCATATTAGAAAGAAGATAATATGCTAAACGAGCAATTTTAGCCTTTAAAGGAAGTATTTCTATTTCAAACTGTTTTAAATTCATCGACAATACATAAGTTTAGACGAATAGTTTTATTTTTTGTTACACAAGATACTACTTTTTTCTATTTATCTAACAACTAGAAAATGGCACAAACACCTAAAAAGAGCTATTATAAAGACTAATTTTGTACATTTTTTTTTACAAAAGGAAAGCATTACCTTTGCTAGTTGATTTTTTAAAAATACACCCTGAATTCTATACAATATACAGAAAACATGAGAAAAATATTTTTAACCTTATTCGTAACTTTCTTTAGCTTACTAGAGCTTTTCGCCATTGGTCCAAGCACTCAAGGCTCTGAGTTTTATTTTAGTTTCAACAGAGCTCGTCCAGGCAGAGAAAAAGATATGTACATTACTGTTTCTTCTGAATACAATGGAACAGGAGTGCTTAAAATAACAGATGCTCTTGGAAATGTTGCCACTAACTATTTTTCTTCAGGAGCTACAACTATACATTTAGCTTATGCAAATGAGACTGATGCAGGAGAAGTTATTTATTTAACGGACTTAACAAACTCTTGCTATTCCATAGCAACTAACATTGTTGACAACAGAGGATATATAGTTGAAGCATTTGAAGCTGACGAAACAACTCCCCTCAACATATCTCTATACGCAACTCTAAGTGGCTCTAGCACCATTGACGCTGCTAACATATACCCTCTCGAAGCTTTAGGGAATGAATATTACTTATTAAGTCACGTAGGTTTTATTCAAGGAAGTGATATTCTTGCCTCAGAGGCTGTTATTGTTGCTACAGAAGATAATACTATTATTGAAATTAGCCCGACATGCTTACTTGACAATCAACTATCAACAGACAATATTCGCGATACTACCATTACACTAAACAGAGGCCAATCTTATCAAATTCGCGCATTAGAAACCAGAGACTTAACAGGTACACTTATCCGCACGAAAGATGATGGAGGGGCAAATAAATGTAAAAGAATCGCAGTCTTTTCAGGAAACCAACACGGTGACCCGGGAGATTATGAATACGAACAAATATTCCCTACACATCTTTGGGGAAATAAATACTTAGCTCCTGCACCTACTGATGGAGGAATAGATGTAATTCGTATTGTAGCATCTGAGCCTTGCACGAAAGTAACTATTAATGGAGGAGAAACAGAAGTTACTCTAAACCAAACAGAATTTCATGATTATTTTGATTCTAGCCTAAAAGGATGCTATATTGAATCCGATAAACCTGTAAGTGTAGCCAGATACACCAACAACTATTTAAATGGAGATGGTGGGCCAGATGCCTCTATGACTGTACTCGCTCCTATAGAACAAACTTTAGACAGTATCATTTTCACCACAGCACCTAATGGTGGAGGTTTTTCTCATTCTCTATCAATAGTAACAAAAACAGACACTCGAGATTTTGTTAAACTATATCAATTAAGTGGAGCTACATGGACAGAAATAGACCTTTCTTTCTATTGGTCTAGTCTTATTGTAAATACAGATTATTCTTCTTTAGACTTAAATATATCAGAAGGATATACTTATAGGATAATCTCTACAGAAGGTGGATTTAACGCTTATGTTTTTGGGGATGATGGAGGATCCCAATATGCATATTCTGCTGGTTCTGCCGCACGTTCAACAGAAGCTAATTTTATTTTAGATGGAGATTTTACAAAAAACTCTAACAGTACAACGGCTCCATGTGTAGGAAAAAAAGTATTATTTGAAGCCCTACTACCCTATTCGTATAGCAAAATAGTTTGGGATTTTGGTGATGGTGACATCATCACTAGAAATAGTCCTATTGATACGATTACACATACTTTTAGTGACACTAAAAACTATACAGTAAAAATGTCTGTGCATAAAATGGTAAGTGATTGCTATGGCTCTGTTGGATTAATTGATGAAGCGGAAACAGAAATTAAAGTAGCGCCTGTATTGGGGTACAGAACTTCCTCTCCTCTTGTTTTTTGTAAAGGAGCCTCTATTGCTAGCAATAGAGCAAGTGATCCTTATTTTGCAGGAAACCCCGTAAAATATTATTGGGAAGATACGGGTGAAACAACACAATCAATCGTATTACCTGATAACCATGGAACTTCTAATTCTTATGTAGTAGCTACTTATTATGATTGTTACTATATCTACGATACTATTGATGTTGTTATTCGTCCAATTGGAGGAGAATTAAAACCTGATGTCACTCTCTGTAAAGGAACATCGATTTCATTTACTTCGGCTACTCCAAATACCAATGGAAATCCATTGGCATATAGTTGGGACAATAGTGGTGAAACAACGCAATCAATTTTAATTGATGAAGACTTTGGCACTACTACAAGACATATTGTATCAGCAGAAGCAGGTTGTTTATACAGAGACACTATTAATGTTACCATACCTGCAAAAGTAAGCAACTCACTTACCGCTAGTGAAACTCATGTTTGTGGAGATGGAAACGCTACAATCACAATTACAGCAACGCAAAATGGACCATCTCTTAACACTTGGGAAATGAGTACCGATGGTGGCGCATTTGCTCCATTAAATCCTGGTACAGATTCGCTACACTATACCTATACTGCAACAGAAACGAAATCATTTATCTACAGCTCCGCTGGTGATTATGGCTGTGAAAGCCCAAAAGCATACGCAACAGTAACGGCCAACTCGCCTTTTACTGCTGAGCTTCAAGGGACAGATGATATAAAAGGTATTGCCTCTACAGGAACTATCCTTTTACCGCTTTCTGGAGGGGTAATAGATTTTGAAGTAACAACAGACGAACCTGGTTCTTACATATATGAATGGACTCCTGACATATCAACTACCAGCAGCTATTCTGGCGTTAAATTCAATGAAGATACGCAAGACTTAATTTTCTCTGTTTATGTTTACGACATGGATAGCTTATGTAAATCATTTACAAATATTATAGATGTACAACTAGGAAATATTGATTTAAAAACAATTATATATCCTGCTGGAACTCTAAACAGAGCGCTGGCAGATCCTGCTCAAATGGCTGAATCGTTCCAAGCAGGATATAAAACAGTAGTATACAACCGCTACGGACAAGTAGTCTCTGAAAAAGAAAATGATGGCTGGGACGGCACTTATAAAGGACAGGCAGCTGATGCTGGTGTATATTACTATGTAATTGAATACAATACAGCCAATGG
Organism: Paludibacteraceae bacterium; assembly: GCA_963663245.1. Lineage (GTDB taxonomy): Bacteria > Bacteroidota > Bacteroidia > Bacteroidales > Paludibacteraceae > JAFGVL01. The sequence continues at coordinate 840,881 of OY760143.1, read as the reverse complement.
AAAGAAAGCCATTAAAGGTGTTGTGGAAGTTGTAAAATAAAAGAGAGTTGTTCATATTTTTTTAACATATATTCTAGCATTTATTTATTAAAAATGATATAGTTAACTTATATTTGTACGTTTTTAAAAATCGCATTTCTACTTTATAGAAGTCCTAATTTAAAAATATAAAACCTTAATATCATAAATATTAATTATGAAAAAGATAATCTTATCCCTAGTTATAGCATTTACCTTATTTTCAGGCAATATGTATTCTCAATTCGACATTGCAGATGCAGATATCATTTTACCAACAGGAAGTTCTCTAGCAAACGCAGACTGGAATAAAACATACAATTCAGGAATGACTAATGAAGTTTTAGTTTCTTCTGGTGGTGCTGAAATTCAAAATAAAACTCCATGCAACAAAGGGACAAAAACAAACGCACTATCATTGAGTTCTGATAGTTACCTCGCTGAAATGAGTATCCCTGCTGCTAACACGGCTGTATTCTCTCATGTTATGCTTGATATCGTTGGAAATAGTGAAAATATTTCTGGTTCCCATCAAATTTGGGGTTCTACTTCATCTACATTTGATTTATCTAAAGCATATAAAGTTGCAGAATTCCCTGTTGTCGGATATGGAGGTACGTGTGCAGATGCGCATAAAGAGTTGATGTTTCCTGCAGGATTAAAAATTAAATCTATACGCATTTATGGTAAAAAAGCTAAAGATGTATTAGACAATGGTGATGGCACTTATTCAATTGGCGCTGGTAGTGATGATGTTGGTTCTAACCAAACACTAAACATTTTTACTATGTATGCATGGTTAGAAAAAGGCCCCCAAATGCTAAATTACAATGTTTTTGGATTTGATTCAGATGCCATAGACCACACAGCTGGTTCAGTACATGTAACGGTTCCATATGTTACTGACTTTAGTATTCCCCAAACGCCAATAATCACATTAAGTCCTGGGGCAAGTTATGATGCAACCTCAACATATACTGATCTAGATCCAATAACTTTTTCAACTACACCAAACCCATCTTATATATTAACTGATGGTTCTGACAATAAAACATACACTATTACAGTAGAGAAAGTTCCTGCAAGCACGGCAAATTCGATTACATCCTTTGCCCTTTTAGGATCTACAGGAGTAATTGACGAAATAAATAAAGAAATTGCAGTGGAGGTTCCTTATAGTATGAATTTAATTTTCCCTCACTTACCAATTATTAGTGTTTCTAATTTAGCAACATTAATCACAACAGGCTCACAAACTTTTACTGCAGGAGGACCAGCAACACCATTCACTGTTAGAGCAGAAGATGGAACAGACGTTGTTTACGATGTAACAGTAACAAAAGCTGCTGCAAGCACAGAAAACAGAATAAAAACATTCTCTATGGGAGCAACAATTCCACTTGAGACAGTTGTTATTAATCATACATTAGAAACAATAGATGTTACTGTAGCAGCAAGTGCCGTTATTAATTCTATTGATCCAATAGTAACAAGAGAATCAATATTATCTTCAATTACATCTCCTAGTCCTCTTACAAATATAGATTTTACTTCTCCAGTTCCAATTACAATAACAGCAGAAGATGGAACACCAAAAACCTATACAGTAACAGTTACTAAAGACACAACAAGCCCAACACTCACCAATTCTAACCCAACAGATGGCGAAATTGACTTTTCTTTGGCTGGTGAAATCACCTTAGAATATGATGAAGATGTTATTCTTGGAGCAGGAGCATTTAACCTCGCAGGAGGGACATTAGGAACAGCTTACATCTCAGGTAGCTCAACAGTGAAAATTCCATTTAGTGGTTTATCTAGTCTATCACCATACACCCTAATAACAGATGCCAATGCAGTAACTGATATTTATGGCAACAACGCCACTACTCCTAACATTTCTTTCACAACAGCCGATGGAGAGAACAAAGTATATCCTTATGCATCTTTAATGGATGGTGCTGCCTTTGCACAACCAGCATTTATAACAGGAGGTACTTACGATGCTACTGCTGACAGCAAAGCAGCAACAACCACACAATATGGAGCTTATGTATTAGCTCCTAATGAGGAGCTAGTAATTAATTCTACAAAAGTAGGGTCTGTATTAGCAACTATTTATGCTCCTGGAGAAAGCAGATCTGTTTCTATAACAAATACGGCTAATGCTTTAACCGAAAATAAAACAGTAAGCACTTATAATAATAACGGTTTCACCATCTCTCAAACAATAGACAGTAGCTCGCCTACTACTATTACAATTAAAAACACAAGTACTGTTGGTGATATTTACATCCCTTATATATATCTAAGTGATGAACTCCAACCTGCTCTTGATGAAAAAACACAATGGTGTAAGTAATAAGGCAAAAAAAACACAACTAGAAAGATTATTTCTTGATCTATGAAAAAGATATTTTTATTATTTCTTATAACTTGCCTCTTTATTGGAGAAGCATTCGCACAAACACCTCCTAGCACACAGGGCTCTGAGTTCTACTTTAGTTTTATGCGCGCAAGAAATGACCGTGAAAAAACGATGACACTTCTGGTTTCTTCGCCTGAAGATGCTACTATAAAACTTACAAATCCTCAAACATTAAATACAAATACCTACAATGTTATTGCAGGAGTAGTTCTTCCCATTAAATTACTTTACATTCCAAAATCTGGATCTCAAGAAAATAATGCACCTGCGAGCTTTTCTCCTTCAGATATTAGCAATTACCCTCATATTGACTGTTATACTGCTAAGGTAAACACAATTCAAGACATGGGTTATTTAGTAGAGGCTTATAAACCTGGAGATCCGTCAACAGAAGTAAAAGTATCAATCTACGCATCAATGCTTGGAGATCAAACTTCTGATGCTGCAAATGTTTTACCAATAGATGCACTTGGGAATGAATATTATGTTGTAACTCGTGATGGAAACAACAACATGAGTTATGATTGGCCAGCAGAAGCACTCATTATGGCTACAGAAGACAACACCGTAATTGAAATTAGTCCAACTTGTTTAATTGAAGGTCAGGCTGGATTAGATTTAACGCCAACATTTGATATCATCTTAAACAAAGGACAAACTTATCTTCTTCGTTCATATAGTAGTGATACAAATGATGAAGGTAGAAATGATTTAACTGGAACTATTATCAAAGTAAAAGATGATGGAGGCACTAATAAATGCAAAAAAATAGCTGTCTTTGCAGGAACACAACATGGTAGTGGGGAAAACTCTCAACACACCAATGGCGATTACGAATATGAACAACTATTTCCCGTTCATTTATGGGGAAATAGTTTTATGGTAGTATCAACTTTAACAGGCTTGGGAGCTCCTGAGTCTCCAGACGTTGTTCGTATTGTTGCATCAAAACCATGTACTAAAGTTATTGTAAACGGGATTGAGGTAGCTACTTTAAACCAAAGTGAATACCATGAATTAAAACTTTCTACACCAGCAGAAGGTGCATTTATCTCTACATCAAAACCAGTTGAGGTAGCTCTTTTTCCAACGAGAGAAACAGGTGACCGCCAAGGGGCTCCTAATATGATTACAGTTGCTCCTATAGAACAATACTTGAATGAAATCACCTTTTCTCCTGCCTCAGGTCTTGGAATTTCAACACACCAAGTTTTAATAACATCCTTAACAAGCATTTGTGAACAAACGACCATAAACGGTACACTTATGAATGCTGCAAACGGCTACAACTGGACAACAATAGCAAATCCGGACCCAGTTCTAGATGGAAAATACTCTACAATTATTCGTAGCATTTATAATAACAGCTATACTCTTATTAATAATGTAGAACCTGAAAAAGGTGGTATTACAGCTTATGTTTATGGAGATGGTGAAAAAACTGGTTACGGCTATTCAGTAGGTTCCGCAGCACGTTCAACAGAAGCTAATTTTATTTTAGATGGAGATTTTACAAAAAACTCTAATAGTACAACAACTCCTTGTGTAGGGAAAAAAGTATTGTTTGAAGCCTTACTACCCTATTCGTATAGCAAAATAGTTTGGGATTTTGGTGATGGTGACATCATCACTAGAAATAGTCCTATTGATACTATTACACATACTTTTAGTGACACTAAAAACTATACAGTAAAAATGTCTGTGCATAAAATGGTAAGTGATTGCTATGGCTCTGTTGGATTAATTGATGAAGCTGAAACAGAAATTAAAGTAGCGCCTGTATTGGGGTACAGAACTTCCTCTCCTCTTGTTTTTTGTAAAGGGGCTACTATTGCTAGTAATAGAGCAAGTGATCCATATTTTGCAGGAAACCCCGTAAAATATTATTGGGAAGATACGGGTGAAACAACACAATCAATCGTATTACCTGATGATCATGGAATTTCTAATTCGTATGTAGTAGCTACTTATTATGAATGTTACTATATCTACGATACTATTGATGTTGTTATTCGTCCTATTGGAGGAGAATTAAAACCTGATGTCACTCTCTGTAAAGGAACATCGATTTCATTTACTTCAGCTACTCCAAATACCAATGGAAATCCATTGGCATATAGTTGGGACAATAGTGGTGAAACAACGCAATCAATTTTAATTGATGAAGATTTTGGCACTACTACAAGACATATTGTATCAGCAGAAGCAGGTTGTTTATACAGAGACACTATTAATGTTACCATACCTGCAAAAGTAAGCAACTCACTTACCGCTAGTGAAACTCATGTTTGTGGAGATGGCAACTCTACAATCACAATTACGGCTACACAAAGTGGTCCTTCTCTTAATACTTGGGAAGTTAGTACCGATGGAGGTGCATTTGCTCCTTTAACTCCTAATATAGATTCTCTTCACCATAGCTATATTGCAACAGAAACAAAAGCATTTATATATAACTCTGCTGGTGATTATGGTTGTGAAAACTTAAAAACACCTGCTGTTAATGTAACTGCCAACCCTCCTTTTACTGCTGAATTAGAAGGAACGGATGATATTAAAGGTATTGCCTCTACAGGCACCATTCTTTTACCTCTATCTGGTGGTGTAATAGATTTTGAAGTAACAACAGATATTGCTGGTTCTTATATATACCAATGGACACCTGATGTTTCTTCTACCAGTAGCTATTCTGGTGTTAAGTTTAATGAAGATACGCAAGACTTAATTTTCTCTGTTGATGTATCTGATACTGATGGTTTATGTAAAGCATCTACCAATATAGTAGAAGTACAACTAGGAAATATTGATTTAAAAACAATTATATATCCTGCTGGAACTCTAAACAGAGCGCTGGCAGATCCTGCTCAAATGGCTGAATCGTTCCAAGCAGGATATAAAACAGTAGTATACAACCGCTACGGACAAGTAGTCTCTGAAAAAGAAAATGATGGCTGGGACGGCACTTATAAAGGACAGGCAGCTGATGCTGGTGTATATTACTATGTAATTGAATACAATACAGCCAATGGAAAGAAAGCCATTAAAGGTGTTGTGGAAGTTGTAAAATAAAAATAATAAAAGCGCTATATAAAAAATGAGAAATAAGTTAATTACTTTGCTGTTAACATTAACAGCATTCATTTCATCAAATGCACAAACACTAGATGAAAAATATGTGGAAGGTTATTACTTAGTCCCTGCTTCGATAAATACAGCAGCAAAAGAAAATAACATTTCACTATACAGAAACAGCCAAATAATTATTCTTAAGCCTGATCCAAAAGGAAAGAATAATAAACCTGTTCCATTTACAGCGACTATAAAAGGTAATGGTGATATTGGTAAACCTAAAATCTCAAAAGAATTGAGTACAATGGGAATTTCAGGAACGGTAGCTTTTGACAGTATTGCTGGAAAAATGTATTACTCAAAATACAATTCTTTAGAAAGGAACTTTGCTCTTTACGAATCTACAGTGGAAAAAGGGAAATGGATGCCTGCAAAAAAAATGACTATCGACGGTACTGGAGGACAGCGAGAAACAGGCAACTTTATGGTAAGTGCTGGATGGAGCTATAAGCCAACAGGCCTTACTGGATTTAAAAATCCAAGTATTTCTAAAAATGGTAAAAGAATCTATTTTACTGCAAATATTAGAGGTAGAAAAAATGGAAACATTGGTAGTACAGACATCTGGTTTATAGATCAAAAAGAAGATGGAAAATCATGGTCGTTTCCTCAAAATTTAGGTAGAAATATCAACACTACTACAAAAGAAGATTACGCATTCTGTTTAGGAGATACCGTGTTGTATTACTGTACATTTGGGAGAGGTGGTAGAGACATCTACAAATCAGTATTTATAGATGGCGAATGGACAAAGGGAGAGAGATTACCTGAACCTTTTAACAGCGGGTTAAACGATTTAAATTTAATTGCGAATAGCAAAAATATGTTTTTAGTATCGAACAGGAAACCAATGGGAAGAGACGATGTCTTCTTATTTAGAGAAGCCCCAGAAAAACCTATTATCCCAGACCCAGTTCCAATACCACCTATTCCAGAACCAGACCCTGTTTTTGTAAAGAAACTTTCTTGGAACTTTGTATTGTTCTACTTTGATTTTGATAAATACATCTTAAGTGAAGAGTTCACTATTCAATTTAAAGAACTAGTAGATGAAATGAAACAGTTCCCTGGAGAAACATTTGAACTAGCTGGGCACACAGATCAAAAAGGATCAGATAGGTATAACATGAAGCTATCCAACAAAAGAGCTCTATTTGTAAAAGAACTTTTAATTAAAGAAGGCTTCCCTAAAGAAAAACTAATCACAAAAGGATTTGGAGAAACAATGCCGGTAATTGAAGATCCAGAAACAGATGATGATTATGCTCAAAACAGAAGGGTTGAAATTAGAGTGCTACCAGCAGAACAGCCAACACCTGAAGTAAAGAGTGATGAGATTAGTAATGAAACAGAAGACACCAAAGAAAATGCTTCTCAAGAATCAAAATAAATTATAGCTAGTAGTTAAATCATGAAAAAAATAATTATAATACTGTGTTTTGCCATTGCTGGTTTCAGCTCTCTTTTTGCACAAGATGAAATAGGACCTGCTTTGTCATCACAATTGTTTTCCCGTGTAAACTTTAACCCTGCAGGTATAGGAAATGATCCTAGTATTAACGTGTTTAGCATGAACCGTATGCAGTGGGCTGGTTTTGATGGAGCTCCAACATATACCATATTAAATATTCAAGGTTTTAACGAACGCTTGCGTTCCGGCTTTGGAGCCGTCTTCTCATACGATCAGTCATCAATTGCTAAAAAAACAATTAATGCAAAAGTTGCCTATAACTTCGCATTCGATTTAAGTGACAAAGCCTTAATGTCTTTTGGTCTATCAGGAGGAATTTTACGTAAAGGAAATGATTTCTCCTTAGGTACTGGTCACAAATATGAACCTGAAGTTGGGATGCCAGAAGCTGCAAGCAAAATAAATCCAGATTTTGATTTTGGAATAGAATTCTCTACAAAAAAAATATTAGCAGGTTTTTCTATCAACCACCTTGGATATATGTCTCCTGCAACAAGTTTAACTCCTACACATGCATATTATGCATACACAAGAGGAAACTTTGATGTAACAAATGAGATTATACTTGCTCCTTCTATTCTATTTATGAATGCTGGTTTAGTCAATGTTGTTGATATTAATGCCGTTGCTTTTCTAAATAAGATATATTGGGGAGGATTAAGCTGGCGTGTTGGAGGAGGAATGGGTGTTCTTCTAGGTCTTCAGTGGAAAGGTCTACGTGTAGGCTATGCATACGAAGCAAGCACGACTAATACTGCTAGAGTAAATAACAACACTCACGAACTCATGCTATCTGGTAACATTAAACTACGATAATATACAAAACACATAAAAAAGCCAGCCCTAAAAATAGGCTGGTTTTTTTATGTGTAAGTGTGTCCCGTCCTGAAATAGCGATACACAAAAAAATTATCGAAATAGAAAATCATGAAAAAATGTATGTAAAGCGCAGCTCCAAAAGACTACAGTATGTCTTTTAAGTTACAAGTTGTTCAAGAAATAGAGAAAGGAAAATTATCAACTCATTCAAACATGTCATAAATATAGTATACAAGCTCTTTCAACAGCTGCTCATAGTTTAAGAAAATTTAGTGTCTTTGGTTAGGGAGATTAATTAACACATTATTTTAAAAAATTATTGATTAAAAGGGCTTAATAATTTTGTGTTTCAAAAAATAGAAGTATTTTTGCAGTCCGTTTTATTATCCAGTAATAAAGTTTATTCGTTTTAATATTTTTTTCATCCGTGTAATAGCCTACACAAAAGGGAAAAGAGAAAAATGAAAAACTAATTTTACTAAAACTAATAAAAAATAATTATAGTGAATACATTAAGTTATAAAACAATTTCAGCCAATAAGGCTACCGTTCAAAAAGAATGGGTTGTTGTTGATGCTACAGATGCTGTACTAGGTCGTATGGGTTCTAAGGTAGCAAAATTATTAAGAGGTAAATACAAGCCAAGTTTTACCCCTCATGTTGATTGTGGTGACAATGTTATCATCATCAATGCAGAGAAAGTCCAACTAACAGGAAAAAAATGGTCTGATCGAATTTATCGTAGACACACTGGTTATCCAGGTGGACAAAGAGAATTCACTCCAGCAGATTTATTAGAAAAAAGTCCTGAAAGATTAGTGAAAAAAGTTGTAAAAGGTATGCTTCCAAAAAATCGTCTTGGAGCAAAATTATTAGGAAACCTATATGTTTTTGAAGGTTCTGAGCACAATATGGAAGCTCAAAAACCTAAAAACATTGATTTAAACGCCCTTAAGTAATATGGAAGTAATTAATGCACTAGGAAGAAGAAAAGCAGCAGTTGCTCGTATTTTCTTAAGCGAAGGAAAAGGAAAAATCACAGTTAACAAACGTGATTTAAGCGTATATTTCCCTTCATCAATTTTACAATATGTAGTAAAGCAACCTTTAAACACTTTAGGTGTTGCTGACAAATACGATATTAAAGTAAATCTTGATGGTGGAGGTTTTAAAGGACAAGCAGAAGCTTTACGTTTAGCAATTGCTCGTGCTCTTGTAAAAATTAACCCAGAAGACAAGTCAGCTTTAAAAACAGAAGGATTTATGACTCGTGACCCACGTCAAGTTGAGCGTAAAAAACCTGGTCAACCAAAAGCTCGTAAAAGATTCCAATTCAGCAAGCGTTAATTTATTGCTATCTATCAATAAATTAACGTGTTTAGTATCTAAACTACTAAGACTTACATCTATGTAACTACTTAGTGGTTCATTTAGAAAAAGAATGTAAACGAAAAAACAAAAAAGAATATGTCAAAAACAAATTTTCAAGATTTATTAGATGCAGGTTGTCATTTTGGACACCTAAAAAGAAAATGGAACCCAGCAATGTCTCAATATATTTTTATGGAGCGCAATGGGATTCATATTATTGATTTACATAAAACTGTAAACAAAATTGATGAAGCAGCTGCTGCTATCAAACAAATAGCAAAATCAGGAAAAAAAATCCTTTTTGTTGCAACAAAAAAACAAGCTAAAGAAGTCGTTTCTGAACAAGCTGCAACAGTTCAAATGCCTTATATTACAGAGCGTTGGGCTGGTGGTATGTTAACTAACTTCCCTACTATCCGTAAGGCAGTTAAGAAAATGACTACTATTGATAAAATGGCTACTGACGGTACGTTTGACAATATGTCAAAAAGAGAAAGACTTCAAGTTACTCGTCAACGAGCTAAATTAGAAAAAACTTTGGGTAGTATTGCTGATTTAACTAGACTTCCATCTGCATTATTTGTAATTGATGTAATGAAAGAGAACATAGCAGTAAAAGAAGCAAAACGTTTAGGTATTCCTGTTTTTGGAATTGTTGATACTAATTCAAACCCTAATGAAATTGATTTTGTAATACCAGCTAATGATGATGCAACAAAATCAATTGATGTTATCTTAAAAGTTATGATTGCTTCAATTGATGAAGGATTAAGTGAAAGAAAAGCAGACAAAGACAAAGGTGATTCTGCAGCAGCTAAAGCAGCTGGATCTGAAGAAGCTCCTAAAGAAAAGAAACCCAGACTTAAAAGAATTAAAAAAGAAGATGAAGCCGTAATCGCTGATTCGAAAGTTGTTAAAGAGACAGAAAAATAATTGATTCTCTAAAAATATTGCGCTACAAACAGATGCTCTTTTACGACTATTCGTTTGTAGCGTTTTTTTGATAATAATAACAAATTAAAATATACTATTATGGCAGTTACAATGGCTGATATATCCAAATTACGCACAATGACAGGTGCTGGTATGATGGATTGTAAAAACGCTTTAAATGAAGCAAATGGAGATTTTGACAAAGCAGTAGAAACTATTCGAAAAAGAGGACAAGCAATAGCAGCAAAAAGAAGTGATCGTGATGCCTCTGAAGGTTGTGTATTAGCTACAGCAAATGGTGGCACTGCAGCAATTGTTGCAGTTAAATGTGAAACAGATTTTGTTGCAAAAAATGTTGATTTTATTGCTATGACTCAATCTATCCTTGATGCAGCGATAGAGAACAAATCGACCTCACTAGAAGAAGTAGGAACACTAAATATTGACGGAACTACAGTAAATGACTTAATTGCTGAAAGATCAGGAATTACAGGTGAAAAAATGGAGTTAGGTTTTTTTGAAATCTTAAATGCTGCAGCAACTTCAGCATATATCCACCCCGGAAATAAGTTAGCAACTATTATTGCTTTTGCAGAAGAGAGCGTTGATTTTCAAGTTGGAAGAGATATTGCTATGCAAGCTGCTGCTATGAATCCAGTTTCTTTGAATAGAGATTCAGTACCAGCAGATATTATTCAAAAAGAATTAGAAATTGGCAAAGAAAAAGCTCGTCAAGAAGGTAAACCAGAAAATATTTTGGATAAAATTGCAGAAGGACGTCTAAATAAATTCTATCAAGAATCGACTTTAGTTGAACAAGCTTTTGTTAAAGATGCAAAAATAACAATCGCTCAATATCTAAAACAAAATAATGTTTCGGCAACAGGATTTAAACGTGTTACATTGAATCAAGAATAATTATTATTGATAATATATCTAAAAGAGGGTGCATATAGCACCCTCTTTTTTTTACATTTAAATTAGGAAAAAATTACACCATGAATCAAATTGCTGAACTGATTTATCACTTATCTTACGCAATGACATCTGTACCTGCTCAATAGATTTCTCTTTATCAAGCTTAGTTTTGGAAAAAAATTTATCGGCGAAACAAATTAACTGTTCTTCTAACGATATAGGTAACATATCCTTTTGAGGCAAAGGAAGTTCTTGCAATTTAATTTGCTCTAATGAAATACCAGTTCCTGTGTGCCTTTCCGCAACAAGAGCATGTTTCAGATACCCTTCAGCATTTAATAAAATAGCGCCTAAATAACCATGAGAAATATAAGGGTACTTACCGTGACAGTCTATTATTGGAGCATTAGTCATATACATACCTATATCATGTAGTATTGCAGCTTCTTCAACAAATGCCACATCAAGATTTAAAGAGGGCTTGTTCTTTATAATCTCAAGGCACTTATTAGCAACAGATCTGCCATGACTAAGGAGTATGGTATAAGCTTTGCTATTGGGAGAATAATATTTCTCAATGATTGATATAGGATTCATTGTCTCTGATTTTCTTATACAAAGAAAGAAAAAAAATGTATTTTTGATTGTCTAAATATGAAAAGAGCTATACACATACTTCTATTTTCTTTTTGTTTACTAAGTTTAAGTGCTCAAATTAAAGTGGGTGCAGAACAAACAGAAGAATATTTCCCAACAATAAAAGGGAAAAATATCGCATTAGTTGTAAATCAAACTTCAATGATACATAACCTTCATTTACTTGACGTTCTAGTAAATGAAGGTTTTAATGTGAAAAAAGTTTTTGCTCCTGAACATGGGTTTAGGGGAACAGCTGATGCTGGAGAGAAAGTTGACAATACAATTGACCATAAAACAGGCATCCCTCTCATATCAATTTATGGAAAAAATAAAAAACCAAGTACTGAACAGTTGAGTGATATTGATATAGTGATTTTTGACATTCAAGATGTTGGTGCTAGGTTCTACACATACATAAGTACAATGCACTATGTGATGGAGTCGTGTGCTGAAAGTAACAAATCATTAATTATTCTTGACAGGCCAAACCCAAACGATTACGTAGATGGACCTGTATTAATAGACAATAAGTTTAGATCTTTCGTTGGAATGCACCCTATCCCAGTTCTACATGGATGTACAGTAGGAGAATTAGCTCTTATGATTAATGGAGAAAGATGGCTTAAAAACGGTTTAGAATGCAAATTAAAGGTTATCCCTGTAAAGGGATGGAATCATAAACAAGCTTACTCTTTACCTATTAAACCTTCTCCAAACTTACCAAATGACCAGTCTATTAAGCTATATCCTTCACTTTGTTTATTTGAAGGCACTGATATTAGTGTAGGAAGAGGAACAGATAAACCTTTCCAAATAATTGGCTATCCAGATAAAAAATATGGCCAATTTAACTTCACTCCTAAAAGCACAGTTGGAATGGCCTCTAATCCATTACACAAAGAGAAGTTGTGCTATGGACTAAACCTTACAAAAGAGAATGTAAAAGATGGCTTAAACTTAGTATATATTACTAAGTTTTTAAAAATATCAAATCTAAAAGAACAATTTTTTACAAGAAAAAACTTTTTTGATAAATTAGCAGGAACGGATTTATTACGACTTCAGCTATTAGAGGAATTAACGGAAGCTGACATTCGACAATCATGGGAAGGTGATTTAAAAAGATACAAAAAAACTAGAGAAAAATACTTACTATATAATGAGAAGAAATAAAGTGATTGTGTTATTTTAAATAAGTCATTAAGAAACTACAATTCTCAACACATCCTTTTTATTTATTAATATAGTATCCTTGAACTTACAGGTTTTTTCCACATTCTACAATATCCAGAATTACACACACAAGACGACAATAATACTGTAAGTAAAATTGCAATGATAATGGTAATAGACCTTTTCTTAGCATTATACTCTTTTGTCATCATAATAACAAGCAAAATATCTACAATAATAAAACTATTTATTATCAATCGAACTTATTAAAAGCTCTACTTTCTCTTTTGACATATCCAGTATAGTAGCAATCTCATCAACAGGAATATTCCTTTCTAACAATCTAGAAATAACATTTTTTGTTTTTACATGATCCTCAAAATAATATTCTGCAATATTATTTATCACACCTAACATTCTATCTGCTTGGTTCTTTTCTGAAAAATCTAAACCTACAAAAGTTGAAATATTTTTATGCAGGATTAAATAATAAATACTAGCAGACATCATTGCAAAAAGACAAGGAATATCCTTATCTGGATGTAATCTCATATACTGATTCGCAAATAAAGTTAGGGGTGTCGCCTCAATCTCTCGATCTCTGGCATTCTGTCTTACATACTCATTAGAGGAAGCAATTTCCCACCTAATAATATTCTGAAAATCGATACTTTCACTAAAACCCTGATACAAACCATTTAATAACACATTAAATAATTCTTTAGGCGTAATGTGTTCAAGTGTTTCTGGGGCTAAACCTGTTTTACCCCAATAATCATTTCTATTGACATACTCACGTAATACACCATCAATATCACCATAATGTTTATAAATGAAATTCTTTTCAATTTTGGCAAAATCTGCTAAATCATTTATTCCAATTTCTCTAAACTTTTGGTCACTCAACATTCTTGCAACTGAGTCGAATAAGACTTCTGTCAGCTCTTTATGTGTTCTACGAGGTCTACGTTCCATAATTAGTTCTTCTTCTATTTTAATATCTAATATCTCTTTTATAAAAAAGAAGATTATCAAATATACAATTTTTATATATTACACACACATTCATTTGTATGCTTTCTAACAGAAAGCATACAATCAACTTCTATTAAGGAGTTAATTGTATAATCTAGTTGCTCTTTGGTATGAGTAGCTAAAATTCCAAAACGCAAACGAGCATCATTCTTTTTAACACCTGGATAAATAATAGCTGCCACATAAATACCTTTTTCCAATAAGAGTCGAGCTGCTTTACCTGTTTTCTGATCACATCCTACTTTAACAGGAACTATCTGTGTTTCACTAACCCCGATATCAAAACCATGTTCAATTAATTTTTCCTTAAAATAGGAAGCATTTTCTTGTATTTTCAGTCTAACCTGTGGCTCCTTTTTAATTAATTCCAAAGATTTTAATGCTGACACTAAAGTTTGAGGAGTTGCCGCTGCCGAAAAAATATTTGGTTTAGCGTGAAACCTTAAAAAATTAATCATTAAATGTGAACCTGCTATAAAACCTCCTACTGACCCAAAAGACTTACTTAAAGTACCCGTAATTATATCTACTTGTCCTAAAACGTCGTAATATTCAACTGCTCCTCGACCTGTATCACCAATAACTCCAATACCATGAGCATCATCAACCCATAACATAGCACCATGCTTTTTACATACTTTCACTAATTCAGCTAAAGGAGCAATATCTCCATCTTGTGAGTATACTCCGTCAACAATTACCATTTTAGTTCTATATTTATCATCTATAGATGCAAGTGTTTTATCTAAATAAATTGGATCATTATGCTTAATATATTTGGTATTTGTATTATATAATCCTTCAAAAATACTTGAATGAGCATACATATCTACTAAAGCAATATCGCACTCTCTAAGCATAACCAACAAAGGACCACAGTTTGCATTAAAACCTGCAGAAAAAACTAGAGAATCCTCACAGTGTAAAAATGCAGCAAGCTGATGTTCTAATTCTTTTTGAATATCAGCAAAACCACCGATACATGGAGCAGCACCCATACCACACCCATACTCTTCAATAGCCTTTACTCCTGCAGCTATAACTTCTTTATTTTTACTGTATCCTAAGTAATTATTTGACACAAAGCTGATGACTGTTCTTTCTTCTCCATAATTATCAACAATACGCATTTCTGTATCAATAGGACCTATTGAGCTAATCCAACCACCCATCAACTTTTCATCATTAAACTGAGTCAAATACTGCTCATCAAAAAGACGAACTCTTTCCTGTAAAGAGCAATCCTTATTAACAAAGTCACACAAAGTGTAAAAATTTGATTTCATAATATAATCGTATTAATAATTAATATATAATAGACAAATATATTTTAGAAACTGGATAGTTCTTAAGTATTTTTGTTAAAATGATGTCTAATTCACGCTTATTAACATCTTTTAAGTGTTTAAATGGCGATTACTAACAGATAGAAACTAATTAAGTTCTATATTTACACCAGTTTTTACAAAGTTTCTGAATATACGAGTAAGATTCATTGTTGAAAACTTCCAACCAAAAAGAAAAAAGAAGATGAAAATTGAAGTTAGAGGAATTATAAATAATGGGATTTATAATTCTGAAAAAATCGTACTAGATGTTTTAGAAGACTGCAACATAGGAAATTATCTTATATCAACAGCTCAAAGCAAAACAAAAGACTCAAGAAACAGCTATAGGTTTCCTATCAAAGAGCTAAAAAAAGGAGACATAATAGTTTTACACACACAAGGAGGTGAAGATAAGGTTGTAAAAACAATTAAAGAATCAACTTATGAATTTCATTGGAATAGAGGATATTGTGTAAGAGACTACACAAGAATATTCTTGATGAGGTATATTACAGAAACAACAATGGAAATTAGATAGTAGTGCTACTATAATATTAAAAAAACTTTTAGAAGCAATCTCACGAGATAGTTTTTATAGTTTGGTTTGGTGACCATAAATCATGCTCTTTGTTTTAATCAACAGGAGCATGATTTTTCATCAATAAAGCTTTCACATATTATAAAACTTAATAATATGAGTAGATATAAGGTTTCCTACAACTTCTTACATTTCAATACACCTACTAAAATAGTATTGTATCGCTTAATTTTAATTAAGATAAGCGAAAATGAAGAGCTGCAGCTATCCGAAGTTTTTTACACAAAACTTGAGAAGTATGTTAATCAACTCGAAAAATCATATTTGTGGGCAACAGACGACAGAACAGAGCAGAATGTGCTCAAGATAAAAGAAAAAGCAACTGATTTATTATTTTCTAAAGTTGCAAAACACATAAATGAAGTCGCAAAAGGAAATAGAAAGTTAATTTTTAGAAGTGGATTTCACGCAGTTCTTAATAAAAAACTAAGTACTAGAAAAAGAGTGATAATTCCTAGAATGATTGCATATCGCAGAGGCGCTTATAATAGCCATTTAGCTTTATGAGTTCATCATGTTTACCTCTCTCAACAATTTCGCCTTCATGGAGAACACATATTAAATCCGCTTTTTTAATAGTTGATAAACGGTGTGCTACTACAATAGAAGTCCTAGTTTTCATCAAATGTTCAATAGCTTCTTGAACAAATTTTTCAGACTCTGTATCTAATGCTGATGTTGCTTCATCCAGAATAAGGATTGGCGGATTCTTCAGAATTGCTCGTGCAATACTAATTCGTTGACGCTGACCACCAGAAAGCTTTCCTCCCCTATCTCCTATATTTGTATTATATCCATTTTCTGTTGCGCTAATAAAGTCGTGAGCATTAGCTATTTTAGCAGCAGACACAACTTCTTCCATTGTAGCTTTTTCAACGCCAAAACTAATATTATTAAAGAAGGTATCATTAAATAAAATTGCTTCTTGGTTTACATTTCCCATTAATGAGCGTAACTCAAACAGACTCGTATCTTTAACATCAACTCCATCAATAGTAATAGTACCCTTTTGCACATCATAAAAACGTGGAATTAAATCTACCATAGTAGATTTCCCTGAACCAGACTGACCTACTAAAGCAATTGTTTGTCCCTTAGCAACAGTAAGATTAATATCTTTCAAAACCCATTCATTTGTATATTTAAAAGAAACATTATTAAAAGAAACTTCTTTCTCAAATGAACTTAATTCTATTGGGTTATTTTTCTCTTCAATCTCATTCTTAGCCTTCAATAACACATCAACTCTTTCTAGAGATGCTAAGCCTTTTTGAATAGTAAAAGTAGCTCTAGAGATATCTTTTGCAGGCTGGATTATACTATAGAAAATAATCAAATAATATATAAACGTAGGGGCGGAAATACTAGTATCCTCATTTAAAATCAAAGTTCCTCCGTACCATAATAATATTACAATCGTAACAGTTCCCAAAAACTCACTTACTGGATGTGCAGATATATATTTGCGATTTATCCTATTAAAAGTTCTACGTACAGTTTCATTCAGATTCCCAAACCTAGCTTCTAATTTTTTCTCTGCATTAAATGCTTTCACTACACGCAGTCCACCTAAAGATTCTTCAATTTGAGTTAACAGGTCTCCCGTTTGATTCTGCCCTAATAATGATTTTCGTTTTAATGATTTTCCAATTTTACCAATAATATAACCACTTATAGGGAGTAAAACTGAAACAAATAAAGTCAGCTCCCAACTGATACCAAACATTACTCCAATATAAATAACAATCATAATTGGATTCTTAAAGAGAATATCTAATGAGCTCATTATAGACACTCCTATTTCAGCAACATCAACAGTCATTCTAGAAAGCACATCACCTTTACGTTCTTCTGAAAAGAAAGCTAAAGGAAGTGTTAAGATTTTTTTAAATAGATCGCGACGCAAATCTCTTAGAACTCCAAATTGAATAGGTGTCATAAAAAACCCGGCTAAATATTGAAATCCGACTTTAAAAAGCGTCATTACTATTAGAAATACTCCTAAAAGAAGAAGTGCCATACTAGCTCCTTGAACTTCAATTAGGTGTTCTATAGAATACATTACATTACTCTGTAAAGCTGCTCCAATGTCACCTATACTATCAGCCCATGTCCACTCAATATATAGATGTTTTTCTGTACTTATCCCAAATAATATTTGAAGAATAGGAATAATTGTAGCAAAAGAAAATAGACTAAATATGGTTGAGAATAAATGGCATAAAATATTTAGCACCACATATTTCTTATATGTAGGTAAAAATCTTCTAAAAAGTAAAGTGAAACTTTTCATATATTAAATTCCTGTATAAGTAAAAGGGGTGATTTTTCTTAGTTCTTCTTTTACACTTTCAGAAACATTTAATGTTTCAACAAAAGCTTTAATAGATTCCTCTGTTATGGTATTATTTGTTCGAGTCAACTCTTTAAGAGCTTCATAAGGGTTTGGATAAGCCTCTCTTCTAAGTATCGTCTGAATTCCCTCTGCAACAACAGCCCATGAGTTATCTAAATCTTTAGCAATTGCTTTTTCATTAATCAATAATTTACCTAAACCTTTCATCGTACTTTGTAAGGCAATAAGCGTATGTGCAAAAGGCACCCCTGCATTACGTAATACTGTTGAATCGGTTAAATCTCTTTGTAAACGAGAAATCGGCAATTTAGCAGCAAGATGTTCTAATATAGCATTAGCAATACCCAAATTCCCTTCAGCATTTTCAAAATCAATTGGATTCACTTTATGTGGCATAGCAGATGAACCGATCTCACCTTCTTTAATTTTTTGTTTGAAATATTCCATAGAAATATAAGTCCACACGTCTCTACATAAATCAATAATAATTGTGTTAATTCGTTTTAACCCATCAAAAAGAGCAGCTAAATTATCATAATTAGATATTTGAGTAGTACACTGTTCACGGTCTAGACCTAATTTTTTAGAAACAAATAAATTTCCGAATTCTTTCCAATCAAATTGAGGGTAAGCAACTTTATGAGCATTATAGTTACCAGTTGCACCACCAAATTTAGCAGAAGAAGGCACCTTTTTCATCAAATCAATTTGGTTTTCTAAACGACTAGAAAAAACTTTAATTTCTTTCCCTAACCTTGTTGGAGAAGCGGGTTGGCCATGAGTCTTAGCTAACATAGGTATGCTATCCCAAGTATCAGCAAGCTTATTTAACTCGTTAACTAATATCTGCATTTCAGGATAAACAACATCATTCAATGCATCTTTAATAGATAATGGAATAGCAGTATTATTTATGTCTTGAGAGGTTAAGCCAAAATGGATAAATTCTTTATAATCAGACAGACCTAAATCATCGAACTTTTCTTTGATAAAATACTCAACAGCTTTAACATCATGATTAGTTACACTTTCAATATCTTTAATCTTTTGTGCATCTGCTTCTGAAAAATCAACGTAAATTTTACATAATTTATCTAATACGGCTTTATCTATACCTTTTAACTGCTCAAGAGGTAACTCGCACAGGGCTATAAAATATTCTACTTCTACCAATACACGGTAACGAATTAAAGCATATTCAGAAAAATATGCAGCTAATTTATCTGTTTTCCCACGATAGCGACCATCGATTGGAGAAATGGCTGTGAGCAAGTTTAGTTCCATAAAAATTATCTAATTTAGTTGTTGAAATAAGCACACAAAATTAATCAAATATGCTTAATAATCCTACTTAAGTTCTAACAAAACAGGGCAGTGATCGGAGTGTACTACATCGGCTAAAATAGCCCCTGATTTAAGTTTACTTCGTAAAGTTTCTGTTGCAAATAAGTAGTCGATACGCCAACCAGCATTATTTGCACGAGCTCCGGCTCTATAGCTCCACCAACTATATTTTTCTGCACTATCATCAAACTCACGAAAGGTATCTATCATACCACTTTCGATAAAACTTGTCACCCACTCTCGTTCTTCTGGAAGAAAACCAGAGACACCTTTTTGTCTTTCTGGGTGATTGATATCAATTGGTTTATGACAAATATTATAATCACCACAAACAATTAGGTTTGGACGTTCTTTTCGTAATTCTAAAATAAATATTTCAAATGCAGTTAGGAATTCCATTTTATAATCTTGTCGGACACCTCCTGTAGTTCCAGATGGCACATATACGCTTATGATGGATAAGTCTCCAAAATCAGCACGAATCACCCGTCCTTCTGAATCAAATTTAGGATTACCTATACCAACAACTACCTTATCAGGTTCTTGTTTTGACAAAATGGCTACTCCACTATAACCTTTCTTTTCGGCAGAATACAAACAAGACTTATAGCCCATTTCAGCAAAAAGAAAAGTGTCAATTTGATCTGGCTGTGCTTTTGTTTCTTGAATACAAACAACATCTGGATTCTCTTCTTTCATCCATCCTTCAAAATCTTTTTTGATAGCTGCACGAATTCCATTAACATTATAAGATATTATTTTCATTGTATATTTATTTAAATTAAAAACGTTCAAATATAAGAAAAGAGGGACAAATAACTTGTCCCTCTTTCTTAAATATATCTAATTGAAATAATCTCTAGTTCTTACCCGATCGTTTTCGAGCTGTCTCATCTAATAGGATTTTACGCAAACGTATAGACTCTGGTGTCACCTCTACATATTCATCTTCTTTAATATACTCCAACGCTTCTTCTAAACTAAAAACTATAGGTGGAATAATTCGAACTTTATCATCGGTTCCGGATGAACGCACATTTGACATTTTCTTAGACTTAGTAACATTCACTACTAAGTCGTTGTCTTTTGAGTGCTCTCCTACTACTTGACCACAATATATTTCTGTTTGAGGATGAATAAAGAACTTCCCTCTATCTTGTAGCTTATCTATAGCATAAGCAAATGCGGTTCCACTTTCCATGGCAATTAAAGAACCATTTAAACGTTTCTCAATTTCACCTTTATAGGGCTGATATTCTAAAAATCTATGCGACATCACTAATTCACCCGCAGTAGCTGTTAGCATATTAGTACGCATCCCAATAATACCACGTGAGGGGATATTAAATTCAAGGTGTGTACGCTCTCCTTTCATCTCCATAGAAAGCATTTCTCCTTTTCTTACAGAAACCATTTCTATCACTTTACCTGAAACATCTTCAGGCACATTAACAGTTAATTGCTCAATTGGCTCGCATTTTTTACCATCAATATTCTTAAATAGTACTTGCGGTTGACCAACCTGTAATTCATAACCCTCACGTCGCATTGTTTCAATCAAAACTGATAAATGCATTACACCACGACCAAATACTGTCCACACATCTGCAGTTGCAGATTTTTCAACACGTAATGCTAAATTCTTATCTAGTTCTTTTTCTAATCTGTCATTTATATGGCGCGATGTAACGAACTTTCCTTCTTTTCCAAAAAATGGAGAATCATTAATTGTAAAGGCCATACTCATGGTTGGCTCATCAACAGCAATTGGGGTTAATTGTTCTGGATTTATAATATCTGCAATAGTATCTCCAATTTCAAAATTATCAATACCCACTAAGGCACATATATCTCCTGAACCTACTTTATCAACTTTTGCTCTTCCAAGCCCCTCGAAGATATGTAATTCTTTAATACGAGATTTAATGATTTTACCATCACGTTTTACTAAAGAGACATCCTGTCCTGTTTTTAATTCTCCACGATGAACTCTACCTACAGCTATCCTACCTACATACGATGAATAATCTAATGATGTAATTAACATTTGAGGCGTTCCTTCTCTAGTTAAAGGTGCAGGAATATGTTCTATGATAGCATCTAATAAAAATGTAATATTATCTGTTGGATTTTTCCAATCTTCAGCCATCCAGTTATTTTTAGCAGAACCATATACTGTAGCAAAATCTAATTGCTCTTCTGTTGCATCTAATTGAAACATTAAATCAAATACAGCTTCTTGACTAAGATCTGGGGTACAATTCGGTTTGTCAACCTTATTTATAACAACAATTGGCTTTAACCCAATTTCAATGGCTTTTTGTAGCACAAATCGTGTTTGTGGCATTGGCCCCTCGAAAGCATCAACCAACAGTAACACACCATCAGCCATATTTAATACTCGCTCAACTTCACCACCAAAGTCTGCGTGACCAGGAGTGTCAATAATATTAATCTTTGTATCCTTATAGTTAATAGATACATTTTTAGATAGAATTGTAATCCCTCGTTCTCTCTCAAGATCGTTACTATCCATAATCAGCTCACCATGTTCCTCGTTTTCACGGAATAGCTTACCTGCCAGTAGCATTTTATCTACTAAGGTTGTTTTACCATGATCCACATGGGCAATAATTGCAATATTTCTAATAGCTTGCATGTAATAGTCTTAAAAAATTAGGGTGCAAAGATAGGTATTATATATGCTAAATTACGCACATTCCTACGAACAAAAGCATAAAAAAACAAAAGAGCGAAAAACCTGAATAGGAACTCGCTCTTAAATATTATAATTATTGCTTACTTCTTGTATTTCAATGCTTCAGAAATAGTCTTTTTCATTTTAGCAATACGTTTAGAATATAATAGATGAGGAGTTAAAAACTCACGCATAGAATTACCTCCAGACATTTCTTTCATTCCGTCCTAAAAACTTACAGCTTCATTCACATGACTCTAAGCATTAGTATAAAAATAGCTTCTAATTAATCTAAGATTATTCTTTTAGCATCTACTTCTTTATTTAAAAAGATAGTTGCAGAACTTTTAAATTTATCTACTGATTCTGTTGTATAATATTCAACATTACTATTCTTACTACATTTCTGATCCATCTCTGAATGTCTTTCTAGGTAATTCATTAAGGATAAAGCAACATATTTACCTTGTGAAATAATTTCAATATTTGGAGGAGTATTTTCTTTTATTTTCTCTATTAAAAGAGGATAATGAGTACAGCCTAGTATAATAGTATCAATTTTATCATTTTTATTTAATAAAGATTTTATATTCTTTTCTACAAAGAAATCTGCTCCTTTATCTTTATGTTCATTATTTTCGATAAGAGGCACCCATAATGGACAAGCTTCGCTTACAAGAGAAATATCGGGAGATATTTTTTCAATCTCCATAGGATATGATTCTGATTGAATTGTACCTAGTGTTCCTAATAAACCAACATGCCTTGATTTTGTAATATCACCTATTACTTCTACCGTTGGTCTTATAACACCAAGCACTCGACGATCTTCATCTAATAACTTCAAATCGTTTTGTTGAATAGTACGAAGAGCTTTTGCTGAAGAGGTATTACAGGCAAGTATTACCAAATGACAGCCCATCTCGAATAGTTTCTTAACAGCTTGCAATGTATACTCATAAACAACATCAAATGATCTAGAGCCATAAGGTGTACGTGCATTATCCCCTAAATAGATATAATCATATTGAGGTAATTTTGCTCGTATCTCATTTAAAATAGTTAGCCCACCGTAGCCGGAATCAAAAATTCCAATCGGAGCTGGTTTTAATGTGTATTTACTCATTCAACAGAAGTTTTTTCAATACAAAAGTCGCAGATATTTTCCATTTATCCTAATAGCATAAAAAAAGGATGACTTTCGTCATCCTTTTTTACAGATATATAAATTTTATTATTTTGCTATTGCTTTTGGTGCTCCCGCAATATTAAGTTTCTTCTTAACAAGGCCAGTAACATCAATACTCTTTGAAGACATATAAGCTACAACTGGCACTTGCATATCAAAAATATACATAAACCCATTTGCTTCTCCTACTTCATTAATAGCTTTATTTAACTTATCTAATATTGGAGCAATTAACGTTTCTTGTTTCTTTTGAATTTGCTCATTTGCTGTTTGTTTTACTAACTCAATTCGTTGATTTAATGCCATTAATTCTTCTTGACGAGTTTTCATTATGGCTTCTTCAATATTTTTTGCATTTTGAAGATCAGTATATTTTTTCTGCAACTCTTCATTCATTTTCATCAATTCATCTTCATACTGTTTTCCTAAAGTTTCTAGTTCTTTTTGAGCTGTAGCAAACTCAGCCATTTGTACTAGCACTTCTTGTTTGTTAATATGACCAAATTTAAGTCCTGAATCACTTTGAGCCATCACACTTACTGAAAGTAAAGCTAAAACTCCTATTACAATTTTTTTCATCATAGTTTTATATATTAAGTAATTAAATTAAAAAGTAGAACGCAAAAGTAATTAATTATTTTGAATAACCTAGTTTCAACAATACATCATCACTAATATCAATTTTTGAAGAAGCATATATTAAATTCATACTCGATGCTTTATCTAAAACCATCTGATAACCTTTACTATCTGAAATTGCTTTAACAGCATTATATATTTCATCCTGTATTGGCTTCATTAGACTCTCTCGTTTTTTAAAAAGCTCTCCTTCTGACGAAAAATATTTACGCTTTAAATCTTGTGCTGCTTGTTCTTTTTCAACTATTTCATTCTCACGTTTAGTTTTCATATCAGGAGACATAAAAACTAATTCAGTTTGATAATTCTTATACATTGTTTGAGCCTCAAGCGTAAGTGATTCTACTTCACTTTGCCATTTTTTTGAGACTTGATTTAATTGTTCGTTTGCTGTTTCATAAGCTGGAATATTTTTCATAACATATTCCATATCTACTAAAGCAACTTTTTGAGCACTTAGTAGTGTAAAAACAAATAAAAGAAGACTGATAGATAAATTTATTTTTTTCATAATTAAAATTATTAAATAATTACTTATTGTGCTTCTAAAGCAAATTTCTTACCATTTTAATTTAGAATTCTTGTCCAATTGTAAAGGCAAATTGACTTCCGCTAGACTGTCTATTATCAGAAGTATCTGTTCCTACTAAATCAAAACCATAACCCCAATCGACACCCATCATGCCAAACATTGGCAAGAATAATCTTACTCCAATACCAGCAGATCTTTTCAAAGAAAATGGATTAAATTCATTAAAATTAGACCAACAATTCCCTCCTTCAAGAAAACCTAGTACATATATTGTTGTAGATGCCTCTAACACTAATGGATAGTGCAACTCCATTGTTAATCGTGTATAAAGGTTCCCGTTATAACTACTACTTTCATTACGTGGTGTTAACGAACCACTTGAATAACCACGCATACCAACAATATCTGTTGCAAATGTAGAATAACCACTCATACCATCACCCCCCACCAAGAAAGTCTCAAAAGGAGATCTTCTATGTTTATTATAGTAACCTAAGAAACCATATTCTGCACGGGTATAAAGTACCAATTTTTTATCTGTAGATATTGGCGTATATATCTTACTTTTAAACTTCCACTTATGAAATTCTAACCAATTGTACTTCTCACTATCAGGAGCATCTTCATATGTTTTCCCTGTTATTAAAGAATAAGGAGGAGTAAACTGTCCTGACAATGAAAAAGAAGAACCTTTACGTGTATATATTGGATTATCAATAGAATTTCTACTTAAAGTAAGTCCTAAATTTAGATTATTAGCATAACCATCAGTCATTATAAAATACTCCCAATTTTTTAAAGCATAGTTCTGATATGTTAAAGCTGCATTAAATACAAAATAATCATCAGGCCATTGCAAACGCTTACCAAAACCAACAGTAATTCCTGTAGTATGTAAATATTTTTCTGGGTCAATTGCATCACTACTATATCCATACGAACTTGCGCCGTAACTACTTGTACTATAAGCACTATAAGTATCATATTGATTGTATGAGCTCTGATACCTTGAACTTACACCAGACATACGAGAATGATAAACACTTACAGATAATGAATTTGGGCGTTTATTTCCAAACCAAGGATCCATAAAAGATGCACTAAAAGAAGTGTAATAACTTCCATTTGTTTGTCCTTTTATACTAAAGGTTTGCCCTTCCCCTTGGGGTACAATTTTGTATGTTTTAGGCTTAAATATATTTTCAACTGCGAAATTTTTAAATGTTAAGCCTAAAGATCCTGTAATTCCTGTGTAACCATATCCAGCAGATAACTCAACTTGATCACTTGATTTTGTTTCCAACTGATAATTTACATCAACAGTCCCATTTTCAGGATCAGGCTGTATATCTGGAACGATCTTCTCTGGATCAAAGTGACCCATCTGAGCTAGTTCACGAATAGTACGTACAATATTTGACTTGTTATACAATTCACCTGGCTTTGTTCTCAACTCTCTGCGCACACAATGTTCGTATAATCTTGTATTACCCTGTATCCCAACCTTATCAATTACAGCTTGCTTACCTTCATAGATTCTCATTTCATAATCAATAGAATCTCCCTCAATATTTGTTTCAACAGGATCTACATTAAAGAAAAGATACCCATTATCTTGATATAAATTTGACACAGCATCTTCGTCCATTATAAGACGATCATTTAATAATTTTGAATTATAAACATCGCCTTCACTTATTCGAAGCATTTGACTTAAAACTCTACTAGGATAAATAGTATTTCCAACCCATTTTATATCTCTAAAAAAGTATTTTCTCCCTTCATTTATTTTTAGATATACGTCTACTCTTTTTTTATTATAAATAATTTTTGTAGTATCTAAATCATAATCAGACTCTTTTTTTTGAAACGTAAGTATCTGATGAAAACTTCTTTTTTCTGCTGAATGTTTTCTTTTCTTCTTAATCTTATATTTAGCAACGGTCTTAACTGTATCAAACTCAATATACGCATCTCTAAAACCTTTCTCATTATATTTTTCGACAAGAGCTACTTTATCTGCAACGTAAAGATGTTGCACAAATTTCTTGCTGCTAAAAATATTCCAGATATTACCACTCTCATTTGTTTTCTTTAAAACTTTGTTAATCTTTCTATCAGAAAGACTTTTATTCCCATCAATATAAATTTTATTTACTTTTACTTTTTTCTTTTTCTTCACTAAGATTCTGACAAAAACGCTATTAGGTTGACTAAGATCTGCTTCCTCCTTAATCTTAACATCAACATTTTTATAGCCTTTATCTTCAAAATATCCAACAACAATAGTTTTTGTTTCATTGATGAGATTAGGAGTTACTTGACTTCCTTTTTTAATACTTAAAATTTCATCAAACTCTTCTGCATCAGAATTTCTTATGCCATGATAAGTCACAGCAGATACTTTAGAGCGTTGATTTAATACTAAATTAAGCCAAATCTTATTTCCTTCAATTCTATCTGCTAAAATTTTTACATCAGAGAATAAACCTTGTTTCCAAAAACGTTTTATAACATTTGTAATGTCATCGCCAGGGATAGTAATTTTTTGACCTACCGTTAAATCTGAGAAACCAATAATTATTGATTCTTCATAACTCTCAGCACCTGTCACTTTAATCTCGGCTATTTCATAATTTTTAGGCGTAGACAAATAATCTACTCTAATTGTTTCTTGTGAAGAAACTGAAATAGATATTACTATTAAAAGAAATGAGAAAAATATTTTATTATACATAATTTTACGATTACTTCGTTACAACTTGTTCACCTGTTTTACCAAATCTACGTTCTCTTTTCTGATATGTAAGAATAGCTTCATAGAAATCATTCTTTCTAAAATCTGGCCAATGAACATCTGTAAAATAGAGTTCAGAATATGCAATTTGCCATAATAGAAAATTACTTATTCTAAGTTCACCACTAGTTCTTATTAATAAATCTGGATCTGGAATATTATGGGTCGTAAGGTTAGATGAAAATACATCTTCATCAATATCCTCAATTTTTATAGACCCATCTAGTATTTGTTTAGCTATTGTTTTAGTTGCATTTAGCATTTCCCATCGAGAAGAATAGCTAAGTGCCATCACTAAACAAAGCCCTGTATTATCTTTCGTTACATCAATACATTTTTGAAGCTTTTTAGAAACTGACTCAGGCAATCTTGCTGTATCTCCAATTATTTCTAATCGAATATTATTCTTCATTAATGTTGGAGTTTCTTTCTTTATACTATCAACTAACAAATCCATTAATGCATTTATCTCACTCGCTGGTCTATCCCAGTTTTCAGTAGAAAAAGTATAAAGAGTCAAGTACTTTAAGCCTAGCTCAGCGGCTGCTTCTGTTGCTTGACGCACAGATTCAACAGCATTTCTGTGTCCAAAAATACGATCAAAACCTTTCTTTTGAGCCCACCTCCCATTGCCATCCATAATAATAGCAATATGATGAGGCAAATTAGAAATATCTATTTTATCTTTTAATGATTTCATTTTTTATCTGCAATAACTGCTTTTATTGCCAAAATCTACTGTTAAGAAAAAAGAAGCTTTTGATAACCAGTCTTTATTTATCCAAGCAGATTCTTGATTTCCATATGGATTACTTATATCATCAAACTCATCTGTAAATAATTTATGCATAGTCCACTCCAAGCCAATATTTACTTTTGACCACACCTTATATTTAACACCCACCCCAAAGGGTATATTTGGAGAAAAAATGGTGTAAATCCCTTTACTATAAGAGCCAAAACCAATTCCAGCAAAAATATAAGGAGAGAAAAAACGTGTCCACTTATCACTATTTAATAAGCCATATTCAAAAAAATTAAATTCTTCATACAATGACAAATCTAAGTATGTTTGTTTTAAATCTGTTTTAATACTTCCAGAAGTAAGTTCAATCTTAGTTGCCCATCTACAATTTGCATTAATACGAACTAAACCTCCATAAAGAGGATCTATTCGATTAAATATGGTAGAATTAGCATCTCCTAAATAGAAACCAGTTCCTGCTTTTACTCCCATCTCCCATACAGCTTGCGCCTTTACGGATGGAGATATGAGAAACAAAGCTAAAACGCTTATTATAATACTTTTATAAAAGTATGTTTTCATTAATAATTATTTTTCAGAAATATAACTCTAAGCTGAAAAAATTAATTGATATTTACAACCCACAAAAGTAATGATATTCTTTTTAAATACGCTATGTTCGACAAATGTTAATTTGTTATTTAACAAATTATCACACAGTTGCTTCTATAAGAGTTTAAGAAGTACTAAAGCCTCATCTTCTTTTCTCGTCATTTCTGCTCTTTCAGAATCACTTTTATCTGCCTGCCCACATAAATGCAAAACACCATGTATCAGCACTCTATGTAATTCCTGTTCAAATGCAACATTAAATTTTTCCGCATTAGAAAAAACAGTATCAATACTAACAAAAATATCGCCGTTTATAGTCTTTTTTTCAGTATAATCAAATGTAATTATGTCTGTATAATAATCATGTTGAAGATATTGTTTGTTAACTTCTAAAATCTTTTCATCAGAACAAAAAACATAAGAAATGTCTCCTATAGAATAACCTTGAAGAGCAACTACTTTTTTAATCCAAGAAGTAATAATTCTCTTAGGAAGCTTAGGAGCTTTAATATCTTCTTCTACATATGATATCATAATATTGGGTAAAATTTAAACACAAAGCTAAACATATATACCATTGTATAAAATTAGTTGATAAAAATATTAGAAGAGGATATATCAACCAAAGAAAAGGTAAGCGCAAAAAACAGCAGCTATAACACCAGCTAAATCAGCAATTAACCCTGCCGTTACAGCATACCGAGTTCTTTTAATGCCAACCATACCGAAATACAAGGCAACTATATAAAAAGTAGTATCTGCTGCTCCTTGAAAAAGACAAGATAAACGACCAGCAAATGAATCGGGACCAAAATGCGCCATACTCTCTACCATCATTCCCTTTGCCCCACTTCCACTTAAGGGTTTCATAAAGGCTGTAGGAAGCGCATCAACAAAACGCGTATCTCCATTAAACAATTCAACTATATAACGCATTCCATCTGTTAATAAGTCTAGCGCTCCCGATGCTCTAAACACACCAATACCCACTAACATACCAACCATATAAGGAATTATCTTAAGCGTCATCGAGAAACCTTCTTTGGCTCCATCAATAAAAGCTTCATACACATTGATTTTTTTATACAGTGCTCCTCCCATAAAAGCAACAATCACTAAAAACAAAATTAAATTACTGCCAACCATAGAAACCAATCCCATTTCTTTAGGACTTAAACCCGAAAACCAAAACATCAAACCTACAATACCTAAAAAGATGGCTCCTATCCAGCCTAGCACTACCTTATTAAAAAGGTTTATACGCTGACGAATGCCCACATATAAAATAGCTGTTAGTGTTGAAATGGCTGTTGCTATTAATATTGGAATAAAAATATCTGTGGGATTAGCTGCAAGTTCTCCATTTGGTCCAGCCGTAACAGCACGCATGGCTAATACAGAGATTGGTATAATAGTTAAGCCTGAAGTGTTCAATGCTAAAAACATTATTTGAGCATTAGAGGCTGTATCTTTTTTAGGATTTAAATCTTGTAAACTATTCATAGCCTTTAAACCCATAGGGGTAGCAGCATTGTCTAAACCTAACATATTAGCAGAAAAGTTCATCAATAATTGTCCATGAACAGGATGTTTCTTAGGCAACTCTGGGAACAATTTTGAGAAGAAAGGCCCTACAATTCGACCCATCAAATTAATAGCACCCGCTTTTTCTCCGATATTCATAAATCCCATCCACAAAGTCATTACTCCAGCTAGTGGCAAAGCAATACCCATTACCCCTAACTCAGCCATATCAAAAGTGCTTTGTACAATGCGAGAAAAAACATACACATCACCTAAAAACACAAACTGAATTATTGCTACCACAAAAGCAACAAGAAAGAAACCTACCCAGATATAATTTAGAACCATCTTAAAAATTTAAGAATGAATAATTTAAATTCAAAAATAGTCTTTTTCATTTAAACACAAATTACTCATAGCTTACAAATTGATATAAATGTTTAAAACTTATTGTGTGTGATTATCTTATTTATGATATTTGTCTACAAAACATTAAGCCCTATGAAAAAAGTTTTAATAACTACTCGTATCTTACCTGAAGGACTAGCTGAATTAAAAAAGCATTTCGAGATATGTATGCCCGAAAATGAAACATTTTCAGTTGAAGAAATAATAAGACTATTACCAGATTATGATGCATTACTTCCCACTTTTTCTATAAAAGTAAACTCCCAAATGATTGATGCAGGCAGCAAATTAAAGGTTATTGCCAACTATGGTGTTGGCTACAATAATATTGACGTTGAATATGCACGTAGCAAAGGCATAGCAGTAACCAATACACCTTACCCTGTTACAGAGCCAACCGCAGAAATGGCTTTTGCTCTTTTGTTAGCTGTTGCTCGTCGTATTTCCGAATGCGATAGGAAATTACGTATTCCTGATGGCTTAGAATGGGGGGTATTAAACAACCTAGGTCAATCGGTATTTGGCAAAAAACTAGGTATTATTGGTCTTGGAAGAATTGGAAAAGCTATTGCTCGCAGAGCCCTTGCTTCAGGAATGAAGGTTGTTTATTTTAATCGCAACAAATTAACTAACAATGAGGAACAAAAGTTACAAGTAGAATATTGCTCATTTGAAGACCTACTTAAGAACTCGGATTTCATTTCTATTAGCACACCATTAACTGATGAAACTAAACATTTAATAGACAAGCCACAGTTTGGTTTAATGAAACCCAATGCAATTCTTATAAATACTGCTCGTGGGGCTATAGTTAACGAAAAAGCCTTAGTTGAAGCCTTAACAAACGGAGAATTATGGGGTGCCGGATTGGATGTATTTGAATATGAGCCATCAATAACAAAAGAGTTATTAAAGATGGATAAGGTAGTGCTTGCGCCTCATAATGGAACGGCAACAATTGATGCTCGTAATGCTATAACAGAATATGCAAGTAAATGTATTATAGAGTTCTTCAAAGGAAATGAAATATCTGTAGTAAACTAGAAGCAATAAAAAAACCTCCATGCTGAAAACATGGAGGTTTTTATTTATTTTTTTTAATTTGCGCGTCCTTAACTTTTTGAAATAATTTCGAAGCAAATACAAATTCGTTTAATGCTTCATTATCCACATCAAAAATTTCTTTTCGTGAACCCTCCCATGCTTTTACTCCTTTATTAATAAAGATAATATTATCTCCTACTTCCATAACAGAATTCATATCATGGGTATTTACAATAGTCGTAATATTATACTCTTCAGTAATTTCTTTTATTAATTTATCAATTACTAAAGCCGTTATTGGATCTAAACCTGAATTTGGCTCATCACAAAAAAGATATTTTGGATTTAATGCTATTGCTCGTGCAATTGCCACACGCTTTTGCATACCTCCACTTATTTCTGATGGAGACAAGTCAAAAGCCTGAGGAAGTAGCTTCACTCTACTCAAACAGAATTTAGCTCTATCAATCATATCTTTGCGTGTCATGCCTGAAAACATTTCCAATGGAAACATCACATTCTCCAACACAGATAAAGAATCAAACAAAGCTGAGCCCTGAAAAAGCAAACCAACTTCTTCACGCAGTTTCTTTATCTCCTTAAAGTGCATATCCATAAAATTGCGCCCATCGTATAAAATTTTCCCTGAATCTGCCTGATGCAAACCAATAATAGATTTCATCAATACGGTTTTACCTGAGCCACTTTGACCAATAATCAGATTCATCATACCCGACTCAAATCGAGCTGAAATATTTTTCAGAACTTGATTCCCATCAAACGATTTATTTATTCCTTGTACTTCTATCATGACACAAACAGTTTAGGTTAACATTAAATTTGTTATCACAATATTGAATAGCAGAATAATAATACTACTATTAACTACGGCACTTGTACTTGCTTTACCAACATCTAATGCCCCTCCATAGGCATAGTAGCCATAATACGAAGACACAGAAGCAATAATAAAAGCAAAGAATAGTGATTTCACTACCGAGTAAAATATGTAATAAGGAATAAACAAATATTGTATCCCAATCATATATTCATTAGTAGTAACGATATTTGTAAAAACACCTACACCGTATCCTCCAACTAATCCAGCTGCCATACTAAAGAAAACTAGTGCTGGCATGAGTATTACAAACGCTGCAATTTTAGGAAGTATTAAGTAATTTGCAGAATTAACACCCATTATTTCAAGCGCATCTATTTGCTCTGTAATTCGCATAGTGCCAATTTCCGATGCAATGTTTGAACCCACCTTTCCAGCAAGTATCAAACACATAATAGTGGATGAAAACTCTAGCAATAAAGTATCGCGCGTTACTAAACCTGTAGCATAAACAGGCATTAAGGGATCTGCAGTATTCAACTTAGTTTGAATGGTCATAATTGCTCCAATAAAAATGGATATTACCACTACAATTCCTAAGGAATTAACTACCAGCTTCTCCATTTCTCTAGGAAGCTGACGAAAAAACATACGCCACCGATCTGGTCGTGACAATACACGAAACATCAATGATGTATAAATCCCTACATGTCTAAAAATGCTTAGTATAAACATAAACTATAATTAAAACGCCTGAATTATACCCATGAAGTCTTCTACTTTTAAAGCAGCTCCACCAATTAAACCACCATCTACATCTGCATTAGAGAATAATTCTTTTGCATTACCTGGATTACAACTACCACCATAAAGGATAGTACAGTCATCAGCTACAGTAGCACCGAATTTCTCAACAATAATACTACGTACATAAGCATGAATTTCTTGCGCTTGTGCAGCAGATGCAGTTTTTCCTGTTCCAATTGCCCAAACTGGTTCGTATGCTAAAATCATTTTTCCAAAATCTTCAGCAGAGAAGCCGAAAGTTGCTTCCTCAACTTGTTTTTTTACAACATCAAAGTGTTTTTCAGCTTCACGCTCTTCTAGTACTTCACCAAAACATACGATTGGTGTAAGGCCATTTTGTAAGGCTAATTCTATTTTAGTTTTGATAATTTCGTTTGTTTCACCATAATATTCACGACGTTCTGAGTGTCCAAGAATAACATACCCTGCACCAGTAGACTTTACCATTTCTGCACTTACTTCTCCTGTATATGCACCTTTTTCGTGGTCAGCACAGTTTTGAGCAGCAACATTAACAACACTACCTTTAACTGCCTCAACAACACTAGCAACATGTGTTGATGGTGGAGACACAACAACATCACATTTAATAGCTACTCCTTGCAATGCACCTTTTAACTCAGTAGCTAAAGCTACACCCTCTTGAAGAGTTTTATTCATCTTCCAGTTTCCTGCTACAACATTCTTTCTCATTTCTTTTTTAAATTTTAAGTTGATAATATATTATTTTTTTCTTTTTTTCTCAAAATACTTTGCTATTCCAAATAGCATTAAAGCATGAAATAAAAATAGGAATACAATAACACCTACTTTTTTTACAGCATCTGGTTCTTTCATAGTACCTAGCTCCGAATCTTCCAATGGAGTATTAAATTGAGGCAAATCATTTACGTGCCACTTATTCAAAACAGTAGCATCTTTAATCAGCACTAAACCTGGATTTGAACGAACAATTGTTTTTAAAGTAATCTTATCTGTTAAACAAATAGGATATTCTGCTTTTGCATCTAGTTTATAGCTTTCAATAACCTCCTCAATTGAAGCGGTCATCGCATAAAAACCATAACCATTAGCTTTAGCATAGCTGTAAATTTCATTTATCTCATTAGACTTTGACAAGTCTGCTTTGGAAAAATCATACGATATTAGCAAAAATGAATAACCAGGATTATCCAATACAATATCTGTAATTTCTCCTTCTTCTAAACTTTCAATAGTAAAATCATGAATTGGTGGTTCGTAGCCTTTTTTTATAACTACTGTTTGTTGATCAACAAATTCCCACGCATCACCTTTTGGATAATTCTCTAAAGTAAATCCTTTCTCTACACCATCTTTGCTATAAATTAAAGTAGTTTCTGTAGAATCTCTTTCTGCATCATCAGGAATTGACATTCCATCAATAATATTATTCCCTATTGCATAGGGCCTAAAATCAATTACAGGCAAATGCTTATAACAATAATTAGATACTATAACAGAGAAAGTAAAAGCAAATACCACAAAGCCCCACTCTGCTTTATCTTTCAAAATAGATTTATGTTCTTTTCGTAGAAGGTAAATAACTAATATTACTAGAGATAAAACAATATTTTTCCAAAATGTAGCCCAATTACTAATAATATAAGCATCTCCAAAACAGCCACAATCATGTACCGGATTGGATATGGCAATCCACAAGGTAAGTGGAGTCATAAACAACATTAATAATGCAGCACCCCAAGTAGATTCTTTTAAACGTATTCCCAAAAGGAGATTAACACCTATCAACAATTCAATAGCAGATAAAACAACAGCTGCAACAAATGCTAAGGGTATCAAATTTTCGAAAAAAGGACCCAAAGCAGTAAGATAATCCTCTGTTTTATAAGTAAACCCAAGTGGGTCTATCGCCTTTACAAAGCCCGAGAAGGTAAAAACAGCACCTACCACAATACGACTTACAAGTAATCCAATTCTTTTAATCATAGTACTATCCTCCAAATTCTATTTTAATTAACCCAAAAATTGAGTAGTTAATCATATCTAAATAATTCGCATCAATTCCTTCAGACATAATGGTCTCTCCTTGATTATCTTCAATTTGTTTCGTGCGATATAATTTCATCAAAATCAAATCAGTATACGAAGCTAAACGCATCGAACGCCATGCCTCATCATAATCATGATTTTTGGCCATCATTAGTTCTTTTGCCGTTTTGAAATACTTTTCATAGAGCTCTACTCCTTTTTCGAAAGTCAAATCATCACTTTCGGAAAAGCCAAGTTCTAATTGAATTAGTCCAATAATCCCATAGTTAATAATTCCTATCAACTCTGAACGAATACCTTCATCTACCTTAGTTATCCCTTTGGTTTCGATACTTCGTATTCTATTTGCTTTAATAAAAATCTGATCCGTTAAAGATGCTGGTCTCATTATACGCCAAGCGGCACCATAATCTTTCATCTTTTTAGTATACACATCACGACATATTGCCGCCACCTGATCAAATTGTTGTTCTGTTTGTTGCATGTCTTTCTTTTAAGAATCGCAAATTTAGCTTTTTATATTAAAACCGGAAAGGCATTAACAATAAAAAAGAGATGAAAATTCAATTCCTTGAAATATTTATAGTACTATGTATTGCATAGTACTATAAATTTAATATATTTGTACTACCAAACTATCGAAAATGAATATCGAAAATATTAAATCTCAATTTAGAAAAGGAACACTAGAATATTGTATTCTTCTGATAATAAGCAGAAAAAGAGCCTACACTAGCGATATTATAAACGAACTAAAGTCTGCTCATTTAATTGTTGTTGAGGGCACTTTATACCCACTACTAACTCGCTTAAAGAATGATGGACTTTTACAATATGCTTGGGAAGAGTCAACTCAAGGCCCTCCTAGAAAGTATTATGAGATTAGCCCAAAAGGAAACAATATATTAAATGAAATGGAACTTGCTTGGGAAGAGCTAAACGAAACCATGAAAAAACTTAAACAACCCATAAAATAAAATCGCATGAAGCAAACAACAAATATTAATATAGGCGGCAGTGTTCTTCACATAGATGAAGATGCCTATTTACTATTGCATCAATACATAAAACGCTTAGAGATGCATTTTCAGAAATACCCTGAAAAAGCAGATATTTTAGGGGATATTGAACAACGTATTGCTGAACTATTATGCGAAGAAATTAGCAGTAAAGAACAAGCTGTGACCACTGAACATGTGGAAAAAGTAATAGAGATTATGGGTAACCCACATGATTTTGAAGAAGAAAAGGAAAATACTCAAGAATCAGAACCTACAACTAACGAAAAAAAGAATAAACAGTTGTACCGAAATCCAAAAGGAAAAATAATTGCAGGTGTTGCAGGTGGCTTAGGAGTTTATTTTAAACTAGACCCTGTATTAATTAGAGTTGCATTTTTAATAATTACACTTGTAGGTTTTGGCTTTCCCATTCCTCTCTATATTATATTATGGATATTAATTCCAGAAGCTCAAACAAAAACTCAGAGAATGGAAATGATGGGTGAACCTATCAATATAGAAAGCATTAAAAACCAGGCTCAAAATGGATTTGAAAACCTAAAATCTTCGGTAAAAGATTTTGCTAATGCCGACTACACCCACAACGCTATTTCACAAGTTGGTAGCTTTATTGGAAAAGTACTACCTGTATTATTTAAAATCATTTTTGGCTTAAGTGTTTCAATAATGGCTGCCGGAATAGTTTTTCTTTCAATAATTGAATTATCTTCTAATGTTATTTGTTGGGATTTTCCTCCTACAATGGACCCATCATTAGTACATTTCTTAAGTAACGTAGATATCAGCTTATTAGGTGTTGGGGTACTATTTGTTGGACTTGCTGCCGTAACTTCTATATTTCATATTTTACCGAATGTTATATGGGGAGAGAATAGTTCTTCAAAACTAGCACTTCAAATAACATCTGTACTTACTACAATTGGCATAATTATAATTATAATTGCTCTTACCAAATCAATAGTTGATTACCAAGTAGTAAAAGAATTTATCTTTTTAGGGGGAAGCTAACGAAGACAATGCACACTAAATAAAAAAGGATGCTAAAAGCATCCTTTTTTATTTATTAAGCCTCTCCTCCACTAAAAGACATAGGCGGAACCTTTTGTTGTTCTCCTACTTTTATCTTGCCATTAGCTGATTCAAATTTTGTAATATTATCTTGCAATGCATATAATAGTCGCTTTGCATGTTCTGGCGTCAATATCACACGTGACTTTACATTTGCTTTTGGAGTACCCGGCATAATACGTACAAAATCTACTACGAATTCTGAAGTAGAGTGCGATATAATTGCTAAGTTGGAATAGATGCCTTCAGCTACTTCTGGAGACAATTCTATATTTAATTCGTTTTTCTTTTCCATTATTATTCGTTTTAGTTTGAAACAAAAGTAAGAAAATTTGAAGCTAAAAAAAAGAGGCTGCATTTGCAGCCTCTTTTTTAATTATTTACAATACAATTACGATTGTACTTTAATGCTAATATTAATATTATCAGTTCCTAATACACCAGAAGTAATACTATTTACTTTGAAAACGCCAACCTTCCCAGCTTCAGTTTCAAAAACAACTACATCTCCAACAGCAAGAAGACTAACACTATATGTACTTGTTGTTAGAAGTTCTGCTGCAACTTCTGCATACGTTGCTGAAGCATAAGTAATAGATGTAGACTTCCCAATTTTAGTATCATTAAAATTTGTCCAACTACTAAATGTTGCAGCAAGACCCGACGGATAACTAAGAGGTCCAAAAACTTGACCTGCTGGACCATATGCAGCAGTTCCATTTCCATTAAAGAAAATAAAATCGAC
The DNA here is from genome assembly GCA_963663245.1 of Paludibacteraceae bacterium. Lineage (GTDB taxonomy): Bacteria > Bacteroidota > Bacteroidia > Bacteroidales > Paludibacteraceae > JAFGVL01. The sequence continues at coordinate 802,622 of OY760143.1, read as the reverse complement.
CTTCGCTTGTTCTGCAACAGTTGCTGTTGCTGGATTATAAGTTGATCCATCAGCACTAGCGCAAGTAGATGCAGAACCACCATCTCCCACAGTACAATAAATAGTAACAGAACTATTTAGTTCTGTTATTACTCCTCCTGGAGTACCAGCACCTACAGTAAAGTTCTTAGTTGCTTTCAAACCATCCTTATCTATAGCTTCAATTTCATAGGAGCCATCAACAGCAATTAATTCTTTAGGGATTAAAATCGTATATTTATCATTAATTGGATTTTCCAAAACAGGCAAAATATCAAAGTCAGTTATTAGCTTTAAAGACTGTTTGCCTGCAGCTGTTACAATAAATATCTGTACACTTTCTAAACCTGCTGTAGAAGTAATCTCACCATTTAAAGATGTACCTTTATCAAGAGTTGCATTCTCTAAGGTAATTTCTAACACTTCAGTGTCATCATCTTTACAAGAAGTAAAAACACTACCAAAAGCTACTAAGGCAGTTAATAATAAAAGATTAAATTTTTTCATACATGTATTTTTTAAAGTTTATAAAAACAAAGATTGACAAAAATCAAAGTTAAACTATTTTTTAAAGACAGTACAACAATAATTACATTTATTTTTTCTAGAGAACATATACTGTTGAATAAAATATAAATCATGCAATTCAGAACTCACATTAATTATCATAAAATAAACACTACTTTTTACATTAAACATAATTATTAATATCAATTAAAAAAAGCAGAGCCATTTTATTTTTATATACAATAAAATTATATATTTGTATTAAATATTAATATAACAAATCTGAAAAGAAATGAAAAAAATTAGTTTAATGGTTGTTTCAACCATTTTAATTAGTAGTTTGACAATATCTTGTCAAAAAAAAGCAGCTGATACGACTGCTATTGATTCAACAGCAGTAGATTCAATTGAAGTTATAGATTCTTCTTTAATAGCACCTGTAGTTGAAACGCCTGTAGTTGAAGAAGTAATTACCCCTGCTCCTGCAAAAAAAGCAAAAGCTGAAGTTAAAAAAGTAGAGCCTGCTCCAACCCCTGTAGTTGAAGAAGTTGCTCCTATTGAAGAAGAAGTTGCTCCAGCTCCTAAAACATTAGAAGAGAAAAAAGCAGCCGCTAAAGCCGCTAAAAAGGCCGCTAAAAAGGCCGCAATAAGTCAATAAAAAAAACATTTTTATTAAAAAAAATATTAATTAAAAAATTCAAAGTATGAAAAAATTAGCTTTTGCTTTATTTGTGTTATTAACTACAACTGTTGTTTTTAACTCTTGTAAAGAAGACGAAGAAATGACTGACGCAGAATTATACACTGTGATTCTAAACAATGGTGAATATTCAGACAATGATGAAACTGATTTAGACGAGGTTAAATTTGTTGGTACAGTAGCAACATATTATTATGATAACGACCCTCTAACTGCTGGATCTTGGAACGTCGTTAACGAAGTAGTTGTAATTACAGATGCAAGTGACGGAAGTATTACAAACTTAACTATTTCTGACGAAGGAGATAAATTAACTGCACCTGATGGAACAGTGCTAGTGAAAAAATAAGCTTACTAAAAGAGAAAAAAAGGGTATAAAGAAATTTATACCCTTTTTTTATAAAACAGTAAGAATTTTACACAAACACATACCATAAATACGGTATAAAAATGCCTCTTTAATGTTATTTTAAGCAAAAAAGACTTTATCTACCTTTGTATAATAACAAATTAAAACAATATCATTATGTCATCAATTGCAAAAAAACTAACTGACCTAATTGGCAACACTCCTTTATTAGAGTTATCCAACTACAACAAAAACAAAGAACTAGGTGCAACTCTTATTGCTAAAATAGAATCGTTTAATCCTGGTGGTAGCGTTAAAGATCGTATTGCTTTAGCCATGGTTGAAGATGCAGAGAAAAAAGGCTTACTACAAGCTGGCTCATTAATAATTGAACCCACTAGTGGAAATACGGGTGTTGGACTGGCCCTTGTAGCTGCATCTAAAGGGTATAAGCTAATATTAACCATGCCTGAAACTATGAGTGTAGAACGTAGAAATTTACTAAAAGCTTTGGGTGCAACTATTGACCTTACGCCTGGTGCAAAAGGAATGAAAGGAGCAATTGGACGTGCTGAAGAATTACAAGCAGAAAACAAAGGAGCTATTATACTACAGCAATTTGACAACCCAGCAAACCCTGATATACATACACGAACTACCGCTGAAGAAATATGGAACGACACTGCTGGCAAGGTCGATATTTTTGTAGCTGGCGTAGGTACTGGTGGAACAATTAGTGGTGTAGGAAAAAGACTTAAAGAGTTAAATGCCGATATTGAAATCATTGCTGTAGAACCAGAGGAGTCTCCTGTTTTATCAGGAGGAGGACCTTCTCCTCATAAAATTCAAGGAATTGGCGCCGGATTTATTCCAAAAAACTATAATGGAGATGTAGTAGATGAAGTTATCCAAGTAAAAAGTGACACTGCAATTAAAACTAGTAGAGAATTAGCTACTAACGAAGGATTATTGGTAGGGATATCATCAGGCGCAGCTGCTTACGCGGCAACAGAAGTTGCAAAAAGAGCTCATAATAAAGGGAAAAACATAGTGGTTCTATTACCTGATACAGGTGAAAGATACTTATCAACTGTTTTGTACGATTTTGAAGGATACCCTATTGGATAGTTTTTACTTTAAAAACAAAAAGGCTTCTGTTCATTTAAGAACAAAAGCCTTTTTTTATTACATCAAATTTTTGGACTTTAATTCTTTATCATCTTCTTTGACAACTGAGTTAAACCTGCTTTTAAAGTAACAACATAAGCCCCTTTTGCTAAACTTTCAGATTTTAACTCTACACAATATTCTCCACTTTTTTGCTTGTCATCTACAAGAGTTTTAATTAACTGACCTTGCATTGAATATACAGTTAACTGCACAGCAGCATCTATATTTGTAGAATAAGTAATAGCTGTTATCTGTTTAGTAGAATTAGGAGCTATTATAAAATCGCCTATATCTGTTTTAATTTTCTGAACAGCCGTAGAACCAGCTATAAGATTAGCAGACATACATACAAACAAAACTAATAATACAGAGAAAATTCGAGCAGTGTGTTTCATAAGAATTTAAGTTTTTGTTAAACAACGAAAACAAAAATATCGTATTTTTTAACAAAAGCAAACTATGAGCTAACTTTTTTATCAACAACTACTTACAAGCTTCTTATAGCAACTTAAAAAGGTTTAGGCTGGTTTTATTTATCTAATAAATCGGATGGTAGCTCCTCGGCTATTTCAAGCAATTCTGATTCTTCAGCTACAACTTCTTCTATAGGTTTTTCATTCTTTTTCATCAATATCATTAATAAAGAAGTTATAATAATTACTTGAATAATTAATGATGAATTGACAACCTCAATTTGTTGACTTATAGGAATAGATAAAAATAGAAGAATCGTAATTAAACCTCTAGGAGCAACAAACAATAATGGCTGCATAGGCAAACGCATAATAAATAAATAAAGTGCGCGCAATAAATAAATAACCACAACAATACCTATTGACCAAACAAGGGTCTCTAAATTAAAGAGCTCCTCTAATTTAATAAGGTAGCCAAACAACAGAAAGAACATTGTTCTTATTAAAAAAGCCATTTCTCCAGTAAGCTCTTTAAACTTAGTGACCTCAGTTAACAACACTTCAGGGTGTAGCTTTTTAATCAGTTTAATATTTTTCAATTTATCAATATTCCCAACCACTAAACCGAACATTAATATCATTATTAATGAGGGCAGATGAAAACTTTCAGCTATTTGATAAATAAGCATCATCAATACAATAATTGGAACAAACTTAACATGATGTCTAATGTTTTTTAATAATAAAGCCAAAGCAACAGTTGCAACAATAGATATCAATAAAGTTATTCCTAATTGCGAAAAGAAATGAACAAGTGATGCCTTATTAATCAACTCATTCATTACAATAAAATTAAAGAAAACAATACCAATAATATCAGACAAACTACTCTCATACGTAACGAATTCTCTATCAAGGTGAAGAAAATTCTTCATGCTTGGTATAGCAACAGCACTACTTATAACAGCCAATGGAATAGCATTTGCCAAGCCAATCTTCAATGAGCAATAACCAAAATAAGATAAAACATAAGCTAACCCAAGTGCTAAAAGCACCATTGGAAAAATTGCAACTACTAATGATTTACCTATTATAGGCAAACGAGATTTATCCAATTCAAGCTCTAGTGAACCTTCAAGTACTATAAGTATTAATCCTATAGTTCCTAAAAGGGGCAAAACAGGGGTTAGTTCTGGTATCTCAATGCCAAAAAAAACAACAGCTTGCTTTACTCCTATCCCTAAGCCTAACAAAAGAATAACCGAAGGTACTTTTGTTTTTGAGGAAGTTATATCAAAAACATAAGCTATTAAAAGCAAAACACAGATAGAAATAATAACAGCAGCTGTCATAAGGCAATATATTTACTTTTTAAACTGGTATCAAAGATACAATAGATTTCAATTGGATGGTATTTATTTTCAATAATAATTACAAAGAAAATAGTAAGATTTGATTCGCCATTAGAAGCAACAGTTTTTGTATCTTTGTTGCTCTAGAAATAAAAACCATATAGATTTCACTTGCAAAGAGATTATAATTAATGAATATTGCCGCCTTAGTATCTGGAGGAGTTGACAGCTCAGTTGCCATACACTTGTTAAAAGAACAAGGGTATAACCCCACTATATTCTACATCAAAATTGGCATGGAAGACGAGCATGGGTATATCGACTGTCCAGCAGAAGATGATATGACTATTGTAAAATGGCTAGGGAAACATTACGGGCTAAAAGTTGAAATGGTATCGCTTCACAAAGAGTATTGGGATAATGTTGTAGCATATACCATTGAAAATGTAAAAAAAGGCCTTACTCCTAACCCAGACATCATGTGTAATAAAATGATTAAGTTTGGTTTCTTTGACCAACATTGGGGGCACGAATTTGATAAAATTGCCACAGGACATTATGCTTCTACAACTGAAATTAAAGGCAAAACATTTCTTTCTACAGCAGTTGACAAAGTAAAAGACCAAACCTATTTTTTAGGACAAATGAACAACATTCAAGTAAGCAGAGCTATGTTTCCCTTAGGCTCTCTACCCAAAACAGATGTTAGAAAGATAGCTCTCGAAAACCGACTCCCTTCTGCAACTAGAAAAGATAGTCAAGGCATCTGCTTTTTAGGAAAAGTAAATTACAACGATTTTATTAAGCGTTATTTAGGAGAGAAAAAAGGGAAAATTATATGTTTAGAAACGGGTAAAATTTTAGGAGAACATAAAGGATTTTGGTTTCACACCATTGGACAACGAAAAGGCTTAGGACTAAGTGGAGGTCCTTGGTTTGTTGTAAAGAAAGACATCGAAAATAACATCATATATGCCTCACAAGGTTACGACCCGGCCACACAATATGGCAATGTCGTCAACTTAACTGGGTTCAACTATATTGCAGACAACCCATACACACTTGCTTCTGTAGAAAATAACGAAACCACAGACTGTCTTTTTAAAATCCGCCACACTCCTGATTTTACACGTGGTACTTTGGAAAAAATTGGCGATATTTACCGCATACAATCTACTGAGAAAATACAAGGAATTGCAGCTGGACAATTTGGTGTTGTATATGATATGGATGCGAAAATTTGCATTGCTAGTGGAGAAATAATTGAATAATTGAAATTAAAATTATGAGCGAATCATTAGTGCTACGCACAGAGAATTTAGTGAAAAGATATGGCAAACGTACAGTTGCTAACCAAGTTTCTATTAACGTAAAACAAGGAGAGATTGTTGGTTTGCTTGGTCCTAATGGAGCAGGAAAAACAACCACTTTTTACATGACGGTTGGCTTAGTCATTCCTAACGAAGGAAAAATCTTCTTAAACGATAAGGAGATAACAGAATATCCCGTTTATAAAAGGGCTCAAAGCGGTATTGGTTATTTGGCACAGGAGGCATCAGTATTTAGAAAACTTACTGTTGAAGACAATATTCGTACTGTTTTAGAAATGACAAAATTTAGCAAGGAATACCAAGCAGAGAAACTAGAATCACTGATAAGAGAATTCAATTTAGAAACTGTTCGCAAAAATTTTGGAGATCAATTATCTGGAGGTGAACGTCGCCGTACAGAAATTGCACGTTGTTTAGCAATAGAACCAAAATTTATTATGTTAGATGAGCCTTTTGCTGGCGTAGACCCAATCGCAGTTCAAGACATTCAGGATATTGTATGGAAATTGAAAGATCAAAATATTGGGATTCTTATCACAGACCATAATGTAGATGAAACGCTTTCAATTACAGACAGGGCCTATTTATTATTCGAAGGAAAAATCTTATTTCAAGGAACTGCAGAAGAACTATCTGAGAACCCTGTAGTGCGAGAAAAATATCTTGGTAGAGATTTTGAACTGAAAAAGAAAACAAGACTAGAAGAATAAAACACGACAATGCTTAAGCTTTTAAAGATATCATTATTAATTGGCAGCATGTTTTTTTTGTTTCTCTCTGGAAAGAGTAAAAACATTACAGAAAAAAACGAAGCTAAGAATGCATTTGAATATCTTAATAAAGTAAGAGGAAATCCAAAAGTTTATGGAAAGCAATTAGGCATTAATTTAAGGAAAGTTAAACCACAACCAGCTCTTATTTGGAATGACACTCTAGCAAGAGTGGCTGAAGAAAAAGCTAATGATATGGCTTTAAAAGAATATTTTAGTCATACGAACAAAAAAGGACAAGGCATCAACATCCTTATTCATAAAGCAGGCTACTCTCTTCCTAAATATTATTTAAAAAAGAAAAAAGACAATTTTTTTGAATCCATTGCTATGGGGTCAGAAAATGGTGTTGATGTAATTAATGATTTAATTATTGACAAGGGGATCAACCCTCCTCTTCACCGTCAACACCTATTAGGAATGACAGATTTTTGGGAAGATTGTGTGGATATTGGGATAGGATTTGTTAAAACAAACAACCCAGCAAGACCTACATATGTTTGTATCATAATCGCCAAGCACAAATAGAAATTACCACTTCAATTTTAGTTTGATTTTTTTACCGGACTTCTCGGTCCATTGAGGAGAGCTATTAATAATTCTTAATGCTTCTTTTTTAGCTACATCAGAACTAGCATCTTTAATTTTTACGGAACTTGGTCGTTGTCCATCATTCAACACAAACTCAACTTCGACAGAATTTTCTCCTGTCTTCTTAACTTTACTAAAGAAATAACTTTTAAACTCTCCTTTTTCAAATTCCTTTACAGACTCTTTTTTCTTCTCCACCTCTACTTCTGGAGTTAAACTATTAGCTGCTGCTTCCATCGACAATGATTTACCTGCATTTGCAACTTCCTCAAGTCTTTTATTAGAAACTTTAGCCATTGAAACTTCTTTACTATTTACATCAGAAACATCTGTTCCTGAAGCCATAATCTTATCCTCGGAACTTGCGACATCATTTTTTACAAGTTCATCTTTAGCCTTAACGTCAGCTATTTCTTCTTTCTTTATTTCTTTGTCAACGATAGGTTTATCTTCTACAATTACAATTCTATTATCCACTATAGGTACAGAATCATACATAATATTCTCATTAAACTCATCCATTACAGCATCACTTTCTTCAAGCTGCTCAACATTATTATCTGCAATTAATTCATCATCGGACGAACTAAAAATAATAGCACTACCAACACCTAATACTAAGACTACTCCTGCAGCAACTGACCAATAAAAAGTGAGTTTGTTCTGTTTTCTTACTTTCGACTGCTGTGTTATTTGATCTTCAAGGCGCTCAATCGAATCAATATGATTACTAATAACCACATCATATCCATCCAAGGCCTCTTGCAAGAAAGGGTCTTCCATAGATTCACGCTCTAGTTTATTGGCTTCCTTGCCATAGCGTTTTCCTTTTATGTAGTCAATAAGTCCCATATTATACTTTCAATGCTTTTACCATACAGGTTTTTAGATTGCGTTTACCATTTTGAATATAACTCTTCACCTTATTTAAGGTATACCCTGTCATCAATACAATATCTGCATATGAAGAATTTTCAAAGAAGAAACTTTTAATACATCTTAATTGTGCTTTAGGCAAACCTGCCAAACACATAGTAAGAGCTTGTTCTTTCTCTTTGTCATTTGATTCATCTATTAGATGCATAAAAGGCTCTGATTCCACAACTTGATCATTTATTTCTTCAAAATATTTTGGCTTAGATTTTCGAATAATTTGCAAGCAGTAGTTTTTCGAAACACTATATAACCAACTCTTAAAGTTCGTAATGTCATGATTCAAGCATTTTTCAATTAAATCTTCGTAAATCTGCATAACAGCATCTTCAGCCTCTTGCTGACGGTGCAAATATTTTAAACACAAACCATATACTAAAGGTATATAACGTGCATATAATTGCCCTAACGATTCCTGATCAGAATTTGCGACATACAATTCTAATAATTCTTCGTCAGTATGAATAGTGTTGTTTTTTAACTTGAAAATCATGCTTTTATACTTCTATCAAGTGCAAAGAAAACATTTTTTTTGAATGGACAAAAAAAATATATCATGTTTTTAAACTGTTTTTTATGGAATATCTATAATTAAGGCATCTATACATTAAATCGTTTAACAAAATTAATCATTATGAAAAGAAGAATCTTAACAGCAGCAATAAGCACATTGCTTATAATCACATTTACTAATGTAGGTGCAGCAAACAACAAAATCACTGTAACAGGTCAAGTAAGTGATATGGGAAACAACATGCCAATTTCAGGAGTTTCAGTATCCTTAAAAGGATCTTCAATTGGCACAAAAACAAACAGCTCTGGCTATTATAAAGTTCAAATTGAGAAGGGCAGCTATTTAGTCTTTCGTCATAAGACTTATGAATCAAAGACTCAAAAAGTGAAATCTAATAAGCTCAATATTCTTTTAAAAAGAAAAACAAAAAAAGAGAATCTAGAAAAATCAAAAAATCAAATAGGAAGATATTCTACTCCTGCAACAATGGAGATGGCATTTTGCACAGAACAAAATTTTGCTACTTATGATAAAAAAAGTGCAATACACTACACTCCTAAAACAATTATACCTAACATAAACACAGAAGAATATTCTTCATATGACGAAAATAGGTTTAAAGATCCGAAAAACGACCCTCTATCCACCTTCTCTTTAGATGTTGATGCGGCTTCTTACAGTAATGCTCGTCGGACAATAAACAATGGTCATCTTCCAAGTAAAAATAGCATTCGCATTGAGGAAATGTTGAACTATTTCTCATACGACTACAAACAACCAAAAGGTAAAGATCCTATTAAAATAAATACAGAAGTACATACTTGCCCATGGAACAAAAAACACTTATTAGCTCGTATAGGTATAAAAGCTAAAGAAATTTCAACAGACAAACTACCCGCTTCTAATTTTGTCTTTTTGCTCGACGTATCTGGTTCTATGAGTAATGCCAACAAACTACCTCTAGTAAAGTCATCATTAAAACTACTTAGCAATAATCTAAGACCAGAAGATAGAGTCGCAATTGTTGTATATGCTGGAGCCGCAGGTGTAGTACTTGAGTCTACTCCTGGTGATAACAAACAAAAAATATTAGAAGCTATGGAAAAGCTACAAGCAGGTGGTTCAACAGCTGGTGGAGCTGGAATACAATTAGCTTATAAGATTGCACAAAAGAATTTTAAAAAAGAAGGAAATAACAGGATAATACTTTGTACTGATGGTGACTTTAATGTAGGTATTTCATCTGAGAAAGGGCTTGAAGAATTAATTGAAGACAAAAGAAAATCGGGCATATTATTAACTGTTTTAGGTTTTGGAATGGGTAATTACAAAGACAATAAACTACAAACACTATCACAAAAAGGAAATGGAAACCACGCATACATAGACAATATTCAAGAGGCAAATAAAGTATTAGTCAATGAATTTGGTTCAACCATGTATGCTGTTGCTATAGATGTAAAACTACAAGTAGAATTTAACCCAAGTATTGTCAGTTCGTATAGACTAGTCGGATATGAGAGTCGATTGCTGAATAAGGAAGATTTTAATGACGACACAAAAGATGCAGGTGAATTAGGGGCAGGACATACCGTTACAGCTTTGTATGAGATAATCCCTGCTGGCACAGAGAATAGATATGGAGGCATTGATGACTTACGATACCAAAACGAACAAGTTTCCGATAAAAAAATAGAAGGAAACCCTAAGGAAGAGATGATGTTTATAAAACTTCGTTACAAACCTATCGGAAGCAATAAAAGTAAGAAAGTGGAAGTTGCAGTAAGTGCAAATATTAATAATAGAGCAACTGACAATTTTAATTTTATAGCATCCGTAGCTATGTTTTCACAACTATTAAAAGACTCTGATTTTAAAGGAAATGCTAAATATGATGATGTATTAGCATTAGCCAACAAAGGTATTGGTGTTGACAAAAGAGGGTACCGCCGTGAATTTATTAGATTAGTAGAGTCTGTAAATCAAATGGTGGAATAATATATCCAACTATTACTAATGAAAAAGAGGGTAGCATTTTGCCACCCTCTTTGAATATTATCAATTATTATATCCTAAACTTAGGATAATCAAGCCCTAGCTGAAATCTCATTAACAACATATAATTTTCTATTAAAGATGTAATTAAGAAATTAGCTCTAACGTGCTCAATTGCAGCAGTGCCTAAAGAATCTCTTTCTTCTTGATTAGTTAAGAGTCGTTTTGCACTTTTCACAATTCTTGCTTTATCAAAAGGCTCTACTAAAAATCCTGTTTGTCCATCTAACACTTGTAATTTAATACCTCCAACATTACTGCCAATTACAGGAGTACCTTGCCATAAAGCCTCAGTTACTACTAAACCAAAACCTTCTTTTGTTGACACATGAATAAAACAATTAGCTAGTCTTACTAAAGCCCCAATATTCTCGTCATTATTAGGGATATTTAATAATGGGTAGATATCAGGGTCTCCATCAATAACATCCAATATATTTTGATACATCTCCATTCCTTCAGGATCATCAGTAGCCGAATTACCCACCATAATCAATTGTGGATTTAGCTTTTTTATATCAGCATCTTCTTTTAAATCTTTAAATGCTTCGATAATAGTTTTCTGATTTTTATGAATATCATATCGAGAAACAGCTAATACGATTGGGCGTTCTGGATCAATATTATGTTCTTTAAAAAGCTCTGTTAAGGTTTCTAGCGACTCTTCTTTTGTGCGCTGTCTATTCTTTGTGCTTAAGGGGTCTATTGCTGGAACAATTTGATAAACAGGCTTTCTAATGCCTTTTTTTACAAATTCAGGCATTGAAAAAATTGCTCCATCATAATTATTTATATAAGGCAACAGAAAATTCCATATCATCTCATTTGCCTCAGACGTGTCAATATGACAACGCCATACTAACTTACTTTTATATTCACCATGAACGATTGAAGCACATGGTTGTGGATCATGTACTACAGTAAAATCAGCTTCTAAAGCCCCTTCGCTAAAATTATCCTTATTTGTATTTATATAGGTTTCAAATAAATCTTTCAAGCAAAATTCTTGATCTACTCCCTGTATAATATTATGAAAGCGCTTTGTAATAGAATAAAAATCATCGTTCCCTTCTAAGCAATACCATTTTGCATCTATACCTAATCCTCTAGCAATAGGGATAACACTATTCAACATTTCAGCAACACCACCTCCGTCAAATGTAGAGTTTACATGGCTCCAATTTTTATTTTCTAATAACTTTGCCGTATTCTTTAATATTTCAACTTTTGGTAAGCCAATAATATCTTTGTATAACATTGGATCAAATGCATCAAGTGGCTTATGATCATCTAAGTACTTTTTACTTTCATTATTAAACATAGGCTAAATTTTTAATTATTAATTGGTACACTATCTTAAATCAAATCTTATAGAAGATTACTTGCCAATTCTGACAAGAAACTTCTCTCTCCTTTAACTAAATTAATATGAGCAAATATATCTTGCCCTTTCATTCTATCAATCATATATACTAATCCATTCGATTGATGATCTAAATAAGGAGAATCTATTTGCTGTATATCTCCTGTGAAAATAATCTTTGTTTTTTCTCCTGCTCTAGTGATGATAGTTTTCATTTCATGAGGAGTTAAATTTTGGGCTTCATCTATAATAAAAAATGTTTCACTTAAACTTCGACCTCGAATATATGCAAGAGCTTCAATAACCAACTGGTTATTTTTTTGCATCTCTTCGATTACTCTTACCTCTTTTCCCTGATAGGACAAATTATGTTTAATTACATTTAGATTATCGAATAAGGGCTGCATATATGGAGACACTTTTTCTTGAGCATCACCAGGTAAGAATCCTAAATCTTTATTTCCTAAAGCAACAATTGGTCTTGATAACAGCACTTGTTTATAGGACTCATTCTTATGTAAAGCTGTTGCTAATGCTAATAATGTTTTGCCGGTGCCTGATCTTCCTGTTAATGCAACTAATTTAACATCATCATCTAATAATACATTCATTGCAAAAGCTTGCTCTGCATTACGAGGCTCTATTCCAAAAACTCTTTCCTTTTCAAGCCTCTTTACTTTTCCTTCAAATGGATTATAGCGACACATCACACTAGAACGACTACTTTTAAGAACAAAACACTCATTTGGCTCAACATCTGATTTAAAATCAAATTCATCTAAATCAATACCCTCATGACTAGAGTAAAGTCGGTCTATCTTTTCTGTTTCAATGGCATCAAAAGTATTAAACTCCTTATCAAACAAGTCCATATTTGTCACCTTATCTGAAATATAATCTTCAGTAAGAACTCCTAAGGATTTAGCTTTCATTCTAAGGTTAATATCCTTAGTAACTAATATAGTTTTTGCTTTCGACTTATTCTTCAAAGAAAATGCTGTAGCTAGGATCCTGTGATCCGGGATTTTCTCTGAGAAGGATTTTGCAATCTCTGGTGGATAATCTTCACCAGTTACAATAAATAATTTCCCTCTTGAAGTACCTAAAGCAGCACCTTTTGTAAACAAATCATTATCGGCAATCAAGTCTATTTCTCTTGCAAATTCTCTAGCATTAAAGTTTATCTGATTATTTCCTTTCTTAAACTTATCTAACTCTTCCAGCACAACTATTGGAATATAAATGTCATTTTCTTCAAAATTGTAAATACATTTGTGGTCGTGTAGGATTACATTGGTATCTAGCACAAAGTTTTTCTTAGCTCCCATAATTTCATTTTTATTATTTCAACAATTGGTTTTCTTTCAACTATTATCAAACAGATTGCCTAATAAGTTTTCGTAAATGTAAAAATATTTTTGAGAGATTATTAACATGATTTCAATATTTTATTAACAAATCAGCCTGTTTAAAAACACATGTAAATGAATTACAAAGAAGCTATATCATACCTTTACACAAGACTTCCTGTATTTCATCTTGATGGAAAATCTGCCTATAAACCTGGCTTAGAAAATGTTAAAAAACTAGACACTCTTTTAGCTAATCCACACGAGAACTACAAAACTATTCATGTTGCTGGCACAAATGGAAAAGGGTCTGTTTCTAGTCTACTAGCTTCCGTCTTACAACATGCTGGATATAATGTTGGTCTATACACCTCACCTCACTTAAAAGATTTCCGTGAACGCATACGTATAAATGGTAAACAAATCTCTGAAGATTATGTTTGCGATTTTGTTATAGAACATAAAAACTATTTTGAAGAATTAAACCCTTCATTCTTTGAACTAACAATGAGTATGGCTTTTCGGTATTTTGCTGATAAGAAAGTTGATATTGCAATTATAGAAGTTGGGCTTGGTGGTCGTTTAGACAGCACTAATATTATATCCCCGATTATAAGTATAATTACCAATATTAGTCTTGACCACCAAGAATTTCTGGGAAAGGACCTACAATCTATAGCCAAGGAAAAAGCCGGAATTATTAAGACAAATACTCCTACTGTTATTGGTGAGGCAGTAAATGAGATAAAACAAATATTTATAGAGAAAGCGTCAAAAGAGAATTCTAAAATTATTTTCTCAGAAAATGAAAACCCCGTACTACTGAATAAAATTCTAAATGGGAAAATCTCTGTTAGAACAAATCACTATACGGAACTAATAGTTGGACTTTCTGGCAACTATCAATTAAAAAACATATCAACTACCCTTACTAGCATACAAGAATTAAATAACATTGGACTTTCTATTCCCAATGAAGCTATTTATAAAGGATTCGAAACTGTATCTGAATCAACAGGCCTTCAAGGACGTTGGCAAAAACTACAAAATAAACCCACAATTATTTGTGACACGGGTCACAATGAAGCTGCTATTAAAGAGATTGTTTTGCAATTGAAAACATATAAATACAAAACATTAAGAATCATACTTGGATTAGCAAATGATAAAGATTACAATAAAATATTATCCTTAATGCCAACTGAGGCTACTTACTATTTCTGCAAGGCAAATATTTCTCGCGCATTAGAAGAAACCATTTTACAAGAAAAAGCGAACAAACTTATGCTCAAAGGAAACAGTTATTCTTCAGTTACAAAAGCTCTACAAAAAGCGAAAGAAGATGCTTCTACGGATGATCTACTTTTTATTGGTGGCAGCAACTTTGTTGTTGCTGAAGTAATTTAAAATATCAAAGATGAATATACTCCTCATTCTTCCTCCACTTACACAAATAAACACTCCTTATCCATCTACAACTGTATTGAAAGGTTTTTTACAAACCAAAGGACATACTGTTTTTCAATGTGATTTAGGTATAAAGCTTATTAACAAGGTCTATTCTAAAGCTTTTCTTACACATCTATTTTCTGACATACCCAAAACCAAGGATGCAAAACTATTGCGTATATACAATGAGCGTGAAGCCTATATAAACAGTGTGGATTCTATTGTCAATTTTTTACAGGGAAATGACCAAAATCTTGCTACTCGCATAGTAAACAGAACGCTATTACCTGAAGGGCCTCGTTTTGACGAACTAGCCGATTTAGAATGGGCATTTGGGACTGCTGGCATTTACGATAAAGCTAGACACCTCGCTACATTATACATGGAAGACTTGGCTGACTATATACGCAAAACAAAAGCAAAAGAATTTGATTTAATTAGATATGCAGAGCAAATAGCTATGTCTGCTCCTAACTTTGATTCTATTCAAACAGCACTAACAAAACCACTAAGCATTATAGATGAATTAATGCTTAATTTATTTGAAAAACAAATCAAAATATCTAATCCCAGGTTAATTGGATTTAGCATACCTTTTCCTGGTTGTTTGTATGCAGCTTTACGTTGTGCTCAGCTTATAAAAAACAAATACCCATATATAAAAACTGTAATTGGTGGTGGTTATCCAAATACTGAATTGCGTAGAATAAAAGACAAACGCATTTTTAATTACATTGATTTTATCACTTTAGATGATGGCGAAATACCCACCCAACGCTTATGCAATTTTATTGAAGGAAAATGTAATGAAGATAATTTAGTTCGATGTTTTTATATAAAAGATGACAAACTACAATATAGTGGAAACGACGACATCAATATTCCATTTTCTGAAACAGGCACACCTGACTTTAGTGGATTAGACCTTAGTAAATACATCTCATTAATTGAACTCACCAACCCAATGCATAAGCTTTGGACAGATGGAAAATGGAATAAGATGATAATGGCCCATGGATGTTATTGGGCAAAATGTGCTTTTTGTGATTGCTCCTTAGATTACATAAAACGATATGATGCTCCACCTGCAAAAATTGTTGTTGATAGAATGGAGAGTATAATGAAACAAACAGGACAGAGCGGATTTCATTTTACAGACGAAGCCTTACCTCCAAAATTATTAAAAGAGGTAGCTAGAGAAATTATACGACGAAATTTAACCGTGAGTTTTTGGGGCAATATCCGATTTGAAAAATCATTTACTGAAGATTTATGTTTACTCCTTTCAGACGCAGGTTGTATTGCTGTATCAGGAGGATTGGAAGTTGCATCAAACAGATTATTGAAATTAATGAACAAAGGAGTTAGCTTAGAACAAGCAGCTCAATCAGCACACAATTTTACTTCTGCTGGAATTATGGTGCATTGCTATTTAATGTATGGCTTTCCGACAGAAACAACACAAGAAACAATTGATTCGCTCGAAATAGTTAGACAACTATTCAATGAAGGATTAATTCAATCTGCTTTTTGGCATCGACTCACAATGACAGTTCACAGTCCTATTGGAGAAAACCCGGATAAATTTAAGGCTATAAAAACAACACAAGATCACGACTATAAATTTGCATTAAATGGCGTTGAGTTTACTGATCAACAAGACATTGATTTTGAAATGCTTGGAGAAGGACTACATCTTGCTACCTATAACTACATGCATGGAATTGGACTCGACACTCCAACACATAAGTGGTTTAAGAAACAGCTTAGTAAAACAACAATTAATAAGAAATTTATAAAGAATATAATAAAAAAATAGTGACTGACTATTCTTCATAAACAAGGCCTCGTTATTACGAGGCCTTGTTTATTTATATCTAATTATTCGTCATCCTTCTGCTGAGAGGCATATTCTTTCAGCAATTTATCTTGTACATCCATCGGTACTAATTCATAACTAGAGAAGTCCATTGAAAAAGAGGACCTACCACCAGTAATAGAACTTAATGCTGTTGAATAACTTGACAGTTCTTTTAAAGGTACTTTTGTTGTAAGAATCTCATGACCTTTATCACTATTCATACCTAAAATAATTGCTCTTCTTCCTTGCAAGTCACTCATTACATCACCCATCCTATCAGAAGGAACTTGCACCTCTACATCACAAATAGGCTCTAACAACTTAGGTCCTGCATTCTTAAACGCTTCACTAAAAGCGTGTCTTCCTGCTAATTTAAATGATATTTCATTTGAATCAACAGGATGCATTTTCCCATCATATATAATTACACGTACATCCCTTGCATACGAGCCTGTAAGTGGTCCTTCTTCCATTTTTTCCATGATGCCTTTCATAATAGCTGGCATAAAACGAGCATCTATAGACCCACCAACAATACTACTAATAAAGACTAGTTTTCCACCCCATGGCAATGAAACCTCTTGTTTGTCTTTTACACTTATTTTCAGCTCCTTACCATTCACTTTATAAAAAGGAGGTAAATCCATACCTTCTATGTAAGGTTCTATAATCATATGTACTTCTCCAAATTGACCCGCACCTCCTGATTGTTTTTTATGACGGTAATCTGCAGTAGCTAATTTTGTAATTGTTTCACGATACGGAATCTTTGGTTCTTCATATTGAATCATTATCTTATCATTATGTTCTAAACGCCATTTTAAGGTGCGTAGATGAAACTCTCCTTGACCATAAACAATTGTTTGTTTTAATTCCTTCGAATATTCCACTAACCATGTAGGATCTTCTTCGTGCATACGTGTAAGCACCTCACTCATTTTTTCCTCATCTGACTCAGCTAATGCTTTAACTGCTCTTCTATATTTATACTTAGGGTATTCTACTCCTTTAAACTGAAAGCTAGCTCCTTTAGCATTTAATGTATTCCCTGTTCTAGCATCTTTTAATTTTACGGTTGCCCCTATATCACCAGCAACTAGCTCAGGAACTTTAATTCTAGTCTGACCTGCTACAACAAAGAGTTGACTTATACGTTCCTTACTTCCTCTATTAGCATTTAAAAGATCATCTCCTTCTTTAATACAACCAGACATCACCTTGAAATAAGACACTTCTCCGATATGAGGTTCTACATTAGTTTTAAACACAAAAATACTTGACGCCCCTTTAACATCTGCTTCAACTTCTTTATCATCAATTGTTAGAGCCTTTGGCATTTCTGTGACTAATGGTGTAACGTTACCTAAGAACTCCATTAAACGATTTATACCCATATTCTTAGCTGCGCATACACAAAATACTGGAAACATATCTCTATTCGCTAATCCTTTACGAATTCCAGTTCGCATATCATCTTCGCTTAATGTCCCCTCATCAAAATATTTTTCCATTAAAGCTTCATCATTTTCTGCTGCGGCTTCAACTAAAAGACCTTGTAGTTTAGTTGCTTTTTCAAGCTCGCTTTCTGGTATATCTAAGATATCTGGTTTTCCACCATCAGCTTTCCATTGATACATCTTCATTTTTAATACATCTACTACTGCATTAAAATTAGGACCAACTGAGAGAGGATATTGAATCTGCACTATTTTACTCCCAATATTTTCCTTTAACTGTTCTAAAGTTGCATCATAATTAGCTGTATCAAGGTCTAATTTATTAATTAAAAACAATGCAGGTTTAGCTAATTTTTCTGTATTCTTAAATTGATTTTGAGTTCCAACTTCCACACCATATTGAGCATTAATACATATCACACCCATATCAGTTACTTGTAAAGATGAATTTACACCTCCAATAAAATCTTCAGCTCCAGGACAATCAATTACATTTAATTTTCTTCCTCCAAATTCAGCGTGAATAATAGTAGGAAAAACTGAATATCCATATTCTTGTTCAACAGGAAAAAAATCCGACACAGTATTTTTACCTTCAATTGTACCTCTACGCTTTGTAATTCCACTTTCAAAGACAATCGCTTCAGCTAAAGTTGTTTTTCCTGATCCAGAGCCACCTATTAAGGAAATATTTTTAATCTCATTTGTTTGATATACTTTCATAAATAGCAAATTATTAATGTTTATACCCGTAACTTCTTGATTGTTAAATTCTATTGCAATTTAAAAAAAATGTCTTTGAGTTTTAAAAAACTAAGAGCTAAAAAAGGCTGTTCTACAACATACTTTAAAACAAAAAAAGCCAGAAGATTAATCTTCTGGCTTTTAAATTATTTAGTCCTATATTATTCCGTAGGAGTAGTAACAGGTTCATCTACATCTAAAACACTCTTTTTTGCTTCAATAAGTTTTTCATACTCATCTAAAGAACCAACTACGATTTTATCAAATTCACGTTGTCCTGTACCTGCTGGAATTAAATGTCCACAAATTACATTTTCTTTAAGACCTTCAAGCTTATCAACTTTACCATTAATAGCTGCTTCATTAAGCACTTTTGTTGTTTCCTGGAATGATGCTGCCGACATAAAACTTTTAGTTTGTAAAGCTGCTCTTGTAATACCTTGTAATATCTGATTAGATGTTGCAGGTATAGCATCTCTTACTTCAACTAACTTTAAGTCTTTACGTTTAAGCATACTATTCTCATCACGCAACTTTCTTGCAGTAACTATCTGACCAGCAACAAAGGTTTGAGAATCTCCTGCATCTAAAACGACTTTTTTGCCCCAGATTTTATCATTCTCTTCTCTAAAAGCATGCTTATCAGCAAACTGTTTCTCAAGGAAACGAGTATCTCCTGGCTCAAGAATTTCAACTTTACGCATCATTTGACGTACAATTACCTCAAAGTGTTTATCATTGATTTTCACACCTTGCAAACGATATACATCTTGTACTTCATTTACAATATACTCTTGTACAGCTGTAGGCCCTTTAATAGCTAATATATCAGCAGGAGTAGTTGCTCCCTCTGAAAGTGGAATTCCAGCACGTACATAATCATTCTCTTGTACAAGTATTTGTCTAGAAAGTGGCACTAAGTATTTCTTAATTTCTCCTGTTTTAGAAGTTACAGAAATCTCACGGTTACCTCTTTTAATTTTACCAAAGTTTACTTCACCATCAATCTCTGCAACTACAGCCGGATTTGAAGGATTACGTGCTTCAAATAGTTCCGTCACACGTGGCAAACCACCAGTAATATCACCAGCTTTACCAACTGCACGAGGAATCTTAACTAATAATTGTCCTGTGACTATCTTATCTCCATCTTCTAGAATAAGGTGAGCACCTACTGGCAAACTATATGTTTTAAGCACTTTTCCTTTAGAATCAACAATATGTGCTGAAGGAATTTTATTTTTATCTTTTGATTCAATAATTACCTTTTCTCGTAAACCTGTTGCTTCATCAGACTCCGTTTTATATGTAATATTTTCAACTACATCTTCAAACTTAATCTTACCAGTGTTTTCAGCAATAATAACTGCATTAAATGGATCCCACTCACAAACCAAAGTCCCTTTTTCTACTGTAGACTTATTCTTTACAAATAGCTTAGACCCATAAGGAATACTTTGAGTAGTTAAGATTATTTGGGTATGAGGATCAATTATACGCATTTCTGCTAATCGCCCTACAACTACTTGATAAGTAGTTTTTGTTTCTGAATCTTTTACATCTACAGTACGTAATTCATCTATATCCACAATACCATCATAACGCGATGTGATACTTGATTCAGAACCGACGTTAGAAGCAACACCACCAACGTGAAACGTACGAAGCGTTAACTGAGTTCCCGGCTCACCAATTGACTGAGCAGCAATAACACCAACAGTTTCACCCCGCTGAACCATTCTACCGGTAGCAAGGTTACGACCATAACATTTCGCACAAACACCTTTTTTCGATTCACAAGTTAATACTGAACGAATTTCAACACGTTCAATTGGTGAGTCTTGAATGAATTTCGCAGCATCTTCATTTATTTGTTCTCCTGAAGCTACAATTAATTCACCTGTTTGTGGATGTTGAACATCATGAACAGAAACACGTCCTAGAATTCTCTCAAATAAAGAAGCTACAACATCTTCATTGTTTTTCAATTCAGTTGCAATTAACCCACGTAGTGTACCACAATCTGGTTCATTTATAATAACATCTTGAGAAACATCTACTAAACGACGTGTTAAATAACCCGCATCAGCAGTTTTTAAGGCTGTATCTGCAAGACCTTTACGCGCACCGTGAGTAGAAATAAAATACTCAAGCACTGATAAACCTTCTTTAAAGTTAGATAGAATTGGGTTTTCAATAATTTGTCCACCTTCAGCACCTGACTTTTGAGGTTTTGCCATAAGACCACGCATACCTGACAACTGACGAATCTGTTCTTTCGAACCACGAGCTCCAGAATCAAGCATCATATACACAGGATTAAATCCTTGCATATCTTCTGATAATTGTTTCATCAGAATATTTGATAGCCTTGCATTAATATGAGTCCAAGTATCAATAATTTGATTATATCTCTCGTTAAAAGTAATGAATCCCATATTATAGTTATTCAAAATATCTTCAACTTCAGCATATCCTTCATCAACAAGAGTCACTTTATCTTCAGGTATAATTACATCACCTAAATTAAATGATAATCCTCCTCTAAATGCCATCTGATATCCAAGGTCTTTAATATCATCTAAAAATTGAGCTGTACGTGCAACACCGCATTCTTTAATAATATCACCAATAATATCTCTTAATGATTTTTTAGAAAGCAGTTCATTTATATACCCAGCTTCTTTTGGAACAAATTTATTAAAAAGAACACGTCCAACAGTAGTTTCAATCATTTCATCTACAAGTTCACCCTCTGCATTTAAATTGCTATGGACAACTTTTATATTGGCATGTAATTCAGCTCTTCCTTCATTGTATGCAATTTCAGCCTCCTCTGTTCCATAGAAAATAAGACCTTCACCTTTAGCTCCTGGACGAGGTTTCGTAATATAATATAAACCTAAAACCATATCCTGTGAAGGTACTGTAATAGGAGCTCCATTAGCTGGATTTAAAATATTATGAGAAGCCAACATTAACAACTGAGCTTCTAATACTGCTTCATTACCTAATGGTAAGTGAACAGCCATCTGATCACCGTCAAAATCCGCATTAAAAGCCGTACATGCTAAGGGGTGAAGTTGAATAGCTTTTCCTTCAATCATTTTAGGTTGAAATGATTGAATACCTAATCTGTGTAGAGTTGGGGCACGGTTTAGTAACACAGGATGTCCTTTCATCACATGTTCTAAAATATCCCATACAACAGGATCTTTCCGATCAATAATTTTCTTAGCAGATTTAACCGTTTTAACAATTCCACGTTCAATTAATTTACGTATTACAAAAGGTTTGTAAAGCTCTGCTGCCATATCTTTTGGAATACCACACTCATGCATCTTCAATTCTGGCCCAACAACAATTACCGAACGAGCTGAATAATCAACACGTTTACCAAGTAAATTCTGACGGAAACGTCCTTGTTTTCCTTTCAATGAATCTGAAAGAGATTTTAAAGGGCGATTAGCATCTGTCTTAACAGCACTAGATTTACGTGAATTATCAAATAATGAATCGACAGACTCTTGAAGCATACGTTTTTCATTACGTAATATTACTTCAGGAGCTTTGATTTCAATCAGTCTTTTTAAACGATTGTTACGAATTATAACACGACGATATAAATCATTCAAATCAGAGGTTGCAAAACGACCACCATCTAATGGCACTAACGGACGCAATTCTGGAGGTATTACAGGAACAATCTTAATGATCATCCATTCTGGACGATTACGATTTTTTGAAGCACGGAAAGATTCAACTACTTGTAATCTTTTTAATGCTTCATTTTTTCTCTGCTGAGAAGTATCAGTATCTGCTTTATGTCTTAAATCATAAGACAAAGTATCTAAATCAATACGAGCAAGCATATCATAGATTGCATCTGCTCCCATTTTAGCGATAAATTTATTAGGATCGCTATCTTCAAGTGCTTGATTTTCTCTTGGTAATGTTTCAAGAAGATCTAAGTATTCTTCTTCAGAAAGAAGAGCTCCTACTTCCATACCTTCTTGTTCACTTAAAGCACCAGGTTGAATAACCACATACTTCTCGTAATAGATAATAGAGTCTAGTTTCTTTGTTGGCATACCCATAAGGTATCCAATTTTATTAGGCAAAGAGCGGAAATACCAGATATGTGCTACAGGCACAACTAACTGAATATGACCCATTCGTTCACGACGAACTTTCTTCTCTGTAACCTCAACTCCACAACGGTCACATACAATACCTTTATATCGTATACGTTTATATTTTCCGCAATGACATTCATAATCCTTTACAGGACCAAAAATTCTTTCACAAAATAAACCATCACGTTCAGGTTTATAAGTACGATAGTTAATAGTCTCTGGTTTTAATACTTCACCACTTGACAGTTCTAGTATCTCTTCAGGAGAAGCTAAACCAATAGATATGTTATTAAAAGCACTTTTTACTTTATTTTCTTTTCTGAAAGCCATAAATATAATAAGCTTAAAGCTTCGAGAATAATTCTGTAAAAACAGAATTACTCTCTATGCGGGATTTATTTATTCCAAATTAATACTTAGTCCTAATCCTCTTAATTCATGTAATAATACATTAAGAGATTCAGGTATGCCTGCTGATGGCATGGTCTCACCTTTAACAATGGCTTCATAGGCACGAGCACGGCCCATTACATCATCTGATTTAATGGTAAGAATTTCTTGAAGAATATGAGCTGCTCCAAATGCTTCTAGAGCCCAAACTTCCATTTCACCAAAACGTTGACCACCAAACTGAGCTTTACCTCCAAGTGGTTGCTGTGTGATTAATGAATAAGGTCCTATTGAACGAGCATGCATTTTATCTTCAACCATATGACCTAGTTTCAGCATATAGATAACACCTACTGTTGCAGTTTGATCAAAACGAACACCAGTACCACCATCGTATAAATATGTCTTACCATATTTAGGCACACCAGCTTTATCTGTCCATTCATTCATGTCATCCATACTTGCACCATCAAAAATTGGGGTTGCAAATTTAACTCCTAAATTTTTACCAGCCCAACCAAGAACCGTTTCGAAAATCTGACCAAGGTTCATACGAGATGGTACCCCAAGAGGATTTAGCACAATATCTACAGGAGTTCCATCCTCCAAAAATGGCATATCTTCTTCACGTACAATACGAGAAACAATACCTTTATTACCATGACGACCTGCCATCTTATCTCCAACACGGATTTTACGCTTCTTAGCAATATAAACTTTTGCTAACTGTACCGTTCCTGCTGGAAGCTCATCTCCAATAGTAATATTATATTTCTTTCTCTTTAATTTTGCATCCAATTCTTTTTGTCTTCTAAGGAAATTACCAATAACATCATGAATCATATCATTCTTATGAGCATCAGTAGTCCACTTACTAACATAAACTGCTGTAAAATCTATTTCATTCAAGGCTTTTTGAGTAAACTTACTTCCTTTTGGTATAATTTCATTACCTAAGTAATCTTTTACACCTTGAGATGTTTTACCACTAGTAAGCACCATTAGTTTCTCAATAAGAACAGTTTTTAATGCTGCAATTTCAGCATCAAACTCTTCATCTAATTTAGGAAGAACAGCTTTATCTAACAACTTAGATTTTCTATTTTTCACTGATTTAGAGAATAAACGTTTTTCAATTACTGTTCCTGATAAAGAAGGGCTAGCCTTTAAAGATGCATCTTTTACATCTCCTGCTTTATCTCCAAATATAGCTCTTAAAAGTTTTTCTTCTGGCGAAGGGTCAGACTCTCCTTTTGGGGTAATCTTACCAATCAATATATCACCTGGTTTAACTTGAGCTCCAATACGAATAATTCCGTTTTCGTCAAGGTCTTTTGTTGCTTCTTCACTAACATTTGGTATATCAGAAGTAAGTTCTTCCATACCACGTTTAGTTTCTCTTACCTCAAGAGAGTATTCGTCAACATGAATAGATGTAAATACATCTTCCTTAACAACACGTTCATTAATTACAATCGCATCCTCAAAGTTATATCCTTTCCAAGGCATAAAGGCAACTTGCAAGTTTTTACCAAGAGCTAATTCACCCTTTTGACTCGCATAACCTTCAGTTAGTATTTGTCCAGGAACAACCACATCACCACGTTTTATAATAGGACGTAAATCAACAGTAGTACTCTGATTCGTTTTTAAGAACTTCGGTAAGTTATAGGTAACTATATCATCATCGAAACTTACAAATTCTTCTTCTTGACTGCGTTCGTATTTTACTTTGATACAAGTTGAATCTACAAACTCAATAACACCATTTTTTTCTGCTGCAATTTGAGTTCTTGAATCTTTTATTAACTGCTCTTCAATACCTGTTCCAACAATTGGAGAATCGCATCTTAATAAAGGAACAGCTTGACGCATCATATTCGAACCCATTAAGGCACGGTTAGCATCATCATGCTCTAAGAAAGGAATAAGTGATGCTGCAATTGAAGCAATTTGAGTTGGAGATACATCCATCAAATTTACTTCTTCTGGTCCTACAACAGGAAAATCTGCATCTAAACGTGATTTTACTTTTTCACGAACAAAATCTCCTTTATCAGACAATGGAGCATTACCTTGTGCAATTACTTGTTGTTCTTCTTCCTCTGCTGTTAAATAAATAACACCTTCTTGAGTTAAATCAACTTTACTTTTTTCTACCTTACGGTAAGGTGTAGAAATAAATCCTAACTCATTGATTTTTGCATATACACATAAAGATGAGATTAGACCAATATTTGGTCCCTCAGGAGTTTCAATCGGACAAAGTCGACCATAATGCGTGAAGTGTACATCACGCACCTCAAACCCTGCTCTTTCACGAGAAAGACCACCAGGCCCAAGTGCAGACATACGACGTTTATGTGTAATTTCAGCTAATGGATTGGTTTGATCCATAAACTGAGATAAAGCATTTGTCCCAAAAAATGAATTGATAACAGACGATATCGTCTTAGCGTTAATCAGATCAATTGGTGTAAATACTTCGTTATCACGAACATTCATTCGTTCACGAATAGTTCTAGCCATACGAGCCAAACCTACACCAAATTGATTATTTAATTGCTCACCAACGGTTCTTACACGACGGTTACTTAAATGATCAATATCATCCACATCAGCTTTAGAATTGATCAATTGAATTAAATATCTAATAATTTCAATGATATCCTCTTTTGTCAAAACTCTTACATCACCATCAGTGGTAAGGTTTAACTTTTTGTTGATACGATATCTACCTACATCACCTAAGTCATATCTCTTTTCAGAGAAAAATAAGCCGTTGATAACTTCACGTGCAGTAGCATCATCTGCTGGTTCTGCATTACGAAGTTGGCGATATATATAAAGAACTGCTTCTTTTTCTGAGTTACTTGGGTCTTTTTGTAGCGTATTATAAATGATTGCAAAATCATTCAAATTCTGATCTTCTTTATGAAGTAGAATTGTTTGAGAGTTTGAATCAAGTATTTCTTCAATATGGCTAGTTTCAATGATAACTTCTCTATCAATGATAACCTCATTACGTTCGATAGTAGTAACTTCGCCAGTATCTTCATCTACAAAATCTTCTACCCATGTTTTTAGAACACGAGCAGCCAATTTACGACCCACTAATTTTTTAAGACTAGTTTTATTTACCTTAAATTCTTCAGCTAGACCAAATATTTCTAAAATATCTTTATCACTCTCAAAACCAATTGCTCGTAGTAAAGTTGTAACCGGAAGTTTCTTCTTACGGTCAATGTATGCATACATGACATTATTTATATCAGTTGCAAACTCTATCCAAGAGCCTTTGAATGGAATAATTCTAGCAGAATATAATTTTGTACCATTTGCGTGTACACTTTGTCCAAAGAATACACCTGGTGATCTATGAAGCTGTGAAACTACAACTCTTTCAGCACCATTTACAACAAATGTACCTTTAACGGTCATATATGGAATAGGACCAAGATATACATCTTGTATAACAGTATCAAAATCCTCATGTTCTGGATCAGTACAATATAACTTTAGCTTAGCTTTTAAAGGCACACTATAAGTTAAACCTCTTTCTATACACTCTTCGATAGTATAGCGGGGAGGATCTACGTAGTAATCGAGAAACTCGAGTATGAAGTTATTACGAGTATCTGCTATAGGAAAATTCTCAGCAAATACTTTATATAAACCCTCGTTATTTCTCCTTTCTGCAGGAGTATCAAGTTGAAAGAAATCCTTAAAGGACTTTAATTGAACTTCTAGAAAATCCGGATATTTTAACGGATTTTGAATAGAAGCAAAGTTAATTCTTTGATTTTCTATGATTGAAGACATGCGTCAAAGATATTAAGTGAACTTAATTATATTTATATATACATAAAAAGGTTTAGAGCCCCGGTATACCGGGGTTCTAAACCGTAACTCTATTATAACGAGTCAATTACTTAAGCTCTACTTCAGCTCCACCTTCTTCAAGTTGCTTTTTCAAAGCATCTGCTTCATCTTTAGCAATACCTTCTTTTAATGCTGAAGGTGCACCATCAACTAAATCTTTAGCTTCTTTCAAGCCAAGACCTGTTAATTCTTTTACTAATTTAACGATTGCTAATTTATTAGCGCCAGCTGCTTTAAGAATTACATCAAACTCTGATTTTTCTTCAGCTGCTTCAGCACCAGCCGCAGCAGGACCTGCAACAGCAACAGCTGCAGCAGCAGGTTCGATACCATACTCGTCTTTTAAAATTTGAGCTAACTCATTTACTTCTTTAACTGTTAAGTTAACTAATTGATCTGCAAAAGATTTTAAATCTGCCATTTTACTTATATTTTAAGTTATGTTTATTATTTATTTGTATATTTTATTCTGCTTTCGCGGCTAATGTATCTAACACGCCGTGAAGTTTACTGCCTCCTGATTGGAGTGCGGACACAACATTCTTAGCAGGTGATTGGAGTAATCCAATAATCTCACCAAGAAGTTCATTTTTAGACTTAATGCTAACTAAGGTCTCAAGTTGATCAGCTCCTAAATAGAAACTTTGTTCAACATATGCTGCTTTTAATACAGGTTTATCGTTAGCCTTACTAAATTCTTTAATTAATTTAGCAGGTACGTTTCCAGCATTTGAAAGCATCAAAGATGTGTTTCCAATCAAAGTATCAAAAAGCTCAGAATAATCTGTTTCAGATGTTTCCATTGCCTTTTTCAACAAAGTATTTTTAACAACAACAAGCTTCACATCTTGTTTATGACACAATCTTCTTAAATCACTTGATTGTACAGAACTTA
This sequence comes from Paludibacteraceae bacterium, assembly GCA_963663245.1. Lineage (GTDB taxonomy): Bacteria > Bacteroidota > Bacteroidia > Bacteroidales > Paludibacteraceae > JAFGVL01. The sequence continues at coordinate 774,393 of OY760143.1, read as the reverse complement.
AACCACCAATATCAGCAAGATAAAGATGACTATATTCTCCTATTGTAGCTTTAATTTGATCTATAATTAAGCTTTTATCTTCTTTTTTCATAAGTTCTTTTATTAAATTTCTTCTACCGTTTTAGGGTCTATTTTAATACCCGGACTCATTGTACTTGAAAGATAAATGCTTTTAACATATACACCTTTAGTCGAAGATGGTTTCATTTTCATTAAAGTTGTAATGAATTCTTTAGCATTACCAACAATTTGGTCAGCTGTGAAAGATACTTTTCCTATTGAAGTATGTATAATTCCGAATTTATCAACTTTAAAGTCAATTTTACCTTGTTTAACCTCTTTTACCGCTTTACCTATATCATTGGTAACAGTACCACTTTTAGGATTTGGCATAAGACCACGAGGACCTAACACTTTACCTAAAGCACCAATTTTACCCATAATAGAAGGCATTGTGATAATTACGTCAATATCAGTCCAACCACCTTTGATTTTCTCTACATATTCATCAAGACCAACATATTCAGCACCTGCTTCTTTAGCCTCTGCTTCTAAGTCGGGAGTACATAATGCTAATACTCTTATCTGCTTACCAGTTCCGTGTGGAAGTGAAACTACTCCACGAATCATTTGGTTTGCTTTACGAGGATCAACACCTAAACGCACATCTACATCAATAGAAGAATCAAATTTAGTAGCAGTTACTTCTTTTACTAAATTTGCAGCTTCTTTCAACGAATAGATTTTCCCTTCTTCAATCTTCTCAGCAGCTAACTTTTGATTTTTTGTAAGTTTACCCATTTTTTAATTGAAGTTTTATTAATTATTAACCGGGAAAGTGCCTTTTACAACAATACCCATACTTCTCGCTGTTCCTGCAACCATTTTCATTGCAGAGTCTACTGTGAAACAGTTTAAATCGACCATTTTATCTTCTGCTATAGTCTGTACCTTTTCCCAAGTGATTTCTGCCACTTTATTTCGGTTAGGTTCTGGACTTCCACCTTTTAATTTAGCTGCTTCTAATAATTGAACTGCAACTGGAGGTGTTTTAACAATAAAATCGAAAGACTTATCTGCATAATACGTGATAACAACAGGTAAAATTTTACCTGCTTTCTCTTGAGTTCTGGCATTAAATTGTTTGCAAAACTCCATGATATTAATCCCCTTAGCTCCTAAGGCAGGACCAACTGGTGGAGATGGATTTGCTGCACCTCCTCTAATTTGCAATTTGATTAGTCCAGCAATTTCTTTAGCCATAATAATATTTGTTTTTGAATTGTTTAAAAAGAATAACTGTGCGTAACATTAAAATATCACAGACCTATTCCTTTTCTACTTGCGTGAAACCTAATTCGAGCGGTGTTTTACGCCCGAATATCTTAACTTCTACCTTGAGTTTCTTTTTCTCATTGCTAACATCCTGAATTATTCCACTAAATCCGCTAAATGGTCCAAAAACCACTTTTACAGATTCACCTTCATAGTAAGGGATATTGATTTCCTCTCCTGTTTCTTGAAGTTCATCAACAGAACCTAAAATTCTGTTAACTTCTGATTGACGAAGTGGTGTTGGCTTATTCATCTTTCCACCTAAAAAACCAATTACATTTGGTATATTTTTTAAGCGGTGAGCAATTTCACCAACTAAATCAATCTCAATTATAATATACCCTGGCAAATAACTGCGTTCTTTAGTAATCTTCTTGCCGTTACGGATTTGGTATACCTTTTCTGTTGGGATTAAAATCTGTCCAACATATTTTTCAAGATCAGTATTCTTGATTTCTGCTTCAAGATATTCCTTCACCTTGCTTTCTTTACCACTAATGGCACGTAAAACATACCATTTCATTCCTGTTTCCGACATTTGAATTACCTTTGAGTTAGAGTACCTTGTAAATTAAGGTCATGAGATTTTCAAAACCTAAATCCATAAGCCAAACAATTAGCGATATTATTAGGGAAGCTACTAATACAACAACTGCACTGTTTGTTAGCTCTTGAACCGTTGGCCAAGAAACTTTATGGGCGAGTTCTGAATATGACTCTTTGATATAGTTAATAATCTTCATTCTTTAAAATTGAATTTGCACGGGTCGAGAGGCTCGAACTCCCGACACCTGGTTTTGGAGACCAGTGCTCTACCAACTGAGCTAGACCCGTAAATTAACGGTGACAAATTACTTTGTCACTGTTAAAATAAGTTTAAAATTACTCAACAATTTCAGTAATCTGACCCGCACCTACCGTACGACCACCTTCGCGAATAGCGAAACGTAATCCTACGCTACAAGCAACTGGGTAAATCAATTGAATTGATATCGTCACGTTATCACCAGGCATAACCATTTCTGTTCCTTCTGGAAGAGTAATTTCACCGGTAACATCTAACGTACGAATATAAAATTGAGGACGGTATTTGTTATGGAATGGAGTATGACGTCCACCTTCTTCTTTTTTCAAGATATACACCTCAGCCTTAACTGTAGTATGAGGTGTAACTTTTCCAGGGTGAGTAATTACCATACCACGTTTAATTTCTTCTTTGTCAACACCACGTAGTAATAAACCAACGTTATCACCAGCTTGACCTTCATCCAAAATCTTACGGAACATTTCAACACCTGTAATTACAGATTTTTTAGCTTCTGCTCCAAGACCAATAATTTGAACCTCTTCTCCAGTTTTGATGATACCAGTTTCAATACGACCTGTAGCAACTGTTCCTCGACCTGTAATAGAGAACACATCTTCAACTGGCATTAAGAAAGGTTTATCTACTTCACGTGGAGGAATTGGAATCCATGTATCAACAGCTTCCATAAGCTCCATAATTTTATCTTCCCACTCTTTAACACCATTCAATCCACCTAAAGCAGAACCTTGAATAATTGGAGTATTATCACCGTCAAATTCGTAGAATGAAAGTAATTCTCTCATTTCCATTTCAACTAATTCTAACATTTCAGGGTCATCAACCATATCACATTTGTTCATAAAAACAACGATTCTTGGTACGTTCACCTGACGAGCTAAAAGAATATGCTCACGAGTTTGAGGCATAGGACCATCAGTTGCAGCTACTACAATAATAGCACCATCCATTTGAGCAGCACCAGTTACCATGTTCTTTACGTAATCCGCGTGACCTGGACAGTCAACGTGTGCATAGTGACGATTAGCAGTTGTATACTCAACGTGTGCCGTATTAATAGTAATACCTCTTTCTTTTTCTTCTGGAGCGTTATCAATTGAATCGAATGAACGCAATTCAGAAAGACCTGCTTTTGCTAACACAGTTGTGATAGCAGCAGTTAATGTTGTTTTACCGTGGTCAACGTGGCCAATAGTACCAATGTTAACGTGTGGTTTGGATCTGTCAAAATGTTCTTTTGCCATAACTCAAAATTATTAATTAGTGATTTATAATGTTTCTTAAAACTTAATTTCTATTTTTATCTACTTTATGTTCAATACAGAGCTGTTGACGGGAATTGAACCCGTGACCTCTTCCTTACCAAGGAAGTGCTCTACCTCTGAGCTACAACAGCAGCTTGAGCGGGAAACGGGGCTCAAACCCGCGACCCTCAGCTTGGAAGGCTGATGCTCTATCAACTGAGCTATTCCCGCAAATAAGTTAATAATGAAAAGTTGATGATGAAAAATGAATCACTCTTCAATTTTCAACTTTGCACTTTTAACTTTTAATTTAAAAAGTGGGCAGTGGTGGATTCGAACCACCGTAGGCGTAAGCCAGCAGAGTTACAGTCTGCCCCATTTGGCCACTCTGGTAACTGCCCTAAATTATTCCAACAAAACAGATTGACTATTGCCTATCCTAAAAAGAGCCTCTTGTCGGATTCGAACCAACGACCCCGAGATTACAAATCACGTGCTCTGGCCAACTGAGCTAAAGAGGCATTAACAAAGCGTTTAAACATAGAATCAAAAGCCGCTTCAACACAACCTGTCAAAACGGCTTGCAAATGTAGAGCATTTATTTTTAAATACAAAAATAATTCTCTAAATTTTTATTATGATCTTGCTTTTTCTTTGAATTTCTTAATTTGCTTCTCAATAGCCTCAATTCCGGCATCAATAGAAGCTTCAAATGTATTATTTATTTTTGAGGCAAAGAACTCTGCGTTTGGAACCGTCACTTTAATCTCGGCCTCTTTATTCAAAGAAGTCTCAGGCTTAGTCACCTTTAAATATAAATCAACGTTAATAATCTCATCAGTTAATTTATTTAATTTACTCACCTTTTTGTTTACGTATGCTTCAAGCTGATCTGAAATATCAAAATGAATGGCATGAATTTTTATATTCATATTTTTTCTCCTTTTATAATTAAGCTCTTGGATGAGCCTGTTTGTATATTTTCTGTAATTGTTCAAACGATGTGTGTGTGTACACTTCTGTCGCAGAAAGATTAGCATGACCTAAAAGTTCCTTTACTGCATTTAAATCTGCCCCATTATTTAGCAATGTAGACGCAAAAGTATGCCTTAACACATGTGGGCTTGTTTTAGAAAGAGAACTTCCTTGAGACATATATTTATTCACCACATTATACACTAGTCTAGAATACATTTTTCGACCACCCTTTCTAACAAACAAATATGGCTCAGGGTCTTCTACTTCACTATTTCGAAGTTCAACATACACTGTAATCTTCTCTAAAAGCTTCTTTCCTAACGGAATTAATCTCTCTTTATTTCTTTTTCCTATCACCCTTAATGAGCTCGTATGCTTATCAACAAAAGTATCCTGAATATTAATTAGTTCCGAAATACGTATTCCTGTTTCATAAAACAAAGAAATAATCAATCTATCTCTAATTACTTCGAATGAATCTCCAATAATAATATCCTCAACAACTAAATTCACCTCTCGTTCTTTAAAAAACAAAGGCAATGGCTTGTTTGTTTTAGGTGAGATTATATTTCTGGCTGGATTTTGCTTTATAAGTCCTTCATGAATTAAAAATTTATAAAAGGATTTGAGAGATGAAAGTTTTCTATTAGCAGAACGTGCACTTAAACCTTCTCCCATCATTTCTAGAACCCATTGCCTTATATTATTAGAAGTTGCCGTACAAATATCAGCGTCCAATTGACCTTCTCTAAGAAACACAGCGAACTGCAACAAGTCGTTTTTATACGACAAAACAGTATGTGAAGAATAATTCTTCTCATACTGTAGATATTTTAGAAAATTCTCAATCATAAAAAACGCATTGTATTTCTACAACTAAGATACTAAAAAATAATATAGACTCGAAATAGCAACGAAACTACTCTTATCTATTCTTCTTCTTGTTGTAATTTTTGAATATAAACCGCATGCAGTTTCTCCTCACGGTTAACAACAGAAGGTTTATCGAAACACTGACGTCTTCTTAATTCTTTTACAACACCTGTTTTTTCAAATTTCCTTTTGAATTTTTTTAGTGCTTTCTCGATGTTTTCACCTTCTTTTATTGGGACTACAATCATAATGAATTTTAATTTAAAAATGTAAAATAAATTCCCGCTTAATAAAACGGCTTGCAAAAATAGATAAACCTTTCTTAACTGCAAAATAAATTCATTAATAATATTAAAAGACTATTACTTGATTAATTTTAGAAAATTGGATTAAATTTGTAATTAAACATTTTTGAGCCATGAATAAAAACATAATTAACACATTCCTAAATCCATATAAAGAAGAAACCCGCTTTCTACAATCTTTTGCTCTGAATGGAAACAAGGGAATATCAACATTCAAGGTGAATTGTAATTTTTATTTCAGCCCCCAATCATCACATCATTTCACTGCAGTTGAACTACAAATCTGCCTCAATCAATTACTATACATTTACTTTGCTCACATGGGTTTATATGGCAATGATTGGAAGTCTGTAAAAGAAAAAGAGTTTGTAAGCATATTAACCAAGAACGATTACATTATAAAACAAAACACTCATTTCAAAAAAGAAATTGACACCTCAAAAGAAATACATGCTGAGATAGAAGTAAAACACACAAAGAAAATTAAGCACACTAAATATATGGAATGTAGTTTTCAATTTGAGAATGCTTGTTTTGGATCTATTTTAGTTGCACACAAAGAATAAGACTATAATGAGTTTAACTGAAACTAAAATCAAACATATCAGAGCTGACATGCTAAAGAAACAAATAAATGCATGTATTATCCCTTCTAATGACCCACACATGAGCGAATATGTTCCAGAACACTGGAATGCTCGAGCTTACTTTTCTGGCTTTACCGGATCTGCAGGAACTCTAGTTATAACGAATAAAGAAGCATATTTATGGACTGATTCACGTTATTTTATACAAGCAGAAAAAGAACTTGAAGAAAGTGAAATTAAACTTTTTAAATCTGGAGAAGAAAACACCCCTACTTATCTAGAATGGTTAATTAATAATCTGCAAGCTAAAAATACCGTATCTCTACACGAACATTTTTTTTCAACAGAGGAGTTCAAGTCAATAAAAAAAGAGCTACACACTAAAAAAATAAAAATAGACAGCACAACAGATTTAATTTCAAGCAACTGGAAAAATAGACCCCCTCTACCATTAGAAAAAATATTTTTACACAATATAGCATATACAGGGAAGACCTTTTCTGAAAAATTTGAAAGACTTTTATCCAACTTAAAAGAGAGAAACTGCGACACTCTTATAATTAGCTCTCTAGACGAAATAGCTTGGCTGCTCAACATAAGAGGGCAAGATATAAAATACAGTCCATTAGCAGTAGCATACCTGGTAATTGAAAATAAAAATATAAGCTTATTCATTTCAAAAGGGAAGCTAACTACAGAAACCAGAAAATACTTGTCAGAAAATAATATTATTACAAAAGAGTATTCTGCATTTTATCTTTATCTTTCTACTATTTGCAACAAAAATATTTTACTTGATCAAAGGAACACGAACTACTGTATTTACAAGAATTTAGAAAAATCAAATAACATCCTACAAGAAACATCACCTATTTGTCATCTAAAAAGCATTAAAAATAAAACTGAAATTAACGGCTTTAAAAAAGCTATGATAAAAGACGGTATAGCTCTTACTAAATTTTTCATCTGGCTTGAAAATTGCTTGAAAAAGAAAAAGGAAATTAACGAATTACTTCTAGCTGAAAAGCTGAAAGAATTTAGATCACAACAAGCGTTATTTCATAGTAATAGCTTCTCTCCTATCGTAGCATACAAAGAAAACGGAGCTATTGTTCATTACTCACCAACAGAACAATCAAACAAAACGATTGAAACAAAAGGCTTGCTACTTATAGATTCTGGAGGACAATACTTAGATGGAACTACAGACATTACTAGAACAATTTCTTTAGGTAATATAAGTGATGAAGAAAAAAGAAATTTCACTTTCGTTTTACAAGGGCATATTGCTTTAGCTCAAAAAACATTTCCTACAGGAACATATGGTTACCAAATTGACCCTATAGCTCGCACAGCATTACAAAAAGAAGGGTTAAATTATGGACATGGAACAGGGCATGGCGTTGGTCATTTCCTATGCGTACACGAAGGCCCGCAAAGTATTAGGGCAGATAACAACAAAACCTCTTTAAAAAGCGGCATGATTATATCCAATGAACCAGGGGTTTATATTACAGGCAAATATGGTATCAGAATTGAAAACTTAATCCTAGTGAATGAAATTTCAACAAGTACTGGATTATTATCATTCGAAACATTAACTTTGTTCCCTATTGACAATAAAGCTATAGATTTCACTTTACTAAAAAAACAAGAAATAAACTGGCTTAGAAATTATCACCATTCTATCCTTTCTAAATTATCACCATTTTTATCCAGAAAAGAAACTGAATGGCTTAAAGAAAAATGTCAGATATAATTGATTAATAACTTTTATGAACAACTTATTATGAGAAAATTTTTATTTATTTTAATCTTACTTGGCACATTTATCTCATCTCAAGCCAGAGATGGTTATAACATCGAAGTAACTGCACCTCAACTAGCAAATGACTCAATATTTCTAGCGAGTTATTATAATGGAAAAATATTTTCAATTGATACACTAGCTCTAAATAAAAAAGGAACCGGTTTTTTCTCAAAAGAGAAAAGTCTAGATGAGGGATTGTATATGATTTATCTTTCATCGGAACGTCATTACGATTTTATAATAGGGACAGAACAAAACATAAAACTAACACTTGACACAGCTAAAATTAGCTTAAAAGCTACTGGAGCACCTCAAACTGAAAATTTTATTGCTTTTGGAGAATTCATGACTAACAAAAGAAAGGAACAAATTGATTATAGAAAGAAACTTGAAGAAAACAAAGATAACGAAAGCAAAAAGAAAACGATTAATGAAAAGATCACTTCTCTTGATAAAGAAGTGTATGAATTCCAAAATACTCTAGGCAAACAATTTAAAGGAAAAACACTGGGCGTTTTTATTAAATCACTTATAGCTCCAGAATTTCCTGACAGTCTAAGAAAAGGAGATATGGAAGACAAAGACTTTCAGATGACAAGGTATCAATATGCTAAAAATCACTACTGGGACAACATTGAATTATCTGACACAAGAATCTGGAGAATGAATTTCATGCACAAGAAGCTTGATGAATACACACAGCATATTATCATCAGACATCCTGACAGCATAACAGAAGCAGCTATTGCATTAATCGAAAAAACAAAAAGAAACGACGAACCATACATTTACGACAAAGAGAAACGAAGTTCTTATGAGCTAATGGTGAATTACATGATAAACTTTGCTGTAACAAGTAAAATTATGGGCATGGATAAACTACTAGTAACTTTAGCTGACAAATACTACTACACAGGAAATGCTCCATGGGCTGATTCTACTCTTATTAGTAACATATCTGCAGAAGTTAAAAAAGTTAGACATAATTTAATTGGCTTAAAAGCCGCTAATTTACCTTTAATAAAATATGATGGAAACAGATTTAATCTACATGACATTAAAAGCACTTTTACTTTAGTATATTTCTTTGAACCTACTTGTGGTCATTGCAAAGAAACAACTCCTAAACTATACAATGACATTTATCTGAAATACAAATCAAAAGGCTTTGAAGTTATTTCTATATATACAATGACAGATAAAAAAGAATGGAAAGAGTTTATTGAAAAGCACAAACTGTATCATTGGGTAAATGCATGGGACCCAAACAGACAGTCATATTACTGGAAGTACTTTGACACTTCGACAACTCCAGGCGTATATCTACTAGACAAAGACAAAAAAATCATAGCTAAAAAAATCAATGTAGAGTCTTTAGATAAAATATTAGACATGGAGTTATTAAAAGAAAAAGAATAAATAAAATGGCCATCATCAAATCAGTACGGGGATTAACTCCTAAAATAGGCAACAATTGCTTCTTAGCAGAGAATTCTACAATTGTAGGAGATGTAACTATTGGTGACGAGTGTAGCATCTGGTTCAATGCAGTGCTTCGTGGAGACGTTAATTCAATACAGATAGGCAATCATACGAATATTCAAGACGGAGCTATTCTACACACCTTATATCAAAAATCAACAGTAGTAATTGGCAGCTATGTATCCATTGGGCACAATGTAATTATACATGGGGCTAAAATAGATAATTATGCCTTAATTGGAATGGGTGCTACAATTTTAGATTATGTTGAAATCGGGAAAGGTGCAATTGTCGCTGCAGGATCTGTTATTCTTAGCAATACCATTATTGAACCAAACACGTTATGGGCTGGCGTACCTGCAAAATTCATAAAAAATGTTGATCCTAAGCAGTCTCTTGAAATGAATCAACGCATAGCTCATAATTATGCCATGTACGCTAGTTGGTATAAATAATGTTTTTTTTTACATAAGTATTTGCAAATTCAAAAATAGCGATTATCTTTGCAACCGCTTACAACAAGTTAAACGGGCGTTTAGCTCAGCTGGTTCAGAGCACCTGCCTTACAAGCAGGGGGTCACTGGTTCGAATCCAGTATCGCCCACAGAAAAAAGCTTCACTATATAGTGAAGCTTTTTTTATATAACAAATCCAATTAATTTTCTTATCCAATTTTATGCTGTGAAATGACTTTAGACACAGATAAGTCTTCCGTATTGACATAGCTCACTGGGACTAGCTCGACACTTATAACTTAAAGACATACTATGATTGTGTGTATAAATATCTTCAGAATTTTCATTACGATCTGTTTTTAGCGTATTGCTATTTCAGGGACGAGTCGAACAGATATAAAAAAGCTCCTCATATTTATTTATGAGGAGCTTTTTTATATCTGTTCGTGAATATCTTAATATTCCCACATATCTTGTTCTTCGTTTAAGATATCTGTTTGAATACGAAATTGTTCTCTTTTAACCTCATCAGGCGTTGAGCTATAGTCAAGAATCATACGATTCTGAAGATTTGATTCTTTATAAAGATTACTAGCAAAACGACGTTTAATAAACAAGTCATCAAAAGACATACGAGCACCATTATTTTTATCTGTAATCATAACTTCTCTTTGTACTAAGAAAGGTCTTAAAGCGTCATAAGGAATCCAAAACAAAGGAAAATTTTGAATACCAACACCTCTATCTGTTACAATAACAGGACAAATCGAAATAAGTTTTACATTAAAAGTAGAAGAGTTTTTATCAAAGAACCAAACTTCTTTCAAGAAATACTTAATAACTTCTCTGTTTGGAATATCACTTTCTTCAATTTCAAAAGCTTTAATTTTTGTAACAGGATCAGTTTGGGTCTTATAAATCACTTCAAATTTATTTAAGAACTCTTCAAAATCAATTAAATTATCCTTCGTAAATTTCTCATAATTAAACTCGAAATTAAACGCTGGAACTTTCTTTTGTTGAATCAGCTTAAACATTACTGAGAACAATGATTCACGTCCATTACCTGGTTCCTCAGGATAATATAATGGATAATTCATCTTCTCTCTTAAATCCAACACACGATAAACTACTTTTTGCCAATAGATATCATCAGCTCTTGGATTTAAAAATTCAATAGGCTCCAAATCTTCCAACTCATAAGCAGTAGGCAGATTATTTGGAATCTCACCAAACTCATTGAAAAAATCATTCTGAGTTGAACTCTGCGCATTTAAGGTAACAACTCCTATTCCGAAGGTTACTAGCAGGATAATAAATAAACGATTGTACGCTTTCATAATTCTATCTTATTTAAAAAAATAATATTTTAATTTACAAGAATCTCCATTGGAGGCAACTTTCTTTCAATTCTATCAGGACCAATAGCTTTTATTCCACCTATAAAAAACTTTTTACCTTTTGATAGTCTTTTCATGTAATCGATTTGAGATGAAGTAAAATTAGCACCTGAGGATGACAATATTATCTCACCCATAGCACTTGAAGCATATACTTCAAAAGCTAATACTTTAAATTCAGCTTCAATATCTGCATCATCTAATTCTGCATCTAGTACTGTTGCTTTCAACAAGTCTTTTTTCTTTATTTTATCACTACCCTTATATTTCATAAGGTTACCGTCTTTATCTTTGTAAGGTAAGAATGCTATTGGTGGTGGTAAAGGTTTAACACGGAAATTTCTTTTTCCCATAGCCTTATCCTTATCTTCAACCTTAGCATACGCTGTAATAATACATTCTCTACCAGGTTTTGCTCCTCGAACAATATATCCTCCACCAGGTTTTTTAACTAATTGTGCACCCACAATTCGAGCTGAAACTAATGATGTAGGATAACCAGGAACAGAGACACTTACATCATTATCGATACCTGCATAAAAAACATTCATTTTATCTGCTGATATTGTAGCAGAAGGCATACTTACAAAATATTCTGATTCAAACGGATAAAGTCTAGAGGAACCATCCGGTCTAAAAACTTTTATATACCCTTTGTATTTTTGTTCTCCTATTTTACTTACACCAGTCTCATATTTACCTTCTTCAATAATTGTACCACCAGTACCATTCTCTGTATCTCCACCTAAATAAACTTGAGGCAATTGAGTTGAATCACTAGCAGCAAGTATAATTTTAGCTTTGTATTTATCACCCTTCATCACATATTTAGACTCAGGAATAACTAATGCTTCAATTTTATTTACACGGAAATCATCTGCATCAACTTGTGATTTCAAATAAGTTACAACATCACCCTCTAAACTCCTAACATCAGCTTGAATTTTTGAAAGTATTGTTGTTACAGCAGCAACAGGTTGCATTGAGAATCTTGCAACTTCCCATGAACTTTTTTCACCACCATGACCTATTTGTTTTCCAGTAGCGAAAGTTTTCATGATTAAACTGTCTTTTGCTGGATCCTTCACTAAAGACATAAGAAGCTCTTTGTATTTTCCTATAGAAGCCTTAATAACTTTACCTTTTCCAGGACCTCCTTCTTCAACAGTAATCCATCCTGCAGCATCTAAGTTGCTTGTGGCAACCACATGATATCCATCCAAACTGTTGTGCTTGTATACTCCATGTTCTTCAAGACTACTTTTTCCATCAGCATATGCTACTATTTCAATTTTAAGATCTTCTATCTCTTGATATAATTTATCTGCAGCCGTTTTTACTTTTATTGCATCCTTTAACCAAGGACCAATTTTATCAGGATTTCTTCCATTAAGATCTTCAAATTTAGCATAAAGATTTACGTTTCTACTTTCAGATCCTTTAGTGTTGATTTTTAAACTTTCTTCAACCATGGCAAATCCTTCTAAGATACTAGCTGATACATTCATTGCTAACATCGCTGTTAACACTAAATACATCATACCTATCATCTTCTGTCTCGGGGTTTCCGGACAATTCGTTGCACCACCCATATATAGCTTAAGTTATAATATTAATAATATGATTATTATATTGACAATGCATTAAGCATATTGCCATATACAGTATTCAAACTTGTAATTTGTTTTGACATTACAGCAGCTTGATCTTTAAAGGTTTCAACATCTTTCAAAGAACTAGAAACAGAAGAATTAATTTTCTCTAATTCAACATTTACAGTTTTGATTGATTCACTTTGATCTCCAACTGCTTTAAGCTGAATTTCATATATTGAATTAATCGCAGAAAGGTTTTTATTTACATCATTCATCGTTGATATAAATCCTTCTGTTGATTGTTGAGCAGTACTTAATTCACCTGCAATATTTTTATATGAACCAACCATGGCCTCAGAAGAAACATTAATTTGTGCTTGTGAATTTGTAAATTGAGCTACAGAATCAGAAGCTGCTGACATATTGTTAACTAACGAACTTGAAGCTCCAGTTAATGCAGACAAATCAGACATCTGATGAGCTGTCTCACTTAATTTTGTAATTCCTTGTGAAAGTTTCTGAATTTCATCATCAGATAAAGAAGGTGTAGAGTTTAAATCTTTCATACCATCTTCCTCTACGCCAATTTCAGTGTGTTCTTCTCCACTTAACTGAGGAAAAACTTGTTCCCAGTGATACGATTTATGTGGATTTGCCATCGCTGTTAAAGCAAATAAGACTCCCTCTGTACCCATACCAGCAGTAAGCATAATAGACGCTCCTGGCCAATGTTGTATTTTAAAAAGAGCTCCAACAATAACAATAGCTGCACCAAAACCAAAAGCATAACCAACAACACGCATTCCTTGTTCGGTATCCATCCAATCTCCTATAGTCATAATAATCTAAATTTAAGGTTTATTTATATTTGTTTTTCTATTTCTATTTTTGTCCTTCGATGAAACTTCTAATACATCTGAATCCAATGTATGACTTAGTTTCTTGCTGATACTCGTAGGTTCTTTGACCGCACTGTAGATATGCACCAATATCTTTCCAAGAACCTCCTTTAATAACTTTCCTACGTTTAACATCTGGGTCAGATGTTTTCGCATTTTGCTGATATTCAGGGTTCATATCGTGAACAAAGCTTAATGTAGACTCAGTAAACACTGAAGATGTCCACTCAGACACATTACCTGACATATCATATATACCATAATCATTTGGAGGATATGCTGCAACAAATGCTGTAATCATATAACCATCATCAGTATAATTACCCCTTAATGGTTTAAAGTTTGCTAAGAAACAACCTTTAGCTGTTCTAATATAATTACCTCCCCAAGGATACATTGCTAAATCTCTACCACCACGTGCAGCATATTCCCATTCAGCTTCAGTTGGAAGCCTCCAGTCTTGAACAAGAGGTCCTTTTGTTGCTACCTGATAACCATTAAACAATCTTGTTCTCCAATGACAGAAAGCATGTGCTTGCTCCCAAGAAACACCAACTACTGGATATTCTCCATAACCTGGGTGAGATAAATACATTTTCATATAAGGTTCGTTATATGCATACGTAAAGTCTCTAATCCAACATAATGTGTCAGGATAAATATTAAGAATTTTTGTTGATATAAAATCAGCTCTTTTTCTTAAAGGACGGTAAATTGTACGGTTTACAATAAATCCATTTTCATCACGATAAGTTGTGTCTTTTGTAATCATAACATCAGCACTATCCTTAGTTACACCAAGACCATCAACGCTTCTATCATAACCACTTTTTAATGAATTAAATTTATTCACCTTCATAGCAGCTTGTTTATAATCGACAAAATCATATTTGTAATTTATAACAGTACCATTCAGTTGCGGAACAAGCTCAATTGCATCATCACCAACATAATACATACTATCTAAAGCACGTTTTTGGTCTTCATTTGCTTTACTCCACGGAATAGGTTTATTCCAATTTAAATGTGGAGGAATCTCATTCCCTTTTCTATCCTGAGTGATTTTATAAGTCTCATCACCCCCAATAGCAGGATTTGCTAATCTTTCTCTAGCAATAGAGTCTCTTACATAAGAGATAAACTGACGGTATTCACCATTGGTGATTTCAGTTTCATCAATCCAAAAGGCGTCAACAGAAACTGTTTTAGACTGAGAATTCATCGCCCAATTTGCTTCTTGATCGTTAAACCCGGTCATAAACGAACCTCTATTTATAAACACCATCCCAAAAGGAGTAGGATCTGTCCATGCACGAGAGTAAACTCCAACTAACTCTCCGTTTCCTTGATTACTTCCACAACTAATTAAAGTTAAAAGTAATGCTGAAAAAATCAATAACTTTTTCATATCAATGTAATTATATAATGTATACAAATTTATAAAACTCTAACACTTTTATATTTATTCAATTTATTCTTTCCAATATTAACAGAATATCTCATAAAAACTTCAAAAGATCCCTTTGAATAAGCAAACATTTTTGATGTTGCCAAATCATAAGAACACCCAACAACTAAACCATTCAAAAGATTTAACCCGCCATAAAAAACTACGGCATCTTGCAATCTCCAAGATAAGCCTAACCAATATTTATCATTTTTTTCAACTCGAGCTGAAAGATCAGTTTGAAAAGAAATAAAATCAGACTTAACTAAAAGAGAGGGTTTAAATATATACTTAACATTATTAAGTGGTATATCATAACCACAAGTAAAGTATGCTGTTCTCCCAATATAACTTCTTACATACTCGTCTAAGTCAAGTTGAGGTGAAAACAGATGCATTACCGATAAACCTAAATAATATTTTTCTCCAGAGTAGACTACTCCTAAGCCCATATCAAAGGCATTATCTCTTACAGTTTGTTTTGGCACAGCCGGGTCACCCGTTTTATGGTAATCACTTACAGGGATAAAAACTTTAGAACTATCACCTCCAAGCATTACTTGACTCACAAAACCAATATTAGTTCCTACGCTTAGGAAGCTTTCATTTAATTTAAAACGTAACGCATATTGCAAATACGTACTATTGTTTGAGAAAATTCCGAATTCATCAATAACAAAAGCTATGCCAACACCCTGTTTTTTGTTTAAAAAAGCATTGAAAGGCAAACTTCCTGCTATAAAAACTGTTCGTGGAGCATTTGGAAATCCCATCCATTGTTCTCTCCAAGAAGCAAGCAAGTTAATTGCTTTATGATTAGCTAATACAGAGGGATTATAACTCTCTTCGCTAAACATATATTGACTTATTTGAGGATCACTTTGTCCACTGACAGAGCAAGGATAAAAAAGCAAAACGGAAAAAATTAAAAAAAAAATTCTTTTCATATTAGACTTTTTCCATTCTATAAAGAAACATCCCTATACACAATAAATATATTCAAATTCAATAATGTTCAAAAGTAATAAATTTTATTCTTAATTAACCATTAATTAACGATTAATAAGCCAAGCTAGCAAACAAATTATTTGTCAACTTTAACAATCAACTAATACTCTTCTTCATTGAAGAAAAAGTCCTCTTTGCTAGGATAGTCTGGCCAAATATCCTCTATACTCTCATACACTTCACCTTCATCTTCCATCTCTTGTAAATTTTCAATTACCTCTAAAGGAGCACATGAACGCATAGCGAAATCTACTAGTTCATCTTTTGTTGCTGGCCATGGGGCATCTTCCAATTTTGAAGCTAATTCTAGCGTCCAATACATATGCAATACTTCTTTGATCGTTAAGTCCATGGGAGTTTCTTATAAGACCCCCTTAATTAGTTTGCAAAAATAAAATAAAATATATTACTTACAATCTTTCTTTGCAAAAATTATTTACTCTTGCTTGAAAATACTATAAACCTACCAAAAACAAATAGATAATCTGACAATCTATTAAAATAAGAAAGGAGTAGTTTTTCAGTATCTGAATTTTCTAAAATAACACACAAATGCCTTTCTAATCTACGACAAACAGTTCTACATATATGTGATATTGATTCGGAAGAACTACTCCCTGGAACAATAAAATCATTTAGATCTGGCATTTTATGTTCCATAACATCTATTTTATTCTCCATCTCTAAAATATGTTTTTCTAATAGATCTTTGGATAAATTAACAGTAGTTTTAGTTATATCAGTAGCTAAAAATGCTCCTATTGCAAAAAAAAATTTTTGTGTATTATATAAGTAAGCATGATCTTCATTATTACCAATGCTATTTCTAAGTAAGCCTAAAAAAGCACTTAGTTCATCCAATGTTCCATAGGCCTCAATCCTTATATCATTTTTTTTAACTCGAGTTCCTCCTATCAATGAAGTATGACCTCCATCGCCTTTTTTTGTATATACCTTCTTACTCATCAGTTATATTATTAAAGTAAAATTCTCTTTTGTTAATATTGGATTAAAAAATATGATCCCTAAAGAAAACAGATCGAAACTCACCTTTACCTTATTATTAGCTTTAATCTCATTCCACGCTTCTTCCATCCCTTTAGAGTAGTGAATATCATCAAAAACAAAGACAGATGTTTCATTTGATTTTTTAAGGCAAGTATAAAAATAATTCAAAGTAGCTTCTTTTGTGTGATTCGCATCAAAAAATACAAAATCTATAGTTTTGATTACATCTATAATCTCAGGTAATGTATTATTAATATCACCAATCTTCATAATAACATTCTCAACCCTACTCTTCCCAAAAACTTCATTAGCAATACTAGCTATATTTGGACAGCCCTCAAACGTATATATAGTAGAACTCGAATTGGGCGATGCTAAGTATGCAGTTGTTATTCCTAAAGAAGTACCCAAATCAAGGACTATCTGAGGCTTACTAAAGCTCACTAGTCTAAATAATAATTGTGCGTATTTCTTCTTTTTTAATGAACGAGCCGCAATTTTAGAAACTTTACGTTTTCCCGAGGAACCAGTACCAAAGTCTTGCACATCAATCACCCTTTTGTCTAACAACAATTCTGCTCTCAGACTCTCAATTTCTGAATATTTATAATATTCATTTTTCTCTTCAAAAACATTTGTAATTAATTCAAATGAAAATGGAGAATGCACACCAAAACCTTTACTATTTCGGGCTTTTGATAAAAACTTTAAATATCTAATTACATGTAGAATTTTTTGTCTCATACTGGAACAAAGATAAGAATGTATTTTGTAAAAAAATAGCCCTTGTAAATGTAGTCTTTACAAGGGCTAAAAGTACCCAGAGCCGAACTATAGATTCGAAATGCGCTTACTTTTAAAAACCCCTGCAAACCCTCCATATAAGGGATATTTTAATTTTACCATCTTCTTTAAATGTAATGAAATATAAACAAATATCGAAAATGTTTCAGTAATGTTTCAGTAGAAATAAAGGATTTTGTATATTTGTAAGTATATAATCTAATTACTATGGCAATCTCCTTTAACCTCGAGTTGAATAACAAACCGACACGCAAAAGTACATATAAAATTCTACTTCGCATAACGCAAGACAGAAAACATAAGCGTTTAAGCACATCTATTGAACTTAAAAGCCCTAAAGACTATAATTCAAACGCTAGATATGGCAATTGGATAAGAAGCTCGGAGCCTAATCACAAGGTTTGGAATGAAGCACTTATGCGTGAAATAGAAGAAGCTAAACGCACATACCGTGATTTAAAAGAACAAGGCTTTGCATCTTCAGAACTTATTAAAGCAACAATTAAAGAATCAGAGGTTTCTCAATCTTTTCTCCAGTATGCTAAACAAAGAACTAACGACATTTTAAATGAAGGAGGGCATCGTAATTTTAAAAAATACAACGGCTTTATAAATAAATTAGAATTATTCTTATCTACATCAAATAAGACAGACCTTCTTTTCATTGAATTAACACCTACATTTTTATCTAAATTCGAAGCTTTTCTGCATACCCTAAAAAATAAACGAAATCCCGATGCTAAACTGCATCCAAACACCATTGCTATAAATCTAAACATTTTTAAAACCATTATAAACAGAGCAATTGAAGTTGACCGTTTAATTAAGCCAGAACATAATCCATTCTTAGGCTACAAATACACTCGTGAAATAAGCACAACTAAAGAAAAACTAAACGAAACTGAAATTGAAGCTATCGAGAAACTAGAATTAACAGAAAACAGCCTTATATGGCATTGTCGCAATTACTTTCTCTTCTCCTTTTATTTAGCAGGTATTAGAGCAGGCGACCTTATTCAACTTCGTTGGTGCAATATTACGGGTGATGGGCGTTTAGAATACCGTATGGCAAAAACAAAAAAAGACCGTAGTATTTTTCTGCACGATAAAGCAAAACACATTTTATCACATTATTATAAAGAAGACAGTAAGCCTTCCGATTATATTTTCCCTTTACTCGATAGCAACGCAAGCTATGCTAAAGCAATTACGGCCGATCAGAGAGCCACACTCCCACCCGATATGATTATAAAGCTTAATGATATTGTAAGTTCAAAAAACGCCTTGATAAATAAATACCTTAATAAATTAGCAACAGAAGCCAAAATTGAGAAACATATCTCCATGCACATTGCCCGTCACAGCTTCGCAAAAATTGCAAAGGACAATAAAATTGACAACAATCACCTAAAAAATTTATTAGGTCATTCAAATATCAAGATTACTGAAACTTATATGGGTAATTTTGAAACACAGGAAACCGACAAAGTCATGGCTTCCATTTTCAAGAAAAAAGACGACCCGAAAGAACAACTTCTTTCAATTATAGATAAAATGTCTACTAAAGAGATTGAAAAACTAATTATAACCATAAAACCAAGCATATAATATATAATAGTATGGATAATTCAGATGACTTAAATAAAAAAGAAGAATTAGACAAGGAAAGATTAAGCCAATGGCTAAAGATGGATGCTGAAATTGAAGAAAGTTTTCAATCAATCATCTCTAAATATAATTATGAAGAACATTTAGAATCTATTAAAGGCTCTTTCATTTTCTTTAAATCAATGATTGAAGATGTTTTGGGCAAATATAACAAATCTAACAATCTCGAATTAATCGAGCTAATTTCGCTATTAGACAGTTGCCGTGACAACAAAATTACAATCTCTGGTATAGTATCTCACCCTAAAAAAGGAGAAATAAAATCACAAGTGAAAAAAGTCGAACTCAGCTCTAAACTCGATTTATTTTATTTAGATCTATGGGCAACTACAAGATTAGAACACTCACAAGACGGATTATACCAATATAAATTCAATTGGGATTTTAAAGAAAAACTAAAACACTATAAACAAAATAGAGAAGTAGTTGAATACGATGATTTCTATGTAGAACCCTATACCGATGAAGAATTAGCAAAAATTCTAGATTATGAACGAACAAAGAAAAAGAATGAAAAAAACTACACCCGAAATGCAGAATACGGTAGATGTCTAGCTTTTTACTATAATCTCCTTCAAAAGAAGGACTTCTTTACTGCGCATAAAGAAAAAGAAAAAACAGGAAAAGCTTCAGGCATTACAAAAGAATATAGTTTTATGTATGATTGCTTGGTAATCTTAGAAGCAACCGAACCATTAGACGAAAACAAAGAAAAGTACACCAAGGTTAAAGATTGGATTAATGCTTTTGCCAGCCAACAGAACAAGTAAACAATCAATCATCTTTTAGGAAATTATTTGGGGGAAAATCAAGAGGTAAACTCTTAATTTTTCCCCATTTTTTTTATTCTTACTACTCTATTCAAGCCATTTACATTTGCATACATATTCTATAAACATAAACAATTTAAACAATTAGAAACAGTATGCAACAAAATGAAACAAATCTGCAAATGGCAGTAGTACCACAAAGTTTTCTCAACAAAATTGAAGAGAAAATTGAAAGTCTTGAAAACATCCTTCGTGATAAATCAGAACAGGAAATCAACTCACAATGGATTGAATCAGTAAAAATCCCCAAAATTTTAGGTATCAGTCTCAAAACTTGGCAAACCTACAGAGACAAACGCCTCATCCCCTTTTCACAAATAGGTTCAAAAATATTTGTTAAGCGTGCCGACCTAGAAAACTTTATGGCATCTCATTATATAGAATCAAAAAATCCTTTATAACTATGAGATACGACGAAGATTATTTAAATGAGCAGTTTGAAAAACTTCTCACAAAAATTGATGCACACTTTGCCAAGTTTGCAAACAACATAGAATTTGGAAACGACCCCATTATTGACAACTTCCGTTTTATCGAACTTATGGGTATTAGTGCAAAAACTGCTCAATCTTGGAGAGAAAAAGGCATAATAAACTATAGCAAAATTGGAGCAAAAATATATTACCGTGTGTCTGACATAAAAACATTACTTGATAAGTACCAAAAAGAAACTAAATGAAAATGCTCGTTCAAACATCACTTTTAGTTTATGCTTATATAGTAACTTGTTTCTTTTACCAAATTTTGGTATAGCCTATGTACGATACTATTCATTTTTGGGTACATAGAGCAGATATTGGCTTTGACCCTTTCTTAATTAAGAGTTTTCTCTTAAACATTACTGAAAAAACAACTATTAGAGGCTATTCTGTTTCGGGCAATTTAGATAATTTTCTTATTAAAATTACAGAGGGTGGCATCAGTATAAAAGGAAGTATCTCAAAGTTCTATTTTGGCAATAATATTCAAACATTATCATTGCAACAAACTAAAGAAGCTATTCAGATGCTAAGTGATAAACTTCAGCTCTCACTTTTTCAAGCAAAAGTTACAAGAATAGATATTGGAGCAGTTTTGATAACAAAACATGCACCGGCTACTTATTTTAAGTATTTAGGCAATAAACCAAGATTTGAAAGATTGCTTAAAACAAATAACTCACTATGTTACCAAACTAAAAAGAAAATACTCGCTTTCTATGACAAGTTCTTAGAGGCTAAAAAATCAGGCATGAAAATACCCGATGAATTTAAAAAAAAGAATTTACTACGATATGAATTGCGCTTTTCAGAAAGATTATCAAGTCAGCTAAATGAGAAAGCAATAACAGGTGAAACGCTCTGCAAGCAAGCCTTTTATTCAAAACTTGTTCAGCTTTGGAAAAACGAATATGCTAGTATTGACAAAATCAATTCAAGTCAGCAGCTTAATTATGAAGAAATAAGTACACCGAAGGATGCAAAAGAGGCTTTTATGTCTATTTTATTAGTTAACGAGGATATTTCAAGAATCGAAAACTATGTAAATGAATTAAAGTCAAATAGCACCTTTGCATATCCTAGAGATTATACTCGTCTAAACAAAGATTTAATGAACTTAATAAGCAATTCTTCAAACAAGCAAAACAAGCAGATTATTGAGCTTAATGAAATAATAATGAAGACATAGCTCATACACATACTTACTAGTTGTTAAATTTGCATTCTCTTGCACATTGCTACCAATTTATTACTGATATTTATTACTTTTGAAGTCTTTATAAAATAAAACAACATATAGTCAGTATTAGAGTTGATTTTCATAAAATCCTCTTATTATTCTGTCTATTATATAATGATAATAAATTACATAGAATGACAAGCACAGCACAAAGAGCCGAATTACAAGCAAAAATATGGAAAATAGCCAACGATGTTCGTGGCTCTGTTGATGGATGGGACTTTAAACAGTTTGTGTTAGGTACACTTTTCTATCGTTTTATCAGTGAAAATTTCACGATTTATATAGAAGGGGGTGATGAAAGCATTAAGTATGCGAACTTATTGGACAATGTAATTACACCCGAAATAAAAGAGGATGCGATAAAAACCAAAGGTTACTTCATTTATCCTAGTCAACTTTTTGTGAATGTTGCCAAATCAGCCAATACCAACACCAATCTTAATACAGATTTAAAAAAGATTTTTGATGCTATTGAAAGTTCTGCTAACGGCTACCCATCAGAAGATGATATCAAAGGCCTGTTTGCCGATTTTGACACTACCAGTACACGACTGGGCAATACCGTTGAAAACAAAAACAGCCGTTTAGCAGCTGTTATAAAAGGCGTTGAAGAACTAAATTTTGGCGACTTTGAAGATAACAAAATTGACCTGTTTGGCGATGCATACGAATTTCTAATTGGTAATTATGCAGCCAATGCAGGTAAATCAGGAGGTGAATTTTTTACACCTGTGAAAGTATCTAAATTAATTGCACAATTGGCAATGCATAAGCAAGTCAAAGTAAATAAAATTTATGACCCTGCTTGTGGTTCTGGCTCCTTACTTTTACAGGCAAAAAAACATTTTGATGCTCATATTATTGAAGAGGGTTTCTTTGGACAAGAAATAAACCACACTACCTATAACCTTGCTCGTATGAACATGTTTTTACACAACATCAACTACGACAAGTTTAATATTGCCTTGGGCAATACACTTTTAGACCCACACTTTGGCGATGATAAACCTTTCGATGCCATTGTTTCAAATCCACCGTATTCGGTAAATTGGATAGGTAGCGACGACCCTACGCTTATTAACGACGACCGTTTTGCCCCTGCGGGTGTACTGGCACCTAAATCGAAAGCAGATTTTGCCTTTGTGCTACATGCGCTTAGTTACCTTTCTGCTAAAGGTAGGGCTGCTATTGTTTGTTTTCCTGGTATCTTTTACCGCGGTGGTGCAGAGCAGAAAATTAGAAAATACTTAATAGATAATAACTTTGTAGAAACTGTAATTTCCTTAGCTCCTAATCTATTTTATGGCACTTCAATAGCCGTAAATATATTGGTGCTATCCAAACATAAATCAGATACCAAAACCCAGTTTATTGATGCTAGTGGTGAAGATTACTTCCAAAAAGCAACCAATAACAATATACTTGCTAACAAGCATATTGATAAGATTATGGAAATGTTCGACAGCAAAGCAGATGTGGAGTATGTGGCAAAATCTATTGATAATAATGTTATTGCAGAAAACGATTATAACCTCTCTGTAAGTTCGTATGTGGAAGCAAAGGATAATCGTGAGCAGGTGAATATTATAAAATTGAATGCAGAGATTTCAAAAACTGTAAAGAAAATAAATGCACTTCGTGCTGATATTGATAAAATTGTAATGGAGATAGAGGGCGTGGCAACCATTGAACAAAACTAACTGTTCGGAAAATCCGAACAGTTCAAATAGAAGGCGATACCCTGAGAAAAATCGGAAATTCCGTTTTTTCTACCAAACCTTCCAATTATTACAAACTTGATGTTATCATTCCTAAAAAAGGATAAACCCATAAATACAAAGCTGAAATGGAGAAAGATACCATAATAAAATTAAACAAACATTTCGAAGAATATGCCTACGAGCAAGATGGTGTTGAATATTGGTTGGCGCGTGAATTGCAAGAGCTTTTAGGATATTCCGATTGGCGTAATTTTTTAAATGCCCTCAATAAAGCTAAAGACAGTTGCAAAAATACTGGTGAAGCAGTCTCAGACCATTTCGTTGACATCAACAAAATGGTAAAGATTGGCTCTGGTGCAGAAAGGAAACAAGATGATTTTATGCTTACCCGTTATGCCTGTTACCTAATAGCCCAAAATGGAGACCCAAAGAAAGAGCAAATTGCCTTTGCCCAAAGTTATTTTGCCATTCAAACCCGAAAGCAAGAGCTGTTAGAAGAACGCATTCAATTGATGGAGCGTTTACAAGCACGCGAAAAACTGGCTGCTACCGAAACCGAACTTTCTAAGAATATATACGAAAGAGGCGTTGATAATTCTGGGTTTGCCCGAATTAGAAGTAAAGGCGATTGGGCTATGTTTGGAGGTTATAATACCAGTGAAATGAAGCGTAAATTAGGGATAAAAGAAAACCGCCCCTTAGCCGATTTCCTCCCTACCATAACCATTACAGCTAAACAATTAGCCACCGAAATTACCAATTTTAATGTAAAGAAAAACGACCTCAAAGGGGAAGGCAATATTACATCCGAACATGTTAAAAACAACCAAGATGTAAGATCTCTTTTAGGCAAAAGCGGTATTAAGCCCGAAGAGCTGCCCGCCGAAGAAGATATTAAAAAACTGGAACGAAGGGTAAAAACCTTAGACAAACAAATAGCCAAGAAAAACCTAAAAGGTAAAACGGATACGAATGAATAAAACATTACAATATATAGATAAACTACTCGAGGGTGCTGACGTGGAGTGGAAAACACTTGGGGTGGTTGCATCAGTTAATAGGGGGCATCGTGTCACAAAGCGTGAATTATCTCCTGAGAAACATTATCCTGTATACAGTGGTGGCGTATCACCTATGGGATATTTTGATAAATACAATCAAGAGGCTAATACAATCACCATTGTTAAATATGGAACAGCAGGATTTGTAAATTTTATTACTGAAAAGTTTTGGGCAAATGATGTATGTTATTGTGTTAAACCCTCTAGCATTTTAAATAACAAATATCTGCTTTACATTTTAAAAAATAATCAGAACCAGATTAATTCACTAGCTACGGATGCAATTCCTGCACACTTACCTACTGAAGCTATCAATGGTCTCCAAATCCCCATCCCATGCCCAGAAAACCCAAAAAAATCTCTAGAAATACAAACTGAAATAGTTCGTATACTAGATACTTTTACGGAGCTTACAGCGGAGCTTACAGCGGAGCTTACAGCGGAGCTTACAGCTCGCTGTAAACAATATAATTACTATAGGGAAGCTTTATTTAGTTTTGATGTAAATGAATTGGAGTGTAAGAGTTTAGGTGAAATTGGAGAGTTAGTTCGGGGAAGTGGTTTGCCTAAAGTAGACTTTACTGAAATTGGTGTTCCTGCAATTCATTATGGTCAAATTTATACTTATTATAAAACTTTTACTACAGAAACTAAATCCTTTGTTTCGCCTGAAACTGCCAAGAAATTAAAAAAAGTTGATACTGGTGATGTTATCATTACTAATACAAGTGAAAACTTAGAAGATGTTGGTAAAGCTGTTGTATATCTTGGTAAAGAGCAAGCTGTTACTGGTGGACATGCAACTATATTTAAACCATCAAAAGTTATTTCAGGTAAATACTTAGCTTATTTTACACAAACAGAAAGGTGTGCAAGTCAAAAAAGAAAACTAGCAAAAGGTACTAAGGTTATTGATGTTTCAGCAAATGATTTAGCGAAAATTAAAATTCCAGTTCCTTCACCAGAAGAACAAGCACGCATAGTCTCCATTCTCGATAATTTCGACACGCTTACTTCATCATTGAATGACGGTTTGCCAAAAGAAATAGAGCTACGAAAAAAACAGTATGAATATTACAGAGATTTGTTACTTACATTTCCGAAAGAAGAAATAAAGGCATAGTATGGGACAGTCATTAACACAAATTGCACAGACACTTAAGGATAACGCTAAAAAAGTACAGCTAATCTATGCATTTAATGGTGTAGGTAAAACACGCTTATCTCGAGAGTTTAAGAAGTCGTTTGCCCCTGAAACCTCTGAGGATAGTGAAGTGGAAGGTGAGTCAAAAACTAAAATACTTTACTATAATGCGTTAACAGAAGATTTGTTTTATTGGAAAAATTCCGATGTAGAACATAAATTATTAATTCAACCAAATACTTTTACCGATTGGATTATACGGGATAGAGGACAAGACCAAAATATTATTAATAATTTCCAACGATATACTGACGACAAACTAAATCCTTTTTTTATTGAACAAAAAAAGCTTGTAAATGAGAGTGGTAGATCTCGCAATATAAGTTATTACCCTGAAGTTAGCTTTTCATTTTTGCGAGGAACTGAACGATACGACAATGTAAAAGTTTCTAAAGCAGAAGAAAGATGTTTTATATGGAGTGTATTTTATTCTCTATTAGTTGAAGTTGTTGAAATGTTAAAAGATTCAAAAGAAAATCGTGAAGATGGTTTTTTTAATGACTTAGAATATGTTTTTATAGATGATCCTGTTACTTCACTTGATGATAATCATTTAATTGAGTTAGCAGTCGACATTGCAAATCTTGTTAAAACTAGTGAGTCAGACTTGAAGTTTATCATCACAACACATAACCCTCTTTTTTACAATGTTATATCAAATGAACTTAACAATAAACAACCGAACAAAAACAAAAATATTGTTACGCAAGCTGGTGTAGTAAAAAAATGGATTTACAAACCTGAACAGTCTATTAAGTATAGATTAGATAAACAAAATGATGGAAACTATGTATTAACAGAACTTGATAGAAAAACCCCTTTCTCATATCATCTAAATCTTCTTTCTGAGCTACAGGAAGCTAGTGTTAACGAACAAATAAAAAAATATCACTTTAGTTTTTTAAGAAATATACTTGAAAAAACTGCTATTTTTTTAGGACACACAAAATGGGAAAAACTACTTCCTAAAATGGCTGATGGCTCTCCTGATCCATTTGCAAACCGAATACTAAATCTTTCAAGTCATTCAGCACATGCAGGTGAAGAAATTGCCGAAGTTCAAGAGAACGACAAAATTAAATTTTCTGAATTGATTAAATTTCTAGAAACCGAATATAAATTTTCGAATTTAAATCAATCAAATGACAACATATAATCCAATTGCAGTAACGAACAATTTCATAGTACTTGATAAATATACCAAGTACTCAGAGCTAAATGAGGCACCTGCTGTCTATCAAACAGAGGCAGATTTGGAGCGTGAATTTATTCGAGACCTAGTACATCAGGGTTACGAAAATCCTGCCGGCCTAAACACTCCCGTAGCATTGCTTTCTAATATAAGAACACAATTACAGGCACTAAACGATATGGAGTTTTCGGATGGTGAATGGGCTCGTTATGTAGAGGAGTATTTGGATAAACCAAGTGATAATCTGGTTGAAAAAACAAGGAAAATTCACGAAAACTACATTCACGATTTTGTTTTCGACGATGGGCATATTCAAAACATTTACCTAGTCGATAAAAAGAATATTGCTCGCAATAAGGTGCAAGTAATCTCACAATTTGAACAAAAAGGAACACACGCCAATCGGTATGATGTAACTATCTTAGTGAATGGTTTGCCATTGGTACAAGTGGAGCTTAAAAAGCGTGGGGTTGCTATTCGTGAGGCGTTTAATCAAGTACACCGCTATACAAAAGAGAGTTTTAATAAAGAGAACTCATTATTCAAGTACTTACAAATTTTTGTTATTTCCAACGGTACCGATAGTCGTTATTTTGCCAACACCGTTGAGCGAAATAAAAACAGCTTTGACTTTACCATGAACTGGGCAAAGGCAGACAATACGCTGATAAAAGACTTAACAGATTTTACGGCAACCTTTTTCCAAAAACGCACCCTTTTAAATGTACTGCTTACCTATTCGGTGTTTGATACCAGCGACACACTGCTCGTTATGCGTCCTTATCAGATTGCAGCAACAGAAAGGATATTATGGAAAATAGAAAGTTCGTATCAATCTAAAAAATGGTCTAAAACCGAAGGGGGTGGTTATATATGGCACACCACAGGCTCGGGCAAAACACTTACCAGCTTTAAAGCGGCTCGCTTAGCCACACAATTGGATTATATCGATAAAGTATTCTTTGTAGTCGACCGTAAAGATTTGGACTTTCAAACAATGAAAGAATACCAACGCTTCTCTCCCGATAGTGTAAACGGTTCAGATAGTACAGCAGGTTTAAAGCGGAATATCGAAAAAGAAGATAATAAGATTATCGTTACCACTATTCAGAAACTAAATAACCTCATAAAAACAGAGGGCGATTTAGCTATTTATCAAAAGCAGGTAGTATTTATTTTTGACGAAGCGCATCGCTCACAATTCGGCGAAGCTCAAAAAAACCTTAACAAGAAGTTTAAAAAATTCTATCAATTTGGCTTTACCGGCACTCCTATTTTTCCCGAAAATGCTTTAGGTGCCGAAACAACAGCCAGTGTATTTGGTCGTGAGTTGCACTCTTATGTAATTACAGATGCCATTAGAGATGAGAAAGTACTCAAATTCAAAGTAGATTACAACGATGTTCGCCCACTATTTAAGGGTATAGAAACAGAGATAGATGAGAAAAAATTAACTGCGGCAGAAAACAATACAGCCTTACTTCATCCTGCTCGTATCACGGAAATATCAAATTACATTTTACAAAATTTCAGAACAAAAACGCATAGAAGCCAAGGGAGCAACAAAGGTTTTAATGCCATGTTTGCTGTAAATAGTGTAGATGCTGCCAAGTGTTATTATGAGGAATTAAATAAACTACAAAAAAACAGCGAAAAGCCTCTTAAAATAGCCACTATCTTTTCCTTTGCAGCCAATGAAGAGCAAAGTGCAGTTGGCGAAATAGTAGATGAGGGCTTCGAGCCTTCTGCAATGAATAGCAGTGCAAAAGAATTTTTATCAAAAGCTATCAATGATTATAATACAATGTTCAAAACCAGTTTTGGTATTGACAGTAAGGAGTTTCAGAATTACTATCGTGACCTTGCCAAACGAGTAAAGAACAAAGAGATTGACTTAATAATTGTAGTAGGCATGTTTCTTACAGGCTTTGATGCTCCTACACTTAATACACTGTTTGTTGATAAGAACCTGCGTTATCACGGCTTAATGCAAGCCTTTTCACGCACCAATCGTATTTACGATGCAACTAAAACCTTTGGTAATATTGTTACTTTTAGAGATTTAGAAAAAGCTACTGTAGATGCTATTACGCTGTTTGGAGATAGCAATACAAAAAATGTAGTACTTGAGAAAAGTTACAAAGAATATTTAGATGGCTTTACAGATATTGCTACTGGCGAAGCTCGTAGAGGTTATCTGGATGTGGTAAATGAATTAAACGAGAAATTCCCTAAGCCTGATGAAATAGTTACCGAGAAAGATAAAAAAGAGTTCTCAAAGCTATTTGGTGAGTATTTGCGTATAGAAAACATACTGCAAAACTATGATGAATTTACCCATCTTAATGCACTTAAAGCAATAGACCTAGATGATGCAGTAGCTATTGAAGCATTTAAAGAAACTTATTTTGTGAGTGATGAAGATATCGCATCCATGCAAGAAATCGCCATGTTGCCCGAACGAACAGTTCAAGACTATCGCTCCACTTACAATGATATTCGGGACTGGTTAAGAAGAGAGAAGACTGGCAAAGAATCAGAAGAATCAAAAATTGATTGGGATGATGTAGTATTCGAAATAGACTTACTAAAATCACAAGAAATAAACCTCGATTACATTCTTGAACTAATCTTTGAGCACAATAAAAAGAATAAAGATAAAGTTGAAATAATAGAAGAAATTCGTAGAGTTATTAGGGCTAGTATAGGCAATCGTGCAAAGGAAAGTTTAGTAGTTGATTTTATAAATGAAACTGACCTTGACACCATTAAAGATAAAGCGAATGTTTTAGATTTATTTTATGCATATGCACAAAACAAACTGAAAATGGAAGCTTCTGAATTAATTGCAGAGGAAAATCTAATTGAAGATGCTGCAAAGCGATATATTGCAACTTCTTTGAAGCGTGAATATGCAACCGAAAACGGTACTGAACTCAACGCCATTTTACCCAAAATGAGTCCTCTAAACCCTCAGTATCTAACAAAGAAACAAAGCGTTTTTCAAAAAGTTGTTTCGTTTGTAGATAAGTTCAAAGGTGTGGGTGGGGAGGTATAATTAATCTTCTACTTGTAGAATCCCTCTGATAGCAAGCTTTTAAAATAAGGCAAGTGGTAATCTACTGCAAACACAGAGCGATAAAATATAAAAATTATGGCAAAACAAACGAATAACTACGGAATAGTGTATGTACTTACTAACTCGGCCATGCCCGATTTAGTAAAAATAGGCATGACAACCAGAGACAATGTAGATACACGGATGAAGGAACTCTTTACAACCAGTGTGCCGGTTGCCTTTGAGTGTGAGTTTGCTTGTAAGGTAGAAGATTGCGCCAAGGTAGAAAAAGCCCTACACATTGCCTTTTCCCCTAATCGTGTGCATCCTCAAAGAGAGTTCTTTAAAATAGCACCCGAGCAAGCCATAGCCATATTAAAACTGTTTGATAAAGGCGATATTACCCAAGAAGTAAATAGTGAGATAGACGATGATTTAAACGAAACAGATAAACAAGCCCGCACCAAACTTAAAATCAACCGTCGCCCACCTTTAAACTTCCGAGAAATGGAAATCCCTATTGGAGCCAAACTCCAATACACCAAAGAGGATGAAATTATAGAAGTAGAAGTATGCACCGACAGAAAAGTCCTATACAACGGACAAGAAACCTCACTTACCGCCCTCACCCAAGATCTACTAGGCTTAGACTATGCCGTACAACCAACTAAATATTGGACTTACAACGGCAAAAATCTGCAAGATATTTATAATGAGATATATGCTTTTTGATTATGGTGTATGATCATAAATATCTCCAAAACTAGATTCAATAAAGAATACTTGAAAAACATTACCATTTCTTAAGCCTACAAATGGTTTATTATCACCAGTAGCTCTAAACACATCTACCTTAGTTACTTCTGGTGTTACAAAGGAAGGCAAACTATGTTTTATTGATTCTTTTGGTAATTTCTCTATCCCATATTGGTGTTTATCAGATTTTTCTATCTCACTCCATCCTAATTCAGATAAACCTTTTAGCCTTGATAAATAGCTTTTAAAGAATTTCACATCTTTACAATCTTTAAAAGAAACATCACTAAGGTGCTTAAAGCAAAAAATTGGATAATTATATTCATCCAATTTTTTACTTGATATAGTTTTAGTTTGAGTGGGTTCTTTTATTTGTATTCCACTCTTTTTTTTATTCTTATTCTTAGCCATGCTAATTTTTTAATCGTTTTTTAAAAAATTGCTTCATGACTTCTTGACTAATTACATTTCCAACACCAGTGTTTGTTGCTTTCCAAGGTGTCTCAGAATGGGTCATTTCCATTAATCCAGTAGCAGAGTATTTTGCATAAACTCGATACACTTCATTAAAAAGCTTTTCTTCATTCTCTGTGCCTAGCTTAATTACTTCTCCAGTATATTCAATCCCTTTGCTTCCATTTTCTTTAAATGATTCATAAACTTTTGGCACAACAGGTCCATACATCCATGCTTCAAGCTCATCATTAAATAATGGCTTATCAAAATATGCTAAATAAAAACCTTGCATATAATACAACAGCTTTTGTAGCTTCATATTTGAAACTAGATCTTCCTCAGTTGTCCCTTTGGCAAGCACCTTGTTTGCAATATCTATTACTTTGTATGGCATAATTATATCATTTGGTTGCACAAAGATAAATATTATGGATTAAAAATAACTCATATTATTCCTTATTAACACAAAATACTAGTATGTTTTATATTATAATTCTTTACTTCTTCCTTAATTATCATTATATAAAATAAGGTGTAGCAAAGCTACGAATTAATTACGGGCAGTTCCACCGGGTTTTATCACCAGCCGCCAAAAATCCTCGCTCCTTACTTCGTGCGTAGCTTGCACAGTATTATTGTCGTCTTCCCCGCAATCCACCCTGCAAATCCAAGCTACTTAAACATAATGTTGCCTTATAGTAATGAGAATACATTCCTATAAGAACACTATGTTAAGTAGCCCCGCAAATACTCCACCCACAAAACCCCGTTCTACTGCCCGAAAACCACAAATACCCCTCCACCCTTTCAAAGGTACAGGCTTAAATAAAGCATATCGAGTTTATATCATGTGCCTGCGGTAGGTTCACTCACTACAGCTACATTTCGTTTCGGCACTTCGTTATCCTACACTACATTCCGCTTCCGTTCCTTTCACCAACCTCAGCACCCCACAGCAAGAGTAGCTCCATTCTCTCCACGCCACAATCTCCACCCTGCAAATCCACCCACTTAATTGTGTCATTCCGTTCAGTCGCCACACTTGCTCTCATCCACCCGCAGTTTTGTATGCTTTATTTAACCCTGTGATTGTTACCCCCATAAAACAAATACCAATAACCGAAGATTATAACCACAAAAAAAAACAAAAAGCAAGGCAAAGATAGGGCGGTAAACAGCCAAAAGGTCAGTAAAGGTCAAGCCCTACGGGTTTTTGCCAAAATCTCCACACTTCCGTTTCACTCCAGGTAGTATTTTGCCAAAAAACCTTTACAGCCCTTTTCAACCGCCCTGTGAAAATGCCATCTTTTTCTTTTTTTCTTCTTTCTTTTTTTTCTCTCTTTGGGGGAAAATAATTGTAGGGTTGAAAACAAATAAATCTTTAAGCGGAAAATATGAAATATATGAAGCTGACTAAATATTGCAAATAAGAGCCTCACAGGCTTCCAAAAGTCCGTTGCATCTCTACACTCACTAGAAGCGATAGAAATTCAATACAAGCAAAATTTAAGGCTTATTCAAGAGGCAAAGCGTATGCTCTTTAATAATTATTTGAAAAGATTGCTTGTTTCATGTTTAAATCTAGGTTAAGCCTAGGTTAAAGGCAAGATAAGCCCACTTATTGAAAATACAAGACACAAAAAAACCCCGGTATTTGCCGAGGTTCACTTGTGTTAGATAGTTTTTAAAAAATATCTACAATTTTCAAAGCATTACCTGAACTTAACAGATAAAAATTGCCGCTAACTTCTTGTAAGAACTCAATCCCAATACATGCTATCAAGCTAGTATCTTCTGTTAAAGAAGTAATGCCTGCTGGAAGTTGGCAATCTTGATTTGAAGTGATACTCCCACCTCCTCCGAGTGCAATCTCTGGCATGTATGTTACAGTGCTTTGTTCATTTAGGGCTGGATTTGCAGGTTCATACATTTTGGTGTCAGCATTGTAAATGAAATCACTAATTGCTGAAACGGCAAGAACAAGTCTAAAATGAGTAGCTCCAAGAGGTGCATTTATGTTAGTTGATAAATTATAACTAATAATTGCATTTACACCTGTTCTTGATGCCGTAGGAGTCATACGAACACTTCCAGTAAACATACTATTGAAGTTAACGCTTTTGTTAAACACCAAGCCTTTTAGGTATTGTGTTTGTTCAGAAATAAGAATCGCTCTTTGACCCCTCGCTTCGGATTGGTCTTCCAAGTTTATCTTTTTCATAATTGCGGTTAATCTTCCTGTAAGTCGAGAGTCTGACATTGTTTGCATCAATGAACTTAACCCTACACGAACAGACTTCCCCGCTGCTGCACAGCCTCCAAACTCGTTCATGTTTTCTCTTGTGCGTTTGAACTCTGGGGCTGTTTTTATTTGTTCAGCAGATGCGCCCCCTGCCATACCTGCAAAGCTTCCTTTTAAGCCTTTAATTTTGAAGTGGCGTACTCCGCCAATGTTGCCCTTATATTTCAAAGGTCCTGTCTGTCTTGCCATAATAATGGGTTTTAAAATTAGACAATTAAATAATTACCTAAAATTAAAGCTACATTATAAAACTAAAAAGAAGTAAACAAGGACAATACAGAGTAGATTAAAGAAAACAAAGCAGTGAGTACTTATTTGGAATAGAGATTTAAAAGAAACAAACCTAATAATCAGCAAAAATGTTTCAGTAATGTTTCAGCAGTCAATTAAAAAACCCTTGCATTAATCTGTATTAAAGATATATACAAGGGTTTATCAGTACCCAGAGCCGGGGTCGAACCGGCACGGATTGCTCCACTGGTGTTTGAGACCAGCGCGTCTACCAATTCCGCCATCTGGGCAAATGGTGATGCAAAAGTAATGTTTTTTTTATTTTCTCAAGTATTTACCTTGCCTAATATTATATAAAAAACTTTTAATACTTGGGAAAAAGGAAAAATCAATGTACTTTTGTGTTCTTTCAGAAACGAACTAAATTTTCGCAACCAACTGATTTTATGAAGAATAACTATTGTATAATAATGGCTGGAGGTATCGGAAGTAGATTTTGGCCTTTCAGCAGAAATGATAAACCAAAACAATTCCTAGACTTTTTTGGTACGGGTAAATCATTATTACAGATGACATTTAGTCGTTTTCAAGAGATTGTACCTACAAAAAACATATTAATTGTTTCAAACCAGATATATAAAGATTTAATTTTAGAACAACTTCCAGAAATCAATGAAGAACAAGTTCTACTAGAGCCTATGAGAAGAAATACAGCTCCATGTATTGCATATGCTGTAAATCGAATTAAAGCAATAACATCTGAAGCAAATATTATTGTTGCCCCTTCGGACCACTTAATTTTAAAAGAAGTTGAATTTATTGACACAATAAAAGAAGGTATTGATTTTGTTCAAAAAAACGATTCATTACTTACATTAGGGATTAAACCAAGTAGACCAGAAACTGGATATGGTTATATTCAAATTGAAGAAGGTGATACTAACCTTCGAAAGGTAAAAACATTTACTGAAAAACCAGATAAAGAACTAGCAAAGGTATTTGTTGAGAGTGGTGAATTTTTCTGGAATTCAGGAATTTTCTTATGGAATTTACAAGCAATTGACAATGCTTTTAAAGAGCTTCTACCTGAGGTCTCTTCAAAATTTGAAAGTGGAAAAGAATATTATAACACTGAAGAGGAAACGAAATTTATTAATGAAATCTACCCCTCTTGTCAAAACGTATCTATTGATTATGGCATCCTAGAGAAAGCTCCAAATGTAAACGTTCTTTGCTCGGATTTTGGATGGTCTGATTTAGGTACATGGGGTTCTCTTTACGATATTTCTCAAAAAGATAATCAAGAAAACGTAACTCTAAAATGTTATGCTCAGTATTATGAAAGCAACAACAATGTTGTTACTGTGCCGGAAGGAAAACTAGCTGTTATACAGGGACTTGACGGCTATATTGTAGCGGAAACTAATGATGTGCTTTTAATATGCAAAAAAGATGAAGAACAAAAAATTCGTCAGATTGTAAATGATATAACAGTTA
Source organism: Paludibacteraceae bacterium (assembly GCA_963663245.1). Taxonomy (GTDB): domain Bacteria; phylum Bacteroidota; class Bacteroidia; order Bacteroidales; family Paludibacteraceae; genus JAFGVL01. The sequence goes on along the minus strand of OY760143.1, from coordinate 738,639 downwards.
GATTTAAAGGTGATTTCATATAATAAACAATGGGTATATTTTCATTTAGAAACTCTTTAAAGCCACGTCGTTTTAACCACATCCCAATTTACTGGGATCCAGAAAAAGAAAAAAGAGAAGAACGTGAAGCTGCTATAGAAAAAGAAATTGCCAACAATAAAGATGGTGAATATACACCTAAATTAGCTCGTGGCTCTTTTCGGAAATACTCTGAGCGTTTAGATATTAGTGAGCGTACAAAAGCAAACAAAAAATTATTCATCAAACTATTCTTTATTCTTTTTGTATTAGTCCTATTTGGTATATATATATTTGCAAATAGCGATGCTATCATTTCTCTATATTTTGAGAATACAATTTAACCCCACTTTTCATCAATGAGTGACATTATTCATCTTTTACCAGACTCTGTTGCCAATCAAATTGCAGCCGGTGAAGTTATTCAGCGTCCAGCTTCTGTAATTAAAGAATTGGTCGAGAATGCTATTGATGCTAATGCAACAAACATTCAGGTTTTTGTAAAAGATGCTGGAAGAACACTCATCCAAATAATTGATAATGGAAAAGGAATGTCTGAAACTGATGCACGAATGGCATTTGAGAGACATGCTACATCTAAAATCAAGTCTGCTAATGATTTGTTTGCTCTAAAGACGATGGGGTTTAGAGGTGAAGCCTTAGCTTCTATTGCTGCGGTAGCACACATAGAACTTAAAACAAAAAGAGACGGTGATGAACTAGGTACTTTGATTGAAATAGCAGGATCTAAGCTTGAGAGACAAGAAACGATTAGTTGTTCTTCTGGGACGGTATTTAACGTTAAAAATTTATTCTTTAATGTGCCTGCACGAAGAAAATTCTTAAAATCAAACACAACTGAATTAAAGAATATTATTACTGAATTTAATCGAATAGCTATCATTAACCCTCATATTTCCTTTTCTCTTTCTCACAATGATAGCCCCATATATCAACTCCCTGAGAATACCTTACGACAACGCATTGTAGCCATTTTTGGGAAAAACATCAATCAGCATTTATTGGCTATTGAAACTGAAACAAGCCTACTTTCAATTTCAGGCTTCATTGGAAAACCTCAATCAGCAAAAAAACATAACTACAACCAATATTTCTTTGTAAATGGACGTTATATGCGCCATCCTTACTTTCACAAAGCAGTAATGCAGGCTTTTGACCGAATGCTGACAACAGATTATTCTCCAAGCTATTTTATTTCTTTTTCTATAGACCCTTCAAACATAGATGTAAATATCCATCCTACTAAAACTGAAATTAAATTTGAGAATGAACAAGCTATTTGGTCTATAATATCAGCATCAGTACGAGAAGCATTAGGAAAGTTTAATGTAGTACCAGGAATTGACTTTGACCAGCAAGATGCTACTGAAATACCCGTATTGAGTAGGGAAACAAAAATTGAAGCTCCAAAAACTAGTTTTAATCCAGACTACAATCCTTTCAAACAAAATTCAGAAAAATCAAATCAAAAAAATGAAAGTTTCAATTGGGAGAAGTTATATGAAGGCTTCGAACAAGATAAAGGAGTTTCTATCGAAACGAGTACACAAAGCAACATTTCTTTTTCTAAAGAGTCAAATAATTTAGAAAGCAAAGAGTCAAATTCTCATATGATTGATGATGTATGTTCTGAGTATTTTCAATTTAGAAACAAATACATCTTCACTAGTGTCAAGTCAGGATTAATGCTGATTGACCAACATAGAGCTCATGTCCGAGTATTGTTTGAACAATATCTTCAACAAATAAAAATTCAGAAAGGAGTTTCTCAACAAGTATTATTTCCTGAACTTATTGAATTATCTGCTGAAGACAGCTTATTACTTGAAGATATTATTGAAGACCTTAGTTTTGTTGGGTTTGATATTGATTGCTTTGGCAACAACACCTATCGAATTAATGGAATACCTTCTAATATGGAGGGAAAAAATGTGGTGAAAATCATTGAAGAAATGATTAGCTCAAATAGAGAAAAAACAAAAGATGGGAAAACAACAATTCATGAGAACATAGCTTTATCTCTAGCGAGAAACACGTCTATCCCCTATGGAAAATCATTGAGTAAAGAAGAGATTAACTCTCTTATTGATCAACTATTTGCCTGTGACAACCATAACTATTCTCCAGATGGAAAAACGATTATCTCTATCTTAACGGCAGAAGAAATTGACAATAAATTTTAATTACTGCAATGGTGAATAAACAACAGCTAGCACTTTAGCTCCTTTAATACAGTCTCCATGAACATGGTGTTCTACTATAGAATCGTAAAAGATACTATCTCCCTCTTCTAATACAAAAACATCTTCTCCATAGTTAATTTCAATAGCTCCATCTAAAACAAATAAAAACTCTTCTCCTTCATGTGATGAAAGAATAAAGTCTTTCTCTACACAAGCATCTAGATTAATAATAAAAGGTTCCATTTGACGACCTGATTTACTTCCTGCTAAAGAGAAATACGTCATGTGTTTACGTGAGCTCTCAAGGCTTTCTGAGTTTTCTTCTGAAACGTCTTTACGACAAACTACTGGACCGGAAGCAGAAGCATCATCCAAAAAGGTTCCTAATCGAACTTCTAATACTCTTGCTATTTTAACAAGTGGCGCCAATGAAAGCATAGCTCCATCCTTTTCAACAGCTAACATTTGCTCTTCGGTAAGCCCAGCTTCTTTTGCTATATATTTAATTGATATACCTTTAGCTTCTCTTAACGATTGGATTTTACTTCCAATAATTTTTCCTTTTCCCATGACTCTATATATTATCTTTATTGTTTTAATTTTTACTATAAGCAAAAGTAAAAATTATTCGGAGAATACAACACAAAAGAGCAATTATTAAGCTATACTTTTATAGTATCAATAGCTTTTTTGACTCTTGTTATTGTTTCTTCTTTACCTAAAATTGAAATAATATCAAACATATGTGGTCCTTTTGGAGCACCAACAACTGACAAACGAAAAGCATTCATTACCGCACCCATATTATGTTCTTTATCTGTAATCCAAGCTTTAATAATATCTTCTGTAGACTGGGAAGAGAAATCTTCAATTCCTTCTAAAAGGATTATTAGCTCGTTCATCAGACCTGGAGTTTCTTCTTTCCAACGTTTTCTAACAGTTTTCTCATCATACACATTTGGAACTTGAAAGAAGAAAGATGTCTGTTCCCATAAATCTGAAATAAAACTTGTACGTTCTTTTACTAACCCTATAATAGTAGCTAATTTAGATAAATCAATAGAAATGCCTTTTTCTTTTAACTCATCAACAAATAAATTTGCTAGCACCTCATTTGATTCTTTTTGAAGATAGTTGTGATTAAACCACTTTCCTTTCTCGTAATCAAACTTAGCTCCTGACTTACTAACTCTATCTAATGAAAAAGAATTGATAAGTTCATCCATAGAGAACATTTCTTGTTCTGTCCCTGGATTCCAACCTAATAAAGCTAAAAAGTTAACTACAGCTTCTGGAAAATAACCAGACTCTCTATATCCTGAGGAAATATCAGCCGTTTTTGGATCTTTCCATTCAAGAGGGAATACAGGAAAACCTAGTTTATCTCCATCTCGTTTACTTAATTTACCATTCCCTTCAGGTTTAAGAAGCAGTGGTAGATGAGCAAACTTAGGCATTTGATCTGCCCAACCTAAATATTGATACAACAATACATGCAAAGGAGCTGAAGGCAACCATTCTTCTCCTCTAATTACATGTGAAATTTCCATCAAATGATCGTCCACAATATTTGCTAAATGATAAGTAGGAAGCTGGTCTGATGACTTCCAAAGCACCTTGTCATCAATAACAGATGAATTTATCTTTACTTCTCCCCTAATAATATCATTTACAACAATATCATTCCCTGTTTCAATTTTAATGCGAACTACATATGGTTCTGTGCCTTTTTTCTGCAATACTTCCTCTGCACTTAATGTCAAAGAATTCTTCATTTGAGAACGAGTAGAGGCATCGTATTGAAAATTAGCAATCTCATTCCGTTTTGCTTCTAAATCTGCAGGAGTATCAAAAGCAATATAAGCTAAACCTGCATCTAATAATTGTTCTACATATTTCTTGTATATAGTCTTTCGTTCACTTTGACGGTAAGGTCCAAATTCACCCTCATTATTAGCCCCAATTCCTTCATCTATTTTAATGCCTAACCATTTAAATGATTCAACAATATATGCCTCTGCACCGGAAACAAAACGTGCAGAATCTGTATCTTCGATACGCAACAACATATCACCACCATGTTTTTTCGCAAATAGATAATTATACAATGCTGTGCGAACACCTCCTATATGTAATGGACCTGTTGGACTTGGAGCAAAACGAACTCTTACTTTTTTCATAAAAACGATTGATTTGAAATTTGATTTGCAAAGATAACAAAAGAAAGAGTCGTTTCAAGCATTATTTTCAGCTCGAAACGACTCTTCTACCTAATATAAAATCACTAATCTATTTCTCTTTAATCATAGTAAGCAACATTTTAAATTGTTCTATTGCTTTTAATGCATGAGGAATTCCAGCTGGCATAACAATACTCTCTCCATTATTGAGTATATATGGTTGACCTCCTATTAGAATCTCTACCTTACCATCTAACACCTGTACTAATGCATCAAAAGGCGCCGTATGCTCACTCAAACCTTCTCCTTTATCAAAAGCAAAAAGAGTTACATTACCACTTTCTTTTTTTATTATTTGTTTACTAACAACTGAACCAGCTGCATATGAAACAAGTTCGTTAAAATTTATTTTTTCTGCCATAGGTTTTTCTTTTAAATATGTAAAATCCATAGTATTGATTTATTTGTTTATATCTACACCCATTTTTCTTCTAAAACTTCACCCTCTACAGAAATGACAGCAAGTTTTACAGGTATTTTAGTATTTGCTGCTGCTACTCCACTTTGAACAACTTGTAGCAAACCTCCACAACATGGAACCTGCATAATTACAACAGTGATTGTATTAACATTAGCACTATCAACAAGAGCCGTTATCTTGTCTTTATAAATATCCATTCCTGAATCTAGTTTCGGACAAGCTATAGCTAAACTTTTTCCTTTTAGGAATTTATCATGAAAATTACCCATAGCAAAAGCAACGCAATCAGCAGCTATTACAACATCTGCTTGTTGAAAATATGCTGCAGCTGGATTAACTAAATGTAATTGAACAGGCCATTGACGCAATTCTGATGACGCTGACACTGCACTTGAAGAAACAACAGACTCATCTGGTCTAGAAATTGTTCTTGCCTGGGAACCAGGACAACCCCCTCCTCCATGAGCTGGAGCCATTTGAGTTGGTTGAAATACTTTAGGCTTACCATGTACGGCATCTATCACATCCTGTAAATTAAAAGGCAAGTCGGATGCTTGCTTTAAATAAGCAACACCTTCTTTCATATAGTCTGTTTCATTATGGTCTTTTAAATGCTTCAAATGTGCAATAACGGTATTGATACCTTTGGGCACCATTAACTCCATCACCTTCGTTTCATTGTATGCTTCTGCTTCTCGCTCTTCAATTTCAATCGCTCCTTGAGGACAATGTCCAATACAAGCACCTAAGCCATCACACATTAAATCACTAATAAGCCTAGCTTTTCCATCTATCATTTGCAGAGCACCCTCATGACAATTAGGAACACATTCTCCACAACCATTACATAGGTCTTCGTCAATTTTAACCATCTCTCTTTTCATAATTCCTCCTATTTAATATTTTAAGTACTCTTATTCCTAATTAGATTGAAAAAATAAACTGAATTGCTTCAGCTCACCTTTTTTAGATTATAAATAACTTGCTAACGATCTGCTTTCAAGATATTCAATTACTTGTTTAGTCATAGTCTGGGTCAAATTATTCATTAAACATTTTTCAAAAGCACAAATCTCATGATCTAAAGGACAATCAGACACTTCAATCTCTCCTTCTATACACTCATAAATCTGTAATAAATTAATCTCATCTGGATCTTTCTTTAATATAAATCCACCACTTGGTCCTCGAGTAGAGGTTAATAAGTTATCTTTCACTAGTCGCTGCATTACTTTAGCGATATGATGTCTAGATGATCCTGTTTTATCAGCAATGGTCTGCACATTCATGCCTTCTCCTGCTCTTGCTATTAGAACCATAGCATGAAGACCGATAGTTGAAGCTTCTGAAAGAGTTACTACTTTTGACATGTTTGTTTAATTAAGTAATCAAGTGCCAAAATTACCAATAAAATTCTGACTTTCCAAATATTTAACATTAAAATTCCTTTATCTCATTCGCTCACCACTCTTATTTATAAAGTAGTTAGCTCCTTGTCTGGTTACCCTAGCTCTACCTTTATAAAAATCTCCTGCAGCAGAAAAGTCATGAGAAATAACGGTCTTACCAGTTTTGTCTATAAAAGTAAACTCTAAAGGTCTTCCTCCACCTACGGCAGCTAATCCTTCACAAAATGGATTTACAAAATCATATTTGAATTCTGTTATCGCCTTCCCCGTTTTATCTATAAATGTTTTTTTTGTATTCTTTTCTACTATTGCAAACCCATTTTCAAAAAAATCTGCTCCATCAAATTGTAAAGGAATCACAAGCTCTCCTTGTTTATTAATATAACCCCACTTTCCTCCAACAACAACATATTCATCTGTATATTCATCAATCAATCTTACTTCGCCACCCATATTTACTGCAGCAAAACCATCAGAAAAGGCATATGCAAAAGTGAATTTTGCTGGAATAGCGATATCACCATTTATTTTTTTAAAACCCCATAATTTTGAATTCTCATCTTTAAAAGAAACTACTGATGAGCCAAGCTTTTTAATGGCATAATTTCTAGGAGCTGAATATTTTTGAGCATTAATTGTACTCAGAGAAACAAATAACAAGAAAAAAAACGAAATAAAAAATGTAAATCTCATAATAAGGTGTTTAGTAAGTTGGTAATATAATAATCTGCATCTAGTATGATGAGAACGACTCCTTTATAACAAAGATGCCACATAAAAGTTTATGTGGCATCCATATATTTAGCTTGCTTCTTAATCTTTTAACTTAGCTACTAAGAACTCACGGTTTAATCGTGCTATATGCGAAATTGAAATATTTTTTGGACATTCAGCTTCACAAGCTCCAGTATTAGTACAGTTTCCAAAACCAAGCTCATCCATTTTAGCAACCATCGCTTTTGCTCTAGCAGCCGCCTCAATTTTCCCTTGAGGTAATAGGGCTAATTGACTAACTTTAGCTGCTACAAATAACATAGCCGAACCATTTTTACAAGCTGCCGCACAAGCACCACAACCAATACAAGCTGCTGCATCCATAGCCTCATCAGCTATAGGCTTACCGATTGGAATTGCATTAGCATCTGGAATTCCACCAGTATTAATTGAAACATAACCTCCTGCTTGAATAATTTCATCGTATGCATTACGATTTACCATTAAATCTTTTATTACAGGAAATGCAGCAGAACGCCAAGGCTCAATAGTGACAGTTTCACCATCTTTAAACTTACGCATATGCAATTGGCAAGTTGTTACTTCATCATCTGGTCCATGAGGACGTCCGTTAATATATAACGAGCACATTCCACAAATTCCTTCACGACAGTCATGATCAAAAGTAACTGGCTCTTTACGTTCAGCTATCAACTGTTCGTTAAGCATATCTAACATTTCTAGAAAAGAACTGTCGGTTGAAACATCATTCAAATTATAGGTTTCAAAACCTCCCTTTGTTTTAGCGTTTTTCTGACGCCATACTTTTAGTTTTATATTGATAGTTTTTTCCATATCTATTTATGATTTATAATTACGTTGTTGACGAGCAACAAATTCATAATCAAGCTTTTCTTTTATTAATTCTGGTTCCTTGTCTTCTCCATTAAATTTCCAACAAGAGGCATAAGAGAACTTATCATCATCACGTAAGGCTTCACCTTCCTCTGTTTGAAATTCTTCACGAAAGTGACCGCCACAAGATTCTTCACGATTTAGAGCATCACGCGCCATTAATTCACCAACTTCAATAAAATCGGCTACACGTAAAGCTTTTTCTAACTCTACATTTACATCAGCTTCTTCTCCTGGAATAAATACATTTGACCAAAACTCTTGACGTATTTCTTTTATTTTAACTAAAGATTTCTCTAAACTTTCTTTTGTACGACCCATACCTACAAAATCCCACATTACTAAACCAAGTTCTTTATGAAGGGAATCTACAGAGCGTTTACCTTGAATAGACATCAATTTCTTAATCTTATCAGCAACTTCTTTTTCAGCTTCAGCAAATTCTGGTGCATCCGTACTAATACGAGGAACTCTAATTTGATCAGCTAAATAGTTTTGGATAGTATAAGGTAAAACAAAATATCCATCAGCTAAGCCTTGCATTAAGGCAGAAGCTCCTAAACGGTTAGCTCCATGATCAGAGAAGTTTGCTTCACCTATGGCGAATAATCCAGGTATAGATGTTTGCAATTCATAATCTACCCAAATACCACCCATTGTATAGTGAATAGCAGGATAAATCATCATCGGAGTTTCATAAGGATTCTCATCAACAATCTTCTCATACATTTGGAAAAGATTTCCATAACGTTCAGCAACAACAGATTTACCTAATCTTTCAATTGAAGTGGAAAAATCTAAATAAACAGCTAAGCCAGTACCAACACCAAATCCAGCATCACATCTTTCTTTTGCAGCACGAGAAGCTACATCACGAGGAACTAAATTTCCAAATGCAGGATAACGACGTTCTAAATAGTAATCTCTATTTTCTTCTGCAATCTGTGTAGGTTTTAATTTCCCTGCACGAATTGCTTCTGCATCTTCTTTTTTCTTTGGCACCCATATACGCCCGTCATTACGAAGAGACTCTGACATCAAAGTAAGTTTTGATTGATTTTCTCCGTGTACAGGAATACATGTTGGGTGAATTTGTGCATAACAAGGATTCGCAAAATAAGCTCCTTTTTTATATGCTTGAATGGCTGCTGATCCATTTGACCCCATTGCATTTGTAGAAAGAAAAAATGTGTTTCCATATCCACCAGTAGCAATTACTACTGCATGTGCAAAGAACCTTTCAATTTCTCCTGTCACTAAGTTACGAGCAATAATACCACGAGCACGACCTTCAATGACAACTACATCTACCATTTCGTAGCGAGTATATAAATTTACTGACCCTTTATTTACCTGACGACTCAATGCTGAGTATGCACCTAGTAATAATTGTTGACCCGTTTGACCTCTTGCATAAAAAGTACGTGATACTTGAGCTCCACCAAATGAGCGATTATCTAGTAAGCCTCCATATTCACGGGCAAAAGGAACTCCTTGAGCGACACATTGATCAATTATTGAATTTGAAACTTCAGCTAATCTATGAACATTCCCTTCACGAGCACGATAATCTCCACCCTTTAAGGTATCATAGAATAAACGATATACTGAATCTCCATCATTAGGATAATTTTTTGCAGCGTTTATTCCACCTTGAGCTGCAATAGAGTGTGCGCGACGTGGTGAATCTTGAATACAAAAATTCAACACATTGAATCCCATTTCCCCTAGAGAAGCTGCTGCCGAAGCACCTGCTAAACCAGTACCTACTACGATAACATCTAAACGACGTTTATTGGCAGGATTCACTAATTTCTGATGAGCTTTATAATTATTCCATTTTTCAGCTAATGGGCCTTTAGGAATTTTAGCATCAATAGATTGTTTTGCCATTATATTGTTTGTTTTAATTTTTTCTTTTAAAAATACTTACTCTTACCCTAAGTGACAACATTTGTCAATTCCAAATAAGAAGAACGCTGTAATTACTGTATATCCAACAGCAATGATAGTCGCGAAAATAGTTCCAATTACTTTTAAGCGATTAAACCATTTGCTATTATTTAAGCCTATAGTTTGAAGGGCACTCCAAAAACCATGTGTTAAATGAAACCATAAAGCTACATACCAAACAATGTACAAAGTCCCAATTACAGGATTTCGAAACTGTGTCGCAACTAATGTATATGGATCAGCAGCAGACTCACCTCCCATAAAATGTTGCAACTGCATTTCTGCCCAAAAATGTGATAAGTGTAAGCCAATAAAACCAAATACAATAACACCTAACACAAACATATTCTTTGATGCCCAAGAAGTAGTATCAGATTTCTTCCCTGAAACATAAGAGACATTACCTCTTGCTTTCATATTTTGATAAGTTAGCCAGATAGCATACAAAATATGAACAATAAAACCTGCTGCTAAAACAGGAACCATAATTAAAATCACAGGTTGTTCCATAAACTCACAACCAGCAAGAAAAGCTTCAGGCCCTACAAGCAAAAAAGAATTAATAGTAAGGTGCACTAGCAGAAATACTATCAAAAACAATCCAGACAAACTCATTATGAGCTTTCGGCCAATAGATGAATTAAAAATAAATAGACTCATATATGTAGATTAAAATTTATATTATATTTTTCTTTAAAATTCCATGTAAAATAAAGGCAACAAAATTATATTAAAACAATTTTCAAAACAAGTAATTAAAGAAAAATTTCCGTATTATTTATTCTAAAAAACATTAAAATATATCTAGGTGATTTTCTGAACATTAGATTCAATAATTACTCATTTTCATTTCTACTTTGTTAAAATACTTCTATATTTGTCGTCTTAAAGAATCAACACACTGATAGAATTAACATTATGCGATTAGTTAAGTATATTTTACTACTATTTATTTGCTCTATATTTGCGCCATTTACTCAAGCTCAATCACCAAAAACTAAAGTCCAAAAAAAAGACAAAGATTGTGGTTGCCCATTTGACAACATGAAATTAGACGAGAGTTTTTACAACGAACCTCTTTTTACAGCTGACAAAAAGCCATCTTATGTTGGAGGGAACGACGCTCTTTATAATTACACAAATAGACTTATCCAAAACCCAGCAAAAAATGAAGAAGATAGCTCTAAATACAATATTTTTTGTGTTTTTGTTGTAGAGAAAGATGGCTCGATTACTCATCCTGAAATTGTTCACCATAGCGACTCTATATTTGAAAAAGAAGCTATTAGACTAATAACCACAATGCCTAAATGGAATCCAGGAAGACTAGACAACAAACCTGTAAGATGCTGGCATAGTATTAGTTTGTTTTTTGGACACCCTGAAAAATAGAAAATAGCACTATTCTCTCTTAAAAGATCATCATTAGAAAATCATGTTGTATAGCATAACTCGCAATTACACCCTAATAATCAGACATTCTTGACTTGATAACAATGCACCACAATATCATTATTGTTTTTATGCCATACAAAAGACCAAGTTCCACCTAAAAATTCATATATTTAAGAAATGAAAACCGTATCTATTACAGAAATTAAAGAAATTGAAAAAGTTATAAAAGCATGTAACATCTGCTTTTTAGGAGTAGCAGACTCAAACAACACACCGTATGTTTTACCCATGAACTTTGGATATGATCAAGGTATAATATACTTACATTCTGCTCCTGAAGGGAAAATTGTAGATATTGTAAACTACAACAAAAAAGTTTGCTTGTCATTCTGTACCGACACTGATATTGTAGCACAGCACCCTCAAGTAGCCTGTAGCTATCGAATGAAATCTAAAAGCGTAGTTGCTTGGGGAGAGGTTCTCTTTATTAATGATCTTAAAGAAAAAGAAAAAGCTCTAAATTTTTTAATGTCTAATTATTCAGACATGGATTTCAAATACTCTGAACCTGCATTAAAAAATGTAAAAATATGGTCAATACAATTAGAAGATATAACCTGTAAAGCATTTGCACAACCACACCAAAAATAAGAAGCAGATTTAGTAATAACCTAAACTTATTGCCTATGAAAGCTGAAGATGTACGCAAGATTCTAAAAGAGAATGGACTCAAAGTAACACCTCAACGTTTAGCCGTTTACCAAGCTTTATGTGACTTAGGGCACCCTTATGCAGATGATATTGTAAATCATGTTAGAAGAGAAAACCCAAGCATTTCTATTGCGACTATTTACAATACACTGGAACACTTCAAAGAAAAAAACCTATTGTTTAAACTAGAAACCTGTCACGACAAAATGCGTTATGATTGTGGGATGCATCAACATTACCACATTTGCGACCCTAAAAAAGACAAGATTATTGATTATGATGATCCTGATTTAAACCAACTGTTACGAAGCTATTTTGACAATAAAAATATGGAATACGTAAAAATAAAAGATATTCGTTTATCAATAATTGGCAGTCTTATTTAGAAATCTTTTATTTATCTTTGTTCTAACTAATTAATTTAAACTCAAAAGATATTCGTTTTTTATTATGGAAAAATCTATCAAAGGAACACAAACTGAGAAAAACCTGCTAACTTCTTTTGCAGGAGAATCACAAGCTCGTAATCGCTATACTTATTTTGCAAGTGTAGCAAAAAAAGAAGGATATGTACAAATAGCAGCAATTTTTGAAGAAACTGCTAACCAAGAAAAAGAACATGCCAAAAGAATGTTTAAATATCTTGAAGGAGGGATGGTAGAGATTACAGCAACTTACCCAGCTGGTGTAATTGGAACTACTGCTGAAAACTTAAAAGCTGCTGCTGCTGGCGAACATGAAGAATGGGAATTAGACTATCCTAAATTTGCTGAAATTGCTGAAGCTGAAGGATTCAAAGAAATTGCTGTTATGTACAAAATGATTTCAAAAGCTGAATACGAACATGAAATGCGTTATTTAGGCCTTTTAAAAAATCTGGAAGAAGGAACTACCTTCGAGAAAGGCGAAGAAGTTGAATGGCAATGTCGTAATTGTGGATTTGTTCATAAAGGGAAAAAAGCCTTAGAAACTTGTCCTGCCTGCAAACACCCAAAAGCTCACTTTGAAGTAAAAAAGACTAACTACTAAAACTAGTTTTTATTCATAAAAGAAAAGCCTTAATCAATGATTAAGGCTTTTCTTTTATCTTTTCTATCTTTTTAATACCATCCCTATTTATCACTAAACGATAATGTTTAATTTCTGATTGCTTATCATGTTGTATCTGAAGCAACATATTAATATAGTACACCTTATCTCCTTTTATTTTTTTAAACACTCCATCTTCTTGATAAATACACAAAGGAACTTCAGGATTATCCATTTTATCAGTAAGACCCGCAATGTTATAACGCACAATATTATTGATTCCTTCTACCTTATAATCTGTATGCTTGTTAATCAAACTACTATCTGTCTCTATTTGCATACGATACAACATTATTTGCTCAGAATTAAACTCAATTAGTTTCGAACGATTCCTCAATTTAATAATCTCAGCAGGCAACTTATCATTTTTAATATAATCAAAACTTTCTTTACTAAACCCAATCTTATCTTTTCCTAATGTTATGAGTGTTTTTAAATCAAAATGTTTATTGCTTAGTTTATGTGCAAAATAGTAACGACTTAATTCTTTTATCCTATCTTTTAACATATACCCAACTACTAAAGCGATAAAAAATGGCATCGTAAAATTGCCATATTCTTGTTGAAAGGAAAAAGCCACAACAGTTGCAAAAATCATAGAAAGACCTGCAGCTAGACTATAGACAAACTGCTTAAATAAAAAAGCATCTTCTTTTACTTTCTTATTTAGAAAAAGTTCGCTTTCAGTATATTTTTTCAGCATACCATAGCGAGAGATTAAAGAGCGGTTATTATCCGAACTATTCTCATCTGCAGTGGCATAACCCTTTTCTGTTTTATATACTAACTCATGTTTTAATAAAGAAGTAACTACAGAAAAAACTTCCTTTTTTATGATGGGTTTCTTATCTACCTCCTTTAAAAGTTTAAAGCAAGCGTTCTCAATTAAAAGACTCATAAATTCATCTGAAAACTGAAAGAAATCATTTGCTTTTGGAAACTTCTGAAGGACTAATACATCTTTCTCAATTCTTCTAAACACAATTGAGATATCCTTAATCGAATCAATATAATCAACAATAGCAACAAGCTTAAGCTTTTCATCTTTAATCTTCTTAATTACACGAATATTTTCACGCATAGAACTTTTTAAGATAGAGCTAAACATCTTAAATTGGTATTGCAATTCTTTTAAGCTAGAAGCATTGCCTTTACTTTGAAGATCTTCTAATGACTTCTTAATTGAAGCTATAGGAGAATCACTATCATTTGCGATTTCGTTTAACAAAAACACTGGAGTTATTAACCGTATATTTGACTTAATATCTTTATAGAAATCACCTTTGGTATAGGTCTGTCTATTGATATCCAAACTACTTGGAACAAAGAACCAAGTATTGACATTAAAACGTGCTTTTCCTTTTGATGAAAAACCCATTTTCATTTCAACAGTAAATCGGTCGTGTATTTTAATATTTTCGTCTATCATTGTTTTACAAATATACAAAAAAATGAATGATGGTTAAGAGATAAAATAACTTGATTAACTACCTGATATCTCGCTTAACTCTAACCAACGCATCGTTTTATCATCAATTAAATTGATAACTTCCCCAATACGTGCAGACAACTCCATTATTTTATCTGCAGCTATTTCTCCTCCAGAAAGCAATTTTTCAATCTCAATTTTTTCTTTCTCTAGCTCCTCTAAATCCTTCTCTATTAATCCGAACTCTTGTTTCTCTTTAAAGCTAAGCTTACGTGGTCTTTCTGGCTTTAAGGGTTTTTCTGTAGGTTTTGAGACAGGTTTATTTAATCCCTTTTCTTCATTTATTTCCTCTTCTTGCAATTGTTTCCAGGCTCTATAATCAGTATAGTTGCCAGGATAATCTTTCAACTTTCCTTCTCCTTCAAAAGCCAAGAGATGATCTACGACCTTGTCCATAAAATAACGATCGTGAGACACTACAATTACACAACCCTTAAATCCTTGCAAGTACTCTTCAAGCACATTTAAGGTAGCAATATCAAGGTCATTAGTAGGCTCATCTAATACTAAAAAATTAGGATTTTTAATTAATACGGTACAAAGGTATAAGCGCCTTTTTTCTCCACCACTAAGCTTACTCACAAAATCATATTGTGTTTCTGGTGGAAACAAGAATAATTGCAAAAATGCTGAGGCAGTCAATTTCTTTCCTCCGCCTAACGAGATTTCTTCAGCAATTTCACGCACTACATCAATAACCTTCATTCCTTCATCAAACTGCAATCCATCTTGACTATAATAACCAAAAGTCACCGTCTCACCAATATCAAACGAACCAGCATCTGGCTTTACTTCTCCGAGCAACATTTTTAGCAAGGTAGACTTGCCCGTACCATTCTTACCTACAATGCCCATTTTCTCATATCGAGAAAAGTTATAATAAAACTCATCCAAAATAACTAGCTCATCATATTTCTTACTAATATATTGTGCCTCGAATATTTTTTTCCCTAAATAGGAGGCTTTTACCTCTAGAGCTAACTGTGAATTCTCACGACGTAACTTAGCTCTTGTCTCAATATCTGCAAATGCCTCTGTTCTTGATTTTGACTTATGCGTTCTTGCTTTGGGCTGGCGACGCATCCACTCTAACTCTTTTCCATAAAGATTCTTGGCGCGGTCACTTTCTGCATTAAATACATCAATTCTATCTTGTCTTTTTTCCAAGAAGTAACTATAGTTTCCTTTGTAGTGAAATAATTGTTCGTGGTCTATTTCAAGAATATCAGAACAAACACGATCCAAAAAGTAACGATCATGTGTAACCATCAGCAAAGACATAGAGCTATTTTTAAGAAAACCCTCTAACCACTCTACCATTTCTAAATCAAGATGATTGGTTGGCTCATCTAGAATCAATAATTCTGGCTCAGCAATAAGTACATTTGCTAATGCGACCCGTTTTAATTGACCTCCTGATAACTCCCCTATTTTTTGATCTAGTTGACAAATCTTCAAGCGTCCAAGTATTTGCTTTATTCGAGTTTCATAATCCCAAGCCTTCATTTCATCCATCTTATTCAGAAGGTCTTGGTAATAATCCATATTCACGCTTTTTTCATCCTTCGAAAGCTTTAAGGTAAGCTCTTCATACTGCTTAATGACATCAGTTATCTCATTCCCAGCACTAAAACAAGCCTCCAACACAGATAGATTCTTTGGATAATCTGGATCTTGTTTTAAGTATCCTATTCGCAAACCTCGACGAAAAGAAATAGTTCCACTCTGATAATCCTCTTCTCCAGAGAGTATCCCTAACAAAGTAGTTTTCCCTGCACCGTTTTTCGCTATTAAAGCAAAACGCTGATTGTCAGATATTCCAAATGAAATATTCTCAAACAAAGATTTATCACCAAAGGTCTTGGTTAGATTCTCAACTTGTAAACAACTTGCCATATTATATATTTTTCACAAAGATACTAAAACAAAATGCCCCATTCTAAAAAGAACAGGGCATTAGCTATAGATAACATTATTTTATTTTGATATTTTTTCTATTAATTCAGTTATGGAAACTAAGATTTGTTCTCCACTTTTCATATCCTTCAACATCACTTTCTCTTGTTGCATCTCATCACTACCAATAATAGCCACATAAGGTATCTTTTTATTGTCTGCATAAGTCATTTGCTTTTTCATCTTAGCAGCTTCTGGATACACTTCAGCAGAAATTCCGGATTTACGAACAGACTGAAGACAAGGAAGTGCATATGATAATTCTTCTTCTCCAAAAGCAACAAAAAGCAATTTAGTTGTGTCTAATGATTCTTCTGGAAAACCATTTACTTGGTCTAACACATCGTAAATTCTATCTGCACCAAATGAAATCCCCACACCCGAAACTCCTTTTAAACCGAAAATTCCTGTAAGATTATCGTAGCGTCCTCCACCTGTTATGCTTCCAATTTCTATATCTTTTGCTTTTACTTCAAATATAGCTCCTGTGTAATAATTTAAACCACGAGCAAGAGTCAAGTCTAAGTCAATAGGTAACTCGACCCCTAACTTTTTCAACAGTCCAAAAATCATTTCCATCTCAGAAACACCTTTTAAGCCAATTTCAGATGTCGACAATACTGTTTTTAGCGTTTCAAGTTTTTCGGAATTCCCTCCACTAAGATGTAATATTGGCTGCAACTTAGCTATGGCATCATCGCTAATACCTTTATTTTGTAATTCTTGGTTAACTTTCTCCAGACCAATCTTATCCATCTTATCTATTGCAACCGTAATATCTATTATCTTTTCAACTTCACCTATTGTTTCTGCTATACCAGTTAAAATCTTACGATTATTAATTTTTAATACAACACCAATATCTAAAATACGATAAACCTCATCTACAATTTGTACTAATTCAACTTCATTTAACAAAGAGTTACTTCCAACAACATCTACATCACATTGATAAAATTCACGATAACGACCTTTTTGGGGACGATCAGCACGCCAAACTGGCTGTATCTGATAACGTTTAAAAGGGAAGGTGATTTCATTTTGATGTTGCACTACATAACGAGCGAAAGGAACAGTAAGATCATACCGCAACCCCTTTTCAGAGATTTCTGTTGTAAGCCTTAGGCTATTTTTTTGTTCTAAGTTTTCTCTTGTAACTTTAGATAAGAAATCACCTGAATTCAACACCTTAAACAAGAGTTTATCTCCTTCTTCACCATATTTCCCCATCAAGCTAGACAAGTTTTCTATGGCTGGAGTTTCTATTTGCTCATAACCGTATAGTTTAAACACAGATTTAATGGTATCGAAAATATAATTTCGCTTTGCCATCTCAATAGAAGAAAAATCACGTGTTCCTTTTGGAATAGAAGGTTTCATATTAAAATTCTAGTATTAAAATAAAACAAAGATAACAGCTTTTACTCTTCAGTAAAAATACCCTCAATTATCTTTTGTGTAGCTCCAATTTTTTGTTGAACATAATCTCCTGCAATTTCTCCTGCTTCTCCATGGAGAAGCAACCAATCTAGAGTTGTTCGAAGATCAATGTTATCGAAAACTGAAAAACCGCCACCTAAAGTAATTAGATCCTTTGCTTCATTAAATTTATTATAATTAGGTCCAAAAACAACTGGAATTCTATATACTGCTGGCTCTAAAATATTATGTATTCCCACTCCAAACCCACCTCCAACATAAGCAATATCAGCATACTTGTAAATAGAAGATAACAAACCAATACAATCGATTAAAAGACAACGGGCAGCAGCAAGCTCACCCAAAGAAGCCTTAGAGAAACGGAGCATTGAAACAGGACATTTCCTTTCAATATCAGACAAATGAGATTCGTTAATTTCATGTGGAGCAAAAATAACTTTTATGTCTTGCTGTTGCTTCAAATAATCAAATATTAATTCTTCATCTTTAGGCCACGAACTACCGACAACAATAAGTTTCTGCTTATTTTTAAATTGACTTATTAGCGGCATAGGTTTAGTATTTTGTGCGACTTCAAACACTCTATCAAAACGAGTATCTCCAGCAACCTCAACATTTGTCACATTTATTGACTTCAATAAAGTCCTAGATTCTTCGTCTTGCAAGTATAGTTTTTTAAACGACTTTAGAATATTTGCATATGCCCAACCATACCATTTGAAGAACAATTGAGATTTTCTAAACGTAGCTGAGATTACATAAACTGGAATATTTTGTTTTTTGCAAATTTTTAGAAAGTTAGGCCAAAACTCATATTTAATAAAAATTATTTTCTCTGGATTAACTAAGCTAATAAATTTTTTTGCGTTTTTAGGAGTATCTAGAGGCAGATAACAAACCAAATCGGCGCCATTATAATTTTTCCTAAGCTCGTATCCTGAAGGAGAAAAAAATGTGAGAATTATTTTATAAGTAGGATTCAGCTTTTTTAGAGCTTCAATAACAGGTCTTCCTTGTTCAAACTCTCCTAATGAAGCAGCATGAAACCACACATATTTTGCATTAGAAGTTTTTGCTAGAAATTCATTCAACAAAGTAAAAACCTGTTGCTGACCTACTAAACGTTGTTTTGCTTTTTGATTAAAAAAAGAAGCAACATTAATGAGAAAGCCATATATGTGAATTAGTATAAAATAAGATAGTCTCATTCGGTATTGTAAACGTGTAACTAAAAAGAAATCCCTTAATATTAAGGGATTTCTTTTTTAATATCTTTTATTATTATTTTATCGGCAGAAGTGCTTTGGTATACAGAATGAATATGCTAACATAAATTCATGTGAACCAAGACTATGCGATGCAAGTCCATTTAAAGCAACATTGAATGCATACGCTATCTGAAATTTATTTGTACGTAGACCGACTAAAGGAACTAAAGTAATTGGTTGACCAGATCCTTCATCTAAATTATGGCGATAAGACAATTGTGCCCAATAACCAAAGTTACTTTCAGGGTTATTTTGAGCAAACTTCAAATTCAATTCTAATTGTTTGTTACTAAAAGAATTATAATTGAAATTAACTGATGGTTCAAAAACTCTATCTCCACCAACATTAAAACTATTTCCTAAAAAGAAAAATCCAGTTGCAGGATCAATAGGCTCTTCAAGACCATGATTCAACAATCTGAATGGAATCATGTTCGTAACAGATGCTCCAAAAAAGAATCCGTAAGAAATATAATAAAGACCAAAGTTGGCATTTGGTGCAGTTTCACTATATGAAACATCAGCAGGATCAATGGTTTCATGAGTTACATACGAAAACTGAGCAACTTTTAAAGATACTCCAAAAGAAAGCTGGCGATCTAGTTTTAATTGTCTAGAATAACGAGCACCATTACTCATAGGAATATGATATGCAAAAGTTAATTGTGCTCCTGCATTATTAAAACTTGGTGTTCTATCATTATAAATATAACCTCCAAGACCAATGTTACGTGTTTTAAACCTTGTACGGTAAGACAAGGTTTGTGTCGATGGACCTTCTAAACCTACCCAGTTATTTTTAGTGGTAAGCATAAAATGCGAACATTCATCAGCTCCAGCAACTGCAGGATTTATTAGGTAATAATTGAAATGATATTGATCATAAATAACTCTTTCTTGAGCTTTTAATTGAACTCCAATCGTCATAAAGAGTGCAAGAAGAAGAAGTAAGTACGCTTTTCTCATGATTTTATCTTAAAAATTTATTAAAATAACATTTATATGTTCTGACAATGTTTATCCTCTACCAACTGATAAAGAAGTATTTACAAGTGCATCAAAATAATATTTAACACTATCATAAAACAGAACGCAAAGTTAAAAGAATTTATGAAACTTCCACGCTTCAATACAATAAAAACACCGTTCCCTTACAAATATCATACAATCTTCTCCAATATTCAAAATATTATCAAAAAAAAGAACTTATTTTTTTTTAAACCATTAATAAAGGTTATTTTTGCATTTTAAAAGAACAGCAAATCAAATTATTGAATACCAATACATTACAAAACAACACAGCAAATATAAAAGTTTATGTTTTTAAACAGGTACACATATCAAATTATTATTGTGTGTGTTTTTGCAAGTCTTTTTTTAAACTGCCAAACCAACAAACACATTAGTGCTGTACCCTTTTACTGGAAAGATTCTAGAAAATATGGATTCAAAGATTCTACCACTAGTAGAATCCTAATTATGCCAAAATATAATATAGTTAGAGAAAAAAGAGAAAATATCACGGCTGTTTCTTACGAAGAAAAATGGGGGTTTGTCAACAAAAAAGGAATTGAGATAGCAGCTCTTATTTATGATGAGGTATTGAATTATAGCGAGGGGCTAAGTGCAGTCTCTAGAAAAGGAAAATGGGGGTATATTAACAAGCAAGGAAAAATAGCTATCCCTATAGTCTATGATTTTGCAGGACCATTTAAAGAAAATCAGGCTTCTGTAAAAATAAATGGCAAATGGGGATATATTAATCAATCAGGGAAAACTATTATAGCACCCATCTACGATAATGCATGGGATTTTAGAAATGGCATTGCAATGGTTTTGTTTGAAAAAAAAATAGGATTTATTGATACATATGGATTTTATGTTAATCCTCCAAAATATGATGAAGTATGGGCATTTCAAGAAGGCTTAGCAAAAGTTGTTAGTGATTTTGCATATGGCTTTATAAATACAAAAGGTATTGAGATTATCCCTTGCAAATATGATGAAGTTGCTGAATTTAATGAAGACATGGCAAGAATTGACATAAATTACCAAATAGGCTTCATAAATAAAAGTGGGGTCGAAGTTGTTCCACCTCAATATGATGATGCTGGAAATTATTCAGAGGGACTTGCTCGCGTAAGCAAAAATGGCAAATGGGGATTTTTAGACATCACAGGAGCTTTGGTAATACCAATAATATATAAATCTGCATCTGACTTTACTAACGGATACTCGCTAGTCTCTTTAGATGACGAGATCTTTCATATCAACGTTATTGGAAAACGGAATAATAAATAAAGCTCTAATGCGATCTAAATATTATATTATTATTTTACTCTTAATATGTGTGACAAATATCTACACACAAAACCCTGTACCCTACAAAATGGGGAAATTCTACGGGTTCAAAAATCCGCAAACTGGAGAACAAGTAACCACAGCAAAATATGAATCGGTTCAATATTACAGAAATGGCTTTGCAATAGTTACAAAAGAAAAGAAAATGGGTGTGATTAACATGAATGGAGGTTCAGTTATTTCGACGAGATACGATGATATTAGAAAATTTAAAGAAGATATTTGTTGTGTATGTTTAGACGAAAAATATGGATTCTTTAATACAAAAGGAGTAAAAATAACGCCCATAAAATATGATAATACAGCCGACTTCAAAGAAGGTATGGCAGCAGTATGTATTAATAACAAGTGGGGGTTTATAAATAAAACCGGTGAAATTATTATACCTTTACTTTATGATGAAGTTTCTAGTTTCATTAGTGGAATGGCAGCAGTAAGCTTAAACGATGAATATTTCGCTATCAACAAAAAAGGAGAAAAAGTTATTCCCAAATATTACACTAATAAAAAATAATTATGAGAAGAGCTATTTTCCCCGGTTCATTTGATCCATTTACGCTAGGGCACTATTCAATTGTTTTGCGCGGGCTCAAACTTTTTGATGAAATTATTATCGGCATAGGAATTAATCATGCTAAAAAATCACTTTTCTCTGTTGAAAAAAAAATAGACATTATCTCCCAAGCTTTTATAGATGAACCAAAAGTAATAGTAAAATCTTATGATTCACTCACAGTTGATTTTGCAAAAAATGAAAATGCTCATTTTATTTTACGGGGCATTCGATCGGTAGGCGATTTTGAAAGCGAACATGCCATTGCAGAAAACAATCACAAACTTTCCAAAATAGAAACAATAGTGCTTTTTACTGAAGCACAACATTCCTTCATTTCTTCAAGTATTGTAAGAGACTTATTATATTACAAAAAAGACATCTCTCAGTTTTTACCTCCCAATGTAAAACTCTAATATTTTTTTTTGCAAAAATATTTTAACATACTAGGCATTTCTCCAACTGCAAGCGAGTCTGACATTCGTAGTGCTTTTAAAGAAAAAGCTAAAATAACTCACCCCGACAGAAATTCCTCCCCTAACGCACATAATGAATTCTTAGAATTATTTGAAGCTTTTAATTGGGCGATTAGAAATACAAACAAACCTAATAACGACTACCCCAATGAAGTTCAGGAGGTTTTTGACCAAGCGATAAAACAAAGACAAAAAGAACGAGAAGAAGCCATTCGATTCTCTAGAATGCGCTACAAAGCTTGGACTCAAACAAAGGAATATAAAGATTTAGTCAACATTGTCGTTATTCAACGTTTCCTATCTGCAACATTTATCCTATTTATAATAATATCTGTTTGCGGCATTTTTGGAAAAATTACCCAAACTAAATACGGAATTCAAACAGGCTTAACAATTGGATTTATTACAAGCTTTTACATTATAAAAAAGAAGATGTTTGGCTCGTGGCTTAATGTAAAAGAATTATTAAAAGCTATTTCAAACTTATTTTCACTTAGTACGGGCATTTATGCATTACTGTTCATCATCAACAGTATCATTTTTTTCAGAATAGGATTCAACACCTTAATTAATACTTTTTTACTTTTATCTATCTACATTATTTTATTTGTTATCATACGGTATATTTCTAAGTTCATTTTCAAAAATAAAAAACAGCTTTTCAAAAAGTTTATTCTATCCAACTCCTTAATTAGCATTCTCCTTCTCTTAAACTTTTTCATAACATCTAACCCTACAACAGAAATACATAAAATTGCACGTTATCAAAGCAGTTCTCTAATAAAGTTAGAGAATGATAATTTAAAACAGTATCCAGCTTTGCGCTTCTTTTATGATATAGACAAGCTCCTTTTTGTTCAATCGTTAAAATTCACTTTACACGAAGGTTTTTTAGGAATAAAAGTCAATAAAAAAACAACGCTCATCAACTAAACTTTAAGAATCTAAAAAATCGCTTAAACATGGTCTTTTCTCTCTCAATTTTCACATTATTTTCTTATATTTGCATTGATTTCTAAAAAAATGTAAAAAAATGAAAATAGCTGTTGTTGGAACTGGGTATGTCGGATTAGTAACAGGCACTTGTTTTGCTGAAATGGGTGTAGATGTAACATGTGTTGATATTGATAAAAAGAAGATTGACAAGCTAAAAAAGGGAATCATTCCAATCTACGAAAATGGTTTAGAAGATATGGTTGTTCGTAACCAAAAAGCAGGTAGACTTCATTTTACATCTAACCTAGTAGAATGTTTAAATGATGTCTCTGTTATTTTTAGCGCTGTAGGAACACCTCCTGATGAAGATGGCAGCGCAGATTTAAAATATGTTATTGAAGTTGCAAAAACAATTGGTCGCAACATGAACAACTACCTACTAGTTGTAACCAAAAGTACTGTACCTGTTGGTACAGCTCAACTTGTTAAACAAACCATCCAAGAAGAGCTCAACAAGAGAAATATCAGCATAGATTTTGACGTTGCTTCTAATCCTGAGTTCTTAAAAGAAGGAGCTGCGATCAAAGATTTTATGAGTCCCGATCGCGTTGTAGTTGGTGTTGAAACAGATCGTGCTAAAGAGCTACTTACTAAACTATACCGTCCTTTTCTTCTCAATAATTTCCGTGTAATCTTCATGGATGTTCCTTCTGCTGAGATGACAAAATATGCAGCCAACTCAATGTTAGCTACTCGAATCAGCTTTATGAACGACATTGCAAATCTATGTGAAATTATTGGTGCCGATGTAAATATGGTTCGCAAGGGAATTGGAAGTGATTCTCGTATAGGAAATAAATTCTTATATCCTGGTTGTGGATACGGAGGTTCATGCTTTCCAAAAGATGTAAAAGCATTAATTAAAACTGCTAAAGCAAACAACTATGACATGAAAGTATTGCGAGCAGTAGAAGATGTAAACGACAAACAAAAAGAAATATTATTTGATAAGCTTTCTACTCATTTTAATGGAGAAATTAAAGGAAAAACTATTGGAATGTGGGGATTATCATTTAAACCAGAGACTGATGATATTCGTGAAGCACCATCTTTAGTTTTAATTGAAAAGCTTATTAATGCTGGATGCTCCATTAGAGTTTTTGACCCTGTAGCTATAGAAGAAACAAAAACAAGACTTGCTAATTCTCCATTATTAAAGCAAATACATTTTGCATCTGACATGTATGATGCAACTGTAGATGCAGATGCATTAATGGTGGTAACAGAATGGAAAGAATTCCGAATCCCTAGTTGGGAAGTAATCAAAAAATCTATGAAAACGGCTGTTGTTTTTGATGGAAGAAATATTTATGATGCTGCAGATATGGCATCTAACAGTGTTGATTATTACTGTATTGGAAAATAAAGTATGTATTATTAAAAAGCAACAAACTCTCAAACATGACAAATTTAATTTTACAAACTGCTATTGATGCTGCTATTGATGCTGGCAATGAAATACTAAAAATTTACACCTCAGAAGATTTTGGAGTTGAGATTAAAGCCGACAATTCCCCTTTAACAAAAGCCGACAAAGCTGCACATCTTAAAATTTGCAGTTATCTAGAAAACACAGACTATCCAATTTTAAGCGAAGAGGGAAAACTCATGTCATTCGATGAAAGAAAAAATTGGATAACTTTCTGGTTGATTGACCCTTTAGATGGAACCAAGGAATTTATAAAACGAAATGGTGAATTTACGGTTAACATTGCTTTAATTGAAAATGGCACTCCAATTTTAGGAGTTGTATATGTACCTGTTACAAAAGAAATTTATTTTGCAGACAAGGAAGGAGCTTTTAAATCAATAGCTACAGAAAAAGGCATTGACCAAAACAATACAAAAAAGCTTCCTGAAAACCAAGAACTTGATCATTTTACAGTAGTTGGTTCTCGTTCACATATGAGTCCTGAAACAGAAGAATTCATTGATAATTTAGACAAAAAAGGGCTGCCATTAAAAATGATTTCAAAAGGAAGTTCTTTAAAACTATGTTTGGTTGCAGAAGGAGCAGCACATTGTTATCCTCGTTTAGCTCCAACAATGGAATGGGATACGGCTGCAGGTCATGCAATTGTTAAGTTTTCTGGAAAAACAGTGACACGTCATTCTGACAAAGAAGATGTAGTTTATAATAAAAAAGATCTTTTAAATCCATTTTTTATAGTTCAATAGAACGAATGCAATAATAATATTTTAATTAAGTTTAATACGTAGTGCCTCACCAATCATACATAGTACTTTTTACCATGCTGCTCATGATTTTTGCTTTAGTCAAAGACATCATGCGACCAGGACTTGTATTATTTTCTGCTTCAGTATTTTTTATGGCTATGGGCATTATTACTCCTACTGAATTAACCGCTGGTTTCTCTAACAAAGGAATGCTAACAGTGGCTGTTTTATTTTTAGTAAGTGAAGGCATCCAATACTCTGGAATATTAAACAAACTCGCACTTAAAACATTACCTCGAAAAAAGAAATCAATACCAAGAATGTTATTGAGCATAATGCTTCCTATATCTGCTTTATCTGCATTCATCAACAACACTCCTGTTGTAATTATTTTTGCTCCAATTATTAAACGTTGGGCTGAAAAATTAAAACTATCTCCATCCAAATTTCTAATTCCTCTTTCCTATGCTACTATTTTTGGAGGCATTTGCACTCTCATTGGCACCTCAACAAATCTTGTTATAGATGGAATGATGCAAGAAAAAGGATTTGACGGACTGAGCATGTTTGAACTTGGAAAAATTGGTTTTATTATCGCTTTAGTAGGATGGGTATATTTATCATTTGTTGGTCATTTTTTACTGCCAGATGACAAAAAGGATAAAAGTAGAAATGAGTTGGACATGAAAGAGTATTACTTCAATCTTTTGGTTACAAATAACAGTCGTTATATTGGAGAAACAATTCAAAAAGGACAGCTAGGAGATAATAAGAATATTCGAATTGTTGGTGTAGAACGTAATGAAACCATGATTTATACGCAAAATGAGCAAATACTTCTACAGAAAAATGACAAACTCCTTGTTTGTGGCTTCGAAGATAACATTGAAAATATACTTTCGTTAAATGGACTAAAAGTAATTACTCATGGCAATCTTAAGCAAACTCTGAAAAGCGAAGATTTGCATAGAATTGAAGTGGTTCTAGCTCCACGTTTCCCTGGAATTGGCAGTACATTATCAGAATTTGATTTTTACAATAGATATAAAGGAATTGTATTGGCCATTCATCGTAATGGTTCAAACATCACATCTAATTTATCGGAAGAAAGTCTACGTCCAGGGGACTCTTTAATCATTTTAGCTGATGTTGAATTTGTTGACAGTTGGAAAGATTCGAAAATATTCTTCCTTATTTCATCTAAGGGTGAAATTGAAA
Organism: Paludibacteraceae bacterium; assembly: GCA_963663245.1. Taxonomy (GTDB): domain Bacteria; phylum Bacteroidota; class Bacteroidia; order Bacteroidales; family Paludibacteraceae; genus JAFGVL01. Next base: position 711,635 of record OY760143.1, on the reverse strand, counting down.
AACCAATTAAAACCTACAAAATAGGTTGGACAATTGCTATTGTTGTAATGATGATTCTTGGAACTAGTTTTGGACAATATTTACCAAAAGTAAATGGGAACTTTATGGATATGTTTTTCTTTGCTTCTATAGCAGCTGTACTTATGGCAATTCTAAAAATATTTCCACCAAAAAAATATGCACGTGCAATTAGTTGGGATGTATTAATTACAATTGCTTCTGCTTTTGCTATAAGCAAAGGGTTATTAAATTCAGGCGTAGCTGAACATATTGCACATACAGCAATAAACGCAGTTAAACATATGGGTCCTGCAGCAGTGCTAGCAATCATCTATCTGCTTACAACAATATTTACAGAGTTAATTACCAATAATGCTGCTGCGGCTATTGCATTTCCAATAGCCTTATCTGCGGCTAGCCAACTGGGTGTTGACCCAAAACCATTTTTCATAGCAATTTGTATTGCTGCATCAGCTAGTTTCTCAACTCCTATTGGGTATCAAACAAATATGATTATACAATCAATAGGAAATTATCGTTTTAAAGATTTTCTAAAGGTTGGCTTACCTTTAAATGTAATTGCATTTATTCTATCAGTAGTTTTCATTCCTATGATTTGGGAATTCTAAATAAAATATCATAAAATGAATCACATTTATCCAGCATTTGAAAAAATGGTACCTCGAAAAGAAAAAGAAACTAAGCTAAAACAAAAGGCTAAAGTCCTTTGGTTTACTGGACTCTCAGGTTCCGGAAAAACTACATTGGCTGAACTTCTAGAACGTAATTTATTTGAGCGTGGATTTTTAACTCAGATCTTAGATGGAGATAATGTTCGTTCAGGAATAAATAACAACTTATCTTTTTCACAAGAAGATCGCACTGAAAATATCCGACGCATTGCAGAAATAAGTAAACTATTTATCAATTGTGGCGTTCTTACTCTATGTACATTTGTTAGCCCAACAGAAGAAATACGTCAAATAGTACGAGACATTGTTGGGGAAGATGATTTTTATGAAATTTTTGTCAGCACTCCTTTAGAAGTATGTGAAGAACGTGATGTCAAAGGACTTTATGCAAAAGCCCGAGCTGGAGAGATAAAAGATTTCACTGGTATTAATGCCCCTTTTGAGGCACCAAAAAACCCAGCAATATCGATTGACACGTCTAAACATTCTCTTGAAGAATGTGTTTCTATCCTTTTGGATAAAATAATAACAATAGTCTCACAACCATAAATTAGTAATTATTAAAAACATATCTACTAGATTTCGGTAACATTACAACAAATATTTTTAATATATATAATATATGCAAGATTACAATTTAAGTCATTTAAAAGAATTAGAAGCTGAAGCAATTCATATTATCCGTGAAGTAGCAGCTGAATTTGAAAACCCAGTAATGCTCTACTCTATTGGAAAAGATTCATCTGTGATGGTCCGTTTAGCAGAGAAAGCATTTTATCCTGGAAAAGTTCCTTTTCCTTTAATGCATATCGACTCAAAATGGAAGTTCAAAGAAATGATTGAATTTCGCGACAACTATGCGAATGATAACAATTGGGATTTACTAGTTCATCATAACAAAGAAGGTTTTGAGGCTGGTGTTGGCCCTTTTTCTCACGGGAGTAAAGTTCATACAGACATAATGAAAACACAAGCCTTATTACAAGGACTTGATAAATATAAATTTGACGCTGCCTTTGGTGGAGCTCGTCGTGACGAAGAAAAGTCTCGTGCAAAAGAACGTATTTTCTCATTCAGAGATAAATCACATCAGTGGGACCCCAAAAACCAGCGTCCTGAATTATGGGATATATTCAATGCGAAAGTTCATAAAGGTGAATCAATTAGAGTTTTCCCTATTTCAAATTGGACTGAATTAGACGTATGGCAATACATACGTTTAGAACAAATTCCTATTGTACCTCTATATTATGCGAAAGAGCGCCCAATGATAAATATGGATGGTACTTGGGTGATGGCTGATGATGATCGTATACCGAAAGAGTTACTAGACAAAGTAGAAATGAAAATGGTTCGTTTCCGCACTTTAGGTTGTTACCCTTTAACTGGAGCAGTAGAATCATCAGCAAGTAATATTGAAGAAATTGTTGAAGAAATGATGACAGTCACAGTTTCTGAACGTACTACCCGTGTAATCGATTTTGATCAAGAAGGTAGCATGGAACAGAAAAAACGAGAAGGTTATTTCTAAAATTCTTTAGCAAGAAAAAAGTAAAAATCACATTCGCATTACGATAAAAAATAGAATCAAATATGACTCAAGATAATTCAAATAAAAACAACCAAGGAGGTAACCCGGTAAGAAATGAGCGCGGTTCATTAGACATTAAAACTTTTCTTGATTTAGATGAAAAGAAAGATTTATTGCGCATACTAACAGCAGGCTCTGTAGATGATGGGAAATCAACATTAATTGGCCGCTTAATGTTCGACAGCAAAATGCTATATGAAGATCAATTAGCAACACTCGAACGTGATAGTAAACGTGTAGGGCATGCTGGCGAAGAAATCGATTATGCCTTATTACTAGACGGATTAAAAGCTGAACGCGAACAAGGTATTACCATTGACGTAGCCTATAGATATTTTAGCACCAACAAACGTAAATTTATTATTGCTGACTGTCCTGGACACGAACAATACACTCGTAACATGGTAACTGGAGCTTCAACAGCGAACCTGGCCATAATCTTAATTGATGCTTCAAAAGGAGTTATTACTCAAACACGTAGACACACCTACCTTGTTTCACTATTAGGAATTAAACATGTTGTGCTTGCTGTAAACAAAATGGACTTAGTCAACTACGATCAAAAAGTTTTTGACGATATATGTAATGAATACAAAGCGTTTGTTTCTCAATTAAATATTCCAGACATACAATTCATTCCCTTATCTGCTTTAAAAGGAGAAAATGTAGTAGAGAAATCTGACCATATGAGTTGGTACAATGGTAAAAGCGTATTAGAGTTCCTTGAAACTGTACACGTAGGTAGTGACAGAAACTTTGAAGATTTTAGATTCCCGGTACAATATGTAAATCGTCCTGACCGTGATTTCCGTGGCTTTGCAGCTAAAGTAGCATCTGGTATCATTAAAAAAGGGGATGAGATTATGGTACTTCCTTCTCGTAAAAAATCAAAAGTAAAGGAAATAATTTCTTATGATGGGGAATTAAATCAAGCTTTCCCTCCTCAATCTATAACGCTTACTTTAGAAGATGAAATTGATATCTCTCGTGGAGAGATGATTGTTCATCCAGATAATTTGCCGCATATAGAACGACACTTTGAAGCCATGCTGGTTTGGATGGACGAAAAACCAATGAATCGTGATGTGCAATTTTACATTAAACACAACACCAATACTACAAAAGCAAAAATTGAATCTATCAAATACAAGGTGGATATCAACACTTTAAACAAATCAGATATTGAGCATTTTGAACTAAATGAAATTGGAAGAACTGTAATAACAACAGTAAAACCTATTTTCTTTGACCCATACAATAAAAATAAAAGCACGGGCTCTTTTGTATTAATTGACCCAGTTACTCACAACACTTGTGCTGTAGGGATGATTATTGACAAACTTGATGCAAATCAACTTGGCTCAAAAATATCTTTAGGCGATTATCGTGGGCGTATTGAAAAAGGAGAATGCTTAATAAGTACAAAAGAAAGAGAGAAAAGCTATGGACAAAAAGGAGCTACTTTATGGATTACTGGATTACACGGTTCAGGAAAAAATGAATTAGCCTATTTATTAGAAAAACAACTTTTTGAAATGGGAGCTCATGCTGTTTTACTTGATGGTAGCACTATGCGTTCTGGTCTTTCCAAAGAATTAGACTTCTCTCCTGCTGATAGAGCTGAACATTTACGTCGTGTGGCTCATATTGCTCGCGTATTGAACGATCAAGGCATTATAGTTGTCTGCTCATTTATTTCTCCAGAAAAAGATATTAGAAATCAAGTAACTGAAATTATTGGCAAAGATAAAGTGCATACTATTTTCATGGATGCTGACATTGAATTCTGCAAAAAGAACAAACCAGAATTATACAAACTTGCTGAGGATAATAAAATAACTAATTTACCAGGAGTACAGAGCATATACGATATACCTGAAGATGCAAATCTGATATTAAAACCTGAAGAAAATGCTACGAACCCTGAGAAGATTGCCAACTATTTAAATATGAATAAGATATTTCCTCTTTGATTAAATAAAAGAATAGAACTTTCTCTTTTGAAATAATTATAAATGACAAAAAGAATTCTCAACTATGGTCGATCTAAATTAGCCCTTCTTGACGAACACACATTAGAAGTTATAAAAAAAACCATACCATCAATTATTCTTAAGGTTGGGGGAATGGCTATTACCCTGCTCCTTAGTATTACATTAGGTAGAACATTGGGTGCCGAAGGACTAGGAATAATAAACCTTGCTAACCGGATTATAATTATTTTATTGGTGTTAGCGATGTTTGGGTATCGTCAAATAATCGTTAAAGAAATTGCGATAGCTATTTCGAGCAAAAATATGCAACGAATAAAAGATATTGTTTATTCGTCGCATATATTTAATGGTGGGCTAACAATAGTCATTTCAATTCTATTTTTACTACTATCAAAATGGATTTCTAACAACATATTCAATGAGCCTCAACTATCCTTACCCTTAAACATTATGATTGTGGTAATGGTACCACAAGTAATTACAAGAATTTTATCTTCTGGCTTAATTGCTTATAAAAAAATATGGCAAGCTAACTTAGTTGATCGAACTTTAAGTGTTTTAGTTACTACAATTATTATTTATAGTTTCTATTTATTTGAAATTGAAATTAATATTATTAACACAGCTATTGCATATGCAGTAGGAAGAGTAGTTGTCACATTAACTATATCAACATTCTGGAAGACCTTATACTCTTATTCTTCTAAGCCAAAGAATATTATTCCTGAATTATCTAAAAAATCAGTTCCTTTATTTTTTTCAGAAATGGCAAGTGTTGTCACTAATAATACAGACATATTAATAATTGGCATCTTTTCCGATGCTACTAGCATAGGGCTTTATGCTGTAGCAAGTAGAATAGCACAAATCACACTACTAATACAAGGAGTAACAAACTCAGCCCTTTCATCTAATATTGCTCAACTTTATTCAAACAACAAAATTGCTAATCTTAAAGTAATGGTACAAAGAGTAACTTTAGGACTAATAATAATAGGAGTTATTCAATTTGCTTTAATTACATTTATTGGTAAACCAATATTAAGTTTATGGGGAGTAGAATTTCAAAAAGCTCATTTTATATTGATTATATTAAGTTTTGGACAACTTATAGCCCTATCAACTGGGGCTTCTGGACAATTATTAGTAATGTGTGGTTTTGGAAAAATATTAGCTAAAATCACTATGTATTTTTCTATCATAAATATTGCACTTATGTTAATACTAGCTAAATTCTATGGAATTTTAGGAGTTTCTATAGCTTCCACAACAACAATTATTGGAACAGAACTATTTAAAATGATATTTGCATATAAAAAAACAGGCGTACTTACAATGCCTTTTAATCTATTTTCAAAAAAATAAATATATAAAATAAATGGAGAAAATAAAATACATAAAAGTCTATGGAGAAAGAAATACGGGCACAAATTATTTTAATAAGTTGTTAAGCCTAAATTTTGACATTAAACTACTTAGAGGAACTGTTCCTAGCAAATTAAATACCTTTTTCTCCTATTTCCCTTTCGATGAAAAATTAAGAGACTTATATTTTCTTATTACAGACTCTAAGAATTTAGGTTGGAAACATAGAGAAATTGACCATATAAATATCATAAAAAAATCAGACAAACTAACAAATACCTTATTCATTACTATATCAAAAAATCCATACTCTTTTTTACTTTCATTGCACAAACGGCCTTATCATAATAAAAAATCAGCCATACTCGACTTTAATGTATTTATTCAGCAAAAATGGAAATCATTAAAAAGAGAATCCAAACAATTATTTTATGCCAATGCAACAGATCTTTGGAATAAAAAGAACAAATCGTATTTAAATCTACAAAAGTTTAATTGTTTAAATATTACTTATGAAGATTTAGTTATCTCACCCGAAAAAATAATGCTTGAAATTTCAAAAAAAATTAATAAGCCCTTTAAAAATAAAGAATTTGTTAATTACGAATCGGCTATTAAGATTCCAGATCAAGAAAAAAACTATGATTATTATAAAGAACTTTATGGCAAAGAGCTTTGGAGAAATAAGCTCTCGGATAATTCTATCAAAATAATTAATGGAAATTTAGATGAAAACCTTTTGAAAACCTTTGACTATAAAAAAATTGAAATCTGATTATGATTCATTGTTCCTGTCTCTAAAAACCAACTATTTATTTTAGTAAATAACTATGAATATTAATAATAAACACGACATATATTATCCAATTTTCATAACAGGTGTTCCAAGATCTGGAACAACTCTTTTGTCACAATTAATAAATGTTTCAAAAGAAATTCACATCGGAACAGAAACCCATTTCTTCCAAATTACAAAACCCTTATCCAAGAACAACACAATACATGAAGTTAAAGATTTTTATTTAAATCCAAAGAAAAATCGTTTTTTAAGATATTTTGATTTGAACGAAACTCAACTTAAAGAAATAAAAAAAGAATGCCAAGAAGCACAAACGATTAATGAGCTATTATCTACAATTTGTTCTTTTGAGAGTAAACGAGTTAATATTTCACGATGGGGAGAAAAAACACCAGCACATGATATTGCATATGAAAAAATATTTAAACACTTCCCAAATGCAAAAATCATTAATATAACAAGAGATCCGAGAGCTGTTTTTCAATCTAATCTGAAAATTAAATGGGTAAGTAAGAACCCCTTGAAATTAACTAATAGGTTCAAAAAGAATCAAAAAGTAATAAAAAGGAATATTAATAATACGCAGTTTATATCCATTAGATATGAAGATCTTATTACAAAACCTCAAGACATATTAATTAACTTATTTTCTCAAATAGATTTAAAGTATTCAGAAAAAGTAATTCATGAATTTAACAATCCCTCAAACAGAAATTTTAATAATTCATTAGAAAGTTGGAAAGACAATAGTTATCAAGGAATTGACTCTAAAAAAGTTGAAGAATGGAACAAAGAGGAACTAAAAAAAATAAATAGCTTTATTGCATGGATACTAAAAGATGAACTATTAAATCAAGGATATAAGTATATTAATGAAAATTCATTATTTTGTAATATTATCCTTTTCACGAAATATTCAGCAAAAAATTTAATTTCGACAATTCTCAAAATTCAAAGTATTAATTTAGCAAGATTGTTGAATATCAAAATTTAAGAATGATTAATTATAAAAAGATAATAATAATAATTGTACTCTTGTCTGGCTTGAACTTCTTTCTTTTTAGAGAATTCAACGAGACTATTCTTTCAGCAATATTAAACATTACGGCTTTTGCTCTTTTAGCATTTGCTTTGCTTTACTTTTTTTCTAGAAAGTCAAGTAGCCACACCTCATTTCGAAAAAATTTCATATTCTTTTGGTCAGGCTTAATTATAAGTAGTTTAAATGCTTATTTCTTTTGGAAACAAGATTTTTTCATAACATTTACAACCATTCTCATATTTGCATTCTGGTATACTTATTATCTCTTACATTTCCTTAAAACTCCAAAAGTTTTTATAATAAATACAATTATTATAATAGGCTCTATACATGCATTATTCTTTCTCATAAATACTTTTGCACCAAATCAACTATTTGGATTTAAAGACGCTGTAGATTCATATGGTTTAGTAAAAGTGAGTTTCCCAGGAAGAACATTTATGTATTTGGCTTATTTTATTCTTTTAGAAAGATACTTAAGATACAACCAAAAAAAATGGTTGCTTTTTTTAGTTATTTATATAGTTGCCTTTTTATTAATGGGACGCAGAATGATGTTACTAGGCATTGCTTTAGGATCGATATACCTAATTCTAAGGACAAAAAAGTTAAATATTAAAACTATTTTCTCTGTTATTCTCTTTCTAGCAATAGGTCTGGTTTTAATTAATTCCTATTTCTTAGATATTTTGTCAAAGATGCAAGAATCAACAGTTAATCAATTAAATTATGGAACAGACTATATAAGATTCTTAAGTGCAAAATATTACTTATCAGAACACTCTCCAAATCTAATTTGTCAGGTTTTTGGTAATGGGTTCCCAAGTGGCCGATCTGAATATGGACAAACAATATGGAATATTCAAGAAGCTCGGCATCTATTTATGGCGGATATTGGAATCCTTGGTTTCTTCTCAAAAATTGGGATACTTGGTGTTTGGGCACTTATCCTAATGTTCTGGAAATTTTACAAAGCTAATCTTGACACAAAAGTTTTTAGAGCATTTACCTTATTTTTTATTCCAATGTCATGTATGAATGTGGAAATAGTAAAGATAGATTCTTTTTTAGTATATGCCATTTTAATGTATTTATATGATATTGAAAATAATAAACGAACATAGATGACACAAAACAAAAACATACATTTTTTAATAGGAGGCCAAAAATGTGGGACAACATGGATTGCAAGAAACCTAATGCAACACCCTGAAATATCTATCCCTGCAAATAAAGAAATTCATTTCTTCAATAAAAAAAACAATTATGCAAAAGGAATGGACTTCTACTATCAAAAGTTTCCTTCTAGTGAGGCTTCTATACGATTAGATTGTACTCCGAATTATTTCTGGATAACATCATCTGAAGCAGAAGCAATTGAAAGTAACCATTTTAAAAACCCTGGGTCTTTAATTAAACAAGAATTTCCAAATTCAAAATTTATTTTAACACTTAGAGATCCTAAAAACAGAGCAATATCTGCTTTTTTTCACCATATTAGAGCTAGAAGATTCTCTCCTAAAACAAGCATTTTAGATGTTTTAAATCAATATGGAATTGAATCAATGGGTCATTACAGTTGGCAATTGGAAGAATGGTTTAAGCTATTCGATAAAAAACAGTTTCTTATTCTTATCTATGAAGATGACATTATAAAAGAACCTGAAGAAACCTTGAAAAAGATTTGTAGTTTTCTAGGTGTTGATCCAACATTTAAATTCTCAAACAGCAGGCAAGTTTTCAACGGAAAAGGAAATTCTTTATATTTGCACATTAACTATATTAATCCTTTTTTAGGAAAGGTTTTTAAGCGCTTACCTAAAATCATATCACAAAGTGACCTTTTTAAAATACAAGTTAACGAGAAAGAAAAAGAAGCTCTAAAAAACATCTATTTAGAAAGCAATAGCAAACTCGAGAAGTTATTAAACCGAAAACTCCCTTGGTAAAACATTTATTCTAAATATGAAAAAAAAGAGCATCTTTATATATCCTTCCCCTCACGCTACAACAGGCGGGAATAATCCTTATATAAAGGATCTTTCTGATGCCTTAGAAGATTACTATATCATAATAAACAAAAAAAAAACCAGTGGTTTCAAGCTCTTTTCTTTCATTCCAAAACTAATTAAATGCGATTATTTTTTTTTCAATTGGATTGAAAGTATATCAAGTAAAAAATATGGCACAATAAAATATCATCTTGCTTTTTGTTTCTTATATTTAATTAAAAGATTTAACAAGAAAATTATTTGGACACACCATAATAAACAACCCCATAACAAAAACACATACAAAACCAAGAAGCTTAGCAATTGGCTAATAAACAATGTCCACCTAATAATAACACATACTACAGCTAGCAAACCAATATTAGAAAAGATAAACCCTAAAGCTCCAATATTATTTTTCTTTCATCCAATAAAACCTCTTTCTAAATTAATAAGTTCCAGAAAAGAAAGCCATTCAAGCTATGACATATTGATTTGGGGAAGTATGACCCCATATAAGGGACTCATTGAGTTTTTAAAATATGTGAAAAAAGAAAAAACCATGCAAGAACTAAAAATAAAGGTTATTGGCAAATTTATCAATAAGGATTTCTACTCTAGAGCAAAAGAAATCGCTTGTAAAAATACTGAGATTACAGACACATTTATAAAAAATGATGATTTATACCAGCTCCACAAATCTTCAGAGTACATCTTATTCCCATACTCTGGTAATAGTGTCCTAAATTCTGGGGCTTTAATTGACTCTCTAGTTTATGGCTCAAAAATAATAGGACCAAATATTGGAGCGTTTCATGATTTAGAAAAAGAGAATATAATTTTCACCTATAATTCATATTCTGAAATCAAAGACATTTTAACTAAACAGACACAAACAGATACAAACAATACAGAAAAATTTAAATCAGAACACACATGGAGTATATTTGCTTCTAAATTGTACGATAATCTAAATAATAAAGGAATTTAAGTATATTAGAATTATTATCTGTCACGAAAATATATTATACTTTTATAGAGAATCAAAACTCGAAACGAAAACTTATGTCAATTATATTTACTCATATACCTAAAACCGCAGGATCAACATTTTTATCAATTCTATATAAGAATATTGGCAAAGAGAATATTCTCGAATTTGGAATGAGCAAAGGAAAATATTCGTATAAAAAATACGAACAATATCTAAAGAGTCAGTTCCCTCCCTCAAAGCTATATACTGGACATGTTCCTTTCGGAACACATATTGGAGTACAAGAGCAATCAGAATACATAACCTTCTTAAGAGAACCAACACAGCGATATATATCAGAATACAAAGATGTAACTCTAATTGGGAATACCTATAATCATATTTTAAGGCCTTCAGGCTTAAACAAAAATATGTTATATGATTTAAAAGGGTGTACTATTGAAGAATTAATAGATTTCAAATATTCTGAATCTTTTTCAAACCTTCAAACAAAATATATCTGTAATATTGATAACCCCTTAAGAAGTATAAATAATAAAGATTTTGATACTGCACGAGACAATTTACATAACTATTTTTCGTTTATAGGAATTACTGAATATTTTGATTTATCTTTAATGATATTGAAAGAGATCTTTCAATGGGATAATCTATCCTACACTTACACAAATGAATCAAATAAATCACCAATTAATTTAAATGATGATACTTTATTAAGAATTAATGAAATAAATTATTATGATAAAAAATTATATGATTTTGCCCTCGAGAAATTTGAAGAGCAAATATCACAAATAGGTAAAGAATACTTAGAAAATAGTGTCCAGGAATTTAAAGAGAAACAAATACCTAATAAAGAAGTCCGTGCTTATGATAGAAATCTTGGACTTATATCTAAGATAAAGCACAATATATTTAAACGAATTTATCCGAGAGATTAATACTATATGATAAATAATAAACACTAAAAATGTCAAATAAATCACCCATATTATTTTTAATCTTTAATCGTCCTGCTGAAACGAAAGAAGTATTTGAACAAATAAGAAAATATCAACCTGAGAAACTTTATATAGGAGCTGATGGTGCTCGAGAAAGCAAAAAGGGAGAAGGAGAACGCGTAGAAGAAGCACGAAAAGAAGTATTAGATAATATTGATTGGCCATGTGAAGTGATAACACTTTTTCATCAGGAAAATTTAGGTTGTGGGAAAGCAGTAACGAGTGCACTTAAATGGTTTTTTGATCACGAGGAGATGGGGATTATTATTGAAGATGATTGCAAACCCAATGAACAGTTTTTTAAGTTTTGTTCTGAAATGCTTCACCATTACAAGGATATTCCTGAGATTACTCATGTGACAGGATACAACCCATTTGGTTGCAATGTAGATTCTAACACATATTTGTTTTCACGGTATTCTCGCATATGGGGCTGGGCTGGTTGGCGTAAATCTTGGGAAATGTACGATTACCACCTTAAGACTTGGCCTGAAGTAAAAAAGAACAAAGAGCATTTAAAAAAATTACCATATCTTGAGGCTAAGATAAGAGAATATTATTGGGATATGTCTATTAATAAAACTATCAGTGCATGGGGACCACAGTGGTTTTACTCACAACTATTTAACAACGGGACTTGCATTATACCTGAAGCAAATATGGTTGTAAATATTGGAATGCACGAAGATTCAACTCACTTCCAAGACACAATTAATCCTTTCCCAAAATTAGCCTATGGGAAAACACTTTTTCCATTAATTCATCCGAAATCTATTGCATACAATAAATCCTATGATCGTCAAAACTCAAATCATTATATAAAAATTAAAATACGAGCTTTTATTTACAAAAAAATACGGGCACTCTTTCTTTAAACAGTATATTATTTTCAGTCTTATTAATAAGAAGAAAATTTCTTTATTCCATATCATTACATCTTAATTTTGAAAAAAATAATCAAAATGAACACTTTTAAAGTAGATAAAAAAAGATACAGAGAGCTAACTAATAGCTCTCCATATAAAGAGCTGGCTATGTTGTTAGTTTATTTATTTAGAGTGAATAAAACAATAAGCAAGATAAGACTACAGCCTTTAAGGTCTTTAATATCATTTTTCTTTATTCCAATATATAAACTTTATTCTGCTTTTCTTGGCATATCACTACCAAGAGCAACAACTATTGATAGCGGTTTTATAATTCTTCATTTGGGTGCAATTGTAATTAATGAGAATGCAATAATAGGTAAAAACTGTACTATTAGACAAGGGGTAACTATTGGAAGTAAAAACAAAGGTGAAGTGCCAACAATTGGAGACAATGTCAATTTTGGAGCAGGAGCTGTCGTTTTTGGAAAGATAAGAATTGGAAACAATGTAGATATTGGTGCAAATGCAGTAGTTTATACGGACGTACCAGACAATCACATTGCTGTTGGTAATCCTGCCAGAATCTTACCAAAAAAAGAGAAATAATGCAATTACCTCAAGTCATAAACCTACCAATCACAGAAGTATGCGACTCTCAATGTGTCATGTGCAATGTATGGCGTGCAGGTAAAACGGATGCTTTTGATAAAGAAAGTACTCATAAACTTTTTTCACAAAAGGGTTTTAAAAAAGTACAACATATTGGTTTATCTGGAGGCGAACCTACTCTAAATGAAAATTTACTAGATGTTGTTGATGAACTATTAGATTGTTTGCCAAAGCTACAAACACTTTCGGTTACTAGTCATGGATATCATACCGATAAACATGCCCTCGTATTGCCACAAATAAAAGAAAAGTGTGCTAATAGAAACATCAGTTTTTCATTAAATATTTCGCTCGATGGTTATGAAAAAGCGCACCAAAAAGTTCGTAGAATTGAAGGTGCTTTTGAAAAAGCAGTTAAAACAGCAAATTTAGCTAGAGATTTAGGGATTAATGTTCAGTTCCAATGCACTATCTCTCCTGAAAATGTATTTAATATTGTTTTAGTTAGAGAATTTGCAATAGACAATGGCTTTGAAATAATATTCCGTATTGCTTCATATATTGCTCGTTTATCTAATGAGAATTTAATTGAACGCATCTCATTAAATGAGCAACAAAAATCTTTCGTCTCTGATTTTCTAACTAGTGAACGAACATTGTTTGCAGCCAATTCTCTTTCTCGAAGATTATTTTATTTTGACCTAGCCAAAAGGCTAGACAATGGAGCTAAAAGAGCTGCACCCTGTGCTTTTCAAGACAAAGGTCTTTTTGTCTCTCCAGATACAAAAATCTATAATTGCTCTAGATCCGAAAAAGAATTACTATTTTCTGATAAAGAAAATATAGCTATCGAATTAGATTCTTCAAAAAATAATCAACTAGTACAGGAACTGATACAAAAAACATGTGTCGATTGCTATCACGATCAAAATGGACGCTGGCCTTATTGGAAATATTTTACCGTTCATCAAAAGATATACCCTTGGCTTCAGTTAACCAAAAAACTACTGAAAACTCCCACTATATTATCTAAATTATTATTTAAACCCAAAGTAATATCTACAAAATCAAACCAATTTAATAAGATATTGATTATTGGTATGTATGGTGGTGAGCATGTTGGAGATGCTGCTATCTTAGGTGGAGTTATTTTGCGCTTGATGAAAAAATTTAACAGCAGTGAATTTGAAGTAGTAAGCATTCGTCCTAATCGAACTAAATATTGGATATCAAATCTAAACATCCCAGATATTACGATAAAAACAATCTCGATTAATGATCTCAACATTAAAGATTACCAAGCTCTTGTACTTGCTGGCGGACCATTAATGGGAATACCAACAATACTATCTAATCATATTTCAATACTAAAGCAATCTATCCAACAAAAAATTCCATTCTTTATCGAGGGTGTTGGAATTGGACCAATAAATGATTCTATTTCAAAGAAATTAATTTATAAAATAATTAAATCAGCAAATCACATCTCATTGAGGACAAAATCTGATTTAGAGAAAATTACTCATCTATCAAATTTAACGAGTGAATCACACGACCCTGCTTTTGATTATTTAGAATATTTGAATACCAAAGAAGGAAAAATACCAGATTCTTTAAATACCATTTTAGATACAAAAAAGAAAATCTGGGTTATCAATTTACGCCCACTTTGGAATCGTTATTCAAAAGATAATGATGCTATTCAAGAAAATGTATTATCAGTTATCGCTGAAATAATTAATGAAAATAGTGACAATGCACGCTTTGTATTTATGCCAATGAATTCGGATCAATTTGGATTCTCTGATTTAGAAATGGCCTATAAATTAAATATAAAAGTAAAAGTCGTTGCTCCTAAAGCAGATTTTATTGTTTGGGAAACTGAACCTACAATTGATGCTTGTATCGCCTTATTAAAAAGGGCTAGCTTAACTATCTCGATGAGATTCCATGGCTGTATCTTTTCTCTTGCTAGTGCGTGTAATACGATTGGACTTGATTATTCAACTCGTTCGAAAGGGAAAATTGCTCATCTATTTGAGCAACAAGGAAAAGCAGAAAATGTTCTTAATATAAAATCATTATCAAAAGAAGAAATAACTAATAGCATCAATTCGTTTAATCTAAAATGAGAATATTAGCCATACTTCAACTTTCTCCTCCTAAACATGGAGCATCTGCTGTAGGTGATATAATTCAACAAAGTGAATTAATCAATAATGCATTTAATATTGATTACATTAGAATATCCACACAAGCAAAACATAAACTGGGAATTTTAGAGCAAATTTTTAATATCTTCAGTTTGTACATAAAGCTCACTTACAAATTACTATTTAACTCTTACGATATAATTTACATCACACCTTGTGCATCTGGCTTGCAATTTTACAAAGATTTCTTTGTAGCAATTGTTGCTAAACTTTTTTCAAAAGGGAAGATGGTATATCATTTCCATAACAAAGGATTTAAATCAAATACATATGTTCCATCTGTTATAAAAAGACACTTTTTTAAATCTACAACGAGCATCTTATTATCGCCATTATTAGACTACGACATAATTGATTTTACACCTAAAAATAATATTAGTTATTTGCCTAATGGAATAGCTAAAGTAAAAGAGCATAAAAAGACAAAGAATGAAAAAGTAGAGCTTCTTTTTTTATCAAATATGATTCACACAAAAGGTGTTTTTACTTTACTCGAGGCTTGTAAAATATTAAAAGAAGAAAAACTAAATTTCGAATGCAATTTTGTTGGACCATGGTACCAAATTAAGAAAGAAGATTTCTTTTCTTTTGTTCATCAAAATGGTTTAGATGAATATGTCAATCATCTTGGCGCTGCTTATGGCGAAGAAAAAAATACTATTTTTAAAACTACAGATATATTTGTATTTCCAACTTACTATCCTGACGAATGTTTCCCATTAGTTTTATTAGAAGCTATGAGCTTTGGTTTACCTTGTGTCACAACAAATATTGCAGCCATACCTGAAATTATCACTCATAATAAAGAAGGATTAATTGTTCCTCCAGAAGATGCGGTAAAACTAGCTGAAGCAATAAAAAAACTAATTACAGATGAACCATTAAGAAAAATAATGGCTGTAAATGCCTCACAGAAATACGGTGAAAAATATACGCAAAATCAATTTGAGTTAAATTTTATTCAAACTATAAATTCACTAAAGGGAGTTATAAATTGAATGCGAAGGTTATACATATAAATCACATTTCAGGGGAGCTTTTTTCTCTTAAATTATCGAGAGAAAATATTTCATTTAAGGCAGGGCAGTTTATGCAACTAGGAATAAATGATTTTAGCAGTTCAAGAGAATACTCTATTGCTAGTTCTGAAACGGATGATTTTTTTGAATTTCTAATAAAAAAAGTACCCGGAGGGTATTTATCAAATAAGCTGAGTCAAGTTAAAACTGGTGATAGTATATTAATTAGTGGCCCTTTTGGCAATTTTACTTTAGATGCAGATTATGCTAGTGTACCACACTATTTCATAGCAAGTGGCACGGGTGTGTCTCCATTTCAGTCTATCATCTCTTCTAATAAAAATCTAAACTATTTATTTTTAGAAGGGAATAATTACAGAAATGACAAATGGAAAAAAAGTTCGAATCACATACTTTGCAGTGACAAAGAAGCGTCTGCAGATTATAAAGGAAGAGTTACAAACTATCTATCTGAACTTGACATTCAAAATCCTGTAAGGTTTTACCTTTGTGGAAACAGAAATATGATTGCAGACTGCCAAGAGATTATTAATCAAAAATTAAGTCAGGCAGACATTAGAACAGAACCTTTTTATTAAAGCATACGGCAAAATATGATAACAGATTTCAATATATTTGATGAAAAATTAAGTCAACTTCCAGACCAGAAGCTCTTAATTAACACTATTAATGCATACTCCTATAATATCAGTCAGAAAGACCCTGATTTTAATACCGCACTCAAAAATTCAGATATTCTTTTACCTGATGGTATCAGTATAGTTTATGCTTTTCGCTTTTTAAAAAATATTAAATTTAATAAGATAGCTGGCGCCGATTTATTTTTCTATGAAATGAACCGCTTAGAAGAAAAGGGTGGCAGTTGTTTCTTTTTAGGAAGTAGTGAAAAAAATTTATCCTCGATTACAACTAAAGCTAAAAAAGAATTTCCAACAGTAAAAATAGACACTTACTCCCCTCCTTTCAAAGAAGCTTTTACCGATCAAGATAATCAGATTATGATTGAAAAAATAAACACTTTCCATCCTGATGTCTTGTTTATAGGAATGACTGCTCCTAAACAAGAAAAATGGGCCAATAAACACAAAGACTTATTAGATGTTAAACACATTTGTTCTATCGGAGCTGTTTTTGATTTCTATGCTGGTTCAATTAAAAGAGCTCCCAAATGGCTTATTCAATTAGGCTTAGAATGGGCGTATAGATTAATAATAGAACCAAAACGGATGTGGCGTAGGTATTTAATTGGAAATGTGATATTCATCTTCTCAATTTTGAAAGAAAAATCAAAGTTAATAATACGCTAAATATTAATCATTAGTTTTTTCTGATATCAAGTAATAAAAGCCTTTATATCTACATTTCATAATAAAGAAATCCTTGTTAAAATAAGGAAACTTCAAATAAATTATGTTATTTTGCATTCAAATTTAATTTGAATACATAAAATGAGTAAAATTGCGCTGATTACCGGAATCACCGGACAAGACGGAGCTTATTTAGCCGAATTTTTAATAAAAAAAGGATATATAGTTCACGGAATTAAACGCCGTTCTTCACTTTTCAATACTGATCGAATCGATCATTTATACCAAGACCCACATATTGAAAATCGAAATTTAATACTTCACTATGGAGATTTAACTGATAGTATGAACTTAACGCGTATTATTGGAGAAGTAAAACCAGATGAAATATATAACTTAGCTGCTATGAGCCATGTTCAGGTTAGTTTTGACACCCCTGAATATACAGCTAATGCCGATGGAATTGGAACTCTAAGAATATTAGAAGCTGTTCGTTTATTAGACTTAACTAAAAAAACTAGAATATACCAAGCATCAACTTCTGAACTATATGGTTTAGTGCAAGAAGTTCCACAAAAAGAAACAACTCCTTTCTATCCTAGAAGTCCTTATGCTGTAGCAAAGATGTACGCCTATTGGATTACAGTGAACTACCGTGAAGCATACGGCATTCATGCTTCAAATGGCATATTATTTAACCACGAATCTCCTTTGCGAGGAGAAACATTTGTTACCCGTAAAGTAACAAGAGCTGTTTCAAAGATTGCTCTTGGACAACAGAAACAAATTTTCATGGGAAATCTTTCTTCTAAAAGAGACTGGGGACATGCTAAAGATTATATCAAAGCAATGTACCTAATATTACAACAAGATAAAGCCGACGATTATGTAATCGCTACTGGAGTTACCACAACTATTCGTGATTTTATTAGTATGGCTTTTGCAGAAGTGGGTATAGAAGTTGAATTTAAAGGGAATGATGCAGAAGAAAAAGCATTTATCTCTTCTATTGATGAAACTATATTCAAGAAAAATGTTGGAGAAAAATTTCTAACTGACATTAAATCTCGCATCGGAGAACAAGTTATCGGAGTTGATCCTAAATATTTCCGCCCTACAGAAGTTGACTTATTAATTGGTGACGCAACTAAATCTAGAACAGTACTTGGTTGGGAGCCAGAGTATGACCTTGCTGGCTTAGTAAAAGACATGATGCAAAATGACATCAAGTTAATGCAAAAAGATGCCTACTTAAAAGATGGTGGATATTCTACCCTAAATTACTTCGAATAATGGAAAAAGATAGTAAGATATATATTGCTGGTCATAAAGGACTAGTAGGTTCAGCTATTTGGAAAAATCTAGAAGGCAAAGGCTATACAAATTTAATAGGAAGAACAATTGAAGAATTAGATTTAATGAATTCAACTTTAGTAGAAGAATTCTTTAAAGAAGAAAAACCTGAATATGTTTTCCTTGCTGCGGCTAAAGTAGGTGGAATTATTGCAAATAATACTTATCGTGCACAGTTCATCTATGAAAATCTAATGATTCAAAATATCATTATTCACAATGCTTATATGCATGGCGTAAAAAAACTTTGCTTTTTAGGAAGCACCTGCATATATCCCAAAGATGCTCCTCAACCTATGCCTGAAGATTGCCTACTTACTTCTCCTTTAGAATACACTAACGAACCTTATGCTATTGCAAAAATTGCTGGTATCAAGATGTGTGAGAGCTACAATATTCAATACGGCACAAACTTTATTTCCGTAATGCCAACTAACCTTTATGGTCCTCAGGATAACTTTAATTTGGAGACTTCACATGTCTTACCTGCATTGGTAAGAAAAATCCATTTAGGAAAATGCTTGGAGAATAACGATTGGGAAGCAATTAAAACAGATTTATTAGCTCGACCAATTGAAGGAATAAGTGGTGATGCTTCTAAAGAAGAAATTCTTTCTATCTTAAATAAATATGGAGTTAGAATTAATAATAATAATGTTGTAGAAGTTGAGATTTGGGGAACAGGAAAGCCTAGAAGAGAATTCCTTTGGAGTGAAGAAATGGCAGATGCTACTGTATTTGTAATGGAGAATGTTAATTTTTCAGACACCTATGATCATTCATCAAAAGAAATAAGAAATACTCATATCAATATTGGTACTGGAAAAGACATATCAATAAAAGAAGTCGCTGAAACCATACAATCAATTATTGAGTTTAAGGGAAATTTATATTTTAACTCAAGTAAACCTGATGGCACGCTAAAGAAAATGACCAATGTGAATAAAATTCATGAATTAGGATGGAAACATACAATTGAGATTGAAGACGGGATAAAAAACATCTACAATTGGTATATTAATGAATAAAAAACCTATTTTTGTTAACAAATTATAAAAAAACATCAAATGGCTAAGCTTATAAAATATACTTACATTGTTATTACTTCAATAATCATATTTTCAAGTTGTACAGCTTATAAGAAGATTCCTTATTTAAAAGATGTAAAAAACGAAGTAAGTGCTCAAGCCAAAGTGCCTGAAGCAAGAATATTTCCAAACGATTTATTAACAATTATAGTTAATACAACAACACCTGAAGCGGCTTATGCTTTTAATCTTTCTTTAACTCCTAACAATGTTATTGGAAGAAGTAACACTATCAACTCTTCAATGGGTTTACAATCATATTTAGTAGAAAGTGATGGAACAATAAATTTCCCAGTATTAGGAAAAATATCTGTCATTGGAAAAACTAAAAAAGAAGTGGAGTTATATATCAAGGAAAGAATATTTCCAAAATATATTACTGAAGAGCCTATCATTCATATACGATTTGCAAACTACCAAATATCAATTTTAGGAGAAGTAAAAGCTCCTGGGAATTATAATATATTTGATGAAAGAGTAAGTATCTTTGATGCTCTTGCTCTCGCTGGAGATATGACTATGTACGGTAAAAGAAAGAATATCCTTATTGTTAGGGAAAAGACTGATGGAACAAAAGAAACTTACAGGATAAATTTACAAGATAAAAATATAATGAACTCTCCATTCTATTACCTACAACAAAATGATGTTGTATATGTAGAACCTAACAAACATCAAGCAAATTCTTCTGCTATTGGTAGAGCTGAAACATTATCAATATCAGTTACATCAACATTAATTAGTCTAACTTCTTTACTAATAACTGTCTTTAAATAGCAAATAATATGATGCACGACAATATACAACAAGAAGACTCTATAAATATAAAAGAAATTGTATTTCATTTACTCTCTCGTTGGAAATGGATTACTGCTTCAGTAATTGTATGTTTATTATTAGCTGTTCTTTACCTATTAACAACTAATAATAAATACGAAATAAAATCTTCAATTTTAATTAAAGACAATGATTCTGGAATTACAGAAACAGCCATTTTAGATGAACTCGGGTTTTCAAGCGGAAAAAATAATGTTTACGATGAAATTGAGTTGTTAAAATCTGCTGATTTAATTCGCAGCACAATATATGCGACAAATCATCATATCTCGTACAGACAAAATAATGGACTAAAAAAAGAACTCGTTTATAAAAAAACACCTCTTATAATAGAAGTTAAGAAAGCTAACTTAGACACCTTGAAGAATATTGAGATGGTAATCTCAAAAAATAAATCAAAGTATATTATTGAAACAAATTACAACGAAACTCAATATTACAATAAGGTAAAAAGACTACCTGCAGAAATCAAGTTACCTTTTGCTTCTTTTGTAATTAAACAACATCAAAGTTTCACTTTAACTGATGATTTGTATATTACAATAAAAAACCCAGAAACAGCAGCAGTACTTATTTCTAAAGATATAGAAATAGCTCCTTCTACTACAAACTATTATTCCAATGTTATTAGAATCTCAATTAATAATGAGAACATAGAAAAAGGAAAAGTTTTTTTACAAAAACTAATTGAAAATTATAATCTGCAAGCGATTGAAGATAAGAATCTAATTGCCTACAACACTAGTATTTTTATCGATGTTCGTCTAAAGTCACTTAGTAAAGAATTGAAATATGTAGAGAAAAATGTTGAATCATTTAAGTCAAATAACAAAATAACAGACATTTCTTCTGAAGCTCAATTGTTTATTGAACAAACAGGTGTTTTTGAAGGCAAATTAAATGAAATTGAAACACAAATAAATATTATAGGGTTTATTGAAGATTTTGTAGGGAAAGCTTCGAATAAAGACAAGTTGATACCAAATTTAGGGATAACAGACATTGGCTTAGTCGGTTTAATCAATAAACACAACGAATTAATTCTTGAGAAGGAGCGCATTCAGAAAGTATCGTCAAATGAAAATCCGTCATATCACACACTAGTATCTCAATTAAATAATATGCACAATGGCATTAAAAGCAGTGTAGAAAATGTCAAGAAAACGCTCTTAATAGCAAAACGTGACTTAAAAAGAGAAGAAAATATAACTGCAGGACGCATACAAGAAATTCCTCGCATAGAAAGAGAGTTTCTTGAAATTAAGCGACAACAACAAATTAAAGAAACCTTATATCTATTTTTATTACAAAAGAAAGAAGAAACAAACCTAACACTAGCAGCAACAACACCTAAAGCAAAAATTGTTTCTCACCCAAGAGCAGGAATTTATCCAGTATCTCCTCAAAAAGAAATCATTATACTTATTGCTCTTATATTAGGATTCTTTACTCCTATAATAGTTTTCTATTTAATTGAACTTCTACAAACAAAAATATCTAGCAAAGAAGATTTAGAGAAACTATGTAAAGCTCCAATTATAGGTGAGATTCCAACTAATAGAATAAATCAGAAGATAGCTGTCGGCATCAACGACACCTCTAGTTTAACAGAGCTTTTCCGTTCATTAAGAAACAACCTAATATTTATTTTAAACAGTTCTAACAAAAAAATAATATCTATTACATCAACTGTTTCTGGAGAAGGGAAAACGTTTGTAGCTTCAAATTTAGCTCAAACATTTGCCATGATAGAAAAAAAGGTTCTTTTAGTTGGTTTAGATATTCGTAATCCAAGTTTAGCTGAGTATGTTGGAATTACAAAGAAAAAGGGTTTAACCAGCTATTTGTCAAATGGAGAAAATATTGAAAATTTAATAGAGAAATCAAACCTACATCCCTACCTAGATATTATTCAAGCAGGGATAATACCTCCTAATCCAAACGAGCTTTTAAACAAAGATTTATTAGATAATTTGTTTGAAGATCTAAAAAAAGACTATGACTATATCTTAGTCGATACTGCTCCAGTTGGTATTATTTCAGACACATTTTTAATAAATAGAATATCTGATCTAACGCTATATGTCACTAGAGAAAATATAACATCAAAATCAAGCATTACTTATATCAATGATCTACATAAAGAGAACAAACTATCTAATATTAATGTTATCTTAAATGATACTGACATTGAGAAGAAAGGATATGGATATGGATATGGATATGGATACAAGTATTATCAGAACAAGAAAAAAAACTTTAAATCAATTTTAAGTTTCATGTCAAAAAAACATAACAACTAAAGTTGTTATTTCTATGAGATCAACCCGAAACTCTTCATTTATAAAGTTTTTAGTAGTCTTAGGTGAAGTACTTCTAATAAACATCTGTTTCTTTATGGTATTTTATATCTATAAAGATCAGCTTTCTTATCCTTATTTCATTGAGAAAAAAGACTTTCTCATTTTCTTTAACCTAACCTATTTTATTGGTATTGCATTGTTAGGTGTAGTATTACACAAAAGAATAGTTACTATTGAAGAAATTCTTGATAAAGTATTAAAACAAACATTAACACATTTCTTCTTATTATTACCCATTCTTTTTATAACAAACAATTTCACTGAATTCAGATTAAGTTATATAATTACTTTAGGAGCTTCAGTCTTTCTTTTCATTCTTACTTGGAGAATCTCTTTTCGCAGGTTATTAAGCTATATAAGAACAAGAAAAAAACACCTTCGTCCTATTATTATATTAGGTACTGGGAACATTGCCCATCAAACCTATAAGGAAATTGTATTAAACAAAACAAACGGATATAAATTACTTGGTTTTTTTGATGATAAAAAAGAATATAACGCTACTGATTTTATTGACTCCTACAAGGGATCTTTAGAAGATGTAATTCCATTCCTTAAAAAAAACAATGTAGAGGAAATCTTTTGTGCCTTACCTACTGATGAAGAAAAAAAGTTTCTTTCTATTCTATCCTATGCAGAAAATAATCTAATTCGATTTTATTTCGTCCCTGATTTTAAGAAATTCTTAGATAAAAAAGTTCGCTTACAATTTTTCAACAACATCCCTATTGTCTCTCTACGCAGTGAACCTTTAGAGTCAGTAGTAAATTCAATTATAAAAAGAAGTTTTGATTTAATATTCTCAATTCTCTTTTTAACAACCGTTTTTCCAATATTACTATTAGTCTTGGTTCCCTACATTAAACTAAGTTCAAAAGGACCCGTTTTTTTCTTGCAAAAAAGAACTGGAAAATCTGGAAAAACATTTACATGCATAAAGTTTAGATCGATGCAAGTAAATAATGATGCACATAGCAAACAAGCAACAAAGGATGATGTGCGAGTTACAAAAATTGGTTTATATTTAAGAAAAACAAACCTAGATGAAACTCCACAATTTATTAATGTTTTGTTTGGAGATATGAGTATTATTGGACCTAGACCACATATGGTAAAACACACTACTCAATATTCAGAGATTATTGACAAATATATGCTTAGACATTTAGCAAAACCTGGCATAACAGGTTGGTCACAAGTAGCAGGACTCAGAGGAGAAACAAAAAAAATAAGTGAAATGGAAAGACGGGTTAAACGTGATGTGTGGTACCTAGAGAATTGGACATTTGGTTTAGATATCAAAATTATCTTCCAAACTATCAAGTTGATGATTAAAGGAGATAAGACAGCATATTAAGACACAATAAAAATGGCTAAGAATTATCTTAGCCATTTTTATTATTATATGAACACTCAAATTAAATTGCTTATACTATCTTCTTAAATAAATCTTTCATAGAAACTTGTTCTCCAATAATTCTAGATAAGTCTTTTATCAGAACTCGCTCTTGTTTCATTGTGTCTCTATGTCTAATAGTAACAGTGTCATCTTTCAACGTGTCGTGATCAACAGTAACACAAAATGGAGTCCCAACTGCATCTTGTCTACGATAACGCTTTCCTATTGAATCTTTTTCATCATAAGCGCATTTTAAATCAAATTTTAATTCTCCTATAATCTGACGGGCTTTATCAGGCATACCATCTTTTTTAGTTAAAGGCATAACACAAACTTTAACTGGAGCTAATACAGGAGGT
The DNA here is from genome assembly GCA_963663245.1 of Paludibacteraceae bacterium. Lineage (GTDB taxonomy): Bacteria > Bacteroidota > Bacteroidia > Bacteroidales > Paludibacteraceae > JAFGVL01. Next base: position 686,729 of record OY760143.1, on the reverse strand, counting down.
ATAGAAAGCACAACACGTGAATCTCCTCCTTCTAATTGCTCTTCATTATAAGATGCCGCCATCACGCTTAAAAACATCCTATCAACCCCTATTGAGGTTTCAATAACATATGGCACATACGACTGGTTTAGCTCTGGATCAAAGTATTTAATATTTTTACCTGAAAACTCCTCATGACTTTTCAAATCAAAATCTGTACGTGAGTGTATTCCTTCTACTTCTTTAAATCCAAATGGCATTTCAAATTCAACATCAGTTGCAGCATTAGCATAGTGAGCTAACTTATCATGATCATGAAAACGATATTTATGATCTCCTAAGCCTAGTGCTTTATGCCATTTTAGACGCAATTCTTTCCACTTCTCAAACCATTCTAATTCAGTACCTGGTTTTACAAAATATTGCATTTCCATTTGTTCAAATTCACGCATACGAAAAATAAACTGACGAGCAACTATCTCATTACGGAAAGCTTTACCTATTTGAGCAATCCCAAATGGAATACGCATACGGCCAGTCTTCTGTACATTTAGGTAATTAACAAAAATTCCTTGTGCTGTTTCTGGTCGCAAATAGATTTTAGATGCTCCTTCTGCAGTTGAACCCATTTCTGTACTAAACATCAAATTAAATTGACGAACATCAGTCCAATTTTTAGAACCACTAATCGGACAAACTACTTCATAATCCTCTATAATCTTCTTTAATTCTTCTAAATCTGAATCATTTAATGCTTTAACAAAACGGGTATGTATCTCATTTTTCTTTTTCAATAAATCTTGTATTCGCCCATTTGTTTGAATATACATCTCTTTGTCAAAAGATTCTCCAAATTTTTTTGCCGCTTTTGCACACTCTTTCTCAACCTTATCATCTTGCTTTGCCATTAAATCTTCAATCAACACATCTGCACGATAACGCTTTTTTGAGTCTTTATTGTCAATTAATGGATCATTAAATGCATCAACATGTCCTGAAGCTTTCCATATAGTTGGATGCATAAAAATTGCTGAATCAATCCCTACAATATTATCATGCAAAAGAACCATACTATCCCACCAATATTTTTTAATGTTGTTTTTTAATTCAACACCCATCTGACCGTAATCATATACAGCGCCAAGACCATCATAAATTTCGCTTGAAGGAAAAACAAAACCGTACTCTTTACTATGAGCAATCAATTTTTTGAAAACATCTTCTTGTGAGGCCATTCTAAATAAATTATAAGTTATAAATGAAAAGTTGAGAATTTGAAACGCAAAGATATATAAAAGTTCTAAGTTTCAGGTTCCATGCTTCAAGTTTATTCACTCATCATTAAGGGCAAATAAACATTCTCTAAATCTTTTACAGAGATATGTTCTGATTGAAGTATTTTTACCATTCCAAATTTCAAACTAGATTGTAATTCTGAGGAGGAAACACAGGCATTTTCTATCTTATATTTATTTCTAATTCCAGCAAGTAGTTTCTTTTTAGCAACATCATTCTCACTTACTATATCTAAAATTCTTATTCTATTCTGAACTGGCAAAGCAAAACTAATTGCTTGAATCTTATTATCTGTCTCTACCGCTAACAATTCTCCTCCTTCTAAGCGCAAACTATTCGCAATAAATTCAAACTGATTATACGTTTGATACACAAAATCTACAGATTTATTTTCTCTAAAATAAAAGTCATACGCTTCTTCTATGCTTGGGCTTATAGTTTTCGAATCAACTACGGGAAGATTAATTTCATCTTTTGGATATTTAAATGCATTCTCAAAACCAAATTTATGATACATAGAAAATAGTTCTTTCTCTTGAGGAATAAGAAAAACAAAATCAACTTCATCTTTTAGTTCTTTAAATACGAAAGACAACATATCAGACATATGTCCTTTTTTTCTTTCTAAAGGCTTCGTCATTACAGCAAAAATATAAATCCCATTAACTTCAACTCCTTTTATTATAAAAGTGTAAGGCAATAACTGAAGAGCTGCACATAAATCGTTATTATATATACTTATAACACAACGTTCAGGTTTATAGATCTTCTCAAAATATAAATCGAGAAATGTGTCCGAATCTTGAAAAACAGCCTTCCATAACGAACGTATCTGAATTGTATGTTGGGGTTGAGCGTATGAAATCATTATAAGTCTACTTTAAACAGACAGTTCCTCGTTCTAAAAACTTCACCGGATAATATGACATTTTTGCTTGACGCAATGAAGGTATTCCTAGATCTTCCTCTCTATTAATAAATGTATATTCACTTGCTTCATGGCAAATAAAGAGTTTATTTATTAACTGAAAAGCTCCTTTATAATCCACCAAAGCCTTTTCAATATTAACAACAAAAGTATCACTAGTAACTCCTTGACCAACACTAAAAGCAATCATCTTCTCATTAAGAAAGATTGCTCCTCCTTTTAAACCTAAAGCATCAAAATTATTCAATGCAGCATGAACAGCATATTCCTCTCCAAGCATTAAACCATTGGGATATTTCTTATTATAGGCTTCAACCCAAAGAGCATACAACTCTTTACATTGACTTCGATATTCTGAAGTGAGCGTCTTATATGTAAAATTCGGATAAAGGCTTTTAAAACGATTAATATGATTCCGTTTGGATTGATATTTCTTTCCTTTTAGTTCTATTAGATCTTTACTAAGATAGATATACTCAAAATAATCTCTATAAGGGATAAAGCTAAACGTATTTGGTAAAGCCGTATTTATCATATGAAACATTTCTACAGTAACGGCATGAATTCTAAAGCGTTCATTAGCTGCATTTGAAATTTCAAGTAATTTCAACAAAACCTCTCTCATATCAGCATTACCAATTGGCATCATATAGCAAGGTAATCCATCATCACAAATATATCTAATAACTAAAAAATCATCAATTATTGCAAACTGAGTTTGATATTCTTTTTGCCAACAAAAAAGATTAGCAAATGAAAAATCACAGTTTTGATAATTAACGGATAAGAAGAACTCGTCAATTTTTGGTTTATCATAAATAGATATTGAAGTAAAATTTATCATATTAGAAGTTTACAACTATAAAGATAGTGCATATAAAAAGAATAAAAAAGGCAGTCATTTTAAGTTGACTGCCTTTTTATAGTATTTAGATATTCTTATTTATTCTTTCTTTCTTTTAAGAGTAAAGTGACCTACTTTAGGCTCAATTTCTTTAAATTTCATTTGATACCAATAGTCTGCAGACGGAAGAGGTTTTCCTAAATAAGTTCCATCCCATCCGTATGGTTCTAATAGATCTTCTTTTCCTCCTTTAAATACAACTTTACCATAACGATCATATACTAAAATCTCAGGGTTATCATATTCTTCTAAACCACCAACTTCCCATCTATCATTAAATCCATCATAATCTGGCGAAAAGAAATCTGATATTATAATAGGGTAACATTCTTCCATTGATTTCACATAAACACGTACACTTGCAGGATCATAGCACTTATCTTCAATAGAAATACGAGCCCATACCACTTGATGCTTTTTCAATATATATTTTGATGATGGTATTAAAAAGCGGTTATCAATAGCAGAAGTTGGTCTAGAAGTATGAAAAGTTAAATCATAATCATCAGGAGTCAATTTATTTTTCTCCCTAACAGGATAGTCAATTAAATTATACTCATAACACCCAGAATCAATATCAGCAACAATAATTTTAGGCTGTATTAAGACTGTCAATTCATGATCATCAGTAGCAAAAACAGCCCCATCACAAACGTATGCTCTATAATATGGAGCAGTATTAGCAATACTTACATTATTTAATGTCAATGTATTTGAGCTCTCACTAAGGAGATCCCAATCAACATTATTTTCTGACTTATACCATACATATTCAAAAACAGCATCTTTATCCCCTCCGTTTTTAGCTGCAGTTAAGACTACAGAAGAACCTTCACATTCTTCTGTAGGACCTGATATTTCTAATGTTGGTTGCGATTTATCTGGAACCGAAACAGAACCCGAAACAGGGACAGATCCTTGATCTCCTATAAAATAAGTGTAGGTTCCTTTTGCTAATCCATCTACAAGAAATGTTTTTCCTGCTGGAGTTCCTCCATCTAAATCTGCTGATGTAGAGTTACTATGAAAAATAGTTGTTCCAAGTTCATCCTTAACCGTTAAACTATAGCCGGGTGTTCCATCAAAAACCCTCACACTAAAACTACCACTTGCATCTCCAGGGAAATCTGGTTTAACAACACTTTCTGCAGTAGTAGCTGCATCAAAACTTGGAACTTTTGCTACTGTAATAGTATATTCAAACTCCTCAATACACCCTCCTCCTAAATTAGCAACAGCTAAGTATTCTTGTGTTGGGTCATCTTGCGTAAAATAATCTGTAGTTTTAACAAGATTCCCCTCTTCATTAAAAATATCATACTTAGACACGTCACTAACTGGAAGACCTAAAGTTGACAGTTGTGAAACTAAAAAACCTTGAATAGTCGTTGTAATAAATAAATGTTGTCCTATCGATTCTTTAGCAAAAACTTCATCCGTTAAATCATCCTCTAAAGTATGTGTTGCCACATACTGAGCATCTAAGGTTGCATCAACTATTGGTGTGTCATAATATGAACCTTGTCCTCCACAACCAGCGGTTGAATTACTTCCTCCTATTAAATCTAAATTATCATCCGATTTGAAAACTATAGTTGCTCGGTTGTAAATTGTTCGGTTACATCCATACGACCAAATATCTGTTCGTGATAAAGGCTTAACTTTTACATCAAATTTAATACGAATAGAATCATTTGCAGTTGTACCATTACCCTTAGTAATAACAGGCAAATAGAACTTCATATTCTCATTTACATCTGCTCCTTGATTTTCTATCACCTCAGGAGTTGGCGGAGTAATAACTGCACCATTTTTATCTAAATACTGTAAATTACCTACATAATCTAATGATTTAATTAAAGTATCTAATACAAAAGCATTCGGTTTTGAATCTAATGGTCCAATATTTTCAATGGTTAAAGTATATGTCATATTTCCATCTGGAGCAGTTGTTGAATTGTCCGAACGCAAATACAACCTAAGATCTGGTTGTAAGGTTTCAATTGCCATATAAACCATATATGCAGATAATCCTCCATTTTGTTCTGAAGGAATAATCATCGTAGCATTAGATGCATCAGCAACCATAGAGTTTGCGGGTAATTTAAGATGGTTACACCCAAATCCTAATGTGTTTCTAGTTGCAGGCAAACGAACGACTTCGTTTCCATTTAAATCTGTTTCTTTTACATAAGTAGATATACGCCCAGAAGCCATACCATCAGCCATACCAGTGTGTAACACACCATCACTACTATAAACATCTATACCTGGTTGATCTGTAATGAATGGATTTATATATTGTGTAGTTCCAGCAGGATATGATGTAAATTGAACTCCTGAATTTACAGTTGTTGCAACAATTCCCGCATCTGCAAGAATACCAGCATCATCTTCTGCGTCAATAGTACAAAAGCCTAAATAAGAAATACTATTCCCCGATTTTGGCACCTCTCCAGTAATAAAGTTCATATTAATGCTTTTACCTCCAGCATTATCTTGGAAACCATCCCAAAATTTAATAACACGAGGAGGACAATTGGGAGGTCGATACACAACAACTAAATTCCAGCCACCTTTAGAACCTCCTCCATCATCATAACATGTGTTTTTAAGATTCGCAACCCAATACAAGCCACCACCTTTACCTGACACTAATGAAGTAACATCTGCAAAATACACCGACATATCAGGACCTGAAAGATCTCTTGTTGCTGTAACGTCAGTATAAGCAAGTTCTCCTGGAGTTTTAAATTTAACTGTGTTTACATTTGAAAGTTCTCCTGTAGTACCCCCTGCATGCGAACGCATAGTTGGTATACCTGGATATGCAGCATATGTAGTAGTAGCACTTGGGTTTTTGGGTGCAAACCAATACAAATAAGCCGCTTCAACAGAAGTACAACCCATATCTTCTCCAAAATCTAAAAAAGCTGCCGATGACTGAAAAGTTGACATATCATCATCACAGTCAGCATAAACAGTAGCAATACCTATTGCTCCTGCAGGAATAAAAGGCTGCGTTTTTGAATGCATTTTCGCCGATAATTTAACAGCATTTCCACCATCACCTGTTTCTCCTGACACTTCATTGTTTAATGATAAATACTTACCACACTGTAACATTTCCTCATCAGTCATTGGACTTAATATTTCTAATGGGTTTAATGTTTTAACCCATACTGGCTGCAATGTAGGTGCCGCAATCATTTTAATATCATACTGACCTTTAAATGTTAATGTTGGTTGCGGGTCCAAAGCTGCAAAAACATTTAAGCTAAATAACCCTGCCATAAAAACTAAAGTAATTTTATGCAAAATAGGGCTATTTTTCAATGGATAAATTTTATTAATTGTTTTCATATTATTTTATTCTATATTATTTCTTAAGGACTTAGAATTATTTATGATTTAAGGTTGTTCACCACATACATATGTATTAATACCTCCAGTGGTTTTAAAAGGACCTGCAATAGTAGTTTCTTCAGCAGGAAGAACACCTCCTGTTGTTTCGACCTTATAAGAATAAAACTTACCTGCAGTTATACCTGGATCTGAAACCAGTGTACTATTTGTCACTCCATCAGTAATAGGTATTGTAGTAAGTACAGCCTTATTTTCATCATATACTGTAACTAAATAACTAGTTGCTCCAGCAACCAATGACCATGATGCTGTAAATTCATCATCACCTAAACCTAGAGGCTCATAAGCCACAAATGTTGCTGTTGGATCTGGAGGAGGAATAACTACACCGGTAGTGAAGTCAACAAAAATAACACCTTTTTTCTTATCACTTATTGTAATAGTTCTATTGGCATAGCTACCACCAAGACCATCTCCCCATTTATCAAAATTATATCCTGTTTCAGGAATAGCTTCAACATTTATTTTTGTTCCATCTAAAAACCTGGTGCCTGCTAAATTTGTCTCAGCATAACCAGAACCACTTGGAACAACAATAAATTCTAAATCATATAAAACTGGTTTTTCATTTAAGGTCTCACCAGACAATGGAATACTAACATCTGCAGCCCCTGGAGAAGAAATAACGAGTGTAGCACTATGGGTAGCCGTAACTATATCTCCAGTATAAGTTATTGTTAAAGGATAACCTGAAGAAGCTTGTGCTCGTGAAATAGAACTAACAGGAATTGAGAAACTGGTAGCATTTGGTCCTGTTATACTTAAAGAAACATCTCCAGTTAAATTAACTCCTGAAATAGAAATCTCATTGTTTGCTTTAGCTATTAATGAAGCCCAAAATGGAACAGTTGCTGTTGAAGTCGTAATTTCAGCACCGGCACCCGAAGACGTAAAACCCTCAAGATTTAAATAATAATCAGGCGCTCCACAAGTAGATGATAATTTCAATTGAGCATTGCTAACTCCAGCCATTACTGATGGGCTAAAATTAACAATCACTGGTGTTCCAACCAGTGCTTCTGCTTGAGTTAAACTAGCAACAGGTAGATCAAACAAGGCAGCATTCTCACCTACAATCGACATATCTACACCACAATTAACATTCCATGCTTTAACAATTGCAATACCAGGCACTATTGCACCTCCAACGGCTCCACTAAGAGACATTCCCTGAGCAGGAGCTTCCATATAATTAGAGACTGCCATTTGAGCAGTACCTGTAGGATTGGTACATATTTTAATTGAAGACCAGTTTCCTCTAAAATTACTAAATGTTAATGATTGTAGCCCATTTAAACTTAAAGGCAATTCAAAATAAATATCGTATGCCATATTTTTTATATCTCCAATTGTAACTGGATTACCAGTTGCAGCATCAAACACACCTGTTGCTCCTGAAATACCTGAGATAGAACTACCTGTCGTATTATACCCTTCAATATAAACAGTCCCCCCATTATTAAAATCAAATGGAGGAAAAGTAATGGTTCTACCTGAAGTTCCAGTATTATTAAATATTGGAGTGGAAGGAACTATTTCTGTATCTTCTGTGATGATAAATCCATCGCCAGCTCCACCTACTACAGATCTTGCTGTGCTAGAGCTACCAGAAGCTGAAAGAGCTAACCAGTCAGAAAAATCAGTTTCATATAATTTAATTTCACAAGAACCTGCTGCTGGTGGAGCAGTAGTAGAAATAATTCCAGAGTTCAATGATTCTGGAGAATCAGAATAAGTAAGACCATCACCAACAGCTACAACTTTATAAGTATAAGCTGTAGATTCTGTCAAACCAGTAATAATAGTATTACTAGTTGCCTGACCTGCTGCATATTGACTTTTAACTAACGAAGCTCCTTGATATATATTAATAGTGTATCCTGTAGCATTAGCTACGGAAGTCCAGTTTGCCTGAAAAGTAGCAAATGAGGGAACAGAACCAGCTCCTACTGCAGGTGTTAACAATGGAATTAAAGCTCCCGCCGTAACAGAACCAGAAGCATCAACTGTAACAGAAGATGCAGCTCCTCCACCTGAAATAGTAATCGTTTCATTATTATACAAACTAATTGACAAACCAGACTTTAGTCTAACATAAGCAGTTGTCGCAGAAAGAGTCCCTGCCCCAGCAGCAATTATTGCTGTTGGCCCATAAGTACTACCATCTGATGAAACTTCATAGTTGGTCGATCCTGTTATTGTAATATTAGCACCATCTAAATCTGTCCCAGACACATCAAATGTTTTTGATGTACTTGGTCCTGCACCTGTGTATGTAATTCCTGTTAACGTTGATGGAGAAACAGAAAGCTCTGGAGGAGGAGGTCCAGCATAAACAGTAACTGTCCCTATTCTTGTTGTTTTTCCATCACCAATATTACTCCCTGTACCCAATTCAGTACCATCATATTTAACTCTTCTATACATCCTAACAATTCTCACTCCAGCAGGAAAGTTCAACGTATGTACAACTCCACAAGGCTGATCATATCCAACAATATCAGCATATTGAATTCCTAAAGGAATTGTGCTAAACGTCGCACCCCAATAAGCTACAACAAGTTGCTGAACACCTGAGCCTGAAGAATTATAGTGGGCATCTAATTCAATACTAGTGATATCAGAAGAAGCAACCACCTCAACATATTTTTCAGTAGGAAGACTTGCAGATGAATTTATCTCAATAACATCTAGTTTAGTCCCACTACAAAAGTCTTTATCTGTTACAACCCCATTAATATCTGTAGATATATTTAAAGATATTCCATTTTGAGGTGCCAACGAAGATGCTGTAAAAACAGCATTTTGCGCAAATACATTCGCAGCAAAAAGCAAAAGAAGGGAAATAATTCCTACATTCTTATAATATTTCCTTTTCATAAATATTTAGTTTAAATTTAAGTTTGTGTTTAAAAGTCAAGAAATAACATATTTTCACATATTTAAGATTTGATTAACAAAGATAATTATAAAATACGATAGTATCAAATCTTGTTACATAAAAAAAATCGGTAGTAAAACACAGAAAAGGATACTTATATAAAAAGTACCCTTTCTGTAATATTTTCAGAAGAATATTAATTCTTCTATCTACAGAATTTTTCTGTATAACACATAGTATAACCTAGCATTAATTCATGAGTTCCATAATTATACCGTATTAATCTATTTAGAGCTAAACCATATGCATATGCAATATGGACTTTATTAAATTGCAGTCCCAATATAGGCATAGCATCTAGGGCTTGAAAATCACCTTGATCAAAATTCATTCTTGCAGTCAACTGTAACCAATAAGAAAATTGATCCCTTGGAACCTTACGGGTATATCTAGCATTAATATCTACAGCCATTTCTCCTCTTGTATTAAACTTGTACATTAACGACGGCTCCAATGTCTCATCATTTCTCATATCAAATTCATTCCCTATAAGATAAAAACCATTTAATGGAATAATTGGCTCTAAATCTGCATCAAAAGAAGGCATCCTCATTCTTGCTAAATTAGTAAAAGACAAACCGGTAAAAAAACCATACGATGTATAATAAACACCTACATTTGCATTAAAAGCTTGTAATTCAACAGACCCTAAATCTGCAAGAGCTTGATCATATTCTGCAGTAGCAATTCGTGTGTATAAATCACTATCAAAACCATAATTAAAAAATTTAGCAGAAACAGCAAAGGATAATTGACGATCTCTACGCACAGCTCTAGTATATCTAGCACCTGAAGACATAGGAACATGATAAGCTGCTGTTAATTGAGCTGCTTGTTGACGTGAATAACCATTATTATCATTAAACACATACATCCCCATACCAATATTGCCATTAAATCGAGTCTGATAACTAAAATTAGTAGTATAAGGGGCATCATCAATCCCTACCCACTGTTGTTTATGTGTCAACATAAAATACGAACAATCATTTGCACCCGCCAAAGCAGGGTTTACCATATAAAAATTAAAATGATATTGATTGTAAATTGGATATTCTTGAGCCTTTAAAGAGGCTATCGAAGCGGTAACAAGAAATATTACTAATAAAATTCGATGTATACGTGTATTCATATCTATCTATTTTTTTCGTGTTTTATAATGTATTATGCTAAAGGCTCATTAATTTATTTAATTGACAAATCTACTTCTTTATTTTAATTTTACATCCTTTTGAAAGGATATTTTTAATACTACTTGTCAATTAAAAACACAATTTTGTTAATACTATTAACAAATACAAAAACCACTTGTCAAAACATAACTAAAAACACCTTTATATCAGACAATTAAATCAATATTTTAAACAAACAAATCATCATATTATGTCTTTAAGAAAGCTTCTTTTATGTATTTTAAATTGATTCAAAGCTATTATTATTATTTAATTTTATGTTTTTTAACACTAGTTACTGAACAAAATTAACTCTTGTAAATTATGCATAAAAGAGCTCTATAGTTATCAAAAAGAGTACCAAAAAAAAACTCTCGTATAAAAAAACCTGTTTTAGATCTAAAACAGGTTTTTTATACATCTAATTTATTATCGTTTCAACAAGAAGTGTCCAACAAGTCTTTTTCCTGTCTCCCTTACTTGTATTACGTACCAGTAATCAGTTGTTGGCATCTTATTCCCTTTATAAGTTCCATCCCATCCTTTAAAGTCTGATCCTTTAAACTTAACCAATTCTTTTCCAAATCGATTAAAGACAAAAATTTCAGTTTTAGGGTAAAATTCAATATTCTTTATTCCCCAAGTAGAATTATTACTATCCTCATTTGGAGAGAAGAATTTATCAGGGACTAATTGTACTGGTTCTATATAAAAACTAGTTTTTGTTTTACAACCATTAGCATCAACTACAAATAGTTCTTGCAAGCCAAAGGTTAGCATTCCAACATTCATAGAACCTAAGAATGATCCAGATTGATTATAAACTGTATAATCATAAGGAGTAGTCCCATTTGATGCTTCTATCTGAACATTTGCAATATCAGTAATATCAACTGATGCTACAGGGATACTGTTTACAGCAATAGTTACTGGAACTCTCTCTGAATTACAAGTAGAAGTCTCTGATATCTTTTTAGCAATAGAAGCATATTTTGTAGTTACACCTACTACAGACTTATCAATTCCAACAGGTACATAAATATCATTCCCAGTTTCATTTTGGTACCATTCTAATTCACCTCCAGAGGCATCTTCTACTAAGCTTGACCAGATAATAGAACCTTTGGTTTTACATGTAGAATAATCTGAGACTACAGGTGGTAATGGATTTGCATGAACCTCTACTAAAATAACTTTTGGGTCATTAGCTGTACATCCATTAGTATTCGTATAATTAACATTTACTGTATGATTTCCTGCTGTAGTCCACAAAACATTTATTTGATTAGTTCCAGCCCCTGAGAGAATCATACCTCCTGAGGATATATTCCAAATATAATTACCTTGACCTGACTCAGTCATATACTCAGTTGTTAAATTTTCACATATTTCATCAACACCACTTAATGTTGGAGTTGGCAACTCATTAACGACAATACTTCCAGATTCAGTGGCAGGTCCACACGGTGATAAATGACCTGTAGTTGTAATAAGGTAATTCGTTGATCCGACTAAGTCTGGAAGACCTCTTATTGTCAAAATACCACCTACTATATCATAAGTTACTCCTGATGGCAATCCACTAATTGTTGCGCCTGTAGCTCCTCCCGACAATGTATAGGAAATATTATCTATTGATTCTCCAAAACAAAGAGTCTGATTATTTGTACCTACATTACTTAGTAGAGTTATTGCTGCTGCTGGGTTAATTACTGTAGCTATATTAGCACTATCTCTACAACCTAAAGCCGTTTCAACTAACACATAATAAGTACCACTTGTAGATACAGTTGACGGACTTCCTACAGGGAATGTTAATGCGGCATTCGTATAATAAGAAATAGAACCACCAATATCACTACTTGTGCCGGCACCAAGATCCACTGTCGTTGGAGAACACTCTGGAGCCCTAACTGCATTCACTGTTAATACAGGTTTTGGATTAACTACTACAGCAATACTTGCTGTATCACGACAACCTGAAAGGGTCTCCACTAATACGTAGTAAGTACCTGTTACAGATACAGCTGTCTCATCTACTACAGATGTTGATAAAGCGATATCACTATAATAAGTAATTGTACCACCTATATCACTGCTTGTACCGGTTGTTAAATCTACCGTACTTGGAGCACATACAGCTCCTGGCGTAGCATTAACTGTTAATACAGGTTTTGGATTAACTACTACAGCAATACTTGCTGTATCACGACAACCTGAAAGGGTCTCCACTAATACATAGTAAGTGCCTGTTACAGATACAGCTGTCTCATCTACTACAGATGTTGATAAAGCGATATCACTATAATAAGTAATTGTACCACCTATATCACTGCTTGTACCGGTTGTTAAATCTACCGTACTTGGAGCACATACAGCTCCTGGCGTAGCATTAACTGTTAATACTGGTTTTGGATTAACTACTACAGCAATACTTGCTGTATCACGACAACCTGAAAGGGTCTCCACTAATACATAGTAAGTGCCTGTTACAGATACAGCTGTCTCATCTACTACAGATGTTGCTAAAGCGATATCACTATAATAAGTAATTGTACCACCTATATCACTGCTTGTACCGGTTGTTAAATCTACCGTACTTGGAGCACAGACAGCTCCTGGCGTAGCATTAACTGTTAATACAGGTTTTGGATTAACTACTACAGCAATACTTGCTGTATCACGACAACCTGAAAGAGTCTCCACTAATACATAGTAAGTGCCTGTTAAAGATACAGCGGTCTCATCTACTACAGATGTTGCTAAAGCGATATCACTATAATAAGTAATTGTACCACCTATATCACTGCTTGTACCGGTGGTTAAATCTACTGTACTTGGAGCACATACAGCTCCTGGCGTAGCATTAACTGTTAATACAGGTTTTGGATTAACTACTACAGCAATACTTGCTGTATCACGACAACCTGAAAGAGTCTCTACTAACACATAATAAGTGCCACTTAAAGAAACTACAGTCTCATCTACTACAGATGTTGCTAAAGCGATATCACTATAATAAGTAATTGTACCACCTATATCACTGCTTGTACCGGTGGTTAAATCTACTGTACTTGGAGCACATACAGCTCCTGGCGTAGCATTAACTGTTAATACAGGTTTTGGATTAACTACTACAGCAATACTTGCTGTATCACGACAACCTGAAAGGGTCTCCACTAACACATAATAAGTGCCACTTAAAGAAACTACAGTCTCATCTACTACAGATGTTGCTAAAGCGATATCACTATAATAAGTAATTGTACCACCTATATCACTGCTTGTACCGGTTGTTAAATCTACCGTACTTGGAGCACATACAGCTCCTGGCGTAGCATTAACTGTTAATACAGGTTTTGGATTAACTACTACAGCAATACTTGCTGTATCACGACAACCTGAAAGAGTCTCCACTAATACATAGTAAGTGCCTGTTAAAGATACAGCGGTCTCATCTACTACAGATGTTGCTAAAGCGATATCACTATAATAAGTAATTGTACCACCTATATCACTGCTTGTACCGGTGGTTAAATCTACTGTACTTGGAGCACATACAGCTCCTGGCGTAGCATTAACTGTTAATACAGGTTTTGGATTAACTACTACAGCAATACTTGCCGTATCACGACAACCTGAAAGGGTCTCCACTAATACGTAGTAAGTGCCTGTTAAAGATACAGCTGTCTCATCTACTACAGATGTTGCTAAAGCGATATCACTATAATAAGTAATTGTACCACCTATATCACTGCTTGTACCGGTTGTTAAATCTACCGTACTTGGAGCACATACAGCTCCTGGCGTAGAATTCACTGTTAATACAGGTTTTGGATTAACTACTACAGCAATACTTGCTGTATCACGACAACCTGAAAGGGTCTCCACTAATACGTAGTAAGTGCCTGTTACAGATACAGCTGTCTCATCTACTACAGATGTTGATAAAGCGATATCACTATAATAAGTAATTGTACCACCTATATCACTGCTTGTACCGGTGGTTAAATCTAATGTACTTGGAGCACATACAGCTCCTGGCGTTGCATTCACGGTTAATACAGGTTTTGGATTCGTTGAGATTACCACACTAGCAGTATCTAAACATGAACCAGCAGTTGCAGTACCTAACATATAATAAGTGCCTGCACTTACAGCTGTCTCATCAGCTACTGATAATGTTAAAGCAGCATCTGTAAAGTAAGTGATTACACCTGCCTCAGAACTAGAAACCGTACTTGTTAAATCAACAGTGCTTGGTTCACAAACAGCTGCTGGAGTTACTACTGTTAACACTGGTTTTGGATGAACAGTAGTGGTGATCTGTGTCTTAGCTGGAGCTGCTGCATAATCAGCATAGCTGGTTCCATTTACATCGGATGCATAAGCCTGATTATTAATGTTCACTCCGGCTATACTTCCTGTTACTGTTATTCTTAAAGTTGCTGTAGCTCCTGAGGCTAAATCGCCTATATCCCAAACACCTGTTCCATCATCATATGTTCCCACACTTGGTAAGGAAGATACATAAGTAAAGCTACCTGGTAATAAATCAGTCACCGTCACTCCTGTGGCTATTACTGCTTCTGCATTCTCTATCTCGATATCTAAATCGAAAGTTTCATTCAAACACACTGGGCCACTTGTAGTACTTGTCAATAACAAATTAGTACATGTCTGGGTAGTTACAACTACACTAGCGGTATCTAAACATGAACCGGCGGTTGCTGTACCTAACATATAATAAGTACCTGCACTTACGGCTGTCTCATCAGCTACTGGTAAGGTTAAGGCAGCATCACTAAAGTAAGTGATCACACCAGCCTCAGAACTAGAAACGGTGGTCGTTAAGTCAACCGTTAATGGATCACAAACAGTACTCGGGGTTACTACCGTTAACACTGGTTTTGGATTCGTTGAGATTACTACACTAGCAGTATCTAAACATGAACCAGCGGTTGCTGTGCCTAACATATAATAAGTACCTGCACTTACGGCTGTTTCATCAGCTACTGGTAATGTTAAGGCAGCGTCTGTAAAGTAAGTGATTACACCTGCCTCAGAACTAGAAACCGTACTTGTTAAATCAACAGTGCTTGGTTCACAAACAGCTGCTGGAGTTACTACCGTTAACACTGGTTTTGGATTCGTTGAGATTACCACACTAGCAGTATCTAAACATGAACCAGCGGTTGCAGTACCTAACATATAATAAGTGCCTGCACTTACGGCTGTCTCATCAGCTACTGGTAATGTTAAGGCAGCATCACTAAAGTAAGTGATCACACCTGCCTCAGAACTAGAAACCGTACTTGTTAAATCAAGTGTAGTTGGTTCACAAACTGATCCTGGAGTTACTACTGTTAATACTGGTTTTGGATTCGTTGAGATTACTACACTAGCGGTATCTAAACATGAACCAGCGGTTGCTGTACCTAACATATAATAAGTACCTGCACTTACAGCTGTCTCATCAGCTACTGGTAATGTTAAGGCAGCATCTGTAAAGTAAGTGATCACACCTGCCTCAGAACTAGAAACCGTACTTGTTAAATCAACAGTGCTTGGTTCACAAACAGCTGCTGGAGTTACTACCGTTAACACTGGTTTTGGATTCGTTGAGATTACCACACTAGCAGTATCTAAACATGAACCAGCAGTTGCAGTACCTAACATATAATAAGTGCCTGCCACAACAGCTGTCTCATCAGCTACTGGTAATGTTAAAGCAGCATCTGTAAAGTAAGTGATTACACCTGCCTCAGAACTAGAAACCGTACTTGTTAAATCAACAGTACTTGGTTCACAAACAGCTGCTGGAGTTACTACCGTTAATACTGGTTTTGGATGAACAGTAGTGGTGATCTGTGTCTTAGCTGGAGCTGCTGCATAATCAGCATAGCTGGTTCCATTTACATCGGATGCATAAGCCTGATTATTAATGTTCACTCCGGCTATACTTCCTGTTACTGTTATTCTTAAAGTTGCTGTAGCTCCTGAGGCTAAATCGCCTATATCCCAAACACCTGTTCCATCATCATATGTTCCCACACTTGGTAAGGAAGATACATAAGTAAAGCTACCTGGTAATAAATCAGTCACCGTCACTCCTGTGGCTATTACTGCTTCTGCATTCTCTATCTCGATATCTAAATCGAAAGTTTCATTCAAACACACTGGGCCACTTGTAGTACTTGTCAATAATAAATTAGTACATGTTTGGGTAGTTACAACTACACTAGCGGTATCTAAACATGAACCAGCGGTTGCTGTACCTAACATATAATAAGTACCTGCACTTACAGCCGTCTCATCAGCTACTGGTAATGTTAAGGCAGCATCACTAAAGTAAGTGATCACACCAGCCTCAGAACTAGAAACGGTGGTCGTTAAGTCAACCGTTAATGGATCACAAACAGTACTCGGGGTTACTACCGTTAACACTGGTTTTGGATTCGTTGAGATTACTACACTAGCAGTATCTAAACATGAACCAGCAGTTGCTGTGCCTAACATATAATAAGTACCTGCTACAACAGCTGTTTCATCAGCTACTGCTAATGTTAAGGCAGCGTCTGTAAAGTAAGTAATCACGCCTGCCTCAGAACTAGAAACCGTACTTGTTAAATCAACAGTGCTTGGTTCACAAACAGCTGCTGGAGTTACTACCGTTAACACTGGTTTTGGATTCGTTGAGATTACCACACTAGCGGTATCTAAACATGAACCAGCGGTTGCAGTACCTAACATATAATAAGTGCCTGCACTTACAGCTGTCTCATCAGCTACTGGTAATGTTAAAGCAGCATCTGTAAAGTAAGTGATTACACCTGCCTCAGAACTAGAAACCGTACTTGTTAAATCAAGTGTAGTTGGTTCACAAACTGATCCTGGAGTTACTACTGTTAACACTGGTTTTGGATTCGTTGAGATTACCACACTAGCGGTATCTAAACATGAACCGGCGGTTGCCGTACCTAACATATAATAAGTACCTGCACTTACAGCTGTCTCATCAGCTACTGGTAAGGTTAAAGCAGCGTCTGTAAAGTAAGTGATCACACCTGCCTCAGAACTAGAAACCGTACTTGTTAAATCAACAGTGCTTGGTTCACAAACAGCTGCTGGAGTTACTACCGTTAACACTGGTTTTGGATTCGTTGAGATTACCACACTAGCAGTATCTAAACATGAACCAGCAGTTGCAGTACCTAACATATAATAAGTGCCTGCCACAACAGCTGTCTCATCAGCTACTGGTAATGTTAAAGCAGCATCTGTAAAGTAAGTGATTACACCTGCCTCAGAACTAGAAACTGTGCTTGTTAAGTCAACAGTGCTTGGTTCACAAACAGCTGCTGGAGTTACTACCGTTAATACTGGTTTTGGATGAACAGTAGTGGTGATCTGTGTCTTAGCTGGAGCTGCTGCATAATCAGCATAGCTGGTTCCATTTACATCGGATGCATAAGCCTGATTATTAATGTTCACTCCGGCTATACTTCCTGTTACTGTTATTCTTAAAGTTGCTGTAGCTCCTGAGGCTAAATCGCCTATATCCCAAACACCTGTTCCATCATCATATGTTCCCACACTTGGTAAGGAAGATACATAAGTAAAGCTACCTGGTAATAAATCAGTCACCGTCACTCCTGTGGCTATTACTGCTTCTGCATTCTCTATCTCGATATCTAAATCAAAAGTTTCATTCAAACACACTGGGCCACTTGTAGTACTTGTCAATAACAAATTAGTACATGTCTGGGTAGTTACAACTACACTAGCGGTATCTAAACATGAACCAGCGGTTGCTGTACCTAACATATAATAAGTACCTGCACTTACGGCTGTCTCATCAGCTACTGGTAAGGTTAAGGCAGCATCACTAAAGTAAGTGATCACGCCAGCCTCAGAACTAGAAACGGTGGTCGTTAAATCAATAGTTGTAGGATCACAAACAATACCAGGGGTTACTACCGTTAACACTGGTTTTGGATTCGTTGAGATTACTACACTAGCAGTATCTAAACATGAACCAGCGGTTGCTGTGCCTAACATATAATACGTGCCTGCTACAACAGCTGTCTCATCAGCTACTGGTAATGTTAAAGCAGCGTCTGTAAAGTAAGTGATTACACCTGCCTCAGAACTAGAAACCGTACTTGTTAAATCAACAGTGCTTGGTTCACAAACAGCTGCTGGAGTTACTACCGTTAACACTGGTTTTGGATCGGTTGAGATTACCACACTAGCGGTATCTAAACATGAACCAGCGGTTGCAGTACCTAACATATAATAAGTGCCTGCTACAACAGCTGTCTCATCAGCTACTGGTAAGGTTAAAGCAGCATCTGTAAAGTAAGTGATTACACCTGCCTCAGAACTAGAAACCGTACTTGTTAAATCAAGTGTAGTTGGTTCACAAACTGATCCTGGAGTTACTACTGTTAATACTGGTTTTGGATTCGTTGAGATTACCACACTAGCGGTATCTAAACATGAACCGGCGGTTGCCGTACCTAACATATAATAAGTACCTGCACTTACAGCTGTCTCATCAGCTACTGGTAATGTTAAAGCAGCGTCTGTAAAGTAAGTGATCACACCTGCCTCAGAACTAGAAACCGTACTTGTTAAATCAACAGTGCTTGGTTCACAAACAGCTGCTGGAGTTACTACCGTTAACACTGGTTTTGGATTCGTTGAGATTACCACACTAGCAGTATCTAAACATGAACCAGCAGTTGCAGTACCTAACATATAATAAGTGCCTGCCACAACAGCTGTCTCATCAGCTACTGGTAATGTTAAAGCAGCATCTGTAAAGTAAGTGATTACACCTGCCTCAGAACTAGAAACCGTACTTGTTAAGTCAACAGTGCTTGGTTCACAAACAGCTGCTGGAGTTACTACCGTTAATACTGGTTTTGGATGAACAGTAGTGGTGATCTGTGTCTTAGCTGGAGCTGCTGCATAATCAGCATAGCTGGTTCCATTTACATCGGATGCATAAGCCTGATTATTAATGTTCACTCCGGCTATACTTCCTGTTACTGTTATTCTTAAAGTTGCTGTAGCTCCTGAGGCTAAATCGCCTATATCCCAAACACCTGTTCCATCATCATATGTTCCCACACTTGGTAAGGAAGATACATAAGTAAAGCTACCTGGTAATAAATCAGTCACCGTCACTCCTGTGGCTATTACTGCTTCTGCATTCTCTATCTCGATATCTAAATCGAAAGTTTCATTCAAACACACTGGGCCACTTGTAGTACTTGTCAATAACAAATTAGTACATGTCTGGGTAGTTACAACTACACTAGCGGTATCTAAACATGAACCGGCGGTTGCTGTACCTAACATATAATAAGTACCTGCACTTACGGCTGTCTCATCAGCTACTGGTAAGGTTAAGGCAGCATCACTAAAGTAAGTAATCACGCCAGCCTCAGAACTAGAGACGGTGGTCGTTAAATCAATAGTTGTAGGATCACAAACAATACCTGGGGTTACTACCGTTAACACTGGTTTTGGATTCGTTGAGATTACTACACTAGCAGTATCTAAACATGAACCAGCGGTTGCTGTGCCTAACATATAATACGTGCCTGCTACAACAGCTGTCTCATCAGCTACTGGTAATGTTAAAGCAGCGTCTGTAAAGTAAGTGATTACACCTGCCTCAGAACTAGAAACCGTACTTGTTAAATCAACAGTGCTTGGTTCACAAACAGCTGCTGGAGTTACTACCGTTAACACTGGTTTTGGATCGGTTGAGATTACCACACTAGCGGTATCTAAACATGAACCAGCGGTTGCAGTACCTAACATATAATAAGTGCCTGCACTTACAGCTGTCTCATCAGCTACTGGTAAGGTTAAAGCAGCATCTGTAAAGTAAGTGATTACACCTGCCTCAGAACTAGAAACCGTACTTGTTAAATCAAGTGTAGTTGGTTCACAAACTGATCCTGGAGTTACTACTGTTAATACTGGTTTTGGATTCGTTGAGATTACCACACTAGCGGTATCTAAACATGAACCGGCGGTTGCCGTACCTAACATATAATAAGTACCTGCACTTACAGCTGTCTCATCAGCTACTGGTAAGGTTAAAGCAGCGTCTGTAAAGTAAGTGATCACACCTGCCTCAGAACTAGAAACCGTACTTGTTAAATCAACAGTGCTTGGTTCACAAACAGCTGCTGGAGTTACTACCGTTAACACTGGTTTTGGATTCGTTGAGATTACCACACTAGCAGTATCTAAACATGAACCAGCAGTTGCAGTACCTAACATATAATAAGTGCCTGCCACAACAGCTGTCTCATCAGCTACTGGTAATGTTAAAGCAGCATCTGTAAAGTAAGTGATTACACCTGCCTCAGAACTAGAAACCGTGCTTGTTAAGTCAACAGTGCTTGGTTCACAAACAGCTGCTGGAGTTACTACCGTTAATACTGGTTTTGGATGAACAGTAGTGGTGATCTGTGTCTTAGCTGGAGCTGCTGCATAATCAGCATAGCTGGTTCCATTTACATCGGATGCATAAGCCTGATTATTAATGTTCACTCCGGCTATACTTCCTGTTACTGTTATTCTTAAAGTTGCTGTAGCTCCTGAGGCTAAATCGCCTATATCCCAAACACCTGTTCCATCATCATATGTTCCCACACTTGGTAAGGAAGATACATAAGTAAAGCTACCTGGTAATAAATCAGTCACCGTCACTCCTGTGGCTATTACTGCTTCTGCATTCTCTATCTCGATATCTAAATCAAAAGTTTCATTCAAACACACTGGGCCACTTGTAGTACTTGTCAATAACAAATTAGTACATGTCTGGGTAGTTACAACTACACTAGCGGTATCTAAACATGAACCAGCGGTTGCTGTACCTAACATATAATAAGTACCTGCACTTACGGCTGTCTCATCAGCTACTGGTAAGGTTAAGGCAGCATCACTAAAGTAAGTGATCACGCCAGCCTCAGAACTAGAAACGGTGGTCGTTAAATCAATAGTTGTAGGATCACAAACAATACCAGGGGTTACTACCGTTAACACTGGTTTTGGATTCGTTGAGATTACTACACTAGCAGTATCTAAACATGAACCAGCGGTTGCTGTGCCTAACATATAATACGTGCCTGCTACAACAGCTGTCTCATCAGCTACTGGTAATGTTAAAGCAGCGTCTGTAAAGTAAGTGATTACACCTGCCTCAGAACTAGAAACCGTACTTGTTAAATCAACAGTGCTTGGTTCACAAACAGCTGCTGGAGTTACTACCGTTAACACTGGTTTTGGATCGGTTGAGATTACCACACTAGCGGTATCTAAACATGAACCAGCGGTTGCTGTACCTAACATATAATAAGTACCTGCACTTACGGCTGTCTCATCAGCTACTGGTAAGGTTAAGGCAGCATCACTAAAGTAAGTGATTACACCTGCCTCAGAACTAGAAACCGTACTTGTTAAATCAAGTGTAGTTGGTTCACAAACTGATCCTGGAGTTACTACTGTTAATACTGGTTTTGGATTCGTTGAGATTACCACACTAGCGGTATCTAAACATGAACCAGCGGTTGCCGTGCCTAACATATAATACGTACCTGCTCCTACTGCTGTTTCATCAGCTACTGCTAATGTTAAGGCAGCGTCTGTAAAGTAAGTGATTACGCCAGCCTCAGAACTAGAAACGGTGGTCGTTAAATCAATAGTTGTAGGATCACAAACAATACCAGGGGTTACTACCGTTAACACTGGTTTTGGATTCGTTGAGATTACCACACTAGCGGTATCTAAACATGAACCGGCGGTTGCCGTACCTAACATATAATAAGTACCTGCACTTACGGCTGTTTCATCAGCTACTGGTAAAGTTAAGGCAGCGTCTGTAAAGTAAGTGATTACACCTGCCTCAGAACTAGAAACCGTACTTGTTAAATCAACAGTGCTTGGTTCACAAACAGCTGCTGGAGTTACTACCGTTAACACTGGCTTTGGATTGGTTGAGATTACTACACTAGCGGTATCTAAACATGAACCAGCGGTTGCTGTACCTAACATATAATAAGTACCTGCACTTACGGCTGTCTCATCAGCTACTGGTAAGGTTAAGGCAGCATCACTAAAGTAAGTGATTACACCTGCCTCAGAACTAGAAACCGTACTTGTTAAATCAAGTGTAGTTGGTTCACAAACTGATCCTGGAGTTACTACCGTTAACACTGGTTTTGGATTCGTTGAGATTACCACACTAGCAGTATCTAAACATGAACCAGCAGTTGCAGTACCTAACATATAATAAGTGCCTGCACTTACAGCTGTCTCATCAGCTACTGCTAATGTTAAGGCAGCGTCTGTAAAGTAAGTGATTACACCTGCCTCAGAACTAGAAACCGTACTTGTTAAATCAAC
This sequence comes from Paludibacteraceae bacterium, assembly GCA_963663245.1. GTDB lineage: Bacteria > Bacteroidota > Bacteroidia > Bacteroidales > Paludibacteraceae > JAFGVL01. Next base: position 663,651 of record OY760143.1, on the reverse strand, counting down.
AGTGCTTGGTTCACAAACAGCTGCTGGAGTTACTACTGTTAACACTGGTTTTGGATTCGTTGAGATTACCACACTAGCGGTATCTAAACATGAACCAGCGGTTGCAGTACCTAACATATAATAAGTGCCTGCACTTACAGCTGTTTCATCAGCTACTGGTAATGTTAAGGCAGCATCACTAAAGTAAGTGATTACACCTGCCTCAGAACTAGAAACCGTACTTGTTAAATCAACAGTGCTTGGTTCACAAACAGCTGCTGGAGTTACTACCGTTAACACTGGTTTTGGATTCGTTGAGATTACCACACTAGCGGTATCTAAACATGAACCAGCGGTTGCAGTACCTAACATATAATAAGTGCCTGCCACAACAGCTGTCTCATCAGCTACTGGTAATGTTAAAGCAGCGTCTGTAAAGTAAGTGATTACACCTGCCTCAGAACTAGAAACCGTACTTGTTAAATCAACAGTGCTTGGTTCACAAACAGCTGCTGGAGTTACTACCGTTAACACTGGTTTTGGATTCGTTGAGATTACCACACTAGCAGTATCTAAACATGAACCAGCGGTTGCAGTACCTAACATATAATAAGTGCCTGCCACAACAGCTGTCTCATCAGCTACTGCTAATGTTAAGGCAGCGTCTGTAAAGTAAGTGATTACACCTGCCTCAGAACTAGAAACTGTGCTTGTTAAATCAACAGTGCTTGGTTCACAAACAGCTGCTGGAGTTACTACCGTTAACACTGGTTTTGGATGAACAGTTACTACTATACTAGCAGTATCACGACAACCTGAAGCAGTCTCTACTAATACATAATAAGTACCACTGGCATCAACAGCAGTCTCATCTACTACTGAAGTTGATAGAGCAACATCTGAATAATATGTAATTGTGCCACCAATATCACTACTTGTTCCTGCTGTAAGATCTACTGTACTAGGCGAACAAACTGCTGCTGGAGTTGGCACAGTTAATACTGGTTTTTCAACAACAATCACCACTAAATTACTATAATAATCATCGCAAGCTGTTGTCGCTCTATATCTAATTCTTTTTCCATTATCAGCAAGGACTAAAGCATAAGGCATGGCAATATCACTATACACTCCACTAGCTACCCCTGTTTCTATTTGCCAACTTTGTGTTGTAAGCGTTGCTCCATTTAAAGTAATCGCTGGAGTAGTTGGATTAATTGACCCACTACCGCAAATTACAGCTGGCGCAGTGATCGCTGCAATAGTTGGGGCTGGCGCCACAAATACAGTTGCAATAACTGAGTCAGCACATCCACCTGCAACAGCAAATACAGCTTTATATTGCGTATCAACAACTGGACTCACAGTAATGCCTGCTGTGGTATTCCCAAGAGTAGTCCATGTTACACCAGCATTAGTTGAAGAACGCCAGATTCTATTCGTTACAGTTGTGCCATTAGCATCTGCTGGAGTTAAAGTTACATTATCCGTTAAACAAATAGACTCGTCACCCAAAGTTAAATCAGGAGGAAGATCTAAATTAACAGTTAATTCTGCATCCGTATTACAATTAACATCAGAGCACTCAGCTGTTGTTGAACCTACTTCTACACGAATATGAACAGCTAATTGATCAGAAGTTACATAGTATTTTGTATTATCATATTGAGAAGGAACTTCTACCCAACTTGCAGCATCAGTTGAACGATACCACTTATAATTATAACCAGTACCTCCAACACCACCAGTTGGTGGATCAACAGAAAATGCAACACGTCCTCCAAGACAAGCAGGTGTTGCTGTTAAATTTAAAGCAATTGGAGGAGGGTCGGTTAATGTTACAGTTTCATGGTCCTCACAACCCAATTCATCGACTGCAAAGACTGTATACGTCCCTTCTAGCAAACCAGTAAAATCATGATTAACTCTTCCTGCTCCACTTAAAGTTCCTGACTCATCCACTTTATTTCCTGCAGTTACATCTGAAATACTTGCTAGTGTACCATTTGCCAATGTGTACATCATAGTTGTACCTTGGTTACCCGTTACGTTAGAAAGTACTTTTCCATTTGCGGCACCAATACAAACTATATCTTCTATGTTTGCTGTTAAATTAAGTGTATTTGCTGTACAGTATAACAAACTAATATTATATGTTTCTGAACAAACTGCAGGTTTCCCAGGGTGGGTTGCTACAGTTCTCACAGCTGTATATTCTCCATTAGCATTGGTATAATCAGTAACATTACCTGCTGTTACAGAAACACCTCCACCTACTACTCCTGTAGAAGGCCCTGTTGTTTTTGTAAATGTAAAGTCACTTATACCAGTAGCCGTTCCAAGGTGATCACTTAAGGCTATTTGTAAATATGTCTCTAAACTTCCTATCGTTAAATCTGCTGGAGGGACTACTTTTACCATATCAGCAGCGACATCAAATTGAGTAAAATCAACAGCGACAGATGTTACGGTATAATTACCCACATCACATCCATTGGAACCTGAATTTACTTCAAACATTCTAGATGGAGTTACGCCATCATCATAATAAGTTACTTTCGCTTTATTATAAATATCCTGCATACAATGCATACGCCATAGATCTGTTCTACTAGCATCTGCTGCAGTCACTTTATAAGTCACTACCATTGTTCCATCTTTTGGCACATCTGGCAAATCACGTAATTCTAAAGCTCGTGTTGTTGCATTCCAAGTAATGTCTCCTTGTGTATTATAAACTACAGGAACACCATTTATCTTTACAGTAATATCTGTTACTAAACCAGAAAAAACAACATTATGATCCAAAGTATCATTAATCATAACCTCTTCTCCTGCTTGACCAGAAGTAGCTCTACCTCCAATATTTTCTGCAACAATCATGTATAGAAAATCTTGTCCAAACTGAACAGAAGAAGAAGAAGGGATTTTTGTTACACGTAACTGAGGTTGATTTTTGATAATACCCATATACAACATAAATGGATAAATAGAGGAATCATCATTCGAAGATTCTAGCGTAATATCTGCACTAGTCGCTCCATTTGTTACAGCACCATCAGGTAAGGTATAATGATGCGCATCATAACCAAATGTATTTACACAGTCTGGAAATTTAGGAAATTGGTTTCCGTTATATGACATACTACTCGACAAGAAATCTGTTACCCCACGTAAGTTATTTAAGTTTTGTTCTATTCCTCCATTATTACTTTGAAGCTTCAACACCTCTGCTTTACCATCACCATCTTTCACATCACCATCCATAGCAGCAATTCCAACAAAAGAGCTAATGTCTCCGGTAGCTGGAGCACTAATAGCAGCAGTCTTTGTTTCATCAGCTCCACCACCAAACCAGTTCATACCATCCCACATATAGAAATCCATTAGCGGGTATTCAGGAGATTCATACATCAGAATTAAATGCCAAGCACCAACAGTTCCCCCACTTCCACCATCTACAATTCGAAAATCAACATCAGAAACCGTAAAAACTCCAACTCCTGCATTCAAAAGCTGTGCTGTTACATCAGCATAACAATAATAAGGCGTTCTATTATCTGTATCACCTGCATTCTCATCAGATATACCCCAATATTGAGCGGTTACATTCTGAAAAGCACCTCCTGGTTCTTTAATTCGAATAGTTTGATTCCAAAAATCATAATTAGACGTATTATCATCATCACGAGAACCTCCCCAATATAAAAATGCTCTCTTCACTACCGCATCACAACCAAGACCTAACTGAGATTGTAATACCGTAGCAGAACTAGCATCATCGCCTGCAATCTGCACCTTTTGCACAGCTGTTCCTGCATCATTATTCGCATCTTCAGCTCCTAAACAAATACCTGAACTTTGTTCTACTGCAGATGCACCAATCATGATCGCTTTATAACGTTCATCTGTTATAGTTACTCTCAAGTCATCAAAAGGAGTATTACAAGTATTTTGAATTTGCGCTAAAAGAGACGCTGAAAATCCTAATAAAAAGATAAACAACCCTGCTTTTTTCAAAGAGATTACATTTCTCATTGTTCTGAAGATTATATTTAAATATTGTGTTTTCATAACTATATTGTTTTGCAAGGTTAGTCTATTGTACTGTTACATTAATTGTTGTAGTTTCTCCACCAGCTACTGCCAAGACAATTGTTCCACTTGTTGCGGCTGCTTTTTGACGAATATAAAGTGCACCTAAAAAGTATCCCAATTCTGCAGTAGTAAGAGCTACAAAATCCCCATAAGTAGGATCTCCCATCGACACATCAAAATCGGCACTTGTAATGGTTACAATAGTAGCATCTGGCAAGGCACCTTCTTTCCATACATTAACAGTTCCGTAATTATCAGTTGCATTATAAGTTAGATCCATAGCATCAACAGCTACACCATTTGCTATGGCTGCAAAGCTTGTCCATGTTAAAGGAATTGTCTCTACAAAAGATCCTGCTGTAAGGGTTAAGGTACAATTCAAATCTGCCCCCGGCGTATATTCTAAATATAGTTCACGTAAGGTATCCGTTACAGCAAATGTTGCTGATGGAGCATACGTTCCTCCTTCACAATCTGCAAGGGTTAAGCCAGCACAATTATGCGTTACAACAAGAGGATCACAAGACATTCCCCCTGAAATAGAGAAAGAACGTGTTGATGGTACTCCAGCCATAGAAGAATAATCGAGAGCAGCTGGCACCACCATTGCATCAGGTGGTGATACTGTTCCTGAAAGCAGTAAAGAATTCGCAGCGACACCACTATTAGTTACTGTAACTACTTCACTTGCATTAAAGGCAGCTGCTGATGCTGTCCCTCTTTGACGCACATACACTTTTGTTCCTCCAAGAGGGTAAGCTCCTGTATACGTTAATGATGAGACATCGTTACCATCTGGCACTGCCCAAGTGACACCATCCAATGAAAACTCATATAATGTTGAAGTAAAGTCTAAACTACTATCATCATCTAAACAGGTTCCAAACACCATAAATGATTGTGCTTCAGAAGGACAAGCAACAGATGAAGAGGTAAATCCTGTCAACGATGGAGTCGATAATTCGATTAATTTCTTAGGTACACCCGTTAAAGTAATGTCCCACATCTCAATATCTGTTTCTGTTCCATCAGTAAAAGTCAAGTAAAAGTCTCCCGTATACCCTGTTGAACTTAAATCTTGTGTAAATGTATATGGTACTTTCTGAGAACCAGAAAAAGTCACTGGCGTAAAACTACCTCCTGTTCCAAAACAAGATAAGGTCATATTCATAGACGTACTATTTGTTGGCTGAAAAGTGAAGGTTATTTCTTTTAAATCATATTCTCCTAGATTTATTGTAGGTGAAGCTAAAGATGCTCCATCTGATAATAAGAAGTGGTTATTTTTTGTTTGATCTACTGCAGTCCAGTCTGTTCCAGTAACAGCATCTAATAAAATAGCACTTTCATTTGTTCCTCTCATATTCAATAAGGTAACCTCTTCGCCACAAGGTAAGGTTTGAGGCAAAAGAGTCACTTTACCAGACAAGTTAAGTGTTGGTAGAACTTTTGTATAACCAGGACAAGCAAAAGCAACTGTTGTTGAATAATCAGCAACACCTAAACCTGCTTGTAAACGAACCATTACGGATTGAGCAAAAGTGGCACTTGTGTATGGCAAGGCAACACTTGTAGTATTCCAGGTAGCTCCATTATCTAGTGACACTTCGAAATCACCTAAGTTAGATAGCGTAATATTACCAGAAGCATTGGGTAAATCTGAAGCAGTAATAGTAAATGTTCTAATACTTGAAGGACCCATATCTGCCACATAATTTAAACCGGCTACATCTGGAGCAGCAACAAGTTCCATCGATGCACACTCTACCGTTATATCATCTATAAAAAGATCCATACTTGAATCTCCAAATATATCTGCGGTTAATGTATGCTGTGTTGTAGAAGTTAATTCTATAGTTACCTTATGCCAACCTGCACTTGGGAATCTAATCAAACCATCAGTACCTGGACTAACTGCAGCTATTGTTTGATAATCTATATCATCTATATATATATCAGTTGTAATAGGAGCTCCATCTAAATAAAAAATAAGTCCTCGAGCGACATTCGTCACTAATTGTTTTGCATTTACATACAAGGTAATTGTTCTTGGGTTATCTAAAGTTGGAAACTCTAATTGAAAATTGTCATTTCTAGCAAACAATGATCGAGTTCCAGTATAACCTTCTCCGCAGGCTCCTACTCCATTTGTATTAGGCCATAGTCCTGAAGGCAAGCTTAAGGTAAATGGACCTCCATCACAATCATTAGTAGTAGAAAATAAAGTTGCTTGATATCTTAACTCATTACTAGTACCACCAGCAGGAGGACAAGCATCACTTTGATCATTGGCAGAAGGCGCTAATGTTTCAAATCCTTCCGTCCAACAAGTTGTTGTTGTTGAAGGAGGAGCAACTAAAGTTGTAAAAGCTTGCGCAGCACATTCAACTGAGTTTCCATTAGAAGTACCATTACCTTTAACAGTTAACCTTGCAGTATAAGTTGTTAATTCATCTAAGCCTGCAATATCATAGCTCGTTGTATTTGCAGCAAGGTCAATATCAGAACCGACCTGTACTCCTAACTCATATATTTTAATAATATAGCCATCGTTATTGGCTACATTCGACCAGCTAAAAGATGCACCGTAATAAGTCTCACTAGAAACGACCATTGTTCCTGGACAAGGGAGAGGAGTTAGATTTACAACCTCACCACTTACGGCTACATCACTAATAGTAGCATCTTCTGAATGAGAGAAAGTAATATTCCCAGAATATGTGTTAACAGCTACAATTGCAGGGTCTAAGCGCACGTAAACTTCTACACTATCAATTTCTCCTCCTGATGGAGTTATAGTTATAGGAGTACTACTCCACCCTCCTGTTCCGGTAAGTGAGACTTGAAAATCGGCAGGAGGTGTTATAGTTAAGTCTTCTGTATCTGTTAAATTAATTCCATCTACGTAAAACATTCCTGATGAAGGATTTCCTCCTGTAGCATCAACAAGTACAGCTTGATTATAATATAAATTAGTAACAGACGAAGGTGTTGTTGTAATATTTGGATTGGTTCCTCCTGCTACTGTTACAATAGCATAAAAAAGTCTAAACTCTGCATCACTACCATCAGAGTATCCAGGGATATCTGCACGTCCTATTTGAAAATATCTATAGTTTGTTCCTACTGGAGTTGCAGTTATTTCATCACAATAGTCATATCCTCTTGCTGTAAAATCAACATATTCAGAATAAGTAGCATCATCTTCACTAAACGCATAGTGCCCTGCTCTACTATCAGTAGTACCCGAACTATTTCTTCCAGTTAAAAAAGTAATACTAGTAATTGTACTTGCAGCTCCTACATCTATAGTCATAGATGTCCCTGAAGAAAAACTTAACACATATGTTTTCCCTAAAGAAGAAACTTCCCATGCTTCATTAGAACACTGTGGAGTTGAATTTTTATTACTTGGACTAATTACATTTGCAGTAATACCATCTAAAGTTAATGGAAAAGGATTTGTCCAAGAACTTCCCTCATTATAAAAATCAAGTTTTGTTTGAGAGAAAAGAAGTGCTGGTAAAATAAAGAGCAATAGACATACTAATCTCTTTGCGTAGAAATTTTTCATATAAATAGTGTTTAAGGTTACAGTTTAAGTATATATTGTGTGAAACATGCAACATTTATATATACATCTGTAAATTTAAACATATTTTAAGATTTAACATACATGTTCTACAGCATATTTTTTAAAACAAAAAATCCTATCTTACTAAAAATTCATGTAATCTAGGCTTTATAATTATGTTATAGGAAAGGTTTACAAAAAGAGAGGCGAGAAATGTTAAAATAAGTGTGAAAATTAATCCAAACCAAACTGCCACAACTCTCTTAAAATTTTAACACTTGTTTTTATATTATGACACTAATATTATTGCATTATCAAAATAAAAAAAACCGAATCACATTAATTTGATTCGGTTTTTCACTATTGTTAGTTTCCAGTTTACTGAAAACTAATAAAAAATTAATTTCAATCTCTCTTATTCACATAATGCGTATGCAATAAATGATGTGACTTCTCTCCTAAAGGCTCACCCAAGAATTCTTCATAGATTTGAATTATAGAAGGATTTTCATGCGACTTACGCAAGGTCTTTCCTTCATCTTCTTGGTAAATAGCACTAATTCTCTTTTTACGCACCTCGTCGGTGGTAAAGCGAGGCTGTCCTCCTCCACTAATACATCCACCAGGACAAGTCATTACTTCTACAAAGTGGAAAATTTCTCCTTGCTTCACCGCTTCTAATAAATGACGGGCATTTGTTAAGGAGTGTGCTACCGCCACTTTCACTTCAACACCTTCTAAAAAACTCCACTCCGGAACAGTACCTGTAATGGTTAAGCTAGCTTTCTTTAAACCTTCTAAGCCCATTAATGGTTCCACGTGTAATTTTTCCATTGGCAATTCTCTAGCAGTAACTAATTCGTAAACAGTTCGTAAAGCTGCTTCCATTACACCTCCAGAATTAGCAAAAATATCTGCAGCTCCAGACGACAAGCCCAAAGGCGCATCCATTTCTCCATCTTTTAAATTTCTAAAATCAATGCCTGCTTCTTTTATCATACGTCCAAACTCTCTTGTAGTTAATACATAATCTACATCTGGAATACCATTTTGAGTCATTTCTGGTCGAGCAGCTTCGTATTTTTTGGCTGTACAAGGCATAATAGAAACTACAGTCAAATCTTCAGGCTTCACTCCAATTTTCTTCGCATAGTATGATTTAGCAACAGCACCAAACATTTGTTGTGGTGATTTACAGGTAGATAGATTATCTATAAAATCAGGAAAATAAGCCTCAACGTAATTAATCCATCCAGGAGAACAACTTGTAAACTGCGGCAAGGCTGCCGGTTTCTTATTTACTAAGACATCTTTTAATCTAGATAACAATTCTGTTCCTTCTTCAATAATAGTAAGGTCGGCTGTAAAGTTTGTATCGAAAACAGCATCGAAGCCTAGTTCTCTTAATGCAGATACCATTTTACCCGTAACCAAAGTGCCTGGTTCATAATCAAAACATTCACCCAAGGCTGCTCTTACTGCTGGTGCTGTTTGAACAATCACTGTCTTTTTCGGATTGTCTAAATCTTTCCAAACATATTCAATATGGTCTTTTTCTACAATCGCTCCTACTGGACATACAGCAGAACATTGACCACATTGCACACAGTTAACCGAAAGTAAATCTTGGCCAAAAGCAGGCCCTACAGTAGACTGAAAGCCTCTTCCTTGTGGAAAAAGGGAACCTACTCCTTGTATATCTACACAAGCAGTTACACAACGTCCACATTTTATACATTTACCTGAGTCGCGGACTAAGCCTGCTGTAGATACATCGATATGCTTATGTGTTTTTTCTCCTTCGAAACATAGGGCTTTAACACCCATTTCGTAGGACAATTGTTTTAACTCGCAATCATCGTTTCTATCGCAAACCTTGCAATCTCCGTCGTGCTCAGAAAGCAACATCTCCAAGACAAACTTTCGTGCATCACGAATTGATTTTGTATTAGTTTGCACTTTCATGCCTTCATTAGCTGGCATAGTACAAGAAGTTACTGGAGCTTTGGCTCCTTCAACATCTACTAAACAAATACGACAGGCCCCTTTGCCTTTATGTCCTTCGAAATGACAAAGTGTAGGGATTTTAACGCCTAGCTGCTTTGCTGCTTCTAGTATCGTAGTTCCTTCTGGAACAGATACTGCTTGATTATTTATTTGTAAGGTAATCATATAATTATTGTTTTATTTTATTAATCTGTGAAGAGACGGAGCGCGCTCCGTCTTTACACGATACAGAAGTATTATATTAACATTTACCATAATCGCAACGCAAACAACGTTGAGCTTGACGAATAGCATCTTTTTCATCCCATGCCATCTCTACTTCATCAAAATTATTCTTTCTGCGATCGGCAGCCAGCACACTTATTTTATGTCGACCTATCATGGTTGGATCTACATCTGGATCAAAAAAGGTATCATTCTCTCGTTCTTCTCTCCAAAATGCATGTTCTTCACCTGATAAGAATTCGTCTATACCAACGGCAGCTTTTTCTCCTGTAGAGACAGCAGTAATAACGGTCATCGGTCCAGTTGCAGCATCTCCACCTGAGAATATCCAAGGGATAGATGTTTGTCCTGTTTTAGGGTCTGCCATAATAACTGAATCGTTATAAGTAGTTGCTACATCAACGTCAGATAAAATTTCTTTGCAATCTAAAGTTTGCCCAACAGCCATAATTACCTGCTCGGTTTCAATTACAAATGTTTTCTCATCTGCTTCTGGTCTACGACGTCCACTTTTGTCAAAGGCACCTAATTTCATGGTATTACATTTAATACCTGTCACCTGATTATTATCATTTAAGATTTCAATTGGATTGGTCAGTGTATGTAAAATAATACCTTCTTCCACTGCTTGTTCTATCTCCTCAGCATAAGCAGGCATTTCATCTTGCGTACGACGGTATACAATTTCTACTTTCTTAGCACCTAAACGTAGAGCAGTTCTGGCAGCATCTATGGCAGCATTACCTCCACCAATGACAACTACTGACTTCTTAACTGGCACGGAACCTCTTAAGTTATATACACGCAAGAAGTTCAGGGCATCTACTACACCTTCGTTGTCGGAACCTGGCATATCAATCTGCAATCCTTTCGGAGCACCAACACCAACAAATACAGCTTCGTATCCTTGCTCTTGCAAGCTACTTAGACTGAAATCTTTGCCCAGTCTTTTACCTGTAGTAATGGTAACACCCATATCTTCAATCATACGAATTTCTCGTGCTAATGTTTCACGAGGAAGACGATAAGCTGGTATGGTTTGAACCAACATTCCACCCGGACGAGGTTCTGCTTCAAAAACTTCTGGTTTATAACCTAGGCGCGCTAAAAAATAAGCACAAGAAAGTCCAGCTGGACCAGCACCTATAACGGCTATCTTTTTAGCAGCATTTTCTGCATTTTCTCTTATTTCTGGCAGTTGCATGGCAACTTCTTGGTCTACCATGTATCGTTTCACTGCTCTAATAGCAACCGACTCATCTAAGGATGAGCGGCGGCACTTATCCTCGCAAGAGTGGAAGCATACACGAGCACATACTGCAGCAAAGGGATTTCGTTCTCTATGCAAACGTAGTGCATCGTCGTATCTTTTTTCTCCAATAAGTGACACAAAGCCTGGTACATCTACATTGGCCGGACATGCACTTTGACAAGGAGCGCGCACTAATCCTGCGCAGACACCTGCTTCACAATGCTTTAAATGTATATGACTTTCATATTCGTGTCGGAAATAACGTATGGTTGATAATACTGGATTCGGAGCCGATTGCCCTAAGCCACACAGAGAAGTTTTTTGAATTTGTTCTCCTAAGGCAACTAGTTTCTCAATATCTCCATCCACTCCAGCACCTGAGCATATTCTTTCTAGTATTTCCAGCATTCGTTTAGTCCCTACTCGGCATGGCACACATTTACCGCATGATTCTTCTTGTACAAACTCTAAAAAGAAACGGGCAACATCTACCATACAAGAATCATCGTCCATAACTATAACGCCTCCAGAACCCATAATGGCTCCCAATTCGTTTAATGATTCGTAATCCAAGGGTACATTTAAATGCTGCTTTGGAATACAACCTCCCGAAGGGCCTCCCATTTGAGCAGCCTTGAATGGTTTTCCACTAACGGTACCACCACCAATATCGTATACTAAGTCTCCTAGGGTAGTTCCAATTGGCACTTCTACTAAACCAGAATGTGCGATAGAACCTGCTAAGGCAAACACTTTGGTTCCTTTACTTTTTTCTGTTCCATATGAAGCAAACCACTTACCTCCATTGAGTATAATCGCTGCTACATTTGCATACGACTCAACATTATTAAGAACGGTAGGTTTTCCCCATAAGCCTTTCTCGGCTGGGAATGGTGGACGCGGTCTTGGTTCTCCACGTTTGCCTTCGATGGAAGCAATTAAAGCGGTTTCTTCTCCACATACAAATGCTCCAGAACCCATTCTAATTTCTAAGTTGAAAGAAAAATCTGTTCCAAATATATTTTGCCCTAATATCCCTCGTTCGTTGGCTTGATCAATGGCATTTTGCAAACGCTCTACTGCCAAAGGGTATTCAGCACGCACATATACATAACCTTCGTCGGCTCCAATAGCATAAGCACCGATGGCCATTCCTTCAATAATACTATGTGGATCGCCTTCTAATACACTTCTATCCATATATGCTCCTGGGTCACCCTCATCAGCATTACACAGCATATATTTTTTATCCGATTGATTTTTTTGAGCCATCGACCATTTTATCCATGTTGGAAAACCTGCACCTCCACGACCTCTTAGTCCTGAAGCTTCCATTTCTTCCACCACTTTTTTGGGGCTTAATTCAGTAACAGCTTTTGCTAATCCTGCATAGCCATCATTCCCAATATATTCGTCAATACTTAGTGGGTCTATTTCACCACAATTGCGTAATACAATTTTAGTTTGACGGTTAAAGAAGGTCAAGTCTGTAAGCACCGGAACTGGTTTTGCTCCTTCACTTTCTTTGAAAGCTAAACGCTCCACAATCTTACCTTTCACCACATGCTTATCCACAATTTCGCTAACATCAGCCGCTTCTACTTTTTGATAAAAGACCTTATCACGACCCATTACTACAACAGGACCATGTGCACAAGGACCTAAGCAACCTGTACCGACTACACTAACCTTATCGCCCAAGCCTTTCGATTGTAATTGCTCTACAAAGTTGTCTTTTAGAGCTTGAGAACCAGAAGCAATACAGCCCCCTCCCATACATACGAGAATCTTTTCTTTGTCGGCATCATTCTGACCCATCTTTTCCTTCAATGCTTTTAAAGCATCGACTGAACCAATTTTTTCTAATTTATTGCTCATCTGTATATTGTTGTTTATTTGTTTTATTCTTCTTCGATTGATTCTAAGAGATCACCGATATTGGAAGGCTTTGCTTTTTGAAGCACCTCATCATTAACTGTAACTACAGGAGCTAATCCACATACACCAAAACATCTTCCTGTTTCTAGCGAATACTGTAAATCTTTGGTGGTTTCTCCCACATCAATTTTCAGTTTATTCTTTACAGCACCTAGCAGCTCATTCCCTCCACGCACGTAACAAGCAGTACCTTGGCATACACGCACTACATTCTTACCCTTAGGGGTAGTAGAAAAATAAGAGTAGAAACCAACCACCCCAGCCACTTCGCTAAAAGGAATGTTTAAGTCGTCGCTAATCTTTTCAATTGCCAACTTAGGCAAATACCCGTACTTCTTTTGCGTTTCTTGCAAGAGCGGGATTAGCGCTCCGGGCTTGTCCTTACTTTCTTTAATAATGCCGTCTAGATAAGTCATCAGCTCTCTAATAACAGCCTCATCCATAGGTTCAATACTTTGTTCTTTTTCCATCTCAATCGGTTTTTTCAATAAAACGTATTAACTTTTTCTTTTATGATAGTGTTGGGAATCTCCCCATTCGTCTTTGGCAATTTCACAACCTGCTATGCAAATACGCGCCTCTATACAGTTGGCACAATCGGCAGGATTCTCATCCATGCAAGGTTTATTTTCATAGAGCTTGTAATTCTCTCTGTATTCTTTAGGTGTTATATTCGGCATAAAAATATTAGCAGCAATCTTCAATGCTTTTTCTCTACCCATTTCATCAATTGTTTGCAATGCCGTTGTTGCTGCAATATTAATATCCTTCATCATTAGTCTAAGAACAGCCAACATATTTAGGCTTAAATAGAAGCGTTCTTTCATCGGCATTAATTCATCCTTGTATTGAATCAGTGGTGTATCGTTGTGTTCTAAATAGGGACCCATTCCACACATATCAATATCCATTGCCTTTATAAATAGTAAGTCGTCGGCTAAATCTTCCATTGTTTGAAAGGGCAAACCAATCATCACGCCTGTACCTACCTGGTATCCAATTGCTCTTAGACTTTTCAAACAATTGATTCTTGTTTCATACTTATGCAAAGCATCAACTGGATGTATCTTCTCGTATAATTCTTTATTAGAAGATTCTATCCTCAGAAGATACCGATGCGCTCCTGCATCGAACCAACGTTGATAGGTAGCTACTGTTTGTTCTCCACAAGAAAGGGTAATTCCTAACTTACCACTTGACAGCTCTTTAATTTTACGTAAAAGCGTTTCTATTGTTGCAATAAATGCTTCACTATATAGTTCACCAGATTGCAACACAATAGACCCATAATTATTGTCGAAAGCAAATTGAGCGGCGTTTAGCACTTCCTCTGAAGTGAGCATATAGCGCTCTGCTTTATCGTTATCTTTTCTAATCCCACAATACAAACAATTCTTATCACAGATATTAGATAGTTCAATCAATCCTCTTAGATAAACCTTGTTGCCAACCTGCTCTTCTTTTACCTTACTTGCTAACTCAAAGAGTTCTTGCTGCTGCTCAGTTTTACAATTTAACAAGTAAAGAATATCCTCCTTCGAGAATATATTCGCTTCTACTATAGCCTTAACTTTCGACATCTACTTTTGTTGCACAAAAGGTTGAATAGCTCTTTCGTATACGCCATGCATATAAGCAATAGCAATTCCATAATTCGTTACAGGAATGCCAGCTTCAATAAAAGGCATCAATCTGCTTTTTAGTTGCTTTTTAGTTATCATACATCCGCCACACTGAATAACTAAAGCATAATCTTTCACAGGTCTTGTCAATGCATCTAATCCAGCTACTACATCAAAATCAATTTCTTGCTTGGTAAACATATTCATCCATGTAGGCATTTTAAATCTTCCTATATCTTCACAACTCACTTGATGTGTACATGATTCTAATATCAACACTCTATCACCAGCTTTTAATGTATCTAAAGCTTTTGCTCCTGCTACATAGTTGTCAAATGGACCACGCATATGTGCATAAGCCACGCTAAATCCTGTTAAGGGAATATCTTTTGGAATGATACTGTCGACAAATTTAAATGCCTGACTATCAGTGACCACTAGTTTTGGTTTAATGCCAGCCTTGAATACCATTTCAGCTTCTGTTTCTTTTACCACTATATTAATGGCATCGTTATCAAGCACATCCCTAATAGCTTTTACTTGTGGGAGAATCATTCTTCCATCAGGGCATTCTGAATCGATAGGCGTAATTAGCATTACCAAATCACCTCTTTCTAACATCCCATTAAACAAAGAAGGTGTTTGATAAGTTGTTTCGGGAATGGTGGCAATTATTGTTTCAATGATTAGTTCAAGATTCGTTTTTGTTACAGCACTAAATTCTACGATTGCAGTCGAAATACTCTCTTGTATTTCTTTAATTGTTTCTTTTTTTAGTGGCGTAATGTCTGACTTATTGTGTACAATAAAATACGGAATACCATACGTACTAAATTGCTCTATTAATTCCAACTCATGTGAACCAAAAACATTCTCCGCAAGAATAAGAATTGCACAGTCTATTTGAGCAATTACATCTAAGGTTTTTGCAATTCTTTTTTCACCCAAATCTCCACTATCGTCGATACCTGCTGTATCTACAATAATGGCTGGGCCTACTCCAAAAATCTCCATCGATTTTTTAACAGGGTCTGTTGTGGTTCCAGCTACTTCTGAAACAATAGCAACGTCCAAACCAGTAAGTGCATTAATAAATGAACTTTTCCCGTTGTTTCTTCGTCCGAATATACCAATGTGTGGTTTTATATCTCTTCCTTTTGCCATAATCTAAAAATACAAATCGCGTTTTCCTTCTTTTATTAAATCTATTCGTTCGTACAGAAGCTTTGATATTTTATCGTCGTCCACTTCTTTCAATTCTTTTTCTATTAAAGCCCAACCTTTTTTTGCAGTATCCTCTGGTGCATAATCACACAAGTACTCAGCAAAAGTAAGAATGGCATTAGGCGTACAGAATTTTTTAATAAAGCCGGGAACAGAGAATTCCATAAAATGTTCTCCTGTTCTACCAGTACGATAACAAGAGGTACAAAAAGATGGCATCATTCCTTGCTCTACTAATTCATTAATAATATCGTTTAATGAGCGGTCGTCATTAATTCTAAATTGCCCTTTATTTAAATCTTGGTCCTTTTCTTGTGATTTAGCATACGAACCCATTTCAATCTTAGTTCCACCATCAATTTGCGAAACTCCGTATTGGATTATCTCATTTCTTAAGTTTGCAGGTTCTCTTGCAGTCAATATCATTCCGGTATACGGAACTGCTAAACGAAGAATTGCCACCAAGCGAGTAAAATCGGCGTCACTCACGAAATATTTATCTCCTAAATCAAGTGTTGTAGCATCTTTAATTCTAGGAAATGATATAGTATGTGGCCCTACATTGTAACATGCCTCTAAATGATTGGTATGTCTCACCAATCCCATTACGTCAAAACGCCAATCGTACAAACCAAATAAAGCTCCAATACCAACATCATCTAATCCTGCTTCTTGTGCTCTATCTAAAGAAGTAAGTCGATAGTCAAAATCTGCTTTCTTCCCACGTAAGTGATAAGTCTTATAGGCTTCTTTATTATAAGTTTCTTGAAATACTTGAAATGTTCCTATACCCGATTCTTTTACAATTTTAAATCCTTCTATATCTAAAGGAGCTGCATTAATATTAACTCGGCGTATTTCACCGTTCCCTTTTTTAACACTGTAGGCAACTCTCACTGAATTCGCTATAAATTCAGGACTATATTGTTCATGTTCACCATAAACTAATATTAATCGTTTCTGACCATTATCTTCTAAAGATTCTATCTCTTTAATAATTTGAGGGTCATCCAAGGTCATTCTCTGCGCCTCTTTATTGGAAGCACGAAAGCCACAATACGTACAATTATTAGAGCATTTATTCCCTATATATAAGGGTGCGAATAAAACTATTCTATTACCATATACATTTTTCTTAAGAGTGCGAGCTCCTTCTTTAATAAGCTCAACAGATTCTACATCATCAGCATTAATTAAAACGGCAACTTCCTCTAAATTCAACCGATTCTTAGCAATTGATTTTGCTATTATTTCTTCAACTCTTTGCTTAGTTGGTATCGCCTTTTCTATAATACTCCATAATTCATCTGCATCAATGAAAGGCTTCATTGGTTCATCTTTTATACTATATACTTCTGGAGTGAATTTCATTTACGTTTCATTACTTATAAACAGCAATTGCTCTATTCTAATAATAGAGCAATTTTTAATTAGAGATTTATTTCTCTAATCAAAAGCTCTGCTAAATTAAGGATTTATTTCTTTAATCAAATGATTATTTTCCTGCTAAAGAACATATTTTTCAATATATATTAACAAAAAAGAGCTGCTTAACAAGCAACTCTTTTTTTAATACACAACACACATATATTTATCGTTTCAACAAAAAGTGACCAACGAGTCGTTTACCCGTTTCTCTAACTTGAATCACGTACCAATAATCAGTTGTCGGCATTTTACTTCCATTATAAGTACCATCCCACCCATTGAAATTAATTCCTTTGTACTCTTGTAGCTCTTTTCCATATCTATCATAGATAAATATTTCAGTTTTTGGATAAAATTGAATATTCTCAATATTCCAAACATTATTATTACTGTCTTCATTAGGAGAAAAGAACTTATCTGGCACTAATGGTATAGGGTCAATATAAAAACTCAGTTTTGATTTACAAGAATTTGCATCAACAACTTCTAATTCATTAAGTCCAAATGACAACATTCCAACATTATAAGAACCAAGAAATGACCCACTTTCATTTCCAACAGTATAATTATAAGGTGAAGTCCCATTTGTTGCTTCAATCTGAATATTAGCAATATCCTCTTGATCAACGGAAACAATAGGAATACTATTAACTGCTATAGTTACAGGAGAACGGGATGACTCACACCCTGTTGAATTAATAATAGAAGCATATAGAGTTTCGGAACTTAATATAGATTTATCTACGTTTTTAGGCGAAAATGAATTTCCACCATACTGATTATGAAACCAGTATAAACTTCCACCTGAAGCTTCCTTAATAGTACTTGTCCAATTAACAGTCCCTGTAGTTTTACAGGTAGCATAATCTTCCATTAATGGGGCATCTGGAATTGGCTGAACAGCAACATTATAAACAGTTGGAATAGTAGCATCACATCCAAATTCATTCATATAATTAACACTTACTGTTTGCGGACCATCTAAATCCCATGTTACTGTAATTTCATCTCCTCCAACAGAAGTAACTGTTCCTCCTGGCGAAACTACCCAAGTATAATTACTATTATTAACTGCATCTGTTTTATAAACATTTCCTACTGTTTCAGCACAAAGTATAACATCACCAGTAATAACAGGGACTGGTAATTCATTAACAATAATTGAATCTATAATAACAACTTCAACACATGGTGCCATATGACCAGTAGTTGTAATAGTATAATTAGCTAACCCAGCTACAACTGGAGTTCCCCTTATAGTTAAAACACCACCAACGAAATCATAACTCACCCCTGCAGGCAAACCACTCACTGTAACTCCAGTAGCTCCTCCAGATAAATTATAAATTATATTTTCAATTGGAACTCCAATACAAATATTTTGAGATAAAGTACTGACACTACTAGCCAAAGTAATAACTACCTCTGGATTTATAGTTACATCAATACTTGCAGTATCGCGACATGTTAAAGCCGTTTCTACTAATACTGAATATATTCCACTATTAGAAATGCTTGCTGGATTAGTAACAGGAAAAGTTAAGGCTGCATTCGTGAAATAAGAAATATTTCCAGCAATATCACTAGTTGTTCCTACATTTAAATCAACTGTTGCAGGAGAACACTCTGATGCTCGCACTGCATTAACCGTTAACACTGGTTTTGGATTTACTACCACCGAAATACTTGCGGTATCGCGACAACCTAATGCAGTTTCTACTAAAACATAGTAAATTCCACTAGAAGCTACAGCTCTTTCATTCGCTAATATTACGGATAAAGAAGGATCACTATAATAGCTTATAGTACCTGCAATATTACTACTTGCACCTACAGTTAAATCAACTGTACTTGGGTAACAGACAGCTGCTGGTGTAGCATTGACTGTCAATATTGGCTTTGGACTAATTGACACTACTATACTTGTAGTATCACGACAACCTAATCCTGTTTCTACTAACACATAATAAGAACCACTCGAATTTATAGCTGTTTCATCGGCAACTGGGCTATATAAAAGAACATCACTATAATAGCTTATAGCACCTACAATATTACTACTTGTACCAATAGTTATATCAATTGCTCTTGGTGAACAAACTGCTATCGGGGTAGCATTAACTGTTAATACTGGCTTGGGATTTATTGTGACTGTTACACTTGCAGTATCGCGACAACCTGTAGCAGTTTCAACTAACACATAATAGATTCCACTAAATGAAACTGCAGTCTCATCAGTTAATGAAGCAGTTAAAAGAGCATCACTATAATAGCTAATGACACCACCAATATCACTACTAGTACCTACTGTTATATCTACCGTACTTGGAAAACAAACTCCTGCTGGTGTAGCATTAACGGTTAATATTGGTTTTGGGTTTACTGTTACTGTAATACTTGCAGTGTCGCGACAACCTGCAGCAGTTTCTAATAAAACATAATAGGTACCACTAACTGCGACTGTTGTCTCATCTACTAATGGAGTAGCTAAAAGAGCATCACTATAATAGCTAATAACACCACCAATATCACTACTTGTCCCTATAGTTATATCAACTGTAGATGGTGAACACACTGATACTGGGCTAGCATTAACAGTCAATTCTGGTTTTGGATCTATTGTAACTACAATACTTGCAGTATCACGGCAACCAGCGGCGGTTTCTACTAAGACATAGCAGGTGCCACTAACTGCTACCGCAGTCTCATCTACTACTGAAATTAATAGAGCAGCTTCTGAATAATACGTAATTGTGCCGCCAATATCACTACTTGTTCCTACAGTTACATCTAGCACATCTGGAGAACATACAGCTGCTGGCATAGCATTTACTGTTAAAACTGGTTTGGGATTTACTGTCACTGTAACACTTGCAGTATCGCGACAACCTGCAGCGGTTTCTACTAATACATAATAGGTACCACTTAAAGCTACAGAAGTTTCATCTGCAACTGGGGTGGCTAAAGCTACATCACTATAATAGCTGATAACACCCGCAACATTACTGCTTGTTCCTAAAGTCAAATCTAAAGTTGATGGTGGACATACGGCACCTAAACTTGGTACTGTTAATACGGGTTTTGGGTTTACTATAACAACTATACTTGCGGTATCACGACAACCTGAAGCGGTTTCTACTAAAACATAATAGGTGCCACTTGTTGGAACTGATGTTTCATCGACCACTGATGTCGCTAAAACTGCATCACTATAATAGCTAATGGTACCAGCAATATCACTACTAGTACCTACAGATATATCTACTGTGCTTGGTGAACATACGGCTGTTGGTGTTGCGTTAACTGTTAACACTGGTTTGGGATTTACGGTCACTACTATATTTGCAGTATCACGACATGCTGAAGCGGTTTCTACTAAAACATAATAAGTGCCACTTGTTGAAACTGCTGTTTCATCGGCTAATGGAGACATTAAAAGAGCATCACTATAATAGCTAATGGTACCAGCAATATCACTACTAGTACCTACAGATATATCTACTGTGCTTGGTGAACATACGGCTGTTGGTGTTGCGTTAACTGTTAACACTGGTTTGGGATTTACGGTCACTACTATATTTGCAGTATCACGACATGCTGAAGCGGTTTCTACTAAAACATAATAAGTGCCACTTGTTGAAACTGCTGTTTCATCGGCTAATGGAGATATTAAAAGAGCATCACTATAATAGCTAATGGTACCAGCAATATCACTACTAGTACCTACAGATATATCTACTGTGCTTGGTGAACATACGGCTGTTGGTGTTGCGTTAACTGTTAACACTGGTTTGGGATTTACGGTCACTACTATATTTGCAGTATCACGACAAGCTGAAGCGATTTCTACTAAAACATAATAAGTGCCACTTGTTAAAACTGCTGTTTCATCGACCACTGATGTCGCTAAAATTGCATCACTATAATAGCCAATGACACCACCAATATCACTACTTGTTCCTACAGTTATATCTACTATTCCTGGAGCACATACTGCTGCGGGTGTAGCATTTACTGTCAGTACTGGTTTGGGATTTACAATAACAGCAACACTTGCGGTATCGCGACAACCTAAAGCGGTTTCTACTAAAACATAATAAGTACCACTTGTTGGAACTGCTGTTTCATCTGCTAATGGAGACATTAAAAGAGCATCACTATAATAGCTAATGGCACCACCAATATTACTACTTGTTCCTACAGATATATCTACTGTACTTGGTGAACATACGGCTAATGGTGTAGCATTTACTATCAGTATTGGTTTCGGATTTACTACTACGGCAATACTTGCAGTATCGCGACAACCTGAAGAGGTTTCCACTAATACATAATAGGTGCCACTTGTTGGAACTGCTGTTTCATCTGTCAATGGAGAAGCTAAAAGTGCATCACTATAATAAGTAATGGCGCCTCCTATATCACTATTAGTGCCTACAGTTATGTCTACTGTACTTGGTGAACATACGGCTAGTGGTGTTGCGTTAACTGTTAACACTGGTTTGGGATTTACGGTAGTTGCGATAGCTGCTTGCATTACAACTGGAGCAGCAGCGTAACTAGCATAAGTTGTTCCATTAACATCTGAAATATAAGATTGATTATTAATAGCAGCTCCGGCAGTTGTCCCAGTTACAGTGATGACTAGATTTTCTGAGTCTCCGGCTGCGACATCTCCTAATGTCCACACCCCTGTCACATCATCAAAAGACCCCACACTTGGAACATCTGAAACATATGTAAATTGTGCGGGTAATAAATTACTAACTTCGACTGATGTTGCTACTACAGAAGCTGCATTAGATAAAGTTAAGGTTAAATCAAAATTCTCATTGAAACAAATATCACCACTTGTTGCACTCGACAAACTTATAACTGTACAAATATTAACTGTTACATCAATATTTGCGGTATCGCGACAACCCGAGGCTGTTTCTGCTAAAACATAATAAGTACCTGTACTAGCTACTGATGCAGGGGCACCTACCAAAGTAGATAAAACTACATCACTATAATAGCTGATAACACCTGCAATATCACTACTGGTACCCGAAGTAATATCTACCGTATTGGGAGAACAAACAGCAGCAGGTGCAGCTGTTACTGTTAACACTGGTTTAGGACTGACTACTACGGCAATACTTGCGGTGTCGCGACAGCCTGAGGCTGTTTCTACTAACACATAATAAGTGCCACTTGTTGTAACAGCTGTCTCATCGGCTACTGAAGTTGTTAATATAGCATTGCTATAATAAGTAATGGCTCCACCTATATCACTACTGGTTCCTAAAGTTAAATTTACTGTGCTAGGCGCACATACTGCAGCAGGTGTAGCATTTACTGTTAATACTGGTTTTGGATTTACTACTACTGTAATATTTGCGGTATCGCGGCAACCTGAAGTGGTCTCTACTAAAACATAATAAGTGCCACTTGTTACTATAGCGGTCTCATCGGCTACTAAAGCAGTCAAAAGAGCATCGCTATAATAAGTGATGGTGCCTCCAATATCACTACTGGTGCCTGAAGTAATATCAATGGTATTAGGTTCACAAACAGCAGCAGGTGCAGCTGTTACTGTTAATACTGGTTTAGGATTTACTACTACAGCAATACTTGCGGTATCGCGACAGCCTGAGGCTGTTTCTACTAATACATAATAAGTGCCACTTGTTACTATAGCTGTCTCATCTACTACAGAAGTAGCTAAAAGAGCATCACTATAATATGTGATAGTGCCACCAACATCACTACTGGTGCCGACTGTTAAATCAACTTTACTTGGCAAGCATGCAGCAGTTGGAGTAGCATTAACTGTTAATACTGGCTTGGGGTTTACTGTCGTAGCTATATCCGCTTGTAAAGCAACTGGTGCTAAAGCATAACTAGCATAAGAAAGGCCATTAACATCTGACACGTAAGACTGATTATTAATAGTAGCTCCAGCTGTTGTTCCGGTAACAGTAATGACTAAAGTCTCTACATTTCCAGCAGCTATATCTCCTATTGCCCATACACCGGTAACATCATCAAAAGACCCTACGCTAGGTAGATCCGATACATATGTAAATTGTGCAGGCAATAAGTTCTGAATATCAACTGATGTTGCTACTACAGCAGCTGCGTTTGTTATAGTTAAGGTTATATCAAAATTCTCATTTAAACACAGGTCTCCACTTGTTGCACTCGTTAGAGTAATATCTGTACATATATTTACCGCTACTGCTACACTTGCAGTATCGCGACAACCTAAAGCCGTTTCCACTAATACATAGTAGGTACCAGTTGTTGGTATCGTAGCAGGAGCAGCAACAGAACTTGCTAAAATAGGATCACTATAATAGGTAATGGTACCTCCTATATCACTACTGGTGCCTGAAGTTATATCTACTGTATTTGGAGAACAAACAGCGGATGGAGCAGTTATCACTGTTAATACAGGTTTGGGGTTAACTACTACTGTAATATTTGCGGTATCACGACAGCCTGAGGCAGTTTCTACTAAGACATAATAAGTGCCACTTGTTGGAACTGCTGTCTCATCGGCTACAGAAGTAGCTAAAAGAGCATCACTATAATAGGTGATAGTGCCACCAACATCACTACTGGTGCCTGAAGTTAAGTTTACTGTGCTAGGCGCACAAATGGCGGCTGGAGTAGCATTAACTGTCAGAACAGGTTTGGGATGTACTACTACTGTAATATTTGCGGTATCGCGACAGCCTGAGGCGGTTTCTACTAAGACATAATAAGTGCCACTTGTTGAAACTGCTGTCTCATCGGCTACGGAAGTTGTTAATATAGCATTGCTATAATAAGTAATGGTACCGCCTATATCACTACTGGTGCCTGAAGTTAAATTTACTGTATTAGGCGCACATACTGCAGCAGGTGTAGCATTTACTGTTAATACTGGTTTGGGGTTAACTACTACTGTAATATTTGCGGTATCGCGACAGCCTGATAAAGTCTCTACTAAAACATAGTAAGTACCACCTGTAGCTACAGCAGTCTCATCGGGCACAGAAGTTGTTAATGTAGCATTGCTATAATAAGTAATGGTACCGCCAACATCACTACTGGTGCCTAAAGTTAAGTTAATTGTATTTGGTAAACAAATGGCAGCAGGTGTAGCATTTACTGTTAATACTGGCTTAGGGTTCACTACAACTGAAACAGCTTGCACACTAGCACATCCTCCCCCAGTCGCACCTCTAATATAATATATTCCTGTTGCTGTAACTGCAGCTGGACTAGCTAATGGTATTGTAGCTGCAATATCTGTCCAGTACGTATATGTTAAACCAACAGTAGAACCAGCAACAATAGCAGCATCAGTTAAATCAACTGTTAATGGAGCACATACTGGTAACGGATCAGTAATAGTTACACTTGGTTGTGGATCAATCGAAACAACAACAGGCATTACAGCATCACAACCCGTAAGCTCATCTCCTTTTATATAATACGTACCACTTACAGCAATTGCAGCAGGAGAAGCTAAGGAAATTAAAGTATCTGCATCCTCAAAATAGGAATATACTAAACCGGCATCTGAACCTGCTACAATAGCAGCTGCCGTAATATCAACTGTATTAGGTGCACATACAAGAGCTGGATCTGTTATAACTAGAGTTACACCCGAAGCATTTAAAAGAGGATCATCAACATAAGAATTTACTGGATCTAAAACACCACCACAACCATTTCCACTATTACTTTCTGACTGTAAAAATAAACCTTCAGCTGTATCATAGAAAATAGTAGATGAATTACTAATTATTCTTCTACAATCATCCCATACTGGGTCTCCAACAGGTTTTACTACACGAACATCATAACTAATAAAAACAGAATCTGTTGGTATCCCAGTCATTGGATCTGCAGCTGCTATTGCAGGCACATAAAACTTTAAACTCTCCGCATCAGTTCCCTGTCCTGTAATCTCTGGAGCACGACCACCAGGACTACTAGAGATAGGATTTCCATTTCTATCTGTATAAGCAATTGTACCTACTTCATAATCAACTGGAATATCTAAGGTTGTAGTAACGTAATTATCAGCGGTAACTCTTGATACAGCATTTCCATAATTTGGAATACTCATCGTATAAGTTAAAATTCCATTTAAAAGAACTGTAGGAGAACTAACTGTTTCGTTAATATATAATTTTGGTTGTTCTAACTCAATTGCCATATAAGCCATAATCTCATTAGACCCTCCATAAAGTTCGTCTGGAAGAGTTAAGATTGCACTAGCTGCACCTGCACCCATTGCACCTGCTGGCAGTTTCATATGGTGAGAATCATAACCACAAGTATACTTCATATCAGGCATACGTGTAATTTGATTACCATTAGTATTTGTCCCTTTTACATAGCTTGTTATTTGAGACGACACTAAACCATCTCGTGCATCATCAGTCAGCCATGTTCCATCTCTATCATACTGCGTAAATGCAGGCTGATCACCATCAGTAAAAGGTTGAATGGTAACGGCTGGCGCAGTATTAGACTTAAAAGTAATATTCGATAAAGGAGCATTGGCTAAGGCAGCTGCTACATTATTACCTGCATCATTATATAAATTATAAAATGTATCTTCAGTATCAATTCCAATAAATCCTAAATATGAAATACTATTCCCAACAACAGGAACATCACCCGCATCAAAATTTAAGGTAATATTAGCACCCTCATTCATAGAATCATCCCAAATCTTCACTGTTCTGTTTGGACAATTCGGAGGTGTAAAAACAACTATTAATGACCAACCACTTACAGCAGAAGAAGTATTCGTTTCCGACTGAACATTTGCTACCCAATAATCACCTCCCGTTGTCATCAAAGCAGTAACATCAGCTACACAATAATATTTTGATGATCCACCACCAAAGTTTATACCGGTAACAGGTGTATATGCAACATCTCCTGGAGCCTTGAATAAACACTGAGTTTCATCTACTACTTCTCCTGTTGCTCCACCCGCATGCGATCTAGAAGTAGGAGTTCCTGGATAAGGAGCATAAGTAACAACATCTCCTAAACCTCCTACCCAATACAAAAAAGCTGCTTCAATTGTAGTACACGCATCTTGTCCTAAAAAATCTAGATAAGCTGATGATGATTGAAAGGTTGACATATCATCATCGCAATCAGCATAGCCTAAAGCAGTATGTGCTTCGGTAGCACCAGCATCCATTGCTGCAATTGGTGCAACATTTAATAAACCTTGATCATCTTCTGCTATTCCTCTACCTCCACCTAATTCATTGTTTAATGATAAGTTCCATGCACAAGATAATTGTTCTGCTGTAGTTGCCGAACGTATAATATCTAAATAAAAGTCACTTGATGTCGCATAATTTAACCATAATGGTTGCATTACCTGTGATCCTATCATTACAATATCATATTGTCCTTTATTCGTATAACGTACAGTTTGTGAATACGAAAAGTTTATAGAACAATAAAAGAACAATACTGTTAACTTAAATAAAATTCGAAGCTTCATATTACGTAGGTATTTATTAAGACAAACATTTGATTGTAAGAAAAAAGAATTTTTAACTAAAATATACTTTTACCGCTTATAAATGTTAACGTAATATAAAGAAGAATATTGCGTGGCATATACAATATTTGAAAACAAAAAAGCCTCAGTAAAATTTTACTGAGGCTTTTTAAATATTAACTTATTTCTATCGTTTCAACAAGAAGTGACCTACAAGTCGTTTTCCTGTCTCTCTAACCTGGATTACATACCAGTAATCTGTTGTTGGCACTTTACTTCCATTATAAGTACCATCCCACCCATTGAAATTAATTCCTTTATATTTCTTTAGTTCCTTTCCATATCTATCATAAATAAATATTTCAGTTTTTGGATAGAATTGAATATTCTCTATAGACCAAACACTATTGTTTCCATCTTCATTTGGAGAGAAGAAATCATCTGGGACTAAAGGAACTGGATCAATATAAAAATTAATCTTTGATTTACATCCATTAACATCAGTTACTTCTAACTCATTAATACCAAATGATAGCATTCCAACATTATAAGACCCTAAGAACGTTCCACTCTGCTCACCTACAGTATAATCATATGGTGAAGCTCCATTGGTAGCTTCAATCTGAATATTAGAAATATCTTCCTGATCAACAGAAACAATAGGAATACTATTTACAGCTATCGTTACTGGAACACGTGAAGATTCACATCCAATTGAACTTCTAACAGAAGCGTACAATGTTTCAGAAGAAATTACAGATTTATTCACTTTCTGAGGAATAAAAGAATTCCCTCCAAATTGATTTTTATACCAATACAATTGTCCACCAGATGCTTCTTGAATAGTACTTGTCCATGCCACAGTTCCTGTAGTCTTACAAGTAGCATAATCTTCTACTAAAGGAGAATTAGGAATAGGCTGTACTGTTACAATATTCACTTTTGGATTTAATGCAGTACAAGTATTTCCATCTACATAATTTACACTTACTGTTTGTTGCCCTGCAGTGTTCCATGTAACAAAAATACTATCCGAACCATTACCAGAAGTAATTAATCCACCAGAAGAAACAGTCCATTGGTAATTATTCATACCTGCTTGCGTTTTATAAACCGCTCCTACTGTTTCAGCACAAAGATTATCATTACCATCTATTGTTGGTGTTGGTAATGAATTTATAACTACTCCACCATTTTCAATTTGTGAAGCACAACTCATATCAGGACCGACTGTTGTTACAGTATAGTTTGTATTTGCTGTTGGGGTCCCCGAAATGGTTACCGTCTTAGCAGTCGCATCTTTTGTTACGATTAAACCATGTAAATCTCCCGTTACAGTTGCATCTGTTGCTCCACCACCATAAGTGTAAACTACTGGCGTAATAGATAAACCTACACATACAGATTGATTTTGAGGTCCATTTGTTAAGGCAAGTTCAGCTGAATCAGGTATAACAATAGCATCACTTATTTGAGCCGCTGGACAACGATTTGCATCTCGTATATCAATCGTAAACGCACCATCAGCTAAATTAGGAATCACTTGATTATCTGTTAAACTTTGCCACAGACCTGTATTATTCAATAAATACTCATATCCAGGCGTTCCTCCAGTTAAATTAGATATAGTAACCCAACCTGTTCCCGAATTACATAATGGACTATTTACAAATACATTTGTAGTAACCGGTGACGGTACATTAACTATTCCTGTAATTGGAGTAGCTAAACATAATTGTCCATCTCTAATATTAATAGTATAGTTTCCATTAGGAATATTCTTAACGGTGTCTCCTTGTACTATAGATATCCATGCTCCTCCATTTAATTGATACTCGTAACTATTATCTCCTCCATTCAAAGTACTCAATACAACAGCTCCCAAATCAGTACTACACAATGGTATAATATCCGTTTTAACATATTGTACCTTAGAAGGCATTGTTGTAGTTCCAAGAATTGGCAACGAAGTACAAGCTTTCGAATCACGAATCAAAATAGAATGCGATGAACCTGGAGATAAACTAGCTACAATTCCTGCAACCGAAGCCCCTGAAGATACACTCTTCCAAGTTCCAGATCCATCTAGTTCATAAGCATATGGTCCTGTTCCTCCTGTTATTGTGCCAAAAGTAATAGAACCACTTGCTCCATTACAAAGAGGATCTGTAAATGCTATAGGAGCTTTTATTGTATCTGGGATAAGAATATTACCTGTAACAGTTGCCGTACATGCACTATCATCTCTCACAATAATGCTATAGGCACCATCAGCTAAAGAGTTAAGGATAACTCCATCTGTTACAGCAAGCCATGTCCCTGACGTATTCATCTCATATTGATATGGTGATGACCCTCCTTGAATATCAAATTCAAAACTACCTAATTGGTTATAACAATCTGGATCTGTAAAGACACTCGCACTTATATCTAAAGCTGCTGGCTGAGATATAGCAATGGTACCAGCAATAAAGCATTCATAAGATACAGCATCGCGTACTTTTATTTTATAGCTACCTGAAGCTAAGCCAGTAAATGTTACTGGTGTAGAAGCAGCTACTGCAGCTGTAGAACCAAAGGCTGATATAATGGTTAAACCATCAGCACTTTCTAGCTGTAATTCATAGTTAGGTGTACCACCTGTTGTTACTTGCACTGTAATAGATCCTGTAGTATTACCATTACAATCAACATCTACTTTGGTAGCAACTCCTATTATAGCTCCTGGCTCACTCACTCTAATTGTATCTATTTTCACATCACAAGTCTCACCTACATTTCTAGCTCTTATTGTATAAAGGGCCTCTGGCAATCCAACTAATGTTGCATCATAAGCTTGAATTAATGTTGTTCCTATAGAATCATAAACTGCATACTCTATAGCATTACCATTACCACCTGTTATACCAGAGATAGATATTGTTCCATCAGTTCCTCCAGGTGTTGTCACATCAGTTGAAGATAAAGTTGCTTTAATAGTATCTACTAAAGTAACATCAACAAATATATTTGATGTACAACCTTTATCATCTCTAACATCTACGGTTAAATCACTAGTCATATTACTAATTGTAGAACTTGAGCTCCATGTAGTTCCAGCATTAATACTATACTCATAAATTCCTGAACCTCCTGTTGCATTAATCACTGCACTAGCTTCTACACCAGCACATACTGGATTAGTTACAACTGAATCTAGAACCAAAACAAGAGGATCTGTGATATCCTGCGTCTTAACAGATGACACACACATATTAGCATCTCTTGCCATTAAGGAGTAAGTTGCTGCTCCTAAAGAAGAGAATGTTGTTCCCACTTGATAAGTCGAACCACCATCATTACTATACATATATGAACCATCACCTCCTGTTGCACTAACAACAATAGAACCATCAGTATATGCATTACATGTGGCATTTGTTACAACTCCAATTATAGTTTGTACTGAATCTGGCTCATGTACTATAATATTGTTTTTAATAAGCACTACTGCTCCAGCAAAATCTCTTACACGCACCTGGAATGTATCTGCAGCTAAAGAAGAGAATGTTTCTGGCGTTCCTAAAGCCAATGCAGCTCCATAAGGGACCATTATTGTTCCATCTTTTCTTTCTAACTGATATTCATATGGAGTTGTACCTCCTATTGTTACTTCTGCTACAATACTACCATTCATTCCATCTTTACAAGTTACATTCGTAACAATTGTATCACCTTGAATAGCACCTGGCTCATCTATTGTAATAGAATCAATAATATACTCACAAGATTCTAAAGGATTTTTAGCAAACAGTTTATATGTTCCTGATGATAGTCCAGTTAATGGAGCATCATAAGGCTGTACTGTAACTGTTCCTACTGAGTCTCTCAATTCATATTCAATTGCAGCTCCTGAACCTCCATTTTCAGTAACAATCGTTATTGTTCCATCAGAACCTGCTGGTACAGTTACGTCTGTATTTGTATATGTAGCTGTAATTGGAGGATGAACTGTAATTGTTCCACTTACTCTAGCTGAATCACAAGGAGACACTTGTCCTGATGTTGCTAAAGCATAATTATAAACACCTGGTGTTGTTGCTGTTCCACTTAAAGTATAAACAGTTCCAACAGTTGTTCCTGTTACACCCGCTGGTAAATTAACAGCTACTACATCCGTAGCACTTCCACCAAGATTATATGTTATATCAACTATCGTTGCCTCTCCTGCAGCTGTACTACAGAATGTTTGCGTATTATTAGCACTTGTTAGTGTAATAGTTGGCATATCATTTATGGTTACAGTTGCAGTATCAATACAACCATTAATATCCATATAGGTAATTAAACTTGTTCCTGAACTTACACTAGTAACTAAACCGGCATTATCGATAGTAGCTGCAGCAGTTGTTGCTGAAACCCATGGTGTTGTAACATTAGGAGTACCTGTTCCTGTTAACAATGTTGTTCCTGTTTCACAAGCTACCAGAGTTCCTCCTAAAGTTGGATTTGCATTTATAGTAACTGTCCCAGTTGCTGTACATGAATTATCATCCATATAAGTAATTAAACTTGTTCCGGCTCCGACAGCTGTAACTTCTCCTACATTATCAATAGTAGCATTAGCTGTGCTTGCTGATACCCATGGTGTTGTTGCATGTGCAGTATTCGTTCCACTTAAAGTAGTAGTTAATCCATCACAAACAGTTAAAGTTCCACTAATAGTTGGATCTGGATTAATAACTACAGTTGCTGTATCTATACATCCATTGGTATCCATATAAGTAATTAAACTACTTCCATCAGTCACACTAGTTACTAAACCAGCATTATCTATAGTAGCTACTGCTGTTGTTGCAGACACCCACGGTGTAGTTAAATTCGCAGTATTAGTTCCCGACAAACTAGTGGTTCCTGTTTCACAAGCAGATAATGTTCCACTTAAGGTTGGATTAGCATTAACGGTAACAGTTGCTGTTGCTGTACATGTATTATCATCCATATATGTAATCAAACTTGTTCCGGCAGCTACTGCTGTAACTTCTCCTACATTATCTATGGTAGCTGTTGCTGTTGTTGCAGATATCCATGGTGTTGTTGCATGTGCGGTATTCGTTCCACTTAAAGTAGTAGTTAATCCATCACATACTGTTAACGTTCCACTAATAGTTGGAAGAGCATAAACATCTACCTCTGTAGAATCACTCATAGCAATATCTGCAGCAGCATAATTTGCATAGGTATTTCCATTCTCTAAAGAAACATAAGATTCGTTGATAATAGTTGCTCCCACTGTTGTTGCAGTTGCTGTTATTGTTAAATCTGCTGATGATGTAGAAGCTAAATCGCCCACATCCCATAATCCTGTAATACCATTGTATGTCCCTTGTGAAGGAGTCGCAGAAACAAATGTTAAGTTTGAAGCAGGTATTAAATCCATCACTTCAATCCCTGTTGATGTTACAGCAGATGGATTTGTTAGTGTTATTGTATAAGAAATTGTTCCATTTTGACAAGATGAACCAAGAGTTGATTGATCTAAAGTCAACGATGTACAAGCATTAACGGTAACAGTTGCAGTATCAACACAACCATTATTATCCATATAAGTAATTAAACTTGTTCCCGCTAACACACCTGTTACCACACCTGAACCATCAATTGTTGCAACCGAAGGAGTTGCTGATGTCCATGGCGTTGTAGCATCAGGCATACCTGATCCTGTTAAAGGAATAGTTAACACTTCACATACATCAAATGTTCCGGCAGTTATTGTTGGTAAGATATTAACTGTTGCTATTACAGCTGTTCTTGTAGCTGTTACGCAACCATCATCAGCATCTACATAATAAGTTGTGGTAGCGGCTATACTTGGTGTAGTAAAGCTAGTGCCAGTGCCTAAACTTACACCTCCTGTTGCTGCTGCATACCAATTAATGGTACCTGCACTTGATGTTGCACCTAAGACAACTGTGCCGGTGCCACAACGTGAAGCAGGTGTTGTTCCTGTTATTGTTGGGATAGTATTTACCGTTGCTATTACAGCTGTTCTTGTGGCTGTTACACAACCATCATCAGCATCTACATAATAAGTTGTGGTAGCTGCTATACTTGGTGTGGTAAAACTGGTGCCGGTACCTAAGCTTGCACCACCTGTTGCTGCTGCATACCAATTAATAGTACCTGCACTTGATGTTGCGCCTAAGACAACTGTGCCGGTGCCACAACGTGAAGCAGGTGTTGTTCCTGTTATTGTTGGGATAGTATTTACCGTTGCTATTACAGCTGTTCTTGTGGCTGTTACACAACCATCATCAGCATCTACATAATAAGTTGTGGTAGCTGCTATACTTGGTGTAGTAAAGCTAGTGCCGGTACCTAAACTTGCACCACCTGTTGCTGCTGCATACCAATTAATGGTACCTGCACTTGATGTTGCGCCTAAGACAACTGTGCCGGTGCCACAACGCGAAGCAGGTGTTGTTCCTGTTATTGTTGGGATAGTATTTACCGTTGCTATTACAGCTGTTCTTGTGGCTGTTACACAACCATCATCAGCATCTACATAATAAGTTGTGGTAGCTGCTATACTTGGTGTGGTAAAACTGGTGCCGGTACCTAAACTTGCTCCACCTGTTGCAGCGGCATACCAATTAATAGTACCTGCACTTGCTGTTGCGCCTAAAGTTACTGTGCCGGTACCACATCGTGCAGAAGGTGTTGTTCCTGTTATTGTTGGTAAAGCATTAACTGTTGCTATTACAGCTGTTCTTGTAGCTGTTACACAACCATCATCAGCATCTACATAATATGTTGTGGTAGCGGCTATACTTGGTGTGGTAAAGCTGGTGCCGGTACCTAAGCTTGCACCACCTGTTGCTGCTGCATACCAATTAATGGTACCTGCACTTGATGTTGCGCCTAAAGTTACTGTGCCGGTGCCACATCGTGCAGAAGGTGTTGTTCCTGTTATTGTTGGTAAAGCATTAACTGTTGCTATTACAGCTGTTCTTGTAGCTGTTACACAACCATCATCAGCATCTACATAATATGTTGTGGTAGCGGCTATACTTGGTGTGGTAAAGCTGATGCCGGTGCCTAAACTTGCTCCACCTGTTGCTGCTGCATACCAATTAATGGTACCTGCACTTGATGTTGCGCCTAAAGTTACTGTGCCGGTGCCACATCGTGAAGCAGGAGCTGTCCCTGTTATTGTTGGAATGGCATTAACTGTTGCTATTACGGCTGTTCTTGTTGGTGTTACACAACCGTTATCAGCGTCTACATAATAAGTAGTGGTAGCAGCTATACTTGGCGTAACAAAACTGGTGCCGGTGCCTAAACTTGCTCCACCTGTTGCAGCGGCATACCAATTAATGGTACCAGAGCTGGCTGTAGCGCCTAAGGTTACTGTGCCGGTGCCACAACGTGAAGCAGGAGTTGTTCCTGTGATTGTTGGAGCTCCAGTTATTGTTGCTATTACAGCTGTTCTTGTGGCTGTTGTACAACTATTGTTTGTTGCATCCACATAGTAAGTTGTTGTGACTGCTATACTTGGTGTGGTAAAGCTGGTACCTGTACCCAAACTTGCACCACCTGTTGCTGCTGCATACCAATTAATAGTGCCTGCACTGGCTGTAGCGCCTAAGGTTACTGTGCCGGTGCCACAACGTGAGGCAGGAGTTGTTCCTGTGATTGTTGGAATAGTATTTACCGTCACCTTAACACCTCCTGTAGTTGAACATGCACCATCACAAGCATAAGCTTTATAATAAGTTGTTGCTGCAGGTGTATCTGCATGTGTATCTAAATCTGCAGTAGGACCAGCAACAACAGACCATGTTACACTATCTGCTGATGTTTTCCACACAAAATCATGTGAAGGAAGACCTCCAACTACAGCTGCTGTTAAATTCACTGGATCTCCAGCACATACAGAAATATTATCTGCTGTTAATATTAAAGTAAGAGGGCTAGGCTCTGCTACAACAATAGAGTCTAAGTCTTGAATCTCACCTATACTACTTACTAATTGCACATAATATTTAGCACCACTTAAATTAGTTACATTAAATGTTTTATTTGCTACACCCGTTACTTCTCCTGCAGGAATAACTCCAACAAATACTGGAGTAGCTAAATCTGCTTCATCAAACACTTGACAGAACACTCCATTATCACATTTTTCTACAACAATATCAAATGCACCATCTGGTAGGCTTGAACAAGAATTATCTATCGCTGGTCCAAGAGTGAAAATAGCAGGTTCGAAAGCTGAAGTAAAAGTAAACTCATACGTTTCAATACAATCATACTCCAATTCTAATGAAGCTAAGAAAATTTGACTAGTATATGTTGGATCAAAATTTAATGCTGCTGAGAAAGGATTACCACCAATATCTGTTAAGGTATAAGTTGCAGCTTTTGCTGCAGACATTCCTTGTAATGCTAATTTGGTTAGCATTGTAGATTGAACATTTGCAGTTGGAGTTCCTGAAATATCAAAAGTTTTATTGTATTTTGCATTATAAGCATTAGTTATGGCAATATCATCCACCAAAACTCCTGCATCAACACCTCCACCTCCACATCCACCAAGCTCATTACTACCTGATTGAAAATCATCATTATCTGCATTCTTATAATAAACAGTTGCTCTATTATTAATTGTTCTACTACAAACATTCAACCATATGGCTGGATCAGAAAGAACTAAAGCTTGAAAAGTAATGGTTACAGAGTCTGTAGCTCCACCTAAACCATCTCCAGCAGCAATTTGAGGCAAATAAAATCTTAATCTTTCATTCACATCCTTGGTTCCATCATAATTATATGCTGTTGGAGTTGGTGGTGTAATTGAACCACCCAATTTATTGTAAAAATTAACAGACGGATCTATATAATCTACTGGCAAATCTAATGTGTCATTAATATAAGCCCCTGGCTCAGAAATTAAACCACCAATATTTTTTACCACAAGCTCATAGGTAATTATCCCACCTAATGGAGTTGTAGCAACAGATGATGTTAATGAGAATACTAAATTAGGCTGTAAAGTCTCAATCGCCATATAAGACATAAAAGCACTAGACCCACCCATTTGTTCGTCTGGCAAAGTCATTACAGCACTAGTAGCACCAGCACCCATAGAACCTGCTGGTAATTTCATATGATGTGCATCATATCCACCTGTATATTTTGTACTTGGAAGCCTTGTTAATTGATTTCCATTTAATCCTGTAAACTTATCATATCGAGTTAACTGAGATGACACTAAACCATCTCTACCTGCTGGATCAATTATATCTCCATCTCTATCAGTTACAGGAAAAGCTGGCTGATCACCATCTGTAAATGGTTGTATCGTTACAGTAGGACCTGTATTCGATTTAAAGGTAATATTAGAAGCCATCGCTGATGCAGAACCAGGATCTGGACTAAGCAAATAAGCATAATCTTCTGTATCTAAACCACCAAAACCTAAGTAAGAAATACTGTTTCCTGTTGCTGGAACTTCTCCTGCAGCAAAGTTAAAGGTTACATTGTCTCCTTCATCTACCATTCCATCCCATATCTTAATTGTTCTCGGAGGACAGTTTGGCGGTTCAAATATGACAATTAAACTCCAACCCGAAGATGAATTTACATCATTGATACCCGACTGAATATTAGCAGCCCAGTACAAACCACCAGGTTTTCCTACAACCTGACCTGTAACATCAGCTACACAAACATAAGAGCTACCAGTACGACCAGACCCTGGAACCAAAGCTCCCGTTACAGTAGTATAAGCAGCATCACCTGGAGCTTTAAATAGTATCTGATTATAAGTAGCTGTAACATCTCCTGTAGTTCCTCCTCCATGCGAATTCATAGTAGGAAGTCCTGGATATGTTGAATAAGTTATATTTTTACCATTATCTGGACCATCAGCACCATTACAACCAGCCCAATACAAATAAGCCGCTTTAACTGTTGTACAAGACATATCTGCTCCAAAATCTAAATAGGCTGCAGATGATTGAAATGTTGACATATCATCATCACAATCGGCATAACCGAAAGCAACATATGAACTTGTTCCACTAATAGAAGCTGCTGGACCAACAAGTAGAGGCCCATCACCGCCACCACCAATACCCGCTTGAACAATCTTATTGTTTAGTGATAATAAATCACCACAAGCTAATTGGTCTGCTGTTGTTACAGGGCGAACCACATTCACATTAGATGTAGTAGATCCAGTTGTTACCCAGCACGGCTGTAATACCATAGAAGATATCATAGTCACATCATATTGACCATGATCTGAATAACGTAAAGCCATTTGACCGAAGGTTAATGAATTTAAGCTAAATAATGCTACTAATAGTAAGATTGCTTTTAAAGAAATCTTATTCGATGCATTCTGATTTTGCAGTTTTTTCTTTTTCATAATATATATTTTTCTTTTTTTCTTTCTATTAGTTTACAGTTCCACATGCAGGTACAGCAGTAGCTCCTGTTGTTAAAACAGAAACAGTATTTGACACATCTCCTGTATTTGCTGTTACTTCATAAGTATATTGAGAAGCTTGTGTTAATCCTGGTATATTTACAGACATAGCTCCCGTTGAAGGAGAAGTATATACTACTGCTCCTGTTTCATCATAAACAGTAACTACATAACTTGCAGCTGCTGGAGCTGCACCCCAACGAGCAGTAAAGCTTGTATTATTTACAGTCAATGGAGTATATGCATTAAATGGAGCTATCGTAGGACCAGAACCTGGCTCAAATAAAGCTGTAATAGTTTTATCCGAAGTCATTAATACGCTTCTAATCAAAGCTGTACTTCCATTATCAGTCCATTTAACAAATTTCCATCCTGTTTGAGGATTTACAGTTACTTTAACTGTTGTTCCTGATGCAAAAGTTGAACCTGCAATATCCTGAGTTAAAATTCCAGAACCTGCTGGAGTAACAACTTTTGTCAAAGTAAATAAAGTCGGATCTACAGTATACGTTATTCCCTCTAAAGGAATCGTAACACTTGCTGCTCCTGGAGAAGTTAAAACTAAACTAGTATTATCCATACTTGGAGCAGAAATTCCGGCTAAATAAGTCACAGTAACAGGAGCTCCTGCTAAAGCCTCGGCAATAGACATAGACGTTTGAGACAATGAGAATTGTGCCGCATCTCCACCTACTATAGATAAGGTAACAGGACCTGTCAAGTTCATTCCTGAGATAGGAATATCTTGAGAATAAGTATCTATTGTTCTTGAAGGGAATTGCCATGTTTCTACTGGCGTTGTAATTTCAGGAGATGCTCCTGAAATACTTAAACCTGTTAAGCTCACACAGAAACTAGGAGCTCCAGGTGAAGACAATGTTAATTCCGCTTTACTAATACCAGAAATAACAGAAGGTGTAAAATCAACCCCTACAGACTGCCCAGTCAATGCCGCAGCTTGCGTTAAAGTAGTTGAAGCTATAGTAAATAGACCAGCATCAGGGCCTGTAATTGTCATAGTAACATCTCCAGTAATATTCCATCCTTTAACACTTAAAATCCCTGTTATTGGCGTCGAAGAACCTGTTGTTCCAGACAGAGATAAACCTGTTGCATCTTCCACACAATTGGAGAAATTTGTTGTCGCAACATAAGGTGTTGCTGGAGGATTAGTACACACTCTGAATCTTGAATACGCTATTTCTTTACTATTTCCTGTACTTTCAATTATAATTTGATGATTCCCACTTAAGCCTGCTGGGAGATCAAATATTACTTTATATAAAACCAGCCTCGAATCAGGAGTAGCTTTTCCAGTTGTAAAAGTATTACCACTAACTGAAGCTTCATCGCCAACTTTCTCTGTTTCTGTAGATGGCTCAAGGAACTCGTAAGTAGTAGTGATTCCAGCGCCAGAACCATCTACTGTCAAACTAAAATCTCTAGTAGAAGTACTTGCGTTGGCAGCATATATAACTACTGTACCTCCATTAACAAATGGAAGCATTTTTGAGCTCATTAAAAGATCTCCACTACTACCATTATTAGTATTTATAACATACCCTGTTTCTCCAAAACCTGAAGCATCACCAGTAGCATCTATAATTGGCTTCTGAGAAATAGTAAATCCATCTCCACCGCCAGTACATGAAAACATATCAGTAGAATTAGCACTACTTTGATCAAATGAACCCCAATCTGTAAAATCAGTATCGTATAAAGTTAAGTTACAAGCAGAAGGATCTGCAGGTGCGCTTGTAACGAATGCTATAGAAGCAGCAGATTCATTTGAATCTAAATAATTCAAACCATCACCTACAGCTACTACTTTATATGTATAAGATGAAAGTG
The DNA here is from genome assembly GCA_963663245.1 of Paludibacteraceae bacterium. Taxonomy (GTDB): domain Bacteria; phylum Bacteroidota; class Bacteroidia; order Bacteroidales; family Paludibacteraceae; genus JAFGVL01. The sequence continues at coordinate 624,465 of OY760143.1, read as the reverse complement.
CCGTTAGTCCTGATACAGGAATAGAAGCTGTTGCTTGCCCTGCTGCGTATTGAGAGGTGATAAGAGTTGCTCCTTGATATACATTAATTGTATATCCTAACGCATTTGCAACTGGAGTCCAGTTAGCTATAGCTGAAACATCAGCAACTGCAGATGCTGAACCAACAGTAGGAATAGCCAATGTTGTTGCGGATGGATTAGAAACAGAACCTGAAACATCAACTGTAACAGATGCTGCAGCTCCTCCACCAGAAACTGTAATTGTTTCGTTATTATATAAAGCTATTGACAAACCAGCTTTCAATCTCACATATATTGGAGTAGCAGAAAGAGTTCCCGCTCCGGCTACCAATGTTGCTGTTGGACCCCATGTGCTACCATTTGATGAGACCTCATAGTTGGCAGAACCTGTAATAGTAAGAGGTGAACCATCTACATTTGTTCCTGACAAATTAAAAGTAGATGCAGCACTCGGGCCAGATCCTTGAGGATAGGCAATTCCTGTTAAAACAGCAGGTGATACAAATAATTCAGCAGGTGGCGGACCGGCAAAAACACTTATTGATAAAAAATTAGTCGTAGTACCATCACCTACTCCTGAACCAGCACCTAATGTTGTTCCATCATAATTCACTTTTCTATACAATCTAACTGTTTTCACACCTGCTGGAAAGGGTATAGAAGTAGCAGGCGAACCACATGGTAAACCATAATTACCAACCCCAACTGTAAGAACTCCATCTGGAGTTGTAGAAAATGGGCCATTCCAATAAGCAACTGCTATTGTTTTTCCAGCAGTGGTTGAATTAACATTTGCTTCAATATCAATAGAACTAATATCTGCAGCACTTGCAATCTCAATATATTTAACTGTAGGGTCTGAGCTAGCAGATTGGTTAAGTTGAATAACATCTAATTTTGTACTTCCATCGCAAAAAGTTTGAGCTGCTTTGGGACCATCAATTCCATTCATAGCAATAGAGACTCCACTTTGTGTTGCTTGATTACTAAAATCAAAAACGGCAGTTTGAGAATAAATAAGATTAACTGAAAGCATTAACAATAAAAAGACTAAAAATCGGCTTTTAATGTTGTTTGATAGATTTTTCATAATATAATTAGTTTTTAATTTCCCTTTTTTAAGCAAAAAATAACGTTTTCAGAATTTTATATTCTTCACATCTTCAAAATTAAACATATTTTAAGACTTTTCATTTATGTTTTATAACATATTTCCAATACAAACACATAAAATATTAATCATAATCCACAATCACGAATCCTGCAAACACAGCTTATCTAAGATGTTTTTTTGCATCTTTATTTAACTAAAAAGTATTTAGGCTTTAATTTATCAATCAATTTTTTTAACACTTACAAATTCTCAATTATATGTTTTACAAAACATTTTAATGTGAAAATATATTAATTTCTAATATACACAAATCAAAATAAAATTATAATCACCACCATTTATTTCAAAAAAAAGCAGCTTTAATTTAAAATTAAAGCTGCTTTTTTATATTTGAAGATGTTATCTTTTAGCGTTTCAATAAGAAGTGTCCTACCATTCGCTTACCCGTTTCTCTAACTTGAATAACATACCAGTAATCAGTGGTTGGCATTTTGTTGCCCTTATAAAGGCCATCCCATCCTCTAAAGTCTACTCCTTTATATTTGATTAATTCTTTACCGAATCTATCATGAATATATATTTCTGTTCTAGGATAGAACTCTATGTTCTCAACATACCAGACTGAATTTTGACCATCTGAATTAGGAGACGTAAACTTATCTGGTATTAATTCTATAGGATCCACATTATAAGTAGTATCAGCCTTACATCCATTTGCATCTGTTACAAAAAACTCGTGCATTCCGAAAGTAACTAAACCTAAATCAGCCACACCATAGAATTCTCCTGAGAGACTTTCTCTTCCTGGCACATAATATTCATAAGGAATTGTTCCTTTTTCTACAATTACCTGAATATTATGCAAATCAGTTAAATCTACATCCACAATATCAGGAATTTCATGTACTGTTGCTGTTACTGGAACAACTGCTGATGGACATCCTTTATCACTAACTACAGATGTATATAAGCGTGTTACTTTAGAAACTGATTTATCTACTGTTTCTGGTATCACAACATCAACACCAAAAGCATCAGAAGTCCACCTAATCTTAGAATCACTCTTAGCCAAACTTGACATAAATAATGTTCCTTTAGTAGGACATGCAGCATAATCTGTCACAACAGGAGCCTCTGGTGTAGGATAAACCTCTACTGATATAAGTGTTGGCTCATTTGCAGTACATCCAAAAGCATTGGTGAAATTAACACTTACTGTATGATTTCCTGCTGTAGTCCATAAGATATCTACTTCTTTAGCGTCTAAATCTGATACAATCATACCTCCGGAAGAAATATTCCACAAATAATTATAATTACTTACATCTGGACTTGTGTTATATCTTCCAATCTGGTTTTCACAAATATCAGGACCAGACAAAGTAGGTTCTGGCAACTCATTAACGACAATACTTCCAGATTCAGTGGCAGGTCCACACGGTGATAAATGACCTGTAGTTGTAATAAGGTAATTCGTTGATCCGACTAAGTCTGGAAGACCTCTTATTGTTAAAATACCACCTACTATATCATAAGTTACTCCTGATGGCAATCCACTAATTGTTGCGCCTGTAGCTCCTCCCGACAATGTATAGGAAATATTATCTATTGATTCTCCAAAACAAAGAGTCTGATTATTTGTACCTACATTACTTAGTAGAGTTATTGCTGCTGCTGGGTTAATTACTGTAGCTATATTAGCACTATCTCTACAACCTAAAGCCGTTTCAACTAACACATAATAAGTACCACTTGTAGATACAGTTGACGGACTTCCTACAGGGAATGTTAATGCGGCATTCGTATAATAAGAAATAGAACCACCAATATCACTACTTGTGCCGGCACCAAGATCCACTGTCGTTGGAGAACACTCTGGAGCCCTAACTGCATTCACTGTTAATACAGGTTTTGGATTAACTACTACAGCAATACTTGCCGTATCACGACAACCTGAAAGGGTCTCCACTAATACATAGTAAGTGCCTGTTGTAGCTATAGTCGTTTCATTTAATACTGGAATTAATAAAGACATGTCACTATAATAACTTACTGCTCCTGCAATATTAGAACTTGTACCAGTGGTTAAATCTACTGTACTTGGAGCACATACAGCTCCTGGCGTAGCATTAACTGTTAATACAGGTTTTGGATTAACTACTACAGCAATACTTGCTGTATCACGACAACCTGAAAGGGTCTCCACTAATACGTAGTAAGTACCTGTTACAGATACAGCTGTCTCATCTACTACAGATGTTGCTAAAGCAATATCACTGTAATAAGTAATTGTACCACCTATATCACTGCTTGTACCCATTGTTAAATCTACTGTACTTGGAGCACAGACAGCTCCTGGCGTAGCATTCACTGTTAATACAGGTTTTGGATTAACTACTACAGCAATACTTGCCGTATCACGACAACCTGAAAGGGTCTCCACTAATACATAGTAAGTGCCTGTTACAGATACAGCTGTCTCATCTACTACAGATGTTGCTAAAGCAATATCACTATAATAAGTAATTGTACCACCTATATCACTGCTTGTACCCATTGTTAAATCTACTGTACTTGGAGCACATACAGCTCCTGGCGTAGCATTAACTGTTAATACAGGTTTTGAATTAACTACTACAGCAATACTTGCTGTATCACGACAACCTGAAAGGGTCTCCACTAATACATAGTAAGTGCCTGTTACAGATACAGCTGTCTCATCTACTACAGATGTTGCTAAAGCGATATCACTATAATAAGTAATTGTACCACCTATATCACTGCTTGTACCGGTTGTTAAATCTACCGTACTTGGAGCACATACAGCTCCTGGCGTAGCATTAACTGTTAATACAGGTTTTGGATTAACTACTACAGCAATACTTGCTGTATCACGACAACCTGAAAGAGTCTCCACTAATACATAGTAAGTGCCTGTTAAAGATACAGCGGTCTCATCTACTACAGATGTTGCTAAAGCGATATCACTATAATAAGTAATTGTACCACCTATATCACTGCTTGTACCCATTGTTAAATCTACTGTACTTGGAGCACAGACAGCTCCTGGCGTAGCATTCACTGTTAATACAGGTTTTGGATTAACTACTACAGCAATACTTGCCGTATCACGACAACCTGAAAGGGTCTCCACTAATACATAGTAAGTGCCTGTTAAAGATACAGCTGTCTCATCTACTACAGATGTTGCTAAAGCGATATCACTATAATAAGTAATTGTACCACCTATATCACTGCTTGTACCGGTTGTTAAATCTACCGTACTTGGAGCACATACAGCTCCTGGCGTAGAATTCACTGTTAATACAGGTTTTGGATTAACTACTACAGCAATACTTGCTGTATCACGACAACCTGAAAGGGTCTCCACTAATACGTAGTAAGTGCCTGTTACAGATACAGCTGTCTCATCTACTACAGATGTTGATAAAGCAATATCACTGTAATAAGTAATTGTACCACCTATATCACTGCTTGTACCCATTGTTAAATCTACTGTACTTGGAGCACAGACAGCTCCTGGCGTAGCATTCACTGTTAATACAGGCTTTGGATTAACTACTACAGCAATACTTGCTGTATCACGACAACCTGAAAGGGTCTCCACTAATACGTAGTAAGTGCCTGTTACAGATACAGCTGTCTCATCTACTACAGATATTGCTAAAGCTATATCACTGTAATAAGTAATTGTACCTCCTATATCACTGCTTGTACCCATCGTTAAATCTACTGTACTTGGAGCACAGACAGCTCCTGGCGTAGAATTAACTGTTAATACAGGTTTTGGATTAACTACTACAGCAATACTTGCTGTATCACGACAACCTGAAAGGGTCTCCACTAATACATAGTAAGTGCCTGTTACAGATACAGCTGTCTCATCTACTACAGATGTTGCTAAAGCAATATCACTGTAATAAGTAATTGTACCACCTATATCACTGCTTGTACCCATTGTTAAATTTACTATACTTGGAGCACAGACAGCTCCTGGCGTAGCATTAACTGTTAATACAGGTTTTGGATTAACTACTACAGCAATACTTGCCGTATCACGACAACCTGAAAGGGTCTCCACTAATACATAGTAAGTGCCTGTTACAGATACAGCTGTCTCATCTACTACAGATGTTGCTAAAGCAATATCACTATAATAAGTAATTGTACCACCTATATCACTGCTTGTACCCATTGTTAAATCTACTGTACTTGGAGCACATACAGCTCCTGGCGTAGCATTAACTGTTAATACAGGTTTTGGATTAACTACTACAGTAATACTTGCTGTATCACGACAACCTGAAAGAGTCTCTACTAACACATAATAAGTGCCACTTAAAGAAACTACAGTCTCATCTACTACAGATGTTGCTAAAGCTATATCACTATAATAAGTAATTGTACCACCTATATCACTGCTTGTACCGGTGGTTAAATCTACCGTACTTGGAGCACATACAGCTCCTGGCGTAGCATTCACTGTTAACACTGGTTTTGGATTAACTACTACAGCAATACTTGCTGTATCACGACAACCTGAAAGGGTCTCCACTAATACATAATAAGTGCCACTTGAAGAAACTACAGTCTCATCTACTACAGATGTTGCTAAAGCGACATCACTGTAATAAGTAATTATACCGCCTATATCACTGCTTGTACCCATTGTTAAATCTAATGTTAATGGAAGGCATACTGCACCTAAAGTAGGTATACTTAACACTGGTTTTGGATTAACTACTACAGCAATACTTGCCGTATCACGACAACCTGAAAGGGTCTCCACTAATACATAATAAGTGCCACTTGAAGAAACTACAGTCTCATCTACTACAGATGTTGCTAAAGCAATATCACTGTAATAAGTAATTGTACCACCTATATCACTGCTTGTACCCATTGTTAAATCTACTGTACTTGGAGCACATACAGCTCCTGGCGTAGAATTAACTGTTAATACAGGTTTTGGATTAACTACTACAGTAATACTTGCTGTATCACGACAACCTGAAAGGGTCTCCACTAATACATAGTAAGTGCCTGTTACAGATACAGCTGTCTCATCTACTACAGATGTTGATAAAGCGATATCACTATAATAAGTAATTGTACCAACTATATCACTGCTTGTACCCATTGTTAAATCTACTGTACTTGGAGCACAGACAGCTCCTGGCGTAGCATTCACTGTTAACACTGGTTTTGGATTAACTACTACAGCAATACTTGCTGTATCACGACAACCTGAAAGGGTCTCCACTAATACATAGTAAGTGCCTGTTACAGATACAGCTGTCTCATCTACTACAGATGTTGCTAAAGCAATATCACTGTAATAAGTAATTGTACCAACTATATCACTGCTTGTACCGGTTGTTAAATCTACTGTACTTGGAGCACAGACAGCTCCTGGCGTAGCATTCACTGTTAATACAGGTTTTGGATTAACTACTACAGCAATACTTGCCGTATCACGACAACCTGAAAGGGTCTCCACTAATACATAGTAAGTGCCTGTTACAGATACAGCTGTCTCATCTACTACAGATGTTGATAAAGCGATATCACTATAATAAGTAATTGTACCAACTATATCACTGCTTGTACCCATTGTTAAATCTACTGTACTTGGAGCACATACAGCTCCTGGCGTAGAATTCACTGTTAATACAGGTTTTGGATGAACAGTAGTGGTAATCTGTGTCTTAGCTGGAGCTGCTGCATAATCAGCATAGCTGGTTCCATTTACATCGGATACATAAGCCTGATTATTAATGTTCACTCCGGCTATACTTCCTGTTACTGTTATTCTTAAAGTTGCTGTAGCTCCTGAGGCTAAATCGCCTATATCCCAAACACCTGTTCCATCATCATATGTTCCCACACTTGGTAAGGAAGATACATAAGTAAAGCTACCTGGTAATAAATCAGTCACCGTCACTCCTGTGGCTATTACAATTTCTGCATTCTCTATCTCGATATCTAAATCGAAAGTTTCATTCAAACACACTGGGCCACTTGTAGTACTTGTCAATAATAAATTAGTACATGTCTGGGTAGTTACAACTACACTAGCGGTATCTAAACATGAACCGGCGGTTGCTGTACCTAACATATAATAAGTACCTGCACTTACGGCTGTCTCATCAGCTAATGGTAATGTTAAGGCAGCATCACTAAAGTAAGTGATCACGCCAGCCTCAGAACTAGAAACGGTGGTCGTTAAGTCAACCGTTAATGGATCACAAACAGTACTCGGGGTTACTACCGTTAACACTGGTTTTGGATTCGTTGAGATTACTACACTAGCAGTATCTAAACATGAACCAGCAGTTGCTGTGCCTAACATATAATAAGTACCTGCTACAACAGCTGTTTCATCAGCTACTGCTAATGTTAAGGCAGCGTCTGTAAAGTAAGTAATCACGCCTGCCTCAGAACTAGAAACCGTACTTGTTAAATCAACAGTGCTTGGTTCACAAACAGCTGCTGGAGTTACTACCGTTAACACTGGTTTTGGATCGGTTGAGATTACCACACTAGCGGTATCTAAACATGAACCAGCGGTTGCAGTACCTAACATATAATAAGTGCCTGCACTTACAGCTGTCTCATCAGCTACTGGTAATGTTAAGGCAGCGTCTGTAAAGTAAGTGATTACACCTGCCTCAGAACTAGAAACCGTACTTGTTAAATCAAGTGTAGTTGGTTCACAAACTGATCCTGGAGTTACTACTGTTAACACTGGTTTTGGATTCGTTGAGATTACTACACTAGCAGTATCTAAACATGAACCGGCGGTTGCCGTACCTAACATATAATAAGTACCTGCACTTACAGCTGTCTCATCAGCTACTGGTAATGTTAAAGCAGCGTCACTAAAGTAAGTGATTACACCTGCCTCAGAACTAGAAACCGTACTTGTTAAATCAACAGTGCTTGGTTCACAAACAGCTGCTGGAGTTACTACCGTTAACACTGGTTTTGGATTCGTTGAGATTACCACACTAGCAGTATCTAAACATGAACCAGCGGTTGCTGTACCTAACATATAATAAGTGCCTGCCACAACAGCTGTCTCATCAGCTACTGGTAAGGTTAAAGCAGCATCTGTAAAGTAAGTGATTACACCTGCCTCAGAACTAGAAACCGTACTTGTTAAATCAACAGTACTTGGTTCACAAACAGCTGCTGGAGTTACTACCGTTAATACTGGTTTTGGATGAACAGTAGTGGTGATCTGTGTCTTAGCTGGAGCTGCTGCATAATCAGCATAGCTGGTTCCATTTACATCGGATGCATAAGCCTGATTATTAATGTTCACTCCGGCTATACTTCCTGTTACTGTTATTCTTAAAGTTGCTGTAGCTCCTGAGGCTAAATCGCCTATATCCCAAACACCTGTTCCATCATCATATGTTCCCACACTTGGTAAGGAAGATACATAAGTAAAGCTACCTGGTAATAAATCAGTCACCGTCACTCCTGTGGCTATTACTGCTTCTGCATTCTCTATCTCGATATCTAAATCGAAAGTTTCATTCAAACACACTGGGCCACTTGTAGTACTTGTCAATAACAAATTAGTACATGTCTGGGTAGTTACAACTACACTAGCGGTATCTAAACATGAACCAGCGGTTGCTGTACCTAACATATAATAAGTACCTGCACTTACGGCTGTCTCATCAGCTACTGGTAAAGTTAAGGCAGCATCACTAAAGTAAGTGATCACGCCAGCCTCAGAACTAGAAACGGTACTTGTTAAGTCAACCGTTAATGGATCACAAACAGTACTCGGGGTTACTACCGTTAAGACTGGTTTTGGATTCGTTGAAATTACTACACTAGCAGTATCTAAACATGAACCAGCAGTTGCTGTGCCTAACATATAATAAGTACCTGCACTTACGGCTGTCTCATCAGCTACTGGTAATGTTAAGGCAGCGTCTGTAAAGTAAGTGATCACACCAGCCTCTGAACTAGAAACCGTACTTGTTAAATCAACAGTGCTTGGTTCACATACAGCTGCTGGAGTTACTACCGTTAAAACTGGTTTTGGATTCGTTGAGATTACCACACTAGCAGTATCTAAACATGAACCCGCTGTTGCTGTACCTAACATATAATAAGTGCCTGCACTTACAGCTGTCTCATCAGCTACTGGTAATGTTAAGGCAGCGTCTGTAAAATAAGTGATTACACCAGCCTCAGAACTAGAAACCGTACTTGTTAAATCAAGTGTAGTTGGTTCACATACAGCTGCTGGAGTTACTACCGTTAAAACTGGTTTTGGATTCGTTGAGATTACCACACTAGCGGTATCTAAACATGAACCCGCTGTTGCTATACCTAACATATAATAAGTGCCTGCTACAACAGCTGTCTCATCAGCTACTGGTAAAGTTAAGGCAGCGTCTGTAAAGTAAGTGATTACACCTGCCTCTGAACTAGAAACCGTACTTGTTAAATCAACAGTGCTTGGTTCACATACAGCTGCTGGAGTTACTACCGTTAAAACTGGTTTTGGATTCGTTGAGATTACCACACTAGCAGTATCTAAACATGAACCGGCGGTTGCTGTACCTAACATATAATAAGTACCTGCCACAACAGCTGTCTCATCAGCTACTGGTAATGTTAAGGCAGCGTCACTAAAGTAAGTGATCACACCAGCCTCTGAACTAGAAACCGTACTTGTTAAATCAACAGTGCTTGGTTCACATACAGCTGCTGGAGTTACTACTGTTAACACTGGTTTTGGATGAACAGTAGTGGTGATCTGTGTCTTAGCTGGAGCTGCTGCATAATCAGCATAGCTGGTTCCATTTACATCGGATGCATAAGCCTGATTATTAATGTTCACTCCGGCTATACTTCCTGTTACTGTTATTCTTAAAGTTGCTGTAGCTCCTGAGGCTAAATCGCCTATATCCCAAACACCTGTTCCATCATCATATGTTCCCACACTTGGTAAGGAAGATACATAAGTAAAGCTACCTGGTAATAAATCAGTCACCGTCACTCCTGTGGCTATTACAGCTTCTGCATTCTCTATCTCGATATCTAAATCGAAAGTTTCATTCAAACACACTGGGCCACTTGTAGTACTTGTCAATAATAAATTAGTACATGTCTGGGTAGTTACAACTACACTAGCGGTATCTAAACATGAACCGGCGGTTGCTGTACCTAACATATAATAAGTGCCTGCACTTACAGCTGTCTCATCAGCTAATGGTAATGTTAAGGCAACATCACTAAAGTAAGTGATCACGCCAGCCTCAGAACTAGAAACGGTGGTCGTTAAATCAATAGTTGTAGGATCACAAACAATACCAGGGGTTACTACCGTTAACACTGGTTTTGGATTCGTTGAAATTACTACACTAGCAGTATCTAAACATGAACCAGCAGTTGCTGTGCCTAACATATAATAAGTACCTGCACTTACGGCTGTCTCATCAGCTACTGGTAATGTTAAGGCAGCGTCTGTAAAGTAAGTGATCACACCAGCCTCTGAACTAGAAACCGTACTTGTTAAATCAACAGTGCTTGGTTCACATACAGCTGCTGGAGTTACTACCGTTAAAACTGGTTTTGGATTCGTTGAGATTACCACACTAGCAGTATCTAAACATGAACCCGCTGTTGCTGTACCTAACATATAATAAGTGCCTGCACTTACAGCTGTCTCATCAGCTACTGGTAATGTTAAGGCAGCGTCACTAAAGTAAGTGATTACACCAGCCTCAGAACTAGAAACCGTACTTGTTAAATCAAGTGTAGTTGGTTCACATACAGCTGCTGGAGTTACTACCGTTAAAACTGGTTTTGGATTCGTTGAGATTACCACACTAGCGGTATCTAAACATGAACCCGCTGTTGCTATACCTAACATATAATAAGTGCCTGCTACAACAGCTGTCTCATCAGCTACTGGTAAAGTTAAGGCAGCGTCTGTAAAGTAAGTGATTACACCTGCCTCTGAACTAGAAACCGTACTTGTTAAATCAACAGTGCTTGGTTCACATACAGCTGCTGGAGTTACTACCGTTAAAACTGGTTTTGGATTCGTTGAGATTACCACACTAGCAGTATCTAAACATGAACCGGCGGTTGCTGTACCTAACATATAATAAGTACCTGCCACAACAGCTGTCTCATCAGCTACTGGTAATGTTAAGGCAGCGTCACTAAAGTAAGTGATCACACCAGCCTCTGAACTAGAAACCGTACTTGTTAAATCAACAGTGCTTGGTTCACATACAGCTGCTGGAGTTACTACTGTTAACACTGGTTTTGGATGAACAGTAGTGGTGATCTGTGTCTTAGCTGGAGCTGCTGCATAATCAGCATAGCTGGTTCCATTTACATCGGATGCATAAGCCTGATTATTAATGTTCACTCCGGCTATACTTCCTGTTACTGTTATTCTTAAAGTTGCTGTAGCTCCTGAGGCTAAATCGCCTATATCCCAAACACCTGTTCCATCATCATATGTTCCCACACTTGGTAAGGAAGATACATAAGTAAAGCTACCTGGTAATAAATCAGTCACCGTCACTCCTGTGGCTATTACAGCTTCTGCATTCTCTATCTCGATATCTAAATCGAAAGTTTCATTCAAACACACTGGGCCACTTGTAGTACTTGTCAATAATAAATTAGTACATGTCTGGGTAGTTACAACTACACTAGCGGTATCTAAACATGAACCGGCGGTTGCTGTACCTAACATATAATAAGTGCCTGCACTTACAGCTGTCTCATCAGCTAATGGTAATGTTAAGGCAACATCACTAAAGTAAGTGATCACGCCAGCCTCAGAACTAGAAACGGTGGTCGTTAAATCAATAGTTGTAGGATCACAAACAATACCAGGGGTTACTACCGTTAACACTGGTTTTGGATTCGTTGAGATTACCACACTAGCGGTATCTAAACATGAACCAGCGGTTGCTGTACCTAACATATAATAAGTACCTGCACTTACAGCTGTTTCATCAGCTACTGGTAATGTTAAGGCAGCGTCTGTAAAGTAAGTGATTACACCAGCCTCTGAACTAGAAACTGTACTTGTTAAATCAACAGTGCTTGGTTCACATACAGCTGCTGGAGTTACTACCGTTAAAACTGGTTTTGGATCGGTTGAGATTACCACACTAGCGGTATCTAAACATGAACCCGCTGTTGCTGTACCTAACATATAATAAGTACCTGCACTTACAGCTGTCTCATCAGCTACTGATAATGTTAAGGCGGCGTCTGTAAAATAAGTGATTACACCTGCCTCAGAACTAGAAACCGTACTTGTTAAATCAAGTGTAGTTGGTTCACAAACTGATCCTGGAGTTACTACTGTTAACACTGGTTTTGGATTCGTTGAGATTACCACACTAGCGGTATCTAAACATGAACCCGCTGTTGCTGTACCTAACATATAATAAGTGCCTGCTACAACAGCTGTCTCATCAGCTACTGGTAAAGTTAAGGCAGCGTCTGTAAAGTAAGTGATTACACCAGCCTCTGAACTAGAAACCGTACTTGTTAAATCAACAGTGCTTGGTTCACATACAGCTGCTGGAGTTACTACCGTTAAAACTGGTTTTGGATTCGTTGAGATTACCACACTAGCAGTATCTAAACATGAACCGGCGGTTGCTGTACCTAACATATAATAAGTACCTGCCACAACAGCTGTCTCATCAGCTACTGGTAATGTTAAGGCAGCGTCACTAAAGTAAGTGATTACACCAGCCTCTGAACTAGAAACCGTACTTGTTAAATCAACAGTGCTTGGTTCACATACAGCTGCTGGAGTTACTACTGTTAACACTGGTTTTGGATGAACAGTAGTGGTGATCTGTGTCTTAGCTGGAGCTGCTGCATAATCAGCATAGCTGGTTCCATTTACATCGGATGCATAAGCCTGATTATTAATGTTCACTCCGGCTATACTTCCTGTTACTGTTATTCTTAAAGTTGCTGTAGCTCCTGAGGCTAAATCGCCTATATCCCAAACACCTGTTCCATCATCATATGTTCCCACACTTGGTAAGGAAGATACATAAGTAAAGCTAACTGGTAATAAATCAGTCACCGTCACTCCTGTGGCTATTACAGCTTCTGCATTCTCTATCTCGATATCTAAATCGAAAGTTTCATTCAAACACACTGGGCCACTTGTAGCACTTGTCAATAACAAATTAGTACATGTCTGGGTAGTTACAACTACACTAGCGGTATCTAAACATGAACCGGCGGTTGCTGTACCTAACATATAATAAGTGCCTGCACTTACAGCTGTCTCATCAGCTAATGGTAATGTTAAGGCAACATCACTAAAGTAAGTGATCACGCCAGCCTCAGAACTAGAAACGGTGGTCGTTAAATCAATAGTTGTAGGATCACAAACAATACCAGGGGTTACTACCGTTAACACTGGTTTTGGATTCGTTGAGATTACCACACTAGCGGTATCTAAACATGAACCAGCGGTTGCTGTACCTAACATATAATAAGTACCTGCACTTACAGCTGTTTCATCAGCTACTGGTAATGTTAAGGCAGCGTCTGTAAAGTAAGTGATTACACCAGCCTCTGAACTAGAAACTGTACTTGTTAAATCAACAGTGCTTGGTTCACATACAGCTGCTGGAGTTACTACCGTTAAAACTGGTTTTGGATCGGTTGAGATTACCACACTAGCGGTATCTAAACATGAACCCGCTGTTGCTGTACCTAACATATAATAAGTACCTGCACTTACTGCTGTCTCATCAGCTAATGGTAATGTTAAGGCAGCGTCACTAAAGTAAGTGATTACACCTGCCTCAGAACTAGAAACCGTACTTGTTAAATCAAGTGTAGTTGGTTCACAAACTGATCCTGGAGTTACTACTGTTAACACTGGTTTTGGATTCGTTGAGATTACCACACTAGCGGTATCTAAACATGAACCAGCGGTTGCTGTACCTAACATATAATACGTGCCTGCACTTACAGCTGTTTCATCAGCTACTGGTAATGTTAAGGCAGCGTCTGTAAAGTAAGTGATTAAACCAGCCTCTGAACTAGAAACCGTACTTGTTAAATCAACAGTGCTTGGTTCACAAACAGCTGCTGGAGTTACTACCGTTAAAACTGGTTTTGGATTCGTTGAGATTACCACACTAGCAGTATCTAAACATGAACCGGCGGTTGCTGTACCTAACATATAATACGTGCCTGCACTTACAGCTGTCTCATCAGCTACTGGTAATGTTAAGGCAGCGTCACTAAAGTAAGTGATTACACCAGCCTCTGAACTAGAAACCGTACTTGTTAAATCAACAGTGCTTGGTTCACATACAGCTGCTGGAGTTACTACCGTTAACACTGGTTTTGGATGAACAGTAGTGGTGATCTGTGTCTTGGCTGGAGCTGCTGCATAATCAGCATAGCTGGTTCCATTTACATCGGATGCATAAGCCTGATTATTAATGTTCACTCCGGCTATACTTCCTGTTACTGTTATTCTTAAAGTTGCTGTAGCTCCTGAGGCTAAATCGCCTATATCCCAAACACCTGTTCCATCATCATATGTTCCCACACTTGGTAAGGAAGATACATAAGTAAAGCTAACTGGTAATAAATCAGTCACCGTCACTCCTGTGGCTATTACAGCTTCTGCATTCTCTATCTCGATATCTAAATCGAAAGTTTCATTCAAACACACTGGGCCACTTGTAGTACTTGTCAATAATAAATTAGTACATGTCTGGGTAGTTACAACTACACTAGCGGTATCTAAACATGAACCGGCGGTTGCTGTACCTAACATATAATAAGTACCTGCACTTACGGCTGTCTCATCAGCTACTGGTAATGTTAAGGCAGCGTCTGTAAAGTAAGTGATCACGCCAGCCTCAGAACTAGAAACGGTACTTGTTAAATCAATAGTTGTAGGATCACAAACAATACCAGGGGTTACTACCGTTAACACTGGTTTTGGATTCGTTGAAATTACTACACTAGCAGTATCTAAACATGAACCGGCGGTTGCTGTGCCTAACATATAATAAGTGCCTGCACTTACAGCTGTCTCATCAGCTACTGGTAATGTTAAGGCAGCGTCTGTAAAGTAAGTGATCACACCAGCCTCTGAACTAGAAACCGTACTTGTTAAATCAACAGTGCTTGGTTCACATACAGCTGCTGGAGTTACTACCGTTAACACTGGTTTTGGATTCGTTGAGATTACCACACTAGCGGTATCTAAACATGAACCAGCGGTTGCTGTACCTAACATATAATAAGTACCTGCACTTACTGCTGTCTCATCAGCTACTGGTAAAGTTAAGGCGGCGTCTGTAAAATAAGTGATTACACCTGCCTCAGAACTAGAAACCGTACTTGTTAAATCAAGTGTAGTTGGTTCACAAACTGATCCTGGAGTTACTACTGTTAACACTGGTTTTGGATTCGTTGAAATTACTACACTAGCGGTATCTAAACATGAACCCGCTGTTGCTATACCTAACATATAATAAGTGCCTGCTACAACAGCTGTCTCATCAGCTACTGGTAAAGTTAAGGCAGCGTCTGTAAAGTAAGTGATTACACCTGCCTCTGAACTAGAAACCGTACTTGTTAAATCAACAGTGCTTGGTTCACATACAGCTGCTGGAGTTACTACCGTTAAAACTGGTTTTGGATTCGTTGAGATTACCACACTAGCAGTATCTAAACATGAACCGGCGGTTGCTGTACCTAACATATAATAAGTACCTGCCACAACAGCTGTCTCATCAGCTACTGGTAATGTTAAGGCAGCGTCACTAAAGTAAGTGATCACACCAGCCTCTGAACTAGAAACCGTACTTGTTAAATCAACAGTGCTTGGTTCACATACAGCTGCTGGAGTTACTACTGTTAACACTGGTTTTGGATGAACAGTAGTGGTGATCTGTGTCTTAGCTGGAGCTGCTGCATAATCAGCATAGCTGGTTCCATTTACATCGGATGCATAAGCCTGATTATTAATGTTCACTCCGGCTATACTTCCTGTTACTGTTATTCTTAAAGTTGCTGTAGCTCCTGAGGCTAAATCGCCTATATCCCAAACACCTGTTCCATCATCATATGTTCCCACACTTGGTAAGGAAGATACATAAGTAAAGCTACCTGGTAATAAATCAGTCACCGTCACTCCTGTGGCTATTACAGCTTCTGCATTCTCTATCTCGATATCTAAATCGAAAGTTTCATTCAAACACACTGGGCCACTTGTAGTACTTGTCAATAATAAATTAGTACATGTCTGGGTAGTTACAACTACACTAGCGGTATCTAAACATGAACCAGCGGTTGCTGTACCTAACATATAATAAGTGCCTGCACTTACAGCTGTCTCATCAGCTAATGGTAATGTTAAGGCAACATCACTAAAGTAAGTGATCACGCCAGCCTCAGAACTAGAAACGGTGGTCGTTAAATCAATAGTTGTAGGATCACAAACAATACCAGGGGTTACTACCGTTAAGACTGGTTTTGGATTCGTTGAGATTACCACACTAGCGGTATCTAAACATGAACCAGCGGTTGCTGTACCTAACATATAATAAGTACCTGCACTTACAGCTGTTTCATCAGCTACTGGTAATGTTAAGGCAGCGTCACTAAAGTAAGTGATTAAACCTGCCTCTGAACTAGAAACTGTACTTGTTAAATCAACAGTGCTTGGTTCACATACAGCTGCTGGAGTTACTACCGTTAAAACTGGTTTTGGATCGGTTGAGATTACCACACTAGCGGTATCTAAACATGAACCCGCTGTTGCTGTACCTAACATATAATAAGTGCCTGCACTTACAGCTGTCTCATCAGCTACTGGTAAAGTTAAGGCAGCGTCTGTAAAGTAAGTGATTAAACCAGCCTCTGAACTAGAAACTGTACTTGTTAAATCAACAGTGCTTGGTTCACATACAGCTGCTGGAGTTACTACCGTTAAAACTGGTTTTGGATCAGTTGAGATTACCACACTAGCGGTATCTAAACATGAACCGGCGGTTGCTGTACCTAACATATAATAAGTGCCTGCACTTACAGCTGTCTCATCAGCTACTGGTAATGTTAAGGCAGCATCTGTAAAGTAAGTGATCACACCAGCCTCAGAACTAGAAACCGTACTTGTTAAATCAACAGTGCTTGGTTCACATACAGCTGCTGGAGTTACTACCGTTAAAACTGGTTTTGGATTCGTTGAGATTACCACACTAGCGGTATCTAAACATGAACCGGCGGTTGCTGTACCTAACATATAATAAGTGCCTGCACTTACAGCTGTCTCATCAGCTACTGGTAATGTTAAGGCAGCGTCACTAAAGTAAGTGATCACACCAGCCTCTGAACTAGAGACCGTACTTGTTAAATCAACAGTGCTTGGTTCACATACAGCTGCTGGAGTTACTACTGTTAACACTGGTTTTGGATTCGTTGAGATTACTACACTAGCAGTATCTAAACATGAACCGGCAGTTGCTGTACCTAACATATAATACGTGCCTGCACTTACAGCTGTCTCATCAGCTACTGGTAAAGTTAAGGCAGCATCACTAAAGTAAGTGATTAAACCAGCCTCTGAACTAGAAACCGTACTTGTTAAATCAACAGTGCTTGGTTCACATACAGCTGCTGGAGTTACTACCGTTAAAACTGGTTTTGGATTCGTTGAGATTACCACACTAGCGGTATCCAAACATGAACCAGCGGTTGCTGTACCTAACATATAATACGTGCCTGCACTTACAGCTGTTTCATCAGCTACTGGTAATGTTAAGGCAGCGTCACTAAAGTAAGTGATTACACCAGCCTCAGAACTAGAAACCGTACTTGTTAAATCAACAGTGCTTGGTTCACATACAGCTGCTGGAGTTACTACCGTTAATACTGGTTTTGGATTCGTTGAGATTACCACACTAGCAGTATCTAAACATGAACCGGCGGTTGCTGTACCTAACATATAATAAGTACCTGCTCCTACTGCTGTCTCATCAGCTAATGGTAATGTTAAGGCAGCGTCTGTAAAGTAAGTGATCACACCTGCCTCTGAACTAGAAACCGTACTTGTTAAATCAACAGTGCTTGGTTCACATACAGCTGCTGGAGTTACTACCGTTAAAACTGGTTTTGGATCGGTTGAGATTACCACACTAGCGGTATCTAAACATGAACCGGCAGTTGCTGTACCTAACATATAATAAGTGCCTGCACTTACAGCTGTTTCATCAGCTACTGGTAAAGTTAAGGCAGCATCACTAAAGTAAGTGATTACACCTGCCTCAGAACTAGAAACCGTACTTGTTAAATCAACAGTGCTTGGTTCACATACAGCTGCTGGAGTTACTACCGTTAAAACTGGTTTTGGATTCGTTGAGACAACAATTTCTGCAGTATCACGACAAGCTAATGCAGTCTCTACCAACACATAATAAGTTCCTGCTCCTACTGCTGTCTCATCAGTTACTAATGTAGACAAAGTAGCTTCATTATAATAAGTAACAGTTCCAGCTATAGTAGTACTTGTACCTGCTGTAAGATTAACTGTATTTGGCTCACAAACAACTACTGGAGTAGTTACTGTCAGTACCGGGTTTAAGTATCTCGTTATTGACACAGGCCTACGTAAAGAAACACAGCCTGTCGCAGTTTCTCTTGCTTCAGCATAATAAATTACTGTTGTACCTGGAGCAGGGGCAGCTGGTGTATAAGTTAAACTATTACTCAATAATAAAGTTCCACCTGCATTATACCAATCAATTTCATCTCCATCAACTAATGTTACACTTAATGTTGGAATAGGCTCCGTCTCACAATAAGTCTGATCTCCATCATTTGTTGGTGGAGTTATTACAGGACAAGTACAGTTTGGTTTAACAACTGCTAAAGGAACAGTACAACCATCTGCATCAGTGGCTACATAATTAACATCATTAGCTACATCTATTAAAGTTTCCTCCCAAACATTACCTGCAACAAACACAGGTACACCCTGATTTGAAGTTACTGAAACGACACTTGGACTAACAGTTACTTGGACTGAGTACGTTAGTAAATTTACAGCACATGATTTGCTCAACTCTGTAATTGTTGGAGCTGTTGGATATAAAACATTAACTGGCGTAGTAACATCATTACCACAGGCATCAGCTACTGTTACTATTACTGATGTAGGTCCAACTATAACTGTACCTGCTGTAGGTGATTGAGTAATTACTAATGCAGCATTTGTAGTGCAAATATCTGCCGAAATAAGACGAACTAATCCTGTTACATCAGGCACTTGGAATACACAAGCACCCATTGCTATAGCATTTTGATCTGAAACAGTACCTGTAACTGTTGGTGCGGTTTGATCACTGCCTGTATGTGCTATAGTTTGACCTGTTAAGGTATTCCCACAAGCATCCTCTACTTCAAATGTATAAGTTAAGGTCCATGCACAATCATCGCCTGTTACCACTGTATTTGTTAAACTCGCTGTTACCGTTCCACCACAGTTATCACTATAACCAGAAGCAGCTGTTCCTGCATTAAACGCTGGGGAAGCTGTTGCTGCATCTGCCGAACAAGCATCAATTCCTGTTGTACCTGCTGGTGCTGATCCTGTTGGTGCGGTTTGATCACTGCCTGTATGTGCTATAGTTTGACCTGTTAAAGTATTCCCACAAGCATCCTCTACTTCAAATGTATAAGTTAAGGTCCATGCACAATCATCGCCTGTTACCACTGTATTTGTTAAACTCGCTGTTACCGTTCCACCACAGTTATCACTATAACCAGAAGCAGCTGTTCCTGCATTAAACGCTGGGGAAGCTGTTGCTGCATCTGCCGAACAAGCATCAATTCCTGTTGTACCTGCTGGTGCTGATCCTGTTGGTGCGGTTTGATCACTGCCTGTATGTGCTATAGTTTGACCTGTTAAAGTATTCCCACAAGCATCCTCTACTTCAAATGTATAAGTTAAGGTCCATGCACAATCATCGCCTGTTACCACTGTATTTGTTAAACTCGCTGTTACCGTTCCACCACAGTTATCACTATAACCAGAAGCAGCTGTTCCTGCATTAAACGCTGGGGAAGCTGTTGCTGCATCTGCCGAACAAGCATCAATTCCTGTTGTACCTGCTGGTGCTGATCCTGTTGGTGCGGTTTGATCACTGCCTGTATGTGCTATAGTTTGACCTGTTAAAGTATTCCCACAAGCATCCTCTACTTCAAATGTATAAGTTAAGGTCCATGCACAATCATCGCCTGTTACCACTGTATTTGTTAAACTCGCTGTTACCGTTCCACCACAGTTATCACTATAACCAGAAGCAGCTGTTCCTGCATTAAACGCTGGGGAAGCTGTTGCTGCATCTGCCGAACAAGCATCAATTCCTGTTGTACCTGCTGGTGCTGATCCTGTTGGTGCGGTTTGATCACTGCCTGTATGTGCTATAGTTTGACCTGTTAAGGTATTCCCACAAGCATCCTCTACTTCAAATGTATAAGTTAAGGTCCATGCACAATCATCGCCTGTTACCACTGTATTTGTTAAACTCGCTGTTACCGTTCCACCACAGTTATCACTATAACCAGAAGCAGCTGTTCCTGCATTAAACGCTGGGGAAGCTGTTGCTGCATCTGCCGAACAAGCATCAATTCCTGTTGTACCTGCTGGTGCTGATCCTGTTGGTGCGGTTTGATCACTGCCTGTATGTGCTATAGTTTGACCTGTTAAAGTATTCCCACAAGCATCCTCTACTTCAAATGTATAAGTTAAGGTCCATGCACAATCATCGCCTGTTACCACTGTATTTGTTAAACTCGCTGTTACCGTTCCACCACAGTTATCACTATAACCAGAAGCAGCTGTTCCTGCATTAAACGCTGGGGAAGCTGTTGCTGCATCTGCCGAACAAGCATCAATTCCTGTTGTACCTGCTGGTGCTGATCCTGTTGGTGCGGTTTGATCACTGCCTGTATGTGCTATAGTTTGACCTGTTAAGGTATTCCCACAAGCATCCTCTACTTCAAATGTATAAGTTAAGGTCCATGCACAATCATCGCCTGTTACCACTGTATTTGTTAAACTCGCTGTTACCGTTCCACCACAGTTATCACTATAACCAGAAGCAGCTGTTCCTGCATTAAACGCTGGGGAAGCTGTTGCTGCATCTGCCGAACAAGCATCAATTCCTGTTGTACCTGCTGGTGCTGATCCTGTTGGTGCGGTTTGATCACTGCCTGTATGTGCTATAGTTTGACCTGTTAAGGTATTCCCACAAGCATCCTCTACTTCAAATGTATAAGTTAAGGTCCATGCACAATCATCGCCTGTTACCACTGTATTTGTTAAACTCGCTGTTACCGTTCCACCACAGTTATCACTATAACCAGAAGCAGCTGTTCCTGCATTAAACGCTGGGGAAGCTGTTGCTGCATCTGCCGAACAAGCATCAATTCCTGTTGTACCTGCTGGTGCTGATCCTGTTGGTGCGGTTTGATCACTGCCTGTATGTGCTATAGTTTGACCTGTTAAGGTATTCCCACAAGCATCCTCTACTTCAAATGTATAAGTTAAGGTCCATGCACAATCATCGCCTGTTACCACTGTATTTGTTAAACTCGCTGTTACCGTTCCACCACAGTTATCACTATAACCAGAAGCGGCTGTTCCTGCATTAAACGCTGGGGAAGCTGTTGCTGCATCTGCCGAACAAGCATCAATTCCTGTTGTACCTGCTGGTGCTGATCCTGTTGGTGCGGTTTGATCACTGCCTGTATGTGCTATAGTTTGACCTGTTAAGGTATTCCCACAAGCATCCTCTACTTCAAATGTATAAGTTAAGGTCCATGCACAATCATCGCCTGTTACCACTGTATTTGTTAAACTCGCTGTTACCGTTCCACCACAGTTATCACTATAACCAGAAGCAGCTGTTCCTGCATTAAACGCTGGGGAAGCTGTTGCTGCATCTGCCGAACAAGCATCAATTCCTGTTGTACCTGCTGGTGCTGATCCTGTTGGTGCGGTTTGATCACTGCCTGTATGTGCTATAGTTTGACCTGTTAAGGTATTCCCACAAGCATCCTCTACTTCAAATGTATAAGTTAAGGTCCATGCACAATCATCGCCTGTTACCACTGTATTTGTTAAACTCGCTGTTACCGTTCCACCACAGTTATCACTATAACCAGAAGCGGCTGTTCCTGCATTAAACGCTGGGGAAGCTGTTGCTGCATCTGCCGAACAAGCATCAATTCCTGTTGTACCTGCTGGTGCTGATCCTGTTGGTGCGGTTTGATCACTGCCTGTATGTGCTATAGTTTGACCTGTTAAGGTATTCCCACAAGCATCCTCTACTTCAAATGTATAAGTTAAGGTCCATGCACAATCATCGCCTGTTACCACTGTATTTGTTAAACTCGCTGTTACCGTTCCACCACAGTTATCACTATAACCAGAAGCAGCTGTTCCTGCATTAAACGCTGGGGAAGCTGTTGCTGCATCTGCCGAACAAGCATCAATTCCTGTTGTACCTGCTGGTGCTGATCCTGTTGGTGCGGTTTGATCACTGCCTGTATGTGCTATAGTTTGACCTGTTAAGGTATTCCCACAAGCATCCTCTACTTCAAATGTATAAGTTAAGGTCCATGCACAATCATCGCCTGTTACCACTGTATTTGTTAAACTCGCTGTTACCGTTCCACCACAGTTATCACTATAACCAGAAGCAGCTGTTCCTGCATTAAACGCTGGGGAAGCTGTTGCTGCATCTGCCGAACAAGCATCAATTCCTGTTGTACCTGCTGGTGCTGATCCTGTTGGTGCGGTTTGATCACTGCCTGTATGTGCTATAGTTTGACCTGTTAAAGTATTCCCACAAGCATCCTCTACTTCAAATGTATAAGTTAAGGTCCATGCACAATCATCGCCTGTTACCACTGTATTTGTTAAACTCGCTGTTACCGTTCCACCACAGTTATCACTATAACCAGAAGCAGCTGTTCCTGCATTAAACGCTGGGGAAGCTGTTGCTGCATCTGCCGAACAAGCATCAATTCCTGTTGTACCTGCTGGTGCTGATCCTGTTGGTGCGGTTTGATCACTGCCTGTATGTGCTATAGTTTGACCTGTTAAAGTATTCCCACAAGCATCCTCTACTTCAAATGTATAAGTTAAGGTCCATGCACAATCATCGCCTGTTACCACTGTATTTGTTAAACTCGCTGTTACCGTTCCACCACAGTTATCACTATAACCAGAAGCAGCTGTTCCTGCATTAAACGCTGGGGAAGCTGTTGCTGCATCTGCCGAACAAGCATCAATTCCTGTTGTACCTGCTGGTGCTGATCCTGTTGGTGCGGTTTGATCACTGCCTGTATGTGCTATAGTTTGACCTGTTAAGGTATTCCCACAAGCATCCTCTACTTCAAATGTATAAGTTAAGGTCCATGCACAATCATCGCCTGTTACCACTGTATTTGTTAAACTCGCTGTTACCGTTCCACCACAGTTATCACTATAACCAGAAGCAGCTGTTCCTGCATTAAACGCTGGGGAAGCTGTTGCTGCATCTGCCGAACAAGCATCAATTCCTGTTGTACCTGCTGGTGCTGATCCTGTTGGTGCGGTTTGATCACTGCCTGTATGTGCTATAGTTTGACCTGTTAAAGTATTCCCACAAGCATCCTCTACTTCAAATGTATAAGTTAAGGTCCATGCACAATCATCGCCTGTTACCACTGTATTTGTTAAACTCGCTGTTACCGTTCCACCACAGTTATCACTATAACCAGAAGCAGCTGTTCCTGCATTAAACGCTGGGGAAGCTGTTGCTGCATCTGCCGAACAAGCATCAATTCCTGTTGTACCTGCTGGTGCTGATCCTGTTGGTGCGGTTTGATCACTGCCTGTATGTGCTATAGTTTGACCTGTTAAAGTATTCCCACAAGCATCCTCTACTTCAAATGTATAAGTTAAGGTCCATGCACAATCATCGCCTGTTACCACTGTATTTGTTAAACTCGCTGTTACCGTTCCACCACAGTTATCACTATAACCAGAAGCAGCTGTTCCTGCATTAAACGCTGGGGAAGCTGTTGCTGCATCTGCCGAACAAGCATCAATTCCTGTTGTACCTGCTGGTGCTGATCCTGTTGGTGCGGTTTGATCACTGCCTGTATGTGCTATAGTTTGACCTGTTAAGGTATTCCCACAAGCATCCTCTACTTCAAATGTATAAGTTAAGGTCCATGCACAATCATCGCCTGTTACCACTGTATTTGTTAAACTCGCTGTTACCGTTCCACCACAGTTATCACTATAACCAGAAGCGGCTGTTCCTGCATTAAACGCTGGGGAAGCTGTTGCTGCATCTGCCGAACAAGCATCAATTCCTGTTGTACCTGCTGGTGCTGATCCTGTTGGTGCGGTTTGATCACTGCCTGTATGTGCTATAGTTTGACCTGTTAAAGTATTCCCACAAGCATCCTCTACTTCAAATGTATAAGTTAAGGTCCATGCACAATCATCGCCTGTTACCACTGTATTTGTTAAACTCGCTGTTACCGTTCCACCACAGTTATCACTATAACCAGAAGCAGCTGTTCCTGCATTAAACGCTGGGGAAGCTGTTGCTGCATCTGCCGAACAAGCATCAATTCCTGTTGTACCTGCTGGTGCTGATCCTGTTGGTGCGGTTTGATCACTGCCTGTATGTGCTATAGTTTGACCTGTTAAAGTATTCCCACAAGCATCCTCTACTTCAAATGTATAAGTTAAGGTCCATGCACAATCATCGCCTGTTACCACTGTATTTGTTAAACTCGCTGTTACCGTTCCACCACAGTTATCACTATAACCAGAAGCAGCTGTTCCTGCATTAAACGCTGGGGAAGCTGTTGCTGCATCTGCCGAACAAGCATCAATTCCTGTTGTACCTGCTGGTGCTGATCCTGTTGGTGCGGTTTGATCACTGCCTGTATGTGCTATAGTTTGACCTGTTAAAGTATTCCCACAAGCATCCTCTACTTCAAATGTATAAGTTAAGGTCCATGCACAATCATCGCCTGTTACCACTGTATTTGTTAAACTCGCTGTTACCGTTCCACCACAGTTATCACTATAACCAGAAGCAGCTGTTCCTGCATTAAACGCTGGGGAAGCTGTTGCTGCATCTGCCGAACAAGCATCAATTCCTGTTGTACCTGCTGGTGCTGATCCTGTTGGTGCGGTTTGATCACTGCCTGTATGTGCTATAGTTTGACCTGTTAAAGTATTCCCACAAGCATCCTCTACTTCAAATGTATAAGTTAAGGTCCATGCACAATCATCGCCTGTTACCACTGTATTTGTTAAACTCGCTGTTACCGTTCCACCACAGTTATCACTATAACCAGAAGCAGCTGTTCCTGCATTAAACGCTGGGGAAGCTGTTGCTGCATCTGCCGAACAAGCATCAATTCCTGTTGTACCTGCTGGTGCTGATCCTGTTGGTGCGGTTTGATCACTGCCTGTATGTGCTATAGTTTGACCTGTTAAAGTATTCCCACAAGCATCCTCTACTTCAAATGTATAAGTTAAGGTCCATGCACAATCATCGCCTGTTACCACTGTATTTGTTAAACTCGCTGTTACCGTTCCACCACAGTTATCACTATAACCAGAAGCAGCTGTTCCTGCATTAAACGCTGGGGAAGCTGTTGCTGCATCTGCCGAACAAGCATCAATTCCTGTTGTACCTGCTGGTGCTGATCCTGTTGGTGCGGTTTGATCACTGCCTGTATGTGCTATAGTTTGACCTGTTAAGGTATTCCCACAAGCATCCTCTACTTCAAATGTATAAGTTAAGGTCCATGCACAATCATCGCCTGTTACCACTGTATTTGTTAAACTCGCTGTTACCGTTCCACCACAGTTATCACTATAACCAGAAGCGGCTGTTCCTGCATTAAACGCTGGGGAAGCTGTTGCTGCATCTGCCGAACAAGCATCAATTCCTGTTGTACCTGCTGGTGCTGATCCTGTTGGTGCGGTTTGATCACTGCCTGTATGTGCTATAGTTTGACCTGTTAAAGTATTCCCACAAGCATCCTCTACTTCAAATGTATAAGTTAAGGTCCATGCACAATCATCGCCTGTTACCACTGTATTTGTTAAACTCGCTGTTACCGTTCCACCACAGTTATCACTATAACCAGAAGCGGCTGTTCCTGCATTAAACGCTGGGGAAGCTGTTGCTGCATCTGCCGAACAAGCATCAATTCCTGTTGTACCTGCTGGTGCTGATCCTGTTGGTGCGGTTATGTCTTGTGAGGTGACAATTTCCGAATCACTATGCACACAACCATAATTATCTTCTACTTCAACAGTAACTGTAGTTGTCGTATTACATAATGCAGAAGCAGTAAAATCAGCAGTATCATCCGAACCTGTTGCAGTAGCATTAGTCCAAGAATAAGTATAAGGACCTGTTGTTGCTGTTAAGGTAGTAGTCAGACCTGTTATTGATGATGGACATACTGTTCCTGGATCATCAATTGAGATAACAGGATTATCATTTATCGTCGCCGTTACTGCAGTTCTCGGATTCGTACTACAAGAACCAACAGTTGCTGCAACATAGTAAACCGTTGTTGCAGAAATACTCGGAGTCGTATAGGTATTTCCAGCACCCAATGGGGCACCACCAGTTATAGCTGCATACCAAGCTAAGGTAGCACCAGAAGAAGGTGTTGCACCTAAAACTAAAGTTCCTGTACCACATCTTGCAGCATTTGTTACTGGCGTTGTTGTAGGAGCTGCAACAATAGTAATTGTTACAGGCATACGTGGACCTTCACAACCAGCTAAAGATTGACTTACATACATAGTGAATACACCAGCCGTAGTTGTACTTTCTGAAGGAGTTGTTCCACTTCCGACACCACCTGATGCGGCATTATACCAAACTAAGCTTGCTCCACCAAGATTAGTAGCGGCAATATAATTTAAGGTTCCTGGCATCTCACATTCAGTTTGATTAGTTACATCAGGTAAACCAATACCTCCAGTAGTAACATCAACTGTAACTGGAACTCTATTAGAAACACAACCTGCAGCAGACTCTAAACTGACCCAATAGAATAAAGAACCAGCAGTTCCTGTATTATAATCTGTAGGAGCTATTGCTATTGTTGCAGAATTGTTGTCTACAAAAAATGATGCTGTTTGACCTCCTGGCACTGTAACTAGATCAATCCATGCTTCATTTACACCAGGACTAACTACACAATTATTATAATTCGTTACAGCAGGATCTGGAATTACATCCAAAGTAATTTGAAATACTTGTTCAGCAATACATGCAGTTGGAACAGGGTTATCCGAACTCCATCCATAAAAATAAATATCTTCAGCACCGGTAACAGTGTGATTGTAAGTTTTTAATCCGGCAGTATTTGTTCTTGCAACATAAGCTTCAGGATCTGTTAATGTACCCCACGACCAATAAGCAGCACTTGTTGTTCCTGTCATATCAAAATTTTCTCCAGGACAACGAACTTCAGGAGTTGTAGGCCCCATTGTGATAGGAGACAATATATCAATAATTACTTCATTACTTAAAGCATAAGTTTCACATGTTAATAAGCCATCATCAGCAGGATCTCCAGCAATAAGATTATCCGCAACAGTAGTAGCGACAGCTGCTGTAGGAGCAATTACAGTACGGAAAGTAACAACAGCTCCTGGGGGTTGAGTACTAGTATCAAAACCATAAATAGGAGAAGTAGTTGCAGAGCCCACATTAGTCCATGGACCAGCATTAACTTTCATTTGAAAATAATAATAAGGCGTAGGATAGAATTGAGTTATATCATATGGTGTAAACGCTGTAACAGGAATAACTAAATCTTGACAAATTTGTTGATCTACTGTATAAGTAGGCAAATCACTATATAATTCTAGGTCTGGAGTACAGGTAGTAAAAGTAATATCATCAATAGCAAAGTCATTACCACCACCAGCAGATTTATTATTAACAATATCAATTACAATATCTGAACTTGCACCTGAGTTAAAAGATATACCACGTTCGTACCAAGTAGCATTTCCACCATCCCAGTCAATATCTCCAGAATTTACTGTTTCTAATAAAGTAGTATGAGAAGCATTCCAAACATTAAAAGTAAGATTTGGCCACGTATCTGCATCACCATCATTATCAACATTGGCAATAAATGCAGATAAATCATAAATTGTATTCGCACATAAAGGACCATAACTTCTACTATAAGCAATCTCTCCAACATTATCCCCATTAATTACGAGGTGACCATCGTCTGCTGCTCCAGTTGTATGTCCTACACTATTTACAAACCACGAAACTTGACCGGCATCATTCATAATAGCATAATCGCCATCATTAATATCTCCTGAGGCAAGATAATCATAGCCTGTAACATAAGCGTTTGATGCTCTATCTGTTCCTGTAACTGTACCAAAATCATCTTGTAATACTACAATTCTATTACCCATTGTTGAACAACAAATCACAGCACGAACCGTTTTTGTAACAGTAGCTCCATTAGCTACAACACGATAATCTGTATCTACAGTAGGGTTTACAGTAATTGCTTGAGTTATCCCAGGCTCTGTTACCCAAGGATCAGAAGAGCCTGAAGCACGCGATTGCCATAAATAGCTACCTGCAGTAAGATTTTCTACAGTTAAAAGAATAGGATCTCCCTGGCAAACTTTATCTCCTGGCTGGTCAGTTGTAATTGTATAAGGATGACATCCTTCTACAGTTACCCCACTAAATCCTAATGCAGAACAAGACGAACTCGTTTGTTTTTTAATTCGAATACGAATTCTATTCTTTGCATCAGCAGTAAATCTTCCTCTATATTCCTGACAACCACCGTAAGCAACGGTAATATCTGACATACTCCCAGAAGTAAAGGTAGGAGTAAAACTACTTGAACTTGAGTTATCATCGTACATTTTATGCATTTCCAAGTCTACTGTTAATGCTTTACTTGTATTTGTACAACCAACTGTTGATGCTGGCATCAAGTTACATATTGTATAGCTAAACTCATAAGTTTCGCCATTCTTAGTATCCATATAGTACTCAATGGCTGTAGAATTTGAACTTTCGCCTTCTGTATTAATAACTAATTGGTTCTCCCCACCAGAAATACCAATAAAATCTGGATGTACTGATTGTGGATTATCAGTAATAGTGTAAGAACCAGAAGGTAATGGAACAGTTGCACTAGACGAGTAATTGATACTCAACGATTCTACAGATGTCCCAGAACCTGAAGCAAAATCAATACCTCCCGAATCAAAACTTACTCCGAATGGGAAAGAGCCAGGACAATCTACAGTTGAAGAAGTATTATACACTTGACCCGAAACATCAACATCTGTTGCATCTCCAACATCTACACCAGCACCATATAATTGAATTATCTCATTATAACTAGCAACAGCTAATCCTGATTTTAATCGAACGTAGACAGTAGTTGTTGGCAAGTCATATTGTGGAATTGTTAATGAGCTCACGAAAGTAGTTCCATCCAGTGAAATTTCATAATTAGTTGGAGCGTCTACTGTAACGTCTCCAGGCATTAAGTTCACCCCACTTATGGTAAATGATTTCACTTGCTCTGAAGGCCCATTACCATCCAAATAAGTTAAACCTGTTAAATTAGATGGATTGGCTGTTAATATTGGGACAGGCAAAGTTACCGAACCGGAAAAATCAACCGCCTGACTCAATACCCCGTCAGAAACAATTACAGACTCTGCGTAGTTAGAATTCACAGCTAGTCCTGATTTTAATCGAACCAATACTCCTCTTGAGAAATCAGCAGTTGCAAAAGCAAAAGTATTACTAGCCCATGTTGTTCCACCATCTGATGAAATCTCATAATTAGTTAATCCACTTACGGTTATTGTCCCTGGTGTTAAGTTCCATCCTTCCACTGTCATTAAAGTGGTATTGGAAGGTCCAGAACCCTGAACATAAGTCATTCCTGTAAGTGGTGTTGTTGCTTGTAAGGTAGGCACATTAGGTGTACCTATTCCTTGTAAATTAATTTGACAAGCTGTTTCATCATTCGCATCACCCGCTTCATCATTATTAATAGTAATGCTTCCATTAATAGTTCCTGCAGAGCTTGGGTTAAAACGAACGGTAATATCTTCTGAGCTACCTCCTGCAACAGTTGCAGGTACTGCAGAAACAATTGAGAAATCACCAGTTGCAGTAATACTTGAAATATTCATCACAAAAGATCCTGTGTTTTGAATCGTAATTACAGCATCGACTGGTGTTCCAATTTGAGTAGAGCCAAATAAGTATGCAGCTCCTCCACAAGCATAATCTGAACCTGCTTGTTGCACATTTAATTCCGGACCGGTTGGAGCCAAATTAAGAACAATATTTGATATATTAACATTTCCAGTTAATTCAATCCTAACCCATGTGCCTGCAGGTATTGTTGAGCTTGGTGTCACTTCAACAGAGCCACAAGTACTTCCATCTATTATACCTGTACCTGAAGCTCCACCATCAGTACTATAAGAATCTGTTAAATTGGTTCCTCCAATAGCAATATTATCTAATTGCCTATTTGAACCTGTTCCTGTACCCCTAATTTCTATTGAGGTAATATCATCTTCCGCTTTAAAGTAGATAAAATCACCACTTGTTGTCATCGAGTTTGAGTAGCCATCGCAGCTTGTAGAACCCAAACTACCACCACCAGATTCTGAACGAGCAAAAGAACCAACGCCTGCTTCAATCCACTCATCTCCTGTTTCGACATTTGCAGCATCAAAATCAAATACTTTCGTTGCTGCTGGGGCAGAAACAGTCCCATCTGCAGCTTGAGTTGCCGTAGCTCCTCCTCCAGAAAAAGAAAAATTTTCACTATAAACCCCTAAAGACAAGCCTGCTTTTAAACGGGCATGTACTGTTTGTGACCCTAAAGCGCCTGTTGTAAAAGGATAAGTAATAGAACTTGACCAAGTTATACCATCAGTAGATATATCGAAGTCACTTGCAGTAACAGTTACGTCACCAGTTTGAGGGCAAAGGTTAGCTGCCGTAAATGTAAAAGTAGTTTCTGATGAAGGACCAGAACCTTGTGCATAGGACAAGCCCGTTACTGAACCTGAAGGAGTAATAGCTGGAGTTCCTACATTTCCACTTAAATCTATCCCTACAGTAGTATAGCCTGTTCCTGTTAAATTTAATGTCCCTGTTTTTGCTCCATTAGAAGCGCCCGCAGGTATTCTTACATATATAGTTTGATTTCCACCAGCATAAGCTGTTAAGGTTCTTGTTGTTCCATAAGTAGAACCACCATCTGTTGATACTTCAAAACCTGTTGGTGCTGTAATAAGAATATCATTACCATTGGTATTTGCTCCCGTTAAATCAAATGTTTGTGCTGCTGAAGCTGCAGCTGTAGTAGTACAAAAGCTACCCATTGTATTCTCCGTAGAGATTAAAGTTGGATTTGTATCAATCCCTGTTCCTGTTAAATTAATTGTACAAGAAGCTTCATCAGAATCGTCACTTTCAACAGTAAAAGAACCATTAGACACTCCTCCAGCCGTAGGTGTAAACCTCACATCTATTGTCGTTGAACTAGATGGTCCAATAACTAAAGGGTAAACAGGTGTTGTAACTAAAGTATATTCTCCACTTAAAGTAATATCTGTAACAGTTAAGTCATCAGTAGCATCTGTATTTTGAATGGTAAAAGTAGCATCAGAAGTACTTCCAACATTTACGGCTCCAAAAGAATAGGCTGCTCCACCACAAGCATAATCAGTACCTCCTTGTTGTATATTAATCTCCTGAGTTCCACTTGCAGCAAGCGTAACTATTACATAATAAATACGCATCTCCTGATTAGTTGAAGGAGATGTTCCTCCAATAGCTGCACGACCCATAGAAAAATACCTGTGATTTGTTCCTACTGGCGTAAATGATTGTTCTGTACAATAATCATAACCATTAGTCGTCACATCAGCATAGTCTGACCAAGTAGTAGCATCTGGACTAAAAGCAGAATGCCCTGTAGTTTGAACTGTAGAACCAGAACTATTTCTAGACAACAACATAGTTACATTTTGAATAACATTCCCAGCTCCTGCATCAATATCAATCATTCCTGATGATGATAAGGAAAGCATATACGTCTTCGATAAAGCTGACACTTCCCACGTTTCATTATTACATGCAGGATCATCATTCTTATTAGATCCATTTGTCACACTTAAACTAATCCCATCTTGTGTCATTGGAAAAGTAAAACTATATGAAGAGGCTTCTTCATATGTTACAAACTTTGTTTGAGCAAATAAGTTTGTACCAGCCAATAATAAGATTAAAGCAACAATAGCTTTAAAAAAAGATTTTGAAAAGAT
The DNA here is from genome assembly GCA_963663245.1 of Paludibacteraceae bacterium. Classification (GTDB taxonomy): domain Bacteria; phylum Bacteroidota; class Bacteroidia; order Bacteroidales; family Paludibacteraceae; genus JAFGVL01. The sequence continues at coordinate 591,841 of OY760143.1, read as the reverse complement.
TTTGTCTAGATTTTTCATAGCCTATAAGGTTTTTCTTGTTTTCTAACTTAAAATAACATACTTAATATTATAAAAGTACATTAGAAATAAATCATAAAAGTAAAACCTCACTCGAAAGAAATGTGTCAATTCTGGGAAAGAAACTTGAATTGATTATCTAAATGCATTAGAAATGGACCGCTTATAAATAAGAAAAAATACAAGCACAAATAAGATTTTTTACAAGTAAAATGCAAAAATCTCAATAAATTCCAATTAATAAATGTAGTTTAAATGCCTTTGAGTAAGAGTTTTACCATATATTTTAATTAAACGGTTTGTATAAATAACTTTAACACTCAAAACTACACATATAATTTCATATTTTAAAGAATTTTATGAAATAAATATGCTCCAGATGCATACTTTCTTTCAAAAGTCCCTCAAAAAGGGTGAAAAAAAGTGAAAAAAAAACAAAAAAAAGGCAACCCATAATTGGATTGCCTTTTTCAAAATAAGAATAATTCTTATTTTCTAATTCCAAGCTCTTTAATAATTGCACGGTAACGTTCGATGTCAATCTTGATCAAATAATCTAAACGACGACGACGCTTACCTACCAATGCTTTAAGAGCACGTTCTGTGCTATAATCTTTTTTGTTTAACTTCAAGTGTTCAGTTAAGTGGTTGATACGGTATGAAAACAATGCTATCTGAGATTCCGAAGACCCAGTATCAGTGTTAGACTTTCCGTACTTACCGAAGATTTCTTTTTTACTTTCCGTTGATAAATACATAAATCATTTATTAAATTGGTTAAAAACGAGGCGCAAAGATATGTAAATAATTAAGAATGAAGAATTAATCATAGAGAAATTTTTATCTTTAGTTCTTTTTTATTGTCAATATTGATTTATCCAACCACTTTGCTTTAATTTTTTGATGATAACCATAGTATATTAGAGGAACAACTAGGCCTATTACACTACCCACAAAAACATCTTCAGTAAAATGTTGAGATAGATACACACGAGAATAAGCTGCCAGCATAGCTAACACAAAAAACAAGTATTTCAAACAAGGCCTTTTTACCAATAACGAGAGCGAAAAGAAACAAGCAAATGCAGCAGCAGTATGACCTGAAGGAAAACTAAGTGAAGAATGTAATCTTACGCCTTCCACATGAGGATATGCTAACTGTAATTGTTCAAATACTCTACGAGGTCTATCTGCATCTATAATATGCTTAAGAGCTTGTACAACAACGCTAGTTAAAACTTGAGTTACTACTAAAAACATTGCCTCTCTAAATCTATAAAACAACAATCCCAGAATAATCAGCCAAGGCATAAAACCACCCACCTCTGTATAATAAGGCATGAATGCATCTAAGAAATTATTTCTATATCCAGCAATCAACAGATGTAAATCTACATGTGTATAAGAGAGAATAAGTAGAACAACTACTATCCAAACAAACAGACTGGGAAGTAAAAAAGCTAGATTCTTTTTAATTAGTGATTTCATAGTTAATTATTATATTTTATTGCTCTAAGAATCTCTCGTTTCCCTTTTGGCCCAGGTATACGCGCTACAACATATCCTGCAGCTTGCATTGCTCGTCGAACAACTCCTTTAGCACAATATGTAGTTAAAATTCCTCCATTAGCAGTATGTTCGTATAGTCTACTAAAGATTTCTTCTGTCCAAAGTTCCGCTTGTTTATCTGGAGAGAAAGCATCAAAGAATATAACATCATACTGTCCCGACAAAGATAATAAACTAAAGTCAGCTTGTATTTTTCGAATAGAAAAAGTAGGCATTAACTGAACAGTAGTTTCCCAAGCAGCAAGGTGAATCTGCTTAAAAAGAGCCTCATCATCTCTTATGATAGTGTGATAATTTAAAGCAGACCATGTGTCTTTATTTAAAGGAAATTTTTCATATGTAGTATATTGAACAAACCTCCTTTTTCTAGAACCTAATGCGGCCAAATAAGCGTTAAGACCTGTGCCAAATCCTACTTCCAACACCCGAACATTATCTTTTGTGCATATATCGAAACCTTCTTGTATAAAGATATGCATAGACTCATTTATAGCACCATATATAGAATGATAAGTTTCATCAATTGATGGTAGGTATAACGTATGCGAGCCATCTTCTGATAAGCGAAGTTCTATGGAGTTTTGTTTATTCATTAATAAAAAAGAAAAGACACAAACCGTAAATATACAACTTGTGTCTTTAAATATTTTAAACTAGTATAAATATTAATTATAATTATACCATTCCTGAAAAGCCCATAAAGGCCATTGCTAATATTCCTGCCACTATTAAGGCAATTGGTGTTCCCTTAATGCCTTTTGGCAATTTCATCATTTCTAACTGCTCTCTTAAACCTGAGAAAAGCACTAAGGCTAAACCAAATCCAATAGCATTAGAGAAGGCAAACATTACCCCTTTCATCATTGTAAACTCTGGTTTTTGCGCTACTAAGATAGCTACACCAAGTATGGCACAGTTGGTTGTTATTAAAGGGAGAAAAACTCCCAATGCTTGGTACAATGCTGGAGAAACTTTTTTCAAAACGATCTCTACTAATTGTACTAAAGATGCTATTACTAAAATGAAGGCAATGGTTTGCAAGAAACCTAAACCATATTTTTCTAATACATAACGCTGTATTAAATAAGTTACAATAGTAGCTATTATCATTACAAAGGCTACAGCACCTGTCATCCCAACAGCAGTATCTACTTTCTTAGACACGCCCAAAAAAGGACAAATACCAAGAAACTGTGCCAACACAATATTGTTGACAAACACAGCTGAAATAAATATCAATATATAATCCATACGAATTTTCTTTTAAATGATTCTACTTGGTTTATGCTTTACGCAGTTTATTTACAATAACGATTAAATATCCTAATGCGATAAATGCCCCTGGAGCTAATACGAATAATAACATACCATAACTTGCAGGATATATAGCAATATCAAATAATCTACCTGTTCCTAATAACTCACGCACACTACCTAATAAGGTTAGGGCAATTGTAAATCCTAAGCCCATGCTAATTCCATCTAAGGCAGATACTCCTATAGAGTTCTTTGCTGCAAAAGCTTCGGCTCTTCCTAATACAATACAGTTTACCACAATAAGCGGGATAAATAAACCTAAAGCTTCGTATAAAGGAGGCATATAAGCCTTCATAGTCATTTCAACTATTGTCACAAACGAAGCAATAATTACAATAAAAGCAGGGATACGCACCTTATCTGGAATAAGATTCTTAATAAGTGACACTACTACATTTGAACATAACAATACAAATGTAGTTGCTAGCCCCATACCCAATCCATTAATGGCTGAGGAGGTTGTTCCCAAAGCAGGACACATACCTAATAACAATATAAATACCGGGTTCTCTTTAATAAAACCGTTCGTTAATACTTTCATTTTATTCATAATCGGCCCCCTCTCCTTCTTTAGTTGCTCCACTATCAGCGTCCGTCGCAGTCATATCATTCGCAGCACTATAAGCATTGTATGCTGCAGCAAGTGCGTTTAAAAAAGCTCGTGAACTAATAGTTGATGCTGTTATAGCATCAATCTCGCCACCATCATTAGCAACGGTTAAGTTATTTTTTGTAGGATTTAATCCTAAAATAGAGCTTTTCACAACTGCTGGCTCAACAGTAAAACCAAATAGCTTTTCTACTAGACTAGTATCTGCTACTTGTGGTTTAAACCAAGTAGTCATTTTTGTTCCTAAACCTGGTGTTTCTGTTTGCTTCAACACTTCATATTCGAGAATATTTCTTTCTATATCGAAACCAACCATAATATGTACTTCTCCACTAAATCCAGGAGCCTTACCTTCTACAGCTGCACCAATAAATTCGCCATCTGCATTAAAAGCTTTGTTTATTATAAGTTCATCTTGAACTACAGTCTCAATTTTATCAAAGGTGCCAACTAATTCTACAGGCAACACTTTTTTAATTGCATCGGCAGACTTCTTTTCTGCAGACTCTGCAATAGGCTTAGCCGTTGCTTCATTCATCTTTGACAAACCTATTGCGGCTATCAATGCAATGAGCGTAAGCACCACCAACATATTTACAAACGATGATTCTAATTTTTTCATTTTATCACCTCCCCGTATCTTTTTGGTTTCACATATTTATTAATAAGTGGTGTGAAGGCATTCATAATAAGAATAGCGAACGACACCCCTTCTGGGAAGGCTGCAAATGCACGAATAGCAACAGTAATAACACCGATACCAACTCCATATATCAACATACCGTTTTTACTCATAGGAGAGGTAACATAATCAGTAGCCATAAAGATAGCTCCTAACATTAAACCTCCTGTAAATAGATGAGCAATTGGAGTAGCATATTCTGCGGGGTTAGACCAATGCATTAAGCCAGTCATTATTGCTACAGTAACAAGTATACTAACTGGAACATGCCATGTTATTATCTTTCTAATTAACATCCAAGCTAATCCTAACAATAAGGCAATAGCTGAAACTTCACCTATACTACCTCCCATTTGACCAAAGATTAAATCGCTAGTACTTGGCAAGGTTCCAAAGTGTCCTTTCATCATTGCTAAAGCGGTTGCTCCTGTTTCAGCATCTACATATGCCGTATCAAAACCTAGAGGTATTGGCCATGATGTCATTTGCACAGGGAAAGAAATCAACAAGAACACACGACCTACTAAGGCTGGGTTAAACAAGTTATTTCCTAATCCTCCAAAGGATAATTTTCCAATACCAATTGCTACTAGTGCACCTACAATAATAATCCAGATCGGAAGATTTGAGGGTAAGTTAAATGCTAATAACAAACCTGTTAAAATGGCTGAACCATCATAAACAGTTGTTTCGTATTTAAGAATAAAACGTTGTATCAAGTATTCAAACAAGACACAAGATATAATTGCAACTATTGTTACAATAAGCGACCCTATTCCGAAGAAAACTAGGGAGGCAACCAGCGCAGGCACTAGGGCTATAATAACCCCATACATATTTTTGGAGACAGAGTCGCCACTATGTATATGCGGTGATGGTGATACAGTTAATTTACTCATTTTATTGAATATCTATATATTATTTTCTACTTCTTATTATTGCTCCTACCTTGCCTTTTCCTAAACGGATATAATCCAACAAAGGTCGACTAGATGGACAAGTATAACTACATGAACCACACTCAATACAATCCATTACATGTTCTTTTTCAGAACCATCCCAATCTGATACCTCTTGCTCGGCATAGTTCATTAATAAGAAAGGTTCTAGACCCATTGGACAAACATTCACACATTTAGCACAACGAATACAATTTTTCATTTTGCCACGTTGCGCCTCTAAGCTTGGCATTATTAATAAACCGGAACTTCCTTTTGTCATTGGCACATCTAAAGTAGTTAGTGCTTTACCCATCATTGGGCCACCACCAATTACTTTTTCTGTATCTGCAGGTAAACCTCCAGCTTCATCCATCAATTGACTTAATGGGGTTCCAATTCTAGCCATGAAATTTGAAGGCTTCTCGACTGATTTCCCAGTTACACTAATAACACGTTCTACTAAGGGCTTATTTTTTTGAATAGCTTCATATACGGCAAAAGCAGTTCCTACATTTTGCACTACTGCTCCTACTTCTATTGGCAAAGTGCCACTTGGTACTTGACGACCAATAGCTGCATCTATCAATTGCTTCTCACCTCCTTGAGGATATTGCACTTTTAATGGACAAATATCAACACCTAGGTATTTACTAGCAATTTGTTTCATCAATGCAATTGCATCTGGCTTATTATTTTCAATTCCAATTATTGCTTTCTCAACGCCAATACCTTTCATCAAAATTTGAACGCCTATAATAATCTCTTCGGCTTTCTCTAACATCAACTGATGATCGGCAGTAAGATAAGGCTCACACTCTACCGCATTAATCAATAATACTTCTGCAGTTTTTCCTGGAGGAGGACTTAATTTAATATGTGTTGGGAAGGTAGCTCCTCCTAATCCAACAATACCAGCTTCGGCAATTCTTCTTACTATTTCGTCTTTAGAAGCTTTAATCTCTTTTACTAAATCGGCACTTCTATCAATACCTTCTTCCCACTCATCTCCTTCTACAGTTATAACAATCGCTTGTTTTTTATAACCACTGGCATCTACTACATTGTCAATTTTCAATACTTTTCCAGATACAGGAGAATGCACTGTTGTAGATAAGAAACCATTAGTTCCACCTAATAAGGTTCCAACTTTAACCTGGCTCCCTCTTTCTACAAGAGGTTTAGAAGGCGCCCCTAAACATTGACCAAGCATAACGACTGCCTGCGCAGGAAGTTTTGCTGCTTGTATTGCCTGATGGGCTGAAAATTTGTTTTCTGATGGATGTATACCACCTATTTTAAATGTCTTCATGTATCTATTTACTGTTTAGACTATTTGCAATTTATTTTTGAGGTTCTTCGGCTTTTGTCTCTTCAGTAGCTTTTTTTTCTACTGGCTTTGGAGCTTCTGGCTTCACTTTCTTGGGAGGGAAATTTAGTTCATGTATAGCTCCAGTTGGACATTCACTTACACATTTACGACACAAGCGACATCTTGTTGGGTCGATATACGCCAAGTTGTTTTCGATAGTAATAGCTTCGAACGCACAAACTTTTTCACATTTACCGCAACCGATACAAGCAACAGCACATGCTTTCTTAGCAGGGCCACCTTTATCTTTATTGACACAACTAACATATATTCTACGCGACTTAGGTCCTTTTTTACGCAGCTCTATAATCAGCTTAGGACAAGCTTTTACACAAGCACCACAAGCTGTACATTTATCATCATCTACTTCAGGCAATCCTGTTTCTGAGTTGATATACAGTGCATCAAAATCGCAAGATACTTCACAATCACCTAAGCCTAGGCAACCAAATGCACAAGCAGTTTCTCCACCATACAAACTAGCTGCGACAGCACAACTGGTAGCACCATCGTAAATATTGGTGCGAGCTCTGTTATCACAGTCGCCATTACAACGAACCACGGCAACCAAAGGATCGGCAGCGCTAGCTTCCATTCCCATAATTTCGGCCACTTGATTCATCACATCGGCTCCACCTACTGGACAATTAAGTCCGTCAAGTGATTCTGCTTTTACACAAGCATCAGCAAAACCTCTACAACCAGGAAATCCACAACCACCACAATTTGCAGCAGGCAAAATTTCTTCTACTTGGTCGATACGAGGATCCTCAAACACCTTGAATTTCTGTGCTGCAATAAATAAAATCACTGCTGCCAAAGCACCAATTCCTCCTAATACCAAAAGGGCACTAACATCCATATTAATTTTCTTTAATTGGTTTTATCCCGAATGAAAAGCGTTTTTTCAATTTCTTTCTGAATAAAAATAATACTGTATAATAAGGCAGTAAAATACCTAGGGTCATTAAACCACTTTGTAATTCACTTACATAATTCATAGAAATAAATAGTGTGAGAATCATACATAGCAATGGTAATAGAAAAGCATACATAACTGCCGATAATCCAAAACTATAAGCTCCAATTAGCTCCACTTTTTGACCTACTTCAAAACCACCTATATTGGTGACTTCTATTTCTTTATCGGCCATATCAGCAGCAGAACAAGCTCCATTTGCATGACAAGCAGCACAAGCAGATTCTTGAACAATTTTCACATAAATAACACTGGGTGTTATGCGTTCAATTATTCCCGTATGTTCAATCTTTTCAGCCATGTTTTTACACTACTTCAATTAATTCGGTGGCAAAAGTAAGATTTTTTAAACTATATGAGGAGTTTTTTAACGAAAAAAAACACAACAAAGATATTGTTCCATATTCCTTACACTTTGTTTCTTGTTTAGAAAGAAGACTTAATCAACAAGCTGAAAGTTTTTCCCTATCTTTGCCAACTTATTTTTAAACTTACTGACATGACTCGATTAGCTGGTAAAAAAGGTTTTAAGCTAGATGATACCGACAAAAAACTATTTATAGAAACCTATGGTTGTCAGATGAATACTGCCGACAGTGAGGTAGTTGCTTCTATTATGGAAATGGATGGCTTTACCATCACAGAAGATATTAAAGAAGCTGATGCCATTTTTGTAAATACTTGTTCTATTCGCGACAATGCTGAATTTAGAGTTCTTAATCGCCTAAAAGTTTTTCAGTCTATGAAAAGAAAAGGCAAACCCAAATTAATAGTTGGTGTTATTGGCTGCATGGCTGAAAGAATAAAAGAAGAACTCATCAATAAACATAAGGTTGATGTTGTAGTAGGCCCCGACTCTTATTTAGATCTTCCCAATCTAATTGGCTCCATCGAAAAAGGTGTGAAAGCTATCAATGTAGAACTTTCTACTACAGAAACCTATAAAGATATAATCCCTTCTCGTATTGGAAACCCTTTGTCTGGGAATATTTCTATTACCCGTGGATGTAATAATTTCTGTTCCTATTGTATTGTACCTTATACCCGTGGACGAGAAAGAAGTCGTGACATCAACAGCATTCTGAATGAATTAAAAGACTTAGAATCTAAAGGATATAAAGAAGTTACCTTATTGGGACAGAATGTCAATTCGTATAATTTCGAAGAAAAAAATAATGGTGATTCGATAGAGACGGTGCGCGCACCGTCTCTATGCATCACCTTCCCTATGTTGTTAGAAAAAGTAGCTGAAACTGCGCCCAATATGCGTATTCGTTTTTCCACTTCTCATCCTAAAGACATGAGTGATGAAACCTTACAAGTAATCGCGGCACACAAGAACCTTTGCAAAAGCATACATTTACCAGTACAATCTGGCAGTGATCGCATTCTAAAATTAATGAATCGCAAGTACACTCGTGCCTGGTATTTAGATAGAATTGCTGCTATTCGTCGTTACTTACCTGAGGCGAGTATAGGTACAGATATTTTTGCTGGCTTCTCTTCCGAAACGGAGGAAGACCACCAAGAGAGCTTATCTCTAATGCGCGAAGTGGGTTATGAAATTGCTTTTATGTTTAAATACAGTGAACGACCTGGCACCTTTGCATCTGAGAATTTGCCAGATGACATTCCAGAAGAAGTAAAATCGCGCCGTTTGAGTGAAATTGTTGCTTTACAAAGAGAACTCTCGCTAATAAGCAATGAGAAAGATATAGGAAAAGAATTTGAAGTATTGGTAGAAGGATTCTCTAAAAAATCTAAAGCACATTTCTATGGACGCACCTCTCAAAATAAAGTGGTTATTATTCCTCGCAAAGGAAGAAAAATTGGAGAACTTGTTCAAGTGAGAATCACAGAGGTTAGCTCGGCTACTTTGATGGGGGAATGTTTGTAATAGACAACTCAGATAAATAGAAAAGGGACGAAGTAATATACTTCGTCCCTTTTCTATTTTAGATCTAGTTTATTTTACCGTAAACTTCTTAGTGATTGCAGATCCAGTATTAGCATCTAATACACAGACGTATAATCCTGATGCATATTCAAAAGAACTTACTTTGATCGTTCCATCTGCTTCTAAGTTATTGTAAGATTTTACTAAAACTCCTGTCTGACTGTAAACAGACATACTAGCGGTTTCTCCTGCTGGAACACTGTAACTTATCGATCCTTCTGTTAGAATTGGATTAGGATAAATGCTTAATTCAGCTTTTGCATCAATACCGTCCTCAGCAATCTCTATAACTGCTGATCTTCTACAAGAGCTACACTTTTTCACTTTTACAGTAATAGCGTCTGTTGCTACATTACCATTAGCATCCGTTACTACAACTGTATATGTAGTTGTTTTATATGGATTGATAATAGTTGGCGTAGCCGTATTAGCATTTAATAAGCCTGCTGACGGACTCCACTGATAAGTAATACAATCAGATGTTGGATTACTAACTGGCTCGTCTACTTTGGCACATCTAAATCTTGAAACTTTTGGAGCACATGAAGACTTAGAAGAGCTCTTGCTTGATTTATTTGAGCTGTATTTATCATTACAACTTGATTTGCTGCTTTTCGATTTTTTAGAATTTGACTTATCGTCTTTACAGCTTGATTTGCTTCCTGATTTCTTAGAGCTATAGCTTTTGCTACCACATGATTTTTTATCATAGCTTTTGCTTGCCCAACTAGATTTCTTGTCTTTCTTAGATTGACAGCCTGGCTTATCATCTTCTACTTCACAATCATCACAGTTTACTGTGCTGGCTACTAACTGATAAGATTCACCTTTACATATGGTAATATCTTCGCCTAAGTCTACTTCACATACCCTCGCTGGACTACAGTCTTCTACTGTTACTATTATCTCATCTGAAGAAACATTTCCACTCGCATCTGTCACAACAACCGTATAAGTAGTTGTTTTGTATGGATTAACAATTGTTGGGTTAGCTGTATTAGCATTTAACAATCCTGCTGATGGACTCCACTGATAAGTGATGCAATCAGTTGTTGGATTGCTAGCCGGCTCATCTATTTTGGCACACCTAAACCTTGATGATGTTGGGGCACATGAGGACTTAGAAGAACTCTTGCTCGAAGACTTAGAGCTGTCTTTATAGTCTTTATAGCTAGACTTACTACTATAGCTTTTGCTGCCATTATACGACTTGTCTCCTTTATATTTATAGCCTGGTTTCTTATCCTCTGATTTACAGTCATCACAGTTTAATGTGCTAGCTACTAATTGATAAGACTCTCCTTTACAGATAGTAATATCACCACCTACCGTAACCTCACAACCATTAGTTGGAGTACAATCTTCTACATTTACATCTACACTTGCTATAGCAGTACAGCCATTTACATCTGTGCCTTCTACTGCATAAGTAGTATTCTCTGTTGGAATAACTGTTATTACATCTCCTACTGCACTGGTAGACCATAAATAACTTGTGGCTCCACTTGCTGTTAAAACAGCCTCTGAGCCTACACAAACTAATGATAGGTCTGACACAACAGAAACTACTGGTACGGCAAACATTGTTACCTCTACTGGAGCAATAGCAATACAGCCTGCTGCACTTTGAGCTTGAATATAATAAGTTCCTGCTTCTGATATTAGTGTAGCGTCTTCTAAAGATTCTGTCGCTTCTGCATCTGTCCAATATGAATATAATAGACCTTCTTCTGAACCAGCTGTAATTGCTGGTAAGTTTAAATTAACTAATTCATTTGAACACTCAGTAGCTGGATCAACAACAACTAAATTAGGAATAGAGTGAACATTAATTACAATTGAATTTTCTGCAGTAATATCACCACAAGATGTATACACACCAACGACTTTTAACTCTGCTGTTAATCCAGTATAAGCTGGATCAATATCTAAAGTAATTGCACCTACATCACCAAGACTTACATTTCCAGCATTTGCTGGAATTAATTCCCAACTATAAGTTAGCTCTTGATCTGACAATGCATTATAAGATAATCCGACAGTTCCAGCACAAACATCATGTTCTCCCTCAATAACTACATCTACAACAACTGGTATATCAACAGACAATACCTCAGTATTAATTCCATTCGTAAACAAACAAGTAGTAGAACATCCAGAGAGTTCTTTTAACTGGTATGACTTTATTGGAATGTTTAACACATCTTCTGCGCAAAGGTCATTATCTTTAATTTGAACTGAAATGTTTGAGCTAGCATTAGCTGGAATTATTAGCATCCACTTATAAATAGTTGAAGCTTCTAAAGAAATAATTTCTTCGGCATCACCTAAAGAGCTTGATTCAAAACTTGCTCTATTTGGCAACTCTACTTCTACATAAATACTGTCTAACTCTTCACTATTCTGATTTTCAATTGACACTTGAATTGCAGCACTACCATCAGCAGCACTTACTATACTAGTAGATGAACTCATTGTTAAGTTCTTCGTCATTTCAAACCCTTTGAAAGAGATGTCAAAATCAGGAAGTGTTGAACTTAGTTTTTCCCCACAAGAGCTAAATGCTTGAGGCAAGAATTTCAATCTACTTAATTGTTTTAAGTCTGGCTGTTGATTATCTACACACATTAATTTTAGATCGAAATGTAGTTTTATAGTATCACCAGTATATGGGAAACCATCAGTTAAACCATTTTGATCGAACAAGGCTGTTGAGATAATATTATTACCTTCTGTATATAATAAATCTGCAGCTATGATTCCTGTATGTTCTCCATACTCATAAGTCAATTGATTATCAACTAACTCCAACGCATTGTCTTTTTCTAAGAACCAGAATCCTAAATTACGAATTCCGCCTGTTCCGGTACTATTTAAATAAACATCAACTCCAATTGGATCACATAAACCATATGCTTTATTGGGGTCAGTTAGATATGATTCTTGTTGCCATGAAGATGGCTTATTCAACATAATTAATTCTGTCTGAATAGCTTCTTTTATGCAAATATCAGAGACTAAATCTGTCATATCACCACAACTCCTTCCATAAGTTACATGTATTGAATCACGCTCATCTGACTCTAAGCAGTTCACATACGAAGCATCCACATAAAACTTATTTCTGCTGTTAGCTAGATATTCACCTGTATTTACATAAATTTTATCATTAACTGATATTAAATCTAAGGCTATTCCATTTTTATTTTTAACAGAATTAATTTCTAAGCCTGATGTGTTATTACTACTTGCATTAAAAATCAACCAATTTGAAAATGGTGCAGCAAAGCGGTTATTCACAACATCTATCTCCCATGATGCCTTATACGCTATTCCTTCATTAAGCTGTGCGTTAGGAAGTGTGACTACTGAGGCGACAGGCCATAATCTAAGCAGGGTAGCTACTTCTCTTTTGTCAAGAGAGGCACTTAAATTATTAATATAGTTATACTCATTTGCATAAGATTTTACATCAACAGTTTCAGAACCTTCTGGCGTGTCACATCTAGCAGTTGAAATAAAAGTTATATTCGTATTATTTGCATCATTACCGTGAAGAAAATCCCATTTAACAGCAATATACTCTGTATCAGCTTCAATGAAGGTTGTTTTTTCAAACGGAACATCAATTTTTGGAGAACCAATGGTTTGCACGAAAAAATTATCTAAATCGAAACCTTTAGGAGATGGAATAACTACAGAGTCAACACTATTAATGGCTCTAAATTCGCTTTTAAACAGTTCATACAAAGTAAGACCTGCAACATGTTGATTATTCTGAACCTGTATTAGACCTTCTTTAGCACAACCACCAGCACGCGCTGCAAGCGAAACAACTTTAATCGTTTTTGGTGCGTATATAATAATTCCTGTAGGGTCACCCATTGAAGATGCATTGACAATATGGTTATTCGCAGAAAAAATAGCACTGTATTTACCTCTAAAATAATTAACATTCTGGGCTGTAGAAACAGCACTTACATCGGCATTAATACTTGCAACAAGTCGTGTTGAAATTTCTCCAGAAACGAAGGTATTATTGTCCAATAAAGTGTTCGGTATTGTTACTTGATATGTCCACCTTTCACCTTCATTAAGAATTTCAATATTTGATGATCCAATTAAATAATCTTTGTTATTCATTGTAAATATCGCATGAATATCACTTGTATTTAAGACTTCATTAGGTGACTCATAGATATAGGTAGCTATTAGGTAATCTGGCAATGCTCCATCAGAATTTATAAATATCTTCGATTTCAATATTGCTTCAATGGTATCTAAAACAAGTGCAACTTTGGGATTGATTTCATTAACAGCTAACAAAGTATTGTACGTTTCGTCTCCCTTTACAATTTTTTTGTCAGTCGTTAATTCACTCTGTGCCCAAATAGCATCATTACCTGTAAATTTTGAAGCATCGTAATAACCAAAATTAACTCTTTCAACAGAAAAAGAAGGATACATTTCTATTGCAAATCCACCAGCACCAGCAGGTTGTTGTTCTCCACAACTTTCATTTGGAATAACATTCGTAATATATTTGTCACGATATATGTGACGATACATCTCTGGTGTCTCACATGAGTTACACACATAATACATATCCCATTGAATAGTATCTTCTCCTACAGCAGGACACAATGGCTCTAAGGTTGTTATTATATTTTTATTATTCAACAATTCTACACCTGCACCTTCAACAATAAGAGTATAGCCTCCATCATCATTCACTTCTACAGGAAGAACATCTACTAAGAAAAGATTACCATTAGCATCTTCAACCCTTACAGTTGGCTCTTTATATCCATCAGGTATATTACATTTAATTTGTATTTTCTTATTAGGACAATCAATAATATTATGAGCTAACTGAAACGATGGTTTTTTTGTAAAAAGTGAAAAGTCATAACTAGTGCCTACATAAATATCTGGCACTCCAGAAATAACAATTTCAGGCAAAGGTTCTTGGTCAACAATATTTCTCACACCCGTTTGAGCATCAAGAGGGAGTCTTTCTCCACTTGTCGAATAAGCGTATGATTGAGTAACATTAAGGGCTCGACTTACTCCTAAATATTGAAATGGTTGGCTTACAATATTCGCATACGTAAAGTGTATTTCTAGAAAAACCGTACCTCCTGGTAATAAATCATCATATCTGTCTGACTGACTGTTATACAAACTTGATATTTTTGTTAGTCCGCTGTATACATCATTTGATAAAGGAAGCTCCTTTGGCATAAAGAAATAAGAATGGCCATTATATGCATGACTCAACTCAAGCTTCTTATCCCCAAGCATAAATGAATCAATCGTTATTCCTCCATTTAAAGATAATACAGGCATAATATCAAGAATTGTATTTACATCTAAAGCCTCACTATTATTCGTAAGCTCAAGTATTGCAATACCACTAAGATCGCAAGGTATTGGTCTTTTTTTAAGGGTCAAATTAGCAATTAAATTGGGGTTCGGAACCTGATGAGGAGTAAGACTTAATAACCTAAACCCAGACTCCAACAATGCGTTTTCACCAGTAGTTGTTTTAGCATCCCACAAAGCATTATACTGTACTTGGTAATTCGAAGGAATTATTTTTTGCACTTTATAATCAATATTCATATTAATCTCAGAGTGAGAATTAAAAGCTATGCTTGAATTAATTCCAATACTCTCTAAGTTCTCAGAGGTAATCTCAAAAGTAAATATTTGCTCATTCTGATAATATGTAATTTTTGGTTCTGATACCGAAATAGTCTGAGAAGGATTTGTTAATAAAGATATTGAAGCTCCATTTACTTGAAGATATTTTTCATTAGCCATTTTCACTCTCACGAATAAACCAGCTGTTGTTCCATTACCAGTATTCTTAATTATAAATGAATCCGTAAAATCTTGATTCCATGCGGTATCTATTGTATCTGATTTGATTAATTGAAATTCTGGAGTAACAACATTATAGGTACTTGACTCAAAATCGACAGAATATCCTTCTGTTGAAACATTAATAATATCATTGTAGGTGAAAATTGTGTTAATACGATCCAGCATAGCCTCTGATGAGGCTGAAACATCATAAGAAAACAACAAACTATCTCCTTCATTTAAGATTTGTGAAAATTGGAATTGATTATCATTATTCCATGTTAAAACAATCGGAATTCTAGAGTTATCAGTTCTAACTATTTCTCCAGCTCCTGAAAAATTTTTGATGGATAAACCATCAGGTTGATTTATAAGAATTGTCCCTCCATTAATGGAGGATGAACCATCACTTATTAATATTAATTTAAAGTTAGTAGATGAAAATCCTACATTCACAGCCCCTGAAGGAACTGTTTTTATCTCTACACTTTGTTGTGAAAAAACACTAAGCGTGAATAGAAGTAAAAATGCTAAGACTAGACTTAGCTTACTGTGTTTGTTAATCATAGTTTTAATAGTTTAATGTAAATATGTTTGGTTAAGTTTATTTAAGTATTATCTGTGTTATCGCTACACAACAACTAAATGACTCAAATTATTAAAAAAGTTACAGCACAAATTAAATGATTTAACTTCTTTTAACTTCTTTGTGGTTGTTATAAATTTAATTTAAAAAAAGGGACGAAGTAATATACTTCGTCCCTTTTTTATTTTAGATCTAGTTTATTTTACCGTAAACTTCTTAGTGATTGCAGATCCATTATTACCATCTAATACACAGATGTATAATCCTGATGCATATTCAAAAGAACTTACTTTGATCGTTCCATCTGCTTCTAAATCATCATAAGATTTAACTAAAACTCCAGTCTGACTGTAAATTGACATATTAGCAGTTTCTTCTGCTGGAATGCTATAACTTATCGAACCCTCTGTTAGAATTGGATTAGGATAAATTTGTAGATCAACTGAGGCTAACACTTCTTCATCGCCTACCTCTACAGAAGCTGATCGGTAGCATGATTTACATCTCTTCACTTTAACAGTAATAGCATCAGTAGCAACATTGCCATTAGCATCCGTTACTACAACTGTATAAGTAGTTGTTTTATATGGATTGATAATCGTTGGAGTAGCCGTATTAGCATTTAATAAACCGGCTGACGGACTCCACTCATAAGTGATGCAATCTGATGTTGGATTACTAACTGGCTCGTCTACTTTAGCACATCTAAATCTTGAAACTTTTGGTACACATGAAGACTTAGAAGAGCTCTTGCTTGACTTATTTGAGTTGTATTTATCATTACAACTTGACTTGCTTTCTGATTTATACCCACTCGATTTCTTAGAACTATACTTATCTGATTTATAGCTTGACTTACTCACGGTTTTCTTATTACTATAGCTTTTGCTGCCACATGATTTCTTCTCATAACTTTTGATTCCGTAACGAGATTTCTTGTCTTTCTTAGATTGACAGTCTGGCTTCTTATCTTCCACTTCACAGTCATCACAATTCACTGTACTAGCTACTAATTGATAAGACTCGCCTTTACAAACTGTAATATCTTCCCCTACTGTAACCTCACATCCATTAGTTGGAGTACAATCTTCTACTGACACATCTACACTTGCTATAGCTGTACAGCCATTTACATCTGTGCCTTCTACTGCATAAGTAGTATTCTCTGTTGGTGTAACGTTTATTACATCTCCTACTGCACTAATAGACCATAAATAACTCGTGGCTCCACTTGCGGTTAAAACAGCCTCTGAACCTACACAAACTAATGACTGATCTGACACAACAGAGACTACTGGCGCAGCATACATTGTTACCTCAACTGGTGCAATGGCAATACAGCCTGCTGCACTTTGAGCTTGAATATAATAAATGCCTGATTCTGATATTAGTGTGGCGTCTTCTATTGGAGTACTTGCAAGTGCATCTTCAAAATATGTATAGATATTAGTCTCATCGTAATTAGCATCTACAATACTTGCTGATACATCTACTAAAGATGGCTCACAAACAGCAGATGGATGAGTAATATTTAATACAGGTTGTTGATTTACCTCTACAGCTACCGGCTTAATATTAAAACATGCATTTGCATCTGTTGCTTTGATATAATACGTGCCAGTTTCTAAAATGGCATCTGGTGAAACTTCCAATGGAAAAGTTGCTGTCTCATTTTCCCAATAGCTATACTCTAAATCAGCAGAAGAACCAGCGGTTACTAACTCATCTGTAATATCTACAGTTGCTGGTTGACAAACTGCATTCGGATTATTGATAGATAATGATGGTTGTTGATTCACTTCTTTAATTACAGAAGCACTTGCTGAACAACCCTCATCATTAGTTCCTACAATTAAAAAAGTATCACTCTCTGAAACTGCAGACACATCCAAAATGGACAATTCAATTGGAGTAGCCCCATTTGTCCAGTAAGTATATGTTAAGCCTAGAGTTGAACCCTCTGTAATTTCCGCATCTGTTAAATCTACCGTTAATGGAGAACATACTGTATCTGGATTCGTAACTCTCAAAACTGGAGCACTTACTGCATCGTATGAATCACCATCTTGGTTTAGCAAAGTTGCTTGTTGTCGATATGCATTAAATGGTCTTTTACCATTATTAAATAAAGTTGCAGGATTGAACTGAACATCAGGAATCGTTAAATCTTTATTTACATTAATTACATTATATCCAAACTGATTCCAAACTGGACGAGCTGGCACCTTTGCTTCTGAGAACTTGCCCGATGATATACCAGAAGAGGTAAAATCACGACGCCTTAGCGAAATTGTAGCTTTACAAAGAGAGTTATCGCTAATAAGCAACGAGAAAGATATAGGAAAAGAATTTGAAGTGCTAGTTGAAGGCTTCTCAAAAAAATCAAAAGAGCATTTTTATGGTCGTACGTCTCAAAACAAAGTGGTGATTATTCCACGTGAGGGAAGAAAAATTGGCGAATTTGTTAATGTGAAAATTGTAGAGGTTAGTTCGGCTACTTTGATGGGGGAAGTGCTATAACTAAGCACTAATTTACATACAAATTGTGCTTAAAAACCTCAAACACTTACATTATCTGCTTTTGATTATATTTGTCATTACTTAAAAGTATGTATATGAAAAAAATCGCTTCACTATTGCTCTTTCTTTGTATTACATCTATTGTTGCTGCACAAGATACAACTGCAATAAATAAAACAGGTACTGGACTCCCTATAGAGAAATACGAACTAGAGCCTAAAACGAGCAAGTTTAACAAAAAAAGCAAATACTACTCCGAGTCAAAACATTCAGTTTCAATTGGTTATCAGCAAGGTGGAGGCGGATATATTGGAGGTGAATTGGAGTATTTATTCTATAAAAAACTCGGTGTGCAAGTTGGGGCTGGATACATCAGCTACTGCGCAGGAATCAATTATCATTTCAGACCAAATATAAAAAGCACCTATTTCTCTTTTCAATACTTGAACCATAAAGATATTGCTAGTTTAATGGGTGCTTCTATAGTTTATAGAGGGAAACGATGGCTTACTACGCAGGTTGGCTTGGGTTTTATTCTATCTAAAGGACCATCATTCCCAACGGACGGATTCTTTCCAGACAACTCTACAATAATGTTGTATTCTATTGGGGCTTACTTTCCTTTGTAGAGTTACATTCTAATTCTAAAAATTTAAAGCAAGACTTAAACCGTTTGGTTTAATATTTAAATATAAATGAGAAGCTGTCTTAGCTCTTGCGCACTTTTCATTAAAAACAACAATTGAAGATCTTTTAACACTACCGCCAATAATCCTTAATGGAATAGAAGTTACAATCAAGGCTGCACCGACAATGAAAAATGCTGTAGCATCTATTTCATTACTAAGAAAACCACCATTCTGATTAGAAACACCCCCAACTATAAGCGCCCCCCCTGGAAACAAACAAAGATTTGCAAGTCCAATTAATTTATTTCCAATTCTAATTTTCTCAAATGCCTGAGGACAGTCAGTCTTCAGCATCTTGTAATATCTTCCCTTTGAGATTATTTCTCCTTTATACTTATACCTAAAAGCACTTATTTTTTGAACAGTTTCCACATTATTCAAATTCACTTCTTTATTTATTTCAGATTTCCCACTAAAACTCATATACTTTCCATTTGAAAATACAACCGAATTAATTTCCTCAGCTTTTAAAATAAAAATAGGCCCATCAACATTATCTAGCTCTTTATACTTTACTTCTTCAGAACTTACTTCAGTAATCTTTACTTTTAGTTGTTCTGCCTTATTTGTAATAATAATATCTTGAGCAAATAACACAACAGAAAACAAACTCACAAACAACAGGCTTACAAACTTCTTCATATCAATATTAATTTAGATTTTAAAAAACAAACATACAATTATGCATGTAAACTTACAAGTTTTATTTATCTTATTAATCATTACTGAGAACATTTAAGCTTAGCTTTAGTCCTACCTCAACTCTATCACCTCCAAATCCCTAATATCCTTTCCATCAATCACCAAACGGATAATTGTTCGTACCTGATGAAAACCATATTTACCTTCCGCACCTGGATTTATATGCAATAAGTTTAATTGTTTATCAAATTGTACTTTAAGAATATGTGAGTGCCCACAAACAAATAATTGAGGCGGTTTTTCTTTCAAAGCCTCTCTTATAGACCTATCGTATTTACCTGGATAACCTCCAATATGAGTTAACCACACATCAACATCTTCACACATAAAACGATTGTGCATCGGAAACATACGGCGTAATTCTGCTCCATCAATATTTCCACACACTACTTTAAGAGGTTTAAAGGCAAGCAACTTGTCGGCTACTTCTACAGAACCAATGTCTCCTAAGTGCCATATCTCATCACAGTCTTTAAAATGTTCAAAGACGCGCTCATCTAAAAATGCGTGTGAGTCGGATAATATTCCTATTTTTTTCATAATTCCAATTATATAAAACAGTATTAACAAGATTAGACTGGCAAGAAACAATTATCACCTTGTTAATACTGTCAAAAGTATTACAAGTGCACAAAAAAATCAAACTATCAGAAAAAATAATGATAAACTTTTAGTTTGTAAGAATTTAGAAGCATATACAGCATTTCTATTAATGTTAAATATCCTAATTTTTACAACAAAAAGTTGGCTGAATGGAAAATATCGTTAATTTTGAGCTGTTTTTCGTCTAAAAACTAAGAAATAAGAAAACTATATAAACATAATTTTATGTCAGGAACAATTGGTCATATTGTACAGGTAATCGGTCCCGTGGTAGATGTCGCTTTCGCCAAAGGATGCGAAGACATGCCTAAAATTCATGATGCCCTCGAAATCAAAAGAGAAAATGGGCAAAAAGTAATTATCGAATGTCAACAACACGTTGGTGAAGACACTATTCGTGCTATTTCAATGGACTCTACCGATGGTCTTACTAGAGGTTTAGAAGTAGTAGCATTGGGCTCAGCCATTACAATGCCTATCGGAGAACAAGTAAAAGGTCGAGTAATGAATGTTACTGGAGCTCCTATTGATGGGATGACAACTTTAGACAATAAAGGTGGATATCCTATTCACCGTGAAGCTCCTAAGTACGAAGATTTAGCAACGTCTAAAGAAGTACTATTTACAGGTATTAAAGTAATTGACCTTTTAGAGCCTTATTCAAAAGGTGGTAAAATTGGTTTATTCGGTGGTGCTGGAGTAGGAAAAACAGTATTGATTCAAGAATTAATTAATAATATTGCTATTGGTTATGCAGGTATATCTGTATTTGCTGGAGTAGGTGAACGTACCCGTGAGGGTAACGATTTATTACGTGAGATGATTGAAGCAGGAATTGTTGATTATGGTGACGAATTCAAAGAAAGCCTTGAAAAAGGGGATTGGGATTTAGATAAAGTAGATAAAGAAGCACTTAAGAACTCGAAACTATCGATGGTGTTCGGACAAATGAACGAACCTCCTGGAGCACGTGCTTCGGTTGCCCTTTCTGGACTAACGATTGCTGAGTCATTCCGTGATGCGGGTGGCAAAAGCGGTGGTAACGATATTCTTTTCTTTATTGATAATATATTCCGTTTTACGCAAGCAGGTTCTGAGGTATCAGCCCTTTTAGGTCGTATGCCATCTGCAGTAGGTTATCAACCTACATTAGCAACAGAAATGGGATTAATGCAAGAGCGTATTGCTTCGACTAAAAATGGATCTATTACATCTGTACAAGCGGTATATGTACCAGCAGATGATTTAACTGACCCTGCTCCTGCTACAACATTTGCTCACTTAGATGCTACTACAGTATTAAGTCGTAAAATTGCTGAGCTAGGAATTTATCCAGCGGTAGATCCACTAGATTCTACTTCTCGTATTCTAGACCCTAATGTGATTGGCGATGAGCATTACAACACAGCACAACGTGTAAAAATGTTATTACAACGCTATAAAGAATTACAAGATATTATTGCCATTCTTGGTATGGAAGAGCTTTCAGACGATGATAAATTAATCGTAGCTCGTGCACGTCGTGTACAGCGTTTCTTATCACAACCATTCCACGTAGCTGAGCAGTTTACTGGAATCCCTGGAGCTCTTGTCTCTATCGAAGAAACTATCCGTGGATTTAATATGATTATGGACGGTGAAGTAGATGAATATCCAGAAGCAGCCTTTAACCTTGTTGGTACAATTGACGAGGCAATAGAGAAAGGTAAAAAGATGATGGCTGAAGCGGCTAATTAATACAATCGATTAAGTTAGACATATTTTAATAAGATGAAATTACAATTCTTATCTCCAAACAAAACAATATTTGATGGCGACATCGAATCGGTAACTATTCCTGGAACAAAGGGATCATTTACTGTATGGGACAACCACGCTCCTCTTTTAACATCGATGGCAAGCGGAACAGTTTTGTTTCAAATCAATGATAAGGATGTGCAAGAAATCGGTGTTTCCGGAGGGTTTGCCGAAGTAAAAGATAACACTGTTACAATTTGTACAGAAAAAGTTATCGACACAGAAGATAAAGAATAAATGAAGCGATACATTGTAGTTTTACTGCTTTTGATGGCGGTAGGGTTTATCTCCCAGAAGTTACTAATAACGCCTCACATTTTGAATAGTGATTTTGCTTTAATGCCAGCTATTCCTTTATTCTTTACCATATACGGTTTAGTGGCTATTAAAATAATGAAAGCAAAACCGAATAGTTCTGTTACTGTTTTACTAGCAGTAAAAATGTTGAAAATCTTACTTTCATTAGGAGTTATATTAGTTTATATAATTATGGAAGGTGAAAATTCGACAGCGTTTTTATTATCGTACTTAGCATATTTTGTTATTTATCTTGTGTTTGAAACATGGATGTTGTCTACAATAAATAAGAAAACTAAAATTAATAATGAGTAAATTAATACATACAAAGCTACAGTTATTAGGCTTGCTACTATTATTCTTTACATCTGCTGTTTTTGCAGAGGGAGCTCCTCAGCACGAAGAAAAACAGTTCGATCCTGGAAAGGTTATTTTGGAGCACATTGGTGATAACCATGACTGGCATCTTTGGGATATAAAAGATGATGAAGGACACAAACATGCTGTTAGTTTCCCTCTTCCTATTATTCTTGTTAATCCAGACAATTACCAAATTGACGTATTTAGCTCAAGTAGGTTTCATCATGGTCACAGTCCCGTAACTAAGGGAGATGTGACATATTTTATGCACCACCAAACGATTTACTATACAGATGAAGCTGGAACACTGGAGCACGATAAAGCTGGCAAAATTTCGAATACTAAACCCATAGATCTTTCTATTACGAAGAACATTTCATCGATGCTTCTTGTAGCTATTATTATGTTGCTAGTTTTCTTATCAGTAACTAAGGCATACAAGAAACGTCCAGGCCAAGCTCCTAAAGGAATACAAAGCTTTTTTGAGCCTATTATTCTTTTTATAAAAGATGATATAGCTATACCAAATATTGGAAAAAAATATGAAAGATATTTACCATACTTGTTAACTGTATTTTTCTTTATCTGGTTTAATAATATGTTGGGAGTTATTCCAATATTTCCAGGGAGTGCTAATGTAACAGGTAATATTGCTGTAACAATGGTACTAGCAGTTTGCACTTTTCTAATTACAAATTTAACAGCGAACAAAAACTATTGGAGACATATTTTTGCAATGCCTGGTCTACCATTACCAGTATTACTAATAATGGTTCCTATAGAGATCATAGGAATTTTCACAAAACCATTTGCACTGATGATTCGTCTCTTTGCAAACATAACTGCAGGACACATTGTAGTATTAAGCCTTGTATCATTAATCTTTATTTTTAAGACTACAATGCTAGCATTTGCTTCAGTACCTTTAGTTTTATTTATCGATGTTTTAGAATTATTTGTTGCTTTATTGCAAGCCTATATATTTACCATGCTATCAGCATTATTTATTGGCCTAGCAGTACAGGAACATCATTAAATTTATTTTATTTTTATTAACCAAATACATAACACAATGCAAGAAGTAATTTCATTAGTACCGGTTGCAGGAATCGGGGCAGGACTAGCGGTAATTGGAGCTGGTATCGGAATTGGAAAAATTGGAGGTTCGGCTATGGAAGCTATAGCTCGTCAACCAGAAGCGTATAATAAAATTCAAACTGCGATGCTTATTGCAGCAGCTCTAGTAGAGGGTGTTGCTTTATTTGCTGTAGTAGTTGCTATGATTAGCAAGTAATTTTATGACCTAATACTGTTTAGCAACTATTCGTTGCTAAACAGTGTTTTCAATTTCAAAAGACAAACTTTTAAAAAATAACACCATGGATTTAGTTACTCCTGATATTGGATTAGTATTTTGGACAACATTGACATTCGTAATCTTGTTGTTTATCCTAGGTAAATTTGCATGGCCAGCTATCACAAAAGCTATTGCTAGTAGAGAGGCTTATATTGCCGATTCTATTAAAAAAGCAGATGAGGTAAATGTGCAATTGGAAAGTATCAAAGAAGAACGTAAAGTTGCTCTAGGTGCAGCCAAAGAAGAAGCAAACAATATCTTAAAAGAGGTAAAACAACTAAAAGATAAGTTGATTACAGATGCTAAAGACGAAGCCAAAGCTGAGTCTAGTAAGATTATAGAAGAAGCAAAGGCAGCTATCGAGCAAGAGAAACAAAAAGCTATGCAAGGCATTAAAAACCAAGTAGCCTTAATCTCTATTGATATTGCTGGAAAAGTACTAAAGAAAAGCTTAGACAACGACAAGTCACAACAAGAGTATGTGAACACATTGCTCGATGATATTAATGCTTTAAAAAACTAAGTAAATGAACGAAGGTAGAATCTCTATACGATATGCAAGCGCTCTATATGCTATGGCAGTAGAGAAAAAATGCGAAGAGAAAGTGTACGAACAAATCATTGTTCTTACTGACTCGTATTTTCAAACGCCAACCCTATCTATAGCTCTTTCTAATCCAATCTATAACAAACAACAGAAATTGGACTTAATGCTTACAGCTACTGGCAAAACAGTAGTAAAAGAATTAAACACTTTCTTTGAATTTATATTGGAAAAGGGACGTGAAGATTTTTTACTATTTATGTGTATGTCTTATCAAGAGATTTACCGTAAAGAGAAAAAATTGGTAGTTGGAGAAATTACATCTGCCACTCAATTAAACGATAAAGCTATTCAACAAATTACTAATTTTGTGAAAGCTAAATACGATCAAAAGCTTGATTTAATTACCAAAATAGATGCCTCACTTATTGGTGGGTTTATTTTTGAAGTAAACAATCAGCGAATGGATGCTAGCATTAAAGCTGAACTGAAAAGAATTCAGCACTCAATGACAGCTTAAACTAGAAAATAAAATAATAACAACATAATATTTTGCACTATGTCCAATATCAAACCAAGTGAAATTTTTGATATTCTTAACCAACAACTACAAGGCTTAGAAAACAACCTTGAATTAGACGAAGTTGGTAAAGTGTTACAAGTAAGTGATGGTGTAGCCCGTATCTATGGCCTAAACAAAGTACAATCGAATGAGATTATCGAATTCGAAAACGGCATGAACGGGGTAGTACTAAACTTAGAAGAAGACAATGTAGGTGCCGTACTATTCGGTAATACAGAAGAAATTAAAGAAGGATTCTCAGTAAAACGCACAGGTCGTATTGCTTCTATTGATGTAGGTGAAGGGATGCTCGGTCGTGTAGTAGATACTTTAGGGAAACCAATCGATGGTAAAGGGCCAATTGCTGGCAAAACCTACGAGATGCCATTGGAACGCAAAGCTCCTGGCGTTATCTTCCGTCAACCTGTAACTGAACCTATCCAAACTGGTTTGAAAGCGATTGATTCGCAAATTCCAATCGGACGTGGTCAGCGTGAGTTAATTATTGGTGACCGTCAAACAGGTAAAACTGCTATTGCGATTGACACCATTATTAACCAACGAGAGAACTTTAAAAAAGGTGAACCTGTTTACTGTATCTATGTAGGTATTGGTCAAAAAGGTTCTACCATTGCTTCTTTAGCACAAGCCTTAGAAGAGCATGGTGCAATGGAATATACAACTATTGTATCAGCATCGGCATCAGATCCTGCAGCAATGCAGTTCTATGCTCCTTATACAGGTGCTGCTATTGGTGAGTTCTTCCGCGACACTGGTCGTCATGCATTAGTTATTTTTGATGATTTATCTAAACAAGCGGTAGCTTATCGTGAGGTATCCTTGATTCTTCGTCGTCCTCCAGGTCGTGAAGCCTATCCAGGAGATGTATTCTATTTACACTCACGTTTATTAGAGCGTTCTGCTAAAATTATTAAGTCAGATAAGGTAGCAAAACAAATGAATGATTTACCAGAATCAATGGTTCCTATTGTAAAAGGTGGTGGTTCGTTAACAGCTCTTCCAATTATTGAAACACAAGCTGGTGATGTATCAGCTTATATTCCTACCAATGTAATTTCGATTACTGATGGTCAGATATTCTTGGACAATGATTTATTCAACTCAGGTATTCGTCCAGCAATTAATGTAGGAATTTCTGTATCACGTGTGGGTGGTAATGCTCAATCCAAAGCAATGAAGAAAGTATCTGGTACGCTAAAACTAGACCAAGCTCAATTCCGTGAATTAGAGGCATTCTCTAAGTTCGGTTCTGATTTGGATCCAGTAACAAAAGCTGTACTTGATAAAGGTTCTAAAAACGTTGAAATCCTTAAACAAGGACAATACCAACCAGTTCCTGTTGAGAAACAAATTGCTATTATCTATTTAGGTTCTAAAGGTATGTTGGCTGGAGTGCCAGTTGATCAAGTATTAGAATTTGAGAAACTATTCATCCAAACTTTAGAGATGAAACACCAAAAAGACGTATTAGACGTATTAAAAACTGGTGTTATTAACGATGATGTAACTAAAATACTTGACGCAGTATCTAAAGACATTATTGAAGCAGAATACAGTAAATAAAAAACATTAGCATATGGCTTCATTAAAAGAAGTTAGAATTAGAATTGCATCCGTTACATCCACTAAAAAAATTACTAGTGCGATGAAAATGGTGTCGGCAGCAAAATTGCGCCGAGCACAAGATGCAATTACTAACTATTTACCATACAAAGAAAAACTTTCGGCAACACTGCAAGATTTCTTGACCTACTCTACCGATGAATTATCTATTCCATTAGCAGACGAACGTCCTGTGAAAAAGGTAGCTGTTATTGCTATTTCTTCTAACAGCAGTTTATGTGGTGCCTTTAATAGTAATATTAACAAAAAGACCAACGAGCTAATTAACCAGCACGAGGGCTTAACGAAAGATGACTTTACTTTTTATAGCATTGGAAAAAAAATATCTGAATCCCTTGCAAAAAGTGGATATAGATTACAAGGAGATTACGATACTTTAGTAGACATTGCTGATTACGAAAAAGCTGCTGCTATTATTGACGAAGTAGTTAACTTGTTTTTAAGTAAAGAAGTGGATCGCGTTGAGATTGTTTACAATCACTTTAAAAATGCAGCGGTACAAATTGTAACACAAGAACAAGTATTACCATTAAACAGTGCTCCGTCTGAAAAAGAAGAGAATAAATCTTTAGACTATATTCTAGAGCCTAGCAAAGATGAAGTTATTAATGAACTTGTTCCTACAGTGCTTCGTTTGCGTTTATACAGCGCTATATTGGACTCAATTGCTTCTGAGCATGGTGCACGTATGACTGCTATGCAAACAGCAACAGATAACGCTGAAGATCTTATCTTCGACTTGAAGCTGAAATACAACAAGGCTCGTCAGGAAGCTATTACAAAAGAGATTATTGATATTGTGGGTGGTGCTGAGGCATTGCGCTCATAATACATTAAATTACATATTATAAAAAAACGCTCGATATTATACGAGCGTTTTTTTGTAGTTGAATATTAAGCTAAATTAGCTTATGTACAGTTGCCATCAAATAAGCCTCCGACATATTCTCTACCCCTAGCTTTCTTAATACATTTTTTTTATGCGTTTTAACTGTATTAATTGAAATATTTAAATGCTCTGCTGTTTCCTTCTCAAGAAAACCTCGATTAGACAACTGCAATATATTCTTCTCCATAGGAGTTATGACAGGTCTTTCTATTATATTAAACGTTCCCGTTTTCTCATCATAAGCATATCTTTCATTTGAATCTGCAATATCTACATAAAGAAAATTCTTCTCTTGTAGATTCTTATTTGCTATAGCTATTCTTGCTAATAGCATCCATACATTTTCATCGTCATCAAATAACAATGGAGTTTTATAAATTACTATTGGGATAATTGTTCCATCTTTATTTATAAGATAGTGTCCAATAGTAACAACATATCCTTTTCTCTTTTCTTTATCTATTGTATCAATAAAGCGATACAAAATTGGTTCTGTTTTTCTTAAAAACAACAAGTCTCTTTCTGTTAATACTAATGCATATGCATCAGCACCACAACTTTCAATTTCTGACAAGTCATATCCAGTAAAATGCTTTGGAATCTCAGAAATATAGGCATAATCCCCTTTATATAAATCATTAATAAAGAATGGCTGATTTGAAAGTGAATTAAAAAGCTTAACAACTTTCAGTTTCTCTTTCAAAAGAGTATAGTCTGGCTTGCCATTTTTAAAATAGAATTTAGAATGTCGGTACCTTTTCTGCTTCTTCCCTTCAATCATTTAAAGTTGATTTAAATTACTTGCTACAACAAAAGCCTCAGAAATATTATTTACATTATATTTCTTCAAAATATTTGCCTTGTGTTTCTTAATCGTATTATGAGAAAGAGAAAGTTCTTTGGCAGACTCTTTTTCTTTAAGCCCCCTAGCAGATAAGACTAACACTTTTTGTTCCATTAGAGTTAAGGAATTCACTTTCCCTAAAATAAAAGATTTCGTTTTCTTGTCAAATAGATAAGCTTCCCCAGTTTTGATTAGCTGAATATGAGTAGGAAATTCATACGACTTTGGTGCTAGGGAAAATTTTACAAGAACAACCCAAGGCTTACTATCCTTATCATACAATAGAGGGCAAATTCGCAAACATACTTTTTGAATCGAATTATTAGGCAACTTAAAGTGTAATAATTGAAATAAAACAACAGACTCTCGAAGTACTACATCTACTTCTTTTATAAAATCACAATATTCATCCTGATAATTGCGAATATGGTTCAATTCATCTTTATCAATCATCTGATAAAACAGCTGAGCTCCATATAATTCAAAATCTTCAACGGCATGCCCAAGTGTAGTAAAAAAATCACCTCCATATAAAGGAAAAGTATTATTGTATAAGTCTTTAACAAAAATCACATCTGTTGTAATCCTCATTAAATCCTTAAGTGCACTTAGTTTATTTTCAAGAGAATCATAATCTGGCCCATTAGGTCCAAAATTAAAATTATATCCTAAGAATGGGGACTTCCCCTTTAAATCATCCTCTTTTTTATTCATAGCAAGCTATTTACAATATCACCCTATTAGGTAATATTTAATTCAATTCTTTTACATTTTCTTTGTAATAGCTCTTGAAAGAGAGTTCTTCAAATTTTTGGTTGGTACCTAAAAACCACATTCAATTCTTTTGACCGAGGATAATGAATGTGGTTTTTTTCATTTTGTCAAATATATTACAAAATAGAGGTATGTAACAATTTTTTTAACTTAAAAATCGCTTTAATAAGAGTTCTTTTAACTCTTTTACTCCTTTTGAAGCACCTTTCTGAATAAATTTAATTTTTTTAGTAATTTTCACCTCATTAGGATCTATTAAATATATTGGTACACTTTCAGGAATATAGTTTAATAATCCTGCTGCAGGGTACACATTTAAAGACGTTCCTATTACGACAAGCACATCAGCTGCTTCTACAATCTCTATAGCCTCATCCATTGCAGGAACAGCCTCTCCAAACCAAACAATAAAAGGGCGCATTTGTGTTCCTCCTAATTGGTTTCCTAATTGTATTTCATTCGTACCTATATCTACAATCTCTTTTTTATACTCATCACATGCCTTGGTTAATTCCCCATGCAAATGGAGTATATTAGAACTTCCAGCTTGCTCGTGTAAATTATCTACATTTTGAGTGACTATATGCACATCAAAATATTGTTCTAATTCAGCTAGACCAAGATGACCAGCATTAGATTTACAAGTAGCTAATTGCGCTCTTCTAGCATTGTAAAAATCCAAAACTAACTGAGGGTTCGCTCTCCAACCTTCTGGAGTCGCTACTTCTTCTATGGAATGATTCTCCCACAAACCATTACTATCTCTAAAGGTACTAATGCCACTTTCTGCACTCATACCCGCTCCTGTTAATACAACTAATTTCTTCATATTCATTCTAATTAAACTATAAAAATAATTAGAATTATAGAAAATCTATATTATTTTTACCACACACATTTAAAAACCTTAACCTTATGAAAAAAACACTCACCTTATTCATCCTAATTTTTAGTGCAATTATTATCCTATCTAGTTGTTGTAATAAAAAATGTAAAACAGACAGTACTGCAATTAGTAAAGATTCTATGCGTATTTTAAAACGCGACTCTATATTAGCAGACATCAAAGAACCAGCTATACCAAAGAACTCTATCTCTATCCTAGATTTTGGTGCTGTAGGCGATTCTATTACAGACTGTAAGCCTGCATTTGACAAAGCCTTTGCTGAAGTAGAAAAATTAAAAGGAGCGAAAGTTATTGTTCCTGCTGGTATCTATTATGTAGATGGTCCGCTTCACCTTGTAAGCAATTTATGTTTAGACCTTGAAGAAGGTGCTCGCATTAAGTTCTCAGCTGAACCGAAAAGCTTTTTACCTGTAGTTAAAACAAGTTGGGAAGGAACATTTGTATCTAATTATAGCCCTTTTGTATATGCTTACCAAAAAGAAAATATCTCAATTATTGGTAAAGGTATCATTGATGGTAATGCCAAAAAAACTTTCAGCACTTGGAAACCAATGCAAAAGGAAGACCAGATGCTAAGTCGCGATTACAACCACAAAATGACCCCCGTAGAAGAACGTGTATTTGGAGAAGGGCATTACCTTCGTCCTCATTTAATTCAATTCTTTGAGTGTAAAAATATATTGGTAGAAGATGTGACTATTACGAACTCTCCCTTCTGGTGTTTACACTTTTTAAAGTCTGAAAATGGAACTTTTCGTGCCATCAATTTTATTGCTAAACTAGTAAACAACGATGGTATCGACCCAGAATATTCAAAAAATATCTTAATCGAAGATATTAGCTTCGACAATGGTGATGACAATATTGCTATTAAAGCTGGTCGTGATACAGAGGGTCGCGCAACAGCTATTCCTTCAGAGAATATTATTGTGCGCAACTGTGTATTTAAAGGTTTACATGCTATCGTAATGGGTAGCGAAATGTCGGCTGGTGTACAGAATGTATTTGTAGAAAATTGCAGTTATGGTGGTTATATAAAAAGAGCTATCTACCTAAAATCTAACCCAGACAGGGGTGGTTTTATTCGTAATATCTACATCAACAATGTAGATTTTGGAGAAGTATTAGACTTTGTATTCATCACCTCATTCTACCACGGTGAAGGGGATGCTGGATTTATTACCGACATACATGATATCTACATCCAAGATGTGACTTGCCAAAAAGCAAATGATGGTGGTATCATTATTCAAGGCTACCCAGATAAACCAATTAAAGGCATTTACTTCAAAAACGTTATTGTGAATGATGCTAAAGTGCCTATGAGTTTAACGAATACGGAAGAAGTTAGTTTAAGCAATGTAAGTATTGGTGGAGTGGTAACTGCTGCTCCTAGTGCGGCGCATTAAACAAATTACATACAGTTAAAACCAGCTCAAAACAGAGCTGGTTTTTTCTTTTATAGGGCTTTCCATAAAAAAGCCCTACTTTTGTACCCGAACAAAGAATGATTGAATGAATACTTTTAACGATTTAAAACTTAGAAAAGAGTTAGTAAATGCAGTAGATGACTTAGGTTTTACAGAGCCTACTCCTATTCAAACAGCCTCATACCCTGTAGTCCTATCAGGAAAAGATATGGTTGGCATTGCACAAACGGGTACTGGTAAAACATTAGCTTACATGCTTCCTCTTTTACAAGAATACAAATTCAGACAATCTGATAACCCTAGAGTAGTTGTACTTGTTCCTACAAGAGAATTAGTTGTACAAGTAGTTCAAATGATAAAAGAACTTTGTCAATACATTACTGTACGCGTTGTAGGCGTATATGGTGGCACTAATATTAATACTCAAAAGGCAGCAGTTGCAGAGGGCGTTGATATACTTGTAGGCACACCTGGTAGACTTTTCGATATAGCTACTACTAAAATACTCCAACTAAGGGATGTGAAGAAGTTAGTTATTGACGAGGTAGATGTAATGTTAGATGCTGGTTTTCGTTATCAGCTTTCTAATATCTTTGATATTATGCCTACTAAAAGGCAAAATATTATGTTTTCTGCAAGTATGACGGAAGAAGTAGATGAGCTAATTGAAGATTTCTTTATCACACCTGAAAAAATCACTATTGCCGTGAGTGGTACCCGATTAGAAAATATCACACAACAATGCTATAAGGCTCCTAACTTTTACACTAAATGTAATCTGTTAGAATATCTATTAAAAGACAAAAGTGAATTTAAAAAAGTGCTGGTTTTTATCTCCAGTAAAAACAATGCCGATAGGTTATTCGAAATAATGGAGGAATCTTTCGGACCTGAGATAGGTGTTATTCATTCCAACAAGTCTCAGAACTTTCGTCTTAAATCAGTTAAGGCTTTTGACGAAGGAACGAATCGTATTTTATTATCTACCGATGTAATGGCACGTGGATTAGATTTAGAAGACATCTCCCACGTTATTAACTTTGATGTGCCTACTTATCCGGAAAATTATATGCACCGCATTGGACGTTCTGGTAGAGCAGAAAAAGAGGGTAAAACTATCTTGTTTTTTACAGATAAAGAGTTAGAACAAAAAGAGGCTATTGAAAAGCTAATGCATTATCAAATACCTGAACTAGACTTTCCTGAAAGCGTTGTTGTTAGTTCTCAATTAACAGAAGATGAAAAACCAATTACTACTGGAAGCACCAATGTAATTGACAAGAAACGATTTGTAGTAGAAGGAGGTTCTGCCTTTCACGAGAAGAAGTTGAAAAATCAAAAAGTGAATCTTGGAGGCCCTGGAATTACTAAAAAGAAAAAATACAAAAAACGCAGAAGTAAAGGAGACAAAATTGCGAATAGAATACATGCTAAGAGAAAGTAAGCAGTAAGAAATAAAAAAAGCCAACTCAATTGAAATTGAGTTGGCTTTTAAATTATATAAGCTTTCTTATTCTGCTTTTGGTTCAGCAGGCTTGTCTTCTCTTGGAGGACGTGGAAGGAGTGCTTTTCTTGATAATTTATATTTACCAGTTTTCTTATCTACATCTAGTAATTTAACATCAATACTATCACCTTCTTTTAAACCTGTTGCATCCATCGTTTCGATACGTTTCCAATCTATTTCAGAGATATGTAATAAACCTTCTTTACCTGGCATAAATTCAACAAAGGCACCATAAGCCATAATTGATTTTATTTTAGATGGGTACGTAGCACCAACTTCTGGAATTGCAACGATACCTTTTACTTTAGCTAAAGCTGCATCTAGTGATTCTTTGTTTGTAGCAGCAACTTCAACGCGACCTTCATCGTCTGTTTCTTCAACAGATAAAGTAGCTCCTGTTTCCGCTTGAATACCTTGAATGATTTTTCCACCAGGCCCGATAATCGCACCAATGAATTCTTTAGGAACCATCATTACAACAATACGTGGAGCATGTGGTTTTAAATCATCGTTTGGAGCAGGTAATGTTTCCTCGATTTTATCTAAGATATGCATACGACCTGCTTTTGCTTGACGTAAAGCTGTTTCTAAAATTTCATAAGAAAGACCATCTACTTTAATATCCATTTGAGTAGCAGTAATACCATCTCTAGTACCTGTTACTTTAAAATCCATATCTCCTAAGTGATCCTCGTCTCCTAAAATATCAGAAAGAACAGCGAAGTTCGTTCCTTTATTCTCAGAAATAAGACCCATAGCAATACCAGAAACTGGTTTTTTAATTTGTACACCTGCATCCATTAAAGCTAATGAACCGGCACAAACTGTTGCCATAGAAGAAGAACCATTCGATTCTAAAATATCAGAAACTACACGCACCACATATGGACAGTTGTCTGGAAGCATTGGTTTCAAAGCACGGAATGCTAAGTTACCATGACCGATTTCACGACGACCAGTTCCACGAGACATACGCGCATCTCCTGTAGAGAATGGAGGGAAGTTATAATGTAATAAGAATCTTTCTTTACCTGAAACTAAAGCCTCATCCACTAATTTCTCGTCTCTGTTAGTTCCTAAAGTAACCGAAGTTAGTGATTGTGTTTCTCCACGTGTAAATACGGCAGAACCGTGTGCTCCTGGAAGGTAATCAACTTCCGACCAGATATCACGAATCTCAGTAGTTTTACGACCATCTAAACGTTTACCTTCATCTAAGATAGAACGACGCATCGCTTCTTTTTCTACATCGTGATAATATACACCAATAAGCTCAGCCTTCTCTGCAGCTACATCAGCATCAATGCTTTCAATATATTCTTTTTTGATAGCACCGAAGTTAGCTCCTCTTTCATGCTTGTTGGCATTACAAGAAGTAGCAACTGCATACACTTTATCATAAGTCTTTTCCCAAATATCTTTTTTCAAATCTTCGTCTTTATCTTCGTGACAATATTCACGTTTCTCAGTTTTACCAACTGCTTCCATCAACTCAATCTGAACTTGACATTGTTTTTTGATTACTTCGTGTGCAACTTTCATTGCCTCTAATAAATCATCTTCGCTTACTTCTTTCATCTCACCTTCTACCATCATAATATTCTCGATAGTAGCAGCAACGATAATTTCCATATCTGCTTTTGATAATTGCTCAAAAGTAGGATTTACAACAAATTCACCATCAATACGAGCTACACGAGCTTCAGAGATAGGACCGTTGAAAGGAATATCTGACACAGCTAAACAAGCAGAAGCTGCTAAACCTGCCAAAGCATCTGGCATGTCTTCTCCATCTGAAGAGTAAAGTGTAACATTTACGAAAGTATCGGCGTGATAATCGTCCGGAAATAATGGACGTAATGCACGGTCAATTAAACGAGATACTAGAATCTCAGCATCCGAAGGGCGACCTTCACGACGTAAAAATCCACCTGGAAATTTGCCATTTGCTGCAAACTTCTCTTTGTAATCTACTGATAACGGCATAAAATCCGTTCCAGGTCTTACTTCTGTTGCTGAACAAACTGTTGCCAACAACATTGTTTTTCCCATTGTAACCATCACAGCTCCATCAGCTTGCTTCGCTAATTTTCCTGTTTCGATTGAAATGGTACGTCCATCACCCAATGTGATAGATTTTGTAACTACATTCATCTTTTGAATAGTTTTTTAATTTATAACTGTTTTAATTCGGCGCAAATGTACGAAAAAAGATTGAATGTTCACTAACTAGTTGAGCTGATGCATCAAAACTCCAAATAAGCAACAACTTTTTCCCAGAATTCTTCAGTAAGATTTTCATCTTCAATCAATTTAGCTTCTTCTAAAGATTTTATCTTCCCTTCATCCTTCCTATATTCATATATAGCCCTTGCTTGATAAAAATTTATATACGGGTGACTCCTTAATTTCTCTAAGCTAGATTGATTTACTTGAATTTTTATAATGAACTCACTACTAACAATTAAATATGGAGATATCTGCAAATATGTCTCTGTTGACAGACCCCACACTTCCTTAAGTTGGTGTTTACTATAAAATCCTCCTAACTTTTTTCTATAAGCAACAATTCTTTTAGCAAAACTAGACCCAATACCTTTCAACGTCTTTAATTGAGCAGTATCTGCGATATTCAGATTAAGAATAACAGGGCTTTCTTTTTTTATTACAACTGCTACTTCCTCTTTCATTTTCTTTATAGTTGGTATTTCAATAAAGGGACTTAAAACCTCAAACTCTTCACCAGAAATACCATACACCTTTAAAAAATCATTCACATACTTAAACCGACCTCCTTTTGAGCGATACTTAAGAATATTCCTAACAGTAAAATGAGATAATCCTAAACGTAAAAATCCAGTAGAGTCCAATGTGTTTGGGTTAAACCTAAAGGGGTTCATTTGCTTGCTTGAAGAATTATTCCTCGTTTTACCATGGTAAGTTTGTTCATTCAAAGTGTTTTTAAAAGAACAAATTTTTGCTAGAAAAACACTATCAACAACTTCCTTTTCATTCCTATGAATAAGAAATGTAGGTAGTAATAAATTGCAAACAAACAGCAAAACACTAATAACTGAAAGCAGAAACAAAGCCCTTCTTTGACTACTCGTAAAATAAAATGAATCTTTCCACGACATAAACAATACTTCTTAGTATGCAAATATAGACAAAATAATAGATCAACTAGGATCTTGATTATTTATATTTTTCACATAAAACAAGCTGTTTTATTTCAAACAACATACTATTTGCATGTCCTGAGTATTCCTTTTTTAGTTCATAAATGTTACCTTTGTTGAGTTGCATAAAAAATTATTACATGAAACGATTATTTCTTATTGGATTTATGGGGTCCGGGAAAACAACCATTGGAAAAATAATGGCAGAAAAACTTGGCTTTTCCTTTATTGATTTAGACCATTATATTGAGAACAGAAACTGTAAAAAAATAGCTGATATTTTCGCTGAATCTGGTGAAGATACGTTCAGAGATATTGAACATAAAATGCTATTAGAAGTTTCTCAACTAGAAGGTGTAGTTATTTCTACAGGTGGAGGCACTCCATGTTTTTATAACAATATGGAAATAATGAATGAAAATGGTTTAAGCCTTTATCTAAAACTTTCTAACGAAGCTCTAAGCAATCGACTTAATAAAGCGAAAACATTCCGTCCTCTTATTAAAGATAAAACAGATAGTGAATTACTTGACTTCATCAAGGAAACGCTTACTCATAGAGAAAAATTTTATTCTCAGGCTTCATTGACAATAGATAATGACGATGATAGTCCAGAAAAAACTTGCAATCTGATAATCAGCCAACTTAAACAACCGGCACAAAACTAAATTGCTATGGAATCAATCTTCCCAGACAAAGGAAATTTACAACCAGAAGAGTGCTTGTTGCATGAAATAAAGAATAATCAACGACTCGTTTTTGGTATACCTAAAGAAAATCAAGCAATAGAAACACGCCTACCTTTAACTCCAGAAGCTGTAGCAATCTTAGTAGAAGAAGGTCATGAGGTATTATTAGAAACAGGTGCCGGTTTAGGCATGAATTATACAGATTTACGTTATACCGAATCTGGAGCAACCATTGTAGAAACTGCCGAAGATGCATTCTCAGCTGACATCATTTTTAAAATCGCTCCTCCTACTCCAGAAGAAGTAGCATTAATGAATGATAAAGCAGCTATTTTCTCTCTGCTTCAATTAAGCTTATTATCAAAAGATAGCATTAAGCTCATGATGAAGAAAAAAATAATGGCTGTATCATACGAATTAATAAAAGACCACCAACGCAACTTTCCTGTAATGAGCTCAATATCTGAGATTGAAGGCTCAACAGCCATCTCTATCGCTGCACAATATATGTCGAATGAAAATGGAGGAAAAGGATTATTGTTAGGTGGTATCGCTGGTGTTTCGGCAACAGAAGTAATGATACTTGGTGCAGGAATAGCAGGCTCTGCTGCTGCCAGAACAGCACTAGCTTTAGGTGCTCAGGTAAAAATATTTGACCACGACATAAACAAATTACGCAAGCTACAACAACAATTAGGACAGCACGTTTTCACCTCAGTAATTCATCCTCGCGTTCTTTTTAAAGCATTAGCATCTGCTGATGCCGTAATTGGCACATTAAGATACATCAATGGTTCAGAAAGATTTATGGTCTCTGAAGATTTAGTACGCACTATGAAAAAAGGAGCTGTTGTTATTGACTTAAGCGTAGATCAAGGAGGTTGTTTCGAGACTTCTGAATGTAGAACAATAAACAACCCAGTATACGAACGATGTGGAGTTATTCACTATTGTGTGCCGAATGTATCTTCTAGGGTTGGTCGTACTGCTTCTATGGCATTAAGTAATATTTTTGCACCCATGGCCTTAAAGATTGCGGCTGCAGGAAATGTTCGTCAAACAGCCAGTGAGGATTCTGGATTTAGAAATGGCGTTTATTTATACAACGGCATTCTAGTAAACAGACTTATAGGAAGTCACTTTAATTTACCATCTAATGATATTGGATTATTGATGGCTGGATTTTAAAACTTATTTTAAATATAAAATTTTTAAATAGATATCATTTATTTACTTTTGTCTCAAACTATAAAATCACCTAAAAGATAACGATGAAACAGAACAATACCGTTGGAGAAAAACTACTAAAAATAAAAGCAATAAAACTACAACCAACTGAACCATTCACATGGGCATCAGGTTGGAAATCACCAATTTATTGCGACAACAGAAAAACTTTATCTTACCCAGAAGTTCGTACTTACATTAAGCATGAATTTGCAAAAATGATTACAGAGCAATATCCAGAAACAGAAGTAATTGCTGGTGTTGCTACAGGAGCTATTGCACAAGGAGCTTTAGTTGCTGAAGAATTAGGGTTACCATTTATCTATGTAAGAGCTAGTGCTAAAGGACATGGCATGGGAAACCTTATTGAAGGTGATTTGAAGAAATCTCAAAAAGTAGTCGTTATTGAAGATTTAATATCAACTGGTGGAAGCAGTTTAAAAGCTGTTGATGCAATTAGAGAAAACGGAAACGAAGTTTTAGGAATGGTTGCCATTTTTACTTATGATTTCCCAATTGCAGCAGAAGAATTCAATAAAAACAAAGTAGAATTAACTACCTTATGTGATTATAATATTCTATTAAATGTAGCCTTAGAAACTAGCTATATCTCTGAAAAAGAAATTAAAACTTTACAAGAATGGAGAAAATCTCCTTCAACCTGGAATGTAGATTAATATGACAACATACGAAAGTGATATAAAAACCATCTCTGCTAACAATGAGATGGTTTTTACAAAACTAACAGACCTTAGAAACTTAGAAAGTTTTATTGGTAAGATTCCTGCAGATGCAAAAATCACAGATGTGAAATGCGAAGAAGATTGCATACATCTGAACATAAATCCTGTTGGGAAAATTGGTCTATGCATTATTGAAAGAGAAGCATTTAAAACAATTAAATTCACTGCCGATAATTCTCCAATAGAATTTAACCTTTGGATACAGCTTGTACCAGATTCTGACACAACAACTAAACTGAAGATTACACTTAAAGCTGAAATACCAGCTATGATTAAAGTGATGCTTGGAAATAAACTACAAAACGTAGTAGATAAAATGGCTGAAGGCTTGTCAAAAATTGACTATTAATTAAGCACTATAATAATGGCACAGAAACTTTGGGATAAAGGAAATCCAGTGAATACTGATATTGAAAAATTCACTGTTGGAAAAGACCAAGAAATGGATGTTTTTTTGGCTAAGGCTGATGTGCTTGGCTCAATGGCTCATATTACCATGCTTGAAACGGTAGGCTTGATAACTAAAGAAGATCTTGAGTTATTACTTACCGAATTACGTAACATTTATTCTATTGCCGAAAAAGGTGAATTTATAATTGAAGAAGGTGTAGAAGATGTACACTCTCAAGTTGAGTTAATGCTTACTCGAAAAGTAGGAGATGCTGGAAAAAAAATTCATAGTGGACGCTCACGAAACGACCAAGTTCTATTAGATTTAAAATTATATACTCGTTCTCGTATTGCTGATATAGTAGATGCTACAGAAAAGCTATTCACTACACTAACAGCTCAAAGCGAAAAATATAAGAACACCTTACTCCCAGGCTATACCCATTTACAAGTAGCCATGCCTTCATCGTTTGGATTATGGTTTGGGGCTTATGCCGAAAGTTTGACTGATGATCTACAACAAATACTCGCTGCTTGGAAAGTATGCAACCGAAACCCTTTAGGTTCTGCTGCTGGTTACGGTTCATCATTTCCTTTAAACCGCCAACTGACTACCGATTTATTAGGCTTTGATGGTTTAAACTACAATGTTGTTTATGCACAAATGGGACGTGGGAAAATGGAACGCTCTATTTCTTATGCTTTAGCTTCTTTAGCTGGCACTATTTCAAAACTAGCTTACGACTCTTGTTTATTCTCTAGTCAAAACTTTGGCTTTATTCAATTAGCTGATCAATACACAACTGGTTCGAGTATAATGCCGCACAAGAAAAACCCTGACGTTTTTGAACTTACACGTGCTAAATGCAACAAAATTCAAGGTTTACCAAATGACATTCTTTTAATTACGAACAACTTACCTTCAGGATATTTTCGTGATTTACAGTTAGTAAAAGAAATTTTTATCCCCGCTTTCGATGAACTTTTGGCTTGTATTGACATGACAACTCAAATGATGAAAGATGTGAGAATCAACGAACAAATTCTAAGCGATTCAAAATACGACCTCATTTTTAGTGTTGAGGAAGTTAATCGTTTAACCTTAGAAGGTGTCCCATTTCGTGATGCCTACAAACAAGTAGGGCAAGCTATTGAAGCAGGCAACTTTACACCTAACAAGAACATTAAACACACGCATGAAGGAAGTATTGGTAATCTTTGTAATAAAGAAATCACTACCCACATGAATGGTATTCTATCTGAGTTTTCTTTTGAAAAAGCATTTGGTGCTGAGGAAAAATTGGTAAACGAAAAATAAAGAAACACCAAGCAATGATGTTTCAAAGACTACGTTCAACTTTTCAATCAGACTTGGTAAAAAACGGTTTTACCTTACTTTCGGCTAGCACTATAAGTCAAGCAATTGCATTAATCATTTATCCAATTATAACGAGACAATATACTCCTGAAGACTTAGGCGTGTTAAGTTTATTTCTTTCTATTGTAGGCATTGGAACAATACTAGCTTCAGGCAAGTATGAATTGGCAATTATGACAGAAAGAAAAAAGGATGATGCTGCAGCCGCTTTTGACATCACTTTTTTTATTAACCTAAGCCTAGGCGTATTAGTATTAATACTAATACGCTTATTTAAACCTTGGTTAATCGAGAGTTTTAAACTTCAAAGCATCTCGTTATTTATGAACTTCATCCCTTTATTAATATTTCTATCGAGCTTAGGCTTTGTTCTAACATATTGGTTTAATCGAAATAAGCGCTTTGCATTAAGCGCAAGATACAATATTGTTCAGAGTACAATAAATAGTGGTTTAAAAGTAGGCTTAGGCAGCTTAGGCCTTACTCAATGGGGATTAATTGCAGCTAGTATTATTGGACAGTTTGTTGGTGTTCTATCTGTATTTATTAAAAAAAATAACTTTGAGAAACTTTTTCGATTTGAAAAACTACGTATGCTTCAGGTGGCGAAACGTCAGGCTGATTTTCCAAAATACACCTTACCTCACTCTTTTGTAAATACCCTTGCTGGTAGCATGCCCATTTTAATACTGGCGGCATATTTCAATATGGCTGAAGTAGGTATTTTTGCCCTTGCAATAACAATAGGACTTAAGCCGATTACAATAATAACAGGATCTATTAACCAGATACTATTTCAGAAAACCTCTCAAAACAAGGTAGAAGAGATAAATAGCTTCCCTATTTTGTTAGCATTCTGCAGAAAAACTTTATTAATAGCAGTCCCAACATTTATAATTGCCTATTTATTTCTCCCTCCTACAGTAAAATGGTTATTTGGTGAAGAATGGATAAAAGCAGGGGAATACATTCAATTAATGCTTCCTTGGTTTTTAGCCGTTTTAATGGCCTCTTCTTTAAGTTATATGCCTGCTGTTGTTGGCAAACAAAAGAAAGCCATGATTATTGAAATTATATATGCAACCTGCAGAATAAGTATTCTTTTTATTGGTGTTTGGCAACAAGATATAAAACTAGCCATTTTGCTTTTTTCAATTGTAAACACATTATTTGTTAGTGGCTTATTAATTTGGTTTCTTTACCTAGCAAAAAACGATTCCATATGAGAATATTAGAACTACCATCATGGTATTTACCCGAAGGTGGACAATTTTGCTTACATCAAAGCATTGCTTTACAAGAAGCAGGTATAGATGTTCATATTCTTGCCAATGTTGTATTGCCTTGGAAGAAATATAATTTCAAATTGTTACAATATCCTCTAAAAGCTTTTTTCACTGAAGAGAACGGTTTAACTAGCTATCGATATTTTTCTTGGAGATATCCTTTTTTAGATTCATTAAATACAAAAAAATGGATTAGAAAAACCTTGCGCCTTTATGAAAACTATATCAAAAAAGAAGGTCATCCTGACTTAATCCATGCTCATAGTAGTATGTGGGGAGGTTATGTTGCTGCATTAATAAAAGAAAAATATAAAATTCCTTATGTAATTACAGAACACCGAGGAAGGTTCTCTGAGAATTCAGAAAGTACAAAGGGGCTATTTCAGAAATATTACCAGCCTTATTTATCAAAAGCCTTCTTAGAGGCAAATAAGATAATTACCGTCTCTGATCAATTACAGAAAAAAATCAAGGAATATGGCAACTTAAATATAGAAACCATCTCAAATATTGTAGATACTGATTTTTTCAAAAATACTAACTCAGAGAAATATGAAAATTTCTCCTTCATAAATGCTAACTCCTTTGATTATGCAAAAGGATATGATATACTGCTACCTGCCTTTGATAAGCATTGTGAAGATTATCCTAACTCATCACTCCTAATACTAGGAGAAAATTTTAATTCTTCTAAATTTCAAGAAATACACAACAAACTAAATCATAAAGAGAATGTTCAACTACTAGGTCTTCAAGATAAAGCCGGAGTTTTAAACTTCTTAAATAAGAGTCATATTTTTGTTCTCTCTAGTAGGATTGAAGCTCAGCCAGTTGCCATACTAGAAGCTATGTCTTGTGGTCTCCCTTGTGTATGCACAGAAGTTGTTCCTAAAGAAGTTGCTAATCAAAAAGCAGCAATTCAATGCAAAAAAAATTCTATTAAAGACCTAGCAGATGCCATGAAATTAGGGCGTGAAAAATACAGCTCTTTTAAAGCTGAAGAAATTAGAGATTTTGCAAAATCAATTTGTAGCAAAAAAGTAGTTGCTCAGAAAATAATTAACACCTACAAATCTATTCTCAATAAATGATAGAATGCTTACTAGAGAATGTTAATTGGAATGAAAACTCTTTCATCTCCGCAATAGGCTATTGCTTTGATGATAATAACAATTTATTTTATGGCAGGGAGTTATTAGATTACTTTCAATCAGTAAGTAATTCAAAGGAGTTTAATTCAAAATTAAAAGCAGCAAATGGCATCTTCTCTGTTATAATACACAAACCAAATTTTAATGCTTTCGCGATTGACAGAACTAGAATTTTTCCTCTTTTCTACACGCAGGATAAAAATAAAACAACGATATCTGACAAACCATATAAATTAAGAGAAAAGAAGTACGAGTTTAATCCTATATCTATTAATGAATATGAACAAATCTCATATGTACTAGAAGAAAGGTCTTTAATCACTAACTTATTCCAAGCATGCCCCTCTTCCTTTTATGTAATAGAGAATAATATATTAAAAAAGAACGTCTATTCTGATTACCTACTAGAAGAGGGAAAAGAGATCAAAGATGATTTTGCTAAAAATAAGATTGAAGATGCCTTTGAAAAAAGTATTGACAGACTTATAAAATCATCAAACAACAGACAATTAGTCTTGCCATTAAGCGGTGGATACGATTCAAGATTAATTGCTTGCTTAATCAAAAAAAGAGCCTATAAGAATGTTATTTGTTATAATGTTGGTCAACCAGGTAATCCAGAGCACATACTATCGTCGAAAGTAGCAAAGGAACTTGGTTTTACTTATTATTTCATCGACAACAGCTCAAAGGAAACATTAAGAGGGTATCATCTAAGCGAGGATTTTAATAACTACTATAAGTTTTCTGGCAATCTTTCTAGTTCATTTTGGATGTACGAATATTTTGGAATTCAACATCTTATAAAGAATAACTTAGTGCAAAAGGATGCTATTTTCATTCCGGGTCATAGTGGTGATTTTTTAGCTGGCAGCCAATTTTCAAAAGCAAGAATAAGCCATAACGAGACAAAGAACGGATTAATAAAAAAATTGATTAATAATAACTTTACTTTAGGAGACACAAAGCCTGATGAAAATATTGTGAATGCTATAAAATCTTTTGTGAATAAAATCTACAACACAGGAATTAAGTATCAACCACATTCTATTTATGACAATTTTGATTACTTAGAGAACTTACCCAAATACA
The DNA here is from genome assembly GCA_963663245.1 of Paludibacteraceae bacterium. Classification (GTDB taxonomy): domain Bacteria; phylum Bacteroidota; class Bacteroidia; order Bacteroidales; family Paludibacteraceae; genus JAFGVL01. The sequence continues at coordinate 547,384 of OY760143.1, read as the reverse complement.
TTAATAATTCTGCTAGAATCTATGATTTCTTTGGATATGAAGTTCGGTTGATATTTTGGGATAATGAACTTATAGAGACCTTTAAGAGAATATCCTACGAATTAAAATTAAACAAACAGCTGTATGATTTAATTCTTGAAGAGAAATATTTTAAACCTTTATCTGTGTTATATCCAAATGAAATGAAAGTTTCAAATAGCACTATCAGATGGCAACAATTTAAGAATATCGTAAAAAGGAATTTCATTCCTGAGAGAATAAAAAAAAATATAAATAGAACTCCAGACTATACTTGTATGAGAGAAGTGTCAGATCCACTAAAACAAGAGCTTAAAGAAAATGGGATTAAAGTTTACGGAAATTACAATAAAATCTTCTTGAAATGGAATCTTTATACGTTACGAAAAGATTTAAGTGACAAATAAAAATTACACTTCTCTTTTCTTAAACATCCATTTTTTCACAAAATACATTAAAGGACGATAGATTGACTTTTTATACCAACTCCACTCTCCATTATATACAGTTCTAATCCCCTTCACTCCATCTTTAAATAAAAAAACTCCATCTGTTGAATGAGTAGAAGGAACTAGTTTTTCCATATCAAAGGTGTTCAGCCCTTTTTCTTTTAGAACCTTAAATAGTTCTGTATACATAAAGAAAGTTGCTCCTGAATCTTTAGACTTATCTCCACTAGCAGCATATAACAAGCCTGCATGTTTCTTTGTATTATGAATAATTATAAAAGAAAGGATCTCTTTTTCTTTGTTTTTCACAAGCCCTACAGAAAAGCTATCAGACTGTAGAAGTTTATTTATTGACTCTACTACTAATAAATGACTTAAGCCCTTCTCAGAAGAGAATTTATTGTAAAAAAACACTACGGATTTCACAATATCTAATGAAGGCCTTTGAACTAATTCAAAATCAAGATCAAACGCTTGAGATTTTTTAAAGTTTCTTGTCCAGTTACTATTACATTTAATATCCTCTTGTAAGTTTATCCAATTTGATAAAGGCATAGAAAAAGACCCAACAGGACGTAAAAAACCTGCTCTGCGTATCCCCACTTCAAATTCACTGTTATAAGGATAGTTTGAAACTATCTCTATCATATCATAATTTAAAGATGTCATAGTCTCGTAAAAAGACTTTATCAATGACGACTTATATGTTTTTACTAATAAACATTCTCCTTCCAACAATAACATCTTCAATCCTAAAGCCTTCTTTACATGAGCAACACAAGCAATTTTTGGCTTATGCTCATCATCTACAAAAAAAGCAAAACTATCGTTTTTATGCCCAACAAAATGAGCATGCCAAGCCTCAGTTTGTGTATACGGCACATACTCAAACTGCTTTGTAATTTCAAAGAACTTATTTTTATCAATTATATTCATTTCTTTCTTTTCAAAAGCATTAACAACTTAAATATAAAGGAATAATTTTTAGTGAGGTTTACATATAATTTCTTAGTGGCTCCGAAGGCCTTAAATGATTTCGCTACATTCTCAATCATACTACCTTCAAAATCGAATATCTTAGTTTTATCCGACAAGAATTTAATTGCCTCCCACACCATTAATGTTGAAGCACCACTTGACTTATATGTTGGATTAATGGCTGATATTAAATAATACGCACTTTGTTTATCCCACACAACAAAAAGAGCAGCATGAAGATTCTCTTTACTATCTCTTATACTCATTATTTGACCAACATTTCTTTTCATAGACGCATTATAAATAGACATAAACAGTTCTTTTGAATACGCTATTTTAATTCTATTTTGAGCTAAAGAATTTGCATGAAAATCATAAAAATCAGCAGCACTTAGATCTAAATCGACTACTAATTTTCCCTCAGATTTTTTAATGTGTTTTTGTTTTGCATAAGTAAATGCCTTATACACCTTTTCTGGTTTCGAGATATCTTCTAACACATAAGTATACCGAACCGAAGAAGAGAACTGATTTTTTTTAAATGGGGTCCAATTAGTAATACTATAATGAAAATTTTGATTAAAATAATGGAGTCTTTTTTGCTCGAGCTGAGTTATTAAATCTGACATTAGCTCTTCCTCCAATTTACATTTCTTTGCCAAGCTAATTCTCTTAGGATAATCTATCCAAACACCATTAAATTGGGCATATACTGGTTGCAATATTAATTGAGCACCAAACTTTTTAACCCAATGGTATACTAATACGCCCTGAATTTGAGATTCCTTCTCAAATAATAACACATCCCAACTATCAACATCTTGGCAAACTGCATCCATCCACCATGCCTGCATAAACAAAGGAATTTCCTTTTCTTCGCAAAGCTGTATGTATTTTTCTTTATTGGACATATATCTGTTTATTGTTATTACAAAATTAAAAAAAGTACGTTCTTTTTTTTAATAGAAAGCTGCATCCCCATCCCCATCCTGAAATTTCAGCTTATTGGCCCACGGAAATTTCTTTGCTATTAAATAGGGCTTTTTAATTTCTTTTTGAAAATAAAAAGGAGTCTTCATATTTCTAAAAGCAGCTGAGAGTTTTTCGTCATAAGTGGTTAGCATATCAAGCTTCAGTCTCAACATGGTACTTATTATAAAATTAGGAATGTTTTCAATTGCTACTTCATCTGCAAAAACATATGGTATTGTTACATTACCTTCTCTTATATTGAGAATAACTATTCCATTTATTTCATTAGTAGCATTCGTAAATTTGACTGTTTGATAAAAGAATTGCTTATTAACAGAAGAGAAATAATAGCGCTTACTATTTTTATCTTCCTTTGCTCCCTCAATTATCCAAGGATTAGATACTATCCAGTTAATTTCAGCCTGAGCTCTTTGATTCCAAGTTTCACCTTTAAAGCTTTCTATAAAATCCTCTTCTTCATATCCTAAATTATACAGATACTCATAATTAACATTCTTCAACTTTACTTTCGAAGATAAAGCCAATCGCATATCGTAAATTGAATTCAAGATAAAATCCGACATTCTTAAAAGACCTTTTGTTTTCTGGAAGATGATGTTCTTAGGAGGCAAAATATTAGCCAAATTAAAGCGCAAATAGCCTCTAAAACCAGACTTATAAATGGTAGGTTGAAATATTTTTGTTTTTTGGTAGATAGGCTCTAAAAAAGGGACAATATTCGTAATGAGAATTTTCTTGTCCCAAGCTCTTATAATTCGCAGAAAAAGATTGGCAGCAACATTCTTTGATTTATAGGCATCATCTACCCAAAAACAAGTGAGCCAACAACATTTTTGTTTTTCATTCTCAGAAAAGATATACTCAGGTAAAGCGCCAATATACCCTACCAGTTTATCCTTATCATATTGAGCAACCAATAAGACATCATCTTCATCTGCCCGAGGGTTTTCAATTTGAGAAATAGCCCTATTTATACTTATAGGAATCTTCCTTAAATCATTAAAAAAATCAGATTGAATAAACTCCTTTAGGCTTTTTTTTGTATATGATTTTGTTTCCATTAATGGCGTCTTATTGTATTCTTATGAAGCATCGCTTTTAGCAAGTAGTACAGATACTCACCATACACAATCTCCTGAGATGTGAAGTTAGCTATTTCAAACGGAATTCTTTGTATATTTTTTTTACAAGTATCTTTTTTTAAACCAGCTGTCCCAAAACTAATATCAGCAATCGCATTGTCCTTTTGAAAGATTACATCAAAGAACTCTTTTGACACCCCATAATCAGTAAATGGAAAAGAAAACAACTTATAATCTAATTTGAATGCAGTCGTAATTTCTTCAACACTTTGTTTTATTTGTCTAATTTGCTCCTGTAAATTCAATTCACTAAAAGGAGGATGATCAATACTATGTGCACCAAAGGAGTATCCCTGTGTTATTAATTCTTCAACCTGCACAGATGTTAGATACGGTCTCTGATTCTCAAGGTAGTAATTAAAATCGAGTTCTAATATTACGGCTAACTCAGACAAAAACTCTTTTTGCGAATAACTGATATTCAATATCGATTCTTTGAGATTGTTCCTGATTATGCCTTTTTCTAAAAACCAATCCGTAAGCTCATTCAAAACAACTTCAGATGAAGTTTCTAGCTTATCAACGAGAAGACTCTCTTTACACCTATAGAACAAATCTTTATTATCAATAAATTGAGAATTAAGAAAACAGGTTGCCGGTATTCCTTTTCTATTTAGAATAGGAGCAATTGTATCGTAAAATTCGCTTAACCCATCATCAAAAGTCAACAAAAAGCTATTCTCTTCAATAGGTTCATTATTCTCAAGTTTCTTATAATAAGTATGAATATCTATTGGGGTATAGTTATTTAAAAGAAAATCTAAATCTTTCTCAAAACAACTAATTGTTTTTGCCTTATACAGATGTTTTAAATGGGGCACTTCTACATCTGAAACCGAATGATAAAAAGGGAATATTATTCTTTTATCTGTAGCTCTAACAAGATATTTGAGAGGAATATTTTTTATAAGACTTGCAGCTTTATAAAATAACTTATTCATGATATTTTTATTATTTTCCCTTTTCTATCTAAACTTAGTAAACATTGATACAATGTACAATTCTTCAAAATTGACTTACTCATTATCAATTGCTTTCACAAAAATAAACTAAATTTGCATATATAAAGATTATAACCCTAGCAAATACTCAAATACAATGAAATCATCATCTACCTTAGCCGTTTATATTATTTTTATCAGCCTTTTCTCATCAAACATATGGGCACAAAGCTTAAACCTAAATTCTTTTAAAAAAGCGATTAGCACTGTCTCTACACCAACAAATAGTTCTTCTCTATCTAAAGAAGAAATTACAAAAGGACTTAAGAATGCTTTAACAATTGGCAGCAGTAAAGCTTCTGACAACTTACATAAAACTGATGGTTTTTTAAAAGATGCGGCAATAAAAATACTGCTCCCTGCTGAAGCTCAAGCTATTGCCAGAAACATACGTTTAATACCTGGAGGAGAAAAACTAGTTAACGATGTAGTATTACGCATGAATAGAGCTGCAGAGGATGCTGCTATTACTGCAAAGCCAATATTTATTAATGCCATTTCAGACATTAGCATTACTGATGCATGGAACATTTTACATGGACCAAATGATGCTGCCACTCAGTATTTAAACAGAAATACAAACACATCCTTAAAACAAGCTTTTCAGCCCAAAATAAACGAATCATTAAACAAAAAACTTATTGCAGACATATCTGCTGCTGAGGCATGGAATAAGTTAATGAGGGCAAATAACAAAGCTGCTAGAAGCTATGCTGGAAAATTAGCAGGAATGAAAAGAGTAAATGCAAACTTATCAGAGCATGTTACCAATAAAGCACTCAATGGGATTTTTATCAAGCTTGCCGATGAGGAAAAGCAAATAAGGAAAAATCCTTCGGCAAGAATCAACGATATTTTGAAGAAAGTTTTTGCTGAACTAGATAAATAAGGACATGAAAAATAAATTAATTTCCTCTTTTGGATATGCCATAAAAGGCATACAACATGTAGTTGCAAACGAACGTAATATGAAAATCCATATCTCTGTTCTCTTGCTAGTAATTATTGCAGGTATTTTCTTTCACATTAGCAATTTGGAATGGATGGTTTGTTTTCTCTGTTTTGGGACAGTTTTAAGTGCCGAAGCGTTTAATACTGCCATAGAAAAACTAGTTGATCAAGCATCACCAGATTTCAACCCTAAGTATGGTGAAATAAAAGATATTGCTGCTGGAGCTGTGTTAATCATTACAGTTTTTGCCATAATCATCGGTTTAATCATCTTCTTTCCTAAGGGAATTCTCTATATCCATCAACAATGAGTATAAAGTCACTTCTTCAAGATCTCATTTACTTAGTTTACCCTAATAACTGTTTGGTCTGTGGTGAAAGTTTAATAGAAAAAGAAGAGCTTATCTGTATTGCTTGCCTACATAAACTCCCGAAAACTAACAACCATCTAGTTACTGAAAATGAAATTGAAAAACGATTTTGGGGTAAAGTCCGATTAGAGAAAATACTGGCATATTATCATTTTGAAAAAGGCTCCTCTATTCAAAAAATACTACATGAGCTTAAATACAAAAAACGTCAAGATGTTGGAGAATTGCTAGGAAAAGAAATCTCCCTTGGCTTAAAGGAAAACAATTTTTTCGAAAATATTGATTGTATAATTCCAGTACCCCTTCATAAAAAACGTTTTAAACAAAGAGGCTATAATCAAAGCGCTTGTTTTGCCAAAGGGCTATCAACAACAACAGACATCCCTGTTAATACTACTACACTATTCCGAGCAATAGAAAATCCTACACAAACAAAAAAAACAGTATACGAACGTTGGGAAAATACCCATGGAATATTTCAACTATCAGAAACTAAAAGCATAGAGAATAAACATGTGCTATTAGTAGATGACGTACTAACAACCGGAGCTACAATAGAAGCTTGCGCAAAGACTTTATTAGAGGTTGAGGGAGTTAAAGTAAGCGTATTGGTAGTTGGGGTAGCATAAAATTCACTCTAAATATTGCAGTAACTATTTAAATTATTGAAAATCAACAACAATATTCTTAATAATAAAATGTAACTTAGAGCTCACTTTAAAACAATTCAGCAATTCAGTATGAAATTACACGAATACCAAGCAAAACACCTTCTTACAAAGAAAAAACTACCTGTTCCGAAAGGAATAAATATAACTACTACGACAGAAGTAAGCGCTGCTCTTAAAAAACTTAATCTCACAAAAGGAGTAATTAAAGCACAAGCATACACTGGTGGCAGAGGAAAAGCTGGCGGTGTTAAGCTCTTTAACAATGAACAAGAGGCTGTTAATTATGCCGAACAAATGCTAGGCATGACACTTGTCACACACCAAACAGGACCAGAAGGCGTACTGGTAGAATCACTATTAATTGAAGAAGCCACTAGTATAGCCAAAGAACTATACATAGCCATTGTGCTAGATAGAGCTGCAGTAGCGCCTATGATTATGGCATCTCCAGATGGTGGAATGGACATAGAAGAAGTAGCCGAAAAAACACCTGAGCGCATTTTAAAGAAGATACTACCTATAGGCAAGAAGCTGGATGAAGCACTTTGCAATAAGGTGGCCTCATTTCTTAAAATTGACGGTTCCTTGTATGCCGAATTTGCCAACTTACTAAACGGAATGTACGAGGTGTTTATCGAAAGTGACTCTATGATGTTAGAGATAAATCCACTTGCCATTACCTCTGAAAATAAATTAGCCATATTAGACTGCAAATTTGATATTGACGACAATGCGGCTTTCAGACAAAAAGAAACTGGTGCTGATATCAACTCTGAAAAAAACGATGCTGAAATTGAGGCTCTAAAATGGGGCATGACTTATATTACACTAGAAGGAAAAATAGGATGCATGGTAAATGGAGCTGGTTTAGCAATGGCAACTATGGATTCTATTAAACACTATGGTGAAGAACCTGCCAACTTTTTAGACGTGGGTGGCTCTGCTACTGAGGAAGCTGTAGCCAAGGCTTTTGAGATAATCTCTTCTGATGAAAATGTAGAATGCATTTTTATAAATATTTTTGGAGGCATTATGAAGTGTGATACTATTGCCAATGGAATAGTTGCTGCCGTAACTAAAGTAGGGTTAAAATTTCCTTTAGTTGTTCGCTTAGAAGGAACCAATGTTGAATTAGGAAAAGAAATAATTCTAAAATCTAAATTGAATATTATCGTTGCTAATAGCCTTGGTGATGGTGCTAAAAAAGCTGTTCAACTCTTAAAAAAATAAAGCTATGTCTATATTGATTGATAAAAACACCAAACTAATTACCCAAGGAATTACTGGCAAGGCTGGCTTATTTCACACCCAACAATGTGCCGCCTATGGCACGCAGGTAATGGGTGGCGTAAACCCTAATAAAGCAGGAAGCACCATAGAAGGCTTTGATGTGTATGGCTCTGTAGCCGAAGCTCGAAAACATACGGATGCCAATGCGACTATGATTTTTGTACCACCGCCCTTTGCTGCCGATGCTATTATTGAAGCTGCCGATGCTGAAATCGAACTAATAGTAGCTATTACTGAAGGTATTCCTGTACACGATATGTTACGCGTGCACGAATATTTAAAAGGAAGTAAGTCCATCTTAATTGGACCTAATTGTCCTGGCTTAGTAACACCGGGCGAAGCAAAAATAGGCATTGCGCCTGGCTCTATTCACAAACGGGGCTGTATAGGCATAGTTTCTCGCTCAGGCACCTTAACCTACGAAGCTGTACACCAAACTACCTTATTAGGCTTAGGACAATCTACAGCAGTTGGTATTGGTGGTGACCCTGTACATGGACTCAACCAATTAGATGTAATTAAACTATTTAACGAAGACCCTGAAACAAAAGGTATCATTTTAATTGGAGAAATTGGAGGGAATGACGAAGAGGAAGCCGCAGAATATATGAAACAACATGTTACGAAGCCAGTAGCTGCTTTTATTGCAGGAGCCACTGCTCCGGCAGGAAAACGAATGGGACATGCAGGCGCTATTATCTCTGGGAATAAAGGAACAGCCGATAGCAAAATCAAAGCTTTAGAAGATGCTGGGGCCAATGTGGCTAGAGTAGCCTCCAATATGGGCAAAAAGATCTGCGATGCTTTTCATGCCATTAAAATTGAACACGAGTGCCCTTGTTGTGGTAGCTGTAATCGGTATTTGAATCAGAAGAAATAATGTGATTATAAAAAGGGGCTCTATTATGAGCCCCTTTTATTTTATATATAAACCATCTGTTTATTTAACAATCACTTTCTCAGTTGTAACCGATGAACCTGATTCAATATTTACTATATACACTCCTGCTGGAACGCCTGTAATATTAACAGTAATATTTGAATCCTCTCCATTTTTAATCTTCTTAACCAACAAGCCTGAAGCATTCAAAATTGTTATTGATGAATTTAATGGAGCGTTTGAAATATTAAATTTCCCATTATTAACAGTTGGAGAAATACGAACTGCAAGACTTAAAACATCTCTACTTTCATACTCTTCCATACCATATCTTTTACCATCTAATTCAACATATTCTTCAACAAAATTTATCTCAACATTTGGATTCTCTGGATCTTCAACCATTGCTGAACGATAATAACTAGGATCAATATTAAATTCAATATTTTGTCCGGCGCAAGAATTTGTTTGAGAATTATCACCTACACAATAATCACATGGGTGTATAATAATTTCTTCTCCCGCCTTAAATATCATATTTCCACAACCAGAAAAGGTTGAGTTGGTAATCTCAATTTTTCTATGAGCAGCTATCCACTGATCAGTGGATAGATTTTCATCTTCTATCAACCAATTATATACTATAGAGGGATATCCAACAGAAAAAGTTGAACTAAAATATTTATCAAACCAGAGAGTAGTATAATGTTGTTGATGAGTATATAACTTATAAGTATATGTTCCTGGCTTTGTAATAGTTCCACCACACAACCAAGCACCTGGAACTATTTCAGCTAAGCCTGGATACTTAGCCACAACATAGTTTCCTTGATAATCTGTTCCAGCATAATGATAAAATTCAGTATACAACCACTGAATATACCAAATGGTCGAACTAAAAGTCCGAGTCACTCGTTCATTTAGAAGTGGTCCATTATAACTAAACACATTTAAAGATGTTATAATTAAAATGGACATTATAATTATTTTTTTCATGCGTTTTATTTATTTATTTTTGATTCCAACTCTATAATCTTCTCATTTTGTTGAGCAACATAAAGCGTCAATTCTTCCACTTTTTGAAGCAATTTAATTTGAAATTCTCCCATATCTAAACCACTTTCAACCATTTCTGCTGCCGGCGCAACACCTGGCAAATGTTTGTTCTCTTTTACAAAGTCATGTACTTCTTCAATTGGTTTTAATTGGTAACCTTTTTCAAATACAAAATCGGCTCCTTCTCTTAAGTTTACCAAAACTTGATGAGCTCTTACTGTTCCATCAACATCTAGCTTATAATCTGGAGAGTTAGTACCAATACCTACATTACCACCTGAATGAATTATAAAAAATGGGTTGGTAAAAGAAGCATCATTCGCTGTACCTGCTCCAATTGCAAAATCAGATGTATTATAAACCGTACCTATCGACCAAGGATAACTTCCTTGTCTAACAAGGTTAATATATTGTCCACTTGCTTGTGGTTTAGTAACTATAATATTTCCATTATATGCTTCATCAGAAACAGTACCAACTGGTGCAATGGCAACACGACCAGAAACACTTAATGCTTGTGTTGGATTCATTACATTAATCCCAATTTTCCCATTTACAACATCAGAAGTTGCACTTTCAGGTAATGCAGACTGAAAACCACTACCATATAAAACACCACCAATATTCATCGCATTATTAGTTCCTGTAGGCAATGTTACTTTTTTACCAATAACAATATTATTATTTCCAGCAGGTGCAGCTGAACGATAACCCATTATTATATTATAATTATAAGATGTATTTGCTTCTGTATAAGGTCCTATTACAATATTTCTAGAACCTGTTGTCAAATTATGCCCTGCTTTGTGCCCTAAAGCAACATTCTGATATCCTGAACTTACATTAAATAATGTATAATATCCAAGGCCTGAATTATCATATGCAGTAGTAGAGTTTTTTAATGAGCCTGCTCCTACTACAGAATTTCCTCTAGAGCTGGTGCTATTTTGCATCGCGTAACGTCCTAATGCAACATTTTCAGAACCACTATTAGCTTGTAAAACACGATAACCCATTGTAGTATTACCTGATCCAGAAGCAAACTCTTGTGATTTATACCCTACAGTAGTATTTTGCCATGAACTATTCGAAGTTGCTAATGCAAAACCTCCAACAGCAGTATTATAAGTCCCCGTTTGATTATCTCTCATAGACATATAGCCTGAAGCTGTATTACCCCAACCTGTTGTATTAGACTGAAGTGCTTTTTTACCAAAAGCTGAGACATAATGTCCAGTTGTATTATTCTCGAAAGACTCTGTCCCATAATTAGTGTTTGTTTGTGCTTGAAGCATTCCTGCACAGGATAATAAACCACATGCAACTAGATTAAAAACTGTTTTTTTCATAATAAAAAAATTAAATTAGTATTTTTTGTTTGTCTACTCATAAGCTTTTCGACTTCCGCTCCCTACTCTTTTAATGGATTCTCAGGCAACTCCAATATTATTTCTAATATCATGACGAAAGCTTACAGAAAGGTTACAGATTATACTGTACAATATTATTTAATACTGTCTTTTCAGTGTTTTTTAACACTTTTGAATGTCAAATGTTTACAATAAAATACTGTATAAATTGTTTTAACAATCTAATAGTTTTTAAAAATTCTCGGCAAATATATTAATAAATAGTAGTCATACTATTTATTAATATATTTAACTTACTTTTTAGTTTCTATAAAGTAAGTTAAATAAAGAGAGTAAGTGGTAGAAATATAGCGTATTACACAAAAAAGGCCTGAACAAAAATGTTCAGGCCTTTCAAAAGTTTAACGTATTCTATTTACTTATACCCATCAGCGTGTACTGTTTTTACTGCACGACCAGAAGGGTCGTTTGTATTTTTGAATGCTTCGTCCCACTCTAAAGCGATGGCTGTACTACAAGCTACTGATTTTTCAATCGGCACTGTTTCGGCAGCAGTTCTACTTTTAAAGTGTTCTGTAAATAGTTTACGGTATAAATAAGCTTCTTTAGTATCTGGCGTATTTAATGGGAATACTCTTTCTGCATTTTCTAAGATATCATCGGAGATTTGCTCCTCTGCAATTTCTTTTAAGGTGTCTATCCAGCTATAGCCTACACCATCAGAGAATTGTTCTTTTTGACGCCAGGTTACTGATTCTGGTAAATAGTCTTCAAATGCTTTACGCAAAATCCATTTTTCCATTTTTCCATCAATACACAATTTATCTTTGGGGTTTAAACGCATGGCTACATCTATAAATTCTTTATCTAAGAACGGCACACGTCCTTCAACACCCCAAGCAGCTAATGATTTATTGGCTCTTAAACAATCATAAGAATGTAGTTTCGACATTTTTCGCACTGTTTCTTCATGGAAAGCTTGTGCATTTGGCGCTTTGTGAAAATATAAATATCCACCGAATATCTCGTCAGCACCTTCGCCAGAAAGCACCATTTTCACACCCATTGATTTAATAACACGCGACATTAAATACATTGGGGTTGATGCACGAATTGTAGTCACATCATATGTTTCTAGGTGATAGATTACATCGCTTAATGCATCTAATCCATCTTCAATAGTAAAGTTGATAGAGTGATGACGTGAACCAATATGGTCAGCTACCTTTTGTGCAGCTTCTAAATCTGGAGAGCCTACTAAACCAACTGCAAATGAGTGCAAGTTGTTACCCCATGTATTTGCTAAGTCTTTATTTTTTGCATGTTGCATAGTAAATTTCTGAGCAACTGCAGATATAATTGATGAATCTAATCCGCCTGACAATAATACACCAAAAGGAACATCTGACATTAGTTGACGTTCAACAGCATCTTCCATCGCCTTTTTTAAATCTGCAATACTGCTTTCATTTTCTTTTACAGCATCATACTCCATCCAGTCACGCTTATACCAAGGCAACATTTTACCTTCTTTACTACTCCAATAATGACCAGGCAAGAATTCCTCAATCTTTTCACAAGTTCCTTCCAAGGCTTTCATTTCAGAAGCAACATAGAATTGATTCATCGTATCCCAACCAATATACAATGGAATAATACCAATATGGTCGCGACCAATTAAATATTCATCTTTCTCAATATCATATAAGGCAAAGGCCCAAATTCCGTTTATTTCTTCGAATAAGTCCAATCCTTTTTCACGGTACAGTGCTAATATAACCTCGCAATCAGAACCAGTTAGAAATTCGTATTTCCCACCTAATTGTTCGCGAATCTCTTGATGATTATATATCTCACCATTAACAGCCAAAACCAATTTCTTATCCTTACTATACAAGGGCTGACTTCCTGATTCTGGATCAACAATAGAAAGACGTTCGTGTGCCAAAACAGCTTTATCATTACAGAAGATACCCGACCAATCTGGCCCACGATGACGTATCTTTTTTGACATTCTCAATACCTTAGGTCTTAACTCTTCAGCACTTGTCTTTAGGTCAAACATTCCAACAAATCCACACATAACGATATAATTATTTTATTGTTCTCTTTATTTATGATAGCCTGCAAATTTACAATATTTTTTCAAAATCCATATTCAATCTGCTGTCTTTTTAAAGCTTTCTGTATCAAAATAATACTTAGACAAATAAAAAAGCTGTTCAGAATATCTAAACAGCTTTTAATCACTTTATTTTTAAGGTTTTATGGCACTACTACAGAACCACTACTCATTACTGTTACACCATCTAACAATTTAAATGTATACGTTCCAGCAGATAAGCCTGTAGATGGAAATGAGAAGTCAGTAGCTCCAGCGCTAAATAAACCTGTTGCTAATGTTTTTATTTCTGTTGTTCCAGGAGCATCAAATAATGCTAAACGATAAGTTCCTTGTGTAGCAACGCTAGTAATATTAGCAGTAAGCATCGTTAAACAGACAATTGGAGGAACAAAAGTTATTGACCCACTTACTGAAACATCAGCTCCTGTACCACCTTCTGTTGTAACTGTATAAGGACCTTCTGTTGTAGGGGTGCCTGATATAGTTAACGTTTTAGCTCCTGTATTTTTTACAGCAGTTAAACCCAAAGGCAAACCAAATACTTTTACATCAATAGCACCACCACCCCATGTAAATACAATAGGATCAATAGTTATAACGTTAGTTTGGTCTTTATTCGTAGGAGTAGTTAAAGTAGGTGCAGCTCCTGTTGGACAATATTGCATACCATCTGCTCCAGCATATTGCGGTACTGTTTGCCACACTTCTTGGGCTGTCATAGCTGTAAATCCAGCAGGGAAATAGTAAGTATATCCAGTAGGGTCAAAAGCTCCACCTGGGTTAAACTCATCAAATATAATGGAACGGCCACCTGGATTCAACATAGCAGGTTTAATTACCCAACGCGTCTCTGAATTATGCACATATTCATAATCCAATGGGGCATACATAGTGCCTGCTGTCGCACTAGATTCATTAGCATCTTTAATTTTCAAAGTATCAGGCAAACCAGAATCATCATATTCATTCCCAAATTGATATACTGCATCACACCCTGAATTAGTATGGTTATTAATATCCGGCGATTGCAAATCACCGTATCTAGTTTCAAAGGCACCTACAGGTAAACTAGCACAAATTGGCCAACGTACATCCCAAAAGAAGTTATTTTCTACTACAACATCCGCATCTAAGGCTGCCATAATTGCATAACCAAAAGTCACAATACGACGATCGGTATAATATTCACCATCATCTTTATAGGTAGCTTCTTCGTTCCAAGTAAACTCATCATCGGTCATAGACTCATGTCTAAACCAGCCTGTATTTTCATAACAATTATTAATTACATGCGTTTCTCCCGAACGGATACGAGGCGTACGCTGATTCGTATTTACGATATGGTTACAATACCAAGTAATATGACGATTAGATAAATCAGAATCACTAGAACCATGCAAACTTGTTTTCCATGAGTTTTGGAATTTTGACCAAGAAACGGTTATAAAATCTGGACCTCCTGTAATATCCATAGCACCATCGGGAATTTCTTTGTTAGATGAAGTAACAGTATAACCAATCGTACAATGGTCAATCCAAATATTATCTCCTCCTGTAATTGATAATCCATCATTTGGATATCTAGTAACAGATATATTTCTAATTAAAATATTCGTAGCGCTATTTTTAATAGAAAAACCAACAACATCAGTATTTCCTTCTCCAATAATAGAAAGATTATCATATCCATCTATAGTAATTTTATCATCATATTCCCCTGCTGCAAGCATTAAAACACGATCACTGCCAAGTGCTGCAGACACATCGGCATCATCACTACAATAATACACATTTGGTGTTGTAGCAGAACCATCACAACGCACCCAATGGTACTGCGGAGTTCCGTTATTAGCAAATCCAAAAGGGATAGAATCTAATTCAGGTCTAGTTTGTGCATGTAAGAATTGAGAACTGAAAAGTAAAAAAAGAATGGTAATACTTTTAGCGTATTTCTTTAGTCGTTGAGAATGTAAAGTCATAATAGATTTTTAGATTAGTTGGCAACAAGCAAATATATGGAATATTTTAACGTAAAAGTGTTAAATATAGAAGCATTCAATAATATCCTTTAACTTTTAACACAATTTGAAATACTCTATTTTTAATTTTCAAGCAAAGTGATTTCTATTACCTTTGTATCAGTAATAACGTTCAAAGAATAAATTTGTTATACAATGGAAATAATTTTATTGATTATAGGATTAATAATTGGTTTTTTAGCAGCATGGTTTATTGCCAAGCTAAAATTTACCCATTCAAAAGGAGTTGCTATTGAAATGATAGAAGAGCGCTATATTTCTAAAGAGCTTTTTGAAAACGAACGCAAAGAAAATGATGCAAAAAACAGGGAATTAATCGAATTAAGAGAAAAAGCTATTCGACTAGAAACTGAAAATAAACACCTACAAGGAAGCATTGAAAAGAACCAACAAGAATTGGTAGAGCAGCAAAAAACCTTGCGCACAGAATTTACCAATCTTGCACAAAACATACTCGAAGAAAAAAGCAAGAAGTTTATTGAGCTTAATGAAGAAAAAGTGGGCAATATTTTGAATCCTCTCCGCGAAAAAATAAAAGATTTTGAGAAAAAGGTAGATGATAACTACAAAGAAGAAACACGCGAACGCATCTCTTTAAAGCATGAATTAAAACACATTATCGAATTAAACCAACAAGTAAGTCTTGATGCAAATCGTTTAACCAATGCGCTAAAAGGCGACAAAAAACTATTAGGCAACTGGGGAGAAATGCAACTGGAAATGATTCTAGAAAAATCTGGATTAGAAGATGGCATCCATTTTACCAAACAGGCACACTTACATAACGAAGAAGGGTCAGCAAGAAAACCAGATTTCATAATCAATCTACCAGAAAGTAAAAACATCATTATAGATGCCAAAGCTTCATTGGTAGCTTACGAGAATTACCACAACACAGAAAACCAAGATGAAAAGGCTAAATTCTTAAAAGAACACATCAAAGCCTTACACAATCACATTGATGGCTTGGGTGAGAAAAGCTATGAACAGTTATATGGCATTAACTCTCCTGATTATGTATTGCTATTTGTTGCCATAGAGCCAGCTTTAATGATAGCCTTTAAAGAGGATGCTAGCCTATACGAGAAGGCCTGGAAAAAGAACATTGTATTAGTTTCTGGCTCAACCTTACTAGCAACATTACGCACTATATCTTATATATGGAAACAAGAAAATCAAAAAAAGAACGTAGCTGAAATTGCATACGAAAGCGGTAAGCTTTACGATAAATTTATTGGCTTTATCGAAGATTTACAAGATATAGAGAAATCACTTAACAACTCACAAAAAGCATATGGTTCTGCTTGGAACAAACTTACCGAATCAAGCAAAAAGAGAGATACAATTATTGGAAGAATGGAATACATTAAAAAGCTGGGGGCGGAGACGAATAAGGAGTTGCCTCAGAATTTGAAGGATATCATAATAGAGGAATAAAAACTACACGTTCACAAAAAAATGAATCAAAATGTGAGCAATATCACATTAACTTTTTTAAATTAAAGAATTGGTATTCTAGTATCTTTTTTTTAAATTTGATTCACCTAAAATCTACTGCAAGAGTTTTTATCGCCAATTATCACTTATTAAACCATCAATTTATGAGAAAGCTAACCCATTACCTTTCAGTAGCATTGTTGTCTTTTTTATTCTCACAATCACTTATCGCAGACAACTTACGAGAGTTACAACCTGAAGCATCTACCATTTGGGATGCTTATTTTCCAGACGGAGGGCACCGAGCTAACTCCGACCGATTATTTCCAGTTATTCCAACCATCGGATACAATTCAGAAGCCACTTCTGCCTCTTTTTATTTCGATTCTGATGTAGCTTTATTGCAACCAGGCATAACAGCATTACATAACCGTGGCATGAAATACTATATGTTTTTAGAGTTTTATGTATTAGAAATAGACACCGACACTCTATTAGCTACCGACCCCTTAATACCCGATGCTGATTTTGGATTAACATATAACTTAGATGGAAGCAAAAGTGCCTCTACCCGAAGCATCAATCGCCCCGATTATTTTGACTTTACCTTACGCTGTATTAAAAGAGGTATAGATGCAGGAGCTGACGGGATTCAATTCGATATGGCTGGACAAGAATTTTTAGATTCATTTGATCCCGATGATGTAGCTGCATTTGTCGATTATCTAAAAGACAATCACCCATCATCAGTTTGGACATCGGAAGGTATTGTAAATATAGATACCCTCGATTACAGAAAATGGATATATGACTATAAAGGCATTACAAATTTCCCTCTTACTACTGACATTAACTCTTCCACTCCTTTAGCTAGATACTGGTACTTGTTTAAAGTACAACGAATTCAAGATTCGTGGAAAGCCTTATCTGATTCGACAAAGGCCTATGCGCAAAACAACTACGGAAGAGAATTTACTATCGTAGGGAACAACTACCATTTTGGCACAGCAGGACAACATGGTATTCAAACCATGGGCAATGTCTGCGGTGAATACTTCAGTTTTACCGAACGCTACCCCCTTAAAGGAACAACAACTACCCGACACAAAGCACTGCAATCCTGCGGAAAAAGAAACCTAATGTGGACGACTCCTCACCCTGGAGCCGAATGTCTTTGCGACAATGTAGAATTTGACGAGCATATGGTTGCCGAATCTTTTGCTTCAGGAGGCTTAGCTCAATTTGCTGGCGAAGTTGAAGAAAGAGCAGGTTACGCCAAATACTTCAATCTAGTACAAACACAACGTGATTTATTAAATAGCGTATTACCTACCGGTGAAGTCGGTGTTATTCTCGCCATGCCCACTACAGTTTGTGCATGGGGAAGCATAGACCCTAACTATGGAGCTCAGCTATTGATGCAAGACTTAGGACGATCATACGAAGTAGTAATAGCAGGAACAGATTTAGGATGGCCAGACAGCTTAAAACTAAGCGATCTTACCAAATATGAAATGGTGGTATTACATGAAGGGATTTTCCTTACAGACAATCAAGTAAGTGTATTTCTTGACTATGCAAACCAAGGTGGAAACCTAATGGTATTTGGCACAGGATTATCGCCAGGCTGGACTGGAGCACAAGATGAAAATGGACAAGACAGAACAAATTCTACTTGGCAAAACCTAGTTACTGGGAGCACACGTATCAGCACTCATGGTGCAGGAAAAGTGGCCTTTATTCAAGAAATTGCTGACCCAAATGACGGTAATTGTCGCATCTACTTCCGCTATGTGAATGAAACCGACTCTGCAAAAAATGCCATTACTAGAAGCATACTAAACACTGTTCGAACCTACACCGATTTACTAATCGATGATGAAAATATTCGCGTAGATATGTCGGATAGAGTAACCATCTTCCGTAGCGAGAGTGAAACTGAAGATATGATGTTGTATCATTTGGTTAGTCATGATGTAGATTCCATTACGCGCTTGCACAATCGCTTGACGAATAAAACTATAAAACTCGCATTAATGGATAATTTGGCAATTGTCGATTCTGTTTTTGTAACGATCTATAATCCAGACAATCCTCAAGGAACAGAACTAGGTAATATAAAAGTAGATGCTGCACGTGTAAGCGTTACCATTCCCGATTTATTTATTTGGGAAATGATAAAAATTTCGAATAAACAATCCGGAAATCAGGTACAAGCAAAAGACTTTACCATTACCAATGCTATTGACGATTTTAAATTGTCTTACAACGGAAAACCTGAATTTTCGTGGGTGGATGTAAATAACAGCCAGGAAAAATATCAACTAGAGTTATGGAGTAATGCTACTTATTATGGTTCTCCTATTTACGAATCGGGATGGGTAACAAGCTCAGATACTACCTTCAGTTATACGGACACTAATTTAACGGAAGGATACAGTTACTTTACCCGTTTGCGCATTAAAAGTGCTGCCAACGACACTTCTGAATGGACCAATACCACCTTCCACATAAACAAACGCCCAGATAGCCCTACGCATAATTACGGTATTTCTGCTGCCTTAGAAACAACGCCTAATGTTGCTTTTTGGTGGGCTGAAGCCAGAGACATGGAAGGGGAAGTACTACAATATTTCTGGGAACTTTATACCGATAGTCTTACAAGTAATTTTACCGATTCTACAAATATATACCTAGAGCACACTTCGGGTTATAGCATACACGATGTAAACGGAGGAGGAGATGGCGTTGCCGACACCTTAAAAACAGCTCTTGACATAGACAATTGTGGTATGTGGTGGAGAGTCTATTCGTATGATGGAGTAGATAATTCAGAACCAAGTAGGTGGGCACGATTTACTTGGGATCAAAGAGACGACCCTCCTAACCCATTTAATTTAATTGAGCCTGCTAATAATTATGCTTTCAAAACGAATTTAAATACGGTACGCTTTAATTGGGAATGTACTGGGAATCCAGACCCTAGTTCGCCCGGACAACCGGACTTTAATTTATACTTTGCCGAAGACCCTAACTTTACGGTTAATGTGGTAGAACGCAGTGGCTTTCCACAAATGGTTTTTAATCCGCCATTTCCAATCTCAGGACACAAAATTGTTTATTGGAGAGTAAAATCGAACGATTATACTGGCAACTCTTGTTGGAGCAATCAAACAAGAAAACTATTTATCGATAATGGTAGCAATACTGCTCCGAGCCAACCGATGCTTATGCAACCTGTAAACGGAGGAAATGCGGATGAAGGCACTCTTTTGATTTGGCAAACATCAAACGACAACCAATCCGATTCGATATACTATTCGGTACAAATTGATATTAACCCTAGCTTTTCAGCACCTATCGCATCAAAATCAGCTATTTTTGATGATGTAGCACCTGTTGCCATTAGCATCAATCAACTAGACAATTATGCCAACTTATCACTTGGCAATACCTACTATTGGCGTGTAAAAGCAAAAGACCGCTATATAAACGGTACTTCTTCTTGGTCGGAAACTCGAAGCTTTACTTATGGAACAGGTGTTGGCATACAAGACCCGAACCTAAACAAGGAGATATATGTATACCCGAACCCTGTAAAGAGCAGTTCTTTGTTACACATTCCTAATGATATGGTAAACAAGGTTTCCATCAAAATATGGAATGCACAAGGGAAAATTCTATACAAAGGAATGCCTAAAGAAAGCACTATCCGCATCAATAAAAATGACTACCTAGCTGGTGTCTATTTCTACGAAGTAAGCGAGTCGTCTGGCATGCGAACAGAAGGGAAATTTATTGTAGAATAAGATAGAAGAGATTGAAATGGATACGAGAGCAGGTGGTTTACTTGCTCTCGTTTTTGTTTCCGTAGGATATACCTACGGGTAATATACAAAGCCCTTTGGGCATATTTATTATTTTATTGACTGTATGCAGACGATGAAATTGTGTGAGAGCGAAAAACAAAGTCGTCGAACATAAAACAAAAGTTCTTTTTATTTAATCATGCAGCAAATCATTATGCCAAACAGAGGCATTCACAAAAAATGAATAACTTAACTATATTTTAACATGAAAAATACGTTTTAGTTTAACGAGTAAAGTACTTTTGTCATTTTTAGTAGAAATTGTAAATCAATAAGACCTTTTCTAGCAAACAATCGGCAAATTAATAATTCAATAACATAATTATCAAAAAATGAAAAAACTAATCTTAATCGCAGTCCTTTTTTCAGCTACTTTTATAAACACATACTCTGCTTCATATACCACTGTGTCAAATGACATAACTTCTTCTACTACATGGTCGGGAACTGTTTATGTTTCACAAACTATAAACATAAACAGTAGCGCAAAAGTAACCGTTACTGCTGGTACAGTAATAAAACTAGGCCACGGAGTAAGCCTTTTAGCTCCTAGCATGGGTGCTGGTTTTCCTGATAATGAGCTTAGGCTAAATGGCACAAGCATAAGTCCTATTATCATTACATCAATAGACGACAATTCGGTAGGTGAAACAATAAGCGGATCAGATGGCTCTCCAGAAGCTGGAGACTGGGGTAGCGTATGGTTATGGACGCACAAGATGAGTATCCAAAATACAAAAGTGTATTATGGAGGTGGCAGCTCAATTAGTTACTATAGTGCAGCATTAATGATTTCATCTGACAGCTGTGTTATTAACAACACAATTGTAAGCCAATCTGACTACAACGGTATCTCCTTTACTAAAAATGGAACACTTGATAACTGTAGTGTTAGCAACTGTAGAGTAAATGGAGTAATGACAAGCATCGCTACTATTGACTCATTAGGCTTTTATAATTCTACATTTAAAAATAATGGCAACGCAGGTATCTCCGCCACAAATTATGCTGGTGATGTACGAGCTGATAACTGTTCGTTTGAAAATAATGGCACTGAGGGTCTTCGCATAGATGGTAGCAATAGCAGTCTTGGTTCAGACTCAAGCTCAATTTGTTATATCAATAATTGCTCATTTAAGGAGAATATTGAGAAGGCTGTATATATTAATAATATGACAGTTAACTCTGACTTTAGTGGCAACACTATGGATCATAATGGGACAAATGCATTTTACTTAAACGCCCTTCGATCAAATGACCCTGTTCATTTATTTAGCAATGACGGTATCCCCTTTGCAACTGGAGAATACTTGGGGCATGAGAACCTTACAATCCATGAAGGAACAATTATAAAGCTGATGGATGGTGATATAGAAATTCCAAGTACAGGTAGCTTATATATCAATGGAACAGAATCGAACCCAGTTATTTTCACTTCTATAGCAGATGATGATATTGCTGGCGACACGAACAATGATACATTAAGAACAACACCAACTTATAATACAGCTATTATCTGTAAAGGAGAATTAAATGTAACAAACACGCATTTTTATTATAGTGGTATCAATTGCAATATTAAGAAAGATGGAAATACTCGTTCTATAAGAAATTCACATTTTGACAACAATTGCTATAACTATGGTGCTATGGATTTCGATAGTTGCTACTTCAAAAATAATACAATAGCCTTTAGAACTTATTATGATACTTGCTATGTAAGCAGATGTGTATTTGAAAACAATGACTTGGGCATCGATAATGATTACGGGCTTGTACTAAGAGATTGTCTTTTTGATGGAAACCTAGTGGGACTAGAGATAAGCGATGAAAGATACAATAACCTCGGATTAAACAACAGCACTGAACGCGGAAATAATACCTTCCTGAACAGTACTGGGTACGATATTAAAAATACAATTCCAGAACGCGTCTACGCTTACGGGAATATATTTGAAGGGCTAACTTCAGACGCTATTGACAATAAAATATTTGATGACAATGAAGATAATGAGGTCGGTGCTGTTATTTTTGATCCGATTATTGGGAATTGTAATTTCTTAGGGGCCTTAAAAAAACCTACAGGAGATACTATCGTTTGCTTAAACGATGGTATTGACATTTATACATGCACTTTTAACGACAGTCAGTCGTACGCAATTAATTGGGTGCTTCATCCTGCTGAGGCAGGCACATTAATAATCAGTGCATCAGCAAGCAAAGATGAAAAAGCGGCAGTATACTGGAATACCTCTTATCAAGGTGAAGTGAAAATATACACCTATCTTACTGAGGGTAGCTGTACTAGTCCATACTCAGATTCCATCATAATTGAACGTATTCCTCTTGGTCCAAAGCCAATAATTACACAAGATGCAGACACTTTAATTGCATCTGCTGGAACTGCCTATGAATGGTGCCAAAGACTAGGCAGCGGAGTTGGATACTTAGATACTTATTACGGCTTTACAGACCAAAAGTTTACGCTTCAAGGAGATGCAGCCTATGTAGTAAAAGTGGCCGATAATAATGGCTGTTTTTCAACTTCTGACGACTACTGCACTGGAGTACCTAAACTACCTAAACCTATTGGAACAGGAACTGATCAAGAATGTCAAGACATATCCTTAAGTAGATATAGTGTTGTGAATACTAGTAACGCTTATGTAAAATGGGCAATGGATCCATCAAGTGCTGGAACTATACTCACTCACACTGAAGGTGACACTATTTGCAAAGTATCATGGAATCAATCCTTCGTTGGCGATGTGCAAATATGGGCTTATTTAAGAAATGGCTTATGTACTGGAGAGAACTCAGATACACTGAACCTTGAACGCGTAGCAAAACCAGCTAAGCCAATAGTTACGCAAAGCTATGGCGCATTAGAATCAACTACTGCCACTGGATACCAATGGTATAAAAGAGTAGGCACTTCTACTAGTGGTTATTTAGACCCTATTATTGGTGCTACAACACAAACATATACAGCAACTGATGGTGACACTTATGCCGTATTAGTTTCTAGCATAGAAAATTGTGCTACAGCTTCTGATGATTTTACATCGATAGGAAAACCAACAAATCCAACAGGAATTACTGAAGTATGTGAGAATATAAGCAATAACGTTTATACCACTACTGGAGATAATACAGACGCTTGGTTCTTTTGGAACAGAGTACCATGGGAAGCAGGCAATCTTGATGTAACTCAAGGAAGTGGCACATCTACTGCCACTATTAATTGGGAGGATGGTTTCACAGGCACAATGAAGATATATGTGTACCTTCAATCTAAATCAAGTAGTAACTCTGGCCAACTAACAGATTCTCTAACTGTGACTCGTGTTCCCTTACCTGCAAAGCCAATTATAGAGGAAAAAGGAGATCTATATGTTAGCACCAGTGATACTATATTTCAATGGTATAAAAGAGTAGGCAGCTCTACTAGCGGTTATTTAGACCCAATTATTGGAGCTACAAAATATCAATATAAAGCATTGGATAATGATTTCTATGCAGTAGGCGTATCTAGCATACCTAACTGTACAACATACTCAGAAGATTATCAGCGAACAAATACAGCCCTAAATGATGCTAAGGAAACAAAATTCAAGCTATCACCAAACCCTTCAAAAGGACAGTTCATTCTCAAATTTGATAAAAAAGAGAATGCTACTATTACTATTTATGATAGCATGGGACGAATGGTATACAGCAAAGAAACTACAGAGAAGATTAATAATTTTGACCTAGATCTAAAAGCTGGAATATACTTTATTAGAGCGAACTCTAGGAATGCTAAAAAATTGATTATCGAATAACTACTCAAAACTATTAAAGGAGCTTAGTTCAAGCGGACTAAGTTCCAGCACTCCAGCACGATCAATGTCATTAAGTTAAATTTAGAGAAATTGCATACGAAAGCGGTAAGCTTTACGATAAATTTATTGGATTTATCGAAGATTTACAAGATATAGAGAAGTCTTTAGACGGTTCACAAAAAGCTTATGGTGCTGCTATGAATAAGCTCACTGAATCAAGCAATAAGAGAGACACTATTATTGGCCAGATGGAATATATTAAAAAGCTAGGAGCTGAGACGAATAAGGAGTTGCCTCAGAATTTGAAGGATAGCATAGAATAACAACTACAATATTGAATAAAGGAATAGGGAAATATAACACCACACCACTCTCTTTTTATTTTACTAAACAATAAACTTACAATTACTCTACCCTCTCTATTCTTTATCAATCACAAGTTGTTTCTTCAAAAATGAAAGACTCCATCGTTGTTGCTCCATAATTACTTAAATTTGTCCTTGTCCAAACTTCACCGTTAACTTGTTCAAACTGAACTACACCTAAATTTTTTACACTATACATTTTATTTACACTTAAGTCTTTTTCGCATTCAGAACAAGTATAAAAGACGACATCAGTAAATGTTTTTTCATTGATGGTAACACTATTAATTTTTGATCTATCTGTTTCATAAAATCCAGACTGTTTCCCATTAATCGTAAATACAATCTCTTCATAATTATTCCCTTTATTATCATTCACATACATTACTTCCCGCCTTAACCAAAGAGAGTCTACTCCGCTTTTCAAAAGCATTCTTGATTCATCATAACATCCACAACCTGTATCAGAGGTATATTCTTTCCTATGTGAAATATGTTTATCGACAACGGTAAATGTTTTTATTTCATCTTTCGTATTTACAAAACTTACTGTATCTCCAACAGCTAGAGGAAACCAATAATTTTCTTCATTCAATGAAAAGTCTCTACAATTTACTGTTTCCATAAAACCTACACAGGATGATATTAGTATAAGTATTAATCCTAATAATATTTGTTTATTTTTCATGTGTTCTTTTTTAATTTTTTATTACGTTTATATATTCATCAGCTTTTTCGTTGCCTCCAAAGAGGGGTTCATTAAATCTTCTAAGCTTGATATTAGTTGTTGCATTTGCACACCATCACAAAGTCGATGATCAAAAACGAGTCCTACTTTCACTGTTTTACGAGCTACCAGTTCATCATCAATTACAAAGGGTCTTTTTTTAATTGCTCCTACGGAAACAACCATTGGGATATTAGTATATGGTGCAATTGGAGTCAATGCATTATCAACTCCTAATGAACCTACATAGGTGAGCATAATACCACCAAAGGCATCTTGCTCGCCCAAAAGAGGATTCCAAAGATTGAGAGTGTATAAAATGAAGCCAAAGAAATTCAAGACCTTTGCTGACATAAAACCAGGGATAATTTTAAAAGCCTTCTTTACTGCAATATATTTTTTATTATGTCCTTTCTTAATTTCTTTAACAGAGCTATAGTACTGCTCTAAATTTTCCCAAAGACTTTTCTTATCTGCATCTCTAAAAACGAAGCCCGACAAATCTTCTCCATCCTTCGTATTATTTACTACATGAAAGAAAATATCAACATTCTTTCTAGGGTAAATCTTCCCCATACGCACCATTGAGTTTATTTGCGGATTTTGAGCCACAGCAACACCAAGTGCTTTTACAAAATAGTTGATAAATTGTAACTTAAACTGCTTATCTTTTTTCTGCTCATTTAAAACTGCTATTTGCTCTAGCACTGGTTCAGCATCAATCTCAAGGTTAACATAAACAGAAGAATCTCCTCTTGGCTTCCAAGACCCTAAAGATATTTTTCTCCAGCTTGATATTTTTCTTGCGCTATCTAATTGAACGTTCTTTTTAAACATCGTTATTTAATTTATAGTGATTGAATAAGAGTACTATTTACAACGTCGAGGACCATGAGAAAGAAGCTTACCATGTTCTGAATATTCGTCTATTCTACATTCCGAAACAAGTCTTCCTTTATAGTATGTTTTGT
Source organism: Paludibacteraceae bacterium (assembly GCA_963663245.1). Lineage (GTDB taxonomy): Bacteria > Bacteroidota > Bacteroidia > Bacteroidales > Paludibacteraceae > JAFGVL01. Next base: position 520,857 of record OY760143.1, on the reverse strand, counting down.
TGGGGCAACCATCGCACATATCATACTCACCTTCTTCAGTGAAATCCCAAGGTTGCATCACTACAATAGTTTGAAATTGACTTCTCAAAAAAAAGTTCCATGGTCTTAGCAAAAAGTACTTCACAAATATGGCTCTTGCTTCCTTATCAAAAAGAGATAAGAGAGGCAAGAGAAATTTAAACATCCCATAAGTCCTTTTTTTAGAGAAAGAAAAGTAGGTGCCATTAATAAAGTGGTGTGCATTTTGGATTATCTCCATACTTTTAGGACCAATTGACCCTAAAAATTTATCACCTAATTGAAGGTAACTTCCAATAGCCCATTTAGGAGCATTGGCTATCTCTGTTCCTCCTAAGTAAGAGTTGAAGTTAAAATCGGGCAAGGATTTCCTGATTTCATCGCTAATATCTCCCGCACTTATGTATTTGGGAAACTCTGCCAAATCATTGTTTACTACTGGTGCATTTACCTGCTTCCCATCCACAAAAGAATCCCAATGATTATAGAGGTGCCATTCTCGTACAGGAATAAGAATGTTCTGATTCACTTTTTTGGTATTCTCATTCATCCATTTAATAATATCCGGAACACCACTTAAGGCTGCTGGAATAACCGTTGTAATAAATGAACATATCATATCTTTTTCTGCATGAAACATATCTGCAAAATACTGTCTCAGTTCGTTTAATTCTCCCTCTGTTTTATTTTCCCAATCTGGTCGGTGTTGACCCGAATCAACATGAAGAATAGCTCCCATCAATCCTGATTTTTTCAATTTTGATAAATAAGTAGCATCTAGAGTTACCCCATTTGTAATGATAAATGCCTGCACATTTTTCTTTTTTATAAGCGCGACTATTTCTAATAGCTCCGGGTGAACTAAAGGCTCTCCACCAGCAATAATCATAGTGCTACATTTTCTCATTTTCATTAGTTCATCTATCTCAAACGACACTTCTCTAAGTGATTTATGTTTACACTTACTTTTATCTTGCGGACAGTATTCGCAAGTAATATCACAAGCTCTTGTTACTTCTAGCCATGTAGTAGCATTGTCTGTCATTGTCCATGGTAAACGATATAAATTCTCTGTAGATAAATGATTCGTAATTTTAATTGCTTTTTTCATAATAGTTAGTTTTTATAAAAATTGTATGTTGTATTTCTTAATTATTTTAATCTTCTATTGTATTCTCTTTGTACTGTTAGTCTATCAATGGCTAATCCGTGTCCTGGAATAAATATCATGCTGGCAGTATCTAACAACAAGCCCCAGTTTCGTATAATGTGTTGAATGTTGGCTCCAAAAGGGCTCATGATTGTTCCTTTAAATAGTCCAAACATAATATCTCCTACAATAGACACCTCATCGTCTATCACTAAACACATAGAATCTGGCGAGTGCCCTATTGTACTAGTGAGATAGGCGTTAAAACCCAACTTCCTCAAATGCATATATTCACCTACCTTAATATCACAATCGCAAGGCTCGTAGGTCCATTTCTCACAAACAGTTTTAGCAAATAGGTCTGTTAGTGCTTTTACAAACATATTGGTTCCTTTAGGCACTATATTATCGCCCTTTGCCAAATAATCAATTCCGTTTTGTTGCACAATTACCTGAGCATTGTAAATATCCTTTATCCTTTTAGCATTTCCCACATGATCGAAATGAGTATGCGTAAGAATTAAATAATCGATAGTATTTACTTTTAATCGATTAAGTTTCTTATGCAACTTTTTCCAATCTCTTCTTACGCCCGTATCTATTAAGATATTAGTAGTGGCATTAGACAGTAAGCAAACATTGCTTCTTCCAGATAGGATAGGGATAATTTGGTAGCCACTTTTAGTTGTCATTGTTTTCATACTCTTTTTGTTTTTCTGAGTTGTAAAAGAATTATGACACAAAGAAACGGGCTTCCGAATTGGATTCCTTTGACAAATATCAAATAGTGATTTTGGGGAGAGAATAATTACCCCAGTTAAGTTTCATTTGCAAATATCAGAGTGTCTTGCATAGAAAAAGGGCAGGTGTATCACCTGCCCTTATATATATTGGGTTTTTAATATTCTAATCAAAAATAGCTTAAAAACTAGAACGCCAGTATTCTTTAATGATTATCGTAAAGGATATTTGTCCAAGAAAAATAAGACGAACTAGCATCACTATAAAGACCTTCCCAATCACCGTTTGCAGGAGATGTTGCTGTAACATCTGCATTTGAATCCCCGCCACGTGAATCGTCCTTAAAAGAAGTAAAATACACCCCTGTTCCATTATAGTTAATGATATTAGAAGCGCCATTTGCACAAACAATTTCAGAAGATGGTGTAAACTTTAAAACTACATCATTTGCTAGCGTCAAGCTGTAGGTGCTCATAATCCATAAATCATTATCATCAATGATATAAGGCACTTCTGTTTCTGACCAAGAAATATTAGAAACAATCTCATTAATAGACTCTACATAAATATAATTGTAGGCATTCGTACTGTTTGCATCAGCAGGATTATGGAATACATTTGAATTGTCTAAACTAAATGCAGTACTAATACTTAGTGGACGAATATTATCATAAAAGATGTTATTCTGAACTACTGTTCCAGCTAAAGCTGCACTACAATCTAAAGCTCCAAAATCCATAGAGCCATCACTACCATCATTATGTGCAAAAAGACAATTGGTAACACTGGCTACACTACTATAAATTTCTAAGGTATTGGTATACGTTCCATTTCCCCCATATAAAAACTCACAATAGTTAAACGACGAACCATTTAAAGCATTTGTATTTATATTAGACCAGTCTTTACTAGCTGGAGATGTTGCCGTTCCGTCACCATTTGTATCTCCACCATGCGCATCATCTTTGTAAGATGTAAAAACAATATGCTTGTCGAGAGTTCCATTTGCTACTATTGTTCCCGTTCCTCCTAACACAATATAGTCATAATCAGGATGAAACTTAACAACAACTCCCGCTTCAATAGTTAAGGTGTTGTTTACATAAAAATCATTCTTCTTAATAAGATACACCTTACCATCCAACCATGTTGTTGGAGCGTCAATATCAGCAGTTACCTCTATCACATTAGACCCTGTTTCTGTAGGCACAGAATCAGAATCTTCTGAACAAGAAAAACAGCACAATAATGCGATTATTCCTAAACCTAATAATAATTTACTTTTCATAATTTCAACTAGTTTATTTAATTATTTAAAGCACAAATTTGTATAATATTTAACAGAAATACAAATTTGTTGGTTTTTTATGCTGCAATCATAGCTTTTGTTTTAAAGCTATGAAGAGCCAAAAGATCGAGTAGCACTTAAAACTTATTTCTTAATAAGCTGACCAGTTCTCATAATTAGTTTTTCTTCACTTATTGAATACAAATAAACTCCATCAACTAGCCCCTTCAAATTAATCTCCTGTTTATTACTTCTAAGCGGTATATCTAGCACCATAATTCCATTCGAATTATACAATCTAAATCTGCAAGACGAAGTAAAATCTGCAACATTAACTTGTACATTATCAGAGCAAGGATTTGGAAAAATAGTGACTTTATTTATCTTGCTATTTTTCACATCTCCAGCAATACTATAAACTTTTAATCTAAAATGACTCAGTTCCCAACCTCCTTTAGGTATAGAATTATTTGCACTTTTAAATCTAAACCGAACAACAAAAGTATCATCAACAGAAGCAGCTCTTGTAGAGGTTATCATTAACCAATGCCAGTATAATTCAATTTTTTTCCACCCTTGCGAATTTCCTGTAAAAGCTGGTATTCCTCCAAGAATAGTGTCGTTTTGATTATACAAGCCATTATAAGCATGGTGGACATAAAAATCAGAATCAGAAATATTTTTCCAACTACCTCCTCCATCTTGACTTATTTCTATAACACCACCATCTTTTAAGGAATCGGTATCATATTTATGCCAAAAAGATAAAACAGCCCCACCCCACATTAATTGAAAATAATTAATTCTTATATCAAAATAATCAGTCGAATCTACAGGATAAATATCATTTAGCTTTGTAACTATAGCCGCTGAATCATCATAGCTATCATACATTCCTGTTTTAGAGGGCACTCCTATTTCCCAAATACCATTTGGACCAGTAGTAATTAATGAATGTAATGGATTGAATGATAAGGTATCTTCAAACAAAAAATCTCCAATAGGATAAATATCCTCTCCATACAGTGATATCTGCAAGAAGAAAACAAAACAGATTGAGATTAAAAAATGGTTTTTCATATTAACTTAGTTATAATTTAACTTCGCTCCCCCACGATTTGTATCGTCTGGCAACACTTATATTACTACTGGCTTAGCTACAAACACGCGATAGAATTACTCGGTAGCAGGTAATACACCTGCCCTTTTATATATATTCGTTTGTGTTTTTATTCTACAAACATAGCTACAGCAGCACAATTTTTCGTACCATCTGTTAAGCTAACAGCCACGCCGTTTTTCCAATACTTAGCAATTTCAATCCCAGTACTATTTTCCTCAGAACCAGATAAGTATACATCACTGCCTAGCATAGACATGGCTACAACACCAGCCTTTGTGGTACCGTCGGTTAAATTTGTTGACACGCCATTTTTCCAATAGTTGGCAATAGAAACTCCACTATTACTCTCTACGACACCAGACACATATATATCACTGCCAGCAAGAAGAATTTTTCCTGCCATAGCTTTATTTGTTCCATCTAATAAGGTAACAGCTACGCCATTTTTCCAATATTTAGCTTTTTCAAAATCAAATCCATTCAACTCCACTCCAGAGACGTAAATATCATTACCAGACACAAATATGCTGGATGCTAGTTCATCTGTTGTTCCGTCAGACAAGTTAACAGGCACGCCATTTTTCCAATATTTAGCAATAGAAATATAGCTAGCGTCATATTCATACCCAACAATATACACGTCGTTGCCTGAAACAAACATATGAGGAGCATAAGCATCATTTACGCCATCAGTGATACTAGTCTCTACCCCATTTTTCCAATATTTAATAACCCTGTTGCCAGCACTATTTTCTTCACAACCTAATACGTGAACATCACTACCATACACATAAATATCTGATGCTGTTGCATAATAATTCCCATCGGTTAATCTTGTTGCTACACCGTTTTTCCAATACTTAGCAACATATTCTCCTCCCATAAATTCTCTTCCTGTAATATACACATCTCCTGCAGTTACAAAAATTGACGTTGGGAAAGCATCATTTGTTCCGTCAGTTATATTCGTTACAACACCATTTTTCCAATATTTAAGAGTTGCTATTAAGGCTGCATCTTCTTCATATAAAGCTATATGGACTGTTGCATCTCCAGCAGTTAGCTCATCTGGCAAAGCTGGCTCATCATCTTCCTTACAACTTACAATAGTGATTGACAATAAAAAAAAGGCAAAAAATAGTCTTAGTAGCTTTTTCATGGGTGTTTTGTTTTTAACTAATTTAGTATCCAACCTAGATACCAGGTAAATATTATTCGTTATTAGTAAGACGACATTTTACTAAAAGGTGACATGTTTTTAAGAATTATTTTATCCCACAAATGTAAATATTCTTAGTCAAAAAAAACTAAATAAATGGTTTTTTACTACCTAACAAAAGGCTCTTACGAGAAATCAGATATTAATCATTCTAATTCTACCACAAAAATTAGAACTTTTCGATTTCTCAGAATTAACTAACTTTAGCGAGTGTAAGCTTACACTTGCATTATTATTGATAGATACAGCAAAAGACTAAATTACTATGCAAAAAATATTCACCATACTTCTCTTACTGCTACTTTCTACTTCCATTTCGTGGAGTCAAAATAAATTTCTAGAACAAATTAAAAAAGAGCGCTATACAAGCGTTGATAAAAAAACAAGCAAGCTGTTGCTGGAAAATCCTGCGGATATCAATGCAAATTTTGGCAGAGCGAATTTACTAATTCAAAAAAAACACGAGGGCTTTGAACCCGATTCAGCATATCGTTATATATTAATTACCCAGGAGTTGTATACGGCAATAAAAGACAAAAAAGAATTAGCTGCCTTACGAAAGATTAAGATTAGCAAATCAAAAATCAAAAGCACCATAAGCAAGGTTTACAAAGCCGCCATGGATGCAACGGTAGCAGTCAACACAAAAGAGGCCTATACGCATTTTCTTGATTACTACCCCAATGCACCCGAGAGCTACACACTTAGAGCAAAAGTAAAAAGGGATATGGTTGATTATACAATAATAAGCGAATCGAACTGTACGCCTTGCTACGAGAAATTTATTGCTACACACGAAGCTTCTGAGATTACAGAACTAGCTCAAAAAAAAATACACCATATTGAATATGCTTTAGCAAAAAGAAGTGCTAACAAACTGGAATTTAAAGACTATATTGAAAAATACCCTAACAGCAAGTATTACAAAGATGCGATGAAAGCGTATAAAAACTTACAATACCTTGCCCTTACCGATGCTGATAGTTGGTATGCCTACAAGCGTCTTATCGAAGAGCACCCACAAGACAAAGGAGTTGATGCTGCTTTGGATAGTATACTGGCTATAGGCATACGCAATCGCAATTTAGATATTTTGGAGTATTGCATTGCTTATTACACAGGTGAAAGGAGAGAAAAAGCATTTATGGCTTATTACGACATCTACACAGAAGATGGTGAAACGAGCACATTGGATCTCTTTTTTGGTTCAGAGAAGCCTGCCTTGTTCGACAAGTTGAAAGCAAGCAGTTACCGATGGGCTGCATTAGGAGACACCCTAAGTTTAGAAAAACCTTACAATGTAAACTTGTACGATTTATACACACGCTATATAAAGTCTGAAGCTTCTACTGAAAGACGCTATGTTACCTTACAACGTATTATTAGCAATAATATAAAAAGAAGAAACTGGACAGCTGCATTGGATAGTATAAAGAAGTATGAAGTACATTTTGAAAAGGAGAATAAAAAAATTAAACAGCTAAAAGATATATTAAAAAAGAACTGGGATAACACAGTACAAATTTACGACCTTGGGAAAGGAATAAATACCAGTATGGGCGAATATGTGCCAGTAATATCTGCCGATGACAAATTACTTTATTTCTGCGGTATTAATCGACTAGATGGTGTAGGATTGGAAGATATCTATCGTGCAGAAAAAACAGCCAATGGATGGGGAAAAACTCAATTGATTAAAGAACTATCCTTCCCTAACTCTAACGATGCTCCAATGAGCATCTCTGCCGATGGTAACAAAATGATTTTATTTAAATCGGGAAAACTAAGCTATACTGTTAAAACTGCACAGGGATGGAATTTACCGAAAGCATTTCCTCCTATTATTAACCAAGGCAGATGGCAAGCAGATGCTATGATTACAAGTGATGGAAAGGCATTGTTATTTTCTTCCACTTATAAAAATGGCTTAAACATTAACCATAGTATTCCTTACCATGGGGCTAAAAATTATCCTTCGGACATATACATTTCTGTATTAGACGAGGACAATAATTGGGGCACTCCTATAAACTTAGGAACAACTATTAACACAAAATATGGCGACCGAATGCCTTTCTTACATCCTGACATGAAAACTTTGTATTTTAGTTCTGACGGCCATGGTGGACTAGGCTTATTAGATGTATATAAAAGCACCCGTTTATCTGATACTTGTTGGAACTGCTGGAGCGAACCTATCAATCTTGGAAAAGAGATAAACAGCATTGATAACGACTGGGGCTATAAAATATCTACCGACGGTGAAAAGGCCTATTTTGCAAAAGGTCCATCAGGAGAAAATAGCAACGATATCTTTTATGTTAGTCTGCCCAATTCGATGCGTCCTAATTTTGTAGCTACTATATCGGGCAAGCTAAGCAACAAACATAAAAAGGGAATTTCTGCTACTATCTACTGGGAAGATTTAGTTACAGGAGAAGTGATAGGAACGTCTCAAAGCGACCCTTCTGATGGCAGTTTCTTTATTGTTTTGCCTCTAGGAAAAATGTATGGATATTATGTAGAAGAGGATACTTATTACCCTGCCTCCGACAATATCGATTTGCGCGATTACAACAAAGCCATCAGCATACAAAAAGATATAGACATGATAGCGATGGATGATATGATAAAACAAGGAACGGCAGTAGCAATTACGAATTTATTCTTTAATTCTTCTGAAAGCGAACTGCTATCTTATTCAAAACCAGAATTGCGAAGAGTTGCCAGAATTATTAATAAAAATAAGCTAAAGGTAGAAATTAGTGGGCACACTGATAATATTGGAGACAATCAAAAAAACCAGCTTTTATCGGAACAAAGAGCTAAGGCAGTAAAAGAATTTCTAATAGCTGCTGGGTGTGATACTAATATGCTAATAGCAAAAGGGTATGGAAAAACAAAAGCTATTGCAGACAATAAAACAGAATCGGGCAGAGCAAAAAATAGACGGGTTGAGTTGAGGTATATACAATAAAAAATGGGAGCTACTTTAGAAAAAGTAGCTCCCATCAAAAAATAGCTTCAATTTTTTAGAAAACTTCGTTGTAGCTTTCTCCGTCTATAGTTCCAGTTATTGTACCAGTACCATCATTATTAATTAAATAAACAAGGTCAAAAACAATAGTGCCATCAAATCCGTTTGATGTTACGGCATCAATAGATCCTTTAATACCCATATCAAAACTCATAATTGGATCTTCTTGTGCAGCTAATAATTGCATATCAAAAAGAACTGTAACATTTAAGACTCCATTTAGAGTTGTTGCTATACCGTCTTCGGTATATTTAAAATCATTATAGGTATTAGAATAATCATAGTCATATGCATAAAGTATATCGCCAGTAGTATCATTCATATCTAACACATATTTACATTTACCATACAAATCAATACTTCCACCTTCTGGTCCAGCTACTGACATATCTATCACAATAGAATCTGCCATAGTAGTTCTAAACACACTAGCAGATCTTGTTTGAGAATCATTAGAAAGCCCTAAAACACTCTCAACAACTTGGGTTTTAATAGATTCAGCAATAGCTTGCTTTTCTTGATCAGCAGTAAGTACAGTTGGACTGTCATCTTCTTTACATGCTGAGAAAAGAACTGTAAAAATTAACGCAAATAATAATATATTCTTTTTCATAATTATAATTGTCAGTTTTTATAGTGCTGACGCTGCACTTTTAATGAGTTGTTTAATAAATAATTCAATTGTTTTTTTCGTTCTAATAGAGATGCTTTATTTAAGCATTCTAATAGTAAGACGGAAAAACACAAAAAGGTGACAGTTTATTTCAATCTTTTTTTGATAAATCTATAATTGTTTCTTTATGGATTCAGCGATTGACTGCATTTCTTCTGGAGAGATGTTAACCCTAGGGTTAGTAAAGAGCATATCTGACTCTTTATTAAGAGGAATAAGATGAATATGTGCGTGAGGAACTTCTAATCCTATTACAGCTATTCCTACGCGCTTACATGGAACAACTGTTTCTATGGCAAAAGCTACCTTTTTAGCAAATAAATGCAAACCTGCTAAGGCTTCATCATCTAAGTCGTAGATATAGTCTACCTCAACTTTAGGTATAACTAAAGTATGCCCTTTTGCTAGTGGACTAATATCTAGAAATGCAAAATAGCGGTCGTCTTCCGCTATTTTATAAGAAGGAATTTCTCCTTTAATTATTTTAGTGAATATGCTTGGCATTGTACTTAATTTACAAAGAAATTTCCATTATCTCGAATTGCATTTTTCCATTTGGAACTATCACTTCAACTTTATCACCAACTTTCTTTCCTAATAAGCCTTTTGCTATTGGAGTTGTTACTGACAACTTCTTTTCTTTAAGGTTTGCTTCACTTTCAGAAACAATCATATATGTCATTTCTTGCTTTGTAGCCGTATTTTTAATCTTCACCTTATTTAATATTTGTACGTCGTCAATACTCAATTTACTTTCATCAATTAAACGTGCATTAGCAACCATTCCTTTTAATTGAGAGATTTTCATCTCCAACATTCCTTGAGCTTCTTTTGCGGCATCGTATTCTGCATTTTCAGATAAATCACCTTTATCACGAGCTTCTCCTATTTGTTTCGAAATTGCAGGGCGCTCAACACTTTCTAATTGATTAAGTTCTTCTAATAACTTTTTATAACCCTCTTCAGTCATGTAGTTTACTGCCATGGTAATCTAGTATTTAGTTCGTTTATAAAAACAAAAAAGAATTCCAACAGAAGTTGGAACTCTTCATTATTTAATGTTTACTTACACAAAGATACAAAAATTTTAATTTCCCACTAATAATCTTTTATGCTTTTAAACAGAGACTAAAAAAGGGTCATCTGTCCTGTAATATCGTCTAATAACTGCTGCCTGTCTTCATTTTCATCTTGTATGCTTGTCTCTTGCTCTTTAGCAGGCTTAGTTGCTGTTTTCTCTTTTGGAGCAACGGTTTTTTCCTTTTTCTCAGGTTCAACTTTTTGAGCAGGTTTTTCTTCTACCTCGACTATCTCTGTTGGGTCACTTTCATCCACAACAGCTACTGCTTCAACTTGTTGCTCTTCTTCCTCCTCCGTTTCATCAATTGACGTTTCATCATCTGGCACAGGCTCATCTTTGGGCTCTGGAAAACGAGTAGGTTCTAATTCATTCACTTGTTTAACTAAAAACTGACTGATACGCTTACCTCTAGCTTTAAAACTCTTCACTCCTATAAACTCTTCTACTTCAATATCTATAGGAGCACGCTCTTTGTCTTTTCCTCCGAATATAATTTCGAAACGAGGATAGGCCTGATCACTTATTAACAGAATTTCAGAGTCAGGATTTTCCCCTAAGAAACTAGCTCGTTTTTGAGACGGCTCCAGCTGAAAACGTTTTAGATATCTGAACCCTTGATCTGCATCAAAAAATGCTAGAGAGAAAACCTTATCAGGATTGTATTTTTCAATCTTTAGGATATCGTTTTCGTAATGGTTACTTAGATCGAAATTCGTAGTGTAAAATTCTCCGTTTTTGCAAATAACCAGAATCAAATCATCACTATGAAATTCTCCTAAATACCCCCCCCTTTGATCATGATTTAAACGAAAAACATCGGAATCAAACCAAATATGTCTACCTCCTAAAGTTGAGCCCCCTTTTTGTTTTAAGGCTATTTTATGGATGTCATTCTTAGTAAGAATATTACCCATAGACTGACGACCCTTAATAGCCATTTCACTGAAATCTTTATCAAAAACTAATACTTTTAAACGTGGTTTTGGCTTCAAGGTAATTTTTACTACTTCTGCTTCTCCATTAGGATTGGCTGTAAAGTAATGTACTTTAGATCCTGCTGTTCCTTTCGTAATTTCATAATCTTTATCGCGTGTAACTCCAGTAACAGGGAATCGTTTTATATAAAATGGCCCATTTTTTCCATCACGATAAATAGCGTTGTAAACAGTCCGTTTATCATTCTTTTTGAAAACAGCAATATGAATTATATCTTTTCCTGCATATATTTTATCTGAGACTCTTACAACCTTATACTTCCCATCTTTGAAGAAGATTATAATATCATCAATATCAGAGCAATTACACACGAACTCATCGCGCCTTAAGCTAGTTCCAATAAAACCGTCATTACGATTAACATATAATTTCTCGTTAGCTTCAACCACTTTAGTGGCTACAATATTTTCGAAGCTTCTCAACTCTGTACGACGCGGGAAATTCTTTCCATAACGGGCTTTCAAACCTGAAAACCAAGTGATAGTAAACTTCACAATATGTTCTAAGTGATAATCAATTTCCTCTACATTATCTTTCATCAATTGAATATGCTCATCAGCTTTATCAGAGTTAAATCGCAAGATTCTACCCATTTTAATTTCCATCAACCTAGAAATATCTTCCCGTTGTACTTCTCGCACAAAGCTCTCCTTAAATGGCTCTAATCGGCTATCAATATGCAATATAGCCTCATCTAAAGATTTACTATCTTCAAATTTCTTATCTTTATATATACGCTCTTCAATAAATATCTTCTCAAGTGATGCAAAATGCAATTGCTCTAACAATTCATTTTTCTGTATCTCTAGTTCCTGACGAAGCAAGCTAAGCGTATTATCAGTGTTTGTTCTTAAAACATCACTAATATTTAAAAACCAAGGTTTATTCTCGTGTATTAAACAACAATTTGGAGAAACGCTTACTTCACAATTCGTAAATGCATACAAAGCGTCTATTGTTTTGTCAGAAGATGTGCCGGGCAATAAATGTACTAGAATTTCTACAAATTCAGAAGTGTTATCATCCACCTTGCGAATCTTTATTTTTCCTCTATCATTTGCCTTAATAATAGAGTCTATTAATCCGGTAGTTGTTACACCATAAGGAACTTCTGAGATTATTAAAGTCTTATTGTCAAGCTTCCCAATTTTAGCACGAATCTTAACGCTTCCTCCACGTTGTCCATCGTTGTATTTACTAACATCTATTGATCCTCCTGTTATAAAATCTGGGAGTAATTGAAATTTTTCTTTTTTGAGATGTGCTATAGAAGCCTCGATCAATTCATTAAAATTATGAGGAAGAATTTTCGAATTCAACCCTACTCCAATTCCCTCAGAGCCTTGAGCTAATAACAAAGGAAATTTAACTGGTAGGGTTATTGGTTCTTTATTACGACCATCATATGATTGTTTCCAATTAGTTATCTTAGGATTAAAGACAACCTCTAAGGCAAATTTTGAAAGGCGAGCTTCAATGTAACGAGGAGCTGCAGAGCTGTCTCCAGTAAGAATATTCCCCCAGTTTCCTTGACAATCAACTAGCAAATCTTTTTGCCCAATGTTCACTAAGGCATCACCAATAGAGGCATCACCATGTGGGTGAAATTGCATAGTATGTCCAACAATATTAGCAACTTTATTATAACGACCATCATCTAATCGTCTCATAGAATGAAGAATGCGTCTTTGAACAGGCTTTAAACCATCGTTTAAATGTGGCACCGCACGTTCTAAATTAACGTAAGAAGCATAATCTAAGAACCATGCTTGATACATCCCCGACAAATGATATTTAGTCGTTTCATCGTTTAAACGAGGTGTAGAAGACTCAGATTTTTTGGTATTCTCTACTAATTTATTATCATCAGCATTTACCACAGCTTCTTTCTCAGGAGCTTCTAATTCTTCTTCATTGTTGATTTCTTCTGGACGCATTTCAATTTACTCTTTAACAATTGGCCTTTATTGAATTAATCGTGTTTTCGAATCACAGAAAACACACCTTCTTATTTTTTTCAACTCGTAAAAATAGATAAAACTTGTGAGTGCTCAAACTTTGCAAGACAAGAGTTATCCACAATTAAACAAGCCTCTTATTTCTGTAAGTTAAATAAGGTTTAATCTTAAAATTTTTTCTTTAAATTCAGAGAAACTACACCCTAACTTTGGATAAAAAATTTATCTTTGTCTGCGAAATTTTAAAATACAAGACTATGAAAACAGCGTTCAAATGGTTTCTTGGAGGGTCTCTTGCCTTGACACTTATTCTCTCAATTTTATCATTCACCCAGAATCACAACAAACATTTTTCCCCAAACCCTTCTGTTAGTATTCCCGCAGAAGTTCACATATTTGATACTACTATTATTCTTTCTAGATATGATATGCGCGAACGATTTGATCGCGAAATGCACAGTTTTGTGTATAGCCATGCAAGAACACTAGGAACGATAAAGAGAGCCAATAACTACTTCCCTATAATAGAGCCTATTCTTGCAAAGAATGGAATTCCTAAAGACTTCAAGTATTTAGCATTGGTCGAAAGTAATTTCATCATACGCTCCTCTTCATCTGTTGGGGCTTGTGGACTCTGGCAACTAATGCCCGCAACAGCTAAAGAACTTGGTTTAGAAGTGAACGAAAAAGTCGACGAACGTTATCATATAGAGAAATCTACTGAAGCTGCTTGTAAGTATTTTATAAAATCATACAAAAAATTTGGAAACTGGTTTACAGTAGCAGCATCTTACAATGCTGGGATTGGTTCATTAAAAAGAAGGGTAAACCAACAGCTCACAAGTAACCCATTTGATTTAGTTCTCCCCAACGAAACAAGTCGATATCTTTTCAGAATAATTGCTGCAAAAGAACTGCTTAAAAACCCACAAAAATATGGATTTATCATAAAGAAAGAAGACCTTTATCATCAAATTGGATTTACTGAAGTTGAAGTTGACTCTACTGTAGCTAACTGGGCTAAATTTGCAGATTTTCATAAGATAAGTTACTTGCAACTCAAAGATTTCAATGTATGGCTAAGAGACACAGACCTTCCCAATAAAACGAAGAACACTTATAAAATAAAAATCCCTTGTAAAGACGAATTGAACTTTAATCTCAGCAGGGTGTTTATATATCAGAAAAACTGGATAAAAGAATAATAAAAAACAAAAATAGATGAAAAATTACCAACCAATTTTCTTTATCTTATTTCTAATGAGTATTATTTCACACTCTCTTTTTGCTCAAATAGAAATAAAAAACAATAGCCCTAAAAAGTGGACTATAGACAACTGCATTAACCATATTAATCTAGACAAAACAATTCCTACGAAAGTAGGATATCAATATTGGTTTGCAGACAAGAATTTTTTAAACGGACAAACACTTAAAATGAGTGTAGTGGAGCCTGGGAAAGCAACTCACAAGCCTCACTCCCATACAGAAGATGAATTCTTCTTTATTTTAGAAGGGACCGCAAAATTCTACCTAGATAAAGATTCTACTGTCTCTGGTCAATACACTAGCTTCTATTGTCCTGCTAATATTAAACATGGCATCGCCAATGCAGGCGAAACAACATTAAAATATTTGGTTATAAAAACATATTTAGACAAATAAAAAAGAAGCTTAAAGCTTCTTTTTTATTATCCTGATATATGTTTTCCTCCAGGGATTTTTCGCAACACAAAAATTATCCCAATTGATATAATAAACACCAAAAAATATAGAACTGGCAAAGATATTAATGGATGCATCATAGTCCAGAAAATCCCATTTAGAAAAAGCACTCCTATCACCATAATGTGAACTAAATAAATACCATAACTATAATTACTAATAGCATCTCTAATAAATACTAGTTTAGCATTCTTCACTTTGGTTGTTGCTATTAAAAAATAAAAAGCAAGTGTTTTTATCAAAGAAATTAATGTGAGATTTCCATGCATCTGCAAGTCAAGTTTATGTGTATACTTACTAGCATAATAGGTGTAAATAGCCACAAAAGAGAAAACAAGAAGGTAAATACTTACTGACCATATGCGCATATATTTAAAATCAAATGCTTTTTTTCTTAGATAATACCCTAATACCAAATATCCTGAATACCTACAATACAGAAATGCTCTTGGTGATAAAATATAATCATTCATCAACTCAACTACTGATGAAAACATAAGAGAGAAGTTCAGCACTGCCCATAAGATAAGAACTAGCAGAATAAATTTATCAGACAACAAGCGTAAAGCCTTAGCTAAAAAAGGCATAAATACATATATTGCTAATATCATATATATATACCAAAAATGTAAAGAAATGCGCTCATTAAAAATCAAATTATTAAGCCATGGAGAAACCTCTTCCCATCCATACGGTTGTTTTGTTGCATTTAATATTAGCCACCTATAAATGATATACGCTAAGGCCCAAAAAACAAAAGGCAACAACACTCTAACAAAACGTTTTTTATAAAAATCAATCAATTTATAATCTTTCAACAACATCGTAGCTCCACTCAACAACAAAAAGATAGGGACTCCAAAATGCATCGCGCTACTTATAATATTGCCCACCCACCAAGAACTCATATCGCTTCCATAACTCATTTTAACAACAGGTGATGTCACATGTCCTATTATAACACTAAGCATAGCAATAGCACGCATAGTTTCATAAAAATCTATTTTATCTTTTAGTTGCTGCATATAAAAACCAAAAATACATAAACTTATTTTAATGAGCTTATATAATCTTCCCCTTATTTTCCTTAACTTTAGCGGCTTAATTTTTTAGAAAAGGGATGACAGAAAAAGATTCAAATTCAGAACACATAATTGAGGATGATGGTATTATAGAGATATTTGGCGCACGTGTCCACAATCTCAAAAACATTGATATTCAGATACCAAGAGACAAACTAACTGTAATTACAGGTTTAAGTGGAAGTGGGAAATCTTCACTTGCTTTCGATACCATTTTTGCGGAAGGACAACGTAGATACATTGAAACCTTTTCAGCTTATGCCCGTCATTTTTTAGGAGCTCTTGAAAGACCTGATGTAGATAAAATAACGGGCTTAAGTCCTGTTATTTCAATAGAACAAAAAACAACCAACAAGAACCCTCGCTCTACTGTTGGGACAACGACTGAAGTATATGATTTTCTTCGCTTGCTTTTTGCACGTGCAGGAACTGCTTATTCATATAACACAGGCGAAGAAATGATCAAATATACCGAAGAAGAAATTTTAAACCTCATTTATAAATATTACCAAGGGAAAAGGGTCTTTGTATTAGCTCCATTAGTAAATAACAGAAAAGGTCATTACAAAGAATTATTTGAACAAACAAATAAACGTGGATACTTGCATGTAAGAGTTGATGGTGAAATACGTGAAATAAAACACGGAATGCGCCTTGATCGATACAAAAATCATAACATTGAAGTTTTAGTAGACAAACTTCCTATTTCTGAAAACGATGATGAAAAACGCTTAAAGAGCTCTATTCAAACAGCCATGAAATTAGGCGGTGGCATTATTATGTTGATGGACAAAGACACAGAAGAGGTACGCTACTTCAGTCGT
Source organism: Paludibacteraceae bacterium (assembly GCA_963663245.1). Taxonomy (GTDB): domain Bacteria; phylum Bacteroidota; class Bacteroidia; order Bacteroidales; family Paludibacteraceae; genus JAFGVL01. The sequence continues at coordinate 503,942 of OY760143.1, read as the reverse complement.
CAATTAATGTGTCCAACTACAGGCCTAGCATATGCAGAACCAGCCCCACATAATTTTTCTTTTAATTCTCCTCAAGGAGCTTGTCCTAAATGTAAAGGTTTAGGAAGAATTAATGAAATAGATATTGACAAAATTATCCCCAACAAAAAACAAAATATAGCACAAGGAGGTATTACTCCCCTTGGAAAATATAAAAACTCACTCATATTTTGGCAAATAGAAGCCATATTAGAAAAATATGGAAAGAATATAAAAACAGCCCTAAAAGAAATACCAGAAGAGGCTTTAGATGAAATACTTAATGGATGTACTGAAAGACTCAATATTAAAAATGAATCTTTAGGGAAATCCAACTATTTTTCAACCTACGAAGGGGTAATTAAATACATCAATTTACAACAAGAGAGTGCGGCCTCTGCAACAGAGCAAAAATGGGCAAATCAATTTATAAAAACGATTACCTGTCCAAGCTGTAACGGTTATCGACTTAAAAAAGAGGCTTTGCATTATCGTATTCATAATAAAAACATAGCACAACTAGCAAAATTAGACATTAGCGATTTAGCTAAATGGCTGCAAAATGTAGAGCAACATATGAGCAAAAAGCAACAGCTTATTGCTAGTGAAATACTAAAAGAAATTAGAACTCGTATTCAGTTCTTAGTTGATGTTGGCTTAACATATTTATCTCTTAATAGAGCTTCAGCTAGTTTGTCTGGTGGAGAAAGCCAACGTATCCGCCTTGCTACTCAAATAGGTTCTCAACTAGTTAATGTACTATACATTTTAGACGAACCAAGCATTGGACTACATCAACGGGATAATGAACGATTAATAAATTCTTTAAAGCAACTAAGAGACACCGGAAACTCTGTGATTGTTGTAGAACATGATAAAGATATGATGATGGCTTCAGATTTCATAGTAGACCTTGGACCTAAAGCAGGCAGACATGGAGGTGAAGTAATATATTCTGGCACTCCTAAAAATATGCTTAAAGCAGATACGCTCACAGCATCATTTCTAAATGGGAAAGAGAAGATCGAAGTCCCTACTACATTACGAAAAGGGAATGGTAAATTCCTAACTATAAAAGGTGCTAGTGGGAACAACCTTAAAAATATTGACGTCAAATTTCCGTTGGGAAAAATGATTTGCATTACTGGTGTATCTGGAAGCGGAAAGTCCAGTTTAATAAATGAAACCTTACAACCAATTTTAAGTGCCCATTTTTATGGCTCACTAAAGGATCCTCTTCCTTACAAATCTATTCATGGAATAGAGCATATTGATAAAATTGTACAGGTTGACCAATCTCCTATTGGGCGTTCTCCACGCTCTAATCCGGCAACCTACACAGACGTATTTAGTGACATTAGAAGTCTTTTTGTAAGTCTTCCTGAAGCCAAAATACGAGGATACAAACCAGGACGTTTCTCATTTAACACAAAGGGAGGTCGGTGCGAAACTTGTTCTGGAAATGGATACAAAAGCATAGAAATGAATTTCTTACCAGATGTAAGTGTTTTATGTGAAGACTGTCAGGGGAAACGATACAATAGGGAAACTTTAGAAGTTCGCTACAAAGCAAAATCAATTTCTGATGTTTTAAATATGACTATCAATGAAGCAGTAGAATTTTTTGAGAATCAACCATCAATTGTTCACAAACTACGTACTCTTCAAGATGTTGGGCTTGGCTACATTAAAGTAGGACAATCTTCAACAACTCTTTCTGGAGGTGAAAGTCAAAGAGTAAAACTTGCAAAAGAATTATCAAAAAGAGATACTGGTCAAACTCTATATGTACTAGATGAACCAACTACCGGATTACATTTTGAAGACATACGTGTATTGCTAAGTGTTTTAAATCGCCTATTAAATAAAGGAAATACAATTATTATTATTGAACACAACATGGATATTGTTAAAGTATCTGACTATATAATTGACATGGGACCAGAAGGAGGACAAGGTGGTGGAGAAATATTATTCACAGGAACACCCAATGAATTAATTCAAACTAATGTTGGATTTACTGGGCCTTTCCTAAAAAAAGAAATCAGTCTCTAATGTAGAATGATTCTTTATTGATACAGTTTGCTATTTGTCATTATTTATGATTAAAACTGTTTTATGTGTCAAGTTCGTTAATGTGTGTTAAAAAGTCTTCAAATGTTAAACATTTTAAGTTAATTTTGTGTTGAAATGAGAAAAACTCGTATTTGGGTACTAGCAATTGTTATGACTATTGCCTTTGTTGGACTAGTAATATTACAAGTTAATTATCTACTTGAAACATCTACCAACATTGAGAATGATTTCAGCAATAATGTAGATCGAAGTTTATATCAGGTATCAAAATCTGTTGAAGAAGTTGAGATAAAGCGTTATCTAGATGAAACCATACAGAAATACACTCAAAACAAAGTAAATAGAGAAATTGAAGAACTTACATTAGATTCTATACGATTATCCTTAGAATCAATGGCAAGTTTTGAATCTATTACCTTGGGAGACACAATCAGTATTGAACAGTCTTTTACTTTTGAAGCGCCAAAAGTATCAATAGCAGAACAACGAGGGATTAGTTCTATAGAAGGAGCTTCTGGTTCTCTTTACAAGCAATATCAAGAGAAATTCTATCAATCGAAATCTCTACTAGATCAAGTAGCACTACGATGGATGAAAGAAACTTCAAATCAGCCTTTAGATGAAAGGCTAAATTTTGAAGATTTAAGACAACTGCTTAAAAAGGAATTATTAAATAATAAAATTACAATTCCTTATCATTTTTGCGTAACAGATAAAAATGACAATATAATACATGCTTGTCATTTCAATGATAGTATTATTGGTGATGGTGTATACAAACAAGGTTTATTTCCTAGTGAAAATACATCTAACCCTTTTTATTTAAAAATATTTTTTCCGACTAAAAGAAGTTTTATAATTAAATCATTATCTCTTTTAGTGCCATCGTTAGTGCTCATTGTAATTCTATTGTTGATTTTTATTTATACAATCTTTGTGATTTTTAGACAAACAAACCTGTCTATAATGAAAAATGATTTTATGAATAATATGACACATGAATTAAAAACACCTATCTCAACGATCTCATTAGCATCACAAATGCTTCAAGATCCAATGATTGGAAAAACACCTGATAAGCTTAAAAGCATATCACATATTGTAGCTGACGAAACGAAACGATTACGCTTTTTAGTTGATAAGGTATTGCAAATGACTATCTTTGAAAGAGAAAAGCAACTATTGAAATTTGTAGAATTAGATGCCCACGAGCTTGTAGAGACAAGCATTGCTAATTTTTCATTAAAGGTTGAAAGCAAAAATGGAGAAATATCATCTGAACTGAATGCTGAGAACTCTTGGATTAGAGGAGACGAAATTCATTTCACTAATGTAATCTTCAATTTAATGGAAAATGCCTTAAAATACAGTAAAACAAACTTAGTCTTGCATATAAAAACATGGAATGAACGAGATCGATTATTTATATCTATACAAGACAACGGAATAGGCATAAAAAAAGACCAATTAAAAAAGATTTTTGAAAAGTTTTATCGCGTACCAACTGGAAATATTCATAACGTTAAAGGATTTGGACTCGGACTTTCTTATGTAGAAAAAATTATACACGACCACAATGGGCTAATTCGTGTAGAAAGTGAACTAAATATCGGAACAAAATTTATAATTTCTATACCAACACTAAAACAATAAAAAAAACTATGGAACAACAAATCAAAATTCTTCTTTGCGAAGATGATGAAAACCTAGGAATGCTGCTTCGTGAATATCTACAAGCAAAAGGGTTTGACACAGATTTAATGCCTGATGGTGAAGCTGGACTAAAAGCATTCACTAAAGACAAATACGACTTATGTGTACTAGATGTAATGATGCCTAAAAAAGATGGCTTTGCTTTAGCTCAAGATATTAAAGCAATAAATGCAGATATTCCTATTATCTTTTTAACTGCAAAAACGATGAAAGAGGATATCTTAGAAGGATTTAAATTAGGAGCTGATGATTATTTATCAAAACCATTTAGCATGGAAGAATTATTATTCCGTATGGAAGCTATTCTTCGCAGGGTTAAAGGTAAAAAAGCAAAAGATGTAAGTATTTACACTATTGGTAAATTTACTTTTGACACACAGAAACAAGTGTTGAGTTCTGATACACAAAACATTAAATTAACTACAAAAGAATCTGAACTGCTAGGGCTTTTAGCGGCTAATATTAACAATATATTAGAACGTAATTATGCGCTTAAAACAATCTGGATTGATGACAATTATTTCAATGCTCGAAGCATGGATGTATATATCACAAAATTACGTAAGCACTTAAAAGATGATTCTGCGGTAGGTATTATTAATATCCACGGTAAGGGATATAAATTAATTGCTCCTGAGAAAGAAGTGAAAGAATAAGTATACATACTACTATAAAAAAGGCTGTCGAAATTCGACAGCCTTTTTTATTTATATATTTCAGTTATGGTAACAATATGCCACCAGTTTTTAAAACCGTAGCACCATTCATTACTTTAAAAGTATAAGTTCCTGCGGACAAACCATCTCTAGGAAATAAAAAGTTAGAGTCTCCTACATTAAACTCTCCGCTACCTAAGTCTCTAATTTGAGTTGTTCCTGCTACATCGAATAATATAATATCATAATTTCCAGTACTAACTAAGGCTGTAATTGGAATCGTAATAAGCTCTAAACAACCTGCAACTGGCAATACAGTGATTATTCCTGTTATAGCAACTGAGGCTCCCGTTCCTCCTATAGTTGTAACTGTATATGTTCCATCTGCGGTAGGTATGCCGGTAATTGTCACAGTCTTTGCTCCTACATTCTTTGTGCTACTTAGTCCAGCTGGTAGACTTGCTATTGAAACATCAGTTGCTCCGCCGCCCCAAGTAAATACAACAGTAGAAATAGCTGTTCCATCGTTTACTGTTTGTGTTTTATTTAATGGCGTAGATAAGGTAGGATTATTAGCTAATACCGTAATAGTTCCTAACACAGAAACCGGCGCTCCTGTACCTCCTATTGTTGTAACCGTATATGTTCCATCGGCAGTAGGTGTTCCAGTAATTGTTAAGGTCTTAGCTCCGGCATTCTTTGTACTAGTTAAGCCTGCTGGTAAACCGGATATTGATACGTCAGTTGCTCCGCCACCCCATGTAAATACAATAGTAGATATGGCTGATCCATCAATAACTGATTGTATTTTATTTCCCGGATCAGTTAAAGTAGGAGCACTTGTTAAAGCTAAGGTATTTATTGATGCTTCAGTACTATAAGCACTTGCTAAAGCAGGCGTACCGTTCGTCGCTTTTACTTGATACGTATACTCTGTTTCAGGATCAAGCCCTGTTACTGTATAAGAACTAGTCGTTCCTCCAGCAACAGTATATTCTGTACATACTCCACCACTACCACTAACAGATATACTGAATGGATTCATGCCTCCTGTTACTGATGTAATCGTTACTGCTGAACTTGTTGCATCGTACACCCATGTTCCTGTTCCAGCAGCCTCGGTTAGTATTCCACTGGCATTTACATTGGCCGAACTTTCCGTTGTATTTAAAGTTCCTCCTGCAACAGAATATCCTCTATCAGTAGCTAAAGAGTTTCCTGCTTGACTTACTAGAGTTATCTTATTTCCACTTGCGCAAGGAATAGTTATAGAGAGACCTGAACCATTCAAATATAGTTTACCTAGATTATAACCTAGTCTTATTTTATTTATTCCTCCTTGTGTAAACAATAAATCTTGTGTATCAGGAATTGGATTGCTGTTCGCGAAAACTAAAGCGCCATTTGTTGTTGCAGGAAGATAATTAAAACGCCCAGGAGTCGTATCTTCTTCTAAATTAGCATCAGCATCTCCTGCTCCAATGGTCCACGCTCCTGTCCAATCCCAAGATTGCAATACGCCTACTCCTGCTTCACATACATTTACAGTATAGCCGGTTGCTCCTGTTGCAGGAGTCCAGTTAACTGTTATAGAATTGCTGGCAGCTGTTGCGCTAACTGAAATTGGAGTAGCTAAAGATAAAGTTATAGTGCCTGTATTTGAGGCTGCTGTTCCCGAAGCTTGAGTTGTTGTCACAGTATATGTTCCGGCAGCTGTAGGTATGCCCGTAATCGTATATGTTTTTGCAGCACTATTCGTTGTTCCTGTTAAACCTGCCGGCAAAACACTTACAGTTACTCCTGTAGCAGTTCCGCCCCACGTAAATACAACAGGAACAATAGCAGTACCCGTAGCAACAGTTTGTGTTTTATTTGATGGAGAAGATAAAGTAGGTGCATCTGCTCCTGTTTCAAAGGCACCTAAATCTGGAGCACTCCCGTTATAAACTAAACCAACATCTACTCCAGCATCTACTAAATCACTAGAAGAATTTAATCTAAATAAATCATTATCAGGTAAAGAACCATCACTATTTCTAGCATCATCTGCCAAGGCTACATTTAAACTCAAGAAATCTCCTGACCCAACAGAGAAGCCAGAACTCCAAGAGTTATTTGATTGTGCAGCCGAACCGAAGCTATTAGAACCTCCCGAATTTAAAGAAATACAATTTCTCACTTCATGTTGTTCTCCTCCTGCTAAACTACCACCCATTCCATAATTAATCCCATTATCATAAGAAGTGCAATTAAACAGCGTAATTCCTCCTGTATTATTATTTTGGTCAAAACCTTTACCTGGATGACCAAATGACACACAATGAGATAAAATATTATTTTGTAATTTATAATTCCCTCCTACTTTAAAACCATTTCCATTTCCATCAAAGGCAATATTCGGATCACTCCAACTGTCATAACCATTATCAAAAGCCCAACAGTTTCTAAACACCACTGCATCAGGGCTATCATAGGTATCATAAGCATCATCACTGTTATCCCATGAGCGACAATTAATCAACACATTTCCGGCACCTTGCGTTTGTTTTACGGCAAATCCATCAGCCATCTGACCGCCTTTTTTAGGGTCGTAATTATGATAAGCATCGCAATTTAATAAAGTAGTATGATGTCCTGTTTTATTGACCTCCATACCGCTGTTTCTATTATCATAAAATATACAATATTCGAAAGTATTATAACCACCCTTGCAATAAACACCTTGATAACCAGCACGAGTTATTATCAAGCCTTTAAATTTCCAATAGTCCCCTGTTATATCAAAACCATACGAATCTTGTACCCATTCGTATTCTGGAAATTGAAAATCTATGGTAGCTTGTGTATTTACTTCTGAATGAACATAAATATTAGCTCCAGCAGTACCCGATTGAGTTAAATAGATAGTGTTTTTTGAACCCGCACTGTATGGAATGTTATACGTGCCACTTTGAAGAATTACTTCATCTCCAGCACTTGCAATAGACAAAGCATTGAGCAAGCTTTTGGGGCTGGCAAAACTAGCTCCACTGTTCCCTGCATTACCACTTGGTGTTACGTAATAAGTTTGCTGAGAATACAATAAAGTAGATATAAAAAGAAATAAGAAAGATAGGAACTTTTTCATAATGGTGTAATGTAAGTTATCTCTTACTAAACGTATTTGATAAACTATTATTGTTTTGGATATAAAAAGCAGAAGTATTACTTCTGCTTTTTTAAATTAAGGTAAGATTACTGCTCCTGATTTAAGAACTGTTGCTCCATCCATGAGTTTATAAGTATATGTTCCTGATGATAAACCTGTTTTTGCAAACACAAAGTCTGAATCTCCGGCATTAAAAGTTCCAGCACCTAATACTTTTATCTGAGTAGTACCAGCAGCATCAAATAATATCATATCATAATCTCCAGCACTAGCGACTGCTGTTAATGAGATTGTAACTAACTCTAAGCAAGTAACTGCTGGCAAAACTGTTATTGTTCCCGTTATTACTATTGGAGCTCCTGCTCCTCCTACACTACTTACAGTATAAGTTCCGCCTGTCGTTGGAGTACCACTAATAGTAAGTGTTTTTGCTCCCACATTTTTACTGCTAATTAAACCAGCTGGCAAACTTGCGACCGACACATCAGTTGCTCCTCCGCCCCAAGTAAACACAATATTTGCAATAGCATTACCATCAATAACAGTTTGGGTTTTATTAACCGGATCTGTTAAGGTAGGAATTGCTGCAAGAACAGCAATTGTTCCAGTAGCACTAGCAGCGCTTCCTCCATCTAATCCATCAATATTAATTGTATACCCATAGTTTCCTACTACTGTTGGTGTTCCACTAATATTTACAACACCAGCAGCTCCACTAGCTGAAATTCCTGTAGGAGGAATAGCTGCACCAGCGGTACCTGTCCAAACTATATTGTTATATGCTCCCGTATAAGTATAGCTAATAGACGTAATAGCCGTACTCACTGTATGACTTTGAGCATCTGTTCCAACAGCACTTGACAGTGCAATTACTGCATTTGTAGGAGTCGCTACTGCACCAGTTGTAACATTTTGAGCTGCGCTATAAGCACTTGCTGCCGAAGGAGTTGCATTGGTAGCTTTTACTTGATAAGAATACGTTGTTGAAGTATTTAAACCAGATATCGTTGATGATGTTGTTGCTCCACCAGCAACAACATATTCTGTACATACTGTTCCTGTTCCTGTAACTGTAATGGTAAAGATATTCATACTACCCACTTGTGTTGTAACAATAACATTTGAGCTAGTGGCATCAATAACATATATTCCTGTTCCTCCGGCTTCTGTCATAATACCTGTAGCACTAATATTGGCTGATGACTCACCCGTATTTAAAGTTCCTCCACTTACAGTAAAACCTCTATCTACTGCCAAAGAATTTCCAGCTTGAGCCGTTACTGTTACTTTATTTCCACTCGCACATGGGATAGAAACAGCAATGTCAGTTCCATTTAAGTACACTTTACCTAAGTTGTATCCTAATCTCACTTTACTTCCTCCACCTTGAGTAAACAGTAAATCTTGTACATCTGCAATTGGACTTCCACTTTCAAAAACCAACGCTGCACTTGTTGTAGCAGGGATATAATTAAAACGTCCAGCAGTAGCATCTTCTTCTAAGTTCGCATCAGCCGATGCAGCATTGATTGTCCATGTACCCGTAAAATCCCACTCATTTAATACTCCTGTGCCAGCAGCACATAAATTTATTATATAACCAGTAGCTTCTGATACAGCATCCCAGTTAACTGTTACTGAGGTCCCTGATGCCGATGCACTAACTCCCGTTGGCACTGCTAAAAGACGTGTAATATTTCCGCTAACATTTATTGCTATCCCAGCTGATTGAGTAGTAGTTAAAGTATAACTTCCACTTGTAGTTGGTGTTCCACTAATGGTATATGTTTGAGCTCCTACATTAGTCGTTCCTATTAAGCCTGCTGGCAAACCACTTGCATTTACACCAGTAGCTGTTCCTGCCCAGGTATATACAATATCTACAATTGGAGCTCCTGCACTTACTGTTTGCGATGCACTTCCCGAGCTAATTGTTAAGCTTGGTTCAGTAGCAATCGTTATCGTTCCACTTTCAGAAACGAACCCACACGAACCTCCTGAAGTAGTTACGGTATATGTTCCTACAGCACTTGCTGTACCACTTATAGTTAATGTTTTTGCTCCTGTATTTTTATTCGTATTTAAACCTGCTGGCAAACCTGAAATATTTACATCAGTAGCAGAACCACCCCAAGTAAATACGATATCATCTATTGCACCTGCTGGCTCTTGATTTTTATTAGAAGGAGATGATAAAATAGGAGATGTTCCGTCAATTTTACCTACACCCGACCACATACTTACAATTTCAGGCACATCTGTGGCTGCATCCATAGTAACCGAATATGGCAAACCAAATGAGCCACATGTAGCAGCTGTTTGTGTTGGAGAATTATCAAACACATTTCCTGTTCCATGTGCAAAACCCTCAAAAGTACAATCTTCAATATCATTGTAGATGGCCTTTTTATAATCTTTGAAATAATTATTCTCTACTTTCAAACAAGCATTCTCTCTAGTATGTACACCAGTACTAATTAAATCTCCTGTCCATACACCTAAATTACTATCATCTTCAATCAACAATCCTTCAAAGTAGTTGTTATAGATATGACCTGTTCCTCCACGATAAGAAGGCGTACGCGATTTTACATTCTTCCAACGATTATGGTGAAAAGTAATTCTTCTATCGTATACATCATCATCTGTATATCCTATCAAATTACATTTCCAATGATCGTGAAAATAGCACCAAGAAACGGTAATGTCTGAGCAAGACTTTTTAATATCTAACATCCCATCATACAAATCTTTTTTAGCGGCTGACTCCGGAAGTGTAGGTGTAATATTATAAAATTCACAATGGTCAATCCAGATATCGGCAACGGTGTTAGTAGAAGTCGTCTCCAAACAAATCATATCCGCATCACTCCCCATGGTACTCCCAATCATAGTGAAAACGATGTTTTGAATAATTATATTATTAGAATTTTTTAAATGCAACTGCACCATTTCAATAGTAGCATCACATCCTAAACCAACAATAGTCTTATTAGAGCCCACATCTAGAATTTGTCCTCCACTAGGTCCTGTAATTGTTCCATCAACTCTAATAATTTTAGAATCTGTACCTGTAACATTTGCTGCTAACCCAGCATAATCAGTTACCGTTACAGTAGAACCACCTTGCCCTCCAGTAGTTCCATCTCCAAAGCCTACCAAGGCAAAACTAGGTTGAGCATATAACGCGTTTGCAATTATTCCAAAAACAATAAAAAACAGTAATTTTTTCATATAATTATATTCTAATATTAAAGGTTGGTTTTTTTAACATTTCCCTTATATAACGCTTATTTCATGTAAAATAGTATACCCTCAAATGTTAAAAACTAATATTTTAACATTTGAGAGACTTGAAACTCAATGGTAACTGGGAAATAAAAAACGGATTGACTATAAAAAGTCAACCCGTTTAAATATTATTAAAATGCACTAATTACATCCACTTCTTTCTTTTAAAATAAAATAAAATAATGACTACAAAAGCAATCATTAATCCTATTGCAAATAGGTATCCGTATTGCCAATCAAGCTCTGGCATAAAGGTAAAGTTCATACCATAATAACTAGCTATAAGTGTTGGTGGCATGAAAATCACAGATACGATGGCAAATATCTTAATAATCTTATTTTGTTGGATATTTACCAATCCTAAGAAGGTATCCTGCAAATAATCTAATCGATCAAAGCTAAAACGGGTGTGTTCAATTAGTGAGTTAATATCCTTAATGATAATGGTTAATTTTGGCTTTAATTCTGAAGGAAACAATTCACTTTTTAGCATGTTTGAAACCACACGTTGTTTGTCTACAATATTCTCACGAATCAACATCGATTTCTCCTGCAATTCCTTTATTTGAATTAAAACGCTGTCATCTACTTGTTGATCTTTCATCTGAGTAGATAAAGTTGTAATCTGATGTGTCATTTCTTCGATCATATCTGCATCAAACTCAACCCTTGTTTCTAAAAGAGCAACTAAGACATGATAGCCTGATGGAAATAATTTTGAATTCGCATATATCTTCTTAATTGTCTCGTTAAACGACTGTAGTCCAGCATGCCTAACGGACACTAAGATATTATTCTTCATGATAAAAGAAACCGGCTCACGATCCAAGTTAGCCAACATAAAGTTAGAATTCGCAACAATGGTATCTTCCGTTTGCATATAACGCGAACTAATTTCTATTTCTTCAATCTCTTCCTCTTCTTGGATATAGATTTTTAAGAAATCCTCTAATCGGTCCTCAATTTCTTCGGTTACATCATTTAGATCTATCCAAATAAACTCTGACAATGGAATCGTCTTTAAAAGATCAATATTTCTAGAGACTTTTAATTTTCCTTTTTCTTTATAAAATAACTTTAATTCTGACATAATACTCTAAAATTAAAGGTGGGTAATTCGTTTTCTTTCTCTCTTGGATCGAATCTATTCTGCATCCGATAAACTTGTTGCAATTTGATTGGTTAAGCCAATAAAATCATCGACACTTAAGCGCTCCGGTCGTTCATCTAGAATTTTAGAGGCATTAAATGGATTGTCTTTCCCTATTATTGCTTTTAACGAATTTCGCATTTGCTTACGGCGCTGATTAAAGGCTGTTTTTACAACCGAAACAAAAAGTTTTTCATCACAAGGTAGGGATTCTCTTTTATTTCTAGTCAATCTAATTACTGCCGATTTCACCTTAGGTGGAGGATAAAAAACATTTTCGTTGACGGTAAACAAGTACTCAATATCATAGTAGGCTTGTAGAAAAACGCTTATAATACCATACGTTTTACTTCCTGGAGGTTCGGCTAACCTTTCAGCAACCTCTTTTTGAATCATTCCAACAACAAAAGGTATTTGGTTCTTATTTTCCAACACTTTAAAGAATATCTGACTAGAGATATTGTACGGGAAATTTCCTACCACGCAAAATGGAGTAGTATAAAGTTTAGTTAAATCAAGTTTTAGAAAATCATCCTCTATAACAGGAAGTTGAGGGTATTCTTTATGAAGATAGTTAACAGACTCTGTATCAATTTCAACAACCGACAAATCATAATTTGGTTCTTCCAACAAATACTTAGTAAGCACACCCATTCCAGGACCAACTTCGAGCACAGGCATTCTTGCCTCTAACTCCAAGCTCGTAGCAATCTTGCGGGCTATATTCAAATCCGTAAGGAAGTGTTGCCCCAAGTGTTTCTTGGCTTTTACTCTTGTATTCATTCGGTCGCCCCGGGTCGTCAGACATGGTTGTATTAATTTAAACTGATTCTCTTAGTTCTATAAAGCAAAAATAATTTAACTTTGTAGTTCTTTAAAAACTGCCTGCAAAGATAGGCTTTCTATTTTAGAATTAATAATTTATCTGTCACTTTCCCCTATTTTAAAGCTATGCATAATGTTATTCGAAACAGTATAGATTTCTTTTACCCTCCCTTTAAAAAGCTATTTACAATACGTTTTTTTAGGTATTTAAGTTGTGGTGGACTAAATGTTGCTTTTGATTGGGTACTCTTCTTTATTTTTTACAATTACGTATTGGATAAACAAGTATTTGACCTTAGAATTATTGCATTTAAGCCTCATATTGCAGCTTTTATAATCACATTTCCTATTACATTATTATCAGGCTTCTACTTATCTAAATATGTAACGTTTGAAGAATCAAACGTTCGTGGAAGAATTCAATTATTTCGCTACATGATGGTGGTTGCTGGATGTGTCTTAATCAACTATATTTGTTTACGACTATTTGTAGATTTATGGGGAATTTACCCCACACCAGCTAAAATGATAACCACAATATTTACAACAATATTTAGCTACCTTACACAAAAGAACTTCACATTTAAACATACAATTTCATAGAAACATTTAGTCTTCGCTGTAATGAAAAAAAGAAGTCTCATCATATTTTTAGCGATAATACCATTTATTCTTTGCTCACAAAAAATAAACAACAAAACATCAGTCATTAAAAAAAGTGACACGGTAGATATTCATCCAAATTATCTTTTAGTTGTACATCTACCATCAAAAGCCATCAAAACGAACAGCAATTACGAAGGAGGGTATTTTGTTTCTTATTTTATTCCCGCAGACACGGTAGTTTTCTCTGTTTATTCTGGGCGCTTACCAGAAACTCCTTTTATAACAGGAACTGACTGCATGGTAATAGATTCTATTTTGGTAGACAGTGTGTTTTTTGAAAGAAGAGGTTTTTGTTTACAAAGCAATGAGAAACTCAGTAATAAAAGAGGCTTTTTTCGAGAGAAAGAATACAAACTACTCTCCTACTCTGCAAAATACGAATGGGCCGACGTAACAAAAGTAAGCTGCTACGATGAGATATTTAGCAAAATCGAATATATAGAAAAAGCTAAATGAAAAAATCAAAGCTCTATTCTCTACTAAAATGGCTAGTATTGGTAACTGCTTATACATTTCTCGCTTATAAGTTATGTACATATGAGCACTACTCAGAACTACAAAAAGCGTGGCAAGAAAAAAGCCTTTTCCATTCATACCACTATTTATTACTTGTTATTATTTTACTCCCTTTTAATTGGCTATTTGAAACACTTAAATGGAAATTCTTGCTGCGAAAACTTGAAACAACAACAATAAAAGAATCCTTCAAATCGGTAATGATAGGAAACATAGCTGCCTTTCTTACACCGAACAGATTAGGAGAATTCCCTGCTCGTTCGCTCTTATTATCAGAAGGAAAAAAAGGAAAAGGACTTAGTCTTGGCATCATTAGCTCCATGTCTCAGACATTAACAATTTTAATAGTAGGATTACCTTCAGCCTTTTTATTCGCGCAAATTACCAACTCTTCTAGAGTTGGTATTTACTCAAGCAGCTTCCTAATTTTACTATGTTTTTTATTGGTAAGCATATATTTTCTTGCACCAAAAATAAGTAACTACTTTATAAAAAGACAAGCTTTTAAGTCATTTACAAACTACTTAGAGAATATTTCCATCTTAACATTTAAAGAATTAAGTATAATTTTAGGGTTATCTCTAATTCGCTTTGTTATTTTTGGTCTTCAATTTTATTTTCTATTAAATTTCTTTGGTGTTAAAATCGAGCCTCTCTTTGCAACCATAGCTATTGCCACCAACTATTTATTTATTACCTTTACGCCCTCTTTAGCATTTTCTGAAGGTGCTATTAGAGCCTCTATTGCAGTCTTAGTTATAGGGTCTCTCTCAGCAAACACTATCGGGATTATTGCTTCTGGCTTAGGCATCTGGCTTATTAACTTTGTTTTACCAATGCTAATTGGCTCAATATTTTTTATAAAAAAACGTCATCTATAGGCATCTTATAATGCCAAACCGACAATAATATTTTATGGAACAACTTTTCAACTTTGATGAAATACGCCCATACCGGGATCACGAGATTCATGATAAACTAATGCAGCTCTTACAAGTGCCTGAGCTGATTGCTACTCTACCTTCCATTTTCCCTAATATGCCTGTTAACGACATATTAAAACAACTAGAAAATATTTATACGGTGCAAGACCTGCAAGCCAATATTATGAATGCTTTTCTAGATAATCTTAGAATACAAACTACCAATGGAATAGAATTAAAAGGAGGCGAAAATATTTCCAAAACAAAGGGATATTTATACATTTCTAATCATAGAGATATTATTTTAGATTCTGCTTTTCTTAACTACAAATTAATAGGCATAGATGCTTTACTAACCGAAATAGCAATTGGAGACAATCTACTTATTTATCCTTGGATAAAAGACTTAGTTAGAATAAATAGAAATTTCATTGTGCAACGCAGTGCTCCAGTACGACAAATGCTTGAGAACTCTAAGCGCTTATCAGCTTATATGCGACATACACTAACAGAACGCAATCAATCAATTTGGATTGCTCAACGTGAAGGTCGAGCAAAAGATTCAAACGACCGCACTCAAGAAGCTTTACTAAAAATGTTGAATATGAGTGGAGGGAAAGAAAATGTTTCTGACAACTTAAAAGAATTAAATATTTGTCCTGTCACTATTTCTTACGAATATGACCCTTGCGACTATCTTAAAGCAAAAGAGTTTCAAGAAAAGAGAGACAACCCTGATTTTAAGAAAGATCCTAAAGATGATTTATTAAGCATGGGTACTGGAATAAAAGGCTATAAAGGAAAAATTGTTTTTTATTTAGATGGAGAAATAAACGTTGATTCAATAAAAAATTCAACAAAATCTATTAACGAGCAAATAGCCTCAGCAACTAAATTAATAGATGAGCGAATTCACTTACATTACAAAATTTTCTCTGGAAATATGGTCGCCTACGATTTACTTCTAAACACCAATACTTTTGGTAAACATTATGATAACAAAGAAAAAGCTACCTTCGAAACTTATATCCAACAACAATTAGATAAAATTGAATTGCCCAACAAAGATGAACAGTTCCTTAGAACTAAAATATTAGAGATGTACGCCAATCCTCTTATAAATAAATTAAAAGCCGAAAAAAAATAAATAATAAGATAGACTTAGTTGCAAATAAAAAAATATTTGTAATTTTGTCCTCAATAAAAGTGGATAGATTTGGAATTGCTTGCAACCACAGAAAAAAATGCTAAAACTTTAATTGCTTTTCTTTCGCAACTACTCCAAATCAAATCCCTTACTTTTTAATTATTAATCAATAATTATCTTCTTAGATAATTTGAAAAACTGTATAATTATGGGATATTTTTTTTCATCAGAATCGGTGTCTGAAGGACATCCTGATAAAGTTTCCGATCAAATATCGGATGCTATTCTCGATCAATTTATTGCTCTAGATCCAAGCTCAAAAGTAGCTTGTGAAACACTAGTTACAACTGGACAAGTAGTTCTTGCTGGGGAAATAAAATCAAGCACGTATGTTGATGTGCAAGAAATTACACGTAGAGTAATCAACCGTATTGGCTATTTTAAAAGCGAATATAAATTTGATGGCGATTCATGTGGAATCTTTTCAGCTTTGCACGAACAGTCAGCAGACATCAATCAAGGTGTTGAGCGTAAAGCAGCAATGGAACAAGGAGCTGGTGACCAAGGAATGATGTTTGGTTATGCTTGTACTGAAACTGAAAATTTAATGCCTATTGCATTAGACCTATCACACGCTTTAGTACGTGAAATGGCAGAAATTCGTCGCGAAGGAAAAGTAATGCAATACCTTCGTCCTGATTCAAAATCACAAGTTACTATTGAATATGGTGACGACAATCAGCCAAAACGTGTAGACACTATTGTTGTTTCTACTCAACACGATGATTTTGTTAAACCAAGTAAAACAAAAACAGAAAAAAAAGCAGACGATGAAATGTTAGCAAAAATCAAAGCTGACGTTGCCAAATACCTTATTCCTCGTGTTAAAAAACTAGATAAAAAATATGCTGCTCTTATCAAAGGAGAATACAACCTACATGTAAACCCAACAGGAAAATTTGTTATTGGTGGACCTCATGGAGATACTGGTTTAACTGGTCGTAAAATTATTGTTGATACTTACGGAGGAAAAGGAGCTCACGGTGGTGGAGCTTTCTCTGGTAAAGACCCATCAAAGGTTGACCGTTCTGCTGCATATGCATCGCGTCATATTGCAAAAAACATTGTTGCTGCAGGCTTAGCTGATGAAGTATTAGTACAAGTAGCATATGCTATTGGTGTTGCAAAACCGATGAACTTATATATCAATACCTATGGCACAGCCAAAGTTAATATGGCTGACAACGAAATTGCTGCAATTATTGAAACTATTTTCGATATGCGACCTAAAGCAATTGAAGACCGCTTAAAATTACGTAACCCTATCTATGAAGAAACTGCTTCATACGGACACATGGGTCGTAAACCAGAGGTGGTTGAGAAATCATTTAAAACACCAGAAGGGAAAGTAGTTAAGAAAAAAGTAGAGCTATTTACTTGGGAAAAAATTGATTTTGTGAGTCCAATTAAAAAAGCATTTAAAATAAAGTAGTGCTTCTTTAAATATAGATTTAAAAGCGGATGATTAAACTCATCCGCTTTTTTGTATTGATACCTCAGATTTCAAAAATAACATCTTCAAAAATATATCGCTTTATCCTATTTACCTCCTACTTCAATAAAACACACATATTTTCTCTAGTTGTTAAATGTATTTTAAACCCATTCTAAAACTACATTATTAATTGCTAGCCAGTTAATTAAAGAAATATTTCTCTAATTTTAATATTAATTAAAGAAATATTTCTTTAATTAGGCTTTGAATTATCAAAAAAAAGTCTAGTTTTGCATTTGGATAACTAGAACAATTTTATCCACATAAACGTTAAGAGATAAGAACAATTTATATAAACAATTTAACTGACTAAAAATGACAGATTTAACAAAAAATCAAAAATTAATTGATTGGGTAAGCGAGTGGGCAGAGATTTGCCAACCAGATGCTGTACATTGGTGTACTGGTTCTGACGAAGAGATTCAAAGTCTTTATGATCTTATGGTAGCGAATGGTGCTGCTGTAAAATTAAATGAAGAAAAACGTCCAAATTCTTATTATTTCCAGTCAGACCCTAGTGATGTTGCTCGTGTAGAGAACAGAACATTCATTTGTACTGAAAAAGAAGAAGATGCAGGCCCAACAAACAACTGGGCAGCTCCTGCTGATATGAAAGCCGAAATGCTTGAAAAATACAAAGGTTGTATGAAAGGTCGTACTATGTACGTGATTCCATTCAGCATGGGTCCTTTAGGTTCTAACATTGCAAAAATTGGTGTTGAAATTACCGATTCTGCATATGTAGTAGTAAACATGAAGATCATGACTCGTATGGGTAAAGCAGTTCTTGACGTATTAGGAAATGATGAATTCATTCCTTGTATTCATACTGTTGGTGCTCCTCTTGAGCCAGGACAAAAAGATGTAAAATGGCCTTGCGCTTCAAACATCGATGACAAATACATTTCTCACTTCCCTGCAACAAAGGAAATTTGGTCGTTCGGATCAGGTTACGGTGGTAACGCTTTATTAGGGAAAAAATGTTTAGCATTACGTATCGCTTCTGCTGCGGCAAAAGAAGAAGGTTGGTTAGCTGAGCACATGTTAATCTTAGGCATCACTAATCCAGAAGGTGTTAAGAAATATGTTGCTGCTGCATTCCCATCTGCTTGTGGTAAAACAAACTTGGCAATGCTTATTCCTACTATTCCAGGATGGAAAGTAGAAACTATTGGTGACGATATTGCATGGATGAAATTTGGTGCTGATGGTCAATTATATGCTATCAACCCTGAAGCAGGATTCTTCGGTGTTGCTCCATTTACTTCTAAAGCAACTAACCCGAATGCAATGGCATGTTGTGATAAAGACACTATCTACACTAATGTTGGTTTAACTCCTGATGGAGACATCTGGTGGGATGAAATCGGCTGGGATTGCCCAGACGGAACTATCGGTTGGAAAAACGAAACATATACTAAAGGAAGTGATGTTCAAGTATCACACCCGAATGCTCGTTTTACAGCTAAAGCTAGCAACTGTCCTTGTATCGACCCTAAATGGGAAGATCCAGCAGGAGTGCCTATCTCAGCTATCTTAGTTGGTGGTCGTCGTCCTACTACTGTGCCTTTAGTATATGAAGCACGTGATTGGAACCACGGTACGTTTATGGGATCTATTATTGGTTCTGAAGTAACTGCTGCAGCTATCGGCTTAAAAGCTGGTGTTCGTCGTGATCCATTTGCAATGTTACCTTTTATTGGTTACAACATGGCTGACTATTTCGGACATTGGATTAGCATTGGTGAAAACGCTCCTGATAAAGCTAAATTACCAAAAATATTTAACGTTAACTGGTTCCGTAAATCAGACAACGGAAAATGGTTATGGCCTGGATTCGGTGACAACTCTCGTGTTCTTGCATGGGTATTTGATCGTTGTACTGGTGCTGCCAAATCAGTTGAATCTCCAATTGGTTTATTGCCAGAAGCAGGAGCAATCAACGTTGATGGTCTTGATGTAACAGCTGAAGATATGGCTGAATTATTAAAAGTAGACAAAGCGCTTTGGAAAGACGAAGTTGCATTAATTGAAGAGCAATATGCTAGCTTCGGAGATAAACTTCCGAAAGCATTAGCCGCAGAATTAGCAAAATTAAAAGCTAATATTGCTTAATTTGAGCATATCCAACCTATTATAAAATAGGGTATTATAGTGAATGAAGCTGTCGTTGAAAAACGGCAGCTTTTTTCATATATCAATATGCTAAAAAAACTCTAAGTAAACAGAATAGGTATTGATAATTAAAAAAAAATATTATTTTTGTAAGCTGATTATTAAAATATTCAACCTTAAAAAACAATACCAATATGAAAAAATTTATTTATTTAATGATGCTCCTTTTAGTAGGCCTTACTTTTTTCTCTTCTTGTAAAGATGATGAAAAAGAAGAACCTGCTATAAACCCAGAAGACACAATAACTGTACCTCCTCCAACAACAGCTGATTCGTTACAAGGTGTTTGGTATTCTTATGCTGCAACAATTCAAGGTCCATCTAACACATATACTCTTACAACAACTGATTTTGTAATTTTAGGATACGACACATTAAAATTTGATGGCACTAATGTAAGTCATATTTGGGATGCTACTACCCCTAGTGGCAATTGGCCTCCAAAACTTCTAACTGGGACATTTGGAGCTTCTAACGGCGTATTAACAAACGCTATTACAAGCCAAACAATTTGGGGTGGAATTGGATGGGGCATTCCAAACACAAACCTGGTAAATGACACTTACCTCTATGACATATCATTTGCTACTACACCAAGTGCAGCTCCATATACCAAAGACACATTAACTTTAGTAATGGAAGGAAACACTGTAATTACTGCGAATTATTATAATCCAACTATTGATGTATATTTATTAAATCCTGGCACATCATCAAGTGATAATCCAACATTAACCATTAATTTTAAACGTGTTCAATAAATAAAAACGCTATCATAAAAAAGCGAGACAAAAAATTGTCTCGCTTTTTTAATGCTTTTTTTTTATCATTCAAAAATTGCACTATATTTGCTTCCCGTTGAATAAACTAAAACAATTATATATTATGAAAAAACTAATTATTTTCTCGTTAACACTAGCTTTTTGCGCATCGCTTTTTGCGGTAAAACCTTTACTAGACGTATCTGATCCTTGGAAAGCAATGAAAGAAGTTGAAAAAGACTTAGTGAAATTAGAGTTTCCAAAAAGAGACTTCAATATTGTAAACTATGGCGCCAAAGAAGGCGTTGAAGATTATACAATTAATGCAATTAATAGTGCAATTAACGCAGCGGCATCTATGGGTGGCGGTACTGTAATTGTACCTAAAGGTGTTTGGTTTACAGGCCCAATCACTTTAAAATCTAATATTAACCTTCATATGGAAGAAGGAGCTATTATAAAATTCTCTACTACTCCCGAAGATTACCTACCAATGGTAGAAACTCGTTTTGAAGGTTGGGATATCATCGGTTACCGTCCTTTAATTTATGCTTATGGTGAAGGCAATATTGCTATCACTGGGAAAGGGACTTTAGATGGACAAGCTAACGAAACTAACTGGTGGCCTTGGAAAGGAAAAACCAAATATGGCTATAAAGAAGGAATGATTAGCCAAGAGTGGAACGGTACAAAAGAAAATGGAGGAAGAAATAAAATTGCTCGTATGGAAGAGCAAAATGTACCGGTTAAAGACCGTGTTATGACAAAAGAAGATAGGATTCGCCCAAGTTTTGTTGAATTAAACAACTGCAAAAACATTCTTTTAGAAGACTTTACTTTAATCAATTCTCCTTTCTGGTGCTTACACCCATTATTAAGTAAAAACATTGTTGTAAGAGGCGTTACTGTTAATAGTCACGGACCAAATAATGATGGTTGTGACCCAGAATCATGTGAAGTGGTATTAATTGAAAACTGCTTATTTGACACAGGTGATGATTGTATTGCAATAAAATCAGGAAAAAACAACGATGGTCGTCGTTGGGCTCGTCCTTCAAAAAATATTATTGTACGTAACTGCACCATGAAAGATGGTCATGGTGGTGTTGTATTAGGAAGTGAAATTTCTGGTGATGTAAAAAATGTATGGGTAGAAGATTGTGACATGGACAGCCCTAATCTTGACCGTGTTATCCGCATAAAGTCAAATCCAATTCGTGGAGGAAAATTAGAGAATTTCTTTATTCGCAACATCAAAGTTGGCCAATGTAAAGAAGCTATCTTCCGTGTAGAAATGAAATACGAAAAAGTATTTGAAGGACCTAATATGCCATTAGTTAAGAATTTTGTGATGGAAAATATTACAAGTGAAAAAAGTAAATATGGCGTATGGATTGACGGTTTTGAGAATGCAACTCAAAAACAAGTTACTGGCGTAACAATTAAGAACTGTAAATTCAATAATGTACAAATTCCATACAAGATTGTAGGGGCAGAAAAAGTGAGCTTCGAAGATGTTATAATTAACGGAGAAAAGATTGATTATAAATAAAATAATAAACTTTAAATAGTTGAAAGGCTGTGCATATTTGCACAGCCTTTTTTTTGCTTAAAAAAAGAACACGTAAATCACAGATAAATCTCTCCCAAAACTTCATCCACACGGATTATTTTTCTATTTTTGCATAAATTTTCCGAGAACTGTGCCTATTTATTTTAAAGCTACGTCATTATGGACAAAACAATTAAAAACAAAAACCTCCCTCACATCATAGCTATAGTACTGTTTATCGTAATTTCATTCACCTATTTTTCGCCTGTATTTGATGGTAAAACACTTGTTGGTCATGACACAGAAAGCTGGATGGGAATGAGTAAAGAAATTAATGATTACAATAACAACAATGACGATGTAGCTTTATGGACAAACAGAATGTTTGGAGGGATGCCTGCTTATCAAATTTCATTTAAACAGCCAAGCAATGTTTTAAACTGGATTCATAAAGCTATAAATACTTTTCCAAGAGTAATATACACTCTCTTTTTATACCTAATTGGTTTTTACATCTTATTATTATCATTCAGAGTGAACCCCTGGCTAAGTATGGCTCTTGCTATTGGATTTGCTTTTGGCTCCTATAATTTTATCATTTTAGCAGTCGGTCATAATACCAAAGCTATAGCTATTGCATATATGGCTCCACTCATTGGAAGCATCGTTATGTCTTTCCGATGGAAACGATGGCTTGGTGCTGCTCTTACTGCTCTATTTTTAGGCTTAGCTATTTATGCTAACCATTTACAGATACTATACTATACACTTATCATAGTGCTTGTTTTTGGAATAGTAGAACTTGCATATGCTATACTTGAAAAAAGATTAAAAGAAATGCTTATTACCTTAAGTATTTTAATTGGAGCAGCAGCTATTGGTGTTGGCCTTAATGCATCCTCCCTGTTAACCACATACGAATATGGTCAATATACAATGCGTGGGAAATCTAATGGTTTAACTATAGACAAAAGCAGCACACAAGAAGGTCTCAACATAGATTACATAACACAATGGAGCTACGGTATAAGTGAAACGATGACAATACTTATCCCGAACTTCAAAGGAGGTGCTAGTCAGGGAAAACTATCAAATTCTTCATCTACGGCAAACAAATTAAGTGAACTTGGCGTACCAGACGTAGATGAATTTTTAAACAAAACACCTTTACCGACTTATTGGGGATCACAACCAATAGTATCTGGACCAGTCTACCTAGGAGCAATTATATGTTTCTTGTTTGTATTAGGTTTATTCTTAGTTAAAGGAAGAAATAAATGGTGGTTATTGTCAGCCACCATTTTATCAATCTTGCTCTCGTGGGGTAAAAATTTTATGCCTTTCACAGAATTCTTTGTTGATTATATTCCAATGTACAATATGTTTAGAGCTGTTTCTATGACATTGGTAATAACAGCTTTATGCATGGCATTAATGGCAAGTTTAGCTATTCAAGAATTCTTAAATACTGCTGTAAGCAAAGAGAAAAAAATTAAATCTCTATATATTTCTGCTGGGATAGTTGGCGGTATCACATTACTATTCTCTCTAATACCTCAACTTGCAGGAGACTTTAGAGCGACAGCTGACTCTAACCTTGTTGGAGATTGGGAGTTCCTAAAAAGCACTCTTCCTATTGACCGTCAATCAATGCTTCGTGCAGATGCTTTCCGTTCTTTTGTTTTTATTGCTTTAATGGGCTTTGTACTTTGGTTACATGCAGCTAAAAACCTAAAGAAAAAATTTGTATTTATTGCTGTTGGTGTACTATTGATTTTTGACATGGCTCCTATTGCTAAACGCTTTTTAAACGATCAGAACTTTACTGAGAAAGAAAAAGAAGCCTATTTTGTAGCTACTCCTTCAGACAAATTCATTTTACAAGACCAGTCTCAATTTAGAGTATTAGATATATCTGTAGATATATTTAACAGCTCCAAACCTTCCTATTATCACAATTCTATTGGAGGTTATCATGCAGCAAAACTACGTCGTTACCAAGAATTGATCAATCAACATCTAGAAAGAGAAATTTTTAATACGCAACAAAGTTTTAAAGGAGCAACGAGCGAAACAGCCATTGTAAAATATTTCCCACATAATCAGATATTAAATATGCTCAATATGAAATATCTGATTTATCATCCTGAAGCTCAACCAATAACAAATCCATTTGCAAATGGGAATGCTTGGTTTGTTTCCAACTGTTATATTGCAGAAACAGCAGATGAAGAGATGCTTAAATTAGGAACAATCAATACCAAAACTGAATTAGTTGCGGATAAAGAATTTGTCAACTTAATTCCTAAAAGCATTCAAGCTGATTCATTGGCAACAATAACACTTACTGGCTATTCTCCTAATGTATTAAAGTATGAATCTTATGCAAATTCAGACCAAGTAGCCGTATTCTCTGAAATATATTATGAGAAAGGCTGGAATGCATATATCGATGACATTAAAGTGCCTTATTTTAGAGCTAATTATCTACTTAGAGCACTCCCAATAAAAGCAGGCAAGCATACCGTAGAATTTCGTTTTGAACCATCTTCCTATAGTACAGGAAATGTCTTGACTGGCATTAGCTCTATCCTACTTATTTTATTATTAGGAGGAGTCGTTTATCTGGAAATTAAAAAGAACAGACAAGAAAAAAAATAAAAGAATAAATGAAAATGGTTCACATAGACAGTTGTCCTGTATGCGGAAGTGCTAATCTAAAAATAGACTTCTCTTGCAATGACTATTATGCTTCAAATGAAACATTTGAGCTATATCGTTGTGCTGACTGTTCATTTTTATTCACTCAAGACTTCCCTAATGAAGATAATATTGGCAAATATTATGAAACAGAGAAATACATTTCTCATTCAAACAACAATAAAGGGCTTGTTAATAAGCTATATCACATTGTGCGTAAAAACATGATGAAGAAAAAAGCTTTAATTGTTAATTCACATACAACTAGTAGTTCACGATGGCTATTAGATATAGGGTGTGGAATTGGGCATTTCCTTTCATATATGTCTGCAAATAACTGGTCGGTAAAAGGTGTTGAAAAGAATAAAGAAGCAAGAGAATTTGCAAAAAATAATTATGGAATTCTTACAGATTCACCGGAAACATTAAATAAATATGAAGAGTTGACATTTGGAGTTATCACCTTATGGCACTCTTTAGAGCATTTAGAAAATCTGAATGAGACACTCAAAAAGATAAACAAGCTCTTAGTCGAAAATGGTACTGTATTTATTGCAGTTCCAAATTCAAATTCCGCTGATGCTAAGTATTACAAAGAGAAATGGGCAGCATATGATGTGCCTCGTCACTTATGGCATTTTTCTCCAGACACAATGAAAATAATTACTAAAAACAACGGATTTGGTATTGAAAAGATACACCCTATGCCTTTTGATGCTTTTTATGTGTCTATTTTAAGCGAAAGATATAAAGACAACAAATGGGCATTTATCAAAGGAATGTTAGTTGGGTTAAGATGTTACATCAAGTCTATAAAAGACATTAAAAAAAGCAGTTCCATTATTTACGTTCTTAAAAAACAAGAAGTCTTAAATTTCAACCGATAGATTAAACTATTTATAATTAGCATATGGCAGCAAACAAAAAAACAAAAACAACCAATTTTTTTAATTCCAATTTAACTACAACATTAAGTATTTCTTTGGTCTTATTCCTTGTTGGTTTAATAACATTGCTAACTCTATTAGGCACCCAAATGACTACTTTTGTTAAGGAAAATATTAGTTTTTCTATTGTTTTACAAGAGAATATAACTAAATCTGAAACAACAAACATTCAGGATTTATTAAAACATGCGCCGTATAAGAAATCATTTAAGTACATTTCTAAAGATAGAGCCATAAAAGAACTCGCGAATGAGTTAGGAGAAGATCCCCAAGACTTTCTGGGCTTCAATCCTTTAACGGCATCTTTTGAAGTTAAAACGACAGCAGATTTTGCGAATGCACAAAGTATGGCTGATATTGAAAAAGAATTAAAAGGCTTTTCTGGTGTCAAGGAAGTTATTTACCAAAAAAACATGATCGACTTAGTCAATAAAAACTTAAAAAGCATTTCTCTTCTTTTGCTAGGAGTAGCTGGCATCCTTCTTTTTATCTCCATCGGATTAATAAATAACACTATTCGTTTACAAATTTATTCTAAACGATTTACAATAAATACCATGAAGCTTGTAGGAGCAACAGCCTGGTTTATTCGCAAACCCTTTTTAGGGAAAAGTTTAATAAATGGTATTACGGCATCAATAATAGCAGGTCTCTGTTTAGGGGGACTAGTGTATTATGTTGAGTTTTATCATTTCCCAATTTTTAACATGCTTGGTGTTGAAGCAGTATCAATTATTGCTGCTGCTGTAATAATTTTGGGAGTAGGCATTTCTCTATTATCTTCTTTGGCTGCCGTTGGCAAATATTTACGATTTAAAACAAACGATCTATATTATATTTAAAACTATGAATTCTAAAGAAAAAAAAGGTTTTGCTCTAAGCAAACAAAACTTTATTTTAATGGCTATTGCCACTATTCTAATAATTATTGGGTTTATATTAATGACTGGTAGCACAACAGATCAAACCTTTAACGAAGATATTTTTAGCACCCGCCGTATTACAGTGGGGCCAATGTTAGCTTTATTTGGATTTGCCTCTATGATTGGTGCTATACTATGGAAACCTAAGAAAAAGAAATAATGGATTTAAGTTATTTTCAAACTATCATTATTGCTATTGTTGAAGGAATAACAGAATTTTTACCTGTATCTTCAACTGGACATATGATTATAGCTCAAAAACTACTTGGTGTAGAAAGCACTGAGATAGTTAAAGCTTTCACAATAAATATTCAATTTGGAGCCATTCTATCAGTAGTCGTATTGTACTGGAAAAGGTTCTTCAAAACGAACAAAATTGACATTAATCATTTTACTGGAGAAAAAGGTAATTTAAGAAAATGGAGCATGTTTATAGCTCGTTTTGATTTTTATATCAAACTCTTTGTAGCAGTTATACCAGCAGCTGTTATTGGTCTCTTAGCAAGTGATTATATTGATATAATGCTTGAAAAAGTAAGTGTCGTAGCAGTGTTTCTAGTACTAGGTGGAATTTTAATGCTCTTTATTGATAAGTGGTTTGCAAAAACGACACTTAAACAAGATATTGCTTATCCAAGAGCATGGAAAATAGGGTTAGCACAATGTGTAGCTATGATTCCAGGAGTTTCTCGTTCTATGGCAACAATTGTAGGAGGTATGGCAACAAAACTATCTCGAAAAAATGCAGCGGAGTTCTCTTTCTTTTTAGCAGTACCTACCATGTTTGCAGCATCAGCTTATAAACTGTTACAATTTTTTGAAACACCAAATGGCATTGTTGAGATACAAGAACATATTGGCATATTTATCATAGGAAACGTTGTTTCTTTTATTGTAGCCATGTTAGCTATTAAGTTTTTTATTAGTTTTCTAACAAAATATGGATTCAAAGCCTTTGGTTATTACCGTATAGTTGTTGGGCTTGCAATATTAGTTTTACTTGCTTGTGGTGTTAACTTAGAGATTGTATAATGGATTTTTTTGCAGGGGAAGTGTTATACTTTAACAAACCATTATATTGGACATCTTTTCAATTGGTGAACAAAGTTAAACACACACTGTTTCATCACTTACAAGTAAAGAAATTAAAAGTAGGTCATGCTGGCACCTTAGACCCTCTTGCATCAGGAGTAATGATAATATGCACTGGAAAAGCAACAAAAATGATAGAGAGCTATCAATATCAAGTAAAGGAGTATGTTGCAACATTAGAACTTGGAGCAACAACACCCTCCTTTGACTTAGAACACCCGATAGACAAACGCTTTGAGACAGCACATATAACGAAAAAACTAGTTGAAGAAATAATGCTTGATTTTATTGGAGAAATTGATCAAGTACCTCCAGTATATTCTGCTGTAAAAATAAAAGGGAAAAGAGCTTTTGATTATGCTAGAGAAGGTGAAGATGTAGTTTTAAAAACAAAAAAACTAATAATAGATGAAATTGAGATAGTTGAGTTTTCACTTCCTGTATTAAAGATTAGAGTTGTTTGTAGCAAAGGAACATATATTAGAGCATTAGCTAGAGATATTGGTCTTGCTCTTAATAGCGGTGCTCACTTAACAGCATTAGAACGAACACGCATAGGCAATATAACGTTAGATAAATGTCAAAATATTAATGAGTTCCAAGATTCATTAAGCAAATAAGAAATTAATAACAAATACATAAATAAACATGAAGCTTTCAAAATTCAAATTTGAATTACCAGAAGACAGAATAGCTCTTCACCCAACCCCAAACCGTGACGAATCGCGCTTAATGGTAATTAACAGAAAAACAGGTGACATAGAACACAAAATATTCAAAGATGTGTTAGATTATTTTGATGATAAAGATGTTTTTATTTTTAATGACACCAAAGTATTTCCAGCAAGACTTTATGGAAATAAAGAAAAAACTGGAGCTAAAATTGAAGTTTTTCTTCTTCGTGAACTTAATCCAGAACTTCGCTTATGGGATGTGTTAGTTGACCCTGCAAGAAAAATCAGAATTGGCAATAAGTTATATTTTGGAGAAGACGATGCTTTAGTTGCAGAAGTCATTGACAATACCACTTCTAGAGGACGAACTTTACGTTTCCTTTTTGATGGAGACCAAGAAGAATTTAAAAGAATTCTATACAGCCTAGGAGAAACTCCTCTTCCACGCTTTATCAATAGAGAAGTTGAAGCAGAAGATGCTGAACGCTATCAAACAATATACGCTAAAAAAGAGGGAGCTGTAGTTGCTCCAACTGCTGGGTTACATTTTAGCAGAGAATTACTTAAAAGAGCGGAAATTAAGGGTGTAGATTTTGCATACATAACATTACATGCTGGACTAGGAAACTTCAGAGATATAGATGTAGAAGACCTAACTAAGCATAAAATGGACTCTGAACAAATGTCTATTAATGACGATGCTATCAAAATTGTGCATAATGCGCAAGAAAAAAGACATCAAATTTGTGCTGTAGGAACTACTGTAATGCGTGCAATTGAAAGTAGTGTTGGTAGCCAAGGACACTTAAAACCATTTGATGGATGGACAAACAAATTTCTTTTCCCTCCACATGAATTTAATGTAGCAACTTCAATGATAACAAACTTTCATTTACCATACTCAACATTATTAATGATGGCAGCAGCATTTGGCGGTTATGATAGCATCATGAATGCTTACCAAGTAGCCATTAAAGAAAATTATCGTTTTGGGACCTATGGAGATGCTATGTTAATTATTTAATATCTCGTTATTTGTTCTTCTTTATAAAAAAGATACTATGAAAAAGCAACTGTTTTCTCTTATCGTATTATGTATTTTAATTCTACCTATTACTGCTAAAGAGAAAAAACAAAGCAACCGAAATTTTGAGATTAGTAAAAATCTAGAGGTATATAACTCTGTTTTAAAAGAACTAGATTTATATTATGTTGATACTATTCAACCAGAAAAACTAGTTAACAAGAGCATTGATAAAATGCTCTTAAGCCTAGATCCCTATACAACTTACATTCCCGAAGAGGAAACCAAGGATCTTAAATTTATGACAACAGGTGAATATGGAGGAGTTGGTTCTGTAATTTCTAGAAATAAAAAGGAAGAAACAATTGTTGCAGAACCTTACGAAGGAATGCCAGCTGAGAAAGTTGGATTAAAAGCAGGTGATATTATTCTAGAAGTGGATGGTATTAGTCTTAAAAACAAAAGCATATCTGAAGTAAGTGAACTTTTAAAAGGAACACCTGGAACTGATGTTAAAGTTAGCATCAAACGTTTTAATCATAAGAAACCTATTACAAAAACCATTACTAGACAAAAAATTCAAATTAATCCTGTTAGTTATTATGGTCTTGTGAGCGAAAAAGTAGGTTATATATTACTTTCTCAATTTACAGACAAAGCTGCTGATGAAGTAAAAAAAGCTTTCTTAGATCTTAAAAATAATCATCAAATTGAGAAACTAGTTTTAGACTTAAGAAACAATCCCGGAGGACTTATAAATCAAGCGGTAGAGATTACCAATTTCTTCATCTCTAAAGGAAAAGAAGTCGTTGCAACAAAAGGGAAAATTAAACAGTATGACGATAATTATGTCTCATCTGAAGACCCTCTTGATTTATCTATCCCTATTGTTGTAATTGTAAATAACAATACTGCTTCAGCTTCTGAAATAGTCTCAGGAGCACTACAAGATCTCGACAGAGCCGTCATAGTAGGAACACGAACATTTGGTAAAGGACTCGTTCAAGCAACAAGAGAAATAAGCTATAAAGGACACTTAAAAGTAACCACTGCGAAATACTACATCCCAAGTGGAAGATGTATTCAAGCAATCGATTATGCTCATAGAAATGATGATGGTAGCATTGCACGTATCCCAGATAGTTTAACCAGTGAATTCAAGACAAAAGGAGGTAGAGTTGTTCGTGATGGTGGTGGCATTAGCCCAGACATTGAAGTAAAGAATGAACAAAAGGTGAATATATCGTATTATCTTTATTCAAAAAATATGATATTTGACTTTGCTACAATATATGTCGCAAAGAATAAAAAAATTGCATCTCCTGAGGAATTTCAATTAACTGATATCGACTATCAAGAGTTCAAAGATTTCCTTAAGGAACAAGACTTCACATACACATTAAAAAGTGCAGAATACCTTAAAAAACTAAAGGAAATTATTGATTTTGAAGGCTATGAAGAGATTACAAAAGAGGAATTTTCTGCTATAGAAAAAAAATTAGAAATAAATACTGAAAGGGACTTAGAATTATTTAAAAAAGACATCTTAGATCTTCTTCACGGAGAAATTCTTAAAAGATATTATTATCAAAAAGGTGAAATTAGATATCAACTAAAAGATGATCCGGAACTTAAAAAAGCACTTGAAACTCTCTCAGACATAAAAGGATACAAGTCAATATTAAGTCCAAAAAAATAATTCTCAAACAATCATGTCTAATTCATTAAAGAAAAAAACAGTCTCTGCTTTAGTTTGGAATGCTTTAGACAAAATTGGTTTTCAATTTATAGCATTGTTAGTTGGTATCATAACTGCCCGCTTACTTAGCCCAAAAGACTTTGGTTTGATTGGCGCACTTAGTATCTTCACTGTAATGAGTAACTTACTTGTTGAGAGCGGTTTTACTGCTACTCTTATCAGAAAAAAAAAAGTTAGTCGTGAGCAATATACTGGTGTTTTGTATTTCAATATTCTCTTAAGCATTGCGCTATATCTTATCTTATTCTTTACTGCTCCATTTATTGCCGATTTCTTTCAAATGCCTGAGTTGGTAGCATTATCTCGTTTCATATTTCTTGCAATCATTTTTAATTCTTTTGGATTAATACAAATTATCATACTCACTAAGGAGTTTAAGTTTAAAACCCTTACTCTTACTAACATTATTGCTTTAGGAATATCAAGCATCATCACCATATGGATGGCTATAAATGGTTTTGAATATTGGGCAATTGCTTTCCAACAAGTTTCAATCATTTTACTTCGGGTACTTTTATTATGGTTTATGAGTAGCTTTAGACCTTCTCTAAAAGCAAACTTTGCTATAATAAAAGAACTTTTTAGCTTTAGCATTAATTTAATAGCAACAAGCATATTGAATGTGATTGGAACAAATATTTACAATATTATCATTGGTAAGTTCTTCACCGTATTTCAGTTAGGGTATTATACTCAAGCTCAAAAATATCAAATGATACCAAGCACAGTTATTACCAACACCATTCAAGGAGTTATATACCCACTACTCACAAAACTAAATGATGAACCTGAAAGACAAATTATGGTTTTTCGTAAAATGATTCGTGCTGTTTCTTTTATGATTTTTCCAGTCATGCTGGGCCTATATGTACTTTCAGAAGAGCTTGTCTCTATTGTTTTGACTGACAAGTGGTTACCCTCTGTTATGTATTTTAAAATACTTATTATTGCTTCTATAGTATATCCTTTTAGAATTCTAGCCTTAAATTATTTCATTGCTATTGGTAAAGCTCGAAAATATTTCTACTTAGAGTTAGTTAAGAACCTAATGATCTTTAGCTCCATAGTATTTACATATAAAAGCATTGAAGCATTATTATTTGGATATGCCATATCCAACTTCCTGTCTTTTGCTATCAATATTTACTCTATGAATAAAATAAGTTCATATAAAACAATAGACTTCTTTAAAGATATTATGCCTTACTTTATAATATCTGTAGGAATTGTTATTTTTGTCGAACTTTTAGACATGGTTCCGCTTGGCTTATATGCTAAAACAGGATTACAGATTGTAAGTGCCACAATAGTCTATTTTGTTACTCTGAAAGTTACAAAGTCACAAATATTTGAAGAGGTTCTCCTCTTAATAAAAGGGAAACACTAATAAATTTAAAATAAAACTGATGAAAGTTGTTGCTTTTATACCCATACGATTGAATAGCAAAAGAGTGAAAGGGAAAAACCTAAAATTACTAGGGAACAAACCACTTATGACCTATTTGCTCGACACTATAAAAAGTGTACAAAAGATAGATGAAGTATATGTATATTGCAGTTCAACTGATATTTGTCAGTATTTACCAGAAGGAGTGAAGTTGCTTCAACGCAGTGAAGACCTAGATAACGACCTCACACTAGGTGCAGAGATTTACAATTCTTTTATTAATGAAATAGAGGCTGATGTATATATCTTAGCTCATACTACATCTCCATTTATAAAAGCTACTACTATAGAGAATGCATTAACTCAGATTTTAGATAATGGTTACGATTCTGCTTTTAGTGCTGAAGAAATTAAAACATTTACATGGTATCAAAATAAACCCTTAAACTATCAATTAAACGATATCCCTAGGACTCAAGATCTTGAACCTGTATATATAGAAACTAGTGCTTTCTTTATGTTTAATAAAGAAGTATGGTTGAATAAGAAACAACGTATTGGTGACAAACCATACATTGCAAAAGTAGATCGCATTGAGGGAGTAGATATTGATACTGTTCAAGATTTTGAATTTGCAGATACCATAGTAAAAACAACCTCATTTGAAAAAGAATAATGTCCGAAGAAAAAGACACATTTAAAGAAAAAGTTTGGAAACTGGCAAATCGGTTACACTACCTACTTTCTTCATCCAACAAAAGGAAGCTACTTGCTATTAAAAACAAGCACAAAGGAGAAAAGTGTTTTATCATTGGAAATGGACCAAGTTTAACGATAGAAGATCTAAATAAGATCAAAAATGAACAAGTGATGGTTGCCAATTCTATTATTAGAATATTCTCCGATTTATCCTATATTCCTCCCTATTATTTTTCTCAAGACCCTATTGTAATTAAAGACAACTACACTTCTATTGAGAACCAAAAGGGCTGTACAAAATTCATTCGTTCTTTTTATTCAAAGAGATATCAATTCTCTAACTCTACATACTTCAATTTAATCGATTCTTCTATCGACTTTAGTAATGATATCTCTAAAAAAATATATTGTGGATGGAGTGTTACTTACAGCATGATTCAGTTTGCCGCATATATGGGATTTACAGAAATCTATTTATTAGGAGTAGATTTTAATTACGCAAAAAACAACACAGAAATTAATACTGACTGCTACTTTGACAAAAGATTATTCAATAAAAACGTTAAGTATGCGCTTCCAAAAACAGCTATTACCTTAGCAGCCTTCTCAAAAGCAAAAGAATATGCTGAAAAAAATGGAGTAAAGATTTATAATGCCACTAGAGGAGGTAAGTTAGAGGTTTTTAATCGTGTAGACTTTGACAACCTAAAGTTTAAATAAAATGAAACAAGAAGCTCTAATCTCAGTATTAATGCCCGTATATAATGGGGAAGAGTTTCTTGCAGAGGCTATCTCAAGCATACTCAATCAGAGCTATTCAAAACTTGAACTTATTATTTGTGATGATGCCTCAACAGATCAGAGCAAAAAAATAATTCAATCATATTCGGACTTACGAATCGTATTCATAGAGAACAAAGAGAATAAAGGGATTGTATATACACGCAACAAGCTATTTAAAGAGGCAAAAGGAGATTATTGGGCCTTGCTTGACTGCGATGACGTTTCTTTAAAAGAACGTCTTAAAAAACAGCTCTCGTACTTGCAAAACAATCCTGATTATAGCTTATGTGGAACATGGGCAAAACAAATTGATTCTCACAGAAATATCACTGGACATATTCAAATGCCAACTAAACACGATGAAATCAAAGCTAATTTATTATTTCAATCGTCATTTGTGCAATCCACAGTTATGTTTAGGGCTGCAACAATGAAAGGTATTGAATATGACTCGTCATATAGTGTTTCGGAAGATTTTGATTTATGGTCTCGTTTAGCAATGCACCATAAAATTGCAAATTTAGCAGATTACCTCGTATTATATCGGTGGCATAATTTGAATATTACTCAAACAAAAACTGATTTAATTAAAAAGAATACGCTAAAAATAATCGAAAGGAACTTCAAACACTACTTAAATAAAGAAGTAAGTAGCAAAGAACTTTTAATTCAACATCAAGTCGGCAGTTTATTAAAATCAGACGCAATATCAGAAAAAAAAGATTGGATAAAAGAGCTTATGCAATTAGAAATGCTAAATATAAACACCAATATATTTAAAGCCATAATTATGTATCGTTGGTTTTTCTGGTGTTATGTAAACAATAAATTAGAGAAAGCATTTCTTCCAATATTTTATTACTTCAAGCCAATAACTACATTTACCTTTATAAAATTAACAGGAAGAAAAATACGCAGTCTTTTAATAAACAACTAATTCTTTTAGATTAACAGTATTATATTACTTTTTAAATGGCTTTGGGAAAAATTTCTTTTTAATCTTTACAATATAATTCTTCAACAGAAATATTCTATATATGATGGATGTTTCTTTTTTAATATACTTCAAGAACAGTTCTTTTTGTTGTATATAGTTATTACTATCAAACTTTATTTCAGCTATCTTCTGTCCTTTTCTCGCTAAAACAAACATCTCATATGGATGATAAGTATCATTCCCTAACGAGAGAATAGTAAATCCATTTAACAACATTAAGTTGCGTAAAGAAACTTGATTAAAATAATAAGGATGAACAACCCTAAAAAAATTATTTATCAGTGGAGGATCGACTAACATCGCATCAGGTGTAGCAATATAAAGCAAGCCATCTTTAGACAGCACTTGATTTATCTTATCTAGCACTAATTTAGGATTCAAAAAATGTTCAATTGTATGTCGAAGAATTACCACATCAAATGTATTCTTATAGGGCTCTTCCCAATTAGAGTTTACATCTGTACCAATAAAATGTATCCCTCTTTCTTTGATTTGAGTCGTATACTCTTCTGATGGCTCAAGCGCATAGGCTTTTGCATTAGTATATTTATTTGTTAAATAGGATAATTTCTCTCCATCTCCAGTGCCAATATCTAATATATTTTGAGGATTAAAATTATCTAAGTTTTGTAATCTTAAATAGATAGGATGATAACTTGCTGAATCCTGCTCCGGGCTTAAAAGAGATACTGTATTTCTATAATTCTTATTATATTCATAGGTGTAATAATACAAATAACTATCTTCTGTCCATCGAGGATTTAAATAACAAAATCCACATTTCTTACATAAACAAACATGAACCTTTTCTTTATCTTTAACTTTTCCGTTATAAACTAAATCAAAGTCATATGATCCACAAATCTCACAAGCAACATTTTCGAAATTTTTCATAGGATAAAAATAAACATGTAATTTAATTAAGATAAAACAATTGCTTTTCTTACATTTCTGTCTCTAACAATTTATAAACTAAGTTTCTTATAAGGTTTAGTCCAAGCCACTATTCTTGCTGTAAATACAGGAAAAAAAAGAAAAGACCTCATCAATAAAAACAAAGGGACATTAACAATTAGGTAAGGACTAAATCTCCAATGTGGAAACAAGGAAATAAAACTATTATTGATATGCATTAATTCAGCTTTATCAATTTTTTTCGTCTGAGAAATATAAATTAATAAGGGAATTAAATATGCTTTTTTCGCAAACAAAAACAATAATTCATCTGCATTATCTGCTAATAAATTTCTTTTCTCAATATCTTTATAAAGCTCTTGGTAGAGCTCAATTTTACGATGGTGTTTTTCCTTATCGATCTGATTCGAAACTGAACTTGCAAGCTGCACATAATGATAAAAAGGCTTATTAAGCGCTGCAAATCGCTGGGCTGTTAGAACTACTAACCAAATAAAATAACTATCTTCAGAATACCTACCGTCAGGAAAAATAATTTTTTGCTGTAACAGAAAATCTCTTTTATATATACCAAAAGTAAAATAGGCAACAAACTTTCTTAGCATCAAAGAACGTTTCTCTTTTGATATTATACCCGATTCCATCGGTATTTGTTGCAGTAATTCATGACTTCCATCTGAAAAATCTTTCGTTCCTTGTGCATAGGAAAAATCAGCATTAAACTCTATAGCTTGTGCGTACAGTTGCTCATACATTTCTGCTTCGCACCAGTCATCTGCATCTACAAAACCAATATACTCGCCACTTGCTGCTTTCATCCCGACATTTCTAGCTTGAGAAGCACCCGAATTTTGAGGCATCTCTACTATCTTTATACAAGAGCCTTTCGGGTTGTTTTGTTGTAAGTCGCGTACTACATCCATGCTGCCATCCCCACCTTTATCATCAACAACTATCAGCTCTATTAATGCTAATGATTGGTCTAGCAAAGAATATATACACCTACTGATATATTTCTTCGCCTTATAAACTGGAATGATTACACTTACTTTTACAGCCATTTCTTATACAACAATATTTACAATTTTTCCTGGAACAACAATTACCTTATTAGGTGTTTTTCCTTCTAAATATTTATCTGTTTGCTCGTTTGCTAACACAGCTTTCTCTACATCATCTTTGCTCATATCGGCAGGCAATTCTAACATAAAACGCACTTTCCCATTAAAGGAAATAGGATATTTCTTTGCACTCTCTTTTAAATAATCCTCGTTTAATACGGGGAATTTTGCATCACAAACGGATGTTGTATTACCCAATACCGACCATAATTCTTCAGCAATATGTGGTGCGTAAGATGCTAATAGAATAACTAATTCTGACAGGATCGCTTTCTTATTACACTTTAATGACGACAATTCATTAACACAAATCATAAAGGCAGCAACAGAAGTGTTGAAAGAAAAGTTTTCAATATCCCACTCTATTTTCTTAATGGTTTTATGTAGTGTTTTTAATTCATCTGCAGATGGAGCCTCATCCGAAACAATAAGTTCTTCTCCTTTATAAAACAAGCTCCAAAGCTTTTTCAAGAAACGGTGTACGCCGTCAATTCCATTGGTATCCCAAGGTTTCGATTGCTCTAACGGACCTAAAAACATTTCATATAAACGAAGTGTATCAGCTCCATAATCTTCTACAATCACATCTGGGTTCACTACATTATACATAGACTTAGACATTTTCTCTACTGCCCATCCGCAAATGTATTTCCCATCTTCTAATATAAATTCTGCATTGGCATAATCAGGCATCCACGCTTTAAATTTATCTGTATCTAATATGTCATTTTGAACGATATTTACATCCACGTGAATTTCTGTAACATCGTATTGGCCTTTCAAATTCAAGGAAACAAACTTATTACTATCCTTAATACGATACACAAAATTACTTCTACCCTGAATCATTCCTTGATTAATCAACTTCTTGAATGGTTCGTCTTCACAAATTTCATCAATATCGAAAAGAAATTTATTCCATACGCGGCTATAAATTAAATGACCTGTAGCATGTTCAATTCCACCCAAATATAAATCAACAGATTTCCAATATTCGTTGGCTTCTTTCGAGACTAAAGCATCCTCATTTTTAGGGTCCATATAGCGCAAGAAATAGGCTGATGAACCTGCAAAACCAGGCATGGTATTTAATTCTAAGGGGTAGCCATCTTTGGTTTCCCAGTCTTTTGCACGTCCTAATGGAGGGTCGCCTGCTTCGGTTGGCAAGTACTTATCTACCTCCGGCAATTCCAAGGGTAAGTCTTTTTCTTCGAGCATTTGTGGCATTCCATCCTTGTAATAAACAGGAAATGGCTCGCCCCAATAACGCTGACGACTAAAAATAGCATCGCGTAAACGATAGTTGGTTTTTATTCTTCCTAATCTTTTCTCTTCTACATATGCCTTCGCTTTTTGAATGGCTTCTTTTACAGTTAAGCCATCTAAGAAACCAGAGTTCATCATAATACCTTCTTTGGCATCTAGACTTTCTTCGCTTACGTCTGCACCTTCAATTAAGCAAATAATGGGCAAGTCGAAATGCTTCGCAAAAGCATAATCGCGCGAATCGTGTGCTGGTACCGCCATAATAGCGCCTGTACCATACCCTGCTAATACATAGTCAGAAATATACACCGGAATGGTTGTGCCACTAATTGGATTAATAGCATACGAACCTGTGAAAACGCCCGACACTTTTCTATCTGCCAT
The DNA here is from genome assembly GCA_963663245.1 of Paludibacteraceae bacterium. GTDB lineage: Bacteria > Bacteroidota > Bacteroidia > Bacteroidales > Paludibacteraceae > JAFGVL01. The sequence continues at coordinate 465,099 of OY760143.1, read as the reverse complement.
ACGTTCACGTTCTGTTCTATTTTTTACTTTTTGTAGATATGCTTCAACTTCTTCTTTTTGCTCACCAGTAATTAAAGCTTGTGTATATTCGCTTTCTGGCGCCAATACCATAAAGGTAACTCCATAGATAGTATCTGCTCTGGTAGTAAATACCGTCATGTCGATATCGCTATCTTTTACTTTAAAACGCATCTCTGCTCCTTGACTTTTACCAATCCAGTTACGTTGCGATTCTTTCAAAGACTCTGTCCAATCAATCTTATTCAAACCATCTAACAAACGTTGAGAATAAGCCGAAACACGCAAGCACCACTGGCTCATCACCTTTTGTTCTACTGGATATCCACCACGCACAGAAACGCCATCGCTTACTTCATCGTTGGCCAATACAGTCCCTAATTCTGTACACCAATTTACCATTGTGTCTGCTTTATAGGCAACACGGTAATTCATCAGTGTTTCTTGTTTCTCCACCTCCGATTTTGCATTCCAATCGGCAGCTGTAAAACTAATTTCCTCGGTAAAAGCTGCTGTTATTGCAATAGTTCCATCAGCCTCAAATGCTTTAACTAAGTTTTCTATTGGCTGTGCTTTTTGCAGTTTGGTATCGTAGTAATGATTAAACATTTTGATAAATGCCCACTGCGTCCACTTGTAATAATCAGGCTCACAGGTACGCACTTCACGTTCCCAATCGTATGAGAAACCAATCTTATCTAATTGCTCGCGGTAACGAGCGATGTTGTTCTTTGTAGTAATAGCAGGATGCTGTCCTGTTTGAATCGCATACTGCTCAGCAGGAAGCCCATAAGCATCGTAACCCATTGGGTGCAATACATTAAATCCCTTTAATCGTTTGTAACGGCTATAAATATCTGAAGCAATATATCCTAGCGGATGCCCTACATGTAGTCCTGCTCCTGAGGGATAAGGAAACATATCTAAGACATAAAACTTAGGTTTGTTAGTATCAATTTGTACTTGGTAGGTTTTGTTTTCTTTCCAAAACTGCTGCCATTTTTGTTCAATCTCGTTGAAATTATATTCCATTTTTGTAGCGGTAAATGGTTCGTGATTATGGTTTTTATTAGGGATGCAAAGTTACTGAAAATTAGGAAATAAAAAAGCCTTCAAATATGATATTCGAAGGCTGTTTTAAAGTTCAGTAAAGCTTTATTTTTTTACAAGTTTCAATATTTCTGTTTTCTTATAGGTATTGACTAATAAAAGATAAATACCCGAGGAAAGATTATCTGCGCTTATTTCTTCCTGTACATCCATTTGTTGCTGCAAAACAATCTTGCCTTGCATATCAAGCATTTTGATATACGCTTGCTCTTTTAAACCTTTTACAACAAACTTATCTTGAACTGGATTCGGATACACGCTTAATGCTTCTTTACTTAGAGGCAAGCTTAAGCTAACTGCTTGATTATCGTTAATCATATAAAAATCTTCCCAAATACTCGCTACTCTATATGTTAGCTCACTTCCTTCAGGAACAAGCAATTTACAGTTTTCTTTATCTACGTTAAGAAAGACATCCTCCTTCGAAGAAATATCAATCGGTGTCGTATTAAACAACTCGATACTGTCTAAACTAACACAACCCATAAAAGCTTCGTCTTCAATCGCTGTTAAAGTAGATGGTAGCTTGATATATTTTAATGACTCTTTATTTTCAAAAGCTGTTTGAGGCAGTGTATTTGCTGGAAAATAACTAACAGTAGAAGTACTTCTGAAAAGGCTTGTATCTATTTCTCCGGTAAAATCAGCAATACTAACATTTTCTAAATCTAGTGATTCTAAAGTAGGCATACTATCTCTCATAAAGAGGAAATCACGAACATCTATATCGCCATTTATCGTAAGATCTTTTGTGATCATACTTTCTACTTCTGAAAGTATCTTAGAAAGATTTCCTGCTGTTGTCGATACAGTTTTTACACTTTCAGATGGTAAGCTTATCGTATTGGTATCAAACTCAACTATTGATAAAAATTTAGACCATACTGCATTTGCCTGATATAAAGTTTTTGACCCTATCGGCACATGCAGAGTAGCGTTATTATATACTTCCGTTGTAAATACCGAAGTCGATATTGACACAGGAGTCGACGAAAACAAAAAAACATCTCTAATACCGTAGCAATCAAAAGGACTTGATCCATAACTACTTACAGACTCCGGTATATAAACAGTATGCAAAGAATCACACGTTTCAAACAAAGCATCTTTGACTTCTGTTAATGCTAAAGGAAGTTCAATTATTTTTAAGGCATCACAATTATAAAAAGCAGCCATACCAATTGAACTTAGTGTTGAGGGCAGAATAATATCAGTTAAACTTTCACAATTTTCAAATCCACCTCCATTAATTGTATCTACAGTCGTTGGCACAACATAAACACCATCTTTAGAAGTAGGGCATCTAATTAATTGTGTTTTATCTTTATTGAATAAAACGCCATCCTCACTCGCATATAAAGGATTATCCTCGGCTACATCAAATAATGTCACTCCTCTAAATGCTATATCATCTAAACTAGTAACAGATGTTGGAATATATACTTGTTCTATTGAATTGCCTGAAAAAGCATTCTCTTTAATAATAGTTATATTTACAGGTAAAAGTATCTCTGTTAAGTTGTTTTGTGCAAAAGCAAAATTCTCTATATTAGTGATATTTTCCGGTAAGCTAATATCCTCAAGACTCGTTTGATAAAAAGCAAAACTCTCAACCGAAACTGTATTTGCAGGAAGTTCAATATGCGTTAAAGATGTTTTATTCATAAATGCTTTATTAGGAATAACATTGGCACTGTATGACGTAACATAAGGGTCTGTTCCTAAGCCTCCAAAATAAGCAGAGATAGTAGCTAAACTTATATCTACACTATCTAAGACAAGCATATCATCTCTCATAAACTTAAAATCTCTAGCATCTAGAGTCCCTGTTATCACAAGTTTGGTAACAGTTGTTTTCTCTAAGGTTGTGATTGACCCTTCAAGATATCCGGCGGTATTCAACACATTTTTGGTTGTTTGAGAATGCAACTGTAAAACGATACTTAATGTCAGCAATAAAGAAAATAGTTTTTTCATAATGTTTGGTATTATTGGTTTCATAATAATTAGACGAAAAATATCGAAAAGGTTACACTCTCCTTCATGGAAATGCAAATATATCAATCTTATATTAAATGAAATAATCTGTGCTAATTTTAACAAAATACGTTTCTATTATTTTTATCGTACCTTTGACACTCAATAATTTACATAAAAGATGAAATTTACCGAATTCGGCCTCGATGAGAATATTCTCGAAGCCATAGACCAAATGGGTTTTGTTGATGCTACCCCTATCCAAGATTTTGCTATCCCCAATATCCTTTCAAATAAAGATTTAATCGCTTGCGCACAAACAGGAACTGGTAAAACAGCTGCTTTTGTACTGCCTATTTTACACAAACTAGCAGAAAAGCAAGATTCCTATACCAACACGCTTATCATAGTTCCTACACGTGAACTAGCGATACAAATTGACCAAGAAATTCAAGGGCTATCGTATTATATTTCCGTTGGCTCTATTGCCGTTTATGGCGGTGGCGATGGTATTGTATATGCTGAACAAGAACGCGCCTTGAAAAATGGACGCGATATTATTGTAGCTACTCCAGGCAGATTAATTTCGCACTTGGCGCTTGGCTATGTCGATTTTAAACATGTAAAACATTTAATCCTAGACGAAGCGGATAAAATGTTAGACATGGGATTCATGGAAGACATTGAGAAAATTATTACACATCTTCCTAAGGAAAGACAAACATTGATGTTTAGTGCAACAATGCCTCCTAAAATTAGAGGACTAGCTAAAAAAATCCTGAAAAACCCTGAAGAGATTTCTCTTTCTTTATCGAAACCTGCCGAAGGGGTGAGTCAAAATGTGTATCTCACTTACGATGGGCAGAAAATAGAAACACTCAAATACATCTTAGATCAAAAGAAAGAGTATACCAGCATTATCATTTTTACTTCAGCTAAAGTAATGGTGAATGAGATTGTAAAACATTTACGTAAGGCTGGTCATCAAGCAAAAGGAATTTCTTCCGACTTAGAACAAAAACAACGCGAAGAGGTACTAATTGGCTTCCGCTCTAAACGCACCCGTATTTTAGTAGCTACCGATGTAATGAGCCGTGGTATCGACATCAAGGAAATCAATATGGTTATTAATTACGATATTCCGCACGATGCTGAAGATTATGTTCACCGTATAGGAAGAACGGCTAGAGCCAATACAAAAGGAGAAGCAACTACTTTGGTGAATCCAAAGGACATGCAAAAAATGGATCGCATTGAGCAACTAATTGAAATGGAAGTGCCTCGCCTACAGCTTCCAGAAGAATTAGGTAAACAACCTGAATGGAGAACTGATGCTCCTTATAAAAAGAAAAAGCCGTTTAACAACCGCAATAAAGGGCATCATAATAAAAATAAACAGAGAAGAGAGAAACGTTAGTTGTCGATTAACTTAAATCTTATACGCAATCTTCCTTCTTCATAAGTAAAGGTCGTTATTTTGAACTGACCAATCTCGGAGGTGTTTTCGACATGTGTTCCAATACAAGCACATATATCATAATCGCCTACCCTTATCAAACGAATAGTTTCGCTTACATCCCCTGGCAGTTTATGCATTTCTACTCCCTCTGGAATCGAATCTTGCGTAACAAAATCTTCAGTAACAGGTAAACCCGCTGCTATAATCTCATTTACTTTATCTTCTACGGCTACCATTTGCTCTACTGATGGAGCTTCGTTTAATTGATAATCACACTTGCTTTTCTTTCTCTCAATATGAGCATTCACTGCACGCGAACAAGCAAACATTCTAACCATGGTTTGGTTGAGGATGTGTTCTGCGGTATGCATGGGTGGGTACTCTTGTTTGTTGTGGTTGTTTAGTTGCATAGTTATCTTTCAAAGAAAAGAAAATATGATTTAAAATACAAGAACACTACTCATCTTAAATAATTTGTATCTTTGAATCTCATGTTCGATAAACTGACACATACGATAAAAGATGATAAGCGATTTCAAGGACTTTTTATTCAAAAAGATATTGCTTCTAGAACTGTCTTATTAAAAGAAGGAGAAGTCTCCAAGAATATCTTCTTTATAAAAAAAGGATGTTTAAGAGAGTGGTTCAATAAGGATGGGAAAGATATCACCTTTCAGTTCTTCTTTGAAGGACAAGCAGTTGCTTCTATTGACAGTTTTATGAATCAAAAACCAAGTCTTTTCACCATTGAAAGCATTGAACCATCAACTATTCTCTCAATAAATAAAGTTGACTTCGACAAACTTCTTAACAAATATCCTGAGTTTAACATAGGATTCCAAGACCTTATATTCGAACGATTCAGAAATTATGGACAGCTATTTCTTTCTCGCATAAAAGATACACCTCAAGAACGATATGAAGATTTAATTAAAAATTATCCTGAAATAATTAAACGAATCCCTCAACATTATATTGCTTCTTTTTTAGGTATTACACCTATTTCACTTAGTCGGATTAGAAATAGAAAACAATGACAATTTCTTAACAATTGTTATCGTCTAAAAGGCAGACTATTAAAGAACTTTGCTCAAAAAACTATGAGACAAAGGAATTCTAAGAAACTCACAATAAACCTTGGATTAATAGCGTCAGGTTTGCTTACAATATTCTCAGGACTATTAATTCAAATACAATTTCACATTGGCAAAAACTTAAATAGTTCCGTTCTCAGTTTTAATTATTCTAAATGGGTAAGCGTTCATAAAATCTCAATCATCTTACTTTCTGTTTTGATGATTTATCATATCTCATTGCATTGGAAGTGGTACAAAACAATAGTTACGAAAAAACTTCTAAAGAAGAACGTTCAAGTAATGACCTTGACATTCATTTTCCTTTTGACTGCCATTACTGGATTTATTCCGTGGATAATTTATTTATTAAAAGGAAGTGAAATTATTCGAAAAGCATTCATAGAGACACACGACAAACTGGCAATAATCTTATCTATTTATTTTATCCTACATATTATCAAACGACTGAAATGGTTTACAAAAGCCTTTGAAAGAATGAGAAATTAAAAGCAAGATATCTAAGAATAACCCGTATGCATGGGTGGGTACTCTTGTTTGTTGTGGTTGTTTAATTGTATAGTTATCTTTCAAAGAAAGTAAATATAACTAACATTACCAAGTCCCTATATAAGATTTCCCAGCTCTCTTTTTCTTATTAAAGAATGTATCAAAAGATGTTAATTACTCATCGTTTTGTGTTAATTATATGTTTTATAACAGTGTTATAAAACATATAATTGTACTTTTGTAGTGTAAAAACGAACAATTGTATGAAAAAACATCTACTTCTGATATTAAACTGTATGCTATCTCTCTTATCATATGCGATAACGGTAGAGTCCACCATTGATGGATTAACTTACGCTATTAAGAATAAAAGCATACACTTAGATTCTATAGATAGTTTAACTGTAACAGGCAGCATTAGTGAAGTAGATTTTCAAACAATGAAAAATGAGATGGCTACTTTAAAATTTATTGACCTAAGTAAGGTATCAATTTACGAAGATACCTATCCGTCTGAAGAGATTCCTGAATCTGCCTTTAATAACAACACTAATATTTCAACAATAATACTACCTTCTTCGACAAGATATATAGGCAAATCAGCTTTCGAAGGGTGCAGTAGATTAAAATCTATTAGCATTCCATCTTCTGTCATAGAAATTGACTGGTATGCTTTTAAAGGATGTACTAACTTAAGCAGTATTAGAATAAATAACTCAACTCCTATTGATTTATCATACGCTATTGATGTTTTTCATGGAATAAATAAATCAACATGCACATTGTATGTTCCTAATGGATCAAAAGAACTGTATCAAAAAGCAGAACAATGGAAAGACTTTGATAAAATCATTGATAAAGCATCAATAAATACATTTAATACCAACAACGAAAGAATAAGAATATCGATAAAAAAAGGACTAGCAACAATAAGTGGATATTCTGAAAATGAAAAGATAACAATCTATGATATATATGGAAAAATATTCTATCACAGAAAAGCAGAAGGGTCAATTCTAATTATAAACTTTCCTAATCATGGCACGTATCTCTTAAATACAGAAAGTCAAATAATTAAATTCTTAGTCAAATAATAAACAAAAATAATTACTTTTTTAATTTCATAGCCAATTCCCAAATCACAATCCCTGCAGTTACAGATATGTTAAGGGAATGCTTGGTGCCATATTGTGGCAATTCTACACATATATCAGAAGCATCTATTACTTCTTGTTGTACGCCTTTTACTTCATGCCCAAGTACAACAACACATTAATTTAAAAAAATCTAAAAAATAAAATTTCCCTAAAAACAGAGAGATTTTATTCTTAATAATATTTTTAACACATAACCAATAGGTTTATAAGTATTTATCTTTAAATTTGACCTTAAATAACCAACATAATAAAATTATGAATTACAATATTCACAGAAAAAGTATCATCTTATTTTTAGTGTTCACATGTTCAGTCTTGTTTACGTATGGACAAATGTCTTTGCGTACCCAATACAGTTGGAAAGGACAATACGATATAACGATGATTTCTTCTATGGTATTACAACCAGTATTCTTGAACTATGGAACCTCTAGCGACTATAATTTCGATGTAATTCGTGGTGCAACAACAGAAGAGCAACTAGCTTGCGGTGATGCTTTGTCTATGAATAATCGTATAGGTGGAGGAAGAGGTATTGAAATAAATGATGCTGGTTTATTAGCTATAGCTCCCGCAGCTTGTATTTCTGGAGGAAATGCCAAAGTTGCATTGGCATATGCTGATTGTGATGATGACATGTCAACCTTTCAATCATCTGCTGCGTATTTAGATTTTGGAGCCGAAATGTCTTGTACAACTGTTGCAGGAGCTTATCTATATTGGACAGGGGCTCTAGGAACAGCTTGTACATATAATGCTTATCCAGGTACCCCAACAATGAAATCTCATGCAGGCGGAGCTACAGGCAGCGCCCCTACTCCTGCTAGAAACACAATTAAATTTAAAGCTCCTGGCGATGTTACATACACGGATGTTACAGGAACTATGATTGCTAATTCTGGAGGCAGCACCTATACCAATGTTGCTGATGTGACAGCATTAGTTGCAGGTAAATCAGGCGGACTATATTGGTGCGCTAATGTGCGTTCTGAAACAAATACAACATCTGCCGGATCAGGCTGGAGTTTAATTGTAATTTTTGAACCTCCTAACTGCCCTTCAAGAGTAATTAATATTTGGGATGGCAACGTATCTGAAGGTAGCAATGTGACTTATAACTTCAATGCAGGGGAAGTCCCAGCAGCAGGAAATAGCAACTCCTATTTAGGATTTGCAGGTTTAGACGCAGAAGATTTAGCGATTAATTTAGACCCGGACCCTGGGTATGCAAAGGCAATGGCTTCAAATATTACGTTTAAATCCAACATTGGAGCTACTGCTGGACCTACTGTAATTATGCAACCATTTACAGATGGTGACCAACCAGCCTACACATTATTCGATAATGATGGTACTTTACTAAATGATGCTGCTAGAGATGGGATTGTTTCGTCTCAATTAACAACTTACAATAAAAATTCTGGGACAAATGGGAATCAATTAATTAGAATTCCTGCTACAAAATATACGGCTGGTTATGATGCACATCATATGAAACTACCAGCAGGAGCAATAGGAGCATTAGCTACGAGTGCTACAATAACCTTACCTGACGAACAGTTTGGTGGTTCTACTGCATTTATGGCGTATATGGCCTTTGAAACCTTAGACACCCACCTAGAAATTGATAAAACTTCTAACATAACAACTACATCTATAGGTGATACCATTGAATATACTTTAACCGTAAAGAATATTGGTGAATTTGCATCTCAGCCTGGAGCCTATATTGTAGATACACTTGATTTACCTGTGGATTATATTGATCCTTCTGCGACCTTTTACAATTCAGCAGGTAGTGTAATTCTTCCCCCAACCCCCACAGAGTACTCTTATGACGATGGTGCGGCAACCAAAGATGTAAATGAAAGATTAAAATTCTATTTACCAACTATTGCGGCAACTAGTGAGCCGGGTAATGCTTTAGATTCTATAACAATAACTTTCCAAGTAAAAGTAAAAGACATGGCACGAACAGACATTTGGGCTAGTAGTTGTCATCGAATCATCAAGAATAAAGCATCATTATTTTATGAAAGTATGGATGGAAACTTATTTTCGACAAGTAGCGCTGGATCTAGTGGCTGTGAAGGCAATAATACGAATAAGATAACAGAAGTCGAAGTCGAAGAAGTAGTTGCAGCATACAATACGACTCACAATAAAACTTTTGATATTTCAGCAACACCTACGGCAAATGTTCAGACTAGAGTGCGAGCTGATTTACAAGATCAAGGTTTTACTGCTTTAGAGGCATCAATGTTTATCATATCGGATGCTAATAAGAATATAATCTCAGCAGCATTGACATTTAAGCCGACATACACTACAGAGATATTCACTGCTACAACTGATTTAGGCGCTGGTTGCCTTGAAGTTTATACTTTCACATACCAAGATTTCAACCCGGAAAGATCAACAGGAGTAAGAGGATTTATTTATCATGATTTAAATAGCAACTGTCAAAATGAATCTGAAGCTCCGATGGCGGAAACCAAGGTAATTATTCAACCTGGAAATATCGTAACTCAATCGAATGAGATTGGTTCATGGTTTATCGATTCTTTGGCGTTAGGAATATACACAGCAACTGTAGATACGACTAATCAAGATTGGGAATTGACTTGTCCTAACAATCTGACCTTTGAAATAAAAAACTCTGACTCTTTGATTTATGGTCCAAGTTTTGGTTTCAAATACACAAAAGTCTGCACACAACCACGTACAAGTATTTACTCAATATCATTACGCAGGTGTTTTTCAGATCAATATATTTATATTACTGCATCAAATGATGCTAAAGCAGCTTCTGTTTTAACGAATCCTTATGTTGATATTAAGTTAGATACATTATTAGCTGTAAATTCGATGAGTCATAGCTATACAGAGATAGATAATAATGTATACAGAGTAGCAATTAATGATTTATCTCCTGGCGAATTAGAATCTATAAAAATAAATACAACCGTAAGTTGTGATGCAGTTCTTGGACAAACTCTTTGCATGCAAGCAACTCTTTACCCTATTGATAGTTGCTCTTTTAGTAATTCGCCAGCAGAAGAAACTGGAGAAGTAACACCATGCACTTTACCTTGGGATAAATCAAGTTTAAAAGTGATTGGTAAATGTACCGGTGATTCGATTAAGTTCACTATTCTAAATACAGGTGAAGTAAGTGGAGGAGATATGGATTGTTTCTCACCAGTTCGTGTGTTTGTTGATGGCAATATTTATTTACGTGATTCTATCCGCTTACAGGGGCAAGAGATAAAAACATATACTTTTGATGGCACAGGTCAGACTTGGCGTTTAGAAGCAGACCAACATCCATTACATCCAGGTAAATCTCGCCCTAATGCATCAATTGAAAGATGTGGTGATGCCTCCAACTGGACTCCTGGATTAATAACTACACTTCCTCAAGACGATATAGATCCAGTAACAGATATATATTGTGGTATGGTTAGAGGAAGTTTTGACCCAAATGACAAACAAGGATTTCCATTAGGAATTAATGACACACATGACATCCTTCCAAACCAAGATCTGGAATATCTGATTAGATTCCAAAATACTGGAACAGATACTGCTTTCACAGTTGTAATTAGAGATACTTTAGATAAAAATCTAAATATCTTCTCAATAGAGGATGGAGCCTCTAGTCATTCTGCAGTATTTAAAATGTATGGACCAAGGATATTAGAATGGACATTTAATAATATTCTACTACCAGATTCAACAACAGACCTTAAAGGCAGTAATGGATTTGTTAGTTTTAAAGTAAGTCAAGTTAATGACTTAGCAAAAGGAACAGAGATTAAAAACAAGGCTGCCATCTATTTTGATTATAATGAACCAGTAATAACCAATCAAACAGTTCATACAATAAACCCTTGTATAAATACATTAAACATGAGAACAATTGAGGTTGATGCTGTTGATTCTTATTTTGCTCCTGATGGGGATACATATACCACATCAGGCATTATAAGCTACACAATACCTGCTCCAATGGGTTGTGACAGTATAATAAACATCAATTTAAGAGTTGCAAATACACCTACAGCTATTAAAGGAGAAAAAACTTCAGACATAATTGCATTCCCTAATCCATTTATAAAAAGTTTTAATATCCGTTTTAATGATGGAGAAGATAATCATACCATTAGCATCTATGATTTAAAAGGAAAAAAAATCTATCAAGAAACAACTAAAATGGAATCTACAATTATAAGTCTAGGCTCTATCTCTTCTGGTATATATTTATTAGAAATAGAATCAGAAAAGACAAAATCAAGTTATAAATTGATAAAGAAATAATATCTAACAAATAAAAAATCCCGTTTTTAAATTTAAAAACGGGATTTTTTATTCTATCTAGAATTACATATCATATCACCTCAATTTCATAGCCAATTCCCAAATCACAATCCCTGCAGTTACAGATATGTTAAGGGAATGCTTGGTGCCATATTGTGGTAATTCTACACATATATCAGAAGCATCTATTACTTCTTGTTGTACGCCTTTTACTTCATGCCCAAGTACAACTGCATGTTTTTTTGATTTATCTACTTCCAAATCTGGAAGCATAGTGCTGCCTTCTGCCTGCTCTATTGAATAAACAATATACCCGTCTTCTTTTAACTGTTGGATGGCATCCATGGTATGCTCAAAATATTTCCAATCAACAGAAAACTCAGCACCCAATGCTGCTTTATGCATCTCTGCATTCGGGGGAGTAGAAGTAATTCCACATAAATAAACAGCTTCTACTAAATAAGCATCTGAAGTACGAAAAACAGCCCCTACATTATGCAGACTACGAATATTATCAAGTACTACAATTAGGGGTGTTTTCTCTGATTGCTTAAATTCTTCAGCAGAAATACGATTTAGCTCTTCAAGTTTTAATTTTCTATTCACTATTGTAGTTTAGCAATTTCAGATTTAATAGCGTCCCAACGTGCTTCTTCCATTTTTGCTCCTACAACTTCAACGACATTACCGGCTACAATTGAACCAATTTTTCCACATGTGTTTAATGGTAATTCTTGCGCCATTCCATATAAAAATCCAGAAGCATATAAATCTCCAGCTCCAGTCGTATCAATACAGTTAGCTTCAATTCCTTTCACAATATCCGTTTTTCCATTTTCTTTTATAAAAGAGCCATCTTTACCAATCTTCACTACAGCAATCTCACATATTTTAGCAATCTCATGAACCGCTGCTTCTGCTTCAATTCCTGTTAATGATTTTGCTTCTTCTTCATTCGCAAATACAATATCTACATAATCAACTATCAGCTGTTTCAAAAAGTCTAACATAGCTTCCACTACATTAAAACTGGCTAAATCAATAGACACTTTTAATCCTGCCTCTTTGGCTAGTTGTACTGCTCTTTTTATGAGTTCCGTATTAAAAACTAAATAACCTTCAACATGAAAGAAGTCATAACCTTTAAACATGTCTATACTTAAATCTTCAGGTTTTAATTCTGCTGCTGCTCCTAAAAAAGTACACATCGTACGCTCTCCATCAGGTGAAATAAGCACTAAACATTGACCAGACAAATTCTCTGAACTTTGTAACTGTGGAAATATATTATTTTTCTCAATATCCGCTTTAAAGAACTCACCTATCTCATCCCCTCCTACTTTACCAACAAAACTAGTCTCTGCTCCTAATTTAGCTAAGCCAGAAATTGTATTTGCGGCACTACCTCCTGCAGCCATATGTTTCTCAAAGCTAGACAACTTAGGGGTGTTTGCTACAATAAAATCTTTCTCTACTAATTGCATACTTCCTTTCGGAATATTTAGTTCTTCTAATAGAACATCGTTATTCATTCGGGTAAGCACATCTACTATGGCATTACCCATTCCTAAAATTTTCTTCATGTTTTTATATAATTTTGTGCAAATATATTGCATATTTCAAAATATGCTATTAAATTTGCACTTCTATTTTTAGAATAGATTATAAATTCTTCTTTAGCTCAGCTGGTTAGAGCATCTGACTGTTAATCAGAGGGTCCCTGGTTCGAGTCCAGGAAGAAGAGCGAAAGCCTTGCAGTATATGCAAGGCTTTTTTTATTTTAATACGATTGTTGGACAGTATATGTGATAGAATGGCTAGAAGAATAGCTCTTTGTTCTTAATTTTGGCTTCAAAGACTTTGGAATTGCAAGAAAAAAGCCTCTCTTTTAATCCTATTGTTAAGAAAAAATAGAACTGAGACTACCTATTTAATTTCATATTTTTTATATTTGCAGCTAAACATCAGCATTTTAGCAGATATAATTATCTGCTACCAAAGCTAAAATTGATATTGGTCTATTTTTTGATTTTATTAAAATAATTACAAAAAGACTTAAAACATATTGATAGAAGCAATTTGAACTAATACAAAAAAAGAGAAGTTGCTTAACTTTAAAAAGCTACACTCAATATATAAGATAAGAAATACGAGAATTAGGCAATGAAATTAAATACGTTGCAACTAGCAAATTCTCTTAAAAACTAATTAGGACATGAAAAGAATATTCTTACTATTTATACTTTTAGTATTTGCTTTCTCTAGTAGTTATGGAGGTAGAGGAGGTAGACTCACTAGAGCAGAAAAAAAGGCGCGTGAGTTATACTCAGAAGCTCGAATGACTTCAGATGAAAAAGAACGCATAAAGATATTAAAAGAAGCCGTAATGGAAGACCCACAATTCGTTGAGGGCTACTGGCTTATATCCTCTACATTTAAACAACTGGGAGATGAAGTAAATATGATTCACTATTTACAAAGAGCTGCAAGACCAAAATTTAGACTCTATGAAAAAACATGCTACCGCTTAGGGAAAGCTTATTACTACACAGGTCACTATGGAAAAGCAAAAGAAAGTTTTAATCGTTTCTCCAGCAAATACCGCAAATGGATTAAAAAATGTGAGATTGCTCTTGAGATAAAGAAAAACCCTATTCCTTTTATGCCAATCAATCTTGTTCATGTAAATACTGATTACGATGATTATTGGCCAAGTATTACTGCAGACGGACAAAATATTTCTATAACAACACTTATTGGACAAAGAGAAGGGGCTCGCTCTCTATCGGCTCAAGAAGATATTTACCGAAGTACATTATTGAATAATGGAGAATGGTCAAAAAGTGAGTCTTTAGGAGCTCCAACAAACACAGCACAAAATGAGGGAGCACAAAGTTTTTCTGTAGACGGTAGATATATGTTTTTTGTTGCTTGTGATAGATCAACTAGTCATGGAGGATGTGATATATACTATGCGATTAGAAAAGGAACTCAATGGAGTTTAGCAATTAATCCTGGGAGACCTCTAAATTCTCAATACTGGGAGTCCACTCCTTCTTTCTCTCCTGCTGGGGATGAGATTTATTTCTCGAGCAACCGACCAGGAGGAAAAGGTAATCAAGACATTTGGGTAAGTAAAGTTACCATTATGGAAAATGGGAAACTAACATTTACCGAACCTAAAAACCTTGGAGCACCAGTAAATACAGACGAAGATGAATTTTCTCCATTTATTCATGCTGACAATAAAACATTATACTTCTCATCAACGGGTCATCCTGGGCTAGGTGGATATGATATTTATTATGCTCGAAAGAATCCTGACAGAACATTTATGACTCCTAGAAATATTGGTTATCCAATTAACACACATCGTGATGAACAAGGCTTCTGCGTAAATGCCCAAGGAGACAAAGCATACCTTTCTTCCAATGGAATATTAAATAACGGAAGAGGAAAAGACATATATGAGATTAGCTTACCCGAAGCATTACGTCCTGAACGAATGGACTTCTTTGATGGGAGAGTATATGATTCAAAAACAAAAAGAGCAATTCAAGCGCATATTGAAGTGTTTAAACTAAAAGAAGGCGAAAGTGTATTCCAATCCATATCTGATGAGCTTACAGGCGATTTTCAAGCGTACTTACCCGTATCTGAAGAGTATGGCTACAATATTCACAAGAAAGACTATATGTTTATGTCTGGAAAACTAGAACAAAGAGATAGCCTTCATAACAAAAGAAAAATTATAAGTCTAAACGAGATTGCTATAGGAGAGAAAGTAACCTTAAATAATATTTTCTTTGACTTTGATAAAGCAAGCTTACAACAGAATTCATATGCTGAACTAAAACGGGTAGCAAAATTTCTAAAAAGAAATCCTAAAGTGTCAATTGAATTGGCTGGACATACTGACATTGTAGGCTCACGTAGTTACAACCTTCAACTTTCCAGATCTAGGGCAAAAACTGTTTATGACTATATGATAAAAATTGGAGTCCCGGCTGATAGACTTTCATTTAAAGGCTATGGTCCAGATAAGCCAATTGCTACTAATGAAACAGAAGAAGGAAGAGCCCTTAATAGAAGAACAGAAGTTATTGTTACTAAGATGAGGCAAAAAAGAAGATAATAAAAAAGGCTATCGAAACGATAGCCTTTTTTTATTCTATAATAGTAACCCAACCATAATTATCAGGCTCATCACCATATTGTATTGCTCTTAATTTATTGTATAAAAGCGTACTTATTGGACCAGGCATACCATCCTTCGAAATAATATAGGATTTATTCTCCTTGATATCATCTACTCTTGAAATAGGGCTAATAACAGCTGCAGTACCGCACTGTCCGGCTTCTTCTAAGCCTTCTAGCTCTTCAACTAACACAGGTCTCTTTTCTACTCTCATTCCCATCTCTTTTGCAAGAGTCATTAAACTATTATTCGTAATAGATGGCAATATTGAAGTAGATTCAGGAGTGATAAATCGATTATCTTTTATTCCAAAGAAATTTGCAGGACCACACTCATCAATATAACGTTTCTCCTTTGCATCTAAGTATAATACAGCCGAATAGCCTAACTGATGTGCCTCTTGCCCAGCTAGTAAGCTCGCCGCATAATTACCACCTACCTTAAAGGTCCCCGTACCTAATGGTGCAGCTCTATCATATTGACGCATAATAGCTACAGGAGATGTTTGAAAACCTCCTTTAAAATAAGGACCAACAGGTGTAACAAATAACAAAAAAGTATATTCTTGCGCCGGACAAACACCTACTTGAGCACTAGTCCCAATAATAAATGGACGAATATATAAAGAAGAACCACTTTCATAAGGTGGAATAAAGCGTTCATTAAGCTTAACTGCTTTATGAACAGCCTCAGTAAACTTATCAATAGGAAATTTAGCCATTAAGATTCCATCACAAGAAGATTGTAATCGTTTAGCATTTTCTTCTAACCTAAAAACACGTATTTTACCATCTTTCCCTCGAAAAGCTTTAAGTCCCTCGAAAGCTTCTTGTCCATAATGTAAACAAGTGGAAGCTATATTCAGATTAATCATCTCAGAATCACTTGTTTCTAAGTCACCCCAACCTCCATCTTGATAGTTACATCGGATGTTATAATCTGTTTTCATATAGCCAAATGGAAGATTTGACCAGTCAATTTCGTGCATAATAGTAGTATACTAATTCTTGTGTAAGAGCTTACAAAATTAGTAAAATATCTAAAAACCTGCACACTTTTAGTAAAAATATGCAGTTTTTTGCTATTCTACAATTAATTTATGCGTTTCAACTGCATCAGAATAACCTACACGAAGCAGATACAAGCCTTTTGGAAGATTTCTAACTGAGATTGGAATATTTGTATAACGGACTTTTCCAGTATATGTAGATAATTTCTGGCCAAAAGGTGTATACAAAGTTACTCTACACTCTCCTTTCTTATCACTACGAGTCATCACATTAACAACATCTCTGGCAGGATTAGGAAAGATAACAGTTCTACTAGTTCTATCAATTAAGGAAGTATCAACAGCAATTGCTGCAGCATCATATTGAATTACAGGGTCTATCCATAGAGAGGTGCGTTTGCCTGTAATATCAAACATCTTTGACCAAGAGCTACCATTATAAGTGTAGGCACTTTCTAAGCCTCCACTAATTCTAGGCTTAGCAGTATAAACAGCGAAAGAATCTGCAGGCAAATTAGTATAAGGCATCTCATAAGAAATAAAAAAAGTATCGCCAACTGCAATAGGAGTATCAAATTTTATATAATTTTCATTTTTAGACAATACTACCTTATATGAATAATATAGATCATCAATCGGCTTCCATTGTAGTGTATTAAGCAGAACCTTCTTATCATCCAAAAAATAAGCTGGGTTAGGCGCTGTTGTTCCTGCATATACATTTATAGTAACAGAATCGGTAGACGTTTGATCTGCATTACCTTTTCCTGTTACAAGATAAACTCCATGCAAATAAGCATTCTCAGGCAAGCAAAATCTTTCTGCATACTCATCAATAGACAATGAGTTTTGACCTGCTACAAAGCCTGCTTCTGGTGTTTCAAGATAGGCAATTTCAGCTGTATCGGTAATTGCAAAGTTGCTAAAACGTAAGGCTGAATCATTTCCATAAGGATTTAAACCACCCAAAGTTGTTACTCCTGAAGCAGTAGGATCTAACCAAGCTTTTAATTGAGCTGTAGGGGCTGCATAGTGATTCCACGATTTATTCAAACGAAAAAACCAATCATCAGTGGGATCATCGCATACAGAAGTCCCTCCCGTTAAGCCACCTACCAAACGCAAAGAAGCGTCAAATAACCCAGATCCAGATGCGCCAGATTCGGTGGTACCTACCTCGTACTCATCTAATTCCCAATGTGAATTGGGAAGCAAACTAGTATCATAAGGATAAGTATTGTTACTTATAGCTTGTTCCTCTAAAGTAGTGACTTTCACTTTACCATAGGGATGATGAACCCCTCTAAAAGGAGGACTGGGAACTACTGCTAAATTCCATCCTGCATAGTAAGGTCGAAAATCTACAGGCGGCGTAGAACTTAACTCTATCAAAGCAAAATCTAAATCGCCTGCTAAGGCTTTCATAGTTGTTCCACCAATTGCAAACTCTTGCGAACCACGTATAGTCTCATCACAATTAGGAACTTCATAATTAAAAAATGCAACTATAGAAGGTGCAACAGTTGCTCCCTCTGCATAATCAACACCAGCAGCACCAATATCAAAACAATGTGCCGCCGTTAAAACATAAGGTTTTCCATCTAAGGCTGTATTATTAATTAAGGTGCCTGAGCAATAAGATGACCCATTTATAACTAGTAAACAGACACTTTGCTTCAGTTGAGCAACTTCAGGGACACAGCTAACATTTAAACTACAAGTGTCTTTTGA
Source organism: Paludibacteraceae bacterium (assembly GCA_963663245.1). Lineage (GTDB taxonomy): Bacteria > Bacteroidota > Bacteroidia > Bacteroidales > Paludibacteraceae > JAFGVL01. Next base: position 446,537 of record OY760143.1, on the reverse strand, counting down.
ATAAGAACTTTCATTAGACTGCGGTAACAGTCTAAACCCTCTGTAATCATGATTTACAGTCCCTATTTCTAACAATCTTAATGGAGATTCTTCAGATGATTGATGAAATTCTACAATCAAATGACTACCGACAATTGGCTCCAATGGAAGTATGCCAGATTGGAGATTATTCTTATCCGTTAAAGGACCTATAACTTTACTTAGTTCTTCATTATAAACATATAGTGTATCTCCTTCTATCAAATGAAATTTAGAGAAAATTAAATTTAGAGAAAGGGCCTCATCAGATTCAATATCTAATTGCCATATTTTAGTATTATCTTCAAAGCTTATAACTTCACCCGAATTCTCCATATTTAGATTCACCTCAAATGATTTTGCAAAACGCAAACCACCCATCTTAGTAATTCCTTTAATGCTATCTTCCTTTAGCATTTGTTTTTTGTCAAATGTTGGCATCTCAATTTTACGGCCTTTCCACCCAGAATGATGATGCTTACCCTTTCCTCTATTATGACGTTGAGAATAAACTTGAACGACAAAGACAGCCAACAACAATAAAAGTATTTTCTTTAGCATAATAATATATTTATATCCAACTATTTTTCAGCACTATACGAGATTCATTTCCCATATTAAAAAGCAAATCAACAATACTTAGATTCTTTAAAAAACCATGTTTCTCATTAAATACCTGATAATACTCAACAGACTTAAAATGTTTGTCTGTTTCTACAAAACTCTTCTTTGGATGAATCTCATTTCTTAAGTCCATTTCACTTTCGAGAAAGACATCTTTATAAGTATTTGTTTCATTCACAGAAACTTCTAACTCTAACAAAGATAGTACGAGTTGTTGGATTTCCGTATTAAAGTCCCACAAAAAATTCCACTTCTTCTCATAAAATGGTCGAAAATAATCCTCATAATATTCAAAGAATGGAGACGTTCTATAGGCGGATTCTATAGATCTCCAGTGTTGATGTTGCCAGTCTGTATAATCTGCAATACGAATATCTTTTGTTTTACATTTTATAGCTGAGCCTTTATCTACTGGGATTGATAGTGAAAGCTCGCCATTTGCAGCAGCAAGGGTGCAACGATTACGGTATGTTTGCTTTATATAATTACAATCAGACTCAATCAATACATGCTTATAGTGCATCAACTTACTATAGTATTGTATAGGTGCCAAATATGCAGAAGAGAGACACACCGTATAGGCTGTATCTCTCTTCAAAATATTATTTGTTTGCTCTAACATAAAATTACATTTTAAAATGTAAGTCTATTTATTTTCTCGCATCTTTAAAAAACCTATCAAACCTAATTTTACCACTAAACCAACCCTTATCACTATTTAGAGACAACCATACAAATAATGGCTGACCAACAACATGGTTTTCAGGAACAAATCCCCATACTCGTGAATCTGCTGAATTATGCCTGTTATCTCCCATCATCCAATAATAATCCATCGCAAACGTATAGCTAGTAGCAATTTCGTTATTAATATATATTGAATCTCCCTTTACTTCTAACTTATTACCTTCATAATTACGAATAACTCTTTCATATAAAGCAATAGTTTTCGTATCTAAAGGAATGATTTCTCCTGCTTTTGGAATCCAAATAGGACCATAATTATCTACTGTCCAATTAAGATTAAAACCTGCTGGATAAGTTGTTTGAGGAGTCTGGGTTAATTGACTTATATTTTGCTCGTCTACAGATTTCACATAAGGAAGGGCTTCTAAAGCCTTTTGTCTTGAAAGAGTTAAAGGAAAAACATAAACATAATTTCCTTCGGCATCGCTTCCTAACAAGGAATTAGAATAATCACTTTTATTAATTTCTAGCTCAATAAAAGCCTCTTCAGATATTGCTTGAGTTGACAGCACCTTACAATAGTGTTGAACTCCTTCAGGTCTATCTTGTTGTACAGAATTAATGTAGAGTTTTCTATCTATTATCTGCAAGCTATCTCCAGGCATCCCTACACAACGCTTTACATAATTTTCTCTTCGATCTACAGGTCTATAAACGATATCGCCATAAGCTTCTTTATCATTTAAGATAATCTTTCTTCCAATGTTTAAACATAAAGTTCTTACATCAATTCCCTGAGCAGCTAAACCTACTGCATTTAAACCTTTAGCCATTAATTGCTCTAAACCAGCATCATAACAAACACCTTCATAATCTTCGGCCATTCTGTTTAATGCAACCGTATCTCCAGCAGGGAAATTAAACACGACAATATCATTTCGTTCAACTTCACCTAAGCCTTTTAATCTTCTAGACTCCCACTGTGGTTTTTCTAAATATGATTTACAATTAAGAATTGGAAAAGTATGCTGTACTAGTGGAAATGAAAAGGGGGTATTTGGAGTACGTGGACCATAAGCAACTTTACTTACAAATAAATGGTCTCCTATCAATAAAGACTTTTCTAATGAGCCTGTAGGTATTTTGTAATTTTGAAAAAGATACAAATTAATAAAATAAACAGCCACCAATGCAAAAACAATGGCATCTGCCCATTCAAATATTTTTCTAATTCCTGGGTTCTTAATTTTTTTCCACCAAGTCCATGGAATATAACGAGATATATACAAGTCAAAAATAATAGGTAGTCCTATCATTATCCATGCGTTACCTAACCAAATTGCAAACAGGATATAAATAATACTGGCAGTCCCAAATTTTAGCCATTGTTTTAACGGAGCTTCAAATCTATTCATTATAAATTATTTTAAAATTTCAACATATCATCCATTCCTAAAAAGCCTTTCTTATTGGCAGTAAATTCTGCTGCTATTACAGATCCAAAAGCAAAGCCTTCACGACCCTTTGCTTCGTGAGTAATACGAATACTGTCAATATCATTCTCATATGAGATTGTATGAGTACCAGGCACTTCTCCTTCTCGAACTGACTTTATAGCTAGCTGATTTTCTTTAGTTTGAGTTTCTTTTACCCATTCTGTTTTACGTGTAATTTTATCTAAAATACCTTCAGCAAGAGTTATTGCTGTTCCACTAGGAGCGTCTAATTTTTGTGTGTGATGAATCTCTGTCATTTCAACATTATATGTTGGAGACTGATTCATAATATCTGCTAGGTATTTATTTACTGCAGCAAACATATTAACTCCTAAGCTAAAATTGGAAGCCCAAAACAACGTTCCATCTGCTTGTTTCATTTCCTTCTGCACCATTTCCATTTGGTCTGCCCAGCCTGTTGTTCCACAAACTACAGGAACTTTTGCAAAAAAACATTTACGTATATTCTCGACTGCACTTTCTGGTCGTGTGAATTCAATTGCAACATCAGCACTCTTAAATGCTGACGAATTAAAATCTTCTAAGTTATTAATATCTATTGCCACCACTATTTCATGACCACGCTCTAAGGCAATTCTTTCAATGGTTTTCCCCATTTTCCCATAACCAATTAATGCTATCTTCATATCTTTATTATTGAATTTAAGCAAGTTGTAAAAAATACTCGCTATATCATATATTATGTAATTATCTTAAATACCTACACTATCACAATAAAAATCTAAGGCTTCAAATATTACCTTCTGACTGGTATTCTGATTTGTCCTTATATCTCCTATCCCGCCTAATAATGAAAAATTGATTTCTTTTGAGTCATTCTTCTTATCATGTGTCATCAACTCAAACAACCGATCATAATCTTTACAAGAAATAAAGAATGAACCGTATGCTTCCTTTATTATCCTAACTGCTTCTAACAAAATCTCCTTAGGAAAACCAAGTAATTTATGTGACATATACAACTCACATATCATTCCCCATGCAACAGCATACCCATGTAAAACAGGAGTCCCTTTTTCATAAGAAATACTTTCAAATGCATGTCCAACTGTATGTCCAAAATTTAGAGCTTTACGAATATTTTGTTCAAAAGGATCCTCTTCAACAATACGCTCTTTTACGGCTATTGAACTAGCTAAGATTGGTTTTAATTCAGCTAAATCAAACTTTTCCATATCGTATGTTTTCACACTATCCCACTCACTTTGTTTATATATCAAAGCGTGTTTAAGTATTTCTGCCATACCAGAAACAAGATTCCTATTATCAAGGGTTTTAAAGAAAGATGTTTCGATTAAAACTTTTTCAGCTAAATTAATAACTCCCACCTCATTTTTTAACCCATTAAAATTAATTCCAGTTTTCCCTCCTACAGCAGCATCAACAGCACCAAGCAAGGTAGTTGGGATATTAATATAGCGCATCCCTCTTTTAAAAGTAGAGGCTGCAAACCCTCCTAAATCGGTTATCATACCTCCACCCAAATTAACCATTAAAGATTTTCGGGTAGCACCATTTTTCGATAAAAAACCCCAAACATCTGAAAGAGCTTCAATGTTCTTGTGCGAATCCCCTGGTTTAATAACGAAAACACGGGCATTCGCAAGAGAGTTGTTTTCACAAATCAAAGGATAACATAGTTGCTTAGTGTTCTCATCCGTAAGAATAAAGATAGTTTCAGCACTTTGATCTCCAATAGCTTTTCCAAGCTCTGCAATAAAATTATTGCATATTATTACTTGTTGTTTCATCATCATTTTTCACATTTTTCGGCTACAAAGATAGCGAAAATGTGCTAATTTGCTAATTTACTAACACACGAACAAGGCAGACTTAACCCTCTTAATATCTACAGTTTACCAAATTGTTGATTATTAATTACAAATTATTCATTTGTTCTATAATTATCCCTAGCTGAAAAATGATTAAATTCGCCTTTTCATAAAAACTTCAATATTATGACGCAAGTAAAAATTGTAAACAAATCAGCACACGCATTACCTGAATATGCAACTGAGCTTTCGGCAGGAATGGATTTACGTGCCAACTTATCTGAGTCTGTTATTTTAAAACCACTTGAAAGAAAACTTATTCCAACTGGCTTATTCATAGAATTACCCGAAGGTTATGAAGCTCAAATTCGTCCACGAAGTGGATTAGCCTTAAAAAAAGGAATAACCGTATTAAATACTCCAGGAACAATTGATGCTGATTACAGAGGTGAAATTGGTGTTATTTTAATCAACTTATCTTCTGAAAAATTTGAAGTAACAGACGGCGAGCGTATTTGCCAAATGGTTATTGCAAATCATTCTCAAGTAAAATGGAAAGCTGTTGAAGTACTAGAGGATTCTGAACGTGGTACTGGCGGATTTGGACATACTGGAAAGAAATAAATGCTCATGCATCTAAAATTAGATTAATGAAAAATATTCGCACAATAGCCCTTTTTGTCTTACTATTTTCATTCTTAGCAAACTCTTATGGGAAAAAAGAAGCTAAGCGCGAAAAAAAGAAGCCAATAATTTCTGCCCAAGAACAACGAAAATTGGATTATTACTTCTACGAGGCAATGAATCAAAAACAATTGGGAGAACTTGACGGAACTATTGATTTACTTACCGAATGTTATTTTATTGATCCACACAATGCTGCTGTTTTATATGAATTTGCAATGGCATACACGAACATTCAAGATGTTAAATATGCTATACAATTTATGACTCTTGCTTCTATCGAAGACAAATCTAACAGCTGGTATAAAATGGGCTTAGCCGAATTATATGTAAAAAACCATGATTACGCCAATGCCATCATTATATATAAAGACATTGCTAAAAATCATCCTGAAGCAAATAATGTAGATTACATGTTGGCATCTTTATATGGACAAACGCAACAGGCTGAAAAAAGCATTGAATATTTAAACAAGGTAGAAAAGAAAAATGGTATTAATGAAACCATTTCTTTTGAGAAATATCGTTTATATGATGCAATAGAAAAAAAGAAAAAAGCTTACAGCGAAATTGAAAAGTTAATTGAGAGATTCCCATTAGAAGCTCGTTATCAATTACTTCGAGCTGAGATTTATCTACAAGAAGAAAATAAACCTAACAAAGCTTTTGAAATATATCAAAAACTTAAACAAGCTGACCCTAATAATATTCTATTAATACTAGCGATGCATGATTACTATAAATCTAACAGTGATACTATTCGTGCTAACAAAGTCTTTAAAGAGGCTTTTGAAAACCAAGAAATATCATTAGAAGATAAAATTGGTCTCTTAACACAGTTTATTAGTTTCGAAAACCAAAGTGCATCAAAAGCGGAGGAGTTTTTTAAATTGCTTATATCAAAACACCCTAATAACGAAACCCTACACACTTATTATGCTTCTTTCTTACTAATGCAACGCAGATACAAGGATGCTGTTCCAGAGCTACAGAAAATGCTTAAAATAAATCCGAAAAATAAAGATGGATGGATTGAACTTATTAAAGTATACATTGACCAGGAAGAACCAAAAATAGCAGATGCAATGGTTGACTCAGCCCTAAGTTATTTGCCAAACGAATCTGTATTTTATATGCACAAAGGTTTAAATCTAATTAGCAAAGAAAATTACAACGATGCATTAGCAGCTTTCACAAATGGATTACAAGTAACAACAGAAGAAGAACAAGAAAAGAAAGCAGAATTTCTCTTGTATATTGCTGATATATATGCAACACAGAAAATGATGGATTTAGCACTCGAAAAATACGAAAAAGCATATCAACTAAACCCCAACAATGCACTGCTCCTTAACAACTATGCTTATTACTTATCTGTAGTAAATAAAGATTTGTCGAAAGCAGAAATAATGAGCGCAAAAACGATCCAAATATTTCCTAATAATATTTCTTTTTTAGATACCTATGCTTGGATATTTTTCAAACAAAAAAATATGACTCTAGCCTACATGTATATCCAACAAGCAATGGACAAAGGAGGAGATGAAAACCCTGTTGTATTAGAACATTATGGCGACATCTTATTCTTAAATGGAGATAAAGAATCAGCAATAAAATGGTGGCTAAAGGCTAAAGAAAAAGGGAATAAATCTGATTTACTGCAAGAAAAAATTGATAATCAAAACTATATCCCAGCAAAAAAAGATGACTAAGTGGACTAACATACTATTGCTATCTCTATTCTTTTTTAGCGCTTGTAGAACTAATAAGCATGCTATTACGCAAAACTCTCAGTCATCAGGTAGAGAGCATAGCTTTATTTTTCAAAACGACATTCAAACGGCCAATTTTAATCGCTTAAAAGTTAATGCCAATATTCAAGGGAATCTATTATCAACAAATGCATCTATAAAAATTATACGTGACAGCGTAATTCAAATATCTATTCAACCAGCACTAGGGATTGAAGTCGCTCAAATAAATCTAAGACCAAAAGAAATTATAGTGCTTAATAAAATCAATGCTTTATACTTTTTAAGCAATTATGAACTCCTAAATAAGAAGTATAATTTAATGTTAGATTATTATTCCTTACAAGGCATCCTACTAAATGAAGCTTTTATTCCTAATGAGGCAGGAATCACACAAGTAAAAATTGACAGTTCATATACACAAGTACCTTTTCCTGATGGGACTATGCTAAAAAGCAAAGCAAATAAGGTTTCATTACCCACTGATTTCATTGTTAATAAAAAACAAAAGATAAACCACACAAGCATTACGATGCCTTTAGCGTTAGTATCATGTAGGTATAATGATTTTGAAAAAAAAGCAGATATCTTATTCCCAACAATCTATCGCATTTCAATAATGGAAGGCCCAAAATATAAAAAAGCTGACATAAGTATTCAATCAGTAAGCTTTAATAAATCAGTAAAAATTAATCTTTCCAACTTGTCAAACTATAAACAAGTTGATACCTTTGAACAATTAATTCCATAAATCATATGCGTTATCTCCTCCTCATTATATCTTGTTTTTTTGTTTTTAGTCTTTCTGCCGAAAGCATTAATGATCTTAAGAAAAAACAAAAAAAAGCGAAACAGCAAATTGAGCTTACCAATAAACTTTTAAACAAAACAAAAAAATCAAAAAACAATACTGTTTCTAACCTTAGCCTTCTAAAGAAAAAAATTAAGGAGCGCGAAAACCTTATCAGTGCTCTCAATTCAGAGATACTAATCCTAGATAAAAACTTAAGTGCTTTAGAATCTCAAAAAAAAATGCTAGAACGTCGTTTATCTTCCTTAAAAAAAGAATATGCCGAGTTAGTTTATTATAGTTATTTTCATCAACAAAAAGATGAACTTAACCAATACTTTTTTATTTTATCAGCAAGTAGTTTTAGTCAAGCATACCGAAGAATGCGTTATGTTCAAGAGTATTCAGAATATCGCAAAAAACAAAGCATACAAATTCAAAAAGTCGCAAATGAACTAAACGATAAAGTAGAAAAACTAATCAACACTAAAATCTCGAAAGAACTTGTTGCTAAAGGAACTGAAACAGAGAATCTAAACCTACAAAGTGACGAAAAGAATAAGAAGAAAATGCTAAAAGACCTTTCTAAGAAAGAACAAGAGCTTAGAAATGATTTAAAGAAGCAACAAAAAGATATTAGAAGTCTTAATAATAAAATTGACCGTTTAATTGCAGAAGAAATTCGAAAAGCAGAAGAGAGAAGAAAAGCAGAAGAAGAAAAACGAAAAAAAGAAGGGAAAACTGGCAAAAGCACTAGCAGTAAAGAACTAGCATTAATTGCTGGTGGTTTTCAAAAAAATAAAGGTCGCTTACCATGGCCTGTTAAGGGAATTGTAACTGGACATTTTGGTGTACACCCCCACCCCGTTCTTAAACACGTAGAAGTAAACAACAAAGGAATTTATATTCAAACACAACAAGGAGCTAACGCGACTGCCGTATTCAAAGGTGAAGTAACACAAGTGTTTGCTATTCCAGGCAATAACAATGCTATTATTGTTAAGCATGGTACTTACCGAACTGTTTATGCTAATCTAACTACAACCTACGTAAAAATTGGCGATAAAATAACCGACAAGCAAAAATTAGGAAAAGTTTATGTTGATGATGAGAATGATAATAAAACTGAACTATATTTTATGCTATACAAAAATTCTACTTTAGACAACCCTGAACAATGGTTAAGCAAGTAAATTAAAACACCTTGAAATCATGAATCGATTGCTTCAGTTTCTTATTATTACAATTATATTGGCATTTGCTTCATGTGCAAACAGAGGCTCTGGTCCAAAAGGTGGTCCAAAAGATATTACCCCTCCAAACTTTCTAGGATCCGAACCTAGCAATAGGCAGCTACAAGTTACAAGCAAAGAAATAGAATTAGAATTTGATGAATTTATCACTTTAGAAAAGCCTGGAGAAAAAATTATTATTTCACCCCCGCAAGCAATCCCTCCAATTATTAGAGCTGCCAGCAAAAAAATATTGGTTACTCTTGAGGATTCTCTTCAAGAAAATACTACATACAGCATCGATTTTACAAATTCTATTGTTGATATCACAGAACAAAATCCAATTCAAGGATTTACCTATAGTTTTTCAACAGGGAACAACATTGACTCTTTACAAATAGGAGGTATCGTATTAAATGCCAGAGATCTAAACCCTTTATCAAATATGATAGTAGGTATTTACGACAACCTTAACGACACTGCATTTACAACAACAAAACCTTTAAGAATTGCACGCACAAACGATGAAGGGAGATTTAGCATTAAAAGTGTAAAAGCAGGAAAATACCATATCTATGCCCTAAAAGATTTAAACCGCGACTACACATATAACGACCCAAACGAAGAGCTAGCCTTTTACGGAGACATAGTAACTCCTAGTGTTTCGTCGATCCTTATTCCTGACACAAGCTACTATGTTGACAGTCTTGCTTCTGATTCAATCAAAAAAGACCTTATTAAAACAGTATATCTGCCTGACAGTTTACTATTACTTGCATTCAAAAAAAAGGTAGAAAAACAATTTTTTATCAAAGGAGAACGAAAAAATCCATATAAGCTCAGTTTCTTTTTTAATGCTCCAAATAAAAAAGCTCCGCTAATAACACCTCTTAATTTTCTAAAAAACAAGCTCGACTTAACTCAAACAAGCATGCATGGAGATAGTGTTCATTACTGGCTAACAGATGCTGCATCATTCCAAAAAGACACATTAGAAGTAAGCATAGAGTATGAAAAGAAAGACTCAAATGGGAATATTACAAATCAAATAGATACAGTTTCATTAAAATTTAAAGAAACTAAAGAAAAAAAGAAGAAGACTCAAAAATCTCCCTCTAATATTTTAATTCTAAATTCGAATATAAAAAGACTTATAGAAATTTATACCCAGCCTAGATTCAAATTTGATGTGCCAATACAATTAGTAGACTCAACACTAATACATTTATTCTATAAAAAAGATACTATATGGATAGAAACAGCTATTAATGTTAAAAAAATTGATGCATTAGGATTTGAATATGGATTTAACATTAAATGGGATACTGAAAAAGAATACAAACTAGATATTGATTCAGCTGCATTTATCAGCAAGTACAACACACACAACCTCGCCTCATCAATTTCTTTTAACGTAAAAGCTCTTGACCAATATGCAATGCTAATTGTGACTCTAACAAACAAGCCAAAAAATGCAATAGTTGAGTTGCTAAATATAAAAGATGTAGTTGTAAGGAATAGTCAAGCAATAGATGGTGAAGCGATTTTTGAACATATAAAACCCGAAGAATATTTTATACGATTATTTATTGATGAAAACAATAATGGCGCTTGGGATGCAGGAGATTACAATAAAAACAAACAAGCAGAAAAAGTATATTATTTTAATGGAGCATTAAACCTTCGAGCCAATTGGGATGTCGAACAAGAGTGGGATATAAATAAAATTTCTCTCTCAAAACAAAAACCATTAATGTTAATTCCAAAGGCAAAGTGATAAAACGCCTTTTATAATTCTCTGCTAATTATGAATACATTATCAATCTATAAAAAAAGCATATTCCTTTTAGTTGCTGTCATGTTTGTATTAACCGCAAGTAAAGGTAGTACTCAGAATAACGTCTTTAAAGCTGGAGAAAAAATTAGTTATGATTTATACTACAACTGGGGCTTAATATGGATAAATGCTGGCAGGGCTAATTTCTCAGTAATGTCAACTACTTATAAAGAAAAACCATCTTATTATTTATCAGCAACAGGACATAGCTTAAAGAGCTTTGATAAGTTTTATTTTGTTAGAGATACACTAGCTACAATTGTAGAGAAAGAAAGCTTTTTACCCAAGTATCACAAACGTATTGTAAGAGAAGATAGCTACAGAGCAAAAGATGAATATTGGTTTAGAGACATTGGTCAAAATAAAACAACAGTAACCACACATTGCCACCGAAAAAAAGGATTTAATATTGATACGCTCACATTAAACAATAACGTAACTGATCTCGTTACTGCAATTTACAAAATAAGGAATAGTAATTTTAAAGGCTTAAAAAAGAATGAAAGTTTACCATTTTCAATAATAATTGATGATGATGATGAACAGTTTAATTTATCCTTAAAATACTTAGGAAAAGAAAAAATTAAGCTTCACAATGGGAGAAAATATAATTGCATTAAACTTAGGCCTCAATTAATTACTGGAAGCGTATTTAAAGATGAGGATGCGATGACTGTATGGATTACGGACGATAAAAACAGAATACCTGTTATGATTGAAACAAAAATACGGGTAGGGTCATTAAAGGTAATGCTCAAAAGTGTTAGCAATACAAAATACCCATTTAACGCTGAAATAAAATAACAACTAAAATATACCACTATGGCTAAAATTCTTGTAATAGACGACGAAAGAAATATTCGAAGTACACTCAAAGACATTTTAGAGTTCGAGAAACATAAAGTTGATTTGGCAGAAACAGGTGTAAAAGGCCTAGAAATGTTGAATAAAAAGAATTACGATATCATTTTCTCAGATATAAAGATGCCAGAGATGGATGGGATTGAAGTTTTATCAAAGATTAAAGCAGATGGCAATGAGACGCCAGTTATTATGATATCTGGTCACGGAAATATTGAAACTGCTGTTGAATGCATAAAAAAAGGCGCCTTTGATTTTATAGAGAAACCTATCGACTTAAATCGTCTTTTAATAACTGTACGGAATGCTTTGGACAAAACAACTCTTATTGCCGAAACTAAAATATTAAAGAAAAAGATTGATAAGAAATATGAAATGGTAGGAGAATCAGCAAGCTTAGAGAAGGTGCGTGAAATGATTACTCGCGTGGCTCCAACTGAAGCTCGCATTCTAATTACTGGAGAAAATGGAACTGGAAAAGAAGTAATTGCTCGACAAATATATCACCTTAGTGAGCGTAATACTAAACCATTTGTTGAAGTTAACTGTGCTGCTATTCCATCAGAGCTTATCGAAAGTGAATTGTTTGGACATACCAAAGGTTCATTTACTTCAGCACATAAAGATCGTTCAGGCAAGTTTGAACAAGCTAACGAAGGGACTATATTCTTAGATGAAATTGGAGATATGAGTCTCTCGGCTCAAGCAAAAGTACTACGGTGTTTACAAGAAAATATAATATCTCCTGTTGGTAGCGACAAAAACATAAAAATAAATGTTCGTGTACTAGCCGCAACAAATAAGAATATAAAAGAAGAAATTGAGAAAGGGAATTTCCGAGAAGACCTTTATCATCGATTAAGTGTAATTTTAATTAATGCTCCGAAACTTAACGACCGCCTAGAGGATATTCCGCTGCTCGTAGAACACTTTGCGAAACAAATATGTATTGAGCAGGGCATAGCTAACAAAATGTTTGATAAGAGAGCTCTAGAGAGTCTGCAGAAGAAAATATGGTCTGGCAATATCCGAGAACTACGTAATGTCGTAGAAAGGTTAATAATCTTAGGTGGAAATATAATTTCTACAGAAGATATTGATGCTTTCGCATAAGCTTAAATAGTTATATAACAAAAGAGCTGACTTAAATTAAGTCAGCTCTTTTGTTATATAAAGTGTTTTTTACTTTTTAGCTTTTTCTTCTTTACTGTTTTTCAATGACTCGTATGCAATAGGCACCGCAACAAATAATGAAGAGTAGGTACCCACAACCATACCAATTAACAATGCAAATACAAATCCTCTGATACTTTCACCTCCAAATAAGAAAATAGACAACAACACTACGATCGTAGTGAAAGATGTATTAAAGGTACGAGCTAAAGTCGAATTTAATCCATCGTTAATAGTATCACTCAACTCTCTTTTTGGATAAAGTGTTCTAAACTCACGAACACGATCAAATATAACTACAGAGTCATTTATTGAGTAACCAATAACGGTTAATATTGCAGCGATAAATGCCTGATTGATTTCTAATGAGAATGGCATTAATCCATGTAGTAAAGAATATAAACCAAGAATAATTATTGAATCATGTATTAAGGCAACAATACCCCCAATAGAAAATGCTACATTTCTAAATCTCATTAAGATATATAAGCCAATTGCAATAATTGCAAATAACACAGCCCACATAGCAGAAACTTTAATGTCATCTGCTACTGTTGGGCCTACCTTCTGTGAACTTAAGATATGCTTATTAACAAATTCCGTTTGAGTTATATCCTTCGGAAGAATTGACTTTAAACCATTGAATATTCGAGATTCAATTTCACCATCTACACTTTCTGCAGTATCTTGAATTTTAAAATTAGTAGAAATTCTAATTCTATTCTTAAATATCTCTTCTCCTTCTGTATCTTCTGAACTTGATTTAACCGTAATAACACTAGGTGTTTCTCCATCAAAAGATAAACGAAGCATTTTCTTAACATCTTCTGTTTGAACTTTAGAATCAAAACCTACAATATAGTTACGACCACCACTAAAATCAATCCCTTGATCTAATCCTCTTTGAGCAAAAGAAATAATAGTAACAACAATCATAATTGCTGAAATAATATAACCTATTTTTCGCTTCTCAATAAATTTAATTTTAGTGTTTTGCAAAAAGTTCTTCGCAGCCTTAGATGAGAAGGTTAAGTCTTTTAGTTTCTCTGATTTTGCTAATGCTTGGAATACTACACGTGATAATATAAAGCCTGTGATCAAAGATGTAACAATACCTATTATTAATGTTGTAGCAAAACCTTTAATTGGACCTGTTCCAAATACAAATAGTACAATACCTGTAATAATAGTCGTTAGATTGGCATCTATAATTGCTGAAGAAGCATTACTATACCCTTCACTTACAGCTTTAGCTAATCCTTTTCCGCCTCTTAATTCCTCTCGAATACGCTCATATATTAGCACATTTGTATCAACAGCCATACCTAAGGTTAAAACGATACCTGCAATACCCGGCAAGGTTAAAACAGCTTTGAATGATGCAAGGATACCGAATAATAAAAATACATTTAATAGTAAAACGCCATCAGCCACTAAACCTGGAACTAAGCCATAAAAGAAAATCATATAAAGCAATACTAATGCGAAAGCAATAGCAAATGACATAAATCCATTAGTGATTGCTTCATGACCTAGTGAAGGCCCAACAACATCTTCTTGAACAATACGAGCTGGAGCTGGCATTTTACCAGACTTCAACACGTTTGCTAAATCTTTTGCTTCTTCTACTGTGAAATTCCCTGTAATTTCAGAGCGACCTCCAGAGATTTTATCATTAACACGTGGAGCAGAATACACATAACCATCTAACACAATAGCAATACATCTACCCATATTCTGTTCGGTAAGTCTTGCCCAAATATTTGCTCCATCAGGATTCATTTGCATAGTAACTGTTGCATATGAAGAATGTTGAGCAAAATCATTCGCTGCATCTGTAATTACATCACCTTCAAGTGGTGCTTTTCTATCTGCCGTATTGGTAACTTTAATAGCATACAATTGAAAATATAATTCTTTTTCATCAATAGCTTTCACTCCCCATTTAACTGACAAATCAGATTTTAACAATGCTTTTACTTGAGGCATATTAAGATACTCATTGATTTTCGCAGTGTCTGAATAATGTGCTGTACCAATAATAGCTCCATCAGCTGGCTGACCATTTTGGTTCACATTTATTTGTAAAATGCTAAACAAAGGGTTTTCTTTTTTACTTTGCTCATCAGTGACTTGTTCTTTCTCAATCTCTTTTTTATCTCCACTCATCATTGCTGTTAAGCTATCAATAGCAGATTTTTTAGCAGCCTCTTCCGTTTCTTCAACAACAACTTCTTTCGCTTCCACTTTCGTTGAATCAACCTGTGGTGCATACATATCTCTTAATAAAGTGTTTGAAGCAACAAGACTTTCTGTCAATTCTGACAACTCATATGTTTCCCAAAACTCTAGATTAGCTGTTCCTTGTAATAATTTACGAACACGATCTGGCTCCTTAATCCCTGGTAGTTCAATTAAAATACGACCAGTATTTTCTAAGCGTTGAATATTTGGTTGTACTACTCCAAAACGGTCAATACGAGTACGTAATACATTAAATGAGTTAGAAACAGCAGCATCTACTTCTGCTCTTAATACTTCCATCACCTCTTCATTAGTAGAAGCAAGCGATATTTTTTCTTTCAACTCAAATGTGCTAAAAATTGTAGATAAACGAGCGTTAGGATCAACCTCCGTATATGCTTGTTCAAAAAGAGTTAGAAAATCATCCTGACTACTAGCCTGGCGTTTCACAGCAACTCCAACAGCCTTATTAAAATTTTCTGAATTATTATTATTAGCCAAAGTTCTCAAAATATCTGGAACAGAAACTTCTAATATAACATTCATCCCTCCTTTTAGGTCAAGCCCTAAATTGATCTCTTTTTCACGACACTCTTTAAGAGTATAACCCAACCAAACTTTTGAAGCTGAAAGAGAATCTAAATAGAAAAATTCTTTTTGAATATCACCTTTCGAATATTCTTTTGCTTGTTCATTATAATGTTTCGTTACAAAGCTGAACGATAGGTAGAATAGACACACCAATATTAAAAGGCTGGCTAAAACTTTAATAAAACCTTTGATTTGCATTTGATAGTATTTTAAGCGTTAAATAATTAGTTTTTTTAAGTGAGGTGCAAATATAAGTTTTTTTTCTTTACGATAAAGACTAGCTGTATATATTTCACTTAGTTAATAGGATCACCTTTTTTCTTTTAACAAATCACATTTAAGAACATCCACTAAGAACTCCCAGAATTTCATTACAGAAGGAATGTTTACTTTCTCATCAGGGGAGTGAGGAAAACGTATCGTTGGACCAAAAGATATCATATCTAAATCTGGGTTCAATGCTCCTATTATGCCACACTCTAAACCTGCGTGAATTACTTTTTTTGCAGGCTTCTTTCCCCATTTCTCTTTATATATCTTTTCCATTTCTTTCAAAATAGGAGAAGTAAATTTTGGTTGCCATCCAGGATACCCACCTGAAAATTCAACTTTAGCTCCTGCCAATAAAAAAATACTTTCATGAATAGAACAGAGCTCATATCTTCTTGATTCTACAGCACTTCTAAGCAAACACTTTACAACAATCTTATTTTTTCCTGTTTTTATAACAGCCATATTCGTAGAAGTTTCTACAACTGATGGCATTTGTGGAATATGACTATTTACACCATTGGGGCATGCCTTTACAGCATTTATTAAATCATCTTGCACTTCTTCTGGCAGTATTCCTTCAACTCCATCAATTTGATTAAATTCAAGCTCAATATTCTTTTCTATTCCTTCAAACTCATCATTAAACATATGTTTAGTTTCATCAACTAATTCTTTTATATCATCAATTACTTCTTCTGGAATAGTAATAATAGCTTCTGCTTCACGAGGAATTGCATTTCGTAATGAGCCTCCATTCACTGAAACTAATCTAGCCTCAAAATGAGCAACCGCTATTTTTAAAAATCTAAAAAGCAATTTATTAGCATTTGCCCTTTCTAAATGAATATCGACGCCAGAATGTCCCCCAAGCAAGCCCCCGATAGAAATCTTAAAAGCAATATCACCTTTAGAAATAGCTACAGCATCATATTGAAAAGTAAAATCAGCATCAATTCCACCAGCACACCCTACAAATAATTCTCCTTCATCTTCTGAGTCTAAATTCATCAAGACATCTCCTTGCACAAATTCCTTCTTTAAACCAAAAGCACCATGCATTCCTGTTTCTTCATCATTTGTAAAAAGAGCTTTAATTGGACCATGTTTAATCTTTTTAGATTCTAGCACAGCTAAAATTGCAGCAAGTCCAATTCCATTATCTGCCCCTAAAGTAGTATCCCTAGCTTTTACCCAATCTCCATCTACAAATACATCTAGTGGGTCCTGTTTAAAATTATGTTTTACCCCAGCATTTTTCTGAGGAACCATATCTATATGTGCTTGCAAAATTACCTGTTTACTAAACTCATATCCTTTTGAAGCTGGTTTCAGGATAAGAACATTTCCCGCTTTATCAGTTTTAGTTTGTAATCCTAAATTCTTTCCAAAATCAATAATTAGTTGTCTTAATAATCTAGTATTTCCCGAAGGATGTGGAATTTGAGAAATGGAATAAAAATGTTTCCAAAGGATTTTAGGTTCAAGGCTGCTAAGTGTATTTTTCATAAAAAAAAGAATTAGTTATAGACATTTTAATATTGTTGGTTAACAGCAATAAAAGATAACTTATCTTTTTATCTTTCATTGCGACATCTACAGGAACAAATATATAACGAAAAAGTTTGTTTTAAGTAGTATGTTGCATCATATATTTTAGCAACTGCATATGCTATTGAACACAAAAAAACCAACTTAAAAAGTTTTAAGTTGATAATTACTATCCTAATTTGTAAATGATTACTATTTAATGTAATTTTGGGCTCATTTTTCAACAAATAACACCAAAGATATTATGAACAAAATTGTAAAAAAAGAAGTCTTTTCTGACAAGGTAGTTCGTTTTGACATTGAATCTCCACTTATTGCAAAATCCCGTAAAGCAGGGCATTTTGTAATGGTAAAAGTAGATGAGCAAGGAGAACGAATTCCATTAACTATTGCATCTTCTGATGTAGAAAAAGGAACTATCACATTAGTAATTCAAAATGTAGGTCGTTCTTCTAAAAAATTATGTGTGCTAAACGAAGGTGATTCTATCCCTCATATTGTTGGGCCACTAGGAAAAGCTACCCATATCGAAAACTTCGGAACAGCAGTTTGTGCTTGTGGTGGTGTAGGTACTGCTCCTATGTTACCTATCGTTGAAGCGTTAAAGAAAGCTGGGAACAGAGTAATTACAGTACTTGCTGCAAGAAGCAAAGACTTAATCATTTTAGAGGACCAAATTCGTGAATATTCTGATGAAGTCGTTGTAATGACAGATGATGGTTCATATGGAACAAAAGGATTAGTTACAAATGGTGTAGAAGACATTATCAATCGAGAAAAAGTAGATATCTGTATTACAATTGGACCAGCTGTAATGATGAAATTTGTTTCTATCCTTACAAAAAAATATGAAGTTCCTACCTTAGCTTCTCTAAACACTATTATGGTAGATGGAACTGGTATGTGCGGAGCTTGTCGTGTAACTGTAGGTGGAAAAACAAAATTTGTTTGTGTTGACGGTCCTGAATTTGATGCACACCAAGTAGATTTTGATCAAATGATTGCTCGACTTGGAGCATTTAAAGATGCTGAAGAAGAAGAAAACTGCAAAGCACTTTAATCATTGTAAATCAAATATGTATAAATTGTAAAAATAATAAAATATGTCTGAAGATAGAAATGCACCATGGCGCGACGAATTGCGCAAAAACATGAAAGCCAAAGACCGCACAGCTCTTGACCGTGTACACATGCCAGAGCTTGATGCAACATACCGTGCTACAAACAAAGAAGAAGTAAACCAAGGATTATCAAAAGAACAAGCGATGACAGAAGCACAACGCTGTATCGACTGTGCTAAACCATCTTGTATGGAAGGATGTCCTGTTTCAATTGACATTCCTGGCTTTGTGAAGAATATTGAAAAAGGCGACTTCATGGAAGCGGCTAAAATTTTAAAAGCTACTAGTGCTTTACCTGCCGTATGTGGTCGTGTTTGTCCACAAGAATCACAATGTGAGGAAAAATGCATCCATGTAAAAATGGGCAAAGAGTCTGTTGCTATTGGTCACCTAGAACGCTTTGCTGCTGACTACGAAAGAAACAGTGGAAAAATGGCAGTGCCAGAATGCGCTCCATCAAATGGAATTAAAATTGGTGTTATCGGTGGTGGACCTGCAGGTTTATCATGTGCTGGTGACTTAGCCAAATTAGGATATGAAGTAACTATATTTGAAGCACTACATGAAATTGGTGGTGTATTAAAATATGGTATTCCTGAGTTCCGTCTACCAAACGTAATTGTAGACGTTGAAGTTGAGGTATTAAAGAAAATGGGTGTTAAGTTTGTTACTGACTGCTTAGTGGGTAAAACTATTACTTTAGAAGATTTAGGCGAACTCGGCTTCAAATGTTTCTTCGTAGGTAGTGGAGCTGGTCTTCCTCGTTTTATGAATATTGAAGGTGAAAACTTAATCAACGTTCTTTCTTCTAACGAATACCTTACCCGTGTTAACTTAATGGATGCTGCTAATCCAGAATCAGACACCCCTGTATTCTTCGGGAAAAAAGTAGCCATTGTTGGTGGTGGTAACACTGCTATGGATTCTGTACGTACTGCAAAACGTTTAGGTGCAGAACGCGCAATGATTGTTTACCGTCGTTCAGAGCAAGAAATGCCTGCTCGTTTAGAAGAAGTGAAACATGCCAAAGAAGAAGGTATTGAATTCTTAACTCTACACAACCCTATTGAATATATAGGTGATGAAAAAGGTCGCGTTAAACAAATGCGTTTACAAAAAATGGAGCTTGGTGAGCCAGATGATTCTGGTCGTCGTAGTCCTGTTGAAATTGAAGGTGCTATCGAAACCTTAGATGTAGATATGGTATGTGTTGCAATTGGAGTTTCTCCAAACCCAATTGTACCTAGTTCAATTGAAGGTTTAGAAATGACTAAATGGCAAACTATCGTTGTAAACGACAGCATGCAATCTTCTATTCCCGTTGTATTTGCAGGTGGAGATATTGTACGTGGTGGTGCTACTGTTATCCTTGCAATGGGTGATGGTCGACAAGCGGCAGTAGGTATTGATGAATACATGAAAAAACAAAAATAATTCAATTTGAAAAGTTTTAAAAAGCCATCGGTCTTATGTCCGATGGCTTTTTTATTGCAAATATCATTATCTATTAAAAATATGTATCTTTGTGTTAATTGATTAACTATCTATATGAAATTTAGACAGCTACTTTTACTAATCTTCTTTGTTGGCTCAAGATTATTGTTTTCTGCTGGCGGCACTTTGCCTGGAGCAGGAACTGATGTAAACCCTTACGAAATAGAAGATTATGCTGACCTAAAAAAAATAGGGACAAATCCATATACTTATGCTAAAGTATATAAACTAACGAACAACATTGATGCAACAGCATCTATTGGAGAAGACTCAGGGAAAGGATTTAAACCTATAGGAAAAAGTTGGGATACTTTTACAGGAAAGCTATATGGTAAGGGGCATACAATATCAAACCTCCACATTAATAGAACCACCAATGGAGTAGGTCTTTTTGCCTATATAAAATCAGCTTACATCGATAGTGTAGGAATGGTCAATTGTTATATAAAAGGAAGACAGTATGTTGGAGCATTATGTGCTAGCATAGAGAACAGCACTGTAAAAAATTGTTATAATACTGATTCTGTAATTGCTATTCTTGATTATACGGGAGGAATTATTGGCCAATCATTAAACTCAACGATAGATAGCTGTTGGAATAGTGGTGATATTTTAGCGAACAACACTGAGGCTGGAGGAATAGCAGGAAACTCTTCTGCTGGCAATATCTCAAATTCATACAATATAGGCACTATAAACTCCTATGAATCAACTGGTGGTATTGTTGGATATACAGCTTCTGGCACTAATATCAACAACTGCTACAACGATGGTGCTATTTATGCTTCAAACAAAGAGGCAGGTGGTATTGCAGGCAGAACTTCAGGAGGAACTGTATCTTCATGTTTTAATTATGGAGAAGTATCAGGGAGTAATTATTTAGGAGGCCTAATTGGATACTCAGGCTCTACGATAAAATTTTGTTACAATGTATCCAATATCTCTGGAGATATCTATGTTGGAGGAATTGCAGGATACGCAACGGGCAACTTAATTACTAATTGTTACAGCTCGGGGGCATGCTCTGGGACAAGTTTCATTGGAGGATTTGCTGGTTATTTATCCAGCTCTACCATTAGAAATGTTTATACTACAGCTGATGTTACGGGCTCTCTTGCAAGTATTGGAGGATTTGCTGGAAGCATTAATTCTTCTATTCTAGACACTTGTTACAATGCGGGCTATTTTTCTGGGGAAAATTTTTCTGGAGGATTTGCTGGAACAAACTTTGGAGGAACTTTTCCCAATGCTTATTTTAATACTGAAACTACAGCAACAACTATTGACATAGGTAATGATTTAAGTAGTGCCCCTCCAATTCCAGGACTAACAATTGTAGAAATGAAAACTCAAACAAGTATAAATACTCTTGATTATGCAACAATCTGGACGATTAGGAATGATAGCACTTATCCTGCATTAACAGCTATTAACAATGCTCCCTTCGCATTTCCAGACACAATAAGAGTTAGCGCAACAGGTGCAACTTATGGAGTAAAACTAGACACTTGTCTTTTAAATGACTATGATTCTGAAACTATTAAGGATTCTCTAGTCTTCAAGCTATTAAGTCTGAATAATTCGACTATAGATACCATGAATTTTTATTTTTCAAGCCTTCCTCTTAATGGAGATACAGCAAGCATATTATATCGTATTGGGGAAAAGAATGCTTTGCTACCTGATACTTTATGGGGAAATACTGCAAAGATATTGATGATTATGGATAATGCCTCTCCGCAATTCCAAACAACTAACTATATAACAAATGAAGACTCATTGTCACTATTCATATTAAATGCTCTTGACATTGACAATGATACCATCTCCTATTCTATTTATACATCAAGCACACATGGCAGTTCCATTATCAGCAATGATAGTTTGACCTATAACCCAGATCCAGATTATTATGGAACAGACTCCATTCAACTTATCACTACCGACGGTTATGCCTCTGATACATCATGGATTACCATCACTGTTTTACCAAGAAACGACTCCCCTATTGCAAGGGATACTTTAGTCAACTGGGTAGCTGGACTTCCTTTTAAAATAAAACTTCCTATGTCTGATATTGACGATAATGAGTTAACAGCTCATATCTCTATTTCTCCTACAAATGGTAGTGCATCGACAAACATAGATAGCATTAGCTATACTTCCAATCCATACTACATTGGCAACGATACCACTCAGTGGTATGCAACTGACACATCTAATTTATCTAGTAATATCTCATTATTCGTCATTTCATTAGCGACTCCAATATTATTAACAACTAAAGATTCTATAGAATTTGATGCTGGTGGAGGCTTAGATTCCATAGATGTTACATCAAACACCCAATGGAATGCTGCTAGTTCGGCAACATGGATATCAATCTCTCCTTCAACTAATATTGGCTCAGAGAAACTCATTATTACTATAGCAACTAATACATTTAATTATCCACGTGAAGCAAACATAATAATTTCTGCTCCAGGTCTTGCTGATAAAATTCTAAAAATAAAACAAGATTATATTGATTATACTATAATTGACTTAATTACTGATTCGGTTTCTTCTTGTAATGGAGAAGCTATTGAGCTTAATTATTCAATACTTAGCGGAAATCCACCTGAGTGCCGCATTCTCTTTGGAGCAAAAGCATTAGCAGTAGGCTTTACTCAAGAAAATTTTCAATCTACCCCTATAAGTAAACTAATAATGAGTATTCCTATAAACATACCATATGGAGAATATTATGCTGATCTACAATTTAAAAACTCTATAGGCACTCTGGTTTCATATCCATTTATTATAGACATAAACTTACCATCTTCTACTATTAAAAATGAAAAATACGCCTTATTTATTGACACTGTAAATTATAAGTTTTTAGAGTATCAATGGTATAAAAATGGTGAGATTATGGAGAATGAAAATAATTCATCTTTATTTGACATAGATGGATTTTCAGGCAACTACCAAGCTGAAGTTACTTTAACTGATGGAACAAAAATATTCACTTGTGACTTGGATACTGACAGTGCAGGAATTGCCTACAACTTAGGTAGAGTTTTCCCTAGCCCAGTTCGCCAAGAGGAAGATTTTTATATAGAAATAAGTAGTTTTATTATTAGCGAAAATGACAAAGTAGAAGTTAATATATATCACACATCAGGAAAGAGAGCACACTCTTTCACAACAAATAAAGAAATGAATAAAGTAAGCTTCAAGAAAAGTCCCGGCATTTATATTATTCATTTGAACTTCAACAACGACTGGGATTACACTTTTGAAATTATGGTTATAAATTAAGGCAATACAATTGTGCCTAGCTTTACTACTATAGTTCCATTCATCAATTTATAAGTATAAGTTCCTGTAGAAATTCCAGCAGGCGAAAATAGAAAATTAGTGTCTCCCGCATTAAAAACACCTTCTCCTAATTCTTTGATTTGAGTATTTCCTGAAGCATCAAATAACACAACTTTATACGTTCCTGCAATAGCCAAACTTGAAATAGCAATTGTTGCTAAATCAAGACAGTTAATTGCTGTCTGCGTTTTAAAACTAACACATTTCACCCAACTCGGATTAGCTCCCATTACATAAGCTGCAATAGAATCTAAGACGCCCGTTGACTGATTAATGTGATAATATGACAAACTTCCTGAAGTTTCACCAGCAGCATATAAATACTCTCCTGCTGGATCAATATCAAAAGCTCTAGGAGAAGTTTCCGTCGGATAATATCCATTAGTAGTTAATAAACCAGTTGATGTATCTATAATAAAACCAGCTAAACTATCATGACCTCTATTCGATACATATAAGAATTGATTATCAGGAGTAATATGCACATCAGCCACTTTATTTACATCAACAAAACTGCTTGGAAGTGTACTTAGTTTTTGTATTTCAGAGAGCAAACCCGTAGATACATTAAAACTATATACTGTTACCGTATTGCTTAACTCATTAGCTATATAAACTAAGTCTTTACTTCCATGGTATACAAAATGCCTAGGGCCATCAGTCCCTGAAGGGGAAACTGTTGCAGGAGCTAGTGCAGAAACTGTTCCTGTAGATGCATCAAAGGCATATTGTTGCATCAAGTTTCCTGTCATATTTGTTATATACAAGAACTGGTTACTTGAGTCTGTTTTGATAGCATGAGGGTTAATCCCTGCAGTAGAGAAAGAAGAAAGTGCAGTAGAATTAATTATACCCGTTGATGGATCTATCTCATAAATAGCAGCTTTACTAGCGGCATAATATACACTTAATAAATAACGGCCAGTATTATCAGTAGAAATATTTACCGGATTATCAATAGCTGCAATAGAAGCAATAAAAGTTAATTCTCCTGTTCCTTGATTTATAGAATAGCTAGAAAAAGTATTTGTACTACGCTGTGAGACATACATAAACTTCTTATCTGGACTTATAGCAATAGAAGCTGGACCTCCAGAAACAGCCTCATCTTCTACTTTCGTTAAACTACCATCTGCATTTTCACTAAATACAGAAATGATATTACTTCCTTGTACTGAAACATAGACGTAAGTACTATCTTGAGCTGAAGCAAGAAAAGGAAGCAGTGCACACATAATAAGTATTTTTAGTATCTTCATTTTTCAAAGATTAATATTTTTAAGATTCAAATATACTAAAAAAGAAAAGCGAACTTAAATAGGTTCGCCTTTCAAAAGTAATGTATTACTATTATTTTTTAATTAGTTTTTCTTGTAAAACACCTGTATCACTAATAACCTTTAAAATATATAATCCTGCAGATAGGTTAGACAAAGAAATATAGGCCCCTTGACTTACTGCTTGAGATAAAATTTCTTGACCATTAAGAGCATATATTGAAGCAATTCCATCTGCATTTACAATTATTCCATCTGTAGTAGGATTAGGAGAAATAATAACTCTTTTTGTTGCTTCAGGAACACTAGTAGCTGGTAATGACGAGCCCCAATATATACGACTAATGGCTGGGCAGTAATTATCTAAACTTTCAATCTTTACTTCTGTAAAGGCTTCTGGAAAAACAAAACCTCTAATAGTTGATTCAAGTGTAGATGAATATTCATACACATAATCATCAACCGTAATTCGTATATTACCAACACGCTTCGTTCCAGCAGCATCAACACAACCAAAATACCCAGCAACCATATTAACATTTCCTGTTCCTGTATTTCTAATATAAATAGGTTCTGAAACAACTGAAGTAGCAAGTCCTTTTAATAAGGGATTTAACAAATTCGTTGATCTTGACTCAATGGTGTATTCAAATCCACCTGCAGGTGTTGTTTGTAGAGATGCTATGCGTGGATAAGCCATCAAAGCCGTGCTTGAAGCTGTTATTTCATTTAAGTTATCTAAAGCATAAGTGCCGGCAGCAAATGCAGTGTTAATTGCTGAAGCTCCTGTTTGAATAGCAGGAGTAGCAATACTTGTACTTCTTAAGGCTTGACCATACGTTTGGCTTGCTATTAAAAGAATAAAAGAAGCAATAAAGAGAGTAAAATTTTTCATACAAAAAGGGTTTTTAAATTTAAGTTATGGAAAATATAAATTATTAATTAATAATCACTTTTATTAAAATAAATTAGGTCTATTATTTCGAGCTTCATCTAAATTAGTAAGAGGAGCTTTTGTTTGACGTTTCTCCCGCAATACTTGGTATTCTTCACTTAAAGTATTTATAAAATCTTTTTGTGTATGTTTATTAAAAAGCTGTGATAGTATCATAATATTCTGAGATGCATCCTTAACATAAACCACTGGCGATTCATAATTTGGAGCAATCTTAACTGCTGTATGTATTTTTGAAGTAGTTGCTCCACCTATCAACAACGGCACTTTAATACCCGCCTTTTGCATTTGCTCTGCTACTTGACACATTTCTTCTAATGAAGGAGTAATAAGACCACTTAAACCAACCATATCCACCTTCTGAGCTATTGCTTCTTCAATAATTCTTTCAGTTGGCACCATAACGCCTAAATCAATAACCTCATAATTATTACATGCCATAATTACACTCACAATATTTTTACCTATATCATGTACATCTCCTTTTACAGTTGCTATTAACATCTTACCTGCAGAGGTATTTTGCCCAACTGTTTTCTCACTCTCAATAATTGGCTGTAAAAATGCAACAGCCTGTTTCATGGTACGTGCAGTTTTCACCACTTGCGGTAAAAACATCTTTCCTTCTCCAAATAAATTACCAACGATATTCATTCCATCCATTAACGGTTGTTCAATTACATCCAAAGCAGTAGGATATAATTTCAATGCTTCCGTCAAATCTTCCGTTAAATGAGTAGATATTCCTTTTATTAAACTATGAGATAATCTTTCTTGAACACTACCAGAGCGCCAAGCATCTACCTTCGCTTCCTTTACTCCCGACGCTTGATTTTTCACTTTCTCTGCTAAATCGATTAAACGTTCAGTAGCATCCTCACGACGATTCAACACCACATCCTCACAATGCTCTAATAAATCTGCTGGAATTTCATCATAAACTTGTAATGATCCAGCATTTACAATTCCCATATCCATGCCTTCTTTTACGGCATAGTACAAGAATACAGAGTGAATTGCTTCACGCACAGGATCATTGCCTCTAAAAGAGAACGATAAATTGCTTACCCCCCCACTAATCTTAGCATGTGGTAAGTTCGCTTTTATCCAAGTAATGATATTTATAAAATCAACCCCATAATTATTATGTTCTTCAATTCCAGTAGCAATAGCCAATATATTAGGATCAAAAATAATATCTTGAGGAGGGAACCCTACCTCTTCTGTTAATATCTTATAGGCACGTGAACATATTTCTTTTTTACGTTCAAAACTATCTGCCTGACCTTTTTCATCAAAAGCCATAACCACAGTTGCTGCACCATAACGCATAATTTGTTTCGCATAATTTATAAATGCTTCTTCTCCTTCTTTTAATGAAATAGAGTTTACAACAGCCTTTCCTTGGATACACTTCAGCCCGGCCTCAATCACCTCCCATTTAGAAGAATCAACCATTATAGGTAAACGCGCTATCTCTGGTTCTGATGCTAACAGATTAAGGAATGTTACCATCTCTTCTTTTGATTCTAGCATCGCATCATCCATATTAATATCGATAATCTGCGCACCATCTTCAACCTGTACACGTGCTATTTCTAATGCCTCATCGTATTTTTTCTCATTAATTAATCGCAAAAATTTACGAGAACCAGCTACATTACATCGCTCTCCAACATTAACAAAATTAATCTCAGGCTTTACTTCAAATAGATCTAAACCAGACAACTCTGTTACGATAGATTTTGACTTTCTTTCACGGACTTCAGCTCCTTTAATTAGGTTTTCATATTCTGCAATATGTGCTGGAGAAGTTCCACAGCAACCTCCAATAACATTGATTAATTTTTCATCAATATATTCTTGTACTTGCTCTGCCATTCTTGCTGGCGTTTCGTCGTACTCTCCAAATTGATTTGGCAAGCCCGCATTAGGGTATGCGCTAATATAGCATGGAGAATGTGCTCCTAATTCAATTAAATAAGGTTTTAGGTCTTTGGCTCCAAAAGAACAATTAAGACCTACAGATAATATATTGGCTTGTGAAACAGAAGCTAAAAAAGCACGAATTGTTTGACCAGAAAGCGTACGACCACTTTTATCTGCAACAGTAGCTGACAGCATAATAGGAACTCTTTTTCCTATACTTTCCATGGCTTCTTCAGCTGCATAAATTGCTGCCTTAGCATTCAACGTATCAAAAATAGTTTCTATCAGAAAAACATCAATCCCTCCTTGTAGCAACACTTCCATCTGCTCCAAATATGACTCTACTAGTTCATCAAAACTAATTGAACGAGCCCCTGGATTATTTACGTCAGCAGACATAGATGCCGTTTTATTGGTAGGTCCAATTGAACCAGCTACAAAACGAGGTTTTGCTGGATTCTTAGCAGTAAACTCATCAGCTACAGAACGTGCTACATTGACAGCAGCCTTATTAATTTCTTTCACAAGACCTTCCATTCCATAATCTGCCATCGAGATAGCTTGAGTATTGAAAGTACAAGTTTCAATAATATCTGCTCCCGCCTCTAAATATTCAGCATGAATCTGACGAATGATATCTGTTTGCGTAAGACTCAACAAATCATTGTTACCTTTCACCTGACTTTCCCAATTAGCAAACTGTTCGCCTCGATAATCAGTCTCTGATAGTTTATAACGTTGAATCATCGTTCCCATCGCCCCATCAAGGATAAGAATGCGTTTTTTTAATGCTTGTTCAATTGCTGTGCTCATATTATTTTCATTTCCGAGAGTTGGTAGCTATCTCTATATTTCAATCGTTTATTCTCCTCTTTTTAAAAAAGGAGTTTGCAAAGGTACAAAGAAATTTTCTCTATTGAATCTTAGTTGAAAGCTTACAAAGCATCTTTTCTCACAAAAAATTCCGTTCTTTGTAAAAATTTATCCCCTATGAACAAAAATAATAATACAAAATTCATTCATACTCAATATCCCAAGAAAGACCCGTATAATAGTTTACACTTCCCTGTATACGAAACTGCCGCATTTGAATTTGACACAGCAGAGAGTATGGCTGATGCTTTTGAAGGAAAAGTAGCTGAACATACTTACTCCCGTATTACAAACCCAACAGTAAACTATTTAGAAAAAAGAGTTGCAGAAATAACTGATGCTTATAGCGTAACTGCTTTAAACTCAGGAATGGCTGCTATCTCCAACACCTTTTTGACATTGGCTTATGCGGGTGCAAATATTGTTACTTCTCCGCATTTATTTGGCAACAGCTATTCTCTTTTTGCATCTACATTAAAAGATTTTGGTGTGGAAGTACGATTCTGTGACCTAACTAATTTAGATGAAGTAGCAGAAATGTTAGACGATAATACTTGTGCTCTTTATTTAGAGATTATCACCAACCCCCAAATGGAGGTTGCAAACATAAAACACTTATCTGCATTAGCTCACAGCAAACAAATACCTTTAGTAGCAGACACAACAATAATTCCTTTCAGTGCATTTAAAGCAAAAGATTTTGGAATTAATATTGAGATTATATCTAGTACAAAATACATCTCAGGAGGAGCAACCAGCATAGGTGGTTTAATTATAGATTACAACCATTTTGATTGGAGTAAGAATAAACGATTGGTAGAATTATCCAAACAAAAAGACTCTAGTGCATTTACTGTAAAACTGAAAAAAGAAATACACAGAAATATTGGAGCTTACATGACTCCAAAGGCTGCTCAAGCTCAATTGTTAGGCTTAGAGACCTTACAGCTTCGCTACAATCAATCAGCTAATAATTGTTTACAATTAGCCAAAGAGTTACAAAAATTACCTCAAATAGAGAGCGTTTATTATACTGGGCTTAAAGACAATCCCTTTTACAAAATAAGCAAGGCGCAATTTGGAGATTTAGCAGGTTCTATGTTAACTTTCTCATTAGAATCAAAAGAAAGCTGTTTCAAATTTCTCAATAAACTTGCATTAATAAAAAGAGCAACCAACTTATTCGACAATAAATCTTTAATCATCCATCCTGCAAGCACAATATTTGGAACCTTTTCTGCTGAAGTCAGAGAGAAGATGCATGTTCGCGACAAACTAATACGACTTTCAGTAGGATTAGAGGATGTGAGTGATATCCTCTCAGATATAAAACAAGCTCTTTTATAAATTGATTCTAAATTTATATTTCTATGCTTCATACATTATTTGAATTTGCTCCATTCTTTGCCGCATTTTTTTGGGCTTATATTCTGTTTAGTAGCAAGGCAGACATTATGCATTCTAAAAAAACATTAGGACTTTTTATGGCTTTAGTAGCTGTTGAGTATAGCATAAATATTATATATCATTCTAATAATCAAAATGCCTATAGCTACCTTGATGAATTACTTATACTTATCTCACTATCTGTTCTTCCAAGCTACTACCTATACATGGTTAGCTTAACCAAAGAAACCATTCATCAAGCTAAGTTTTTATGGCATTATGCTCCTGCCTTATTCTTTTTTATACTTTATACTATTTTTTCTTCAACGCACACCTCAAATACTTACGATGTAAACTCACTACACTCAGATTCAATTATTGGCATCATTCAAACTAATAAAATTGATGGTTTAATCCTAACCTTCATAGCTGCACGATTATACAATTTCTTCCAAATTTTCTTCTATATCATATTTGGATTAAAATTGTGGAAACAATGGAATATTAGGATAAAAAACTCATTATCTGAGACTTTAGGAAAAGACATTCGATTAGTGGGAGTAATTAGTGGTATTGCAATCACACTTGCAATACTTGGGTTTTTTATAGAAATTATTGGAAAAATATATTTACCTGACGATTCTTTATGGTTACTACTTCCGTCTATACTATTCTCGTTTATCTTTTTTCGAGTTGGTCTTATCGGATTTAATCAAGACTTTACAATTACCGATCTTGAAAAAGTAGAAGTTCAAGCTGAAACAACCCCCTCTACAAAACCGAATGATAATCCGAGTGAAATAAGAAAAGAATTAGAAGAGTTAATACAAAGAGACAAAATATTTTTAACCCCCGATTTGCGTATATCATCTGTATGTGAAAAACTACACACCAACAGAACCTACCTCTCTCAAGTATTAAACGAGGAGCTGAAAGAAAATTTCAACTCATTTATTAATAAACATCGGGTAAACTTTGCAATAGAGCTATTAAAAGATCCAAAGTGGAGTAATTATTCTCTTGATAAATTTTCAGAGCTATCTGGCTTTGGATCAACTATATCCATGATTCGAGCATTTAAACAGTTTAAAGGAAAAACACCTAGTGAATATCGCATATAACGATACGCTTATACCACACCTTTTAACCCTTACCCAGGGTTGAATTAATAAATACAAGCAAGTTTCTTCTTTTAAACAAGAATAATTCTAAATTATATCTTTAAATTTATTTTTAAGGTTTATTTACAGTTATTATTATTCTATCCTGAAAAATAACACTTCCTTTGCGCAAATTTTTCTATAAACATGTTGCATAATATATTGTTATATTCTCCCGTATTTGTTTGCCTATTCTGGTCCATAATTCTTTTTATGGACAAAACAATTGGTATTCAGCACTCAAAAAAAATATTAGGTGTTTTAATGGTTGTAGCTACAATTAAATACTTAAGCTTTGCCGTTTATTATTCGGGGAATTTTATAATTTACAGATATTTTGATGAGTTATATCTATTTTTTTCTTTACTCGTATTTCCAGGTTATTACCTCTTTATGGTAAGTTTAACTAAAGAATCTATTCATCAAAAAAAATATCTCTGGCATCTAGCTCCTGCTATTATTTGCTTAAGCTTTTATTTAATTCTTGAATCTCAATTATCAGAAAAAGAATATGTTCAATTCATAATAAATTTCCTTCACGCTAAAGACATTTACACCTTTAACGTAAGTACGCATACAGACAACTTAGTTATTTTATTTCTTACTTCTAGAGTTATTTATTTAGCACAAATTTTTGTTTACATAATACTTGGGTTAAGACTCTCAAAATCATGGAAAAAACGATTAATAAATGTGATGTCTGAAACTGTTGGTAGAGACATACGCTTAGTTGAGAGCCTAAGTGGTGTTGGCATCGCACTCGCTTTTATAGCTTTAAATATGGATGCATTTGGGAGATATTATTTACCCTACGACTCTTTATGGCTTATCCTTCCGACTTTCTTTTTTGCTCCTTTCTTTTTTAAGATTGGACAAATTGGGCACCAACAAGATTTTACAATTACAGACTTAGAGAAGATAGAAAATCAAGCAGAATCAATTCCCATTAGAAACAACGAAAATCCAAGTGAAATAAGAAAAGCTTTAGAAAAATTGATGGCTTCAGAAAAATTATTTTTAACTCCTGATTTGCGAATATCATCAGTATGCGAAAAATTACATACGAATAGAACCTACCTCTCACAAGTACTAAATGACGAACTAAAGGAAAATTTCAACTCATTCATTAACAAATATCGTGTAAACTATGCTATTGAGCTGCTAAAAGAAACGAAATGGAGCAATTATTCTCTTGATAAATTTTCAGAGCTATCTGGCTTTGGATCAACCATATCCATGATTCGAGCATTCAAGCAAATCAAAGGGAAAACACCAGGCAAGTTTCGAGTATAATTTTTTTAATTTTTCCTTGTTTTACCAGAATTTATGCTTTTCTTTGTGCCGTAGGTTAGTTAGTCGATATTGTTTTTCAGACACTTAAACTTACATTTTATTCACTATTTTACATATTTTATGAACATTTACATTGGAAACTTAAGTTACAGACTTAAAGAAAACGAACTAGCTGAAAAGCTTGAAGAGTATGGTACTGTTAATTCAGTAAAAATTATTACAGACAGAGAAAGTGGTCGTTCTAAAGGATTTGGTTTTGCAGAAATGGAAAACGACGAAGAAGCTGAAAAAGCTATTCAAGAACTTAACGGTCAAGAACTTGACGGTCGTGCATTAGTAATTAAAGTTGCTCTTCCAAAAAATTGATCATTTTATAATGATTCTAATTAAGGCTGTTTCTACATAAAGAAACAGCCTTTTTTATTTTCTCACCTTATAATTTTCAAAAAAAAAGGCTAAAAAAAACCAAAAATGTTTACTTTTGCGTTTCAATCAAATCATCCTCGTTATGAGAAGAATCTTACCTCTTTCTACAATACTGCTAATTACGATTATGACAGCGTTTACTTACAGTTGTCAATCAAGCAAAAAAGCCCTAGAAAACGGAAATTATTACGACGCCTGCTTACTTGCGATTAAGAAACTTAGAAGTAGTCCAAATAATGAAAAAGCAAATTCAGCCCTAAAACAAGCTTACCCTCTACTACTCCAAACAGAACAACTTAAAATAAAAGACACAAAAACATTAAACTCTCCAAATAAATATAGAAACATTTATAATAAGTATATAAGGCTAAATAATGTGTATCAGAATATTCTCACTTGTCCGGCAGCACTAAGCATTATACCTTCACCTCAATCATTTATGAATGAACAAAACGAAGCCAAATCTCTTGCACTAAATGAGATGATTGCTGATGCCGATGCTGTGCTAGAAGATAGTACACATACAAGTGCTAGAAAAGCATATTACATGTATGGTGAAATATTAAAATTTGAACCATCGAGTGAACTTGCAAAAGAAAAACAAACTATCGCCTTGGAAAAAGCTATTATTAAAGTTGTGCTAGAACAAATTCCCGTTGTAGAAAAGTATAATTTAACGGCAGCTTTCTTTTACGACCAGATATTCACTTCTTTAAATGATGATCGTCGCAATCAATTTCTTGAGTTTTTCAGACCTGAAGAAGCTGAACGTATCATGTTAAGCCCTGATCATATTATTCGAATGGCATTTGACGATTTTGTCGTTGGAGAAATTCTAATAAGAAAAACAATTGTTGATGTCAGCAAAGACAGCGTTATTGTAGGTAGTGTTGAGATGGAAGATGGGTCAAAAAAAGATGTTTACAATACTATCACAGCGAACTTTATCAAAAAAACACAAACAGTGAAATCAAACGGCTTATTATCTATACAAATAACAGACTTCAGAACAAACCAAATATTGGCCCATGAAAAAATTGAAGGAAAACATGTTTGGGAAAACACATGGGGAAAATACAGAGGTGATAGCCGTGCATTAACTGAAAAACAGTTAATAATATGTGACAATGAGCCAATATCACCTCCTGCACAACAAGAATTATTCTTAGAGTTTACAAAACCAATATTTAAAAAATCATCTGAATTTTTAATCAACTTTTATAATAACTCAAAATATGCTCAATAAATTATGAAAAAAAATCTTTTTCTTATCGCAGTTGCTATTACAAGCATTAGCTTAAATGCACAAATCCATTCTGTTGGTTTACGTATGAACCCAATGTCACAACTAGGTGAATTCGCAGGAATTGGGGAAATAACTGTCCAATTGGAGGCATTTGATGGCAGAATTGAGGCAAACTTAGGCTTAAACAAACAAGTAAAAGAAATTACGGGAACCTATCAACTTGCACACGATCTTCCAGGAGCCTTTTCTTGGTATTATGGTGCTGGTGTAACTTTTGGCATTCGAACTTTTGATTCAAATGGAATAAATCTTGGATTACTTGGCATAGGAGGTTTAGAATACAACTTCGATTTCCCTCTCCAAGCCTTTGCTGATTACCGTCCAACATTATATTTAATTAACGGCCCTAATGTTGGAGTGCTAGATTTAGTTGCTTTTGGAGTAGGAGCCAGATACCGATTTGATTAATAACATCGAATAAACTTTATTCAAACAAAAAGAAATAGTATTTTTGTCCAAAATTTTCAATACATATACTCACAATGCAGATTTTAAGCAGTTCTAAAAACATATCATTATCAACAGCAGAAAAAATAATTCTAGAAAATTCTCCGATTTCAATTGATGATGAATCCAATAATATAATTGATGAAAGTTTTAATTTTTTATTAGAATTTTCTAAAAACAAAGTTATCTACGGAATCAATACTGGATTTGGGCCAATGGCTCAATACAAAGTTGATTCAGATAAACAAATAGACCTTCAATATAATCTAATTAGAAGTCATGCTGCCGGAACTGGAGAAAAAATACCAGACCTATACGTTAAAGCCGCTATGCTTGTTCGCTTAAAAAACATTATTCAAGGAAAATCAGGCATACATCCATCATGTGTAAAACTACTTGAAAAATTACTTAACAATAATATTTTTCCTTTCATTCCTGAGCATGGAGGTGTAGGAGCAAGTGGTGACCTTGTTCAATTATCACACTTAGCATTAATACTTATTGGTGAAGGCGAAGTAACTTACGAAGGAAAAATCTACCCTACTAAAGAGATTTTTGACAAAAAAGGAATAAAACCAATCACTATTCTTTTAAGAGAAGGGCTTTCATTAATTAATGGAACTTCTGTAATGACTGGTATTGGATTAGTAAATGTAATTAAATCTAAACAGTTACTTGATTGGTCACTTATTGCTTCTTCCATGTTAAACGAAATTGTTGAATCGTTTGATGACCATTTTTCTCCAGAGTTAAACAACTTAAAAAAACACGACGGGCAACAATATATTGCTCGCAAATTAAGAGAAATTCTTGTTGATAGCGATTTAATTTCTCGTAGGGCCGAACATTTTTACAAAAACAATGTAGAAGATCGTATTTTCAAACGTAAAGTTCAAGAATATTACTCACTAAGATGCCTGCCTCAAATACTTGGAGCCGTTCATGATACAATAACTGAAACAGAAAAAGTAGTTACAGATGAATTAAACTCTGTTAGTGACAACCCAATTGTTGATGTAGAAAAACAAAATGTCTATCATGGAGGAAACTTTCATGGAGACTATGTTTCTCTGGCAATGGACAAACTTAAACTTTCAATTACACGAATATCAATGTTATCAGAACGTCAGTTAGCATTTTTATTTAACCCAAGATTAAACGAAAAACTACCCCCATTTATAAACCTTGGAAAATTAGGATTAAACCTTGGAATGCAAGGAATTCAATTTACGGCAACATCAACAACTGCTGAAAACCAAACGCTATCAAATTCAATGTATGTACATAGTATAACTACTAACAATGATAATCAAGACATTGTTAGCATGGGTACAAATGCTGCATTAATAACTAAACGAGTAATTGATAATGCTTATCAAGTTCAAGCTATTGAAATGATTGCATTATTACAAGCAATAGATTATCTGAAAATTGCTGATAAGTTATCATCAAAAACAAAAGAAGCATACTCTAAGTTAAGAGCAATTGTTCCTTTATTTATTGAGGATACACCAAAATACAAAGAAATTGAAGCTATTCGCTCATTTTTATTTAATAACAAAGCATTCGTATAATGAAATATGCATTAGTAACAGGAGGATCTAGAGGTATTGGAAAGGCAATTTGTGTGAAGTTAGCACAAGATGGTTATTATGTCCTTATTAATTATCGTTCAAACGATGCAGAAGCAGCATCCACACTTGAAACTATTAAAAAAGATGGTGGTGATGGTGAACTACTTAAATTTGATGTAGCTGACCCTAATGATATTGAAAACACACTAGGTGCATGGATGACAAAAGAAGAAGATAGATACATTGAAGTCCTTATCAATAATGCAGGTATAACTAGAGATAATTTAATGGTTTTCATGTCTGATGACGAATGGAAAAATGTTATATCAACAAATCAAGATAGCTTCTTCTATGTAACACGTAAGCTTTTACAAGACATGCTTATTAATAAATTTGGAAGAATCATTAATATCGTTTCATTGTCAGGACAAAAAGGACAAGCAGGACAAATTAATTATGCTGCTACAAAAGGAGCTATTATCGCTGCCACAAAAAGTCTTGCAATAGAAATTGGGAAGAAAAAAGTGACCGTAAATGCAGTAGCACCAGGTTTTATCAAAACTGATATGACATCAGAGTTAAACGAAAGTGAATTAAAAAGATTAGTGCCATTAAATAGATTTGGAGAACCAGAAGAGGTTGCTGAGGTTGTTAGTTTCTTAGCATCAGATAAATCTTCGTATATTACAGGAGAAACAATTTCAGTTAACGGTGGCATGTATAGCTAAATAATTTATGAAAAGAGTCGTAATTACAGGTACTGGTATTTATTCTACCATCGGGAAAAACTTAGAAGAAGTAAAAAACTCACTTTATCTTGGAAAGTCAGGCATTGGCATTGACACAAGAAGAGACGAATTCGGATTTAGATCTGCTTTAACAGGTATTATTGAAGATCCAGACCTAAAAGGTCGATTGAGTAGAAGACAGCGTATCGGACTTCCCGAACAAGGAAAGTATGCATATGTAGCAACAATGGAAGCTTTAGAAAATGCTGGCATTGATATGGATTTCTTAGAAAAAAATGAAGTTGGCATTTTATATGGTAACGACAGTTCTTCAATCCCAGTAATTGATGCTATAGATACTGTAAGAGAGAAAAAAGACACCACATTAATTGGTTCAGGGTCCATTTTCCAATCAATGAATTCAACGATTACCATGAATCTCTCAGTAATTTTAAAACTAAGAGGTATCAACTTTACTATAAGTGGAGCATGTGCTAGTAGTTCTCACGCTATTGGCTTAGCATATACTATGATTCGTCAAGGTATGCAAGACATAATTATTTGTGGAGGTGGTCAAGAAATAAATGCAGAGTCAATGGGAAGCTTTGATGGACTAAGTGCTTTTTCTATGAGAAGAGATGCTCCTCATGAAGCTTCAAGACCATTTGATGCTGATCGTGATGGATTAGTTCCTAGTGGAGGTGGTGCAACAGTAATTGTTGAAAGTCTAGATTCTGCACTAAAACGTGGCGCCAATATATTAGGAGAAATAAGAGGATATGGTTTTTCTTCAAACGGAGATCACATATCCGTTCCTAATGTTGAAGGTCCAACTAGGTCTCTTGTTAGATCTCTTGAAAATGCAAAGATGTCTCCAAAAGAGATTGACTATGTTAATGCTCATGCTACATCTACTCCTGTAGGAGATATTAACGAAGCAAAAGCTTTAACCAGCATATTTGAAGAATATAACACCCCTATCAGTTCAACAAAATCAATGACAGGGCACGAAATGTGGATGGGTGGAGCCAGTGAAATTGTTTATTCATTATTAATGATGCACAATGATTTTATTGCACCAAACATAAACTTACACAATGTGGATGAAGCCGCAAAAACGTTAAATTTAATCGCAGAAACAAAATCTGCAAAATTAAATGTATTTTTGTCCAATTCTTTTGGATTTGGTGGCACAAATTCCACTTTAATTGTTTCTAAATATAAAAAATAGGATATGAACAGACAAGAAATTGAAAGTATTGTAAATGAGTTTTTAATTGATG
Source organism: Paludibacteraceae bacterium (assembly GCA_963663245.1). Classification (GTDB taxonomy): domain Bacteria; phylum Bacteroidota; class Bacteroidia; order Bacteroidales; family Paludibacteraceae; genus JAFGVL01. The sequence goes on along the minus strand of OY760143.1, from coordinate 408,320 downwards.
AATTTGAAATTGACGAGACAGCTATTTCAGCAGATGCTCAACTAATTAGTGACCTAGGAATTGAGAGTCTTGACTTTGTTGACATTGTTGTTATTATTGAGAAAGAATTTAAATTCAAAGTTAAACGCGAGGAAATGTCTGGCGTACGTTCATTAGGTGATCTATACGATTACATTGAAGAACATGTAAAATAAGCTAAAATGGCTTCTTGGTCAGGAAAAACAAAAGGTGGAAAAAGAGGATATAAATTTTTCATACTTTTAGTGAAAAATACACATATTAGGGTCACCTATTTTTTTGTGTTTTTTGTAGCTTTATATTACTCTCTTTTTGCAAAAAAAGAACCGTTAAAGTTCTATTTTTACAAGATTGTTGGATTTAGTAAAAGTAAGACTCGTATAAGTATACTTAAAAACTACTTTCTTTTAGGACAGAGTTTAGTTGATAAGTTTTCTGTGCTATCTGGAATAAGAGATAGGTTTAGTTTTGATTTTCTAGGCGAAAGTTTCCTTCATGACATTGTTAAAGGAGGAAAAGGAGGCCTACTCATTGGAGCTCATATGGGAAATTGGGAAGTAGCAGGAGAGCTACTTGAAAGGTTAGACACAAAGATTAACCTTGTGATGTATGATGCTGAAAAAGAGGAAATCAAAAAGGTTCTTGAAGAAAGCTTAAATAGAAATGATATGCATATAATTGCTATCAAAGAAGATTTTAGTCATCTTTTTAAAATCAAAGAAGCTTTTGACAGAAACGAAATGGTTGTGATGCATGGAGATAGATTTCTACCAGGAACTAACACAATCAAAGTAGATTTCATGGGTAAACCTGCATTATTTCCGACAGGTCCTCTTTATTTAGCAAGTAAGCACAAAGTACCTGTATCATATGTATACGCACTAAAGGAAAGTGCTTCTCATTATAGTTTTTATGCTACAGAAGGAAAAATTTATCCTTATCCTTCAAAAATAAAAACGAGACAAGAAGAAATAAAAAAGATGATTCTAGACTATGTAAAGTCATTTGAATCAATTATTAATAAATATCCTTTGCAATGGTTTAATTACTATCCATTCTGGGAAGAAGAAAAAAAGAATTAATGGCCCTTAACTACGGATCTGATAAAAAATCAGCATTACAAGCAATGTTTGATGCGCAAAAAATCGCATTTGCACCAACAATGTTCCAAGCAGCTAAATCTTTAAGAGACTTAGGCATCTTAGACGAAGTAAGAAAACACAGGAAAGGAGTTCGCATGGAAAAAGTTGCTGAAAACTTGAACCTTTCTGTTTATGGTGTAAAAGTTTTATTAGAAGCTGGTATTAGCATTGAGCTAGTTCGAGTTGAAGATGACAACTACTTTCTAACTAAAACAGGCTGGTATATCTTAAATGATGAAATGACTCGTGTTAATATGGACTTTACACATGATGTAAACTACGAAGGTATTTTCTCATTAACAGAATCAATTAAAACAGGAAAACCTACAGGGTTAAAAGTTTTTGGAGATTGGGATACTGTATACGAAGCATTATCACAATTACCTGAACAAGCTCAAAAAAGCTGGTTTGCTTTTGACCATTACTATTCAGACTATGCATTCCCTGAAATACTACCAATAGTATTTAAAGACTCTCCTAAAGAGCTATTAGACATTGGTGGCAACACAGGTAAGTTTGCTATTAAATGTGCTGAATTTAATAAAGACACTCATATTACAATTCTTGATTTACCTGGTCAGTTACAAAAGGCAAACAAAAATATTGCAGATCTTGACCTACAAGATAGAATAGCAGGATACCCTATAAACCTATTAGACCATACTAAACCCTACCCAAAAAATCCAGATGTAATTTGGATGAGTCAGTTCCTTGATTGCTTCTCTCAAGAAGATGTTGTTGAATTACTTCGTAGAGGAAAAGATGCTATGAATGAGAATTCATCCTTATTTATTATGGAAACTTATTGGGATAAACAAGCATTTGAAGCATCTACCTACAGTCTACATGCAACTTCGCTTTACTTTACAAATATTGCAAACGGATGCAGTCAGATGTATCATTCTGAAGATATGCTTAAGCTTATAGAAAAGGCGGGGCTTTATGTAGAAGAATCTTTTGAAGACATAGGTGTTAGTCACACATTATTAAAATGTAAAATAAAAAAATAATTGTGGAACAACAAGTAGATATTACTTCATACATTCCTCAAAGAGAACCAATTGTAATGATCTCTGAGTTATGTAGTGCCACAGAAAAAAAGGCAACTACAAAACTTCATCTAACGGAAAAGAACATCTTTTGCGTAGAAGGAGAATTTCATGAACCAGGAATCCTTGAAAACATTGCTCAAACAGCAGCAGCGATGACTGGTTATAACACCGTTAAAAATAAAAAAGCTGTAAAAAGAGGATTTATTGGAAGTATAAATAATATCAATATATTTGAACTGCCATTAGTAAATACTACTATTGAGACAACAGTTGAAATTGAAAATGAAGTAATGAATGTTCATTTTATAAAAGGGACAGTTAGCCAAAATGGTAATACTATGGCTGAATGTACAATGAAGATTTTTTTAGAAGAATAAAAACCCAACCAAAAATAAAATCTATTAACTATTAAGATTAATTGAATTTTAACAAAAAAAAGAAAATTTATGAAAAAGTTTAGACAAATTTTTATCCTATTACTGGCTATTCCAGCAATGGTATTTTCACAAAAGTTATCTGCGGATTTTGAATTATCTACTTCAACGCCGTTCGCCGTTATTGATGCAGGTAGCAAAGAGTACATTTCATTAGACAATGGATATGTAATTCAGGCAAAAATGGGTAGAGGAGCAATTAACATCCAGAAATTTGATGTTAATGCAATGAAAGAAGTATCTCGTAAATCTTACAAAGACCTTCCGAAAAAAGCATTCTTCCAAGACATTATTAAACTTGGAGATAAAGTGTATTACATTTTCGAAGCATTCGATAAACCTTCTAAAGCTTTTAAGGTATATTCACGAGAAATCAATACTGCAGATGGCACATTAAAACCTCATAAAGTATTGCTTACAACTAGTCGTAAAGCTGTAGCTCCTTTCTTTAAAGGAGAATTAACAAGAGCTAAAACTGGTTTTGCTGCATTACAAGGTGGCAATAAATTTACTGTAAGTACATCATTTGATAAATCAAAAGTACTTATCTCTTATCGTCTAAGTCCAAAATCAAGAAATGACTCACAAAATTATGATGAAATTGGAATGTTTGTTTTTGATAGTGACATGAATAAAGTATGGGGTAAAGAAGTAACAATGCCCTACACAGAGAAAGAAATGAATAATACAGGTTTTGCCGTAGGTAGTGATGGAGCTGTAAAAATGCTTATTACAAATAACTCAGCAAAAACTTATGAAATTTTAAATATCACGACTTCTGGTACTGTTGAAACAAAAGCAATTGGTGTTTCTGCAGAGAAATTAGTTCGTAATATGGATATAAAAGAAGATAAATCAGGCAAATTTATTTGTGGTGGTTTCTATGCAAATGGAATTGAACTTACATTTAATCCTTTTGCTGGATTTCAATCTATCTTCAATGCAAACGGTCTTTTATATCTTGAAATTGCAAAAGATGGTTCTTTAATTAAAGAAAAGAAATTTGAGTTTAGTAAAGAATTTATTCAACAAAACTTAAACGAAAGACAAAAGAAAGCTGTTGAAAAGAGAGAGAGCGATGGTAAGGCTGGTATCTTAGACTTATACTTAACTAACTTTGAAATTAAAGATGACGGTAGCGTTGTATTTATCGGAGAACGCCAATACATCAGAAAAGAGTTCTGGAATGGACCACAACAAAAACAAGTATACCATTTTTCTAATGCTGTAGCTATTAAAGTTAACAATGGAGAGTTATCTTGGATGGTAAAATTACCTAAAAACCAAGCTGGTATTGCTGGTGCAGGACAAATGGGTATTGCATATATGCCAGGAAAAACGGCAGATTATGTTGCCTTTATCGATAACCCTAAAAATATTGCTTTAAGCCCAACAGGCGGAATACCTACTGCACATAAAGATGGTTTAGGTGGTTGGTTAACTACTTATAAAATCAATAATGCTAGTGGTGCTCTTGAGAAACACACCCTTTTTGATTTAAAAAATATTAAAGGTAAAAATGGTTTTCAATTCAAACCTTGGAGAATTATAAAAGCTCAAGAAGGAGTTTTCCTTGTTGAGGTATACATCAAAGGTAAAAAAGATATGATGGTTAAGATGAAACTTAAATAATCCCCATCAAAATAATTAAAAGACAAACAACAAGTAAATATACTCGTTGTTTGTCTTTTTACATTTCTTATTGTAATGTCACAAAACACCAAACTAACTTCACAAACAGAAACAAGAACACGCTTCAGCGAGGTTGACTCCATGGGCGTTGTTTGGCATGGCAATTATGTTAAGTATTTAGAAGATGGCAGAGAAACTTTTGGAAGCAAATATGGCATAAGTTATTTTGATGTGTTTGATAATGGCTTAATGACTCCTATTGTTAAACTAGAGATTGACTATAAACGTATGGTTAAATATGGAGAAAGCATGCTTATTGATATTGAGTATATCTATACTGAAGCTGCTAAAATTATATTCAACTATACCATTAGGAATGCTGCAACTAAAGAAATTGCTATCACAGCTACTACAATTCAGGTATTTATTAATATTGATGGTGAATTACAACTGACAAAGCCTGATTTTTATATTAACTGGCAAAAAAAGATGGGACTAATTTAATTCCGCTTAGTTATGGCAAAAGTTTATATAGAAGCAAGCAATATTATTAGTTCGTTGGGTTTTACTACCCAAGAGAATCTACAAAATGTATTAGAGGGAAAAACAGGTCTTCTGCCCTGCTCTGACTCATCAATAACTGCTACAACTATTCCTGCATCTCAAATAAAGCAAGATGATATAGACTCAAAATTTAAAGCAATTGGAGACGTATCATCATATACTAAATTTGAGAAATTATCTATTCTTTCTATCAATGATTGCATCAATCAATCTGAAATATCGTTAGAAAAAGATAAAACGCTTTTTATTTTATCGACGACAAAAGGGAATATTGAGCTATTAGACAAAACAAAACAAAATCCTTTCTCTGATGAGAGACTATTGTTGTCAAAAACAGCAAAAACTATCATTGGCTTTTTCAATAAAGATATTCCTACTCAAGTTATTTCTAATGCATGCATCTCTGGTGTTGCTGCAATAATACTAGGCCAACGTTTAATAAAAGAAGGTTTATACGACAACGTAATTGTAAATGGAACAGACGTATTATCTAAATTTGTCGTTTCAGGCTTTCAGTCTTTTATGTCACTTAGTGAGCAAGCATGTAGACCTTTTAATGCAGATAGAAACGGGCTCAGCCTAGGAGAAGGAAGTGCAACAGTTATTCTTACCAACAAAGCACAACAAATTGAGGTTTCTGGTGGAGCTACTAGTAATGATGCCAACCATATCTCAGGACCATCTCGAACAGGAGAAGGCTTGCTTATAGCAATAGAAAATACTTTAAATGGATATAAAGACGTGAGTTTTATATCTGCGCATGGAACTGCAACTCCATACAACGATGATATGGAGTCTAAGGCCATCTTTAGAGCCAACTTAAACTCTGTCGAAACAAATAGCCTTAAAGGCTATTTTGGACACACTTTAGGTGCCGCTGGAGTAATTGAAAGCATTATAAATATCGAAGCGTTAAAAATCAATACGCTTATTAAAACAATTGGCTGCACCAATCAAGGTACTGCTGAGAAAATAAATATAAGCAAAGAAACAAAAGAACAAAAGTTGACATCTCTACTAAAATTAGCCTCTGGTTTTGGAGGGTGTAATGCAGCTGCATTGTTTATTAAACATGAGTAATTTATATATACAACATACGGTTTCTATAGCTAACAATACTGTAAAAATTGATGGCGTAGACTTTTTTTGTGGAGAAAAGGAGGATGCATTTAATGTTTTTGCTAAAGCTTTTTACAAAGACTTAAAACTCGATTACGCAAAATTTTATAAAATGGATGCCTTAAGTAAATTGGGTTTTTTAGGTGGAGAGATTCTCTTAGATAAAATTGACAGAAAAGGGATTGAACCTAAAGAAATTGCTCTTATATTTGCGAATAAATCAGCATCTTTGCATACAGATAGCATCTACCAAGAAACGGTAAATGACATCCCTAGTCCTGCTATTTTTGTATATACTTTACCTAATATCGTTTTAGGTGAACTTTCAATTAAACACGACCTTAAAGGAGAATCAATGTTTTTTGTGCAGGATGAGTTTGATGCCGATTTTATGTCGCAATACGTAACAACTATTTTTAAAAACACAACTACAAAATACTGTATTACTGCTTGGGTAGAAATGGGGAAAGATGAAACTTACAATGCAAAATTTTATCTTATCTCAAAAAATAAAGGAAATATAGATTTTAACACTAAAAACTTAATTTAAAATATAATCATGGAAGAATTAATTCAAAAACTAAAAGTACAGTTAATCCAACAACTTAATCTTGAAGACATAACACCAGAAGAAATCGTTGCTGACGAAAGTTTATTTGGTGATGGTTTAGGGCTTGATTCTATTGACGCTCTTGAGATTATTGTTCTTTTAGAAAAAGAATATGGTTTAAAAATCGACAACCCAAAAGAAGGTAAAGACATTATGAACTCTGTTGAATCTTTAGCAAAGTTTATTACTGAAAACCAAGGAAAGTAATACTTGCCTTATGCAAAAGGAAATCTTTGTAACAGGTTTAGGGCTTATCTCAGCAATAGGAAATACTACTGAGGACTGTCTTGACGCACTAAAAAAGGGTAAAACTGGAATTGGTGCAATGGAGATTCTAGACACCGTTCACAAAGACACATTCAAGGTTGGTGAAATAAAAAAAACGAACCAAGAGTTATGCTCATTGGCAGGACTCAATGTTTCAGAGTTGAAAAATTTCACCCGTACAGGGTTACTTGGTTTAATTGCAGCCAAAGAGGCCTTGCAACAATCAAGCTTGCAAGATAAATCAAGAATCGGTTTAATCTCCTCAACAACTGTTGGTGGAATGGATAAAACAGAACTTGATATTGCTAATCCTAACGCAACAAACGACTACATTCTTACACATGCATGTGGCGATTCAACGAATAAAATCTGCCAACAACTTGAACTTGAAAGCTATAGAACTACTATTAGCACAGCATGCTCATCTGGCACCAATGCAATAATTCATGGCATTAAATTAATTAAAGCGGGTATTATTGATCAAGCTATTGTTGGAGGGGTTGATGCCTTATCAAAATTTACATTGAACGGCTTTAATGCATTAATGATTTTTGATAAAGACTGGTGTAAACCTTTCGATAGAGATAGAATGGGGCTTAACCTTGGTGAAGCTGCTGGATTTATTGTTATTGAATCAGCAGAAAGCGCACAAAAACGTGGCAAAAAAGCTATCTGCAAAGTAACAGGCTATGCCAACACGAATGATGCTTATCATCAAACAGCTTCTTCGCCAGAAGGAGATGGAGCCTTCAGTGCTATGATAAATGCAATCAAGATGAGTGGTCTTTCCAATAATGCTATTGATTATATTAATGTTCATGGCACGGGGACTAATAACAATGACCTTTCTGAAGGGGTTGCTTTAAAAAGAGTATTTGGAGAGAATGTTCCTAAATTTAGTTCGACAAAAGCATACACCGGTCACACCTTAGGTGCTGCCGCAGGTGTAGAAGCAGTATTTTCGGCCTTATCTATTCAGCATGGTGTTATTTATCCAAATTTAAATTTTTCTAACCCAATAGAAGAGATTAACCTAACTCCTCAACTAGAATTAGAATTAACTGAAGTAAATAATGTGCTCTCTAACTCATTTGGTTTTGGTGGAAATAATTCTTCAGTAATTTTTTCAAAATAAGGACTATGAAAAATATATACATCAAAGCAGCTGAAGCTATTAGTCCTCAAAATACATTTGAAGAAAATGATTTTCTTAAAGAAATTCAGATTCCAGAAGGTAATTATTTTTCATGTATAACTCCTGACTACAAAAAATACATTGACCCAAAGCCACTTCGCCGAATGAGTAAAATTGTGCGTATGGGTTTAGCTACAAGTATTAAAACGATACAGGAGTCATCCGTTGGTCAACCAGACGCTATTATCGTTGGTACTGGACTAGGATGTCTCAAGGATACAAACAAGTTCTTAAAACAGCTAATTGAAGACAATGAGAGCTTGCTAAATCCAACACCATTTATTCAATCAACCCACAATACAGTTTCAGGTCAGATTGCTTTAATTCAAGGATGCAAAAACTATAACTTCACCTTTACACAAGAAGAAGTTTCTTATGAAACAGCTTTAATTGATGCACTATTGTCAATTAAAGAAGAGGGCATGAATAATGTATTAGTTGGTGCCGTAGATGAAGTTATAGATGAGACTGCAGATCTACTCAAGAAAGCAGGATGTGCTAAAGATTTTTGCAACAATATTATAGAATCAAACACTAAAGGATTTGTTCCAGGTGAAGGTGCTACGTTTTTTATGCTTTCATCAGAAAAAGAAAATTCTTCTGTAGAGCTTGTTGAAGTCTCAGCTTTCAATAAAGAAATACCATCTTCTATTTCTGAACTGATTAATAATGGTGAAATTGATGTATTAATCACTGGCTTAAATGGGAATACAGACACAGACAATGCGTACAAAGAAATCCAAACAGCATGTGCTAAAAGCTCTCAATTAGCATACAAACAACTAGTAGGAGAATATCATACTGCTACAGCATTTGGCATGTGGCTAGGCACACAAGTTATCAATAAACAAACTTTACCAAGCTCTGCCCTTCTTAATGAAATAAACAAGTCTAGTATTAATCAAGTATTAATACACAACTATAGCTCTACATACAAACATTCGTTTATAGTTCTAAAAAAATGCTAAGATTTTATTCCATAACAGGAATCTATGTCGTATTAGTTATTTGTTTTTTTATCTATACTAATACTTCTACGGCTATAATTGCTACAGTCTGTAGCACATTACTTTACTCTATATTTATTTTTTGGGGTGCATCGAACATACGCTCTGGCTTATTTATTAAAACGCTTAACAGCAACCCAAATGCTAAAAAGAGAATTGCAATTACTTTCGATGATGGACCTCATCCTAAAAAAACAACTCTACTTTTAGAGTTGCTTAAAAAATATAATGCTCAGGCATCATTCTTTATGATTGGAAAAGAAATTGAGGAACACTCAGAAATTGTACAGAAAGTGCATGAAGCAGGTCATTTTATTGGCAACCACTCCTACTCTCATAGCAACTTCTTTCCATTATTCTCTTCAAAAAAAATAATTGCTGACTTAACAAAGACTCAAGAACTAATAAATAATATAAGTCAAGAAAAAAATAAGTACTTTAGACCTCCCTTTGGAGTTACAAATCCTCTAGTTGCAAAAGCGGTATCAAAATTGAATTTAAAAACTATTGGGTGGAGCATTCGTTCTTTTGATACAACCTCAAGAACCACTGAAAATATTATTAAAAAAGTATTGAGAAAGATTAAAGATGGTGACATTATTCTTTTACATGATACAACTAACAAAACATATGCTGTAACACAAGCAGTTTTAGAATATTCGAAAGATAGAGAATGGCAGGTAGTAAGAGTTGATGAATTACTGAAAAATTAAGAAAACCATGAGAAAAATCATATTATTTATAAGCATACTTAGCTGTATCAGCATTGGAGCTCAATCAAAATATGTTGCCGTAAAAAACATAAAAGAATTAGAAAAGAAGCTAGCTGAAACATCCGCGAAAACAAATACTATAAGCAGTTTATTTACACAAGAAAAACACCTTGCTTTTATAGATGATACAATAACATCAAAGGGCCGTTTCTGGTTTCAGAAAGAGAATAAACTGCGTTGGGAATACACTTCTCCTTTTAAATACATTATTGTAATTAACAATGGGAAGTTTATTATTAAAGATGATGAGAAAAAAAGTGAGTACGATATTGATTCCAACAAAGCCTTTCAAGAAGTAAACAAGCTAATTGTAAGTTCTGTAAGAGGAACTCTACTTGAAGAAAAAAAATTTTCTATCAAAGCTTATAAAAATAGTAAAACATACTTAGTAAAACTTCAGCCTAAGGACCCGAAAATGAAAGGTATTATTCAAGAAATTGCCTTGTATTTTAGCACTAAAGATCATACTATTTACAAAGTAATTATCAAGGAAAACAAAGAAGACTTCACTATAATTACTTTTAAAAACAGAAAAATAAATGAAGCAATTCCTGCGAGTACTTTTATTCTTTAATATATTATTTTTTGTAGCATGTAGTCCTACATCGAGACTACAACAAACGACTCAAGACATACCAAGCTTAGCAGCGCCTCTTGAGAGAGGCTACAAAGTAGCACTATATAAAGCAAAGATAGACCTGAAAGATAATCATTTTTCAGGCCTATTTTATTTTAAAAAGAACGATATTGATAGTACTAAACGTATAATTTTTGTGTCGGAATTTGGCCTGAACTTACTAGATCTTGAATACAAAAACAATCAATTTAAGGTAATTAGTTGCAAGGACTTTTTGAATAAAAAAATCATACTCAATACACTTCAAAAAAACATAAAATTATTAATTGATACACCTACTGACGAAAAGAAGAAAATATACTTAGACGAGGAAAATAATCGAATAATAGTTAAAGTAAAAGAAGATTCAGAAAGATATTATTATTTTTACAGTCCTAAGAAGGATCTGGAGAAGATTCTCACTAAAAATAAATTTACAAAACGTATTGCTCAAAGCTATAATTTGGAAAAAGGTATTCCAAAAAAAATTGTAATCGAACAAAGTAATATTGGGTTAAAATTCGAGCTTAATCTCATAAAGACAAAATAATGTTACTAGAAGATTTTTACACATACACCATAGATTCTCAGGACGACAACAGCATTGAGCTATCAATTGAGATTAACAAAGACCACCAAATATTTGAGGGCCATTTCCCAGGCATACCTATAGTACCAGGTGTATGTCAAATACAAATGGTAAAAGAGATTTTATCTAAACATCTGAATAAAAAGCTTCAACTAAAAACATCAAAAGCTATCAAGTTTTTAGGCATGCTAAATCCTAATGAAACAACTAGCATAAAAGGAGTTATTAACTACAAGCCAAGTGAAACTGGCACGTATGTTAACGCTATTCTTTCTAATGAGAATAGTATAATATTAAAACTGTCTGGAGAATATTGTGAGCGATAAAATTCAACATAAAAGTGATTTTAAAAAGTTAAACTGTTGCGTAATCATCCCAACCTATAACAACGAACAAACAATTGTAAGTGTTATAGAAGATGTATTATCATTTTGCGATGATGTATATGTGGTTAATGATGGAAGCACAGACCAAACCAACGAATTACTAAAGCCCTTTAAAGACAAGGTAACGTTAATAGAATACACTGCCAACCAAGGAAAAGGGAATGCAATTTTATTAGGGTTTAACGAAGCTTATAAAGATGGTTTTTCTTACGCTATCACTATCGATTCTGATGGGCAACATTATGCATCAGACTTACCTATATTTTTAAAAGAACTTCAACACGAAAAAAATACTGTGCTAATTGGGTCAAGATCACTTAACCCAGAACTAATGTCTAAAGGCAGCAGTTTTGCTAATAAGTTTTCCAACTTCTGGTTTCTAGTTGAAACAGGCGTTAAATTAGAAGATACTCAATCTGGCTATCGTCTATATCCTCTTGAACCAGCAAGTAAACTTAAGTTCTTCTCTAAAAAATATGAATTTGAAATTGAGAATATTGTACGACTTTCATGGAAAGGCTGTAAGGTAAAAAATATTCCAATTAATGTATTTTATCCTAAAAAAGAAGAACGCATTTCTCACTTCAGACCCTTTTATGACTTCTTTAGAATTAGCATATTAAATTTTATTCTTGTTACGCTAGCCTTAGTTTATTTTTTGCCTAGAAGCTTTGGAAAGATGTATAAGTCTAAGGGCTTTAAAAGAGTTTTAAAAGAAGATATCTTTCAGGTTGGAGCTCCGGCGCATATAACGGCAACATCAATTGGATTTGGAGTATTTATGGGAATCTTTCCAATTTGGGGATATCAATTAATTGTAGGTTTTATAATCGCTCACTTACTAAAACTAAACAAAGCCATATTCTTTATTTTTGCAAATATAAGCATCCCTCCTATGATTCCTTTAATACTATATCTAAGCTATGTACTTGGAAGTTATATAATGGGACATGGAGAGTGGTTAATAAGCATTGATGAAATAGGTTTTGAAACAATAAAAACTAATATTCTTCAATATTTAATTGGCAGCGTAGCTTTAGCTACAATTGCTGGTACAGCAATCGGGTTTATATCCTACGGGATAATAAAGTTAACAGGTAGAAAGAATAGCAAATGAAAAATCCGTTTGTAACCATATACAACTCTTTCACTAAAAGAAGTTATAGCTTTTACATTAGCCTAATTGCTATTGTAGGTTTAATAACGTTCTTTGTCTCTGGCATAGAACTCGAAGAAGACATAAAGGCTATTATTCCTCAGGATGGTCGTATCGATGACATCAGTGTTGTTCTAGACAATTCTAAGTTCTCAGACCAGATAATTGTCACACTTTCTGATAGTGATAGTGCAAACAACAACCCTGATAAGCTAATAACAAATGCCGAAGAGCTAGTTAGTTTAATTCAACTAGATTCGCTTCATATTAAAAATATCAATTTCAAAACTGATGAAAGTTCCTTTCTAACAGTATACAATTTCTTTTACGAAAATCTACCTTTATACCTTAGCGAAGATGACTATCAGAAAATGGACAGTTCATTTACGGAAGAGGCTATTGAAAGCACATTAAAAAAAGACTTTAAATCACTTATTTCCCCAGCCGGGCTTGCTACAAAGAAATACATCTTTAAAGACCCTTTTAGCATTACTCCTCTTGCTTTAGAAAAACTAAAATACTTCAAACTAGATGAGAACTTCATTCTCAACAATGCTTGTGTATTTACAAAAGATAAAACCAAACTCTTATTATTTATTGAACCTTCATTCCCCGCAGGCAATATAGATGAAAATGCTCAATTAATCGAAACTATTGACAATGCTATTGATAGCATGAAGGTGGCACATCCTAATACGTTTATCGAATATTATGGAGGCACAGCAGTAGCAGTAGCAAATGCTAAACGAGTAAAAAACGATATTATGCTTACTGTCAATATCGTACTCGTATTAATTTTCATCATCTTCTATTTATATTTTAGACGCATACGATTAATATTGCTATTATTCTTACCGGTTGTTTTAGGTGCGGGATTATCAATAAGTTTGATATCAATTATTAGTGGGAGCATCTCTGCAATTGCCCTTGGTGTAGGAGCTATTCTTGTTGGTATTTCTATTGACTATTCATTGCATGTTTTTACTCACTTTAAAAATAGTGGCTCAATATCAGCAACACTTCGTGACGTAACAGGCCCCCTTTTAATGAGCAGCATTACCACTGGGTCAGCTTTCTTATGTTTATTTATAATAGACTCCGAAGCGCTGAACCAACTTGGTATGTTTGGTGCATTTAGTGTTATGTTTGCAGCCTTATTAGTACTATTAATTATCCCATTCTTATTATCCAAACTTAATAAGAATAACGCTCTTGTTGAGGCAAAAAACAGACTGCCAATTCTAGATAAAATCGCCAGCTTCCCAATTGAACAGAAAAAACCGTTTGTAATTGGGCTAATTATTTTATCCGTTATTTTTGGATTTTTTGCTGGAAATATTCGATTTAATAGTAATATCGCTAATTTAAATTACCTACCTCCTCATTTAGCTAAAGCCGAAAAGAATTTAGAACAGATTAGTTCTGAAACGATGAGTGCCGTTTATTTTGCAACAACAGCAAACACTTTAGAAGAAGCATTAATTAAGGCTGAAAAGCTTAATGAAAAACTAACACAAAAAGACATTTCACCATTATACACCTCAAAGTCTTCAGGTGTTGATTTAGTATTAAGTATTGCTGAACAAGAAAAAAGAATAACTAGATGGAATGACTTCTGGGACAAACACGATAGAGAAAATTTACAAAAAATCATTATAGAAAAAGGAGCAACACTTCGATTTAAAGAAAATGCTTTTTCTCAATTTTATAGCTTAATAAACAAAAACTTTTCTCCTATACCTGCAGAAGAATTCAAACCTTTACAAGAAAGCTTCTTAAGCAACTACATAAGCTCTAATGATAGCATACAAACAATCGTCACTATACTAAAAGTAGACCGTCAGAATAAAGCAGAACTCTTCAAGCATTTTGAGAATGATGAAAATGCTATCATTTTTGATAAGCAGTACTTTTCCAATAAATTCTTTGATGTACTTAGAGACGATTTTGATAAGCTCGTTACCTTATCAATGCTAATCGTTTTTGGAATTATCCTTATCTCTTTTGGACGAATTGAATTAGCTATTATAACCATGACTCCAATTCTACTAAGTTGGGTATGGACATTAGGCCTAATGAGTATATTTCAAATTGAATTTAATATTTTTAATATTATCATCTCTACCTTTATATTTGGCCTAGGCATAGATTACAGCATTTTTATAATGAAAGGCTTACTCAACAAATACAAATATGGGAATCATGATATAAAGCCATATAAGCTATCCGTACTACTTTCTGTAATTACAACGATTCTTGGTGTTGGGGCATTAATATTCGCTAAACACCCTGCTCTTAAATCTATAGCAACCGTTTCCATTTTTGGCATTAGTTCAGTTATGATTATCTCATACACTGTACTCCCTCTCTTGTTTAATTACGTGGTAAGCAAAAAACAAAAAGCTAGAGTAGAACCTATTACCTTGTTCAATTTAGTTATTTCGCTTATTGTATTCTCTGTATTTATAGTTGACTCTATAATACTAACCCTATTAGTTCCGATACTAAAAATACTTCCAATAAAAAGAAAATTCGCTCGATACATATATCACGTAATTATATGCAAATCAAGTGGTTTTATCGTTGATATTGTCCTATCAATTAAAAAGACCTATCTCGACATAGATAAAATTGACTTTAGCAAACCTTCTGTTCTTGTAGCTAATCATCAATCCTTTTTAGATTTAGTACTACTACTTCGTTTACATCCTAAAATGATTGTTATTACAAACAAAGGTGTTTGGTTCAATCCTTTTTATGGTGTAATGGTTCGCTTTGCTGAGTATTTCCCAGTATATAAAGGGATAGAAAAGATGGATCGTATTAAGAGAAAAGTAGATGAAGGTTACTCAATTCTAGTTTTCCCAGAAGGAACGAGAACTTCTGATGGAAAAATTAAGCGTTTTCATCAAGGCGCATGGAAATTAGCCGACGATTTTGGACTTGATATTCAACCGATACTTATTCATGGAGCCCATCAATGCTTGCGTAAAGCTGAGTTCTTTATGAGAAGTGGCTTTATTACAATTAAAGCTCTGGATAAAGTAAGTGTTAAATCAATCAAGCCTGAACTAAACGAAAGCTATAGAGAGCAATCAAAAGCTGTTACTACAATTATGCGTGATGAGTTCTCTCGTATGCAAGAACAATATGAAGGCACCGAATTCTACAGACAACACCTTATCAATAAATTCATTTTTAAAGGACCCGTTTTAGAATGGTATGTGAAGTCTAAACTCATCCTAGAGGGCAACTATTCGTTCTACAACAAACAAATCCCTAGGGACGCTAAAATTGTAGATTTAGGATGTGGATATGGCTTTATCCCATATATGCTAAGTCTATGCTCAAATCAACGAGAAATTCTAGCAATAGATTATGATGATGAAAAAATTGCAATTGCAAAAAACACTAATCCAACGAATACTCAATTATCATTCAGTTGTGAAAATATAGCAGAATACGATATTCCAAAAGCAGATGCTTATTTAATATTAGATGTATTGCACTACTTGCCAGAAGAACTTCAAAAGCAAGTGCTTGATAAATGCATGAAACAACTTCGTTCAAATGGCATTATAATAATACGAGACGCAGATGCTGATTTATTAAAAAGAAATAAAGTTGCCAAAAACATCGAATACAACTCAACTAAAATCCTTAAGTTTAATAAAACAGAATACAACCTTACTTATATCTCAGGACAAAAAATAATTGATTGGGCAAATAAGAATGGGTTTAAATGTGAACGTCTTGACAAGAGCAAATACACCTCAAACATTACTTATATCATCAAAAAATAATGAGTAAATACGATGTCATAATAATTGGAGGAGGACTTGGCGGATTGTTATGTGCAAACATCCTTAGTCGTGAAGGCATGAGTGTTTGTTTAGTTGAAAAAAACACAAAACTTGGTGGATGCATTCAATCATTTGCTAAGAATAAAACTCTTTTTAATACTGGTTTAAATTATACAGAGAGTCTTGGTGAAGGGGAAGTATTAAACCAATATTTCAAATACTTTGGCGTAATGGATAAGTTGAAAATTAAACAACTTGATAAAGATGCCTATAATAAAGTTAGTTTTGATAATGACCCATTAGAATATCCATTTGCTCAGGGACATGAAAACTTTGTTGATCAACTCGTAAAATATTTTCCAAACAGCAGAGAGAACCTACAAAATTATATTCAGTCTCTAGCAAAAATCTGCAACTCATTTCCACTGTACACCTTTGATAATTCAAAGATAAACATCAGTAATGAAAACCTATATGGAGATAGTGCTTATGAGTATCTTAAAACTATAGATAAAGACTATAAACTACAACAAGTACTAGCAGGCATGAATTCACTATACGGTGGCGTTGCTGATAAAACGCCTCTTTATGTACATGCAATAATAAATTATTCTTTTATAAAAAGCACATGGAGATTTGTAGATGGTAGCTCTCAACTCTCTGGCAAATTATCTGATGAGATTAAGAGTAATGGTGGAGAAGTTCACCTATCAACAAAGGTAACTTCTATTGGAGGAAGCGATAAAAAGGCACAATTTATTGAATTAGAAAATGGAGAAAAACTATATGCTGATAAAATAATTTCAAGCATGCACCCTTCTACAACTTTAAAAATTGTAGCTCCTGAGATTCAAAAAAAGCACTATGCTTCTAGAATCCATTCTTTAGAAAATACAATTGGTATGTTTACTGTTTATCTGGTAATGAAAAAAGACAGCTTCCCCTACTTAAACTATAACATTCACCATTACAATTCGGATAATGCTTGGACAAGCAACTAT
Source organism: Paludibacteraceae bacterium (assembly GCA_963663245.1). GTDB lineage: Bacteria > Bacteroidota > Bacteroidia > Bacteroidales > Paludibacteraceae > JAFGVL01. The sequence continues at coordinate 390,956 of OY760143.1, read as the reverse complement.
AATGAGAAAACATGGCCTGAGCATTATTATATGTACACCCCTGCTACTTCAAAATCAGACAAATTTACTGATGGGGTAATTGCAATGAGCTACATGAATTATAATGAAGTAAAACAATGGGAAAATACATTTGTAGAAAATAGAGGTGAAGATTATCTCTCTTTTAAACAGCACAAAGCTGAACAACTAATTAAAAGTATAGAAAAGAAATTTCCCGACATAAGAAAGCATATTGAATGTTACTATACATCAACGCCTTTAACCTATCGTGATTATACAGGAACGCCCGAAGGAACTTCCTACGGCATACTTAAAAACTATAACGACCCTCTTTCTACTATCATCACTCCTCGTTCTAGAATAAAAAACTTATATTTCACCGGACAAAATTTAAATATGCATGGAATCTTAGGAGTTACGATAAGCTCAGTGCTAACTTGCTCAGAGTTCTTAGGATTAGATTATCTTGTAAATAAAATAAAAAAGAAATAAAAATATGGAAACTAAATACGATGTTGTAATAGTTGGGAGTGGATTAGGCGGATTGGTTTCTGGAGCCTTACTAGCTAAAGAAGGTAAAACAGTTTGTATCCTTGAAAAACACTTTCAAATCGGAGGAAACCTACAAGTATTCAAAAGAAAAGGGTGCCCATTTAGCGTTGGAATGCATTATGCTGGATCACTTGGAAAAGGAGAAATATTACACAAAATATTTAGCTACCTCGGAATTACGGATGATTTAAAAATTAGCAAGCTTGATGAAGATGCTTACGAAAAAATAATTTTTGGAGATAGAGAGTACTCATATGCTATGGGTAGAGAAAATTTTGAAGCCAAACTAATAAGTTATTTCCCCGAAGAAGAAGAGGCTATTAAAAAATACACCACTGCCTTGAAAGAATATTGGGATAAATCAGACATCTTAAATCTAAGAGAATTTAAGAGTGGGGAAATGTCTTACTTTGATACATACCAAGAGCCTGCATATGCCTTTATTGATTCCCTTACAGACAATGAAGAACTAAAAGCATTACTAGGGGCAACAAACGGATTATATGCTGGCATAATGGACAAAACACCTATGTTTATTCATGCAAATATCAATAATTTCTTTATTAATAGTGCATGGAGAATTGCTGAAGATGGTGTAAATATGACTGAACTTCTTAAAGGAGTAATTGAAAATAATGGCGGAAAAGTTATCATTAATAAAGAGGTGACAAAACTTAACTTTGATGGACCATCAATTATATCAGCATCAACTGCTGATGGCGAAAAATATTATGGCGACACTTTTATCTCTAACATACATCCCGTACCAACATTTAAATTATTAGAAGAAGGAAAACTTAGAAAAGCATATGTAAAACGCATTGAGAATTTAGAGAATTCTATCTCTAATTTCTCCTTATATGTTGTACTTAAAAAGGGAATGATTAAGCATGTAAATGCAAATACATACTACTCCAAAACAAACTATATCTGGAACCATGAAGACTATACAGAAGAATCGTGGCCACGTGGGTATATGATGTATACAACAGAAGATAAAAACAACCCTGGATTTGCAGAAAGCATAGTCGTTTTATGCATGATGAATTTTGAGGATGTGGAGAAATGGGAAAATACTACTTTAATGAAAAGGGGTGATGAGTACCTTGCGTGGAAAAAAGAAAAAACTCAGAAGGCTCTTGATTGTGTATATATTCGCTTCCCAGAAATGGAAGAAGCTATCGACTATGTAGACAGTGCAAGCCCTCTAACTTATAGAGATTATACAGGGACACACAGAGGATCTATGTACGGTATTATTAAAGACTGTAACGACCCTATTAAAACATTCTTATCACCAAAAACTAAGATACCTAACCTGCTTCTTTCAGGTCAAAATATCAACCTACATGGAATGCTTGGAGTAGTGATGAGTACATTCCAAACCTGTGCACATTTATTAGATGTTAATAAAGTCATTCGTAAAATAAACAAACAAGCGGAATGAGTTTTTTCAATAAAAAAAGAAACATCGTTTTACTATTAGTAGTTGTAGCGATTATTGCTTTTGTCTTATATGTAAGACTAAGTATAGTAACTATTGCTCCTGTGATGAAAGATGAATCTGCCCTTTCTTGGAAAAGAGATACTATAAGCAATAACTACTATCAGGTAAAAAATGACTGGCTAAAAAAGAACAAGTACGGATTATGGGAGCTTTCTCTTTCAGGCAGTGCTTTTGAAATGGGAGTTAAAAATGGCATCTTATGCCAAGAACTTATCGATTACCAAGAAGAAGCTTTTGTTGAGAGTATCAATGAAATGATTCCTTCTGAATCTTATTTAAAATTTCTAAAAACATTCATCATTCTTTTTAACCGAAATATTGATGAGTATATTCCGGAGGAGTATAAACAAGAGATATATGGTATCTCTAAATTTGCCAATAGCAAATACGAATATATTGGTCCAAACTATCACCGCATATTAAACTACCATGCTGCTCATGATATAGGTCACACGCTACAAAACATGAACCTAGTAGCATGTACCGCCTTCGGGGTAAGAAATGAGCGCTCTAAAGATAGTAGCATGCTTATTGGGCGCAACATGGATTTTTATACAAGTGATAAATTTGCCGAAAATAAAATTATTGCATTCTGCAAACCAGATAACGGACATAATTTTGCTTATGTAACATGGGGTGGTTTAATCGGAGTTATTTCGGGCATGAATGAACACGGTCTAACGATTACGCTTAATGCAGCAAAATCTTCTATTCCACTATCTTCTAAAATGCCTGTCTCTATTCTTGCAAGAAAAATATTGCAATATGCAACAACAATTGAAGAAGCTTACTCTATAGCAAAAGAACATGAAACTTTTGTTGCAGAGGCATTCCTTATTGGCTCAGCAACTGATAATCAGCTAGCTATCATAGAAAAAACACCTGAAGATATTGACTTATATCAAGCTGATAGAAATGAAATAATTCTATCAAATCACTACCAAGGGGAAAAATTCAAAAACTCTGAAAAAAATATAGAAGCAATAGAAGAATCTAGTTCAATGTATCGATGGAAACGCACAAAAGAACTTCTTGACAAGAAAGAGACTCATGACTATAAAAGCTTTGCACATATTTTAAGAGATACACGGGGCTTAGGAGACAAAGATATCGGTTTAGGTAACGAGACTGCTATTAATCAACTAATAGCACATCATTCTGTGATTTTTAAGCCTCAACAAAGACAAATGTGGGTGTCAACATCTCCTTATCAATTAGGAGCCTTTATAGTGTACGATTTAAACAAAGTGTTTGCTGATTCTTTAAACTATAAAGAATTAGTTTATGATTCGTTGTTAACTATTCCAGCTGATACACTTCTTAACTCTGTTTCTTATGCTAATTTCATTAAGTTTAAAGAAATAACTGCAAGTTTAAAAACCAGTATTGATAATGAAAAAGACATAAACTATAGTGTAGAAAAATTACAAGATTATATTAATCTTAATAAAGAATTTTTTCAAGCCTATTATATGGTGGGAGAATATTATCGATATAAAAATGACACTGCACAAGCAGCTTCATTTTATAAAAAAGCTCTTACAAAAACAGTTCCTTCAAAACCAGAGAGAGATAAAATTTTGAAAAGAATTAATACATTAAAAGAAGTCAATTGAAGCTATTCCAAAAATACAGAATACCTATTCTATCATTCTTAATTTTTGTTTTGATAGGATGCATTGTTTGGTGGATAAGAGATATTAGATACTTCTACTTATTTACGGGATTAGGCTTTATTGAGCTATTCTCCAGGATATTGGTTATTCATTACCCTAAACTCAGACAAGCTTTTCGACTAACTGTACAAATAATGGTTGGTGCTATTCTATTCGGGTGGCTTAGTATAGGCTATGGCGTTAATTTTCAATTTCCACAAATATTCTTTGATGCATCAGCTGGAGTCGTTACAGGGGCATTAATTCAAATGCTTATTGCACGGGTAGTTTTACCCTTCTTTATTGGAAATGCTTTTTGTTCCAGAGCATGTTGGTCGGGAGCATTTTTTGAATTCACGAACTCAAAAAAAAGAAACACCAAGCCTGCAAAAAAACGGTCTGAATGGTTGGCATGGGGATATCTTATATTCTTAATTATTATGCCACTTACAGTTTCATTCTTTCATAACCCAGCTGAAAGTGAAGAAGCAAGAAGGCTTTGGATTATAGGAGAAAATATCTTTATTGTAAGCATTGGCTTTATTCTTACATTTATAACTGGAAGTCGTTCTTATTGCAGACTGTTATGTCCATTTATAACAATATCAGGGATTTTCTCTCGTTTCTCTATATTTAAAATTACGCCTCTTGAACCTGCAAACTGTACTCAATGTAACAAGTGTAATGTATCATGCCCAATGTTAATTGATGTAATGGGAAATGTGAAAGAAAAAGTGAAAGTTGACCATAAACTTTGCATTGTTTGTGAAAGATGTGTAAGTGCTTGTCCGCATGATGTATTAAAACTCTCTAATAAAAAACCAAACATATAATCGTTATACTTGATATATAAAAAGAACTAATCTATGTTTATTCCAGAAATCGAAACTAAATCTGCCGAAGAAATCAAAAAGTTCCAAGAAGGAAAAATACCTGAATTGCTACACTACCTAAATAGCAATTCGAAGTATTACCAAGATATCTTTAAGAACAATAATATTGATATTAACTCAATTAAAACGATAGAAGATTTAGCACAAATACCTGTTACCACAAAAAATGATTTACAAGCAAGAAATAAAGATTTCTTATGTGTTGATAAGGTAGATATTGTAGATTATCTTTCTACATCAGGAACACTTGGCGACCCTGTAATTTTTGAACTCACTAATAATGATTTAGACAGATTAGCATACAATGAATACATTTCATTTTCTTGCGCCGACAGCAGCAAGGAAGATATTTTTCAGCTAATGGTTACGATGGATAGGCGATTTATGGCAGGCATGGCGTACTATTCTGGCATAAGAAAATTAGGTGCTGGTATCGTTAGAGTTGGTCCTGGAAATCCAGAACTGCAATTTGACACCATTAAACGGATAGCTCCAACAGCATTAATAACAGTACCTTCATTTATTATCAAGCTTATAGAATATGCAGAAAAGAATGGTATCGATCTAAATAAAACCAGCATTAAAAAAGCCGTTTGTATTGGGGAACCAATTCGCAAAAAGAATTTTGAATTAAATACTCTTGGAGAGAGAATAAAAAGCAAGTGGGATATTAAATTATATTCGACCTATGCTTCAACTGAAATGGGTACTGCATTTACTGAATGTTGTGAAGGAGAAGGCGGTCACCATCACCCAGAAATGATTATTGTTGAGTTCTTAGATGAGAATAATCAACCAGTAAAAGAAGGAGAAGCAGGCGAGGTGACAATTACTAATCTAGGCGTTGAAGGCATGCCTTTGCTTCGATTTAAAACAGGAGACATTTGCGACTTTTACACTGCTCCGTGTGGTTGTGGACGTAATACTATGCGTTTAGGTCCTGTAATTGGCCGCAAACAACAAATGATTAAATACAAAGGAACGACTTTATACCCACCAGCATTATACGAAATTCTTAACGACATACCTGGAGTAGACAATTACATTGTAGAGGTTTCTACCAATGACATTGACACAGATGAAATCAGCATAAAAATTGGAAGTAAGCAACAAGACGAGAAATTTGAAAAGAGTATAAAAGATTACTTCAGAGCTAAAATTAGAGTTGCCCCAAGCATCGAATTCATGAACCCGAAAGAAGTAACTAAACTACAATTCCCTGAAATGAGTAGAAAGCCAATTACTTTTGTAGATAACAGACAAAAATAAACTAAAAGATATCTAAGGTTTTCTCTACAGAATTATCTTTATAGAATTCATTCCAACAGTACAGATACCCATCAAGCAATGATTGTTCTGTAAAGTTCTTTGGTTTAAATACAACATTTGCAGTATTATACTTTGTCCAGTTATAATGCAAAATTCTATCTTCTTCTCTTAAACGATTCCAAGATGGTGTTTGTGGAAAAGGAGTTAGTATATAAAATTCCGCAGCATCAATTTTTGCTTTCTGGCAAAATTCTAAAGTAGCATCAAAAACATATTCATCTTGGTAATCAAATCCAAGTCCTTGAGAAAGAAATACATTTATCCCAGCATCTTGTAACCTTTTAACCACATCTACAGAGATATCAAAACATTTCTTTCCACCACGTTGAAATGCCTCTTTTGATACAGGATCTGAACCTGTAACAATATATGCATTAACAACTCCTCCATCTTTTAGCATCTTCAAATATTCGGGATCGTCTTGCATATATAAAGAGCCTGACAAAAACATCTTTGGTTTTGGGCTTAATTGCTTAGTTGCTTGCATTAACTCCGTAATATAAGCCTTACAATACTTACTATTGAGCAATAAAGAATCATCTGTAAGATAAAAATCAGGATTATCTAAAGAAGTAATATCTGCTATCACATTTTCCACAGGTCTAAATCTATAATTTCTTCCTGTTTGAGGTGGAATAATACAACCTTCACATCTAAAACCACAACCTCTCATCACTTGAATTAAAGTCGCTTCCCAGTCATAGCCTTCTTTATTTTTAAAAATACTTCTTCTTGGAATTGGCATGTGTTTCAAATCAGGATGCCCACCTAAATAAACTGGTTTAAGTTCCCCTTTTTGAAAATCTTCTAGAATGGTATTCCAAACAGTTTCGGCTTCTCCCACGCATACAGAATCGAAGTATTGAGACACTTCTTCTTGCATTAAGCTTGGGTGCATTCCTCCAGCAATAACTATTTTTCCTTTCGCTCTAAATTTTTTAGCAATTTCAAAGGCATAGTTAGCTTGAGGAGTAAAAAAACTAACTGCAATTAAATCAGCATCATCATCGTAATTTATCTCTTCAATATTTTCATCAAACACACAACATTCATGTTCTGGAGGAGTAAGTGCTGCAAGAGTTGGAATCCCTAATGCAGGAGGCATTTTAAAATTTCCTAAACTAGCTTTATCTGCTAAATCACCTAATACAGGTCTAGATTCTAACAGTTTTTCAAAACGCGGATATATAAATCTAATCTTCATAAGTAATGATTCTAATTATAACATTCTAACTCAACACGGCTTTGATTTATTGAGGCAAGCAAAGATACATTTTTTGACTTTCCAAACAACACAAGCTGTCGATAGAACTATAAAAAAGAAGCCTCGTTACTAATAACGAAGCTTTCTTATTTTTTAATTTGCCATTTCTGACAAGAACTTTATTCTAACTAATCTTATTTCATCTTCAGTAAAATCTACTTCTCCTAATTCATCTAAAGCTGGTTTTATTTTATCTGTTTCTGATTCACTGAAATATTCATAAATATCGGCAATGTGATCATCATCCATAATTTGATTAAGGAAATAATCAATATTAATTTTTGTTCCTGAATACACTATTGCTTCTATCTCATCTAATAAAACAGTAAAGTCAATTCCTTTAGAATCTGCAATATCATCTAATGGGATCTTTCTATCAATCGCCTGAATAATAGACACTTTTAGTTTTGACTTATTAGCTACAGAACGAACACGCAAATCCTCTGGCCTTGTAATTTCATTTTCTTCAACGTGGCTCTGTATCAACTTTAAAAAAGCCTCACCATAGCGTTTTGCTTTCCCTCCACCAACACCCGGAATATTTTGCAACTCCTCCATTGATATTGGATAGTTAGTTGCCATGGCTTCTAATGATGGATCTTGAAATATAACAAATGGAGGCACTTCTAGTTTCTTAGATAATTTTTTTCTTAAGTCTTTTAACATTGAAAAAAGAACCTCATCTCCAGCACCACTACCTCCTCTTGCTGAAGGAGTATCATCCGAATCATCTCCCTCAAATTTACTATCTTTAATAATCATAAAGGTTTGAGGATTTTCCAAATAGGCTCTTCCTTTATCAGTCATTTTTAGTAACCCATAATTCTCAATATCTTTTGAGATAAAACTTGAAAGCATTGCTTGACGAATTACAGCAAATAATATTCGTTCCTCTTCATCTTTAAAAGCGCCATACAACTCAAGTTTGTTATGTTCATGAGATTTAATGTCAGCATTTTCCTTCCCCTTCAATAAATCAACAAGGTGTTCTGCTTTAAATCTTTCTTTTAATAATACTATTAACTCAAGTACTGCGCAAACATATTCTTTTCCTTCAATTTGTTTTTTAGGATTCAAACAATTATCACAACAACCACAATTTTCTTCTTTATACCCCTCACCAAAATAGTGCAAAAGTAATTTTCTTCTACATACTGACGACTCGGCATAAGCTGCAGTTTCTAATAATAATTGCTTGCCTATTTCTTGCTCAGCAATAGGCTTGCCTTGCATAAATTTTTCTAGCTTCTGTAAGTCTTTATTCGCATAAAATGTCAAACAGTGTCCTTCTCCACCATCACGACCTGATCTTCCTGTTTCTTGATAATAACCTTCCAAACTTTTAGGAATATCATAATGAATAACGTAGCGCACATCTGGCTTATCGATACCCATACCAAATGCAATTGTTGCTACAATAACTTCCACTTTCTCCATCAAGAAAGAATCCTGATTTTGGGAACGTGTTGGAGAATCTATACCTGCATGATAAGGCAATGCAAGAATACCATTAACTTGTAAAGTTTCAGCTAATTCTTCTACTCTTTTCCTGCTTAAACAATAAATAATCCCAGACTTTCCAGACTGTGATTTAATATACTTAATTATCTCTTTATCAACGTCATTGTTTTTTGGTCGAACCTCATAATACAGATTTGCTCTATTGAAAGAGGACTTAAATACTTGAGCATCTTGCATGGTCAAGTTTTTTTGTATGTCGTGCTGTACTTTTGGAGTAGCTGTAGCTGTTAAAGCTACTAATGGGGCAGTGCCTATTTCGTTAATTATTGGACGAATTCTTCTATACTCTGGACGGAAATCATGTCCCCATTCAGAAATACAATGAGCTTCATCAATTGCATAAAATGAAATCTTTATTTTTTTAAGAAATTCAATATTCTCTGCTTTTGTAAGAGACTCAGGTGCTACGTACAGTAACTTTGTTTTCCCAGAAAGAATATCTGACTTAACTTGCTCAATGGCAACTTTTGTAAGCGATGAATTAATAAAGTGTGCTATACCATCCGATTCACTAAACGTACGCATAGCATCCACTTGATTTTTCATCAACGCAATAAGTGGAGATATAACAATAGCAGTACCTTCCATAATTATAGAAGGTAACTGGTAACACATTGACTTCCCTCCGCCTGTTGGCATAAGGACAAAAGTATCGTTGCCATCTAAAATATTCTGTATCACTCCTTCTTGATTCCCTTTAAAGGTATCAAAACCGAAATGCTTTTTCAGATAAATAGCTAAGTCTAACTTTTTCGCCATGTGTAATTGATAAAATTTACTTTGTAATGTATAGAAAATGTCTTCCTCTAACAAATTTAAAACAAGTTTGTTATTTACTCTAACTTTTTAGGAAAAATTTTTCTTAAAAAGCACAAAAGATTATTGGAGACGTAAATACTTCTATTAGGGGGTTTTACTCAGAAGTGAACCGAGAGAGGTTTGCCTTTTCAATTTTTTTCTTTGCTAATTCTATTGAAATTTCAAGTTCTGTGAGGTTTTTTGAAGGAACTTCATACATTTCATCCATTATAATTGTTTCAACAATTGAACGTAAACCGCGTGCTCCTAATTTAAACTCAACAGCCTTATCAACAATATAATCCAACACTTTTTCTTCAAAGCTTAAAACAACACCATCCATACTAAATAGCTTAACGTATTGTTTAATTATAGAATTTTGAGGTTCTGTAAGAATTCTACGTAAGGCATCTCTATCAAGAGGATTCAAATATGTCAATATAGGTAAACGACCTATTATTTCAGGAATTAGCCCAAATGATTTTAAATCTTGAGGAGCAATATATTGCAAAAAGTTCTCACGATCAATATGTTCTGATTTCTTGTAGGCTCCATAACCAACAACACTAGTATTTAAACGTTGTGCTATTTTTTTATTAATGCCATCAAAAGCACCTCCACATATAAATAAGATATTTTGTGTGTTAACAGGGATCATTTTCTGATCTGGGTGTTTACGACCTCCTTGAGGTGGAACATTAACTACGGAGCCTTCTAACAGTTTCAATAGGCCCTGTTGAACTCCTTCTCCACTAACATCACGTGTGATAGATGGGTTATCTCCTTTTCGAGCAATTTTATCTATCTCATCAATAAAAACAATTCCTCTTTCGGCTTGAGCAACATTATAATCAGCAACTTGCAGTAATCTTGTCAAGATACTTTCAATATCTTCACCAACATAACCAGCTTCAGTAAGTACAGTTGCATCTACAATAGTAAATGGCACATGTAATTTCTTTGCTATTGTTCTCGCTAATAATGTTTTTCCTGTACCCGTAGAACCGACTAAAATAATATTTGATTTCTCAATCTCTACTTCTTCCTCATCACTTTCTTGCAATAGGCGTTTGTAGTGATTATATACGGCAACTGATAAGTATTTTTTCGCCTCATCTTGACCAATAACAAAATTATCAAGATAAGTTTTAATATCTTTAGGCTTAGGTAAGTCTTCTCTATTTAGGTTGAACCCATCATCTTTCTTACTTTGCGAATTTTCTTTCACAATTTCCCCTGCTGAGTGTACACATATATCACATATATTTACACCTTCACCAGTAATCATCAGTCCTACATCTTTACGTGAACGACCACAAAAATTACATTTATCGTTTTCCTTTGCCATTAACTTCGTACTATAAAAGACACGCAATTCATTACGTCTCTACTTTATTTATTTTTTCTTTTCTCTAAATAGAACCTCGTCAATCATACCATATTCTTTAGCTTCCTGCGCTGTCATCCAATAATCACGGTCTGAATCTTTTTCAATTTGCTTGAAAGGTTTTCCCGAATGATCAGATATAATAGTGTACAATTCTTTCTTCAATTTTTGAATCTCACGAGCTGTAATTTCTATATCTGAAGCTTGTCCAGATGCACCTCCCATTGGTTGATGTATCATTACACGAGAATGTTTCAACGCTGTACGCTTTCCTTTTTCGCCAGCCACCAAAAGAACAGCGGCCATTGATGCTGCCATACCAGTACAAATTGTATTTACATTGCTACTTATATACTGCATTGTATCATATATACCTAAACCAGCATATACAGAACCTCCAGGAGAGTTTAAATAAATAGAAATATCTTTCCCTGGCTCTGATGAATCTAAAAATAATAATTGTGCTTGAATTACATTTGCCGTATAATCGTCAATTTGAGTCCCTAGAAAAATAATTCTATCCATCATTAAACGAGAGAAAACATCCATTTGAGTCACATTCAATTGACGTTCTTCTAAAATAGAAGGTGAAATATAGTTACTAGTAATATCCTGGTATTGATCTAATGCCAAACCATTCATACCTAAATGCTTGGTAGCAAATTTTTTAAATTCATTATTCATAATTTCAAACTTTTAATTTTTTTCCATTAAAAAAGGCTTTTAGCGTTTATTTGTAAAAGCAAAACAAATGTAAAAAAAATTCGCGTGCTATTACTAAAAGCTAAAAGCCTTTTTCAAAAAAATATGCAATATTATTTTGCTTCTATCAGTTTATTGAAATCATCAATAGAGATTTTTGTTTTCTCTAACTTCACTGTGCCTTTGATAATTTCTATCACTTTTTCATTTACTACACCTTCAACAACATTTTTAATCGATTTTTCATCTTTTACCATGTCTTTGATATAGTTTTCTAAGATATCGTCTGGTACACTTGGCATACCATATTGAGCAAACTGAGCTAAGGCAATCTTCTTTCCATAGGCATCAATATCTTCTTTCTCTACCTTGACATCATTTGCTTTAGCAATTTTATCTTTCAATAAATGCCATTTCAAATCTTCTAACATTTTTGAATAATCTTCTTCTAGCTTCTCAGTAGTAATATCTTCGTTTGTTGCTAACACCCATCTTTTTAAGAATGCATCTGGAAAAACAACTTTATCTAATTTTTTAACAACAGCCTCACGAGCATCAACACCAAATTTATAGTTGCTATCAGAATCTAAGTTCTCTTGAATACTTTCTTTGATTTTTGCACGAAACTCTTCTTCAGACTTCACTGTACCCTCACCAAATACTTTATCAAATAGCTCTTGGTTAATTTCACTCTCAATATATCTGGTAACACCAGTGATTGTCATTTGAAAATCAGAACTTAAGTTTTCAACTTCTTCTTTAGAAACTTTTAGCATTGAGCTAATTTCTGTTTCATTCTCAAAAGCTTTCTTCGGATTAAAAGTAACAACATCACCAATCTTTTTCCCAACGAACAATTTCTTTTGAGCTGCAACTTTAATATATGCAGGAGAAACAACAGCAGCTTCAGCTGTGATACCACCTTCTTTTACTTTCTTATCATCTCCTAGCTCAACAATATCACCTTTAACAACATCTTTCTCTTCAACAATTTCTTCTTGAATATATTGACCAAAACGACCTGTATATGATTTTACTTGGTTTTCAACCATATCCTCAGAAAGAGTGATAGCATAGTTTTTCACCTTAATTTTATTATCAATTGCTAAATCAAATTCAGGGGCAAGACCTAAATCGAATTTAAACTCAAAATCTTCAGCAGCATCAAAATCAATTGGTGCTTGCTCTGTTTCATTTGGAAGTGGCTCTCCTAAAATGTTAAGATCATTTTCTTTAATATAGTTATAAATAGACTCACCAACTAGTTTGTTAATTTCATCTGCAAGTACAGATTTACCATACATTTTTTTCACCAAGCTAACTGGCACCATACCCGGACGAAAACCTGGAATATTTGCTTTTTTACGATAGTCGCGTAATGTCGTTTCTACTTTTTCTTCGTAATCAGTTTTTGACACTTGTAAGGTTACTAATGCATTTACTGCGTCGATGTCTTTTCTAACGATGTTCATATTATAAATTTTGTCTTAAGTTTCTGATATTTTGTCCTTAACGGGGTGCAAAAGTAATCAATTTTTACTTATCCACAAACAGATAATAGTAGCTTAAACACAAATTGCAGGAAATACACAATTTTTCACAAAAAATAGTGTAAAATTCATCATATTATCAAGTTATATGTACATTTGTATTTAGCAATTTTACAATTGAAATTTACATCCATTTATTTAAAATTTAAACATAGAATTATGAAAACAAAATCAATTTATTCTATCGCCATATTCACGCTTGCTTTATTAATTATTGCTCCACTCACGGCAACAGCATCTAAGAAAAAAAATGATCAAATAGTAGTTGGGAGCAGTATTCCTTCATTTTCACTAAAAGATCAGCACGGAAAAAATTTCAACATACAGTCAGTTATTGGGAAACATTATCTGGTAATCTATTTTTATCCAAAAGATGACACGCCTGGTTGCACAGCTCAAGCATGTACTTTTAGGGATCAATACGAAGTGTTTAAACAAGAAAATGCACTCGTAATTGGTATTAGCGGACAATCAGTTGAAAGTCACAAAGCGTTTGCAGAAAAGCACCGTTTAAGTTTTACCCTATTGAGTGATGATAACAATATTATTAGAAAAACATTTGGGGTACCAAGTACAATGGGTGTTATTCCAGGGAGAGTAACTTATATTGTAGATTTATCAGGGAAGGTTGTTTATATATTTAATTCACAATCTGAATCGGAGAAACATGTGTCGGAATCTATTCGAATATTGAAGGGGTTGAAATAAAAAACACCACCCAAAACCACCTCTTTAAATATTAAAAAATCATTTAATATCAATTCCTCTATTAACACAACTCTAACGGCCTCTTTAGCCCTTATTGTCCTCAAAATCAATTTTTAACACATTACAAATCATCACATATAAAAATTGTGTTTATATTTGAACCGAAAAGTATTATTAAAACGAAATACGAAATCATGAAAAAACGAAAAGCAGCTTTAATTATATTGGCTCTTGTCTACCTAAATATTTTAGGCTTTGCACAAACGAATATAATTGTAATTTCAAATGATTTATCAGAGGCTGAATACCCTATAAGCAATATTCAGAAAATAACCTTTAATGGTTATGACATGACTATTCATAAGAAAGACAACAATAATACTGGTCATTATTTATATAACACAAAAAAAATTGTATTTGATACAAACGGTCTAAATCCCATAAATGAAACAGAAAGGAATAACATTTTCGCCTATCCAAACCCTGTTGTCAATTCCTTATATATCAGAGGGCTAACAAAATACAAATCAATTAAATTATTCTCATTACAAGGAATAGAGTTGCCTGTAATCTGCACCAATTACAACAATAAAATTGACATTGACGTAAGCTACCTTACAAAAGGAACGTACCTTATCTTAATTGATAAGCAAACAATTAAATTTACAAAAAAATAAGCCCTTTTCTATCATGAAAAAACTTTTAAACACAATACTACTACTCCTATTTATAAGTACATCTACAATGTCGCAAGACACCATGTATATCTATAATTCAAATAAAAGCCTTCACTATTTTCCACTATCAAATGTAGATAGCATGAACATTAACCCTCTAAGTGCTCAGAATTTAGAAATACACCAAACTTTAGGAATGAGTGCATATAGTACTATAGATATAGATAGTATTACATTTACAAAAGATGATTCTTACATTTTCAAGTTTCCAGAAAATATTAGATACATGATTCAAGGGATGTACGATTATTTCGCATATGACAAGTCTTACAGGAATAGACTTTGTGGAGGTTACGTTGGAAATAATACTGATATTGAATATGGCAATAAAAGTAATGGAACTGCTGACTTTAATATATATACTATGAATAGCAACAGTATAGACTTAACAAGAGCAAATGAACATGACCCTTGGGGAAATCTCTACCGCATAATATGTAATGCAAACTATGCTATTAAGGGGATTAGACAATATACTGACACAACAAATGTAACAATCGCCTACCTATTAGGAGAGGCTCTTACGCTTCGTTCGTTTTGCTATCTTGAATTAACTAAATACTGGGGAGATGTCCCTATCAACTATAACTATTATGCAAATTATTTTGAACCTAAGGTGGATCGAAATATTATTTATGAAAAAATAATACACGACCTGCAAGATGCTGAAAAGCTAGTCCCTTGGGCTGAAAGTTGTCCGTCTATAGCATATTCTGATACTACTCTAGTTAAACGCCTAGACATTTCACCCTTATGGCTTTACAGCACTAGCTCCTATTTCTCGGAAATTTTACCAGGTACAACTGAGCGTGTAAACAAAGCCTACATAAAAGGGCTACTTGCTAAAACAGCACTTATGTATGCAGGAAAAGCACTGCGACCTGACACATGGACTGGAGGAGCTGGAGGAGCATACGGCGTACAATACAATGTAAAAGATACCAACAAAAGAAAAGAACTAAATGCTTTAGCTCTAAATGCCTGTGCCGATGTTATCAAACACGAGCCAATTTCTAAACTTCAAACAAGCTTTAAAGAAATATTTACAGATGTTTGTTCTGATATTGTAGCCTATAATGCATCAGAATCTTTATTTGAAATAGGATTTGCAGATACCCGTGGACAAGTATTAAATACCTCTGGCATACGATCTGGAAATGCGAATACTTACTTAATTAATACAACAAGCTCAAGCAAATCATCCTCAATGACAATGGTAACACCAACTTTTGTGTATGATTTTGAAATTGGGGACACTAGAAAAAAAGTAACTGTTGCTCCATTTCAATGGAATAAATATACCTTAGTAAATGCTGATGACCAATTAAAATACCCAGGATCTACAATTGGGGAGACCGTATTATATCCAGACATGAACGATATTGATGGCTTTTATTTAGGAAAATATCGTTTTGAGTGGATGGCTAGAGCAACAAATTATGACGATGGTGTTAACCTTGTATTAATGCGTTATGCGGATATTTTACTAATGTTTGCTGAAGCTGCTATTGGAGGTATTAGTAATGATGTGCCCACTAATACCACAGGGCTAGATGGTTTAACTCAATTAAATTTAATAAGAACTAGAGCAGGTATTACAAGTTTAGCAACATACAACATGAACAACATTATCAAAGAAAGAGCCTTTGAATTTTGTGGAGAAAACATACGTAAATACGACTTAATGCGTTGGGGAATGCTAAAATCAAAACTAGATGAAACAACAACGCGTATAGCTAATTTGGAAGCTCATTCAGGAGAATTTGCTGCAACAGCCGATACCGTCTATTATAAATACAAACGCAACGATGCCTTAGCAATAGGTCCAACAAAAGGATATGAGATAGACTCTATCTATGGCTTATCTTTAGGAGAAATAGGAGAACCCTCTTTTTATAATACAAATAATGGCTGGGTTAAATCTAATTTCTTTCAGAATGATGTTGATAGAGTACTAAATCCAGCCAATTATTATTTATTTGGCACGGGAATTAATGTTGACTACCACCAACTATGGCCAATATTTGATAATAATATTACAGCAAGTAGTGGTCTGCTATGGAATGATTATGAATACTAATAGCTAATACAAGAAAAGCCATTTTGGAATAATCTAAAAGGGCTTTTCTTGTTACTAACTATAAATTCTCCACAAAAAACTTCGTTATTTTCTCAAACATCCCAACCCTATCCTTTCCTCTTACATTATGTTCGTGTTTTTGGTAGCGGATAAACTCAACTTTTTTACCTGCTTTTTTTGCTGCCTCAAGAAATAATTCTGTGTTGTTAATTCGCACCACAGGATCTAATTCACAATGTAGCATCATGAATTTTCCTTTTAGATTTTTAGCCAGTGGCGTTAAATCGTTTTCTGCATAGCCTTGTGGGTTGGTTTGAGGCGTTTGCATATAGCGCTCACCATACATCACTTCGTATAAACGCCAATCAATAACAGAACCACCTGCAACTCCTACTTTAAAAACACCAGCGGTTTTCGTCATTAATTGCGTAGTCATAAAACCACCAAAACTCCATCCATAAATACCCATACGAGTAGAATCAATATATGGGAGCGACTTTAAAAAAGCTACTCCTTCTAACTGATCATCTAAAGGAGCCTTTCCAATATTTTTATAGACAGCCTCTTCAAATGCTTGTCCTCGATTAGCAGACCCTCGCCCATCTAAAGAGAAGCAAATAAAACCTTCTTGTGCCATGTATAACTCCCATCCTTTAGACCCTCCCAACCAGGCATTCTGCAATAGTTGTACATGAGGACCTCCATACACGTAAACAACAACCGGATACTTCTTCTTTGCATCAAACCCGATAGGTAAGGTTAATCTATAGTGTAAATCTGTCTTTTTATCGGCAGCTTTAATCATTCCTAATTGCATTTCTGGCAATTCGTGTTTTTCTTGATACGGATTTGAGGCTGTTAATATAGTTACTTCTTCTGTCGACTGTATATCAATAATATTAATCTTTCGTGGTATATTAATAGAAGAAAATTCATCAACAATAAACTGTCCAGATGCAGATAGTAAAGCTTTATGTTGTCCTCCTTGAGTAGATAACTTGCGAAGCTCAGCACTTTCAATTTCTAATGAATATATATTACTCTCTAATGGAGAATCTTTCGTGGCATAAAAAACTAGTTCTTTTCTCTTTTTGTTATAATTACAAATATCTAACACATCCCATTCCCCTTTAGTAAGTGTTTGACAAGTATTATCTAACAAATTATATAGATACAAATGATTATGTCCTGTACGTTCACTTTGCCAAATAAACTGCGTGTCATTTATAAAAACAGGCGTATGCTCTGGCTCTACATAGGTTTTAGCTGTTTCGGTAAAAATCTCTCTACCTTCTCCTGTTCTAATATCATACGATTTCAAAACACAAGTATCTTGTTTTCTATTCAACTCAGCAATTAACAGCTCTTTCCCATTAGGCGACCAGCATACATTTGTAAAAAATCTATCTGCTGGAGCTCCTGTTTTTAAATAGCTTACTTCATCTTTCTGCAAAGAATATATCCCAATCGCTACCTGATGGTTCGCCTCTCCTGCTGAGGGATATTTAATCTTATTCTTTTTCGACGGAGATTTACTATTGTCTATTAAAGTATAATCAGCAACCATACTTTCATCCATTCTATAAAAAGCTAAGTGTTTCCCTTTGGGGCTCCAGAACGTACCCTTTGTAATTCCAAACTCATCACGATGAACTGCTTGTCCATACACTATATCTTTTTTCGATCCTCCTCTATTGATTTTAATCTTTTTATCGGAGGTAACTAGGCACAAATCATTTCCAGAAGCAAATGCAAAATAGCCATTTTGGGAACAAAAATCTCTATGTTTCCAGTCTTTTTTCCATTTTATCTTATCTAAAATTTGATGCGTATTTGTGTCAAAGAAAACCATCGCCGTGGGAGTCTCAAAACAAATTATTGGTTTCTTACTAGGGAATAAAAATGGAGGAAATTTCTTTAATGGTTTAATTTTCTCCTTCTCAAAAGCAGTATTCATTTCACTTAATGAGCAAAGAATGGTTTGTTTTTGTGTTGCAGGACGCATACGCACAATCGTTGAATCTTTCACAAACACGAGCGTGTCTGACCACCACTGTAACTGCTCTAAATTCTCAGAGATATATTTCTTGTACCCAAGTCCACCTGGCGTAAGGTCATCAAGGGTAAATTTCTTTTGTGCGTTCATTGGAATTACAAGTAAAAGAAGTGTGAATATTATAACAGCTCTCAATATTTACTTTTTTATATAAAACTAATACTCCAATCTCACCTCACCCCCAACACTAAACCTAGCCTCAGCACCAACTAATAAAGGCACATTATCATCTACATGTCCCACAGGGAAATTAAAGCAAACAGGATATTCATATTCAGCTACTGCTTCTACTATTAATTCATACACTGTTCCTCCCATAGATGGGTCTTCTTCATAATTAGTAAACTGACCAACTATTAGCCCGTCAATGTTCTCTAAAATACCACCCATTTTCAAATTATGTAGCATGCGGTCAATTTGATAGGGCTCTTCTCCAATATCTTCGATAAAAAGGATTTTTCTATACCCATCCATGTCAAAATGAGTTCCTCTTAAAGCATATATTAAGGATAAGTTTCCACCTATAACCTCTCCCTCTGCTTTTCCTGTTCTGTTTAATGGATGTGAAGGTATAGTGTACGATGGTTTTTGTCCTTCCAACATATTTTGAAGGTTCTCTAAAATTAGAGAGTCTTTGGGTAATTCAGATAGCTGTCGAGCCATTGAACAATGAATAGAAACCACATCTAAATTTGAAGCAACGGCATGTAATACTGTTATATCACTATAACCAATTATCCATTTAGGGTTAATTTCAAATTCAGTAAAATCTATAAAATCTATAATCTGCATCAATCCATAACCACCACGCGAACAAAGTATTGCTTTCACTTCAGGGTTATCAATGGCAGCCTGAAAATCAGTTATTCGTTGCTCAACCGTGCCAGAGAAACGCCCTTCCTTGCCACGTGCGAACTCACTTTCTACAGGCACGAAACCCCATTCTAAAATAAGTTCTGAGACTGCATCAATATACTTCTCATCAATAGAACCAGATGGAGATACAATAGCAATTTTATCTTGTTTTTTAAGTGCAGATGGAAACATAATATATATTTTAATTGAAGCTCAAAGGTAAAAAAAAGAGTGCTAAAAATAACTCACTCACAAAAAGATTTCTTTTCATTAATTGCTTATACGTTTGAAATTAATACTTTTGCTTTTACGATTGTAAAAGCTATATGGTAAAAAGCCTCATATTATTCACTATTAGCCTTTGGGTTTTCCTTTTTGCGTGGACTGGAGTTAACGGACAAATTGTTGAAGTTGAACTAGACCAGTGGAGCGAAATGAGTAAGCTCAACACACCCCAACAAGATAAACTCTATCTTCATTTTGATAAACCGTATTATGCTACTGGTGAAAGAATGTATTTTCGTGCGTATCTTTTAGATGCTTCTTCCTTAATAAAAGACACCTTAAACAATGCCCTTTATGTAGAGCTAATTGACAACCGAGAAGAGCTTGTTTATAGAAAAAAAATAAATCGTATTAATGGCGTTTTCAGTGGGAACTTTAAACTAGATGAAATGTTGTCTGAAGGATCCTATTGGGTAAGAGCGTACACCAATGATATGAGGAATGCAGGTCAAGGTCATTTTTACAAACGGCCATTCTTTATAGGGAACAACCTATCTAGTGAAATCCGAACAAGCTTTGATTTTAACTTCTTAAGCAAGAAAAAAGCGGTTGCTGAGATTCTTTTTGAAAGAAAGAATACGGTAATGAAGATGAAAGAAGTTAGCTATCGCCTCAACATCCCTGGCAAAAAACCGAAAAGAAAGAAAAAAGCTGAAACAACTTACAAAGGAATCTTAAGGTACGAATACAATCCTAAAAAACTCTACAACGAAAGACCTAGTATTACCGTTTTTTACGAAGATGACATTAACAAATACGAACGTACTTTTTTACTCCCTGTTAAAAATGAATTTGACGTACAAGTTTTTCCTGAAGGAGGAGAGGTTGTATTAGGCACTACTAATTGCATAGCCTTTAAAGCTATAAAAACCAATGGCCTTTCTATCGATGTAGAAGGAACATTATACGACCAAGAATTCAAAGCTATTAGCACATTTAAAAGCCAACATCTAGGCATGGGCAAATTTTGTTTCTTTGCAGATAAATTCAAACGTTATCATATCATTTTTACTGGTCCTGATAGAGAGATGCAACGGGTAGATCTTCCTATTCCAAAAAGAAAAACCTTTGCCTTAGGTGCTGTCGTAAAATATGGTCGAATTTTAGTGCATGTCAAATCTGAATTTGCATGCGAAGTAAAAGATTCCTTAGTTTTAGTTGGACATATGGGGGGAACTATCTTTTATAGCGACACCATTTCAGGAACAAATCCGGCTGTCGTATTTAATATAAAAGACCTCCATCCAGGCATTGCTCATTTTGTGTTGCTCGATAAGAATGGTGACCCTATTTCTGAACGACTAGCCTTTGTTCGGCCAGAACAAACAACTCAAGTACTGCTCGATTTTTCTAAACCTACACATGAAAAACGTCGACCTGTATATTGTCAGTTAATTGCAAAAGACTCCAATGGAGATCCGATAAAGAATGGTTCTTTTTCTGTTTCTGTAACTGACGCTAAAGCTGTTGAATTAGATTTTAATGCAGATAATATGATGAGTAATTTAATGCTCACTTCCGACATAAAAGGATATATTGAAAAGCCAGGCTCTTATTTTAACCCCACTAACAAGAATGCAGAAGAAAACTTAGATATACTTTTAATGACGCAAGGTTGGAGACGCTTTAACACAAAAAGAGTATTAGAAGGAGAGCTAAAAAAAGTGCGTTTTGAAATAGAGGAAGGTTTAAAAATTGCTGGACAAGTAAATGCTGGTTCAGAAAAAAAACCATTGGCTGATATGCAAGTATTAGCTTATTCTCCTTACACCTTATATTTCAACACTACCACTACAGATAGCGTTGGCTACTTTTCTTTCGAACACTTGCGTTTTCCAAATGGCACCCAATTTAGCCTTGAAGCAAGAAGTAATACTATTGACGAGAAAAAAGTAGAGTTTAAACTATTTCCACAACAATTGCCTGACATTGATTATATCATATTTCCAGAAGGTGCAGCGACTGCTATTCCTAATGAATACATGCAGGTGACGAATGAAAAATATTTCAATGAACATGGCACGCGTAATGTATATGCTCGTAGTAGAGGCTTGATGGCAATAACTCCTGGGACTATAATTGAGCAATCAAAAAACGAACAGTTCTCTTACGCTAGTGAAGAATTTGTGATTGAAGGAGCTATGCTTGATAGAAACAAAGAACACAATTTCCCAAAACTCCTACAATCTTTTCCTGAACTGGAGAATTGGTATCCAGAATTACAACCCGAAACAAATGATGAGGACAATGCTTTTGAAGAAGAAATAAAAGGACCACGTTTTGCTATTGATGGTATTATATATTCTTACAATGAGATAAAAAGAACAAAGCCAAAAGAGCTAGAGTCAATACGCATATTAAATAACCACCCAGAAAATAATACTAAGAACTGGGAGAATATACTTATTGCCTTAAGTTTTAAGAAAGAAAACCCCTTTTCATCGAGTGCTGACAAACAACATATTGCCTCCACCATGCCCCTAGGGTACGATGACAATGTTCTCTTCTATGAACCCAAATACAATGCTTTTTCTGAAAGGAGCAACCCTATCCCTGACTGGAGAAGTACCATTACATTTATTCCCGAAATTAAAACAGCAGCAAATGGGAAAGCTGTTTTCTCCTTTTTTACAGCAGACAGAATGTCTCCCTATAACATTGAAATAGAAGGCATCTCACCACAAGGAGAACCCTGTAGGTATGTGACTAAAAAGATGTTGTTACATAAAGATAAGGCGTATATGATTGGTAAATAAGACTTTCTCTGTTTCCAAATTTTCTACAAAATTAATGTGTATTTTTGAAAAAAAGAGACAATGAAAATATTACTTGTTGAAGACGAGGAAAATTTAAGAACAACTATTATTAGCTTCTTAGAAGAAGAAGGATATCGTTGTGAACATGCTGGGACTTTAGATTTAGCTTCAGAAAAACTAAGCATATACGAGTATGATTGTTTATTGCTTGACATTGGACTTCCTGACGGCAGTGGACTAAAACTAATCAAAGAATTAAAAACACTTCATCCTGAAACTGGGATTATTATTATCTCTGCTAAAAATTCATTAGATGATAAAATATCAGGTTTAGACCTTGGAGCCGATGATTATATATCTAAACCCTTTAATCTCACAGAATTAAACGCTCGTATAAAATCAATTCTGCGAAGACTTAAGTTTGGGGGAAAAAAAGAAATTAGAATTGACAAACTTAAAATCATACCTGAAAACAGACAAGTATTTGCAGATGATAATTTAATCGTTCTTACAAAAAAAGAATTCGATTTGCTCGTATATTTTGTATCAAATTTAAAAAGAGTACTAACGAAAGAAGCTATAGCTGAACATCTTTGGGGCGATTTTGCTGATTCAGCTGATTCATTCGATTTTGTGTATTCTCAAATAAAGAATCTACGACGAAAACTACAAGAAAATACAGGATTTGATTACATTCAAAATATATATGGATCTGGCTATTCTTTTAACGCAAATGAATAATAGATGAAACTCCAAACAAAAATAAATTATCGGTTTCTATCTCTTTTACTTGGTGTATTTGTAGTTGCAGGGATAGCCTTATATTTTGCTTTAGGATATGTTGTTGATGACTATATCGATGAGACCTTAAGCAATAAAAGAAAAGATATTGAAGAAATATTAACACTTAAAAATGATATTAATTTAATCAATGATTCTATTAATAAAACAACAATATATGAACCCACAAAAATTGAGATAAAGAAAAAAAAGTCTGATACCATCATTTATGACAAACATGAAAAAGAGATGGTTGATTATAGGATGTTGTCATTTACAAAAAAAGTAGATGGTAAAATCTATAAAATCTCGCTAATAGATTCTAAACTCGAAACAGAAGATCAAGTTGAAATGATCTTTTATTTTATGATTATTCTCTTTGCTATTATTGTCTGCATTTTATTCTTCCTAAACCGCTGGTTATCTGCATCAATATGGAAGCCCTTTTATAAAACAATTGATCAAATAAAATCTTTTAGAATTAGTCAAAAAGGAGATGTTATTTTCGAAGAAAGCACTATTTATGAATTTAATATTCTAGAAAAAACCCTGCAAAATATGATTCAGAGTGCACAATCTGAATACTGTATTCTAAAAGAGTTTACTGAAAATGCGTCGCATGAAATTCAAACACCAATGGCTATTATTCAATCAAAGTTAGAATCTGTTCTTCAAGACAAAACACTTTCTTCAGAACGATACGAGCAGATTCAATCAGCCTATGAAACAATTTCTCGACTTTCTAAATTAAATGAAGCCTTACTTTTACTTACTAAAATTGAAAACCAACAATTCCCTGACACAAAAGAAATAAATTTCTATGCTCTTATTAAAGATCGATTGGAATTTATTGCTGAGTTAATCGAATTTAAAGAACTAACAATAAAATTTAATACTGAGCTCGAATTTAAAACTAAAATAAATCCATATTTAGCTGAAATACTTGTAAATAATTTACTCGGAAACGCTATTAAGCATAATATTAAAAATGGTGAAATACAGATATCTTGTAAACAGAACCAATTATCAATATCAAACTCTGGAGAAACTTTAACTATCCCTCCAGAAAAACTCTTTCAACGCTTTATAAAACATAACTCTAAAAAAGACTCAACTGGACTAGGCCTTGCAATTGCATATGAAATCTGCGAAAAGTCTAATTTAAAGCTTGAGTATAATTATCAAGAAAAGTTTCATCACTTAACTATTTCTCGCAATTCCTAAATCCCTCCCAATTTGAGCTAGTATATTTATAAAAATACTAACATGCGCATTCTATCTACATTATTTTTAATTCTTAAAAAAAACTATCCTAATTAACACACACGAAATTGTAAGAGAGGAATATAAGACACGACTTGATCAAGCTTTTTATCTTGGATTAAGCTATTCTTTTGGGACATCATCAAAAAAACATAAGGAAAATGGACTAAAATATGATAACCAATTTTAAATTCCCAACTTTCTACAAAATCATATATTAGTTTTGTCACATAAAAATTTAAAACCCTACAAAAATGAAAACATTAATTATTACTTTATTTTCAGCATTATTTTTACTTCCAGCCTTCTCTAAGGATAAGAAAGTAAGTATCGAAGAAGTTCCATCCGAGCTTAAATCTGCTTTTGCTAAGCAATTTCCTCAAGCAACAAGTGTGGAATGGGAAATGGAAAAGAATAACAAATGGGAGGCCGAATACAAAACCAATGGTGTTGAATATTCAGTTTGTTACGATGCCAATGGAAAATGGATTGAAACAGAACAAGAGATTAGCATGAAAGATGTGCCTGAAATAATTAAAGCTACGCTAGCAAAAGAATTTGTGGGATATAAAGTAGAAGATCCAGAGTTGTCTGAAACTGCTAGCGGTAAAGCATATAAATTTGAACTAGAAAAAGGAAAAGTTGAACTTGAAGTAAGTATAGACCTAACAGGAAAAGTCCTTTCTCAGAAAGAAGAAGATGAGAATGAATAAATTCTTCAATTTGAATTATATTTTCATTAATTTGAATACTTTTACAGAGAAATTAACACAAAAATAAGTATGTATAATTTAATTAGAGTAATCATTAAGATTACTCTTTTATTATCTCTTACAACAACGATAGTTGCACAAAAGGACACTATCTCTTCCAACATTTGGGACAACCTTCCACGTATCAACAAATATCAACAAGAAAAAATATATCTTCATTTTGACAAGCCCTATTATGTTGCAGGAGATAGAATGTGGTATCGTGCACATTTAGTAAATGCAGACACACATAAACCCGACACAACGAGTTGTGCAATATATATAGAGCTAATTAACAGCAAAGATTCTCTTATTTTAAGACAAAAAATCAGAAATAAAAAAGGGGTTTATGATGGTGTAGTTTTACTTGACGAGACTACTCCAGAAGGCATGTATACAGTAAGAGCATATACTAATTGGATGCGTAATGCTGGTGATGATTACTTCTATAATCGACAATTTTTTATCGGAAATAGCATTACTAGTAATATTAGGTCAGAAATTGATTACGATTTTAAAAGTGATAATAAAGCAATTGCTACAATCAAATTTCAACAAAAAAACACAGCTCTAAGTGCTAAAAAAATCAATTATTTTTTAAACCTAAAAGGTCATGCAAAGACTGAGAAAAATGCTACAACAGATTCTCAAGGGAAAATAATTATAGATTACAACCCCAATCAGATTAACATTACAAAACCCTATGTCTCTATTTCTTATGAAGATAAACTGAGTAAATATGAACGCACATTTATCCTTCCTGCAAAAGAAGATTATGATGTTCAGTTTTTCCCTGAAGGGGGTGGCTTAATAGCTGGATTGAGTAACTGCATAGCATTTAAAGCAATACAAACAAATGGCCTATCAACAGAAATAACAGGAGGCTTATTTGATAACTTCAATAAGAAAATTACTGATTTTAAAAGCTCACATCTTGGTATGGGGAGTTTTTATTTCTTCCCTGAAAGTACAAAAAGCTATTATGCTCTGGTAAAAAACCAGAACGGGATTCCTAAAAAAATAGAATTACCTACAATAGCAAAAAACAAACTTTTTTTAAATACTTCTGTCCGAAATGACAAAGTATTTATTGGCGTGAAAACAGATAAAATAATAAATGAAGATGATTCAATAGTTTTACTTGGACATAGTAGAGGAGCTGTTTTTTATAACTCAACAATTAAAAACAAAGACCTTGTAATTGCTTTCAATAGGCAAGATCTCAGACCAGGAATAATTAGTTTTTTAGTCGTAGATAAAAACAAAAACCCATTATCAGAAAGACTCATTTTTATAAGACCACATAAATCCCCAACAATCAATATAGAATTCGACAAAAAAAATTACAGTGCTCGTGAAAAAGTAAATTGCGCTATTATTGTAACTAACTCAGAAGGGAAGCCTATAGAGGGAAGTTTCTCTCTTTCTACTACTGATGCTTCCGATATTCACCTCAAAAAAGATGCAGAAAATATTGAGAACACCATTCTATTAAGTTCTGATTTAAAAGGGTATATAGAAAAACCTAATCAATATTTTGACCCTGCTTTCAAAAATGCAGATAAAGCTTTAGATATTTTAATGTTGACTCAAGGCTGGAAACGTTTCAACACCCCTAATTTATTAAAAAAGGAAGTACAAGAAGCACCCAATTTTTTAGAAATTGGGCAATCAATTAGTGGTACAGTTAAAACGGGCTTATTTAATAAAAAAACTGATGGTACTGTTGTTTCAATATTAGGCTCCAAGATTAATTTCTTTGACGTAAAAGAAACAGATGAAAACGGCGAATTTAATTTCACCAACTTGTTTTTTTCAGATAGCACTATTTTCACCATCTATGCAAAAAGAAATAACGGGCTAAAACATGCTGTAGAAATAGAAATTACAAAAGACAGCTTCCCATCAATACCTGACATGCTTGTTAGACCTGAAAAAAACTCAATTATTAACGATAACTATTTAGCCACTACAGGAAAGAAATTTGTTTTTGAAAATGGAATTAGAAACATCTATCTAGAAGATATTGAAATTATAGGTTCTCAAGATGAAAAAGAAGAATCTATATCTAACGAAGAAGGACTGCTCTTTTTCAATAATCCTGATTATGTGCTCAAAGGTGCTGCATTAAAACGCTTTGAAGGAAACCCTTTTAGTACTCTAGTAAGGTCATTGCCTGGCATGGAATCTTGGAATGAGAACATCCCTGATATGAATAGTGACCAAAACATTTACACAGAAGAAGAAATTGAAGAACCAAGTGGTCCGCAGTTTGCTTGTGATGGAGATATTTTCTCATTTACAGAAGTACAAGGCATAGATGTGGCTAATTTAGAGTCTGTTAAAGTACTAACAGCTGGTTTCAATGCAAATAATAAAGATTCAAAATATAGTAATATATTAATTGTAGTAAACTTTAAAACTGGCTTTTCAATTTACTCTAAAGCATCCCCTCCGAACATAATTAATATAATGCCCCTTGGTTATTCAAAAGATATTGAATATTATCAACCTAAATATGAAATAGAATCTGTTTTCAAAAACCCTATTCCCGATTGGAGAAGCACTATAGCATGGCAATCAGATTTAAAGACAGATGTCAATGGGAAAGGAGAGTTTTCTTTTTACACTGCTGATAGACCCTCTGCATATAACTTTATAATAGAAGGAATTTCTCCATCTGGAGAATTGTGCAGAAAAGAAACTACTATTATGTTAAGAGCTGAAAAATAGAACTAAAAACTATCAACCAAAAGAAAATCTAACTGCTTTTTCTCTAAATTCGCCTTTGTTATTTTTACCGTAACCTCATCTCCTAACTGGAATTTTTTATTTGTCTTTTTTCCTACAAGACAATAATTTTTCTCATCAAAAGAATAAAAGTCGTTCCCTAATTCACGAATAGGAACCATACCCTCACATTTATTTTCATTTAATTCAACGTAGACGCCCCATTCTTGAATTCCTGATATTACTCCATCAAATATCATCCCCACCTTATCAGACATAAACTCAACTTGCTTGTATTTGATAGAAGCTCTCTCTGCATTGGCTGCTAATTGTTCCATATTAGAACTGTGATCGCATTTCTCTTCATAATCTTCAGTACTGGCACTCTTACCTCCTGCAAGATATTTCTCTAATAAACGATGTACCATCATATCTGGATATCTACGTATAGGAGAAGTGAAATGCGAATAATGACTAAAAGCTAATCCGTAATGTCCAACATTGGTCGTACTGTATACAGCTTTCGACATAGAACGAATTGCAATAGTTTCAATCAGATTTTGCTCTTTCTTGCCTTGTACCTCATCCAATAAACTATTAATAGAAGAAGACACTTCTGATTGTTTTCCACTTGTTTTTAATTTATAGCCAAACTTACGGATGAAATCGGAGAATGTTTTCAATTTATCAGGATTCGGAGTATCATGAATACGATATACAAATGTCTTCGCTTTTTTATCCTTTCCTGGTCGGCCAATATGTGTTGCTACTGTTCTATTAGCCAACAACATAAATTCCTCTATCAGTTTATTAGAATCTTTCGCCTCTTTAAAGAAAACACTGGTTGGCTTCCCTTTTTCATCAATATTAAATCGCACTTCAATTCTATCAAATGCAATAGCTCCTTTAGTAAAACGTTGAGCGCGAATAATTTTGGCTAATCTATCCAGCTCCAACACTTCTTCTTTCAAGTCTCCCTCGCCCGTTTCAATTATCTCTTGCGCTTCCTCATATGTAAAACGACGATCAGAAAGTATCACCGTTTTACATATTTCATAATGTTTCACATTAGCCTCATCATCAATTTGAAAGAGCACAGAGAAACACAGTTTTTCTTCATTCGGACGAAGCGAACATAATTTATTACTCAAACGCTCTGGGAGCATAGGTATAGTTCTATCAACTAAATAAACAGATGTTGCTCTTTTATAACCTTCTTTCTCAATTATACTATCGGGCTTAACATAGTGAGTTACATCCGCAATATGCACCCCTATTTCCCATAACCCAGATGGCAATTTGCGGATAGATAAAGCGTCATCAAAATCTTTGGCGTCGTGAGGGTCAATCGTAAAAGTAGGGACCTCACGCATATCTACACGCTTTGCTATTTCTTCTTTTGTAATCTTATCTGATATTAATTCTGCAGCAGCTTCTACCTCTTTTGGATAACCATAAGGCAAACCAAATTCAGCCAAAATAGCATGCATTTCTGTATTATTATCTCCAACATTACCCAGCACATCCACTACTTCTCCAAATGGATTTTTATCTCCCTCTCGCCATTCTGTAATTTTCACAATGGCTTTTTGTCCATCTCTTCCTCCTTTTAGTTTGTCAAGAGGAATAAATATGTCGCTACTTAGGGTTCTATTATCTACCTTTAAAAAGGCATAATTTCTTGAAACTTGTAAAATTCCCACAAAGTTTTCCTTCGCTCTTTTTATAATTTCAACCACCTCACCTTCTGGTTCATTTCCTGGTCGATGAGCATACAAAAACACCTTCACTCTATCCTTATTCATTGCTTGACGCAAACGACGTTCTGCTATAAATACAGCTTCTCCACCATCATCTGGTTGCAAATAATTTTTTCCGTTCGAATGTCTTTCAATCACCCCCTCAACATAACCCCCTCGTGTATTGAGCTTAAATTTCCCTCTCTCTACCTCTACAATCATTTCTTGTAAAGACAAATCATCCAATACAGCCATTAATAATTGTTTCTCTGGAGGAGTTCTTAATCCTAAACGACTAGCTAATTGCTTATAATTATAGTTCTTATAGGGAGCTTCTTGCATCTCTTCTATCACATAATTATACAAGGCATTTTTCTTTATGCGTGGTGGTTTGCTAGATTGGAATTTTTTCTTCTTCGACATATATTAAACTTGATTGATTAACCCTCTTATAGGCTTTTACAAATTTATGAATTTTTAGTTATGAAAAAAGGGATAATTAAAATTACCCCTTTCTTAATATTATTCTTTTATTATTCTTCGATTTACCAAACCATACTTAGATTGTATAGTAAGCACATAAACTCCTTTTTGAAGAGGTTTAATTGAAAAACTATTGGAAGTTTGAGCGATCAGCTTCTCCGAAGAAAATTTCTTCCCTAATAAATCATATATAGACAACTCCACTTCTTCTCCTATATATTGCTCTGGTAAATTAAGATTGCCATTAGATCCTCTCACAGGGTTTGGAAAGATATTTACATCTGAATTTATACTAATGTTAAAAATCTCAGTAGGAACACCCTCCTCTGCAATCACAATATCATCAATATACCCCCTAAAATTACCCGTTTCACCGGCATGATTATACGACAAAAGAATTCGGTCAATTGTTTTTCCACTCAACCAAGTGCCAATATGACAAGCAATCTGATTCCACTGGTTAATGGTTCCTTTTGCTCCAGTAGCCATTGAAATTCCTGTTTTTGTGGTTGCTGCTGTTTGACTTAATTTAGTGCCATCTGTACAATATAAATCTACTGTCATATAACGACCTAAATCCATTTGAGGGTACGACCAATATGACAAGACTGAATTTGCATTAACAGGAATATCTACATCAAATACTCTATAAGAAGCAAAAGAACTGCTTGCACTATTATCTCTTCCTGCAAAACGAAGCGTATAATCTCCGGTATATTTTGTTGGCTCACTTACTGCAGAGCATTCTGCATTTCCAGTACTATTATAACCTATTATATTAGTTGAAGTTGTACTTGGGTCATTGGAGTTTACCCAATCAGGCATTGCATCATATAAATCTTCAAAACTAGTCCTAAACCAAAGTGGTCCTTCAGAAAAAGGAACAGGCATCGTTGCCGTATTAGCATCTGTTCCATTAATTACTTTTGTTGCTTTACCGACCATTCGTAAATAAAAATCGGAAGACAAATAAGAGCCATCAGCACTACTTGTTAAGAAATATTGATCGCTTGGCACAGACAAATAGCTATCAGCCATTTTCATGATATTGGTTCCCTCATCATACTCATCAAACATAGCGACATACATATTCCCAATACCAGCATCTTTTACATTATATATTTGACGCCACATAAATTCTCCTTTATTACGAGAGATATCATTTACCGCTCCTCCATTCCAATTAGACCATGCAAATCCAGCAAACACTACTGGTGTATAATCCATGCCATAAGTATCACAATAAGTTTTATCTGGTTCTATTAAGTTCGTTCTAAAATTATCAGCACCCGTATTGTCACCAAAACGCCCCACGCTCCATGGAGAAATCATATCGTATGCCTTGTATACATTTTCAAAACCTGCTTTTGAATCATTGACACAGGTACGCCAATAAGTAGGCACTCCACCAATAACATAACATCCTTGAGCTTTAAACCAATTGATAACATCTAAGCATTGTGTCGCATCACCAGGTCTATCAGTAAAGCCAAAACCCCAAAGACAAACTACTGGTTTGCTATCTTGATATAAATAATAATCAGAAGAAGTTAAATTTAGTTTGGCGACCATATTATTCTGCCAATCTGTTTTTATAGAGTCTAGTTTCGTTACATTTAAACCACTAACGTCGTACATCAAATAAAATACACGTTGATATTTCTCTGCCGAACGTTTTACACGTGCTGCAACAGAATCTCTATTAGCTTTAAATACGGCATCTTGAATTTCACCAGCAAATCGTTGCAAAGCCACTCCATCAATACCATATGTTTGCATCCATTCAAAATGTTTATCAATAACGTTTGGTTTCCACGAAGAAAATAATTTTGTATCAGAACCATCGCCTAAAGCAGAAAAGCCTGTTGTATATAAATCTGCTGCATCGTACTCAGAAATATCTGGGAAAGCCTCAAATTTAATTGCTCCTGGTGCTGGCATACCTACATTAGACTGATACGTTCCAGCTGACCAGTGCACCCAACGGGCTACTGGCGAACCATCACCGTAACAATTAAACCAAGCTTGATAACCGCAAATTGTTTTGCCTGTGATTGATGTTGCAACAATAGGTTTTGCTGCAAATAAAGAGCCTATACTCATACAAGAGATAGCCAGTAAAAGAAGTTGTTTTTTCATTGTGTATTAGTTTATTAAGGATTACAAAAATAAAAAAACCTATTAAAAAAAGGCTATTTTAATCTTTAAAAAACATGCTTTATTTTTTAACAACCAAAACAGACCTGTTAATAGTCATTATGCTTACATTTACATCTTTAAGATGTAAGAACCTTTATAAAGGTGTTTTTATAAAAAAAATAACACAACATTTTCTATTGTTTTCTCGTTATAATACTATTCAACCAATCTAATAATACCAGTACATGAAAAAGCCAAATCATCTATTAAAATCATTTTTTGTAATTTTAATTTCCCTCTTTTCGCTTACAAGTAATGCTCAACAACTAGCCTTTCCAGGCGCCGAAGGTCATGGAAGGTATACCACAGGAGGTCGTGGTGGCGCTGTTTATATCGTTAATAGTCTTCTGGACGATGGTTCTTCTGGAACATTACGCTGGGCGATAAACCAATCTGGTGCACGAACTATCGTTTTTGCAGTGTCTGGAACAATTTATTTAAACAGTGTTTTAAATATTAACAATGACAATATAACTATTGCTGGACAAACTGCACCTGCACCAGGCATTTGCATCTCTGATTATACAACACAAGTAAAAGCAAGTAATGTTATCATACGTTATTTACGGTTCAGGCTAGGAAGCAAATACCTCAATGAAGATGATGCCTTTGGTGGAAGAAATGAAGCAAACATTATTATTGACCATTGCTCTATGAGTTGGTCTATAGATGAATGTGCTTCATTTTATGACAATGAGAACTTTACCATGCAATGGTGTATTTTAGCCGAAAGCTTATGGGATTCTGGTCATCCAAAGGGAGCTCATGGTTATGGTGGAATATGGGGCGGTATGAAAGCCAGTTTTCACCACAACCTTTTATCTTCCCACACGAGCAGAAACCCTCGTTTTTGCGGAGCAAGATATCATCTCGACACGCAAGAAACAGAGATTGTTGATTTTAGGAATAATGTTATTTTCAACTGGGGATTTAATAGCACTTATGGAGGAGAATCTGGACACCAGAACATGGTCAACAATTACTATAAAGCTGGTCCGGCAACGGAAACAAATAAAAAAAATAGAATTGTAGAGATTAATCAACTAGAGTCAGATCCTTTAGCGACTCCTGGAGAATGGTATATAGCTGGCAATTATGTAGATGGCTATCCTGCCATCACTGCTGACAATTGGGCCGGAGGCGTACAAGGAAGTGATGCTGGTACAGCTGGTGTTCGTGCAACAGTTCCTTTTGATGATGCAGGCATCACTACAGAAACTGCAGAAGAAGCTTATGCAAGTGTAATGGCTAGGGTTGGAGCCAAACTTCCTTTGCGAGATGCTTTTGACCAAAGAATTGTGAATGAAGTACAAAGTGGAACTTGCGCCTATGGTGATTCTTATGGTGCTAACTCTGGAATTATTGATAACGAAGCCAATGTTGGAGGCGTTCCCGTTTTAGAAGAGAATACTGGTCCAGCTGATACAGATTCAGATGGAATGCCTGATGATTGGGAAACTGCTAATGGCTTAAACCCATCTGACCCAAGCGACAGAAACAATATTAATGCACAAGGCTACACCATGCTTGAAGCATATATGAGCGGTGTTATTCAAGATATTACAGGAAATGCTTTAACAATAAACGATGGAGGACATGCGACCCTTACACTAAACCCAGCTGGTGGCAACTATTTGCCAGGGACAGTCGTCAATATTTCTATTACTCCAAAACCCGGTTATGCTTTTGCAAGCTGGAGTGGAGACTTAAGCTCTACAACTGCAAACATCTCTGTAACGATGGATTCTTCTATCACTTTAACAGCCAACTATACTATTGTCTCAATTGCTAAATATACTTTAAGCACTGCCACTTCTGGCAATGGGATAGTAATAGGAGGAGGAACTTATGACGATGGAACCACAAAAACTGTAGTAGCTTTAGCAGGTAATGGATATCTTTTTGATGGTTGGTCTGGAGATTTAACAGGCTATGCTATGTCAAAAGAAATTTTGATAGATAGAGACAAAAGTATAACAGCCACTTTTATTCCAAGCTCTATTACAGGAAAGAAAATTGCTTATATAACAGATCCAGCAAGTGAATTTTACGCCAACGACACTAAAATTTTGAAAGCCTTAAAAAATGATGCAAATTTTACTGTAACTGAAATTGATGCGACTCTTACTGGAAATGATTTTAGTACTTATGACTTAATTCTAATTTCTGAAGTTCCAGGTTCTGCTTCAGCTATATTTCCTGAATTAAAAGGGCTTAACAAACCTGTTGTTATGATGAAAGTACATGCATATAAGGGTACTGTGTGGGATTTTGCAACAGCAGGCTATGGGCAACATGCTACAGCAACTAACATTGTTGTTGAGAATTTAGCACACCCTATTTTCAGGAATATCCAATTAGTAAATACAAACGAAATACAAGTGCTTGATGCTGTTGCAGGAGGAAAAGGGTTAACCTATATGGATCCTACACAATTCCTTAATTTAACTGGTTCTGCAACATCCTTAGCTTATGTAAAAGGAACAGCAACTCAAAGTTGTGTGATTCAAATACCTTCAGGAAGCGTTGTTAACGGAACAACAATACCTCAAAACTTTATTCAAATTGGCATCAATGCTAGCTCATTTGCTAAAGTATCCGAAAGTGGGGTTAAGCTTATCTTAAATGCTTGTTATTATCAATTAGGAGAATCATTTGAAACAACAACAAACCTTTCTAATTGCAAAGGAGCATCTAGCTTCTCTTGTTATCCGACACTGGTACAAGATGTATTTAATATTAATTATCCCGGAGTAAACAAAGCAACTATTTCAATTACAAGCTTAATGGGTCAAACCATGCTTCAAAAAGAATTGAAAAACAACACTGAAACTATTAACTTAAACCAATTGCCATCAGGTATATACTTCTGTACAATAACGACAGAAAACAAAAG
The DNA here is from genome assembly GCA_963663245.1 of Paludibacteraceae bacterium. Classification (GTDB taxonomy): domain Bacteria; phylum Bacteroidota; class Bacteroidia; order Bacteroidales; family Paludibacteraceae; genus JAFGVL01. The sequence continues at coordinate 355,479 of OY760143.1, read as the reverse complement.
AGAAAGCATTAAAATTATTAAAGAATAAAAACTACTTTCTAAATCTTATTTAAACTCAGGGCTTGACTTCATGTTAAGCCCTGAGTTTTTTGTATCCGCTTATTTCTTTCCATAAATTTTTATATCTTTGAACGCCTTATTAAAAAAGAAAAATAACTACAGAAATATAGATATGAAAAGCTTTAAATTAGTTAACAATGTATTTGGATGGATAGCATTTGCAGTTGCTGCCATCACTTATCTTCTAACGATGGAACCAACAGCTAGTTTTTGGGACTGTCCTGAATTTATTACTAACGCCTATAACCTTGAAGTTGGTCACCCACCAGGAGCACCATTCTTCATGCTTTTAGGAAGATTCTTTTCTTTATTTGCCTCTGACACTAGTCAAGTGGCAGCCATGGTAAATTCACTATCTGCATTATCTAGTGCTTTTACAATCCTATTTTTATTTTGGACCATCACCCGATTGGCACGTAAAATTATTGCACCAACAGAAGGTGAATATTCTATAGGCCAAACAGTTGGTATTATTGGTGCTGCCTTAGTAGGAGCCTTAGCATATACTTTCTCTGATTCTTTCTGGTTCTCAGCTGTAGAAGGTGAGGTTTATGCTTCTTCCTCTTTCTTTACTGCTATTGTATTTTGGGCAATTCTAAAATGGGAAGAGGTAGCAGATCAACCTATGGCAGATAGATGGCTAATAGTTATTGCCTACCTAATGGGGTTATCTATTGGAGTTCACTTGTTGAACGTATTAGCTATACCAGTTATCGGCTTAGTTTATTATTTTAAAAAATTCGATGCTACAACCAAAGGAACAATCATTGCCTTTTTTGCCTCAATGGGTGTATTAGTCATATTACTTTATGGTTTAATTCCAGGAGTAATAGAAGTAGCGTCTTGGTTCGATTTGTTATTTGTAAACAATCTAGGAATGGGCTTTAACTCAGGAGTTTTATTCTATTGCGCATTACTTTTAGCATCATTAATCTGGGGTATTTATGAAACTTTTGTTGGAGAGAATCCATTACGAATCAAAATCTCATTTATACTATCTATTATCCTTTTGGGAATTCCATTTATTAGAGAAAGTTTAGTCATTGGATTCATTATAATAGCAGGTTTAGTTATTCTTTTTGCTCTTGTAAAAGAAATAAATACCCGCATGCTCAATACTATCCTAATGGCTTTAACAGTTATTGTTATTGGCTATTCTTCTTATGCGGTAATCGTGATTCGTTCTGCTGCAAATCCACCAATGGACCAAAACTCTCCTGAAAATATTTTTGCACTTCAAAGCTATTTGAATCGTGAACAATATGGTGATCGCCCTTTAGCATATGGCCCTTATTATAATGCCGAAGTAAAAAGAGAAGTTCGTGGTGAATATTGTGCTCCTGTATCTAAAGAAGGAAAAACATTATGGGCTCCTAAAGAAAAGATTAATCCTGCTGACAAAGATGAATATATTGTGACAGGGAAAAAACAAGATTATGTATACGATGACAAATTCTGTACCCTATTCCCAAGAATGTGGAGCTCACAAGCGAACCACAAAAATGGGTATAAAGAATGGGCAAACGTAACAGGAAAAGAAGTTGAATATGACGTTTGTGGCAATGTGAGGTCTGCACAAGTACCTACATTTGCAGAAAACCTTCGCTTCTTCTTTACCTATCAAGTTGGATTTATGTATGGTCGCTATTTTATGTGGAATTTTGCTGGCCGACAAAACGACAAACAAAGTTTTGGTCAAGTAGACAAAGGCAATTTCATTACAGGTATTCCTTTTATAGATTCACTATTTGTAGGACCACAAGAGAACTTACCACCTGAACAAAGTGATAATAAAGCAAGAAATGTCTATTATTTATTACCTTTCTTACTCGGGATTGTAGGTTTAGTTTGGCAAATGAACCAAGGAAAAGAAGGAGTAGAAAATTTCTGGATTACAGGAACCTTATTCTTCATGACTGGACTTGCAATTGTTTTATACCTTAATCAAACACCATTTCAGCCACGTGAACGTGACTATGCATATGTAGGCTCCTTTTATGCCTATGCTATTTGGATTGGACTAGGAGTTCTAGGAATAGCTTCTCTACTAGAGAAAGTAATTAAAAATAAAATTGCAAGCACCGCAATAGCTACACTTTTATGTTTAGCAATTCCTGCCCAAATGGCTTCTCAAAACTGGGACGACCATGATAGATCTGACAGGTATACTTGTCGTGATTTTGGATATAACTACCTAATGTCATGTGCACCAAATGCAATTATTTTCACCAATGGAGATAACGATACTTTCCCACTTTGGTATCTACAAGAAGTTGAAGGTGTTCGTCGTGATGTACGTGTATGTAACCTTAGTTACCTACAAACAGATTGGTATATAGACCAAATGCGCCGTGATGCTTATGAATCTAAGGCTTTACCTATTAAATGGAAACGTTATCAATACGTACAAGGAACTAGAGATGTTGCTTACGTTTATGACATGCCACAATTCCCTACTATGGATGTAAAAACAGCTATACATGAATATGTGCTAAATCCTGATTTATTAGACAAAGAGACTGGTGTATGTGCTTTTCCAACAGGCAATCTATATATTCCGGTAAATCCTGATGATGCCATAAAATCTGGAGCTGTAAGGCCTGAACTAAAAGACAGTATTATTCCTCAGTTTAATATCCAACTTAAGAATCGTGTACTGAAACACGAAATGATGATTTTAGAAATGTTATCACAAAATAACTGGGAGCGTCCTATTTACTTCTCTGTAACTGTTGGAGACGATTATTATATGGGCTTACAAGACAACTTTAGATTAGAAGGCTTAGGATATCGAATTACTCCAATATCTGAAGCTGGTGGTCGTGTTGATACAGACCTTATGTATGACAATATGATCAATAAATTTAAATGGGGGAATATTTCTGATCCTACCATCTATTTAGATGAAAATAATCTTCGCATGTGTAGAACTTTCCGTTTAATGTTTTATCGCCTAGCAGAAGCTTTAATTAAGGAAAAGAAAAATAAAAAAGCACTGGCAACATTAGATTATTGTATGAAAGTTATTCCTCCGTCAATTATAAGACATGACTATTACTCTGTTTTTCTTGCAGCTCAATATTTCTCTTTAGGAGAGAATGAAAAGGGTGATGAAATAATGGAGGATCTAGCTAGTAATTCTGTAAAAAACATTGCTTGGTATAAATCACTTAGAAACCAACAAATGATAGATGCTTCTAAATCTGATTTAAGCTTAAATCTTCGAATGTTAGGGAGTATTTTAGCTCATTGTAAAGATGCTGGAAGAAATGATATCGTCGAAAAATATTATCCTATTTATGAAAAATATGCCAACTAATGTTTGTTGAAAGACCACTTCGATTATTACGCATATTTTACAATGGGGCTATCTGGAGAATCCCTAAAAAAGAGAAAACGATATACCTCACTTTTGATGACGGACCAACACCTGAAATCACAAAACGGGTATTAGATATCCTAGACGTATATAAAGTTAAAGCCTCATTTTTTTGTATTGGTAAAAATGTCGAAAACAATAAAGGTATTTACACTGATATTCTTAATCGTGGACATGTTGTAGGTAATCATACTCATAATCACTTAAAAGGTTTTGAACACACTAATATTGAATATATTGCTAATATTGAAAAAGCATCTATTCATATAGATTCAAAACTCTTTCGACCTCCTTACGGAAGAATTAAACCAAGCCAGTTAAAATCCTTACTACAAAAATACAAGGTAGTTCTATGGGACCTTGTAACTAGAGATTATAACACAAAGCTTCATCCAAATTATATCCTTTTTAATATTAAACTACTCACTAGAAATGGATCTGTAATAGTTTTTCACGATTCTAAAAAAGCAGAAAAAAATCTATTTGCTGTACTTCCTAAGGCAATTGAATTCTGGCAAAAAGAAGGATATAAATTTGCCCTTTTGTAAAAGATAAAATTTATCACAATACAATTTCACAAAAATACTTTGGCTTTATATAAGCTATTTTTTTATATTTTTTAGTATTTTTGTTGATGACTGAGAAATTCCTACATCATGTATGGCAACATAAACTATACAACGCTACCAATTTACAATCAACAAAGAACGATAAAATTGAAGTTATTAACCCAGGACAACTAAATAATGATGCTGGACCAGACTTTTTTAACGCAAAGATAAAGATTAACAATACCGTTTGGGCTGGGAATATAGAAATACATATTAACTCCTCCGATTGGTTCAAACACAAGCACCATCAAAACAAAGTATATGATTCTATTATATTGCACATTGTGTTAAATAGTGATGCTGATATCTATCGAAGAAATAACGAATTAATTCCTCAAATAATACTAACACTTCCACCTACTTTAGAACAAAAGTACAAAACACTACAAGAGAGTATCCAGTGGGTCGGATGTGCAAAAAAGCTACAGCATATTGACCCAATAATTATAAAGTCATGGCTACATTCTCTACTTATTGAAAGGTTAACTAGAAAATGTGATGACATAGAAAAACAAATTGATAAGAACTATAACTGGGAAGAAGCATTTTACCAGACACTTGCCAAAAATTTTGGGTTTGGTGTTAATTCTGATCCTTTTGAACTATTATCAAAATCACTTCCATTAAAATATTTAGGAAAACATAAAGATAAACTATTTCAGATTGAAGCTTTGCTTTTTGGACAAGCTGGACTTCTACATATAGAGAAAACAGTAGTTGATGAATATCAAACATCTTTGCTTAAAGAATATACATTCTTAAAGCAAAAATTTAAGCTTACTCCCATTGATGGAACAATGTGGAAAATGTTGCGTTTACGACCAAATAACTTCCCATATATTAGAATAGCTCAATTTGCAGCTTTAATATGTCAATCCTCAAAGCTATTCTCAAAAATAATTGAAGACCTTCCTATAAAAGATTTACAGATACTATTTAAATGCAAACCAAGTGAATACTGGGATACGCACTATCGTTTTGGCTCTATAAGTCCTCAAAAAACAAAAATAATTGGGGATGATGCAATCAATACTCTGCTTATAAATACAATTATTCCTTTCCTTTTTTGTTACGGTAAAAACAAAAATAATGAAGATATACAAAACAAAGCAATTACACTATTAGAAGTTCTTCCTGCAGAAAAAAACACTATTGTTAAAAACTGGGGGGAAATTGGAATCAGGTCCAATTCGGCATATCACACACAAGCACTATTGGAATTAAAAAATAATTATTGTGAAGAAAAAAAATGTTTGCGCTGTAGAATCGGGCACAAAATATTGACAATAAATCAATAATCTCTTCTTATCAAAGCTATAAATTCTTCACGCGTTTTCTGACTCTCAAAAATTCCGGTAAAATCTGATGTCGTAGTAATAGAATTCTGTTTCTGAACACCACGCATTTGCATACACATGTGTTGAGCTTCTATAACAACCATTACGCCTAATGGATTCAAAGTATCCTGTATACAGCTCTTAATATCAGTAGTTAATCGTTCTTGTACTTGAAGTCTGCGTGCAAAAACATCTACAACTCTTGCAATTTTACTTAAACCCGTAATCTGTCCATTAGGAATATAAGCGATATGAGCTTTACCAAAAAATGGCAACATATGATGCTCACACAAAGAATAAAAATCTATCTCTTTAACTATTACCATCTGACGATAATCTTCTTTGAACATAGCACTTTTGATAATTGCGGCTGGATCAGCATCATACCCCTTCGTAAAAAATTCCATAGCCTTTGCAACACGAAGAGGTGTTTTAAGCAAGCCTTCTCTTTCTGGATCTTCTCCAAGCAAAGAAATTATTTCTTTATAATGAGCAGCTATTTTTTCTGTACGCTCACTTAATTGGTCTGTTGAATTAATATCTGTCATAATAGTATTTATAAATATCATTCAGGCGTTAATACCTGATCTTTTACGATATAAGTCTCATGTTGAAATTCAGGTAGATCTCTCTTCAAATCATCACGTAATTTTTGAGCTTCAACCATTGAGATACAGTCTCCAACTCTGACTTTCCAAAAAGGAGATAGATAGCTCACATAAACAGGGAGCTCAGGCATTTTCTGTTTAATTCGTTTTTCAATATCATAAGCCTTTGGTCTTGCAATTCTTTGCTCATTACTTGAAAAAACTTGTACTCTAAATCCAGTTGTAGTTAAAAAGGATATATTTTTCATATCCTTTGCTTTCTTTCGCATAACTAAATCCTTAATTCTTGGATCTTGAGTAAGTACAACCACTCCTTTAGTTTCATCAGAGTTATCTGTAATTGACTCAAAAATTGAAGGTTTACTTGATGTTTCAAAATCATCTTGAGAAAAACAAGAAAATAAGGAAGACAAAATAAGAAAGGTCAAAATAAGAATTCTTTTCATTGATTTGAATTATTTAATTACAAAGGTATGAAAATCTTGAATTTATTAACTTATTCTTAATCCCTTTTTCATTTTTCAGCTAGTAGATTGAAATATATTTGTGTAATTTTGATTTATCTTTGTTAAAACATAAAAAAGAATTGACGTGAAAAAATATGCCATCATTGTCGCCGGAGGAAAAGGTGAGCGTATGCAAAACAAGCTACCTAAACAATTTCTATCAATCAAAGGAAAACCTTTGCTTATGCACACTCTCAATAGATTTTATCAATTTGATAGCTCTATTGATATTATTTTGGTTCTTCCAGTTAATCAAAAAGAATTCTGGCAAGTGTTATGCCAAGAATACAATTTTCATATCCCACACCACATTGTTGCTGGTGGAGAAACACGTTTTCATTCTGTATTAAATGGACTATCAACTATAACGGGTGATGGTTTAGTAGCAATCCACGATGGGGTTCGACCATTTGTTGATTCAGAAACAATCTCGCGCTGCTTTTCAGAAGCTCAGATAAAAGGAAATGCTGTTCCGTCTATAGAACTCTTTGAAAGCATCAGATACTTTGACAGAAGTAAAAATAAAGCATTAAATAGAGCTAACTATTGCTTGATTCAAACACCACAAGTATTTAAAGTAAACTTATTACAAAAAGCATATACACAAACTTTCAAAACTACCTTTACTGATGATGCAAGTGTACTTGAGGCAATAGGCGAGAAAATAAATCTAGTAAAGGGAAATAAGGAAAATATTAAAATTACCACCCCTTACGAGATGGAAATTGCAGAATCAGTTTTATCGAAACGTATGTTGTAAATGGATATTACTAGCGAAATACAATTTTTGCCTGGCGTTGGACCTAAAAGAGCTAATTTACTTAAAAATGAGCTAAACATTTACACCATTGAGAACCTTCTCTCATACTATCCATATAGATATGTAGACAGAAGTAGATTTTATTTTGTACATGAAATTAATGCAGATTTAGCTTTTATACAACTAGAAGGAAAGCTACGAAACATAAAAAAAACGGGTCAAGGTAGAAATCAAAGATTATCAGCATTATTATACGATAAAAGCGGACAAGTTGAGCTAATTTGGTTTCAAGGAATACGATATGTTGAAGATAAACTAAGAACGAATCAAGAATACATCGTATTCGGAAAACCTTCTGTTTATAAAGGTTCTTTTAATATCGCTCATCCAGAAATTGACGTGGCTACTGAAGAAAATAAAAAGAAAATATTTGGATGGCAAGCACATTACAATACTTCGGAGAGCATGAAGAAGCACTTTCTAAACTCTCTGGCTTTACGTAAAGTGATATATGAAGCCCTCAAAAACCTACCTGCTGTTATTCCAGAATCTTTACCTAGTAAGATTATTACAAAATACAATTTAATGCCTCTCAGGGAAGCGATAATCAATATCCATTTCCCACAAACAGCTGATTTGCTAAAAAAAGCACAACACCGCTTAAAATTTGAAGAACTCTTTTACATACAACTTAGCATACTAAGACAATCGAAATACCGTGAAATAAAATACAAAGGGCTAATCTTTTCGAAGATTGATTATTTCTTCAATACTTTTTACGAAAAGCACTTACCCTTCGAACTTACTGGAGCTCAAAAAAGAGTGTTAAAAGAAATACGGTTAGATGTTGGAAGTGGTAAACAAATGAACAGATTACTACAAGGAGATGTTGGTAGCGGAAAAACACTCGTTGCTCTATTATCAATGTTAATGGCTGTAGATAATGGTTATCAATCCTGCTTAATGGCTCCAACTGAAATTTTAGCTACACAGCATTTTGAAACAATACAAGATATACTTGGGGATTTAGGTATTACAGTTGCACTTTTAACTGGATCTACAAAAAAAGCAAAAAGAGAAGTATTACATGCTCAATTAGTTTCTGGAGAACTAAAACTATTAATAGGAACACACGCTTTAATCGAAGATAAAGTTATTTTTCAAAACCTTGGATTAGTTGTAATTGATGAACAACATCGTTTTGGTGTTGCTCAACGGGCCAAACTTTGGAAAAAGAATACCCAGCCTCCACACATATTGGTTATGACAGCTACTCCTATACCGAGAACACTAGCAATGACTGTATATGGTGACTTAGAAGTATCAGTTATTGACGAACTACCTCCAGGCAGAAAAGCAATACAAACCTATCATTATTTTGATACAAAACGGGTAGCGATGCTCGATTTTTTAAAGAAACAAATAAATGCAGGAAGACAAATATATGTTGTTTATCCTCTTATTCAAGAATCTGAGAAAATTGACCTTAGAAACTTAGAAGAAGGGTTTAGCTTCTTTAATGAACGCCTACCTCAGTATAAAATAAGTATGGTGCATGGAAAAATGAAATCGATTGAAAAAGACGATGAAATGAAGAGATTTGCATCTGGAGAAACACAAATAATGGTTGCCACAACTGTTATTGAGGTTGGTGTAAATGTACCCAATGCAACTGTAATGGTAATTGAAAGTGCAGAGCGATTTGGTCTTTCACAATTACATCAATTACGTGGAAGAGTTGGTAGAGGCGCAGATCAATCATATTGTATTCTACTAACTTCATTCAAAATTACTACAGAGACTAAGAAACGTATGGAAATTATGGTCAACAGCAATGATGGATTCGAAATATCAGAAGCAGATTTGCAAATGAGAGGTCCTGGGGATATGGATGGGACAACTCAAAGTGGCATGCCATTCGAGCTAAAAATTGCAAACATCGCTAAAGATGGTCATTTACTTTCCTTAGGAAGAAAAACAGCTATCGACATCCTTGATAAGGACCCTTCGTTGAAATCAAATGAAAACAAGATTTTAGTCCATCAGCTTAACAAAAAGCTAAAAAACGCCGTAAACTGGAGCATTATTAGTTAAAAAACTTAAATACAGTTTGTTTTTATCGACAAAAAACTTTCCTTTATGACCCCTAATTAAAAAAGTACTAATTCTTTACACATAATTATTCCATGGAAAGAACATTTGTCATCATTAAACCAAGTGCAGTTAACAGACAACTAATTGGTGAAGTTATTTCACGTTTTGAAAAAAAAGGCTTACGTCTAGCAGCAATGAAAATGTCTCAATTATCAGATGAGATATTAGAAAAACATTACAGTCATATCGTTGACAAACCATTTTTTCCATCCTTAAGAGCAGCGATGCAAGCTACACCAGTAGTTCTGTGTTGTTGGGAAGGTGTAGAAGCTGTTAATGTTGTGCGTGTTATGTGTGGTGTCACTAATGGTAGACAAGCAGATGCAGGTACTATTAGAGGAGATTTTAGTATGAGCATGCAAGAAAACATTGTTCATTCTTCTGATTCATTAGAAAGCGCAGAAGTTGAATTAAATCGTTTCTTCCAAGATAACGATTACTATGACTACCAACGTATTGCTGACAATGCAATATATTCAAACGACGAGATTTAAAAAACACACATTTATTTTTCCATGAGAAAAATAGCCTTTTTACTAATACTTTGTTTCGGATTTCTAGAAATCTCTGCACAAATGAGCGCTCCTCGAAAAGAAAGGAGACGTTCTTCTTTGTATATTGTTGACAATACAGGAGCAATAAAACAGAAACAAGCACTAGACTCAGCTATTAACAAAAACTTATCTCAAGAAGAAAACTTACCAGCTGATGAATTTTACGACGAATGGAGCACAAAAGGCGTTAATGCTGGAAGAGTAGCTATTGTTGATGTTCCTGATTCTGTAACACTTGATATTACTGGATATATTCCTCCAATTGAAGGAAGAATAACATCTCGTTATGGACCTCGTTGGGGAAGATTCCATTATGGTATCGATATTAAGCTCAATACTGGAGATCCTTTAGGGTCTGCTTTCGATGGAAAAGTAAGAATTACTAAATATGACAGAGGTGGTTATGGGTCATATGTAGTTGTAAGACACGATAATGGTCTAGAAACAGTATACGGTCATTTATCTAAAGTTCTAGTAGAAGAAGGACAGCAAGTAAGAGCTGGTGAGATTATAGGACTTGGTGGAAATACAGGCCATAGTACTGGAGCGCATCTACATTTTGAGACACGATTCTTAGGAAACCCAATTAACCCTGAACAATTTTTTGATTTTGAATTAGGAGAGGCTAAAAGAAGCCTTTACTTTATGGTAAAAGAGACCGCTTTTGATTGGCACAAACCATATAAGATTAAGGCAAAACGTAAAGCCAGAGCAAAAGCAAGACAAATAGCTATTAGTAATAGTGCTGGAGGTTCTAGTTGCTGCCACAAAGTAAAAAAAGGAGAAACACTTTCGTGTATCTCTAGGAAATATGGTATTTCTGTAACTGATTTATGTAAACTGAACGGTATCAATCGAAATAAATCATTAAGATTAGGACAACCAATACGATACAATTAGAAAAATATACATTTTAAAAAAGCCATCTTAAGACTTCTTAGATGGCTTTTTTATTTGGCTAACATACAAGCCTGCTATAACAACAATAATCCCAATAATCATTTGAGTAGACAGCTTGTCTCCTAATATAAAATAGGCCAATACTGCAGTTATAGCTGGAAGCAAGTTTAAGAAAGCATTGGTTCGTACTATTCCATTATTCTTTAAGGAGTAAGCATAGAATATAAAAGCTAATGCAGAAGCAAACACACCTAATATTATTACAGCAAAAATAGAAGAGCTATATATAGGTAATTCCCCAATATGGTCAAAATCAATTATAAAAAATAGAGGCGCAAATAGAAATATCCCTACAATATTTTGAGCCGTAACAATAGTTATTCCTGAATAATACTCTGACAATCTCTTCACATACAATGCATAAACAATTGCTACTATTACAGCTCCAAAAATTAAAACTAAGCCAAGTATTTTAAAAGAAAAATCTCCCTTTCCATCAAGAATAATCATTCCAACACCAACGATAGATACAAGTAAACCTATTATATTGAATAGGCTTAACTTTTCTTTAGCAAAAAAGCTTGAAAATAGAGGCGTAAATAAGGGAATAGTAGATAAGATTACTGCAGCAAGTGTAGCTGAAACCATAGTTAGTCCATATACTTCACAAAGAAAATATGAAAATGGTTCGATTACCCCTAATAAAAGAAACCATTTAATGTGCGACTTCTTTATTCTTTCAATCTTCTTTAAACTTAATCCTATACCTAGCATAAATATAGCAGCAATTACTACTCGTAATAGAATAATAGTTACAGGTCTAAAGGATTCAAAAGCAATATTTATAGTAATATAAGCGCTTGACCAACAAAGTGCTGCTAAAATGGGAGCCAGAAAATTCTTATAATTCTTCATTGGAAAGAAGTCCTTTAATTTAATCAATTAAGGAACGTGATTTCTGTCCTAAATATCCACCATGATGACGTTTAGCGTAAGACTCATTAGAAAATCCTATAGCCTTCATCGTTCCAATTACGATTATATCACCGATAACAGTCATCATAGTTGTAGAAGTAGTTGGCGTAAGCCCAATTGGGCAGGCTTCTTTTGGATTCCCTGTATACAATACAGCTGCAGCTTCTTTAGCTAAAATGCTTTCTGTATTTGCTGTAATAACAAGATGTTGAATAGTAGGAAATAAACGTCTTGCAAGCTCTACTAATTCTAGAATCTCACGCGTTTTTCCTGAATTTGAAATAAGCAATAATAAGTCATTCTCTTGCAACAAGCCAAGATCACCATGCTGAGCCTCACTTGCATGTAAAAAAACAGCAGGAGTACCCGTAGAACTAAATGTAGTTGCAATATTCATAGCAACTTGACCTGCCTTACCCATTCCACTAGTTACAAGCTTTCCTTTTTTAGTATGTACTTGTTCTACAATTAGTGCAATAGCCTTTTCAAACTCATCTGTTACAGGAATGTTTAAAACCGCATCTGCCTCTTGCTGTAATAACTTCTGAATATTTTCCTTATTCATAATACGTGAATTAAATAATAAGAGCCACTATTTAAGCAGCTCTCATTATTTCTATTTTGTATAAACTCTTATCCAATCAACATCTAAACTGCCTTGTCCACCTTTCTGTTTTTCACTTATAAACGAATTAAAAGCCAAATACATAGATTCTTGAGGAACAGCTTTACTTGTTTTAAATACCACCAAATTATTAACTTTCCATATTAACTCTGTTGGAGTCCACTCCAAAGAATAAATATAGAAGTCTGCAGGGCTAATACCTTTAATAGTTTCTTTAACAACAGAGACAGAAGCTCCATCTTTTGCGTAGTTATTTAGAATAATATTCTTTCCATTAAAATGAAATAAGTTAACATGCGGCAGCTTCCCATCAGCTCCTAACCAGCATGCATGACTCATATCTTTTGAGCCAGCAATACGTAATTTTGCTCTTATTAAACCATATTTTTGCTGGAAGTTTTCACCTGTATTAATTATTCCTGAAGAAAAATCAAACTCTTTCATAGCAAAACCTTTTTTAGGATCCCATGCTGGAGCTTGTTTTGGCTCATTCATAGTAATAATTTTCAACATATCATTTCCTAAAACAAGATTATCACCATCGGTATATGCTTGTTTCTCATTTGAAAAAGAATATACCTTTTTCATTGCTTCAGCCCTATTATAGTAACCATTTTTCCACCTCTTGGCATCTAAAGTATTTTCTTGAAAAGTATCTTCAAATGTCAATGTCCATTCTCCTAAACTAGAAAATTTCTTTGGGTCAGTAGATTCATAAAATGATATATCAGAAGTATTCCCAAGTTCATTATAACGAAACTCTTGAGTATATTCTTCTGTTTTTTCCCAACGATTTGGGTCTTCCCACCAAGCTTTATTTTTTAGAAATTCTTCTGTAGCAACAAGCTCTTTTAATTTTTCAAATTCGGTTATCACAAATGAATTATGAAAGCGTGTATATGTTTTATATGCTTTTGATCTGTCATACTGAGCAAACTTCTTAAGAACAGGGTCTTTTCTAACCAATCTTGGCTTACCCAATTTCTCATACTCTGGTGTATCTTTAAAAGCTAAAAACTCTTTTAAATCTTCACTTCCAACTACTTGATAGTAGAGATTAATTTTTGAGCTCTGTAGCTGTTTTTCATACTTAGTAAAATCGCGATACTCTTTTGTATCTTTAAACTTACGATTTTGCCATGTCTTTTTTCTTTCTTTAAAATCAGCAGACTTTACAATGTGAAACAATTGTGTGTACTCTTTCAATTGTTCAGATGCTTCTACATCGCAGTAACGTTTGTACTCCAATAATAAAGCTGCTTCTTCTTTTTCTAACTTTTCAGTTGCCTTTAAGCTACCAAAAGCCTTTTTAAAAAATAAATTCATGTGTTATTAAATTAGATTTTTTATCTAAATACATATAATGATTTGTGAAAATCTCTTGTGTTTATCTAAAACAAAGCGATCAAAAATAAACATTTTTTTTATTTATACCTCATTGTCTTTTAGGTATTTTGCACATTCTAAAGCATTTTGCACTACTAGAAAATGTTTTTGCACCAGCTTATTTGCAAAATGTTCTGTATAGAATTGATCAAAAAGCAATAATAAAGAATCGTAAAATCCATTAGAATTTACAATTATAAGTTTCTTACCATGTTCTCCTACAGTCGCACCAGCCAACACATCAAATAATTCATCTAAAGTACCGAATCCACCGGGCAAAACAACGAATATATCAGCATATTCTTTCAATAATTGTTTGCGTTCACTTAGGGATTCTACCAAAAGCAACTCATCTACAAAATCGCTAGATTGCTGGCGCATATAAGAAGGCAATATGCCTGTTACAAAACCACCCCCTTCTTTAACGTTCTTTGCTAAACTCTCCATTAAGCCTTTGTTAGCTCCTCCGTATATTAAGGTAAATCGCTCTTTACCTAAAAACATTCCTAAATCTTTAGCTTCTTGATAATAAATTGGAGCTAAATTATTGCTTGATGAACAGAAAACAGCAACTTGCATTTCTAAGCATCAATATTTGCATAGGTAGCATTTGCTTCAATAAACTCACGGCGTGGAGCTACCTCATCTCCCATTAACATAGAAAATACATGATCTGCATCAGCAGCATTTTCAATAGTTACCTGGCGTAAAGTTCTGTGCTCTGGATTCATTGTTGTGCTCCAAAGTTGCTCGGCATTCATCTCTCCTAAACCTTTATAACGTTGTATATGTACGGCACCTTCATTTCCAGAAGCATGTTTTTCAACAAATAAAGCACGTTGGTTTTCAGACCAGCAATACTCTTCGTTTTTACCTTTTTTCAATAAGTATAAAGGAGGCGTAGCAATATATAAATATCCTTTTTCTATTAAGTCTTTCATATGACGGAAGAAGAATGTCATAATCAAGGTAGCAATGTGACTTCCATCAACATCGGCATCGGTCATAATTATAATTTTATGATAACGTAGTTTAGAAATATTTAATTCCTTGCTATCTTCCTCAGTACCAATAGTAACACCTAAGGCTGTATAAATATTGCGAATCTCTTCACTTTCCAACACCTTGTGTTGCATTGCTTTTTCTACGTTTAAGATTTTACCACGCAATGGTAAAATTGCTTGGAAAGCACGGTTACGACCTTGCTTTGCAGTACCACCAGCCGAATCTCCCTCGACTAAATATATTTCGCATTTTTCTGGATCCTTGTCAGAACAATCTGCTAATTTACCAGGAAGTCCACCACCAGAAAGAGGCGATTTACGCTGTACCATTTCACGCGCTTTACGAGCTGCATGACGAGCAGTTGCTGCTAATACTACTTTTTCAACTATTGTTTTGGCTTCCTTTGGATGTTCTTCTAAATAATTACGCAATACTTCCCCAACAGCCATATCTACAAATCCCATTGTTTCTTTATTACCTAATTTTGTTTTAGTTTGCCCCTCAAACTGAGGCTCTGCAACTTTAACTGAAATAACTGCTGTCAAGCCTTCACGAAAATCATCCCCACTAATTTCAAATTTCACTTTATCTAGCAATTTGCTTTCTTCAGCATACTTTTTTAAGGTTCTAGTCAATCCACGACGAAATCCTGCAACATGGGTTCCTCCTTCAATCGTATTGATATTATTTACATAAGAAAAAAGATTCTCATTAAAGGTTGTGTTGTAAGTCATGGCAATTTCCACTGGAGTTCCAAATTTATCGGTATTGATATGAATGACATCTTCTATCAACTGCTCTCTTGTTGAATCTAAATATTCAACAAATTCGCTCAAACCTCTTTCAGAATAATAACTTTCTGATTTAAAAGAGCCATCTTCTTCTTGTGTTCTTTTGTCTGTTAAAGAAATACGAATGCCTGCATTTAAATAAGCTAGCTCACGCAAACGAGCAGCTAAAATATCATATTTATAAACTGACTCAATAAAGATATCCGTATCTGGCAAGAAGGTAACAGTTGTACCATTCTCAGTTGAAGTGCCAATTTCTGCTACTGGAGCTTTAGGCACACCACAAGAATATTCTTGCATATACAGCTTAGCATCTCTACGAACTTCAACTTTTAACATAATTGAAAGTGCATTCACACAAGAAACACCTACTCCGTGTAATCCACCAGACACTTTATAAGAATCTTTATCGAATTTACCACCAGCATGCAAAACTGTCATTACAACCTCTAAGGCTGATTTTCCTTCTTTTTCGTGCATTTCTACAGGAATACCACGACCATCATCTGAAACAGAAATAGAATTATCTTCGTTAATAAAAACGTCAATATTCTTACAGTGTCCTGCCATAGCCTCATCAATAGAGTTATCTACTACCTCGTACACCAAGTGATGTAACCCTTTTACACCAATATCACCAATATACATGGCAGGGCGTTTACGAACTGCCTCTAAACCTTCTAAAACCTGAATGCTACTTGCACCATAATTTTGTTTTGCATTTTCTTTTGAATCGCTCATATTATCGACGAATTATTTAGATTGAATTTTTAGTTTTTATGCCTATTTTTGAAAGCAAACAAATATACACCTTATTATAAAGTCAACCAAAAAAATAGAGGGCAAAAAATGTAGAATTTATCAACCGTTTGTAGGTATAGATAGGAATAATTATTTACTTTTGCTTAAGCATTAAAAATCATGATTTTACAGAGAAAAAAACAGCTAGTTGGACTAGTAATTTTATTGTTGCTATTTTCTTGTAGCGATATCGACAAATCGTCGATTCCAGACAGTGTTGTCTACTTAGAAAGAAATATCAATTCAGAAGCAATTGAATTGCGCACTATAGGTGGATATAGAGCTTACCCTAGCCCAGAAATATATGGTGATGCCGTAGGCTTTGGTGGAATTGTAGTTATTTATGGATTTAACGAACAGTTTTATGCTTTTGATTTAGCATGCCCTCATGAAGTTGACAGAGAAATTAAGGTTGTTCCTAATGATGCTGGCCAAGCAGTTTGCGAGACTTGCGGATCTGTTTTTTCTTTAGGTTATGGCTCAGGGAATCGACTTTCGGGGCCGGCTCAAGAAGGCCTACGCAGATATAATGTTAGCGTATACGAAACAGTTGCTGGAACTATTATTCGGGTAACTCGATAAAAAATGCCTTAGGTACAGGCGCAATACTTTGCGTCTGTTTTTTGAAATAATAGAGGCGCGAGGTGTCGCATCTCTACGAATACCATTTTTATTTATGATAAAATTAATATTATTTCACCAACAATATATTATTTAGTATTTTTGTATTAGATAATATTATGGCAGAAAAATATCAAAATAAATATCGCATTAAATCGGCACGTGCTGCATGGTGGAACTATGGGAATAACGGAATGTATTTTATTACCATTTGTACTGCAAATAAAAAGCATTGGTTTGGAAAAATTACAGATGGGGTGATGGAATTATCGGAGATGGGAGAATATTTGAATGAACAAATACTCAACATACAACAACATTACCCATATGCAATAATTGATGATTTTGTAATTATGCCCAATCACCTTCATTTAATTGTATTGATTAATGGTGCAGATTGTAGAGACGGTGCGCGCACCGTCTCTACGGAAAACACAAAACCCGACGACAAAACAAAACGATGGAAAAATTTATCTGTCGATAAAAAAATGCAGAAAATATCATACAATAAAAAAGCATTGTCTGTTGTAATAGGAGGTTTAAAATCAGCCGCTACAAGATATGCCCATGCAACCAATCCTCATTTTGCATGGCAAACCCGTTTTCACGATCACATTATTCGCAGCACAGACGATTTAATAAGAATTTTACATTATATTGAAACAAATATTAAAAATTGGAAGAGCGATTCATTTTATCAGAATGGGATGTTTATAGAGCAATAATCACTTCCACCTTACCTTAAAAAGAAATCCACCCAGCGCACTAATTAGCACATAAAAAGGGTAAATTATCTCTAAGAGTGGAATATACACCAACAACTTTTCTGTTTGTAGAAATTTAGCTGAAGAAACGAGTATAGACATATCTGACAACAACTTTATAAGGTATAAAAGAAGTGCTGCTTTCCAAAATAAGGGATTTAGAAATCCGGCTATCAGAAACCCCAGCATTGAAATGGAAACAGTAAACACAAGTAATGCTACAAGAATTATTTGCACATCTGTATACGATTTACTTTTTGAGGCCCAACGTATGCGTTGATTGAAAAACTCTGACAGATTTTTGCTTGCTTGAGATTTTACTATAGCGCTTGTAGATTTTAAAAAGCGAATTTTCCCTTTGCGTTTTTTAATACTACTTAGCAAAAACATATCATCACCTGAGGGTTCATTTTCTCTTAAATCATTAATGCTTTCTTGCCATGCTTTTGGCGTAAAGGACAGATTGGCTCCATTACATAAGATGGGCATTTTACTGGCAGCAGCTCCTGCTCCTGTGGCTATTAAACTTGTAAACTCTAGTGCCTGCATCTTACTAAAAAGACTTTGTTTAGCTTCCAAAATTACAGGGGCAATTATTAAATCACAATTCTGCTTTTCTTGATATTGAGCGATGGCTTGTAGCCAACTTTTTGAAGGAGTACAATCTGCATCTGTACATACAATTAATTCTCCCTTAGCAAAAGAAATCCCTTCTTTGAGCGCATTTTTTTTACCATTCCCCGAAGCATTTAACAAACGTAATTGTGAAATGTTCGAAGTATACTTTTCTATAATTTGGAGAGAATTATCTGTAGAATTATCATTGACAAGAATCAGCTCAAAATTTGGGTGTGTTTGAGCAGCAATTCCTTCTAATAATTGGGCTAAGTTTTCTTCCTCATTTTTAAATGGAACAACTAAAGAAATAAAAAGATTGCTGTGTTTATCAGAGAGAATTTCTTCTTCCAAATTTTTCCAACCCGATGATAAATGTAACATCAAAAATAAATAGGCAAAGCCTATAAATATGGCTAAAAAAATGATGAACATAGACATTAGAATCGGTGATTCACTACGCTATTATAAATGGAGCCAAAGGAAAAGCGGATACCAACTTCACCTGCCAGTTCAAATGGCGTCTCTTCCTTTCTTGCCTGCAAAAGCCTGTCTTCTAAAGTACTAGTTGCCATTGGCAAATAATGCTGATCATTAATCAAAGCTCCCTCTACATTAAGAAAAACAGAAAACCCTCGCGCTAATTTTACAGAAAGCTTTGTTTGTAATGAGAGTTTATACATTTCCCAATTATCTAAATAAGTACTGTACTTACACTCAGACTCTATATCTCCCCAAGGCTGACGAAGGATTAATTCCAATCCTAAGAAATGATTCCATAACAAATCACTTTGTAAGTTATTTACAGTAGGTTGGATATAATCAAAATATCGAGCTTTCAATTCATATCGAGCTGTAAACACCTTACGATCAGATTTATCCCACGTAAAAAAGTTATATTCTAAACCAGGACCAAAATCCCAATAAAAATCATAATTATAATAAGTATCTTGCTTAATTGCTGCTGAATATTGTGCCGACCAATGACTAGTTAAAGCATATACAGAACGAGTATGAAAAGTGAATGCTTTCTTAATACTTTGTTTTGTGTTATTTGTCTGATAATCATAGGTCTCATTCTCATAGTCGTAATCAAATACAAACCTGTGCTTCCATATATCAGTAATTCTTTTACAGTTTAAACGACCACTAACCACATACTCGTACACACTTGACTCGGCATCTAATTCTCCACCTAAGTCCATTACAAACACCCAATAATCCCAAGGGTCATCTAATTCTTTATCTATAGTTTTTAGACTATCATTGCATACAAAATCAATTTTATTGGCAACCTTAGTTCTTGAAACAAATGGAGCTAAACCCATTTTTGCTGTTTTAAGAATTCGATTGTTTCTTTTTAAACTACTCTCTGATTCTGGAGAGTCTGTTTGAAGCTTAAATTTAATATCTGAGAACTGTCCTTTTCCTACAAAATTAAGAAAGTAGCGAAAGCCTTCGCTTGCATTTTTTTGCTTGGTTACATATAAATGTACGTCTGAGTTTTGAGTATCTCTTACAAAATCGACAAAAGTCATTTGGTTAATAAAGTAGGATTCTTTACAATCTTGGCACTCAAAAAACAGTTTTATCTTAGCAGAAGGCACAGGTACGCTTTCTGCAATTTGAGCATTAACAGCAATATGAATAAGCAATAAGGACAGGATAATAAGTTTCTTCATCATAATATTTTATAGCAATTCAATTGCTTTTTCTAGTTGTATGCCTCTAGACCCTTTTATTAAAAAGTAATAATCTGAAAGGGATAATTCTGAGAGCGTTTTGATAAAATCGTTCGTTGTTGAGAAGGTACTATAAGAACTTGTTGTTTTAGAAAAACACGCTCCTACTAAATACACATTTTTAAAGCCTTGTTCCATAAGCAAATCTACTATTCGTTGGTGTTCAGATTCGCTATCAACACCTAATTCAAGCATGTCTCCTAAAATTAAAGCTTTATTTGGGACATCCATTTCTGAAAAATTATTAATAGCTGCCTGCATACTTGTTGGATTTGCATTATATGCATCAACTATCAATTTATTCTTTTCTGTTTCTGTAAATTGAGACCTATTATTTTGAGGAGTGTATTGTCTAAGCCCCTCACATATTTTGATTGATTCTATATCAAAATAACGTCCTACACAAATCGCTGCTAGTATATTCTCAGCGTTATAGCTTCCAATTAATTGTGTTTTTAAAGCGTATTCTTCGGGATATCCGTGGTTTTTCCACGTCATTTCTAGAAAGGGGGCATTATTAGAAATTGCTCCTTGCACTTGTCCATTCTCATTTTCTAAAGCATAACCAATACGCTCTAGCCCTTCTGATTTTTCAAATAATATTTCATTGTCAAGATTTACAAAAGCTTGCCCTCCTGTTTTTCGCAAGAAATCATACAACTCACTTTTCGTTTTTATCACTCCTTCGAAAGAGCCAAAACCTTCTAAGTGCGCTTTCCCAACATTTGTAATTAAACCTACATTAGGAGCCGCTATTTCAGATAATTCTTTTATTTCTCCAGGATGATTAGCACCCATCTCTACCACTGCAATTTGATGCTCTTTAGTTAAACCTAATAATGTTAATGGTACCCCAATATGGTTGTTTAAATTTCCTTGTGTAAAAAGGATATTAAATTGTTGTTTGAGAACAGCAGCAATTAATTCTTTCGTAGTAGTTTTTCCATTTGTTCCCGTAATTCCTATAACAGGTATCCCTAAAGAAATTCTATGATGGTGAGCTAAATCTTGTAATGACTTTAATACATCTTTTACAAGAATAAAACGTTCATCAACTGCCATATCCTTTTCGTCAACCACAGCCAAAGCACAGCCTTTATCTAATGCTGAAAGCGCATACTTATTACCATTAAAATTATCTCCTTTTAAAGCAAAAAAGATAGACCCAAGAGGACAATTACGACTATCAGTAGTAACTACAGGGTGTTGAAGATAATGTTGATAAAGGAGTTCGGTATTCATATATTTAGATTTACCTACAAAAGTAAAAAAATAGAATGCAAAGTCCTTATGACGCTAAGGAAATTTCACAATAATATTAATATCTTTGTAGCAATGAAATATATCATCTCTCCACCCGCTTCAATTAAAGGCAATATTAAACTGCCAGCTTCAAAGAGTATCAGCAATCGCGCACTAATTCTTAATGCTCTTTCATACAGTGATCTGGAAATTAAGAATGTATCTGATTGTGATGACACAAACGTAATGATTCAAGCATTAAATTCTGATAATACTAGTTTTGATGTTGGTGCAGCAGGAACATCAATGCGTTTTCTCACAGCCTTTCTTTCTAAAATTATTGGAGAGTGGACAATCACAGGAAGTGAGCGTATGAAACAACGCCCTATCAAATTATTGGTAGATGCCTTAAATAATTTAGGTGCTAAAATTGAATACGAAGAAAAGGAGGGTTATCCTCCATTACGAATTTTTGGAAGCGCCCTTGAAGGCGGAGAAATTTCTTTAGATGGAGGTGTTAGCAGTCAATATATATCAGCCTTAATGATGATAGCTCCGACCATGAAGCATGGTTTGAAATTAACGCTAACTGGAAAAATTATTTCTAAGCCATACATACAACTAACCATTCATATGATGGAAGAGTTTGGCGTTCATGTTCAGTTTAAAGAAAATGTAATATCGATTAAGCCACAAGATTACAAAGCAATACCTTATGCTGTCGAAAGCGATTGGTCGGCAGCTTCTTATTGGTACCAGATCCTCTCCCTAAGTGGAAAAGGAGAAGTTTTTTTACAAGGCTTACGAAAAAACAGCGCACAAGGAGATGCCAAAATTGCTGAACTTTTTCAAAATCTGGGCATTAAAACTTCGTATCAAAAAGAAGGGGCACTACTTTCTCTAAATGGGAACCTTAGCCCTAAACTTATCTATAATTTTGTAAATCAACCAGACATGGCACAAACTTTTGTTGTTACATGTTGTTTGTTGAATGTACCATTTCGTTTTTCGGGCTTGCAAAGTCTAAAAATAAAAGAGACAGATAGAATTGCTGCATTAATTACAGAACTACAAAAAATAGAATTTGTTATTCATGAAACTTCAGATGGAGTTTTAGAATGGAAAGGTGAAAAGTGTGCAGTTACAGAACCTACAGAAATTGACACTTATGAAGACCACCGTATGGCAATGGCTTTTGCCCCTGTATCAATAAAACAAGCTGTAACTATAAAAGATCCAGAGGTTGTCAGCAAATCATATCCAAAATTTTGGGATGATTTAAAATCTGCAGGCTTTAAAATTGAAGAAATAGCTTAGATATAATACTCCGTTAAATCAGCTAAGCCATTTTTTAAAGCATAACGCGTCAATTCATGCACCGAGTTTAGCTCCAATTTTCTGAATATATTCTTACGATGAGTTATTACCGTATGATAGCTTAAATGACGTTCATTAGCGACCTCTTTTGTAGTTTTTCCTTGTGCTAATAATTGAACAATTTCTTTCTCCGTTGGAGTTAATTGCAAAATTCTTTTATCACTTGCTGGCTTAGATTTTTTATTGCCAAGTATTATATCCAAAGCCTCACTACAGTAATATTTTTTCCCTTGACTAGAAGCTATTAAAGCTGCCGACAATTCTTCTTTTGCATTTGTTTTTAGAGCAATATTGACATCAGAAAGTTGATTGGTGAATTGGTGAATAAGCTGCTCATCAATCACATCCATAATAGACAACCATTTGGACTCAGGAAATCTTTTAACCATCTCAACAAACTCCTCAACGCTAGTCCAATCAAATAATACAAAGTCAAAAATAACCAACGAGCTTGGGTTTGCTTTTAACGATTTCAAAAGCTCTGCTTTATTTTGAACACAACTCAGCTCTTGCTTACCTAATTCAGCAAGCAAATATGTAAACCCCATGCAACTAAGGTCTTGATTATCGGCTAGTATATAATTCGTTGTAGTCATTGATTTGGCTAAGTTACAAATTATCAATCACTTCTTGTAATTGCTTCATCGCTTTTTCTAAAACTAGTCTAGAACAGCCTACATTTAGACGATGAAACCCACTTCCTCCTGGTCCAAAACTTGGACCAGGATTTAAGCCTAACTTTGCTTTTTTTACCAACAAGTCTTGCACTTCTTTGTCAGACATATTTAATTCAGAAAAATCTAGCCAAATTAAAAAAGAGGCCTCTGGAATAATCGCTTTAACTTGTGGAATTTGCTCTTGCAAATAGGTGTTTACAAACTCAACATTTCCTTGAATATAATTGATCATCTGATGCAACCAGTCAGCTCCATTTTCATAAGCTGCTTTAGTTGCTTCATAAGCAAAAATATTCCCTCCAAGCTCTTCTAGAGCTTGCTGTTGTTTTTTAAATGTAGCGCTTAACTCATTGTCTGGGATAATATAAAATGAACTTACCAAACCTGCCATATTAAAAGTCTTGCTTGGAGCCATTAGCGTAATACTATTGTGTTTTGCTGTTTCGCTCACAGTAGCAAATGGTGTATGTTTAAAACCAGGCAATACTAAATCAGCATGAATTTCATCTGAAACCACCACCACATTATTAGCAGCACAGATTTCCGACAACTCATTTAATTCGTCCTTACTCCATACTCGACCTCCAGGATTGTGTGGACTACAAAGCAATAATAGCTTCACCTTAGGGTCGGATACTTGTTGGCGCAATTGCTCAAAGTTCATTCTATATTGTCCATCCTTAAGCAGTAACTCATTTAAAACAAGTTCTCTATCATTATTCTCTACCACACTAAAAAATGGAGGATATACAGGCGTTTGTACAATTACCTTATCGTTAACATCAGTAAAAGCCAACACACTTATTGCCATTGCTGGAACTATGCCTGGAACAAAACCCATCCAGTTATTTTGTATTTGCCAACTGTGTTTTGTGTCTACCCAATCAATTATTGGTTTAAAATAACTTCTATTAGGGATAGTGTAGCCAAGAATCTCATGTTCACACCTTTTCTTTATGGCATCAAAAATAAAATCTGGCGTACGAAAATCCATATCTGCTACCCAAAGTGGAAGTATATCATCAGTACCAAAACGTAACACACACAAATCTGTTTTGTATGCATATGTGCCTTTACGATCTATTATTTCATCAAAATTATATGTCATTGCAAAATATGCTATAGTATAAGAAGTAACGTGTTTAAAAAAAAGTCCTTAGCAAAACTAAGGACTTTCATCTATTATTGAAGATATGCTTTATGCACCTTAATTTTCAATATCCAATCCGTTTTCTTGTCTGGGTTGAGTTCTATTTCATTTATCATACCTCCACAACTTACCATTGTTCCGTGTAGTGTTTTTGGTTCGATATCTTTTACAATATCATATTCAATATAAAAAACAATCTTTCCTTTAATGGTAGTAACGATAGTGAACCCTTTATTCAAACCATCAAAATTAGTAAAAAGCGTTTTATTTAAAGTATTTTGTGGATTCATCGAAGCTATATAATAAGCAGAGATGAAATTTTTACCTGTAAATTGATTCGTAATAACTTGCAATTCTTCGTAAGTCATATTCCCCTCTTTCACCATTCCTGCAGCAGAATAAAGTGTTAGAAAGCGAGCAAACCCAGCGTTATCACTAGTATCATTTTCACTAACATCATCCAATAATTTTGAAGATACTTTGTAAGCTTTTTTCCAATTCTCAGCTTTTATCTGAGGGAAAATATCGTTAAAATCGTCATCAGCAATTTGAGCTGATAGCAATGAGAAACTGAATAGTACTAACAGTGATAGAATAATCTTTTTCATATTGTAATTATTAAATTTGAACACAAATATATTAATTATTTTCGTTATCGTAATATATTGATTGAATAATAAGTCCTGCAATTGTAAACCCAAAAATAGCTGTCATATGAGCGAGACTTCCATTAGTTACGGCTTTTCTAATACCATGTTCATCTACAGCTTTATCTTGAGCTGCCTTTTCTCCTTTATTTTCTAATATTTCTTCGCTATAAATACACATAAATGCTTTTGCTGGCAATTCTCCTTTGCGCATTCGTTTTCGAATAAACGTTCCTAATCGACAGCCATTAACCTCCCAAAACTCAGATACTTTTATTTGGCTAGGATCCATTTTCAGAGCTGCTCCCATCGAAGAAAATAATGTAGCTTCTGTTCGAGTAGCCATGCGCATTAAATGTATCTTACTTTGAATGCTATCAATTGCATCAACAATAAAATCATATTGTTCTATATGGAAAGAAGCATGCGTTTCTTCATTATATACTTTCTGAATAGCAGTAATATTAGCAGCTGGATTAATTTCTACCAATCGATTCCTTAACTCTTCAACTTTTATTTCGCCAATATTTCTACTCGTAGCATGTAGCTGACGATTAACATTGCTATCTCCTATTTTATCAAAGTCAACAATCGTGAGATGCTGAATACCACTACGAATTAAACTCTCTGCACACCAACTACCTACACCTCCAATACCGAAAATGATGACTTTCTTTTGAGCCATCACTTCCATTTTATCTTCTCCTAAGAGTAGGTTTGTACGTTGAAATATATTAGTCATTAAAATGATACAAGAATACTATTTCTCCTTCGTATGCTGGTTTTTTAACACCATCAATTTCTAACTTCACGCCAATATTTGCTTTTGTTACTCCACGTAAGTTTAACACACTATTTACCTTAGCAACTAAACGCACTTTGCTGTTTACTAATACTGCTTGATTAAACTTGAATTTTTCAATCCCATAATTTACTTGCAATTTTAGATTTTGTACGTCTACAATTTGATCCCATAAATAAGGTAACATAGAAAGTGTTAAGTAACCATGTGCTATAGGAGCTCCGAAAGGAGATTCAGCCTTACATTTTTCTTCATCAACATGTATCCATTGGTGATCAATTGTTGCATCAGCAAACAAATTTATCTGATCTTGTTTAAACTCATGCCAATCAGAAATTCCTAATTCTTTTCCAACATGTGCTTCTAATTCATCAAAACTCTTAACAATAACTTTGCTCATAATTATGTATATTTTATTTAATTATTAATTCTTCAAAATCTAAAACCGATCCTTTATAAACATTAAAATCGACAGGGTGATTGATACCTGCGACCTTTCCTTTTTCAGAGAATTGCCATATCTTCCAATGCTTTGTACTCGGCTTTTTTACTTTATTAAAATTCGCTATCCAGATGGTATAGCTATCAAATTCTCCGTTGGAAAGATAGCTATCGTAAAATCTATCTGCTGTATAAATAATGGGCTTCACGCCATAATGATCTTCTACTCTTGTAAGCCATCGCTTAAGACCTAAACGCAGGTTATCCATCGATTGTTTGGTCGATATTTCTTCAATATCTAACACGGGCACTAAATCACCTTTATTGAGAGTAACTCTATTTATAAAATTGTCTGCTTGCTTGTAAGAGTTTTCATTTGGTCGATAATAATGATAAGCTCCTCTCAAATAAGCTTGCTTTTTGGCATTGCGCCAGTTTCTTCTGAATTTTTTATCGGTACCATCATCACCCATAGTAGCGCGCACAAATACAAAATGAATGGGCACTCCGGACTTTAGTTCTTTTAGCTTACTCCACTGAATATTGCCTTGGTATTGTGAAACGTCTAAACCAAATACATTGTTGCTGTAATTCTCAAATACATAATCGTTCTTCTCTGATTCTGAAGAGGCTGTAAGTGGCTCTGTTTGATAATTCTTAAAATACCGGTAAACGTCTACTCTATATTTAAAGGCAAATAGCCCTGCTACAATACAAACAAAAACTAAAAACCGTGCAATGAACTTAGAGAAACTAAATTGTTGTGCCCTACCACAGTGCTGACAGAACTTAGAATTTTCAGGAATAGACTTATTGCAACGGCGGCATTTCATGGGGGCAAAGATATTGTTTTTTTTGCAAAAAAAATCCTCACCAGTTTTTGATGAGGATTTTAATATATATAATGTAATATCTGTTTGCTTTACTTCACTTCTGATCCTGGCTTTACCTCTGCACTTACATCTAACAACACCAACTTACCATCAGCATCTTCGGCAGATAGTATCATCCCTTCCGACTCTACTCCTCTTAATTTTCTTGGAGCAAGGTTGGCTATAAAGGTAACTTGTTTACCTACTAAATCTTCTGGTTTATAGTATTTGGCAATACCTGAAACAATGGTGCGTCCACCTAATCCATCATCAATTTTAAAAACAAGCAGCTTGTCTGCTTTAGGCATTTTTTCACATTCGAGTACAGTGCCTACTCTAATATCTAACTTGGTAAAGTCTTCGAAGGCTATGTTCTCGCGAATGGGGTTTGCTTGTGCATTTTCCATCTCGTTATTTTGTTTGGTATCTAATAGTTTTTGTACTTGTGCTTGAATTACTTCGTCTTCAATTTTCTCAAACAGTAATTCTGGCGTGTTAATCTGATGTCCTTCTGCTAGTAGATCTATATTGCCTAGCTCTGCCCAATCAAATGCAGGCCGATTAATTATTTCTCTCAATTTTTTCGATGAGAACGGCAAAAATGGCTCAAATGCAATAGATAAATTAGCTGTTATCTGTAGACTTATATTCATGATGGTTGCAACACGAGTCATGTCGGTTTTTGCCAACTTCCAAGGCTCGGTATCTGCCAAATATTTATTTCCTATACGAGCTAAGTTCATAGCTTCTTTTTGAGCATCACGGAAACGAAAAACATCCAACATCTTTTCAACTTGCTGTTTTACATCTGCAAATTCTTGTAGCGTTTGTTTATCGTAATCGTTTAGCTCTCCTCTTACAGGTATTTTTCCTTCAAAATATTTATGGGTTAGCACAAGTGCACGATTTACAAAATTACCATACACGGCAACCAACTCATTATTGTTGCGCGCTTGGAAATCTTTCCATGTAAAGTCGTTGTCTTTTGTTTCAGGAGCATTGGCTGTTAGTACGTATCGTAGAATATCTTCTTTTCCTGGGAAATCTTCTAAATACTCATGCAACCAAACCGCCCAATTTCTTGAAGTAGATATTTTATCGCCTTCTAAATTTAAGAACTCATTTCCAGGTACATTATCAGGTAAAATAAAACTACCTTCAGCCTTCAACATAGCAGGAAAAACGATGCAATGGAATACAATATTATCTTTCCCAATAAAATGCAATAAACGTGTATCTTTATCTTTCCACCATGTTTCCCAAGTGTCAGGGAGTAGTTCTTTGGTATTTGAAATATATCCTATTGGAGCATCAAACCATACGTATAGTACTTTTCCTTCTCCGCCTTCGACAGGAACAGGAATACCCCAATTTAAATCACGACTTACTGCTCGAGGCTGCAAGCCCATATCTAACCAACTTTTACACTGACCATATACATTGGGTTTCCATTCTTTATGTTCTTCCAATATCCACTTGCGTAACCATGATTCATGTTTATCAAGAGGTAGGTACCAGTGTTTAGTTTCTTTTAAATTAGGTATAGAACCACTAATAGCTGATTTAGGGTTAATTAAATCAAGCGGACTAAGAGAAGTTCCACATGCTTCACATTGGTCTCCATAAGCGCCTTCACTTTTACAGTGCGGACAAATACCTGTTATGTATCTATCAGCTAAGAACTGGTTTGCTTCACTATCGTAATATTGTTCTGAGGTCTGTTCTAGAAAACCTCCTTTATCGTTTATTGTTTTGAAAATATCAGATGCTACTTCGTGGTGCATCTTTGAAGTTGTACGAGAATACACATCGAAAGTTATTCCAAAATCTTCGAATGATTTTTTAATAATACCGTGGTATCTGTCAACAATATCTTGAGGAGTTACACCCTCATTTTTAGCTTTAATTGTTATGGGAACCCCATGTTCATCTGAACCTCCAACAAATAAAACTTCTTCTCCTTTTAAACGAAGATATCTTGCATATATATCAGCAGGTATATACACCCCAGCTAAATGACCAATATGAACGGGTCCATTTGCATAAGGTAAAGCAGAAGTTATTGTGGTACGTTTAAACTTATTCGTCATCGGAGTTATTCTTATCTTTAAAAGCTTGGATAGTATATCCAATATTTAATTGTAATTGGTGTTGCCAGTATGCTTTAAAATCAGATACATTGGCGCTATTTGTTATAGGGAAGCCATAGTGTAGTTTAAATTGAAAACGATTTAACTCTACTCCAAATCCTAAATCCCACACCACGTCCATTCTGTGCAATGAATTTTGTCCTCCGAAATTACTATCGTCATCAATTTCTGGACGAGTAGCCAAATAATAATGTTCATTTGTAGTTCCAAAGAGACCTACGTTTAACCTAGGTCCTGTAAAATACAATTGAGTCATTTTCTTTTTCTTTCCCCATGGCTTGCGATAAGTAATATGTACAGGTACTTGTGAATAGAAAAGAATTCTAGTATAAGTAGTCCCTGGTTTATACCAACTTATATCATTTCTACCTGCCCTAAACTCAAATAAAGCAGCAAGGTTTAAACCATATTTATCATTTAATTTAAACTCCATTTCAGGACCAAAAATTGCTCCTGAAATAATTGGAAAATCACCCCATTGGTTACTATTAGTCTGCTGTTGAAATCCAGTAAGAGTTCCACCTGCTTGAAGACCTATGCGCTGTGCAAAAATTGTTGTACTTATTAATAGCAATAACAACAGAGCACTATTTCTTTTTATTTTATTCATAATTTTAATTTGCCTGAATTAATTCAATATCATAAACTAATACTGTATATGGGTCAACTCCAGAAGTTCCATCTTCACCATAAACATAATCATAAGGAACCCATACGCGCCATTTTGCTCCAACTCTCATTCTTGGAATCACATCTAACCAAAAAGTAACATCAGAAAATGGATTAACACCTTCAATTTCTTCTGTTAATACAGTACCATCAATAAAACGAGTACTATATTTAGCCTTATACGATATTTCATTTGGCTCTGCATATTGAGGATAAGAACCATGTTTGTTATCAAACAAAATTTTATAACGAATACCACTTGCTAATTTCTCAACTCCTTCAATATTTTCAACTTCAATTAAGAAGTTCTCTCCTGCGTCTTTCGTGTCATAATAATCCTTACTACAACTAAGCATTAAGGTTAAAACAAGGAAAGGAATAATGAACAATAATTTTTTAATTCTTATCATTTTTATGTTTTATATATTGTTTTGAAAATGATTTGCCTGCAAAAGTAGGCATTTTTCTTTTTGGACCCCACAGTATAAAGTTAAATGGTGCAAAAGCCAAATTTTTTAATGAGGATGGAAGCATTTCATACCTTGATCTTTTGCTACTTACTAAACGGAAACCTTTTATTAATAATCTTTCAGATTGCGAAGATAGCTTTCTATCCACAACTTTTCTTCTGTTAGCCAACAACAATTTTGTTAAAGGTATCTTTACAGGACAAACATCCACACATGCCCCACACAGAGTAGATGCAAAACTTAAATGCCCAAATTCTTCAAAACCTCTAAAAAAAGGGGTGATTACAGAACCAATAGGTCCACTATAAGTCGTATCATAGGTATACCCTCCTATTGTTTTATATACTGGACAAGCATTTAAACATGCTCCACATCGAATACATGATAAGGCAATGGCTGACTCAGGGTCTTGATATAATTCAGTTCGTCCATTGTCTAACAATATTACATACATTTTTTCTGGGCCATCTACTTCATTATCCCGTTTTGGCCCTGTAAAAATTGTATTATAATTAGTTATTTGTTGCCCTGTTCCATGAGAAGCTAACAAAGGCCAAAACAGACCCAAATCCTTCATTGATGGAATAATTTTCTCAATTCCAGCAATTGCAATATGTACTTTAGGAAATGAGGTTAACATGAGCCCATTTCCTTCATTCTCAGTTAATGCAATCCCTCCTGTATCTGCTATTAAAAAATTCGTCCCTGTTACACCAACATCTGCTTTTGTATATTTTTCACGCAAAATATCACGCACAAAAATTGTCATCTCTTCTGGAGTACTATTAATAGGAGTGCTAAGTTTTTCATTGAATAACTTAGCAATATCTTCCTTACTTTTGTGCATGGCCGGAGTCACAATATGGTAAGGCTTTTCACCTGCTAATTGGACAATAAATTCTCCCAAATCTGTTTCTACTGATTCACAGTCTACAGACTCAGCTGTTTCATTAAGCTCAATTTCTTCTGTAGTCATTGATTTACTTTTAACCAATAACTTTGCTTCGTTCTCTAACAATATTTTACGAATATAATCTTGAGCTTCTGCAGCATCTTTTGCCCAAAGCACCTCTATACCATTATCTAGAGCATTTTTCTCAAACTCTAACAAATATGTTTCCCAATTCGCTAATACTTGTTGTTTGTAAAATGCTGCGCGTTCCTTTGCCAATACTAAATTATTGTAACGTTCACGTCCTTTTCCAACAGCTACATCATACTTTGATATATTAAATTTGATGGTTTGTCTGTGGCGCAAATCAAAAGCTATTTTTTTAGCTTCTAAATTAAACTTCTTTGCGTGAGTTGACATATAATTTTTGGTAGGCCCAGCTTAATAGGGATAATAAAATATACAATAAGATAATTAGAGAAAATGCATCAATCTTAAAAAAGATAAGCAATGCTATGCAGAAACAAATAAAAACTAGTCTAAGTTTATTTTCTTTCCACTTTAAATTTTTCATTTTTAATGAAAACATTGGAAGCTCAGAAACTAATAAAAAACTAGACAAAGGAATAAATATAAATGCTACTAATTTAGAAAATAGTAGTTGGTCTTCTGATAAGAATTGAAATTTACTTGTAATACTAAGTATTAAAAATGCAATAAGAATAGCATTTGCCGGAGTTGGCAAGCCAATAAAAGAAGTCGTTTGTCTATCGTCAATATTAAACTTTGCTAAACGCAAAGCAGAAAAAACAGGGACTGCAAAAGCTAATAAAGCCCAATAAAAACCAACATTTTGTGACAAGAATGCAAATAGTATAAAACCTGGAGCTACTCCAAAACTAACCATATCAGCTAAAGAGTCTAGCTCTTTCCCCATTGGAGAATATGCATTCAACAAACGTGCAGCAAAGCCGTCTAGAAAATCAAAAACAGCAGCTAAAAGGATAAGGTATGCGCTATACTCTAGCTGTCCAAATAAAGCTAAAACGCAGGCTATAGAGCCTGCTACAATATTTAGACAAGTAATTGCATTTGGAATATGTTTAGTAATGAACTTCATTAAGAATTTTCGTCTTCATTCAAACGAGCAATAATTGTATCGTTTCCAGTAGTCTTTTCTCCAACTTCGACAAAAATCTCTGCATCTAATGGTAAAAATATATCAACTCTAGAACCAAATTTTATAAAGCCTACATGTTCATTTACGCAACACTCTCTACCTGTATGTGCATAAGTAACAATTCTACGAGCTAAAGCGCCTGCTATTTGACGCATTAAAATCTCAGTTTTACCAAGAGACTCTATAACGATTGTTGACCTTTCATTTTCAGAACTTGATTTAGGTAAGTATGCAGCCATATGTCTACCCGAATGGTGTTTAACAAACTTAACTAATCCATTTATTGGATACCAATTTGCATGCACACTTAAGACAGACATAAAAATTGAAACCTGTATTCTTTTTTCTTTAAAATATTCTGTTTCTTCTGTTGGTTCTATTACGACAACAGTTCCGTCTGCTGGCGCTATAACTAAACTTGAATCGTCAATAGAAACAATCCTTGATGGATTTCGAAAGAAATATAAAAAGAAAGAAAAAGCAACAACAGACACACACAAATTTAACACAGCTAAAGGTTTATTAAGTTGTGAATAAATAAGCACATTCAAAACAATTAAAAAGAGAAGCAAGACTATGATAATAACCCGACCTTCTTTATGAATTTTAATTCTTCTAATTTTTCTACTCCTTTTCATCGTAATAATTCTGGTAGTTTATTTAATATTAGATGAAGATATACAGAAATTGCAATAGTTGCAAATAATATACTATCAAATCTATCTAAGATGCCACCATGACCAGGAAATATATTGCCTGAGTCTTTAATATCAATAGTGCGCTTTAATAATGATTCGCTTAGATCACCAAAAGTTCCAAAAACAACTATTAATAAGGCAAATCCAAACCATTGATAAAGGTTTAAAATTGGATCAATTTGTGCAAAAATAAATGCCGCTACCAAAGAGAAAATAAGTCCCCCAAAGAAACCTTCCCAAGATTTTTTAGGTGATATGCGCTCAAACATGCGATGCTTTCCTATAGCCACACCTACAACATAGGCACCAGTGTCATATGTCCAAATAGTTATAAAAAATGCTAGTATTAAAAAGGAACTATAATCTCCTTGTATAAATGCTATAATGCTTAACATAGAAAAAGGTAAAGCAATATAGGTCTGACTTAAAGCATACATAGCCCAATTCATAATCGGGTTTTCTTTTTTTCTATACAGTTCTCGTATAAAAACAACACATAGTAACAGCAAGTAGATAGCAAACACACGATAATCCATCCATCCTGCAGCAAAAAGAAACATGCTCACAAAAAAGACCAAGCCTGAAGCTACGACTATCCAAGTTTCAATTTGAACATCTAACTTGCTTTTTATCAAGTTATGAAATTCTGTTAATGCAAGGCCTGTTAAGAATAAGAAGAGTATTCCGAATGAATACTCGTTGAATAGTATTGAAGCAATAACAACAAAAATAAAAAGCACTCCTGTTATTGTTCTTTGAATTAGATTCTTCATTAATTTGTTTTTTAGCTACTCGCTTATTATAACATATAATTCTTTGGGGCCATGTGCTCCCAAAACTAAGGTTTTTTCAATATCAGCAGTTCTACTTGGACCACTGATAAAAGAAACTAAACTTGGCATCCTTTCACCATATTTTTCTTTTACAGCAATTAATCCTTCTTCTATTGACTCAAGCAACTGATTTTTAGTTGCTAAAACAATATGAATTGGAGGGAAAATATTCAACTGCCTCCCCGATTCAGTATTTGAAGTTACCAATACACTAGCAGTTCTAGCAATTAGTGATTCACATGAGGCAACTCCAATTTGCATTGACTGAAAGTTAGCTTCTTCTGAAGAAAATGGAATACTATATTTCTCTAATATTCTTCCTATTTTTTTTTCTTTACAAAAGACTGAAGTTGCTTTATTTTCTTCTAAAATCTGCCTTAGTATATTAGCAAGTTCTTTTTCTGATTTGCTAATTAGACAATGTCCAGAAACTAGCTCTAGTTCATTTTTAAAACAATCTAATAATGAAGGTGCAACATCCTTATATATAGACTTCCCCATATCAGGGATAGAAGACTCTCTCTGTGAGCCAACATCTACCTTACGAATACGGTTTAATATTTCTTCTCTAGAAAAAGAATTATTCATTTTTTGTCTCTTCGTCTTTCTTTTTTCTAGGGGCTCTTGGCTTTTTAACTTTAAGCGGGTCTTCTTTAGGGCTTTCTTGCATCAACTCATCAGCACGTGATGTCCAAGGACGTTTACCAAATATTCTTTCTAAATCCTCTGTAAAAATTACCTCTTTATCTATTAGCAATTCTGCTAAAGCATTATGCCCTTTTTTATTCTTAGTTAGAATTTTTTTAGCTCTTTCATATTGTATCTCAATAACTGATTTTGCTTCAGCATCGATCAATTCGGCTGTTTTCTCACTATACGGTTTTGTAAAACCATATTCATTACCACCCGAAGAATCATAATAGCTTAGATTAGCTACTTTATCACTCATTCCATAATATGCTACCATAGCATATGCTTGTTTCGTAACTCTTTCTAAATCACTGATAGCTCCTGTAGACGCTGTTTTAAAAAATACTTCTTCAGCAGCTCTACCACCTAAGGTAGAGCACATCTCATCAAGCATATGTTCCTTTGTCGTTATAACTCTTTCTTCAGGCAAATACCAAGCAGCTCCTAGAGCTTCTCCACGTGGCACAATAGTTACTTTAACTAGTGGGGCAGCATGTTCAACCATCCAACTAATTGTTGCATGACCTGCTTCATGAAAAGCTATTGCTTTCTTCTCTGCTAGAGTAATAATTTTAGTTTTCTTTTCCATTCCGCCGACAATTCTGTCTACTGCATCAAGGAAATCTTGTTTTTCAATTTGAGACTTATTGTTACGCGCTGCTATCAAAGCAGACTCATTACATACATTTGCTATATCAGCTCCAGAAAAACCTGGTGTTTGTTTTGCTAAAAATTCTACATCTAAATCTGCAGCAATTTTTAAAGGTCTAAGGTGTACATTAAAGATTTCTCTACGTTCTGTTACGTCAGGTAATCCAACTTGTATTTGTCTATCAAAACGTCCGGCACGCAATAGGGCTTTATCTAAAATGTCTGCACGGTTAGTCGCAGCAAGGATAATAACACCACTATTTGTACCAAAACCGTCCATCTCTGTTAATAGCTGATTCAATGTGTTTTCACGTTCATCGTTAGCCCCCATATTTGGGTTTCTTCCTCTAGCACGACCAACAGCATCAATCTCATCAATAAATATAATACAAGGAGATTTTTCTTTTGCCTGGCGGAATAAATCACGCACACGCGAAGCTCCAACTCCTACAAACATTTCTACAAAATCAGAACCTGATATTGTAAAGAAAGGAACATCTGCCTCACCAGCAACAGCTTTAGCAAGTAATGTTTTCCCAGTTCCAGGAGGGCCTACTAATAAAGCTCCTTTAGGAATTTTGCCTCCTAATTCAGTGTATTTTGAGGGGTTCTTAAGAAAAGAAACTATTTCTTCTACTTCTTGTTTTGCCTCAGATAAACCAGCGACATCTTTAAATGAGGTTTTTACAGTAGTAGTATTCTTATCAAAAAGCTGTGCTCTTGATTTCCCAACATTAAAAACACTACCAGCACCATTACCGCCACCCATTCTTTTCATCAAAAACAACCAAAGTACTACGAGTAGAACTATTGGTCCAAATGTAAATAAGATTGTTTTTAACACATTGTTTTCTTGCACATACTTAACTTCCCCAAGAAAACCATTTTCACTAATCATTTTTGAGGTTTGATCTACAGACGGTAAGTTTACTTCTACTATCCCTTTTTCAGGATTTTTCAGTTCCCCTTCTTCAAAAACACTTTTAAGAGAGTCTTTTTTTATTTCAGCTCTAGCTAAAACATTGTCATTGGTAACAATCGTTATTTTATCAATTGATTTGTTAGAAACCAATATCTCGAATTGAGTGTATGGTATTGATTTAACACTAACATCTTCTCCGATAAAATTCATTGCAATTAATACAATAAAAACAATAAGGAATAACCAATTTAAATTGGGTTTTAAAAATTTCTTGTTGTTTTTACCTAACAAATCTGGTTTTTGTTTCTTCTCGTTTTCCATATTTATACTATCAAGGATATATTTTTATACTTCTATAATTTTAGCATCTGCCCAAAGGTGTTCCAAGTCATAAAACAATCTGAATTCTGACTGAAAAACATGAGCCAATACTTGACCATAATCAAAAGCAACCCACTCTGCATTTTCTTGACCATCTATTGCATAAGGTTTTACTTTAATATTCTGTTGCACATAGGATTTAATTGATTCAGAAATAGAGGATACGTGAGTAGAAGAGTTGCCCTCACATATTACAAAATAATCACATGCTCGTTCTGTAAGCATTGTCATATCAACGACAACAATTCTTTCTCCTTTTAGCTCTTTAATTCCTTCAACAATTTTATCAACAATTTCTTTGTTCTTAACCATGTAGTTATTTCTTTCTCAGATATATAATAATTTATGCAAATATAATCCGAAATTTACGAAAATGACAGCTCTTTTAATAAATATAATAAAAGATTTTATTCCAACACCAACAAGACATCATCAAGTCTGCTAATAAGTCTGACTATAAAGAAAGGGAGCACCCAAATGGATACTCCCTTTTATTTAATAAACTATCGTATTATTTTTATTTTGCAATCGCTGCAAAAGCAGGATCAGAAGAGAATTTTGCAAACTCAATATCTACTGCAGCACGAGATTTTAAATCTGCATTTTTAACTGCTTTTGCTAAGTTTGAAAGTACACCTTCTTTGTCTGCACTTCTTGCTGCAATAATAGCAGATAAATAACTTGTTGTTTCATCTGGACTTTTAATTTCAGATAAGATTTTCTTAGCTGCAACTAAATCCTTAACTACTAGTTTAGCAATTACTGCATTGTTAGATTTATCTTCAGCTAGTGCTTTATTTGCTGCACCATAATCTCCCTTGTTAAGATAAATAACACCAAGAGCTGCATCTAGTTTAGCTCCAATACCAGCAGCTTTCCCTAAAAAGTTCTCAGCAATTTTTAATTCACCTTTCATCATTTTAACAACACCCCAGTTATAGTTTGTTTCTTTTACTGAAGAGTTTAAGTCAATAGCTTTAGAGAATAATTCCTCAGCCTCTTCAACTTTTCCTTGTAATAATTTTACTGCTCCTAAGTTATTCAATGTTCTCCAATCAGAACCAAATTGATTAACTGCTTTTTGATAAATATCTCCTTTTGTTTCTAAGTCTGAAACTAATGTCGCAGTAAATAATAATTCTTCAACAGAAAGAGAATCAGGTAATGAATCAGCAATAGCAATTAATTGCTCGTCTGTTTTTCCTGATATTTCAAAACTAACACGCATTTTTGAACGACGAAGTTGTGGCAAAATCTCATCAGCTAATACTTTATAAGCAGCTGCAATCTTACGAATCTCAACCTCACGTTGATCAGGGTCAGTAAATTGAGAAAGAACACTTAATATAAGTTCTTTATCTTCAATAGAAGATGCTTGTACTAATTGTTGGAAACCTTCCCAGTCTTCAGGGGTGTTTTTAGAATCAATATCAACTTGAGCTTCTAAATCTTTCATTTGTTTGTTTACAAAATTAACTGCAACGTTTTCACGTTTTTCAGCAAGTCCAGTATTAATATCAAGAGACCCTTCTGGAGAAGCATAACCTGAAATTTCAACACCTGTTACTGATGAACCTTCGTTAGCAGCAACTTCTTGCATCTTTTCTTTTAAAGCAGCAATATCGTCAGCATCTAACTCTGATGAACGAATATTAGTTTGATTTACTAAAAAGTTAATATCTGCCTCTTGTTGAGATGCAATTGTACGTTGAAATTGGTCTGTTGCAAAAGCTGGTTCTAATTGATTCCCTTTTGCTAACATATACGTGCAATTGATACCATCAGCAATTTTCACTTCAGGAAGAGCTGTAGATTTTTTACCTTCTTTTACTTCAAACTGAAGGAAAAGTTCTGATTTTTCCATTCCTTCTTTAAAGTCAAATGAGATTCTGTGAGTATAAGTTCCACCTGCTTTAAATTTAATTTTTTTGTTATTCCCTTTTACTTTTTCACCTTGGAATGTAGCAGTAGGAAGTCTTTCTTCTGTTCCATTATATTTTAAAACAGGAGTTACTACAACTGTAGATTTTTTCTTGAAATACTTTTCTGGGAAAGTACCTGTAATTGTTGCTTCTACTTTCCCCGCTTTTGCTTCCAAAACTGGAGGGTCAACTTTAAAATACTCAGTTGCTAATGGCCCCATCTTCTTACAAGAAGTGATAGAGAAAGCCATTAAAAGCGCAGCAGTTACTAATAATAAGTGCTTTTTCATAAAAATAAATAGTTTAATTTAAGTTATCAGTTTATTAAGATGTTATTATCTTTTTGTTTAGAAAAGACAAAAATCACAATAATATATTAGATTACCTACATTTACATCCAAAAAAGATAGTGCTTGAACTACAAGTTGGGGTTAATTTATGTTAATTTTACAACTCTTATCATAAATTATGTAATTAATGCTAATCTTTGTTTATAAACAAATTCAAATGAACTTTATATTTTCAAGGAAAAAACTCTTCAATACCATACAGATTTTATATGGTTATTGCTTATCAAATATCTTTAAAAGACCTTTTAAGATAGGACTTCCCACGACTTTATCAATAGAGCCTGTTAACTTTTGTAATTTATCATGTCCAGAGTGCCCTGCAGGAAATGGAAGCATTACCAGAGAAAAAAAAGCTATGGAATTTGATTTATTTCGCAAAATTATTTGCGAAATAAAAGATTACACTTATTACCTAACTTTATATTTTCAAGGAGAGCCATTTTTACATCCACAGTTCATCAAATTCATACAATTCTCAAATGAACATCAGATTTACACTGCGAGTTCAACAAACGCTCAATTTATCGACGATGAAATGGCTAAAAAAATTATTGAAAGTGGTTTAAATAAACTTATTGTTTCTTTAGATGGTAGTACGCAAGAAGTGTACGAAAAGTATCGCATTGGAGGTTCGTTTTCTAAAGCTAAAGACTGTATCTCTTTTCTAGTTAAATGGAAAAAATCTTTTAACTCTTCCTCTCCATTTATTGAGTTGCAATTTTTAGTTTTAAAACATAATGAACATCAAATAAGAGAGATTAAAAAGCTATCTAAAAACCTTAATGCCAACAAATTAAGACTAAAATCTGCACAAATAACTAATTTTAAAGAAGGTAGCGATTTACTTCCAACTCAAAAAAGATATGCTCGTTATATTAAATCTAAAGATGGGGACTATAAACGCAAGGAGAAGATAAAAAATCGTTGTTGGAGAGCATTTAGCGGAGCTGTAATTGCTGCAAATGGAGATGTGTTACCATGTAGTTTTGACAAAAATGGAGAACATGCATTTGGCAACATTAATGAAAAGTCTCTTGCTGAAATTTGGCACAATGAAAAAGCACATAGTTTCAGAAAACAAATTCTAAAAAACAAAAAAGAATTTGAGATGTGCAAAAACTGCACGATGTAAATTCTTATTAGTCGTCTTGTTTCTTAGCACGTACAAAATCATTACGTTTTCCTGCAAAAATCTCATAGTTACAATACAGGCAATCTAAATCACCGTTCAGCAAAAATATCTTTTTAGATGGCTTCAATCCAATTTTATAAAGACATTGTTCATCAGAACTAATTACCCAAGCTTGATTTCCGGCAAATTTAAATTTAAGCATTCGGCCTATTGTCTCATACAGTCCATATAAATCTTCCGACTTAATACGTTCTCCATAAGGAGGGTTAGTAACCATCAAAAACTTATCTTCCGGGATTTCAATATCATTTATACTAATTGTATTTAGTTCTATATACTTACCTAAACCGGCACTCTTAATATTCTGATCTGCAATACTAATAGCCTGAGCAGTTATATCCGAACCATAAATTTTAAAGTTAAAATCTCGTTCAAGGCTATCATCATTATATATTTCGTCAAACAAATCTTTATCAAAGTCCTTCCAATTCTCAAAAGCAAATGACTTACGGAAAATTCCAGGGGGTATATTCAACGCTATTAATGCTGCTTCTATCAAAAAAGTTCCCGAACCACACATAGGATCAATAAAATTTTGTTTCCCATCCCAGCCTGCTAACAAAAGCATCCCTGCAGCTAAAGCTTCATTAATAGGAGCTTCTGTTTGTGAATTACGGTACCCTCTTTTATGTAAAGATTCACCAGAGCTATCTAACGACACGGTACATTTGTTTTGAGCAACATGCACATTTAGCATTAAATCTGGATTCGTAATACTTACAGATGGTCGTTTTTCATACTTCTCAGAAAATTGATCTACAATTGCGTCTTTAACACGATAAGATACAAATTTAGAATGAGTAAAGATATCTGAGAAAACAGTTGAATCAATAGCAAAAGTTGTTCTCAAATCAAGATATTGTTCCCAATCAATCTTTTTTACATTTTCATAAACTTCATCAGCATTCTTGGCTTCAAACTGCGCAATAGGCACTAAAAAACGTGATGCTGTGCGACAATGCAAATTTGCTTTATATAAAAAAGATTTATCTCCTTTGCAACTTACCGCACGACGTTCTAGCTGTACTTCATCAGCTCCTAAGTCAATAAGCTCCTTGGCTAATACTTCTTCTAGTCCTTTAAAAGTCTTAGCTATAATTTGAAACGAATTTCTCATAAATTATTTTTTCTGTAAAATTTTTGATCCTGCTGACACATCACTATCTACCCAAACATTCCCTCCAATTACGGCTCCTTTACCTATTGTAATTCTACCAAGAATAGTAGCATTTGAATAAACAATTACATCATCTTCTAGAATAGGATGACGATCAATCCCTTTTATTGGATTTCCATCTGCATCTAACGGAAAACTTTTAGCTCCAAGTGTTACTCCTTGGTATATTTTCACATTTCTCCCAATTATTGCAGTTTCTCCTATTACGACACCTGTACCATGATCAATTGTGAAAAATTCGCTGATTTTGGCTCCTGGATGAATATCGATACCTGTTTCTGAATGTGCCATTTCTGTAATAATTCTTGGTATCACTGGTACTCCTAGCATTAATAATTCATGTGCAAAACGATAATTACTAATCGCTTTTATTGCAGGATAGCAAAATATAATTTCGCTATAATTTTTTGCTGCAGGATCTCCATTATAGGCTGCAATAACATCATTAGACAAGCTTACTCTAAGTTTCGGCAAAGAGGCAATAAATTTAGCTGTAATATCTGATGCTTTTTGAACGCATGCTTTTTTGTTGGCTCCAACAGTTAAATCAAAACATAAACCTGCCAATATTTGCTCACTTAATAAGCTTGAAAGTTTATCTACTCCTTGAGAGATATGCTCTTTTAAATTTTTATTATTTACAGAAGCATTACCAAAGTACCCTGGAAATATTATTGACCTAAAAAGGGCTACCGTCTGAGTTAATAAATCAACAGAAGGCATAGGGGTACCCTCATGCTGTTGATGGCAAACAGATCTCGTTGACTCAATATCCGACAACTCTCGAATAATATCAGCCATTTTATTTTGATTTAGAGGTTTCATAAAGCATTCTGTAATTTAATGCAAAGATAAGAAATATGTTGCTTGATACTATCCTGTTAATTCTTTTTCTTTTTATTCAAAATACTATCATACATATTTGGAGTTAAAAGTATTTCAATAGCTTTTTGGCAAGGCTCATTTTCTTTGTTCATTACTCTAAAAAATGAATTTAAACCCCATATTCTTCGAGCAAAAAGAGCTTTTAATTGTGTTTTTATAAATGCCTTCGATTGATCAAATTCTTCTTGATTTAAAATAATTTTCTCAGCAGTGGCTAAATCAATAAGCTCTTTTAAAGCTGACTCTGGCATTTCATAATCAGCGTTATATATTTCAAAAGAAGTATATTTCTTCTTAAGTTCTTCTTTATGTTTCTCAAAATATTTAGAAGCGAACTCATTTACAACACCTTTGGCAACAATCTTGGTTAAATATTTAGAAGTATGCATTGTATCTAAAGGAACAAAATAATCTGGCATAACACCTCCACCTCCATAAACTGTTCTTTTTAATATAAGCGTCTCATAACGAAGAGAGTCTGGAAAATGAATACTATCTTCCGAAACAAGTTCGCCGCTGTTATATCTATCTACTACATCTTTATTATACTTTTCTTTTCCCTCGTCATAGGGTTTCTGAATACACCTACCAGAAGGGGTATAATAACGAGAGGTTGTTAGTCTAATTAAAGAACCATCACTAAGACTCATCGGTTGTTGAACCAAGCCTTTACCGAATGTTCGTCGTCCCACTATAAGTCCTCTATCCCAATCTTGTATAGCCCCTGAAAGAATTTCACTTGCTGAAGCAGAATATTCATTTACTAAGAAAATAAGTTTCCCTTGTTCAAAATCCCCTTTCTTAGAGGCCATATAATTTCTTCTTCCTGTTCTACCTTTTGTGTAGACAATTAATTGCTTATCACTTAAAAAATCATCTGCAAGTTTGTATGCCGTATGCAAATACCCTCCTCCGTTCGACTGCAAGTCAAGGATAAGACTCTCCATACCT
Source organism: Paludibacteraceae bacterium (assembly GCA_963663245.1). Classification (GTDB taxonomy): domain Bacteria; phylum Bacteroidota; class Bacteroidia; order Bacteroidales; family Paludibacteraceae; genus JAFGVL01. The sequence goes on along the minus strand of OY760143.1, from coordinate 312,064 downwards.
TCTGACTCCAATTTTCCTAATGCCTTATCAAACTCTTTTTTAGATGTTGCACTAAACTTATTTAATTTAATATAACCAATCCCTGGGCGAATCATATAAGATGCATCTACGCTATAAAGAGGGATTTTATCTCTAACAATATCGAATTCAATAAGTTCCTTATTAGCTCTTCTCCTAATTTTTACTGTTACTTTTGTCCCTTTTTTCCCTCTTAATCGTTTCATTATTTTTGGAGTAGACATTTTCACCCCAGCAATGAGAGTATCATTTGCTTTAACAATTCGATCTCCTGGCAATATTCCAACTTTTTCAGATGGTCCTCCAGAAATTGTATTAACCACATAAAGCGTATCATCAATTATCTGAAATTGAACACCAATTCCCTCAAAACTGCCTACAAGAGGCTCGTTCATCTCTTTAACTTCATCTTTAGGTATAAATGTAGAATGAGGATCCAATTCTTTAAGCATTCCACGAATTGCATCTTCTTGCAATTTGTCTTGACTAACAGTATCTACATAGTTTGATCTTATAATAGAAGTCGCTTCCAGCAATTTACTATACTGCATTCCAAACTTTTCTATACCAATCATTAATTTCTCTAAATCCTGAGCATTTGGATATTTTTGCGCATTTAATGCAAATACCGTAATAAAAAACAGGGTAAACGTGAAAATTTTTCTCATAATAATATATTCTAATCGATAGCTTTTATCCTGACAAATGTAAGAAAAACAAGCAGGTATCTTTTGAGTTTTTAAAAAAAGATAATATCTTATCATATTATTTTTTCAATAGATAAGAGCTAAAACCCTCGAAAAAATCTATCTTTGTTTGTTTATGATTTAAAGACTAATATGAAAAAAGAAATAGTATTTGCAACAAACAATGCACACAAACTAAAAGAAGTATCTCCTTTACTCTCAAATAAGTTTTCAGTACTTAGCCTCAGAGATATAAATTGTTTTGATAACATTCCTGAAACAGCAGATTCTTTAGAGGGGAATGCAATTTTAAAAGCGCAATATGTGATTGAAAAATTTGGCAAAGATTGCTTCTCCGATGACACAGGCCTTGAAGTTAAAGCATTAAACAACGCACCTGGCGTTTATTCTGCTAGATATGCAGGAGAGAGCAAAGATGCTGAAGACAACATGAATAAATTGATTGCTGAAATGAAAGGAGTTAAAAATAGAAAAGCTCAATTTAGAACAGTTATAGCATTAATTCTTAATGGAGAAAAATATATTTTTGAGGGCATTATAAAAGGTGAAATCACTGAAAAAAAACGAGGGGAGAAAGGGTTTGGATATGATCCAATATTTATTCCTGAAGGTTATAATCAAACATTTGCAGAACTGCCTCTAAGCGAAAAAAATAAAATCAGCCATAGAGCAAGAGCCGTACAAAAACTTATTCTTTTTTTAGAAAACATCGACTAATATGAAAAATATTCTCCTACTATTACTATTCCCTTGTATTCTACAAGCACAAATAGGAATGTGTGAATGGCGCACTCACCTTTGTTATAATGAGATGGAGCAAATTGAAGAGACTCCCAATGCTATTTTTGGCATTAGTGATGGAGCACTTTTTTCTGTTAATAAAGAAGACAACTTAATAAAAAGCTATTCAAAAATTAATGGACAAAATGACTTTCAAGTTGCTTTTATTCGCTATAATAAAAATGCAGATGCTCTTGTAATCGCATATGAAAATGGTAATATTGACTTATTATGTGAAGATGAGATTGAAAATATCTCAGATATAAAAAATAAAATTGTAGCAGCAAGCAAGACCCCGAATGATATAGTTTTTGTGAATGAATATGCATATATTTCTTGTGGTATTGGAATTGTTGTTGTAAATCTTTTAAAACACGAAATTACTGACACTTACATAATTGGCAACAATAGTAGTATGGTTGAAGTTATGTCTACTGCCTTTTATGGAGACTCTATTTATGCCCTTACTTTAAATGGATTATACGTTGCTCACAAAGACAATCAATTACTAGTAGATTACAACAATTGGCACTTCAGGACCAACTCTGCACTAACTCTACCTTTCAATAAAAAAATGGTATCCTTCCAAAATAATCTTTTCTTGTTGAAGTCTACTGGAGAAGTATATTCTTCTAACGATGCTATTAACTGGAGCGTTTTTAACAACACACAACTTTCTTTAGACATTAGAACAGATGAAAATGCTATAACCATATTCTCTGAAGAAAATATAATGAAATACAACCAAAGTATGGCTCTCGAAAGTTTTGGTGGACTGAGCATTAAAGACATTGTTTACAATAGCAATGAAAACTCTTACTGGATAGCGTCCAACGATTCCTCTGGTATTCAAAAAATGGAAAATGGCAATATCGTGCAACAATATAAACCTGATGGACCTATAACAAATGACATTATCAATATTAAATATGAGAACAACCGATTATTCGCATTAACTGGAGCTCCTTGGGATTTTGATATTTATAACACAAACCTTCCTGGAGCAATTATGATTTTTGAAGATGATAATTGGAAGAACATATCAAATATAGATGTAGAAACTCTTTCTGGGATAAATTTTAGAGGAGTTACTTATATAGCTGTAGATAAAAATGACAAACAACATTACTTTGTGTCAACTTGGGGAGATGGGGTATATGAATTTAAAAACGATACATATTACAAAAGATACACTAGTTCTAATAGCACTCTTGAGAAAGCTGAGCCTTCAGAGAGATCATACAATATTGACGGGGTATGTTTTGATAATAACAACAACTTATGGATGACAAACCAAAGTTCAGTAAATATTAAGAATATTAACTCAGTAAAAGTTCTTCAGAATAATGGTGCATGGGCACAATTTACTTATCCAACCTTCAATACACTTTATCAATCTGACAAAACAATTGTCACGAGTAACAACTTCAAATGGTTTATAGTATTTGGTGATAAAAAAGGAGGAGTTTTTATTCTTGATGATAAAAAAGAAACAACAAGTAGTTATAATCATGAATATAGGTTTTTCCAAACCATTAAAGATCAAGATGAGAATAACATTTCAATAAAACAAGTTTTCTGCATAGCAGAAGATTTAAACGATAATGTCTGGATTGGAACTGATGCTGGACCAGTAATTTTTAAAAATGTAGATAATGTTTTTAATACTACATATAGCGTTTACAGGCCAAAAATACCTAGAGATGACGGAACAGAATATGCCGATTATTTATTAGAAGGTGAAAAAATAAATACAATTGCAATTGATGGAGCTAACAGGAAATGGATTGGCACTGCAAGTTCAGGAGCATATCTTATGTCTGAAGATGGATTAGAAACTATTCAACACTTCACAAAAGAAAACAGTCCTCTTTTATCAAACACTATCCTTTCTATTGCAATAAATAACAATACCGGAGAGGTGTTTTTTGCAAATGATTTAGGCCTTATTTCATATATGAGTAATGCAACCTTACCAAAAAAATCATACGAAACACTGTCTGTTTACCCCAATCCTGTTCGTGAAAATTTTAATGGCGTTATAACCATAGCAGATCTAGTAAATGAATCTATTGTTAAAATAACAGACTCTTCAGGTCGCTTAGTTTACCAAACAAAATCTAATGGTGGCATTGCAACATGGGATGGATATACAAACACAGGAAATAAAGCTAGTACAGGGGTCTATTTTGTAATGGTATCAAATGCATCTGAAAGAAACAGTGATGATATACAAACGGCAGTTGGAAAAATTCTTATTGTTAAATAAACAGCAAAAGTTGTGATAGAGAAAAAAGAATTTTCATTAAAAACAGCTGCAGAAAATAATTTTGATTTTCTACGACTACTTTTTGCGTTTTCTGTCTTTATACATCATTTTGGAATACTAACAAACACAAAAGTTTGGTGGCCAATCGGCTCTCAGATGGGAGTTGCTGGGTTTTTTATTATTAGCGGATTTTTAATTACAAAAAGCTTTTATCGATCTCCTTCTTTACGCACTTACTTTGTAAAACGAATAAAACGAATTTTTCCAGCGTATATCTTTATCGTTCTCGCTTGTGCTATTGGATTAATTGCCGCGTCAAGTTTTTCAGCCAATAAATACTTTGGATCAAATGAATTCTTTAAATATATTGCATCAAATCTTGCGTTCCTAAATTTCTTGCAACCTACTCTTCCAGGTGTGTTTACAGAGAATACATTCCCTTTCATTAACGGTTCTCTTTGGACAATTAAAGTAGAACTCGCACTCTATATAAGCGTTCCAATATGTGCATATCTTATTAGAAAAATAAATGTACAATGGCTCTTTATTGGATTATATATTCTTTCTTTTATATTTATTAAATGGATGAGTTGGATTTATGAAAATACTGGTGATAGGATATATGAAGCTCTTAGCAGGCAATTTCTTGGGCAAATTGTATTTTTTATTTCTGGGCTATTTATACTTTTTAAATATGATCTTTTTCAAAAAAGAATAAAAGTCTTTATGCCAATTTCACTACTAATTATCATTTTCCATAATTTATACTACTCAAACATTATCCATTTTTTATACCCTATATCGTTTGCAATAGTTATTATTGGCTTTGCATATAATTTTAAACCTCTCAGAAAAATTGCTAAATACGGAGACATTTCTTATGGCATGTATCTTTTCCATTACCCAATTATACAGGCTGTTACAACAACTAAAATACAAGAAGAGTACCCAATAGCAGCCTTTACGCTTTGCTTGTTTTTAGTTGCAAGTTTATCATTTCTATCATGGCATTTATTAGAGAAGCGATTTCTAAAACGGAAATAATATGACAAATAAAAAACTGCAAAAAACTGATTATATTTTTTTAAGTACTCTCTCGATTATTGGAAGTCTTATTCTTTTATATTCTTCAAATTCTTGTTTTTTTTGGGACACGATTTCTATTGTATCAAGGCAAGCACACTTCCTTTTCTCCAACCACCTATCAAGCTACTTATACCCAGTTAATTTTGACAATGGAGACCCACAGCTTCTCCAATCATATATTGCATTGTGTTGGTTGATCTTTGGCAAATCAATATTAGTAGCTCATCTATCCATGATTCCTTTCTTAATTGGCATTATTTATTTTGTGCTCCGGACAACAAAGAAATTATTTGAAAATAATACAGCTTATATTACAACGTTTTTAATTCTTATTGAACCATCTATCATATCTCAAGGAATTATAATGTCTCAAGACATCCTAGTAATACTATTCTCTCTAATTGTATTAAATGGGATTCTTGAAAAAAAATCAACCCTAATTTCCTTTGGTTTATTATTTCTCACGCTAGTTAGTCGCCGCGGGATTATTATTTCTGCAGGTTTTATTTTAAGCATTTCAATAATAGACCTTTTTATTGAGAAAAAGAAAATAAATTGGCTACTTATAAAGAAATATATTCGATTATTTACTCCTCCTACTTTATCTCTATTAATCTATTTTTTAATTAGGTATTATTATTTTGGATGGTTTTTCTCTCATCCCGAATCTCCTTGGTATAGCTCATCTTCCTTCGCAACTTTTTTTAAGTTTATTAAAAATGGACTTACAATTGGAAGAGCATTTCTAGATTATGGTAAATTTATTTGGTGGGTTATTCTAGCTATAATAATAGTACGTTTTGGGATAAAACAGGCAATTGATAAATACACAAATAAACTATGGATAATATTCTTTTCAATTCTAATTATTATACTACCTGCAACACTACTAATAAATAACGATTTTGGTGGCCGCTATTTTATTCCTCACTATATAATAATTAGTTTAATAATATTGAAAATCATACATCAGTCGTTTAGCCCTAAGATTAAAAATATATTATTTGGCCTTATTTTCATATCAATAATAAGTGGAAACTTTTGGGTTTATCCTGAAAAAGTTTCTCAAAGCTGGGACTGCTCATTAGTTCATTTACCTTATTATAAGCTTCGTGAAGATGTAAAAATGTATTTTGAGAAACATGAGGTTAACTTTTCAGATGTTGGATTTGGGTACCCAAATACAGCAAAATTAAAGTTTCTAGAAGTAAATAACGACCAAAGAAAATTTTCGAATATTGAACCAGGGGAAAATAAGTTTATTGTATATTCAAATATTCAGAACTTAGATAATAAAACTATATATAAGATAAAGAATGAATACATCTTAATTCAATCCTTTAAACAAAAAGGAATATTTATGGATATATATAGAGCTAAAGGGCTAAAGAAAAAATAGAAGACTCCATCAGAACTGTTTCATTTATTTATTGCTGTTGCTCCAATATTTCGCTAGAGCACAAATAAATAGAGTCTTGCATTACTGCAAGACTCTATTTAAAAGGGGTGGGCCCACCAGGACTTGAACCTGGGACCCCCTGATTATGAGTCAGGTGCTACTAACCAACTGAGCTATAGGCCCCATTTGCAAAAATGTATTACCTTTGCAAAGCGTTTGCAAAAGTAGTTATTTTTAGCAAACTTCAAAACAGTTATTTAAATTTTAATCATGAAACAAGGTATTACTACCCTATTATTCGATTTTGGAGGAGTATTAGTTGATTTAGACAAACAACTTTGCATTAATGCATTTGCAAAACTTGGTATTAAAAACGTAGATTCTCTAATAAGTAAATTTACACAATCAGGTTTATTTCTATCTCTAGAAAAAGGAGACATCTCTGGAAATGAATTTAGAGATGAGTTACGAAAATTGACTGTTGAGAAATTAAGTGATGAACAAATTGATACTGCTTGGAATTCATTTTTAATAAGCATTCCTGAATATAAATTAGAGATGCTAGAAGAACTTAGAAAAAAGTATCGCATCTTAATGCTTAGCAATACCAATGAAATTCATTTTGAACAGGTGGCAAAATCTGAGTTTCGTAAAAAAGGATTAAACCTTAATGACTATTTTGACAAGTGTTATCTTTCATATGAACTTGGAATGGCCAAGCCCAACAAGGATATTTACCTTCATATTTTAGAAACTGAAAAAATTAGTGCTAATCAAATCTTATTTATAGATGACGGTGAAGTAAATATCAAAATAGCTAAAGAGCTTGGCTTCGAAACATACTTAGCAAAAGACCATGAAGATTTTCGTCCAATATTTAATTAAACTATTCTCTTGAAACTCATTTCTCCTTCTGAAAAAGCACCCAGAAGCACTTATGTAGCTACTATCGGGTTTTTTGATGGCGTTCATTTAGGACATCGCCACTTGCTTAATATGCTTATAAATGAAGCAAATACTCTTGGAAAAAAAGCATTAATAATTTCATTTGACAAACACCCAAAAACAATACTTCCAACAGCTTATCTACCAGCTCTATTAACGGATAATAATGAAAAAATTGAACAGCTAGAAAAAATTGGATTAGATGCCTGTGTTCTTTTACCTTTTGATAGAGAGATGGCAAGCCTAACAGCTTATGAGTTTCTGAAACAAATAATAGTAGAGAAGCTAGGTGTTCATACATTATATATTGGCTACGATCATAGATTTGGAAGAAATAGAGAAGAAGGAATTACAGAATACAAAAAATATGGTAAAGAGCTCGGAGTAAATGTAATTGAAGCAACTGCATACGCATTAGAGAATAATCAAATTAGTTCTTCTGTAATTCGCAAATTAATTACAAAAGGTGAAGTAGAAAAAGCTAAAGAATTTTTATCTTACCCTTATTCTCTTGAAGGGCTTGTTGTAGAAGGCAGCAAGATTGGCAGAACCTTAGGTTATCCTACAGCTAATATAAAGCCTTTAAACTCAAGTAAAATTATCCCTTCTCATGGCGTATATATTGTACAAGTATTTGTGCAAGAAAATAGCTACTGGGGCATGTTAAATATTGGCAATAGGCCAAGCATCAATAAGGACCACTCCGAAACTATAGAAGTAAATATTCTTGATTTTGAAAGAGATATCTATGATGAGAAGATTAGAGTATCTTTCCATAAAAAAATAAGAGAAGAAATTATTTTTAGTTCTAAAGAAGAACTAATTCAAGAGATAGACAGTGATAAAAGAATTACCATAGACTTTTCACATAAGAATTTGTTGAAATGAAAAATCTCAATCTATTAAAAGCACTTATTGAACCAAAGCTACCTGGGATATTTATCCCTATACTACTTGGCATATTGCTTTGGGTTTTTCCTTCCATCTTTTCAAAAAGCTACGATTTATGGCCTACAAATAATACTCTATTTGTTGATTGGATTGACTCTCAATTAGAGATTAAACCATCAATGTCATTAGCAATTGGACTTTTATACACAATATTTATTGGATTCTTATTGGTGCAATTAAATAAAGTTCATTCATTTATACGCATTAGAAGTTTGTTACTCTTCTTCTTTTATATCCTTATTATTGGCACAAACCCCAATCTACACTCTTTTAGTTTTTCTCAAATCAGCAACTTATTTATGTTGATGGCTTTATGGCAACTTTTCTCCATTTATGATAAAAGAGAAGACGTAAAAACACCCTTCAATATCACATTTTATTTAGCCATTGGATCTTTTTTTTCGATAGAACTTTTGTTATTTACTCCACTATTTTTTATTGGTATTCAACGTTTAAAAGGACTAACATCTAAAACATTTATTGCTGGATTTATTGGACTTATTACTCCATTTATTCTTTTTATCAGCATTGCATATATTACCAACAAAAATATTGATAATTATTTAGACCTATTTCTAAATCAATTTAGTTTCAATGTAAACTTTAACCTAGACTATATATCTGTAGCCTATTTAATTGTATTGTGTTTAATCGGTTTTATTGCCCTATTAAATATCTTAAACGATCCATTTAGTGATAAGATAAAAGTAGGAAGAATGCTTGGCTTCATTTCATATGGTTTCTTCTTCTTCCTTCTCCTTTTCTTTGTAAAGGCCGACAATTTCCCAATTGCTTTTTCTCTAGGAACTTTTTATTCTACTATTCTTTACACACACTATTTTTCATTGCGAAATACTCTTTTTACAAAGATTTTATTCTTCTTTCAACTATTAGTGTGTTTACTATTCTATCTATCAACAGTCTTTTCTTACACACCACAATTCTAAATAAATGCTGCTCGAAAGTTTCTTTGAATGGAGTAATTTAATTCTCGCAGATTTTTCTCAATGGGGATATCTAGGTTTATTTTTAGCAGCTTTTTTAGCAGCTACAATCTTACCATTTGCTTCAGAAATTGTTTTTACTGGGGTAATATTAACTATGGGACTTGACCCATGGGCTTGTGTTGCTGTTGCCACAATAGGAAATACTTTAGGTGGACTTACTTGTTATTGGATTGGATATTTAGGCAAACAAGAATGGATAGAAAAATATCTTCGTGTCCAAAAAGAAAAACTAGACAAATGGATAACTATTATGCAGAAGTATGGAGGCTGGTTTGCATTTTTCTCTTTTTTGCCAGCAGTAGGAGATTTTATTGCAATAGCAGCAGGATTTCTTAGATGTCGGTTGTGGATTGTAGTAGCAGCAATGACTCTCGGCAAGTTAGGTCGTTATATTATTTGGATGTATTTCCAAGGTTTATTTATATAATTAGATATTTGACTGAAATTCAACATCAACTTCTTCTTCATTCTTTCCAGGATAATCAACATTATAATGTAGCCCTCTACTTTCTTTACGTAAAGAAGCTTGTTTAATAACCAAATAAGCTACACTAATAATATTTCTTAACTCACATATTTCACGAAGAACAACCGAACGGTTAAACAACTTTTCTGACTCTCTGTATAAAATATCTAATCTAGCGGTTGCTCTTTTTAAACGAAGGTTTGAACGAACAATTCCTACATATGAACTCATAATCTGTCCTACCTCTTTTATGCTTTGAGTTATAAGTACCATCTCCTCTGGCAAAGATGTTCCTTCATCATTCCAAGCAGGTATATCTTTTTGAAACCCAAACTTACTAATGCTAGCTAATGAATGTTTAGCTGCCGTATCAGCAAAATATATTGCTTCTAGCAAAGAATTCGAGGCAAGTCGATTAGCGCCATGCAAGCCAGTATATGCACATTCTCCTGCGGCATACAGTCTATTAATGGAGGTTTGTGCATTTTTATCGACCTTTATTCCTCCACATAAGAAATGTGTTGCTGGCACTACTGGTATAAGGTCAGTTGTTATATCAATACCCAGGCTAAGGCACTTTTTAGTAATATTAGGATACTCTGTTTTTGTTTCTTCAGCATTTTTATGTGTTACATCAAGGTAAACGAAATCGGCTCCAGATATTTTCATTTCATTATCTATTGCCCTTGCAACAATATCTCTAGGAGCAAGAGATCCTCTTTTATCATATTTATACATAAACTCCTTTCCTTTAGCATCACGTAATACTGCACCATAACCACGCATTGCTTCTGTGATTAAAAAGGAAGGTCTTTCATTCGGATTAAATAAAACTGTAGGGTGAAACTGAACAAACTCCATATCTTTTATCACCGCACGGGCTCGATGAGCCATTGCAATACCATCGCCTGTGGCAATATTAGGATTAGATGTCGTATGATATACATTTCCTATCCCACCAGTTGCCATAACAGTAATCTTCGATAAAAAGGTAAATATTGATCTATTTTTCTCATTCATTATGTAAGCACCAAAACATTCTATATCAGGCGTATGATGTGTAATTATTTTACCTAAATGATGTTGTGAAATAATTTCTATCGCAAAATGATGTTCAAAAACCTCAATATTAGAATGAGATCTCACTTTGCTAATTAAGCTTGTTTGAATTTCTGCTCCAGTATTATCTTTATGATGAAGAATACGGTTATTAGAGTGGCCTCCTTCTTTATGTAAATCGAATTCTCCTTCTTTTTTCTTATCAAAATCAACACCCCATTCTACAAGTTGGTCAATCTGTTTAGGTGCTTCTTTAATTACATCTTTAACAATCGAAAAATCGCAATGACCATCTCCGCATATAATTGTATCCTCAATATGTTTATCAAAGTTATCAGATATAGAGTCCATTACTGCAGCAATACCACCTTGTGCAAAGTAAGTATTTGCTTCGTCAAGAGTGGTTTTGCAAATAATTGCAACCTTTCCTTTATCAGCAACCTTTAAGGCAAAGCTCATTCCAGCTAAACCACTTCCTATTACGAGAAAATCAAATTTACGTTCCATTATTCTTTAATCAGATACATTCTCAATTTTAATTTGTCTAGCAGTATAAAGTGCTGCTATTAAGCCCATTGCAGCAACAGTAATAAAAATAAGTGCTAAGTCAAGGGCTTGAATATCGACAGGATATGCATTTACAATAAACTCTGAACCGGGTAGAGTTATCAGTCCATATTTTTCTTGAATTAAACACAAAGCTGATCCAACACCAACACCAACAATTGCTCCCAGCAGTGAAATTAACCAGCCTTCAATAATAAATATTCTACGGATTAATACTTGATTAGCACCCATATTTCTAAGCGTTAAAATATCAGCCTTTTTATCGATGATTAGCATTGATAAAGAACCTATTATATTAAATATGGCTATCAATAAGATAAAGCTTAATATAAGATAAGTAAGCCATTTTTCTACTTTCATTATTCGAAAGAAATCTTCTTGTTGCTCAAACCTATCCTGCACTTTAAACCTATCTCCAAGCTTATCCTGAATTAGTCCTTTAATTGATTTTATGTTCTTATCTTCAGACACTTTTAATTCAACTGAAGAAACAATATTAGCATCATATTGAAATAAATCTTGGGCTAATTCAATAGGTATAATTAAAAATTTATTGTCATACTCTGGTTGCTGAACAGCAAATACAGCTGACACAAACACATGGTCTAACACAAAATTTGTCTCAGGACGAGCTAGATTAACAGAAGAGCTGCGTAGTGGTGCATATATATACAGAGGGTCAACAAAAAAAGGAGCTACCCCAAGCTTAGACGCTAAACCTCCACCTATAACTCCGTAATTAAATGCATTATCTTTTAACTGAAAATTACCACCTAGAATAATAGAATCTATTTGAGTCATTTCCTTAAAATCATCACTAACCCCTTTTATGGTCCCAGATACTTGTTTGTCTTTAAATCGAAACATTACATTCTCTTGCAACACTTCGGTAAAATAAACAGTTTCTGGCATTTTTCTTAACTCAACAATTGATGAGTCTTGCAACGAAAATGTTTTGCCTTCAACCAGTGAGATTTTTAAATCGGGATCAAATGAGCTAAATAAGTCTTCTATTAAAGAACTAAAACCATTAAAAACAGACAATACACATACCAAGGCTAGAGTACCAACGGCAACACCACTAGCAGAGATTGCTGAGATAATATTAATAGCATTGTGTGTTTTCTTTGAAAACAAATACCGTTTGGCTATGTAGAAAGGAAAGTTCATAAATTAAGTATGCAAGTTTGCTTCTTTAGTTATAAAACTACTTTTTTAATAGTTCATCTATCTTGTCCAAATAATCCAATGTATCGTCTATATGAAAATTTACAGCAGGGATAATACGTAGCTGATGACGTAATTTATTTCCTAATTCATGGCGAATTTTACTAGCATCAGAATTAATTGCTTGCAATACAACTTCTGCTTTCTCGCTAGGGAAAATACTAAGATTAGCATGCATTATACTCAAATCAGCACTAACACGCACGCTACTTACAGATATTAATACTCCTTGAATATTTCGCGCATATACTAAAAAGATATCGCTCAATTCTTTTTGAAGTAATCTGCCTATTTTATTTTGTCTTGTTGATTCCATTTATTTCAATTTTAAAAAATGTTTGAAAAAATCCATTGGGTGATATCTCAACATTCTTGGACCTGAAAAACGCATTATTTCTTTAATTTTCTGTTTTTTTTCTTCTGAGTAACAGTGAATTGTGCAATTTTTACAAGAAGGTTTATTTTCTTTTAATGGACAACTATCTAAGCTGTTTATTGCATATTCTTTTATTTCAGAACATTCAGAACATAAGTCTTTTTGATGATGATTCAGCTTACAATAAAGATAAATCATTTTCTCAACAGTAGACTTTTCCTTAGATATTGTCATCTATAATATTAAAATACAATGCATCAATATTTATTTTAAATTCCACTCAACATTGTCCTTGCCATCTTTTATTTCAAAACCTAAAGCAGCAAGCTCATTACGAATTTTATCTGATGTAGCCCAGTCTTTATTGGTCTTAGCATCTTGTCTAATTTGCAATAGTAAATCTATTGCAGATTTATAAGCATCATTTGTACTATTTTGAGTTTCTAGTTCAGCTTGAAGTCCTAATATATCTTCGATAAAAAGAGAAAAAACTTCTTTCAACTCAAGTAAATCTTCTTCATTTATAGTTGCACTTCCAGCACTAATAGTATTAATAGAAGTTACCGCATCAAAAAGATGTGATATAGCTATTGGACTATTTAAATCATCTTGCATTGCTTTTTCGCATCGTTCACGCAAGCCTTTTACATCAACTGTTGAGCTTGCTGAGGCTGTTAATTTTTGCAAACGCTCATACCCTTCCAACAAACGCTGCAAGCCTTTTTCAGAAGCTTGTAACGCTTCATTGCTAAAATCAACAGTGCTTCTATATTGGGCTTGTAACACAAAGAAACGAATAGTCATAGGGCTATAGGCTTTCTCCAAAGAGCTATGAGTTCCTTCAAAAAATTCATCTAATGTAATAAAGTTACCCAAGCTTTTTCCCATCTTCTGCCCGTTGATGGTTATCATATTATTGTGCATCCAATACTTCACAGTTTCTTTTCCTAAAGCGGCAGTGGATTGAGCTATCTCACATTCATGATGAGGAAAAACTAAATCCATTCCTCCTCCATGTATGTCAAACTCTTCTCCTAAATATTTTGTGCCCATTGCTGAACATTCCAAATGCCAGCCTGGAAAACCTTCACTCCAAGGTGATGGCCATTTCATTATATGCTCAGAAGATGCTTTTTTCCAAAGCGCAAAATCAAAACTTTTACGCTTCTCTTCTTGCCCATCAAGTTCACGGGTAGTTTCCAATAAATCATCAATATTTCTACCTGATAATTTTCCGTAATTATGCTCTTTGTTATATTTCTCTACATCAAAATAAACTGAACCTTTACTTTCATAAGCAAATCCGGCATCTTTAATTTTCTTTACAAACTCAATTTGTTCGATTATATGTCCTGATGCATGTGGTTCAATACTAGGAGGAAGAACATTCAACTCTTCCATCGTTTTTTGATATCTATTCAAATAATATTGCACCACTTCCATGGGTTCTAACTGCTCTAATCGAGCTTTCTTTGCGATTTTATCTTCTCCACTATCGGCATCATTTTCTAAATGACCAACATCAGTAATATTTCTCACATAACGAACTTTATAACCAAGGTGCTTTAAATATCGAAATAACAGATCAAATGTAATTGCTGGACGAGCATGTCCTAAATGCGCATCGCCATAGACTGTAGGGCCACACACATACATGCCTACATTTTTTTCATGTATAGGCACAAAAAGTTCCTTTTTGCGACTAAGGGTGTTGTAAATGTTTAATTTATGTTCCATATTGACTCTAAAAAATAAGAACACAAAGGTAGTAAGTTCTCAGAATTAAATGGTGAACAATTTAAATTTATTGCTGTTTACATAATACACAAAAACTGATATTAAACATACAAGGTGTCCTATTTTGGTGTCCTTATTATTTATATATTTGTGTTTGCTCTTCATGTCTAACTAATAAAAAACTCCCATTATGAAAAAAAATGCTCTCCTACTTGTTGCTATTCTGCTATCTTTTTCTGCAGTAGCACAAGACATTGTTGTAAACGGAAGTGGACAACGATATGATTGTTATATAAGCCGTGAAGATGCAGATGCTGTTTATTTTGACTATTTTAGAGACGGCATTAAAATTGACACTTCAATAGTCCGTAATGACATAATAAATTACCAATACGGAGCAGTTTGCGAAGCTCCTATCCCTGGCTGGGATTCGAAAGTTGGATTTGCTGCTGGCTTTGGAATAGCTGGAGCTACATATATTGGAACTGAATTTGAATTTATGTTCTTAAGACGGTTTGGGTTTCAACTTGGTGGAGGTGTTTTGGGAGCAGGTGCTGGCATAAATTATCATTTTTCTCCAACAATAAGAAGCTCCTATTTTTCTATACAATACAATGTACATGGGATAGGAAATGATATTAACTGGGGATACAAAAAAACAACTATTGGCCCTGCTATAGTTTTTAGAGGGAGACGCTGGTTTACTGCACAGGTTGGCATTGGATATATCTTAGATAAAGGCCCAGCTGATAATGACTACGTATCAAATATACCTGTTGCTCTAACAGTTGGAATAGGTGCTTATGTCCCTTTCTAATAAAATATCACATAAAAGAAAAGGCTACTTTTAAATTAAAGCAGCCTTTTCTTTTATGTGCGAATAATCGTTTAAGCAACATCCTCTTCAACAACCAAATTATCAATAATAAAAGTCTGTCTATCAGGAGTATTCTTACCCATATAAAATTCGAGCAATGTTGATACAGAATCTCCTTTTGTTAAGGTAACAGGGTCTAAACGCATATCTTCTCCTATGAAATGTTTAAATTCATCAGGAGATATCTCTCCTAATCCTTTAAATCGAGTAATCTCAGGGTTCGCCCCTAGCTCTCCCATCGCATTTATTCGCTCATCTTCTGTATAGCAGTAGCGCGTTTCTTTCTTATTACGCACACGAAAAAGTGGTGTTTGTAATATATATACATGGCCTTTCTTTACTAAGTCAGGGAAAAACTGCAAAAAGAATGTAAGTAATAATAAACGAATGTGCATTCCATCAGTATCAGCATCAGTAGCTATTATCACTTTATTATATCTTAATCCTTCTAAGCCGTCTTCAATATTTAAAGCAGCTTGCAGCAAGTTAAACTCTTCGTTTTCGTATACAACTTTTTTAGTTAAGCCATAACAATTTAGAGGCTTTCCCTTTAAACTAAATACTGCTTGTAAGTTTACATTTCTACTTTTCGTAATAGAACCACTTGCTGAATCTCCCTCTGTAATAAAAATACATGATTTCTCTTTTAAGTCACCTTTATTATCACTAAAATGGATACGACAATCACGTAATTTTCGATTATGAAGATTTGCTTTTTTTGCTCTTTCACGAGCAATTTTTGTAACTCCTGCTATAGCCTTACGTTCTTTTTCTGAATCTTGAATCTTCTTTTGAAGTATCTCAGAGGCATCTTGGTGTTTATGTAAATAATTGTCAACTTCTCTTTTAACAAAGTCTCCAATAAACTTACTTACAGTAGGGCCATCTGGTCCTACATCTTTAGAGCCTAATTTAATTTTTGTTTGGGACTCAAAAACAGGCTCTTCAACGTTTATAGCAACCGCAGCAATCATTCCATTACGAATATCAGCCACCTCCATGTTTTTATTATAGTGCTCTTTAATTGTTCGAGCTATAGCCTCACGAAAAGCACTTTGGTGGGTACCACCTTGAGAAGTATGTTGACCATTTACAAATGAGTAATATTCCTCTCCGTATTGATCACTATGAGTGAAAGCAATTTCAATATCTTCTCCTTTAAGATGAATTATTGGATATAAGCTATCTGAAGTAATCTTTTCATTTAGCAAATCTTCTAATCCATTTTTAGAGATAAATTTATCTCCATTATAATTTATTGCTAAACCTGTATTTAGATAAGAATAATTTCTGAGCATAGTTTCTATGTACTCAGACCTGTACTTATAAGAACCAAAAATATTTACATCTGGAAGAAATTCAACCAATGTTCCATTGGGTTCTTTTGTCTCTTGCAGTTCCGATTCTTTTGCAAGTTTTCCCGCGGTAAACTCAGCACGTTTTACTTGACCATCTCTAAAACTTTGGACAGTAAAATTTGCTGATAAAGCATTTACAGCTTTTGTACCAACACCATTCAATCCAACTGATTTTTTAAAAGCCTTTGAATCATACTTACCACCAGTATTCATTACAGAAACGGCATCAATCATTTTGCCTAAAGGAATACCTCTTCCATAATCTCGCACACTAACAGTACCTTCTTCGTTGTTTACAAGAACTTCAATCCTACTTCCACTACCCATTCGATATTCATCTACCGAATTATCAAACACCTCTTTCAACAATACATATATACCATCGTCTGCATATGCACCATCACCAAGTTTTCCAATATACATCCCTGGTCTACGACGTACATGTTCTAAGCCTTCCAGTGTGATGATATTATCATCCGTATATTGAGCTTGTTGCTTAATTTTATCAGCGTTATCTTCCATATTGCAAAAATAGAATATTTGAAACAGCTGAAAAAGTTATGTGAGAGGAAGTTATGAACAGGTTTTAAAAGAGTTGTCAATTATTACTCAAGTCAAAACCTACCTTTGTTATTGAAGTTAGTTATTACTCCTTTTCATTCAATTCATCGACTTAATTAAATATTATATTTTGATTTTCTTTAATTATCCCGTCCAGCCTTCTCTATCTAAATTTCTATAATTTACAGCTTCAGCAATATGCTCCGCTAAAACACCCTCACAAGACTCCATATCTGCAATAGTGCGAGACACTTTAAGAATACGATCGTATGCTCGAGCAGAAAGATTAAGACGCTGCATTGCATTTTTTAAAATAGCAGCACCAGCCTCATCAGGAATTGCATATTGACGTAATAACTTTGAGGACATCTGAGCATTACAATAAATATTCTCCACATCCTTAAAACGAACTTCTTGAATTTCTCTGGCTTTCATAATACGCTCACGAATTTGCATACTTTTTTCAGACTCTTGCAATTCATATAGTTTCTCAAAAGGAACTGGCACAATCTCAATATGAATATCAATTCTATCTAATAAAGGTCCTGAAATTCGACCCAAATATTTTTGCACTTGGCCTGGACCACAGACACAGTCTTTATCTGGGTGATTATAATATCCGCATGGACAAGGGTTCATTGATGCAACTAACATACAGCTAGCAGGGTAATCTATCGAAAATTTTGAGCGAGCAATACTAATTTTTCTGTCTTCAAGAGGTTGTCTCATAACCTCTAAAACCGTACGTTTAAACTCTGGCAACTCATCTAAAAACAACACCCCGTTATGTGCTAATGATATCTCTCCTGGTTGAGGGAAAGAGCCTCCTCCAACTAATGCAACATCGGATATTGTATGATGAGGACTACGGAATGGGCGTTCAGACATAAGTGCAGTATGATTATTCAACTTACCTGCAACAGAATGAATTTTTGTTGTTTCCAAAGCTTCGTGCAATGAAAACGGAGGAAGTATTGTAGGAATACATTTTGCCATCATTGACTTTCCAGCTCCTGGTGGCCCTACCATTATTATGTTATGTCCTCCTGATGCCGCGACCTCCAACGCACGCTTAACATTCTCTTGCCCTTTAACATCAGAAAAATCTACTGCAAAATGATTTGTCTTCGAAAAAAATTCACCTCTAGTATCTACAATTGTTGGTTTAAGCTCAATATCTTCATTGAAAAAATCAACAACTTGCTTTAAATTATCAACCCCATAAACATCCAAATCATTTACAACAGCAGCCTCTCTACTATTTTCTCTAGGAAGAATAATTCCTTTAAATCCTTGTTCTCTAGCTTTAATAGCTATTGGAAGAACTCCTTTAATTGGATTTAAACTGCCGTCTAAAGACAGCTCTCCCATTATTATAAATTGATCAATAATCATTCCTTTTAATACATCTTCTGCTGCCAAAATTCCAATAGCCAAAGGCAAGTCATAAGCTGAGCCTTCCTTACGAATATCTGCTGGAGCCATATTGATAACTACCTGTTTTTTCGGAACTTTTAACTTATTATGTTGAAACGCTGAGATAATCCGTTTATGACTTTCTTTAACAGCATTATCAGGCAAGCCTACTAAAAAAAATTGTATTCCTTGAGAAACATTTACTTCAATTGTCACAATCGTTGCATCTATACCCTGTACAGATGCGCCATAAGTTTTTACTAACATTTTTATTTTACTTTATATTTAATAATCTTCAAATATAAAGACATTATTATACTTTTTAATATAATTATTAATTATTGTACGATTATTGAAAAATTAAGCTAAAATTTGAAAAAAATCACTAATTTTGTTTAGCTCCCTTTTAAAGAAAAACCTTAATTCACATTAATATATGATACTATGACTACTCGAAATTTAATCTTATCAATATTACTTATACTTCCATTGCTCTCGTTTAGCAAAGAAAAGAAAGACAAGTACACAATTGTGAAAGTAGGACAAGCTGTTCCTGAATTTGTCTTTATTAAAGATGATACTTTAAAAGTAAACTCAACTGAACTAAAAGGAAAGGTTGTTCTTGTCAACTTTTTTGCTTTCTGGTGCCCTCCTTGTAGAAAAGAACTCCCAAAACTAGAGACTGATATATGGAACAAACACAAAAACAACAAAAACTTTGAATTGTTAGTTGTAGGACGTGGACATACCGCAAGTAAAATTAAAAAATTCTATGCTGAAAAAGGATATAAACTCCCATATACAGCAGACAAGGACAAAAAAATATTTAAGTCATTTGCATATGACATTATTCCACGCAGTTATGTTGTAGATAAAAATGGAATTGTTGTTCATCAGGCATTAGGCTATAACGAAGAAGATTTCCAAAAAATGGTGCAGTTAGTTGATAGTCTTCTAACTGAATAAAATTCATTTCATACCATATTCTCGGTATAAATATGCCTAATCAATGGGGTTTTGCAAAAGCAAAATCTCATTTATTTTTGCATTACCTATTAATCAATAAAAACGAATTATGGCCTCAACTGATTTAAAATTTGAAACCTTGCAATTACATGCAGGACAAGAAGTAGATAAAACTACAAATGCACGCGCAGTTCCTATATATCAAACAACATCTTATGTATTTAATGATGCAAAACATGGAGCCGATTTATTTGGGCTAAAAGAATTTGGAAATATCTATACCCGACTAATGAACCCCACAACAGATGTCTTTGAAAAAAGGATTGCTGCATTAGAGGGTGGAGTTACTGCCTTAGCAACTTCTTCAGGTCAATCTGCACAATTTTTAGCTTTAAATAATATTCTAGAAAATGGAGATAACTTTGTTTCTACTAATTACTTGTACGGTGGAACATACAATCAATTTAAAAGTCAATTTAAAAGATTAGGAGTAGAAGTGCGTTTTACACCCAACGAAAACCCAGCATCTTTCGAAGCGCTAATTGATGAAAACACCAAGGCTTTATATCTTGAAACAATTGGCAACCCAGAATTAAATGTGCCAGACTTTGATGCCATTGCAGCTATCGCCAACAAATACGACATTCCTCTTATTGTAGATAATACTTTCGGAACAGGGGGTTATTTATTTCGTCCTATAGAACACGGAGCAAGCATTGTTGTTGAGTCTGCTACTAAATGGATAGGTGGACATGGAACTTCTTTAGGCGGAGTTATTATTGACAGCGGAAAATTCAATTGGGGGAATGGAAAATTCCCTGCTTTCACCGAACCTTCTGAAAGTTACCACGGACTGGTATTTTGGGATACCTTTGGCACAAATGGACCATTTGGGAACATCGCATTTAATATAAGAGCTAGAGTAGAAGGCCTACGTGATTGGGGAAATGCCATCAGCCCTTTTAATTCCTTCCTGTTATTACAAGGATTAGAAACATTATCGCTTCGTGTAGAACGTCATGTAGAGAATGCTTTGGCTTTAGCTAAATGGTTAGAAAAACACTCAAAAGTGGAATCTGTCAACTATCCTGGTTTAGAAAGTAGTGAATACCATCAATTAGCCAAAAAATATCTGAAAAATGGCTTTGGAGGAGTGTTAACTTTTAAAATAAAAGGAGACGCAGAAAATGCAGATAAATTAATAGATAATGTCAAATTAATTAGTCACTTAGCCAATGTCGGAGATGCCAAATCTTTGATAATTCATCCGGCTGCAACGACACACGAACAGCTTTCTTCAGAAGAGCAAAAAGCTGCAGGAGTTGTTCCTGGTCTAGTGCGCGTATCAGTTGGAATTGAAAATATTGATGATATTAAAGCCGATTTTGAACAAGCATTTAATGCTCTATAGAGTTAAAATCCTTAACAAGTAATATTTTCCAAAAACATAAGATAAATGTTAAAAAGCCGTCCTATTTGACGGCTTTTTTCATTAAATATACCTGTTGATAAACAGCAATTCAGCTCTTGTTTAATATATTAATAAACATTAAATTTATCTCTCCAATATATTTTACTTTTCATTAAGTAGCCTTTGTTGATACTGAAAACACACCAAGGTTTCAGCAAAATTCACTTAAAACGGGGCTTATGAAAAAGTTATCTATCCTTTTAGTTCTATTCGCAATGAGCTTATTCTCTTCAGCTCAAACGCCTGGGTTAATTCTAACAGATGCTGGTACGGGAGCCACAATCTTAGACCCTGATGGCGACGGATATGTTTCGCAAAAAACTGATGGTGTGCAAATTGGTTTTACCAACCCTCCAAACAGCGATGTGTCACAAAGTGAAATTCCATATATACCAATTGTTACTTCTGACCCTACGGATGACCTTGAACAAGGTCGAGCTTGTCACTTTAGTGAAATAGTAGGTGATGCAAGTCCTGATCAATATGCGGCATTAACCTATTGGGATAGTCCGAATGATGCAATGCTATTTCGTTTACGTGTAGCATACTTTATTTCCAACTCAAAAGCATATTCTGTATTAATTGATACTGATGCTAAGTTTGGTTTTACAGGACCAGATGCTGACCCGAATGCTGTGCCTGGCAACCCTGGATTTGAAATTGAGGTGGTTTTAATGACGAACCATGGTGTCGACTTATACGATGTGGATGGAACAACCAACCCCTCTTTAGTAGAATCAAATTCTTATGCCAACAATGCTCAAAAATCTATCGCAGTAAGTAATTATTGTGGCGACCCCGATTATTTCTTTGACTTTTTTGTAACCATGACAAGCTTTAGCAGCTTTGGCATTGATGAAGATACCCCTTTACGTTTTGCTGTTGTCTCGAACATGAATCCTAGTGTAAGTATAGGCAGCAATTCTATGTCTGATGTAGGTGGCGATTGTGCAGGTGGGAGTTTTGATGCAAAATTTATTTGTGTGATTGAAAGCCAAACACCCACTCCTCCTTCTGGAATAAATACTGGTATTGAAGAACGCTCTTTATGCCCTCCGATTGATGCTATACAAACTGCAGACACCATAATTACTGGAACAACAACAGAAGCAGATAATACCGTAATAGAAGTTGCTATTTATCAAGCTCTTGTTGATACTCTATTAGCTACTGGAACAACTACTGCTAGTGGTGGAGTATGGACACTAGATTTAGACAGTATTAGCCCTGCCGTAACTTTAGCCGAAGGCATGATTGCTAGAGCAACTGCCACAGCTCCTGGAAAAGGTATTTCTGCTGACGACTGTGATGAAGAAGTTGTAGACAATTGTGAAACCCTTACCGACCCTCCTCTTCCATCAGAGATTGCTATAATTGGGGGTGATAAAGGATACAGGATTACTGTAGACAGACCTATTGGCACCAAAATATATTTATATAATTCGGATGGAACCTTGTTTGATACAGGAGTGTTAAAATCTGGATCTACCAACCCAATAGTTACCACCACTCAACCTCAAACGGTTGAATTTGCCTGCCAAACTGGTCAATGTTTTGAAAGAGCAATTGGTTCAAGCGTATATCGTTTTGTTTTCCAAGAACCTGGAATTTGTGATTCCTATGAGCTTTTAGATTGTTACTATACATCAGGAACTAGCACAGCTCCTACTATAGATCAAAGCACTATTACAGAAAGCACTTCTACCATTTCAGGAAATGGAAACAGTGAAGATGCCGAAATAGTTCTGTATGTAAATGGAGATATTGTTGATTCGTATACTACAGGAACTAGTCCTTTTGCTTATTCATTTAGTGTTTCTGGCTTAGAATTAGGAGATAGCATTACTGTTTCTCAGATAGAAACAGGAAAATGCTATGCATCAACTGTCATGTATGTTACAAGAGAAGCCTATTTTCCTAACATAACAACTCCAGATTGTAATGCATCATACCCTATTACAAGTGTAAGCGGAACATCTGTAGAAGCAACAGGCTCAACTATTACAGTTTATAAATTGAACCCAACTCGTTCTTCACTTGGAACAACTACTGTACAAGCTGACGGAACATGGACAAAAACGAGCTTAAGCCTTAGTTCTGGAGATGAAATTACGGCTGCAGTAACTGCTGGCATTGACTTAACAGAAAGTATTGATGGAGACACGATTACACTTACAACACAATCAGACATATCGTCTTATACAGTTGGCATAACAACTCCTACTGATGGAGATACACAAGTGGATGGGACTATTTCTGGAGGCACATACCCAGTAACTGTTTATGTGTATGCAGACAGCACCTTCTTATTAGGCTCAGATGCTGTTGCAGGAGCAGGAGCATGGTCCGTTACAGGAATTCCTTCTTACGACATAGCAACTGGTTCAGAAATTTCAGTACGTATAGCTCAAGCTGGCGAATGCTTAAGCTTAGAGAGCACAACAATAGCAACTGTAATTTGCTCTTCTCCAAATGCTGTAACAATTACATCTAGTGTTCAATCATTCTGTGATGGAACTTATGGAGAAATTACTGTTCAAAGTTCTGAGGCAGGAATTTATTACGAACCTATATTAGTTTCCGACAGCTCAACATTTGGATATGGAAGAATGGGTGATGGTTCAAATATTACATTAACAACCTATCAAATAACAGATACTGTTGAAGTTAGTATTCTAGCTTCTAAATTCCCTATTGGCTCTTGTGATATTATCGTTTCTGACACAATCGAATTTACGCCTGGCCTACTTCCAGTAGCGCCTATTGCTCCGGCTACCCAATATTATTGTGGAGCAGATACATTAGGCTCATTAGTAGTTAATGTGCCAGAAGAAACTAGCATAAAATGGTACAATGCTTCTTCTGGAGGTGCTGAGCTACCATTATCAACAGCCCTAGTTGATGACGCTACTTATTATGTAGAAGCTATTTGTGACACCAACTCTTGTACAAGTACTAATAGAACTGCGGTATTGGTTGACCAAGGAGACCCTATTCCTCCAACTGCAGCTGCTGAACAAACAACTTGTTATGTTTCTACTTTGGAAGATATTGATGTAAACGTCCAAGGGCCTGGCACTATGGTTTGGTACAGTGTTGCTACGGGAGGTTCTGCGCTTCCAATTAATACTCCATTAGTAGATGGTGTTACCTATTATGTGGAAATTATCAACGGAGCTTGTACAAGTGCAAGTCGCACATCTATAGAAATTACTCTCGGAATGGTTACAGATACAACATCATGGACTGGAGCTGTTAGTAATGACTGGACTGACGACGACAATTGGACTGATGGGCAACCATCTGTTTGTACACATGTTGTAATATGTGATCCAAGTGGAGCTATTGATTATCCTATAATAAGTGGACCAGCAGCCTGTAAATCAATTACATTTGAGCCTGGAGGTGGCGTTTTAGGACTAGAACAACTAACTTACGAAAAAGCATACGTACAACTAGAAAATCAACGTAAAAAATGGTATACTATTACACCTCCTTTAAAAGAAACCTATGCCGCAGACTATTCTTTCCAAGGACATCCCGTTGCTATTTTAAGATTATTTGATGAAATTAATCCCGATTCTTTATATTTAGGTGGTGCACTAAATACAGGCACATGGTCAAGAGGATTTAGTACTCCTGATTATATGTTAACACCAGGTGTAGGTTTTGCATATTATATAGATGATAAAACATTTAACTACCCAAATCCAATGACATTTGAAATGTCTGACATAACAAACTATCTTCCAAGAGAACAAGGAGATACGTTAAGAGATGTGGTTTACATGTTTAGCACATATTCAGGCTACTTGTACACAAACGACCCAATCTCTCTACCAAAAGTAGATTCTCTTGCTTATCGTTTCGCCATGGAAGATTCTACAGGCACTCTCGTTGACCCAAAATTCCCGATTAAAACAGGATTAAATTTAATTGGAAATCCTATGATGTGTCACTTAGACTTTAATGCTTTATATTCTTCAAACTCTGGAGTGATTGCCAACAAAGTAAAATTCTGGAACGGAACAACTTTTACAACTTTTATGGCTGGCGCCGATATTTCCTCTGATTTAGATTTATCAGACACTAGTATTGCTCCAATGCAAGCATTCTTTGTTGAGGGCTTAATTGAAGATACTTTAACAGTAGATTTAAGTGCTCACTATATAACTGATGAGATTACTAAACTTAGAAGTGCTGGAATTATTTCAAATACTATGCATATAAAAGCTAGTAACGGGATAAAAGAAAGTTCCACAGCAATAGCTCTTCGAAACAGTGGTGTTTCTAATGCTTGTGGCCAAGATGATGCATTTAAATTATTTTCTCAATATAATGATGTGCCTGAGATTTATACGTTATCAGAAGAAGTAGCTTTAGACATTAATCAATTTAACAAGCTTCCATATATGACACCATTAGGAATAAAATCAAGTAAAGAAGGAAGCATTAATCTTTCATTTAATGGAGCTGATAGTTTTGACTCAGTTGAAGTTACTCTCATGAATACAAAAACTGGAGAACAGCAAAATCTTAAATCTTTAGGAGAGTATACTTTAGAACACGATGGAACTAGCTCAGATGGATATTTATTTGTTGAATTCCGTAGTGCTCAGGTTTCAACTGATATTAAAGAGGCTGATCATTGTGAAGGGAATCGCTGTATTCAAGTATATCAAAAAGATAAAAATACAATAGGAATTATTAGTCCTCCTAGTGATAAGATTCAGAATGTAACCATTTGGGAAAAATCAGGAAGAATGCTTTATAGTAAATATAATGTTAAACATTCTGAACTTGAAGCAAAAGTAGTAGCCGCAAACCAAACCTGTGTTGTTCGTGTAGCTACTGAATATAAATCATATGTAATAAAACTAATTATGCAACAATAATTAGTTTTACACCTCATAAAAAAAGTCCTGAAAATGCAGGACTTTTTTTATGAGGTGTTGAGTAACACTGCTATTTATTTAAAAATATAAAGATATTATTGTAAATTTGGAATATGCCAATCTTTTAAAAACTACAGTAATGAAAAAGTTATTACTCCTTCTGACTATGCTGGTAATGGGCGTTATCTTATTCGCTCAAACACCGGGGGTAATTATCAAGAATGCTGGAACAGGAGCTGCTATTCTTGACCCTGACGGTGACGGATATATTTCTGCTAAAACTAATGGAAAACAAATTGGATTCTCTGGCACTCCAAACAATGACTTTTCTCATAGTGAAATCCCATTTATACCTTTAGTAAAAGAAGATGAAAGTAATGATGTAATTCAAGGATCGGGATGTAAATTTACAGAACTTGTAGGTGACTCCGCAAATAAAGAGTATGCCGCTTTAGTTTATTTTGATGGGACCAATCTTCTTTTTAGAATTCGAATCGCTGACATCTCAAATAGCAGCAAAGGATATAGCATCTTAATTGACACTGATCAAAAATTTGGATCTACAGGTATAAATTCAGACCCCAATGCATTAAATGAAAACAAAGGTTTTGAAGTAGAAGTTTCAATGATAACAAAAAAATCGGTCAGTGTTTATAATGTTGATGGATCGATTACGCCAGAATTAATAATTGAAAATTCATACGACAATTTTGCTCAAAAATCTGTAGCTGGAAGCAGCTTTTGCAACCAAAAAAATTACTTCTATGATTTCTATATTCCATTTTATCAACTTACAAGTATCCCTGGCTTAAATATTACGACGTCCTCCCCCTTACGATTTGCAGTTGTAACTAATATAGCTCCTGGGCCTTCTATAGGAAGCTTATCAATAGCTGATATTGGTGGCTGCTCTAGCATACAAACTTTTGATAGTCAAGCAACCGAAGTCATAAATAAAAGATCTGGAATTGTTATTGGAGATTTAGGAGGAAGTGATGATAGTTCAACCTGCGCTCCTATTAGTGATGTCTGCTTAACAGACACTACAATTTGGTTAGGATCTATAAATAATGATTGGGGCGAAAATAATAATTGGAGCAATGAACAGCCAACAAAATGTTCCCACATAATTATCCCAGCTTTAACAGAAGATATTTTTTATCCAATAATAACATGTCCTACTTCTTGTGCATCTATTACATTTCTACCTGATGCTGGCATACTTGGCCTAGAGCTATTAAAATATGATAAAGCATACGTGCAAGCCGATCTAGAGAGATCAACCTGGAGAATAATAACTCCTCCATTAAAAGAGATGTATGCTGGCGACTATTACTTTCAAGGTTCTCCTATAACCTATCTAAATTATTTTAGTCAAATTAATCTAGATGCATTATATTACCCAGGCAAAAACACAGGAATATGGAATACCAAAATATCTGAACAAAACACAGCTCTTGAAAACGGACAAGGATATTACAACTATATAGCTACCAAGATATTCCATTATCCAAATCCTATTACATATGAAACAGATAATTTAATTGTTGAATTTCCAAAAACAAATCTTGATGAATCATTAATAAATATTGTTTACCCCTATAATTCATCAACCGGAATGTTAAATTATAGCTCTCCAATAGAATTGTATAAAGACACAGCCACAGCATATCGTTTTCTTATGGAAAATGATGCTAATGAACTAATAAATGGGAAAATTGCCATTAACCAAGGATTAAATCTACTTGGCAATCCATATATGTCACATATTGATTTTGATGCACTATACATATCAAACCTGAATAAAATAGCGAACAAAATAAAGTATTGGAATGGAACAACTTTCAGCACGTATATTGCTGGCAGTGGAATTTCTTCTAATTACGAGATCCCCGGTCATAGCATTGCCCCTATGCAAGGATTTTTTGTTGAAGGCTTATTAACAGACTCTATTGAGATTGACATATTAACGAACTTTACGATCAATAGGGGATTTTCAAAGAAAAATGACAGTGCTAATATACTATATATTGTTTCAGAAAATGGAATTAAAAAAAGTTCAACAGCAATAGCTTACAGAGTAAATGCAAATAATAATTTAGATGAACAGGACGCATTTAAACTTTTCAGTCAATACACAGATGTGCCTGAAATATATTCAGTAGTTGAAGAAGTTAATCTTGACATAAATCAATTCAACAGTTTGCCATATATAGCTCCTTTAGGATTGAATAGTGGGATGCCTGGAGAAGTTTTATTGACATTTAACGGAGCAAATAATTTTGATAATATAGATGTCTTCTTGCTAAATATTAGTACAGGAATTCAACAAGATTTAAAAATAAATAATCAATACACATTAGATTATGAGGCTAATTCTGCTACTGATGGCTTCTTATTTGTGGAATTTAGAGCGAAAGATGTTCCCACAAGTTTTGAAGAAAAAGAATACTGCGAAAACTGTATTCAAGTATATCAGAAAGATGGCAACACAATAGGCATAATAAGTCGCCCTGATGATAAAATTAACAATATTACTATATGGGAACAATCAGGTATAATGTTATACAATTCAAACAAAGTAGATCGTTCTGAATTAGAGGTAAATATTAATGTAATTAACAAGACTTGCGTTGTTCGTGTTGCTACTGAAAAGAACTCATATGTAGTAAAATTATTGATGCAAGAATAATTTAACATTTAAGCGACCTCTAGCCAAACATTTAATTCTAGGATGTTTAGAATAACTAATCTAATGTCTAAACTGTTAAAACTTCAATTTCTGGGAAAAATCTGTTAATAAACATCCCTTTTTTAATACATTTGTAGTTAAAATATATTAAATTTAGAAACCCTTAAAAATGCTATTTTTTGATTAAAACTAACAATATGAATGCACATTTACAACATTCAACTTCTTCCATAATTAAAAGCGTTTTAATTGCTTGTTTTCTTTTTTTAGGAAGCCTAGTCTATGCACAAACAACTATGTATGGAGATACTGTTTTTTGGGAAAACTTTGGAAATGGAACTGCACGAGTAGACATCTCTGGACTTGGAAAAATTAATGGTCTTTACAAATATGAAGGTGCTACTAATTATGTTTATGCATTAAACCCAACTAAATTAGACGATTTCATCACTGCTAATCCAGGAGAAACATATATTGTTGATGTTCCTACTTGGCATGACGCACCTATCGTAACGACCTCCCCTCAATACGCAGTAAAACCAACAGGAAATCCACCCAACTGGGCTAGTGAGTATTTTGAAATAACCTCATGGAGAAATCGCACATTTACTTCTGCTATTTCTGCTGATACAGAGAATGTTCCTGCATGGGAAGATGTGAATTACACTTATTGGACCGGCTATGAAACAGAAATACCTGCTGCTTGGATTTTAGTAGATGGTGTATGGAAATTTGGTTTTTACTATATCACATACGAGAACACGTCTAGGTGTACTGTCCCAGATGATGGGCACTATGCAATTATAAATAATTTAGATGTTTTTGATTGTGGAGGTGAAGTTAGCTGGTTGCCAGATGACTATAGAGATCATTCTGGATTCTTAAATGACAGCCTTTCTCCGATTACGAACAGTGCAGCTCGTGTAGCTACTGGAGATAATGGACGAATGTTGTTTGTAAACTGTGCTGCTGTAGCTGGTGTTACGGGCCCTGTTTATAAAAGACTAGTTCCTGAGCTTTGTAGAGATGCTGAATTTGAATTCTCGGCTTGGTACAATTCAGTTCACCCTACAACTAATAACACACAATTTAGAATTGAGTTTTGGAGTGCTGACCCTGGCAATGACCCAAGTTTAGGAAATTTAGATGCTAGCTATGAAGGCTTAACTATTCCTGAAGCAAACAATGCTAAAATATTTAAAATTGGAACGACAACAACACTTGGTACCCCTGCCGATTTAAGAAAATGGTTTCAAGTAAAAGAAACATTCCAACTTACTGAGCAAGATTATGTATGGGTTATATTTAGAAACTTTGGAGAAGGAGGAACGGGGAATGATATTGTTATTGACGATTTAGTATTTAAACCTTACGCTCCTTTTAATTTAACCGTTGAATTATCTGCCTCGAGTTTACAAACAGCTTGCGTTGATGGATTAGTAACCATGCTTTCATACTTCCCTGATGCTGCAGACATTCCTGGCTATATAGATATTACAACATATGGTTTTTATTTTGAAGGAAGAAGAAATGGATTTTGGTATAAAATTGGAAATCCAGTTCCTTTACAAACTCCATCTAGTACTATTCCTTTAGAACTAACATTACCTTTAGCCGAATATAATTTATATGATATGTTCAGGGTTTCAGTAGCAACTACACCAGCTGGTTTTGGTGGGAAATGTACTACATTTACTAGATACCCAACAGACGCTGAACCTATTCCGGACACGCCCAAATTTATAATATCTGGGGCAGATATTTGTGATAACACAACAGATACTCAACAAGGAACATTCTATGTTACTAATACCAATCAAAATTCTTGTGATGGCTGGCATATAAAAGTAAGAATGCCCGACGGAGAATTACAAACATTTTCACCAGATGCAAAAGCATCTTGTCCATAATAACACATAATACTTTTTGAAAAGCACTCAATAAATTCTTTTTATAATGAAACTATTTCACATACATATAACCAAAATTTGCTTTGCGCTATGCATATTACTTTTTAGTAGCCTATGGAGCATATCCTTATTCGGACAAACAAACTCAAATCCTGATGGTTTTGAGAACAATTCTATTGGCGACTGGGATGGTGGTGGATGGAGAGAAAGTATTAATATTGAGACAACTAATATTAGAACTGGGACCTATGCCTTACGTTTAAGTACCACCTCTACATGGGCCAATAGGTATTGGTACACAAACGATCCTTACGGAGCATCGGCTGTTGGAACATATGTACATTTTATATACTGGGCGAAAGCCTCAGCTGCTTCGACCTCTGTGAATGCTTCTATGAGATATAGAGATTATACTCCTCCTACTGGCATAGGTGTATTAACAACGGGAAGTGTAGTAGCCCTTTCAACAGGAAGCTGGACTAGAGTCACACATAGTGCTGGTGGTGTTGATAATCAATGGTATTACCCTTCTCCAAGAAAAACTACTAGCAACGCAACTTCTTTTTATATTGATGATATTATCATATATACTTCTAGTAGTAGTACAACTGATATAATTGAGCCAAGCTCACCAACTACATTAACAGGAGATGACACTAATGGCCTAGCCTGGACAGATGGAGCAGATGCTGGAACAGGGGCTACTGGAATTCAATCAACACTAATATTTAAAAGATCAGCTGGAACTAATGGAAGCAACGATTTAGATTTAAACAATCAAGCAATCTACTCCTTAACTTCAACTGAAGGGCCTAGTGTTGTTGGCAATTGGACTTTAATTGACCCTGCAATTGCAGCTGGAACAACAGCGTATACTTCAGGAACATTCACTGTTGGTGAAGAATATGCAGTAATACATAGAGATTTAGCATATAATTATTCTGACCCAAACTATGTTGTAATTGCTACATCAACATTAGCAAATTTGACAACAGAAGCAACATCATCCATTACAATAAATTCGGCAACAGGTAATGGAACTATTACTTATGAAGGAGATGGTGTAACAGAAAGTGGTATTTGTTGGAACACTACTGGAACTCCTACAATAGGAGACAATTTAACTATTGACGGACCTTTAAGTGCTCAAATATATACTGGAGCAATCGCAGGATTAACGCCCAATACCCTTTACTATGTTCGTGCTTATGCCACAACTGGAGGTGGCACAAATTATGGTAATGAAGTTTCATTCCCAACTGTTCCAAACCCACCAACTGTTGGATCTGGAACCGACACTACAGCCGTAAGTTTTATTGCTAAATGGACAGCACCAACGGCTCAAGGAACTGCGACGTTTACCTACCACGTAGAAGTAACAGAAACTAGTGGAGACTATACAACATTAGCTGCTGATGTAAGTGGAATAAATTCAAGCAATCTTTCTCAAATAGTTTCTGGTCTTAGTCCCACTACCGACTATTATTACCGCGTTAGAGCTGAAAATGCTTCTGGTGAAAGCTCCTGGTCTGGTGAAAGTGTAGCGGTAACAACTCTTACTCAGAGCACTTTAACCGTAATTATATCTCCAACTGCAGCGGGAACAGTAACTGGTGACACTATTATAGCTATGAATGATGGTGTGGCAGAAAGCTTCACTACAGGAGAAGATGTAACTTTAACCGCAACTCCAGCTGCTAATTATGGTTTTATCAGATGGCTAGAAGGTTTAAATAGATATAATGGCAACCCATATGATATAAATGTAGCTGAAAATAAAACAGTAACTGCAGTCTTTGGCTTACTAAGTTGTGCATCATATGATTTGGAAGATGTAACCTCAGGAAATATTTCAATCGCTGGATATGAAACAACTAGTTTCCCTTCAGGAGGAGAGACTTGGAGTACTATTGACGGCAGATTAAACCAATCTATGGCTTATGCTCATGATGGAAGTAGTCAAAGTATACAACTTTATTATGCTACTGGAGCGCTTATAACTCCAGTAGTAGCAAGACCAACTAGCATAAGTTTTTGGGCTATGATGAATTCCCTTGCTGTTTCAACTACTGTTGAAGTATATGTTTCTACAGATGGAGGTAGCACTTATAATCCAAGCCCAATACTATCAGAAACTGTAACAGTAGGTGGCGCATGGCATCAGTTTACAGTAGATACAGCTTTTACTTCTAATACAGTTTGTTTTAAAATTCTTAATTCAACAGGAAATCATACTGACTACAATATTTCTGTTGATGACATTGATATTTGTGAAAGTCCTGATGGAATTCCTCCAACATTTATATTTAACCCTGAGAATGGGGCTACGGAAGTATCATTAAGCACTAATTTAACAGTTACTCCAGACGAAAAGTTATATAGATACATTGCAAGCACAGGAGCATTATTAGAACTAACAGTTGGTGATCCTGCTTTTAGCAACCCAGATACACTAGCAACATTTATCACTCTCACAAGAGTAAGTGATAATGCGGATATACCATTTGCTGCAAATGTAGACGCTTCAAGCAAAATATTTATCAACCCAAGCTCTGATTTTGACTATTATACAGAATATAAATTAAGCATAATAGGGCTAGGAGATTCTTTAGGGAATATACTGTCTAGCACTCAATATTCCCAATTTATTACCATACTGCCACCTTCTCCTATAATTGAACTCAAAACAAAAGTTACTAACATTGAATACGATAATGGCTCAAATTATAATTTTGGAACTATATATAGTGCTGGAACTATAACTAAAACATTTAATTTAATAAATGTTGGAACAGATCCACTATCCATCAGTTCCTGTTCACTAACAACTGGATCAGAGTATGCCATCTCAACAGCGCCAAACGCCACTGTTGATCCTGGAGACACTACAACAATAGAAATTAAATTCACTCCTCCTTCTATTGGTCTCTATTCAGACACTTTAACCATTATAAGTAACGATATAGCCAATGGCACTTATAAAGTTTACTTAGATGGTATAATGGCAGATTTTGTCTTAACCTACACCTATGAATCAGGATGTACAGAACCAGTATATAACTCTACAGAGTTTACACATGACTATGGTCAATTAGCAGACATCCCTCATAATATTACGAGAAAAAATGGGGAAGATATCCTAAGTGCACAATTATATCCTTCTTATACTGTATTCCAAAGTGAAGGTAACTGTATGCCTTCAGGAAGTTCGGCTATCAAAGTTGGTCAAGATACAATGGGACTACAAATTGCTTTACCAAATTGTGGTCAAGTAACTGTAAAGTGGTGTTCTAACGGATATAGAAAAGCAAAAATCTCTGACAGCGATAATAATGTATATGAAAAATCAGCTACATACTTGCCAAGTAATACTTGCTATACTACAAGTACTGTGATAAACACTCCAGACTCTATTTATTTAAACATAGAATTTATTGGAAATGACTCTGCTTTATTAACAACAGTTTATTATCTAGAAATTACACCTTACAGCCCATCTTTACTAAGTAGTGGTCGAAGTATTGTTGATTTCTCTACTGGCGTTGCAGGGGAAAAAGTACGAATCTACGATGATATTGTTTTAGTTACTGTTCCTACAGGAACAGACTTAGCGAACATTACTCCTACTGTAGTAGATGTATCTCCTTTTGCATCAGTTAATCCAGGAGCCGGAGATTTGCAAGACTTTAGCTCAGGCGCTATTACATACACTGTTACAGCTCAAGATGGCTTAACAAAAGACTATACTGTAAGGGTAGAATATGAGGTAGCCTATACTGGACTATATTCAGATACTATTGCGATAACAGTTGATATGGATAGAGCAGATAAGACTATAGAGCTTGTAGAAGTTACCAATTCTACTTGTGAAGTCCCTGTGTCTGGAAATGGTAGTGATTACACCATCTACTTCTTAGATCCAACGGATATGCCTGCAGAAGGATATGAAATTGTTGGTCCATCATTAATTTGTATCGGAACAGTGGCAGAATATACTTTAAAAAATGCTGTTGAAACAAATAACCCATCTTATGCATGGAATATAACAGGAACCGCTAAAGACTTATTTACAATTATTGGAGATACTATTTCTGATGTGCTAAGATTAAAAGCACCAAATGAGATGGTAGAAGGAACGATTGACTTCTCTGTAATAGTAGAATTTGACCCAAGTAAATGTTTATTCTTACGTGGAGAAGACGATGTGCAAATAGGAGTAACAGACCAACCACCAGCAGTAATTTCAGGTGTGACAGCAGGTTGTTCTGAAGGTGGCTTACTAGAAGTAACAGCAGACGGCTCTCCTGATGCAACAAGTTTCAATTGGGAATTTACTCCATTTACAACAGTTGTTTCTCAAGATAATAATTCAATTTTATTAAATATTGGAGATGTTACCCATGATATTTCAGCTAAAGTAAACACACAAAATGGTTGTGGTATTACAATAGATGAGAATGAATACGACTTACCGTATGCTAAAGACTGGACAAAATGGACCGGCATTGTAGATAACGATTGGGACAGAAATGACAACTGGACAGATCGTGTTCCAAAATCATGTACTGACGTAGTTATTCCTGATGTTGGTGCTGGTGTAGAATATCCTATTATTCAGGGAGCAAGTGGTGAGTGTCATTATATTACATTTGAATCCGGAGGAGCTGTTCTCGGTCTTGAAAAGCTAGACTATGTACGTGCTTATGTTGAAATGCAATCTCAACGAGATAAATGGTACACATTAACTGCTCCTCTTAAAAACATGTATTCAGCAGACTATGCGTTCCAAGGAACTCCTGTTACTAAAATGAAATTATTTGATCAAATTAACCCTGATTCAATATCCACTGGTGGTGTTTTAAATACAGGAACATGGACTAGAAGTTTCTTTAACGGTGAAGTAGAGCTTACTCCAGGTATGGGTTATGCATTTTGGGTAGATCAAAGAACCTATAACTTCCCTAATGCTATTACATTTGAAACAGCAGATCTTGATTTCTATTTCCCTAGAGAAACCTCTCCTGACAATTTAATGACTTTACAATATCACTTTAGTACCTATTCAGGTAGACTACTAACAGACTATCCAATAAATTTACCTAGAGATAGCACAATAGCTTATCGATTTGCGATGGAAGATACTTTAAATGTATTACAAGATTTCAAAGTATATATTGAGCCCGGTTTAAATTTAATTGGCAACCCTTTAATGACACATCTTGATTTTACAGCTCTTTATGCAGATAATACTGGAGTAATAAGCAACAAGGTAAAATTTTGGAATGGAACAACATTTACTACTTATATGAGTGGTAGTGATATATCATCTGATTTAGATTTGTCAAGTACTAGCATAGCTCCTATGCAATCATTCTTTGTAGAAAAAGCAGCGGTTCCAACGGTAGATTCTATGCTATTTGACTTAGATGCTCACTATATGGTTGACTTAACAACAAAATTACGTAGTGCTGGAATTAGACCAAATACAATGCATGTCAAAACAAATAATGGTCAGTACCAAAGTTCAACAGCTATTGCAATGCGACCGAATGCAGAAAATTCATTTGAAAATTATGATGCATTTAAATTATTTACTCAATTTACCGATGTCCCTGAAGTTTATACTTTAGCTGATGATATTGCTTTAGATATAAATCAATTTGATAATTTACCATATATAGTACCACTTGGGTTAAAAACCGACAAATTAGGAAATGTCACCTATTCATTTGCTGGTGCTGAAAGCTTTAATGATGTAGATGTTAGCTTATTAAACACTAGTACTGGAGAAAAGCAAAACTTAAAAGCAAACCAACAATATACCTTAGACTATCAAGGCATTAACCCTGGTGATTACTTATTCGTTGAATTTAGAAATGCAGAAGTTCCAACAACTAATAATATTGAATATGAAACATGTACACAATGCATACATGTATTTCAGAAAGACCTAGAAACTATTGGTGTTGTAAGTCCTGAATCTGATAAAATTGATAACATTACGGTTTGGGAAGCATCGGGAAAAATGATGTATAGTAAATTTAAAGTTAACAACTCAAAACACGACATTACAGTGAACCCACATCAATCGTGTGTAATACGAGTAGCTACTCGCAATTCTACGTACGTCGTAAAACTATTAATGAAATAAAACATAAATACTGTATAAAAACCGACATTTATTAAGTGTCGGTTTTTTATTTTTCATTTTTTGGTATTTAAAT
This sequence comes from Paludibacteraceae bacterium, assembly GCA_963663245.1. Taxonomy (GTDB): domain Bacteria; phylum Bacteroidota; class Bacteroidia; order Bacteroidales; family Paludibacteraceae; genus JAFGVL01. The sequence continues at coordinate 275,100 of OY760143.1, read as the reverse complement.
ATAATTACTATCTTTGATTTCAGTATTCTAATACCTAATTAATACCCTAAAACATGGATGTAGAAATTTTATCACGGATCCAATTTGCATTGACTATTTCCTTTCACTATATCTTCCCTCCAATGAGCATTGGACTTGGACTCGTTATGGTTATAATGGAAGGTCTGTATCTAAAGACAAAGAATCCTCAATACGAAGTTTTAACTAAATTCTGGACCAAGATATTTGCCATAACATTTACCCTTGGCGTTTCTACTGGTATTGTAATGGAATTCGAATTTGGCACCAATTGGGCCACTTATTCTCGCTTTGTAGGAGATATTTTTGGCAGTCCATTAGCCATGGAAGGCTTATTTGCATTTGCCATTGAGAGTACTTTCTTAGGAGTGTTAGTATTTGGCTGGAATAAAACAAAGCCTCGTACGCACTTCATAGCAACATTAGGTGTGTTTCTAGGCTCTATGTTTTCAGCCGTTTGGATTGTAGTTGCGAATAGCTGGCAACAAACACCAACAGGATACCACCTTGTAGGAGAGGGCTTATTTCAACGCGCTGAAATCATTGATTTCTGGGCTATGGTATTTAACCCTTCAAGTGTAGATAGAGTAGTACACGTTTGGCTTTCGGCCTTTATGGTAGGTGCTTTTGTTGTGCTATCAGTTCATGCATATTATATCCTTAAAAATAGGCATGTAGAGCTTTCGAAAAAAGCCTTCAAAATAGCCTTAGTTGTTTTAGCCATTAGTTCTTTTGCTCAACTAGAATCAGGACATCGTTCTGGTAATATCGTAGCCGAACATCAACCAGAAAAATTAGCGGCTATGGAAGGTCACTGGGAAGCTGATGCTCCAGCAGATATGTATTTGCTTGGATATGTAGATCAAGAGAATGAGAGAACTTATGGAATTGCTATTCCTGGAGGCTTAAGCTTCTTAATTGACCAAGATTTTAAAACACCTATCAAAGGGTTGAAAGCATTTAAAAAAGAAGACATACCCGGACAAGTAAATCTTGTATTCCAGTTTTATCATATAATGATCATTTTAGGAATGTTCTTTATTGGCTATTCTCTTTTAGCATTATTCCTCTGGTGGAAAGGATCATTATTTAAAACCAAGTGGCTTTTATGGTTAAGCGTTTTCAGTGTTATTCTTCCTCAAATTGCATCACAAACAGGGTGGTATGCTACAGAAATGGGTCGTCAACCTTGGATTGTATATAAATTACTAAGGACATCAGATGCTTTATCAAAAGCCGTTCAAGCAGAGCAAGTCTTATTTTCAATGATTTTATTTACTACTATTTATCTATTGCTTTTTGTAGTATTTATATATCTTCTAAACAGAAAAATACAAGCAGGACCAGAAGAAAAATAAACAATAAGTAATCAAGAGCGTCATCAATAAAAATTGAATTATGAATACAATAGATATAAATAGTCTTCCAACATTTTTAGGTCAAGATTATCCAACCTTGTGGTTATTTGCAACAACATTACTATTTGCTTTGTACGGAATTTTAGATGGCTTTGATTTAGGAGCAGGTGCTTGGCACTTATTTCTAAAAAAGGGAGATCATCGTGAATTAGCAATAAAAGTTATTGGCCCTGTATGGGATGGCAATGAAGTCTTTTTAGTTATTGGAGGTGGCGCTTTATTTGCTGGTTTCCGAGAAGTATATGCAACTCTTTTCTCAGCCATGTATATTCCTTTAATATTATTCTTAATGTTTCTCATCTTTAGAGCAGTATCTATTGAATTTAGAAATAAAGAAGAAATGCTATGGTGGCGAAAATCTTGGGACGTAGGTTATGGCGTTGCAAGTACAGCACTACCCTTATTACTTGGAGTTGTATTAGCAAATATACTACAAGGAATGCCTTTAGATCAATACTTTGAATTTACGGGCTCTTGGTTAGGATTCCTAAACCCATATGCACTTTTAATTGGACTAACAACCCTATCTTTTAGCATGATACACGGAGCATCATACCTACTACTAAAAACAGAAGGAAATTTATACAAACGTGTCTTTTTTTTAGTAAAAAAAATACTCCCTATTTTTATCATTCTTTATGTTGCAAGCTTAATCTGGTCAATCACTAAAATATCAGAAGAATTTGACCGACTAGCAAGTGTTAGTATCTTACTTACAGTAATTACTCTAATTCTAGGGTTAATTATATATTCAGTTTACAAAGAAAGATTCCGTATGGCTTTTTTAAGTAATGTTTTAGTTATGTTACTAACAGGAGTGCTAGCTGTTGTGATGTTATTTCCTGTAATTATTCCATCGACTACAGACCCACTAAACTCATTAACTATTTATAATAGCTGTAGCTCTCAAAAAACATTAAAAATAATGCTAACAGTTTCTACTGTTGGAATTCCTTTAATAATTGGATATGTAATATTTGCCTATCGTGTTTTCTGGGGTAAAGTAACCAAAGAAGATGTAGGGTATTGAGAAATATAATAATTAAAAAAGCTAATCATTATATGATTGGCTTTTTTAATTATTTGAATTTGCATATTCGCTCTTTAATCCTCACTTTTGCATAAAATTTAAACTATGTGGCAATTAATCATTGGTAGTCTTACCCTAAGCATCATACACGCTGTTATTCCCAATCATTGGATTCCTCTAATTGCCATCTCTAAATCTGAGAAATGGTCAATTAAAGAAAGTATGCTCGCAACCTTTATTACGGCATTCTTTCATTTACTAAGCACTGTTCTTATTGGACTTTTAGTTGCCTATGCAGGCTTTAAACTAATAGAAAGTTTTGAAGAAATATTTCATGTGGCAACTCCAAGTGTCTTAATTATTTTAGGACTTATTTTCGTCTTAACAAGTCTGGGCAAAAAGAAGCATCGCCACCACCATATAGATGTAAAAAATAAGCGTTCAAAAACAGCCATTATTATTTCATTGGCCTTAGGCATGTTCCTTTCTCCTTGCATAGAATTAGAAGCTTATTATTTGCAAGCAGCGGCATTTGGTCTTGAAGGAGTAATTGCAGTGTCAATTATTTATTTAGTTGTCACTTTAATCATTATAATGGGATTAGTATACCTTGGGCTTAAAGGAATTAATAAATTTAAATCTGATTTCTTAGAACGCCACTCCAAAACTATTACCGGCGCAGTCTTAGTCTTACTCGGACTATTCGCCTTTTTAACAGAACATCATCATTAATTTTCCATGAAACATATTTTAATCACCGGTGGCAACAAGGGAATTGGCCTTGAAACTACGAAACAGCTATTAGAACTTGGGCATCATGTAATTGTTTTAGCACGAGATGGATCTCCTTTAAAGGACTTGAAAAACTGCGACTTTATCGAGTACGATTTGAAAAATATAGCAGGTATACCTGCGCTAATTGCATCCTTAGGCAGAATTGATGTATTGATAAATAACTCAGGAATAATGCATGCTATTCCATTTGATAAATATTCTTCGCAAGACAAAGATGATTTGATGAGAATCAACTTGGATGCTCCTATAGAGTTAATTACCCACCTTTCTAAACAAATGATTAAACGTAAAGAAGGACGCATAGTAAATGTAGCTTCTGTTGCTGGACAAATTGGACATCCAGACATTTGGTATGCCATGTCTAAAGCAGCCTTAATCAATGCCACAAAAAGCTTTGCAAAACAATTAGGGCCACACGGAATTGTGATTAATGCTGTTGCTCCAGGGCCAGTTGTAACAGAAATGCTAAACACTATTCCAGAATCAAGAAAAGAAGCCGTACTTAAAGTTGTATACACAGGTAGATTTGCTGAAGCAGACGAGGTCGCTAAAGCGATGGTTTGGTTAGCAATCGATAGCCCAGAATATATTAATGGTACTTGTATTGATTTAAATAATGGAAGTTTCCCTCGATAAAAAGCCAATAGTACATATTATACCCAGTAAAATAAGAAACTTTTTCATTATACAATTGAAAAGCATTTTAACTATCAGATCTTATTAATCATGATAAAAAAAGAAATTAGCAGAAAAGATTTCACGAAGAATAGAGATACTTATATTGTAGATCTTTGTACAAATAAAAATGTGCTGCATATTGGTGCTTGCGATGCTCCATACACAAAACAAAAGTTTGAAAATAACCAATTACTTTTTAAACATATTGACTCAGTTGCATCAGAGCAACTAGGAATTGACATTGATTTAGAAAGTATTGAGATTATGAAAACCCTAGGGTTTAATAATATTATACATATGGATATGAATTCATCAAAGAATATTAATTTTGATCCAGATATCATTATTCTAGGTGAAACAATAGAGCATATAATGAATTTAGAGAATGCATTTCACTCCTTAAAAGAAATGATGAAGGAAGATACTAAGCTAGTTATCAGCACTCCAAATTTTATTACTTTTTCAAAAATACTACATGCAATTTCAGGTAAAGAATGGCAACACCCTGATCATAATTTAGTAATGACACATAAAACACTTGAACAACTCATTCAAAAAGTTGGTCTCAAAGTGGAAACTAAAAAATTTACATTCTTACCAAATCATCTTGTAAATGTAGGAAGCTTTAGAAAGTTAGATTATATAATTGCTCAATACTTCCCTATCTTTTCATCAACCTTACTTTTTACAGTTAAAAAATAGAGCTATAATTAACTTGTTTTGATTACTCTTATATACTTATATATTAAGAACTTTTCTAATCTAGAATTAAACACTTTACCATGTTTAATTGCAAATTCTTACCAAAGTCTTATCTTTGCAATTCATTATTAAAAAATAAAATTTATGTCTAGTTTATTCCCTACTAATCTGCCTTATAAAATTGCAGATATGAGTTTAGCAGAATTTGGTCGTAAAGAGATTGAAGTTGCTGAACACGAAATGCCAGGTTTAATGTCTCTTCGTAAAAAACACGAAGGGAAAAAGCCCCTAAAAGGTGCTCGTATTACTGGCTCTCTGCACATGACTATTCAAACAGCAGTATTAATCGAAACTTTAGTAGACCTAGGTGCAGATGTACGCTGGGCAAGTTGTAATATTTTCTCTACACAAGATCATGCTGCTGCAGCTATTGCAGAAGCGGGTGTTCCTGTATATGCATGGAAAGGTGAAAGCTTAGAAGAATATTGGTGGTGTACCGATATGGCATTACGTTTCCCTGAAGGAAAAGGGCCAAATATCATTGTAGACGATGGAGGTGATGCAACAATGTTAATCCACGTAGGTCATAAAGCGGAGAAAGCTGGGAAAAGCATCACAGAAAAAGGAGGCAACCACGAAGAACAAGTTGTTTTCGATACAGTTAATAGAGTTTTAGCAGAGGACAACCAACGTTGGCACAGAACTGTAGCTGAATTAAAAGGAGTTTCTGAAGAAACTACTACTGGTGTTCACCGCTTATATCAAATGATGGAAAAAGGTGAATTATTAGTGCCTGCTATTAATGTAAATGACTCTGTAACAAAATCTAAATTTGACAACCTATATGGCTGTCGTGAATCATTAGCCGACGGAATTAAACGCGCAACTGATGTTATGATTGCAGGTAAAGTTTGTGTTGTATTAGGTTATGGTGATGTAGGTAAAGGATGTGCACACTCAATGCGTTCGTATGGTGCTCGTGTAATCGTTACTGAGATTGACCCTATATGTGCATTACAAGCTGCCATGGAGGGTTTCGAAGTAAACACGATGGAAGATGCCGTATCTGAAGGAAATATCTTCGTTACAACTACTGGAAACAAAGACGTTATTACTATCGACCATATGAAAGCTATGAGCGATCAAGCAATTGTTTGTAATATTGGGCATTTCGACAACGAGATTCAAGTAGATAACTTAGTAGCATTCCCAGGCGTTAAACACGTAAACATTAAACCTCAAGTAGATAAATACACATTCCCTACTGGTAATAGTATTTATTTATTAGCTGAAGGTCGATTAGTAAACTTAGGCTGTGCAACTGGTCACCCATCATTTGTAATGAGTAACTCATTTACAAATCAAACATTAGCTCAATTAGACCTTTGGGAAAACACATATGATGTTGATGTATACCGTTTGCCAAAGTATTTAGATGAAGAAGTAGCTCGTTTACACTTAGAAAATATTGGTGTAAAACTAACTAAACTAACTAAGGAGCAAGCCGCCTATTTAGGTGTTAGTGCTGATGGTCCTTTTAAACCAGAGCATTACAGATATTGATCAGGATTTACTATGAATCTTGTAAATACTTGTTTAAATTGTATATTTGTGTAACAAAAACATTAAAAAAAATACTATGAAAAATTTTAAAACATTAGTTGTGTTTGTATGCTTACTTGCTTTTACGTCAAGCTTTGCACAAACAAGAGAAAATCCATGGGCTGTTGGTCTTTATGGAGTAAAGTCTGAATATTTAGGAGACCTAAATAAATTTTCCAATGAGTACACAACAAGTAATGTGTTTAACGAATACCAAAACACAACTTACAACTTTAATTCATTAAATGTAGGAGGAGCATTATCAATTGATCGTTTCTTAAATAATTATTTTGATGCTGGAATTTACGGATCATATAGTAGCATGAGTTTTGAGGATAACATTACAAAACCAGGTTTTATAAGATCATTTGAGTCTGCTTCTTTAATTAATGGAAATTTACATTTTCGCATTAAAATTTTAGGAGATAATGAGTCAAGGTTTGTTCCTTTCGTAAATGTAGCTGGAGGTGCTGCTATATATAATGATTTAAGCGGCATTAATTATAAAGGAGATACTGTTTCAACAAAAGATCCTGTAATAGCAATAACTGCAACTTTAGGTCTTGGTTTAGAATACAAAATATCTGATAAGTTTAGTATTCGTTATCAATCTGATTTAAGCTGGACTAGTAAAGATGATGTTGATTACTATGAAAGAAGTAAAAGTAATGATTATCAATTTCAACATAATTTAGGTATAGTTTATAGCTTTAGTTTTAAAAAGAAAGATAAAGATAAAGATGGTGTTTTTGACAAAAAAGACAACTGCTTAGGGACTCCTCTAGGTGTACAAGTAGATTCTCTTGGCTGTCCAATTGATACCGATAAAGACGGCATTGCTGATTACTTAGATAAATGTCCTAACACATCTACAAAAGCTAAAGTAGACTCTCTTGGCTGTCCAATTGATACCGATAAAGACGGCATTGCTGACTATATGGACAAATGCCCTAAGACTCCTGCTGAAGCTAAAGTTGATGCAAATGGTTGTGCTATTGATACTGACAAAGATGGTGTTGCTGATTATCTAGACAAATGCCCTAACACAGGAATTGGAGCAACGGTTGATGCAAATGGCTGTGCTATTGATACTGACAAAGATGGTGTTGCTGATTACTTAGACAAATGCCCTGAAGAGGCAGGTATTGTCGAAAATAAAGGCTGCCCAGAAGTAAAAGAAGAAGTTAAAAAAGTATTAACAAAAGCCTTACAAGGAATTCAGTTTCAAACAGGGAAAGATATTATTAGAAAAAAATCATTAGAAATTCTAGATGATGTTGTTCTTGCAATGAACAAGAATCTTTCTTATAATTTAGAAATTAATGGACACACTGATAATGAAGGAGGCGCAAATAACCTTGAATTATCTCAGAAAAGAGCAGATGCAGTTAAAAACTATCTTGTTGAAAAAGGTGTTGATACAAAAAGATTAACAGCAAAAGGTTTTGGAGATACAATACCTATAGCAAGTAACAACACTAAGAAAGGTAGATCTGAAAATAGAAGAGTAGAATTTAAAATTGTATTTTAGTTTTCTTTGCAATAAATAAAAAAGCACCCCTATAAAAAATTATAGGGGTGCTTTTTTATTTCCGATCTATTTTACTCTAACATGCAGGTATTTTATCCACTCTAGCTTCATGTCGTCCTCCTTCAAAATCAGTTGAGAAGAAATCATTGATAATCTGATAAGCTTCTTCTTTCGTGATAAAACGAGCTGGCATAGATAATACATTTGCATTGTTATGTAAACGGGCTAATTGAGCTATCTCGGCAGTCCAACATAGCGCTGCACGTATTCCTTGATGCTTATTTACAGTCATGCTTATTCCATTACCACTTCCACAAATTGAGATACCATATTCAAAATCACCTTTCTCAACTGCATCGGCCATTGGGTGAGCATAATCAGCATAATCACAACTTTCTGTAGAATTTGTTCCATAATCTTTAAACTCTACTCCCATTGCACCAAAATCCTTAATAATTTCTTGTTTTAACTCAAACCCAGCATGGTCAGAGCAAATAGCAATTTTTTGTTCGATTAATTTCTTCATACTATATATTATTGATTATTAATTTCTATTGCTCTAAAGAATTCCACCCCTGCGCTTTTAAAGGAAATTCTTGATCATCACGTGTTACCAAACAAAGCCCCATACTTTCTTTACAGATATGTCCAATAATATTCACATCTTCCATAGCTACAACTGTATCGTGCATATCAAGAGGCGCTGTAAATAATAATTCGTAATCTTCTCCTCCATTTAAAGCCGACGTAATTAAATTCATATTGAATTCTTCAGACATAGAAGCAGTTTGAAAATCAATAGGAATTCTATCCTCATAAACTCTGCAACCGACTTTACTTTGCGTACAAATATGCATTAATTCCGAAGATAAACCATCAGAAACATCTATCATTGAAGTTGGGAGCACTCCTTTTTCTTCAAGCAATTCAATAATATCTTTACGTGCTTCTGGTCGTAACTGACGTTCTAACAAATATTCTTTACCCGAAAAATCTGGTTGTGCTTGTTTATCATCAGTAAAAACGGCCTTTTCTCTTTCAAGCAATTGAAGTCCCATATATGCAGCTCCTAAATTACCTGTTACACATAATAAGTCGTTCTCTTTCGCCCCGTCTCTGTATACAATTTTAGACTTGTCAGCTTCTCCTATACAAGTAATGCTTATCGTTAATCCGGTTACCGAAGCAGAGGTATCACCTCCTATTAAATCAACACCATGATAATCACAGGCCATCTTAATACCAGCATAAAACTCTTCTAAATCTTCAACAGAAAAACGCTTTGAAATACCGATTGAAACGGTAATTTGTTTTGGCTTTCCATTCATTGCATATATATCAGAGAAATTCACGATAGCTGATTTATAGCCTAAATGCTTAATTGGCATATAAACTAAGTCGAAATGAATTCCTTCTAAAAGTAAGTCAGTAGTAACTAGGCTTTGCTTGTTTTTATAATCCAAAACAGCTGCATCATCACCGACTCCCTTTTTAGTTGACTTATTTACAATTGGGAACTTTTCAGTTAATTGTTTTATTAGTCCAAATTCACCTAAAGTTGCTATTTCTGTTCGAGCCATTAATTATTGTTTTATTTGTAAAAAATCAGTCACTCTTTTATATATATAGTCTGGCTTAAGTTCATTTAAGCAAGCATAATCTTTTCTTTTACAATCAATATTACCATAAATTGAGCAGGGTCTACAATCAATATCACTCTCAATAATATTACTTACTAATTGATTATGTCCCAAAAATCCAGCGTAATAATGTGTTGCTCCCCATATAGACATTACAGGCAAATTCACTAAAGATGCTAAATGCATATTTGCCGAATCCATCGACAACATTAAGTCTAAATTAGCCATTAAATTTAACTCACTAGGCAAGCGGACTTCTGATGGCATAATATGAACATTTGGATATTTATTAACCCATTTTTTCATAATGCTCTCCTCAAATGTTCCTTGTCCAAATAACAGTATTTTAATGTCAGACTGTTTATCTAGTTTTTCAATAAGTTGCTCCATTTTCTCCTCAGGAAACATTTTGCTTCTATGTTTAGCAAATGGCGCTATACCAATCCATTTACCATTTTTCTCCCCAAAAGCCTCAACAAATACATCTAATATTGGAGGAGTTTCAGGAAAAATTGAGTGAAAGTCAATATCAAATTCAAACCCTAAGCTGCTAAAAACAGCCTTATATCGTTCAGATGATGATTTCAGCAATGATGATTTATTCTTTCCATTTTTTACTAATAATTTCTTCTCAAAACGGCCTTTGTTTATAGTTGCAATTTTTACTGCTTTTGCCGAAAAAAGAAAACGCAAGAATTTAGTTCTCAACACATCATGTAAATCAGCTATAGCGTCGGGGTTTTCTTTTGATAAATCAGAAAACAACCTGATTAAACCAAAAATGCCTTTATGACGACCATTCTTGTCAATTGAAAAAACAGTAAGATTTTGTGTGCCTGAAAACATAGGCGCAAAAGCTTTCGGTGTAACCATTACTAGTTGCACGTTAAACTTTTTTGCCAAGGAGTTAAGAACGGGGATAGTTATTGCAACATCGCCCATTGCTGATAGTCGAAAGACTATTATTTTTTTAGGAAGTGATTGCACCGCTTATTTATTTGCGTACAAAATTGGATTTAATGAAGGGTCATTATACATTTTCATTTGCTTATATGCCTTCATATATTTTTTACCAGCAACAATATCTGACATTAATTGATCAATTGCTGTAGATAAATCTACACGTTGATCTAAAAGAACATCTAATTTTTGTTGACATTGATCCATATGTTCTTTTGAAGCACCATCTCTCCCAACTTCTTGTTGCATATGGTAAATCTTCAATGCTAAAATTGATAATCTATCAAAAGCCCAAGCTGGAGTTTCTGTATTAATTGTAGCATCAGAAAGCACTTCTACTGCTTCATGCTTTTCCATAAAGTAACTATCAATTACTTCAACTAAATCTGTTCTATCTTGATTTGATTTATCAATTCTACGTTTAATTACAAGCGCTTCTACAGGTTCTATAGCTGGGTTTCTTATTATATCTTCAAGATGCCACTGAACTGTATCAATCCAGTTTTTTACATATAAAATTCCTTCAAAAGATCCAGATTCATACGGGTTTTTTAACTCAGCATCTACATTATCAGTAATGTGGTAAGTTTCGATACATTTATCGAAAATAGCATTGCTATTTGAGGCAATTGACATAGTTCTTTGGGTTTAAAAATTGGACTACAAATTTACACAAAAATGTATAATAAACAATGCTTCTATATAGAAGCAACAACAAGAACGTTGAAAATTTTATTGCGTTTTAAAATAAATTCATCATTATTCTGATTAAATTTGTGAATTCATAACTAAAAAGTTAAAAAACGATGTCAATTTCCATACAGAAAGTTAACAAGCATTATGGCGAACAGCTTGTTCTAAATAATGCCAGTTTCGAAATCGGCTCTGGAGAAATTGTTGGGTTTCTAGGTCCAAATGGTGCAGGGAAATCGACAATGATGAAAATCATTACAGGCTTTGTCCCTTATGAAACTGGCTCAGTTAAAATATGTGACTTAGAGGTTAAAGATTATGGCCTTGAAACAAAAGGATTAATTGGCTACTTGCCAGAGCATAACCCATTGTACCTGGAAATGTATGTCAAAGAGTATTTACAATTTGTTGCAGATATCTATAAACTTGGAAAAAACAGCAAGAATCGTGTAGATGAAATGATAGAGCTAACAGGACTTTCTTCAGAATACAAAAAGAAAATTGGTCAACTCTCAAAAGGTTATCGTCAGCGCGTTGGTTTAGCACAAGCTCTTATTCCAGATCCTAAAGTGCTAATTTTAGACGAACCAACTACTGGACTCGACCCTAACCAACTAATCGATGTGCGCAACTTAATTGCTGAAATAGGCAAAGAAAAAACCGTTCTGCTTTCAACTCATATTATGCAAGAGGTTTCTGCATTGTGTGACCGAGTTATAATTATAAACAATGGAAATATTGTTGCTGACGAAAAAGAAAAAGACATTACAGCAATGAGTCAAAAGAAACAACAAGTTCTTACAGTAGAGGTTGACAAAGAAATAGAGAAAAAAGAAATGCTTTCTATTAAAGGCGTAAACAAGGTGATTGAGATAAAACCTATGCATTACCAGTTAGAAAGTGATATCGACATAAGGGCAGAAGTTTCTAAATATATCTCTAAAAAAGGACTTACCTTACTAACATTGAATCAGCAAGAACGCAATATGGAAGACGTTTTCCACGAATTGACTCAAGAGAAACAATAAGATGGAAGAAAATTTCGACATACGCAATCAACAGCGCGAATCAGATTACGAAAACGCCTTAAGACCTTTATCATTTGATGATTTTAAAGGGCAAAAAAAGATTGTTGAAAATCTAGACGTTTTTGTTAGTGCTGCACGTATGCGTGAAGATGCTTTAGACCATGTACTATTACATGGACCTCCAGGCTTAGGAAAAACAACACTATCTGCAATAATTGCCAACGAATTAGGCGTTGGATTTAAACTTACATCAGGACCAGTCCTTGATAAACCTGGAGATTTAGCTGGAGTATTAACAGGACTCGAAAGCAATGATGTTCTTTTCATTGATGAGATACACCGCCTTAGTCCAATTGTAGAAGAATATTTATATTCTGCAATGGAAGATTATCGCATTGATATTATGATAGACAAAGGGCCAAGTGCTCGTTCTATTCAAATTGATTTAAATCCATTTACCTTAGTTGGTGCTACTACCCGTAGTGGTCTATTAACAAGCCCTCTTAGAGCTCGATTTGGCATTAACTGCCATCTAGAATATTATGATTCTAGCATCCTTAGCAACATAGTTTTACGGTCGGCAAAATTGCTCGATATTAAATGCGATAAAAATGCTGCAGCTGAAATAGCTGGCCGAAGCAGAGGGACTCCACGTATTGCCAATGCTTTATTACGTAGAGTACGTGATTTTGCTCAAGTTAAAGGGACCGGATCTATTGATTTAGAAATTGCTAATATTGCCTTAGAAGCTTTAAATATTGACAAGTTTGGACTAGATGAAGTAGATAACAAAATCCTTTGCACTTTAATAGATAAGTTTAGCGGAGGGCCTGTTGGCATTACAACAATTGCTACTGCATTAAGTGAAGATGCAGGAACGATAGAAGAGGTATACGAACCATTTTTAATTAAAGAAGGTTTTTTAAAACGCACACCTCGAGGCAGAGAAGTAACTGAATTAGCATACAAACATTTAGGCAGAACTAAACATAGTGAACAAGGTTCATTATTTTAATAATTATTTATGGGGAAGATGAAGTCCTTAGCTAAGGACACAGCCATTTATGGGGTAAGTAGTATTTTAGGCCGCTTTTTAAACTGGTGTTTAGTACCTATGTACACTTATGTCTTGAAAGATTCAGGAGAGTATGGCATTATTACCAATTTATATGCTTGGACAGCTTTACTTCTTGTTTTATTAACATATGGAATGGAAACTGGTTTTTTCCGTTTCATGAATAAGAAAGATGAAAACAGTCAAACTGTTTATAGCACCACCCTTATTTCAATTGCAATTAGCTCAATAATCTTTGCAATAGGAGTTATCATTCTTCAAAAGCCGATAACAAATGCATTAGGTTACAATGGTTATAATGAATACATATGGATAATGGGACTTGTTGTTGCTGTTGATGCATTCACCTCAATTCCATTTGTTTATCTACGTCAAAAACAGAGGCCAATAAAGTTTGCTGTTATCAAATTAATAATGATATTTATTAATATAGCACTAAATATATTTTTCTTAATAACATGCCCTTGGCTATGGAAAACAAATCCTGAATTAATCAGCTGGTTCTATAATCCTGATTATGGTGTTGGATATATTTTAATTGCCAACTTAATTTCTACTACAGCGGTATTATTTATGCTATTGCCTGAAATCTTTGAAGCAAAATTTGAATTCAATAAGCCTCTAATGAAAAGGATGTTGTCCTATTCTCTTCCACTTCTTATCTTAGGAATTGCTGGTATTGCTAACCAAACTATAGACAAAATTCTTTTCCCCTACTTGTATGGAGACTATACCGAAGGAATGCGTCAATTAGGTATTTATGGAGCTTGCTTTAAAGTTGCTATGGTAATGATGATGTTTACACAAGCCTTTCGTTTTGCTTACGAACCATTTATATTTGGACAACACAAAGATAAAAACAGTAAAGAAGCATATTCAGATGCAATGAAGTTCTTTGTAATAGCATCTTTACTCATTTTCTTAGGAATGGTTTTCTTCTTAGATATTATAAAACTACTTATTGCATCTACCTATTGGGAAGGACTTCGTGTAGTGCCTATTATACTTGCATCCTACTTATTTCAAGGGATATATTTCAATCTTTCGTTATGGTATAAACTCACGGATAAAACTAGATATGGAGCTTATTTCTCAATAATGGGTGTTATTTTAACGACAACAGTAAATGTCCTTTTAATCCCCCATTTTGGGTATTTTGCTTGTGCATGGGCTTCTTTTGCAAGTTATTTTCTTATTATGCTTCTATCCTATATCTATGGTCAAAAGTATTTCCCTATCAATTATCAACTAAAAAAAATAGCTGTCTATTTTATGATTGCTACAGCTCTATATGTTGTAAGCATATTCATTAACTCTTCAAATATAGTTCTTGATTATTCGATAAAATCAATATTATTAGTAATATTCATAAGCTATTTCATTAAAAAAGATTTTCCAATAAAAGAAATTCCAATAATTAACAAATACATTCGCAAATACTAAGTTTTTCAGATTATGGACCAATATCTTAATAGACAATACATTAAAAATAATATATATATAGCATCGATATACAATCTACTAATTGTAATGATGTTATTTTTCCTCTCTAGAGTTGCTTTTTACTTTATAAATCAAGATTTATTCACGGGGCTTACTCTTAACCAATTTATCACCATATGTAAGGGTGGAGTAATGTTCGATATTTCAGCAATCCTATATCTAAATCTTTTGTATTTAGTTTTACAATCTATCCCTTTCCAATTCAGATATAATAAAATCTATCAAAAAACTGCAAAATATATCTTTCTAACAACGAATAGTATTGGTATTATTGCAAATTGTTTAGACACGGTTTATTTTAGATACACAAACCGACGCACTACATCTACAGTATTTAACGAATTTTCAAATGAGAGCAATATGCTTAAAATTATTGGTGAAGGTGCTTTTCAATATTGGTACGTTACTTTATTAGGGATCATTTTATTATATATTTTATTTAAGTTATATTTTACTCCCCAATCCAAAAAATTTAAATTCGAAAAAAAATACATCTACTATATTCGTAATACGATTGCCTTTTTATTAGTTATAATGTTTTCAATTTTTGGCATTAGAGGAGGTATTGGTTCATATGTAAGACCTATAACCCTAAGCAATGCAAATAAATACATAAATAAATCTCTTGAAGCATCAATAGTGCTTAACACTCCATTTTGTATTATAAGAACGATTAACAATAAAGTATTTACAAATCCAAAATATTTTTCTCCAGAAAAACTAAAAACTATATATGAGCCTATAATTTACCCTCAGCCTATAGATTCTTTTAAAGATTTAAATGTAGTGGTATTTATACTGGAAAGCTTTAGCAAGGAATTTATTGGAGAGTTAAACAAAAACCTAGACAATGGTTCTTATAAAGGATACACTCCTTTTCTAGACTCACTTATTCGTGAAGGACTTACATTTGAATATACTTATAGTAACGGAAGAAAATCTATTGATGCCATGCCATCGGTTTTGTCTAGTATACCGATGTTTTATGAACCATATTTTATAACTCGATATTCTATAAATGAAGTGTCAGGAATAGCAGGCGAACTAAATAAAAAAGGATACTACACATCCTTTTTTCATGGAGCTCCTAATGGATCAATGGGTTTTGAAGCATTTGCAAAAGTTAGTGGTTTTACAGATTATTATGGTAAAGATGAGTACAATAACGATGACGACTATGATGGAACATGGTCTATCTGGGATGAAGAGTTTCTCCAATATTTTGCAGATGAATTGACCGGTTTTAAACAGCCATTTATGTCTGCAATATTTACGGCAACATCACACCACCCATTCCATGTACCCAATAGATATAAAGATGTCTTTGTAGAAGAAGGAACTCATGCATTACACAAGTGTGTTAGATATACTGACTACTCTTTAAGAAAATTCTTTGAAAAATCAGCCAAAGAAGACTGGTTTAAAAATACACTATTCGTTATTACTGCAGATCATACAAATGCATTAACTAGAGAAGAGTATTTATCTAACTCTGGGGGATACAAAGTTCCTATTGTCTTTTATCATAATGGTAGTAAATTAAAAGGGCGTATTAAAAAAATTGCTCAACAAATTGATATTATGCCAACTATTCTTGGGTACTTAAATTATGATAAACCGTATCTTGCTTTTGGGCACGACTTGCTCAATCCAAACTATAATGAACACTATGCGATACATTATAATAATCAAAGCTTTCAGTACTTATCAAAAGATTATTTATACGAGTTTGATGGGAATAAAATAACAGGTGTTTTTAATAGCTTAAAAGACACTTTATCTGAGAAGAACCTAATAGGGGATCTCCCAGAACAAAACAAAGAAGAAGAGCATATTAAAGCTATTATTCAGCAATATGTTGACCGAATTATAAATAACAAATTAACCGCATCAGATAAATAACAGTCTAAAATATGAGTATTCTTTATTATATACTATTTGGATTTCTTTGGATAATTTCTTTTTTACCATTAGAAATTTTACATTTCATATCAAATTTCATATATATTATAATTTATTATGTCGTTAAATATAGAAGGACTGTTGTTAGAAAAAGCTTAACTATCTCTTTTCCTGAAAAGTCTGACATAGAAATAAAAAAAATTGAAAAAGATTTTTACAAACATTTTTGCGATTATTTCTTTGAAACAATCAAGCTTATTAATATGTCAGAATCTGATGTAAAAAAACGCGTTAAAATTTTAAACCCAGAACTAATCGACAATTTCTATAAAAATAATAAAAGTGTTTTCCTTTATTTAGGACATTATGGAAACTGGGAATGGTTATCTTATGCATGGAGTGTTATTAGGCCAGAATTAGAAGATTATAAGATGTATATTGCTTATTATCCGCTGGGAAATAAACATATAGAAAAGTTCTTTTATAACTTAAGGTCTAAAAAATCAAACGGCATTCCTATCGCTCAAAGAAAAATTCTTCGCACAATTATCAAATTAAATCAAGAAGAGAAAAAAGGAATTTTTATCTTTATAGCCGATCAATCCCCGACAAGAAATAATGTACTTCACTGGCTTCAGTTCTTAAAACAGGACACAGCTCCTATTGTTGGTCCTGAGAAGTTAGCAAAACAAACTGGCTATCCATCCTTATATTTTAAGGTTAAGCGTATTAAAAGAGGCTATTATAGTGGTGAATTTATAAAATTAGAAGATGACCCTAAAAAGGTACCTGATTATGAAATAACAGATAGATATTTTAATGAGCTAGAAAAATCAATTAAAGAAGATCCTCCTTTATGGCTTTGGACGCACAGAAGATGGAAATTTAAAAAGTCTGAGTTTATAAAAAAATAGAAATGGGAATACCACAGAAAATAACAAAAATCACTACTAATCTCACATATATTACAGCCATTCTTGCTGCCTTTACATTGGCATTTCCTCGAGAACACCTGAATTTCTTATATGTAGCATGGTTAATTGCTTGGGGAATTGAAATATTATTTCGAGGAAAATATTCATTTGAGAAACCAAATAAAAATAATATTCAATTATACTTACTTTGGATATATTTTGGGTGGATGCTTATATCAATATTATGGACTGATAATCTACTAAGAACTGAAGACCTCCTATTACGCAGAATTATTTTCTTTATTGTTCCATTATTAACATTTTTTGGAATGAAAAAAGATTTTCAGTATAAAAAAATTCTCTTGGCTTTTGTTCTTGGCACGTTTGCTTCAATAATTACGGCATTAATTTATAGTTATATCAAAACTGTTCAAGGTACTGATTATTTTATACGATTCTTTGATCACTATCAAGTATATAAGCATCACACTTACTTTGGACTATGTAAAATATTTAGCATCATTATTATCTTATATTTAAAATCTGATATAACAAAACGTTTACCTCATGTTTCTTTCTACTACATTGGTTTAGCTACAACTTATTTATTCTTTGGAGCCTTAATCTATTTAAGTGAAGCACGTATGCCTCTTATTATACTTGTTGTTGTTACTGCTACGAGCTCTATTTATTTTTTATGGGGGAAAAGCTTAAAAATAATAATGTCTATAAATGTATTCGCTATAGCGATTGTAGGAACTATTATAGTAATGAATCATCCAAGAATGCAAGATTTTGAATTCTCAAAAGAAAAGTTACAAGAATTTGATCCACGTTATGATCTTTGGAGAAATGGTTACCAATGTATTAAAGAAAGCAATTTAGTATTTGGTGTTGGTATTGGAGACTATACAGATGTATTCTCAAAAAACCATGCTAAGCCAGAGTTCCAAGAACATTTCTTTCCCGCTGAAAGTTGTCATAATCACTTTATGGATGTACAACTTGAACTAGGAATTATAGGTTCAATTATTTTTCTGTATTTATTATACTCATGCTTCCTAGGGATAAAAGATAAAAATAAACTATTTTTTGTATTTAATCTTATGCTAATATGGGTGCTATTCTTTATGATTGAAAATTTAGCACTAAAAAACACGACAATATACATGTTCTCCTTTTCTCTTCTAGTAATATATTGGATGAAAAAGAACCAAATACTACTTAATGAAAAATTGAAGAAAAAGCTTTAACTTGATTGTTGTAATCAAATCTTTTGCTTGTATATAATTTATTATTTATAGGATTATAATCTTTTGATAATGAATTGATGAATCCAACGAAATTTTCCGTAGAATAAAAAAAACTGCTGTCTACAAATTCTTTATATTTCGATAAACTTTGCTCACATAACATAGGCTTTTTATAAGCATAAGCTAAATTGTATGTTCCTGATATTTTAGTAGAAACATAACAATCAAGTGGGCTAACATCAGGATGAACTAATGGTAAAATATAGTCCGCCATTTTTATATAAGTCTGAAAAACGACATCATCAACAAAAGAATCAAAAAAAATAAAATTATCATCCAATTGCATTTCTTTAACCATCATAAAAACCTTATCTCCATCTGATTTACTTCTATTTCCAAGGACAATAAACTTTATATTTTTTTCATATGATAAATTATTTCCAGAAAATAGAATACTATAATCTCTACGTCTATAGTCAACTGAACCTGGAATAACAATCCATATTTCACCCTCTGGTTTAGAGAACTCTACATTCGAAATAATCGGATAAATAATCGGATAAAATACAGAAACAGGTTTTTTACAAACTTTCTCATATGCAGGTAAAAGAATTTCACTTAAAAGAACATACCGCTTTATTTTTTTTGTTATAAATCTTTGGCTAAAACTATTATCTAATTTAGATATATTGTGTAATGTGCCTACAAAATTAATATTTTTTGAGAAAGGTATTAAAAAAAACTTCCATATAGGATTTCCTTGTGCAGTGTTAAAATACACATTTCTTATCTTTCTTTTTGATATTACTTTATTAACCTCAACAATTGATTTAAAAGTATTTAATCCACTGTGAAAATCTAAAAATTTAAACTCATCAACGACAGGAGATAAACTAGTTTGTTTATTTTGTAATTTTAAATCCGCTATTAACAGAACAGAATAGCCATTAGACTTTAATAAAGAACAAACAGAATAGAGACACTCATCATGCCAGGAAAGCATTTCAATAACTAGCACCTCCTTATCTTTTGGTTTTTGAATATTCGTAGATAATCGATGTTTAAAGGAAGACATAATATAGATAATGTGCTTCTTTATTGATCTAACATGTAAAATAAACAGCCTAAAAGGTTTAGTTTTAATAAGAAACTCTTCTTCTATTAACAGTGACTTCATTTTAATTGTTTTGAATTATAAAGATTATAATTTTTATCCTTTTGAAAGTTTAAATATATTGATGAAATCGCTAAAAACTACACTTTATACAATAATGATTTTCCTTTAATTATTTTTCTAATTAAATTCCTTAGCTGAAAAATATTTCTTTGAATAAAATAATAATAAAAATTGCTCCAATCAAATAAACTCTTAGCAGGCTTTAAAATAACTGTTTTTTTAGGCAAAGTAGGATCCAATTTATCTAGCACAAGAACAATTTGCTCAAATATATTATAATCTTCTAATACCAAATCTTTGCACCTCTCTAATGATGGAATATTCTTCTCAAATTCGTTCTTTTTTATTGTTTTATTAATAATATGAATAGCTTCATCAAAATCATTTATATCAATAGTTTTATACGCTTCTTGAGGAAAATAATCTTCAATATTTGTACAGCCAAAATAAATAGGATAAGTTCCCGTAAGGTAACAATCAGAAATTTTCTCAGTCCAATAATATTTTGATGAAGAGTTCTCTAACGCAATATGATATTTATATGGAGATAATACGTCCCATTTATCATCAAAATCATTAAATCCACGACCAAATATATCTAATGATTCTCCATAATAGGCTTGAAGCTTCTCTACAAAATTTATTCTATCCTGATGACCTTTTGTGAAAGCCTTATTGCTGGTAATAACTGATATTAGTTTTGTTTTTGGGGGAAAAGGATTAGATTTCAAATAATCATAATCTAAAGAAAAAATTGTTCTGCCTGCTTTTTTCATAATTCCAACAAACCAAGGTAAGGCAGGTGGCATGTAAATAACATTACGATGTTTAACTCCCTCTTGACAAGAGCAAAAAGTAGCAAACTGATTTACATATTTTTGTGGGTACTTTACAACAGATTTTGGCTCTGAAATCATCAATATAGTATTTTCTGGAGCAATAGTGCAGGATTGAGATTTTTTTATATATTTATTTCTAACTACCCAAAAATCAGCTTCATCAACCTCTTCATCAATAAAAAATTGATATTTCCCACACTTAGAAATACCTTCTCTACCCATTGTTTGACGCAACATAATTTTTGCACTTTCTCCAGTTCCTGCAGTTAATTTTACTTTATACATTTATTCTAAATTAAATATAGCTCTAAAAATGAGGAAAAATATTAATTCTTCTTATTGATTCCATTTGGTGTTTCAATTATACCTGATTTTCTAGTATTCTTGCGTATTGCAACATTTTTAGAAATTGATTCTTTCGTTTTATATGGACGCTTATGATCAAGATGCAATACAATTGCGGAATAACGAATTTGTTTTGATTTTATTCCCATATTAAACATGCGTTCACCAAATTCTCTATCTTGACCGCCATACTGCATAGCTTCATTAAAACCATTTGTTTTAACTATATCTTCTCTCCACCCCGAAGCATTACATCCATTCCAAGTAGCTTTAGTTGGAGTTATTGTATTCATTAACTTAATAAAATTCTTATTAGGTGATAATTTAGTTGTTTTAAAAGTTCTTTCAAGACCTTTTGAAGTAAGCCATTTCAAACGAAATGCATTTCCAGAAAGAATATCATCCTTTTTTAAATCTAGACTTAAATTCATTGGTAATTTAAAATATCCCCCAGACAGAAAAAACCCTTTCTCTGCAAAAGAAACATGCGTCGCTAGAAAATCAAATCGTGGAATACAGTCTTGATCAGTGAATATTATATAATCAGCTGTTGAAGCAACTATTGCTTTATTTAATATTTGAGATTTCTGAAATCCATTATCCTCATGCCAAACATGAACAAGGGGAAGATCTTTACTATATTTCTGGATCAGATTTCTTGTTTCGTCTTTTGAACCATCATCAGCAATAACTATTTCGTCTGGACGAACAGATTGATTCAAGTACCCCCAAAAGACCTTTTCTAGCCATATTGGATTATTATAGGTAGAAATAATAACTCCTAGAGTAATATTGTTTTTAAGTTTTGTCATTTATGTTAAAATAATCTTTCTTATCTAAGCAGCCACAAATTTACACTTTTTTTGCAGATGCTTTGGACAAAATTTGCTAATCCGAAAAACTTGTCGAAATTTGTTACAAAGTTCAGCATTTCTCATGTCTAAAATTCCATTTTAATGAAAATATATTCACTTCTTTTAATCAAAGATGAAATTGACATTATAAGTCCTATTCTTATCAGCGCATCTTATTGGAGCGATAAAATTATTGTATACGATAATGGTAGTACTGATGGGACATGGGAAAAAGTGATTGAGCTTTCTAAACAATATCCTAATATCATTCCCTATATTCAAGATAGTAGGCCATTTCATATAGGACTACGCTCCATTCTATTTAATAATTTTAAACATGAAATGACCAGTAAAGACTGGTGGTGTATTCGTATGGATGGAGATGAGTTTTATATTGATAACCCTAAAGAGTTTTTGAAAGACATTCCTTTTAAATACAAACAAGTTTGGAAAGAAAGCATTGAATATCAGCTTACTAAAGAAGATATAAAAGAACATATCTTTTCAGGGAGTTTTAAAGAAGATGAGAAGAAAATTAATTACTATGAGAAGAAATCATGGACTGAAATCCGTTTTTTAAGACACAATAAAAAACTAAGTTGGTCTCAAAATCAAAAACTTCCTACACCAAAAGGACTTACATATTCAAAAAAAATTCTTGTCAAACACTTTAAGTTCAGAAGTATTAATCAACTAAAAAAGCGTTTTAACAATAGACAAAAAGCCATCACCGATGGCTGTAATTCATTTAAACATGAAATTGGCACAAGCTGGGAATATTATTTGAGAAATAGAGCTGACTTAGTTAAAGACTCCCAAGATGGCAATTATCATACTATTGGAAGCGTAAAAAGACATATTAGAAAAAGATCCCTTTTTATCAATATAATCCTAAATTGGTTTAAATATTACGATTAATCGTTATCATTATTTTCTGCCAAAATCAGCAGGAATCTCACCCCATGTTTTAGTTTGCCATTTTAAAATTTTATTTGGAAATGTGTTCTCTTGAAGCCATTTTTCTGCACGTTGAATAAGTTCAAATATTTTCGTATTATTCGCGGTTTTTACCAATTTTGTTTTGCATTTTTTTTGTGTAATCCATGACATAGCAATTTTACTGTCTGAATATATCGGCATCGCATTATTGTCCATTTGTTTTAATAAAGCTAAGCCATGGACTAAAGCTAAAAACTCGCCTACGTTATTAGTTCCTTCTTCATAAGGTCCCTGTCTAAAGAGCTCTGCGCCAGTCATTACATCAACACCTCTATATTCCATCCTTCCAGGATTTCCACTACATGCAGCATCTACAGATAAGGTGTCTTGTAAAGGTTGTTCTTCTTGAGTCATATGTTGCCAAGGAATAAGTGGTTTTTTATTATTATTCCCAACACTTACATTCTCATAATAAGACTGAGAATAAGCTAGTTCTGCTGCAGCTTTAGTTGGGAAGCTTTTATATTGTGCTCCCTCAAAGCCATCAACTTGTTTCTTGCAAGCATCCCAGTTAGAATATATACCAGGTTCTTTCCCTTGCCAAACCACATAAAATTTTATCTTTTTAGCCATAGTTATTAATCATTTGTTCCACGTGATAAGTCTGGGTTATTATTAGGATGGAAACGCAATACTGTATCACGTAAATATTCTACATCCATATGTGTATATATTTCTGTCGTTAAAATTGACTCATGTCCTAACATCTGTTGAATAGCTCTCAAGTTTGCTCCTCCTTCTAACAAATGTGTTGCAAATGAATGTCTAAAAGTATGAGGACTAATATTTTTTTTAATTCCTGCCTTTTCAGCAAGGGTTTTAGTTATCATAAAAATCATCACACGGCTTAACTTTGCTCCTCTTCTATTTAAAAATAAATAATCTTCATTCCCTTTTTGAATCTGAATTTGATTTCTATTCAACAACCATAACTTTATTTGCTTTAGAGACTCTGGTGATAAAGGGACTAGTCGTTGTTTACTACCTTTCCCTTCAACTTTCATAAAACCTTCCTCTATATAAATATTTGAAATCTTTAATGTTATTAATTCCGACACACGTAAACCAGAACCATAAATTGTTTCAATAATCGCTCTATTACGTTGTCCTTCAGGCTGTGAGAGGTCAATTGCTGCAACAATATTATTAATTTCCTCTATTGACAAAACTTCTGGTAAGTGCTTACCCATTTTAGGCATCTCCAACAATTCAGTTGGGTCTTCATCTAACTGGTTGTCATATTGTAAAAAACGAAAAAAAGATTTGATGCCAGATATAATTCTTGCTTGTGAGCGTGCATGAATACCCATACTATTTAACTCAATAATAAAATCACGCAGATGGTCTAAGGTAACATCCTTATAAGAAATTTTTGCATCCTCTAAATAAACAAATAACTTTTCTAAATCTTTTTCATATGCTTCGATAGTATTCTTCGACAAAGATTTCTCTAGTAAAAGAAAAGCGTGATAATTTTTAAGAATAGAATCGGCCATTGACGTGCATTTATAACTAGCGAATTTACAATATTTATTCAAAAAAGGAAATCTATTAAGAAAGGAGAAAGTGCCTATCTTGATATTTTGTATCTTTGCCTGTTGAAAAATTATTGAAAACCTGTTGAAAAATGAAATTTTCTTATGATGTAATAGTTATCGGTGCAGGACATGCAGGCAATGAGGCTGCATGTGCAGCAGCTAATCTCGGTTCTAAAACGCTGTTGATAACTATGGATATGAATACAATTGGACAAATGAGCTGTAACCCTGCCATTGGAGGAATAGCCAAGGGGCAGATTGTCAGAGAGATAGATGCAATGGGTGGACAAATGGGAGTAGTTAGTGATAAAACAGCTATCCAATTTCGTTTACTCAATCAGTCAAAAGGACCAGCCATGTGGAGCCCTAGAGCTCAAAGTGACCGAGAAGAGTTTATCCGAGAATGGAAACGCACATTAGAGAATACAAATAATCTTGATATTTGGCAAGACACAGTAACTCAAATACTCGTTAAAAACGAGGAAATTAAAGGAGTAGTTACAAAACTAAATGTTGAATTTGAAGCTAAATGTGTTATCCTTACAGCCGGCACTTTTCTCAATGGATTAATGCATATTGGGAAAGTTCAAATTCCAGGAGGAAGAGTTTCAGAGCCATCATCCGAATGGATTACTGAACAATTAAAAGATATGGGATTTGTGACCGACAGAATGAAAACTGGAACACCAGTTAGAGTTGATGGCAGAACAGTTGATTTCTCTCAATTAGTAGAACAAGGTGGAGAAGATGATTTTCATAAATTTTCATATCTTGATTTTAAGGCTCGTCCATTAAAACAATTAAGCTGTTGGATAGCTTATACCTCTCCGACTACTCATAAAATTTTAGAAAAAGGACTTGAAAAATCGCCCCTTTACAACGGACAAATTCAGAGTATTGGACCAAGATATTGTCCAAGTATTGAAACCAAAATTGTAACTTTTGCAGAAAAAGAAAGACATCAATTATTCTTAGAACCTGAAGGAGTAAACAGTCAAGAATATTACTTGAATGGATTTTCTTCATCTCTTCCTTTAGAGGTACAATATGAAGCATTACGTTCAATAAAAGGATTTGAAAATGCGAGAATTTTTCGACCAGGATATGCTATTGAATATGATTTCTTCGACCCAACACAACTAACACATACGCTTGAAACAAAATTAATAAAAAACTTATTTTTTGCTGGGCAAATAAATGGAACAACTGGTTACGAAGAAGCAGGAGGTCAAGGATTAATTGCAGGAATAAACGCACATCAGAATTGTGTAGGTGGAAATGCTTTTACGCTTAGCCGAGATGATGCATATATCGGAGTATTGATTGATGACCTAGTAACAAAAGGAGTAGATGAACCTTATCGAATGTTCACTTCTCGTGCAGAATACAGGATATTGCTACGTCAAGATGATGCCGATATGCGTTTAACTGAAAAAGCATACAAACTAGGTTTAGCAAGTAAAGACAGACTCAACTTGCTAATAGAAAAAAGAAATGAGCGAGATAGAATCATAAAGTTCATTCGAGAAGAATCAGTTAAAATGAAAGATGTTAATCCTATGCTCGAGAAAATTGGCTCCTCTCCTCTTCGGTTTGGATGCAAAATATTAGATCTAGTATTACGCCCTGAAATCAACATTAACTTACTCGCTGAAAATCTGCCTTCCTTAAAAGAAGAGTTGGATAAAACTCCGAACAGAAAAGAAGAAATTATTGAAGCTGCAGAAATCTTATTAAAATACGAAGGCTATATTGAAAGAGAAAAAGGCATAGCTCAAAAATTGAAAAGGCTAGAAAACATCAAAATAAAAGATCGTATAGACTACGATACGGTAAGCTCTCTTTCAACTGAAGCAAAACAAAAACTGAAAAAGATTAATCCTGAAACCATAGGCCAAGCAAGTCGCATTTCTGGAATTGCACCCAGTGACATAAATATTTTATTAGTTTTACTAGGAAGATAATTGTTCCACATGGAACAAAACAACAAACAAAAACTTAAAGTTCCACGTGGAACACATAACAATAATTATATGACGATTGAAGATATAAAAAAAGAAGTGAGAGACATTCCTGACTTTCCGAGCAAAGGAATTCTATTTAAAGACTTAACTACTGTGTTTAAAAATCCTGCGAGCATGCGATTTTTAACTGAAGAACTTGTTGCTTATTATAAAGACAAGGGAATAACAAAAGTCATAGGAATAGAATCAAGAGGATTTATTTTAGGTTCAATTTTAGCACAACAACTAAACGCAGGATTTATTCCCGTACGAAAAAAAGGGAAACTACCTGCGGATTGTTTCGAAATAGAGTATCAACTAGAATATGGTTCTGCTGTTATTGAATTACACAAAGATGCTCTAAACAAAGATGATGTTGTTTTAATACATGATGATTTATTAGCAACGGGAGGAACATTGGCTGCCTCCATAGAATTATCAAAACTGCTTGGCGCAAAAAAACTATACGCCAACACACTAATAGAACTTGAGTTTTTAAAAGGAAAAGATGTGATTGATGACGATGTCGAATTCTACACCTTAATTAAATATTAAAAAACCCTCCATGCAAAATGCCTCTGAACATATAAAGCAAATTGTATCTGCTCTTCCAGACCAGCCCGGAGTATATCAATATTTTAATTCAGAAGGTACAATTATATATGTAGGCAAAGCTAAAAACCTTAAAAAAAGAGTTAGCTCCTATTTCAACAAGGTACACGATGCACCAAAAACAAGAGTACTAGTAAAAAACATTGCGGCCTTAAAATACATTATAGTTAATAGCGAAGAAGATGCGCTTCTTTTAGAAAACAATTTAATTAAGAAACACCAGCCTCGATATAATGCAATGCTAAAGGACGATAAAACCTATCCAAGCATCTGCATAAAAAAAGAACGATTCCCTCGCATATATAAAACACGAAACATTATAAAAGATGGTTCCGATTATTTTGGTCCATTTAGTAATGTATATATTGCTAAAACTTTTTTAGAAATAATTCGTGAAATATATCCCATTCGAACTTGCAAACATTTTCTTTCCAAAGAGAATATTCAGAATAAGAAGTTCAAAGTTTGCTTAGAATATCATATAAAAAATTGCATGGGTCCTTGTGAAGATTTGCAAACTGAGGATGATTATATGCAAATGATCAAAGAAATTCGCGAACTCATCAAAGGAAATGTGCAAGAAATTAGTGATTATTTGATGCAAAAAATGAAGAAACTATCAGAAGATTATCGCTTCGAAGATGCACAAAAAATAAAAGAGAAGTTTGAATTGATTGAAAAGTTCAAATCAAAATCAGTAGTCGTTAGCCAAAGTTTAAATAATATTGATGTGTTTTCTTATGCAGAAGATGAGAATGCAGCTTACATAAATATTCTTAGAATTGTAAAAGGTTCCATCGTGCAAGGATTCACTATTGAATACAAAAAGAAACTAGA
This sequence comes from Paludibacteraceae bacterium, assembly GCA_963663245.1. Taxonomy (GTDB): domain Bacteria; phylum Bacteroidota; class Bacteroidia; order Bacteroidales; family Paludibacteraceae; genus JAFGVL01. The sequence goes on along the minus strand of OY760143.1, from coordinate 247,154 downwards.
CGAACCAAAAGAAGAATTATTAGCAATGGCAATTATAGAATTGCGCCAACGATTAAATAGTAATTCAAAAGAAATATTAGTGCCCTTTAAATTAAAACTAGAACTTACAACAGGAAAAATTAGCGTACCTCAACGAGGAGACAAATTGCGTTTAATGGAACTTTCTTTACAAAATGTTCGTCAATATAAGCTCGACAAATTAAAACAACAAGAAAAATTAAACCCAGATCAACGAGCCATTCGTATACTTTCTAACTTACAAAAAACATTACAACTAGAAAATATACCTATGCACATTGAGTGTTTTGATAACTCAAATATATCTGGATCGGATGCCGTTGCTGCCTGTGTTGTATTTAAAAAAGCTAGACCAGTTAAAAAAGAATACCGTAAATTCACTATTAAATCTGTAAAAGGACCTGACGATTATGAGTCTATGCGTGAAGTAATTCGAAGAAGGTATACCCGTCTTATTGATGAATCATCTCCCCTTCCCCATCTAATTATTGCCGATGGAGGATTAGGACATATGGAAGCAATTCGTCAAATAATAGAAGATGAATTAAAACTAAATATACCCATCGCTGGTTTAGCAAAAGATAACCGACACAAAACAAATGATTTGCTTTTTGGCTTTCCTCCAAAAATTATTGGAATGAAAGCAACAGATGAATTATATAAATTTCTAGCTTCTATTCAAGAAGAAGTTCACCGATTTGCGATAACATTTCATAGAGATAAGCGAAGCAAATCACAAATCACTTCGGAGCTCGATAAAGTGAACGGAATTGGAGAAAAAAGCAAAAAAACGCTATTAAATCATTTTAAGAGTGTAAAAAGAATTAAAAATGCTACTATTGATGAACTAGCAAATATCGTTGGAAAATCAAGAGCATCAACAATTTACACCCATTTCAACGGATAGTTAACGCGCTGAGAATCGCATAAAATATTTTTCTCCTACGATTAGTAGCAAATTTTACCATCTGAAACGCTTAAAAAGACAAAATATGCGTACTGTTATACAAAGAGTAAAACATGCATCAGTTACAATTGATGAAAAAATTAAATCGAAAATTGAAAATGGCTTATTGGTGTTGATTGGAATTGAAGATGAAGATACTTCAAATGATATTGAATATCTTTGTACAAAAATTTCTCAACTGAGAATTTTCAATGATGAAAACCAAGTGATGAATAAATCGGTGATAGATATTGATGGAGAAATTTTAGTCATAAGTCAATTTACCTTACATGCTTCTACAAAAAAAGGAAATCGTCCTTCTTATATAAGGGCATCTAAACCAGAATATGCAATTCCTATGTACAAAGAATTTTGTTCTAGCTTAGAAAATAAAATAAATAAAAATATTGGAACAGGAGAATTTGGCGCAGATATGCAAGTTGAATTATTAAATGATGGTCCTGTTACAATAATAATTGATTCTAAAAATAAAGATAGTTAATATGAGCTTACAAAACACACAAGAGCAAGTTGATCAATGGATACAAAAGTATGGTGTTCGTTATTTCAATGAGCTTACAAATATGGTATTGCTTACAGAAGAGGTAGGAGAACTAGCTAGTGTTATTGCTCGTAAATACGGAGAACAATCATTTAAAGAATCTGATAATAAAGATATTGCAGATGAAATGGCTGATGTGCTATGGGTATTAGTATGTCTGGCTAACCAAACTGGTGTAAACCTAACAGAAGCATTTGAAAAAAATATACAAAAGAAAACAAGTAGAGACAATACTAGACATATAGAAAACAAAAAATTACAATAAAGATGAGTGAAAATTATTTTGAAGGTTACAAAACAGCAATATCAGATAAAGAGGTTATAGAAAAAGTTGAAAAACTTATTAAAGAGAAATCAACTGAAAATAAAAATGAAGAAGTATATAAAAAGATTTTTTCTTGTATTGACTTAACTTCATTAAATCATACCGATTCTGATATAAGTATTCAAAACTTTGTAAACAGAGTGAATAGCTTTAAAACTAACTATCCTAATATGCCTCAAGTAGCTGCTGTTTGTGTATATCCAAGCATGTTAAAATCTGTTAATCAATATCTTACGGAGAATATTAAGGTGGCTTCTGTAGCTGCAGGATTTCCTTCTTCTCAAACATTTATGGAAGTAAAAATAGCAGAAACAGCCTTATGTATTATGGAAGGTGCTAACGAAATAGACGTAGTAATGTCTATAGGAAATTATTTATCTGGAGATTATCAATCTATTAAAGAAGAGATACTTGAAATTAAAGCAAGTTGTCAAGATGCACACTTAAAAGTAATAATAGAAAGTGGTAGTTTAAAAAATTCAGAAGATATAAGAAAAGCATCTTTACTTGCTATTAGAAGTGGAGCTGATTATATTAAAACTTCTACTGGTAAAACAGAACCAGCTGCAAGTTTAGAAGCAGCATATGTTATGTGCTTAACAATCAAAGATTTTTATAAAAAAACAGGTGAAAAAGTTGGTTTTAAAGCTGCAGGTGGAATAGTTAATACAGAAGATGCTGTAAATTATTATACTATAGTAAAAGAAGTTTTAGGAGAAGAATGGTTAAATAATAGCTATTTTAGAATTGGAGCTAGTAGACTATGTAATAACTTATTAAGTTCAGTTTCAGGTAAAGATGAAAAGTATTTTTAAAGCTTAAAATCTATTCATATGATTTTAACAAGCTGTTAGTAAACTGTTATAAAACATGTATATGATTATTGCTTTTATACTTGTGTATTTAAAAACAGATTAATATAAAATTGAATATTAATTAATCAAAATACTTAGCATAAATTTTACAGCGACTTATAAGCAATAGTTTTTATAAAATTGTTCATTATAAACTATAAAACTTATTGACAATTATACTTATTAACGAATTGTTAATACTTTAATAATTGTTTGATTAATATAGTTTTATATAAAATTATATTGTTAATATATTAATAGATAATTCTAATAAGTAAATATTACAAGACTTATTAAAAAAACTTATTAGACATATTAACATGCTATTATAATCATCATATGTTTTTTTGAAAAAGTATAAAATATATAAATATAATAAATGAAAGAAGATTTGTTGACAAAGGGTTTTATTGATGAAAAGGTTCCAGAAGGAATTAATTTAGTTTCTGAAATTAAAAAACTCTGTAAAGAAAAAAATGCTATTATTATGGCTCATTACTATCAGCCTAATGATATACAAGATATAGCTGATTTTATTGGAGACAGTTTAGCTTTAGCACAACAAGCAACTACTACTAATGCTGATATCATAATTGTATGTGGTGTGCATTTTATGGGAGAAACTGCCAAAATTTTATCACCTAAAAAGAAAGTATTAGTTCCTGATTTAAATGCTGGTTGTTCTTTAGCAGATAGTTGTCCTGTTGATGAATTTGAAAAATTTACAAAAAAATATCCTAATCATACGGTGGTATCTTATGTAAATACAACTGCAGCCGTAAAAGCAGTAACAGATATTTGTGTTACATCTACCAATGCTAAAAGTATTATAGAACAATTTCCAACAAATGCTAAAATAGTATTTGGTCCTGATAAAAATTTAGGAGATTATATTAATAGTACTACAGGAAAAAATATGGTTTTATGGGATGGAGCTTGTCATGTACATGAACAATTTTCATTAGAAAAAATTATAGCGCTTAAAAAAGAATATCCTGAAGCTTTATTATTAGCACATCCAGAATGTAAAAAACCAATTTTATTACTTTCTGATTTTATAGGAAGTACACAAGCATTGCTTAATTTTTCTACTGAAACAGATAAACAACAATTTATTATAGCAACAGAGAGTGGAATTATACATGAAATGCGTAAAAAGAACCCTTCTAAAGAGTTTATACCAGCTCCACCCTTAGATAGCACTTGCGCTTGCAATGAGTGTAATTTTATGCGTTTAAATAGTATGGAAAAATTATATAATTGTTTAAAATACGAATTACCTGAAATTATAATTGAAGAAGAAATTAGAAAAAAAGCAGAGAAAAGTATTGTGAGTATGTTGGAGAAGAGTTATAAAAATAATTATTCAAAATAGTTAAAAAGCTCAATTACCTTAGAGTAGTTGAGCTTTTATTTTAATAAATATTCTATATTTGAGAAAACAAATATTATAAACAAACAATAAACATTATGAGCGATTATTTTAAAAAATATCCTAATAAAGAAGGGTTTTTCGAAGAATATGGTGGAGCATTTATTCCTCCGGTATTAGAAGAAGAGATGAAAAAAATCTCTGATGCTTATCACACTATTAGTAAATCACACAACTTCATTCAAGAATTACGTAGTATTCGTAAACATTACCAAGGACGTCCAACTCCTGTATATTACTGTGCACGTTTATCAGAAAAATATGGTGGTCGCATTTATTTAAAACGTGAAGATTTAAATCATACCGGTGCTCATAAATTAAACCATTGTATGGGTGAAGCTTTATTAGCAAAACACTTAGGTAAAAAAAGATTAATTGCAGAAACTGGAGCGGGTCAACATGGTGTGGCACTAGCAACTGCAGCAGCATATTTTGGACTAGAATGTGAAATACATATGGGTGAAGTAGATATTGCTAAAGAACATCCAAATGTAGTACGCATGAAAATATTAGGAGCAGAAGTTGTTCCGGTAACACATGGTTTAAAAACTCTGAAAGAGGCAGTTGATTCAGCTTTTCAATCTTACCTTAAAGATCCTGTGAATACTATTTATTGTATTGGTTCAGTAGTTGGACCGCATCCATTTCCTATGATGGTACGCGATTTTCAACGCGTAGTAGGTATAGAAGCACGCGAACAGTTTCAAGAAATGACAGGCGAATTACCAGATAATGTAATTGCTTGTGTTGGTGGTGGTAGTAATGCTATGGGAATATTTTCAGCATTTTTGGAAGATCAAGAATGTAAATTACATGGTGTAGAGCCAGCAGGTCGATCTTTAGAACTAGGCGAACATGCTGCTACTATGAAATTTGGAAAACCAGGTATTATTCATGGTTTTAAATGTTATTTATTGCAAGATGAAAAAGGAGAGCCAGCACCAGTTTATTCGGTAGCGAGTGGTTTGGATTATCCTGGAGTAGGGCCAGAGCACAGTATGTTGAAAGATATGGATTCGGTAAACTACGATATGATTAATGATAAAGAAGCCATTGAGGCTTTTTATGAATTGAGTAGATTAGAAGGAATTATTCCTGCTTTGGAAAGTGCTCATGCGGTGGCATATGCTTTAAAAGTGGCCAAAGAACAGCCTCAAAAATCTATTTTAGTAAACTTAAGTGGACGAGGAGACAAAGACCTTGATTTTGTGGTAGATACTTATGGTTTGCCAGAGTAAATGCTAAATAAGTAATATTTAAAATGCTCAATTACTTTTTTGTGGTTGAGCATTTTTATTTTTTTAAACTGAACATATGGAAAAGATAGAAATAGCACCATTATTGAGTATTTTAAAAACTCGTTTCGATAAAAATATGAATCGTCATAAAAAGTTAGATTGGAATAAAATACAAGCAAAATTAGAGACGAATACCGAAAAATTACACTCGGTATATTTAATGGAAAAAACAGGTGGAGAGCCAGATATTATTGGTATTGACGAAAAAACAGGTGAATATATTTTTTGTGATTGTTCTGTAGAAACACCTAAAAATCGTAGGAGTCTATGTTATGACAGAGAAGCTTTAGAAGCGAGAAAAGAACATAAACCCCAAAATAGTATAATAGATATGGCTTCAGAAATGGGCATAGAACTACTATCTGAAGAACAATATAGAGAATTGCAAAAATTAGGAAATTTTGATGAAAAAACTTCTAGTTGGATTAAAACTCCTGCTGATATTAGAGCATTAGGTGGAGCCCTTTTTGCCGATTATCGATATGGGAACGTTTTTGTTTATCACAATGGAGCACATTCTTATTATGCCAGTAGAGGTTTTCGCGGAATTGTAAGAATTTAAATTTTCATCAGTAAAATATATACTTTAAACAGTAATATGTATACCTTAGGAAATAATCAATGCCATATCTTTGTGTTATAAATTTAAATAACATGAAAAGAAAAATGATTGGTCAAATAATTTTAATAAGCTTGGTTTTGATTACTATTGTTATTATAGTTTTTGTGAATACAGCTCCTCAATTTGGGAAGTCTCCAAGTAAAGAGCAACAAAAAATATATGCTAAAACTGGGCATTATGAAGATGCAAATTTTAAAAATAAGAGCCTTACAAAAATAGACATGCATTTACTAGACAATCTAAAAGAGATGTTTAATAAAGGCCCTAATAGAGACCCTAGTAAAACAATAACTGTTGAAAAGGTTGACTCATTGTTAACAAACATCGACCAAACTCGAATAACATGGATGGGACATTCTAGCTTTTTAATTGAAATTGAGGGAAAGAAGATATTATTAGACCCTGTATATAGTGAAAAAGCATCGCCGGTATCCTTTATAGGAGTAAATAAATATTTTCAAGAGATGCCTATTAGTTTAGAAGCAATTGATAAAGTTGATGCTGTTATTATTTCTCACGATCACTACGATCATCTTGATTATAAAACCATTTTAAAAATTAAAAATAAAACTGATCGATTTTTTGTTCCTTTAGGGGTAGATAATCATTTGTTATTGTGGGGAGTAGAAAAAGAAAAAATGGAGGTTTTAGATTGGTGGGATACTGTTGTGTTTAAGGAACTAAATTTGGCTTGTACTCCTGCTCGTCATTTTTCGGGTAGAGGACTAACTCAATCGAAAACACTATGGGCTTCGTGGGTAATTAAAGGCAAAAAAGCAACTATATTTTTCTCTGGAGATAGCGGTTATGATACACATTTTAAGCATATTGGAGAAAAATATGGTCCGTTTGATATAGCCTTGATTGAATGTGGACAATACCATAAGAATTGGAAAAACATACATATGATGCCCGAAGAAGCAGCTCAGGCAGCAGTTGATTTAAAAAGTAAGCTAACAATGCCTATTCATTGGGGAGCTTTTACTTTAGCATTTCATGATTGGACAGAGCCCGTTGAAAGAATGCTTAAAAAATCGAAAGAATTAAATATCGCTGTTACTACACCAAGGATAGGTGAACCAATATTATTGGGGGATACTATTTTTCCAATAAAAAATTGGTGGAATGATTATGTAAATAAATAACTCAAAGATGAAAGTAATTATAACAGGCTCTACTGGAATGGTAGGAAAAGGCGTACTATTAGAATGTTTAAATAGTAAACATGTTGATAAGGTGTTAGTTATTAATCGTAGCTCAATCAATATAAAACACCCTAAACTTAGGGAGATTATTCATACAGATTTTCAAGATTTTTCTGTCATCAAAGCAGAGCTAAAAGGGTACGATGCCTGTTTTCATAATATGGGAATATCTTCGGTTGGTCTTACTGAAGATAAATTTACTGCTATAACATATAACACTACTGAAGCATTGGCAATTATTCTGTATAAATTAAACCCGAATATGGTCTTTAACTATGTCTCTGGAGCAGGTACAGATAGTTCAGAAAAAGGGAAAGTGATGTGGGCTCGAGTAAAAGGCAAGACGGAAAATATGCTATTAAATATGGGCTTTAGAGATGTTTATGTATTTCGACCAGGAGTTATTTTGCCTGAAAAAGGAGTAAAATCAAAAACAGCTTTGTATAATTTTTTCTATGTTTTTTTAAGACCATTTTTCCCATTAATGAAGCTTTCTAAACATATTACAACGAGTTCAAAACTTGGCGTTGCAATGATAAATTCTGTTATATATCCTCAGGTCTTAAAGCATTTAGAAAATATTGGGATAAATATATTGGCCGATAAAAAGAATATATAATATTTTTTGAACTAAATATGTATTATAACGTTTTATAAGATATTAACTCTTAAAATTAAAACAGTTATGATAAGAAATATGGGAATGGCAGATAAAATTATCAGAGTGATAATAGCTGCAGTAATTGCAATACTTTATTTTACAGGAATATTATCCGGGACTTTAGGATTAGTGTTAATTATTATATCTGGAATTTTTGTTTTAACTAGTTTAATTAGTTTTTGTCCTTTGTACTTGCTTTTTGGTTTATCAACTTGTAAGAAGAAAATAGGATAATTTATTTATAAATAGTTAAAAGCCCAATTATAAGCAATAATTGGGCTTTTATTTTTATATCACTTATCTTTGAAAAGCAAAAAATCAGTAAATAACACATTATGAAATTTATAGTTATTGGAGGCGGAAATATTGCGAACACATATTTTTCTGCAATAAAAAATATCCCTAATACTGAAGTTGTTGGGTTGGTAACAAGTAAAAAAACCATGCCTGAGAAGTTCAATCAATTACCAGCCTACAAATCAATATCGGAAATAGATATCGACTATGATGCCGTGATTGTTTGTACCCCGAATGGCTTACATCATATCAGCACAATTGAGGCAGCCAACTTAGGCAAGCATGTATTATGTGAAAAACCACTTGATATTACTTTAGAGGCTGCCGATAAAATGATAGCTGCTTGTAAAGAGAACAAGGTAAAATTAGCAGTAGCTTATCAACGCAGATTCAGTTCAGATAATCCGATAATTAAACAATTGATTGATGATGGTAAATTGGGAAAGATATTCTCAGTAGATCTTGCTATTAAAAATTACCGCGACGATAACTACTACAATTCGGCTCCCTATCGTGGAGGCTATGAAATTGATGGGGGAGGTCCCTTTATTCAACAAGCATCACACTATATCGATTTATATTATTCGTTCTTTGGTCAGCCGAAAAAACTGGTTAGTCAATTAGGTACTTTTGTTCATGATTTAGAAGTAGAAGATCATGGTGCAGCAATTTGTTTGCATGAATCTGGAATGATAGGAACAATTACTGCCTCAACAGCAACCAAGCCCGGTTTCCCTGCTAAGCTAGAAATCTATTCAGATAAGGGATATCTTATCTTAGAAAATGATGTAATTACAGAGTGGGATATAGAAGGGATGGAAAACCCAACAACAGAAAAACCTTTAGTGAATAAACATACTGGTGCAGCAACTGCCGCCGTAAGCGATACGACGAATCATGAAACGGTTATTAATAATTTCATCGAAGCAATTCAAACAGGAAAAGAGCCTTTAATTTCAGGAGAGGAAGCTCGAAATGCTACGGAGATGATTTTGGATATTTATAATAATCAATTTTGATTAAAAAGATATATGCTTATTTATTTTTCTGAATTTAAAACAGGGATAAGAGTTATAATAACTGTTTATATAAAAAAATTTCAAAAATGCATATACATAAGAAAGAAAGCAAAACCATGTGGGTAGTCTTACTCACTGCTATTACTATGGTGGTAGAGATATTCTATGGACTAGTTACGAATTCTATGGCTTTACTGGCTGATGGTATTCATATGGGTTCGCATGTATTAGCCATTGGCTTAAGTTGGGTTGCTTATCGAATAGTTAGAAAGGTAGCAAATAATAAAAAGTATGAAGGTAAATCAGATAAGATATTATCTCTTTCTGGTTTTAGTAGTGCTATTATGCTTTTAATATTTGCAGGAGTGATATTAGTAGAAGCAGCAGAGCGTTATTTCTCTCCAGTCGACATTGTATATCAAGATGCAATTTTAGTCGCTATAATCGGCTTAATTGTAAATATAGTGAGTGCAATGCTACTTCATCATAAAAGCGAGGATAGCGATCATAATATTCGTGCAGCTTACATACATGTTATCGCTGATGCTTTAACTAGCCTTTCTGCTATAGTAGGACTTATTGTTGCGATGATTTGGGACATTCCATTTATTGATACTATTGCTGCTGTAATCAGCTCACTTGTTATCATTAAATGGTCTATTGGTTTATTGAAAGATTCGGGAAAGGTATTATTGGATATTGAAGAGTAATCTTTACTCAGCAGTAAAATGTATCCATTAAACAGTAATAGGTATACGTCAACATTTTTTTTTAAGCATACTTTTGTTTAAGTATTTTAGCCTAAATAATTAAACTAATGAGTGAAATATTTAAAATAGAATCAATAACCCAGCTAAATAGTATATTGAATCAGGAGAAGCCTAAGCACCCGCTAGTTGGCATTGTGGATATGAATAAGATTTATGATAACTCCTTTGCTGAAACAAGAATTTCTGCAGGGTTTTATTCCATTTCTTTAAAAAACACGGTATGTGGTAAGTTGAAATATGGTCGACAGAATTATGATTTTGAAGAAGGGACGCTAGTGTTTCTTGCTCCTGAGCAGGTAATTGAGGTAGAGCCAAATGAGGTTGAAAAGCCAATTACTTCTGTTAAAAGTTGGGGTTTGTTTTTCCATCCTGACTTATTAAAAGGAACATCTTTAGCTAGCAAAATGAAGGCGTATTCTTTTTTTGCTTACAGCTCGAATGAAGCTTTACATCTGTCTGATAAGGAACGAGAAATTGTTTTAGAAATTATTGAGAAGATAGAATATGAATTATTACAGAATATAGACAAGCATACACAAAACTTAATTGTTTCAAGTATTGAGTTATTGTTGAATTATTGCCTGCGTTTCTACGACAGGCAATTTATTACTAGAACTGCTGTTAATAAGGATGTTTTATCTGATTTTGAAGCGGTTTTATTGAAGAGTTTTCAGTCGAAGAATAATCTTGAAAATGGCTTGCCTACAGTAAAATGGTGCGCTGAGAAATTGAATCTCACCCCTAATTATTTAAGTGATCTTCTGAAAAAAGAGACGGGTAAAAATGCACAAGAGCACATCCATTATTTCTTGATAGAAGAAGCTAAAGAGAAATTGCTGGGGTCTAACAATTCTATAAGTGAGATTGCTTATGGTTTAGGCTTTGAGTATCCGCAATATTTTAGCAAACTATTTAAAAAGAAAACAGGCATGAGTCCTGTCGAATATAGAGCCTTAAATTAATAACAAAATTAAAATAGATTTACACAAAATATGTCAAACGTTTATTATAAAAAAGTTAGTTCACAAACTACAGTTGAAGAAATTCAAGCCATTTCAAAAGAGCTATTAACAACCCTTGTTGAAAAGGAAGGAATTTCTTTGAATAAAACCATTCCTTTAAAAGTACATTTCGGAGAAAAGGGAAATCACACCTTTGTTAAGCCCGAAAATTATTTAGGATTGATTGATTTCTTGAAAGAAAGAAAAATTGATTCGTCTTATATGGAAACTAGTGTGCTCTATGGTGGTCATCGTTTCAAAGCTGACGTGCATAAAGAAACAGCACTTGAACATGGCTTTAATCAGTTGCCAATTATTTTTGCAGATGGAGAACAGGGAGAAGATTATGCGGAGGTGGAAGTTAATCAAAAGCACTATGATACTTGTAAGATTGGTAAGCGATTTTTGGATTATGACCAACTAATTGTTGTATCTCATTTTAAAGGACATCAGTTTGCTGGATTTGGTGGAGCCATTAAACAATTGGCTATGGGACATGCTTCTAAAGGAGGGAAATTAGCCATGCATATGGGCATTAAACCTCGTATCAAAAATCGTAAATGTGAGCAGTGTAATTTGTGTCAGAAACGTTGTAATGAGGCTGCAATTACGATAGGAGAGAAATCTTTTATTGATCATGATAAATGTGTGGGTTGTGGTGCTTGTGTGCCTGCTTGTCCGCATAAAGCCATTAGCATTTTCTCTTTAAAAGGTGTTTCTAACGCACTATTTAAAGGCAGCGATTTTAAAGAAAAAATAGTGGAGTATGCTTATGCTGCCCAGCTGAACAAGAAGAACTTGTACATCAACTTCGCTATGAATATCACCAAAGGTTGCGACTGTGAACCACGAAAAATGAAGCCTCTTATCGAAGATATAGGCGTTTTTGTATCTACAGATCCAGTCGCTTTAGATCAGGTTTGTTGGGACCTTTCCAAAGAAAAAGGGAAGAAATTTAAAGGGGTAGAGCAATTGGCTTATGCAGAGAAAATAGGCTTAGGTAGCCAGATTTATAACTTAATTAAGCTATAGCTTAAAACAAATCCTTAATATTTACTCGCATTTCACCGTCAATTTTTCCGAAGATTATAAAACCATCTTTGGTCATAGTAATATTCTGGAGCTGAATATTTTTTAATTTCCCATTTAGGTACATTCCTTTGTCAAATTCGTAGTTTTTTAATAAGTCGTTGGTCATTACCAACAAAGAATCGACTTGTTCGCCGAGTTGGATTGTTAGCATTGGTTCAATTTTTTTCAAGAAATTTTTATGCATTAACCAATTCGCTGATTTTAGTAATGCATTTCGGGTATTCATCTCAAAATCAAAGTTCTCAATTTGTAAAGTTTGTGTGCTGTCGATAAGGTTTAATGTACCAACGCAATATAAGTCTCCTTTGGCAGAACCAGAGACACTGGCTTTAATTACAACATTTTCATTTTGTCCCCAAATAAGTAAGCTATCAATACGAACAGTTTTTTTTCCTTGTTTAAATTCTTGTCCAACAATTACTTTATTTGCTACATTAGTTAGCTTAGTAAAAGGAACTTCAATTTTTGAATGAATGGAAAATCTAGGGTCTATTCTGCGTACAGTTGTAAAATTGGGAAGTGCTGTTGAAGTTACAGTTGAATCTGGTTGAATACCTATAGAACTTTCTATAATAGCATTTAATCCAATTCCAAATTTCATTTGTCGACCGTCTGCATAAATGGGAGTTGTAGTTAAACTCTGAGGTTTCATTTTAATCCAAATATCAAAGTCTTTGTTCACAAGAATAGGCTTGTGAAACTCTTTCCATTTGCTTTTCATTGTATTTTGCAAATCAATTTTCTCATAAATCTTTTTATCTATTGAAGATAGAATATTGGAGTTGAAAGCATATACAATAAAATCAGTGAGTGATTTTATTGGAATATTTAGGCCAGCAGCTTTGATGATAGGCTCTTCAGTCCATCGGTAATTTTCCACTCTGCTTTGAGTTGTCAAATCCCAATTAGGAGCTAAATTAAAAGAGCTAGACATGTCTAAAATCATAGCTCCTTTGGCTTCATAATAATCTTCAATAGTTACACCAAGCACCGTTTTTTTAAAGCCCGTTTTGTACCAGATACGAAGAGGAAGCTGATAAGTAATCATATTTCGTTTAACCGTAAATTTGATTTTCCCGGTGTTCCAAACCTTAATCAACATATTGTCATCATCAAAATCTTTGTCTTCGTAAATCAGCCCTTTTAGGCCTACATTCATACTCTTTTCTAGGGCTTTAATATCTATATTTATACCGAGTCCAACGGTAGATGCTTCAGTTTCAATTGTAGGCGTATTGTATTGAGCTTGAGGCTCAATAGTTTCTAGCTGTGTGGTTTTACAAGAGAAAAGTGCAAGGATAAGAAAGACGAAGAATATTTGCTTTGTTTTCATTTTTTTATTTTGACAAGATTTATATGAAAAACAATCAGCTTGTTTATCATTTTTTTAAAATTATTGACTATCATCTACTAAAGTAGCATCTACCCATTTAAATAATTTGTCATTTCTGCGGATACGTTCAGTTACAGCAATAGACATGGTTTCCCCTTTAATAGCTTGAGTTGTCGGAATGGTATCAACACGAATTTCATCCAATGTAGTTTCGTAGGCTCCAGTGGTTGGACCGGTAATTAATATTTCATCTTCTTGTTTTACATCATAGGTTTCAATCAAGAATTCAGCAACCATAGATTTTACAAAGTAGTTGGTGCATTTTCCCACATACACTTTTTTCACCGTAGCTTCTGATCCGTATTTCGAGCTCCATTCTCCAATTTTCTGTCCTAAGTAATAACCGTCCCAAAAACCTCTGTTGAATACGCGAGAAAGGCGCGTATTCCAATCGGAAATTTTATCTTCCGTAAAGGATTCATCTATATAGGATTCAACTGCTTCACGGTAACAAGAAACTACTGTTTTTACATATTCAGCAGCTCGAGCACGTCCTTCAATTTTAAAAACACGTACACCAGCATCTATCATTTTATTAATAAAATGGATGGTTTTTAAATCTTTTGGCGACATGATGTATTCATTGTCTACTTCAAAAGACATATCCGAATCAGTTTCTTTAACGGTATAGCTTCTTCGACATACCTGCATGCAAGCACCACGATTGGCAGAATGGTTTTTTTCGTGCAGACTTAAATAGCATTTTCCAGAAACAGCCATACATAAAGCTCCGTGACAAAACATCTCGATGCGGATTAATTCTCCGTTCGGACCAGTTATTGCTTGTTGTACAATTGCTTGGTAAATCTCAGCAACTTGTTCCATATTTAGTTCGCGTGCCAGTACAACTACATCAGCAAATTGCGCATAGAATTTCAAGGATTCTACATTAGAAATATTAAGTTGAGTAGATAGGTGTACTTCTACATTTTTAGAACGAGCATACATCATTACAGCTACATCGGCAGCAATAATTGCTGTAATGCCAGCCTCTTTGGCTACATCAACAATTTGATACATCTGAGTGATGTCATTGTCGTATAAAACAATGTTGATAGTGAGATAGGTTTTAACTTCAGCTTCTTGGCAAAGACGAACAATTTCTCGTAAATCATCTTTCGTAAAATTATTGGAAGAGCGCGAACGCATATTGAGATTTTCGATGCCAAAATACACCGAGTTAGCGCCAGCTTTTATAGCAGCGGTAAGGCTTTCCCAAGAACCAACGGGCGCCATTATTTCAATCTCATTTCTTGTCATTACGGTAAGCAATTCAAATTTAATGTGTGCAAATTTACGAGCTTTCGTTTAATTATTCTCTAAATAACAGAAAAACAAGCTATTTTTGTAATCCTTTAACTCTACAAAATGAAAATAGGCAAGATAGATTTCAAGAAATACCCTTTGTTTTTGGCTCCTATGGAGGATGTCACCGACCCTGCTTTTCGCTTAATGTGCAAAGAGTTTGGGGCAGATATGGTATATACTGAATTTGTTTCATCCGATGCCTTAATTCGCAATGTGAAGCGTACGGAGGAAAAATTAACCATCTACGAAAAAGAACGCCCTGTTGCTATTCAGATTTATGGTAAAGACATAGAGGCTGTTGCTGAGGCTGCTAGAATTACTGAACAGGCTAAGCCTGATATCATCGATTTAAACTTTGGTTGTCCTGTAAAAAAAGTGGCCAATAAAGGAGCAGGAGCAGGCTTGTTGCGTGATATCCCTAGAATGTTAGAAATAACTAAAGCTGTTGTTGAGGCTGTCGATTTGCCTGTTACTGTAAAGACCCGATTGGGTTGGGACGATGATAGTAAAGTGATTGTTGAATTAGCAGAGAAATTACAAGATTGTGGAATCTCTGCCTTAAGTATTCATGGCAGAACCCGAGCACAAATGTATAAAGGAGATGCTGATTGGGCTTTGATAGGAGAGGTGAAAAACAATCAACGTATGTATATTCCCATAATTGGAAATGGTGACGTTACAACGCCAGAAAGAGCCAAAGAATGTTTCGATAAATACGGGGTAGATGCGGTAATGGTTGGGCGCGCTTCTATAGGAAAGCCTTGGGTGTTTAAGGAAATGAGTCATTTTCTACAAACTGGAGAAAAATTAGAATCATTATCTTTTGATGAACAAATGAAAATCGTAAAACAACAAGTCTTGAATAGTGTTGATTGGTTAGATGAAAGAAGGGGTATTTTACACACTCGACGTCATTTAGCAGCAACACCTCTTTTTAAAGGGATACCTAATTTCAAAGAAACACGTATTGCTATGTTGCGCGCGGGGACTTTGAAAGAATTGTTTGCAATTTTGGATGCAATTCCTCCAACGGATTAATCTTCTAATTCTCCAAACAAGCCATTCTCATAATCTTCATAAGCCTGTCTTATCTCATCCTTAGTATTCATTAAAAATGGGCCATAAGGATAAATAGGTTCATTGATAGGCTCTCCACTCAAAACAAGACAAACACTTTCTTCAAGGGCTTCAACATCAACATCTTTTCCGTCGTTAAAGAATAATACAAAGCGATCTTCTATTGCTTCATCTTTGTCGTTTATTTTTATTTTTCCTTCTAATATCAATATGCCCGTATTGTATTTTACGGGGAAATTAAAGTCAGCTTTTGCTCCTTTCTGTAAACGTGCTACAAAAAGATTTATGTATGTAAATGTACTTGCAGGACCTTTTGTCTTTTTGTATTCTCCAGCAACTATTTCTATTACACTTTTTTGATCTTCTAAGAAAAATTTCCCCATCATATTATTTTCGATGGCTTGGTACTTTGCAGGAGTCATTTTATCCTTTGCGGGCAAGTTTACCCATAGCTGTACCATTTGAAAAGCACCGCCTTTACTGTTGAACTCTTTCTCTTGGTATTCCTTGTGTAAGACACCTTCGCCTGCTGTCATCCATTGAACATCGCCTGCTCCAATAATACCACTATTCCCCTTGCTGTCGTGGTGGGCCACTTTTCCATAGTTGGCTAAGGTAACGGTTTCTAATCCACGATGAGGGTGTACGCCAACTCCACGTGGCGTTTTACTCGGTTTTAAGTCTTGCTTAGAATTATAATCCAGTAAAAAGAAAGGACTCATTCTGCGTAAATCTTGCGGATATCCACCCGGGAAAAAATTGTTGACTTTAAATCCATTACCTACCATATGGGGTGCTGGTGGATACATTATTGTTTCTATGGTTTTATATATTTTCATGGTAGAATCGTTTTGGTTTGACACTAAGTTTTTTGGCTTGTTTTGGGAGTAAACAAGTGTACTTATTAGGATTGTTGTGATTATAAATAGTGTTTTCATGTTTTTTTCTTTATTAAAATATTTTCATTCATTTTTTTTGCCCCAAATACGTAGTATTCACGAACTCAAAAATTATTATTAATTCGTGAGTAAAAGAAACGAACCAAAGAAAACCTCATCAGGCTGAACTCTTACACTCTCACGGTGTTCGAGCGCAATCAAACAGCAGCCTGAGATATATGGAAATATTTTGAAACGACTTCGTCGCTGTTATCACAATCTGTAATTTTGCCTTGGCTAAGAACAGTAAATAAAATAGATATTATTCTTTCCCCCCAAAATCATAACCCAATTCATTAATTAACTTCTCCACAGCATCATCCGAAGCTTTACCCTCCACATAAGCAATAGATTTCTCTAAATCTACTACCGCTGAAGTAACGCCTTTTAATTGAGATAGGTTCTTTTCTACATTGGCTTTGCAGTGATTACAAGTCATGCCACTAATTTTATATGTTGTTGCCATTTTAGCTTGTTTTTTAAGTTTAATCGAATATATTTTCTTTTGTAAAAAGGCATTGATGATAAGCCCAACAAGAATGATAGAGCTGCCAGTTTTTATCCATGAGAACACATCATGTCCATGCTCGTGTAAAGAGCTATTGCTAAGAGTAAACCAGCTAGTGGGAAGAAATGCATCGATGGCTAAACCAAAGCCAACAGCTCCCAAAACAATTGTTAGTAGGTATACGATCAATGTTTTTTTGCCCATCACTTTCCCAATAACCGTCATGGTAGCAATATTAGTCGCAGGACCTGCCATTAGTAAAACCAAGGCTGCGCCAGGCGACATTCCTTTTAGCATTAATACAGCGGCTAATGGAATAGAGCCTGTAGCACAAATGTACATAGGAATTGAAATTGCCAGTACGATTAACATATTTAGCAAGGGGGAATCTAAATAAGTGGTAAAGAAATTATCAGGCACAAATACTGCGATAAGTCCTGCTGCAACAATACCAATAATAAGCCATTTCCCAATATCTTCTATCATCTCAACAAAGCCATAATGCAACACTTTTAGAATCTTGTTTTTAGATTTGAAATCAAACTCAGCCTTTTCTTCTTTTATTTCTTCTGTAGCTTTGCTTTTGTCTACTTTGTTGGTAATAATACCGCCTATTATACCCGTTAAAAAGGCAATAAATGGGCGAATAATTGCGAATGGAAGACCTAGTAAGGAGTAAGTGGCCGCAATACTATCAACCCCAGTTTGAGGAGTGGAAATTAGGAAAGAAACAGTAGCTCCTTTGGAGGCACCTTCTTTGTGTAAAGACATGCCAGTTGGAATTACGCCACAAGAACATAAAGGAAGAGGTACGCCTGCAACAGCAGACAAGACTACTGAACGAAAGTTAGGCTTAGATAAATTTTTTGTATACGCTTCTTTTGGAACATAAACTTTTAATACTCCAGCGAATAAAAAGCCGAGCAACAAATATGGCGACATCTCGTTTAAGAGATTTATAAAGGGCATGATATATTCCATTGTGAGATTAGAGTTAATTGCAAATAATTATTTCGGTAGTCCAATGCTAAATTAAGTATAACAAATGAGAATGAGAAATTGTTGCTTTTAAATAAAATGAAAGAAAGTTAATTATTCAACCCGCCTTAAATAGGCGAATTAACAAAAATTAACCTATTTGAATTATTGTTATTTAATTTAAATACATTATGTTTGTACTAGAAAACGATTTTAGTCGAAAAAAATGAATTTATCAAAAGACGATATAATAAGAGAAGAAATTCTTACAAGTTCTCAAGCGCTATTTCACCGTTATGGTTTTCAAAAAACTACAATGGAAGATATTGCTAAATCAGTAGGTAAAAGTAAAAGTACTTTATATTATTACTATAAAAGTAAAGAAGAAGTTTTTGAATTTGTTATTCGTAAAGAAGCGAAAGAAGTTTTGGCTAATATTACAGCTGAAATGCAAAAAAAAGAAACAGCTGAGGATAGGTTAGTTTGTTATTTAACAGTCTTATTCTCAACTCTTACTGAGAAGTTAAATTTTTACACAGCTATTAAAGAAGAGCTTTTTGATATAAATAGCGTTAAATCTCAATATCCTTTTTTACATTCTGTATTTAGTGATTTTGAGCACACAGAAATGGATACACTTTCAGATATCTTTTTAATGGGGATGAAAAATGGAGAGTTTTCAATTTCAGAAGATCAAATTAAAACATTGTCATATCTTCTTATTAATTCATTAAGAGGAATTATTCTTGGGTTAATGTTTGATAAAGAAATGGAAATGGTATGTGAAAATAATAAAGTAGAAGGCCTTGCTAAAATATTTATTAAAGGCTTAAAATAAAATATATTATTTAGGGCAGTTTATATACTGCCTTATTTAATAATTAAAAATCGACCAAAACACGGAAATCGTTTGCAATGTTTTGGTTTTTATTGGATTAGGTTTCGACCGAAATACAAATATCGTACATAATACAAAAAACAACAAAATGAAAATGAAAAAAGAACTTTTAATTGTACTTGCATTTGCCTCATTAAGTGCTTGTAAAAACAGTGAAAATGAAAGCACTACTAAAGTGCTTGAAAAGATAGAAGTACAAAGTGTAAACTCTCTTTGTACATTAAATGGTCTTTATTATAGTGGTTTAGTAGAAGCAGAACAGACAATTCCACTTTCTTTTGAAAGCAATGGAGTCGTCGAGAAAGTGTATGTGGAGGAAGGTGAACAAGTTAAAAAAGGACAACCTCTAGCAACAATAAATGCATCAGATGCAAGGAATATGTTCGAACTTACAAAAGCAAAATACGAACAAGCTCAAGATGCATATGATAGACTTAAAAGTGTACATGAGAGTGGAAGTTTACCTGAAATTAAATGGGTAGAAATGGAAAGTGGTTTACAGCAGGCAAAAGCATCGTATGCTATAGCTAAAAATAATTTAGATAGATGTGTTATGAAAGCTCCATGTAATGCCTTTGTTGGAGAGCGTAATTGTGAACCAGGAATGTCTTCAATGATGAATGCTAGTTCTCCAATTAAATTGGTGAAGATTGATAAGGTATACATCAAAGTGTCTGTTCCTGAGAAAGAAATTAACCAAATGAAAATAGGAGAAAGAGCAAGCATACTTATAAGTGCAATTTCAGAAATTCCTTTTACGGCTAAAATTGCAAAGATTGGTGTAGTTGCGAACCAAATTGCCAAAACATATGATGTAAAATTAATTCTCGACAATAAAGATCATTTGATTAAGCCAGGTATGGTATGCGATGTAACAATTAATCTAGCTCCAAGTTGTGAGAGAGTAGAAGTTCCAATTCAAGCTGTGCTGACAGAAAATAACAGTAAATATGTTTTTGTTTATGACGCTGCAACAAAAACAGTTTCTAAAACAATTGTTAAGATCCATAGCTTAAGTAGTAATACAATCATCTTAAAGGAAGGATTAAAAAAGACTGATGTCGTCGTAACAAAAGGACAACATAGGATATCGAACAATCAAAAAGTGAACTTATAAATCGAAAGGTATAATGAAAAAAATAAATATTATAGAATCAGTAATGAAGTCTCGTCAAGTGCTTGTTGCATTTGTTGTTGCTTTAGTATGCTTAGGAGCTATTGCTTTAGTAAATATGCCTCGAAATGAATTTCCTGACTTTACCATCAGACAAGGAGTTATTGTTGGCGTATATCCAGGAGCCACCTCTCTTGAAGTAGAAGAGCAGCTTACTACTAACATAGAGAGTTATATTTTCGGCTATAAGGAGGTTAATAAGTCCAAAACCTACTCTCACTCTACAGAGGGACAAGTAATTGTTTTTGTTGAACTAAATGATAATGTGAAAGATGCAGATAAAGTTTGGTCAAAATTAAGACTAGGGCTTTCTGAATTAAAACAAAGTCTGCCTAGTGGGGTAGTTGCTCTAATTGGGACCAATGATTTTGGAGATACTTCTGCATTACTTGTAAGTATGTCCTCAAAATCCAAAACGTATCGTGAATTAGAACAAGAGATGAAGAAACTGGAGAAAAAAGTACGTAAAGTAAATTCAGTTTCCAAAGTTAAGCGTTATGGAGAGCAAAAAGAAAAAGTCTATGTGTATGTTCAGCCTGATAAGCTAACACAGTACAATATAGAGCCAACAAATATTTTAATGATGTTTAAGGTGCAAGAGGCCTTAAATTATTCTGGAAAGCTTGATAATGGGGAGTTAGTACTACCTGTTCATTTACCTCCTCGATTCGAAAATGAAGAAGATATTGCTGAACAAATTGTTTATTCTGATCCCAAGGGTAATATTATTAGATTAAAAGATGTCGCTCGAATAGAAAAAAAATATTCAGAACCAGATAATTATATACGCAATAATGGGAATAACGCTCTATTGCTTTCTTTGGAAATGCAACAAGGCAATAATATTGTTGAATTTGGCGAAGAGGTCACAGCTATCATTAATAGCTTTAAGGAAAACGCAGATAAGGATATAGATATTAATATTATCTCCAATCAGCCTGAGGTTGTTGGCAATTCTATTTCACATTTTATGAAGGAATTTGCTATTGCAATTATTGCAGTTATTCTTGTTACGATGATTTTATTACCATTTAGAGTTGCATCAGTTGCTGGAATTACAATACCAGTTTCTATTTTAACTACAATGAGTATTTTGCAATGGTTAGGTTTTCAGCTTGATATTGTGTCATTAGCGGGCTTAATTGTCGTCCTCGGGATGGTCGTAGATAATGCGATTGTAGTAATAGATAATCATATTGAGAAACTAGATCAAGGAGAATCTCCTTGGAATGCTGCTTGGAAAGCTGCCACTGAATTGTTTGTTCCAATATTATCGGCAACAGCTGCTATTATTGCCGCGTTTTTACCATTGATGTTTTTTATGAGTGGTATGGCAGCCGATTTTGTAGGAGGTTTCCCAATGACAATAACCATTGCATTAATCGTTTCACTAGTAGTTGCCATTCTTTTAGTGCCAGCTATTTGCTACACATTTATTAAAACGGGACTGCATAAAAAGAAAGAGAAAAATAAGAAAAGCTTTTTAGATCGCGTACAAAATATGTACAACCAAGTCTTAGAAGCTTGTTTTAGAAATCCTAAAAAAACAATTCTGATAGGTATTCTCTCTGTAGTTGCTGCTATTGGTTTATTTAAAACGATAGATCAAAGTATGTTTCCTGCAATGGATAGAAAACAGTTTGCCGTTGAAGTATATCTTCCTGAAGGGACTTCTGTAAGAAAAACAGAAGAAGTTATAGATAGTTTGGAGCATATCTTAATGAAAGATGATAAGATAACCAATGTCGCTAGTTTTATTGGAAATGGGTCTCCTCGTTTTCATGCGCTATATGCACCACATATGCCGGCAAGTAATTATGGTCAAATATTAGTTAACACTACTTCTAATGATGTAACTGTTGAATTATTAGATACATATAGTAAAAAGTATTACGGACATTTCCCTAATGCGCGTATCAAGTGGAAACAGTTAGCAATGGAGGGTTTTACTTCTCCGATAGAAATTAGAATCTCAGGAGATAATATTTCTGAATTAAAGAAATCGGCCGAGAGGGTTGAGGCAATCTGTAAAAAGCATGATAAAACGACTTGGGTACGTAATGATTGGAAAGAATCTTTACAAGGAGTGACCATTAACCTTGATAGAAATAAGGCGAATGAACTTGGGTATTCAAAAACGCTTATTGCTTCTTCTTTAATGACTTCTTTAGACGGCTTGCCTATCACAACTATGTGGCAAGGAGATTATCCTATTGATGTGATATTAGCGAAAGAAGATAGCTTAACGGACGACATTAGAGATCTTGAGAACCAATATGTTTCTTCTCCATTTACGATGGAAGCACTTCCACTACGGTCAGTAAGTAAATTATCGCCTGATTGGACCGAAGGAAATATTACACATCGAAATGGAATAAGAACCATTACTGTGTTAGTAGATATGGGTAGGGGAACTGTTTATTCTCAAGTTTTCAATGATCTAAAGCCCGAAATTGAAGCATTAGATTTTCCAGAAGGTATTAGTTTAAGTTATGGTGGAGAATATGAAAGTACTATAGAGAATTTTATTCCTATGGGAATCTCATTAGGTGTAAGTATCATATTAATATTTTTAATTCTCTTGCTTCAATTTAAAACAGTTAGAAGAGCACTTCTTATTATGTCAACCATGCTATTAAGTCTTTTTGGAGCTGCATTTGGATTAAAAATAGTGGGTTATCCATTCGGAATGACATCATTTATTGGAGTTATTGGATTGATGGGTATCACGGTACGTAATGGGATAATATTAATTGACTACGCTATGGCTCTTGTTACAAAAGAAGGATATTCATATAAAGATGCTGCTATTGCCGCAGGGAAACGTAGAATGCGTCCAATATTTCTCACCTCAATGGCTGCTGCTATAGGTGTTGTACCAATGATTGCTAGTCAGTCTCTACTTTGGGGCCCGCTTGGAGCTGTAATTTGCTTTGGGTTAATCTTTGGAATGATTCTAACTCTTTTTATTCTTCCAGTGCTTTATTGGATAACTACGAAAGAAGAAAAGGATGAAAAAATAACTGCTGAATTAAGCAACAAATAAGTAGAAAAATGAAAATAAGAAATCAAATAATAGTAGCACTCCTTTGCTTTATAAATGTAGGAGGATTTGCTCAAATAATAAGTCTTGACTCTTGTAAAAGATTTGCATTAGAAAAGAATTATAAAATAAAAAATGCACAATTAAATGTGGAAAAAGCAGAGCAAGTAAAAAAGAGTGCTCGTACAAACTATTTTCCAAAAATAAGTGCAAGTGCAATTGCTCTTAGGTCCTCAAAGTATTTGCTCGAAGGAGAGATACCTTCTATGGATTTACCAGTTTATGATGGAAATACGGCTAATTTGGAATCAGCAACACAATTTGCTTATGTGCCAGATATTTCAATTTCGGCTATGGAATATATGAATACAGCAAGCCTTAGTGTAGCCCAACCTATATTTACAGGAGGACAAATTATAAATGGGAATAAATTAGCAAAAGTAGGTTATAATGTAAGTAAGCAACAACAGGCACTCACTAAGACTGAAGCATTAATAAAGACCGAAGAATTGTATTGGAATACGGTTGCTGTAGAAGAAAAATTAAAAACATTGCTTGGTTATGAGAAAATGCTAAAACAGCTATTACATGATGTTAAAGTAGCAACTGATGCCGGTTTAGTACAACGTAGTGATTTGCTTAAGGTTCAATTGAAGCAAAATGAGTTAGAAATAAATAAGTTTAAACTTCAAAATGGCATAGAGCTCTCGAAAAAAGCTCTTTGTCAACACATCGGAATAGAATTCAATGATAGTTTAAAATTGGAAGCTCCTAATAGTAATATAGTCGAGACACTTAGCTTAACACCAATAAATGCAGTAAATAATAGACTTGAGTTAAGAATGCTTGATAATGCACTTCAAGCAGAAGAATTGCAAAAGAAAATGGAAGTAGGAAAGCACTTGCCACAATTATCAGTAGGTGCAATTGGCTACGCAGTAGATATGAAGGATGATCAACAATCAAATGCAATGGTTTTTGCCTCACTTAGCATTCCCATTTCAGATTGGTGGGAAGGAAGTCATAAAATTAAAGAAGCAAATTTAAAAATAAGACTGGCTGAGAACCAGAAATCTGAAACCTTAGAGTTATTACAGTTACAGATTAAGCAAGTCGCGAATCAGAAATCAGAAAGCTTTTTTGAAATTAAAACAGCTAAAATATCTATTGATCAAGCAAAAGAGAATTTAAATGTGGCAACCGATAATTATAACGCGGGGATATCTTCTGTTTCAGATTTATTAGAAGCGCAAGCACTTTATCAAGAGTCTTTAGATAAATATAACAATGCAATTTGTACCTATAACATTATGAGTGCGAAATATTTGCAAGCAATTGGAGAATATTAAAATATACCAACCTTTTCTGAAGTGGCTTTTTAAATGAGCTTATGCTAATATAGCATAAGTTCATTTTAAAAAGCTTATCGTTTAACGAGATTTTTAGTCCGTTTGTCGATATTGACTATAAGGTATAGGAAGGTGATGGTATATTTACTTGAAAATAATCTATTTAACTATATGACAAAACAGATTTATACTTCTATAGCAACTGTTTTTGGTATTGGGAAAAACCCATTTATAATACCATCACTTATTTTTTTTGCAGTATGGCCTCTAAAAAATAGTGCTATTTTTTCAAGTGGAGCAATGGGGCTTTTTCTTGGCTTATTTATTTTAATTGGAATTGTTTCAATTAATCAAAGCATACAGTTTCTAAGTACTAAAGATATTACAATAGATAAAGCAATAGGGGCTTTTATAAGTCTAGCATTTGTTCCAAATAATATTCTTTTGTATGTGTTTGCTTTTATTAATTACTTATTAATTAATTTTTTCTCTACTTATTATTTTAACAAATCGAATAAATTATCAGCACCGACAAAAAAGATAATGCAATTTTTCTTTGATGGTATATTTGCTAATGTCGTGGTGTATTTAGTGCTGTTAATTTCTTTAAAAATCAAATAAATTATGGGAATACTTGAATTGAGTAAGAATATTATTAGCAGGCACTTAAAGATTAATGCTATTGATATAAATGAGAATTCTACTTTGCCAGAGCTTGGTGCTGACAGCTTAGATTGTATAGAAATAATTGTAGAAATTGAATCGGCTTTAAACATTATTATACATTGTAATAATCCATCTAAATTATATAATTCTACAATTAAGCAACTGTGTAATTACATTATCGATTTTAATAGTTCAAAGCAAAAGAGTATAAATTTAGTATTATGAAAAAAAGTTATGTGTTGAGAGCTTTCTTTTTATTTTAAGATTTTTAAAATAAACTGGCAGCTGGTATTTGATAATAAAATTTGGATATAACAGTACGTTAAGTTAAAAAATCACACCAAAAGAAAATTTGAAATATAATGAGTGATGTAGATTTTATTGAAAGAAAAATAGAGTTAATAATAAGGGAGGTGCTTTGTGTTGAGATGATTACTATATATAATTATTCAACTTTGGCTGATTTAGGCGCTAATTCTTTAGATAAAGTTGATATAATATTAGAAATAGAAAAAGAGTTTAATATAGACATATCAAAAACATACCCAAACCGTATCTATGAATTAGATTTTGAGCAGTTATGCTTTTTAGTTCAGAAGTCTATGAAACTTTTTTGATAGAAATGATTTAAAACTAATAATATGTATGCTTAATATAAAACACATAATAGCAGTTTTATTTTCTCTATTTTTAATTCAAGGCTGTGATAATCCTTTTGATTATAACATTTTTGATGCAAATACAAGTAGTTCTAAATTAAATATTAAGAATATTAAACGCATTACAACAAACAACATAACAGACACTATAAAATTTGCAGTTTTTACAGATCCTCATAATAATTATGATGAATTAAAGGATGCCATTAAGTCTATTAATAAACAAGCCAATTTGAGTTTTGTTATTTGTTGTGGAGATTTTACTAACTGGGGCTCTAGTGATGAGTTTAAATGGTACTGGGGGCAAGCAAAGAAAATAAAAAGTCCAATTATTACAGTAATTGGGAATCATGACTATTTAGGCAACGGCAAAGTTATTTACGAACGAATGTTTGGGCCGTCCAATTATTTTTTCGAGATAGAAGACTACAATTTTATTGTGTTTGATGATATTGTATGGGAAAATGACAATCAATCTCCTGATTTTAAGTGGCTTAAGTCCAGCTTTTCTAAAGAAAAAAAGAACATAGTATTTTCACATATACCAATAGGTTCGAGTCAATTATTGGGTTATAATGATTTTTTTAAAAATATTATATCTACAGAAAATACACTTATGGTTATACACGGACATGATCATTCAAATAAAGATATTGTAGTAAATAATACTCCTTATCATATAATAACAAGTGTTGAAAATAGACAATTTGCTTTAGTCTCACTATATAAATCTGGATATGCTTTAAAAAGAATCGAGTTTTAATGGGATTAAAAATATAGCATGTGCAACAATAAACTTATTCAAAAATATTTTATTAGGAGCCTAAAATATTTTATTCTTCTAACATATGTGACAACTAATGTAGATGCAAAAGAGAGCAATCTATTGAAGTATATGAGACCAACAGTTGTCCAATTTCAATATGCAGGAAATTTAGGCTTAGGCTCTGTAGGGTTTGGGAAAATATCTCCTAATAATAAATGGGTATCCTATATTATTTATGGATATTTACCTGAACAAACAAATGGCATTGAAGCTCATACTCTAACTCTAAAGATTAGTTATCAATTAAAAACTTTTCAATGGCTTGGTTTCCATAAAACGTATATGGGGTTATCATTAATACGGAATTACACAGAGAATGCTTATATGAAATATCCAGATTGTTTTCCTAGTGGTTATTATGAAACACCTACAGCTTTACATGCAAGTATAGCAATAGGCCAATCGTATATGCTGCCAACCAAAAGCTTTAAAAATCAAATGGCAGTTTACATAGAAGTATCTTCATTAGATTATTATATGTACAACTTTATTTCAAATTATTCTAGTCTGAAATTTACAGATATATTGTCACTAAGTTTAGGAGTAACCGTATTTTTAAATAGTGAATAACTTACTTTAAAAATTGCTTAATATCAGACCTTACTGGATTTTTTATTTAAATAAAATTAATGTGCCTCTAACCAATTATCACCAACACCTACATCTACCTTAACAGGCACACGTAAGCTAATGGCTTTTTCCATTTCTTCGGTAACAAGTTTTTTCATGGTATCAAGTTCGTTGTTGGGAACATTGAAGTTTAATTCATCGTGCACTTGTAGGATAAGTGTTGATTTTACCTTTTCTGATAGCATTCTTTTATGAATTTTTACGGATGCAATTTTGATAATATCTGCTGCAGTTCCTTGAATTGGTGCATTAATGGCATTTCGTTCTGCATAGCCTCGTACAATTCCATTGTGTGAGTTGATATCTGCTAAGTAGCGTTTGCGACCGAGTAGGGTTTCTACCCAACCATTCTCGCGGGCTGTTAGTATACTGTTATCCATATACTCTTTCACTTTTGGATAAGTGGCAAAATAGCCTTCGATTAGCTCTTTTGCTTCAGCTCTAGGGATGGCTAAGCGTTCGGACAATCCAAATACGGAGATGCCATATATAATTCCAAAGTTGGCTGTTTTTGCTTTACGTCTCATATCATCAGTAACTTCTTCTAACGGCACATGATAGATTTTTGCAGCTGTAGCAGCATGAATGTCTTGATCAGAATTAAAGGCCTCAATCATGCTAGGATCTTCACTTAAGTGTGCCATTATGCGTAATTCAATTTGCGAATAATCGGCCGATAAAAAGCTGCAATCTGGTTCAGCGATAAAGGCTTTTCTAATTTCACGACCTTGCTCGTCGCGAATAGGAATGTTTTGCAAATTTGGGTTAGTAGAGCTTAAACGACCAGTTGCTGTTACTGTTTGATTAAAAGAGGTATGTACTTTTCCTGTTTTAGATTTTATAAGAGCGGGAAGTGCATCGATATAAGTGCTTAGTAATTTTTTAAGCCCTCTGTAGTCTAATATTTTTTCTACTATTGGATGTTTGCTACGTAGGTTTTCTAGTATTTCTTCACTAGTTGAGTATTGCCCCGTTTTTGTTTTCTTTGCTTTTTCTACAATCTTTAAGCGATCAAACAGCACTTCTCCTACTTGTTTTGCAGAGCTCACATTAAATTCAAATCCAGCATGTTTATGAATTTCTTTTTCAATATTCAGCAAGTCTTTTGTCAATATCTCTGATGATTGTTTTAAGGCGAAGTCATCGAGTAAAACGCCTGAAATCTCCATTAAAGCTAATACTTGCATTAACGGCATTTCAATCTCGTAGAAAAGATTTTCCATCTTATTCTCTTTGATTTCTTTTTCAAGCAATTGTTTTAGTTTAAAAGTGATGTCAGCATCTTCGGCAGCGTATTCAGTAATTTTTTCTAAACTAACAGAACGCATGCTTAATTGGTTTTTCCCTTTTGGGCCAATAAGCTCATCAATATGAATGGTTTTATAGTTTAAATAGATGTCTGCCAAGTAATCCATTCCATGACGCAATTCTGGTTGTAATAGATAATGAGCGATCATGGTGTCAAATAATTTCCCTTTCACTTCAACGCCATAATTGTTTAATATCAAAATATCATATTTCAGATTTTGTCCAATTTTTTCGATAGATTCATTGGCAAAAAATGCTTTGAATTCGTCTACAATTTCTTGGGTTTCTTTTGCATCTGCTGGGCAGGGTACATAAACGGCTTCTGTTTCTTTCCAAGAGAAAGACATGCCAACAAGCTCAGCTTCAAATACATCTAAACTGGTAGTTTCTGTATCGAAACAAACAGAGCTTTGTGCCATTAAATTAGCAATAAGTTGGGTACGTTTTTCTTTTGTGTCTGCAGCCGTATAGCTGTGTGGAGTCGTGCTGGCATTAGCTAAATGACTAAAGGCAGAGGCAGCTACTTCAATCTCTTGTGTCTCTGGATTTACTTCTCCAAAAAGAGAAGTTTGCTGGGTATCAACTTTAGTCGTTTGCTTTGTAGATTTTGCAGCAGGAGCAGCTATTGCCCCCATTTTTATTAAGAAATTTCGAAATTCTAAGTCGATAAAGAGCTCCTTTAGTTTCTCTTCGTTAGGAGCTTCGCGTAGCAATTTTTCTTCTTCTACCTC
Source organism: Paludibacteraceae bacterium (assembly GCA_963663245.1). Taxonomy (GTDB): domain Bacteria; phylum Bacteroidota; class Bacteroidia; order Bacteroidales; family Paludibacteraceae; genus JAFGVL01. The sequence goes on along the minus strand of OY760143.1, from coordinate 217,566 downwards.
TATAGGAACTTCTAGTTCTATAGTCGCTAAAAAGCGAGAAGATTCTATCTTTTCTTTGTTGTTTTCAATTTTATCTTTGAGGGCCCCTTTTAATTTATCAGTGTTTACAAGTAAGTTCTCTATGCTGCCAAATTCTTTCAATAACTTGGTAGCAGAAACAGGACCAACACCAGGGCAACCTGGAATATTATCGGCAGAATCGCCTACTAACCCTAAGTAATCAATTACTTGTAAAGGGTCGTTTAAATCGAATTTTTTCTTTACCTCCTCAACACCTAACACATCGTAATCGTTTCCACCAAATTTTGGTTTGTAGATAAAACAATGTTCGTTTACTAATTGAGCATAGTCCTTATCGGGCGTCATCATAAAAACATCAAAGTCCATTTTTGATGCTTTCGTAGCTAGCGTTCCAATTACATCATCGGCTTCGTATCTAGGCACTTGAATAACGGGGATATTGTAGGCTTCAATTATTTCTTTAATAATAGGTACCGCTTTGCGAATATCTTCTGGAGTCTCTTCTCTGTTCGCCTTGTATTCTTTGTATAACTCATGACGAAAAGTAGGTCCGGATGGATCAAAAACAACTGCAATATGAGTAGGATTTTCTCGTTTTAACACATCTTCTAAAGTATTAACAAAGCCAAAAATGGCAGAAGTGTTTAATCCTTTGGAATTGATACGAGGATTTTTGATAAAGGCATAATAAGCTCTATAAATAAGCGCATAAGCATCGAGCAAGAATAATTTTTTCATAGAATTTTGAAGGTGTAGAAGTCAAAGCTTCTCTTTTAAGTTGTGATTATTTAACCTAAGCAAAGCTACAAGACCTATAGGAATGAGATTGTAATGTCAAAATAATCAGTTATATTTGTTACGTAAAAGTATTAAAATTTCCTGCTTTTCAAAAGGAATTGATAGCCGTTATATATTTTTAATGCAAGAACAATTTTTAATGATTAACCCTCAAGTTATAAAGCAACCAATTTCAACCGAATTCTCTAAATTCGAAGAACTTTATGCTGCCTCATTTCAAACGGACAATAAATTGCTAAAAACAGTTTTTGAACACGTAATGGCAACCAGAGGAAAACAAATTCGGCCCATTTTAACCTTGCTTTCGGCTAAACTTTGTGGTATTGTAAATCATGCTACCTATTTCTCAGCCATAACAATAGAACTCTTACATGGGTCAAGTTTAATTCATGATGATGTAATTGATGAAACTTATCAACGTAGAGGAGCACCTTCTGTAAATAGTGCGTTTAATAATAAAGTAGCTGTTCTTGCAGGAGATTTTTTACTATCACAAGTGTTTTCTTATGCGGCAAAATTTGATGATCATCGAATTATTGATGCTTTAACAAGCGTGGGTAAATCATTAGCTGATGGCGAATTACTTCAGTTGGAGAATTTTAATAAGCCTTCTTTTGATGAAGACAAGTATTTTAAAATTATTGAAAAGAAAACGGCCATCTTATTTGCCAACTGTATGTATACAGGAGCTGTTTCTTCTCATTTAGCAACAGATAGACAGATAGAAAATTTACGCTTATTTGGGGAGTACTTAGGTATTTGTTTCCAGATAAAAGATGATATTTTTGATTATACAGACAATACAGAAATTGGTAAACCTACCGCCAATGATATTCGTGAAAAGAAAATTACACTTCCATTAATTTATGCGTACAATAATGCAACAACTGAAGAAAAAGCTCAGGCTGATGAATTACTAATACAAGCTGAATTGGATGCTAATGCTATTGAATTCTTTATAAATCTTGCTTATAAAAAAGGTGGAATTGAATATGCAGAGTATCGTATGGAAGAGTATCGCCAAAAGGCTATCAACTTATTGTCCGATTTTAACAACAAAGAAATTGTTGACTCCTTGATTTACACTATGGATTATGTAGTGGGCCGAAACAAATAAGCGTTCTATTTATTTTCTCAGAACAACTCTGCTTCAATATTCGTTATGTTATGACATTGCAAAATCCTATGCATTTCATTACCTTTGCATGCGCAAAAACAAAATAATTTAAACAAAATATATCATGAGCAAAAAAGCTATTTTAATTATCTGTGATGGATGGGGTTTAGGGAATAAATCTAAATCAGATGTTATTTCATCTACAGAAACTCCTTACTGGGATTATTTACTAGAAAACTATCCACACTCCCAATTACAAGCTTCTGGAGAAGATGTAGGTTTGCCTGAAGGGCAGATGGGAAATTCTGAAGTGGGTCACCTAAATATTGGCGCAGGAAGAATTGTATACCAAGATTTAGTAAAAATTAATTTAGCTTGTCGTGATAATAGCATTTTAGAAAATCCTGAAATTGTAAAAGCATATAGTTACGCAAAAGAGAACAATAAGAGTATACACTTTTTAGGGTTAGTCTCTGATGGTGGTGTGCATAGTTCGTTAGAACATCTTTTTAAGCTGACAGAAATTTCGAAAGAATACGGAATTGATAAATCATTTGTACATTGTTTTATGGATGGTAGAGATACGGATCCTAAAAGTGGTAAAGGCTTTATCGAACAATTAGAAAAACACTTAGCTAAAACGGGAGGAAAAATAGCATCTATTATTGGCCGTTATTTTGCGATGGATAGAGACAAACGTTGGGACCGTGTTAAGGAAGCTTATGATGTAATGGTAAATGGCAAAGGAGAGGCTGTAACAGATACAGTTGCTGCTGTAGAAGCATCATATGCTGCTGGCGTTACCGATGAATTTATTAAACCAATTGTACAAGTTGATGCAGATGGAAATCCAGTAGGTAAAATAGAAGAAGGCGATGTAGTATTGTTTTTCAACTACCGCAACGACCGGGCGAAAGAATTAACAGTAGTGCTTTCTCAAGAAGATATGCCTCAAGAAGGAATGCAAACCGTTCCTAACTTACAGTATTACAGCATGACTCCGTACGACCCTAATTACAAAGGTGTGAATATTATATTTGATAAAGCAAATGTGCCAAATACTTTGGGAGAACATTTAGCTAGTCAAGGAAAAACACAATTACATATTGCTGAAACAGAAAAGTATGCTCATGTTACTTTCTTTTTTAATGGTGGTCGCGAGGCAGCATTTGATGGAGAAGAGCGTATATTGATTCCTTCGCCAAAAGTAGCTACGTACGATTTACAACCAGAAATGAGTGCTTACGAAGTAAAAGATGCTTTGGTTGCTGAGATTAACAAACAAAAGTTTGACTTTATAGTAGTGAATTATGCCAATGGAGATATGGTAGGTCATACGGGTATATACGAGGCTATCGAAAAAGCAGTTGTCGCCGTTGATGCTTGTTTAAAAGAAACGATTGAAGCTGCAAAAGCAAACGATTATGAGGTTATTATGATTGCGGATCATGGAAATGCGGATAATGCGGTAAATGCTGATACCTCTGCTAACACAGCACACTCATTAAACCCGGTTCCATTTTTATACGTAAGTGAAAATAAGGAGGCAAAATTAGCAGATGGTGTGTTGGCTGATGTCGCTCCATCGTTATGTAAGATTATGGGAATTGAACAACCAGAAGATATGACTGGAAAATGTTTGATTAACTAGGACCTTGATAAATATAAAAATAGAGAGCTTCACCTAATTTGGGTGGAGCTTTTTTCTACATTTTTTTATTAAAAAACAAAGAGACATATGAAAAAAATATTTGTTGCGCTGTTAATCACAATAGCTTTTGTTGGGTGTGGTAATAATATTGATTGTGAAGATGCAGAAATATGTATAATAAATACAGGAAACTCTACAATTTATTACAATAGTGAGTCGTGGGGGTCAAACTTTCATAATGACTCAATTCTTCCTGGAGAAAGAGTGTGTAAAAATGTAGGACCCGTTAGTGATCATTGGTTAGAAGGAAGTAATACTGTCTGGGTACCTTTCAGTAGTTCTCATGGATATCTTATGATTGAAGTAGCTACATGTTATAGGGAAGTGGAAATTCCCTGATTAATTAACAAATCAGAAATTGAATCGAATAAAATTGAAAGCTTCATCCTTATGGGTGGGGCTTTTTACTTGAGTTAAGAGGGTGTTTTTTTATGCCTTTTCTCTATATATTAATGTGTAAATAAAAAATAAGCCCGTAAAAATTTGGAAGTAAGCCTCTTGTTTTTGTTATTTTGCACCCAATTTTATTGCCCTTTTCAAACCTAAACCGCTGATTATGTCGAAAAATCTTGTCATTGTTGAGTCCCCTGCGAAAGCAAAAACGATTGAGAAATTCTTAGGAAAAGATTTTCATGTACTTTCTAGTTTCGGACATATTCGTGATTTAAGCCATAAAGGTTTTGGGATAGATTTTGACAATAATTACGAACCTCAATATGAGGTCCCAAAAGATAAAACAAAAGTAGTTGCTGAGTTAAAGAAAGAAGCTAAGAAAGCAGAAATGGTTTGGTTAGCATCTGATGAGGACCGTGAAGGAGAAGCAATATCTTGGCACTTATATGAAGTCTTGGGTTTAACTAAAGAGAAAACAAAACGTATTGTATTCCACGAGATAACTAAAGATGCTATTCTTAAAGCAATAGAGCAACCACGCGAAATAGATGTTAACTTAGTTGATGCACAACAAGCACGTCGTGTGTTGGATCGTATTGTAGGTTTTGAACTTTCACCAGTACTATGGAGAAAAATTAAACCATCTCTTTCTGCAGGACGAGTACAATCTGTAGCCGTAAAATTAATTGTAGAGAGAGAACGTGAAATTCAAAAATTTGAATCTGAGGCATCTTACCGTGTTACTGCTGTATTTATTGTAAAAGATAAAAAAGGCAAGCCTGTAGAGTTAAAATCTGAATTGCAAAATCGTTTTAAAACAAAAGAAGAAGCTGCAAAATTTATAGCGAAATGTAAAGCTGCGGATTTTACCATAGAGAAAATTGTTACTAAGCCAGCAAAAAAATCACCAGCTGCTCCTTTTACTACATCCACTTTGCAACAAGAAGCATCGCGTAAATTAGGCTACTCTGTTACTCAAACAATGGTAGTTGCTCAAAAATTATACGAGGCCGGATTTATTACGTATATGCGTACCGATTCTGTTAATTTATCTGGTTTAGCAGTTAATACTGCTACCGCAGAAATTACGAGTATGGCAGGTGAAGAGTATGTGAAGGTGCGTAAGTTTCAAAACAAAAGCAAAGGGGCACAAGAGGCGCACGAGGCTATACGTCCATCGTATATGAATCAGCATGAAGTTGCTGGTTCTGCTCAAGAGAAGCGTTTATATGAGCTAATTTGGAAAAGAACAATTGCCTCTCAAATGGCAGATGCTCAATTAGAAAAAACAACTGCAACTATTGGTGTTTCAACAGCAGAAGAAAAGTTTGTTGCTAGTGGTGAAGTTATTAAGTTTGATGGTTTTCTGAAAGTTTATTTAGAATCAACTGATGATGACAACGAACAAGAAGATAGTGGTATGCTTCCTCCGTTAAAAGAGAATGAGCAATTAGAGATGCAACATGTCTTAGCACAAGAGCGTTTTACTCAAAAACCTGCTCGTTATGCAGAAGCAAGCTTAGTTCGTAAGTTAGAAGAGTTAGGAATTGGTCGTCCATCTACATATGCACCAACTATTTCAACAGTACAAAATAGAGGCTATGTTGAAAAAGGAGATCGTGAAGGAATACCTCGTTCTTACACGACAATTACTTTAGTTAATGGAACAATTAAGGAAGAAACCAAAGAAGAAAATTTTGGGTCAGAAAAATCAAAATTATTTCCGACAGATATAGGTCTTGTTGTTACAGATTACTTGAGTGACTCTTTCCCTAATATCATGGACTACAACTTTACAGCGAAAGTGGAAAAAGAATTTGACCATATTGCTGATGGAGATGTTCAATGGACCAAAACAATAGATACTTTTTATAAAGATTTTCATCCGGTAGTGGAAACATCAATGGAAAAATCGGAGAAAAGAGTTGGAGAACGTGTATTGGGTACTGACCCTAAAACAAGTCGTCAGGTGGCAGTGAAAATTGGTCGTTATGGTCCAGTTGCACAAATTGGTATAGCAGATGAAGAAGAAAAACCATTGTTTGCTTCTTTGTTAAAGAACCAAAGCATGGAAACGATTACTCTAGAAGAAGTATTAGAGTTATTTAAACTACCTCGTTCCTTAGGTGAATTTGAAGAGAAGGAAGTGACTGTTGCTATTGGTAGATTTGGACCATACGTAAAGCATGACAATAAGTTCGTGTCCTTACCAAAAGAGGAAGACCCTATGGAAGTTTCAACTGAAACTGCTATTGCCTTGATTCTTAAGAAACGTGATGACGATGCTAAAAAGCAGATTAAAATTTTCGATGAAGAACCTGATATGAAGGTGCTAAATGGTAGATATGGACCGTATATATCTTTTAAGAAGAAAAATTATAAAATTCCAAAAACTCAAGATCCTACCTTATTAACTTTTGAGGATTGCCAGAAGCTTATCGAAGAAGATGAAAAGTCTGATAAGCCAAAAAGAAGAAAATTTAAAAAAAAATAACATAAAAACCGAGCTGGATAAAGCTCGGTTTTTGAGCAAAAAATTATCTTTGTAGTCTATCGTTCAGAAAATTACCTTATGTCGAAGAAATCCGTATTATTAACCGTTTTAGTAATAGTTGCAGTAGTAGCTATTGGAATGCTAGGCTTACAGCTTTATAAATCAAATTTAGAGATTAAGCAAAAAGAAGCTGACTTAAAAGGCGTGGAAGAAACGCTGGTCTATGAAAAGGAACAAACTGAACGTGAATTACAAGCCTTAGCCATTGAAGTAGATGGTTATGATATGAATATTGGGAATGATTCTTTAACAAGGATGTTGGAAACCCAAAAGCAAAAAATCCAACAATTACTAGACGAACTTCGTACGGTAAAATCTACAAACAGTAAGAAGATTTCTGAATTGAAAGGAGAATTAAGTACAGTACGTAAAGTGTTGATGAATTATATTCGACAAGTAGATTCGTTAAATAAATTGAATACAAAGCTTTATAATGAGAATAGGGTAGTAAAGGTTAAGATTAATAAAGTTACAGCCTCAAACAACCAACTTACCAAAGAGAAAGAACAATTAACAGAAGTAGTGACGCGTGCTTCTATGTTGCAAGCTGATAATTTTATTATAGAAACATTTAATAAAAGAGATAAAAAAACCAGCAATATTAAAAAAATTCAAACAATAGCAATAGGATTCAATATCCAGAAGAATGTAACAGCTGAAGTAGGCGAAAAATCACTCTATGTAAGAATTGTAAAACCAAATAACGATGTCCTTACTAAGAGTAGATCATATGTATTTAAATATGAGAATAAGAAAATACCATTCTCTATAAAAAGACTTATTGTTTATAAGGGCGAAAAAACAAAAGAAATAGTTTACTACAGAGTTAAAGAAACTCTTTTAGAAGGAGAATATAGAATAGAAGTATTTACTGATGGGGCCTTAATCGGGTCAGATACTTTTTATTTAGAATAAAATTTTGAAGGATGTCTAATTAAGACATCCTTTTTTGTTACTCCCCCAACATCTTCATAAAAACGACCCAATTAAACAACCAGGGATCCGTTTTTCTGCCAGGAGCAATGTCGCTATGACGAACAATGTGTTGAATAGGGTTACGCTTCTTAATGTCTTGAATTAAATATAAAAGAGATTCATACTGTGCATCTGTAGGAGCTGTTTTTTTACTGTTGATTAGCTCTATTCCAATAGAATTAGTATTTAGGTTTTTTCTACTGGTGCCAGGCAAAATACTTTTTCCTGCATGGTAAGCTACATTTTTTTCGTTTACGGTTAGGTATATCTCTCCACTTCTCCCAATAATATAATGGGAGCAAACCTTATACTGTTTGAACTGTTCAAGTACTGCGTCTATTTCAAATGAATCTTTATTAACGGCATAAGTAGAGTGCACCACAATAATATCTATTTTTCTATTTGAACTTTTTCTAAAGCCATAATTCACTTCTGAAGTTTTATCTATTATTGGAAGAGGAGCTCCCTTTTTTAGTTGAGAAAATGAAGAGGTACAAATGAATAGTAGTATTATTATCGCTGAATTTCTCATGTCTTGAATATTTTTTATCAAAAGTAAAGAAAAAAAACTAATTTTGTAAAAACAAAAACTGTAACAATATGAATATTGTAATCATTAACGGGCCAAATCTCAATCTGTTAGGGACTCGTGAAACATCTATTTACGGAGAAAAAGATTTCGAAAGTTATTTAAAAGAACTCCAAGGAAAATTCTCTTCACATGATATTTCGTATTTTCAGTCGAATCACGAAGGAGAGATTATAGACAAGTTACATGCCGAAGGATTTAAAGCAGATGGTATTGTGTTAAATGCAGGAGCATATACGCATACTTCAGTGGGGATAGCTGACGCTATAAAAGGCGTCACAACACCAGTGATAGAAGTGCATATATCTAATGTGTTTGCTCGTGAAGAATTCCGTCATCATTCTTATTTGTCTCCTGTTTGTAAAGGGGTAATTTGTGGTTTCGGTCTACAATCATATCATTTGGCTGTTGAGGCTTTAATAAATAGCAAATAGTAGAAGGAAACAAAATAGTGTGAGCGTTGTTCTTTATTGAGCAACGCTTTTATTTTTGAATTAAACCTTTTCGGAAAAAGTGAGTCTATATTTATGTCAATAAAATATTGGCATAAATAAATCTTCAATTTACAAGCCTACATTTATATATGAAACGAATATTTTTCACAAGTATTTTTATTTCGCTTTTTGTGCTAGTTTTTTCACAAAAAGTAAGTATACAAGCGCATGTTTTTGACAGAGCGACTAAGAAAACAATGCCCTTTGTAGGCGTAATGTTATCCGTAGGAGATTCGTTAGTAAAGGGAGGGATGTCTGATGGTAAGGGGGTTTTCATATTAGAGGGTGTTGAGATAGGAGTTTATACACTCACAACATCTTTTGTTGGGTATGAGTCAGACGTAAAAACCTTGAATATTAGCGGTAAAAATAAGGCTATAAACTTGGGTCCAATTTATTTACAAGAGGATGCTGAACTATTAGACGATATTGAAATTATTGCACAGGAATCTCAAATGAAATTTGAGGTTGATAAAAAGGTATTTTCTGTTGATCAAAATATCTCTTCAGCAGGAGGTAGTGTTTCGGAGGTGTTAGAAAATGTGCCCTCGGTGGAGGTCGATCCTGAGGGAAATATATCTCTTCGAAGCAGTACTAATGTGGAAGTTTGGATTAATGGGAAACCTTCTGGTTTAACAGAAGATAATAGAGCTCAGATATTAGAACAAATGCCAGCAGGGAGTATCCAGTCGGTTGAAATAATCACCAATCCATCGGCAAAATATAGCCCTGAAGGGACAGCAGGGATTATAAATTTAGTACTAAAGAAAGACAGAAAAGCTGGTTATTTTGGAAATGCAACAGCGGGAATTATTCTGCCATCAGAGAGCAATGTTGGTGAAACGGCAGGACTTAATTTTAATTTCAATAAAGGAAAAGTAGATGCGTATCTGAATATAGGATTTAGAAATTGGTCGCATATACATGAAGGGGTTACAGATAGATATTATTTTTCTGGAGCAGATACTGTCTCTGCTGTTTTTCAAGATAAATACTATACGCATATTAGGCAAGGAGTAAATGGTCGTTTTGGATTTAATTATCATATGAATGACAAGCATAGCATTGGAATTGCTGGTTTTGGCCTGCTAGGGATAGGTATTAATGAAGAACTTGTTTCTTATGACATTCGAGACTCTTTAAATGCAATAGAATCAAAATATAGTAGAGATATTTATGAAACAGGGTATCGAAATTCTGGGAATGCAACTTTAGATCATTCTTGGTCGATAGATAAAAAAGGATCTCAACTATTAACAAGCCTTTCGTATTCTTTTTTTGAAATAGGGAGAGATGCTAATTATTTGCAAACAATTCAAGAAGGACTAGGAACAGCTTTAGACCAAGTTCAAAATCTAGATGCCAGTAATAATAGTTGGCAATTTAAATCGGATCTGACAAAGAATTTTTCAGAAAATAGCAAGTTCGAAACCGGAGTAGATTTAAAGAAACGCTTAAGATATAGCTATTCTGATGGGGCAAATAAGATTGGAGAAACATATGTTGATGTGCCAACTTTATTTAATAGTTTTAGTTATGGAGAACAGATTTACGCTTATTATGCAAGCTATGGTTCTAAGATTAACGAATTAAGATTAATGGGAGGTTTACGAGGAGAATATACGCTTATTTCAACTGAAACAAAATCATCGTCAGATATCGATTTTCTTGAGAAAGAAGATTATCAACTTTATCCATCGGCTTTTTTAGCGTATAATATAACTAAGAAAGATGAAATTCAGCTGAACTATACAAGACGAATTGATAGACCTAGAGGAAGACGATTAAATTCTTTTCATGATTATTCAGACTCTACTAATATTAGCTATGGAAACCCTTATTTGAAGCCAGAGTTTACTTCTGCTTATGAGCTAAATTATTTGAAGACTTATGGGAAAAATGATCAGCACATGCTTTCTTCTTCTCTGTATTATAGATTTACAGATAATGAGATTGAGAGAATAAGATTTGAGGACAATGGTGTCTTAAATACTACTTATATGAATGTTACGCAATCTGAATCTTCAGGATTGGAGTTAATCTCGAAAAATAGTATTGCTAAATTTTTAAATTTAACAACCACCCTAGATTTTTTTTATTACTATCTACAACCAAGTTCTTTTGATATTTCTTCTACTCAAACGGTATTAGTTGAAGGGAATGAAAGTTTTTCATGGAAAGCCCGAATTATTAGTAATTTTTTATTATCAAAAACATTTTCTGCTCAAATTACAGGTCGCTACTCTTCTCCTAAAGCGGTTGTGCAAGGGACATCCTTAGCTAGGTATAGGTTGGATCTAGGTATAAGAAAATCATTCTTTGATAAAACTGTTAATGCGAGCTTATCAGTAAGAGATGTTTTTAATACTAGAAAACGAATTACTGAAACGGCAGATATTGATTTCTCTCAATACGAAGAATTCTCTTTTGTAGGACCACAGGCTACTTTTACAATTACATATAACTTTGGTAATGGAGAGAAAAAGAAAGAGAAAAAGCAAAATGATATGAATGGAGAAGATGTAGAGGACTTTTAGTTAGAGTTATTTTAGTTGTAGTTCTTGTCCAATTTTTAGACTGTTAGATTTTAAGCCATTTTTTTGTTTTAGCTCATCTACGGTGCAGTCATATCTTTTGGAGATATTATATAACGTATCTCCTTTTTTTACTATATGAGAGTCCTTTTTTCTTGAACTATTTTTTTCTTCTTTTTTTGCCTTAAGGTCTGAGTCTATTACTCTGCAAGCAGTAAGATACCTTTTTGCATAATAGGGAGCATTGCTTTTATCGTGAGAGATTCCTGTGCTTACTGCTGCATGTATAAAAGAAAAGCTGTTTTTTTCGTCAATCGAGACTACTATTCCAACATGTCCAATACGTGATGAATGGGAATTTCTGCCTTTAAAGAAAACTAAGTCTCCTGGTTTTAAGTTCTTCTTTGATACTTTTTTACCATTTTTAGATTGTCCACTAGAGGTTCGCAAAAGATCATATCCAAATTTATTAAATACAAAAGAAGTAAAGCCAGAACAATCAAAGGCATTAGGTCCGTTTGCAGCCCTTTTATAAGGCTTGCCCATTTGTTTGAAAGAATAGGTGAGTAAGGAGTCAATAATAGGATTAGGGCTATAAGAATATTTATAGGAGGAGTCATTCACAGCTAATGAACTCGTACTTGAGCAAGAAAATAAAAAAAAGCAGCTGAAAGCACAACAAATAAAAATACAAGTTCTTAATTTTGACATAATCATATAGCAATGAAGGTTAATATGAATTAGCTGTGACTGAAATAGTATCTATATCACTCGCTGGCGAAAGTTTTTCTTCTCCTCTTCTGTAATAGTAGATAATTCCATAGTCTTGACAATGTTTTAATCGCCTGTAAGGAGGAAGGTCTTGATATTTAGCTTCAACCTCGTTCCAAATATCTTGAATAATTGAATCACCCTCTTTCCGCATATTAGCTACAATATCTAGGTATCTGGCTGTATTTTGTTGGAATACTTTCTGGCTAGTTTTATATTCTCTAAATATATCGTAATGTACTTTTACCTTAGCAATTGTTGGGTTAAACATAGGAGTACCTCCCTTTGACATACGATCAGATTCACCATCAATAAGGTTTTGTCCCCACTCTATAAGAGCATTCTCAGTGCTTAAATCAGGAACAGCAAAATTATCTACTTCTAATTTGTAACAAGACTTATTCTCTTTTTTTATTTCATTTCTTGTAATGGACAAATTGAGAACCTGAATAAAATGAGAAATGTATAATCGAGCATTTTTAACAACATGCTGGTAGTTTTTATTGGCAGCAACTTGATTCCCTAGTGCTTGGTGATATTGAGCTAATGTTTTCTCAAAATTATTGAGATATATCTTAGCATCATTTATTAGTTTATAAGAGATAGTTAGGTCATTTACGTTAGTCTGTCTGCTATGTTCAGAAATAGCTTGTTTTAACGTGCGTAATCTGGCTTGGTCGGTATTGGGTAGTCTTCTATATGGCATAGGCTTGTTAATTCACAGAGTTTACACTTCTCTATTCATTAGTTGGTTGGCTATATCGTTGAGTATTATTTTTCTATTGGGCTCTACTGATACTTTATTTAAACAACTTATAGCGGTATTAAAATAATCATTCATTTTTTTTTCGCATAAGTTTTTAACTCCTGTTTCATTGTAGATGTTCGTAATCGCTTCAATTTTCTCAGAAGCCTTAAATTGTTTTTTTGAAATCCATTCTTTTAAGTTTTTTTTCTTTTTGTCACTAGCATTGTTAAGTGCATTTATAAGTAAGTAAGTTTTTTTATTGTTGAGGATATCTCCTCCTACTTGTTTTCCAAAATTTTCGGGATCTCCGTAAACATCTAATAAATCATCTTTTAATTGAAAGGCAAGACCGATATTGATGCCAAAATTATACAATAGTTTAGCATCTTTCTCCTTTGCACCTCCTATTATGGCCCCAATTTGTAAGCTTCCAGCAAGCAAAACAGCTGTTTTTAAACGAATCATTTCAAGATATTCGTCAGCATTTACATTGTCACGTTTTTCGAAATCCATATCGTACTGTTGACCTTCGCATACCTCTAGGGCTGTTTGTGAGAATACCTCTAGACATTTTGCTAATTTCTTTTCTGGCAAGTCTGACATATATTGGTATGCTTTAATTAGCATTGCGTCTCCAGAGAGTATTGCAGTATTTTCATTCCATTTAATATGTACAGTAGGTTTTTTTCTTCGAACAGGAGCTTTATCCATGATATCATCATGTAATAATGTGAAGTTATGAAAAACTTCAATTCCTATTGACGGATTAATCCCCTCTTCAATATCTTCAGTGAATAAATTTGTTGACATTAGTAATAGTACTGGTCGAATTCTTTTACCACCTAGTCCTAAAACATAGGCAATAGGATCGTATAACCCATGAGGATTTATATCCCACTTCTCCTCTTTAAGTACCTGTTCAACAATACCTTGTATGTGTTCTGTTGTATGCATAAAGTGTGCACTTTTTCGCTATGCTAAATTACAAAAAATAATACTTATTGCGAAAAAACTTATCAACAGGATATTTTTTGGGCATTCGCAATATTATAATTTCAGATTGGGTTTTCTTTTTTGAAATATTTTCAAAAAAAATCGCATAGGAAATTTCTTTTTTAGAAATATTTTTAGAAAAGAATTATATACTAATTATTATTTCTGGGCAATTGAATACTCAATAATATCAGTCATAACATTTTTAATATTTAATCCAGCTGCTTTTATTTGTTGAGGAATAAAACTGGTTGTTGTCATGCCTGGAGTAGTATTTACTTCTAAAAGATTAATTACATCACCTTCAGTAATGATGTAGTCAATACGTACAATTCCTTTACATCCAAGAATATCATAAGCTGCTGAGGTGAGCTTTTGGACGCGGTTAGTTAAATCTTCTGATATTCGAGCTGGAGTTATTTCTTCAACTTGTCCATTGTATTTTGCATTAAAGTCGAAGAAGTCATTTTGACTCACAACTTCAGTAATTGGTAATACTACTTCTTTTATATCAGTTTTATATATGCCACAAGTAATTTCGGTGCCTTGCATAAAGCTTTCAACTATTACTTGATCTCCTTCAGAGAAGGCATTTTTAATAGCAGGAGCTATTTCAGCTGCATTTTTTACTTTAGTAACCCCAAAACTTGATCCACCAATATTTGGTTTAATAAAACAAGGAAGTCCAAGTTTTTCAATTACTTCATCAGCTTCTAATTTTTGTCCTTTGCGTAGCATTATTGAGTCAGCGACTTTAATACCAAAGCCTTTTAAATAATTATTGCAGCTAAATTTATTAAATGTAAGGGCAGCTGCTAACACGTCGCTACAGCTATAGGGCATCCCAATCATTTCAAAATACCCTTGTAGTTTTCCATCTTCACCAGGAATGCCATGAATAGTGATATAAGCACAATCAAAAGTCACTTTGTTGCCACATAACTCAAAGCTAAAGTCATTTTTGTCAATAGGGAGTTCTTGACCATCGAATAGTTGAATGCGCCAGTTATTTTTTTCAATTACGGCTATGTATAGGTTGTATTTTTCGGAATCAATAAAAGATAACAGACCTTGTGCACTTTTAAGTGAAACTACTATTTCTGATTGGTCTCCACCAGCTACTATGGCAATGTTTTTTTTCATAATTTTTTATTCAATATTTCTATTGGAGACATACCCTCTCCATTTGTCAATTAATGCTTGTATATCAGCAGGAATTGGAGAATCAAATTTCATTTCTTTACCTGTACGTGGATGAATAAACCCTAGCTCTTTAGCGTGTAAAGCTTGTCTTGGACATAAAGCAAAGCAATTATGTACATACTGTTTATACTTAGTAAAGGTAGTTCCACGTAAAACATCATTTCCGCCATATCTAGCGTCGTTAAATAAGGTATGCCCAATGTGCTTCATATGAGCTCGTATTTGATGCGTTCGACCAGTTTCAAGTTGGCATTCTACAAGAGACACATAACCTAATCGTTCTAATATTTTATAGTGAGTTACAGCATGTTTTCCAATTCCGCTATCAGAAGGAAATACACCCATTTGCATACGATCTTTAGGGTTGCGTGCTATATTACCAATAATAGTTCCTTCATCTCTTTCTACGCTTCCCCATACTAATGCAACATATCTTCTATGGGTAGTCTTGTCAAAAAACTGTTTAGATAGTTTTGCTTTGGCATCTTCATTTTTAGCAATTAACAGGAGTCCTGAAGTATCTTTGTCAATTCTGTGAACAAGACCAATATTTGGGTTGTTTATATCAAAATCTTTATGGTCTTTTAGGTGCCATGCTATTGCATTTAATAGTGTCCCTTCAAAGTTCCCAAATCCAGGGTGAACTACTATTCCTGGAGTCTTATTTATAAGAATAATATCTTCGTCTTCATAAACAATGTTGATAGGGATGTCTTGGGGAATAATTTCAAATTCAGTTGGGGGATATGCTAGTTGAATAGAAATTATATCGTTGGGCTTGATACGATAGTTAGATTTTACAGGCTTATCATTAACAAGAATTGAATCAGCTGCTGCTGCATCTTGAATTCGGTTTCGAGAAATATCAGGCATTGTATTAACTAGATATTTGTCAATTCTAGTAATAGTTTGACCTTTATCTACAATAAAACGGTGGTGTTCAAATAGCTCTTTAGGGTCTAAACTATCTATGTCTTGTTCTTCTAAATCGTTATTCATATTATGCATTAAAAGAAATCCTCTATGTCTGAGTGTTCTTGTGTGTTTTTTATCGAGTCTTCTTTTTGACGGATAAATTCTTCTTCTGTTGAGGAAAGCATTGACTTATCTTTTGTGAGCCAAATATTTATGGAAGCACCAAAGAATATAGGAGAACCTTTAATTGGACGTTGTTTGTAAACAATAAATAGTGCTGAATCAGCTGCGTTTATAGGTTCATCTGTAAACACTGTGGAACGAATATATAAAGAATCTCTGTTAGCTATGTGTGTCGCTTCTGTGAGGCTTAATCCACGTAAGCTTGGACATGATATCCCTTCACCTCCTGATTGGCCTCTTCCAACAACAAGGACAACAAGTGATTCTCGAGGTATTCGAGCTCCTGGTTCTAAAATAACACCATTTTGTTTTATGTTTTTTACAAGGTCTTTGTATTCCCAGGGTACATATTGTACCGCTGCTATTTTAAGACCTATGGCTTCAATAGTTGCTCTAGCATTTCTGTAGGATAAGTCTCGCACATCTGGTAGTGTAACTAATGGTTTTGAATAACTATTAATTGTTAAATATATTTTTCTGTATTTCTTGATTTTTTCTTTGGGTGCAGGGATTTGCTCTATAATTGCGCCAGCAGGTTTTCCAGATAAATATACAGAGTCGATTATTTCGTAATTTAGCTCAGTATATTTTAATATTGTTATGGCTTCGTTAATATTTTTATTCCTTAAATTAGGGACTTCAATAGACTCTCCGTGTTGCGTATATCTATTTAAAGAAAAGAATGCAATAAGTGCAGATAATAGAATAATACCTAAGGCAATACCTAAATTTTTGAGGAATAGTTTGCTGAAAATAAAGCTAAAGAAAGTTGATTTATTTTTCTGTGCCATGGTTAAATAAGTATATTTTCAATATTCAAATGTATAAAAATATATGAAAAGTTGACACATGTTTATACATTAAAACGAAAATGCATTATGTCTCCATCTTGAACAATATATTCTTTCCCTTCTACAGCCATTTTTCCAGCCTCTTTACAGGCTGTTTCAGATCCATACTTGATGAAGTTATCGTATTTTATTACTTCTGCACGAATAAAGCCTTTTTCAAAGTCCGTATGAATGACCCCAGCACATTGGGGGGCTTTGTATCCTTCTAAGAAAGTCCAGGCTCTGACTTCTTGAACACCTGCCGTTAAGTAAGTTTGAAGGTTTAAAAGGCGATAAGCAGCTTTTATTAATCTAGTAACACCTGATTCTTTTAAGCCTGCTTCTTCTAAAAACATTTGTCTTTCATCAAAGGTTTCTAATTCAGCAATGTCGGCTTCTGTTGCTGCAGCTACAATTAGAATTTCAGCATCTTCGTCTTTAACTGCTTCACGAACGGCATCTACATAGGCATTTCCTTTTACAGCAGCAGCTTCATCTACATTGCAAATGTACATTACAGGTTTGTTAGTAAGCAACCCAAATTCTTTTACTAATTTAGCTTGTTCTTTATTGTCAATTTCTACTGTTCGAGCTGATTTTCCTTGTAATAAAGCTTCTTTGTATTGAACTAATATGTCGTATTGTAATTTTGCTATTTTATCCCCACCAGTTTGTGCCTGTTTTTGAACTTTTGATAAGCGGTTTTCTACAGTCTCAAGATCTTTAAATTGCAATTCAATATCAATAATTTCCTTGTCTCTTACAGGGTTAATGCTCCCATCTACGTGTGTTATGTTTTCATTCTCAAAACAACGTAATACATGTAATATTGCATCTGTTTCTCTAATATTAGCTAAGAATTTATTACCAAGCCCTTCTCCTTTGCTAGCGCCTTTAACTAAGCCTGCTATGTCAACTATTTCCACAGTAGTGGGAACAATACGTTGTGGTTTAATAAGCTCAGAGAGTTTTTCTAGTCTTTCGTCTGGAACAGTTATTAC
The DNA here is from genome assembly GCA_963663245.1 of Paludibacteraceae bacterium. Taxonomy (GTDB): domain Bacteria; phylum Bacteroidota; class Bacteroidia; order Bacteroidales; family Paludibacteraceae; genus JAFGVL01. Next base: position 199,736 of record OY760143.1, on the reverse strand, counting down.
TCCAACATTAGGTTCTATAGTGCAAAAAGGAAAATTGGCAGCTTGTGCCTTTGCATTTGATAAGCAGTTAAATAAGGTCGATTTACCAACATTAGGTAAGCCGACGATTCCACATTGTAAAGCCATAATAAAAAGATTTGAATTAAGCCCACAAATGTACTCAAAGGGATTGAAAGAACAAAGGAGCTTTAGGGAGAAACCTAGACTAACTTATAATTGACCAGACTCTACAAGTAAAATAACTCGTTCAATTATTTTTTCTTTATTTTTGGCATCGTACTGCATTTTTAGATCTGTTCTAAAAAGACGAGCAATGCCTTGCCAAAAACTTGCAACAAAAGCACCTCGATATATTTTTATTAAATCGTATGAGGTATAGCTTGTTTCTCTATTAATAAGTTTAATGAGCATTTTTCCTTGGCTAAAGGTCATCTCTCTTAAATCACCTTCATATTTTTTTTTCACTTGTTTCTCAAGGTTTTTCAGATATTCCCGACGAGATTTATCATCAGGTAATTTTATTAGGTCGTTATTTGCTTCTTCTAGTGTTTTCCCAACAATCTGTGCGTAAGGAAGCGTCTTTTTCACATCTCTTACTGTTTTCCAATAGAATCGTTCTTGTCTCTTATTTTTAAATTTTAGTGGCGTAAAAACATACAAAGGGTGAAGATTGGCTAAAATAAGTGTGTCGTGAGTGCTGTTGATTTGTAATTCATATAAGCTTCGTCCTTGTTCATCAACATAGTGTTGAGAGTATCCATTTAAGAATAAAAAGGATAAAAATATTAGTAGCAATATTTTTTGACGAAATCTCATAATACAAATTTATAAAATATAATCATCAAATCATTAAAACGAATAATTTAAAATGATAACAGTTCTTTCAATTATTATGCCTACAAAAAAGAAGCCTTATCTTTGTAGATAAGGCTTCTTTTTTGTAAAATATTAGAATTAATGTTATGCGTATGTTTCATCTGGTCTAGGTTTTTCTTTAACCGCCAAATAGTATATTATTGTACGGGTATTTTTTTTGTCTCTTTTGTCATGGTAAACAATAGACTTAACAGCAGAATCTGTTTTTAATTCGTAGCTTGAATCAGGTAGCCATTTAGTTAAAATGTGGTGTTCTAATTTTGTCACAGTTTCTCCCCAAGACTCTTCATTTTTGACATTTAAATGAACGGATAAATAAGATTGAGGTTCAATCTCAATTGTCTTAAATCCTGTTGGAATATCAGTAAAATCAGTAACAATTCTTCCAATTAAGTATTCCCATGTTTTAGCCTCTTTATTTTTATTCATTTGAACTGAGACAAAACTGTGATTTTCTTTTTTGTCAGAGACTAAGTTTTTATCTCTAATTCTTTTGAATTCTTTCCACAAAAGCAAGTCATCTTCTATAAATGTGTCATTAGTTGTATTAGTTGCTATCCCTACAACTTTTGCCACAAGCTTAGTTCTAACAGGCTTTATAGTATAGCCTCCACCTTTCCACAAAGTGTTGTAGAATATAAGAGCTAGAAATAATGCCGAAGGTATAATCGCGGCTACTATAGTTCCAGCATCTACGGCAACAATTATAGTGCTTATGTTCATAAGATTTAAGGTTATAAATTAATTGTTTTAAAAAAGAAATGTGTGTATAACTTGAATTAAGTTATAACTTTCTTTCTTACTGCAACGTAAAATATTATAGTTCTTTTTTTACTGTTTTTTCTTTTATTGTGAAGCTCAACGGATTTAATAAGTGAGCTAGGGTCTATTTCGTATTTTGATTTAGGTAACCATTTATCGTAAAGAAATTTTTCAATTTTTAAAGTTACGGAAACCCATGGGACTTTTCTTTTGAAAGAACGCTGAACCATTACAAAGGTTCCGTTTTTAAATTCTTCAGGCTCAAACCCTTTCGGTATATCTCTGAAATTAGGAACGATATCTCCAATTAAATATCTCCAAGATGTATTATCTGCACTCTTTTCGTGTCCCCAAGGAGCTTCTTTAGGCATCATTTTAATCAGAGCATAACTAAAAGCACTACCTTTTTTCTTGAATATTAAATTTTCGTTTTTGACTTTTCTAAATTCTTTCCACAGATGAGCATCATCTTCAATAAAAGAACTGTTAGTCGTCATTTTTGATACCCCTGCTACTTTAAGAGGGACGCTTGTTCTAACTACTTTAGGAACAGTGCCACTAGTTTTATATATGATTAAAGCTAAAAATAGTGCTGTTGGAACTATTGATGCGATTACAGTCCCTATTTCGAAAACAGCTATTATAGCGCCCATACACATACTATTTTTTTAGTTATTTTATGTAAATTTAGCATAAAAGAGTATTTTACCATAAAAAACATGTAAAAAAAGATTGTGCAAATATAAATCTTAAATTCTAATCACAAAAAGATATTTAGAAATAAAACAAAAAAGTTATCACCATTAGTCAATGATTAATTTTACTTCTTTATACCAATAAGTTTCTGTCCCCCCATCAATCTTTTCTAAAGTTAATTCTCCAGAAGGCTTTACTTCTTTGATTCTTGCCTTAAAAATCTCTTTTTTAGACTTATATCTACAGATTGTATCTTTCATGTAAAGACAAGAGAAATATTTTTCTGAAATAATATTTTTAGGCTTTTCAAATACTTCATTGTAACGTACAAAAATATTGCCAATTATTTCTTTTAACAATAGCTTCAAATCAGAATCAGAATTAATTAATTGCTTTAATGAAATTGGGTTTGGAGCATTGCTATGAAATATTGTTTGGTTTACATTTAGTCCAATTCCTATTACTGATGATTCTATGTTATTGCCAGCAATAATATTTTCAATTAAAATACCTCCAATTTTTTTATCTTCAACATAAATGTCATTAGGCCATTTGATTGATGTATTTTTAATTTTGTCTTTTAGACTATCAATTATTGCGAGAGAAATAACTTGGGAAATAATAAATTGATTAGATGCTGTAATTATTGAAGGGTATAATACAATACTAAAAGTGAGGTTTTTACCTTTTTCTGATTCCCAGGAGTTGTTTGCTTGTCCTTTTCCAGCACTCTGGAAGTCAGTAAGAACAATACTTCCTTCGGGCAAACTCTTCTTTCTTAGTAGATAAGAGAGGTGATGGTTTGTTGATTCGACCTCTTTTAGATAAATTATTTCTGCCATGCGATCTTTTTATTTTCCTACTGAAAGCAAGAGATTTTCAATTTGCTTGACAACTTTTTTTCTTATGCCTGAATAGTTGTCAACTAAAATGGCAAAAGCGTATTGTTTGTCATTTTTATCAGTTAAGTAGCCTGCAAAACATTGTACTGATCGGATGCTTCCACTTTTTGCTTGAACTTTTCCTTTTAATCTAGTCCCTTTAAGAAATCTTTTTAGAGTGCCACTTTCTCCTGCTACAGCTAGGGTTGAAATAAAAGCATCAGCGTGTGTGCTAATAGTTTTTTCGTATATTAATAAATCCACAAAGAATTTTGCTGAAATGGCATTAGAAGGAGATAAACCACAGCCATCATACATAACTAGCCCAGAAGTTTCAATTTCTTGATTGCCCCAAAAGTTTACGATTGCTCTTGAAGCTTCTGTAGAATTTGCCTGTAGCACTTGTTCATTTTCTAGAGATAAGTGACGAAAAACATGTTCTGCATAATGGTTATTGCTTTTTTGATTAATATTGGTAAGAATACTGTCTAAATTAGGAGACACTTCTATAAAGAAATCGGTGCGTTCTTCTTCTTTTTCTTCTTGCTGGTTAAATAACACTTTTGTGTTTTGTCTTATTTCAATGCCTTTCTCTTCTAATTTTTTCATGAACAGATCAGCTAAGTATAAAGGTGGGTTTGGGATATCTCCTTTAATTATAAATTCGTCTTTATTTGCAGGAATAGAACCGTATACAAAACGTTGATTATTGAAAGGAGCACCATATATGTAGGCAGAGTCTTTGTTTTTAGCTCCTGCTTTTAAGGCCAGTTTGAAATTTAGTTCTGGGATGCTAGGAGTAACTTTGTTAATTAAAGGAACACTGCCGACAGCCCCAGATTTGAAAGATAAATTATATTGATTATCGTATATTGATAATCCGTATGCTCCAGCTGCGTAATAGTTTCCTAAGTCTTCCCATGGCCATTTTGGAGATACGCCTTCGCTTGAATAAAGACTAGGGTCAGCAACTATTCGCCCATTTATCACAGTGATTCCTAATTGTTTTACAGCATCAGTCCATTTTTTTAAGAATTCCTTATCGCCCATAAAACGAGACCCTAAAGTTGGGTCTCCGCTTCCTAATATGTAAATATTTCCTTCTAGTACATGCCCTCTTATTTTTCCATCATATTGAAGTTTAGTCTCGAAAGCATAATTAGGCCCGAGCATTTCTAATGCTGTTGCAGTAGTCACTAATTTAGTAGTAGAAGCAGGTGTTGTCACTTTCTCAGAACGATGTTCCATAATAATTTCGCCACTCTCAATTTCTTTAACTAGGATACTAATATTAGCTCGAGATAGGTTTGGCGCATTAATAAATTCGTTTAGATTTTTTTGCGCAAAGCTGTTTATTAACAGTGCAAAACTAACGCTTAGAAGGAGTATTTTTTTCATAAGTAGAGTTATTTTCTGTGAAAATACAAAAATTATCTCACTATCAAATAGAGACGAATTAAATTAAATATTAAAGGAATTATTTGGGTAATTAAATACTTTATTATATATTTGCATAATTAAATACAAGAATACTCAAAATAAACAATAATAATTATGTCTGTATTAGTAGGTAAACAAGCACCAGAATTTAAAACAAAAGCCGTGATTAATGGCGGCGAAATAGTAGAAAATTTTTCATTGAGAGATTATGTAGGGAAGAAAAATATTGTGTTTTTCTTTTACCCTGCAGATTTTACTTTTGTATGTCCAACAGAACTATTAGCATTTCAAGAAAAAGCAAAAGAGTTTGAAAGCAGAGATACAATTGTAGTTGGAGCTTCTGTTGATTCTGAATTTTCTCATTGGAAGTGGTTACAAACTCCCTTAAAAGAAGGTGGAATTAGTGGCGTTAAATATCCACTAGTAGTTGATAATACACTTACAATATCGAAAAATTATGATGTTTTAGCTGGAGAATTTGTTGTAAACGAAGACGGAGAGTTAGATTTTGAAGGAAATCCAATGGCATACAGAGGTCTATTTTTAATTGATAAAGAAGGAATTGTACGTCATCAAGTGGTAAATGATATGCCACTTGGAAGAAATGTAGATGAAGTTATACGAATGATAGATGCACTTCAGTTTTTTGAAGAAAATGGAGAAGTTTGTCCAGCTAATTGGCATAAAGGAGATAAAGGTTTAACAGCTTCTCAAGAAGGAATTTCTTCTTATTTAGGAGAGAAGTAGGATATGGGTTGGTGTGCAAAAATATTTTTTTGCACAAACAAGAAGGAGGGTTCGAAATTTATTTTCTTGCCCTCCTTTCTATTGTAGGTCTTTTTAGACTTGTGTACCTTCGTTACCGACTTAAATCCGCTAGAATTTTCTAATTTAATTTCACAGTTTGCTTTTTTTACTGCTTTAAGATATTCTTTTATAGTTTTTCTTAATGGTTTCTTCTTCATAATGCTTTGATAATAGCAAAAATAATACCGCACCTATAATAAATAAATGCGGTATTAAAAGTGAAAAATAATCAATTAACTTATATGTTTTGTACGGCACCCATGGCACAGAAGCGTATACATTTGCCACAATCAGTACATTTGGATTTGTCAATTTTAGGAAGTTCAATACCATTTTGAGTAATTGCATCAGCAGGGCAAACAAAAAGTAAAGGACATCGATGATTTTGAGGACAACGATTTGAAATTATGCTAATAGCCATATCTTATTTTTTAGCGATGATTATAAATTGTTCAAATTCTTTTTCGCCAATAGGAGTTTCTTTTTTTATCCTATTAAAAATTTCACAAAGAACTAGTTGAAATCCATTTTTATTTAAGACTTCACAAAGTTTTTGTTGGTCAAATCCTCTATGCGGAACAGTATTAGAGTGAAAACTACCATCTTCTTTTGCTAAGTCTCCAATAGCAAGGTGCCCTCCTGGTTTTAGTTTGTTATATAGTTGTTTAACTATAGTGTTTACATTTTCTAAATGATGAAATGTCATTAAAGAGACAACGACTGAGAGCTCATTAGAAGGTAATTTTTTAATATCGTGTGGAAATAATTCAATTTTATACGGATCGAGTTTTTGGGTAATAATTTTCTTTTGTAAAACAGATAGCATTGCAGGAGAATTATCAGCCATCACTAACTGTTTAACGTATGGTAGAAAATGCAAGCCAACAAGACCAGTCCCACATCCAAAGTCCATTAGTTTGTCCTTTTCATTTAGAGGAATGATTTCTGCTACTTTTTTAAAGAATATTTCAGCTTGGGCTACACGAACAGGATGAGAATCCCATTCTTCTGCTTTTTCAGAAAAATGATCTTTATTTTTTTTCTGAGGGTAGCCTAGTTCATTTAGTTGATCATTAATCTTTCCCATATTTACTTCTTCTGTATGGTCTATTTGAATGCTTTGTTCTGCAACATTAGCTTCAACACCATATACTCCATTTATTTTCAGCAAATTTTTATTAATAGTTGATACACATGATGCACATTGCATATTCTCAACATTAAATTTTGTTTTCATTGTGTAGTTTAATTGGGAGATAATTCGGAGATTGCTGCTTCCATTTCTGTAACAGAGCTCACTCCAATTTTTCTCCATTTTCTTTCTCCGTTTTGGAAAATCATTAAAGTAGGTACACTTCGAATATCAAGCTGGCTTGCTATTTCTGGATTTTCGTCGATGTCAATTTTTATAATTTTCACTCGATCTCCTAATCTAGACTTTAGATTTTCTAATACCGGTTTCATTGCTTTACAGGGGCCACACCATTCAGTAAAAAAGTCAATTACTACAGGTTGATCAGTATTTAGAAGGTCATTAAATTTTGCTGTTTCCATTTTTTATTTCCTCATATTTAATATTTATATCATTTTCTTTATTTTCTTTTGTTTCAGAAGGAACAGTACTGCATCCTCTGGTTCCACAACAAGATATATTGAATAAGGCTAAGCCTCCTAGCCATGCCGTTATAATTAAAATAGAATATTCTTTGGTGTTAATGGCATAAATGCCCATAAGAATGGCTAATCCAAGTCGAAAATACCTTTCGAAGGACCATCCTTTAAAAAAGGATATGAATTTCATTTTTATTTTTTTCTGTTGATTGATTCAAAGATTAAACCGCCTACTATTGCACCATATAAAGAGCTTATGTAAGGATTAGCTGTAATTGGACAGGTCTTAGTGTCACATCCAATAAAATAGTAATAAGCATATCCTCCAATCATTCCAATTGCAATACCTAAGAACACCAGTTTATTCTTTTTTAGAAAAGTTAGAAATTTAGCTTTCATATACTTGTTTTTAGTTAAAGGGAAGCCGTATTATATTATTCTACTTTTAATACTTCTGTAATAGCTTGTTTAATTGTAGCTTTAGGAAGAGCACCCATTGCCATTTGAGGATCACCCTCCATTGGACAGAAATAAATAGTTGGGATACTTTGAATTCCAAATGCACCTGCTAAATCTTGTTGTTCGTCAGTATTTACTTTGTAAATATATATTTTTCCATCATATTCAGCGGCTAAATCTTCTAAAACAGGAGCAACTGCTTTACATGGCCCACACCAGTCAGCATAGAAATCGATAATACATGGTTTATCTCCTAAATATTTCCATTCGGTTGGGTTTGCTTCGAAGTTGCTTACTTTTTCAAGAAACTGTTCTTTGTTTAATTGAATTGTGTTCATTTTTTTTTCGGTTTTAATTTTTTCTTTTTTTTGTTCTTTCTTTTTTTCTTTTTTGCACGCTGAAAATAGCGTTAATAATACAAGGCTTGTAATTAATAGTTTTTTCATAATTAGTATATTTTACCAAATGGGCATTTTTTCATTATTATCACTTTTACATTTGAATATTGGTTGAAGAAGCTCTGGAATATCTAAAGGATTGTTTTCAATTTTTTCAATTATTTTTTTTCCATTAGAGCTTAATTCAAAGTTCATATAACGCTTGTCGCTATGACCAATATTTCGCATTAAAAGCCCTTTTTCTTCAATTGATTTAATTATTTTTGATGCATGCGAAAATTTTAATCCCGCTTGCTCTGCAATCTCGCTTGAAGATAACACTTTATTTCGTAACGAACATAATACGAGTGCTTCATTAATACATAAGTTAAATTCTTTTTGAAAGTTTTCTTCAAATGAATTTATTGCTTTATATATATCTTTAATTACACAAATACACTCCATAATTGTTTTGTTTGAATAAATTATAATGCAAAGATAGAACTATTTTCCACTTAAAACAATTTCCACTGGAAAATAAAATGTTAATTTGAATTAAAAAGAAATGGCGAACCCTTTTTAAGGGTTCGCCATTGTATATTATAAAAGGTTTTTTGTCTTATTTTATGTCACCTTCTTTTATTAAATATTCTGCAATTTGCACTGCATTTAAAGCTGCCCCTTTTTTAATTTGGTCCCCAACACACCAAAAAGTAAGTCCGTTTGGATTAGAAATATCCTTACGAACACGACCAACATATACAGGGTCTTTTCCAGCAACAAATAAGGGCATCGGATATTCTCTTTTAGCAAGATCGTCTTGTAGTATTATCCCTTCTGCCTTAGAAAAAGCATCAGTAGCATCATTGGCTGAAACAGGGTTCTCTGTTTCTACCCAGATGGCTTCTGAGTGGGCACGAAGAGCAGGAACACGGACACACATTGAACTAACTTCTATGTCTGAATGCATAATTTTACGAGTTTCGTTATACATTTTCATTTCCTCTTTAGTATAGCCATTTTCAGTAAACACATCTACTTGAGGAATTAGATTGTAAGCTAATTGATAAGCAAACTTATCTACAGTAGGCTCCTCGCCATTAACAATTTCTTTGTATTGCTGTTCAAGTTCATCCATTGCAGCAGCACCTGCGCCAGAAGCTGCCTGGTAGGTTGCCACATGCACACGTTTAATATGAGAAATATTTTCAATAGCTTGAAGTGCTACCACCATTTGAATGGTTGTACAATTAGGATTTGCTATAATCCCCTGTGGTCGTATTTTAGCATCAGCGGCATTTACTTCGGGCACTACTAATGGAATATCATCGACCATTCTAAAGGCACTTGAATTATCTATCATTACAGCTCCAAATTTGGTGATGTCTTCAGCAAATTCTTTAGAGGTTCCTGCGCCAGCAGAAGTAAAAGCAATGTCAATATCTTTAAAATCGTCACCATGAACGAGTTCTTTTACTGTTAATTTTTTACCTTTAAATTCGTAAACATTTCCTGCACTACGACTTGAGCCAAATAATACTAACTCATCCATTGGAAAATCTCTTTCTGCAAGCACGCGTAAGAATTCTTGTCCTACAGCTCCACTTGTTCCTACAATTGCAACTTTCATTTTTTAATAATTAGAATTTAAAATAAAAAACTATATGGTATCTTTGTGTGATGTTTTATGTATAAAACTTTTACAAAGTTAGACTATTTTACTCAAAAAAGAAAAACAGAATGAAAAGAACAATACTATTTTTTACGCTTTTAACTTACGTTGTGTCATTTTCTCAAACAATCGATGGCTTTTCAGAATCTTACGATTTAAGAGAATCAGATCCAATACTATATGAGAAGCCTATGATAGGAGATATTATTATTAACGAACTCCTTTTTAATAGCAATGAAAATAATGAAGAATTTGTAGAGATATACAATAAGTCTGATAAAATACTGGATGTGTCTGGTATGATACTAACTACGCGTAAAAAAGACGGTACAATAAATAAAGGAGCTTCAGTTTCGAATAATACATTTGTTCTATCTAATTCTTATTTAGCATTGTGTAAAAACCCAAGCAAGGATAGTATATATTTTCATTGTCCTAAAAAAAGCTGCTTTTCAAGTATGAAATCATGGCAAACACTCAATAATATAACTAGTACTTTTCTTATTTGTAATGCGACAAAAGATATTATTTATGATGAGTTAATTTATAGTGATTCATGGCACCATCCTTTAGTGAAAAATAATAAAGGAGTATCTTTAGAGCGTATTCATCCGTCTATGCCAACACAAAATAATAATAGTTGGCATTCTGCTTCCTCAGATGTATATTATGCTACTCCAGGTTATGAAAATTCACAATATAGCGAATTGGGTAAATTTAATAAGACTAATGAGTGTTGGCTAGAAAATGAAAGTTTTTCACCTAATAATGATGGCTTTGAGGACGTGTTATTTTTACGTTATCAATTAGAAGAAAATGGATGGATCGTAAATATTACTATCTTTGATGCAGGAGGGCAAAAGATAAAATCATTGTATAAAAATCAACTGCTATCAATTGAAGGGATTCTTTCTTGGGATGGTTCTAAAGATAATAGTTTGATAGATATTGGTTTATATGTTCTTTATGTAGAAATGTTTAATGTTCGTAAAGGTGAAACAAAACGTTTTAAATTTCCTTGTGTAGTAAATAATAGATAATATAAATGCAACAGAATGATACTATGCCAATTATTGAGGGGCAGCAACATATTTTAATTGCTCCACTTAACTGGGGATTAGGACATGCTACTCGCTGTGTTCCAATAATTGAGAAATTAATTTCACAAGGACATTACATTGTTGTTGCGGCTGATGGTTATTCTCTTCAGTTCTTGAAAAAAGAATTTCCAGAACTTGATTTTATTAAATTCCCCTCATTTTCTGTGCAGTACTCTGGAGATAGATTTTTAGCAGGGAAACTCTTGTTAAATTTACCTCGAATTTTATTTGGAATATGGAAAGAGCATCGAAAATTACAAGAGATTATAGGACAATTAAGAATTAGTCATGTAATCTCTGATAATAGATTTGGCTTATGGACTCGGTTAGTTCCATGTACATATATTACACATCAGCTAATGGTAAAAATGCCGAAACGACTGGAGTTTTTTGAACCTCTAGCTTGGTTAATACATCGTTTCTTTATTAATAGATATACCGAATGTTGGATTCCTGATGAGACTAAAAATGGAGGTTTGTCTGGTGATTTGGCTCATAAGTATCCTCTGCCAAAACAGGCTAAATTTATTGGATGTCAATCTCGTTTTTTAAGAGTAAAAGAAGCTTTTCTTAGAGAGTCTTTTGATATAGTTGTAGTTATTTCTGGACCAGAACCACAACGAACTATATTTGAAAATGATTGGATAGCAAAATTAAAAGGTGAAGATAAAAAGGTGTTAATTATAAGAGGTTTACCCGAAGAAAAGATAGTAAAAGAAGAGATTGAGAATATTACGCTTGTTTCTCATATCCCTACACCAGAGTTTAAAGCACATTTATTATCGGCTAATAAAATCATATGTCGTTCGGGTTATTCTAGTATTATGGATTTACATATATTGAATCGAAAAGCTACACTTATCCCAACTCCTGGTCAGACGGAGCAGGAATATTTAGCATTGTTACATACTGAGTAATTACCACTTCCATTTAACTAATACTCTGATATCTGTTTTCTTATTTCCATCTATCTTCTCTAATCCACTTCCAATTATATCTTTATTCATAAAAGACGTTTGAGCAATTTTAAAATAAAAAGAAAGTTTTTCTGTCGCTTTGTATTTTATATTTAAATAATACCTACTTCCTTTACCACAAAGCGCTGGGATTGAAAAAGCATATAATACATCTTTTTCATATGAGTAAATTCTATTTTCATAATTTTCCGCATCAAAGAATTCATATCTAATATTAAATGAAAGAGCGATACTTCTTAAGGAAAAACTACAATCTTGTTGTAATAAAAGTCCCCAAGTTGGGTTTTTATCTCCTTCTTGAACATAATTACTCTCTAAAAGGGTTTTTAGCTGTATCTGTTTGGAAATATTTTGAATTAGCACATATCGAAATGAATTTTTATTAAGCTTGTCAACTGTAGCCATAACAAAGTTAGATGTTGTATTTTTTTCTTTTTCTTTGTGGCGAAAGCGACAATACATGTTAATAAAGTCTGATGGGTTATATTCAGCCATCAATAGCATGTCCCATCCTATTGATGGTTTATCTACCCCAAACTTTAACCATGGAAATCGATAGCAATCAGCATAAGTTGATAGTTTCCAGTTTGGAGATGTTTGAGCTGTAATTCCTAAATAAAAACCTTCTTCATTATTAACTCTAGAGCTTTCTCCAAAAGAATTTGACATAAGCACATCATAACTAGGAGCGTAGTAACGCTGAAGTAATAATAATTCTATGCTTGAAATAGGATTAAAGGAGATTGTATTAATTGTAGCAAATCCTATATTGTCTGTCATCGCAGTTTCACCAGTAAAGAACATATTATGCCAACGGAATTTATAGTCAATACTACCAACAGTTTGTTTATTTGTAGAGAAATAATAATAGTTATAAGGGTATGGTTTAGGAGATAGTTTGTAGTTTAGCTTCGTCTGAATAAAAGTTCCCCCAATATGATACATATTTGATTGATAACTGAAGTTTGAGCCTATTATTTCTATGTTTATGGTATTTTTTTTAGATAAATCACTTGCTGTTCGGTGTAGGCCATCTTTTTTTATAGATGATAGTTTATTATTAATAGTATCACCATCTATCATTTTATTTGAGTAGAAAGCGGTGAATTCTATTTTCCTTAGTTTAATTGTACTGCCTATACCTCGAAGAAAGTTATATTCATTAGTGGAGCTGTATTTTCGTAGTCCAGAATTTCTCGTTCCACTATTTGTTACTAATGCTGATTTACCAAGGCCATAGTTTGTATTTAGCACAAGCCCTTGTCCAAAGCTTGCATTGAAATCTCCTATTGCAAGTGTTTTCATCTTTCCAAAATCATTTAATTGAAGGTGAGCAGAATAGAAATCAAATCTTTTCTGAACATCTCCCCATATTTGTTCTCCTGCATCTTTTTCTGTAGTTACACCAATTAGGATGCGTTTTTTGTACTGGTAACGGTATTTTAAGTATAGATAATATGGACTTCCTAGATAACCTTCTGTGTAACCTTCTTTCTTTTCTAGGCAGCGATCAGTTCTTGTTATCAGTTCTTGTTTTCTATATTTAAGCAAGTCTTTTGTAGTAATTTTTTTTTCTTTTTGACTTGCTTCTCCAATATAAATAAATGGGAGGAGGTTACGAACATCTTGTTTGTAGAACCCTTCAACTAGTTGTATTTCAAATTCACTTTCCAATGGAAAGTTTTTGTATGTATAGTACAATAAGTTCTCAATTTGTCTGTCAGATAGGAAAGGTATTTTTTCTAAATCTTCTTTATTGCATTGATTTAGATTTATAGGGTTTTGTAGTAATAACAATAGATTTTCATATAAATATGTAGTGTTGTTAGTTGATCCACCATCATTTTCTATTATTTGAGAGCTAATATTCTCTATGAGCTCTGCTGATAATTGTTTTTCCTCTTGTGAGCAAAGAGTAGAAATATTAAGAAATATTGCTGATATTAAAATAATGTAGCCTCTCATTTGAAACTATAACTTAAGCCTAATTGTGAATTAATTCCTAGTAACTGGTGCCTTTCAAAATTAAGATCTATCCTAATTTGTTTATATAGTATCCCTGTTCCTAAGCATGGAATAAATGGATTTCCAGATCCTCCAATAGAGATAAAAAATCGTTTTTTGATGTAATACTCAAAGCCAAAGCGCCATATTAAATTGTATTCAATTTCTTTATCAAGCTGTCCGTAACAGGATAAACTATTATTTATGTGATAAGATGTTCCTATACTAAAGACTGAAGGAATACGTTTTCTTAGTTCTTCTGTTTTTAGTATGCTTTGTGTTGGGTTGTAGGCATGAAAACCTACATGTAGTTTAGAAGAGAGCTTTGACAATATCCCTATCTGTGTGACGAAACACCCCTTATTACTTTTTGATTTAGAAATCGATATAGAGTAATAATTGCATTGAACCCCAATATTTAGTTTAGAAGAAAACTTTTTGGAAAATGTTAAGCCTAGCTGTATCTCGTTGTAAAGTTGGCACCCAAAATAGCTTAGACATGTGCCAAAATCAAGTAATTTTGTTGGTAAACCTGCACTTATGCTTTTCGTTGATATTTCTTTTAGTTCAAAGTTATTGTCGTATATTATAGAGAATTGTTTTTTCTTTTTTGAGGAGAGTATTGAAGGGTTATGAAAGGCGGTCCATTTTTCAACATATGCAACTGAAGCGTTTGCAGGAGCAGAAGATTTTGGTACTGCAGAAGGGCTTTGTTGAGCTTGGTTATTTGTAAATACTAGAAATAGGAAAAACGTGACTATATATTTCATAAGTTAGATAAACAACATTAAAATACTAAAAAGTATGTAAATGTAATGTAATTTATCTAAATCAGATAATTTTAGGATTTTTTTTACTTTTAGGTTCACAAAAAAAGCCTCTAGTTGTATAGAGGCTTTTTAAATTTTATAAAAAGTTGACTTTATTCTAGTTCTTTACGACTATCAATAGTTTTATCAAAGAATGTTATATAGTCATTTTGATCTTCTGATTCCATGTGTTTAATGGCTGAACTAGGGTGAAGATTTAAATATCCTGTAGTTAAATAAGGGACATAATAACCCCAGCTTAATTCTTTTTGTAATGGAATAATTTCATCTTGAATCGCTTTGATGATAGGTCTAACTCTGTATTTTGGATTCTTTAAGAAAGTTAATAATAATTCTGTCCCACAGTTTCCAGCTCCACGACCTAGGCCTAAGAAGGTTCCGTCTAGCATATTTGCTCCTTGAATAATTGTTTCAATTGTATTGGCAAATGCTAATTGCATATTGTTATGCCCATGATATCCAATTGTTTTTCCAGGGAGAGCTTTTTTATATTTCTCCATTAAGAAAGCAATTTGTTCGCTGTACATACTGCCAAAGCTGTCCACTAAATATACTGTTGGGATTTTAGTTTTTGATAAATCTGCTAATGCTTGGTCTAATGCCATCTCAGAAACTGTGGATACTGCCATAAGGTTTAAGCAAACTTCGTATCCTTTACTCATGCAATGTTCAGCTAGTTCAATTCCTTTGTCTATTTGGTAATCGTAACATGCGACACGGATCATATCCAATACACTTTCCTTTTTTGGAGGGATATCATCAAAGTCGATACGACCAATATCTGCCATAGCAGCTAATTTAAGGTTTGTTTTATTTTCTCCAACAATTCTTCTTAAATCTTTCTCTTCACAGAATTTCCAAACGCCATTTTCTTCTTTAGAGTAAGCATTTTCACTACTCTTGTATCCAATTTCCATGTAATCAACGCCTGCTTCAACACATGCATCATATACCGCTTTTACAAATTTATCTGAAAATTGCCACTTGTTTTGTAGACCACCATCTCTAACAGTACAGTCTAGTACTTTAATTTCTTTTCTAAACATTCTTTTTATTTTTTATTGTTTTTTTCTAATATTTTCATTTCTTCATCGATAAAGTGCTGTATAAGTAGTTTATACATATTCTCAATTGTGTCAGGGTTAAGCCCATGTCTTTCAGCGAGTCTCCGACGCTCTTTTAATACTTGGTCTCTTCTTTCTTTGGCAATAATTCCATCTGCAGATTTATCTTTAAATGGAACTACAGCTTTAACATATTCAAAGCGTTGAGCTAATAATTCAATTATTTGAATGTCAATGTTGTCAATGCCTTCACGCACTTCACTAATATTTGTACAATCTTGTGGTGATTTCATATAATTGTGGTTTATTCAACAGCTCATTTTTTTGGCTTACAAACATAGTTAAATTTTTAATCTGAGCAAAATATTAAATCTATCTACATCAAACAATTATGACAAGTATGTGTGTTATTTCTTTATATTTTAGAATATAATTTTTATATTGTAATAAATTTTTAAAAATGATAAACACAACAAGCACTCATCCTTTAACTGAGTTTAGAAAAATTATAGATAATTATGCTGCTTTAAATGCTGCAGAATGGGAGTATCTTATGGGTCATCTTGAGGTGATGGAATGTAAAAAAGATGATCTTATTCATCAGTCTGGAACTTTAATTAAAGATCTTTTCTTTCTGATAAATGGAACTGTTAGAAAGTTCTCTCAGCATGGAGAAACACAAATAACAAATAATGTTTATAGTAATCAACGATTTTTTACTGATTTATTGAGTGTGAGTGAACAAAGTCCATCTATCTATTCTTTTGAATGTTTAAATGATACAACAATTGTGAGATTGAGTATTGAGTTTAGCGAGAAAGCATTTTCTATGTCTCCGACTTTTTCTACAATTGCAAGAAGAATGTACCAACAAGCTTTTCTTGAAGAGTCGTTACGTTTAAGAGTGGTGCTTACAAAAACACCAACTGAGCAGTATCTACGTTTTGTTTCTGAAAATAAAGAGTTATCACGACAACTGCCACAAAATAAAATTGCAGATTGTCTAAATATTGCACCAGAGACACTATCAAGGATTAAGAAAAAATTGTTGAATATTAGTGTGTAAATATTATTTGCTAAGTTCTTCTATCCACATTTTACTCGAAGCATCACTCGGCATACGCCAATCACCTCGAGGAGATAAGTTTACAGAACCAACTTTTGGGCCGTCGGGCATACATGAGCGTTTAAATTGCTGTGAGAAAAAACGCTTAATAAAAGTTAGCAACCATTTTTTAATAGTTGCTTCATCATATTTTCCTTTGAAAGCTTTTTGAGCTAAGTAAAATATCTTTGACGGGCGAAATCCAAAGCGAAGCAAATAATATAAGAAGAAATCATGTAATTCGTATGGACCAACTACTTCTTCTGTAATTTGAGTAATCTCACCCTTGTCGTTGGTTGGTAATAATTCAGGAGTAACAGGCGTATCTATTACATCTAGAAGTGTGTCTTTTGCTGCATCTTCTATGTTATTGTCAGTAATCCATCTTACTAAATAGCGAACTAGAGTCTTTGGGATGCTCGTATTTACAGCATACATACTCATATGGTCTCCATTATAAGTAGCCCAACCTAATGCTAGTTCTGATAAATCTCCTGTTCCAATTACGAGTCCATTTTCTTGGTTAGCAACATCCATTAATATCTGAGTACGTTCTCTAGCTTGCGTATTTTCGTAGGTGATGTCGAGAATATTTTCTGGGTGCTTAATATCTTTAAAATGTTGTATACAAGCTTTTTTAATGCTAATTTCTTTAAAGTCACAGTTAAGCTTTTTAATTAAAGTTGTAGCATTAGTATAGGTTCGGTTACTGGTTCCAAAACCAGGCATTGTAATAGCAATGATATTTTTTCGAGACCAATTAAGTTTATCGAATGTTTTTACACAAACTAGTAGAGCAAGAGTGCTATCAAGACCACCAGATATTCCAACAACAACTTTTTTTATCCCTGTATGATGTAGGCGTGTAGCCAATGCATTTACTTGAATATTGAATATCTCATCGCAACGTTCGTTTAGTTCTGGTCCCTTTGGGGTAAAGGGAAGAGGATAAATTTCTCGACTTAGGTCAAGGATTTTTTTTTTAGGTAACTTAAAAGCCACCGTTCGGAAATTAACAATATCGTTTTGTGGAGATAAGCCTTGCATAAAGCAAGTGTTTTTTTGTCTATCTCCTTTTAAACGTTCTATATCTATTTCATTAATAAGTAATTGTTCATCTAAAGAGAAACGTTCGCTTTCTGATAGCATGATACCATTTTCACAAATAGCAGCATTAGCAGCATATACAACATCTGTGCTTGATTCTCCAAATCCTGAAGAAACATATACATAGCCAGCGATGCAGCGTGCAGATTGTAATGAAATAAGTTGTTTGCGATAATTATTTTTCCCTACCAATTCATTAGAGGCAGATAGGTTAAATATAAGTTCAGAACCTGCTAAAGTTTGGTATGAGCTAGGAGGAATTGGCGTCCAGAAATCTTCACAAATTTCAATAGAGAATGTTAGTTCTTTGGAACTTAATAAAATGTCCGCTCCAATAGGCACTGTTTGTCCACATAAAGAAACATCTTTTGCTACAATGTCTTGAGCAGATGAGAACCAACGTGTTTCATAAAATTCGTTGTAAGCTGCTAAGAACGTTTTTGGAATAACTGCTAATATTCTCCCTTCTTGAAATATTACAGCTGCATTAAATAATTGATTGCGTGATTTAACAGGCATCCCAACAATAGAAATGATAGCATCATCTTTTGTTGCCTCTATTAAATGTTCTAACGACTTTTCAGCCTCTTCAATTAGTAAATGGTTATGAAATAAATCGCCACAGGTATAAGCTGTTATGGCTAATTCGGGGAAGCATATAATTTGCACGTCTTGCTTGATAGCTTCTTTTATCAATCCCTCAATACTTTTAGTATTTGATTGACAATCTGCTATTTTTACAGATGAAATGGCTGCTGCTACTTTTATAAATCCGTGGTTCATGCTTGTTTCTTAATTGCGGCGGTAAAAATACAAAAGCAAATATATGTAAAAATTAAGAATGCTAAAAGTCTTTATGAGAGTTTTTGTAAATGAGAATTCTATTTTTAGAATTTAATGATGGTTCTATCACCAAGCGCTTTTGCTAGTTGATTTTTAGTTTGATTAAGGGCATCAATTTCTTGCATTAAGATTGAAATTCGCTCATTGTTTTTTGCTTGGTTAGCTATTCCCATTTCATTCATTTTAGACTTTATTCTATCTAAAATAATTTGATTTTTATACTCAAAAATGGCTCTAGGAACAAAAACTTGTAGCTGTTTGTGTTGTTGAGGTAGTTGTTGTGCTTGTTTCTCGCTTAAGCGATATTTGTCTGTTGCTAGGTCTAAAGCAAGCTGACTAATAGCAGGGTTGGGGTGATTTAGAAAGAAGTTTTCTGAGTTAAAATCAGTCTTGCCTATTTGTTGTTTAGCTGTTTCTAATAAAAGGGCATGTAGCGGATTTTGTAGGAATAGGTTGTCGTTTTCTAATTCGTGTAGAATATATTCAGTTACTTTCGGGTTATATTCAATGTCAGGTTGTTTCTCAGCTTTCGGGTCAATAAAGAAAAGAGGAAAGTTTCCGTAACGAACAATATAGTGTAAAATATTTAATTCTTCTTGATAACAAGGTGTTTGAGTGTTTTGAACAACATCAGGAAGAGGAGGGGTAGCAACGTTCTCAGTATAGCTTGTTTGTTTAGGAACACTAAGTGTTTTTTCTTTTTTATCTCTGCTAATTTTATTTATCTCTGCATACAATGTTTTTTCATCAATATGCATTAAGCTACTACATTCTTTTATATAGATAGTTCGAATTATGTTGTCAGGAATTACAGAAATACTTGTAACAATATCAGATATTAGCTTAGCCTTTTTTATTGGGTCATCTCCTACTTCTTTTAGCAAGAGGTTTGTTTTGAATCGTATAAAATCGACGCTGTTTTTCTCAACAAACTCAATGAATTCAGAAGCATTTTGTTTTTTCGCAAAAGAATCAGGATCCTCTCCTTCGGGAAGTGATACTACTTTAATATTCATCCCTTGCTCTAACAACATATCAATTCCTCGTAAGGAAGCCTTTACACCGGCAGCGTCGCCATCAAAAATAACGGTGATATTAGGAGTGAATCGATGGATAAGTCTAATTTGACCTTGTGTGAGAGATGTTCCAGAGGAGGCTACTACATTTTCTATTCCTGCTTGATGCATAGAAATAACATCTGTATAACCTTCTACTAAGAAACAACGATCACTTTTTACAATTGATTGTTTGGCATAAAAGATTCCATATAGCTCATTGCTTTTATGGTATACCTCTGACTCTGGTGAGTTGAGGTATTTTGCCATTTTATCATCTTTTTTGAGTGTTCGCCCACCAAAGGCTACTACTTTTCCAGAAAGAGAATGAATAGGAAACATTACTCGTCCTCTAAATCTATCGGCAGTGTTTCCGCCTTGTTCGTTGGATAGGGTTAAGCCTGTTTTTATAAGATAATCTTTGTTGTAGCCTTGCTTGATAGCTTCTAATGTGAAAGCATCACGTTGTTCAAGACTAAATCCTAATTGGAATTTTTTAATGATTTCATCAGCAAATCCACGTTCTCGAAAATAGCTTAGCCCAATAGCTTTCCCATCTAAGTGTTCGTGTAAGTTGGTGGTGAAATATTTTTGAGCGTAGGCATTTACAACAAACATGCTTTCACGATCGTTATGTTTTGCTACTTGCTCAGCAGTCATTTCTTTTTCTACTACCTCAATATTGTATTTTTTGGCAAGATGTTTAAGCGCTTCGTAATAGTTGAGCTGTTCAACTTCCATGATGAAATTGACAGGATTTCCACCTTTCCCACAACCAAAACATTTGCATATTCCTTTTGCAGGAGAGACAGTAAAAGAGGGAGTTTTTTCGTTGTGAAAAGGACAAAGTCCAATTAGATTTACGCCTCTCTTTCGAAGAGAAACATAGTCGGCTACAACCTGCTCAATTTGAGAGGCTTCTAGTATTCTGTCTACGGTGCTTTGGTCTATCATTTTTAAAAATTAGAGAAGTACAAAGGTACAAGAAAATAGAAAGGACAAGAGTAGAAGGCTAAGTTTTTATTGACAAGATATCAAGAACTTATATTGTCTATTCTAATCTTTTCTTTAGTTTTACACTAGAATAATAAAATATGACAAAAGAGAATTCTAATATAAAACTAACAGTTCAGAAGAGAATCTTAATAGGTTCGATTCTGATTTTTATAGGAAAACTGATTGCTTTTTTTCTTACCGACTCTGTTGCCATTTTAACCGATGCTTTAGAGAGTGTGGTGAATGTGGTTACAGGGTTTATCACTGTTTATAGTATACGTGTGGCACTAAAGCCTAAAGATGCTGACCACCCTTTTGGTCATGGTAAAGTGGAATCGCTTTCAGCATCAGTTGAGGGAATTCTTATTTTATTGGCAGGAATATTTATTATTATTGAGTCAGTAAAACGTTTGTTGTCTCCTAGTATGCCTGATGATTTAGGAGTGGGTATTATCATAATCATTGCAGGTGGAGTTATGAATTATTTGTTAGGGCTTTACAGTCTGCGAGTAGGAAGAAAACATAATTCAATTGCTTTAGTTGCTGGAGGAAAACATTTGCACTCTGATAGTTATTCAACTATCGGGTTGGTGATTGGTTTAGTGCTACTATGGCTAACTAATATTGTATGGTTAGATAGTGTTATTGCATTAGCTTTTGGAGGTATAATTATTTATACTGGTTATAAGATATTAAAAGAGACTACCTCGAACCTAATGGATGAAACAGACTTTGGGATAGTAGAAGGAATTGCAGAAATAGTGTGGCAAAACAAAAGGGAGAACTGGGTAGATATGCATAACTTGCGTCTAGTGAAGTATGGAGATGGCTACCATATTGATTGTGATTTAGTGTTGCCATGGTTTCTTAATATTAAAGAGGCACATGATGAAGCAGATAAATTTAAATCTGTAATTATTAAGCATTATAATGAATCTGTCGATTTTACTGTGCATATGGATGCTTGTTTCTCAGAACTTTGTCATCAATGTAGCAAGAAAGAATGCCCTGAAAGAAAGGTGCCCTTTACAAATGAGCATGTTTGGACAGTAGATATTGTTACAGCCAAGAAGAGTGTCTATAAGAATGATTAGTAAGATAATTTGTCATAAAAAAAGC
Source organism: Paludibacteraceae bacterium (assembly GCA_963663245.1). Taxonomy (GTDB): domain Bacteria; phylum Bacteroidota; class Bacteroidia; order Bacteroidales; family Paludibacteraceae; genus JAFGVL01. The sequence goes on along the minus strand of OY760143.1, from coordinate 177,955 downwards.
CTGCCATAATTGACAGGCTTTTCCTTTATAATAAGAGTATTTTTTATTTTGTCACAAAACGATAATGAGAACCAAAGCGCTCAAAAGCAGCTTTTTCTAAATCTTCACGAGCACTTGGATGTGCAACAGATGTAATTAATTTAGCACGTTCTTGTAATGTTTTTCCATATAAATTTACAGCACCCTGCTCAGTTACAAACCAATGCATGTGGTTACGAGTAGTAACTACACCTGCACCGTCTAATAAAGTAGGTGCAATTTTACTTAATCCTTTTTTAGTAACAGAAGGCATAGCAATAATTGCTTTTCCTCCTTTTGAACGAGAAGCTCCGTAAATAAAATCAACTTGTCCACCAACGCCTGAGTAATGTTTTGAGCCTACAGAATCAGCATTTACTTGCCCTGTTAAGTCAATTGAGATTGCCGTATTTATTGCTGTCATTTTTGATAGCTGAGCAATCACAAACGGATCATTTGTATAGCGTACGTCTTGCATAAGTACTGCTGGGTTATTATGAACAAAGTCGTAAAGGTTTTGCGATCCCATTAAAAAGGTAGCGACTAATTTCCCTTTATCAATTTCTTTATTTGCTCCATTTACAATGCCTTTTTCAAATAATTCTAGAATACCATCAGCAAACATTTCAGTGTGCACTCCTAGGTTTTTGTGGTTGCCAAGGCATGCTAAAACGGCATTTGGAATTGCGCCAATTCCCATTTGTAAACAAGCACCGTCTTCTATTAATTCAGCACAGTGTTTACCAATTGCAATTTCTGTTTCATCAGCAGCAGAAAAATGTGCCGGTTCTAGAGGCGTATTATCTTCAACAAATATATCAATCATGCTTAGTGGAATCATAGCATCTCCTAAAGTGCGAGGTACATTTTTATTGATTACAGCAATTGTGTGGTCAGACGTTTCAATAGCTGCTAATGTAGCATCAACAGATGTTCCTAATGATACATATCCATGTTCGTCAGGAGGACAAACTTGAATCATTGCTATATTGCAATTTAAGTATCCTTCTCTGTATAGTTTTTGAGTTTCGCTTAAGAAAACAGGAATATAATCAGCATAACCTGCTTGAACGCTTTTACGAACATTGCCACCTACAAAGAAAGCATCGTGTTGAAATACTCCTTCAAACTCTTGGTCGGCGTATACAGCTTCACCCTCGGTATGTAAGTGGTGAATGTGCACATCTTTTAACTCGCCTGCACGACCTCTGTCGCACATAGCATTAACTAATACTTGAGGCACACTGGCCACTGAGCTTAAGTGTATATGGTCACCAGATTTGATGACCTTTACAGCTTCTGCAGGAGATACTGCTTTGTAGGTAATTTGCATAATATATATTATTTTTTTATTCTAATCTATTGAAGAGTTGCAAAAGTAGAATAATTCAGCTTATTAAAGAAATATTTCTCTATTAAAATTCTCTTAAATAAATCAAATTTTAATCAAAGAATGTTGTCCTGCTTACATCTAATAAGAAATGCAATCTAAATTCTACATAAGAATTTGTATCTTTACGTACTTAAAATAAACAGTTATGATAAAGAAAATTATAGTTTTATTGTTGTTTGCTGGAGCTAGTGTAATTGCGTATTCACAGCAACTTATTCCGATGGATACAGCCATTCGTTATGGGAAACTTGATAATGGATTAACGTACTATATAAGATTGAATAATGAGCCAGAGGGACGAGCTGATTTTTATATAGTTCAAAATGTAGGTGCTATTTTAGAAGAAGACCATCAAAATGGATTAGCTCATTTTTTAGAGCATATGGCATTTAATGGAACAAAGAATTTTCCTGACAAAGGGATTATCAATTATATAGAAAATATTGGCGGACAGTTTGGTCGAAATGTAAATGCTTATACATCTTTAGACGAGACGGTTTATATGTTACGTAATATTCCTTCGAGTAGACAAAGCATTATTGATAGTTGCTTGTTAGTTTTACATGATTGGTCTAGCTTTATAAGCTTAGAAGATAAAGAAATTGATAATGAACGAGGTGTTATTTTAGAAGAATGGCGAACAGGTGCAAAAGCGAATCGTCGCATGTGGAAAGAGAGTAACAAGCTCAAATATCCTGACTCACAATATGCTAAGCGCGATGTTATAGGAGACACTGCTGTAATAAATAATTTTTCATACGAAGCTTTACGTTCTTATTATAAAAAATGGTATCGCCCAGATTTACAAGCGATAGTTATTGTTGGAGAGGTTGATGTTGATGAGGTAGAAAAAAGCATTAAGCAAATTTTCAATGATATTCCAAAATCAATTAATCCTGCTGAAAGAATAATTTATACTGTTGCTGATAACAGAGAGCCAATTATATCTATTGTTACTGATCTTGAGGCAGAGTTTGCTAGGATTGGGTTGGAGTATAAAAAGACTGCTGCGAATGATGAGTATAAGAAAACAGAAAAACATTATACCGATTTAGTAAGATACTCTTTAATAACAAGTATGTTAAGTGCACGTTTTAATGAAAATACAACTAAGCCAGATGCTTCCTATGTGGGTGCGTATGCTAATTATGGTCAAATTGCTCGATTAAAAGATGCTTTTCAAGCCATGGTAGTGCCAAAAGAAGGTTTAGAAAAGAAGGCTTTTGAAGATATGCTAGTTGAATTAGAACGGATGAGGCGTTATGGTTTTACAGCAGATGAATTAAGTAGGACAAAGAAAAAAGTGTTGGCATCATTAGAGAAAGCCTATAATGAACGAGATAAAACAAAGAGTGCAAGTTATGTGCGTGAGTATACGGGACACTTTTTAGATTTAGAACCAATACCTGGAATCAAATGGGAACTTGAGAAGACTAGACAACTTTTTGAGAATGAGATTACTTTGGAGGAATTAAATAAAAAAGCTCAAGCATTAATTACAGAAGAAAATTTGATTGTAGATATTACAGCTCCTTATAAAGAAGGGGTAAAACTTCCTACGCGAGAAGAATTGTTGGATATGCTAATAAAATCAAAAACAACTGAAGTGGTACCTTATAAGGAAGATATAATAACAGAGGCCTTATTTGATGAAACAATTAAGCCCGGAACACTGCTTGAGGAAAAAAGTATTGAGAGTTTAGAAATTGATGAATGGAAATTAAGCAACGGAATAAAAGTTCTATTTAAATCGACAACGAATAAAGCTGACGAAATTCAATTCTCAGCGTTTAGTGATGGTGGTATTTCTAAAGTTAAAAAGACAAAAGATTTACCTTCTGCGTACTTTGCTACTGACATTGTAGAAAACAATGGTTTGGATGATTTTTCAGCAATAGACTTGAAAAAAATGCTTGCTGGAAAAGTCGTTGCTGTTTCTCCGTACATTTCAAGTTATTCTGAAGGGATGAAAGGCTACTCTTCAATAAAAGATTTTGAAACATTGTTGCAGCTAGTTCATCTTTACTTTACAGAGCCAAGAAAAGATAAAGAAGCTTATGCATCATTAATTAGTCAGTATAAAACAGCTTTGGCAAATGTAGAAAGCGACCCGAATAAATCTTTCAGAGATAGTGTTAATTGGTTAAGTAAAAATAAACATCCTCGTACGGTGCTTTTGAATACTAAGCTTATTGAAAAGGTAAATCAGCATAAGGCTTTAAAAATTTATAAAGAACGTTTTAAGAATCCTGCTGACTTCACTTTTGTTTTTGTTGGTAATATAAATAAAGACAGTGTAAAATCACTAATCCTTAATTATTTGGGAGGTTTAAAAACAACAAATAAAAAAGAAAAATGGGTAGATAACGGCTTCCGTTACCCTAAAGGTAAAAACGACTGTGAGTTTGAAAAAGAGATGCAAGTATCAAAAACATCTGTATACTACTTGCTAACTCAAGCAATGCCATATAGTTTTGAGAACAAAGTGCATTTAGGAGCTTTAGCAGACATTCTTGACATTCGTTATACCGAAAGCATTAGAGAAAAAGAAGGAGGCACATATGGTGTTCGTGTGAGTGCAGGCCTAACAAATCAGCCTGTTGAACAATCAAGTTTAAGTATTCAGTTTGATACCGATGCAACTAAGAAAGATAAGTTGATATCTCTTGTTTTTCAAGAGTTGGATAGTATTGTAAGCAATGGTCCAAAGGAAGTTGATTTGATAAAAGTAAAGAAAAATTTACTGAAACAGCATGAAGAAAACTTAGAAGAGAATAGCTGGTGGTTGAGTTCCATTCGTTTATATGAAGAGGATGCAATTAATTATGTAGAAGACTTTCCTGTAGTTGTTGCTAACTTAAATGGAAAAGCAATTCAAGAGATAGCAAAAGTGCTATTAAAGGATAAGAATGTATTGAGCGTGATTATGAAATCGAAGGAGAGTATTAAACAATAATTCCTCCACCCAATACAATATCTCCTTTGTAAAAAGCAGCCGCTTGTCCTGGTGCAATTGATTCTAAAGGCTCGGCTAATTCTACTTTGAGTAAATCATTTTTAAGTTTTATCACACGACTAGGAGTCGCTTGTTTTCTGTAGCGGATTTTTGTGATAATATCAAAAGTATTTGTAAAATCTGTGTCGTTAATTAGATTCCAATCTTTTAAAAAAAACTCAGTTTTATACAGGCTTTTTAAAGGAGCTAACACAACGGTGTTGCTCTCTGGGATAATTTCTTTTACAAAAATAGCTCTGTTTAGATGTATCCCTAAACCTCGTCGTTGACCAATGGTGTAAAATGGATATCCTTGGTGCCGACCAAGAATTTCGCCTTTTTCATTGATGTAGTTTCCTTCTTTAAATATAAAATCAGATGCTTGCTCCCTCAAAAATGGTCTATAGTCATCCGAGCAAAAACAGACTCCTAAACTATCTTTCTTTTTTGATATTGTTGGGAAGCCTTTTTTATTAGCAATTTCCCGCACTTGTTTTTTAGTGTATTTACCTAAGGGCAGTACTATCTTTTTAAGGATATTTTGAGGAAGTCCCCAAAGAAAAAATGATTGATCTTTGTCAGGGTCTACTCCTTTTTCAATATGAAAAAAGCCATTTTTTTCAATTCTATTAGAGTAATGTCCTGTGGAAATTGTTTCGCAATTAAGTTTTTCTGATAGATCAAAAAGAAGTTTCCATTTAAGTTGGTTGTTGCATTTTACACAGGGAACGGGAGTGCGCCCTGCTAAATATTCAGCAGTAAAATAGTCAACGATTTCTGCTTTAAAAATATTTTGAGCATCATGTATAATATGTTGAATGCCTAGCTTTGTAGCTAATGCTTGAGCATCTTGTAATTGTTTAATAGAAGAATCATTCTCCCAAAAACGAAAGGTAACTCCAATAACAGTATAGCCTTGCTCTTGCAATAGCATTGCAGCAACAGAGCTGTCGGTGCCACCCGACATCCCTAATAGACAAGATGGTTTTGAAGGTTTCATTTGATTGCAAAGATAGCGTTATAAAAGAATAAAGAGAGCCCTTTATCAAATTTGATAAAGGGCTCTCTTTGGTTAGTTTTATTTATTTTCTAAATAACTCGCCAATATTTGCTTCCATACCAATGGAACCAATGAAAGGTTGATAATGAATATTTAGATTGCCAACAGGAATAGATACTCCAATTTGTGTGACAAACTTCAGATATTTGAAACCTAATTTTAGAGCAATTGCTGGTTCAATAAAAAATTGAGATTCACTGTTTTTTCCTTGAAAGATAAGCACATGTGCAAATCTCGATGCAAAAGCTGCTTCAAATACATCAGACTCAACGCCAATTGTTGGCTGAAGGAATATCCTAGAATTATTTACTTTTAAGTCATCATTAAAGAGATTATTGTCATATATAGCATTTATTTTTCCAAAGCCATATCCTCCAACTAATGAGACTCGACCCTTAGTTCCCATTTTTGTGTAAATACCAGCTCCTGCTTCAATAAATCCATGTTGACGTTTGCTACGAGTAGAATCAGAACTCCAATCAACATAGCTCCCATTGAGTGTTACTACTATATGTTCGGTTGGGGCAACTGATGCTTGTAAATCATAGCCAGAAAAACCAGTATAGGCGCTGACTTTTACATCTCCTTTTTCTCCAGGCAAGGCCATATTTACTGTATTGGGTAAGTAAACAGGAGCACATGATGATAACACGAATAGTACACTAAGGAATAAAAGTATTCTAATTGTTGTTGATGTTTTCATTGATTTGAATATTAAATTGATATTCAAATATACAATATTATTTTAACAACTTATCTTTAAATACCTTCTCAAATTTCCGAACCTTAGGCATAATTATAGCTCGACAATAGGGCTGCTCAGTATTCTCATTGAAGTAGTTTTGATGATAATCTTCGGCCTTGTAAAACTCTTTAAAAGGCTCAAGGGTTGTTACAATTGGTTTGTCAAATACTTTTTCAGATGTGTATTCATCAATCACTTTTTGTGCGATCACTTTTTGTGTATTGTCGTTGTAAAATATGGCTGAGCGATATTGTGTGCCCACATCATTGCCTTGTCGGTTAAGTGTTGTAGGGTCGTGAACGGCAAAGAATACCTGTAAAATTTCTTCTAAGCTAATCCTATGTGAGTCGAATATAATCTGTACTACTTCGGCATGACCAGTTGTGCCATCACACACTTCTTTGTAGTTTGGGTTTGGGTTTTTCCCTCCAGTGTAACCAGAGGAAACAGAATCAACTCCTTTTAAGCGTTGGAAAATTGCTTCAACACACCAAAAACATCCTGCTCCTAAGGTAATAGTGTCGGCATGACTTTCTTCTTTCTTTTCGGGAACAAATTCTAATGATACTGAGTTAACGCAATAACGTAATCCTGTTTCTGTAGGACCATCATTAAATACATGCCCTAAGTGCCCATCGCATCTTCCACACATAATTTCAGTACGTACCATACCAAGACTACTATCTACTTCTGTTATTATTTTCCCCTCGCCAATTTCTTTGTCAAAACTTGGCCATCCACAATGCGAATCGAATTTAGCCTCTGAAGTAAATAAGGTATTTCCGCAAGCGCTACATTGGTAGGAGCCCTTGTCTTTTACCATAAGCAGCTTGCCTGTGTAGGGAGCTTCTGTCCCTTTTTTACGGAGAATAAAATATTGCTCTTCGTTAAGAAGGGTTTTCCATTCTTTATCTGTTTTCTTTATAGTTGAATCCATAGTAGTTATAGGTTTTTCTTGAGAACAAGCCGGCGCACTTATAAGTAATACTATAAATGCAATGATTTGTATATAAACAATTCTTCTCATACAAGTAAAACAGTACTGTAATGCAATTTGTTGTGTAGAAAGCGTTAAATTTTGTAAAAAGGTAGAAATATATTGCCGTCTGCTTTAGCTGACGGAAGAAAGAGAACAATTAAAATGGCTTTAGCCACATTCTAATTCAATATGGGGCTAAAGCCCAACTCAACATAAATATTAGAATCCGTCAGCTAAAGCAGACAGCAATACTAATAAGAAGCTGTTTTTTTTTAAAGGGATTATATTTCTAGCTGATTATCCAGTAATCGATAGCTCATACGATGATAGGGTGTTACTCCGTACTCTTGTATGGCGGCACGGTGTTTTTTAGTGGGGTAGCCTTTGTTATTCTCCCAATTATATTCAGGGTGTTCTTTGCTTAGTTTCAACATATAGTCGTCGCGATATGTTTTAGCTAGAATAGATGCGGCGGCTATAGGAAGGTATTTCCCATCTCCTTTTATCACACAGGTATGTGGTATATCTTGGTATTTTTTAAAACGATTGCCATCAATTAGTAAGTGCTCGGGTATCGTTTTGAGTTGATCGACAGCACGATGCATGGCAAGTATGGATGCATTTAGAATATTTATTTCATCAATTTCTTGTGCTGTGACAATACCGACTGCCCAAGCGATAGCTTGTTCTTCAATGATAGGTCGAAGGGCATAACGTTGTTTGTCGGAGAGTTGCTTGGAATCGTTGAGGAGTTTGTTTTTGAATTTCTTAGGAAGAATTACAGCAGCAGCAAATACAGAGCCCGACAAGCAACCACGACCAGCTTCGTCGCAACCTGCTTCTATAAGATTTCTATGGTATGATAGTTTTAGAGGCATGGTAATTATGGTTTATTCGAAAGTGATGCACTATAAAAACGTTTGCCTTTTTGGGTTAAATCGTAGCGAGAGCTTCCTTTAGAGGTTATTATATCGCTTGCTACTAAGATGTTTAGGACAGAACTTGGTATTTCAGAGTCAATAGTCCACCCTCTATTTGCATGATTAACAATGCTTTCCAGGTGTTTAATAACACTATCATTTTTTAATAACTCTTTAAATTCCTCATATTCATTTGATTTAACATCATCGATACTTGGAGTAAATTCTTTAAGAGCTTCAATGTGTTTTTTTAGTCTTTCAATTTCCACATCTTTATTTTGGAGTAGTTTCTCATATTTTTCTTCGCTACTTTGCATCTCAGCTCTAATTTGAAGAGATTGTTCTAATGTTAGTAGCTGTTTCTTTTCAACACCAATCTTTTTATTCAATCTCCATTGGTCAAATAAAAGTGTTATCCAATAGGCTGTATTTGTTATAAAAGGGACTATTCCAATAATAAGAATTGTTGAGACTATTGGATATGTTATTAAATAATGTAAGTCATTGCAGTTTGAAAGTATATAATCAATCTTATTGATTTTAAGTGCTGATGAATTAATAAAAAAAGTAACATATGGAATTTTCCAATTCCACAATAACCATGTTATAATAAATGACCCATAAAAAGGGCTTGATATTCTTTCATTAAGAATTGTTTTAATTGAATTAGCTAAGTCTTTCATAGTGTTGTGTATTTTTTTAAAAACATATTCCAAAATAATTCCTTCCCACTTTTAGTGCTTACTAACTGTTCAAATAGCTTGGGGGCTTGTTCAATTTTAAAATATCCTTCCAGTAGATTGACAATTAAATCTGCTTCTGCTAAGATTTCAAAACCAACTTCCTGTAGCTTCTTTTGATTATGGTGAAACCCGACTACTTCAGCAATCAATGTTTTGTCTGTTTCATCAAGTGTGTATTTTTTTAGTATCTCTTTTGCGATTGCTTTCCCTTCTTTTTCTTGATTAGGGGCATTGGTATTCCCGTATTTTTCTTGTGCGCTAGGGCAACCAATATCGTGTAGCAAAGCGGCCATTTCAATTAAATGTTGTTTTTTATCATCACATTTTTCTAGAGAAGCAATTAATTGAGCAAAATTGTGAACAGTTTCAGTATGTCCAATTTGACTTAAATCAGTAGAGGCAAAATATTCTATTACTTCTTTGTGTAGTTGAATTACTTGTTCTTTCATTCTTTTTCTTTGTAAATAACTCCTAAAAGAGTTTGTCCAACAGCTCGTAAAGTTCCTTTGTCAATATTTTCCATTGTGTCATTTTGAGTATGCCAATAGGAGCCAAACCCATTGTCGGTATAATAAATAATATCAATAGTTGGTATGCCTAATACTTGGTTGATGGGCACATGGTCGTCGGTAATAGCACCGCCTCTTTTATTTATAAAATAATTACCAAAGCCATTTGCTTTAGCTTCGTTCCATACTTTTTCAACTACGAATGGTGCATAGTTCATAGAGTACTCTTCTTTTGGGAAAGTAGCATTAGGAGCACCAACCATATCTAGCAATATTCCATATTTAGCTCGATAGCCTGGTATATGAGGGTTATTAGCCCAGTGCTGCGACCCTAGACACCATGATTCTGTTTTATGTTCTCCAGGATGCCATTGAGGCTCTCCATAGTCTTCCATGTCTGTAAGGAGAATATCTACCCCGATAGTTGGTAGTTGTTGATTTAATTGCCTAGCAATTTCCATAAGCACGCCTACGCCACTACCAGCATCATTGGCGCCATCAAGTGCTTTGTTTCTGTTGGCAGGGTCTGGATCGTGATCGCTCCAAGGACGAGTGTCCCAATGAGCTAATAAGAGAATACGAGTAGTTTTTTCAGCATTATAAGAACCGATAATGTTGCGAGCATTTAATTTTTTACCATCAAAGCCTGTTAGTATTGTTTCTTGCACATATACATCGGCTCCGTAATTTTTCATGTAGTTAATTAAATAATCACCACACGCTTTGTGTGCTTTACTATTGGGAGTACGTGGACCAAAATCAACTTGAGCCTGGACATATGCATAAGCAGAGTCAGCATTAAAAGTAGGAATCTTTACAAGTGCACTATCTTTTTTTTCTGCCTGAGGAGTGTCCTTTTTCTTGTTGTTGCAAAAAGAAAAGCTAAAGGATAAAAAGAATAGTAGGATAATTGTTAGTGCTTGTTTTAGTTTCATGGTAATTGTGGGGTCTAATAAATAAAAAATCATCTGCTAAATTAATTTATTCTTCAAAGAGAATGGAACAAATGCACAATTTTTTGTCGAAGTGTTATAAAAAAAGAAAAAATGGCTTATATTTGCACTCTCAAAAAATGAAAGTCTCCAAAGTGTTGGATGCAGTTTTTGAAAAAAATGCGAAAATAGCTCTTTGGTAGAGCACGACCTTGTCCTCTTTCAGGTAGATTAATAATCGACCTTGGCAAGTTAGATGTAATACCACAGTATATTAAGCATTAGAAAGTTTGCGAAAATAGCTCAGTTGGTAGAGCACGACCTTGTCCTCTTTCAGGTAGATTTAATAATCGACCTTGGCAAGTTTAGATGTAATACCACAGTATATTAAGCATTAGAAAGTTTGCGAAAATAGCTCAGTTGGTAGAGCACGACCTTGTCCTCTTTCAGGTAGATTTAATAATCGACCTTGGCAAGTTTAGATGTAACACTACAGTATATTAAGCATTAGAAAGTTTGCGAAAATAGCTCAGTTGGTAGAGCACGACCTTGCCAAGGTCGGGGTCGCGGGTTCGAGTCCCGTTTTTCGCTCCAAAGTCTACGGACGCCCGGATGGTGGAATTGGTAGACACGCTGGACTTAAAATCCAGTGGCTTTGCGGTCGTGCGGGTTCAAGTCCCGCTCCGGGTACAAATCCCTCTTAATCATTTGATTGAGAGGGATTTTTTATTTTTATTGAGCTAATCACAACAACAGGAACAGCCTTTGGAAGCATCAGGCTTATTCAATAGTTTCTCAATATATCCAGAACAACATTTGCCTGAAGGGTTTAGTTCTTTACATTGATTTCCTGTGCAGGCTCCTGTCTTTTCTTTTATGTCGTGCAGACTTTTAGCTCCATTGTTTATGGCATCTAATATTTCTAGCTCACTTACATTTTTGCAATAACAAATAGTTTTACTCATATTTAATTTATAAGGGTACTTGTTATTTCTCCAGTTTTGTTAATAGAACTCAATTGAATTTAAAGGGTTCAGGAATTCAATTATTCTTTAATTAACAAGCCACTTTGAGAAATCCCATTAGTTGAGATTTTATATAAATAACGGCCACCTTTTAAATTTTTTATAGAAAAGCTTTCGTTGTTTGTTATTTCTTTTGACAGACACTTTCTACCTTGTAGGTCATACAAATCTATAGTTGCCTTATTTTCATTGTTTTTGAAATCAACCATTAGATAGTCTGATGCAGGATTAGGGTAGATCTTATATTTTTCTGTACTAAGAATACTTACTGGGCTTGTAGTATTATCTGAGAAAAACGTAATGGATGTATCAAAATACACCCAGTCACTTGTTGAAGAGTTCCAGTTATATGAAGTTTTTGTTGTTTTATCTACATCATAAATGTACTCATCTTTATCTATGCCTTTTAACTGACTCGTTGCTGCATCCCAACTATGATGTGAATAAAGTGTTATATTATTATTCATATCATAGTTGTATTCATATATGTAATAAACACCCCATAAACTGATAGCAGAATTCCAATTAGAACAAGTTTCTAGTATCTTGTTATGGTTAGCATCGTAGCCATATACATATTTCTTTGCCTCTATCCAGCTACCACTAGAAGTGTTCCAATTATAACGAGTTGCTAGTATCTTGTTATTGTTTGCATCATAGCTGTATTCCAATTTTGAGGCAGCGATCCATTGACTAGTGCTTGAACTCCAATTATAAGCAGTTTTAAGTATATTCTTATTGTTTCCATCATAACTGTATTCATCTTTATATGAATCAATCCATTGACTAGTACTAGAATCCCAGTAATAATTAGTTTGAAGTGTTTTGTTATTGTTAATATCGTAGTTGTATTCATCTTTACTTAAATTTATCCACTGACTGGTTGAATAATTCCAACTGTAATGAGTTTCTAGTGTTTTGTTATTGTTAACATCATAACTATATTCAAATTTATAAGAACCTACCCACAGACTAGAGGAAGTATCCCAGGTATAAGAAGCTTCTAATGTTTTGTTATTATTCGCATCATAGTTGTATTCGTATTTAGAGGAATATTTCCATGAACTAGAAGAAGAGTCCCAGCCATGACGAGTTTCTAGTACTTTGTTATTATTCGCATCGTAGCTGTATTCAAATTTGGAGGAAATTTCCCACAGACTAGAAGAAGCATTCCAATTGTAACGAGTTTCTAATATTTTGTTATTGTTTACATCATAGTTGTATCTATAATTAGAAATGAAATCCCACAGACTAGTTGAAGCGTTCCATAGGTAATTTATAGAGCTATCAGGTATTTGAATGGATATTTGAGTTGATCTTAAGTTACTAAGGATTGCTGTTTGAGTATAATCTTCTTGAATTGTAGAGCTTTGTCCAAAAGAAGATGTGCTTATTGTTGTTAATGCTATAAGAATTAATAGTTTTCTCATTTTATATTGTCTTTTATTTGGGATATATATTTATTTAATAATTAATTTTCTTACAACAGTATCTTTGTTGTTATATATACTAGACGAACTTTTTTCAAAAGGGTTCACTAATGGTTAATAAATTTGGCTCTAAAATAAGACTTTTAAATTAGACACAAAAAAGGGGTGTCAATTATTGACATCCCTTTCCCGTTTTATAAAACGAATCACATCATTATTTGATAATGATTTTTCTCACAATAGCTTGATTAGAGGATTCTAATCTTATAAAGTACATGCCAGCAGCGTAGTTGTTATTGTTAATAACGATTGTATTTGCTCCTGCAGTATATGCAGCGTTAGTAAGTATATTGATTACTTGACCATTTGCATTCATAAGCACTGCTTTTACATTGCTGTTGGTGCTTAAGTTAAATTCAATTACAGCTTCTTGTTCCATTGGGCTAGGGAAGACTAAAGTGCTTGTTATTTCTTTTTCTTTTATATTAGTAGTTTTATCTTGTATGTGGATGATAGCTGTAATCGTATCTTTTAAATTACTAGTGTCATAACAACCGCTAGTAATTTTAGAGACTATCATTTTTACTTGGTAAGTTCCAACTGTTGTATAGGAGTGAGTAAATGTATTGTTTGAATTTGTAATAGTTTCTTTTGTCCCATCACCAAAATCGAGTTCCATATTTAAATGAGAAAAGGATAAATCTGCTGTAAAAGTAATGTCTTTTTCGTAGATAATATAAGTGTCTGATATATTCGTGCTAATGCTTGGGTTCTCATTTAAATAAAAGGAAGAAAACGTCGGCCGTATGGCAGAGCCTATTGAGTAGCCGTATTCTGCACCACTTAAATAACCATAAAGATATGCGTTGAACCCTTCTTTAGAAGCGATAATTTTGTACGTAGATGTTGCTGAAATACTCGAGCTAATAGATGAATAATTGCTGTTTGCTAAAACTGCAGTCCAGCCAGATAGAGTTATGGGAATCCAAGTAGAGCCAATTAATTCATATAAAGTAATGTCAGTTGTGTCAGCTGTGGAAGCAACAATAGAGACTTTGTTTGTTCCAGCACTAAAACTAGGAATGGCTGAAAAGGTAATGCTATCTAATTTTTGTTGTACAGGAGTTATCATAATCATAGAGGCATCACCTGAAGCATAGCTATGGTTAATGTAATCTACTGTATTCATTGCTACTTGAGTTGGGTTACTTGTTTTTATATAGCATGTTGAATCTTGCCTCAGAATATAGTCGTAATAATCAGTTTTATTTAAGGTACTTATTAAATTTCCATTGACAATAATTTTTGTAGCATCTTGAGATGCTACAATTCGCACAACGTTATCAGCCCCGTCTTTAGGGGCACTAACTAGAAATTCATTACCCCAGAGATGTGTAGGAAAAAGTTGTTCGTATTCATAGTCGCCAGGAAAAGCATGTTGGTTTGCACTAAAAACAGCTATTTTTTTACACTTATTAAAACTACCATCATCTTTTGTTCGAATAATAGTTCCTGTTAAATCTCTTGTTCCTAGAGCTCTTATTTGATACGTTTGACCTTTGTTTAATGTAATGGTTGTATTTTGTAAATCATCTGTTAGAGATTGATTATCTAGTAAACAAGTTGGAATTATTTCAATAATAGTATTGTCTTCAGTTGCTACTACTAGAGCTTCGGAAGAAAGAATATCCCCTCCTTGTTGATATCCGAGATGACTTAAAACATAATATTCATTACCTAGTCCTTCAATAGGATAAATATTAGCTGCTTCTGCTGTACTTGAACCACTTAGTTCTGCATAAAGAGATACCTTTAAAGGTGTTGTTCCGTTCAATTCAAAAGACTCAACGATATATCCTCTATTGTCTGCTGTATTTGTACTTATAGAGTAACAAGATGTTAATCCAGATAAATATACAATCTCATTAGTATCGTAAGCATCGGCATAAGCCAGACTAATAGTAGTAGACCCTAATAAAATTGTTTTTGTAGTAGAAACACCTTGAGCATCTGTAATTTTAAGGATGCCTGTTTTGTCTGACGAGACAGTTAATGTCATGTTTTTATCTCTGCCAGGTCGAGCTCGATTAAAGCTAAAATAGAACTCAGTTCCTTGAGTAGTAGCTGATTCCATAATAGCATATAAATCGAAGAAACTGAGACAGATTATTAGTAGTAATATGTTTTTTTTCATTTTTCGAAAGAGTTATTCAAAAGTATATTTAGAAATTCCACCTAGAAATACACCAAACCATAGATTCCCATCTCTATCCATAGATGCTGTTTGGATTTCAGTATTAATTAATAAATCATTTGGATTATATGTTGTCCAAGTAGTCCCATCAAATTTTGAGATGTCTCCTCCACCTGTTCCAAACCATTTATTATCATAGTTATCTATTACAAGAGATAGGATTCCATTTTCACTTAAACCGTCAGTTGTTGTATAGTTTACCCAGTTCGTTCCATCAAATTTTGATACTCCATCAGTTGTTCCAAACCATTTAGCTCCTTGTTTGTCAATAGCAATAGCATTTACCATATTAGTTGCTAATCCATCAGTTGTTGAATAGGTAGTCCAAGTGGTTCCGTCAAATTTTGATACTCCTTTATTAAAACTATAGTTGGCAAACCATAAGTTTCCTTGATCATCACAAACTACATCACGAACAATATTAAAATCGTTGGTATCATCTGTTGTTAAATAGGTAGTCCAAGTGCTTCCATCAAATTTTGAAGCTCCGGCATTGGTTGCCATCCATAAGTTTCCTTGTTTATCTACAACTATTTTGTAAACAACTTTATTTGCTAATCCATCAACAGTATTATATGTAGTCCAAGTAGTTCCATCAAATTTTGATACACCATCACTAGTTGCAAACCATTTGTCTCCATTGTTATCAATAGTAATACCCCACACTTTATTATGGCATAATCCATCACTTGTTGAGTAATTGGTCCAAGTAGTTCCATCAAATTTTGAAATACCAGAGCCTGTTCCAACCCAAATATTTCCAAGGCTATCGGCAGTAATAGCATTTATGTCATTACCAGGTAAACCATCTGTCGTGGTATAATTAGTCCAATTTCCATCTGGAGTTGTTGCAGTAGTCGGTATTTCTGTTGTGCTTGGATCATCTTTTTTATCTTCTGAGCAAGCAGAAAATACTCCAATAACCAAAGCTAATAGTAGCAATAAGTTAAAATTTTTCATATGTGTTATTTTTAATTTTTATTTTTCAAATATATGAATTACAGTTACATAAACAATAAACAATTTTATATTTCATTGACGTGATAATATAAATGGACTAAGCTTAGGGATTTTTTAGTGCTAGTTTCTTTACAAAAAAAGGAGCTATATAGCTCCTTTTTAATAAAAAATCTATTTTATTCTTTTAAATTCAATAGATGAGACTTTCTCCCATTCTTTGCTGTTGTTGCCATACGTTTTTCTCATAAATACCTTGGTGTCATGAGCCACATCTACTAAGCCAGTGTTATTTTTATATATAGTATTATATAGACCTTTTCGTGCATTAATAATTTGGCTTCTAACTTCTTTGAGAATTCTGTTTGTTGTAATAAGTTTATTGTGTAGTTCTTTTAGAGAGTCTATTTTTATTGTTGTTTCATCAATATTTGAATAAGACTCCAACAGGTCAATTAATAAGGCAAAAGCAAGTGTAATCTTAGTATATTTTTTTTCGGAATTGTCAATTTCTTTCAAATATCTTCCAGACTCTTCTACTTCTAGTAAAAGTAGTTTTAGCTTTTTATTCTCTATAGATTCAAAACTAGATACCTTTTCCACCAATCTATATATCTTATTTAGTTTGTCCTTTGAAATATCTAGAGAGTTTAGATCTTTCAACACTGAATTTGCAGCTGTTGTAAGTAGTTTAAAAGTATCTTCTCTGTTGATTAGTGCTTGACAATAACTATTTGTTAGTACTGCTACTTTTTGAGAAGCCTCTTTTGCATTATTAGTTAGTTGCTCTAGTTTAGCATTGTTAATTATCAAGTTTTTTGATTTAAAATTTACTTTGTATGAAGAAAGATAAGATGATAGTTGCTCCATGCTTTTAATATTTTGAGCATTTGCTGTTTCAGATAGTGTTTTCATTGTGCTTGTGTTTAAGGTTGTGTTTTTCCAATCTGTTGTAAGCAAAAATAGAAAGTGTAGTTATCTTAAACAATTGATATGAGTCATCAAATTTATACTGTTATTGTGTGTTGTATTAGAACACAATAAGAAACTAAATAGTTCTTATAATATTTGCAGAGAGAATGGACTTATTCTTTTTATAAAGAAATGTTTGACTCTAGTCAAGAATGGTTTTTTCTCTTGAAGAGAAATCATGAAATAGTTATTATTGCTATAAAAAAAGGACGCATTGTATTGCGTCCTTTTTAAAATATATGCTATGTTTTATTTCATCCATTTTTCTTTCCAATTGGGGTATTTCTCCAGCACCTCACGAGGAGATCTACTATACCAACCATATCCGCCTCGTCGTTCTTGTTCAATATCTTCCAGTTTAGCTTTTTTGATGCCATCTCGTCCGCAAAAGAAAGGTGTGTTATCTTCTAGCTCCATAAATCTTCCCCATAGAGGTTTTGCATTTGGGTCAGCCTCTAATCTTCTGTCTTTATTTCCCTTTTCATCTTTAAATCTCACCTGTTTGTAGCCAGTTATTTTAGTCTTCTCAAACCAAGCAACAGCTGAGTTGATCGCATTTTTTACTTCTTTAGATGGATTCTCTACCATCATTAATACTAATACAAGACCTGCTGATTCTTGTCCGCTTAAAGAAGGAAGCTCATAAGCTCTGGCTTGTGTAGGAGCTAATGTTAGCGTATCATGTTGAGCACACCAAGCTGTAAGCACACCGTTTTGTTTGTATTGTGTTTTTAGAATAATATCAATTCCCTTATCGAAGGCTATTTTACATCGTTCAATAGTTGCTTTATCTGGTTCTATAGAGAAACGACCACCTTTTTTAATTAAATCATCTAATATCTCCATGATATGCTCCATGGAGTCGTCGTTATAGGTGATATGTGAATAATAGCCTTTCTTTAAAGGATAGAACTGAGGCCATCCTCCATTGTCGTATTGAGATACAAGTAAATAGTCTAAGCCTTTAAGAAAGGCCTGTTTGTAGCGCTCATCTTTTACTTGGCTATACATTTTTGATAAGAATATCATTTCAAGAAAGGTAGCGGAATTATCAGTTGTACATCCTTTCGAAATAGCTTTCATTTCTAATAATTCGGCTTTCTTTTCTTCAGGTAGCGGTTTTTGCATTTGCGTATTTTTTGGCCATCCACCGATGTTTCGCTGATAGAGCATTACGTTTTCAGCAGCAAGCTTGGCATCTTCTGTTAAATACCAAGAGAGTTCTTTATTTAAAACTAACTTTTTCCATGATTTGTCATGAACTTGTGAAAAAGCAAGTGTTGAGGTGAGAAATAAAAGCAGAAAAATTTTCAGTAGGGTTTTCATGTGAGTGTGTTTTAGTTTTTTGTAAGGTTTTTATACATATTAGATGCGAATTTAATCAATAATTTCTATAATTTTGAAGACTTGAAAATAAACAAAACAAAATAGACTATGATTCCTCCATTTAAGTATCAAAATCCGTTCCCAGTAAAGAAAGAAAAAACCGAGTATTACTTGCTTACAAAAGAAGGCGTTTCCGTTTCCGAATTCGAAGGAAATGACATGTTAAAAGTAGAGCCAGAAGCATTAACAAAACTAGCAGCGAGCTGTTTTCATGATTGTGCTTATTTTTTACGTCCAGAGCATCAACAACAAGTAGCTAAAATTTTGGCTGATCCTGAAGCGAGTGAAAATGATAAGTTTGTAGCTATAACAATGCTTCGTAATGCAGAAATTTCTGCTAAAGGAGTATTACCTTTCTGTCAAGATACAGGTACTGCTACTATAGTTGGTAAAAAAGGTCAGCAAGTATGGACAGGTGGAGGAGATGAGGAAGCTTTATCTAAGGGAGTTTATAAAACCTATACTGAAGAGAACTTGCGTTATTCTCAAACGGTTCCTTTAGACATGTATAAGGAGAAAAATTCTGGAACTAATTTACCTGCACAAATTGATATTCAAGCAACAGAAGGTGCTGAATATAAATTTTTATGTGTTGCAAAAGGAGGAGGATCTGCTAATAAAACGTATTTATTTCAAGAAACAAAAGCATTATTAAACCCAGCGTCCTTAGAGAAATTTATCACAGAAAAAATGGCTTCTTTAGGTACGGCTGCTTGTCCACCTTACCATATTGCTTTTGTAATTGGTGGTACTTCTGCTGACCAATGTTTAAAAACGGTAAAGTTAGCGGCAACAAAATACTACGATGAGTTACCTACAGAAGGAAATGATGGCGGTCAAGCTTTTCGCGATATTGAATTAGAAGAAAAGATGTTGCTTGCTGCCCAAGAGATTGGCTTAGGAGCTCAGTTTGGAGGTAAATATTTAGCGCATGATATTCGTATTGTTCGTTTGCCTCGTCATGGTGCATCTTGTCCCGTAGGTATGGCTGTTTCTTGTTCGGCAGATAGAAATATCAAAGCAAAAATAAATAAAGACGGCGTTTGGATAGAGAAGTTGGAAGTGAACCCTGCGAAATTTATTCCAGAAGAATTGAAAAAAGAGGGTGAAGGTGATGCTGTAAAAATTGATTTGAATCGTCCGATGGCTGAAATGTTAGCGGAGTTAAGTAAATATCCTGTTTCGACGCGTTTATCTTTAACAGGAACAATTGTAGTGGGTAGAGATATTGCACATGCAAAACTAAAAGAGCGTATAGACGTTGGCGATGGTTTGCCTCAATACATCAAAGATCATCCAATATACTATGCTGGTCCGGCTAAAACACCAAAAGGAATGGCTAGTGGTTCTATGGGACCAACAACTGCGGGAAGAATGGATTCGTATGTAGATCTATTCCAAAGCAATGGTGGTAGTATGATAATGTTAGCGAAAGGAAATCGTAGTGACCAAGTGACTGAAGCTTGTAAAAAACATGGTGGTTTTTACCTAGGCTCTATTGGAGGGCCAGCAGCAATTTTAGCACAAAATAATATTAAAAGTATAGAGTGTTTAGAGTATCCTGAGTTAGGGATGGAGGCAATTTGGAAGATTGATGTAGTTGATTTTCCTGCTTTTATTTTAGTAGATGACAAAGGGAACGATTTCTTTAAACAATTAAAGCCAGGATGTGTTAGAGGATAATGGATAAAGACATTAGATTTTCGCACAAGATTGTATTTGGACCCGTTAAGAGTAGGCGCTTAGGTTTGTCTTTAGGTATAAACCTAATGCCTTATGATGCAAAGGTTTGTTCTTTCGACTGTGTGTATTGTGAATGTGGCTTTAATGATGATAAGAAAGGCCATATTCCTACCAGAGAAGAAGTAAAGCAGGCTTTAGAAATGAGGCTTTCGGAGTTGTCTGCTAATGATGAGGTCCCAGATGTAATTACTTTTTCAGGCAATGGAGAGCCTACTTTGCACAAAGAGTTTAAGGGTGTAATTGAAGATACAATTCAGCTCCGCAACAAATATTTTCCGCAGGCGAAAGTAAGCGTGTTGTCGAATGCAACTGCGCTTACAAATAAAGCTGTTGTTGAGGCGCTTAATTTAGTAGATAATAATATATTGAAGTTTGATTCAGCTATTGAACAGACTATGCGAGCTATTGATCAACCATCAGCTCCCTTATTTACTGTAAAAAATTTGCTTAAACAATTGCAACAATTTAAGGGGAAGCTGATAATTCAAACAATTTTTTTAAGAGGAGAGTATAAAGGGAAACGATTCGATAATACTACCGATGAAGAAGTGCAAGCATGGCTTTCGGCATTAAAAGAGATTAAGCCGAAGCAAATAATGATGTATGCATTGGACCGTCCTGCTCCGATTGAAACGATTGAAAAAGTTTCGTTGGAAGAATTAAATGCGATTGCAGATAAGGTAAGGAATGAGGGTTTTGATGTTGTTGTGGCAGGGTAAGTTATTCGTCTGAATTAAGCTTGAATACAATTGGTAATGTGTATTTTACTTTTACTGGTTTCCCATTCCTCTTTCCAGGGTCCCATTTTGGCATTTTTTCAATTACTCTTATTGCTTCTTTATCTAAAAGAGGGTCTCCTGAACTTTTGATGATTTTGATATCAGAGATATGTCCGTCTTTGCCGACTATAAAATGAGTTATTACTCTTCCTTGCGATTTCTTTTTCTTAGAGGCTTTAGGGTAAATAAGTTCTGTTCCTAAAAAATTATATAATTTCTTTATTCCTCCTTTATAAGTAGGCTTTTCTTGAGGGGAGTAGAAAAGAGTATCTATACCTTCCTTCGTATAGCATTTGCCAGTAAGCAATTTGTCATTTTGATAAGATGCTTCTCTCCTTAATGTTCCATCTTCCCAATAAGAGAGCATGGGGCCATCAAGTTTATTTAGTTTATAATTTTCTTCGTGTTTTAGTTGACCTGTTTTATACCAACTGCGTTTACTTCCATCTTTATAACGTTTTTCTTTATCCTTACTTTTAAAATGATAATAATTTCTTTCAGAACGTAAAACATGAGACATACTGTAAGTTCTTATACTATACTTTGTTGTGTCTGTAGGGTTGATTGTTTTTATTTTATATCTATATGCCTCTTTTTTGGAGTCTAACTTTTCTTTTTTATTATTATAATAGATAGTATCTTGTGAGAAGCATGAGATGCCGTAAAAGACGAAGAATAAAAATAGTACAGTATTTTTCATGCGTTTTTCTTTTTTAGGAAACTGTGTTTACCTCTTCTTTTTCTAAGCTAATATCTTTAGCCTTTTTAACAGCTAAACTAAACTTGTTTGTAATAAATTTTCTTCCAATAGTTTTGGTTATTCCAGCCTTCGTTAGCGTTTTTTGAACGTCTAAATTTACACCAGATAAAATTATTTGAATGTTTTCTTTTTTGGCTTTTCGAATGAGAATCTCCAAATTATGAATGCCTGAAGAATCAATAAAAGGAACTTTTCGCATCCTAATAATGCGTACTTTTGGGCGTTTACCAATTAACTGAGTTACTTCATCAAATTTACTAGCAATCCCAAAGAAGAAAGGACCTTCAATTTCATATACTTCGACATCTTTAGGTAAATGTAAAGGTTCTTCATCTATGATATTTCCATCAGGATCTGTAACGGGCACATCATGTTTAAAGATAGAAATGGTGGAAGTCTCAGAAAGACGTTTTAGTAATAATAACAGAGCTAATAATAGTCCAACTTCAATGGCTATTGTTAGGTCGAAAAGTACCGTAAGTAAAAAGGTTGTTATCAATACAGCAACATCAGAACGAGGGTTTTTAAGCATTGATTTAAAGGTGCGCCATTCGCTCATATTATAAGCTACAATAACAAGAACTCCTGCTAAACAGGCCATAGGAATATATTTAGTAAGGGGGCCTAAGAAAAGTAGAATAAGCAAAAGAACTACTGCATGAATTATTCCAGAGACAGGCGTTCGACCTCCATTATTGATATTTGTCATTGTACGAGCAATAGCTCCTGTTATTGGTATCCCTCCAAAAATTGGAGATATGATGTTTGCAAAACCTTGTCCTATGAGCTCTGTATTGGCATTGTGTCTATCTCCAGTAACGCCATCGGCAACCGTAGCCGAAAGTAATGATTCAATAGAGCCTAATAAAGCGATAGTAAAAGCTGGAGGTAAAAGTTTAATTATTAGCTCCATATTAATATTAAAACCTTGTGGTTTAGGAAGTGACGCTTGGATAGAAAAACGGTCACCAATAGTTTCTATGCTATTTATTCCAGCATATTCTTTTAAGATAAAGGCAATAATAGTCATAGAGATAATAGCGATAAGTGAGCCCGGTACTTTTTTGAAAAGGCGAACACTATAAACAATAACAACAATACTTAATACGCCCATTCCCATTGCCCAAAAATTGAGGCTTTCAATATGTTGGAAATAAGCAATCCATTTATCAATAAAATCGGCAGGCATTTGAGTAATCGTTAATCCAAAAAAATCTTTTATTTGAGTAGAGAAAATAGTAACAGCAATACCAGAGGTAAACCCAACCACTACAGGGTAGGGGATGAATTTTATAACAGTTCCGAGTCGAAAAACGCCCATTAAAACGAGCATTATTCCAGCCATCAGGGTGGCAATCATTAGCCCTTCAATGCCGTATTGTTGAATGATACCATAAACAATTACAATGAAGGCTCCTGTTGGACCTCCAATTTGCACATTGCTTCCACCAAAAAAGGAGATGATAAATCCGCCGATTATTGCTGTAATTATTCCTTGTTGAGGGCTTACGCCAGAAGCAATACCAAAGGCTATTGCTAAAGGTAAAGCTACAATTCCGACGATGGTGCCCGACATTAAGTCAGCAACGAATAGTTTTTTATTGTAGTTTTTTATTGATTCAAAAAACTTGGGGCTGAAAATCATTCTCAAATGTATTTTAAAAAGAGAATCAAAGGTAAGTAGAAAAGAGATTCGTTGTCATTCAAAACTCCTCTATTTTTTATTTTTTTTTAGAAGAGAACTCTTGTTATAGAAAATCCTTGTATTTTTGAGCTTGATTTAATTTTTATGAAAAAATATTGCTTAGATATATTCAATTATCACCGACGTAAATCGGATGAAATTAATATTGGTAATACACCGATGGGAGGCAGTAACCCTATTCGTATTCAATCTATGACTTCCACAAACACGCTAGACACAGAAGCTAGTGTAGCACAAAGTATAGCTATTATTGAGGCTGGAGGAGAATATGTGCGCTTAACTGCTCAAGGCGTTCGAGAAGCGGAGAATCTGAAATATATTAATGCTTCTTTACAAGAGAAAGGCTATACTACACCATTAGTTGCAGATATACATTTCAATCCAAATGCAGCTGAAGTTGCAGCCTTATATGTAGAAAAAGTACGTGTTAATCCAGGCAATTTTGTTGTTGGAGGAGATGTAGATAATATTAAACAAAAATTTATTCCATTTCTAGCTATTTGTAAAACAAATAAAACAGCAATTCGTATTGGTGTTAATCATGGATCCTTGTCAGAACGTATGATGAATCAATACGGAGATACCCCAGAAGGAATGGTAGCATCTGCTATGGAATTTTTACGCATTTGTTCTGAAGAAAATTTTAAGAATGTGACTATTTCTATGAAAGCATCGAATACTTTAGTGATGGTGCAAAGTGTACGTTTGTTAGTTGCTACTATGAATGAAGAAGGAATGGATTACCCTTTGCATTTGGGTGTTACCGAAGCTGGCGATGGGGAAGATGGGCGTGTAAAATCTGCGGTTGGAATAGGAGCTTTATTGGCTGATGGAATAGGAGATACGATACGTGTTTCTTTAAGCGAAGACCCCGAATTAGAAATACCAGTTGCTAAGAAATTGGCCGACCATTATACGAGAAGAATTCAGCATAACCTTATTGAAGCAAATATTTCAGAAAGCTTTAATCCCTATAAGTATCAACGTAGAAGTACCGTTCCAGTTTGGAAAATTGGAGGGGAACAAGTGCCAGTCGTTTTAGCTCAAAGTAAAGGAGAATATGCGTTAGCACCAGATATTATTGTTGGAAAAACAGAGTGCTTTCAGGTGAATTTTTTACCCTTGACTTATGCCGATTTAAGTGATGAATGCATAAAAAATATTATTGCAGACCAAAATACAGTTGTACTGCTTTCTTCTCAACATGTTAACCCTGTTGGGGAGATGCGCGCTTTCTTTCATAAGCTTATGTTGGCTGGATGCACGACACCTGTTGTAATACAAATGAAGTACAATGAGAATGATATTGAAGCCTTGCAAGTAAAAGCAGGTGCTGATATGGGTGCTTTATTATTGGATGGTTTTGGTGATGGGATTTATCTACAAAACGAAGGCGCTATTAGCCACGAGCAAATAAATTCAATAGCCTTTGGTATTCTACAGGCAGCACGTGTGCGTGTAAGCAAAACAGAATATATTTCTTGTCCGAGTTGCGGTAGAACACTCTTTGATTTACAAACGGCAATTGCTAAGATTAAAGCAAAAACAGCTCACCTTAAAGGACTTAAAATTGGCATAATGGGTTGCATCGTAAACGGGCCAGGAGAAATGGCTGATGCCGACTATGGCTATGTAGGAGCAGGTGTTGGGAAAGTGAGCATCTATAAAAAACAGGAATGTATTCAAAGAAACATTCCTGTTGATGAGGCCGTTGATAAATTAATCGACCTGATTAAGGCTGGGGGAGACTGGAAAGATTGCTAGTAAAAATATAAGTCATCGTATAATAGTTCTTTTTCCTTCTTTTTATTTGAGAGACCTTGTACTTCTTTTATTCTATATTCCCACTCATCATAATAAAAACTGTCTTTAATAAATGATGTGATTAAACCTATAGGAGTAATTATAATACTAATTATAGCGCCATGAGCAGCAATTCCAAGTCCAATCCAGCCAGTAGGGAGTAGTATTATAATAAAAGAAGCCCCAATTATAGACACTCCTGAAATTGCTAATATTTTCCCAACTTTTGATGTGCTCGATTTTATAGAAATGCTTTCAATCTTATCAAGGTTTAGTTTAGTGTTTTCTAGAACTATAACTGAATCTGAATTAAAACCTAGATTTAGCCTGTCTCGATAAGTCTTCCCACCTTTTGTTTTTACCTTAATCTTGTTCCCTTCTTGTATATAAATTTCTCTTCCAGTATTTTTATTTTTAAGCACAAGAGTCGTTTCTTGACTATATCCATTTATTACTACAAATAGGATAGCGAGGGTTATTATTGTTTTCATATTATTTATAGCTAAAATCTATATCCAAATTTTAGTGAGCCATATGGAGAGAACCCATTTGTCCTTAGTTTCTCGAATGAGAATATTGGTCCAATGTCAATGGAATAATTAAAGCCATATTTGTCAATGTAATTTGCACCAACTCCTAAATAGCCGCAAATATATCGGCCTTTATAATTATCTTTAAGATTATCCCAATCGTTAAAAAAAATCGAAGGTGCTATATGTGCTTTAAGTTTTTGGATTTGAAAGTCTGTTGTAACATATTTTATCCCAATACCAGAAGTTATTCCATACTTTTGCTGCCCAATACCAACTTCAATAGCTAATTTGTCAGAAAGCATTCTTTCAATAGAAAATCCAATTAAAGGTGAAATTCCTAATGCACATAAAGAGATTGCATTTTTCTTTTTCTGTAAATTATTTGTTTTTATCTGTGCGTAGAAGGTGTGCAAAATAAACATGAAGGTAAGTATGACGTATAGTTTTCTCATACAAGATATTTTCGTCTAATAATGGTAAGCACCCAATTGTAGTTAAACAAATGGGTGCTTATTAATAATGTATTTATTATAGTTTAAGTGTGATACCTCCTTGTAAGAATGAACCACCACCAATACCAACTTCTAAGTTAAGTCCAAAGTTTTCATCTAAAAAATATCGAGCCCCAACCCCATGTCTAAAAGTATATTGAACATTCTTCCCTGAAACACTATAGCCTGTATATCCAGCCGTTTCTTCAACAGTCGTATTTTTAATTAAGTATCCAGGAGCTAATAGAATATATGCATCAAAATTATCACTTTTTACCAAGTGAATATTGACAGAGGCTAATATTCTAGATATGTTTGATTTGGAGGTGGTATAATAGTATTCTTCTTTAGTTTTTCTCGATTATAGATTAATCCTATTCCAACTTTATCGGTAAATAAGTGTTCAATTTTTCCAGTAAATACTCCGAATTGGCTTGTTGAATTTGAAAAGGAATTAGCGATTCCTACTCCACCCATACTAAGGTCTAGTAGATTACTCCCTTTTTTAACCGTTTGTGCACTTAATCCAGCATTTGCAATTAGAATAAATGCAGCCAAAGTAAAGCTCTTAATTGGTTTCATAATTTGTATTTTAATTTATATTAAAAATTATGATACAAAGAAAGAGGGTACAAGAATGCTATCCTTTGACAAATGTCAAAGAATAACTTTGTAGGGTATTCGTGTTATTTTTGTTTAGCGCGGATTCGAGAAAGGGTTTCAATAGTTATACCTAAATAGGAAGCAATTTGTGATACTGAAACTAGGTGTATGATATAGGGGTGTCGTTCAATGAGTTTTGAATATCTTTCTGCGGCAGTTAAAGATTGGAAATCTATGATTCTTTGTTTGTATAGGCGCAAGTGAATGGCAATAACCATTCTTTCAAGATCGACTAATAAAGGATATTTCTCGCGTAATATTCTAAATCTACTCCAGTCTACAACATGTAATTTTGAGTCGGTCATTAATTCAATATTACTATAAGAAGGGAGTTCAATGGCAGAGCTGTCGTATGCATCAATAAACTCAGAAGGGAAACAGAAATCAATGGTTATTTCTTGTTTGTCTGTTTGTGCAAAGTGGCGTGCTAAACCTTCGTCCATAAAATACATTTTTCTAGAAACATCTCCTTCACGAAGCAAGAGCGTTCCTTTTTCTAATTCGATTTCACTAAAAGCATCAAAATAATCATTGTCAGCAGTAGCTTCGAGTTTTTTTAAGCCTTTAATTATAGGCTCAATTTGTGTTCGAAGGGAGTTGTTTCCGTAGTCGTTTAATAACGAACATTTTTCAATTAATTCAACTAACATAATTCTTGGACTTAGGGTGAATTTTATTCTTCAATTCTTTCTCCACTCGTATTGATATTGAAGCTCATGCTTCCTAGTCGGACTGGAGCTTTTCCTTTCTCAAAATTCGCAGCATAGTCGTAAATCAATGGAATAACTTCTTGTCCGTTTGTATTTACATAACCATATTTTCCATTAACAGATACAGGACATAAGCCATCTTTAAATATTGGAAAAGTATCGCTTATCTCATATTTAATTTTTACTATTTCTTTCCCTTTTTTGTTAATAAATCCCCAATAAAAATCTTTTTCTACAGCAGCTAAACCATCTTTAAAAGGAAGTGCATAATCGTATTCAAATTTGATAATAATTTGTCCAAGGGTTCCAATGTAGCCGTATTTTTCTCTAAATTTCACATTGGCTAGTCCCTCTTTAAAGATGGGGTATACATTTTCATCATAGCCAAACATGTGCTCAATTCCTAAGTGTCCTTTGCTATCAATAAAACCCCAAAATTCGCCATTTGATACTGCGGCTCTATCTTCGCTAAAACTACTTGCAAGCATATAATTAAAAGGAATTACTTCTTTACCCGTGCGGTCGATAAATCCCCATTTCCCATTTAATTTTACAGCTGCTAGGCCTTCTCTAATATTAAAAGCATCTTCATAAATAACAGGAGTTATTTCTTTGCCTGAGAAAGCAATAAATCCCCATTTATCATCTTGTTGGATACGAGCAACTCCTTCGTAAAAACGGTCGGCAAATTGATACTTAGCAGGTATAGCTGCCATATTCAATAAGGAGTCTTTAAATCCAAATAAGCTAGTTTCATAATCATAAAAAGGGACGATTGTTTGTTTTTGTTTCTCTTGTGCATTCATAGAAGTGAAAAAAAGGAATACAATGAGAAAAGAAAGTATGTTTTTAGTGATTTTCATAATAGAGGCTTTTAGGGAAAATAGTTTACAAATTTTATTCCAATTCGTTTTAAAAATGAACGATTAAAAATAGGGAACTTTTTTGGCATAAACAAGCAGAGCCGACTCAAATGAGCCGGCTCTGAGATTCTATTTCTGTGTGCTATTAAATAGATCTAAATCCAATAATTTTTCTCACTTCACTAACTGTTTTTGAAGCGCTCTCACGAGCTTTTTCTTTTCCTTGATTAGCTATTTTTACGAGTAGTTCTTCATTTTTTAATATGTCTGCTATTTTCTCACTAAAAGGATTTACAAAGTTAATCATATCTTCAGCTAGTTGCTTTTTCATGTCGCCATAGCGAATGGCACATTTGTTATATTGTTCGTCGAAGAATGTTAATGTATCAGGTGTAGATACAACACTCATTAATTGAAAAATATTTTGAATAGCGGCTGGTTTTTCTTGATTTTCTTCTGTAGGGCCGCTATCAGTTACGGCTTTCATAACCTTTTTTCGAATAGCTTCAGGAGTATCTGCTAAGTAGATTGCATTTCCTTCTCCTTCTGATTTTCCCATTTTCCCACTACCGTTAAGTCCAGGAATCTTAATTAAGCTTTCACCAAAATTAAAGGCGATTGGTTCAGGGAAGTAATCTACATCATACATACGATTAAAGCGGTTACCAAAGGTCCGTGTCATTTCTAAGTGCTGCTCTTGGTCTTTACCTACAGGCACTTTATCAGCTTTGTGTAATAATATGTCAGCAGCCATTAATGTCGGGTAGGTTAGTAAGCCAGCATTTACATTCTCAGGTTGCGAGCGAATTTTATCTTTAAAAGAAGTACATCTTTCTAGTTCTCCTTTGTAGGCATTCATATTCAGATATAGATATAATTCGGCTACCTCAGGCACATCACTTTGTACGTATAGGGTACATTTTTCAGGATTAAGTCCAGCGGCTAAGTATTCTGCAATTACTTGCTTCACATTTCCTTGCAAGTCTTGAGGTGTAGGGTGCGTTGTTAATGAATGGTAATCTGCAATAAAGAAATAGCAGTTGTGTTCGTGTTGCATTTTGATGAAGTTTTTAAGTGCACCAAAATAGTTTCCTAAGTGAAGATTCCCAGTGGGGCGTATGCCGCTAACTACAGTTTCTCTCATGTTGATATGTATAATTATAAAATTAAAGCTGCAAAGGTAAGAAAAAAAAATATCCCTCAACTCTTAAAGCTGAGGGATAGTGTTGTGTTTTTTAATATGTTTATTCTATAGGAATTTCTCGTTGAATTCTTTCTTCTAGAGACATTAATGTTTCTGTAGATACTACTCCTTCAATTTCCTGAATTTTATTGTTTAATAAATCCATAAGATGCTCGTCATTTTTAGCAAAAAGTCTTACAAGAAGCGTATATGTCCCTAATGTGAAATGGCATTCTACGACTTCTGGAATTTTTTCTAGTTCAGGAACAACTAATTTGTATAGAGAGCCTTTTTCAAGTTTAATACCAATATAAGTGTTGATATTAAATCCTAATGTTTTGGGATTGACATTGTATCCAGAGCCAATAATTACTCCTGTATCAATTAAACGTTGAACACGTTGGTGAATAGCAGCACGAGATACATCACATTGTGTTGCTACATCTTTAAAAGGGATACGCGCATTTTTTGTAATTATTTTAAGGATTTTACGATCTAGAGCATCAATTTTTGCCATAATTTGGATTGTTGTGTAATTGTCAATATGAAAGCAAATGTAGCGTTTTTTATTATTTCTTAAAAGATATATGTAAGTAATTGCTGTTTTTCTTTGTATCTAGTAGCAAAAAGCCACTCATTATACTAATGAGTGGCTTTTTTATTTTGAAAAAAGCTATTCTATTTTTCAATGCTTAATAATTCAACTTCAAAGATTAAAGTTGAATAAGGAGGTATTGTTTGCATATCTCTTTCTCCATAGGCTAAATTTTCAGGAATCGTAAGTTCCCATTTCGAACCTACAGGCATTAATAATAATGCTTCAGTCCAACCTTTAATAACTCCTGTTACAGGGAATGTTGCTGGTTCTCCTCTGTCAATAGAGCTGTCAAATACAGTTCCGTCAATTAAAGTTCCTTTATAGTGAACTTTTACTTTGTCGGTAGTACTTGGTTTTTTACCTTTTCCTTTTTTGATAACTTTATATTGTAATCCACTTTCAGTAACTACAATACCATCTTTGGTTTTGTTTTCAGCAAGGTATTTTTCACCAACTTCTTTATTTCCACCAAATTGTTGCGCCATTTTCTCCTTTTGCTTTTTCTCAACAGTACTCTGTAAAAGAGTGTTGGCTTCGTCTATTGTCATGCTAACATCTTCTTTTTCAATTGATGCTATTAATGCTCCTTTAAGAACATCTAAGTTTAATGTTAAAGAAGAATCACCCATTAAACCTTTTTCTGCATCTTTTCTAATGGTCGATCCAAGGTTCAAGCCCATTGCGTAAAAACTTAAAGTACTATCTTTTTTAGTTAGTCCTTCTTTTAATCCTTTTAAAAGAGCTTCATAGTTTGGCCCAGAAGAATCGTTCTGAAGTTGGCTATTAAGAATATATGAACCATAACCTACACCATAAGCAAAGCTTAAAGAGTCTTTTAAGGTTTCAAGTGATTCTTTGTTTCCTCCTGTTTTTGTATCACAAGAAGTTAATAAAATACTTGCTCCTAGAACAAGTGATAGTAAAATGCTAATTTTTTTCATAGAATTATGTATTATTTAACTGGTTTTGTTTCTTCTTTCTTAACAGGAATATTAACCTTCACTTCTTCTTGTTTCGATTCTACTTCAAGAAGTTCTACATCGAAAACAAGAGTAGAGTTCGCCGGTATTTGTTGATTTTTTTGAGAGCCATAACCTAATTCAGCAGGGATAACAAATCTATATTTAGCGCCTACAGACATTAATTGTACGCCTTCAGTCCAACCTTTGATAACACGGTTTAGCATGAATGAAGCAGGTTCTCCTCTTTTATAAGAACTATCAAATACGGTTCCGTCAATTAGTGTTCCTGTGTAATGTACCTTTACCATGCTTGTATCAGCCGGTTTTGGACCATTCCCTTTTACAAGGACTTCATATTGTAAACCACTTGTAGTGGTTGTTACACCTTCTTTTTTAGCGTTCTCTACTAAATATTTTTTATTGTCTTCAGCAAGTTTATTTTGTTTTTCTTCAAATGCTGCTTTTAAGTATTCGCCAACAAGAGAATCAGCTTTAGCTAATGGAATAGCCGAGCTATCTCCTTTTAAATAGCTGCCGAATCCTTGTAATAATAATTTCTTATTATAATTGTCTCCGATAGTCATATCTAGTTGTTTCTTTAAAAAACTACCATATACAATACCCATTGAATAGCTAATTGTATCAACTTCGGTTTTCATTTTTACTTTCTTCGGTTTCCCTTTTCCTGCTTGTGTTGCAGATAAAGAAAGTAAACAAGCTAGAATTACATAAACGATCTTTTTCATAAAATATTAAGGTTTAATGTTATACTATTTCTAATAATTCAACTTCAAATATTAAAGAGGTATTAGGAGCAATATGTTGTCCAGCTCCTTGTTCTCCATATGCTAGGTTTGAAGGGATAACTAATTTCCATTTAGCTCCTACAGACATTAATTGAAGTGCTTCAACCCATCCCTGAATAACTTGACTCACACCAAATGTAGCAGGCTCTCCACGGTCAACTGAGCTATCAAAAACAGTTCCGTCAATTAATGTTCCATGATAGTGACATTTAACACTGTCAGTAGCAGCTGGTTTTTTCCCTGATCCTTCTGTAATTACTTCATATTGTAAACCACTTTCTAATGTAGTTACACCTTCTTTTTTTGCATTGTCATTTAAAAACTCGTCACCAGCAGCTTTTTGTTGACCAGCAATTTTACTTTGTAGTTCTTCAAAATAAGAGTTTAATAATTCTTGTGCTTCTTGATTAGTGAGATCTTGACTTCTACTTTCTAATACATCTTGAATACCTTTTGTCAATTTAGCAAATTCGAGACCTTTAATACCAGTACTTAAAATATTACTACCTATACTAAGACCTAGTGCATAACTGATTTTTTCCATAACAAATTCATTTTTAGTTTTAAATATTTTGAACTGCGAATATACAGTTTTTATATAAATTAGACATGTTAATTAATCAAAATATAAGCATAGTTTGTGTGAGTTTCCTTACCTGCTTTATTTATGGTCAATTTTTGTTTTTTTTGATGATGTTGTTTAGATGTTTTTTAAACTTACGAATAGGGCTGTTGTGTGGAAAATAAACTCCCTGTTCGCATGCCAGTATTTTTCTGTAATAGCTTTTAATAGAAGGTTTGGTGTTACTTTGAAATTTATTATATAATTATAGTGTTTCATTTATATATTTTTAATAACTTTGTCAAAACTTTATATTATTACCATAAATGACTGAGAATAAGAGAATTAAGACTGCGCTAGTGTCCGTTTTTCATAAAGAAAACTTGGACCAAATCATTACAAAACTACACAAAGAAGGTGTTCAATTTATTTCAACAGGAGGAACTCAAAGTTTTATAGAATCTTTAGATGTTCCATGTCAATCAGTAGAAAGTTTGACATCATATCCTTCAATTCTTGGAGGTAGAGTAAAAACACTTCATCCAAAAGTTTTTGGAGGGATTCTTACTAGAAGAGATAATGAACAAGATAAAGAGCAAATAGGTGAATATGAAATTCCTGAAATAGACTTAGTAATTGTTGATTTATATCCATTTGAAGAAACTGCTGCATCAAGTGCGGAGGAACAAGCAATTATTGAGAAAATAGACATAGGTGGTATATCGTTAATTCGTGCTGCGGCAAAGAATTTTAAAGATGTAACGATTGTAGCTTCTCAAGCTCAATATGAACCTTTACTAGAACTTATTGAAGAGAAAGGTGCAATTACTACTTTAGAAGAAAGGAAATGGTTTGCAAAAGAAGCTTTTGCTGTTTCTTCTCATTATGATTCTTCTATATTTAACTGGTTTGATGGGGAAGAGGGAAGTGCTTTTCGTTTTAGTCAGAACAATTCGAAAGTGCTTCGATATGGTGAAAATCCTCATCAAAAAGGCTATTTCTTTGGACAGTTTGAATCTATGTTTGAACAACTTCAAGGGAAAGAGATTTCTTATAATAACTTATTAGATATTGATGCTGCTGTTGCATTGATTAGTGAGTTTGAGGATGTAACATTTGCAATACTAAAACATAACAATGCTTGTGGATTAGCTTCTCGACCAAAATTATTAGATGCATGGAACGATGCTTTGGCTGGCGATCCAGTTTCTGCTTTTGGCGGTGTGCTAATTACTAATACTGTAGTAGATAAAGTAACAGCTGAAGAAATTAATAAACTTTTCTTTGAAGTAATTATTGCTCCAGATTATGATGTGGATGCGCTAGAGGTTTTAACTCAAAAGAAAAATAGAATTATTTTAATTCAAAAACAGCAAGAAGAGAGTAATAAACAATTCCGTTCTTTATTGAATGGGGTTTTAGTTCAAGATAAAGATAATAGCATACAAGTTGAATCTGATTTAAAAACAGTAACAAAAAAATCTGCTGAAGCTTCTCAAATTGAAGATTTATTGTTTGCCAATAAATTAGTAAAGAATACTAAGTCAAACGCTATTATATTAGCAAAAGGGAAACAATTATTGGCCAGTGGAGTTGGACAAACATCTAGAGTTGATGCATTACGTCAAGCTATTGAAAAAGCCAAATCATTTGGATTTGATTTAAATGGAGCTGTAATGGCATCAGATGCATTTTTCCCTTTCCCAGACTGTGTCGAAATCGCAGATGAGGTAGGAGTTAATGCGGTAATTCAGCCAGGAGGTTCTATGCGAGACGATTTAACAATAAACTATTGTGATGAACATGATATTGCAATGGTAACAACAGGCATACGCCATTTTAAACACTAATTAATAAGCTAAATAAAAGACTATGGGACTTTTTTCATTTACACAAGAAATAGCCATCGACCTTGGTACTGCAAATACGATTATTATTTGTGAAGATAAGATTGTTGTTGATGAGCCATCAGTGGTAGCATTAGATAGAAGAACCGATAAGCTGATTGCTATTGGAGAGAAAGCTCGTCAAATGCATGGGAAAACACACGAAAATATTCGTACTGTTAGACCTTTGCGCGATGGAGTAATTGCTGATTTCTATGCAGCAGAACAGATGATTCGTGGTATGATTGCCATGATCAACACTAAACCACGTTTATTCTCACCATCTTTAAAGATGGTTGTTTGTATTCCTTCAGGTTCAACAGAGGTAGAGATTCGTGCCGTACGTGATTCAGCAGAACATGCTGGAGGTAGAGATGTATTTATGATTTATGAACCAATGGCTGCTGCTATTGGTATTGGTATAGATGTAGAAGCTCCTGAAGGAAATATGATTGTTGATATAGGAGGTGGAACTACAGAAATTGCTGTTATTTCTTTAGGTGGTATTGTTTCTAATAAGTCAATTCGTATTGCTGGTGATGATTTAACTGCTGATATAATGGATTATATGGGTCGTCAGCACAATATTCGTATAGGTGAACGTACTGCCGAACTAATAAAAATTAATGCTGGTGCGGCATTAACTGATTTAGAAGATGCTCCAGAAGATTATATAGTGCATGGTCCAAATAGAATGACAGCTTTACCTCTTGAGGTGCCTGTTTCTTATCAAGAGATTGCACACTGTTTAGAAAAATCTATTTCAAAAATTGAAGCAGCAATTTTGAGTGCATTAGAACAAACACCACCCGAATTATATGCTGATGTAGTAAGAAAAGGAATCTATTTAGCAGGTGGTGGTGCTTTATTGCGTGGATTAGATAAACGTCTAACAGAAAAAATAAATATTCCATTCCATATTGCTGAAGATCCTTTACGTGCTGTTGTTAGAGGAACTGGTGTTGCATTGAAAAATGTTGACAAGTTCTCTTTCTTAATGAGATAAATTGGCCTTAATTATTCCCTCTTTACTAGAAGAGAGTTTATGAAAACACTGCTCAAGTTTTTTGTTACTTATGGAATCTACTTTATCTTCATATTGTTGGAGGTAGGCTCTTTGTTGCTGGTTGTAAATAATAATAATTTTCAACGCAGTGTTTTTCTTACGTCTTGCAATGGGATTTCTGCTTCAATCTATAATAGTAATCATTCTATAGTTGAATATTTTAGTTTAAAACGGGTGAATGATGAGTTGGCTGTTGAAAATGTCGATTTGAAAAATAGACTTAGAAAAGCTGACAATATTTTGCAAGCCATCTTAAAAGATTCTTTACGTAAAACTACTTTTTATTTAAACCCTGAACGTAATTATACTTGTTATTCAGCAAAAGTGATTAATAACAGCACAAATAAGTTGTTGAATTATATCACAATAAACAAGGGAACCAGAGATGGTATAAAGGAAGAAATGAGTGTGATAAGTCCAAACGGTGTAGTTGGTATTGTAAAAGCAGCATCAAGAAATTTTGCTGTTATTATGCCTCTTTTAAATAGTAATGCACAAATAAGTTGTAAAATTAGGAGTAATAGGATAATGTCTGGAGACTCAATAGGAGTCGTAAAAGACATTGGCTCTTTGAAATGGGATGGTAGAGATTCCCGTTTTGCAAATATGTTACAAGTGCCTCGTCATGTTAACATAAGCAAAGGAGATAGTGTTGTTACTAGTGGTTATTCTGATTTTTTCCCAGAAGGAGTTTTTGTTGGGATCATTGAAATGTTTGAAAAGGCTAGTGATGATAATTACTATTATATTAAAGTCCGTTTAGGAGTTAACTTTAAAACGGTTTCATTTGTTCAAATAATGGATTATAAAAATCGCATTGAACAAGAGAATTTAGAGGAGGAGGCTAAAAAATGAGAATAGCTTTAAAATATTTATTCCAATTTCTAATATTGCTGCTGGTGCAAGTATTGGTGCTTAATAATATCAATTTTCTTGATTATATTAATCCGTATTTATATGTAATGTTTATCATTATTCTTCCTGTTGATATTCCTCGCATCTTTTTATTATTAATAGCTTTTTTCTTGGGCTTAAGTATTGATGTTTTTTGTAACACATTAGGCGTTCATGCTTTTGCAACTGTATTTGTAGCATTTATGAAAACACCTCTGTTGAAACTCTTTGCACCAAGAGATAATTTTGACTCATTTACTCCTTCAATGAAAACACTTGGTATGAGTCAATTCGCAAAATATGCTGTTTTAATGGTGCTAATTCATCATATTGTTTTATTTTTTGTAGAGGCTTTTTCATTTGTTCAAATAGATATATTATTGTTGAAAATTTTTTCCAACTCAGTATTTACACTTATCTTACTGCTTAGTGTCGAGCGCTTTAAATTAAGGATGTAAAATGGCTCAAAAAAATTTGCAAGAAAGATGGAAGGTAATTGCAGGATTTGTAATTCTAGTAATTATCATCTTTGTATTGCAATTAGCTAATTTGCAAATTTTTAATAAAACCTACAAAGAAAATGCTGACAGTAATGCTTTTCTTGAAAAAATTCAATACCCTGCACGTGGACTTATTTATGATAGAAATGGTAAACTTCTAGTTTACAATAAGCCAGCTTATGATGTGCTTATTGTTATGAAAGAAGTAGAAGTTTTTGATACGCTTGATTTCTGTAGTGCTGTAAACATTGATATTAAATTATTCAAAAAACTAGTTTTAGAACTTAAAAAAGATAGAGGGTACTCCGAATATACTCCTCAATTACTTTTGTCACAATTATCGGTAGAAGAGCATGCTGTGCTACAGGAAAAACTCTATAAATTCCCTGGTTTCTACATTCAAAACAGAACACTAAGAGAATACACTTATCCTTGTGCTGCCCATGCATTAGGCTCTGTTGGAGAGGTTTCTAAAAAGAACATCAAGAAAGATGATTATTATATTAGTGGAGATTATGCTGGGATGAATGGTGTAGAAAAATATTTTGAGAATGAGCTAAGAGGTGTTAAAGGGGTAGAAATTTTATTGCGCGATTCAAGAGGAAGAATTAAAGGTAAATACGAAGATGGAGCTTTTGATAAAGAACCTGTTTCGGGAAAGAATTTGACATTATCATTAGATATCGACTTACAATTGTATGGAGAGAATTTAATGAAAGGTAAAATTGGAAGTGTAGTTGCAATTGAACCATCTACTGGGGAAATATTAGCATTAGTTTCTAGTCCATCTTTTAATCCATCTGATTTAGTTGGTCGACAACGCAGTAAGAATTTTAGGAAATTGAATAAGGATCCTGTAAAACCACTTTTAGATAGACCTTTAATGGCAAGGTATCCTCCAGGGTCAACTTTTAAGGTGGTAAATTCTTTGATATTTCAGCAAGAAGGTATTATAACGCCAGAAACAAGATATCCTTGCCATTATGGCTTTTCTGCAGGAAGATTACATGTAGGCTGTCATGGGCATTCTTCCCCTCTTGATATGGTTGGTTCAATACAACATTCGTGTAATGCTTATTATTGTCAAGGATTGCGTGCTATGATAGACAATAAGAAGTACGAATCAGTAGAGAAAGCATTTACTGTTTGGAAAGATGCGGTAGTTTCTTTTGGGTTTGGGTATAATTTAGGAGTAGATTTTCCGAATGAAAATCGCGGATATATTCCGAATGCTGAAGTATACAATAAAATTTATGGAAAAGGTAGTTGGCGTGCCCTTACAATAATATCTATTTCTATTGGTCAAGGAGAAGTAATTTCTACACCCATACAGACAGCCAATTTAGTAGCTGCAGTTGCCAATAGAGGTTACTGGATTCCTCCTCATATTGTAAAAAATATCAAAGGAGGAGGTATAGATCCAAAGTACTTTGAGAAGAAATTTACAGTAGTAGAAAAGAAACATTTTGAGCCAACTATTGAAGGGATGCGTATGGCTGTTGTTGGTGGGACTTGTAGAATTGCAAGAATAGATAGTGTTGAGGTATGCGGAAAAACCGGGACAGCACAAAATCCACATGGTAAGGACCACTCTATTTTCATGGCTTTTGCTCCTAAAGACAAGCCTAAAATTGCCATTGCTGTATTTGTTGAAAATGCCGGATATGGAGCAACCTGGGCCGCTCCAATTGCAAGTTTAATGATGGAACAATATTTAAAAGGAAGAATAAGTAAAGACAAGGTATGGTTAGAAGAGAGGATGTTAAATACTAATTTGATGCCAGATGCTAAGAAACATTAACATATCAAGAGCTATTGATTGGCCAATAATCCTGATGTATATTACGTTAGTGATAATGGGTTGGTTGAGTGTGTATGGTGCAAGTTATGACTTTGATCATCCAAATATATTTGATTTTCAACAAAATGCAGGAAAACAACTTATTTGGATTGGCTGTTGTGTTTTTATTAGTATTTCACTGTTGATGATTGATAGCCGTATTTTTGATGTTTTTGCTTATCTCATTTATGCAGGAGCAATAGTATTGCTAATACTAACAATATTTTTTGCTCCCGAAATAAAGGGGGCTAAATCATGGTTGGTATTTGGTCCTGTACGTATTCAAACGGTAGAAATAGCTAAGTTTGCTACAGCGCTAGCTTTAGCTAAGTTTATGAGCAGATATAATTTTAAGTTAAAAGGGATAAGCAATTACCTACAAGTATTATTAATAATTTTTGCTCCAGCTTTGTTAGTAGTCCTTCAAAATGATACGGGTTCTGCACTAGTATTTGCGGCTTTATTTATTGTTCTCTATCGCGAGGGGATGCCCGGATTTTTACTCTATTTAGGCCTGTGTTGTATTATCCTTTTTATCGTTGTTGTTCGCTTTGGACATATACAAATTGATATAGACCGAGGAAGTCTTGGAATGGTAATAGCACTTATTTATATAATTTTCACTCAACTAGGTTTTATTTATGTTTTTGAGAAGAACATTAAACAGATAAGACTTATCCTTTATGGTAATTTAGTAATTGGTGTTATTGCTGTAGTGACAAATTTATTTGTGAATATACCGTATACTTATTTTTTATTAGGATCGGTTATATTATCTGTTCTGTATTTAACGTATATCTCTATTAATCTGAGAAAAAAGACTTATGTTTTATCAGCAATTTTTATGCTAGGAGCAGTGCTGTATTGTTATTCATCAGACTATATGTTTTCTAAGGTGTTAGAAAATCACCAGCAACTTCGTATTAAGGTTGTGTTAGGAATGGAGAACGATCCAACTGGAGCGGGATATAATGTTAACCAGTCAAAAATTGCAATTGGCTCTGGGCAGTTTTGGGGTAAAGGGTTTTTAAATGGAACACAAACAAAATTAAAATATGTACCTGAGCAAGATACTGATTTTATTTTCTGTACAGTAGGAGAGGAGCATGGTTTCTGGGGATCGTTGTTAGTGTTAGGTGTGTATTTAGCTTTTTTATTGCGATTACTGGTAATGGCAGAACGGCAACGAGAAACATTTAGTAGGGTATATGGTTATTCTGTTGTAAGCATTTTCTTTTTCCATCTAGCAATTAATATTGGAATGGTTTTAGGATTGGCACCCGTTATTGGAATCCCACTGCCATTTTTTAGTTATGGAGGGTCATCTTTGTGGGGGTTCACAATATTACTTTTTATTTTTGTGCGATTGGATGCTTCGAGATTAGAAAAGATGCGGTGATATATCTGAAGCAATTACATCATCAACTACAATATCAAATTCTTCGAAAGGTACATAATCTTGTAGTTGAAAATCGAAACATAGCCCAATTGTATAACCATTAAAATCTTTTAAGAAGTAATCATAAAATCCTTTACCTCTTCCTAGGCGATGACCCTTATGGTCGAAGGCTCTTCCGGGAACAATGGCTAGATCAATTTCTCCTTCGTATTTTGTAGTTTTGGGTTGCATTATTTTATAAGGGCCCTCTATCATTTTTTCTTTTCCTTCAAAAAGGTGTGCTTCAAAGGTATTGGTGTCGAAATCGATAACAGGCAGAAGGATGGTTTTTTCTTTACTCCATTTATAAATAAACTCATGGGTGTTTATTTCATCAGGCATAGAGCAATAAAGCAAAACAGTTTTTGCATCCATAAAGGCATGATAGAGTTCTAATTTTCTCAAT
Source organism: Paludibacteraceae bacterium (assembly GCA_963663245.1). Classification (GTDB taxonomy): domain Bacteria; phylum Bacteroidota; class Bacteroidia; order Bacteroidales; family Paludibacteraceae; genus JAFGVL01. The sequence goes on along the minus strand of OY760143.1, from coordinate 137,446 downwards.
GCCGATTCGGTTCCTTTTTGTAAATATTCTTCGCTGTAAATAGAGAGTCTTTTACTAACTTCTTTGCGTAAGGCTTGTTTTTCTTCTGCTAAACTCATCTTAATTGCTTTTTGTGTCAGCTAAAAAATCAAGGTGTTTAATTGCGAATTTTAATTCGGTATAGCTGTAATTATCTCCTAATTCTTGACGAGCAGGTGATAAACTTCTTGATTCTGCTTTATCAAAGTAAGCACAAATTTTCGAAAGTTTATCATCTGTTATAAATAAACTGATGTCTAGTTCTCCTATTCCAATATAATGAGCGATATGATTTTCTACGGTAGTTACCGTAATATTTCTTTCTTCAGCAATGTCTAAAATCTTTTTCCCTTCCTTAAATAAGTCAAAGCTTATTTTCTTTGTGTCAACTTTTGGAGTATTACCTTTTTCTTTCTTTTTAGGAGTCGCTTTTAAAGCAATTTCTTGTTTCTCTATGTTATTGTCGGCACAAAACTCAGCAATTAGTTCAATAATTTCAGCACCATATTGACTTACTTTTTTAGCTCCCATTCCATTTATTTGCTTCAAAGTTTTACTGTCGGTAGGCAAGTAGTTCACTAATTCAATTAAGGCCTTTTGAGAGAATATTAAGTAAGGACGAACATTTAGTTCATCAGCCTTATATGTTCTCCATGAGCGTAAAGTATTATACAATATTGGATGAGGAATATCTTTGCTTTTAACTTCGCTAAATTTTGCATCCTTTGTAGATTTGCTTTTAACAATGACCGCTTTTGCTCTAGCATCAAGAAAGGTTTTTACAATAAATCCGTTTTTGCAGGCAGCCAAACAATTTATTTTAATTTGAGCTTCTTCCAATATACGGGAAATGGCTTCTTTTATTTGTTTGCGAGTAGCTTTATTATCTACTTCTATATCAATACCACTAGCCCCTTGAATTAGAAGCGTATTAACTTTATCTTCAAAATATTGGGATGCTTTGATTATGCGTTCTTGTAAGGCTGTGTTTTTTTCAATATCTGCTTGCTGTGGTAGCAATTGTACAATTTGGTTGTGGAAGTTTTGTGCAATTTTTACTAAGTCTGCTTCCACCATTACAAATAATTGTTTGAAATGTTCTACAAGCATTGCAGGTACGCTGGCTGTATTGTCTTGAAGTATTTTATTTAGATTATTAACTAGATAGCGAGCTCTGTTAAATCGAAACAGGTCTGCTAGTAATTCTTGTTGGTAAGCTTCTTTAGCTGTTGTTAGCCACTGGTCGTTCGGTTGGTTCTCTTCTATTTGATTTACAAAGCCATTTACTGTTCCATCATTAATAATACTTCTGTTGGAGATAGGAGAACTAAGCACCATGCCTTCTATCGTTTTGCAACGACTTAGCGCCACATATACCTGTCCGTGAGCAAAGGATGATTCTGCATCAATAATGGCACGTTCAAAAGTTAAGCCTTGGCTTTTATGGATGGTAATAGCCCAAGCCAGTTTTAATGGGTACTGTGTGAAGGTACCTTCTAATTCTTCTTTAATTTCATTAGTGTCAGGGTCAATGGTATATTTTACATTGTCCCAAAGAAGTGGCTCAACAGGTATTTCTTGATAATCATCAGGACATTGCACGTAAATAATATCACCGTCTATGCGAGTTATTTTACCAATCTTTCCATTATAGAATAACTTATCTTGCGATAAGTCATTCTTTACAAACATTACTTGTGCTTCTTCTTTTAAGGATAACTCATAATCTGTCGGGTAGGAGTATTCTGGAAATTTACCTTGTACTACAGCCGTAAAACGACTAGATTTTCCTGTTAGTTGTTGCAGTTTTCTTTCGTTGAGTCGTTGTGCTTGAGCATTGTGCGTACAGAGAGTAATGTAGCCTTCGTCTGTGCTTGGGTCGAAGTTAGGAATGTGTCTTTTGTTAAGTTCTTGAAGGGATTCAAGGTCGATGTTATTTTCACGTACTTTATTTAAGAGAGTAATAAACTTATCGTCTTGTTGGCGAAAAATATGGCTTAGCTCTATACTAACAAAACTCGTTTCACGTAATGCTTTGCTGCTAAAGAAGAATTGCGTATCGTAATGTGCACGTAACATACTCCATTCATCTTCTTTTACAACTGGGGCTAGCTGTTGCAAGTCACCAATCATTAGTAACTGTACGCCACCAAATGGTTTACTCCTGTCACGAAAACGTCTTAGCACCTTGTCTATAGCATCTAGTAAATCGGCACGTACCATACTAATTTCGTCTATTACTAATAAATCGAGACTGCGTATGATGTTTATTTTTGTTTTGTTGTAGCGTTGCTTGTCTTCAGAATTACTCTCTAACCCAATTTGTGGTCCGAAAGATATTTGAAAGAATGAGTGTATGGTAACACCACCAGCATTTATTGCAGCGACACCAGTCGGTGCTACAACAATCATACGTTTAGGAGATTTTTCTTTTAAAGTTTTAAGAAAGGTTGTTTTTCCAGTACCAGCTTTTCCTGTGAGGAATAGATGCTTTCCTGTGTATTCAACAAAGTCGTGTGCTAATTGTAGTTGTGGGGTAGTTTGGAGTTCCATCACCTTTTTTTAATAAGATGACAAATATATCTATTATAAATTAGACCTAAAAGTATAAATGAGTGAAGTTTTGAAAAAGTTATGAGTAGTTGTTAGTTACAGGTATTCATAATTCTTTCTTCAGGTAAACCATGTCAATAAGTTGTATGCCTTCTTCAAACATCGGGTGGTCGTAGTTATCGGTAAAGAAGTTTTTGATAGCATGCGATTTTTCAAATCCACAACCGCCATAAAAGGACAATATTGTTGGCGTTTCGCCTGTTCCGACAAGCATCGTTTTGTAATCGTTTTTGTAGACATCAGAAATGTAGTTTATCAATGCTTTACCGTAGCCTTTGCCTTGTTGTTTTTCGTAAGTGGCAATGTTTTTTAATTCGCAAGTTTCTTTATCTATAGGCACTACAACGCCAACGCTTTTTAAATCATTGTCGTATAAAGCAAACAAGTCTCCACTCGGCAAATACTTGTCAATCATATTTTCTTGCTCGTCGGCCAACAACAATAAGTCAAGGAATTGTTTTTTGTTTTCGGTGATCTTTTCTATTCTCATTATATGTCTGTTCTGTGTTTTCTCAAGGTGCTACTTTAAATAATCCCTCCAAAACAAAAAAACTCCCATAAGAAAACTTGCGAGGGTTTTTGTGAGTTGTCTCACAAGGATTCAAATCTTGACAGTTGCTAGCAATAAAGCTATTATTTACCAATTAAATTAGCATAAAAGACACCTTTATCATTCATAAAAGTGCCCTCCTTTTTATTTAAGTCCAATCTTTTTCCTTCAAAATTTGTTGCGGGAAAGCCCAATTCCTGATAGATACAGGCTGTAGCAGCAAAGTCCCAGATGCTCCCTCCACCGTTTTCTTTTTTCGGAAGCTTTAACATGCAGGCAGGTCCATTCTCCAGTACAAGGATGGCATTCAACACGGCACCTGCTCCAGCTATTTCTGTTATCCCATTTAAACTCAATTTTTTCACTTGTTCTTCTAGCAAGTTTTCTATTTCGCTTTCACGAGGGTTGTCTTTTAGCTTTTTATCTGTTAGGTAGCTTAAGTGCTTATTGGTATGCTTAATTTCCCAAGGGCTACCATTTTTAAAAGCTCCTTTTCCTTTGATAGCATGGTATAATGTATCTGTGCTGGGATCATACACCACTCCAATCTGAGGAGTTCCGTCTCTTGCAATTAAAGCAATTGAGACAGAAAAACCAGCTTGTTTGTTGATAAAAGGAAGCGTTCCATCCATTGGGTCTATGCACCAAAAAAAATCTTTTTCGAATCGGCTACCATCATCTTCGGTCTCTTCCGATAAGAGTGCTAAATTAAATTCGTCACAGCTAGGAAGTAGATGAGCAAGAATTACTTTTTCGCATGCTATGTCTACTGCAGTTACCACTTGTGAGGCATAGCTTTCTCCACCTTCCTTTGTCTCCACTTTAAGCTCATCGTTTAGATGCTGCTGAATGACTTTTCCTGCAGAAAGGGCTGCCTTGATGGCTATCGTATTAAGTTGCTCCAGATTCATTTTATAGATTATTGATTACCTCTGCTGTTACACGTTCACTATAAGTATTAATTTTCCAGTGATCTGGACACCAACCTTTTAGAAAGCGATGAAAGTCTGCCCAGGCCACTCGATATAAAGAGCGCCATTCAGTTTCTAAGGCTTCATTTCTTTCCTTCAGTTCTCTTTGTAAATGCTCGAAATAGTTATCCAGGATTTGTGCTTCTAAGCGTTCACATTCACTTTCATCCAGACAGCTTCCTATAAAATAGGCGACATCTTTCATTCCACATCCACCACCTACATACTGAAAATCTAGGCCACTAACTTGCCCACTTTTAGCAAAGCAGAAGTTGGCTAGTTTAGCATCGCCGTGAACAAAGGTTTTGAATTGACAGTTGTTTAGTTTTTCATCAATAAAAGGAGCTGCTTCTTTCAACTTTTGATCACTCAATATTGCTAACTCCTGAGGTCTGGTTTCCAAATGCCAATAAGTGCCTACTTCCCAAAGTCCAGTTGGCGTTTTTTCCAAGTAACTTGCGTGAAATTTTGCCAACCAGGCCAAACACTCCGTTATTTCTTGCCATGTAACAACACTCTTGCGTAAAGGATAGCCCGCTGCATCCAAATCTTCCATCACCATCAATACCTCTTCATCTTTTGTCTTAATGGCTAAACATTCTGGCAAACGGGCAATGCTGTGTTTACTGTATGTATCATACCATCTCGTTTCTACTTGGTAGGACTTAAGTTTTCGTTGATGACCGATATCTGTATTCCATCCGCGCGGGTGATTTTTAGATTTGGGTATTTGCACGTGCTTTATAACGACACTATCGACAGCTGCATTCTCTAATCCGATGCGCATAATTTTCCCGTACCCACTCCACAAATGTTGAATGATCTCTTTTTCAGATAAAGAAGAAGCTCCTGTTTTTTGCAGAATAATGGATGTAAAATAGTCGTTCATAAGGGGCTAAATATAGCAAATATTATTGGGGCGTTAGGGTTGTAGTTTCTTTATGGGAGCAAATAAGGTTAGGCTGTGGCACTCCATGTGTGATGCCACTTGGTATGTATGGTTATTATGACAGAATACTCACAAATATAAATTTATTTATTCTAAATCATGATATAGAACTAGTATAAAAAAAGGTAATCAAATGAATTCAACTCATCCGATCACCTTTTTACTTTAAAACTATTTTATTTACAATACCCCCTGTTCAATCATAGCGTCAGCAACTTTAATAAAACCACCTACATTGGCTCCTCTTACATAGTTAATAAAGCCATCTTTTTCGGTTCCATATTGAACACATGTGCTGTGTATGTTAGACATGATAGTTTTTAATCGTTCGTCAACTTCTTCTTTGCTCCAGTAAATACCCATAGCATTTTGAGCCATCTCTAAGCCTGAGGTTGCAACACCTCCTGCATTAGCAGCTTTTCCCGGTCCATATAAAATTTTATTATCTAAGTACACTTTTATAGCTTCATTGTTTGAAGGCATGTTAGCACCTTCGGCAACAAGAATACATCCATTAGCTATTAGTGTTTCGGCATCGTCTTTATCAATTTCATTTTGAGTAGCACAGGGGAGAGCAATATCACATTTTATGCCCCATGGTTTTTGTCCAGTTCCATAGAATTTTGCTTTGGTATATTTTTTTACATATTGTGCTACACGACCACGTTTCACATTCTTGAGTTCCATGATGAACTCTAGTTTTTCTGTATCAATACCGTCTGGGTCGTGAATATACCCGCAGGAGTCTGACATGGTAACTACTTTTCCTCCAAGTTCAATTACTTTTTCGCAGGCATGTTGCGCTACATTTCCAGCACCAGATATAACTACTGTTTTTCCTTTGATTGTATCTTTTTTAGTGGCTAACATCTCTTTAGCAAAATATACTGTGCCAAAGCCTGTAGCTTCAGTTCTAATTAAACTTCCTCCCCACTTTAATCCTTTCCCGGTAAGTACTCCTGTAAATTTGTTAGTGATACGTTTGTATTGTCCAAAGAGATAACCAATTTCTCGAGCGCCTACGCCAATATCTCCAGCGGGTACGTCGGTATGGTTTCCAATGTGGCGGTAAAGCTCAGTCATAAAACTTTGACAGAAGCGCATTATTTCATTGTCCGATTTTCCTCTAGGATTAAAATTAGAACCTCCTTTTCCTCCACCAATTGGTAAGGATGTAAGACTGTTTTTAAAAACTTGTTCGAAGGCTAAGAATTTTAGTAAACCAAAATTTACGGACGGGTGAAAACGAAGTCCTCCTTTAAATGGACCGATGGCACTATTCATTTCTACGCGATAACCGCGATTTACTCTAATCTCACCTTTATCGTCTATCCAACTTACTCGGAAAGAGATAGCCCGTTCGGCTTCAATCATTCTTTGAAGGATTTTTGCGTCTTTGTATTTCGGATTTTCTTCTAGGAAAGGGAATAGGGTTTCGCTCACTTCTCTAACAGCCTGATGGAATAAATGTTCCCCTGGATTTTTGGCAATAACTTTTGCCATGAAATCATCAATATTACTTGCAGCCATAATGATTGGTATTTATAGGTTAGTAATTTTTTATGTATACGTTCAAATATACAAAATATTTTGCAGCAATCTTCTGAAAGTGCTGTATAACAGCAATTGTAGCGAGGGAGGTGAAAAAAAAGCCTCATAATTTACGAGGCTCTTAGAAATTTATAAACTCAATGTTTTCTTTAATAAGCGATATCCGTTTGTACTTGCTTTTATCTTCTGACCATTTTGAAGGGAAAGCATATAGTTTTGTTTTTCATAGAGTTCTACTCTAGAGATTATTTCAACATTCACAATACAGGAGCGATGCACGCGAACAAACTTATCTGCAGGCAAGTGCTGTTCGAAGTATTTCATGGTTTGTTCTTTGAGGAACTTACCTTCAGTTGTATGAATCATTACATAGTCACCATCAGCTTGTATATATTGTATGTCTGGAACGGATATAACGTGTATTTTTTGACCCAATTTTACTGCTATTCGGTCGATTATCTCGATTTTTTTTTCTTCAATTTCTACTGTTTCTTTGTCTGATATCATTTCTGCTATATCATCTTTCTCTTGTTCGTCTTCTATAGCTTTTTCTTTAATCATAAGCATCATATAGCGTTGAACAAGAATAGTATATAGCATAATTCCACCAAATATTTTTACAGCAACAGTTGGTTGTAGTGCATGGAAATAATTTATAGGAAAGAATAAATAAACAAGTAGCATCCCTAACCCTAGCCAACTACCAACAGTGATAATACATAAGGCAATTGTATTAAGCCATTTTTGCACGGTACTCCCTTGCGAAAAATCTACGTAACGAATTACTATCCATAATGGGATAGAAATTGCTCCTAGAATAAAGGAATAAATAACGCCATTTAGAACTAGCCAGTAAAAAGGAACATCAACAATTGGGTTTAATAAAGCTGCTTGTGTTATTCCAACTATTATGCATAGAACAATGAAGATTGCTATGTACCACTTATTTTTTAATAAGGGATGAATCATTTTTTAATTTAATTTTTTAGAGAGCCTTCACCAAAAACTACAGAGCCAGAAATAACTAATGTTTTTGATGGATCAGCATCATTTTCTTGAAATGCGCGTTTATCTTCAAATGTGCCAAATACTGAATTTACATTTAATTGAATGCGCCAGTCTGTAGGAACGTATATTACTACTGAACCAAAAGATACATCTATTATAAGTTGCGTATTTCCTTCAGGTAATGATGTTTTTCTTAAGTCCATTTTTGTTTCACCAAATACGGTTTTTACATTCCCTCCTTTAAACTCGGGGTCGAGTACAATATGTTTACCGCTTTCGAAAAGGCTACGTTTATTTACAAAGCCATTTTCACATTCATATTGGTTTTTATGTCCTTTCTTTTCAGCTTCATTTAAGAAGTGTTCTCGTATTGTTTTATGTTTTGGTGGGAAGATGCGATGTATTACAACCAAAACACCTGCAATTATTAATAGAATAGGCCAATACAATTGAACAAAATTAGTTGGTACCTCACCTATAAAGTTGTCTGGTACTAATCCAATTTTGGGGATGATAAAAAAGATACCTAGAGTTGCAAATATTACTGCGGCATACAAGTGTTTTATTATTAATGAAAGTAGTCCAATAATTATTAATACTATTTGCCAAGATATTAAAGCATCAATATACTTAGTAGGGATTAAATTTAGTTTGGTACATAAGAGCAATATACCTGCAATTATAAGTAAGGTGGCAAATCCGAATCCACTACAACATTTTTTGTTGTGTGAACGACAATGGTCAACATGTCTTTTCATATTTTTATAATTTTTTGAATTGATGATACAAATATAGGTTTGTAGCTCTTGTATTAAAATGATAAATCGATGAAAGAGCTATTTTTTCCCGATGAAAATATATTTAAAGTGTAGGCAAACTCATGCCATTAATCTTTTGATAAATGTCTAAAGCATATACATCTGTCATTCCAGAAATATAATCAAGTACGGCTTGAACTCTTCCGTATTCACTTTTGCTATCAGTTTGATATTGTTCTGGAATACGAGAAAGCAACATTTTAGAATATGCTTTTTCAGGATGTAAAACAGCTGTTGTAAATTTATTTATGAGGGTATAGATTATGTTATACCCTGCAATTTCAATATCTACTACATCTTTAGAAAGATAAATGCGTTTTAAGGAGAGTTTTTCACATGTTTCATAAGCTTGCTTTAGGCTTGGAGAAATATTTTTTATTAATGAAGATTCAAATTTGCCTTCTAAAATGGCAGTTTCATTAGCAACAAATACCTCTATACAAGCATCGATAAGTAAACCTATAACGACAGAACGCAAATAAGCAATTTGTTCATTGGTGTCAGAAACCATATCTAGTGTTTCTTGTGTTCTTTCTTTACGTTGCTCAGGAACAAAGGCTATTAAGAGTTGTATTGTTTCGGCAGTTGTTAGTATTTTTAATTTATGAGCATCTTCGATATCCATTATTTCATAACAAATATCATCAGCTGCCTCTACTAAATATACGAGTGGATGACGTGCATATTTATCTTTTTCAAGTTCTATTAGTCCTAGTTCAGTAGCTACCTTTATAAAGTCTGTTTTTTCTGATTGGAAGAAACCAAATTTCTGTTTTTTTACAGCATAATTTGATGCATAGGGGTATTTGGCAATAGAGGCCAAGGTGGAATAGGTTAAGGCAAAACCTCCTTTTCTTCTCCCATTAAACTGATGAGTAAGTAGTCGAAAAGCATTAGCATTTCCTTCAAAAGTGATGATATCTTTCCACTCGTTAGTATTCATTTTTTCTTTCAAGAAGGCGCCTTCTCCTTCAGAAAAATAGGTTGCAATTGCTTTCTCTCCTGAATGACCAAAAGGAGGATTTCCTAAGTCATGCGCTAAACAAGAAGCAGAGACAATAGCTCCAATTTCGTTGATGAAAGGGGAGAAATTATTGCTGTGAATATCTTGTAATTTTCTGCTAACGCCATTGCCTAAAGAACGTCCTACGCAGGCTACCTCCAGGCTATGAGTAAGTCTATTGTGAACAAATACACTTCCTGGTAAGGGAAAGACTTGTGTTTTATTTTGTAAGCGACGAAAAGGGGCAGAAAAAATCAGACGATCATAGTCGCGTTGAAACTCAGTACGATCATCATGGTTGCGTAGGTGCAAATCTTCCATGCCGAATCGTTTGTTGGAGAGGAGTGTATTCCAGTTCATTATTTTCATTTACTATTAGGTGATTTACAATTGACAATTTTAGAGCTTCTGATAATCACTAGAGGCATATAAATAATATATTAAAGCGTACATCTATATTCCTTCACTTCTTTTCGTAATGCTTTAGCTTGGTTATTCGTAACCTTGTCCATTAGTTTCCAAAACGTATCTCCGTGGTTCATCTCTTTTGTATGACACAGTTCGTGTAGCATAACATAGTCTACTAAATGGGCAGGCATCATTAATAAATAGAGTGATAAATTAATATTTCCTTTGTTTGAACAGCTTCCCCAGCGTGTTTTGCTGCTCTGAATTTTCAGGTCTTTATATTTAAACCCATGTAAAGATGCTAGTTCAGATAGACGATTTGGTAATAACCGTTTGGCTTCTTTTCGTAAGAAAAACTGTATGCCGTTTTTAAAATATTTTTGTAACTGTTCAGAATTGCTGTTTTGTTCTTTCGGGTACTCAATTAATAAAACACCTTTACTTAATTTGAAAAAAACTTTATCTCTATCTGCCGCTTGTACTTTAGTTATAAATGAAAGTGTTTGTAAGGGATGATTTTCATCTACGACTAAGGTTTGTTCTGCTATTTTCTTTTGAGATTTTTTTACTTTTTCTCTCATTTCATTTAAGAAAGCAAGGCCTTCTTTTTGTGTTGCTCTAGGAGGCAAAGTAATACGCAAGTAATCAGGTTTAATTATAATTTTAATTCTTCTTGCACGCTTGCTTCTCCAGAACTCAACACGGCCTAAATCTTTATCTTCAATAAGGGCTTCCATTAAGACAAAGATAAGAAGGTTTTCATAATAAGGGAAAAAAATGTAGCTGTAGATTGAACAGGATGCGTATAATAATGTTCTATGTGTAGACAATCGAGTTTTTTAGGAGTTTTTTCCTTAAAGAAACGTAAATTTAATTACGGAAATTTTTCCGTATTCAATTTAAATTCTATTTTTGTCTGAGAATATAATATAGAAATTAAATATAACTAAAAAATTAATTAATTATGTCAAAAGTAACTGTAGTTGGAGCAGGTAATGTTGGAGCAACATGTGCAAATGTACTAACTGTAAATGGTATTGCAGATGAGGTTGTAATGTTAGATGTGAAAGAAGGTTTTGCAGAAGGAAAAGCAATGGATATTAACCAATGTGCTGAACTTTCTAAGTTTAAAACAAAATTAACAGGAGTAACAGGAGATTATGCTGCAACTGCTGGTTCTGATGTTGTTGTTATTACTTCAGGAGTGCCTCGTAAACCAGGTATGACTCGTGAAGATTTAATTGGTACTAACGCTGGTATTGTTAAAACAGTTTGTGATAACATACTAAAATATTCACCTGATGCATATTTAGTAGTGATTGCTAATCCGATGGATACAATGACTTACTTGGCATTAAAAGCAACAGGATTACCAAAGAATCGTGTAATCGGCATGGGAGGTCTTTTAGATAGCTCTCGTTTTAAATATAACTTATCAAATGCTTTACAGGCACCTCAAAGTGATCTTGATGCAATGGTAATTGGTGGACATGGTGATACTACTATGATTCCTTTAATTCGTTTAGCAACATGTGCTGGTAAAGAAGTTCCTTCTTTATTATCTGCAGAGCAACAAGAAGCAGTTGTTGGAGCAACAATGGTTGGTGGAGCAACATTAACTAAATTAATTGGAACTTCTGCATGGTATGCCCCAGGTGCTGCTGGAGCTATGGTTGCTGAGTCTATTTTAGAAGATAGAAAAGCCTTAATTGCAAGTTGTGTATTGTTAGAAGGTGAATATGGGCAAGAAGATATTTGTATCGGTGTTCCTGCTGTTATTGGAAAAGGTGGATGTGAAGAGATTAAAGATCTTGGATTAACTGCTGATGAGCAAGAGAAATTTGCAAAAAGTGCAGATGCTGTTCGTAATATGAATAGTGTATTAGCTGAAATGAAACTTATATAGTAGAGATATTATTTTTAATAAAAAAGGTCGAGCATGCTTATTGTTCGACCTTTTTATTTACACATGTGTTTTTATCTATGCCCTTTTAGCTTTGCAATAGGTGCAAACAAGAGTATATTTATGTGCGCCTTCTGTTTTTAATATTTTTTCAGCTTCAAAAACATTAGCATTGCTACCATCAATAACTATAAGGTAGATTGAACTTTCTTGGTGTTTGTTTATTTCAATAGTTTTATCTTTTTTTATAATTATTGCGATAAAAATAACAAAAAGTGCACCTACAATAAGGCCTACATCTAAGCCAATAAATGCACTTATTATAAGAGGAGTATTCTCTAAAAAGTCTAATCCAAATGTAATATTAAAAATTGAAGTAAGAATTCCTGTAATTAATCCAAGAACGGAAAAAACTAGGATTGGAGCAGTTTTAGCAGTTTTTATTGACTTTACTTTTATATGGTCTTCAATAATATCTGCTCTTTCAATGATAGATACTTTTTCTATTGGAAATTTATGATCACTTAATTTCTCAACAGCGAGATTAGCATCTTCTTTGTTTTTATATATGGCTACATGCGTTTTCATAATGTTTGTTTTTTTATGGGTTGATAAATAAAAGAACTAATGTAAAGATAAGTAAAAGGGGAAGTATAAACAAGTATAGTAATACTTAAATAGTATGTTTTACGGCAATCAATTATTAAAAAGGTCATTCTCATCCATCTTTTTTTTGATGAATTCTTTGAGTTCACTTTCCAGTAAATACTTTTCAATTTTGAAGCGTTTGTAAAGAGCATGTCTGTCAAAAACAAACTTCTGATCTTTCGGAATATGAAGTTTTAGAGCCTCTTTATATACTTGTATATTTGCGGGGTATTGCATTTCAATAGCTTCTCCATCTATATGAAAGTAGGGTGATGATACAGATTTTATATTAACTGAAGAAGCTTGTAGCATTTCTACTTTAGGCATTTTATTAATAAAGCCTCCAATAAGAGACAATGCATAAACAGGAGCAAGAATTCTAGAGAAAGGCTTAAGTAGTGTGATGTCTATTAACCCATCAGATAAATCGGCATTAGGAGCTATTTTAGCATTTAAGCCATATTGGTTGGCGTTAGAGAAAGTAACAATGAAGTATTCACCATCATAATCAACTCCATCTACTGTGAAGGAAGTTTTTACACCTTTGTATTTTAAGAAGAGCTTAAAGATATACCAACCATACATCAATGATCCTCTTAGTTTACTTTTATTAAAGCGATCAGCAATATAGGCATCAAACCCAAACCCACAGGTGCAAAAGAAAAAACGCTCATTTATTTTCCCAGCGTCAATTTTTTTAATTCTACCCTCTTGTAAGTATTGTGCCGATTGGTAGCGTAGCCATGGAATTTTTAGCATCCGAGCTAAGCCATTTCCTGAACCTCTTGGAATATGAGCTAAAGATGCTTCAGAGTTTACTAGAGCTGATGCCGCTTCATTAAAAGTGCCATCACCACCCATCGATACAATTAGGGTATTAGGATCTTTAGAACGCTCTTTTGCTAAGTCGTATGCGTGTCCTTTTCGCTCAGTTTTTACTTTTTCTACTTGATTGTCATCAAGCATAAGTTCTTTAGTAAGAGACTCGCAATAACGTAAGTTATTAAAAGGTCCAGCTATAGGGTTAACAATAAAGTAGTATTGTTTTTTCATCTAATGATGCTAATTTAAAAAATCGTCGTGTAAATATTGTACGTACGATTTGGCAAATATAAGAAGAGAGTCGGATTTTTTAGTCATCTCATCCAAAAAGATTTCTGATTTTTTTGTATTAATATTTTGGAACATAACTAAAGAAGGAGACACAAAACCCCAGCCTGTATTTCTAAAATAAAAAGCATATTGTTGTGAGCTAAAAATATTCTTTGAGAATTTAGGCATTTTATCTTTCCATCCCATTTGCTGTATTAATGTAGGTCCTAAATCATTATGCATAGAGATATGTTCACAAACAAAACTTGTGTCAATTGCACCACCAGTCCACAATAAAGGTATTCTGTAGCTTTCGGGCTCTTGTATGCTTGTTGGTCCAGGTTGTAAATCAGTGTGGTCTGATGTGATTACAACGAGTGTATTTTCCCATAGAGGGCTTGCTTCTAATTTATCTAAAAAGACACCTAAACAACTATCACTATAGGCTATAGAATTTAGGTATTTTGAATTTTTAATCTTGTGATAATTAGGAATGTCAAAAGGTTCATGACTGCTTATATTATATACCATACTAAAAAAGGGTTGCTTCTTAGTAAGCAAGTCATTCATAAAACGTTCATATAAATAATGATCTGGAACGCCCCATTTTTGTAAGGATGCTATTCCGCTAGGGAAATCAGAATCGGAGATAATACTGCTAAATCCTGATTGAATTAATGCTGCACGCGTATTGTAAAAGTTTATATCGCCTCCATAATAAAAAGACAAATCATATCCGTGCTTTTTATATTGTTTTGGGAAATAATATAGCCGGTGCATTTTTTCGGGAATAGCTAAAACGGTAGTTGCATTAATTACAGAAGGGTATCCGCCAACTAATGCGCACATTCCCTTGTCTGATCGATTTCCAGTTGCGTAAAAATTTGTAAATAAGACGCCTCTTTTGCACCATTCGTTTAAACGTGGAGTAGCATCTGTTAAACCACCAGCAGGGCCAATAATTTTGGAAGAGAAACTTTCTAAAAGAATAAATACGACATTAGTTGGGTGCTTGCTATTATGCTTTATATATGAAGGATAAGTTTCATTGTGTGTTATGTAGTTTTCAACAATTTCTCGAGCATCATTAGCGCTCATATAATTGACAGGGTTCTCGTTAAATTGAGCTTTTGATAGGCTATAAAAGAAGTTCCAAAAATAATTGTAGGTGCTTTGATTTACTTGTGTATTTTCACTAAAATATACATTGCTATGGTTAAGAGGGGAGGTGTTTAGCCCTCCTCTAATAGGAATAATTAGAGAACTTGTAAGAAAAAGCAGTACTGGTACGCTTAGCCACTTTGATCTCTTTAAAGGAGCTTTTAGTGTCTTTTTATAAACCAAAAACCAAGTTGTACTAATAGCTGTCCAAAGTGAAAATAGTAGAATTGTTTTTCCAAGACCCATTGCAGAATACATTCCTTTAGGGTTTTGTAGGTATAGAAATATTTGTGCATTTATTCTACTCCCCCAATCTTCAAAAAGTCCGGCATCACTAATGCCCATTATACTCACTATAATTAGTATGAAGAGGGTATAGTATTTTATTATTGACTGAGACAGTTTTGGAAAGAATACAAATCCTATTGCTATAAGAAGGCCCGGCAATAAACTTAAATATCCAGCTGCAGATATATCCATAATAAACCCACGAGCGAATATGCCAATAATATTTGAGTTTCCGAACTCAGAGACTATAGAGATATTATAAAGAAGAAAGAAAATTTTAAAAAACAAGAAAAATGCTATCCAAAAAAGATAGTATTTTACAAAAAAAAGAACGGACTGTTTCATCTGTATTTATTATATTTTATATAAGAAGTCAAGAAATTGCTATTTTTTGCTCGCCCTATTTTAGGATACTTATTTGTACCTGGTTTTCTTTTTTTATCTTTCCTTGCTCAAAATCTGATAGGTTTTGAATGCTTGTTTCTGCAATT
Source organism: Paludibacteraceae bacterium (assembly GCA_963663245.1). Taxonomy (GTDB): domain Bacteria; phylum Bacteroidota; class Bacteroidia; order Bacteroidales; family Paludibacteraceae; genus JAFGVL01. The sequence continues at coordinate 121,974 of OY760143.1, read as the reverse complement.
TGAGTTAGGGCAACATCAGTAAAGAAGGCTTGGTGCGCCGTTATTAAAACATTAGGAAAGGTCATTAAGCGAGAAATTTTATCATCTCGAATTATCATTTCTGATAAATCTTTAAAAAAAAGGTTCTCTTCTTGTTCATAGACATCAATTCCTAAATAGCCTATTTGACTTCTTTTTAATCCTTTAATAATAGCATTGGTATCAATTAATTTTCCGCGGCTAGTATTAATAATCATAACACCTTTTTTCATCAAGCTAATTGAATCTTTATTTATTATATTTTGTGTCTCTGGTGTAAGAGGACAATGAAGGGATATGATATCAGCTTGTTTAAACACTTCTTTTAAGCTGTTATATTCAACACCAATTTTTTCGAGTTCTGAATTTGGTTTTTTGTCAAAGGCTATAACGGAGCATCCTATACCTTTAATCATAGAGGCAAAGGAAGTCCCAATTTTTCCTGTACCAACAATACCAACTTTCTTTTTGGAAAGTTCAAATCCAGTTAGTCGCTCTATTGAAAAATTTCCTTCACGTACTCGGTTATATGCTTTGTGGGTTTTACGGTTAAGGGTAAAAATTAAGGCTAAAGCATGTTCAGCTACGGCTGTTGGTGAGTAGGCTGGAACTCTTAAAATTGTTATATTATTATTACAGGCGCTTGCAACATCTACATTATTGAACCCAGCGCAACGAAGTACAATTAGTTTGACACCAATATCTGCTAAACGCTCAATAACTTGTTTGTTTAGATTGTCATTTACAAATACGCATACACTTTGAAAATTCTCGGCTAGTTGTATGGTGTCAGCATTTAATGAAGCATCAAAAAAAACCAATTCGTGTTTGTTTTGATTTATCTTTTCTAAAAATTCTTTGTCGTATGATTTAGTGCTGAATACGGCTGTTTTCATTCTGTTTTTATATTCGTTATGCTATTTTAAGATATAGATTTCTAAAGATAAATTATTTGTTGTTAGAACGAAAGAGTGTTGTAGGTTTATTATTAGTATAATTGGATTTTATTTTAGGGTTTATTTATTAAAGGCTCTTTGCCAAGTAGAATAGGCTTTCTTTTTAACGCCATCTTCATTAATAAGACCAGTGCTTATCCATAGGGTTCCTAAATCTTTAACTTCATCAGGAAAAGTTTCCCAAAGTTCGTTGTAATCTCTATGTCCCCACCATATTATATATTCATAATTGTGAGATTGGGCATTGCTCAGTAGGGTTTCTAAGTATTCATTTTGTTCACATTGATTCCCTGCTATAAATAGATTGTAAGAGTCAACAGAAAGATCTTCAGACAAATGACCACTTTCAGAAAATGCAATTGGTTTTGTAATTTTACTATGTAAAAAATCGAAAGCTTCTTGGAAGCCTGCTTTTGTATTTAGGCCTTTAAAATAAGGGTAGAAACTAACACATACAAAATCGAGCGTGTTGGCATAAGTTGCTACCTCATTTATATAGTTTTCAGGATCTGCTACCTGAGGTTTGTATAAATTATGAAGGGTTATTGATTCTGATATTTTTAAAGTAGGAAAAGCTATTCTTATTCTAGATCTAATATTTGTCATTAAGAGTTTGTACCCTTCCCATTTTTCTGGAGCATTGTTTAGTAGCTCATTGCCCTCAATTGCAAGTGTTAAATAATCAGGATTAAGTTGCCTGGTAATATATTCTAAGTGTTTAAAATAGGCATTTTCAATTGTGATGTCATTCAAAGCAGTATAGCTAGGAGTTGTGTTGTCAAAATCAGACGCGAGCTCATTTCTGTCATTATTTAAGAGGCTTACAGAAACGGTTAGTTTTTTATTTGTAATTTTTTTGGATACCCTTGAGGCAATTTCATCTGTAAACTCAGAAGGTAAAGTAGTATTATTTATCCAAGCATTCCACGGAATTTTAAAATCGATGTGCTCGGAATATATATCAGCATTATTATTAATAAATAGATAGGTGTTATTTACAGATGCTGTAGTTTTAGCATAGGCCCATGTGCTGAATCCCATTAGAAAGTTACGAGAGCTATACTCATTAAAAAATTGTGTGTTGACACACTCGTTAATTTTCTCATCGTCTGTTTTACAGCTAAAGAAAAAAAGAGATAAGATTACAAGTATTGGTAACTGTTTTAATCGTATCATAAATTCTTGCTTGAGTTATTTCAAAAATAGATATTATTCGCTAATTTTTTTCACAAACCCATATCTTTCTAGCAAAGTTTGTTTTTCCACTTTTATTTATGCTGCAATAATCTACTATGTTGAATCCTATGTTCGTAATAAAATTTGTTATATCTGCTATGGATATAATAACTAGTCGATTTGTGATTTTTGCTGCTGATTCAATAATGTGTATAATGTCATCTTCTGTTGCACTGCTGAACAAATTGTATGGTAGGTCTATAATGGCAGCGTCATAATTTTTATTTATGTCTTTTATATCGGAGTTATATATGTGTGCCGTATAGTTAAAATGAGAAAGATTTTGTTGCGCATTTTTACATATTTTCCAATTAATGTCGCACCCCTCAATGGAGTATTTAGAGAAACACGCTTCTAGCATTATTGTGCCAACACCACAACAGGCATCTAATAGTCTTTTTTCTTTATTTGCTTTTGCTGCAATATTAACAAGAGCTTTGGCAATACTTATATTTATTGAGTTGCTGTACGAATATGGTTTTTGATTGTGTTTGTGCCAAACAAATTTATCTTTTATTAAAACCCCAAAATACCAAATCCCTTCGTAATAACATAAGGCATAAGTCACTTTTGGAGAATAATAATCTGGCTCACCTTCAATACTGTATCCAATATCTTTTAACTTCTTAAGTCTATGAGGATACTCCGTTATATCACCATCAAAAACTAAATACTCAACTTTGAAAGCTTCAATACAGATATTTTCTTTTTTTATTTTATCTATTAGTATAGCAAAATCTTTAGAAAAGGAAATAATATCAACTCTTTTTTTAACGAAAGCACTACTTGAAGGTTCTACTTTTATATCAGAAAAAAGGAGTCTGTTTTTTTCTTCTTTATTAAATAAGTATTTTGATTCGAGCTTGCATAAATCGCTTTCAGCATTTTCATAACTAAAGGTATATATATATTTATTTCTCTGCATGTTTTTCTCGATATTCTTTTGTTAGGAGTTTCTTATTAATGATTTGTAGAGTTGATCTTGAGAAACTTATAAAAATATGTTGATGGAGAATTTGCTTGTTTTTAAGCTTAGTTCTTTGTTAGGCGCATCGGTTTTTATTAATTTTCAATACTTTCAATCCAAGAGATAAATTCATTCATAGCGTTTTCCCAATATTTTTTCTCCCAGTTAGAAGTACCATCAGGATTAATATCTTCGAAATTATGTCCGCAACCAATAAATGGTCGCATTTTATAATTTGTTTTTCCTTTAAGTTCAAAAAAGACAGGCATAATATCTCCTATCTGAGCACCAATGTCTTTTGTTCCATAGGCAATAAATATTGGTGTTACTATAGAAGTCAAATCATCAATTTTTGGTTTGCTAAAACTTTTCCAAGATTGTTTAGAATCACTTTTTTCAACAGAAAACTCTGTTGTATCTCGACAAACAGTTTTCCATAATTTGTATTTTTCATTAATATTGGTTTGAGCATTTTCTTGGGATATCTTTCCCGTGCTTGCAGCATTCCTTTCTTGTAGGATCATCGAGCCAAATCTACCTAATATATTTCCACCAAAATAACCAAGAGCATAAATATCTTGATTCTGTTTTGCTAATTCAAGTGCAATATGTGAGCCTTGTGAATGTCCAATTAAAATAATTTTATTCTTGTCTACCCAAGTTTGTTTTCTTAAAAAGTTAAGTACAATATTTCCTCTTTCTACATATTTTTCTAAGTAGTTATTTTTCCAATATTGCATATCAACAACATATGGTTTTAACGTGTCTGGGACATAAGCATATTGATGATTTAATTCTTTCCTATTAGCAACTACTGGAGTATTTGGCATAGAAATAACAATGATGTTGTACTTTTCTGAAATCGTCTTATAATCAAAATTCCCTATAGAAGTAATTATAGACTTACCATCTTTAAATTTTACAACTAAGGGTATAGATAAAGAGCCTTGACAGAATAATATTGTTGGTTTTGTTTTAGTTGTGTCTGCATCTATTTTGATAAAGTTTATAGTATCGTTTTGGGTTGTGATACTAAATAATTTGACATTGTCTACTGGTAATTGTGCATTTATAGTAATTGTAAGTATCAATATAGAAAAAAGAGAAAATATTTTTTTCATAGTATTTAAAATCAGATTCAAGGTTTATTAATTTACAGCTGGTTTTTCAAACTGTGCCATACCGTAGCCCCTTGTGCTACACCGTTACCGCAAGTGTATTTTTATCGTTTAGTGAGCAATTTAAATAATTTCTCATTTATGTAATAATTGCCAGTCCCTAGTTTTTCTTTTTTTAATATATTGTCATCTGCTAGTTTATTTAGATAATTAGCAGCGGTTAATCTAGAGACACCTAAATCCTTTACGACAAATTCTATTTTAGTGTATGGATGTTTAAATAAATTATTTAGTAAATCTTGACTGTAAAACTTGTAGTTGTCTCTTAATATATGCTTGTACTCAAGCATTAACTCTTTAATTTTAAAGATTAATTCGATTGTTTCTCTTGCTGTTTCTTCAATTCCTTTTATCATAAATAGAATCCACTCTTCCCACAAATCTTCGTCTCTAACTTTTTGCAGATATTTATAATATTCAGCTTTATGTTTTATGATGTAACTACTTAAATATAAAATTGGGAGATTCTGTAATTTTTCAATTATTAGATAAAGAATATTAATGATTCTTCCAGTTCTTCCATTGCCATCATAAAAAGGATGAATACTTTCAAATTGAAAGTGAATTATTGCCATTTTTATTAATGGATCAATATTATTCATTTCTGAATTATTTATATATTTCTCAAGATTGGACATTAAGCGTACAATCTCATCATAATCCTGAGGTGGAGTGTAAATAGTTTCACCAGTAGCAGCATTTTTTAGTGCAGTACCTGGTAGCTTTCTAAATCCGGCTTTGTTATCTTCTAACACTTCTTGGATTTGTAGAATTATTTTATTTGTTAATAATTCACTTTTTGAAGTTAGCTCAAATCCTTTCTTTAATGCAGAAATATAATTTTGAACCTCTTTTGCATTAAGCGAATTAAATTTATCAAGATTTAATTCAGATTTATATAAATCATCATGAGTGGTTATAATGTTTTCAATGGCAGAACTGTCTTTTGCTTCTTGAAGACCAAGCGTGTTTATTAAAATGTGTTGATTTGGAATTGTCGAAGCAATTCCTTTTAGTTCAGCTAGAGCTGCATGTGCAGCAGGTAGACTTTTTAAAACCTTTTTTGTTTCAAAGTCGGTGCTAAACGGAAGTTCAGATAATGTCCAATGTTTCACTTTGTAAAGATTATGCTATTTTCTATACAAATATAGTTTCTTTTGTAAAGAAAACAAGCATTTCTATACATAGTTTAGGTTATTTGTATAGAAAATGGCTTTTTTCTTACATGTCTAGTCCTGAAATATGGCTACAGGTTAAAATTAATTTATGATACATTTTTAAACACTGTATCGGGAGTTTTATAAGCTAAAGATAAATGTAATCTTTTAGTATTATAAATATCAATAGCATTTTTTGTTGCTAAAGCCGCTAAATTTTTAGAGAAGAAGCATTGGTCAAGGTAGAATTCGTCTTTAAGAATTCCGTTAACCCTTTCCGCTAGGGCGTTTTCATAACAATGATTTTCTTCACTCATGCTGATAGCTATTTTGTGTTTTTTCAACTCATTGGTATATTGATGACTGCAATATTGTAATCCTCTGTCAGAATGATGAATTAATCCAGGAGCTGGTTTTGTTTTTCTTATAGCTGATTTTAGTGCTCTCAGACATCCCTTTAGTTCTAAGGAATCACTCATATCGTACCCAACAATTTTACGTGAATACATATCTGTAATAAGCGCTAAGTAGCAAAAGCCTTTTACTGTTCGGATGTAGGTTATATCACTGGCCCAAAATTGATTAGGGTGGGTGATAGGCACATCCTTTATCAGGTTGTTGTATTTATGGAAATGGTGGTATGAATTGGTTGTTTTACAGGAAGCTTTCTTTTTCTTAATGAGTAGATTTTCTTCTCTTAAGATGTTGAATAAAGTATCTCTTCCAATCTTCAATTGTTGCTCCTGAAACGACTCACTTAAGCTTTTATGTAACTTGCGCGTACCAACTCTTGGTTGCTCAATACGCTCTTTTTTAACCAGTTCAACTACCTTTCCAATAGTGTGTATTCTTTTGCTATAACGCTTTTTGTATTTATAATACGCATCGCGTTTTAAATCAAAGCAGGTGCAGACTTCCGACACGCTAGCGGATATCTTACCTGCTTTGGGGATTGCTTTAATTAGGGCTGGTCGTTTAGCTTTTTTTTTAACTCGGCTACATTCTTATAACCATGCATTTCAGCGAGTGCTTCTAAATAAGAATCGTTGACAAGTTGATCTAGATCTTTCTTTAGAACAAGCTTTTTAAGTTGCTCTATTTCCTTTTGGAGCGCCTTAATCCGTGATAAGTCGTCTTCGTTTTCAATCAAAATTCTAGTGTTCATAAGGTCTTTTCTGTCGTACTTTTTTATCCACACATTAATGGTACTATTCTCTAGTCCATAAATGCGCGATAATTCTCTTTTAGAATACTTGCCGGTGGATAATTCGGCTAAAACCTTTAGTTTAAATCCTTCACTGTAGCGTCTAACTACTCTTTCATTTTTATACATTTCTACATCAAATTGTGTAGACATTTTTTAGGACGATGTCTTGTCCTAGAATAGGTTTACAGTTTTTTGATATAGTTTGATAAAAATACTTTTTTATTTTTAATAATAAATACAATGTTTAAGATAAAATATTAGCCGACCATTTCTTCATTGTAAAATTTTCAGAAGTATGAGCAATAAAAGGAGTTAATCCAGAGCAACTCATATGAGGTCTGTCAGTGTTGTAAAGCCAAATAGCATGCTTTATTTCCATTAAAGCATCTTTCTGATTTACGAAGCCTTCGGCAATATCATATTCATTTTTTAAAATTCCATTCACTCTTTCGGCTACTGCATTTTCATAAGGATCATACTTGTTAGTCATACTAATTTTAAAATGATTTCTTAAAAGAATTTCAGTATAAGAGGGGTTGCAATATTGAAACCCACGATCAGAGTGATGAATGAGATCTCTGTTAGGATATTGTCTGTTTGAGAGTGCATTTCTCAAAGCAACAATAGCATTAGTTGTTTTCAAGTTATCAGCTAATTCCCAACCCATAATCTTTTTAGAATAAGCATCCGTAATTAGGTATAGATATAAGAATCCGGACTTTGTTCGGATGTATGTAATATCACTTACCCATACTTGTTCAGCACGGTGTATGTTCATGTCTTGAATCAGATTAGAATATATTCTGAATCGATGTTTTGATTGAGTCGTTTTGACAAATCTTTTTCTATGCTTGACTAATAGATTTTCTTGTCTAAGAATATCAAAGAACTTATCTCTACCACATTTTATTCCCTGACTTGAGATTTGGCTAGCCAATTTATAGTGAACTTTCTTTCCACCCATTTTTGGATGTTTCTTTCGGATGTCTTTCACCATGTTGGCAATAGCCTGTTTGTGTTCAAGCTTTTGTTGATGTGATTTTGCCCTTTTGTAAAAGCCTTGACGGCTAATCCCGAAAAGCCTGCAGAAAATAGTGATGTTTATTTTTTTCTGCGTTGGACAATCTTTTTGGTTAGCGATTCGGGTACATACTTTTTTAAAATATCTTCCCCATATTCTTGTTCAATGATGTCCACTACCGCTTTAAGGACTTTGTTTTCGCTTTCACTAACACGCAACTTAGCGCGCAGGTCTGCAATTTCTTGTTTAGGAGATTTACCACCCATTTCTTTTAATTTTTTGTCAAAATTACCATATTTCGACAACCATCGTGCAATACTTTTACGATGTACACCAAAATGTTTAGCTGCTTGATTTTGTGATAATTTGCCATTTTCGACCGCTTCAATCACTTGCATTTTGAAAGCGTAAGAATATTGATTTTCCCAACGCAATTTCTCCGGAATGTCATAGATACTCATTTTTTGTCCTCCTTTTTTAAGTTGAATTTTGTCAACCTATTTCAGGACGAGACATTTTCTATAATTGCAGCTAACGGTGGCAATAGGAAACGTAGGGCATTTCAAAGCTCCTACCTATCAAGACCGAACCGTTTATTAAATGTTATGTCGTTCAAATTTAGCTCTTTCTGCCCTATGTTTTTTATTGCGTGTTGTGTGCAGTTATTGATTAATATATTGGTCCATACCAGCTTATTCTTCGGTCTAAAATTGAACCTGTTACAGCATCAACTTCGACTATTTCCACATCTCCATTTTTGTTTCCAGCAAAATCTAAATCTTCACTTAGAATATTATCAAACACGTAAACATATTTTTTTCTAAATCTGTCATAATGAAGATGAACAGTCAAGTCATACAATCCATTTTTTAATATAGAATCTTTTGCAATCTCAAGTGCTTTAGTTGAATCTAAAAAATCACATTCTCTATTTTCCCTAAGAAAATCAGGTAGAAAGTCAAGATATAATGAATCTTGGAGTAGCAAGTTCTTATCAAATTTCACATGAGTGGTTCCACCTATTTCTTTTGGGTTTGGATAATCAAAATAAAAGCGAACAGACACTTCTACAAAATCCCCTTTAGTCTTTGGCTTTTTATTAAGAGTTTCCCAATTCGTTTTTCCAAATCGATTTACATATTCGTAATATGAATCAGTGTCATACTTGAAATATTTATAAATTGAGTCTCCAACCGTTTTTTTCAGTATACTATCTGCTCGATTTATGATAAAATCAGTATCGAATTGTTGTCCGAATATTGGTTTTAATAAAATCAGAAATAATATTAAAAAATATATCCTCTTCATATTTTTAGTATTCCGTGGCGTCTTGCCTAATTGCACACAACGGTTGCCGCTATGGCATCGTGTGACATCAGCCGTGAGGATGATTGTCGCTCGATGTGACACCGAAGGTGTCAGCCGCTAACACATATTGCACAACTAACAGCCCGTAGGCTGTGGCGCATGTGCGATAGCGGTTGTTAGCACCTGTTTTTTATTTTTCTTCTGTTGGTAAATATATTGTTTTTAGAAATCTTATTTTTTCTTCTTCAGTCCATTTTTTAGTACTATTAATGGAGAAATTGCTAAAGTGTCCATTTTTTTCTCCTATTAGAAAGATAGTGTTAAATCCATTTTCCTTTTTTTCATCAAAAATCCTGAAAATCATATAATTATTAAGGCTATCTTCTTCAATAATTTGTCTTTTTAGTCCGTGAGTTTCTACGAAATATTTTGAATCCCATTCATAAAATGCTTTTATAAATGTAAATCCTTTTAGATTTCCATCTGTATTAAATTCATACTTATTAATTGTTCCAAAAGCGATTGCTAGATTTATTGAGTCTTTGTTAGTGAGGAATTGCTGTCTGCTAATTTGGTTATAATTAGTTTTTGTCCATTCTCCTGGAATTTTTGTGGAACCATAAGGAATAACAAAATATTCAGTTTCATTTTTCTTCTCGTTGTATTCTCCGCCAACAATTATACTTGTACTTTGAGTTGCACAACTAGCTAATGAAATTAATGTTACGATTATAATAGCTTTTGAAATTTTCTTTATCATTTTTTATATTTTTAGAGGGCTGTTCTTTTCTAAAATTGGTGCTAACGGTGAGTATAAGAATAGTAGCCGACTGCGTGGCACTTTCCTGTCAAGTTACAAGAATGCTGAAGCGGGCTACAACCCTTGATTTTACTACTGTCTCGGCTATTATTTTTATACATTGTTAGCGGTTTGTTGTTTATATCCAGTCATTTATAACTTCAGGGTCTTTACTGTCTGGCGTTGGTTCAGCCGTTGCTATTTTTACAATATCAGCAAAAGCAAATCCTTCACCGTTCAAAACTGCATACTGTCGTTCCAGTCCTGGAATTATTTTAAGTAAATCAAAATTGTCAGCTGATAAAGTTTTGGAAATGAAATCAAGGTCATTTCGATTTGTTATTCGATGAATTATGTATGAATTGCATTGAGAGAGCACTGTTCTTGATAATTCTGAAGGTCTTTGGCTTGAAATTACTAAACCGATTCCAAATTTACGACCTTCTCTTGCAAGTCTTTCTATATAAAAGTTTCCCAGTTTATAGTCAATTGATTCATCTTCATTAATATATCTGTGAGCTTCTTCAAACACCAAGATTAAATTGTCAACTTTTTGCAAACTGTGTTTATATATCAACTTGCTAAATAGAAACATTACTATATCAAGTTCACTTCTATCAAAATCAGCTTGAATGATTGTAATTTCTTTATCGGAAGCAATAATTTCATCGATTGTATTAGAATCAGAATCGATTATATTGCTAAGGGAATTATCATCGATAATCTGCTGAACTCTATTCAACATTGTAGAACACCAACCGTACCATTGGCCATAACTAAAATTATTCCCATTGCTCTTTTCAACAACAATTTCAACTATAGCGTCAGGTATTTCCGAAATTGAAAATTCTTCATTAGCTGCTTTTAATTTTGTAATCGCTTCTTTTAAAACTGGAGCTTGAACACCTTGACTTGCTCCAAAAAGTTTGATGTATTCGGAGATACTCAAATGATAATGAGGTAATTTTAAGTTCTCTTTAGCTATATAGTTAACATCGAATTCCCCCTCTTTAGCAAAGGCTTCTCTATATTCATCGTTAGCATCAAAAATGATAATCTTAGGCTTTACTTCTATGTTATGTAAGTCCTTATCTAAAAGCCTTCTTTTTAATCCTTGAATTACAGACGCAACAGTACAACTTTTACCTGTACCTGTATTGCCAAAAATGCCTAAGTGTTTTCCAAGTAAAACATCTGGATTTGCATATATTGGTAGGTTTTCATCGACAAAACTATTCCCAATTTCCAAATTATATTCACTATTGGGTCTATAAAAACACTTATACAAATCCTGAGTTAATACAAATATTTCACTATCAATTATAGGGAAGGTATTAATCCCTTTGTCAAGCTTATTTTGATAGTCATCATAGATAGCAGTAAGCGTAGCTTCCGCAACGTAATTTGAATTGTGATTTTTAAATAAATCTTCACTCTCGAAAGAACGTTCGTACACTTTTGTTATTCTACCGATAATTCTTTTTTGATTAGGTAAGAAAGTGTAAACATACTTTTGTATTGAAAGTGAATAATCCTTAATAATGGAATTTAATTCAATTTTATTGACTTGAATGTCATTGTCAATTGCAATCGAAACTCTTATACCTTCAATTCTTACTATCTTACCTATTTTAAACTGATTATCAATCATTTTGCAGTAAGTTTTTGAAGTTCTAAGAATGTTTTATAAAAAGTATCTTTAGGGTCTTTATCGTCAGAATACGGCATCAAGTATTTAGTTATAAACTCAAAGTCACCAAATTTACTACCGTGTAGTACAGATATTCTTTTATCGCTTTGACTGGATTTATAAAGTTCTTTTAAAAAATCACTTTTTGCTTCATCTGGCTTTTCATAACTAAAAACTAATAGATTGAAATCGGGATTGGCAAGTGAATTCGTAATTATATCATTAACATGTTCATCCAAAAAGCTGTATCCAATTACTATTAAAACAGAATTCCGATTATTAATCTTTTCGACAAGTTGCCTGAATATTTCACTATACGGTAAGTCTAAGGAATGTTTCTTCTTACTCTGTATTGGATAAATAATTAAATCAGAAGCTACGCTATCGTATTCAATTTTATTGTCGTCTCCAAGAATAATTTGTTTTTCTGCAATTCCATATGGTGGTTTTGAATTGTCGGAATTCCATGATAACGAACCATGTAGTTTGAATAAACGAATCCCATTTCGAATTCTTTTTCCTCCTTCCGAATTTTGTAAATGAATATCTATTTGATATGTTGAAGGCATAAAGAACCTGTCATAAAAACCCCAAAAACCATTGTTAACATATAAGCCTAATTGTTCTGCTGATTTTTCAAGTAATAAATCATAATTGAGTGTGAAGAAATTTGGTTTATCAAGTTTAGAATCTCTTGATGTAATCTTTTTTAAGAACAATTTGTGAGTATCATTTTTGGAGTAATCAATCGTTAGAACATATTCTTTTAGAAATGCTTCTTTAACTTTCTCGATTAAACCCAATATTTCAGCTAAAGAATCACCATCCTCATATATTTTCTCGATGATTGCCTTTATCTCAAATAACTTGTCCAACGCTACTTCAGGTCTTTCCGAAGAAAACGAATTAATTTTTTCCTGCAATTCTGGATAATCTCCGATAAGAAAAGAAAATTCATTCAGAATAGTTTTGTAATCTGCATCTTCACCGCTTTCGTTTATTGCTCTTGAATCTGCACAAATTGAACAACCATTACTTATCAGGAAGTTTAAATTATCAGACGCTAAATACTTTGAAAGCAAAGATTGTCTTATAGTCGCTGTTTTTTCAATAATCTCTTTAGGATTATTTTCATCGAATTCAATTTCTTGAAGACTTCCATTTGACGTATATTCAATTTTCATATTTGTCAATTTTTATGCTGTAGGTTTCTTTACAATAACCGCTAACGGTTGCCGCTATGGCATCGTGTGACGTCAGCCGTGAGGATGATGTCAGGCGATGCAGACACCGAAGGTGTCCTCCGATGAATACTATGCACAACAAACTGCCCGAAGGCTGTGGTGCATGTGCTATAGCGGTTGTTAGCGGTAGTTTTTTATTTAATTATTGTTCTTCTCTGTTCACCAATTAAAACTCCATTTTCATACGATTTCTTTTTTGTCCAAAAACCATTTTCATCAAACTCATATTCAAATTTAATTTCTGATTTTACACCTGTTGGTTTGCTTTTCAATAAATCTTCACCTGATATTGTGATTTTTTTTATTTCTAGACCATCTTCATCGTAATATGTTATCACAGTGCCAGCATCTCTTCCAAAATTGTTACGATGTTCAACTACTTTCTTTAGTTTTCCTTCGTAGGTAGTTTTGTAATTGAAGATATATTCTATTCCAGATATATTAGTTGACCATATCTTTATTATTAATTCCCCAGTTTTTAAGTTATAACCATATTCTTCCCTATGGTCTATTGAAATACCGTCTTCGTTCGTCCTACTACTTTTTTCAATGTTTGTAATTAATCCCTTCCAATATTCATATGTACTAGTGCTCGTTACTTCTCCTTCTGTATTGAAATGATGTTCAGCAATTATCTGTTTTTTATCATTGTATTCGTATGTTGTTTTCGCACCATTAGAAGGGATTATGTTGCTTGGCCTTTCTATGAGTAAACTATCTGAGTCAAATTTCTCTATGCTACAATTACTTATATTCATAAACTCAGATTTAATGTATTTGCCATCTTTAACAATAAAGTTGCATGTTTCTATTTGATACTGTCCCAAAAGGGTAGTTGTAAAGATTGTTGCAATTGTAATTAGAATTAGTTGTTTCATGTTTTAGAGTTTAAGGGTTTGTATATGGTTTTCAAAATTACCGCTAACGGATGGCGGTATGGTTAGTTGCCGATTTCGAAGCATGTTCCAGTCAAGTTTCAACGACTTTTGATACGAGCTATGCCGCCCGAATACCCACTGCATCGGCAATTAACTATACCGCGTGTTAGCGTTTCGTGCATTCTATTTTTTCATATTATTTAACGGTATTATAATATCAAATTCGTTTTTTTTCCAACCATTTAATCCATCTTGCATGTAGATTATTAATCCCTTATAATTAAGTAATTTTAGGTTTTCAATAATAATCTCTGAACGTCTATTATTTGTGCAATATATAATCAAGGTATCTTCGGTTAAATACTTCTGTAACGATTTATTTAAATCTTGGCTGAAAGCATCAATAAACACAGCATTTTTTATGTGCCCAGAATAAAACATAGTACTGTCTCTGCCATCAATAATCGTTTCATTAAAATTATTTAAAGAAAGTACCGAATAAACATAATCAGACTTTACAGTGTCAATATCCTGTGCATTTATAAACTGAAAAGAAAAAATAAATACGAAAAAGAAAGATTTTCTATAGGATATAAATCTATTCATAACTTTAATAAATTATTTTATATATCATAATAAAAGCAGCTATCATTGAAGTTACTGCAAAAATAATTTTCAATACTTTAGGGTTTGCTTTTAGTGTTAATCGTGTACCTATCAAACTCCCTATCAGAGCAACAATCGCTAAAATCATAGCCATTTCAAGATTAAAATGACCAGTAGTTAAATGTCCTAAAAAACCAGCAGTTGCAGTAATTAAAACCAAAGAAGTAGATGTTGCAACTGCAATGTGCATGGGAACACCAATTGCTAATACCATAAGTGGGACTAAAAATGACCCACCAGAAATTCCAACCATTCCCGACACAAAACCGGTAACCAAAACAAAGGGGATAAAAATGTAAAGATTAATATGATATACTATAGTTCCCGAACTCAATCTAATTCTATAACGATTACTTAATTTCGGTTTTTTTTTAATAGGTTTAAGCATTAAAACCGATGCTAAGAAAATAAATATAGCAAAAATAATTTTCATTAGATTTCCTCCAAATCTATCGGAAAAATACCCTCCCAAAAAAGCAGAAACAAGTGTTAAACTTCCTATTAAAAAAACAAGTTTCCAATCAACAACCTTTTTTTTCCAGAAAAAAATTGTTGCAGTAAACGATGAACATATCAATACGAATTGACCGGTTGTCGCTGCTTCATGCATTGTTATGCCAGAGAATACTAATGCCAAAACATAAAAATTACCTCCTCCACGTCCAGTCATTGTCATAACAATTGCGATGACAAAGATTATAGTTGCTAAAATCCAAATGTTCACAATTTATTTTTTTAGATGCTTAAACACTTTTCCAGGCATTACTGCTTCCATGAATTGCATATAACCTCCCTCAATCATTCTCACATTAGCAAAACCCTTACTTTTCAAATAAGCAAACGCAATAGCACTTCTAACTCCGCTTGAACAAAATATACCAATAAATTTATCTGCTGGTAATTGGTTTAATTCATTTGGAAGTTCGCAGAAAGGTATTTCATGAACAGGTAAGTAATTCTTGAGAACTAACTTTACTGTTGATGTTTCTTCAATTGACCTGACATCTAATAGTACAGAATCTTCCTTTTTAAGAAACGAATCTATATCAATTTTATGTTCTCCTTTCCCAAAGAAATCGAAATTCATACTTTTTATAACTCTCTCTAATTCATTCATTTTTTTGTGTTTTTCAAATGGTAGTGTCTTTTTTTGCATGAACGCTAACGTTTGGCGGTATGGCATCGTGGGGCGTCGACCTGAAAGGCGACGTCAAACGAGGTCAGCCCGCTAGCCCCATGTGCGATACCGCTTGTTAGGGGCTGTTTTTTAATTCTCTGAAACTTCTTTTTGCTCAATAAACGAGCCTGTAAATGGGTCAAAAATGAAGACTTCCCTATAATCATAGCTTTCATTTTGTTTGTCAACGTTTATGCATCTTGTGTGAAATTCTAATACATATTTCTTTTTTCTTGGGTTCCAATTAAAATCAAATCCAAGGCTATCACATGCCTCTAAATTGTACCCTTTAGAAATAGCTATTTTAATAGCCTCATTTGATGTTATTTTATATTGTTTTATTTTTGACTTTATGTCTTTAGAGAATTTTATCCCTTCACATGAACGAAATCCTAAACTGTCATTTTCTATTAGATTTAAGTTGGAATCAAAAATAAGTCTTATTTTGTTTTTAAATAAGTCAATGTTAGTGTATTTGATATCATATGTGAATAAATAATATGTTTTATCTATCTTATCTGTGGTTGCCCATGGGATATAATTATTTTTAGTATAGTACAATGAAGACCTTTCCATGTTCCAGAAAATATTTTCATCGAAGAACTTCTTTCCATATTGCGAAACAACTATACTATCAGCAATTCTTTTTATTACACTTTGATTATTGTAATTAGGATAGTTTATTATGTCTTTTGGAGACCAAGTTCCAAGTTGTTGGTTCCATTTGTATATATAATTACCATATGTATCGTACACTTTTATATCACCTTTGTATGTTCCATCTTCTTTTAGTATATATTCTTCTTTTATTGATTTGCTGGTTTTATAATACCGAAAACCTCTAGTTGTTTTTGTCCTTAAATTTTTCTCTTCAATTTGAATGTAATTATTGAAGTTTGGGTTTACTACTTCAATTTGAATGGAATCATTTTTCGTAATAATTAAAGACAGTAAGCTCCTGTTTTTTGTGAAAATTGAGTCACATTTCTCAATGATTTTTTTATGTTTTGAAACGAGATGTTTTTGAGAATATATATTCCCAAATAAGAAAATAGTAAAACATAATATGATTAGTATTTTTCTCATTCTTTTATCATTAAAACATTTATTCTAAAATTGCCCCTAACGGTTGCGCTATGGCATCGTGTGACATCAGCCGTGAGGATGATTGTCGGACGATGTGACACCGAAGGTGTCAGCCGAAACACACACTGCACAACACGCTGCCCGAAGGCTGTGGCGCATGTGCTATAGCGTTTGTTACCGCCTGTATTTTTTTTATTCGTCAAAATAGTCCGAGTCAATTTTCTTTACTTCATAAGAAGACTGAGTTGAAACGCCAACATTAAACTCAAACATTAATTCTGTTAATCGTTCTCCGTCTATTAATATTATTTTATGTTCAATACTTTCTACAAATTCATAAGCACTTTTTGGAAAGTTTGATGTTGTTATAAAAATTCCTTTTCTAGCTTTTTTTGAAAGTAATGCGCCTGCAAAATCACGAATTTCTCTAACAGGTACAGTATTTTCCCATCTTTTTGCTTGAATATATATCGTGTCAAGTCCTAGTTTATCTTCTTTAATAATACCATCTATTCCTCCATCACCAGTTTTCCCTAATGCTTTTCCTGCATCTTTTCTTGAACCACCGTAACCCATTTTTGTCAACATATCAATAACTAATTTTTCAAAAAAAGATGGAGAGCAACTTTTTATAGTATCAAGTAAGTCACGATATAAGTCTGTTTTTAGTTTTAGATAAGCGTATTCTAATGCTTCTTCAGGTGTCTCCACTTCTTGGTCATTAGATTCAATAATAGTTTTTGTCGTTTCTGTTTGATTTTTTTTGTCGATTGATTCTTTAAAGGCTACAAATTCTTTGAAGTTATCTAAGTCTTTAGTCCTAAGTTCTTTTGGGTTTTTCTTTAAAAACTCTAACCCTTGTTCAGTTATTTGATGTGTGCCTCTTTTTTCAGATTTTAATAGATTTGCTTTTGTTAAATAAAATCTTGCCCAACCAACACGATTATCAAAAATTGCTTGATTACCACTTGGCAATAATTCATTTTTTTCATCATTTGTTAATTTGAAATGTACTGCTAATGTTTCTATAACTTCTCTGAACTTATGAATCTCATTATCACTTGTTAGATTAAGTAATGGAAGCATTATTGTTTGGTAATCTGGTATCATAATCTTATCATTTTTAAGTTTGCAGTAACGCTTCTAATATTGGCGGTAACGGTTGCCGCTATGGCATCGTGTGACATCAGCCGTGAGGATGATTGTCGGACGATGTGACACCGAAGGTGTCAGCCGAAACACACTTTGCACAACAAACTGCCCGGAGGCTGTGGCGCATGTGTTATAGCGGTTGTTAGGCCTTCGTTGTTTTTTTTCGTTACCCTAATATTTATATTTGTTATTTTGAAAGGGTAAACATTTTTGGTTAAAAAAGTCTAATCAGAAAATGACTGTTTTAATTTATAATTTTCACACTCTGATTACCAACTTTTACAACATACACACCTCTTACGGGTAAGTTTATCGACACCATTTCTGAATTGGCTTGTTGGATATAAATAGCTGTGCCTTGTAGGTTATATATTGTTATTATTTCACCAAGAGATAATCCTGTTAATATGGCTTGTCCGTTTTGAACATTTACTTGAAAGGTATTATTTGCAAGTGTATTTTGAACACCCGTTGCATTTGTAATATCTAAGAAGTCTTGCCAAACAGCTGCAGAACGAAAAACAGACTCCGAACCAGCAGGAACAGCTAATACACAAGTTGACTTATCTACACCCTCAAACACTTCAGTAGTAGATGATAAATCAATTGGGATAGGATTATTTAATGTAATAGAATCCAAATTAGTACAATTTTTAAAAGCCTCATTCTGAATATCTATCAATGATGCAGGTAAAGTAATAGAAGTAAGCGTTATTTTATTTTTAAAGGAAGTTAATGGTAAAGTATTGGCTGGGAATGTTTTTACAATTACAGCCGAACGAAACAATGTAGTGTCTATTAGTCCCGTATACCCAACAATACTAACATCCTGCAAATCTAATATTGAAAGAGCAGGCATACTATCTCTCATAAAATAAATATCTCTTGCATCAATAGTTCCTGTTAATATTAAATGCGTTATCATATTTCTCTCTTGAGTGGTCAATGTTGCTGACAAATTTCCGGCACTTGCGCTTACTGTTTTTAAGGTGTCAACTTCAACAATCTGATTGAAATCTTGCCATTTTGCAGTTGCTTGATATACAGAT
Source organism: Paludibacteraceae bacterium (assembly GCA_963663245.1). Classification (GTDB taxonomy): domain Bacteria; phylum Bacteroidota; class Bacteroidia; order Bacteroidales; family Paludibacteraceae; genus JAFGVL01. The sequence goes on along the minus strand of OY760143.1, from coordinate 103,185 downwards.
TTAGATCCAATGGGCACAAATAAAGTACAATTATTTGAGATAGTTACAGAATCGAAAACATCAGCATACACTTTAGGTATGTCTATTGCAATAGGGTTGTTCGCATAAACAGATGTTAAACCTGTACATCCTAAAAAAGCACCTGACTCAATAAAGCTAACAGAAGAAGGGATAGTGACAGTGGTCAAAGCACTATCTCCATAAAAAGCCCAACCCTGAATTGTTTCTATAGAAAAGGGAATAGTGATACTGGTCAAACTGACACAATTAGAAAAGGCATCATCAAAAGAGGTAACAGAGGAAGGGATAGTGACACTGGTTAAGGCACTACAGAACTCAAAAGCACGATGCCCAATTGAAGTAATAGAAGTGGGAATAGTGATACTGGTTAAACCATTGCAGTTCCAAAAGACATAAACATCAATTGATGTAAGAGAGGAAGGAAGAGTGATACTTGTTAAACTGGCACATCCAGTAAAAGCAAAAAAACCAATTGATGTAAGAGAGGAAGGAAGAGTGATAGTAGTCAAACTGATACAATTGCCAAAAGCTTCCGGACCAATTGATGTAACTGATGAAGGAAGTGTAATATTGGTCAAACTGACACATCCACCAAAAGCGCCATAAGGAATAACATTCTCAACTATTGTAACTCCACTTAAATCAACAACACTTATCATAGGCATGCTATCTCTCATCAGCATAAAATCAGTTGAATCAATAACACCTGTTACAGTTAAACTGGAAACAGCACCCAAATTACCACCTGCCGCTATAATAGATTCTTTTAATTTACCGGCAGTACTGTTTACTGTTAATGCTTGCGACATCAATGTTATGCAAAATGCAAAAATGAGTAAAAATATTTTTTTCATATAGTATGATTTTAGTATGTTATATTGATGTAAAAACACAAAAAGGTTACAGTATTTCGGTGTTAAATTTTGCAAATAAACATATAAATTTATTCATATCCAACTAATTACATAGTGTCTGTGTGTTTTCCCACAATGAGGCCTAACGTTTGGGGGTATGTAATAGTTGGGGCTTGATGCCGCAACTATTATTTCATTTAATATTTTTAATTTCAAAAATAATTGGGACGAACTAAAACTGTCTGCCCCAATTTTACATACCCTTTGTTAGGGTACGTAATTTTTATAAAAATTAAAGGAAAGTTAATCCAATCTTTCTGTTTAATCCTGTTTCAAATATTCGAATTAATGTAGAAAGTTGAATATTTCCTTTCGCGTTTTCTAGTTTAGAAATGTAACTTTTTTTTGTTCCAGTTTTTACAGCAAGTTGCTCTTGTGTTAAACTCGCTTCTTTTCTTGCTTCTTTAAGCATTTCACTTACAATAAACATTTGAGCATTCTCTTCATATTTATTTCTACCATCAGAGCCAATTTTACCATGTTCAACAGTAATAAGCTCTTCAAATGTTTTTATATTTTTGTACTTGTCCATTCTATTTAATTTTTTGGTTAAAATATTCTTCTTTTAGTTTCATTGCTCTTTCAATTTCTTCTTTTGGAGTTTTTTGTGTTTTTTTCTGAAAACCATTAAAAAGAATTACAAGTTTTCCTTTATCAAAACAGCAGAAAATTCGATAAATATTTGATTGAAATTCCACTCTTATTTCAAAAAGTCCTTCAAAGCCTGAAATTGGTTTGAGAAATTTAAGTGGTACCTGATCAATTTGTTTAATTAATTCTAATACGTATTGAACTTTATTTTTTGTTTTTTCATCTAGCTTCTTATAGAAATTTAAGAAGTGGTCACCATGAAATATTATTTTTCTATTCATTGTACAAAGTTAACTCATAAGATAACATTTTCAAAACTTTCAACGATTTTTTTTATGTACCCTAACGTTTGCCGCTATGGCATCGTGTGACATCAGCCGTGAGGCTAGATGTCGGACGATGGGACACCAACGGTGTCCTCCGCTATAACATTGCACAACGAACTGCCCGGAGGCTGTGGCGCATGTGCGATAGCGGTTGTTAGCGCATCGGTTGTTTGTTTCGTTGTCGACTTAACTGTGTTTAATTATTATAACTTTAAAAGTACAATCTTTTACCTGAAAACTACAGCTACAAATTGTCCTTTTTTCTTTAGACAAATAGTTAAATGAACCAATTTTATCTTTGTATTAATAATCCATGATTAAATTTCCACTGAATACCTTCATTAGGTATAATTTCAAACCTGTAAAATCCATCAACTAAATCTTCCACATTTATTTGCATTTTATTTTTTTTTATTTTTTCTGATTTTACTAAAACTTCCTTTGAATTATAAATATTTACGGTATAGCCTGCATCACTAACTTTGTCTATTCTCACTGTAACAGTATTTGAATCTCGATTAAAAGGGAGTGGGGATGAGTCCGAATTTTGTGCTTTTGTCGAAACTGTCATTGCAATTAAAACTGTCAAAATAATTGTAAGCTTTTTCATTTTAATTTTTGTCAGTGTTTATTGTGCTGACTCCGCACTTTTATTTTTTAATCATTTTCTAGTTAACTAAAATCGCTCGTGGTCTTCCTCTACAACTGTGCGCTAACGTTTGGGCTATGGCATCGTGGGGCGTCGATTGAAAAGAGACGTCAAACGAGGTCAGTGCCCAGCCCTATGTGCGATAGCCTTTGTTATGGGCTAGGTGTTTTTTTAGAAATATATTATTCAAATAAATCAGGAATACTTTCATCAGGATAGTTATTTACTATTTTGTATTTTAAGACTTTATCACCAGCTTTTAATACTTCAACATCTACAATATATCCTCTTTTTTGCCAATCTACACTATCTATAGAAGTTGTCATTTCTTTTTTTGCATTAGAATTATCGTCTTCAAAAATTACGGAGATTGGTGAATCAGGAAAGATGTTCTCAATAATTCCTTTATTTCCTTTATTCATTTTATTTTTATCAAAACAGGTTTGATACCAATAAAATAAAACTTTTTTCCTAAAATGAGAACTCTCGGTTTCTTCTTGTTTTCCAATAATGCTTTTAATAAGTGTTGGTGTCTTTTCATTTATAATTTCACTTTCTGCTTGAGTGAAATTTACCTTTTGTTCACCACAGTTTATATTTATAGTACAATTAGCACCGCAATTTACAATTGGCTGGATAATATTTGAAGTGTTCTCAAGACTTTTATCTGTCAAATAATTAAATTCTTTTTTCCCGAGAATGTATTCTTTTATATTGTTTAAATGGTCTAGAAATTCTATAACTGTATTTGCATTTGATAAAAAAGGTAAAGTTGTAACTAAAGTTCCTATTACAAAATCAACAACATAGCTTCCTTCCTTAATTTTGTCTATTCGTAATTCTTTACTACTACTGTTTAACCGTTTAAATTCATCGTTGAAAGCAACTAATGATTTCGAAAATGCTTCTACTGAAATTGAATCTGTAGTATCAATAATGAATGATAACTTTTCTTCTTCCATAAATTGTTTTATTTGCATTAATTTTCAATTTCAATAACACTGTTTTCTCACTTGTCTTGTCCTAGAATAGGTTTACAGTTTTTTGATATAGTTTGATAAAAATACTTTTTTATTTTTAATAATAAATACAATGTTTAAGATAAAATATTAGCCGACCATTTCTTCATTGTAAAATTTTCAGAAGTATGAGCAATAAAAGGAGTTAATCCAGAGCAACTCATATGAGGTCTGTCAGTGTTGTAAAGCCAAATAGCATGCTTTATTTCCATTAAAGCATCTTTCTGATTTACGAAGCCTTCGGCAATATCATATTCATTTTTTAAAATTCCATTCACTCTTTCGGCTACTGCATTTTCATAAGGATCATACTTGTTAGTCATACTAATTTTAAAATGATTTCTTAAAAGAATTTCAGTATAAGAGGGGTTGCAATATTGAAACCCACGATCAGAGTGATGAATGAGATCTCTGTTAGGATATTGTCTGTTTGAGAGTGCATTTCTCAAAGCAACAATAGCATTAGTTGTTTTCAAGTTATCAGCTAATTCCCAACCCATAATCTTTTTAGAATAAGCATCCGTAATTAGGTATAGATATAAGAATCCGGACTTTGTTCGGATGTATGTAATATCACTTACCCATACTTGTTCAGCACGGTGTATGTTCATGTCTTGAATCAGATTAGAATATATTCTGAATCGATGTTTTGATTGAGTCGTTTTGACAAATCTTTTTCTATGCTTGACTAATAGATTTTCTTGTCTAAGAATATCAAAGAACTTATCTCTACCACATTTTATTCCCTGACTTGAGATTTGGCTAGCCAATTTATAGTGAACTTTCTTTCCACCCATTTTTGGATGTTTCTTTCGGATGTCTTTCACCATGTTGGCAATAGCCTGTTTGTGTTCAAGCTTTTGTTGATGTGATTTTGCCCTTTTGTAAAAGCCTTGACGGCTAATCCCGAAAAGCCTGCAGAAAATAGTGATGTTTATTTTTTTCTGCGTTGGACAATCTTTTTGGTTAGCGATTCGGGTACATACTTTTTTAAAATATCTTCCCCATATTCTTGTTCAATGATGTCCACTACCGCTTTAAGGACTTTGTTTTCGCTTTCACTAACACGCAACTTAGCGCGCAGGTCTGCAATTTCTTGTTTAGGAGATTTACCACCCATTTCTTTTAATTTTTTGTCAAAATTACCATATTTCGACAACCATCGTGCAATACTTTTACGATGTACACCAAAATGTTTAGCTGCTTGATTTTGTGATAATTTGCCATTTTCGACCGCTTCAATCACTTGCATTTTGAAAGCGTAAGAATATTGATTTTCCCAACGCAATTTCTCCGGAATGTCATAGATACTCATTTTTTGTCCTCCTTTTTTAAGTTGAATTTTGTCAACCTATTTCAGGACGAGACAACTTTCTACACTTGCCCATAACGTTTGGGCTATGGCATCGTGGGGCGTCGATTGAAAAGAGACGTCAAACGAGGTCAGTGCCCAGCCCTATGTGCGATAGCCTTTGTTAGCACCTGTTTTTATTTTTAATTAAATCTTAATGTATGAAATAATGGGTCCATATTCTCTGAAATATTTTCCTTAGTATTTGAAAGATAAAAGTAATATGCATCTGCAACATTATCTTTATGAATTGCTACTACCATACAGTATTTATACCCTTTACCAAAATCTGAGTTTAATTCTATAAATGCAGATGCGCCCCAATCAGCATTAAATTCATTTTTTACAGCATCTTTATTAAATGCTTGAATTTCATATTCATTGCCTCCAGTAATATTTAATATAGTAGTTTGTAATATGATATAATATTGTGAATTACGAAATGGCACTTGACTTTCAATTTCTTCTTGTATTTTCGTATTTTCGTATTTTTTAAATCTAATAGGTCTTATGGCATATCTTAACTCAAAATCTGAATCTGCTTTTTTAATAGCATAATCATAATTCATATCGTTATTTTTTATTATTTCTTTTTCAATATATCCACTTGGAATGACCACATTCATTCCACAATCATTTAATGTTATATTAAACTTTTCCAGACTCTGACTATATCCACTAATGCTTAGTATAATCATTGCGATTAAGAAGTTTACTTTTTTTATTTCCATTTTTTCGTATTTTAAATGATAAAAGAATATAACTGAAATGTCAGTTCTGAAAATTGGTGCTAACGTTTGGGCTATGGCATCGTGGGGCGTCGATTGAAAAGAGACGTCAAACGAGGTCAGTGCCCAGCCCTATGTGCGATAGCCTTTGTTGTGTGCTGTTGTTTCTTTAATGTTATACTGAACTTCTGTTAATAATAATTCTAGTAAAGGTAATGCTTTTTTTAACCCTCCAATATTAATTAATATGTTCCATAAACTTTCAAATTTTTTCCAACCACCAGTATAAAATAGATGTTTTAATTGATGTTTTATTGAGTCATGGGAAAAAGATGCATCTAATACGTTGTTCCATTTGTAGAATTCCTTATAAGCCCAATTATAACCCGCTTCTAATTCACTAGCACTTATGTTTTTTGTTTTATAAACAACATGCCTTGTATCATAAATATCCCAATCATTAGTTATTATTCGTCCTTGATTGTTCATTGATTCAAATAACCTTGTTCCTGGGTATGGAGTTAATATATGGTATGTTGCTGTCGTTATAGCATTCTTTACACCCCAATCTACTGTTCTTTTAAAAACATCATTGTCATCGTTGTCAAGTCCAAAAACAAAACTACCATTTATCATTATTCCTAAATCATGAAGCCGATTTACAGCATGTTCATAATCAAGTTGTAAGTTTTGACTTTTATTACTTTGTCTTAGATTCTCAGGAGAAAAAGTTTCAAAACCTATAAATAAACTTCTTAATCCGGCTTCAGCAGCTTTTTCAATTAAATCTCCATCTAATATTGATTTTACAGTTGCTGCACCTTGAAAAACACGATTCATACCTTTCATTCCTTCAAACAATTCTCTAGATAATAGTGGGTTGCCAAATAAATGGTCATCAAGAAAATAAAGGTGTTTGCCATTTAATTTTGATATTTCAGTTAGAATCTCATCTACTCTTTGAGTATAAAATGATTTCCCTCCTTGAAAAAAGGCATCCTTATAACAAAAATCACAATGATGAGGACAACCCCTTGATATTACTAAAGAATTTGGAACAAGATATTTATTTCTTTTTATTAAGTCTCGCCTTATTGCTGGTTGGTTTTGAATTGTCCTTCCTTTAGTTGAGATATATCTCTTTTTTATATTCTTTGTTTTAAAATCTTTAAGAAATTCAGGAAAAGTTTGCTCTGCTGGACCTAAAAATATTGTGTCTGCAAATTTTTCAGCTTCTTCAGGTAAAGATGTTACATGTAATCCTCCTAATGCTACAAATATTCCTCTATCTCTGTATTGTTGAGCAATTTTATAAGCTCTCTTTGCATTTGTAATATATACCTGAATTATTACTATGTCAGGGTTATCATTTAAATTTAATTGCTCAACATGTTGGTCTTGTAAATCAATTTCATCGCTTTCGTCTAAATACGCTGCAAGTGTTGCTAAACCAAGTGGTGGAAATAATGAGTATTTTATAGGTCTCCAAAATGCACTCTTTGCTTCAGTTAAAGATGGTAATATTAGTTTTATTTTCATTTAGAAATTTGCGTATTCAATAATTGGATATCTATTTTACACACTAGCCTTTTCTACAATTGCACACAACGGTTGGGCTATGGCAATGTGGGGCGAAACCTTACGGAATGCGCCCCACATAAACTTACTTGCCCCATTTGCGATAGCCTTTGTTAGGCAATGTTTTTTATTTAAATAACTTCTCAAATATTAATGGCAAATCGATGTCGAGATTACCGTTATAATCACTATGAGGAATACCAAGTTTCTCTAATGCAATTTTAAATCTTTTATATCCATTTTCATCCCTCAAAGCAATCCAATTTATACCTAATGCATCGCACTGATTCTTATTTTGTTGAGATAATGTGTCCGCTACAAAAACATTACTGTCTCTAGCTATAATTGCATCGGCACTTTCTGGATTTCCCTTACCCATTAATTTGACTTCACAAAGTGATTTGTGCTCACCATTTAATAAGTAAAAATCAATCTCTCTATCAACCTTTTTTCCTTTATCTTTAACAAAGTGGGACGCATCATAATTTTCTTCAGGTACTTTATATAATTGACATAGTGTAAGCATTAAATATTTCTCAGCACTTTTTCCAGCTGTACTCCATAAGCCGCCACGAAGTTGCGCTCGTTTAACAGCCAAAGTGTTTATTACAATTAGACTTTCACTAACATTTAAGTCTACGCTTACACCTTTAAGTTTTATTGTTAAAGTTAATTCTATCTCTTTCTCAAGTTCAACAAGTGATTGGATACTGCTATAAAGAGAATCAAAATGTTCATTTGATGCTTCAATAACTATAGCTCGGGTTGCGGAACCATACATGTTGCTTATAGTTTTTTTATTTAAACCAGCATTAATAGCGATATCATCACTTGGAAGGTTTTCAGAAATAAAGTAATTTTTATACCAGTCAATTGTAATATCTTCTGAATTCAGTTTTGCAGTAACTATTTTTTTGAAGAAGTCAATTGAGAATTGAAGAAACTCAGCATTTATTAGATTTACAATTTCTATTCGATAATCTAAAGATTTTACAACTCGAGTTATTATATTCTTTACAATTTGGTCAGTAAGTGTCATTTGATTGTGTTTTTAAATTGTTCTAAATCGAGAAATTTTGTACTACCATCTTTATTTGTAGTATCTTTTGATTGAAAAGATTGCATATATTCAAAATATTTAGGTTCTTTTTCTGCCAAGAAGAATTTACGACCTAAACTTTTTGCAGTTCTTCCTAAAGTTCCACTTCCACCAAAAGGATCGAATACAAGATCACCTTTAAATGAATAATATTCTACTACTCTTTTACACAATTCTACAGGAAAAATTGCAGAGTGTATTTTGTCTGATTTTGGGCAGATTTGCCAAATATTTGTTGATTCAAAACCATCAATTACTTTGCTTTCTTCAACGACTTTGTTATCATATTGTCTTATATTCCAATCAATTAGTTTATCTGTCTGTTTCCGATAAACCATTAAATATTCGGTAACAGAATTTGGTTTATAAGCAAGGGGTTTTCTGTGCTGTTGGAAACCTCCAATTCTATTTTTTACACTATATTCGGGTTTCATCCAAACTATATCGTCAATAAATTCCCACCCCATTTGCATTAAAAAATGATGAATGTCAAATGGAATTGGATATCTTTTACTTGAGTGTGAACGGCTTATTCTAGGAACAATTACAGGGGAAGTGTTGACAATAAGAAAACGACCTTCTTTTGTTGTACGATATGTTTCTTGAAATACTTCTTCAAGAAATCTTAAATACGCCTCGTAACTTGGATATATAGAATAATCCCGCGCATTATAATAAGGTGGTGAAGTGAAGGTTAAATGAAAACTTTCATCTGGTATAATTTTCAAAATATCTCTAACATCGCCATTTACTATTGTGTTTTTGAGGTATGAATATGATTCTGCATGAGGTAGTGTATTTTCCTTTCTTTTCTCTTTTGCAAAATATTCTTTGTATATTACAGTTCTAACCATTTCATTTTCATGGTTCACAAGTTCTTTTAGTGGCTCATCAACATCATTTTTACCTTTAAAAACTAGTAAGCCTCTAATTGCTTGACTTACAATTTTTGGGTCATTGTTAGATAACATTTCTATTAAGATAGTTTTTGCCTTTTCATTCCTCATTCTTCCAATTGAAGAAACTGCCTCCCTTTTTACTGTTGTACTAATATCCTTTATAGCTATTTCTTTGAGTTTATTTAAGTATTCGTCACTGTTTAATTTGCCAATATTTTTGACTGTCCAAAAACGAACTTGCTCGTTTTTATTTTCTAGTAAACTAATCAACCAGTTAGAGTCAAAGGAAGTAGGCAAGTATCCTAAGTTCTCTAAAATAAAAATCAAATCCCCACTATTATTTTTGTGTTTTTCAACTAATGAAGTTAAAGCACCATTTCCATGCAGTTTTAATTCTTTTATGTGCTCTTTTGTTAACATATTCAATATTATTTTCTTTTTTACAAAGATAACCTAAATTTATAATTTTTGTAATTTGTTTATTGACACAAGGACGGCCTTCTAAAATATTGCCTAACGGTTGAGGGTATGTAATAGTTGGGGCTCAATAATACAATTATTATTTTAATTACTTTTCAGTTTTAGCAACAAAGAATATACGAACAATAACTATCTGCCCCAATTTTACATACCCTTTGTTACCAGCTGGACGTTTAAAAACACTATCTATATCAACTACACACTGCGACAGACACACTTTTTGCCAAGCTTTGGTTTGCGGGTGGATTTTGCGGGGCTTGGCAATGGGTGTGGCTGTGACATATAACTACCCTCTTTTTTTTCCTTTTTTTTCCCCTTTGTAATGGGCTTTTTACTACCCACTTTTTTCACAAGAGGTTCCCACTTTATTCACTTTCATCCATATCAACTGCCACTCCGTTTGAGATGGCTTCAACTATTTTCAGTTTTAGTTCTTCATTATAATCCTCTTCATATAAAATAGAGGTGAGAATCTCATGAAGCAATTCTTTGTTAATATTACCTGCTGCTACATGGTAGCTTATAGTTTCCATTTTAAACATGAAGTCTTGAACAACTTTCATGTAACCATTCATAAATAAAAACATTGAACAAACTGTAATAGCAATTCTTTTGTTTCCGTCTTGGAAACTATGGCTTTTGTTTGCCGTCCAAAACAGGTGTGTGAGTTTATCTTCAAACTCCGGATAATATAAATCGTTCTGAATCTGTTCAATGGCACATTGTAATGAGTCTAATGTAATTATACCATCGGCACCGCCACCACTGGCTTTTATGGTTTTTTGATGAATGGCAATTATCTCATCAATATTTCTAAAATAAATTACCGCCATTATTCGTCACCTTTTAAGCGTTGCATAACTTCTTTTGCTTCTTCCAGCTGTTTGTCGAAATCGACGCTTTGTTCACCAAGGAAGCGTTCGAAATCGGCAGGAGATACGGATTGAATATATTCTTCTAATTTCTGGTGCAAAGCATCCCTAAAATGCAAATCTCTTGAAGCCATTTTTATACGTGCATCTTCAATGTATGGATGTTGTTGTGGGTGTTCAACAAAGTCTTTTATTATTTCATCAACTTCATGAGGCTCAAGCATTCGGTTAAGAGCGGTGCTTTTTTTCTCTAACTCATAAGCTATTCCAGTTTCAAATGAGGCGATGCTGTTTAGTACTTCTGCATACATGGTGTCTCGAGCATTGTCATTCTCTGTTAGTTTTAGTATTTGCTTGTATTCTTTTGCATTTTCACGAAAAACACATTGATAAATTTTATCGGTGTAAAGTGAGTATTTATAATTACCCATGTTTACATATTTATTTAAAGCAGATGTGAAATCTTTACGGTATTTGCTTTCTTGTATGGCTGAAGGTAAATAGTTAGCATCACGACGGTTAATAAATTTAGTTCCACCACCTGTTTTTTGATTGATGGTATCGATGACTATATCCAACATTTTGCTACGCAAAAGTTGGGCGTTATCGCTCTCTTTCAATAACATAGCTAAGTTTAACACCGACTTGAAGTTAAACAAACCTAAGGCGGTGGTTTTGGTCGTCTTATTAATGAGATGACCAAATTGTAACTTAAACTCTTTCAGCTGTTTACCCTTACTTAAAATATATCCATTGTGTTTAAGTTCGGTTTCGTGGTTCGCTAAATATCTGTTTAAAGTAGAAATGTCTATGTTGAAAAATTCGGTAACCATTTCTTTGGTAAAACGATATTCTCCTTCAAATAGCATTCCTTCCAAACCCACATATTCTTGTATGCGCTGTATGGCATATTTGTTATTGAGAATGTTTTGACGCTGTATGTTCGAGTTGGTTAGGTCTTTCATGGGGGGGTGATTTATTGTGCTAATATCTTGTTTAGTTCTTGTTGTGCCATGAGATAATAAATTTATTGTTTCTTATTCTCGTTTTGCACTTTGGATGACAAACTTCGAGAATAATTTTAATAAATCAATAAAATAATAAATTGATAAGAATGTTAATAGCCAGATGATACTGCTTAATAAAGATTTAAAGCTAATTTGAGTGTTCCAAAAATCAAAGCAAAATATTTCAACAGGTTTTGTGAATGAGAAAATAAGTATCAGAATGATTATTAGGACAAAAGTAATAACTGACTTTTCAAACTTACCAACAAGTTGATGAAGTAATGTTTTTGAATTATCGTCAGGGGCTTCTTTTTTGTATAAGTCTTTTGAGAATTTAGAATTTGCAATTATTGATAAAGCAGTAATTGTAAATCCAATCGTGACAGAAAGGAAAGTAAGTATATATTCAAATGTTGACGAATTATCAAAATTCAGATATGTCGCAAATAAAAATATAAGTCCAATTATAAGTCCAACTTCTAATATTTTCTTAACTGTTTGCATTGATTTCTTCTTCTATTTTTGAAATTACCCTGTTAAAGACATCACTAGGACTAAACATCTCATTTTCATCAACAATAGCTTCAATGTCAATTTTTCGAGTAAAAAAATTGTTATTGAAAAACATGCCTAGATTTCTTTCATCTCTACCGGAAATCATAATTTTATTAAATCCATCTCGATTCTTAAAAATACTTTTTACTTTTTCAAATAAATCATCGCCGATAAATTTGTCTTTGTATTTTAAATCTAAGGTTGCTTCATACGCACCGTACATTTCATCAACAAGAGCTTTTGATATTGTATTTGTTGAACTAAATAAACTTGGAGCAGCACTAATTTTAATTTGATCTAATGTTTTTAGACTTTTGATAAATTTATCTTCATCATATACATCTTTTAAGTTTAACTTTTTGTTCTTTAAAAATTCATTTTGAAAAAAATTAATCAATAAAGTTTTCTTTTTTGTATTGCTTAACCACAAATAGCCGTTTGATAAATCTACAATAGCAAAATATTCTTTAGGTTCAATTTGGTCTTGGTCTCTTGGGTTTGGCTCTAATTTTTGTTTGATTGTATTATAGACATTTGGATTTCTTGGCATTGCAGAACCATCGGAGAAATTTATTTTCAAGAAATTCTTTTCGTATTCAAGTTGAAATATATGGACATTATTTCCACTAACTTCGTCATAGCTTCCTTCTGCAACTAAGCTTTTAAAATTATCTTGATTGATTCTGAAATCATCAATATAACATACTATACCACTAAATGTTAGAGTTTTACTTGCCATAACTAGTTAGTTTCGATTATTTTTATCTCCTCTTCAGTAAGGTCGTAAAGTCTATAAACTAGATTATCAATTTGGGCAATTAAATATTCAATGTTTTTACTAGCTTTATTATTTTCAATAATTTCCATTACAAGTTTTGATATTTCCTTCTCTATTTGATTGTTTTGTCTGATAGGAATTTGATGTAATTCATATCCGCTAATTGTAGGATTTTTAAATTCGTCGTTAAACCACCAATTAATCAACTTTGAGTTAATAACCCCAACAATAAATTTCAGGTCACAGTTTTTGTCGATAATTTCTGATGAAATATTAGTTGTATCTAAACAGAAAAACTGTTCATTATCGTAAGTTGCTAAAAGTTGACCGCTACTATTTACTCTTTGAGTGATTATTTTTTCTGAGGTTAGAAATAATTGTTTTGTATGAGGTAAACATCCAGCTTTCTCTTTCATCAAATCAGGACGATACCAAATATACTCATCGTCATAGTCTATTCTATATGACTTAATATTCCGTCCTCTTATGACTTTATAAAAGTCTTCTCCTTTGTTCTCATTAAATAAAAACCTCTTGTCATTGCTAGTTTTTATGCCCCTTGAGAAATGAATAATATCTCCAAGTTTTCTAGCATCATCTTTGATTTTTGTGTAGATATTATATTTTATTGGATTCCAAGTCAAGTTGATTTTTAATTCATCATCTTTAAAAATTGTGTCTTTTGGAATTTCAACTTTTAAAGCAAAATTTTCATCAAGTAATTGTATCTTATCTTTTGGTTTATTGTTCGTTTGAATTATGACAGTTTTAACATAAGCATCTTTAAATACGCCAAAATCAAATTCTACAATTGATATTAAATTTATTTGTTTTAGGAGAAGTTTTCTTAGCGGAAAAAAACTTGTTGTTGATACCCATGTATGAGGAATAATAAAACAAATAAACCCTTGATTATTTTTAATCTTTGAACCTAACCCAACAAAGAAGGCATATAGATCAGTTTTGTTTTTGTATAGTTCAAACTTGTTGTAAAATTCTCTTTCTGTTTCGTGTAAGTTAGCAAAATTGATATACGGCGGATTCCCAATCACCACATCAAAGCCCACAAAATCGCCCTCATCGTTCAGCACTTCTGGAAATTCAAAACGCCATTCAAAAGCATTCTCATAAATCTTGTTGCTTTTTATTTCTTCTATTTCGGTTTCTAGTTTGCTAATATCGGCGGTAAGTTTCTTTACTTTTTTGTTCCAGTCGGCTTTTTCTTTTTTGCCGAGTTCAAACAGTTGACCTTGGTTAGAGAGTTGAAACAGTTCGCCCTGTGCTTTGCTTAGCTTTTTTATTTTGGGGTCGTTTAAAGCAATTTCGCTGCGGAAGTCTGATTTTATATCGTTAATCAGGCGTTCCATTTCGTGTTTTTCGTCTTTGCTTTTGGCATTGCGATAGGAGTCAACCGCAATGCGGTAAGTATCAATATTCCACTTGCTTTTTTTGAGCGCTTGTTTTAAATCGGCATCCATTGCAAAACGGCTTACCAATGAATTGCCACATTTTATATTGATGTCAATATTAGGGAGCGTCTCTAGCTCGGTTTCATTTTTATAGTAGGCATTCTTTAAGAGCTCTATCCACAAACGAAGGCGACAAATTTTTACTGAGTTGGGGTTAATATCCACACCAAACAAACAGTTTTCTATAATGGTTTGCTTTTCGTGGAAGAGTGTTTCTTGTATGCGTTGGCTTTCGCGGTTAGTTGGGTTGTATTCAAATAATTCTCCATCTTCGTCGGTAACAATCAGTTCGTCGTTAACTACCTCAAAATTGTATTCCTTTAGGCGTTTACCGTCACGGTCTTGCAGTATTTTTAAATCATTTTTAACGGCAATCATTTCGTTGAGTGCCGAAACTAAGAAGTGCCCCGAACCAACGGCAGGGTCGCATATTTTTATATCGTTAATAATTTGATTGGCTTCGTTGCGATCTTCAATTTTATCGTAGAGGCTTTCTAAATCGGTACAATTCCATCCTTTTGCATCGTTAAACTTTTGCAGCACTGCTTTGCGTATAGTTTCTCTACACATGTACATGGTAATAAAGCCGGGCGTAAAAAATGAGCCGTCTTTGTAGCCGTTTATTTTTTCAAAAATAAGTCCGAGTACAGAAGCATTAATCAGGGTTTTATTGTCTTCCTGAATTTCTTCAGAACCTTCGCTGCTAAAGTCGTAGGCATTTAAAAACTCAAACAAGTATTCTAAAGTAGAGATGTTGCCTGTACGCTTTTTCCCTTGTTCGTTTTTAAGTACTGTTTGCGGATGAATAGGGATTGTTTTTTCATCGCGGAGGTTGCTAATAAAAATGCAGACTTGTTCAATTTCTGTAGGTTCAAAAAGTGAACTGTTTAAGTAAGGGATTTTATTAAAAGCCTCTTTTACATCTTCATTTCGTTTTTCGTATTTTTGAGCCAATACCTCAAAAAATAAACTATTTAGATCATCGTAATCTTTGATTCTCTCCGAACTCAAAAACACATACGATTTGTTGCCTTTGTGATAAGTGATGAGTTGAGCTTCCAGTAGTTTTAAAAATAGAATTCGGTTTACCCAAGTAATGCACAATTCTAGTCCTACATTGAAAAGTCGCTCTTGTTGATTTGTTCCAAAATGATTGGGGTTGTTTAGTCTAGATATTTTATCTAATGAGTCTAATTGAGTAATTGCATTTTCGAGTAACGAACCACTATTTCGTGAGCCTTCTTTGTTGCGTTCAATCAGTTTTTTGCTGCCTTCTTTGGTTTCGTTTAGTCCGATAATATGAAGGAGTTCTGTGTAAAATTTTTTATCTAAATTGTTACTGTCGTTCGCAAACGGAATTTTTAAAAGATGCTCAGGAGAAAGGAGCTTGAATAAAGCAATGAGTTTATTGTCATCTTTTTTGTCGGTGTTTCGTAGAGGCTTTTCATAATCACGAATGTCGAAATAAGTAAACTCAATGTTTGGCTTTATTTCAGCTATAAATGGTTCTGCAATTTGTTTGTAAAAGAAATCGGTTTTGGTGTCGGCAAGTCTTCCATTTTCAAAGTCCTCAAATTGTTTAACAAAGGTTTTGTTTTGAGCAAACAGTCTGTCAAAAAGGCTTACATCAAATATAAACCATTCGTAAATATTGGTGGCAATCAGATGTTTTACCTCAATGTTTTTTTGTGAGATGCGTTCGCGTAAGTAATATAACACCAATTCTTGAAAAGCTTTTGTGTTAATTTTTTCTTTGGAAACCATCTCGGCTTTGTTGGTTGGTTTTTTGGCTTCGATGATTACACCTACAGTTGAATTTGCTTTGTCGCCGTTGTGAATAACAAGGTCGTTTCGACCTTTGGTATTTATAAAATGATTTTGTTTGTAGTAGGTGTCTTTTAGAAAGTCGGAAACAAGGTTTTTATGAAACTCTTCCGATTCGGTATCGTTAATTTGGTCGATTAATTTGGATAGGTTTGTCTTGAAACTTTCAATGTCAGAACGGTTCGGCTTTACTTTTAAATATGCCTTGTTTAGTGCTTTTCTCGGTTTCAAGTCTTTAATTTCCATGTAGCAAATTTATCTTTTAAGTGGTATTATACCCACAAATATACAATTTCTTAAGCGGAAAAATATCGTTCATCTTTTGTTTGTATTAACACAAACGGTAACAGCTTTTTTGCAAGCAGAAGAATGAAGCTTGCAAATGTGCTGTGGTGAGTATGAAAGAAACTCATTTTTTCTTTTTATTATTTCCACCTGATTAACCCTTATCGATATCTTTCTACGGCTTGCTGGTAACGTTTGCCGCTATGGCATCGTGTGACGTCAGCCGTGAGGATGATGTCAGGTGATGCAGACACCGAAGGTGTCCCCCGATGAGCACATTGCACAACAAACTGCCCGAAGGCTGTGGCGCATGTGCGATAGCGGTTGTTAGCGGTAGTTATTTTTTAATTTAGATACCTAATTTTGACTTCAGAGTCTTTAAATTTATATACCTTTTTCCATGTTTTCAGTTCATTATAAAAAGATTTCAAATCAATTATTTCAAATCTTTTTACAAAGTGTTTATTTTCTAAATCTTCTATTTTAGAACATGGAGAGTTAAATAAACTTTGACCAGATGTAATTATAATGTTTTTTAGCGTATACCAAATATGAACTAGAAAATTTTCAATATCAATATCTTCACCTAAAACTTCTTCTAAATTAACTGATAATTCTATTGTTTTAGTTTTTGGTGCTGAATCTGGGTATTTCTTTCTAATATCTTCATATTCTTGAAATATTTCATTTTCTTTTTCTGTTATAATACAATCAAAATTATGAATTACTCCAACTTTACCTTCATTAAATTGTAGCATATGTAAATTATGTTTTTTATCAAAACTGTAATATGTTGAACAAAAAAATGTTTGTTTATTTTTTATTTTATAAAAAAGCTGATACATACATTCTTTTATTTTTTTGAAGTATCAATACAAATAAAAGAATTCTCACATGCATATAAAAAAAGATTATTGAAGATTGAAAAATGTAAATCAAGTGTAAAATTGCTTTTTAAAGTATGAATCTTCATTTTAGTTCCTAAATTATAAATTTCAATCATACCTGAACACATACAGAAAATTAAGTTATTTGAAATTAAAATAGAAGTTGGTGTTTTAACCATTTGTAAAAAAGTTGCTTGTTCTCCAGTAAATAAGTTAAACGATTGTATAGAATTTGGACTTGGGAAATATATGTAATTATCGTTTATAAATAATTGACCATCGTATAAAGTAGAATTTGGGTGTGTCTCCCATATGATTGATTTGCTTTTCGTATTCATCGCATATAACACTTTATCTGTTGAGAAGTAAACAAAATCTTTATCATTTTTTGCAACTACAGGATCAGCATTTATATATGTTTTTAATGTTGTGCCTCTAGATAAATCAAAAATAATAAAATATCGATCTTCGGTTACGGCAGAATGAATAGTATTATCTTCTATATAACCATTTGCACTAAAGAATAGTAGCTCATTTGATATGATGATTTTCGTTATGGATTTTTTAATGTCAAACGTCTTAACTAATTTGCCATTTGATATGTTTATACAATATATATATCCTAAACTTGAAGCAAAATAAACATTCACTTCATCACAAGCTGGTTGACAAGAGAGACTTGAATCAGCTTTGAATTTCCATATTATTTCTCCGCTGACAATTGAAATTGCATAGAAAAAGTCATTCTCTCCTGATGTAAAAACAATACCATTTTCAGCGATGAATTTTATTGAGGTTGCTTCAAACTTCCATATTTCTATACCTGTAAGTATATCTATTGCGTAAATATATTTGCCCCATTCTTTAAATACAACAATATTGTTGTTTACAATAGGACCTGATTGTATACTTCCTATTGTTTTAAATGACCATTTATTTTCAAACATATAAAGTTTATTTTTTATTTTTAAACATATGTACAGTGGCAAATGACAATTCTATTGTCATTCTTTAATTTTTTTAAAATAACGATACATTCTTCAAGATTATTTGCCGTATGATATCTAGATTCACTTAACTTTTGTCCTATTTGAGTGTAAACTTTCCATGTATTATTTTGTTGTTTTTCGATGTACCCTTCATTTGATCTAAAGTCATATGTTAATAGGTAAAAGTTTGTGTTTAGTATTTGATTTTCTTGTAAGTCAGTTTTACATCCAATACCTTTTATTCCGTCTTTTACTAAAAATAAGTTCATTTTTTCTTTTATTTAATATAGAACATAACTTTATATAAAGTAACCATTTATAATTACCGCTAACGTTTGGGCTATGGCATCGTGGGGCGTCGACCGAAAGGGAGATGTCAAACGAGGTCAGTGCCCCGCGCCCGATGTGCGATAGCCTTTGTTATGCTCTGTTTTTTATTTTATAAATATAATTACACATTCCGAATATACTATTCTGTTGGGAAAATGTATATTATTCCTGGGACACAAATTTGTGGGTACATATTCAATAGACATGGAGATTTTAGGAATAGGATTGAATCTATTTTATTATTTTTTGTTTTGTTTAGAAGTTCAATTCTTTCATTTTCACTCACTGGTAATCCGTTAATAATAATTGCAAATTTATTAACTTCTTTATTTATTGAGTCTTGTTCAAATTCAATTATTTGATTAATGGCATTAATTTTTTCTTGTAATGGTTTATTATTAATCTCATTTATCCACTTTTCTGCAGAATAAATTGAATAATGAATTTCTTTAATATTTTGAGTATATGCATTAGTCAAAATACATATTAAAAATATGAGAGAGGTCTTATATGTTTTACTATTATTCATAAAAATAAACTTCTTCTAAAATTGAGCATAACGTTTGGGCTATGGCATCGTGGGGCGTCGATTGAAAAGAGACGTCAAACGAGGTCAGTGCCCAGCCCTATGTGCGATAGCCTTTGTTGTGTGCTGTTGTTTCTTTAATGTTATACTGAACTTCTGTTAATAATAATTCTAGTAAAGGTAATGCTTTTTTTAACCCTCCAATATTAATTAATATGTTCCATAAACTTTCAAATTTTTTCCAACCACCAGTATAAAATAGATGTTTTAATTGATGTTTTATTGAGTCATGGGAAAAAGATGCATCTAATACGTTGTTCCATTTGTAGAATTCCTTATAAGCCCAATTATAACCCGCTTCTAATTCACTAGCACTTATGTTTTTTGTTTTATAAACAACATGCCTTGTATCATAAATATCCCAATCATTAGTTATTATTCGTCCTTGATTGTTCATTGATTCAAATAACCTTGTTCCTGGGTATGGAGTTAATATATGGTATGTTGCTGTCGTTATAGCATTCTTTACACCCCAATCTACTGTTCTTTTAAAAACATCATTGTCATCGTTGTCAAGTCCAAAAACAAAACTACCATTTATCATTATTCCTAAATCATGAAGCCGATTTACAGCATGTTCATAATCAAGTTGTAAGTTTTGACTTTTATTACTTTGTCTTAGATTCTCAGGAGAAAAAGTTTCAAAACCTATAAATAAACTTCTTAATCCGGCTTCAGCAGCTTTTTCAATTAAATCTCCATCTAATATTGATTTTACAGTTGCTGCACCTTGAAAAACACGATTCATACCTTTCATTCCTTCAAACAATTCTCTAGATAATAGTGGGTTGCCAAATAAATGGTCATCAAGAAAATAAAGGTGTTTGCCATTTAATTTTGATATTTCAGTTAGAATCTCATCTACTCTTTGAGTATAAAATGATTTCCCTCCTTGAAAAAAGGCATCCTTATAACAAAAATCACAATGATGAGGACAACCCCTTGATATTACTAAAGAATTTGGAACAAGATATTTATTTCTTTTTATTAAGTCTCGCCTTATTGCTGGTTGGTTTTGAATTGTCCTTCCTTTAGTTGAGATATATCTCTTTTTTATATTCTTTGTTTTAAAATCTTTAAGAAATTCAGGAAAAGTTTGCTCTGCTGGACCTAAAAATATTGTGTCTGCAAATTTTTCAGCTTCTTCAGGTAAAGATGTTACATGTAATCCTCCTAATGCTACAAATATTCCTCTATCTCTGTATTGTTGAGCAATTTTATAAGCTCTCTTTGCATTTGTAATATATACCTGAATTATTACTATGTCAGGGTTATCATTTAAATTTAATTGCTCAACATGTTGGTCTTGTAAATCAATTTCATCGCTTTCGTCTAAATACGCTGCAAGTGTTGCTAAACCAAGTGGTGGAAATAATGAGTATTTTATAGGTCTCCAAAATGCACTCTTTGCTTCAGTTAAAGATGGTAATATTAGTTTTATTTTCATTTAGAAATTTGCGTATTCAATAATTGGATATCTATTTTACACACTAGCCTTTTCTACAATTGCACACAACGTTGGCGGTATGAACAGTTGGGGAATTAGGAGCGCGTTCTTGTCCACCGATACGGACTGAAATAGTTGCACAAAAACATTGCGTAACCACCAATGCCCCAATTGTTTATACCGCGTGTTGTGTGCTGGCATTCTATTGTTCTATAAATTCCATTATCTTTTTTATCGTCTCGCTTGAGTCTTTTCCAATCCAAAATAAGTGTCCCCATTCATTATCTAATCCAATAAGTTTAGATTCCTTTATCATGTTATTTGCATGTTCAGCGTGTTCAAACGGAACACTGTTATCATTTCTACTATGAATTATCAATGTTTTACATTTAATTTCTGAAATAAGTCCAGTTTCAACATCATGTTCAATATCACTCATAAATCCGGATTTTGAATTAAAGTGTTTAAAGGTAGACAACAATCTTTTTATGTCAGATTTTTCTAATGTATGTGGTTTGTTTTTTGAAAACTGAGGATAAAAATTATCAGCAATCATTTTGGGGAAAATTCCAGAAAAAAACTTAATCATACCCCAAACAATTCTTTCTGTTTTTGGATTAAATAGTTTTTTTGCTGTCTTATATACCTTTCCATTCTTATCCAACCACTTTTTACTCACAGAGGAAGCTAAGATTAGTTTCTCAACTCTTTCAGGATATCGTGCAGCCAATTCGATTGAAGTTAATCCTCCTGCGGATATAGCATATAGAATTACTTTATCAATTCTCAAATTATCCAATAATGAAACTATTAAATCTGCAGTATCCTTCGGTGTTAAGTTATCATTAAGTGGAGTGTTTCCATATCCAGGTCGAGAAGGGGTAATAAGCTGATAATTAATCGTATCAATTCCTTGTTGAAATAAAGTTTCTCTGCAATTTGAATGTCCGCCATGCAGGAATAGAATAGGTGTTCCTTTACCGACAATAGAGTATTCAACCAGTCCTTTAACTGTATGTATTGTTTTTATTTCCATTCAATTTTTTTTGTAGTGTACGTCGCTCTTTTTGCTTGCACACAACGGTGGCGGTATGAAATCGTTGGGGATTGCGGGCTACTTTCCTGTCCAGTTACACCGAACTTGATGCGTGGCACAAACATCGCATAACCACTTAAACCCCAATGTTTTATACCGCGTGTTGGCTGTAGTACTTCTTTAATCTTCAAAGTCATTTATATTTTTCCAGAAATAAGGTGAAATCCAACAGTCAGTCGAATCGCATTCAATTTCATCGTAAACAAGTTGTTTTTCTGTTTCTTCTCCGAATGAAACAATCTCTATTTTTATCTGCTCTTCATTCTTATCAGTAATCTCGGCAAGTATTACGTTGTCTTTTCTTGGTTCTCCAAGCCAATTTCTTTCGTAATAAATGTGTTGAGCAATGGTATCTCCAATATTAAACTTACTCATATGATTTACCCAAGCAATTGAATCTTGTTCCGCTCTCCATTCCGGATTATTCATATTTACATACCATTGATGAATATCTTTAATTTGTTGTTCAAGATTAATATCCAATCCGTGTAATTTTCTATAATAAGAGCGTAAAATAACTCCAGACATATCATCGTTATGAAATAATCCTTTTGCTTCTATATCCTTTCTTAAATCTGACTTTGTAACAATTAATCCAAGCAAATATCTGTTGTATAACCAATAATTCCTAATCCACATTCCAGTGGTAAGATGCGTTTGAGCAATAAAATCATTTTCAGTCATGGTTTTTATCCGATTTTTTGAAGAATCAGGAATAATTTTATCCAACTGCTCTAATGACTCATTAAAATCCTTTGGAATATATTTCTTTTCTTTTTTAGTCAGTTCTTGTCCAAATAAATTGATTGAAATTATCAATCCAAGTAGTAAAATATAATTTCTCATAATCTCGTTTTCTTATATGACAATCTCAAATTTCGTCTCCCCTAATATTTATGGCATAATCTGAATGTTCATGCTGCGATTGTATTACAGCCAACGGTTGCCGCTATGGCATCGTGTGACATCAGCCGTGAGGATGATTGTCGGACGATGCGGACACCGAAGGTGTCCCCCGATGAATGCTTGCACAACCAACTGCCCGAAGGCTGTGGTGCATGTGCGATAGCGGTTGTTACAAACTGGTTTTTTTTGTTTCATCACGACGAAACAAATGTTTATTAATAATTAATTTTCAAATCGACTTAAAGATACAATCTTCATTAAACTACAAGTCAATTTGTCCTTATTTTTTTCTTTTCTATCGATGAAAAATTAGAGAAGTAATAATAAGCCAGAAATCATCGATTTTTCTTTTTAATTCCACCAGCCAATTTTATCAAAAAAGCCAAGATTGAGAAATGTCGAATTTTCGTTAAAAAATTTTTTCTTTTTTTCTCAGTCAAAAGAACTTGCGGACTCAAAAAAAAGTAAATTTTGTGTCAACGATATTTTCTAAAAATCGATTTAAAAACAGAACTTGAAATTGAATAAGGATTATCGATTTTTTTTTCTGGAACTTTTTCCGAGAAAGGAGAGGATTGACCCCAAACTTTTAACTTCTTTTTTCTTTAAAAATAAGAGAACAAACGGTTCAATTTTACAAGCAAAGGTCTTTTCTCAAACTAGTTTGTAACGGATGGCGGTATGTTTAGTTGCCGATTTCGAAGCACTTTCCTATCAAGTTACAACTACTTTTGATACGAGCTGTGCCGCTCGAATACCCACTGCACCGGCAATTAACTATACCGCGTGTTGGCAACTGGTGTTCATTCATATCCGACTGTTTGTCATTTATTTAGCTTTATTTTATTATCATTGTCAATCTGCACCAACCTATCCACGAAGCACAAATTTATTTTGTTTTTTTGAGCGTGGGCAATCCTAAAACCGACCTGAAAGGCGGTTACGTGGGCTGGAGAGGCGGAAGCTCTTTTGCAAGCCTTTGGTTTGAGCGTTGGCTCGTGTGGGCTTGCAAATGTGCTTACGACTGAGGGAGGGCTATTTTGATTTCGAGAACCTTTTTTAACTCAGTTAATTTCTCAGACCAATCCACTATGTATAATTCTTTTAACACATTTTCAAAAAGATTTTTATTGTTGTATAATTCAGTAAATATAAACCACAGGTGTACTTCTATTAATTTCTGATTAGTTGTAAATTTATTGTTTTCTTTTAAAATATTTTCAATTACAAAACTAACAACTTTGCCATATAATATGTCTTTCGACCGAAAATAATAATGAACTGCTGATTTATGAAGACCTGCTAAATCAGCAATTTGATGAAGCTTAGTTCCATGATACCCATACAATAAAAATACAGAATTTGCAGCTTCTAATATTTTATTCTCTGTTGTTACATCATTATCTGCCATAGTTTTGATGAGTTTGTTTAAATTTTCTTACATATAAACAATTGTAACCTTTATAATCTTGTCTGAATTAAAATCAAATGATGCTTTTAGGAATGAAGGTTTGTTTGATAAGCCTATCGTTTTAAAATTTGAAAATCCTATACCTTCTTTTGGTAGTATAAATCCTTTATCAATTTTACCATTATTATTTTCATCATGCAGGATGTTTACAGCATATTTACCTGACGGAACACCGTGAAATGTTACTGTAGATGAACCATTTACAATATTAGCTTTCACTATTTTATAGCATTTCTTAAAATCCTCGTCAGGAATAGAACCTTCTTTATTGTACAACGCAAACTGCACTATACCTTCTGAATTTCTTAGTTTTTCGACATTAATTGTTAAAGAAAACGATTTATCAGCCTGATTAATAAAAGACGTAAACAGTAGCATGAGCAATAAAGAACTTATAATTACTGAACCTCCCTTCATTTTAAAGCCCCTTTCTTTTTTGCAAATCGTTCTTTAATACTATCCACCACGTAGTAAACCATCGGAACTAAATAAACAGTTAATATCATTGACGAAAGTAAGCCGCCTATAATAACCCATGCTAATCCATTTTTC
Source organism: Paludibacteraceae bacterium (assembly GCA_963663245.1). Classification (GTDB taxonomy): domain Bacteria; phylum Bacteroidota; class Bacteroidia; order Bacteroidales; family Paludibacteraceae; genus JAFGVL01. The sequence continues at coordinate 78,476 of OY760143.1, read as the reverse complement.
CATTCACTTGCAGTTCCTTTACCTAATGCAATGGGCAACATACCGATTGCCATTGCCAGAGTTGTCATTAAAATAGGACGCATACGTTCCTTGCCAGCAATGATTAAAGCTTCTTTAAAATGTTTGCCCTCGGCTTTCAGTTGATTTGTAAAGTCGACAATCAGAATGGCATTTTTTGTTACTAGTCCCATGAGCATTATAAGTCCAAGCTGTGCAAAAAGGGTCAAGTGATTTAATGATAAATTCAATGCTAAAAATGCACCAATGGCAGCTACTGGAATTCCAAACAAAGCAACAAAAGGATAGATGTAACTGTCGTATAATGCTATCATTATCAAATAAATCAAAATAAACGAAATAAGCAAAACAGAACCCAAAGCACCAAAACTTTCGTTTTGTGTTTTAATATCTGCACCCCAGCTAAGTTTAACACCTTCGGGCAATGGTTTTGATTTCAGATAGGTAATTACTTCCCCTGCTAATGTTCCCGAAGGACGACCAAATGACTCGGCTGTGAGTGTTACCGATGGTTGCCTATCAAGACGCTCTAATAGCGATGGCGAATTGTCCTGTAATACCGTGGCAAACTGCGACACTTCAATAGGAGTAGTCATAGGATTGACTATGGCGAGATGCGTTACATCTTCAAAATTCTTACGGTCAAATTCGTCGAGCCAAATCCTAACAGGGTATTCAGTGCCGTTTTCGGTTAACGAAGCATCGTCATTACCAGTAAAAGCAGTTCTTAAATTCATCCCTACATAAGCTGTGGTAAGACCTAAGCGCTGCATTTTATCTTTGTCGGGAATTACTTTATATTCTGGATTTCCTTCCACTACCGACAATTGAACATTATCAGCTCCCGGAATGGTTTCTATAACCGATTTCAATTCATGGGATGTTTTCATTACCAAATCTATATCACCCCCGCTCAATGTAATTTTGATTGGTGCTCCTTTGGGTAGCAAACCTATTACAGCTACTGAAAAGTTTATTCCAGAAAAATCGGTTCGGAGCTGCGAAAGAAGATGTTTCATAAATTCTTCCGTTCTCATGCTTCTTTCTTTTTCTGATTTCAACTGAATGGTAAATTCCGATTTATTGGCAGCTCCAACACCAAGACTTCCTATACCTGTGCTTGGTCCTGCAATATTGCTGAAAAGCGTAGAAACTTCGGGCTGTTGTAAAATATAGTTTTCAATTTGCTGAGATACGATATTATTCTGCTGGACTGTTATTGTTTTATCGTACTCCAAATTTAAACGAAACTTTCCTTGGTCGCCTGTGGACATCATCTCTTTACCAATGATGCCTTGCTTCATTATCCCTAAAGTCATTACAAAAAGCAACAAAACTATGCCTGTAAATATCAATTTATGGCTGAGTACCCAAACAAGTTGTCTGCCGTACCATTCAATAAAAGTGTTTAACTGATGTTCGAACCAAAGCAAAAAACGGTTCATTATATTGGTAGGTTGCAAATCTTCTTTTTTTCCTATTCGCGATGCAAGCCATGGGGTAAGGGTAAAACCAACTAGCAAACTGGTTAACGTAGAAGTGATTACGACAACTGAAAACTGTTTGAGCATGTCGGCAACAAAAACCTGCAAAAATAAAATAGGTAAAAACACAACCACATCAACCAATGTGATAGAGAGTGCCGAAAACCCTATTTCCATACGACCATCCATTGCCGCAGTGCTTTTTTCTTTTCCTTTGTCTAAATGGCGTTGAATATTTTCGAGTACAACTATGGCATCATCAACTAAAATTCCAATGATTAATGACATGGCGAGCAGGGTCATCAAATTCAGGGTATAGCCCAAAAGCCACATCACGGCAAAAGCTGTAACAAGCGATGTGGGTATGGAAACCAAAACAATTAACGAGTTGCGGTAACTTCTTAAAAATAATAGCATCACAATAGATACCAGTATAACTGCCAAAAACAAATCAAAAACAACAGAATTTACTGCTGCTATGGTTTTGTCGGTAGAATCGTCGGCTATTGTAAATTTTACACCTGCATCTTTATTCTGTTCTTCAATTACTTTCAATTTTTCCTGAACCAGTTTTGAAACATCTACTGCATTCGCATCACCTTGCTTTTTTAGCATCAGCCCTATGCCGTTTACACCATTGTACCGACTTACCGAAGCTATTTCCTTAACACCGTCAATAACATTGGCAATATCTTTTACATACACCGGACTGTTTGGCATTGGCATTGCAACCTGCACATTCATTATATCTTCAATAGCTGTAAATTTACCTGTAATACGTACCGAATTATTCTCTTTTTGTGTTTGAACTTTTCCGGCAGGAAGGTCTAATCCAGAACGATTTATGGCATCGACTACCTGACTGAGCGAAATTTTATAATACACTAATTTATCCTGATTTACCTTCACTTGAAACTCACGCTCCTCACCACCAAGCAAAGTTATTTCTGCCACACCTTTCAATTGCTGTATCTGAGGCAAAAAGTCATCTTCCATTTTCTGAAAAAACTCTGTCTCAGACAATTTGCTAGTTGCACTTATAGAGATAATTGGTAAATCGTTGGGTGAAACTTTGCTCATCACAGGACTTTGAATGTCGGCAGGCAAATCTTTTTTGATATTATCGATATAGCGTTGTGCATCTTGCATGGCTTTATCAACATTTGTCCCATATTTAAGGTTGGCAATAATAACCGATGCATTGGGCATTGACTTTGTTTCCAGATAATCTACACCTTCCAAATTAGAAAGAGCATCTTCAATTTTTCTCGAAACAGATGTTTCCACCTCTTGTGGTTCTGCACCAGGATACAAGGTTTTTATAACAACCACTGGCTGGTTGAAGTCGGGCAATAGCTCGTAGCTCAGATTTTTATAGCCTATAATTCCCAAAAGCGTAAATACGCTAAAAAGAACTATGATGAGCGATGGGCGTTTTATAGCAATTTCAGTTATGTTCATGGTTTCTTAGTTTTTAATTGAAATATTAGCACCATCGAAAAGATTTATAAACCCGTTAGTGACTATTACGTCGCCTTCTATTAATCCTTTCTCAATTACAACTTTATTACCAATACGTTTCGAAATGTTTACATCGCTGAGCGTTGCTTTGCCTCCCAGTACTTTATATACTTGTGGTTTAATATTAGTCCCAACAATTGCCGATGAAGGAATAATAATTTGTTTCTGTTCGTTTTTATTTGCAACAAGCACACTGCCCGACATTCCTGATTTTATTTTCAAATCGGGTGTATTACCAACTAAAAACTGAACAGGGAAACTATTTCCCATATTTGCTTTACTGCCAATCATTGAAATTTCACCCTTCAATTTAATTTCGGGAAATGCATCGACCGTGAGTTGATTCGTTTGTCCTATATAAAACTGATTCATTTTTTGTTCCGGCAAATTGATGGTGAATTTTAATTTCGAAATATCGGTAATCTGCAACAGTGGCATTCCCGGTGCGGCAAATGCTCCTTCTTCAGTCATTTTAGCTGTTACAATACCATTGAATGGCGATTTGATGGTGGTTTTGTTAATTTGCTCAAGAAGTGTAGCTTTCTGAACATTTGCCGATTTTAAAGCCAAGTGCGATTTTTCCAATTGAACCCCTTGAATAGCCTCCGCATTAGCTAACACAGTGTATCTTTTTACATCAGCTTCTAACCCTTCAATCTGTACTTCAACAGATTGAAGCTGCAATTTCAATAACGAGTTATCTAATTGAATTAAAGCCTGTCCAACTTTTACACTACTCCCCATATCTACAAGCAACGAACCAATTTTTCCTTGAATTTCAGCACTTATTTTGGTTTCCTTGTTGGGTTCAAAAGAACCAGTGTAAGAATTTTCTGCGTTCACATTTTCCAGTTTCAAGGAATCAACTTGAACACTAATGGGTGTTTCTTTATCGTACTGATACACTCTATTTTGCGTGGTTTCCTTGTTGGTTTTCAGACGGATAACTACAATAGCAACAAGTGCTAAACCAATAACGATGTATATAATTTTCTTTTTCATGTTTATTAGAATTTTAGATGATTACTCACGTACAATTTTTGCTACATTTCTTTTGATAATGGGCATAAGTACTAGCACCACAGGAATAGCAACCGAGAAACCCAATGCCCACATTTTCATCCATTTGGTAACAAATCCGGGATTGAACCCGAAATTAACTCCCACACTCACAAATGTTACCACACAGGTCATAATTAACACCATTGTAGTAAGTGTTACATACATTTCGTGCTTTTTTGCAATTTTCATATTCTCTGAAGTATTATTGTTGTTTGTTTATGTTACCTGTTAATTTCTTTAATTCCAAATCAGCTTTCAGATATTCTACAATAGCCGATAGATAGTTCTGTTGTGCCTCTCGCAAAGTATTGTCAGCCAATAACACATCGGTTAAATTGGCGGTACCTTCTTTCTGTTGTAAGCTTGTTTGTTCATAAACAGTTCGTGCCAAATCTATTTGCGACAAAGTATTTGCTATTGTTTTTTGAGTAACTGCTCTACGACGGTTAGCATTCTCAATTAGCATATTATTTTGGTCTGTTGCTAAGCTTATTTGCAACTGGCTATTTTGAATTTCTATCTTTTTTTGATTAATTTTTCGATAGGTAACTGTGCCATTAAAAAGTGGATAAGAGAGTTGAAGTCCTACAAAACTTGAAGGAAAGAATTTTAGAAAATCATTTGGTTTTTTATCATAGCCAAATCCTGTTTGTCCGTAGCTTCCATATAATGAAATTGTTGGCAATCTCGAATTCTTCAAAGTTTTCAATTCGCTATTGAGAAGGCTATTTTGCGAATTTATAAGTTGTAAATCAACAGTCGTTGCATTCGTATATTCATTGATATTGAATTGAATATCAGTTTCTATTTGTATGTTTAAAGTCGAAGGCTTTCCCATCGATAATTTCAGAGCGTTCAACACCTGTTCTGCATTGTTCGCAATAATATCTTTTTGGGTTTTTAATTGCTCTAGTTGAAGCTCAACTTTTTTAACATCAGTCCCTTTAATCATCAACTGTTGATGCAAAAGCTGCAAGTTTTCAAGAAGTTTAGCCGTATTAACGATGTTGCTGTCAACAAAAGCCAACTGATGTTGTAAAATCTGGATATTATAATAAAGGTTCGAAATTTCGAAAAAAACTTGTTCCTCAGTTTTTTTGTATTGTAATTCGGTTATCTCGGCAGCAATTTTAGAGCTTCTGATACCACCATATATTTGTGGATTATACAAAGGCAATGCTACCTGAATTGCAGCACTCATATTGTGAGGAACACCAAATTGGGCCTCTTTAAATTGACCTTCTGGAGCTGTTGGATTAAATGTGGACAAAGGCATGAGTTGGTATGGCAAATCGGTGAAATACTTGTAATCGCCCACTACATTCACTTTGGGAAACAGGTTTGCTGTGGCTTCTTTTTGTTTTTGTTCGCCAATTGCCATATTATTTCTACCTATTTGAAGGCTTTTATTATGTATCTGGGCTGTATCTATGCATTGTTCCAACGACCATGTTTGTGCTTGTCCTTGAAAGGTTATCACCATCACCATTACAAATGATAACAACCATTTTAGCGTGTGAATATTCACTAACTCAGCGTTTAAATTTTTTTTATCTTTCATAAGTTACTATAATTTACAATAATTTAGTTTGTGTCGATGGTCTTGGTGCTTTAACAACCAAAATACGTGCAACAGCGTTTGAGTTGTTGTACAGACAATGTACTACATCCTTCGGGCTTTCCACTAAACTGTCTGCTTGTACTTGAATCTTTTCATCACCAACTAATACTTCTGGCGACCCCTCCAAAATATAAAAGAATACATCGACTGGTGTTATGTGTGGTTTTAGTGCTTCGCCCGGTTGCAGAGTGATATGCATGGCCTGTGCAGAATCCTTATCGTAAAGTTTGCGAACATCCAATTTATGGGGAGTTTCTACAATTTGCGTTTCTTTTACTATATTTATTTTCATATATCCTATTTTTAATTTTTAACCAATATTTTTATGGAGTTGACAAAATCCGAACCTTTTTCAATCAAATTGAAGTTGTAATTTGACATGTGCCATTGCTTCACAAACATTCTTAAAGACCCCATAATCATTACAGACAAATGGGCGGCTTCAATATCAGTCCTTATTTCTCCGTTTCTTTGTCCGGTTTCAATAATAGTCTTTAGACTTGTTGTGTTTTTATTCATTATTTCCTTAACTTTTTCAGTCAGTTCAACCTCGTTGCGAAAAATCTCTTCTGAAAAAATCACAGAAACTAATGAAGGTGAATTAGAAAACTTTGTGAAATGATTATGAAACAAACTTTCAATTTTAATGAGTGCATTTTCATTTGTATCCAATTGATTCGTAAAATAATGCTCTGTGCTTTGTTTGAAAAAATCGAGAATTGCTAATAGTATTTGAATTTTATTTTCGTAATGTCGATATATTGCCGATTCAGCGAATCCAATTTTCTTGGCAAGATTTTTTATCGTAAGAGATTGTATGCCGCTTTCTGCAATTAACTCTAGTGAAACATTTATTATCTCTTGTTGCCGTTCTGTTATTTCTGTATTCATTTTATAAAAATCAAGTGAGTGAATATTCGCTCACAAAGATAGTTTGTTCTTTTTGTAAATCCACTTTTTTTTGAACTTATTTATTGATAAATATTCATTGCTTTGATTATCAATACAATTAAAAGATGACTCTTTTGATTTTGTCGACAATTAGCTTATTCAAAAAAAATGCTAATATGTCATTTAATAATGCTATCAAAAATCAATTGAAGTTCAAAAGAATAATTCAGCACGGGTGTGTCGGCAAGATTGCACTCTTTGACAAAGCGTTGGTTGTAGCGTTGGCTCGTGTGGCTTTGGCAATGTGTGCAATGTGGGTGGGATTTCCTTCTTCTTTTTTTGCGGGGAGAAGAAAAAAACAAAATAAATTTCCATCAAATTTGCACTGACCTATCAAAAAGCTAAATCCTTTCTTTCGATATTACTTATCACTATCGTATCTGTCTGGTCGTCTGTCTTTTACACTTGTTGCCAACGGTTGCCGCTATGGCATCGTGTGACGTCAGCCGTGAGGATGATGTCAGGCGATGCAGACACCGAAGGTGTCCCCCGAAACACACATTGCACAACCAACTGCCCGAAGGCTGTGGCGCATGTGCGATAGCGGTTGTTAGGCAATGTTATTTTTATTTGTATAATAAACTTTTCCATCCTAAACTCCCTAAAAGAACTTTTGTTCTAAAGAAAAAAAAGTGTGGAAATCTTTTTTTGTATTTATGTTTATATTCTAGTCTGACTATACAACCACCTGTTGTAGTCGTTATATATTCTTTTTTTATGCATTTTTTTGATTTATATTCTTTTATGATTATTAAAAAACATTGTGTATTCTTTGAGGTTAAGTCTACAACTCTTAACCTTTTTTCTTTTTCAATTGTTTTTATTGTACTATCATTATTATAAGAAACTATTTGTTCCCACTTATAAGAACGTTTTTCTTGTTTCTTACTTTCTTGAGAAAATGAGAAGATACTGTATATTAATAGAAGTGATATTAATAGAAAGTGTTTCATATAATTTTGCCTAACGGTTGGGGTATGGCATCGTGGGGCGTCGACCTGAAAGGCGACGTCAAACGAATTCAGTGCCCCGCGCCGCATGTGCTGTACCCTTTGTTACCATGCGTTAATTGTTTTTATTTATTAGGTTAACAACAACTTTAATCAATGTTTCTTTTTCTTCAGTTTTACTAACAGCAATCATTAAAGTTAAAGCCACTAATGCACTATCTTTAATTCTTTTGTTTCCACTTTCATCAAATAAAATTCCATTCTTTTCAAGGAAATAGAGGAATATGAAAGCCGCAATTCGTTTATTCCCGTCAGAAAAAGAATGATTTTTAGTAATCAAGTAGAGTAGGTTTGCTGCTTTTTCTTCAATACTTGGATATAAATCAACGCCATTAAAGGTTTGATATATTGTCGCTATAGAACTTCTAAAAGATTTATCCTTTTCATGTCCGAATAGGTCACTATTTCCAAATGTCTTTTTTACTAGTTTTATCTGGGACATTGCTTCCTCATAACTTACTTGATAAATTTCTTTTCCAGAAGTATTTTTGATTTCAAGGGTTTGATAATCATATTGATCAAGTATGTCTAAAGCGTAAGAGTAATCAGATATTATTTTTAGTAGTCCAATACTTTCGTCGTTAGAGAGAGTTTTTTTATTTATAACATCTCCAAGTATTTTTACTGTTTTTTGTAGTTCTTTTAATTGGTCGTTTTGTTGTGCTAATCTTTTTTCATTAACAACAAAACCTTTTATGAGGTATTCTTTTAAGATTTTATTTGCCCAAATTCTAAATTCTGTTCCTCGTTTTGAGTTAACTCGATAGCCAACGGCTATAACTAAATCAAGACTGTAGTTGTCGATGTTTCTTTTAATTGTACGATTACCTTCTTTTCGAACTTGTGCAATTTTTGCACAAGTTGAACTTTCGTCAAGTTCTTTAGTTTTATATATGTTGGATATGTGTTTTGAAATCGAAGTCCTATCAGTTTGGAATAATTCTTCAAGTTGATATTGATTTAACCAAACTGTTTCATTTTCAAATTTAACTTGGATTTCAGTATTTCCATCTTTAGTTGTGAAGATTTCAATATTCGAGTCGCTCATGTTTTTTTATTCAAATATAGCAATATTTTATATAGCAGGAATTGTTTCTTTAATGCATGGTAACGGTTGCCGCTATGGCATCGTGTGACATCAGCCGTGAGGATGATGTCGCTCGATGCTGACACCGAAGGTGTCCCCCGACACGCACTATGCACAACGAACTGCCCGAAGGCTGTGGCGCATGTGCGATAGCGGTTGTTATGCGTAGTTTTTTATTTTAATTTATATTTATGTTATTATAAAACTCCTCGAAAATTTGAATGTTTTTATCGTATGTCCCTGGCGTAGCCATAAATGTTACAACATAACCTATTCCATTTTTATAAATATAATATGATTTACCTTTAAACTCCAATCCATTCTTTGTCGTGTAAATTATTCTTGAATTAGGATTTGACTTATCAACTTCTAAAGCTGTTTCAGCTGGATTTATTCTAAAATATTCTGAAGCTATTAATGACTCAATTGATGTAATCTTTGTTTGATTGTATGCAGTAATCGAAATAGAGTTTTCAATTTCAGTTTTTTCTAACTCACTATAAACTTTAGGTAGACCCCAGTCTGCAATGGCTTTATGATTTACAGTATCATTTTTAATTTGTCCGTATAATTTCCAATTGGTTGGAATAAATACACTAAAATGATAGATTTCATTTCTATAAATTGTATTTGTTGAAATATCAGACTGTGTTTTTGTATTCGTTTGTCCTAAAACTTGATAAATTAATGTCAAGCTAAATGTTATAATAAAGAATGTTTGTTTCATAGGCTTAGGTTTCTAAAATTACGCATAACGTTTGCCGCTATGGCATCGTGTGACGTCAGCCGTGAGGATGATGTCAGGCGATGCAGACACCGAAGGTGTCCCCCGATGCACACATAGCACAACAAACTGCCCGAAGGCTGTGGCGCATGTGCGATAGCGGTTGTTAGGGGCTTGGCGTTTGTTTATTTTAAATGTCTTTTCCACAATGTGGACATTTGTGATTTTTGTTTTTTCCTATTCTTTCCATAAATCCAGCACTTATAATACCAGTTGGTAGTGCAATTAAACCTATACCTAAAACAGCTATTATTCCACTAATAAATTTTCCAGTTCCTGTAATTGGATAAACATCACCATATCCCACAGTTGTCAATGTTGCAATTGCCCACCAAAAACTATCTAGAATATTGGAGAATTTATCAGGTTGGACTTCACCTTCTACATAATACATTAAAAAGGAAGCAATAAATAATATTAAAAAAGAAACAAACCCCGTAATTGCTAATTCAGTTTTTTTCTCTTTTATTACACTCCAGATTTGATTTATAGAACTGTTGTATCTATTAATTTTCAATATTCTAAAAAAACGCATTAACCTTAAAATTCTCAAGAATCTTAAATCAATTTTTATCAAGAATGGGAGATAAAAAGGAGTGATTGCAAGCAAATCAACTATTCCAAAAGGAGAAAAAATAAATTTTAATATTGACTTTAATCTGCTTGAAGAAGGATGAGTTAAGTCAGAAACATAGATTCTTAATAGATATTCAACACTAAAAATTATTACTGAGATAACTTCAAATATTTTCAGAAAATGACCAATTGAGTTTTCAACTGAAGGTATTGAATCTAGTATTAATGCAAAAACATTAAGAAGAATAAGAATCATTATTGTAATGTCAAATACAATATTTATTCTCGACCCATGTGAGCCTTTTTCAACTAATCTATATATTTTTTGTTTATTCATTTATGTTAATGCTGTCAGTTTTTTACGCTTGCCCCTAACGTTTGACAATATGAAACGGTTGGGTTTTCGGAGCGCGTTCTTGTCCACCGACAAGAATGCTGAAGCGAGAACCAAACCCTCGCAAACCACTGAACCCCAACTGTTTTATATTGTGTGTTGGCAACCGTTAATTTTTAATATTTAATATTTCATTATCTACCAAATCTATTATTCGTCCATATTTTTTCATATCGGCATATAAGTCATGATTAACGAACTTCCAAAATACAAAATCGTTTTTTTGTCCATTTTTATAATACTCGACACGATACCAAATCATAGGTGTATGCATTGGTCCACCATCTGTTTGCCAGCTATGATATCTTGATTTATAATTCATCAAATCCAAAGAATCAATAGTCGTAATAATCCAATTGATATCCTTATCAATCACCACAGGCTTAGCTATATTAATCATTTTAGGTTTATGCCTTTTATTATAAACATATCCGTATTTATGCATTGTGATTTTGTATCCACCATTTGTATCACAAATCTCAATATATTGTTTTACAGTCGAACTTGGGTCAATCCAAAATCGACAAATATAATTGTGGTTATCCATTGTTGTTTTAGTCAATGTATCATATGAACTTATTATGCTGTCAGGATTTGACCAATCCATGAATGGATAAGTATGTGGATAATAATTTGAGCAGTTACTTAAAAGTCCAATTATCAGGCAAAATATTAAATTGGGAATTATAATCGTTTTAGTCTTCATATTTCGATGTCGTTTCGGTCTGTTTTAATGGTTGCCAACGTTTGGGGTATGACATCGTGGGGCGTCGACCTGAAAGGCGACGTCAAACGAAGTCAGTGCCCCGCGCCGCATGTGAAATACCCTTTGTTACAAACTGGTTTTTTGTTTCATAACGAAGAAACAAATTGTTATTATTAATTGCTTTTTTCAAATCGACTTAAAGATACAATTTCCATTGAAATACAAGTCAATTTGTCCTTATTTTTTATTTTCTATCGATGAGAAATTTATACTGCCATGATAAACCCGAAATCATCGATTTCTCTTTATAATTCAACGCGCCAATTTTATCAAAAGAGCCAAGAATGCAGAAGTCCAATTTTCGTTAAAAAATTTTTTGTTTTTTTCTCAGTCAAAAGAACTTGCGGACTAAAAAAAAAGTAAATTTGATGTTAACTACTTTTTCTAAAAATCGAATCTTAAACAGGATTTAAAAACGAATAATGTTTGTCGATTTTTTTCTGGAACTTTTTCCGAGAAAGGAGAGTGTTGCCCAATACATTTTATTCCTTTTTTCTTAAAAATCAGAAAACAAATATTGCTATTATACAACAATCGGTATTTTCTGAAACTTGTTTGTAACGGTTGCCGCTATGGCATCGTGTGACATCAGCCGTGAGGATGATTGTCGCTCGATGTGACACCGAAGGTGTCAGCCGATACCGCCCATAGCACAACAAACTGCCCGAAGGCTGTGGCGCATGTGCGATAGCGGTTGTTACAAGCTGGCTGTTTTTAATGCTATCCGTATAGAATATGCACTGTTACATAAAGCTGTCTAATTTATTTCTTTATTCTTTTTTTCCAAGCTTTATATTCATTTTTATCACACCAGAACCAGCTTTGCTTTTTTACCCATAGTTCATCATTTATTGAGGAAACATTATAAGGCACAAATTTGGCTTCTACAAAAGTATGGGTCTTTGTGTATTCTCCATATTCCCAACTACCTGCATAAACTTGTCGAAGTCTTCTTGGGCTTAAAATTTTAAATTTTTCAATCCAACAAGTAGAAGTCGTTGAGCCTATTGTTAAGAACTTTATTAGAATTGTATCATTAGAAATAGTATATGTTCCTGATGTAAGACCACCCCAAATTTTTACGCTATCAATAATATTTAAAAGAAATTCCTTTGAAGCAGTGACACAAGTTCCATCTTTATATAATATAAGACCAAACTCCGTTCGTGGAAATTTTCTTTTTTCAGATTCTAAAGGAAAATAATAATTAATCTCAAAATAACCGTTTGTTTCTACTAATGAATCAATACTAGGATAATTTTCTTTATAACAACCAAATGCTCTTTTTTCACTTTTATGAGCAATATAACAAGAACTCAAAAACACTATAATTGCTAAATATTTAAAATATCTTATTCTTTTCATAGCTTTTAATCAATTTCTCTTTCGTCTGTTTTTTAGGGAATTTTCTTCTTCCCAGCTTGCTTGTAACGTTTGGGGTATGACATCGTGGGGCGTCGACCGTAGGGGAGATGTCAAACGAAGTCAGTGCCCCGCGCCACTATGTGATATACCCTTTGTTACAGCCTGTTATTTTCTTGCAACCCTACCAATAATTGCAGGAAAATTATTATTTGCAATAAAATCATATCTTGGATCTCTAGTTACTTTATTTATTTCTTTTAATTTGAGATTCTCTATATCTTCAAAAGAGGATATATCTTCAATATTTGAATATATTAATTTTGTTGTAATATTTTCCTTTCCATAAAAGTAGAATGTCTCATCCCTATCGTTCTCTTCAATCCAAAGATAACTTCCTGTTAAAATATTAACTGTATCATGAGTATCCAATACCTCAGCTACAATATGTATATAATAATCTTTGGTAATCATTTCTGTTGGTTTGTCATTTAATTCTTGTGTTCCTATATCATCTTTATAATCTAACTCAGGACCTCTGCTTGAATATATAATTCTTATTTTCTAATATATATAGACCATGCATATGATTCAGGTTGGAATCCATCGCTTGGCCAATATCCAGTTCTAACATGAAGCTTATTATCCTCTATATAAATAAATTCTAAGTCGAAACTGCCAGTATAATTAATAGTATCTCTTACTATTGAGTCATTAATTAGATAATCATTCAATTGCCTTGCAGTGATAACAGAATCTTCAGTAATTTTTATATCAGTTATTATTAAAGAAGAAATTACACCTGTTGTAGTTGAATCAATTATAGTACTCAATGTACCTATTAAACTATCACTTCCTGATATGTGCCAGATTTTAGAAATCTCCCAATTCCCAATTATGCTTCCCGTATCACTTCTAGGTATCACTACTTCAGTATCTGGTAATTCTGGTTCATCATCAGTACATGATGTAAATGACATCGCCGATATTAAAACGACTGCTAAAAGGTAAAATAATTTTTTCATAATTTCTATTGTTTAAATGTTTATAGTACTAATATGAGTAAAATTTCTCAGATTAATTAATGTAACGTCATTTTTTATAATTGGCTGTAACGTTTGGGGTATGACATCGTGGGGCGTCGACCGTAGGGGAGATGTCAAACGAAGTCAGTGCCCCGCGCCACTATGTGATATACCCTTTGTTACAAACTGGTTTTTTGTTTCATAACGAAGAAACAAATTATTATTAATTGCTTTTTTCAAATCGACTTAAAGATACAATTTCCATTGAAATACAAGTCAATTTGTCCTTATTTTTTCTTTTCTATCGATGAGAAATTTGTACTGCCATGATAAACCCGAAATCATCGATTTATCTTTTTAATTCAAGCAGCAAATTTTATCAAAAGAGCCAAGACTGAAAAAGTCCAAATTTCGTTAAAAAAATTTTTCTTTTTTTCTCAGTCAAAAGAACTTGCGGACTAAAAAAAAAGTAAATTTTATGTTAACTACTTTCCTAAAAATCGATTGTTAAGCAGGAAGTAAAAACGAATAAGGATTATCGATTTTTTTCTGGAACTTTATCCAAGAAAGGAAATTGTTGTCTACTATTTTTTATTTTTTTCTTTAAAAATTAGAGAACAAACGGTGTAATTTTATAGGTAAAGGTATTTTCTTAAACTTGTTTGTAACGTTCTGCGGTATGGCATCGTGGGGCGTCGACCTGAAAGGCGACGTCAAACGAGGTCAGCCCGCTAGCCCTATGTGCTATACCGTTTGTTAGCACTAGGTTTTTTTATAATAACCTTAACTCTAAAACTTTCCGTACAAATTCATCAAATTTTTTTGGATGTTTTCCAGAATCAGGGTCAATTATTACTTCTATTGTTTTATTATTTTTTTTATACGATAAATATACAGCACATTGATCACGTGAATCCGGCTCACCAATTATTCCTTCATAATCATTGTAGTCTAAAGGTAAAGAATTTATTACGTTTTTAACTTCTTGTTCTTTTATGTAATCAATTTCAACTTTATTGATAGTGTCTATTTCGTTACAATAGTTACCTTCTATTTTATATATTTTTTTATTTTTATCGATATAGAACCCTTGGAAACAATTTCCATAACACTCTCCACAACAAAAACCAATAACTGATATTTTTGTGTTTTCTTTTTTATTTGTACAAGAACAAACTGCAAATAAAGAAATAATTAATATGTATAAAAGCTTTCTCATAAACTTAGTGCTAACTAGTTTATAGGTGTCACAAAAGTACATAATACATCCCAATAGGGGTCGGTATGTGTACCTTTGTTATATTATATTTTTTTTCAAATATATGCATTTTTAAACAAAAACATTCCGAATAGTAGGTGTTTTTTGTTGTATTTTTACTCATTATTACTGCAGGAATTTTTTTTGTTGTAATATTTTTCCTGTCTATACATGGTATATAATAAAAATTTATATACTTTTGCAGGGCTATTATCACAAGGCAATTGCGGCTGTGGCGTAATTGGTAGCCGCGCTAGACTTAGGATCTAGTGTCGAAAGACGTGGGGGTTCGAGTCCCTTCAGCCGCACAAATTTAGAACCCTGAAGGCTTTTGCCTACAGGGTTTTATTGTTTAAAAAGAACATTATGAAAAAGCAAATCTTTTTATTATTCATTTTTGTATCAAGTATATCTGCCTATTCTCAAATGGGTTTTGGTATTACCTTAGGTGCAAATATGACGAACGAAGTTACTACTTTCGAAGGTCTTAGCAGTTCTGAAGACGTGAACCGTAGTTTAAAAGGATTGGTAATAGGAATGAACCTAGAGATGATGATTCCAAAGTATGATGCTGGATTACAATTAAGTTCAATGTATTCACGAAAAGGCTCTAATTTTAGCTATAAGCTTGATAATTCCTCATATGGTTTATTATTAGATGGCTATCGTAATGTTGAATATCTAGAAGTGCCTGTTGTTGTAAAATGGCGTTTTGGTCCTCGAGACTTTAAGGCATATGTGCTTGCTGGTTATTTCTGGGGCTTTGCTTTAGGAGGAACAGTTGATATTGAGAGTGCTATAGATGAACTGAATGGAAGTGTAAGCTTGCCAGAACTCGAGAAATCTTCTAAAATGGAATTTGGTGATGAATACAGTAAATATAATTTTATTGATCATGGATATACCGTAGGTGCAGGTATTAATGTTCTTCAAACTATTGAGTTAGGTATTTATTATGCTTATAGTTTGAAAAGCTTAACAAATGAAGATTCTATGGAAGATTTATTGAAACCTACTTATTCTTATAATGAGGGAGATTTTAATAATATGACCCGACATAGTACGGTATCTGTTCGCTTAACTTATATTATTTCAAAAAATAAGAGACGTTAAAAATCGACCGATAGTCTAGCCTGTATGCCCCAATTTGCGTTGGGGTTTTTTATTTTTGGGAAAGCCCAAATATACTCTATGGCGATTATTTTAAATAGGTTTGTAATTCCTGCACTTAATTGTATAATGGGAGTATCCATTGCTTCAATAAATACTGGTAAATTCATTAATTTTTCATTCTTTTCTTGTAAAGAACCATAAGCTACTTTTATCCCGACTGTTTCTCGCAGGTTTAATCTATTTACTAATGGAATAAGGTTAAATAGTAAGCCATTGGTAAGTACGCTTGTTTTTAGTTTAATATAGCTGTCGGCAGCATACATATTTGATTGTTCTGGATGAATAGCATATCTACTTATACCATTACTTTCATAAGGACTGTATAGTTCTAATAATGGGAAAGGGACTTGCCCAAGAATTAAACCAGCTTCGGCACTGTAACGAAATTTTCCAAAGTTTCCTAATAGTAAAGTTTGTTTGGTATAGGTATGAAATTTTAGATAATAATCGTTGCTAACTGTTGTTTCATATTTTCCACCCTGAATTACAAAATGGCTAACAGGGTAGTAGTTACTTAGATATATTCGGTGGAAATACTCTTCCATTATTCGCTCTTTATTTGATAATCTAAAATCGAGCGTAATATTGTAATTTGCTACAGAACTTATGGTAGAGGCTGTTGTGGTATAAGGGACAAAATTATTTGGCAGGTGTTCGCCGTATGAAAGGATCAGTTTTGTTTGTAAGCCTTTTATCCATTCTTTATCCAAAAATAGCTTTGTTTTTTTTAGCTGGGTATAGTTTCTGTCTCCAGAGAAAAAGGCAGATGCTATTCCTGCTAATCCATTTATAATAGAATTTTCGTGACGAATATCATCATGATAATTAAAGTCTGTTTGGTACATATTATTATCATATTTTAAACCAATTAATGTATAGTGCTTTTTTTTGAAGCGGTATTGTATCTCAGCACCATATTTCCATTTCTGGTCACTTATTCCGTAGCCTCCATAGCCTCCAATAGTGAAATTTTCACTGATCTTCTCTCCCGTTCTTCCTCCCATAGTAAAACGTGTGCCTTCTACTTTGTTGGAGTTTGCTAATAGATTAAATGGTCCAATATCAAAAGCGCCAACATGAATGTATTTGTTGATGATAATATCAGCAAGAGTATTTAGTGCTTTCACTTGTTTTGTGGAGCTTAAGCTGTCTAGGGCCTTATTAAAAGCACTGTCTTGTTTCTCTGCAAAGGAGCTTATATCACTAGTGCTCGAATTAGAGAAATTATAGTTGCTGTTTTTTACAATAAAAAATGAGTTACTAGTATTTTCTTTTTTGCTTAGCTGGAGGTTTACAATTGTTGCTTGTTTTTCAAAAACCCACTTGTTGTTAAAAGGGACAAATTGTTGTGAAAATCCTAGCCGTTTAATGAAATTTATATTGGCGATTTTTGGCAGGGTCGCTGTAATTTTTGTAATAGCATAACTGGCAGAGTCAATATGCATGGTTCCTTCAAAAGCTAAGCTTTTTTTGTTTGTTGGTTGAAAAGAGAGTATATACTCTTTATTCAGTATGTTTCGAATGCTATCTTTAATATAGTATTTATAACTGTTTTCTGCTGTTGAGGCTAGGGGACTTAAGAAGTTTTTTCCGAAAAGGAAGAGGTAATTATCGTAAAAATTTACCCGAAGAGGTAGTTTATTTACCAATTCTTTCATTGATTCTTCTTTTGAAAGAAAGACGCTTTTTGATTTGTTATTAAGAGGTGTTTTTTCTCCAGACTTTAAGTAATAATTCTCTTGACTATAATAAACAGGGAAAAACAGAGTAGAGTCATCGGTGCTTAGTAAGCCTTTTTGCAAGTCGCTGAAAATTCGTTTATTAAGACTATTTCTTGATTTAAGAGAGAAGGATGCTTTAATGTTTTCTTCGACTAAGGCTTGGTAGGCTGTACATAGCTCAGGATTATTTATTAAACGAGTAGCTCTAACTTTTTCCATTAACTCAATTGCTGGATTTTGTCCTGGAAAAATAAATAATTCGGGTAATAGTTCTACTTTTTCAATGAGTTCAATATTTATTGCTTTACTTTCATTATTTTTTATCTTGATGGATTTTTTTTTGTAGCCCATCATAGAATATTCTATCTCTGTTTGTGCTGTTTTACTCCGAAGAATATAGTAGCCATCTTTATCAGTAGACGTTCCAATGTTACTGTTTTTAAAGAATACAGAAGCATTGCTTATTGGTTTTTCGTCGGCTTTGTCGAGCACTTGTCCAACAATAACAATATTTATTTGTGCAGAGAGTTGATTTGCACAGATAAAAAGAATAAAGGAGAGTAGAAATAGTAGCTGTTTTCTCAAGGTAGAGTTTATTTAATGCACATCTTTACGCTTCGTCCAAATGGAATATTCTTTGAGTACTTTTTCTGGCCAATAGCCATACCATTCATAACCAGTGCGTCTTTCTGGGAGAACATTTTTTAGATGGTAGACTTTTTTCCCATCACGGTTACACAGGAATGGTTTGTTGCTATCTAATTCGTAAAATCGTGCCCATATTGCTTTCGCTTTAGGGTCTTTTACTTCGATTAAATCATACGGATATTCGTGGTTTATAAATTCTCCTTTTGGTAAAGGCTTTCTTTCAATCTTTAATCCTTTAATTTTAGATTTGTTTAACCAATTTACACCTGCATTAATAGCATCTTTTATTTTTTTGCTTGGGTTCTGGATACGCATTAAAAAGATTAAAATGTCGCTACTTTCATTGGCTGTGATGGAACGCAATTCAAAAGTACGCGCTTGCATTGGGCGTAATGTTTTATGACTGTGTTGTTGACACCAAGCTGTTTTCTTCCCGTTTTGTTTTATCTGACATTTTAATGTTACCTCAATAGCTCTGTCCAAAGAGGCACATATTTTAGTGTATAAATCTTTCGATATCCAGGCATATTTTTCATCCTTTATTTTAATATCTAGAAAGAGGTTCATTATTCCAGTCATTATTTCGTCATTGTAGGTGATGGCATCAATATCCCAGCCTCGCCACCCTCCACTTAATGGGTTCTGTAATTCAAGAATGTAGTTTAAGCCTTTTTCTGCTGAGGTTCTATATTTTTGGTTGCTAGTTCTTTTATAAGCTTCGCTTAGATATTCAATTTGAGGATAGGTGTTTCTGTTATCTATAGTGCTCCATCTATCTCTTTTTTTCATTTTTCTTCTGATGGAATCTTTGTCTAGCTTGGCAAGCCAATCGATATTCTTTGGCCATCCTCCATCATAATTTTGCCAATTTACAAAATTATCGGCAATGGCTTCAAATTCTGAGCGGTCATAGCGGTCATAGTAGCGTTTTGGATGGTCTAAATTCCAATGGTGAATTCCGTCTTTAAATTTGATGAGTTTTATGCTGCCGTCTGCTTGAGCCGCAATTAAGTGGCATAGATATATAAATATAGATATAACAAGAAGTTGTTTCATTTTTTGGCAGTTAACTTAAATTATGTGCTAACCATTTTCTAAGTTCGTCAGGTGATTTCCCTTTTCGTTTAGAAT
Source organism: Paludibacteraceae bacterium (assembly GCA_963663245.1). Lineage (GTDB taxonomy): Bacteria > Bacteroidota > Bacteroidia > Bacteroidales > Paludibacteraceae > JAFGVL01. The sequence continues at coordinate 58,884 of OY760143.1, read as the reverse complement.
AGTCATTTAGTTGCTCTTCGTTTATTTTCCCGATATTAAAATATTGTGATTTAGGATGAGATATTACTATTCCACTAACGGATGCATTGGGATACATGGCTCCGTTTTCTGTAAGTTCAATGCCTATTGCATTAAAAGGTAGTATAGGTATTAAATCGAAAATTATTGATTGGTCAGGAAGTGATGGGTAACCTACAGCAGGACGTATACCTGTGTATTGTACTTTCAACATTTCTTCTATGCTTAAAGACTCCTCACTAGCAAACCCCCAATATTCTTTTCTTATTTTCTCGTGCACCCATTCTGCTGCTGCTTCTGCTAAACGATCGGCAAGAGTTTTTATTAAAATTGAATTATAAGAATCATCATCTTTTTCAAACTCTGTTGCCATTGCTTCAGCTCCATGTACTGTTACAGCAAAAGTGCCTACATAATCTTTTACTGGAGACACAAAATCAGAGAGAGAAAAGTAGAGTCCATTTTTTTTAAATTCTTGTTGGCGTAAGGTTGGTATATAAGTATCTTTTCCTTCGAAATTAAATTTAATTCCTTCATTCTCCGACACAGCAGGAAAAATGCCAACAATTGCTTTTGCTGAAAAATCGCTTTTTTCAGATAACTCTTTCAGCATTGTTCTGGCATCTTTATATAAGCTTAAGGCTTCTTTCGCTTTAGCCCTATCTGCTTCTGCAAAGGTTTGCAACCACCCTACTTGACAAGACTCACAATCACAAACTTCTGCCATTCCTTCAAATTTTCCAGTTAATCGCCAAGCCATAAAAAAGAATCGCCAGTCAATATACCGAACTAAAGTTGAGATAGGGATATCAGCAATAATTTGAATGCCTAATTTATTTGGTATTGGAGGTTGATAGCTCATGTTTATTTTTTAATCAAACAAAGGTAGCCATTCATTTTGTTAAACAAAAAAAACCGCCATACACATTTAGTGATGGCGGCTTATATTTTATTTTAAGTCTATTCTAAACGGAAGCATTTTGCCATTAGTGAATCAAAGGCATATCTACCAGGTCCGGCAAAAAACATGACAATAAACAAACCTAAGAAAAGTAAGGCTAGTTCTTTACTAGCAAAAGGGTCATTTGCATGAACAACAAATGCAGCAATGCCCATCGTGAAGATAATAGGTAAACATGCTAGTCGAGAGAAGAGCCCAATAATTATTAAAAAGGAACAAAATACCTCAGCAAAAATTACGAGAGATAATGACATTGTACTTCCAATGTTTAAAGGATCAATAAATCCTGCACTTAGCATTTCAAAGTTTATGAGTTTTATTAAGCCATGGTTAAACATTAGGCCACCTACCAATAAACGAAGTAGCAATAAGGCTACATTTTTCATGGTTTTGTCTTCAGAGTTGGAGATGATGCACTGTAGTCTCATAAGGCTAATTTTTAATTGATTAATTAAAACTATAAAGAGATAAACAGTATAAAGATAAAAAGATTATTGAATTTCTTTCAATAGAGAACTTATGTTTTGCGACATCACATTCCATTGGTATTTTTTCTTTTCTTCCTTTGTTCCTTTTTCGAAAGCAGCTTGGCGGTTATTGTTATAGAAGTCAAGAATAGAGTCGGCAATTTCTTTAATATTGGGTTCAACAACATAGCCCGCTTTTCCATGTGGGACTATTTCAGATAGGCCTCCAACATTGGTTACCAACATTGGTTTTTCAAAATGATATGCAATTTGACTAATACCACTTTGTGTAGCACTTCTATATGGCTGAACAATTAAGTCTGCAGATGAGAACCATTCTTTTACTTCACTATCAGGTATGTAGTCAGCACAAATAAAGACATGTTCTGATAATTGATTTTGAGTAATGAGGTCTAAGTAATATTGCTCATCATCATAAAATTCACCAGCGACTAATAATTTAAGCGGTAGTTTACGAAGGCGTTCATCAGCAAATGCTTTTAATAATAAATCAAGTCCTTTGTAGGAGCGTATTAAGCCAAAGAATAGGATATAGCGTGTTTTTGGATCTAAGTTGATAGCTTTAATAGCCTCCTCTCTTGGCATTATAGCTCCAAAATGATCGTATAATGGATGAGGTGTAACAATAATAGGTTTTTGAGCCGCTCCTAATTTTGTGATGTCTTCTTTTACTACATCAGACATCGCTGTAAAGCCATCCATAGCACGAACAAAATATTTAGGGAATAAAATATCTAAGATGCTTTTCTCATGTGGAATCATATTATGAACTAAAGCAATACGTTTCGTTTTCTTTTTTTGTAAGCATCTAGCAATTGTTCCAAAACATGGAGCTATAAATGACATCCAATAGCAAAAAACTACGGAGTCAAATTTTTCTTTGCGAATTTTCCGTCCAACAGTTATCCAATTAAATGGATTGATGGAGTTGATACATGGAATAATTTTCAAGCCTTTTGGTGCAGCTTCTGAAGAGAATTGAGTTTTCCCTGGGAATAAAAAATTAGGGTATTGCAATGTGAAGGTATACATGGTGACTTCATGTCCATCTTCAATGAACTGTTTAGCCAAACGTTCGTTAAAGGCAGCTAAGCCACCACGAAAAGGGAATGCTGTTCCTACAATTGCAATTCTCATATCTTAAATATCAAATCCTATATCTGAGCGAAAGTTCTTTTTATCGTATGTAATAATTTCTGCATTGATGAAAGATTGAGCCAAGGCTTCTTCTTTGTTCTTTCCATAAGAGCTAATAGCAAGCACGCGACCTCCATTAGTAAGAGTTTGTCCGTTTTCTTCTTTCGTTCCAGCATGGAACACAATACTGTTGCTTACTTTATCTAAATCTGTTATTGCAATTCCTTTTTCAAAGGCTTCAGGATAACCTCCTGAAACTAGTACAACAGTTACAGCAGCTCTCTCGTCAAACTCTATTGTTTTTTCATTTAAGTTTTCTTCAGCAATACCTTCTAATAAATCAACAAAATCAGACTTAATACGAAGCATTACAGCTTCTGTTTCTGGGTCGCCCATACGAGCATTGTATTCTATAGTTAAAGGTTCATTATTTACCTTTATAAGTCCAAAGAAGATGAATCCTTTGTAGTCTATCCCTTCAGCTTTAAGTCCATCTACAGTAGGTTTAATTATGCGTTGTTCTACCTTATCCATAAATACTTTATCGGCAAATGGAACAGGAGATACAGCACCCATACCTCCAGTATTTAAGCCAGTGTCTCCTTCTCCAATACGTTTGTAGTCTTTGGCTTCTGGTAATATCTTATAGTTAGTGCCATCTGTCATTACAAAAACAGAGCATTCAATTCCATCTAAGAACTCTTCAATAACAACAGTTGTACTAGCCTCTCCAAATTTCCCATCTAACATTTGGCGTAATTCACTAATTGTTTCGTCTAAATCGTTGATAATTAAAACTCCTTTTCCAGCAGCCAAGCCATCAGCTTTTAATACATAAGGAGCTTTTAGTGATTTAAGAAAAGCAATTCCTTCATCTAAGTTATCAGCAGTTACGCTTTTGTATCCTGCTGTTGGAATATTGTGGCGAAACATAAATTGTTTAGAAAAATCTTTGCTTCCTTCTAGTTGAGCACCTTCTTTTGAAGGTCCAACTACAGGAATATTATTTAACTGAGAGTCATTTTTAAAGAAATCATAAACGCCTTTTACTAAAGGATCTTCTGGCCCAACTACAACCATATTTATGTTTTTATCTAATACGGCAGTTTTTAATGCTTGAAAATCATCAGCAGCAATAGGAAGATTGATGCCTACGTCTTTTGTTCCAGCATTTCCTGGAGCGATATATAGATTGTCTACTTTGCTACTTTGAGCGATTTTCCATGCCATTGCATGTTCGCGTCCACCTGATCCGAGAAGTAAAATATTCATTGATTGTTTTTTTGTTTTTTGCGGTTAGCAAAGGTAAGAATTTTTGTTTATTCGTCCAATATCCAGAAGAGCTCCTTCTTTCAGTTACTTCTTCATTTCAACTTTTTTTGTAGCAGGTAAATTCTCGTTACGAAGTTTTACTTGAGTAACTACTCCATTTGCTAGTTCCATAAATGAACTGCCAATTAATGAATCTTCATTGGTGGCAATAGGAGCGCCAGAATCTCCTCCTTCTCGAATGCTCTGTACAATAGGAATTTGACCTAATAAAGGAACTTGTAATTCTTCGGCAAGTCTTTTACAGCCTCCTTCTCCAAAAATAAAATATTTGTTTTCTGGTAATTCTGCAGGGGTAAACCAAGCCATATTCTCTACTAAGCCTAACACAGGCACATTTACTTTTTCATTCATAAACATTTCAATCCCTTTTCGTGCATCGGCAAGGGCCACTTCTTGGGGTGTACTTACTACTACGGCACCAGTAATTCCCAATGCTTGTAATAGGGTAAGGTGTATGTCACTTGTGCCTGGAGGCATATCAATTAAAAAATAATCTAATTCACCCCAATGAGCATCAGTTATTAATTGTTTTAAGCCATTTCCTGCCATGCCACCTCTCCATAAAAGGGCTTTGCTTTGATCAACAAAGAATCCGATAGAAAGCATTTTTATGCCATACTTTAATTCGGGAATTATTAAATCGCGTCCTTCAATTCTTTCAATTATTGGGTGAGCATCTTCTAATCCAAACATTTTGGGTACTGATGGGCCATGAATGTCCGCATCAAGAAGTCCAACCTTATAGCCCATTTTAGCTAATCCAACAGCAAGGTTAGATGCAACAGTAGATTTCCCAACACCTCCTTTTCCTGATGAAACAGCTATTATATTTTTCACTTGAGAGAGATGTTTCTCTGCTTCGGGTTTTGGAGCTTCAAGTGTTTTTATGCTAATGTTTCCTTTTATTTCTACATCTTCTCCAACGTAGGTAAGAATAGCTTGTTCGGCAGCTTTCACAACTGATTTTATGAAAGGATTTGTGGGTTTATCAAAAATAAGTGTAAAGCTAACTTTGAGTCCGTCAATACGAATATTATCTTCTACCATTTCGTTCTCAATCAAGTTTTTTCCATTGCCAGGGAAACGAACTTTGCTAAGTGCTTCAGTTATTTGTTTTGGATATAGTGTCATAATATAAGCAGTATTAAGATTGTTATATATTCAGTTCTTTGCGTCGGTGTCTATTATAACTCCGATACTCATCGTATTCAATTTCAATATCAGGTTCGATAAATTGTTCACGTGTATTTAATTCAAATTGAATGTATTTTATAGTTATACCACGTGCCAACCATTGTTGTTCGTAATAGGTTTTTATTTCTAATATTTTGTCATCTATCTCAGACTTGTAAAGATCCTCATTTTTGAATAAAATAGTATAGGTGTTTTCTTTTACCATTTCGCAGGTATAAGTAAACATAAAGTTGCTGTCTGTTTTTAGATGAATAATTCCGTTTGGTTTAACAAACTTCTGGTATTGTGCCATAAAGTTAGTGGCAGTCATACGCTTAGTTACCTTTTTCATTTGTGGATCGGGGAAGGTTAACCAAATTTCACTTATTTCATTCGTGTCAAAAAAGTGAGAAAGCATTTCTACTTTAGTGCGTAGAAATGCAACATTTGATAATTCACTTTCTATAGCTTGTTTAGCACCAGTCCACATTCTGGAACCTTTAATATCAATTCCGATAAAGTTTTTTTCTGGAAAAAGCTTAGCTAATCCAATAGAGTATTCTCCTCTACCACAACCAAGTTCTAATACAATAGGGTGATTGTTTTTAAAGAAAAGTTCGTTCCATTTCCCTTTCATTTCAAATTCTTTACCAGCTCTGAGCTCGTTAAATGAAAGTTGAAAGACATGAGGAAACTTCTCCATCTCACTGAATTTTTTTAGTTTGTTTTTTCCCACGAGTAATAAAAAGAGAAGGGTTAGTCTGTAAGAATTTCTAAACCAATATCGTTAATCCCTACTAAGGAGGAATCACGCATACCATGTTTAATTTCAAAAGTGTAAGTTCCACTAGTGGGGAATTTAACCTTTGGAAGGTATACCACTTGCATTTCATGAAGTGAGCCAAACCCAGAGCCTAACCAACGACCTTGGTTATCTGCTAAGTAGAAGTTGAGGGTATCTTTTATTATCTTTTTTTCAGGCGTTTGGTAGTTTACAAATAGCCACATGTTTTGGCTTTTATAATCATTTCTATTTCTGATGTTTATTAATACACTAAAAGGGGTTTCTTTTTCAAGGGTAACATCAAAATGAGCTGCACTATCTTTGTCCCAACCCTTGGATGGAATTTCTTTGTATTGGTTGTAAACAGTTGTTCTTTTACCACAAGCTGATATAATCAGAATTAGAGATAGATATAATAATAATCGATTCATAATAGTTTGATGCTATTAGTTTTGTTTGTTATTATTGTTGTTATTGTTTCTTTTTTTGTTCCCGTTATTTGAGTTGTTATTGCTTGCGTTCGGGTTATTATTTTTGTTATTCCTATTTTTGTTGTTTCTGTTATTTTTTCCGTGATATTTTTTCTTTTTATTATTGTCAAAACGAGTTAAGCTGTCTTGCCCAACAACATTTTTAAAATCCACAGCAGGTTTTTTACTCATCTCTTTGGCAATTGCCAGCGCCCCTGGTTTTCTTCCATCTTTGTTCATCTCAATCACTTCTTTTACCCTTTCAATAGATAAAACTGCTAAGTTTGCAGCAAAATGAGGTGAAGAAGAATACGTCATTTGACGTTTGAATACATCTGTCTTGAAATGGTAGAATTCTGCATCTAGAGTTTCTAGTTTAATATCTTTAGAAGGGAAATCTTTTAACTCATCCATGTATACATCTAGCTCGTAGTTCATACAGCATTTAAGCTTAGCACATTGTCCGGCTAGTTTTTGTGGATTCAAAGAAATATCTTGATAACGAGCAGCACTAGTGGATACAGAAACAAAGCTAGACATCCATGAAGCGCAACACAACTCTCTTCCGCATGGACCAATACCTCCAATACGACCAGCTTCTTGTCGAGCTCCAATTTGTCGCATCTCAATACGAATTTTAAAAGAGTCTGCTAGTACCTTTATCAATTCTCGGAAGTCAACTCGCTCATCAGCAATATAGTAGAAAATAGCTTTGTTGCCGTCACCTTGATACTCTACATCGCCAATTTTCATATTTAATTGTAAGCGTTCAGCAATTTGTCGGGAACGAATCATTGTTTCTTGTTCACGAGATTTTGCTTCTTCATACTTCTCCAAATCTGATTGGCGAGCTTTTCTGTATACTCTTTTTATTTCTGTTTTCTCAGGATCAATATTGTTTTTGTTCATTTGTAAGAGAACAAGTCTTCCTACTAATGTTATTTCTCCAATATCATGTCCAGGAGAAGATTCAACAGCAACTATATCTCCTTTTTCTAAGGGGATTTTAGTGCTATTTAAGAAGTATCCTTTGCGGGTATTTTTAAACTGAACTTCCACGAGGTCAGTTTCAGAAATTGTTTCGGGTAAATCGCATAGCCAATCAAAAGTAGCTAGCTTTTTAGCAGTATTGTTTCGGCAGCCTTTATTATTTATTCGGCAACCGCTTATATCTAATTTATAGTCCATAAATTTTCGTTGACTGGAGGGATAACTCCAAATATATATAGTGTATTGAATTCTAAAAGCACAAATTTACAAAATAAATAACAATGAATTGTGCATTATTTTTTAAACAGTACAATAATCTTCAAAGCCAGATCGTAAAAAACAATTTTTGCTTGTACATTTTGTTCGATGTGTCTTTCTGCTAATGCTAATTCTTCCATCATTTTAAAAACATTGTTTTCATTTATAAACGGAGCAAATTTATTCGCAAAGTCATTTTCAGAGGCAGATAAATAATTTAAATCTTGTTGATGAAAATTATAAATAAAATTTTCACGTATCATGTTTTGAGCATATTTTAGAAAATTTCTTTGATTCTCTCGGCCAATTTTTGCCATTTCCTCAGAAAATTTCTTCAAATCTTTTAATGATTGTCCTTTAGTATTGATTTCTTTGCTATTGATAATCTTATATGCTGTACGCATTAAGTGAGCAAATCGTTCTAATTGCTCTTTGTTAATCTCATTTTTTTGGGCCGACTCAAATGCTTTAATATAATTGCCATTTGCTGTACGAGCAAAATGTTGTGCATCAGCTATTGGTAAGTTATACCTAGAAAATAAAGCGTTGGCAATTGCTTCTGTTTCTAAAGGCGGAATATTAATGCGTTGTGTTCGTGATAATATGGTGGAGATAATATTGTCTGGTTCTTTTGTTACTAATAGAAATATAGTTTTTGCAGGAGGTTCTTCAAGTAGTTTTAGCAGTTTATTAGAACACGAGAGATGCATTTTTTCGGGCAGCCAAATAATCATTATTTTGTATTCTGCTTCGTAGGTTTTTAGGTTAATTTTACGAATAATTTCGTCACTTTCGTGGGTGTAAATCATTCCTCTTTTACCGGGTTCTGCAATTTTTGAAAACCATTCTCGCTCGCTAAAAAAAGGATTCTCAATTAAGATTTCGCGGAACTCATTAATAAAATCATTACTAACAGCTTTGTCTTTTCCCGGTTTTTTAATTACAGGGAATACAAAATGTAAATCAGGATGCGCATATTTATTGAACTTTAAACAAGCAGGACAAACTCCACAAGCATCTGATTCTCCTTTGTTTTCGCAAAAAATATAGCGAGCATAGGCTAGGGCTAACGATCTTTTCCCAGATCCTTCGTTGCCACAAATAAGTTGTGCATGAGGAATACGTTGTTCTTTAACCGAACGAATGTATTGGTTTTTAACTTCTTCTTGTCCTATTATATCTTTGAAATACATATTGTATGCAAAAATAGAAAAATTCTTATGGTGGGTCCACTATTGTTAGTAATTCTTTTTTATTTGATTTTTCAAGTACTATTTTTTTAAGCTAAAAAGTAAAAGGTTTTTAGTATTTTTGCATAAAATAGTATAAGAAATGAAAATAACTGATTTAATAAATAAGTCTAAGAAGACGGATTTTTCTTTTGAACTGCTCCCACCCCTTAAAGGAAATAGTATAGAGAAAGTATATAAAAATATTGATCCATTATTAGAATTTGATCCAAAGTATATTAATATCACAACTCATCACAGTGAATTTGTGCAGCGAACACTAGATACTGGTGAAGTGATAAAACAAAATATACGTAAACGACCAGGGACTGTTTCTATTGCTTCGGCAATACAACATAAATATGATATTCCTACAGTGCCACATATTATATGTGCTGGTTTTTCTAAAGCAGACACTGAATATGCTTTGGTTGATTTACAGTTGTTAGGTATTACTGATTTATTGGTGCTACAAGGAGATAAGGGAAAGCTAGAGCCGAATCATATTCCTGAAAATGAAGGTCATGAATATGCTGTTGAATTACAAGGTCAGATTAATGAATTTAACAAAGGTGTATTTATGGATGGTTCCGAAATGTCTGATAAACCAGCTACTCCTTTTTCGTTTGGTGTTGCAGGTTACCCTGAGAAACATGAGGATGCTCCTAGCATGGATTCGGATATTTATTTTTTAAAAGAAAAAGTAAAAGCTGGTGCTGATTATATTGTTACTCAAATGTTTTTTGACAATCAGAAATATTTTGAGTTTGTAGAACGTTGCCGTGCTGAAGGAATTACTATTCCAATAATTCCAGGTATCAAGCCAATAAACTTGATGAATCAGTTGACGGTATTACCCAAAATATTTAAGTCTTCTATACCAGAGCCTTTTGCTACTGAATTGGCAAAATGTAAAACAGACGAGGAGGCAAAACAAGTGGGTGTTGAGTGGAGTATTTTGCAATCTAAAGAGCTTATTGCTCACAATGTACCAAGCTTACATTTTTATTCATTTATGGCTACAGATAGTGTGGCTAAAGTTGCAAAGGAGATTTATTAATGTTAGGATTTGTTATAGTTATATTGTTACTTGTATTGGTTTTTGGCTTTTCCATTTTTTTTGGAGTGTTTCGATTTGTTGCGAATATACTAAGTGCAATTTTCTCATTTGGGAAACGCCCAGCGAGTACACGACCAAAAACTACTACCACCCCCAAAAAAGAAAAGAAAAACACTGTTCTATTTAATAAGGATGCTGTTGAGGATGCTGATTTTGAAGAGATAAAAGATTAAAAAAGAGCCGTGTTTTACATGGCTCTTTTTTTAGTTTCAATAGTTGTTTTTTATTTTTTTGAATTTAATTCCATATTAACGTCAATATCTACATTGTCGCTTAGCATTTTTGTTTCGGCCCAACTACCTGTGCCTACGCCATAGTCATTACGGTTAATGCTAAAATTAGCTGCGACGCCTAATATAAAGGTTCCTTTCATCATTGGGTGTTCCATTTGTCCGGTAATGGTAACTGGAATTACTACATTTTTTGTTATGTCTTTAATGCTAAGTTTTCCATGCACTTCATATTTGTTTTTTTCTTTTTGAACAAATTTAGTCGACTTAAAACTAGCTTTTGCATATTTACTTGCCTCAAAAAAGTCTGCATTTAGAAGGTGCTCGTCTCGTTGTTTATTATCAGTGTCAATACTATTAATGTTGACCGAAAAACTTGCATTGCTTTTACTAGGATTTTTTGGGTCGAGAAATAATTTGCCTTCAAAATCTTTGAAGTTACCCGTTACTTTAGAGAAAAAGTGTTTTATCGTAAAGTTAATAGAGGTATGTGATTTATCTACCATCCATGTAGCAGGAGTTTGTGCTTGTGCCAATATCATGCTAAAAGTAGCAAGTGTTGCTGTTAGAAATATTCTGTTTATTAATTGTTTCATAATTGTGTTTTTATAATTGAAGTACTAAATTACTAAATAATAATTTGTTTGCATCAATTTTTAATTAAAAATTTGTTAATTAGTTGTGATATATGTATAAAGTGCTTTTATACATTAATGTTGAAAAGCTAAAAAAATCACCCAAGGAGTCTGTTTTTTTTTATATTTGTCTTCAAATTATTGAAAATAAAAAACTATGGATATTAATACTCCTCTGAAAATTGTTGAGCTTGCTGGAGAAGCAGCTATTGAAAAAGAGAAATATTCTGTAAAAAAGACATTGATATTAAGCTTTTTAGCTGGAGCATATATTGCTTTTGGTGGATTGTTGGCCGTCATTATAGGAGGAGGTTCTCCTGAGCTTAAAGTAGCTAATCCAGGACTTGTAAAATTTTTGTATGGAGCGGCTTTTCCTGTTGGACTAATGTTAGTTGTGCTTGCAGGAGCAGAGCTGTTTACGGGGAACAATGCTTATTTTATGCCCAATGTGTTGAGCAAGAAACAAAAATGGACAGCTCCATTGCGTAATTGGAGTTTAGTGTATATTGGTAATTTTATAGGGTCAATTTTTGTCGCTTATTTTCTTGTGCACCTTACAGATATTGTAAGCATAGACCCCTGGAAAGAATCTATTATTTCTGTTGCCGAAGCAAAAGTTTCTCAACCCTTTTATGTAATTTTCTTAAAAGCAATTGGTGCCAATTGGTTGGTTTGTTTAGCTCTGTGGTTAGGCATGAGCGCCAAGCAAATGAGTGGCAAGATATTAGGGATTTGGTGGCCAGTTATGGTTTTTGTAACGCTAGGTTTTGAGCACTCAATTGCCAATATGTTTTTTATTCCAGCAGGAATTTTTGAAGGCGCCAATGTTTCTTGGGTAGCATTTGCTGTAGATAACTTAATACCTGCAACCTTAGGAAATATAGTAGGAGGTGCTTTTTTTGTTGGAACCTTATATTGGTGGGCGTATAAGAAGTTGAAATAAAATTATTTCAACTAATAGCTAACACGTGTATATATTTGTGTTTAATTTAGATTCTTAATGCGTTTTCTAACTCGACCAACACCTTCTGCAAAATATATAAAAAACACAAGACTGTTTAAAAAGCTAATTAAGAAATAAGGAGCGTCATCAATATGTAATAAGGAGTAAACCCCAATAATTCCTACGCCAATAAGGGTTACTAATTTGCTATAAAATTTTCTTAATAACCTTGGTTTTATATTTTTTTCCATTTTTCTTTTTAATTATAAATTAGAGCGCAAAGTTAAGTATTAAATTCTGTCAATTTTGTTAATCGCATCGATTTTTTTTGCTACTGTTAAGAGCGTCCGCATTTAATAGGAGTCCCATTTTTAATCTCTTCTTTGTACTTAAATAGTTTTTCTTTTCGAAGAGCAATTAAATCAGCTCTGTTTATAATTATATTCATCTTGTCTTTAGGCTTTGTCCCACATGCAAAAGTCTGTTTATCATCTGCCTCTACAACACAGACATTACAACAGCCATTCTTTTTCTTTGCCAGAAAGCAAGGTGCTGGTATTGAGATACCTGCTTCTTTAGCAATTTCAACAAGGTTTTTTGTATTGTCTGTAATAGTAATTCTCTTACCATCTATTGTAATAGTAATCTCTGTTAGAATACATTCCTCTTGAGAGTCAACAGTATTATCACAACAGCCATCATCACATCCACAAGAGGAGTTATTTTCTACTTGAAGAGAGTCGAGGTCTATGTTAGTAGTTGGTTTTCCTGAACAGCAATTTACTTTGGACATTAGAATTTAATTTTATAGTCAATTAGGTCTGTATTATCAGGAAAAAGTTAAAAAATATTTTTTAAGGCTCGTCGTTATTATTCTTTTTATAAAAATTTTTTCAATATCATCCACTCAATACAGCGACTTGACCAATCCATAACCGTACTTGTTGTAGCTTCTCCTTTATTTGTTTCCAGCGCAAAACCATGTCCACCATGTTCGTATATATGCATTTCTACTGGAACTTTATTTTTATTTAGGCTTTTATACAGTTCAACACATCCCTGTACTGGTGCTTTTAAATCATTCCCTGCATGAACCAAAAATGTTGGAGGGAAATTCTTATGACCCTTAATTCCTTGATAGCTACTATAGACTCCTATCATGAAATCAGGTCTTGATGATACGATATCAATTGAGTCATAGTAATTTCGCTCAAGGTAATTACTTGCAAGATTACCTGCAAGATGTGCACCAGCAGAAAAACCAATAACACCTATTTTATTTCTATCAACATTATACTCTTTGGCATTTGAACGAATTAGACTCATCGCTCTTTGTGCATCCCTTAGGGCAGTATTGCGATTTAATCTATATTTCAGAACAAAAGCTGTAATGCCGTGCTCATTAAGCCACTCTGCAATTTTATACCCTTCTTTTGCCATAACTACCTGATTGTAACCTCCTCCTGGAAATATTATCACTGCAGGTGTGAGCGCAGCTTGACTATCAGTTAAAAAAACAGTTAGATCAGGCTGATAAACATTAGTCACCGATCTTTTGCCTCTCCATTGCTCTTTGTCTTCTATATTCTCAGAACCGGGTGCTAGTTTTGGCCAAATTTTTATCACCTTTTTTTGTGCCTGCACCGAAAACAATACAGTGAAAAATAGAATAGTATAATTTAGCTGTTTGTTTCTCATAGTAATGCGTATTAAAATATTTAATGCTTGATCTGCTTTTATGGAGCTCTGAAACAATTACTAACGGTGGCGGTATGAAATCGTTGGGGATTGATGACGCAACTATTATTTCATTTAATATTTTTGTTTATAAAAATAATTGGGACGAACTAAAACTATCTGCCCCAATTTTACATACCCTTTGTTATGGGCTGGCGTTTCTTCTTTAGTCATTTTCCTCGTAGTAATACGAGTAATCAATTCCTTTCATAAACATTTCGCGATCGTTTATTTTTTCGGTTAAAGAGTTTTGTGTTAGTTTTTTTAGAACGCTACTATTTGTTGGGCTTAGTATCATTGCATTCATATACTCTCTTTTCCCAATTAAACTCCAATCAACACATTTCTGTAGACGTTCTTTCAATATAAGGTCTAACCATATTCTTGAACTTCTGCCGTTCCCTTCCATAAAGGGGTGTGCAATATTTATTTCTACATATTTATCAATGATTTCGTCAAATGTAGTTTCTGGCATTTCTTCTATTTGTTTTAATGTTTCGCCTAAGAAGTGTGAAACAGCAAATTGAAAACCGCCTTTTGAAATATTTTTTTGTCTAATTTGTCCGGCAAAATCATACAGTCCTCCAAATAAGTAGGCGTGAATTTGTTTTAAACCTTTAGATGTGCCAACTTCAATGCTATTGATAAATGAACTTTCAAACAATGCATATGCTTTTGTTTTACTTTTGCCATCTACGCTTTCATCGCTGTAAGTAAACCATTTAATAAATCTGTTTGCTTTTTTGCTAGGAAATTCTTTGCCTAATGCAATAATACCATCGTAACCTAACATATCAGCTAAACGTCTTTTTCCATCTGGCGCAAGAAATTTCAACTGGGTAGTAGCACTAACCACTTCGCTATTCTCTTTCTTTAATTTAGCTTTGAGGTATTTCCAATAGTTGCGAGTTTTAGTATAGTCGTCTTGGTCTGTAAGCACAGCAACAATATCCAATACAGAAAACCACCATTTAGAATTTTTTTCGTCCCAAACAGCACGTACTTCACGGTCATCAAAAAAACGTATGGATGTTTTTGCCTCACTCATATTATTTGCTTGTAATTGTCTATTGGCGAATTTACAAATAAATCTTTATAGACAATACCGTTTTTGAATTTTGTTATTAGTAGCAAGGTTTTCTCACGCTTGCTCATAACGGTTGCGGTATGACATTGTGGGGCGTCGCCCTGAAAGGCGACGTCAAACGAGGTCAGCCCGCTGCGCCCTATGTGCGATACCGCTTGTTACCATTAGTTTTTTGTTAATTGCAAATTGTTTCTTCATACCTGTAAGTTGATATAGGAGAAGTGTACCTGATAGTTGGGTTTAATATTTCCCAAAAATCTCCATTTCTAAATTTTATTCTGATTGGACCTAATCCTTTTCCAAAGGTAATTGAGTATGCTCCAACAGTTACTGCATTTGATTCATAAGTTCTTGTTGAGATAGTTGTTGTGCCAATAATTTCTGAGCTATTTGTTAAATTATTCTCTGAGAAGCTATTTGATATCCCGTTGATTATGACTTTAACTGTTTCATAAAATTCGGCATCATTTTTTTCTATATACCAAGCATTTGTGAACATCCAAATAGAGTCAGTGCCTACACTAATTAGTTGAGC
Source organism: Paludibacteraceae bacterium (assembly GCA_963663245.1). Classification (GTDB taxonomy): domain Bacteria; phylum Bacteroidota; class Bacteroidia; order Bacteroidales; family Paludibacteraceae; genus JAFGVL01. Next base: position 43,757 of record OY760143.1, on the reverse strand, counting down.
TGATTGATCATTACAATTACAACCAGTGTCTGAAGTGTAATTTGAGGTGTGTGCGATCCATTTATCTTTTAGAACTAAAGTTTTTTCGATGTCTTGAGAATTTTTCATAGTTAATGTGCTTGTTCCAATTTCTCCTTGCATCCAAAATTCTTCAAACTTTAATTCATAAGGTCTACAATCAACAGTTCTAAAAATACATGAATTTAGAACTAAAGCTAATGTTATAATAATAAGTTTTTTCATTTTTAAAATTAATGGTAACGTTTGGGGTATGGCATCGTGGGGCGTCGACCTGAAAGGCGACGTCAAACGAGGTCAGTGCCTCGCGCCCAATGTGCTGTACCCTTTGTTAGCAAATGTTTATTCATTTTTCAAAGAGAAATACATATTCTTAAAATCCAATAATATATAGTCGTATTGTACAATAACATCTTGTCCTAACGAACCATCATATTCATATGTCCACTTTGTTTTTCTTTCAGTAAAAATAGAGATTCTAGGCAGAGTAGTAGTCGTTGTATCGATTTTTAGAGGGAAGTCGTTTAAAATATAAACAGGGAATTCGTTACTCCCCCCCATGCCATTTACTACTTTTGTAGTAAGTTCTCTAACTTTACTAATTTGTGATTTATTTTTCTTATAATAATTAACAGATAAATTGCTTCCACTCGCACTTCCTGTATCTAAAAAAAGCAATAAGGTGTCATTTGCTTGAACAATAATTTGGTTGCTATTCGTAAACATCATGTTTCTCTTATTTTTATCGCTATTCTTAGTAATCTCTAATGCGCCATTTTTGTAAATTTTTATTGCAGGCAATATTTGTATCTCAGGAAAACCCAGTGTCCCATTAGCTGCATATCCATGCTCGGGGAAAGTCATTTTCTCGTCTTCAAACACTAAAAATATTACATTTTCATATCGAATATCACCAAAATATAATGTGTCAGCAATGCCGATACTCATATATTCAACATTTCCAGCTGATCCTCCTGCCATAAGCGAATCGGTTAGAATCTTTATTCCTAATTTTTTAGCGGTACTTTTTGTGACGCTTGAGAAACCTGCTCCTGTGTCAAAAATCAACGAAATAGTGTCTTTTGGAGTGCCTACTTGAACAAGAGGAAGACCTTTTTTGTCGGGTCTTGTTGTGATTTTTGTATTATGAGGAATACTAACTTGCAAAGGTCCTACCTCAGATAATGCGTTGAATAGTTTGTATTTGTTTTGAAATTTAGCATTTGCTTTTCCTAATACACTACTGTACATATATAGTATCTTTTTGTAGCATTCGGCTGCTTGCTTGTATTGGTATGTTTTAGAATAATTGCTGGCTTGTAAACCTAAAACTTGAATCATCACCCTTGGGTTTTTTGATACGCTATCTATTCCCAATACTAATTCAATTTCTTTTCCTGATTCTTTGTAGTTTGCTACAGCGGTATATGTGTATGCTTTTAACAGAGGAATGGAATAATCATCTATTTCCCAATTTTCCATATCCAAATGAGATAATTGGATGTAATCATAATTAGTAGCTAATTTTTGTAAGTCTTGTGCTTTTACAGTTGCACAAAAGCTAATTATAAGAAATAATATTATCTTTTTTTTAATCATTCAATTTATCTTTTTGTCGTTTAATACTGTACGTGCTCTGCTGCTCGTTGCCTCCTTAAATATTTGCTAACTAGTTTATATGTAACACAAAACTTGCTATAAAATTCCAATATGGTATATTATAGCATACTAAAGTATTTTTTATCCTTTTTCAAATATAGAACTTTTTATTATTATACCATGCAGTCTGAAAGTTAAAAACTAAAAAAGCCTCATTGTATTGAATGAGGCTTTTTATTTATTATGTAGGTCGTTTATTTGTTGATAAAACTAAAATTTAGGTATCTAATACAGATCAGATTCAAAAGGCTGTCTGCTTCTGGTTGTCTAGCGATACTTTCACTTAAGCTTCCTGTAGCAAAAGCTTTAGATACATCTAGTAAATCATTGCTCATATAGCTGGCATTATACTCTCCAATTAATTTATTGGCTATGGTATCCATTTTTCCATGTGCTTCTGGCTGTCTGGCTACGCTTGCAAATAAGCCAGCTAAGGCAGTTCCACGTGCTTTCCCCTCGGTATAATCATCACTCATGCTAGTTGCATCAAATAGGCCCAGATATTTTGTGGCAGCAGAGTCTAGCTTACTGTATGCCTCTGGTTGTCTAGCCAAAGCATCAAATAATTCTGCTATGGCTACTCCTCTGTTTATAATAGTTTTATCAGAGAAAGGTAGGAGTTCTGTGTAGTCTTTATAAAGAATTTCATTTGCATCTATTAATGTATAAGCAGCTTCTGGCTGTCTGGCAATAGCTTCAAATAAACTTCCAATTTGTTCAATTTTTATTGCATTAACATCCTCTCCTTTATTAAGAGTAGCAATAATGCTAGATACAGAATCTAATAGTATCTTGTGTCTATTATTGATAATGTCTATGCTATCCTGTAGTACCGTTACTTCTTTTTCGATATTATCTAGCTCATCGTTGTTACAACTAACAAATGCTATACTGAATAGTAGTATGGACATTCCAAAAATTAGATTTCTCATCTTGATTGTTTTTAAATTAGTATTGTGTTAGTTCTTTTTTCGGAAAAATAAAACAATAAATTGTATGCCTAACTATTTAGCTTACACTGTGCCGTACTTTTTGTCTTGCAATTCTTTAATGTCTTCACGTGTTATGTATTCGTCGTATTCCATTTGTTTATCAATAATTCCATTAGGAGTTAATTCTATCATACGATTACAAACGGTTTGTATAAATTCGTGGTCGTGAGAGGCTAGTAAAACATTGCCTTTAAAGTTTTTCAGTGTGTTGTTAAAGGCTTGGATAGATTCCATGTCTAAGTGGTTAGCAGGAGAGTCGAGTACATAGGTGTTGGCATTTTTCAACATCATTCGTGCTATCATACAGCGCATTTTTTCACCACCAGAAAGCACACTAACTTTTTTCAATACATCTTCTCCTGCAAAAAGCATTTTGCCTAGGTAGCCTTTTAAATATACTTCGTTGGTGTCTTCTGAGAACTGCGATAGCCACTCTACTAAATTATAATTGGTGTTAAAGAAGCTGGTATTATCTAAAGGAAGGTAAGCTGGTGTAATGGTAACACCCCAAGAGAATTTTCCTGTATCGGGTTTCATTTTTCCATCTAGAATTTCGAATAAGGCTGTCATGGCACGAGGGTCTCTCGAAAGAAAGGCTATTTTTTCATTTTTCTCAACATTAAAAGTGACATTTTTGAAGAGAACATCACCTTCGACAGATGCTGAAAGGTCATTTATTTCCAGAATAATATCACCTGCATCGCGTGAAGGTGTAAATACTATCCCTGGATAGCGACGAGAAGAAGGTTTAATTTCATCTACATTTATTTTCTCCAGCATTTTTTTACGACTCGTTGCTTGTTTCGATTTTGAGGCATTGGCACTAAAGCGTGCAATAAAATCTTGTAATTCTTTTCGCTTGTCTTCTGCTTTTTTATTCTGTTGCGATTGTTGGCGAAGTGCCAGTTGGCTAGATTCGTACCAGAAGCTATAGTTACCAGTATAGATTTCTGTTTTGCCAAAATCGATGTCAACCACATGGGTGCAAACGGTGTCTAAAAAGTGTCTATCGTGCGATACTACTAATACAGTATTGTTGTAGTTGGCTAAATAATTTTCTAGCCACATAATGGTATTTAAATCCAAGTCGTTGGTTGGCTCATCCAGTAAAAGGTTGTCGGGATTCCCAAATAGTGCACGTGCTAATAGGATACGCACTTTTTGATTTCCACTTAAATCTTTCAATTGCATTTCGTGGAATTCTTCTTTTATTCCTAACCCACTTAATAATGCACTGGCATCACTTTCAGCATTCCATCCTTCTAATTCTGCAAATTTTTCTTCGAGCTCTGCAGCTCGTAAGCCATCAGCATCGGTAAAATCTTCTTTGGCGTAGATGCTGTCTTTTTCATTCATTATCTCCCACAGGGTGGTGTGTCCCATGATAACAGTTTGCAAAGCACTTACTTCATCAAACTCGTGGTGATCTTGTTTTAGTACAGAAAGGCGTTCGTTCTTGTCCATGTGAACACCGCCTCTGGTAGCATCTAAATCACCATTAATTACACGTAGTAGGGTTGATTTCCCAGCACCATTGGCGCCAATAATACCGTAACAGTTGCCAGCAGTGAACTTTAGATTCACATCTTGAAATAACACTTTCTTACCGAATTGTACCGTTAAATTTGAAACAATAATCATTTTACGAGGCTTTTAATACATGAACAAACCCTTGCAAGAGCTTGCTTACAAGGGTTTGTGTTGAGTTGTCTCACAAGGATTCGAACCTTGACAGGCAGTACCAAAAACTGCAGTGCTACCATTACACCATGAGACAATCCTATTTAGCTTTTACTGGAAAAGCCGTGCAAAGATATTGCATTATTTTTAAATCCACAAATAGGAAAGGACGTAAATTACTTAACAATCAGTAAAAAGTAGTTTTTTTTGCCCTTTTGTGCTAGAATGTATTTATTGTTGATGAGAACTTCATTCGTAAATACTGCATCAAAATCAGCAAATTTATCTTTGTTTAAAGAAAATGCATTGCTCTGAAACATTTTTCTTAGTTCTCCTTTTGAAGAAAAAACAGCTGCTTTCTCAGTAAATAAATCTACTGCTTTTATTCCTGTATCAAATTCAGCTTTAGAAATCTCAAATTGAGGAACGCCTTCAAATACGCTTAAAAGAGTTTCGTCGTCTAACTTACGTAAAGCTTCCGAGGTAGATTTTCCAAATAAGATGCTGGATGCTTCTACTGCGGTATTGTAATCATCTTCTGAATGCACCATGCACGTTACTTCTTTCGCTAATGCTTTTTGAAGCGGACGCAAATGAGCAGCTTCTGCTTGTTCTGCAATTAATTGGTCAATGTCTTCTTTCGATAAGAAGGTAAATATTTTGATGTATTTTTCTGCATCTTCATCGCTAACATTTAACCAGAACTGGTAGAATTTGTAAGGAGAGGTGTATTGTTTATCTAGCCAGATATTGCCACTTTCAGTTTTTCCAAACTTGCCTCCATCAGCTTTCGTAATTAATGGACAGGTAATGGCAAAGGCTTCACCACTAACTTTTCTTCTGATTAATTCTGTTCCAGTAGTAATATTTCCCCATTGGTCGCTACCACCCATTTGAAGTTTACAGTTGTAATTTTCATATAAATGAAGAAAATCAAAACCTTGTACGAGTTGGTAGGTGAATTCAGTAAAAGACATGCCGTCTGAACTATCGCCACTGATGCGCTTTTTAACGCTGTCCTTGGCCATCATATAATTTACAGTTATGTGTTTTCCAATGTCGCGAATAAACTCTAAGAAGGATATCTCTTTCATCCAGTCATAGTTGTTTACCAGCTCAGCTTTATTGGGAGCATCACTTTCAAAATCTAAAAATCGAGCCAATTGTGTTTTAAGAGCATCTTGGTTGTGATGTAGCGCTGCTTCGTCTAATAAGTTGCGCTCTTGTGATTTCCCAGAGGGATCGCCAATCATCCCAGTAGCTCCACCGACTAAAGCAATAGGACGGTGTCCTGCACGTTGGAAGTGTTTTAACATCATTACACCAACAAGGTGCCCAATATGTAAAGAGTCAGCAGTTGGGTCAATTCCTACGTAGGCTGAGGTTAATTCTTTTTTTAGTTGTTCTTTAGTGCCAGGCATTACGGTGTGAATCATACCGCGCCATTCTAGTTCTTCTACAAAATTCATCTATATAATTGTTTTATTTTCTTTTTTATAATTTTAGTCCATCAAGCAAATCTACATATGTTTTAATTGCTTCTTCTATTTCTTGGATGAAGATATATTCATCAGCAGTATGTGAACGTGCTGAATCTCCAGGTCCCATTTTTAAGCTTGGGAAAGGCATTAAGCATTGATCAGATAGAGTAGGAGAACCGTAGGTAGTAATTCCCATTTCAAGTCCACGTTTTACTAAGCTATGTGATTTATCTATCGAAGATGAATTCAATCGAGTAGAACGTGCTTTTATTTCTGACTGCACATTTGCTTGTACTTCGTCTACAATTTCTTGGTTAGCATAACATTCGTTAGAACGTACATCTACAACAAAGGAACAAGTGTCAGGAACTACATTGTGTTGCGTGCCAGCATTAATCATCGTTACACTCATCTTTACTTCTCCTAGTTGTTCGGATACTTTCTTAAAACGATGGTTTTTAATCCACTCAATATCTTTTAGTGCTTTGTATATTGCATTTTCTCCTTCTTCTCGAGCAGCGTGACCAGCTTTTCCTAAAGCAACCCCATCAAATACCATCAACCCTTTTTCGGCAATAGCCATTTGCATTCCGGTTGGTTCACCAACAATAGCAACATCAATTTTCGGTAATTCTTTTAATAGGCTTTCTATGCCGTTTGTGCCAGAAACTTCTTCTTCTGCGGAAGCAGCAAAAATCAAGTTGTAGCTTTGTCCTTTCTTTGTAAGTATAAAGAATGCTTCTAGTAAGCTCACTACGCTAGCTCCTGCATCATTGCTTCCTAAACCAAATAATTTTCCTTCTTTCTCGATGGGAGCAAAGGGGTCTAGTGTCCACCCATTAACTTGTTTTACTGTATCTATATGTGAGTTGAGTAGAATGGTTGGTTTTTCTAAATCGAAACCAGCAGATAGTAACCATAGGTTATTATCCTTGCGATATACGGCATGACCTAATAATTCGATTTCCTTTTGTAAGGCATCGGCAGCTGCTTTCTCATCCCGACTAAACGAAGGGATGGAGATAAGCTGTTTGAGTAATTGTATGGCTTGTGTCATAATTATTTTACTGTTGTGCCTGAGTTTTTTCCAATTTCATCGGCTTTAGAAATAACTACTTCTTTAACACCTGCATTAATTGCTTCAAAGGCATTTTCGAGTTTAGGAATCATTCCTCCTTGAATAGTTCCATTGCTTACTAATGTTTTAAAAGAGGCTTTGTCTATTTCGTCAATTACACTGTTGTCATCATTTTCATCGTTTAACACGCCTTTTTTCTCGAAACAAAATATAAGGCTTACTTCGAAATGTTTTGCTAGAGCTTTTGCAGCTTCACCAGCGATGGTATCTGCATTGGTGTTTAAAAGATTTCCTTTTTTATCGTGAGTTAAAGGAGCAAGTACAGGTACTATGCCTTTTGAAATAAGGTCGGCTAATATATCAGCATTTACTTCTTTTACATCTCCTACAAAGCCATAATCTACCGTTTTTACAGGACGTTTTTCACTGCGCATATAATTCATGTCAGCACCAGTTAATCCTAAGGCATTGACACCTAATGCTTGTAAACCAGCAACAATTTTTTTATTGACTAAGCCTCCATATACCATGGTAACTACATCTAAGGTTTCAGCATCTGTTACACGACGACCATCCACCATTTGACTTTCAATGCCTAATTGTGCAGCTATACGTGTAGCTGCACGACCACCTCCATGCACCAAGACTTTATGTCCTTCAATTTGTGAGAAGTCTGATAATAACTGTTGTAGCGTTGCAGCTTCTTCAACTATTTTTCCACCAACTTTTATGAGGGTTAATTTTTTCATATTATAATATTAGGTGCAAGTTTAAAATAATTAAAACGAGTCCTATTGCTCCATAGACTGATAGTCTTAGAAAAATATTCTTAAGTAAAATATTTGGTTGCTTTTTATTTTTTATAGCGACTATAATAAAGCTAATCAAGACGGCAATAAATCCGACTAATAGCATGCTTATTCCACTAGGCCATCCTTGTAGTATGAATAGTATGCCCAATAGTAGTATTGACATGGCATATCCAACTATAGTGATACCTCTATTTTTTTTATTGTTTCTATCTTTCAGAATACTTTTAAAAGGGATGTCTTTTAGTTGTATTTCTTTTTCTTCAAATAATAAAAATCCAAAATAGATGTACAATAAAGCAAGAGCTCCTATTGTTGATGTAAATACCATTGCACCGATTGCTAATTGGTTTGACTTTAATCCGAGCGCGATAATAGCAGTTATAATTAATCCTTTTTCTAATGTTTTCATTTTAAACTTTCTAACATTCGTTTAAGTACTACTTGTGCTGATATTTCTCGGTTACCTGCTTCTTGTACTACTATTGATTGAGGGCTTTCAATTACATCGTCGCTTACAATCATGTTACGACGTACGGGTAAGCAATGCATAAAAAAGGCATTGTTAGTTACGTTCATTTTTTTTGTATTTACTGTCCAGGCTTTATCTGTAGAAAGTATTTTTCCATAATTTGGATCTTGATAAGCTGCCCAGTTTTTAGCATATATGAAATCAGCATCTTTAAATGCTTTTTCTTGGTCGTATTCGATAGTTGCCCCTCGAGTAAATTCTTCTGCTAGTTCGTACCCTTTAGGGTGAGTTATTACAAACTCCACATCAGCCTCATTCATGAAATCAGCAAATGAGTTGGGTACGGCTTGAGGCAATGCACGAGGATGAGGCGCCCAGGTTAATACAACTTTCGGACGGTCTTTCTTTTTAAATTCTTCTATTGTAATTAAATCGGCAAAAGCTTGAAGTGGATGACTAGTTGCACCTTCCATACTAAATACGGGTTTCCCTGAGTGTTCAATAAACTGAGAAAGTATTTTTTCACTGTAGTCGTCAGCTTTATTTTCAAAATTGGCAAAGGCACGTACACCTATAATGTCGCAGTATTCGCCCATTACAGGAATGGCTTCCAACATGTGTTCCGGTTTATCTCCATCCATTATTACACCACGCTCTGTTTCTAACTTCCACGCTCCTTGATTCACATCTAATACCATGGTATTCATCCCTAAATTCATGGCAGCTTTTTGTGTGCTTAAACGTGTACGTAGACTTGAATTAAAGAAAATCATTAAACAAGTCTTGTTCTCACCAAGGTGTTTGTATGCAAAACGATTTTTCTTAAGTTCAAGCGCTTCTTTAATTGCGACTTTTATATCACCTAGGTCTTTTACGTTTGTATATGTTTTCATATTAATTATTTATCATTAAGCGTTAAATACTAATTTAATATGCTGTTCATTAAGTCTTGAAAGTCTACTAAATATAAGTCTAAACACATTCTTTTTATACAGCTTCCTTCGTCACAAAGGTAAATCCATTTTTCTTCAAAACGAACGGTGTCAGCTTTCCATGACCAAATTGGCTTATATGCAAAACGGACTTTTCCTACAGCAATATCATTCAATAGTTTTTTATCTAATTTCACTGTAACTTCTGGAGGAGCTCCTTCTCCAAATGACTTTTTTAGATAGTCTAAACTAAGGCTATCTTTAAGTAGAGCTGTTACTCTAACTAGTCTGTCTCCAAGAAAGAATAAATGTAAATAGTTAATTCTAGTATTGCCAATAGGAAGTTTATAATCTAGTGTATATACTTGAATAATATCTGGCAATTTATAGTAATCAGTTTTTCTAAGTTCATAATGAACGTAGCTTGATTTTGGAGTTTGTAATTTAAATTCTCTAAAACCAAAAGAGTTGTCGAGCCTTTCTTTATTTGTTTCTTTTGGAGATTTATCATCTCCTTTTTGAGCAAATATGTTTAGGCAGGCCAATAAACTTAAAAAAATAAGTCCTGTTTTGAACTTCATACTATTATCTTTTATGCTCTAGTTTGTCCTATTCCTTTGATAATAAACTTGTAGCTGGTCAATTCAGGCAAAGCCATCGGTCCACGTGCATGAAGTTTTTGTGTGCTAATCCCAATTTCAGCTCCCATCCCAAATTGAGCTCCATCACTAAAGGCTGTTGAGCTATTGGTGTACACACAAGCAGCATCTACTTGTTTGTCAAAAATAAGAGCGTTTTGCTCATTCTCTGTTATTATAGCTTCGCTATGCTTTGAGCTATAAAGTGAAATATGGTCAATGGCTTCTTGAATGTCAGCAACAGTTTTTATACTCATGCGGTAACTCAAGAACTCGGTGCCGTAACTTTCTTCGTTCGTTTTTTGTAATAATTCTGCAGGGTATTTCCCATTTAAAAAAGTATAGGCTTTAGTGTCTGCTTCAATAATTACATTGTTTTCTGCTAGCTTTTTACATAATATTGGTAAATCAGCAAGGCGTTTTTCATTAATAACAAGACTGTCTAATGCGTTACACACGCTTACACGACGCGTTTTGGCATTATTGATAATTGCTGCGCCTTTTTCTGTGTCGCCAAACTCATCAAAATAAGTATGTACTACGCCAGCTCCTGTTTCAATTACAGGCACTTTAGAGTTGTCGCGAACAAAGTTAATTAAGCCTTGGCTTCCACGAGGGATTATTAAGTCCACAAAACCAACAGCATTTAATAGTTCAGTTCCACCCTCACGTCCAGCAGGCAAAAGGTGGATTATATTCTCATCTAAATCAAATTTTTTTAAAACAGATTTTGTTAGATTGACAATAGCCAGGTTTGAGTTAAAAGCATCTGTTCCTCCTTTTAGCACACAGGCATTTCCCGACTTGAAACAAAGAGAGAATACATCGAAGCTCACATTAGGACGAGCTTCATATATGATGCCGATTACACCAAAAGGAACGCTCACTTTGCTTAATTCTAAATCGTTGTATAACGCACGTTTCTCAATTACTTTCCCTAGAGGAGAAGGTAAAGATGCAACATTGCGCATATCTGAAGCAATGCCTTTAATACGCTCGGTAGTCAATAATAATCGGTCGTACATGGGATTACTTTTATCCATGGCAGCTAAATCTTTTTGATTTTCTGCTATTATCATATCCGTTGCTGCAATAGCTTCATCAGCTACAGCATTTAATACTTTATTGATAGTGTCATCTGTAAGCAAGTTTAATGCTCTAGATGCTTTGAGAGATGAGGCTCCCCATGAGGTATTCTGTGTCATGTTGCAATAATTAATCTAAATATAAATAATCATAATGGACTAATGGACGATGATCTTTTTCTCCAATTAATTGGAAAGCTTCTTCGCTGTCGTAATTTGTTTTTCCAACGCCAATTTGCGTTCCTTTTTCATCTATAATTTGTATGATATCATCTTTTTCAAACTCACCAGTAATTTTTGTAATGCCAACAAATAATAATGAGTTAGCTTTTTCAGCGTTTAATGCATCAACTGCTCCTTTGTTAATATGAACCTCGCCTTTAGCGAAAGAATTACTGTGAGCAATCCATTTTTTTACACTAGAAACACCTTTGCTATTAGCAATGAACTCGGTGCAAATAGCATCGCTTTCTTTTTTAAGAAGGTCTGGGAGGATGTTTTCTTTATTTCCATTAGCAACAATTACAGTAATACCCTCTTCTGCAACTTTGCTAGCAATATTCATCTTGGTTAAGATGCCTCCTCTTCCAAAAGTAGATTTTCCTTTTCGTACAAATTGTGTAATGTTATTGTTGCTATTTACTTTTCTAATTACCTCAGCCGTAGATTTTTCTGGGTTGTCATTGTAAATGCCATCTATATTGCTCAAGATGATTAATGCTTCAGCATCTATCATAGTTGCTATTAGCCCTGAGAGTTCGTCGTTATCAGTAAACATTAGTTCTGTAACAGAGATAGTATCATTCTCATTTACGATTGGCATTACACCTTGATTGAGCATTTCATTTACGCAATTTCTTTGATTAAGATAGTGTCTGCGTGACCCAAAATTCTCTTTTGTAGTAAGTATTTGTCCACAAATAATACCGTGTTCTTGAAATAGGTTAGAGTAGTGGTTCATTAGCTTGGTTTGCCCAATTGCTGAAAATACCTGACGGGCAGAAACATCACTCATTTTTTTGTCTAGTTTCAATTCATTACGCCCAAATGCAACTGCACCAGATGATATAAGAACAATCTCAACTCCATCTTTATGTAGTTTAGCTATTTGATTTACCAATGCCGACATTCGTTTTAAATCAATGGTCCCGTCTTCAAGAGTCAGAACATTGCTCCCGATTTTAACGGCTATTCTATTGTAAGTATATGTTTTCATTTTTGGCTATGAATTGCAAAATACAAAGTTAAAAATTTTGTTGGCAAAATAAGCTGTGAGAACAGTAATCTTATTCTCTTTGATGCACTTATTCTTTTGGAAGTAATACATCAATAAAAAAGCTCGTTTTGGACAATTCCAAAACGAGCTTTTATTATTATTGGGGTTCTTATAAATCATTATGAGAACCATCGCAATATGGCTTGTTCTTGGATTGTTTACACATGCACCAATGTACTTCTTTCGGTTCGGGAATTTCAACTCTTAATGGTTGAATTCCAGTTCCTTTGTGAGCGCCATCACAAAATGGTTGTTTGGAGCTTTTTCCACAGGCACACCAAAAGTATTTTCCTGCTTCCATTTTCATCGTTTTGGGAGTCTTCCCTGCTATAGTTGGTTTTTCCATTGTAATAAAGTTTAATTTTTAAATGAGACCCTCGTCCGTAAAGCTTAAAAAAGAATTATTCGAAATGATTATATGGTCTAATAGTGTTACGTCTATAGCCTCACATGCTTTTTTAATTTTTTGAGTGATAGTTATGTCTTCTGAGCTGGGGTTTTTATTCCCAGAGGGATGATTGTGACATAAAATTATTGATGAAGCTAAGTTTTCTAACACAAATTTAAGAATAATTTTTGTATCAACAACTGTTCCCGAAACTCCTCCATGGCTAATTTTAATCTTATTGATAGCTTTATTTCCTCTGTTTAATAGTAATATCCAAAATTCTTCGTAAGGCAAATCGGATAAGCTTGAATGGAATATATCGAATATGTCTTTGCTGCTTTTGATTTGTCTTTTTTCAATGGTTTCAGATTCACTTCTTCTTCGACTTAGCTCCATTGCGGCTACTATTGTTATGGCTTTGGCTTCTCCTATTCCTTTAAAATTGCTGGTTAATTCATGAATAGAGAACCTTCCTAGCTCTAGCAAGTTGTTTTTTGCATGATTGAGAATTCTGCGTGATAGCTCTACGGCTGTTTCTTCTCTGTTTCCTGAGCCAATTAGTATTGCTAGTAGTTCCGCTTCAGTTAAACTTGTAGCGCCTTTGTTGTTTAGTTTTTCTCTCGGTCGATCTTCTTTAGCCCATTCGGATAGTTTTAGTTTCGTTTTCATAAAATACTATATAGTATGCATTTGTGTAAAAAAAAGCCCTGCTGAAAAAGCAGGGCGTATATATTCTTAATAGAAGAATTATGCTAGTTTGTTGATGTAACGTGCAAGGCTTGATTTTAAGTTGCCTGCTTTATTTTTGTGGATGATATTAGTTTTAGCTAATTTATCTATCATAGCACTAACCTTAGGAAGCATCTCTGCAGCTTCTTCTTTTACAGTTGTAGAACGTAATGTTCTTACCGCGTTACGAGCTGTACGAGCATAATATTTGTTGTGCAATCTTCTTTTTTCAGATTGTCTAATTCTTTTGATTGACGATTTGTGATTTGCCATCTTTGGATGTGATTTTAAATGTATCTTTAACTATTTGTAGTCCCTAGGAGAGTCGAACTCCTCTTTCCTGGATGAAAACCAGACGTCCTAACCGATAGACGAAGGGACCATGTTCAAAAACAAACGGTATTTTGTTTATTTGAGCATGCAAAGATAAAATCCTTTTTCTTATCTACAAAACATTTGTATAAAAAAAACATTATTTTTCAACAGATACTGAAAGCCCTATTATAAAGTGTTTATCTTGCATTCTAAAATTTATTGTTTGAATTAAAAATATCAATTTGCTTTTTTAACTTTGTGAGCAATAAGATTTTTATGGAAATTAGAACTAAGGCAATTGTTTTACATTCTCTCAAATATACTGAGAATAGCGTTATTGTTCATGCTTTTACAGAAGAGCATGGACGAATGGCTTATCTTATAAATGGAGCTAAGAGTAAAAAATCGGCTTTGCGCTCAGCTTTATTGCTGCCTTTGTCTATTATAGAAATTGAAACTGACTTTAATCCCAAAAAAGATATTCAACGAATTAAAGAAAGTAGAGTCGTTTTTCCTTTTGTTTCTGTTCCTTTTGATCCTTCAAAAAATGCCTTGGTACTTTTTATTGCAGAACTTTTGTATAGAACAATAAAAGAAACACAGACAGATAAAGCTCTATTTAAATTTCTTGTAGATTCCATAATGTTATTAGATGAAGCTAGCTATAGCGTAGGGAATTTCCACCTAGTTTTTATGGTGCGGCTTTCTAGTTATTTGGGTTTTGAGCCTCATAGAGAGGGGTATAGCGATGGGTTTTTCTTTGATTTGCAGAATGGAACTTTTATTAAACACCAAGGATTTTCTGAGTGTTTAGATATTCAAGATAGCCAATTGTTTGGTGTTTTATTGCAGTTGATGGAGCAAAATATTGATGAAGTTCAGTTTTCAAAAAATGAAAAATCACGTTTGCTTTCGGCATTACTTAGTTATTATAAATCGCATATAAGTAATTTTGCAAAGATAAAATCTTTGGAGATAATGCAGCAATTATTCAGTTGATGTAATTTTGATGGATTGTCTAAAAAGCAGTACTTTTACATTTTCAAAAAGTCCCGTAGTTCAATGGATAGAATACGAGTTTCCTAAACTTTAGATCCGAGTTCGATTCTCGGCGGGACTACTTTTTCCATTTCTTATAAGGGAAATCTACTAAGTTAGAGTTATAGTACTTGCTATCTTCACTTACTTCTTGTCCAATCCAAGATGGTTTTTCAAAGCTTTCACTTTCTGAATCAAGTTCTATTTCGGCAACAACTAAACCTTCGTTATCTCCTAAAAATTCATCTACTTCCCAAAGTTTGCCTTTGTAGGTTATTTTATATCGATATTTCTCTATAATACTAGATGGATCAATGTTGGAAAGTTGTTGTCGTGCAATTTCTATAGGGGTTTCTTGTTCAAATTCTGATCGCACTATGCCTATGTTTTTACTTTTGGTAGTAATATAAGCTTTGTCTCCTGCAATGCGTACTCTATTTACAAATTCAGGGTCTGTTGAGAGGTAACCTTGTCTGTAAAGAATGCCATTCGCTAGTTGTTTGTACTCGTCTGTTTTGACAAGGAATTTTCTTTCTATCTCTGTTGCCATTCATCAAATATAAAAAAAAGCTTCGACATAATCAATGTCGAAGCCTTATTTTTATAGTATATATAAGAATTACATATCCCAACTTTCACAAGTTCCAATTAAGTCATCGAATGATTTTACTGGAGATTTGCTTTGTACTTCTTCTATTTGGTTATAAACTGCATCGTCATAAGATTCCTCAGCAACACTTCTGATAATACCCATTGCAATAGGGAAATCTGGACCTTCCATCATTGCTAATTTCGTATGAATTGTTGTGTCTTCACATGTAGCATCGTGTACTAAGATATCTTTCTCGCTAATGCCATCTTCTCCAATAGTTACTACTTTCAAATTAAATCCATCTAAAACAAGACCTTTATTTTTTTCTTTACCAAAAATCATTGGTTCGCCATGTTTTAAGATAATCATACGGTCTTCTCTCGTTTCTCTTGAAGCTAACCATCCATGAGCACCATCGTTAAAGATAATGCAGTTAACTAGCATTTCTACTACAGATGTTCCTTTGTGTTTAGCCGCTTCTGCCATTACGCTAACAGATGTTTTAATATCAACATCTAAAGCTCTGGCAAAGAAAGTCCCCCTAGAACCTATTGTTAATTCTGCTGGTCTAAAAGGACGCTCGATAGTACCGTAAGGAGAGGTTTTCGTTGCAAATCCTTTTTTAGTAGTAGGAGAATATTGTCCTTTTGTTAATCCATATATTTGATTGTTGAATAACAACACATTCATATCAATATTACGACGAACACTGTGAATAAAATGATTACCCCCAATAGCTAAGCAATCTCCATCTCCAGTTATTTGCCATACAGTTAGTTCTGGGTTTGCTACTTTTACTCCAGAAGCTACTGCTGCACCACGTCCATGTATTGTATGAAAACCATAGGTGTTCATATAATAAGGCAAGCGAGATGAACATCCGATTCCTGAAATAACGGCTATATTTTCTTGCGCAATGCCAATTTCTGCCATTGCT
Source organism: Paludibacteraceae bacterium (assembly GCA_963663245.1). Taxonomy (GTDB): domain Bacteria; phylum Bacteroidota; class Bacteroidia; order Bacteroidales; family Paludibacteraceae; genus JAFGVL01. The sequence goes on along the minus strand of OY760143.1, from coordinate 27,638 downwards.
TTTTGTAAAGAGCCAACTGCACCATGATCACCACAACCTGGGCACCAGCGTACATACTGGTCACTTTTAAAATCTTTTGCTGTATATGTTGTCATTGTTTAGTCCTCCATGAATTTGGTTAATTTTTCTTTTAGCTCTTGCACAGTAAATGGTTGTCCTTCTACTTTATTAAATTGGTCGAATTTAACACCTTCTACTTGTGAACGTAAGAATGTCGCAAATTGTCCACTGTTCAATTCACACACAATTACCTTTTTATAGCCTTTAATTACTTCAGCTGTATTTTTTGGAAGAGGGTTGATGTAATTAAAATGAGCTAATGCTACTTTTTTATCTTCCTTGTTTAATTCTTTCACTGCTGAGATTAGATGACCATGCGTTCCGCCCCAGCCAATTACTAATGTGTCAGCATCATTTCTTCCTTCTACTTCTAGTTCTGGAATGAAATTAGAAATATTATTTACTTTTTCTTGACGCGTATTAACCATTTTTTGATGGTTTTTAGCTTCTGTAGAGATAGCTCCTTTATCATAATCTTTTTCAAGACCACCATTGCGATGGGCAAATCCTTCCATTCCTGGTACAGACCAATATCTCACTTTTGTCTCTTCATATCTTGTTGTTACTTTAACGTTCCCTTTCATTTCAGGAGTAACAAGTGGGGCTTTGATAGTAGGCATATCACTTAGCTTAGGTAATTTCCATAATGAAGAACCATTGCCAATAAATGAGTCAGTTAATAGAATTACTGGAGTCATGTGCTCTAGTGCAATTTTACTAGCCATATATGCAAAGTCAAAACAGTTGTCAGGAGTGCTAGCAGACATTACTACAGCTGGACTCTCACCATTTCTACCATATAAAGCTTGCAATAAATCTGTCTGTTCTGTTTTTGTAGGCATTCCTGTTGAAGGACCAGCACGCATAACATCAATAATAACAATAGGTAATTCAGCCATTACAGCTAAGCCAATTGCTTCAGACTTTAATGCTAGACCTGGTCCTGAAGTATTTGTTGCAGCAAGGTTTCCTGCGAATGCTGCTCCTATAGTTGTACATATTCCAGCAATTTCGTCTTCACATTGCATCGTAACTACGCCCATTTCTTTTCTTTCTGCTAATTCTTGTAAGATATCTGTTGCAGGTGTGATAGGGTAACTACCTAAAAATAGTTGTAATCCCGATTTTTGTGCAGCAGCAATTAAACCCCAAGCGGCAGCTTTATTTCCATTAATATTGGTATATTTTCCAGGCTTAATGCAATGTGATTTGTTTACTTGGAATACTGATACTGAAGCATCGATATTTTGCCCATAGTTAAATCCATCTACTAATACTTTGATATTTGCTTTAAGAATATTCTCTTTCTTCTTGAATTTATTTTCTAAGAAATGAATAGCCTGTTCAATAGGACGGTTAAATAGAAAACATACTAAGCCAAGAGCAAACATGTTTTTACTACGGTCCATTGTTTTAAAGTCTAACTCAAATTCAGCTAAGCATTCTCTTGTAAGAGAGGTAAGTGGTGCTGGAATAAGTTGTACTGATTCTGGCAATTCAAGTTCTTCAAAAGGATTATCAGTAGTAAAACCTGCTTTTGCTAATTGTTTTTCATTAAATAAATCTGCATCATAAATAATGATACCATTTTTGTCTATTCCTTTTGCATTTACTTTTAATGCTGCAGGGTTCATCATTACAAAAACATCAGCATCATCACCAGGGGTATAAACTTTGTTTGCACCTAGGTGTACTTGGTATCCAGATACTCCACCAAGAGTCCCTTGAGGAGCGCGAATTTCAGATGGAAAATCAGGGAAAGTTGAAATCTCATTTCCAATAATTGCAGAAATATTCGAGAACATTGTTCCTGTCAATTGCATTCCGTCTCCTGAATCACCAGAAAAACGAATAACAACATGCTCTTTTTCTACAAATTTAGTTTGTTCAGACATATATATAGTTTTAGTTATTTCTTAAGCGACCACAAAATTAACAAAATTCAGCTTTGTGGCAAATATGGATTGTATTCTTAACATATAAATAACAAATAGTTTTAGCGCTTAAAGTGTTGATATACAAAATAAAAAACCACACTGTAAAAAGTGTGGTTTTTTATTTTTTAAAATTCAGCATTCTTAGGGGAACGCGAAAATGGAATAACATCACGAATGTTTGACATCCCAGTAACAAATAGAAGTAAGCGCTCAAAGCCTAAGCCAAATCCTGCATGCGGAGCAGATCCAAATCTCCGAGTATCTAGATACCATGACATCTCTTCAACTGGGACATCCATTTCTTCCATTCTATTTTTAAGCTTGTTATAGTCTTCTTCGCGTTGAGAACCTCCAATTATTTCACCAATTTTTGGGAATAGTACGTCCATGGCTCTTACTGTTTTTCCATCTTCATTTTGCTTCATATAGAAGGCCTTAATGTCTTTTGGATAGTCAGTAAGTATCACAGGGCATTTGAAATGAGTTTCGACTAAATAGCGCTCATGCTCTGATTGTAAATCAGTTCCCCATGAAACAGGGAATTCAAATTTGTGTCCTTTGTTAATAGCCTCTTCAAGTATTTTAACTCCTTCAGTATATGGTAAGCGAATAAAGTTATTTGCAGTTACAAATTCTAAACGTTCAATTAATTCCTTATCCCACATTTTATTTAGGAACTCTAAATCATCTTGACAATTATCTAATGCGTATTTAATGAGATATTGAAGGAAATCTTCAGCTAAGTCCATATTTTCTTCAATTTCATTGAAGGCAACTTCTGGTTCTATCATCCAAAATTCTGCTAAGTGACGAGGCGTGTTAGAGTTTTCAGCTCTAAATGTTGGTCCGAATGTATAAATAGCTCCTAGTGCAAGTGCTCCTAGTTCTCCTTCTAGTTGACCAGAGACAGTTAGGTTGGCTTGTTTCCCAAAAAAATCTTCATTATAGTTTATACTGCCATTTTCATTTTTAGGAGGGTTCTCTAAATCAAGCGTTGTTACTTGAAACATTTGCCCTGCACCTTCGCAGTCTGATGCTGTTATGATAGGAGTATGCATATAAAAGAACCCATTGTCGTTGTAGTATTTATGAATTGCATAAGCCATAGCATGACGTATACGTAATACAGCGCTAAATGTATTTGTCCTAGGACGTAAATGAGCAATTTCTCTTAAGAACTCTAAAGAGTGACCTTTTTTCTGAAGAGGATAGCTGTTTGGATCTGCTTCTCCATAAACTAGAATCTCAGATGCGTGTATCTCTACTGATTGACCTTGCCCTTGTGAAGCAACCAGTTCTCCATTCACGCTAATACAGGCGCCAGTAGTTATTGTTTTTAGCAGAATTTCACCCATTTTTTCGACATCTACAACAATTTGTATGTTAAGGATTGTAGAGCCATCATTTAGAGCAATAAAATTAATGTTTTTATTGCCTCTTTTTGACCTTACCCAACCTTTTACATTTACCGCATCTCCAGAAGGAGTTTGTTTTAAAATGTCTACTATTCTTGTTCTGCTAATTTTTTCCATAACTATCACTTTGTAATGCTATATATAATTAATAAAGACAAAAGTAGTCATTATTATATATAAATAAAAAACACTTGTCATGTTGACAAGTGTTTTTATGAATATTTATTTATTTTATTTTTTATCTTCTTCTTAAAGCATCTTCAGCTCCACCTAGTTTGCTCATCGAACAACGGAAGCCTAAATCACTAGTAGCTCTATCTTGTTCTAAATATCTACGAGTTGAAGGATTTAACCAAAATGCTCTGTCTTTCCAAGAACCACCTTTAAATACACGTGTTTTATTAGTTAGTTTTCTTGAAAGTAGTCCATCAGCAGTTACATCAGGATCGTACATTAACTTAGATGCAGCGTCTGGATCCATTGGTGTTTTCCATGCATCAGGATTTTTTCCTGAACGATTGTCTCCATCACCGTAGTTTCTAACATCATACTTGATATATTCACCCATAGATGAATCTGATTTTTCAACTGGGATAACATATTTTACACGACCAAGACTATCAATGACTGGTACCATGACCTTTTTGCCCTCTTGTGTGTTTTCGTTAAAAACAGGAGCTTTATATTCGTTACCACGGAAAGAGTTATACTCTTCAACTTGTTCGCTGCTCAATGGACGATAAACATCCATTACCCATTCGTTAACATTACCAGCCATATTATATAATCCAAATTCATTCGGCCAATAAGATGTAACTGTATTTGTGATGGTAGCTTGGTCATTTAATTTTCCTCCCATACCCATCATATCACCACGACCACGAACATAATTTGCTTGCATCATGCCACGGAACTCTTTAGCAGGGTTTCGCATTTGATGACCAGGCCACGGAAATTGTTTCTTTTCTCCTGAATTTTCTTCACCATCTCTAGCGATAACTCCGTAGGCTGCATATTCCCATTCAGCTTCTGTCGGAAGACGGAAATCTGGGAATAATAAACCATCAGACATATTAGTTTTTCTTTCTTCGCCCCAAAGGTTTTCCATAGGACGTTTTCCTGTTTCAGGCTGAAACTCAGAACTTAATAAGTATTTTTTTGTATTTAGAACCACGTTATTTTTGATTTCTTCGTGATCTTCGTTGTCTTTTACACTTTCAAAGTCTGGCATCGTAATAAGTCCATTGCTAACCATCACTAATTCATTAGCACGGTCGGTACGCCATACACAATAGTCGGTAGCTTGTTCCCAGCTGACACCAACAACAGGATAGTTGTTATATGCAACATGAGAGAAGTAGTATTCTACATATGGTTCGTTGTATGCTAACTCAGTACGCCATACAAGAGTGTCTGGAGTAGCTTTGCTAATCAACTCAGGAGAGTTATGCATAACTAACTTCATCCAATGTAGGTACTCATTCCAGTTAAGATTACTTATTTCACATTCGTCCATAAAGAATGAACTTACTGTTACACGACGAGGAACATTATTCCAGTCTCCAGGGATATCTTCTTGGGTTCTACCCATAGTAAAAGTACCACCTTCAATAAACACCATTCCGGGAGGAGTTTTTTGATAGTAGTTATTATTCACTTCAAAACCTCCGGTTTCTTGGTCGTTATATGCCCATCCGGTAACGCTGGACGCTTCTTTGCTCATACATGACACAAGTAGTAATGCAGATAAAAAGAGCACTGTTCTAAAAATAAAGTTAAGTTTCATGGCTTAAAGGGTGATTAGTTAATTACGTTACAAATATAACTTAATTTATCTATTTTGTTTATTAATATTTTTATTCTTTATTTCTCTCTTAAAGGCTGTAAAGGTATATATTTTTCTATTTTTGTAAAAAAAAAGAAAGTATATTTTTTATTATTTGCTAAAAAATTGAAAACACTAAACTGTAATGGTAAATTGTTGCCCTTAAAAAACCCTTTAATCATGGGTGTTTTAAATGTAACTCCAGATTCTTTTTACTCTAATTCTCGCACTGTTTTAAAAGATGAAATTCTTCAAAAAACAGCAGAATTCTTAAAACAAGGAGTAGACATTATTGATGTCGGAGCTATATCTACTCGTCCAAATGCAGATAAATATGCATCTGAAAGTCAAGAGCTGGACCGAATTTCCATGGCTCTAGAATTAATTACAAAAGAATTCCCAAAACTAACAACCTCGTGTGACACATTTCGTGCCAAAGTAGCTGAATTTGTAGTGCAAAATTATAATGTGGCATTAATTAATGATATTTCAGGAGGGACTTTTGATCCTAGAATGTATGATACAATTGCCAGATTACAAGTGCCTTATGTTCTAATGCACATAAAGGGAACACTAGAATTGATGCATCATGAGATTCGCTATGATAACTTTATGAAAGAGTTAATAGCTTATTTTTCTAAAAAAATAAATTTGTTAAAATTCAAAGGGATTAATGATATTATCATAGATCCGGGTTTTGGTTTTGCAAAAAGCATTGATCAAAATTTCGAGTTATTGAAAAGAATTTCATATCTTCGAAACTTTGAATGTCCTATTATGGTTGGCATGTCTCGAAAGTCTATGTTTTATAAAACTTTTAAAACGACACCTGAGGAATCATTAAATGCAACAAGTGTTTCAAACTTTCATGCGTTGCAATCAGGAGCTAATATTTTAAGAGTACATGATATAAAAGAAGCTAAAGAAACGGTGGATTTATTTAAAAAGATATCAAACGTATAAAATGGAACTATCCTTTAATATAAAAGATCTAATTGATATATTACTTGTTGCATTGTTAATGTATCAATCTTATCGTTTGCTAAGAGGAACAAATGCAGTTAATGTATTTCTTGGGATAATGGCTTTTGTTTTATGTTGGTTCATTGTTTCTTTTGTTTTAAAGATGGAGGTTCTTGGAGCTGTTTTAGATAAAGTGATGAGTGTTGGTGCTATTGCATTAATTATTCTTTTTCAAAATGAAATAAAAAGGTTTTTCTCTTTAATTGGAAGAAAACGGAATTGGTCTGCGCTTAACTTTTTTTCAAAATCTTCTGGAATGAAAAATGAGATTGAAGAATATACGATAATGCAGATTGTTATTGCTTGTCGAAATATGTCAAGGAACAAGTGTGGAGCCTTGATTATTATTGAGAAAAATAATGATTTAAATAATTACCTCCAATCTGGAGAACAAGTGAAAGCCACTATAAATTCTCGGTTAATTGAGAATTTGTTTTTTAAAAATAGTCCATTACATGATGGTGCAATGATAATCTCTAATAAAATGATTATGGCTGTTGGTTGCATTTTGCCAGTTTCTCAGAACCAGACGATTTCTAAACGATTGGGGCTTAGGCACAGAGCGGCCTTAGGGATAACTGAAAAAACGGATGCAACGGCAATAATTGTTTCCGAGGAAACGGGCCGTATCGCATTGGCTCAACACGGAGATCTAATGGTTAATGTTTCTGAAGAACAGTTAGAGCGGTTGCTTTATAAAGAGCAACGTGGCAACTAAATTTTAAGAGTGTTTAGGTTTCATTATGACAATTGGAATAACCATTTCCTCTAATGAAATACCTCCATGTTGAAATGTGTTTTTGTAGTAGCTTACATAATAATTGTAGTTATTAGGGTATGCAAAAAAGTCTTCGTTTGAAGCAAATATATACGCAGAGCTTATGTTTGGACTAGGCAACCCAATTCTTGATGGGTGTGTTATTTCGAATACTTCTTTTTTATTATATCCTAAGTTTTTCCCTACTTTGTAACGTAAATTATCATTTGTTCCTTTATCTCCCACAACTTTTAAAGCATTATCTACTCTTTTAGTGCCATGATCGGTTGTAAGTACAACTTTTATTTTATTTGCGGCGAGAGCTTTAAATAACCCTAGGGTTGAAGTGTGTTTAAACCATGATAACGTTAAGGATCTATAGGCCGATTCATCTTGGACTAATTCACGCATCATTTTGGAGTCTGTTTTAGCATGAGAAAGCATATCAATAAAATTTAATACACATACATTTAAATCATTATTCATTAACGTAGGTAGCTTGTCAATTAGTTTTTCTCCAAATTGAGAATCGTTAACTTTATGGTAAGAGAACGAATAATTTTTTCTGAATCGATCAAGTTGTGTTTGAACAAGCTCTTCTTCTTTCATGTTTTTTCCATCATCAGAGTCTTCATCAACCCATAAATTAGGATACATTTGTTCAATTTGTAAAGGCATTAATCCACTAAAAATTGCATTTCTTGCGTATTGAGTCGCAGTTGGGAGTATACTATAATATGGCTCTTCTTCCGTGAAGATAAAATATTCATTTAGTAGTTCTTTGATAATAATCCATTGGTCATATCGAAAATTATCAATAACAATCATAAATACTTTTTCACCATTATCTAATAGAGGGAATACTTTCTTTTTAAAGAGGTCGGGACTCATTAATGGTTTCTTAGCATCGTCGTCAAACCAAGATTCATAACTTTTTTTAATGAATTTTGAGAAAGCATTATTGGCTTCTACTTTTTGCATTTGCAATAGGTCTCGCATTTCATTCTCAGATGAGGCAAGTTCCAATTCCCAGTAAACTAGCTTTTTATAGAGATCTCCCCAGTCATTGTAGTTTCTACAGTCATTAATTTCCATTCCAATTTTGGTAAACTCAGATCTGTAGTTTGAGGTTATCTGTTCAGATATAATGTCTTTTTTATGGACGTGTTTTTTTATAATAAGAAGAATTTGATTGGGGTTTACTGGTTTAATAAGATAGTCCGCAATTTTACTTCCAATTGCCATATCCATTATATTTTCCTCTTCATTTTTGGTTATCATTACCACAGGAATATTGGTATTTATAACCTTAATGTGTTGAAGTGTTTGTAAGCCATTAAGCCCAGGCATGTTTTCATCAAGGAAGATAATGTCAAAATTATTTTCTCGGCATAATTCGATAGCATCCTGCCCATTTGTTGCTGTAACAACTTCATATCCCTTCCCTTCTAAGAAAATGATATGTGCTCTTAGTAAATCAATTTCGTCGTCTGTCCAAAGTATTTTCATCTTCTTGTGTTTATTTCATGTTAGAGTTTCGATTAAACTCAAGGTAGTTGGTAATATTTTCAGATTTAATAAGTTTTTCTAAATTGTTTACAGAAATAATTATTTTTCTAAATTCCGTGTCTTTTAATGATTCAAACAACTCTCTGTTTCTATTAGTTCGGAAAAGATAAGTCTTGGCCGAGTTTGTAGTAGGAAAATTGCCAATAAGTATTAGTTTCTGTGTGCCAATATTTTTTATTGATATTTTATAGTTAGCTATTGGATAATTTGATTCATTATGCCTATTAAAGGCTTCTTTTATTTCATTGAAATCAAAACTTCCATTCTGTACTAAAATTCCATAGTAATGAGTCGAGAATGATTTGTATACGTAATTTACTGGAGTCAGTTTTGTTTCTTTTGGTTTTGAAGAAACTATAATTTCTTTCTTGACTACAATTGGCTTTTCAGCTTTTTCAGGGAGTGTTTTAGTTTCTTTTTTAGCTACAACTTTTTTAGGCTTAATTTCTTTCTCTTTTTTGATAGTTGGTTCAGTTATTTTTTTTACTTGAGCAACTTTCTTTGCTTCTGTTTTTGGCGGAGTCGTTTTTTTAGCAACTATTTTCTCTTTAATAACTGGTTCTTTAATAGAGTCTTTCTTGGTAATTGGTTTTTCAAATGCTTTATTTCTTTTCACTGGGACATACTCCAGCTTGTCAATGTCAATTATAGTAACTGAGTCATTTGATTGTAGTTCTTCTTCTGATGGAGTAGGTATAAGTTCGTCTTTTAAGTCAAGATTTTCTTTCTGTTTCTTTTTAATTATATTAGATTCATAGAATTCTTGGTATTCTTTTAAGGACCTTCCTTTTTTAATTAAATCAAAATTTGTTGCTGAAATGATAATGAAATCACAATCGTTAAGTAGTATAAAATCACGCACATGTGTGTCATTATACAAGCCATTTTTATACCAAAGGGCTTCTTGATATCCATCAAAAGAAGAAATTACAAATAGATTTGAAGTAAGTAATCTTTTTATAGCCAAATCAAAATCTTTTATCATAAATCCAGAGAAATTATAAATAGCTACATCATATTGAAGTTGATTAAAAGAAGTCTTTTTTGGAGCTTCAACTATAAGTAGATATTTGTCTTTGGGATTGTTCTCAAAAACTAGGGTGTCTGCAACCTGATCTTGACATAAACACATACTATCTCTACGACTTAGGATTGAGTTGTGAGATCCTCCTGCTTGAGCTTCATATCCTTGGTTTGTTAATGCTAGAATATCTTTTGCCATTGAACTAACCTCACTCTGAGGATATTCAGATATTATTGACTCGAGGGCTTCAATAAATAAATCTGTTTCTCTTGATTTCCCTTTTGATAATGCATTTAAGAATATGAATTTAGGCATTAGATCTGATAGGGGATACTCCTCTTTTATTAACTGATTATTTTTGTCTACAGTTTCAAAGTCATCTTCAAGATATGCAAAATAAGTTGCTTGATATATTGAGTCGACAGTAGATTTTAGTTCTGCCAATCTTTTAGCATAATCAGGTCTAGAGAACATTATTGCATACGCACTTTCAGGAAATTTTTTGATTATTTGATTTCGGTAGAATTCAGCATTTGAGGTGTCATCTGCCTTCATGTTCATTTGGTATAGATTGTAATAAACATCGGCAAGTCGTTCATCTTTTGGAAATCTTCTTTCTAGTTCATCAAAGGTTTCTTTTGCTTTCTTAATGTCTCCAATATCTTCTTTATACATCATGCCAACAGTGTATAATGCATCTGCAATTAGTTTGTTTGAAGTTGCAATTTCATTGTTTGATGAAGGAATTTGTTTTAAGTAAAAATCAACATTTGTATTTACTAATGATTTTCCAATATAGTTATCTTCTTCTTGAGGTGTTGTAGATGGAGAGGTGTTTCCACTGCTGGAGAATTTCTGGTCGTCATCGCTATTCCCAAACACAGACTTGTTTTTTCTGCGCCAATTATCTTCTAGTTTTCGAGCACCCCATTTTCTTTGGAAATCTGTTTTTCCACTTTGTTTTAGCATGTTGTTATAGAAATACCAATCTGCATTACCTTTAAAGTTTAATTGTTCTCCTGGAAGAGCCATGCCTCCATCTCCAGAAAGGAAGGATTCATTTTGTGCTGTTGTTTCAGCTAAAAGCTTTTCTTTTAAGAATTTTTCTTTTTTTTGTAAGTTCTTTATTAGATTTTCAATAGCAGTGATTTTATCTTTATCAGATAATCGAGAAAGGTCTTGTAGGCTGTCTTGTAGCACTACTACTTGATGTTGTTGGTTTAACTTGTCAAGCATTTCGCTTCTAGAGCGAACTCTTTCGTACTCTATGTTGTCTAAGGGCATTATAGTTGAAGCCTCATTGTAGATTGGTTGAGCTTCTAAGTAGTTGCTTAAATCATAATATAAGTCAGCTAAAGCGATTAGTATTTGTACTTTGTTTACAATGTTGTTGTCGCTTTCTTCTATAGCAAGTTTGTAGTTATTTGTAGCTTCTTCGTAATTTTCTTGTTTTTTATATATGTTTCCAATAGTGAAATACACCATTTCTTTGTGGCTAGAGTATTTGCTGTTTTTCAACATTTTTTGTAGAAAACGGATAGCCTCCTCTGGTTGTTCAGTTTCTGCTTCAGCACGACTTATGCGAGCATTAAACTCCATCTCGCTTGGAGGATTTGATTTTATAACTTTTGAAAAATATGTTTTGGCCATTACTTCATTATCAAGCAAACGATATAACTGGGCCAATACATAGTAAAATCGTGTTTTTTGGTTTTTCTTTTTTTCTTGTTTAGCTGCAATCTTTAATAAAGGGATAGCCTCTTCATATTTTTTATATCTTAGTAATAAATCACTACTTGCAGCGGAATATAAGCCGCTTAATTTTGTAGGTACTTGATCTTTGTTTGCCTTTATTAGAATATCTTCAGCATCATAAAGCCAATCCATTTCAATGTAACTTTTAGCTAGCCATATGCGGGCTTCAGAGACACATTCTTTGTTCCACGAGAAATGGTTGATAATGTATGTGAAAGTTCCAACGGCTGCAAGAAAGTCTGCTTTGTGAAATTGCGCTTGCCCTAAAAGAATCCAAGTTTCATCAATTCTATAATTATATTCTTCTTGATCTAGGAAAGCTTTGTATTTAGGATCTTTCATCCTATCTGGATCCTTTTTAGGTTTCTTCCGAATAGAGTGAGTTTTAATAGCTTTGTCAACTTTTTCTATAGCTCTATCCATTTGTGGTTCAGCAACTGAAGCATTGGTGTGAACACTTATTGGATATAAAGGGATGAGTTTTGAATAATCGTCGGTGTGGGCTTTATTGATAATATTTATGCCTTCTTCGTAGCTTTGTATAGCATTAAATAGCACATTATATTCTGTATTTAATGCCTGCATGTTTCTAGAGAACCATGTATTTTTAGTGTTTGAGCAACCCCAGAAAATGATTGCTAGCAGGGAAATGAATAATATGTTGGAAATTGCTCTTTTCAAGGCTTAATAATCTTATTATCAATTTATATACGAAACTGACAAAAATACAATTTTTTTGAGCAAATGTGTGCTAGCAGGGAAGGAATTTTATAAATTTAAGCTGCTATCAGTTTTTGAATCAAGATATTTTCTATTCATCAAGTAAAGAATAGGTGTTAAGCAGGCAATACTTATTACACTTAACCACCATTGATCAGCGACTCCAATAGAGTCAATATCAAAGTTTATAATTTTTCTTGCATGCAAAAAATAAAAGACAATGAGCGTTGCATTGTTAATGAAATGTGCAATCATAGGTAAATATATTGATTTGCTCCATAAAAATAGATACCCTAGAAAAGCGCCTAATATTATTCGTGGGAAGAATCCGAAAAACTGTAAATGATAGGCGCTGAAAATAATAGCAACAAACCAAATAGCCATGTGATGTCCAAGTTTCTCTCCAATAACCTTTTGTAAAGTTGCTCTAAAGAAGAGCTCTTCTGATATTGCTGGAAGCAGAGCTAAAAGAAATAGGTTAATAAATAGGTTATTTATTGAAGAATTTTCTAAGAATTGCATTGTCAGATTAGTTGCTAGTTCTTCCATTTCTCTAAGTTTGGATTCGAGAGCAAATAATGTTTCTGGGAATGTAATTTGTTCATTCCAAACTGTAATTAGATTTACAAATGGCTGTATAATAATAACTGCAAATATTGCTAATAGAATAATAAAACTTGTTGGAACTTTATTTGTTTGTAGGTAATTTGTATCCTCGACTTTAAAGAGATGTGCAGATACTAATGCTGGCATGATTAGTCCAAATAAAGAGAATAATAATTGAGATATTCTAAAAGAATTAATTTCATTATTATCTACCCCTGTTATCCATGCAATGTTTATCCATAATATTAATCCAAAAAAGTTCAAAGAGGCTAAAATAAAGCATTTAACCCAAAATGGTTTGTTAGAATAGATTCCTTTTAATTGCATAGCTATTTCTTTTTTAGTCCTTCAATTACCTCATATACGATAGGGCAAGTAGATGTGTTTTTTATCGAGAGTTCAAAAATCTGAAAAAACTTTTTTCGGTCAGTATGTGGATATTCTCTACATGCTTTTGGTCTGGAGTCGTAAATCATACAATAATTGTCAGGCATCAAAAAAGGACATGGCATTGTTTTAAACACATAGTCATCATCTTCATCTTTTCGTAAATATTCTTCTACTATTTTATGTGGTTTAAGTCTTAGAGTTTTAGCTAACTTCTCAATGTCTTTGTCTGTTATGCGAGGGCCTAATGAACGACAACAATTTGCACAGCTTAAGCAGTCAGTTGCTTCGGAAATACGATGATGTAAATCATGCACTATCAAGTCCATGGAAGCAAGTCGCTTTTTGTTTTTTTTATAAAACTCTTTAGAAGAGGGCTGTGCGAGTTTGGCTTGTTGCTGTAGTTTTTCTAAGTCTATCATGTAAAAATAACATCATGGTTTGATGCAATATTGTTAGATAATCAAACCATCTTTCATTTCAATTATTCTATCAGATAATGAAGCAAGTTGTTTATCATGTGTTACAATAATGATAGTTTGGTTTAGCTTGTCGCGCAATTCAAAAAACAAACGATGAAGTTCTTCCTTGTTTTGCGTGTCTAAACTTCCAGAAGGCTCATCAGCTAAAATTACAGATGGTTTATTAATAAGAGCTCGAGCTACAGCTACACGTTGTTTTTCCCCACCAGAGAGTTCACTGGGTTTGTGTGTTAGTCTGTTTTCTAATTGTAAAAAAGAAAGTAATTCTTTTGCTTTTTTCTCAGCTTCTTTAGTATTAGCTTTTCCTATTAAAGCAGGAATCATCACATTTTCTAAGGCCGTAAATTCAGGTAGTAGTTGATGAAATTGGAAAATAAAACCGATTTCTTTATTCCTAAAAACTGATAACTCCTTACCATTTAGAGAGCTCGTTTGTGTACTGTTAATTATTACCTCTCCAGCATTAGCCTTATCCAATGTGCCAATAATTTGGAGTAATGTAGTTTTTCCTGCTCCACTTGCGCCAACAATAGAAACAATTTCTCCTTGTTTTACTTCAAGGTTAACTCCTTTGAGGACCTGTAAATTTCCGAAGCTTTTTTTTATGTTAGTTACTTTAACCATATGTTTTTCCTAAAATAAGGTAGGGTGATCTTCATCAAATTTTTTCAAAATTGTTGTCATCAAAGCTTCACGAACAAAGCGTGATTTATTTTGAATATTGTACGTTTCAATAAACCGATTTAATGCTTTTAATTCTTCGTCATTGAGCATAATTGCAACACGGTTTTTACGAGTTGAATTGCGTTTTTTTGTCGGTTCAGTTGGCGTTTTCTTTTTCATGTGAGGTATTATTTCGTCAACACACAATAGTAACTAGTGATATAGAAGTTACGAAGATAAGGAATCTTGGAAAATATCTTCCACGCTATACGAGGTTTTAGTCCAAATTTAATTTTATAATTAGGATTGATAAGAAAATATGCTTCATTTAGTATGTTATATTTACTTGCAGAAACGATTTTTTTAAAACGTTCAATACTAATTCCCGTATCTTTTATTTCTAATAGACCTTCAATCGTCCCATCTGTTTCTTTTCCAAGTCTGAGTATGTTTTTATAAATAGATTTTGGAAGGATATGGTAAAATGGTAAAATGGATAATAGTTTGTTTTTACATACTTGTTGATGTCCACCAAATGGATTATACCAAGGGGGGAATGCAAAAAAGATGCGTCCATTCTCTGAAAGCAGATCTTTAATAAATGGGATGAAACGTTCTTGGTTATGAATGTGTTCAACTACATCTCTTATGATAATGAGGTCGTAAATAGCTTCTTTTTTGAAATTGTAAATGTCGTCGCAAATAAGAGTAAGGTTATTTTTGTTTGGGTGGTAGGAAAAGAAATCAGTAGCCCATTCATTTTTAATAGCTTCTAACTCTACACCGGTAACTTTGTATCCTTTGTCTAAAAAAGGTTTCATATTACCTCCTTCTCCAGAGCCGATTTCAAGTACGTTTAATTTGTTTTTGCTGAAAAAGTCATCTCCAATAAATGGTATTACATATTTCTCTGTGGTGAAAATTTGTTCTTCAAAATACTTCTCGCGTTTGAAATGTCGTTCTTGCATGTGGTAAAAATAGCTATTTTTTTTAATTTAATCTCTTTCGTAAGTGTAGATACATAAGATTCTTCATCTATAATTTTTAATATTGTACTATATAGTATTATATTTACTCCCTACAAATAGTTTCTTAGAAGATGGCAGAACACAATGAATTAGGTAAAAAAGGGGAAGAGCTAGCTAGAAAGCACCTTCAAAAAAATGGTTATGAGGTGCTCCATACAAATTGGGTGCCTGATAAAAGCAAAAATGAACTTGATATTGTTGCTAAGAAAGATAATGTTCTTGTCATTGTAGAGGTGAAGTCTCGTTCAACAGATTCATTCGAACATCCTAAAGATGCAATTACAGCAGCAAAAATTAGACGAATAGTAAAGGCTACACACGATTATATTTTTACCTTTGATAGTTTAATTGATACAAGGTTTGATATTATTTCGGTTTTACCGAATAAACAAGGGGGCTTTTTGATAGAGCATATTGAAGATGCATTTTTGCCTCCAATTAATTAATGCATTATGAATCATGAAACATTAAGAGAATATTGCCTCTCAAAACCATACGTGACTGAGCATTTCCCTTTTGATGATATAACACTAGTATTTAAAGTAGGAGGTAAAATGTTTGCGCTTGTTGGTTTAGATAGAGCCCCTTCTATTTCGATTAAGTGTAACCCCGAGTTAGCTATTGATTTAAGAGAGAAATATACTGCTGTTGAACCTGCTTGGCATTTTAATAAGAAGCATTGGAATCAGGTGGCAATGGATGGTAGTGTTAACGAGCAAAAAGTAAAAGGCTGGATAGATCATTCGTATGAATTAGTTTATCAATCGTTAACAAAGAAAATTAAAGAAAGCCTTGTGGATTAAGCTATTCTTTTACTTTGAAACTAATTAGGGCAACAATTAAGACAAATATGGCTGTTCCAAACATGATTGAGCTTGTAGAGTATTCTTGGTCTAAGAAAAAGCCATATATTGCTGGTCCAAGAGCAGTGCTTAAAACAAGTATTGTGCTGAAATAGCTAGCAATTTCTCCTAAGTTTTTTTGCCCATATATTTCAACTTGAACAGCTGTTTTAATAGTGTTTCCTAATCCAAAGGAAATGCCAAGTAAAGCATAAAAAATTGGTAATATATATTTGTTATTAGTTATCCCTACTAATATTAAAGCAATAATGGTTGGGGTTAGATATAAAGGGAACAGTTTAAGTCCAGAAAAACGATCAATTAAGTGTCCTGAAAGCAGTAAAGAAATTGCACTAAAAATAGGATATATTGAAAAAGAAAAGGCTACCCATTTATAATCCCACCCATTTATTTCTCCTAGTGTGAATTGATAAAAAAAGATAACCGTACATATAAACGGAATCATTACAGCATTTAGTGCTATAATCCAAAATTTCGCTGTTTTAAGAAAGCTATTATCTTTCTTCACAATTTCATTACTAGTTGTACTTTCATTACTAGTTGTGTTTTTTAAAAGCAAGATAGAAGGTAAAACTATTACTACAGCAGCTAAGGCTGTATATATTAAACTGAATCTCCATCCTACGGATATTATTAGAAATAGAAGAATAGAGGGGATAATAAATTGGGCAAACGTATTTCCAAGTGCTGTTATTCCAAGTGCTTTTCCTTTGTCTTTATTAAAATATTTTGCAGTTGCTGTAGATGAGGTATGTGTCATCATGCCCTGTCCTAACCACCTAACCAATAAAAGTCCTATGCAGAATACAATTATTGAGTAAGCTTGAGATAAAAGAATAGCTGAGAGTACAAGGGTAGACAGTATAATTAAACTATATTTTTTAAGGGGTAGCCTGTCTATGTATTTTCCTGTTATTGATAGTAGTGCTGCCGCAATTATGGTTGCAACTGTAAATATTGAGCCAATGGTGAGTTCTGAAATATTAAATGCTTCAGTCCAAGATTTCTTAAAGAAAGAAATAAAGTAGGTCTGACCAAATAACGAAAAAAAACTAAATAAAAATCCAAAGTTTAATATTCGTTTGTTCTTATTGAGAAAATGTAACCAGTTTTTCATTTATTTCGCACAGTTAATACAGTGTAGACTCTCCGGACGAAAAAGGATTCTTTCGATTGGTATTTCAGCTTTACATCTTATACACTTGCCAAATTTATCTGTGCCGTACATGGATAGAACACGTTGCAGGCCTTGTAATTTCTTTTCTGTTTGACGCAATGCAGCTTCTGTCACACTTTTATTATTAATAGCATCCATTCTAGAAATTCTGCCAATAGCACAATCTGGAGAAATAGGCTTTGTAATATCTCTGTATTCTTCTATCAATTTCTCTGTTTTGGATATTTCATCCAGTAACTTTTTTTGTAGATTATCCATTAAATTTAATATTACAAATAGAGGCTATCTTTTTTAGATAGCCTCTGAAAAATATAATGTTCTATTTATTTTACTCTTTCAACATACGACCCGTTACGAGTATCTATTTTAATTTTATCACCTGTATTAATAAATAAAGGAACTCTTACTGTTGCTTCTGTTTCTACAGTTGCTGGTTTTAAAGAGTTAGTAGAAGTGTCTCCTTTTATTCCAGGTTCAGTATATGTTATTTCTAATACTACGTGAGCAGGAAGGTCAGCATATAAAGGCGTTTCTGATTCTGCATGAAAAACAATTTCAATAGAGTCTCCTTCTTTTAAAAAATCAACGCCATTAATTAATTCTTTTTTGATTGGAATCTGCTCGAATGTTTCATTGTTCATGAAGTTATATCCCATATCATCTAAAAATAAATATTGATGTGGGCGTCTTTCAATACGTACTTCCTCTATACGAATCCCTGAATTAAATGTTTTGTCTGTTACACGACCAGTCATTACATTTTTTAATTTCGTGCGTACGAATGCTGGACCTTTACCTGGTTTTACATGTAAAAATTCAACAATAAAGTAAAACTGTCCGTCAATATCTAGACACATGCCATTTTTAATATCTGCTGTTGTAGCCATAAGTATATATTTGTTTATTAGTTCTTTTGAGTTTGCAAAAATAATGTAAATAGCTAACAATCAAAAATTTTCTTTTTTATACCTTTGTGCAAGCTTATGACTAAATATAATATTACATCAATTTCTCAATTGCATGAAGTTGCTCAAGCATTTTACAATGCAATGGGAGAAAATAGAGTGTTTGCATTTTATGGATCTATGGGAGTTGGTAAAACAACCTTTATTAAGTCTTTATGCGATGTTTTTGGAGTGCAAGATGAAATTAATAGTCCTACTTTTGCAATAATAAATGAATATCTAGGTGCAAAAAAAGAACAACTTTTTCACTTCGATTTTTACCGGATTAATTCTCTTGAGGAAGCATTTGATTTTGGATATGAGGATTATATTTATAGTGGAGCTCACTGTTTTATTGAGTGGCCTGAGAAAATTGAATCTTTATTGCCTGAAGGTTGCGTGAAGGTAGAAATGGAAGAAAGTACTGAAGGTAGATTTATCTCTTGGGATATGTAAAATAAAAAAAAGGGAAATAAATTATTTCCCTTTAACTTCTGATGAAACACTTAGTTTCGCTCTGCCTTTTGCTCTACGGTTAGCTAATGTTCTACGACCGTTTGCACTTGACATTCTTTCACGAAAACCGTGTTTGTTTTTTCTTTTCCTGTTGGATGGTTGAAATGTTCTTTTCATTGCCGTCTTTATTTAATGTTTGTTTTTTATCTTGCTTTTTGGGCTTGCAAAGATAGATAAGATTTTTTACTATGCAAACACTTGTTGTTGAAAAGTGTATTTAATCTTTATTTTCTTAAAAATACATATTTAAAGTTAGTGTTTATTTTATCTATTAGTCCTGATATATCTTTGTTTAATATATCTCCAAGTAGGCAGTAGCCTTCTTCTATAGAATTTGTCGTGTCGTCAGTTTCTAAGAAAATTTTCCCCAAAGGAATTGATTTTACACTATCTTCTAAATATTTTAAGCCTTTGCCAAAAGAAAAATAAAAATCATGAGAGAGCAACTGTTCTGTTAGAGCTTTGTTTCCTCTAAAACCATGTAATATCCATGCTGTTGTTGGTTGTAGTTCTTTTTTTATCTGAATAATTTCTGCATGTGCTTTTACGCAGTGAATAATTAAAGGTTTTTGTAATGCTTCAGCAAGTCTTGCGTGCGCAATAAAGATTTCTTTTTGTAGGATAAAATTCGTATCACATAATTTATCTAAGCCTGTTTCTCCAATGGCAATCACTTGTGTGTTCTTGGCTAGTAAAATAATTTTTGCAATTTCATCTTTATAATTTGAGCTGATATGCCATGGATGTAAACCTATAGAAATATATTTTTTAGACTTTTGGGTAAAAGTCATTACTTCACTTGGGGAGCAATTTACAATTTCTATTGTATTTGAATTTTCTGAATGGGTATGTATGTTTATATAGCTGTTCATGGCACTGGATCATAGCCGTGACCACCCCAAGGGTGACAGCTAGAGATTCGCTTTAAGGCAAGCCAGAACCCTTTAAATGGTCCGTGTTTTTTTAGTGCTTCGACGGCATATTGAGAACAGCTTGGAGTATACCTACATGAACGAGGAATCATAGGCGAAATCATATTTTTATATATAAATATGAGTAATAACAAGGGATAGATTAATAGTTTTTTCATCCCAGTTCTTTTTTTAGTTTTTTGAATGAGTCAATTATTCCTT
Source organism: Paludibacteraceae bacterium (assembly GCA_963663245.1). Classification (GTDB taxonomy): domain Bacteria; phylum Bacteroidota; class Bacteroidia; order Bacteroidales; family Paludibacteraceae; genus JAFGVL01. The sequence goes on along the minus strand of OY760143.1, from coordinate 7,754 downwards.
TTTCAATTTCTTTATAGGGTAGCTCATCATTTGATATATAGGTATATCCTATGTGCATTGCAATTTCTTTCTCTTTTAAGTAGGATTCTAATGAGCTCTTATTCAGCCGATAGGCTTCTCTGATTTGTCTTTTTAGCCGTATCCTTTTAACGGCTTTTTTGAAACGTCTTTTTGGCACACTAATAAGAATTTGAGCTAATGTGTTGTTGTATTCAACTTCAGTATATACTATTCTGAAAGGATAAGAAATAAATGCTTTTCCTTTAGTAAAGAGTGTGTTTATTTTTATGTCTCCACAAAGACGTTCGTTTTTAGTGAACTTAAATGAAGTTGATGCGGTCATATGTGTTGTGTAAAAAGAAAACATCCCAAAAGTAATAATTGTTTATTTACCCTTGGGATGTTTTCTATGTCTTTTTGTTAATATGTCTATTTTTTATAGCTTTTGTGATTGTCTTTTATATGAGAATCTAAGGCTGTTGTCATTGAACTGAACTTTGGCTGAGGCACTTCTAAATCAAGTCTTAAGTTGTGATTTGTCATTGCTTGAACAGTAGTCTTTCCAAAACATGCTATTTGAATTTCTTCTTGTTTAAAGTCAGGGAAGTTTTTTATTAAAGAATTAACTCCTGAAGGACTGAAAAAAACTAACATGTCATAATTAAATTCCTCGTCTGGTCTAAAATCATTGCTGACGGTTCGATACATCACGCCTTTGGCATATGTAATATTATTCTCATCAAGCAGGTCAGTCATTTTTTCATTATGAATATCTGTGCATGCTAGCAGGTATTTTTCTTCTTTATGTTTTAGCATTATAGTTATTAATTCAGGAAGTTTGCCTGTAGCTCCAAAAAATACTTTGCGTTTACGATATTGGATGTATTTCTGCAAGTAAAGAGCAATCGATTCTGAAATACAGAAGTATTTCAAATCTTCGGGAACAGTTATTCTCATTTCTTGACAAAGTCTAAAGAAATTATCAATTCCTGTACGAGCAGTAAAAATAATAGCAGAATGATCTAAGATGGATACTTTTTGTTGTCTGAAATCTTTTGCTGGAACTGGCTCTACTTTAATAAAGGGTCTGAAATCAATTTTTACCCCATATTTCTCAATAATGTCAAAATAAGGAGACTTCTCTGAGGCTGGTTTTGGCTGAGAAATAAGAATTTTTTTGATTTTCAATGTTCTGTATTTTTGAATGTGAGACAATAAAAACTGTTATGATAGGGCTTTTAACACTATAAGAACAGGCAAAATTTCTAACGCACAAAGATACAATATTATATAAAATAAAGAATAAAAATTAACTAAAAATATTTGAATTATTTTATATAATATTAATATAAATGAAATTAAAATGAGAAATAATCCTATAAAAAGGAAGGTTGTGAAGAAATTTTCTGGTGTGTATATTAACCCAACTACGACAGGATAAATAGTTAATCCTAATCCAAAAATAATAGTAAAATAACCTCTGAAAAAAACACTAGAGGTGTTCTGTTCTAAGAATATATGGGATAATAGTTTAAATATAATTACTTTGAAGAATAGAAATGTTAGAGCAATGGCGAAAAATAATGCTAAGTATATAAGTCTTTCTTGTAAAGAAGAAGAATTGTCTTCATGAAAGTATAGTGAGAATAGGAATAAGCCAATTGACCCCACAAAGATAACTACAAAGCTTATTTTTATTTGTAATAAATTAGTGGACTCGATGAAAATGCTCGATCTTTCTTTTAAATGAAAAAAATCCTTCGTTGTTTCAAGGATCATTTTCTGACCAAAACTCAGTACGTAGCCAAAAAGAAAAAAGAGCACTAACAAAGATATGGTAACAATAGGATTAGCTTTTAGGGTTTCAGGCAAAGGTGTTCCTATGAATCCTGTAGTAGTATTTGCAATTTCAAGAATTGAATCGCCTATGGCCTCTTTAATCGAGTCAGTCTTATGTAGAATAGCTAATGAATCGGCAATTTGTTGCAGATGATTTATCGTTGACGGTATGGGATTTTGTAATAGTAACATAGTGTTAAACCACAGCAGAATTTAAGTTGTTTTGATTATTTGACATGCTTCTCTTTATTGCAGGCATAAGTTCGTTGGGAGAATTAATAACTTCCCAAAGTTTTCTGTTTTCAGGGTGCATAAATCTTTCATCAATAGCTTTTTCTAGCATCTTAAGTAGGGGATCGAAATAATTATTTGTATTTATAATTACAATAGGTTTTTGATAAAGACAAAGTTGTTTCCAAGTTATAATTTCCATTAGCTCATCTAAGGTGCCACACCCTCCAGGTAAAGCTATGGCAGCATCTGAAATCTCTGCCATTTTTGCTTTGCGTTCATGCATGCTTTTAGTAACAATCAAATTCTTCAATCCTTTATGGTTCCAGCCTTGATTAACCATAAATTCAGGAATTACACCTGTTATTTTGCCATTCATTTTTAGTATGCTGTCAGCAATAGAGCCCATTAGTCCTATATGTCCAGCACCATAAATGCAGTGGATGTTTTCTTTGTCTAATATTTCACCCAACTCTGAAGCTGCTTTTAAATACAAGGGATTAACCTTTGCACTTGAGGCGCAGTACACAGTAATTGATTGAACTTCTGACATGAAATAAATTTATTTTCTTAATTAATATCTTGCAAAAATACTGATTTCTTTCCGTATTTTGAGTTTTCGTTTTATATTTGGAACTTAATATGAAAGAATTAGCTGATAAAATACTTGTTACAGGAGGCACAGGAATGTTAGGAGCCCACTTAATCTGGCATTTACTTCAAAAAGGGAATAATGTGAGAGCTATTAAAAGAGATAATAGTAGCTTAGGTCAAATAAATCTTATTTTTCGTTCTTATAATGATTCTCTTGAAAATTATTCTTCTTGTTTTGAGTGGTTTGAGGGAGATGTGCTGAGCTATGAAGCATTAGAAAGAGCTGCTGAAGGAATAGATTATGTATATCATTGTGCTGCAATAGTATCTTTCTCAAAAAAGCCTAGAAGGGTACATGACATAAATATTAGAGGGACCCAGAATGTTGTTTTTTCTGCTTTAAAAAACAATGTAAAAAAGCTTTGTTTTGTGAGCTCTATTGCTGCACTAGGGAAGCCAGAGAAAGGAGAACTTGTTTCGGAGAATTCTACATGGAACGATGCAGATAAACATTCTGTTTATGCAGAAACTAAATACTTATCCGAAGATGTTGTTTGGCAAATTATCAAAAAAGGACTTAATGCGGTTATTGTAAATCCAGGTGTAATATTAGGAGTAGCTGATGAATCAAATAATAGCATGAAAATTTTCTCATCTACCAATAATGGCATGCCTTTTTATACGAATGGAGGGAGTGGCTATGTAAGCGTTCAAGATGTTTGTGAAGCTATGATACAATTAACAGAAAGTAATATAAGTGCTGAGCGATTTTCTTTAGTTAGTGAGAATCTTTCAAATAGAGAATTGTTAAATATGATTGCAGATAAGTTGGGTAAACGTCGTCCGTTTATAAAAGGGACAAAACTTCTACTTTATCCAATTGCAGTTCTAATTGAATTTTTTGCATTTTTATTGAAAAGTAGATCATTGATAGATAGAGGAACAGTAAAAGTAGTTTTAAGACGCTCGTATTACTCTTCTGAGAAAATTAAGAAAGCTCTCAACTTCAAATTTACACCAATAAAAGATTGTGTTAATGATGTTTGTTTGTTTATGATGAAGAATCAATAATTATTACAAACACAACTTAAATTTTTCTAAAAAGAAATCAGCATCCTCTTTGCTTAAGCAAAGAGGAGGGAGTAGTCTGATGATATTACTCCCACTTACACCAGTGAATATTTTATATTCCTTCAATAGTTTTGTGCGTAATTCTTTTACAGGAAAATCAAACTCTATACCTATCATTAAACCCATCCCACGTATTTCTTTTATTTGAGAAAGTTCGTTCAGTTTTTTTATTAAATAATCACCTACAGACTTTGCATTATCAATTAATTTTTCAGCTTTTATGATTTCTAACACAGCAATTCCGGCAGCACAAGCAAGATGGTTTCCTCCAAATGTAGTTCCCAGTAATCCATATGAAGCTTCAAATTCAGGACTAATTAGTAAGCCTCCAATAGGAAAACCATTCCCCATTCCTTTAGCTGTAGTGATTAAATCAGCTTGAATATTAGCATGTTGATGTGCAAAGAATTTCCCGCTTCGACCATAGCCAGATTGGATTTCGTCTAAAATAAGGATGGTCCCTGTTTTTTTGCAGAGCTTTTGCAGTTCTTGTAAGAAGCTTGGCTCAGGAATATGAATTCCTCCAATGCCTTGAATTCCCTCAATAATAACTGCGCAATATTTTTTTGTTTCTAAGTTCTTTTTTACTGAATCAATGTCATTTAAAGCATGAAAATCTACATCTATTCCTTCATTAATTGGAGCTACTATCTTAGCATTATCCGTTACGCGAACAGCTGCTGATGTACGACCATGAAAGGAGCGATTAAATGCTAATACTTTTTTTCGATTGGTATGAAAAGAAGCTAATTTTAGCGCATTTTCGTTAGATTCTGCTCCTGAATTAGTTAAGAATAAAGAGTAATTTTCATAGCCAGAAATTTTTCCTAGTTTTTCGGCAAGCTCTATCTGAAGTTTATTTATTACAGAATTAGAATAAAAAGAAAGAGAATCCAGCTGGCCTGTCAGTTTTTGAACATAATACGGATGTGTATGCCCAATAGATATTACTGCATGACCACCGTATAAATCTAAATATTCATTGCCTTGGTCATCGTATGTTCGACAAGCTTTTCCTTTTACAATATTTATGTCGAATAGGGGGTATACATCAAAAAGCTTCATAATTATGGAGTGTTTTATATTTAGTAAAATTGACAAACGCTATTTTCTATAGTCAGAAATATAAAAGTATAACAATTAAGTATTTCTCTTGAACTTGCAAATTTATAGCTATTTTCTTAGTGATAGGCATAAAACATAGCAAAATTTGATGTATTTTTAAAGCCTAATACATTTAACGGTAAGCTTAAAGAGAAAATACAGACCACACTAAAGATAAGATGAGCAAAAAAGTAACAATATATTGCAAAGTTAAAAACCTTTATAAGGAATATCCAATTGGGACAACCGTTCTTGAGATTTTAGAGGATATAATGCCTGATAAAGTAAATGAATATGTTGCTGCAAGAGTAAATAATAAGACAGAAGATTTAAATTTTGCTGTTTACAAGCCTAAAGATATTGAGTTTATTGATAAAAAAACTTCTTCAGGAATGCGTGTGTATGTTCGTACACTTGCTATTGTGCTTGCTAAAGCAATTCAAGACTTATATCCACAAGCGCATTTACATATAGAACATCCTTTGTCTAAAGGTTATTTTTGTAGTATTGTTGATTTTGGGCGAGCTCTTGAATTGAAAGATGTTGAGCAAATTAAGGCTAAAATGGATGCTATTATTGCTCAAAATCTCCCAATTTTAAAACATGAAGAACAAGGCGATAAAGTTGTTGAAATTTTTAGAAAAAGCAAGCAGCCTGACAAAGTCTGTCTTCTAGAAACACTTTCGCGTTCATATGTTGAGTATTATGAATTAGATGGATTTGTAGATTATTATATTGGCGCTTTGTTGCCGAGTACTGGTCATCTTAATATTTTTGAGATACAGCTTTATTATGACGGACTGCTTCTTCAAATTCCTTCTAGAACTAATTCAAGTGTTTTAGAGGAAGTAGTAGCCCAGCCCAAATTACACGAGGTCTTTAATGAGTTTATTACTTGGAATACAATTATGGGCTTTGATAATGTGGGAAGCTTTAATCAAGCAAATAAGGAAAAGAAAGCCTTTGAATTAATTAAAATAGCAGAGGCCCTACATGAGAAAAAAATAGCTGGAATTGCTGATCAAATCTCAAATTCAAAAGATCATCCTCGTTTTATTTTAATCTCAGGGCCGTCTTCTTCAGGTAAAACAACTTTTAGTAAAAGACTAGCAATACAGCTAATGGTTGGAGGAATGACTCCAATAGTATTATCGCTTGACAATTATTTTGTTGATAGAGAGACTACTCCTTTAGATGAAAATGGGGATTTAGATTTTGAATCTTTATATGCTTTAGATTTAGATTTCTTCAACAAACAATTAAAACAATTGTTGAATGGAGAAGAAATTGAAGTACCTACCTACAATTTTGAATTGGGGAAAAGACAATTTAAAGGAGAGAAACTAAAATTAGAAGATGGCACTATTTTGTTGATGGAAGGTATTCATGCACTGAATCCAGAGCTTACCCCAGCCATTCCAGAGAACAAAAAGTTTAAAGTATATGTTTCAGCTTTAACAACAATTGCTTTAGATGATCGTAATTGGATACCAACAAGTGATAATCGTTTATTGAGAAGAATAATTAGAGACTATAAATATAGAGGTTATAGTGCTCAAGAAACTATTTCTCGTTGGCCAAGTGTTCGAAAAGGAGAAGATAAATGGATATATCCATATCAAGAGAATTCAGATGTGATGTTTAATTCGGCATTGATATTTGAGTTAGCAGTATTGAAACGATATGCTGAGCCTATATTAGCAGAAGTTCCGAGTAATAGTGAAGAATATGCCGAGGCTCATCGTTTACTGAAATTTTTAAAGTATTTTTTACCAATATATGATAGAGAAGTTCCTCCAACCTCACTTTTAAGAGAGTTTTTAGGTGGAAGTAGCTTCCATTATTAGTTTTTTATAAGATGTTAAATCAAAGTTTAAGTCAGCGGTTACAGCAAAAATTATCACCACAACAAATTCAGGTGATTAAGTTGTTGGAAGTCCCTACCTTGGAACTCGAAGAAAGAATTCGACAAGAGATGGAGGAGAATCCTGCATTGGATGAAGGTCCAGATGATTTATCGACAGAAGAAATGGAGAATGAAGTCGATAATGATGAAGGGAGTAATGAAGAAATTGATTTAGAGGAATATATGCAAGATGATGATATTCCTGACTATAAACTTCAAGTTAATAATTCTTCTAAAGATGATAGAAAAGAAGATATCCCATTTTCAATTGGTATAACTTTTCATGAGTATTTAATAGACCAGTTGGGCCTTCGTAAACTATCTGAAAGACAGCAAATGTTAGCGGAATATATTATTGGAAACATTGATGATGAAGGATATTTAAGACGTGAGGTTGAATCTATGGTAGATGATTTAGTCTTTCAGGCAGGATTGGAAGTGCAGGATGAAGAGATGAATGAGCTTATTTTGGTTATTCAGGATTTTGAGCCTGCAGGTGTATGTGCTCGTAGTTTACAAGAATGTTTATTGTTGCAGATAATAAGAAGAAAACAAACAGAAAGTGTTGAAATAGCAACTAAGATGATTAAGAATTTGTTTGAAGAATTTACAAAAAAACATTACGAACGAATTATAAAGAAGCTTAGTATTAGCGAAAAATTATTTAAAAGTGCAGTTTCTGAGATTACTAAGTTAAATCCAAAACCAGGTAATGCTTGGGGCAATTTGTTAGAAAGAAATAGAGAGCATGTTGTTCCAGATTTTATTCTTGAAGTTGATAATGGTCAGCCATTTATAACATTAAACAATAAAAACATTCCTGAATTAAGAGTAAGCAGCTCATATCAAGAAATGTTTAAAGAATATACTAGTAATAAACAAGGTCGTAGTAAAGAAATGAAAGATGCGGTGATGTTTGTGAAACAAAAGTTAGATTCTGCAAAATGGT